>NZ_VDBZ01000001.1:874287-1880375 GCF_007693735.1 Sphingobium sp. B2
CCCCCCCCCCCCCCCCCCCCCCGCGGGGATCTGCCGTTGGTGAAACAACGGAGCCCGCTGCTTCGAACAATGGCACAACGACCAAATCCGTCGATTGGTCACAAAGTTCACATTCTATCGGCGCTGGAATGAAAATGGATAAGTGGTTTGTGGGATGCGTATTCGAGAACAAGAGAAAGTTCGCGATTGAGAACCTCAAAAACCAAGGGTTCGTAGTATTTGATCCCTTCTTTCGTAGAGTGCGAAACAGGTTCGGCAGGAGCGAATGTGCAATGGCTCCACTATTCCCGGGATACCTGTTCTTGTCTTTCGACCCCGATCTCGGTCGCTGGCAGTCTGTCAACTCGACGTATGGAATGCGCTATCTCGTTTCGGTCCGAGGCAACCGGCCCACCCCGGTTCCTCGAAATGTGATGGACGAGTTGCGTAGACGATGCCCGGACGGAGAATGGAAAATCGGCGCGGGGGATTTGCGGCGAGGCGATGAAGTAAGGATCCTAAGCGGACCATTCGCAGGTTCCGCAGGAAAATTTGTCGAGATGAAGTCCAATGATCGTGTCGAACTTCTCCTCAAGTTGCTTGGCGGTGAAACCTCTGTAGCAATGCCATCCAGTCACATGGGTCTGAATGTCACTTGATGAATTGAGATGGGAACCTGTCTGTCCAGAAAGGATTAATCATGAAAAAAATGAGAAAGAAAATCGCAATTGCCATATTAGCCGGGTCAATTTTCTCCTCTCCCGCGCTGGCCGAGACCCGCCCATACTTCAGCTTTTCTACATACACCAATCCTGCCGTCATCGGTGGTAGCAAGCTGTTCAGTGCAACCTTTGAGGTCGCGCCTGACACCGGCACACTCAGCATTGGCAGCACGTTATCGTATGGCGGAGCACCCGTGACGGTGAATAGCTTTTCGGGACTGAGCGTCGGCGACACGATCACCAATCTCTCGATCAACTTCAATGTTGCCGGAACGACATATGCGATGACCAACAGTGGGATCGATATCCTTCCAGGGTCCGACAACACAGTAGTGACGTGGAGTAATCCAGGCCGCAATCAGGTTGGAGGCACATCTGTTGCGACAATGTCTTACTATGGCATGGCGGCACCGGAAATCGACGGCGGCCTCGCGGCGAGCGGCGTCTTGCTGTTCGGTGTCTTCGCGTTGTGGGCGGCGAGGCCCCGCGACGGGAGCCTGATGCGTATCCGCCGCAGTAGGGTGCAGATGCCCGCCTGATCCAGATGCGGCTAAGCGCCATTGGCGTGGCTTTGATTCGCGTTGACCGACTCCGGCTGCCTGAACTGCTGGAAAATATGACGAAGAACTTCGGGCAATAGTGCAAGCCCGACCAATAATACTTCAGTGTGAATACAAAAACTAAGCCGCTCCGAGTGCGATTCTCTCGGAGTGCGGTAGCTATGGGACGACAAGCGTATGCGTTTATCCTGGTTTATCCGCGTTCTCGCACTAGGCATGACACTGGCGCCAGCAGGAAGCTTCGCCGCGTCACCTGATATGGAGATTCGGCCGACATCTGAATTCACCTACGTGATTGTTGGTCGACCCGCTGGTGCACTCCAGATCGAACTGCACAATGTCATCCACGATCCGGTAGATCTTGCCATTTCACTGTTGGTGCGCTGCGGCCCGCATGAGGGCCTTATGCGTCGGCACCATGAGTTTCTGGCTCATCAGCAAGCCATACTCGACCAGGTAACGCCTGAACGGCTGAAATCCTGGACGAAAGGCACAATCACGGAACGGACGGTACGTATCGCGGATGATCTGGGTCTGTTCAAACTAGCCGCGGAACTCGGCGTAGCACACGCAGAAGCGTCGGCGTGCCTTACAGACGAAACCGATATCCAGCATTTGACCGCCATGACAGATGCCGCTCTGAAGTCAGGCGTTGAGGCCACCCCGATGTTCCGCCTGAACGGTGAATTGCAGAATGGGATCTACGTCTGGAAGGCGCTCAAGCCCCTCGTCATGCAAGCTGTTCGGCAGCGGGATGGGCATCTCGTGCAGCTGGTCGAATATGTCTCTTACACGTGTCCGCATTGCGCCCGATTCGAGCTGGAATCGGCGGATTATCGTGCTCGGCTGCTGACATCTCCGTTGCCGCAAGAGTGAGCAGGCGGACACTCACGATGGTACAAGCTCCCAGCCATTGGGCTCGATCCATTCTTGCTATGGAGGACGTATGAAATACCGGTGGCCCATCCTCGCGCTTGCTCTTGCAGGTGGTTTCTCATCGACTACTCCCATTTTCGCAGCGTCCGAAGCGCCTTCGCCCGCAGCCACTGCTTTATCGCCTGAGGCATCACCTGTATTGGCCTGCCGCCAAAATGAGCCGACGCCCGTGCTGCACTGCGCCGCACGTAATGATCTTTTGTGGGCACGCCCAAATGCTCAGAACGCGGTGCGCAAAATGGCACAGAAAAGCATTGTTAACTCCGGGGGAGTTCCGTCTTCGGTACTCTATTCCTTTGCAGGTCTAGCGGCGGCAGCGGGTACGGTATTGTCTAGTGGCGGCCACAACTCCGTTAGTCCGTAAGTGTCACCGACGTTCCGAGCATACTTATTTGAACTAACTCTTTATATTGCTCGCAGAAAGTGCTACCCCCCCCCCGCGCGAATCTTGGGTACCCGTTGCCCCTGGACCGCAATCCGTTTTCTGGGCCCAGTGACTCAGCCAGTTGCGGCAAAACCCCTTCATCCGTGCCGTCCAAATCCAACTTTGCCTCGTTTGGGCTTTATCTGGCAGTCGTGTTGGCCATGGTGCTGGGGGGAAGTGCCCGTGCAGATGTCGAGAGCCTCATCGTACTCCATCCTGCCGCAGTGCTATTGCTCGGAGCAGCTGCCTCGCGCATCAGTCTGGTACGCTGGAACCTCTACCGGCCCCATATTGTCTTTGGCGCGACCATCGTTGCATTTGTTGCAGCGCAGATCATTCCGTTGCCCCCGACCATATGGACGCAGCTACCAGGCCGACAGGTAATAACGAAGATTGATGCTGCCAGTGAGATAGGCCGGATCTGGCGGCCCTTCACTATGACGCCGCTGGCGACATGGAATAGCCTGTGCTTTCTAACGTTGCCGACTGCGGTGCTGCTGTTGGGTGCAATTGCACCGTTTCGCCGCCGGAAACATCTTTTGGAACTGTGGCTGGTTCTTGGAGCGTTGAGCGCGTTGCTGGGGATTGTCCAAATCGTTGCGCCCGCGGCCGAGGCTTATTTGTACCTATACGACGTTACCAATATCGGTTCTGGTGTCGGGTTGTTCGCCAATCGCAATCATCAGGCTGTGTTTTTGGTTTGTATGATACCGATGTTGGCTGCTTACGCAGCTCGTCGCGAGGGAACGCCTCAGATTCATAAAATGAGGCGCTATATAAGCCTTGCTGCCATTATTTTCGTGTTCGTCACACTACTTGCAACAGGGTCCCGCAGCGGATTTCTACTGAGCATATTCGCCATGGGATCAGTGCCCTTCATTTACTGTCCTCCTAGCCACCAACGAAATGGAAACGGTATCCTCCGGCGCAGTCAGCCGTGGCGAATTTGGATCATCAGCTTGATCGGCGCAGGACTAGCCATCGCTGCCATAACGATGAACATGGTTCGCGTAGAATCGCTGACACGTCTGACTGATGCAAATCTCACGGATGAACGCCGCTGGCAGATGCTGTCTCTCACCGTAACTGCGGCAAAGACCTACCTCCCTTGGGGAACAGGAACCGGTGGGTTTGCACAGGTGATACAATTGCATGAACCTTCTAACCTGCTTTCACCTCAGTATTTCAATCAAGCGCATAACGACTTTGCAGATCTTCTCCTCACCGCGGGAGTCTCAGGTGCTATTTTACTATTGATAGCAATGGTCGGTTATGCGCGGGTATTTTCTCAGGCAACGCGATTTACCAAGTGGGATATGTCCAGTCCTGACCGGCGCCTTTATCGTGTCGGGCTAACTATCGTGACAATAATCGGCCTTGCCAGCCTCACCGATTACCCGTTGCGCACCCCGGCAATCGCCTGCCTTTTTGTCACGGCGCTTCTATGGCTGCCCCGACAGGGCCAGAAGGTCCGCAAGTTTGCTCCAGCTCCGGCCGCATGGGAAGCCAACCAATGAAATCGAGATGCTTCATGATGGGCCTTGGGGCGACGATCTTATTGAGCGCGTGCGCCTCACCGGGCCTGGAACACGCCGATCCGAACACCCTGACAGTTGTCGAACGCGGCGGGCTTCCCGCGCCTGAAACCGCAGAAGGGCAGACGGGGGAGCGCCCGTACTTGATCGGCCCTTTCGACAAATTGCACCTTGCCGTTTTCGCCATTCCCGAGCTGGCGGCGATGGAGGTCCAGGTCGATTCGAGTGGTCGGGTTTCGATACCGCTGGTGGGTATCATCCATGTGGCGGGGCTTACCCCTCTGCAAATGGAAGAGCAGGTAAAGGATGGGCTACGGGGACGCTATTTGCGCGATCCCCAAGTGGCGGTGAACCTTGTCGAAGCTGTCAGCCAAGTTGTGACTGTCACCGGCGAGGTGAAAAACCCCGGCACTTTCCCAGTTGTCGGTCGCATGACCCTCTTGCAGTCCATCGCGCTCGCCAAAGGTCAGACCGATATCGCCGACCTTCGCCAAGTAGTCATATTTCGTACAGTGCAGAATACGAAGTACGCAGCATTGTACGATGTTCGAGCAATCATGGCTGGCCGTTATTCCGACCCGGAGATCTATGCCTCGGATTTCGTGATAGTCGGAAATTCCCGCGCGCGTCAGATTTTCAAAGACGTAATCTCGTCCGCACCGCTATGGATCACTCCGCTGGTCGTAGCCTTAGGGCGGAAGTGATAGTCTTCATTCACGCCCACGATCCTTTTCAATCTATTCCTATGACCGGATCCGCCCATGACGCTCGATAGCGCCAACATTGTTCCTGCCCAGACGTTGGCGGCCCCCATTTGGCATTCCAGGACAGAGAATGGCCAGCTCTCCGAAATGCCGTACCTGCTATATTACTGGCGGCTTGTAATGCGTTTCTGGTGGATAATTGGCGGAATAATTCTGTCGCTCTTGGCTCTGGGGTTGGTGGTCACTTTGCTGATTCCGCCACAATACACAGCTCACGCTCGGATCGAGATCGACCGCGAGCAAAAGAGTATGGCAGACGTCAGCAATCTGGACAGCGGCCCTAGCCACCAGGACACGGAGTTTTACCAGACGCAATATGCCTTGCTGGCCACTAGAGCATTGGCTGATCGCGTTGTCTCATCGTTGGACCTTGGCAATAATTCGGCCTTTTTTCTGGCACACGGCGTTGGTGCGCCAATTACCGAACAGGGGGTGGGGCTGGCGGAACGGAAAGTTCGCGAGCGACAGGCCGCCAATTTATTGCTGGCTCATATTGCGATTGACCCGGTTAAAGATTCAAAACTCGTCGATATACGCTACACCAGCCGATCTGCTGAGCTCTCGGCGAAAATTGCTAACGAATGGGTGCGATCGTTCATCGAAACCCGCATCGACCAGCAATATTCGTCCACGGGCGATGCGAGGCACTTTCTGGAGGGCCGCCTCAACGAAATGCGCGAACGGCTACAACGCTCCGAAAGAGCCGCAAGTGATTTCGCCTCCGGTGCCGGTATTGTGAAACTGGCCCAAGCGGTTGATTCGACGGGTCACACGGTCTCGAGCCAGACGCTGGTTGAAATGGCCCTGACTGCCCGTGCGGCCGCGTTAAATCAGGCTACTCAAAGCCGCATCACCGCGCAAACTCAGTTGAGCCCAGACGCAGGCGATGCCAGTCTCGACTCTTCAATTATTGGCTTGCGGCAGGCGCGATCGCAACTTGCCGCCCAATACGCCCAGATGCTTGTGCAGCATGAGCCTACCTATCCGGCTGCACAAGAGTTGGCCGCTCAGATGCGACAGATCGACACGGATATCCGTAGTGCGGCAAAACGCATCCACGACAATCGACAGATGGCGCTCAAGCAGGCCAAAGCACAGGAAGCCCAGCTCGAAAGTGAGGTGGCCGAACTGCGCCGCCAGCTCAACGAGCAGCAGCAGGCGACAATCCAATATAATATCTTGCTTCGCGAAGCAGATACAAACCGCCAACTTTATGACGCGCTGTTGCAGCGCTACAAGGAAATCGGCATTGCCGGTACCGTCGGCGCCAGCCAAGTGACAACCGTTGACGCGGCATTACAGCCAAATGGTCCTTCCTCTCCTAGCCTATTGAAGAATCTAGCCTTTGCTTTGCTGTTAGGCCTAGTGTTGTCCGGCAGTGCGATCTTCGCGATCGAGCATGTCGGTCAGTCAATCCACGATTCCGAAATGCTCGCGAGGACACTGGATATCCCCATCATCGGCGAAGCTCCCCTTATTCCCAAGACAAGAATGCTTACTCCGCTTGAGGATTCCGCATCGCCACTTTTCGAGGCTTATGTCAGCATTAGTTCGGCGCTCTCGTTTGCCACTTCGCACGGTGTCCCTAAGACCCTGATGGTCACGTCCACACGAAGCGGCGAGGGAAAAAGCACAACGGCGGCGATGCTGGCATTGATTCTAGCCCGAAAGGGCAAGCAGGTGCTGCTCGTGGATGGGGATATGCGGGCCCCTTCGCTTGCGGAGCTTCTGAGCAAGCATCTGTCGATGATACCGGAAAAGGGATTGTCGAACTATCTGTCGGGTGAGGATGATTGGACTCGGAATATCCAAGCCTCGGACATCGCAGGCCTCTCCCTGCTTTCTTCCGGCCCGAAGCCGCCCAATGCCGCCGAGTTGCTCACAGAACAGCGTCTCGGTGCATTGCTCGCATATGCGACGACGGTTTACGACAACGTAGTAATCGATACGCCACCGATTCTCGGTCTGGCAGATGCACCGTTTATTAGCGGAATGGCCGAGGCATCTTTGCTGGTCGTGGAGGCTGGTGGTCCAGCACAGCGAGCGGTGAAGGCGGCAACCAACCGACTGAGAATGACCAACGGGAAACTTCTGGGCGCCGTGTTGACCAAGGTGCCGCGCAGCCACAACGATTATAGTGGGATATTCGACTATTACGGGCAGGCGGATGACGAGCAGGCCGGTTGAGAGCCCCATCAATGCCGTCCTTCTTCTGCATAGAAGAGTGCGTAGTCGCTGCGTGGGCGGGCTAGTCGTCATCGGACTCGCAAGTGCCATCGCCTGGTATTCAGCGCTTATCGCCTTGCGGGCTGATTATCCGGAATTTGTCATGCGCATCGCGCCCAACGATGGTGTAGCCCAGTCGCTAATCCTCGATCGTGCGATGGGCCGGCAGCAAGACATTCTTGGCCGCGTGACGGACAAGAAGGCGCTGTTGGCAGCGCTGCGGCAAGACCCACTCCAGGCGTCAGTGTTGCGCTGGCTTGCCACTTCCAATACGAATCATGCTTCGTCGCTAGCTTTGCTGCAGCAAGCTCACGCAGTATCGCGGCGCGACCTGGCCACCGAAATTGGCTTGGTTGAGATATCCGTATCGCAAAACGATGTGCCCCGTGCGCTTGAACATTACGACGCGGCTCTTTCGACTCATGAAGAGGCGTGGCTTCAGTTATTCCCATTGCTTGCCCGCGCGCTGGATCACGACGAAGTACGAGAATCCCTAAAAGCGTATCTTTCTCGCCGCTCGCACTGGGTTGGTGCGTTCTTGAGCTACGCGGCTGAGAACGCAAAGGTGGAGAGCGTCCTCGCGCTGCTAAACGACAATGTCGATACAGTAGGTGAAGGCGACTTATCGAGGCTGAGGCAGAAAATTCTCGCCAGGTTGGTCCGGGTGAATGCCTATCCCGAAGCGTTTGCGCTGGCCCTATCGATTGCCCCAGACCTAGACCCATTCCGAGGCATGGACGTCGATGCCAAGACGGCCAATCCAGCACTGCGACCGTTTACTTGGGCACTGCCAGTCCGAGCTGTCACGACTACCCGTTTTCTGTCCGGTGGAGGCGCGGCGATCCAGCTACCCAGGAACAAGATAACCGTGGCACTAACCCGGGTGCTGTTCTTGCCGACGGGGCGCTATGACTTCGCGACGAACATGGCTTTTTCCATTGACGACAAGATGGTTTCCGCCATCTGGGAGTGGCGGTGCATCCGGAACGACGGACGGGAGAAACCCATCGCCCGAGCAGTGTTTCCCGCAAGCACCCAGGCACAGACATTGGAGATGGATGTGCCGGTGACCGAAGAGTGCAAGGCGTTAAGGGTCAACCTGCTGGTTGACGCCGGTGACATACCTACCGGTGCGCAAGTCGCCATTTACGCCGCGGGCTTGCGTAAACATTCTGGCACCACCGAAGCGCCCTAGCATTTCCGCGGTTCGAACTCGAACAGTCCTTTTGCGTTTCATAGCTTTCACAGCCTGAGAATCGCTCACTTGCAAGCGTCTCTGTCTGCGCCGTCCGTAACTCGCACCCAAGGTTCCCAATGGTATATCGCCTCCTGCTCCGGGCCGGCTGTTTGCCGGTTGCCGCTATGCTCCTGACGGCTTCGCAGGGGGCAGCTGTGCATGCTGCGCCTCTTCAAGCGGCTTCGACTGGCTCTAAAGCCGCACCGGCTCTCATTGTGCGGGTGGGCAACGTCAGCATTTTCGAGGCGGATGTCGTCGAGCGTGAAGACGCACTAATCCGACAAGGGGAAACAGAACCCCGAGCCAGGCGCGAGTTGGCCATTCGGCAGTTGATCGCCGAACATATGATCGAACAGCAATTCGACGAACGAGGTGAGATACCCCCCGAACTTGCTGCACAGCTAGCGCTGTCCCGGCGTCAGTTGATGCTTGCTTATGTTCTCGACAGGCGCGTGGCTCAAACGAATGCGGACAGTCCGCCCAGACCTGATGCAATCGAGGCTTTCGTCAGAGAAAATCCGCAGATCTTCGCCAACCGCGCGCGTTTCACCTACACCCGGATCATCGCCGCCGTTCAAGGCCGGGACGCCGAGAAGGTGGTGACGGCCGCCTTGTCGCGTTTGCCGGTCGGCGCGATGCCTGCGCCGGCGCAAGTCAATGCGATCAAATCGGCTCTGCAATCCGCGCATCTGCTGGCTGGTGCTGTCGATACAACGCAAAACAGCGAGCAGGTACCAGCCTTGTTGCTGAAGAAGCTCGAACGCATGGCGGCTTCGGGTTCCTACATCGATCTGCAGCGTAAACCCGGCAGGATCGAGATCCTGATACTACAGTCGCGGCAAGCGGATCCTGTCGATCCCAAGCTGGTGCATGAACAGATCGCAGCGGGTCTCAGGAAGCAAAACCGGGACAAGGTGGCGCTGGCAGTACTGCGTAAGATTTCCGATCCCTTGTATCAAAGGATCGATCCTTCGGTTGCCAGTCAGCCATATGAAGCCAAACCGGTCGGTGAGAATCGTAACGATGCCGCACGAGCGCTCTTGCGGGCGACAATGCCGAATCTGGATTATTTCGTATTGCGCCGTATCGGCGCATTCCTGTGGTGGATGCTTGCGGTCGGCCCCCTCGCGATGGTTCTTTGGCCGCAATTGGGCCTGCGAAAAACCAACCTTGCGCTGCGCCTGAAAGCCATGGCGCGCCAGTTTGGAAATGCTCGCTGGTTGAGGATGGCACCGCCGCTTGTCGTGGTATTGTCCTTAGCAGCACTGCCGCTCGGCCTGCGCATTACCAGCGATGCGTCACGCGACGCGATTATCCTGTCGCTGTGTGGGGCAATATTCGGTGGATGGCTCTATCCGGTGCTTCGCGCGCGTTTTCAGCGGCCGGCTTTGTCGGCCGGCTTGGCTGTACTGTCCAGCCTCGTAGCGTTGATGGCTGTATTCTGATCCAGGAGGCCGCCTGCCTCCTTCCGTGTCGTTCATGACCATTTTCAAATCATATCCTTTCCCGTCCGCCCCGCTGCGCGGGTTCGGTGCAAAGCGGGTCGGCAACCTGATCCTTCTGGCGGGCTTATTCGAGGTATCGCGCCTGTCGCGGTTTGAAAGCGGGATCTTCGTTCAATTCGGCAGCATCCAGGCAAGCGCGCTATATGTCGCCGATGTCTTGTATGTGATTGGCGACATCGTGCTGTTCATGGCGGGAGCGATGCTTCTCAACACGCTGTTCCCTGCAAGCCACGCCACCTTCTCCCGGCAATGTGACGATCGGACCAAAACATGCTGCGGAACGGGAGGGTTGTGGTCGAGATCACTTGGGCCGGGTTGGTGGGCCATCGCAATCCTGGTGTTCTCGTCGGTTTCGCGCAGCCTGCTCTCGGCTCATTATTCCCATATCGGTTTCGCCCAGATTGTCTTGGCTATCGGCAAGCTGAGCGCAACCGTTCTCTTGTGCGCCGGTCTCTTGAAAACCGCACCCGGCCGACTGCTGCGCGCGATGAGCCGTTGGTGGCCGCTGGCGTTCACGTTGTTCGTCTATTTGCAGATGTTTTTTCATCCGCTTCCCATTGCAGCGCTCAATCAGGCCACCGTGGGCCTCGTGCATTGGCTGCTGGTGCATCTGGAAGGCGTCTCAGCAGTATCGATGCAGGCACTGCCCAATGGCACCTGGATACGGCTAGGCGCATTCCAGGTCGATATCCTGCCCGTGTGTTCCGGATATGAAGGCTTGTTCCTGTTTTCGGGACTTTACCTGTCCTATGCACTGATCGCACGGCAACGCCCCGGTCTGGCGATGGCGCTGATCTGGCTGGCCGGGCTGGCGGCCGTGTTTTGCCTCAATGCGCTCCGGATCGTGGCTTTGCTCGAACTCGGTGCGCGCGTCGCTCCGCAAGGCGCGATCTATGGCTTTCATTCACGCTTCGGAATTTTATCGGTCCTGGCGGTGGCGTGTGGCGCGATCTTCGTACTGGAGCGCGCTTGCTCGTCGAATGCTACCCGAGATGGCGGACAGCGGTTGGTCAGCCGGGTAGCTCCGGGGTCTGCCGAGGAAGACGCGGTGAGGGCGGCTTTGCGCGATTGCCTGCCTTTGGCTGCGGTGGTCACCCTCAACCTTGCTTTCGGAATTTATAGAACGGACATCAACTGGGGTTACCCGTTGATTGTCGCAATCACGCTCGGCGTCCTGTGGCACACCCATCGACATGAGTGGCGGGCAGGCAATTCACGGCTTTGGCTGCCCGTACTGGCTGGAAGCGCCGTCTATGGCGTGTGGCTCCACCTGGTTCCGCCCGATCCCGCGCGCAGTCTGGTGATGGAATCCGCGCTTTCGGCGGCGTCCGGAGCACTCGCGGGAGGTTGGATCGCTGTCCGTTTTCTCGGTTCGGCCCTGGTGACGCCTGTAGTGGAAGAACTGGCGTTCCGGCGTGGTCTTTGGCGACTTGCAGAAGATACGCTGGCGCGCCGAGTCCCGACGGGCACTGTCCCGGCAGGGGTATTGCTGATCACCTCCGGATGCTTTGCCGCAATGCATTCCCAACCCGTTGCCGCCTTTGTCGCTGCACTCGCCTACGGAGGTGTGCGGCTGAGCCGGCTCGGTCTCCCGGGTGCGATCGCGGCCCATGGGGTCACTAACGCCATGCTCGGGCTTCACGTCATCGCCACTGGGCAATGGTCGTATTGGTAAGCGATCTTTTCCGCACATCCTTGAGATCACAGAATTATTCCCATGACATCGCTAGGTAGTAAAGCAAGCCGGCGCGTATTCGTGACCGGAACGGCAGGATTTATCGGTTTTCATCTTGCCCACCTCCTTCTGGAGGAAGGGTTGGAGGTGTTCGGTTACGACGGCATGACCGATTATTACGATGTGCGCCTCAAGCAACGCCGCCATCAGGTATTGCTGCAACACCCCGGCTTTGCCTGTGTGGAAGGGCAACTGGAAGACCAGGCGCTGCTCGACCGGACGATCGATGCCTTCGCCCCCGACGCTATCGTGCATCTGGCCGCACAGGCCGGGGTGCGCTTCAGCCTGGAAAACCCGCGCGCCTATATCGACAGCAATGTGGTGGGCACCTTCAATGTGATGGAGGCAGCCCGACGTCTGGGCGTGGCGCATCTGCTGATGGCCTCCACGTCCTCGGTCTATGGCGCAAACGAGGATATGCCCTTCGTCGAGACGGAAAAGGCCGACACCCAGCTCACGATTTATGCCGCCACCAAGAAGGCCACGGAAAGCATGGGCCACTCCTATGCCCATCTGTGGAACCTGCCGATCACCATGTTCCGCTTCTTCACGGTATATGGCCCCTGGGGCCGCCCTGACCTCGCGCTGTTCAAGTTTGTCGACGCCATTCTCGATGACCGTCCGATCGACATCTACAACCACGGCGAGATGTACCGCGACTTCACGTATGTGGCGGATCTGGTGCGGGCGATCCGCCTGCTGATCGACGTGCCGCCGGTACGGCCGGCCTGCACCGCCGACATTGCGCCAGGCGATAGTCTCAGCCCTGTTGCCCCCTTCCGCGTGGTGAACATCGGCAACAGCGACAAGGTCCGCTTGCTCGATTTCATCGAGGCTATCGAATGGGAGCTGGGCAAGCCGGCGATCCGCAACCTTCTGCCGATGCAGATGGGCGATGTTCCCGCCACCTGGGCCGATGCCACGCTGCTCTATCGCCTGACCGGCTACGCCCCCCGCACCGATTTCCGCGACGGTATCTCCCGCTTCGTCGCGTGGTTCCGCGACTATTACCAGAAGTGACCCGCTGACATGCTTCCTTCGCTTTCAGAACTCAAAATCGCCGTCATCGGGCTTGGCTATGTCGGCCTGCCGCTCGCCGTGGAATTTGGCAAATGCCGCCCGGTCGTGGGCTTCGATATCGCCAGCGACCGGATCGCCCAATTGCGCGCCGGCAAGGATTTTACCCGCGAAGTATCCGGCGAGGAACTCGCCGAGGCCCGTCAATTGCGCTTTTCCGCAAGGATCGAGGATTTGACGGACTGCGACGTGTTTATCGTCACCGTGCCCACCCCGATCGACGAGCATCGCCGGCCCGACCTGACACCGTTGCTCGCCGCCTCGCGCACGGTCGGTTCGGCGATCCGGCCGGGCGGCATCGTCATCTATGAAAGCACCGTCTACCCCGGTTGTACCGAGGAGGAGTGCGTGCCCGTAATCGAGCATCATTCCGGCCTGACCTTCAACCAGGACTTTTTCGTCGGTTACTCGCCCGAGCGTATCAATCCGGGCGACAAGGCCCATCGCCTGCCTTCGATCCGCAAGGTCACGGCGGGCTCCACGCCGGACGTCGCCGATCTGGTCGATGCGCTCTATGGCGAAATCATCGTGGCCGGCACGCACAAGGCCGCCAGTATCAAGGTGGCCGAAGCCGCCAAGGTGATCGAGAACACCCAGCGCGACATCAACATCGCGCTGGTGAACGAACTGGCGATCATCTTCAACCGCATGGGTATCGACACACAGGCGGTGCTGGAAGCGGCGGGCACCAAATGGAATTTCCAGCCGTTCCGCCCCGGTCTGGTCGGCGGCCACTGCATTGGCGTCGATCCCTATTATCTCACGCACAAGGCCCAAGCGATCGGCTATTATCCCGAGATCATTCTGGCCGGCCGCCGCCTCAACGACCGGATGGGCGCCTATGTCGCCACGCAACTCGTCAAGGCCATGATCCAGCACCGGATTCTCGTGGATGGCGCCAGGGTGCTGGTGCTGGGCATGACCTTCAAGGAAAACTGCCCTGACCTACGCAACAGCCGGGTGATCGACGTGATCCAGGAGTTGCGCGGTTTCGGCTGCCTGCCGGACGTCCACGACCCTTGGGCGGATCCTGACGAAACCCGCCACGAATATGGCATCGACCTCCGTGCAGCGCCGGAGGCGGGCGCCTATGATGCCATCGTGCTGGCGGTGGCCCACGACAACTTCCGCATGCTGGGCGGCGAAGCAATGCGCCGTTTCGGCAAGGCGCGCCATGTGCTGTACGACCTCAAGAGCGTGCTGCCCGACGGCGAGGCCGACCTGCGCTTATGAGCCCGCATTCGCCCCTCTTGCGCCCCTTTACGGCGGCCTGCTCTCCCGTGCTCAAGATTGCTGATCCGCAACCATCGCTATGGCGCAGCCTTCGCGCGCTGTATCATTTTCTATCCGCGCGCCGCAGGGCACAGCTCGGCCTGCAAACCGGGCTGATGCTGATCGGCGCGTTGGCCGAGATGGCGACGCTGGGCGCAGTGGTGCCGTTTCTGGCCTTGCTGGCGGCGCCCGGCGCCCCGCCATTTCGCATTCCGGTGCTGGATCTGCCGCTGGGTATCCGCGAAGCCTCACTGTTGTTCGCCGTGATTGTGGTGTTCTCGGCGATCCTGCGCATCGCCACCCAATGGGCCGGTTTCCGTTTCGCATTCGGGCTGGGGGGAGATCTGGCGCGCGAGGTGTTCCGTCGCACGCTCTACCAGCCCTATGCCTGGCACGTCAGTCGCAGCAGCAGCGAAGTGCTGGCGGGCCTGACCAAGGTGAATGCGGTCGTGGCCGGCATCATCAACCCGTTGATGCAGGGCATCGTCGCGCTGTTGATCTCGCTGGGCATCATGGCGACGTTGATGCTGGTGGACCCACGCTCGGCCCTGCTGGCAGGAGTGATCATCGGCGTACTCTATGTCGCCACCAGTCTGTTCGTGCGACGGCGGGTACGGCGCAACGGCCAGATCATCGCTGGTAACGAGCGGTTGCGGGTAAAAGCCGTGCAGGAAGGGCTGGGCGGCATTCGCGACGTGTTGCTTGATGGTACACAGACCTTCTTCAGCGCTGCCTTCGACCGGGTGGATAGCCTCAGCCGTCGGGCACAGGCGTCGAACAGCCTGCTCGCCAACGGCCCGCGCTACTTCATCGAGGCAGCGGGCATGGTCTGTATCGTCGCCATGGCCGGCTGGCTGAGCGGGCGGCAGGGCGGGCTCCTGGGGGCGATCCCGATCCTGGGCGCACTGGCCTTGGGGGCCCAGCGCCTGCTGCCGCAATTGCAATTCATTTATTTCGCCTGGTCGCAGATCAGCGGCACACGCGCTCAGCTCGACGATGTGCTGGCTCTGACCACATTGCCGATTCCCGCCGATATGAATGCGCACAGTCTGCATTCCGCCCCTCGGCTGACTGCCGATGCGGCTTCCGCCCTCGTCGAAATGCGTGCGGTCAGCTTCCGCTATGCCGCAGATGGACCGCCGGTGCTTGACAGCATCGATCTGGAGATCCCGCGTGGTGCGCGCATCGGCTTCGTCGGTAAGACCGGCTGCGGCAAGAGCACCCTGATCGACCTGATCATGGGATTACTCGATGCCAGCAGCGGCACCGTACTGGTGGACGGAGCACCGCTCGGGGCGGCCAACCGACGCCTGTGGCAGCGTCGCATCGCCCACGTGCCCCAGACGATCTTTCTGTCCGATACCTCGATAGCGGAAAACATCGCCTTTGGCATGCCGCGCTCGCAGATCGATCGGCAGCGCCTCGAGCGGGCGGCGGCAATTGCGCAGCTGGACACGTTCATAGCCAGCCTGCCCGATGGGTTCGACACATGCGTGGGCGAGCGGGGCGTGCGACTTTCGGGAGGGCAACGCCAGCGGATCGGCCTTGCCCGTGCGCTATATCGCGACGTCGATGTGCTGGTGCTCGACGAGGCGACCAGCGCGCTCGACGATCGCACCGAGGCCGCGGCGATCCGCGCCATCGAAGCGCTGGGCCGCGGTGTGACGCTGCTGATGATCGCGCATCGCGTGTCCACCCTGCGTCGCTGCGACCGCATCGTCGAGCTGGCCGAAGGCCGTGTCCTGACCATGGGGGCGCCCGCTGCGGTGCTGTGACCCGCCCACAAGCCTCGCTGCCCTCTGAATGATTCCTGCTTGTTTCTTTCCATTCCGGACCATCATGTCATGATTGATAATACTTCCATTCTGTTGACCGGTGGCACTGGCTCGTTCGGCCATGCATTCGTCAAGACCGTGCTCGCGCGCTACCCTCATATCCGCCGCCTGGTGATCTACAGCCGCGACGAACTGAAGCAGTTCGAGATGGCGCAGCGCTTCCCGGAAAAAGACTATCCGATGCTGCGCTATTTCATCGGCGACATCCGCGATCGCGACCGGTTGCGGCGTGCCATGGAAGGCATTGATACGGTAATCCACGCTGCCGCTCTCAAGCAGGTGCCGGCAGCGGAATACAATCCTTTCGAATGCATCAAGACCAATGTCATCGGCGCGCAGAATCTTATCGAAGCCTGCCTCGACAGCGACGTGCGGCGTGTGGTGGCGTTATCCACCGACAAGGCTGCCGCACCGATCAACCTGTATGGCGCCACCAAGTTGTGTTCCGACAAACTGTTCACGGCTGCCCAGAACATCAAAGGCGATCGTGACCTGCGCATCGGCGTGGTGCGCTATGGCAATGTCATGGGCAGCCGGGGGTCGGTGATCCCCTTCTTCCTGGAACGACGCGCGAGCGGTGTGCTGCCGATCACCGATCCGGCCATGACTCGCTTCAACATCAGCCTGACCGAAGGCGTAGAGATGGTGCTGTGGGCGCTTGACGCTATGCACGGCGGAGAAATCTTCGTGCCGCGGATTCCGTCTTACAGGATCACCGATGTCGCCACCGCCATCGCACCTGAATGCCGCCAGCAAATCGTCGGCATCCGCCCCGGCGAAAAGCTGCACGAGGAGATGATTACCGCCAGCGACAGTTTCAACACCGTCGATCTCGGGCGCTATTACGCGATCCTCCCTTCCGCCGGGGCTTGGCCGCTCGATCGCTATTGCGCCCAAACCGGGGGGGCGCCTGTACCGCAGGGATTTGCCTACAACAGCGGCACCAACGAGGATTTCCTGTCGGTGAGCCAATTGCGCGCGCTGATCGGAGCGCATGTCGGCCAGCTTGAGGATGTCGCCTGATGATCCCTTATGGCCGGCAGGAAATTACCCCCGCGGATATCGACGCCGTGGTCGAAGCGCTGCGCTCCGACTGGCTGACGCAGGGCCCTATCGTGCCGCGTTTCGAGCAGGCACTGGCCGCCTACTGCGGCGCGGCCCATGGCGTGGCGGTGAACAGCGCCACGTCGGCGCTGCATATCGCCTGTCTGGCGCTGGGCTTGGGAGAGGACGACTGGCTCTGGACCAGCCCCATCACCTTCGTCGCCTCCGCCAATTGCGCGCTCTATTGCGGCGCGAGCGTCGATTTCGTCGATATAGATCCACGCACATACAATATGTGCTCCGATGCGCTGGCCGCGAAGCTGGCGCGGGCCGAAGCCGAAGGGCGCCTTCCCAAAGTGGTGGTGCCCGTGCATCTGTGCGGCCAGCCTTGCGACATGGGGGCGATCCATGCGCTATCGCGGCGCTATGGCTTCCGCATCATCGAGGATGCCAGCCATGCCGTCGGCGGGCGTTATCGCGGCGGGTCGATCGGCAACTGCCGGTACAGCGACATCACGGTGTTCAGCTTTCACCCGGTCAAGATCATCACCACCGGCGAGGGCGGCCTTGCCACCACGAACGACCCGGCGCTGGCGGCGCGGATGGAGCTGCTGCGCAGCCACGGTATCACCCGCGATCCGGACCAGATGACGCAGGCGCCCGACGGGCCTTGGTCCTATCAGCAGATCGCGCTCGGCTTCAATTACCGCATGACCGATATGCAGGCCGCACTGGGGTTGAGCCAATTGGCCCGGCTCGATGGCTATGTCGCCGACCGGCACAGCCTGGCCGCGCGCTATGACGCGGCGCTGTCCGACCTGCCGGTGATCACGCCGTGGCGGCATCCCGATGGTCATTCCGCGCTGCATCTTTATGTGATCCGACTGACCGAGAGCGGTTCGGCCGGACGCCGGGCGATTTTCAACGCCCTGCGTGCCACCGGGATCGGTGTGAATGTGCACTATATTCCGGTTCACACCCAGCCCTGGTATCGGGCGATGGGCTTTGCCGAGGGTCAGTTTCCGGAAGCAGAGCGATATTACCGCGAAGCGATCAGCCTGCCGATGTTCGCGACCTTGCAGGAGGCGCAGCAGGACGCGGTCGTGCGTGCGCTGGCAAAAGCGCTGGACGCATGAGGCTGGCGGTGATCCCGGCGCGCGGCGGCTCCAAGCGCATCCCCCGCAAGAATGTGCGCGAGTTCTGCGGCAGGCCGATGATCGCATGGTCGATAGCGGCCGCTCGGGAAAGCGGCTGTTTCGACCGCATCGTGGTCTCCACCGAAGATGACGAAATCGCTGACGTGGCGCGAGCGGCGGGTGCCTGCGTGCCGTTCAGGCGTCCGGCGGACCTGTCCGACGACCATACCGGCACCGTCCCGGTCGTTGCGCATGCCGTCCGCTGGGTTCGGCAAGCGGGGTTCGATCCTGGGAATATCTGCTGCATTTATGCCACCGCGCCGTTCATCCGGCCGGAAGATCTTCAAAGCGGCCTGGCATTGCTGGACGAAACGGGCGGCGATTTCGCCTTTTCCGTGACGAGTTATGCTTTTCCCATTCAGCGGGCGCTCCGGCGTACTGCGCAAGGGAGGGTCGAGATGTTCGCACCCAAACACGCCCGCACCCGCTCGCAGGATCTGGAGCCAGCCTGGCACGACGCCGGCCAGTTCTACTGGGGCCGGGCCGCCGCTTGGCTGGCGGACACCCCGATCCTTTCAGCGGCATCGGTGCCGGTGATCCTGCCGCGGCACCGGGTTCAGGATATTGATACGCCCGAGGATTGGGAGCGGGCCGAGTGGCTGTTTCGTGCCCTGCGCGAGACCGATAGCGCAACGGCTCGCCCATGCTGATCGCACCTTCAGCGCCGGCCGCAGGCTGCTGGCATGTGGCCTTGCGCGTCGATGCCGGATTGGCGATCGGCACCGGCCATGTCATGCGGTGCCTGACGCTGGCCGATGGCCTCGCCGCGGCCGGCGCCGACATCCGTTTCCTGTGCAGCGACCGGCCGGGACATATGGCCGCCGCGATACGGGCGCGGGGATATCCGGTGACGCTGCTGCCCTGCCGCGAGCCGGATGTCGCGGTTTGGTCGCGGGCGGGTCAGGAGGCCGATGCGGCGCAATGCCGCGCCGCGATCTGCGGTGGCGTCGATTGGCTGGTCGTGGATCATTACGCTCTCACCGCCGAGTGGGAGACACAAATGCGCGGTGTGGCGAGGCACGTGATGGTGATCGACGATCTCGCCAACCGGCGCCACGATTGCGACTTGCTGCTCGATCAGACCCACGGTCGCGATGCACAAGACTATGCCGAATGGGTGCCGGGCGCCGCCGTAATCTTGTGCGGTGCCTCCTATGCCTTGCTGAATGCCGGTTTCGCGGCGCATCGACCCTCCGCCTTGGCCCGGCGCGATGTTGCCGTACTCTCTAACCTGCTCATCTCCTTGGGCGGGACCGATCAGGATAATGTCACTGGGGCGGTGCTTACCGCCTTGGCGGAAGGCGGTTGGCGGAATGCCGCATGGTCCGAAAATCTCCTAATCACGGTCGTCACAGGGCGACATGCTCCATGGCTGGACGCGGTGCGCAACCAAGCTGCCGCCATGCCGGTACCAACCCGCGTACTCTGCGGCGTCGCGGATATGGCAAGCCTGATGACTGAAAGCGATCTTGCCATCGGCGCTGCCGGGCACACCAGTTGGGAGCGTTGCTGCATAGGCTTGCCGACCATCATGATCGTGATCGCCGAAAACCAGAGGCGCGTCGCTTGGACATTGGTCGAGGCCGGCGCCGCTCTGGGCATTGCGGCCCCTTGCGACCTGCAAAACAGTTTGTCCGCACTGGTCAGGGAACTGGCCAGCGACCGGATCGCGCGCCAAGTCATGACACGGAGAGCGGCGGCGATCTGCGATGGCGAAGGTGTGCGGCGTGTTATGGAAAAAATGAGGCAACTCTATCGTGGTTGATCCGGCGACCCTTGGGCGCTTGCGGGCCTTGCGCGAGAATGATCTTTCCACAGTGCTGGGCTGGCGCAATCACGAATCCGTGCGGCTGCGGATGTTCAATCGGCAAGTCATTTCCGCCGACGAACATAAGACATGGTTCGAGCGGGCGAGCCAGGCGGCTGACCGCCGTTTGTTCCTGTTCGAATTGTCCGACGTGCCGGTTGGATTCGCCCATCTTCATCCGGTCGCACCGGATGGAATTGCCGAATGGGGCTTCTACCGCGCGCCCGACGCCCCTGCCGGCAGCGGCCGGTTGTTGGGTCGGGCCACGCTCGACCATGCCTTCGCGCAGCTTGGTTTGCACAAGATCGTCGGCAAGGTGCTTGCGGAAAATACCGCATCCATCCGGTTTCACCACGGGTTGGGCTTCCGTCTGGAAGGCACGCTGCGAGAGCAGCACCGCGACGACGACGGCTACCGCGACGTTCTGGTTTTCGGCCTGCTTGCCAGTGAATGGCAGCAACACCTGCGAGAGACACCCGATGCCTGAGCTGCCGACCCTCTGCATCGCTGGCCGTGCCATCGGAGCCGGGCAGCCGCCCTATGTCATTGCCGAGCTGTCGGCCAACCACAACGGCAGCCTCGAGCGGGCGCTGCAAATCGTCAGCGAGGCACACAAGGCGGGGGCGGATGCAGTCAAGCTGCAATCCTACCGCCCCGACACGATCACGCTGCGTTGCGAGGAGGAGGCCTTTCGCATTCGGGGAGGCCTTTGGGACGGGCGCACGCTCTATGACCTCTATGAAGAGGCGCATATGCCTTGGGCCTGGCACAAGCCGTTGTTCGACCATGCCCGTGAACTGGGTATCACCATGTTCAGCTCCCCCTTCGACACGACTGCGATCGATCTGCTCGAGGATCTGAACGCTCCGGCCTACAAGATCGCTTCCTTCGAGGCGGTGGATTTGCCGCTCATCGACTATGCGGCGCGGACAGGCAAACCGCTGATCATTTCAACCGGGATGGCCGATGCGCAAGAGATCGCCGAAGCAGTCGATGCAGCGCGCGGGGCCGGCTGCACGCAATTGGCGATCCTCCATTGCGTCAGCGGCTATCCCGCCCGGCCCGAAGACTACAACCTGCGGACGCTGAGCGACATGATCGCCCGCTTCGGCCTGGTTACCGGCCTGTCCGATCACACGGTCGACAACACCACAGCCATCGCCGCCGTGGCGCTGGGCGCCTCGATCATCGAGAAGCATTTCACGCTCGATCGCATCGGCGGGGGACCGGATGACAGTTTTTCGCTTGAGCCTCCTGAAATGGCTGACCTGTGCCGAACCGCGCAGGTGGCCTGGACCGCGCTGGGCCAAGTCGACTACGGACTGAAATCCAGCGAGCAGGGCAATGTGCAATTTCGCCGTTCGCTCTATTTCGTGAAGCCGGTGAAAGCCGGTGAGGTCATCACGGCGGATGCGATACGCTCGGTTCGCCCGGGTTTCGGCGCGCCTCCGAAATGTCTCGCCCAAGTGATCGGACGAATCAGTCGTACCGATCGAGCAGCCAACAGTCCTGTCGTGCTCGACGACATCGATTGAAGCGCGCAGCCAGACATGGCTGACGAAAAACACATGCCCGAACCCATCGGAACCAATCTGCTGACATGTCTGCGCCAGTCCGGTGAGCGTTTGCGGCCGGCGCTGAGCGAGGCGCGTCGGCGCAGGCCTGTGCTGGAGCAACTCGTAGCCCCGTTCCGGATCCTGGCCCCGCTTTCTCGAATGCCGCTGCGTTTGCCGCCACAGGCGCGTTATTTTCTGCCTTCGCGCTCGTCACCCAATTCGAAGACCGCAGCCGCGATGAACGAATTACTGGCTGCCGGCCTCGACCGCTCGACAATCTGGACACCGGATCAACAAGACGAGCGCGTTCTGGCGCGCATCATGCGAACTGCGATGTGGGGATTGCGTCTCTCACCGATGCTGATTTGGCTGGCGTTCCTGCGTCGGTTTGACAGTTGCGACCGGCAAATTCTGGTGGGCCGGGCTGCCATGCGCCAGCTTTTGCGCCGTCATCCCCATCTTACGCCGATCATCATCAGCGATGTCAATCCAACCTTGCACATGCTGTGGAGCGCTGCGGTATCGTTGGGGCGTGCGCCCTTGTGGTGGCAGGATGACTATCACCACACCGGGCCGTTACCCTATCCCGTGGGGGCTGCGGCGGTGCTCAATCAGGGCGGCTATGCGGCGGCGCTGAAACGTAGTCCCGAGGCGTTGATCGCCATGCGGCCACGGCCCGCGGTCAAGCCCATGCAGGAGGTGCCGCCAAAGCCCCGCGTGGGGGTTGCCACCAATGCCAGTTTTACGGCCAGCCCAACGCAAATTGCATTGCTGGCCATGCTGCGGGATGGCGTAGGGGCTCGGCACACCATCCTCCGACTGCACCCCAACAGCCCCCTGCACGGACGCCCCTTGCCCGAGGCCTGGCTGGCTGCTGCTCCCGCTGATGAAACCCTCGCAGCTTTTGCCCGACGGGTCGATATGGCGGTCGTGGGCAATTCGGCGGCGCAATTGCGTTTGCTGGGCGAAGGTGTGCCGGTCCTGCACGTGGCCGGTTTGGACGAGCATGGCTTCGACCTCTACGGCTATGTGCGTAACGGATTCAGTATGGGTATGGTCCGGTCGGCAGATGTGTCGGTCGACGCAATCAATCGCCATTATGCCGACCCTGCCATCCAGCAGCGCATAACGGATTTTATGGGCCTGCGGCGGCCTGTGACCATTCCTGGTCTTGCCGCGCTTGCCCGCCACTCTGGCAGCTGCATCCGGACTTCCTGAACCGGACACGCCGTTTGGCGCCAACGTGCGCCGACATGGAACCCTGACGATGTTGGAAGCTGGCGGCGCGAAAGTGCCGTGTCAGTCCGCGTCTTGATGAGAAACGATGGGCTCAATGACGACATTGATGAAACGATGGCTGCTGCGTCTGGCAGCGATGCCGCGGCACCTCAAGCTGCTGGTCATGCTTGTGCAGGATGGAGCCACGGTTCTCCTTAGTCTTGCGGGAGCCATGGCCCTACGTCTGGAAAACGTTTCGTGCCTCTCCGATACACACTTCTGGTGGGTCGGCATTCCGCTGGTTGCGGTCATGATGACCGGGCTTGGCGTTGCGGGCGTTTACCGGATGGTGATCCGCTATGTCTCGTTCCCGCTGCTGCCACGGATGGTGGCTGCCGTCAGTGTGGCGGCGATTGCGCTTTACCCTCTGGCCCGCATTTCCGGCTTTTTCCTGCCGCGCTCCGTTCCGGTCATTTTTGCGGCGCTGTGCCTCATTCTGCTGTGCACAGGACGCTTGGTGATACGCGCGATGCTGCATCGCCTGGATCGCGAACGCAAAGGATTCGTGATCATCTACGGCGCGGGCGCAGCGGGTCGGCAACTCAACCAGGCACTTTTATGCGGCAAAGAATACCTGCCCGTCGCTTTCGTGGACGACAATCCCGGTCTGCACGGCGTATCGCTCAGCGATTGCCGCGTGTTCGCGCCGAACGACATCGGCGTTTTAATCGAGCGATATGGCGTAACGCATGTGTTGCTGGCGGTGCCCAGTGCCACTCTGGGCGAGCGCAAGGCCATCCTTCAGCGGCTTGAGCCGTATCCGGTGCATGTGCAAACCATTCCCGGCATGGCCGACCTGGTGTCGGGCGTCGCGCGGGTCAGCGATTTTCGGGACATCTCGATCGAGGAACTGCTGGGCCGCGATCCCGTCATGCCCCGCGCTGACCTGATGAGTGCGGATATCGCCGGGCAGGTGGTCATGGTGACGGGGGCAGCCGGCTCCATTGGCAGTGAGCTGTGCCGGCAGATTATCGACCTCGATCCCCGTGTTCTGGTGCTGTTCGAGATGTCGGAGATCGGCCTCTACACGATCGAAGCCGAATTGCGCGGCCTCGCTCTTACCGCTTCGAGAAGGGTCGAGATCGTGCCGATCCTGGGTTCTGTCCGCGATCGGCAACTGTCGGAAAAGGTCATGCGCGCCTATGGCGTCCAGACCGTCTATCATGCTGCAGCCTACAAGCATGTGCCCATCGTCGAGGAGAATGTCGTCGAAGGGCTTCGCAACAATGTCTTCGGCACCGAAGCGCTCGTCGCGGCGGCGATCTCCGCCGGGGTTGACCTGTTCCTGCTGATCTCCACCGACAAGGCTGTGCGGCCCACCAATGTCATGGGGGCCTCCAAGCGGATCGCCGAACTGATCTGCCAGAATGCCGCAGCGCAAAGCGGAACGACCCGTTTCGCGATGGTGCGCTTCGGGAATGTGTTGGGATCTTCCGGCTCGGTGGTGCCGCGTTTCCGCGAACAGATCGAAGCGGGCGGACCGGTGACCGTTACCCACCCCGACGTGACACGCTACTTCATGACCATTCCGGAAGCCGCATCGCTGGTGATTCAGGCCGGGGCGATGGGCAAGGATGGCGACGTGTTCCTGCTCGACATGGGCGAACCCGTCCGCATCGTCGATCTGGCTGCGCGCATGATCCGTCTCGCCGGCTTCTCGCCTTATCAGATGGATGGCGACGAGCGAGTTGCGAACCTTGCCGACGGCGCGGGCGATATCGGCATCACCTTCAGCGGGCTGCGTTCCGGGGAGAAGCTGTATGAGGAATTGCTGATCGGCGAGGATGCTGAGCCCACCGAACATCCCCAGATCATGAAGGCCAACGAGATCGTCATGCCGGATGACGACTTGTGTGCCTTGCTGGATTGCCTGCGTGAGGCCTGCGTCCGCCAGGATGCTGTCTCGATCCGCAGCCTGCTCGAAGCTGCGCCGATAGGTTATTGCCCCTCCCATCGCATGGCCGATCTGGTCTGGATGTCCCGGACCCGTCTCGGACTGAAAATCGTCCCGGCCAGTGTCGACGCCGCCTGAGGCATCCCGTTAAAACCATGGCCAAAGTTGTATTCGCCTGCTTTCGCGATCCCGACAGCCGCCTGACACAGGCAAAGGCGGTGGCCGATGCATGCCGTCGGATCGGCCAGCACCTCGCCTGCGAGCGGCCGGAACCGTTCCGGCAGATGCCTGACCCGTTGCCTGGTGAATCAGGCGACGGCGCGATCAGCGTCTGTTTCCAGCCCGTGCCGGGGATTACGCGCCAGGGTGCCGGAATCGTGCTGGGAGGAATGTCGCAGGTCAGCAACTGGTATGAACCGGGCGCTGGCGTGGGCGACGGCACTTTTGCCCTGTTCCGCACTTCTTCCACGGCCGTGGAACTGCTCACCGACGCGCTGGGCACCCGTAGTATCTGGTATTATCATGACGATCATTGCCTGCTGGCCGCCAGTTCGGTGCGGATGCTGGTGATGCTGCTCGGTTCGTTCGAGCCAAATCCTCAAGCTGTTGCATGGATGTTGGCGAACGGTTCGCCGGGACCGGCGGGAGGCTGGGACAAACGGGCGCGGATGGTGCCTGCCGGTTGCCGGTTGTGGCTGGACCGGGCCAGTTGGCACCTGGACGTGGCTTCCCTGCCCGCCGATCAGCGCTTCGTGCCACCGCGGGGCGCCTCGCACGAAACTTTCCGACTGGCTTTCGAGGAAGCGTTGGCCGCGAGCATTGAAGCGCTTCCAGAAGACACCGCGAACTGGGTGCTGCCGCTTTCGGGCGGGTATGACAGCCGGCTTCTGGCCTGTGTGCTGCGTGACAGGCCGGGCCTGCGCGCCATTACCTGGGATATTTCCGCCGACCCGACGCGCGACAATGCTGAAATGACAGTAGCCGAACGTCTCGCCGAGGCTCTGGACCTTCCGCATGACAGCGTACGCTTGTCCCCTCCGTCCCAGGCTGCGCGCGAACAGGTCATGGATCGCTTCGTGCGCACCGGCGAGGGACTGACGGATGCCATCGGCGCTTATCTCGACGGTTTCGCGCTGTGGGGCGGCATGGCAGCCCGCGGCGTTCATGGCATCTTGCGTGGCGACGAACCTTTCGGTGGCTTTGGCTGGACCCCGGTACATGACGAGCGCGATGTGCGCCTTGGGCTAGGCTTGGCGCTCTTGACGGACCTGCCTTCCACGCGCTGGCTGGACGAGGCCTGGCATATAAAGCAACAGTGGCCCGAAGAACTGCACCGCCAGCCAGACGAGAGCCTGGAAGACTGGCGGCACCGCCTGTACCGCACTTTTCGCGTGCCCGTGGCCCTGGCCGCGCTGACCGAAGCCAAGACATTGTATGTCGAAGTGCTCAACCCTTTGCAGGCATGCGGGATAAGCGGGCTGGTCGAAAAACTGCCCAATGCCTTGCGCAATGACAAAGCGTTGCTGATCGAAACCGTGAACCGGCTCAGTCCAGCCGTAGCTTACGCCAGCTTGCGCGAAAGCGATGCGCTGAGCGGCTTCCTGCGTTCGGATGAAACCGTGGCGATCCTGCGCGCAGAACTGGATAGGCCAGCGGCACGCGCGATCCTGTCGGCGTCAGTGGCCGATGGATTGCTCGAACGCCTGCCCACCGCAAGCGGGGCGAATAGTGCAGGTGTGTCGGTGCCACGCCGGCAGGGCGGTTTGCGGCGTGCACTGTTCGATCGTTTGCGTGCAGGGCTGTCCCACGCGGTCAAACAGCGGCTGCGCCGGGTGATCCCGGCGGCTCCTGTCGATCCATGCCTGCTGGCGTTCCGGGCCTGGATCATCGTGCGGATTCACGCTGTGCTGCACGAGGATGCCAGCGCCGGTTGCTCGGTAGTTCGGCCTGTCCGTCATCCGTCCTGAAAGTCTGAAATGTCTGTGAAGATTGGTATCCATGGTCAAACGACGGCGTATTCGCCGGTGTGGGCCAAGCTGGCCCGCGATCGGAATATGGAAGTCGTGATCCTGGATGCCCATGCGGCCGGGTTTCTCGACGACGTCCGCTCATGTGACGCATTTTTGTGGCATATGAACCACTTGGACGAGCGCGATGTGCGGTTCGGCCCCGGCATGGCGCAGGCGCTGGAGGAAACCGGCCTTCGCGTCTTTCCCAACGCCGCCACGGCCCGCTCCTTCGACGACAAGCTGGCGCAGGCGCGACTTTTTGCCGCGGCGGGGGTGCCGACACCGCACAGCTGGTGCTTTCTCGATGCCCGCGAAGCGCACGATTTTGCCGATCGCGCGGCTTATCCGCTGGTGTTCAAGCTGCGGGGCGGGGCAGGCTCGGGCAATGTGCGCAAGGTTTGTTCCGCGCGCGAGGCGCATGGCTTGATCCGGCAGATGTTCGGACGAGGAATGCGGGCCAGCGCGGTCGGCCTGGCTGCCGCCGCCAGCACCGGGCGCGCTGCCGGATATCCCCGCAGGAGCGCCAGGGAATGGGCGGCAGCGGCGGGCCGCGCGCTGCGGCGGATAATACGGCCCCACCGTGAACACGGCTACGCGCTTTTCCAGGAGTTCATGCCGGGATGCGATCATGATTGGCGCGTCGTCGTCATCGGCGAGCGGGCCTTTGCCTATCGCCGGTCGGTTCGGCCAGATGATTTCAGGGCGAGCGGAAGCGGGCTGATCGACATCCCGGATGCAACCGGGATCCCTTGGGACATCGTCGATCAGGCCTTTTCACTGTCGTGCCACTGGGGCTTCCAGGCGATGGCCTTCGACTTCTTGCGGCACCCCGATTGGGGACTGAAAGTGATTGAAATGTGTTATGTATTCGGCACCGTTGGGTTGCATATGTGCCCCGGTTACTTCCAGCCCGACGGCACTTGGGTTGCGGGCCAGTTCCATGCCGAAGAGCTGATCTTCGACGATCTCGTGGCCACGCTTTCATGATCCGCCGCCAGCCAGTTATTGCGCTCCTGCTGCCTTATCCGCTCAATCCGCTGGTGGGCGGAGTCCAGCGCATCACATGGCAGCTGGGGCAGTATTTTGCCGGACGCGGATGGAAGGTAATCTACGTGTCGCTGGCGACGGCGGGCCATTGCCAGCCGCCCCAGGGCGTCCTCGAACATCCCGCAGAGGTTTTGCCCGAGCGGTCCGGTCCGATCCGGGCGTTTCTGAACGGGGTGCTTACACGGCACCAGCCCGACGTGGTCATCAATCAGATGGCGCTGTCCGGAGCGATCGGCAAGGCCCTGTGGGAGGCTAGTGACGCCGGGTGCCAGTTCATTGTCGTCGGATGCTTTCATAACAGTCCGGCGCTCTATCGTGACAGCCTTGAGCATATCCTCGGTCATCGGTTGCGCAAATCGCCACTATTGCGGCAGCTTGTCGATAATCCCGCGGGACGCGGGCTCCTGCTGTGGCTCCACCGCAGGAGGGCAGGGCACCGCTTTTGCCAGGCAATATCGCAGTGTCACCGCCTGGTGTTGCTATCACCGACGTTTTTCGAGGAAATTCGTTGGTTCGTGCCCGATGCCGATCCGAACCGACTAGCGGCCATCGCCAATGGGTTCCCCACTCAACCCCCGCCCTCACAGGATACGAAACGCAACCGGTTGCTGTTCGTCGGCCGGATGAACAACCTGCAGAAGAACATCTTTATGTTACCCGACCTGTGGGAAAGGCTTCATGCGCAGTTGCCGGACTGGGAACTGCACCTTGTTGGGGATGGGCGCGACCTGGTCGAATTGAAGGCGATGGTCGCCGCACGTCGCCTGCCACGGGTTATGTTTCATGGCCGCACGGACCCGACCGATCTTTATTGCTCAGCTCGTTTGTTCCTGATGGTTTCCGCCTTTGAGGGCTTTGGTAACACACTGATAGAGGCGCAGATGCAAGGGACGGTCCCGGTCGCCTTTGACACCTATTCCGCATTGCGATGGATCTTGCACGACGGCATCGATGCCTTGATTCTGCGGGCCGGCGATATCGCCGGCTTTGCTGAGGCTATCAGCCGACTGGCGCGAGACTCGACACGGCTGGCCAGCATGAGCGAAGCAGCGGTCGCTAACGCTAAACGGTTCTCTGAGACGAATATCGGCGGGCAATGGGAAATGTTGCTTGCTCAACTCGGGGTTCGTCTCCCGCAGCAGGACTTCGTATGAACGAGCGGGGATATCAAGGTGAGATCGCTCGCTTCCATCGCCCAGCATCTGTGCTTTTGTCGTTGATCTGGCCGGTCTTCGGCGGTTTTCGTGATCTGTTCGATTATCCGCGCAGCCGGATTGCGGCAGGATTCGTAATATTCTGTGCCTACGCCGGCTGGACGTTTGTGCCTATCCCTGGCTCGGACGCATTCAACTTTGCCGCCGAAATCGACGTGGCGCGGCAGGGACTGCCGACGATGATTCCGGAGCCGTTATTATCGTTTTTAGTGTATTTCGTCGCGAATGCAGGTCTGCCGGAATCCGCTTATTTCATCATTTTATCGATCTTCTACGGCCTCATCATGTCGGCTGTTCTGTGGTTGCTATTTCGTGGTGTGCCCGTTGGGGTGCCAATCAGTCATGCGGCGTGGTTTTTCTATCTGGCCTTCGTACTGAATTACCCCGTATTCGCCTCTGTTGCCGCGCGATACCACCTTGGCCTTTGGGATATGATGCTCGCCACGCTCTTGCTGCTTGACGGGCGATGGCGACTCGCGTTTCTTGTGGGCCTGATTGGATTTACGATCCATTTTGGCTTTTCGATTTTTCTGGCTGCCATGCTGATGCTGTTCGCCACGCGTGGTATGGGTAAGCGGCAAATCATGATCGCCTATGTGCTGCTGGCGATTTCCTTTGCGTTGCCCACCAATCTGATTGAAATCGTCGGCAGGGAATTGACTGGAATTTTTGGAGGTAATTTCGGCAATAAAATTGCCAGTTCTGTGAAATATGCCCAAAATACCGAGTTCGGTACGAAAATAGGCTCCGGTGGTGAATCGTGGTTTTTACGATACTACACCCAGGTCATCTTGTACGCCCTGCTGGTTTCCGCGCAAATACTGTGGCTGGGTGTGCGGCACATGCCGCGCGATCGCCACTATGTCCTTTGGGCACTCGTTCTATTTATGTGGGTCATGAAGAATATCGTTGGCGGTGATCCGGAAGCAGCAGGCCGGATCGGCCGAAATATGACAGCTCTCCTGCTCCTTTTCCACGCCAGCTGGTTTATCGAAAAACGTCCGGGGGCGGCGCGGTCGATTATGATTACCGCTTTCCCCATCCTGTATTACTACATCGTCTACTACAGAATTTGGTTGGAGCAGGCCAGTATGGCCTCGTTGCTCCCTTTGCCGTGGGGTGTCTTTCGCGATGAACTGCCGCGGGCGATGCAACCATTTTTCGGCGGATAGCACTGTCACGCGAGCACGTGCGCGCACCATGACGCTCTCCCATCAGCTATTCTGAAAGCTTACATGAAATTGGCTAATTTCAATCTTCTCGAAGCCATTAAGGACATCGTCCGCACCCGCGGGCGTGGATTAAAGAACGCGGTGGCGCGGAGATATTCTACCCGTTGGGTCGTGTTCGATAGCGACGATTGGGGGGGGCAGCGCGTTCCATCCCGCAGTGTGCTGGAGGCGCTAATCGAGCTTGGGATTCTGACCGGCGACTCCCCCTACGATTACGATACGCTGGAAAGTGCCCAAGATCTTTCCGCGCTGCTGGAAGTGCTGGGGCAGATCAAGGGGGCTGACGGAAATGCGGCGGTCTTTTCCTGCTACACCAACCCGGCCAATCCCGATTTCGCCACGATCCGCGACAATGATTTTTCGGCTTATGCGTGGGAACCGCTCAGCGCCACGCTGGCGCGGCGCGGCGATGGCGCGGCGGTGAAGGCAGCCTGGCGCCAGGGTATCGATGCGGGACTTCTTGCGCCGCAGTATCATGGCCGTGAGCATTTGCAGGTGCGGTTGTGGATGGAACATCTGCGCGACTCGCCGCAGGTACGCAGAGGTTTCGAGCTTGGCTTCTACAGTGTACCGCAGTCCGGCCTTCCGGCCGCAGCGCGGGGCTTTCGCGCCGCCAACTTCTTTCGCGATGCCAGCGAATTGCCGGAACTCGCAGACATCATCCGCTCGGGTGCGGATTGCTTTGCCGCCGAGTTCGGCGAGCGGGCCGAAATCTATTGTCCGGCCAACAACATTTTTCATCCATCCCTCTATCCCGCCGTTGCCGAGGCAGGCTGCCGTGCGGTGATCCGCCATGTCCGCAATGCTGAGCCTGACGGTCAGGGCGGCCTGCGCCGGGTATGGGGCCATGCAGGCGTTGCCGAGGCGGGGCTGGACTGGTTCGGGCGCAACACCCTGTTCGAACCGGCGCAGGGCTATGGCGTGGATCATGCACTGGCCGGCATCGATTCGGCTTTTGCCTGGGGTGTCCCGGCAGTGATCTCCACCCATCGGGTCAATTACGTCGGCGGCATCGATCCCGCCGTCCGGGATCGTGGATTGCGCGATCTGAAAGCGCTTTTGAGGGAGATTACCCGCCGTTGGCCCGATGCCAGCTTCGTGCCCAGCACCCGGCTGCTGGTTCGCGAGAACGTCTGATGGCGGCTCCTCAGACTCCGGTGCAGTCGGGTGGGCGCAGGGTACTCTTTGTCCACGACGGGCCGATCTATGTCGGCCCTGACGGCGTCCCCCGCGGCGTCCATTATACCGATGCTCTGATCGACCGTTATATGCAGCTCGGATCGCACCTCACTTTCCTGCTGCGCGCGAAGCCGGTGACGTTGCAGGAAGCAAGCAAATACAGCCCGCTGCAACGTGACGGCTTCCGGTTTTTTCCCGTACCGAACGTCAAATCGCTCTTCGCGCATATCAGGCAAGGTCGTCAGGTGCGGCGGATTGTCGCGGAACAGGTGTCCGCACACGATGTGGTGGTGGTGCGCCTCCCGAGCACGCTTGGGCGATGGGCGTTTTGGGAGGCGCACAAGCAAGGCAAACCGATACTGATCGAATTCATGGCGTGCACATGGGATGCGCTCTGGAATTACTCGTTGAAGGGGAAGATCGCCGCACCTTATTATTTCCTATGTAACTTTCTTCTGATGCGCAAAGCACGGTATATCGTTTATGTTACAGAGCGTTTCCTGCAAGGTCGCTACCCCAGTCCGGGAAAATCTATTGCTTGTTCGAACGTGATCATCAGTCCGGCCGATCCGGACGTAGTGGCGCAGCGTATGCGGCGTATAGCCGGATTGGACCGCAGCCCGCGCATCGTACTGACGACAATCGGCGCCACGGATGTGCGGTACAAAAACCAGGAGCTGGTGCTGCGGGCCTTGCAAACGCTTGGCGAGAAGCGGCACCGGTATTGCTATCGGGTAATCGGCCCTGGCAGCAGTGCCCGATTGCGCAAGCTGGCAGACAAGTTGGGCGTGGCCGATTGTGTCGAGTTCATCGGCGCGGTTCGTCATGCCGATATTCCCGTTTGGCTTGACGATACCGACATCTATATTCAGCCCAGCCGGACAGAAGGCTTGCCGCGCGCGCTGGTCGAAGCGATGAGCCGGGGCTGCGCCGCGCTGGGGTCGCTACGGGGCGGCATTCCAGAGCTTTTGCCTCCATCCTGCCTGTTTTCGCCAGGGGATGCGCAAGGTCTTGCAGCGATGATCATCGCGTTCGATACGGACAAGCTGCGCCTTGCGGCCGAGCAGAACCTACAGCGATCCATGCGATATGCTGCGGAGGTGCTGGAGGCCCGGCGCAAATCGTTCTTCGCCGATTTCTTGAAGGACAATGCCGCTCGTCTGGGCACCTGCGGGTAAACACCAGCACCCTGCTGCCAGCCTATCCGAAGCGGAATGGGTTGTTCACGGCGGCATCGACAACCGATGATGGCAGTCATTCAGAAACATCGCGCTGATAAGCCGCGGGCCGGAAAAAGCACAATTGGCTTCGTCATCGTCAGTTCCGGGATTGGCGGCATGGAGACGTATTTGCTGCGGCTGTTGTCCCGGTTGCCTGTGGGCACGCGGGCGGTGGTGTTCGTGCGCGCGGACGCACCCGGCGTCCTGCATTCCGAACTGGCTGCTACAGGCGCTGTGCTGATTTACGGCGGTTTAGGCAATGCACATCCCCTGCGACTGGCTCGCCTATACTGGCGGTTGCGGGCTGAAAGGCTGGATGCGGTCGTCGATCTCACCGGCGTTTTCGCCGGTATCACACTGTGGGTCGCATGGCTGGCAGGTATCCCCCGCCGAATAGTGTTTCACCGCCGTTCGACGTATGCGTTTCGGGAAACACGTGCGCGGATGGCGTTTACCCGGTTCTCCATAGCGTTGGTGGAACGCTTCGCCACCGCGATTCTGGCAAATTCACGATCCGCATTGGACCGTTTTCATGCCCGGCTGATCGGTCGTGACCGCCGGCTGGGCGTGATTGCCAACATTATCGACGACGCGGATATGCAGCCGCTCCGCCCACGGGCAGTAGTGCGAACGCAACTGGCTTTGCCCGACGATGCTATCGTGCTGCTCCATGTGGGAAGGGTCGATCCTGCCAAGGACCACGGAACGCTGTTACGCGCGATGGTCTCGGCCATGAAAGCAAATCCACGCTTATTTGCCATGCTTGTTGGGCCTGGAACGGACAGGCTGCCGGCTAGCTTGGCGGGTTTAATTCCACCCGATCTCCACGATCGTTTTCGCCTGCTTGGAAACCGGACCGACATTGCCGATCTGAACCATGCCGCAGATGTGTTTGTCTTTCCTTCCGTGACGGAAGGCCAGCCCAATGCCCTGCTGGAAGCCATGTTGTGCGGCCTGCCGGTCATTGCCAGCGACATCGCCCCGATCCGCGAGGTGGTTCCTGCACGCGCCCATGCCCTGCTGGTGGCGCCGGGGGATGCCGCAGGCTTTGCCGCCGCCATTCACGCCTGCGTCAACGATCCCGCACAGGCGGACGCGCGCCGTTATCGCGCCGAAGCCCAGCGGATCACTGCGCCCGATACCATTCTTCCGCGTCTGTTTTCTCTCATCCTGCCGGACCACTGATCGAATGACTACCACCAAACCCTCTCATCCGGGCCGCATACTCTATGTCGCGGTCTCGCAAGGGCACCTTGCGGTGTTCCATAATCCTTATCTCTCGTCGCTGCGCGCTCGTGGTCACATAGTGGATGTCGCGGCCGGTGCGACGCAGGAATTCGCGTTGGCCGAAGTGAATTCCTTCCACGATATCCGTTTCGCCCGCTCCCCTCTCCGTTGGGCCAACGTGCGTGCGTTCTGGCAGTTGGTGCGCCTTATGCGAACCAATCGCTACAGCCTTGTGCATTGTCATACGCCAGTGGCCAGTGCGCTCACCCGGCTGACCACAGTCTTCGCACGGGGCCGCCCAGTGGTGCTGTACACCGCCCATGGTTTTCACTTCTTTCCAAGCGCTCCGCGAAGGAACTGGCTGCTGTGGTTTCCGCTGGAATGGCTGCTCACCCGGCTTAGCGATTTCGTCATCACCATCAACCATTGGGATTTCGAGGCTGCCCGCCGTCTGTTACGGGCCAGTCGGCCACGCTTTATCCCCGGCGTCGGCGTTGATCTGACACGCTTTGCTAACCTGTCAATCGAGGATGCCCGGGCCATGCGGGCACACATGGGCATCTCGGAACGGATGCTCGTCATCCTCTATATCGCCGAGTTCATTCCACGCAAAAACCATGCATTTCTCCTTACCGCTTTTGCCCGCATCCGCGAGCAGGTGCCCAATGCATGCCTGCTGCTGCTAGGGGATGGTCCTTTGCAGGATGCGGTACGCACACAAGCGGCCGCGCTGGGACTGACTGATGCGGTCCACCTTCTCGGTTTTCGCCGGGATGTGCCGGCACTGACCAACATTGCGGATATCGCGGTCAGCACCAGTCGACAGGAGGGGCTTGGCCTCGGACTGGCCGAAGCGATGGCTTGCGGCTTGCCCGTGATCGCCAGCGAGGATCGGGGCCATCGCGAACTCGTGCGCGATGGGGAAACCGGCTTCCTTTACCCGCAAGGCGACATGGACGCTTTCATCGAGCGCGTCGTGCAACTGGCCCGCGATCCGGTACGGCGCGTGGCATTTGGCGAGGCGGGGCGCATCCATGCCCAAGCCTTCGGTTTGCCGGCGGCACTGGCGGCGATGCGTGCAATCTACGACGAGGCCGAGGCGCTGGCTTACGAGCGAGTGCCTGCCGCGGAGCAAGGGCGATGAACCCTTGCTACCCCGTAGCAAAGCGGCTGCTGGATCTGGGCGCGGCGATGACTGCCATGGTGGTGGCTGGGCCGGTCATCCTGATCGCCGCCCTCGCGGTCTGGCTGGAGGACCGATCGGCCGCGCCTTTCATCGTGCAGGAACGGATCGGACGCAACGAACGCCCATTCGGGCTGATCAAGCTGCGCTCAATGCGAAGCGTGCGTTTCAGCGGCGGTCGCAAACTGACCGACGCCGAACGAATGCTGCGCAGCGGGGGGCTTTTTCGCAAATACAGCGTAGATGAATTGCCGCAGCTCATGAACGTCATCCTCGGTCACATGAGCCTGATTGGTCCCCGGCCGATGCCCATCGCCTATCTGCCCTACTTTACCCCGCTAGAGCGACGTCGCCATCAAGTCCGGCCCGGGATGAGCGGCCTCGCTCAGGTGAGCGGGCGCAACTTCCTGACCTGGGAGCAGAAATTCGCGCTGGACGTCACTTATGTCGAACGCTGCGGTCCGCGTATCGATCTCGAGATTTTCCTGAAAACCCTGCGCCGACTGCTGCACCCGACCGATGTCGGCGTTCGCGGCGTGGACCTGCCGGTGATCTCGCTACACGAAGAGCGCCGACCGTGGAACGAGCCCACGGTCGGGAATGTCTCTGCCAACGGGCAGACCGCGGATGTCTGAACCCGCCGCTGACAACCCGATGATAGTGATGGCAGACGATCGCTGGGAGGTAGGTTCACATTATTCCCTGCCCGATCTTGCGCCCACCTATGCCCGCAACGGCGACGAACCGTCCTTGACCGATCGGCTCGGGGCCGTGGCAGTGGGTTCGGGCCGCATCGCGCTCGGCTGCCTGCTGGCCCATGGCGTTACCCGGCACGGCTGGCGGCGGCTGTGGGTGCCCAGCTATTTCTGCGAGGATGTGATCGGCTATCTGGCCGATGCGCCGGTGGCGGTGACGCGCTATGCCTGCGGCCCTTGGGGGCAGGACGAAACGCCTGAGGGAGCGCCAGGCGACGTCCTGCTGCGCGTGAACTATTTCGGCTGGGGGGTGCCTTCGCTACCGTGTCCGTTCGCCGGCGCCGTCATCGAAGATCATACCCACAATCCGCTCGGCGGGCTGGACAGCCGCGCCGACTTCGCTCTCGCTTCGCTGCGCAAGGTTATGCCGCTGGCCGATGGCGGCCTCTATTGGTCGCCCGTAGGCTATGACGTGCCGCCGCCGCCGCCGCCTTCGACGGCGCATGAGGAGGCCGTGCTGCACAAACTCGCCGCGATGGCGTTGAAACGTGCCTGGCTGCAAGGCGCGGGCAATGATCCGGTCGTTGACAAGGATCGGCTCCGGCAGATGGAACTGCGCGGCGAGGAAGAACTGCTACGCGGTATCCCGGCGCCGATCTCCGACTGGTCGCGACTGTGGCTCGACCGTCTCTCGTCCGATCGGATGGGCCACGTCCGCGCGCGCAATCATGCGGCGCTGCGCGCGGCCTTGGCCGGGGCGGGCCTGCGGATGCTGGGGCCGGAGTCCCCCGCGACCCCCGCGATAGCCGTACTGGCCTTGCCCACGCAGCGTCAGCGAGACGTCTTAAGGGCGGGCCTGATCGCCAGCGGCATCTATCCCGCCGTGTTGTGGCCGATCCCCGGGCGGGCGGACGGCCACCCCGATCCTGCCCACCAGTTCTCGGCGAGCGTGCTGATGCTGCCCGTCGATTATCGTTACACCGGTGACGACATGCGCCGGGTGGCAGCCACCATCCGCAACCTTCTGGACGAAATCTCTACCTGTCTATGACCTCACGTTTTCTCTGCGTTGACGATCCGCTCTGGCTCGACACCCTCTCCACCTGCCCGCACGATGTGTACCATCTGCCGGCCTATGCCGCGCTTGAGGCCAACTGGATCGGCGCCACCCCCGTCGCTTTCCGCTATGTCGAAGGCGATGCCGCGATGTTGATCGTGCTGCTCGAACGTCCCACGCCCAGTGGTCGTGCGCGCGATGCCGTCTCGCCATACGGCTATGCCTGCCCGGTCTTTACACCCGCGGCCGACGCGGCGTTCCACGCGCGCGCTCTAGCCGCGTTTCAACTTGCTGCCCGCGCGCGTGGCCTCGTCACCAGTTTCATGCGTTTGCACCCGCTGTTGCTGTCTGCACTGGGCGCCGCCTCCGATCTGGCGGGCGGCGCGTGGCGCGAAGAAGAACGAGGCGTTACCCTCACTATGCCGATGGTTGGAGACGAAGCCAGCTTCCTGGTCGGCTTGGCGCGCGGCCATCGTGCCGGCGTACGCCGCCTTCTTGAAGCGGGAGGACGGCTGGTGCTCGACACACCCGAAGTATGGGCGGCATTTCCCGAAATCTACCGCAAGACGATGGAAAAGGTCGGCGCTGGCGACAGCTACTTCTATTCCGACAACTATATCGCCCGCTTCCGCAACGAGCTGGCCGCCCACGTCCATTGCGCTGGCGTCGCCGCCCCCGATGGCACCATCATGTGCGCGGGTCTGTTCACCCAAGTGGGCGACATATTGCAATACCATCTCAGCGGTACGGCGGAAGGTTTTGCCCGGCAAGCACCCATGAAGTTGTTGCTCGTCGCGATGCGTGCCTGGGCGGCGACGAACGGAATCGCCCATTTCCACCTGGGTGGGGGATTAGGGGCCAAACGCGACTCGTTGTATGCATTCAAACAACAATTTGGCGGAACAGAATGGCCTTTCCGCACCGTCTCGGTGATCCACGATATCGAGGCTTATGCCGCAGAGTGCGCACGGTGCAGTGAGGAGACGTGCGGCGTTCCTCCTCCTCAATCGGACTTCTTCCCATTGTATCGCGCGCCAGTACCGGAAAGCGCCGAAGCGTGACTACAGCTTCGGGCAAGTGCCTGCTGGTGTTGGGCGGCGCCGAGAAAACCGTGCCGCTGGTTCAGCATGCTTTGGACCGGGGGCATCGCGTAGTGGTTTGCGACCAGAATCCGGCCAGCCCCTGCCGAGCGCTCGCCAGTGAATTCGTTGAAGTCAGTACCCTCGATCGCGCGAAAGTTTTAACAGCGGCCCGAGATCGTGCTGTTTCGGGGGTGGTGGCGTTCGGTTCGGACATCATGGCCATCGAAGCTGCCTGGCTGGCCGACCAGCTTGGTGTGCCCGGAAATCCCGTCGAATCTCTCATGATCATGGGCCGCAAAGACCGGTTTCGCGCCTTTCTGGCCGAGCAAGGCTTTCCGGTGCCCGCGTCTCGCACGAGTGGCGATGGGGCGATTGGTTGGCCGACCAGCGGCCTACGCCTGCCTGTGATTGTGAAGCCGGTCGATGGTGCCGGCAGCACGGCTGTGAACCGGATCGACCGTTGGGAGGATCTGCCATCCGCTTTTGCCATGGCGCAAGCAGCCTCTCGTTCGCGCCGGGTGATCGTGGAGGAATTCCTCGTCCGTGCGCATCCGCACATGATCGCCGGCGATGCCTTTGTCGTGAACGGACAGGTCGCCTATTGGGGCCTTCTTGACAGCCATCGCACCGCCTCCGCCTCGCCCTGGTTGCCAACAGGCACGTCATGGCCTGTCTCGCTGGATGCTGCGGGACAGAATTTGGTCCGACAGCAGGTGCAAGCGCTGGTTCGCAGGCTCGGCTTGCGTTTCGGCCCACTCAACCTGGAACTGATGTTTGGCGAGGACGGCGCGCTCTACATGATTGAAGTGGCGGGCCGCAATGGCGGCAATTCCATTCCGCAATTGCTGGAGGCCGCCACCGGGGTCGATCTGGTCGCATCACTTGTAGCTGCCAGTCTCGGCGAAGCAGTTGGTTTGGACAATACCATGTCGAGCGCTTGCCTGGCGAACTACATGATCCACAGCCCCGCGGCAGGACGTTTTGCTGGAGTGCATATCGATGCCGCGCTGGAACCCTACGTCGAACAAATGACGATCGACATGCAGCCGGGCGATATGGTCCATGTCTTCGATAGAGCGACCAACGCAATCGGCACGCTGTGGCTGCGTTTCCCCGACCCTGAAATGCAGCAAGCAATGTTGATGCGCATGCCCGAACTGGTGACGGTGCAACTGCAGTCCTAACGTTTCGGTGGTCGATTTCCTACAAAACTGGCTGAAGTCTCCTCTGGTCTGGCTAGGATTAGGGCTGCTGGCCGCTCTTCTTATTGGCGGGCACACGCGCAGAGTTGCAGTGCTTGTCGCGGCCGTGATCTGGCTTTTAGGCACGAATCCGGTCGCCGATATGGTGATCCGCCCGCTCGAAGCCCCCTACCAGACGGCGCGACCCAATCGCGAATCCAACACGCCACAATGGATCGTCGTGCTCGCTGCGGGATCGCACTGGGATACTGACCTGCCGCCGACGGCGTGGCTCAGCAAAGTCAGTCTGTCGCGTGTGACAGAAGGCGTACGACTACAGCGCGCGATGCCACGCGCAACGCTGCTGTTGCTGGGCGGACTGGAACCTTCCGATCCGCGTGTTCATCCGCCGACCTACCCCACAGTGGCCAAGATGTTGGGAGCCGACCCCACCCGATTAAGTTACCTTGTCGGCGCCGCCAACACCGAAGCCGAAGCGCGCTCTGTCGGTCGAACCATATCCCGCCAGGGGACGCTTTATCTGGTCACCTCGGCCAGTCACCTCCCCCGTGCCATTTGGCTGTTTCGACGCGAAGGCTTTCGGCCGATCCCGGCTCCGGCACAGCAAGAGGCCGCCGAGCCCCCTCAGCCGATCCGCTTGGACGCTTTGATTCCACAGGCCGAAAACTACCGAAAGGTCGAGCGCGCGGGGCACGAATACCTCGGGCTGCTGAAAGTCCGGCTGCTCGGATGAACTCTTTCAATCGTCCTTCCGTCTTCAGGATTTGCCATGCTTGATTCTTCACTTGCGCCTTGGCCCAGCTATACTCAGGAAGAGGCCGACGCGATTCGCCGTGTGCTACTCTCTAACAAGGTCAACTACTGGACTGGAGAGGAATGTCGGCATTTCGAGCGCGAATTCGCGGCTTGGGCGGGCACCCGTTATGCAGTGACGCTGGCCAACGGCACATTGGCTCTGGACGTAGCGCTGCGAGCGTTGGGAATTGGCGCGGGCGACGAAGTGGTAGTGACACCCCGCACTTTCATCGCGAGTGCCTCGGCGGCGGTACAGGCCGGTGCCATTCCGGTATTCGCCGATGTCGATGCGGATAGCGGCAATCTTACCGCCGAAACGATCGCCGAGGTACTGACGCCCCGCACGCGAGCGGTGATCTGCGTACATCTTGGCGGTCAGCCCTGTGACATGGATCCCATAATGCAACTGGCTCGCGACCGCGGCCTGACAGTGATCGAAGACTGCGCCCAGGCTCATGGAGCCCGGTATAAAGGACGCAGCGTCGGCAGCATCGGCGACATTGGCGCATGGAGCTTTTGTCAGGACAAAATCATGACCACGGGCGGCGAAGGCGGCATGGTGACGACGGATCGCGAAGATCTGTGGGCCAGAATGTGGAGCCTGAAAGACCACGGCAAGAGCTGGGAGGCGGTGTACGAGCGGTCGCATCCACCAGGCTTCCGTTGGGTGCATGAAACTTTCGGTCACAATTGGCGGATGACAGAGATGCAAGCGGCGATCGGCCGTATCCAGCTTCGCCGCATGTCTGAATGGAGCGCAGCGCGTGCCGCAAATGCCCGCTCGCTTGCGCAGGCATTGCTACCCTATTGCGGGCCGAGCGGACCGCTGCGCCTGCCTCGAAGTGTCGACGCGCAAAGCGCACATGCATGGTATAAGTTCCATGCGTTCATACGTCCTGAGAATCTTCCGAGCGGTTGGGATCGAGATCGCATCGTGGCGGCTATCTCGGCACAAGGCGTGCCGTGCCTGCAAGGCTCATGCTCCGAGATATATCTGGAAAAGGCTTTCGACGGAACCGGCTGGCGCCCGCCGCAGCGCCTGTCGGTCGCGCGCATGCTGGGCGAAACGAGCATAATGCTGCCGGTCCATCCGACACTGACCGAGGACGACCGCAGTCGAATGCGCCATGCGCTCGAAACCGTGTTTGCCGCCTTGTGCGCGCAGACTCCCGTGGACCTTGCTGTTGAAAGAGATGGCTGATGTTCCGCGCCATCAAAAATGAGATCACCACGTTGCGGTATCACAGAGCCCATGCGGCGATGGCGGCGAGCATTCTTAGCAACATCGAGGGCCAGAAAGGTCGGACCTCTCCCGGCATTATCACTCGTTCGACTGATGCCCTGGATGTAAGCGCCGACGGAAGGTGGCGTTGACGCGGCCTGTCAGGCTTTGCGGCGTGTCCGCGGCGCCCATTTTTTCGCGAGCGCTTCCAGCCTTGCCTCGATCAGGGGGATATCGGGCTTGGCGTTGGGATCATGGTCTTCACCGAGGGTCTCGAGCGCCTCTTCGTGATATTCATGTTGGGGGTCGGCGAGCGCTTCGAGCTTTTCGGCATAACCCCATGGGCCGCCGCAGTCCTCTGGCGGCCGCATGCCTACTGCATCGAGGATGAGCGGATATGTCAGGTGCGGGCTGGCCGCGCTGACGCGCTCGATCTTGACGCTATGCTCCCAGGCGTCGCCAAAGTCGTAGAGATATCGGAAGGTCTTGCGCCTCGTATCCGCCAGGACCTGGGCGAGAGTGGCCTTACGGGCGTCGAGCGGCCCGTCGAAGCCATATTCAGGATCAGGGATGCCGAAGCCGGTCTGCCCGAAGCTCATTTCCCACAGATGAGAGTCCGTCCACGAGAAGGCGGTCTGGATGACGGTGTGAAGACGGTCGAGGCGGATATTGAGCGGCACCTCCAGCGTTCGGCTCACGGCCGGTGTCACATCGTCCAGCGTAATCTTCATCCGCACGATAGTGCTGTTGCTCACGCAGCCTTCTCCAGATCGTTGGTCAGCTTTGATGCCTGCCATTTCCACGGCAGGAAGTCATCGATCTGATTGATCGGGTGGTTGCCGATGCGCTCAATGACGTCTGTGAACCACGCCTCGGGCTCGACGCCGTTGAGCCGGCATGTGCCGGCCAGGGAGTAGAAGAGCGCCGCCGCTTCTCCCCCTTTCATGGAGCCGACGAACATCCAGTTCCGACGCCCGAGCGCGACCCCGCGCAGGGCGTTCTCCACCAGATTGTTGCTGATCTCGAGCCGACCGTCATCGCAGTAGCGGATCATGGCCTGCCAGCGGTTGAGCGGATAGCGACACGCACGCGCCAGATTGCTGTCGGAAGACAGGCCACGGTTCTGTGTTTCGAGCCAGACGCGCAAAGCCTCCAGCTTCGGCACCGCCTTGATCTGGCGGATGCGTCTCCGCTCATCGGGTGGCGCACCCTTGATATCGCGCTCGATGGCGAAGAGTTCGGCGATTCGCACGACCGCCTCCGCCGCGATCGGTGACGGGCTCTTTTCCAGTATGTCGGTAAATTTCCTGCGCGCGTGGCTCCAGCATCCAACTTCGACGATGTCTCTGGGAGCCTTGGTTTTGGGGTCGCGGTAAAGTGCGTTATAGCCCGCAAAACCGTCCGCCTGAAGATACCCGTGATAGCCGGCGAGATGTTCTGCCGGATGCGCTCCGCCACGATCGGCGCTGAAGCGGAAGGCTACGGCAGGCGGGCTCATGTCACCGCTTGAACGATCATCGCGCAGATACACCCAGGAGTGTCCGGTTCTGCTGCCGTCACCATTGCCCAAAAACGTGACCGGCGTGTCGTCCCCATGGATTTTGGCGGCTTTGCGGATATAGGCGAACAACTGCTCGCCCAGCGGCGCCAGCAGCCATGCCAGTTTTCGCGCCCAGCGGCTCATCACATCCCGATCAATGTGAAGCCCAACGCGGCGGAAGATTACCGACTGCCGGTGCCAGGGCTGGTGATCGACAAAGCGATTGACGACGAGGTGGGCCAGCAGGGCGCTGCTCGCCATCACCTTGGGCAGCGGCAGATCGACAGCGGGCGCTTGTCGGATCTGTTCGCAGGATCGGCACGCCAGCCTGGGCCGGACATGGCGGATGACGCGGAAGCGTGCAGGGACATAGTCGAGAACCTCAGTGACGGCCTCGTCGATCTGCACTGACGGTCCATTACAACCGGCACTGCACGGGCCGGGCTGATGATCAACGGTCTGACGCGGGAAGTGTGCAGGAAGCGGAACGCGGCCGCCGGATTTGCGGGCCGATTTCATCACGGGCGGCGCCGACACCTCATCGTTTGCCGGTTCCGGGGCTTCGACCTCCTCGAACATCAGCCGCAGCTGGGCGATATCCATTTTCTCGGAGCTGCGGCCGAACTGGACGCGCAGCAGCCGCGCGACACGATGCTCGAGCTTTTCGATCCGCAAGGTCTGGGCTTTGACGGTGGCTTGCGCCGCCGTCAGTTTGGCCCGTTCCTGCTCCATGACATCGGCCATCTCCAGCAGCATTTTCTGCAGGAGAACCGGGTCTGTGGGAAGGCGATCAAGGGCGAACCGCATGCCGCCGATAATAGCCCAAGCCCACGGTAAATCCTACATAAAATGGCGGTTTTCCTGATCTTTTTGGCTATGCGAGCCTCGGCGTGATCACCTCGTCGTGGACGATCGCCTGCTTCCAGTTCAGCCCTTCAATCAGCATCGCCATCTGGGCTGCCGACAGGCGGAGCGCGCCCTCATGAGCACGAGGCCACACGAACTTTCCGCGCTCGAGACGCTTCGCATACACGCATAGCCCGGACCCGTCCCAGACCAAGGCCTTCAACCTGTCGCCCCTTTTCCCGCGGAACAGGAAAACCGCCCCCGAGAAGGGATCAAGCTGAAGAATATTGCACACCTGCGCCGACAGCCCATCAAACCCCTTGCGCATGTCGCACGGCGCCAGCGACAGATAGATTTTCGTCGAAGGCGGGAACGCCAGGCTCAATGATCCAGCTCCCGCAGGACATCGAGCACCTGTTTCAGGGCGGCCCGATCGACCTCGCCATCAACCAACACCGTCAGGCCGCACCGCCCTCGAACCTCAATCCGCCCTAGCTCCCGAGCTTTGGCCGACGGCGAAGACGATGCCAATTCGACAGGCACGAAGCCCGCCATCGCTCCGCGAAGCAGCTGCTTACGCCAGGTATAAAGCTGGCCTGTTCCAACGCTGTGCCGCCGAGCCACGGCCGATACGATCGCCCCCGGCGCCGTCGTCTCCTTCAGGATCGCCAGCTTCTCCTCGTCGCTCCAGTTCCGACGCCGCTCCACCCGTACAAGCGCTCCGCCATCACCGCGACCGCTCATACGAGGCTCGTTTGACTGCTCAATGTCCATGCTCACGCCTCCTCAAAGGCCGCGAGCTTTCCTATTCCGGTGCCGGCAACAAGGCCGCCTTCCGTCGGCGCTTACCCCTGGATGCCTTCGGATCGAAAATATTTGCGCCGTGGCTTTATGTCTATTCCGCGGTATCCGGCAAACTTCGGGACGGATGGGTTCCCGATAACTATTACGGAAAAGTCGTGGCGCCCCGATTAAACGGCAGCCATGGCGCGATTTCCCGTATCAAGAGTATCTCCGCCAAAATTCTACCGGGAGCACCACTTTTTGCACCATTTGGCAGTAATGCTGTTGATACATTGCGTCTGATCACATTATCCGACCTCGCGGGTCGCATCTCCTTGTAGGCTGCTTAATTTGCGTTTCGGATCCAGTCGCGGATTCTACTAGAGCCAGATCCGTTACAGTTTTTGACCATTTACATCGACGGCCTATCCCGCGCCTTATTACGGTGAACATCAATACATGGCTGTGATACATTCATCAAAACGGCGGGCGATGTCCGTCGAGCGACAGCTTTCACGTCTGAATGCGCTCGCTCATGAACTCCGGTCATTGGCTCAGAAGCTGGACGATCGGAGGGAACCGAGCATCAGCCGGATGGCCGCGGCCAATATTGGGCGAGGGACTCCTTCACGCACAGCGTTGTTGAACGCGACCCGCTTTGCGTATCGTGCGAGGCGCTTACGCGATGGCTTCTTTGATCCCCGTCTGTTCGGCGAGCCGGGGTGGGATATGCTCCTCGCTCTCTACGAGAGCGCTTTGTCGCATCAACGGATGACCACTGGTAGCCTGTGCCGGACTTCGGAGGTGCCGCCAACCACCGCTCTACGTTGGATTGAGGAACTCACCGCTACGGGTTTGGTCTGCTGCGAAAAGAGTGAAGACGATCGACGAGTTCGTTACCAGGTTCTGACAGCGCAAGGCTTCCGCGCGATGACACTCTATTTCACTCGTCTGATGATAGAGGCGGAAGAAGAGATGGGCTCTGGTCCGGCTCTACCAGCCAGACTGGATGTCGTACGGTGAAGACGTGCGGTCATTGATGCATTTCGCATCGCACTATCCAGACACACAATCGCACCGCTTCCTTCGGGTCGCACCGAAGGCGCGAACGCCTGACCTCAGGCGTCGCGGTGGCGGGACAGACGTTGCGCATGAACACGAAGCAGCGCTGTCCCGCCATATTTTCGATAGCCGCGTTGCGAGCGCGCGAAGTGGGAATATTGCAGCTCAGGTGCGATTAGGCAGAAAGGTAGAAGGAGAAATCCAGGTCACCGGACCTTTTGGCCTGGAGCCGCTGCGAGCGTGACGGACTCTGCCGATAGCCCAACGGAGTTGGAACGATTTCTGCACAACGTGGGGATCGCCCCACGTCGCGTAGAGGAATTGATGGAGGATTATCGTGCGGCCCTGCGTGAGCCGGATCAGAGAGCGAGAATCGCCCTCCCTGCCGTGGAAAATCCACTTTCCCTGCGAGCTGACCGAATGAACACCCAAGACATAACGACCACGGTTTTGTTGGCGTTGCGAAGCGAAGTCAGAGTGCAGAACCAAATTATGTTCAATAACTTACGCAATACAAAGCGACTTCTATATTGTGTTTTAATAGTTCAAGCGGTCGTCCTAGTTATTATACTAGGCGTTTTCGTAAAGGCGGAACCGGGTACTGCCGTCCGTGAGGCTAACAATCTCGAAGCCATTCCGCTTTGTCATTCTAGGGGGCAAGCAAATGACGTTCAAATCGTGCATTCTCAAATTCGTGCCGTTCGCACTTCTGGCGCTGCTCTACGCCGTTCCGGCTGCAGCTGAGGACAGCCAGCGCCTAGCCATCTCCGGCAAGGTCAATGAGCGCGGCGGCAACGTCAACGCGAATTACACCGTCGGCCTGTCCGGCTCGCTCAACGACAGCGGCCCACTGCTGCGCTTCGACCTCGGCTACGGCTCGTCGGAATCGCAATCGGGCGCAACTAACGAGCGTTTCCAGGGCGATGCGCTGGTCGGCTACCAGATCGCCGGAGACAGCTGGAAAGTGCGCTTCTACGGCGGTGTTTCCTATGAGGACCGCAAATCCGCGACCGCTGGCCAGCGCGAAGGCGCTGGCGCCGCGTTCAAGTTCGAAGCACTGACCGACCGCAAAGGGCCGGTCTTTGCCCGCATCGCGGCCAATTTCAACACCCGCGACGACACCTACCGTGTAGCCGGCCGCCTGGCATTCAACGCGGGCACGGTCTTCATAGGTCCGGAAGCCGCAGTGGTCGGCAGCAATTATTTCGACAGTCGGCAGGTCGGCCTGGTGGTCGACAACATCAAGCTCGGCGATATTCGCCTCAGCGTCCGGGGCGGCTACGAGTTCGGCAGCGACGAGGGCAGCGACCGGGATTCGCCCTATGGCGGTTTAGGCTTGTCGGTGCAGTTCTGACCTGAGCTGCTCCATGGCGAGCCGCGCCAGAACCACGATTCCTCCGTTGGACCATCCGCTGCCAGTCGTCACGCTTGACGACCTCTACGGCAGCGAAGCCCAGCCCGAAGCCGCGCCTGCGCACGATCCCGCGCGCATCGTCGGCTTCGCCGTGCTTGCCGCGGCGGTGTTGTGGTCGATGATCCTGCTGCTGCATTCGTCGACCCTCGCCGGGATTCTGGTGGCGGTGCCGGGGATGTACGGGCTGATCTCGATGTGGCGGCACAGCTGGACCGGGCTCCATTTCATCCGTGCCACGCTGTATCTGCGCTTCGCTTTTCCAAGGCACGCCCGCCGGGCCCGGGAGGGGACGGCCGGTCGCAAGGTTCCGCACATCCATGTGGTGGTAACGTCCTACAATATCGCCGCGTCGCATTTCCGCGCGGTCTATGCAGCCTTGTTCCGCAACCTTGCCGACTACGGCGTGCCTTCGGTGGTGATCGCCTCGATCACCCGCGACCGCGACCGGGTGCTGCTCGAACAGGTGCTCGAAGGTTGCGGCGTACCGGCCAATATCGAGGTCGTTGCCCAGTTCCAGAAAGGCGACGGCAAGCGCGGAGCGCTCGCCCATGCGCTGCGCAGCGTTGCCCGCCGCCATCCGCCCCCGGGAGCGGTGACCCTCCTGCTCGATGGCGACGTCGTGATCGAGGACGGCGCACTCGCGAAGTGCCTGCCGTTCTTCGTCGCCGATCCCGCGCTCGGCGCGCTTACCACCAACAACGATGCGGTTACCGACGGAGATATGGTCACCCGCTCGTGGTATTCGCTGCGCTATTCTCAGCGCCACGTGCTGATGTCTTCGCTGTCGCTCAGCGAGCGGCTGCTGGTGCTTACCGGCCGCTTCTCAATCTATCGCAGCGACGAAGTGATCCGCCCGGATTTCATCGACATCATTGAGAGCGATGGGTTCAGCGACTGGCTCTACGGCCCGCTGCGCTTCCTCACCGGCGACGACAAATCCGCTTGGTTCGCGCTGCTGAAGCGCCGCGCGAAGATGCTTTACATCCCCGATGTCAAGGCGATCGGGTTCGAAGCACTGCCGCAGGATTGCAATTTCGTCACTGGTTCGACTCGGCTGCTGCATCGCTGGTACGGCAATATGCTGCGCTCGAACGTCCGCGCACTGCGTTTGGGGCCGATCACCTGCGGCCCGTTCACCTGGTTGTGCATCCTCGATCAGCGGCTCTCGATGTGGACCGCGCTGGTCGGGCCGACGCTGGCGCTGATGCTGTCGCTCACGGTCTCGCCGGTGTTCCTCGTCTATTACCTGGCTTGGGTGCTGGTTTCGCGGTTGATCATGTCGGGCCTTCAGGGCCTTGCCTGGGGCCGGTTCGAACCGCTGTGGCCGGTGCTGCTGGCCTATGACCAGATCTGGGGCGCGCTGCTCAAGACCTTCCTCCAGTTTCGCCTCAACCGGCAGAGTTGGACCCGCCAGGGCATCCGCCACGGTGGCGGGACTGCGGCAATCAAGAATTTCGTCGCCAGCGGCCTGCATGTCGGTTCGCTGGTCGTATTGTGCCTCGCCGTGGCTTGGATGGCGCGGCCGGGATCGTAGTTGGATGCCGGATTTCACATGGCGGCTCATGAAATGGAATATGCGAAGATCGATCCGAATGACGCACGGCTGGTCGCGGCCGATGTCGTCCGCTCCGCGCCCCCGGTCGCGGTGGAGCGGCGCAGCCCGCGCAGTTTTGTCGAAGTGGCGCTGGATTTCCGGCTCGCAGATGGCGACAAGCTCTACCATGGCGTGACGCTCTCGCGCTCCATTCTGACGGTCAAGTTGCCGCCCGAGGCGCGAACGCCCGACATCGCTGCCGGGGCCAACGGTTCGGTCAAGCTGCACATCCCCCTTTCAGGGTTCGAACTGGCGCTCGATGTCGCCGCGATCCCGATGATGGGTGGCGAAACCGAAGACGGCTTCCTTCGCTACCGCATCGCCACCGGTGAGGTTCGCACCCAGGCGGTGTTGGCGCAGATAGTCCGTACGGTGCTGACCGGCGTGTTCCCGACGGTCGACGATCTCGTGCTCGGCCACGACGACGAGACTCCCTCGTCCGCTTCATCCGCCCAATCCGGCGGCACCTTGCCCGCTAGGCTGTTGCCCGGCGCCGCGATCGCCGCGCTCGCCCTTGGCGTGGCGGTGTTCGGAGTAAATATCTGGAACTCGTTGACCACCGTCACCAGCGACGCCGCGCAGGTCGCCGCGCCGCATGTCGAATTGCTGAGCCTCGATTTCGGCCGTGTGGGTGAGGTTCGCGTCATTCCGGGAGCGCAGGTGAGTAAGGGGCAGGTTTTGCTCCAGCTCGATCTTCCCGGCAGCGCTTGGCTGACCTCGCTCAAGACATCGGAAGAACCCCTCGCATACATTTCGCCGTGCGACTGCACCGTCGAATGGATGGCCGATACGGGCAGCACGGTGAAGCCTGGCACGCCGCTGATGGTGCTGGCTAAGACAAATCCGGCCGACCAGCGCATCGTAGCGCGCATCCCGGTCGAGCGTGAGCAGGCGGTCCATGCGGGCCAGCTGGCCATGATCAAGGTGGACGGCAGGAGCTTCAGAGCCCATGTCGAAAGTGTCGGTGGCAATGTCGGCATGGTCGCGGAGTTCGGGCAGAAGCCGAGCGGCGGGACGGTGCCCGTGTTGCTGAGTTTCGACCACGCGGTCGGCATTGACATGGCCGGCGCTCAGGCAAAGGTCACGATCTATAAATGAGGCTTTCCGGTCGCCTGGGTTCGCTGGCTGCCGTGCTCGCGCTTGCCGCGCCGCAAGGCGCTGCGGCGATGACGGTTGAACAGCGTGCGGCGCTCGACCTCAGTCAGTACAGGGTAACCGATCCCGAAGCGGGCTATTTCGATGTCCAGACGCGCAAAGCTCTGCTCGCCTCCACCACCGATCCGATACTCAAGCAGGCGATCGAGCGGGTCCGCCCCGGCGTGCCCTGCGCCGCTGCGATGGCTACCGCGCCATTCGCGGGCGATGCACAGATGAATATGTTTTACGAGGACAATTCGGCGTGGAAGGACGAAGTTTCCCAGTTCCACGATTTCGAGGATGCCATTTCGGGCCTTGCCGCCGCTCAGTTGGTTTCGAAGACCGACGCCAACGGCAAATGCGTCATCGCCGCGCTCGACTACTGGGCGCAGGGCAAGGCATTTCTCTCCTTCAATCTCAAGAAGTCGGGCTTGCAGACCTGGTTCCAGATCGAATCCACGCTGTTCGCGGCCGCTTTCGCTTTTTCGGTAGTGCGCGACGAGGTGCCGGGAGTGGATGAAGAGAAGCGGCGGATCGAGCAATGGCTTCACGCTGCCGCCCAAACCCATCTTTCCTATAGCGGCGGGCCCAAGACCTGCTGCAACAACCATTTCTACCGCCGCGCAGTCTACGCCGCGATGATCGGGGTGCTGACGAAAGACGACGATCTGTTCCGCTACGGCGTGAGCGCGGTCTATTCGGCGGTGGACGAGGCCGAACCCGACGGAGCTTTGCCGCGCGAAATGGAGCGCAAGGACCGGGCGGCGCACTATCATAACTACGCGACGATGTATCTTGTCTACATCGCCCAGATTGCGGAGCGCCAGGGCTATGACCTCTATCGCGTGAGCAAGGATGGCCGCTCGCTCGACACGATTATCGATTACGCGTTGAAGGTCGATGCCGATCCTGCGCTGGTTGCGCCCCATTCGGGAGGGGTGAAGCAGGCGACCTGGTTCCTGAAGGACGAACAGTTCTTCACCTGGCTCGAACTCGCGGCGCAGCGGCCCCAGCACCGTGCGGCAGCCCTCAAGTTGCTAACCGGCAAGCGCCCCGCCTACAATCGCAGCCTCGGCGGGTTCGCGACGCTCTATTTCATGGAACCAGGTGGAGCCGCACGCGGCGAGCACTAACCGCAAGTTTTCCCGACGACAAACGTATCTTGCGAATCTCGCCTTGGAGGCACGCGGTATATTCCGCCTGCCTGTCGATACGAAAATGACTAATTGATATCGCGAGCCGTAATTCGGAGAAGATGAATCATTTGGCGAAGAAATTATTAGAGAAGTTGAGAAACCATTCTCCGCACGAAATCATGATTGATCCTCTCTCTGTTCGCACCGGGATTGAACGGGCTCATCTCGAAACAGCATTGGCTTTGCAAATGCACGGTAGTTTCCGACGGACTGCCGAGGCGTTAAACATGAAGGTGTCGACGGTAAGCCGCCGAATCCGCGACCTCGAATTTCAACTCGGCGCAGCAATCTTCGAACGGCAACGGCGCCGCATCGTACCGACAGGTGCGGGACGCATCTTCCTGCGAGAGACCGCCCGGCTGCTGGTGAACTTTCACGGCCTGGTTCTGGCAGTGCGCAAGGTCGCCGACGGTCAGGCTGGTCAAATTTCCATAGGTTACCACGGCTCTGCAGCGTGTGGGAATCTGTTCAGATTACTGTTCGAACGAAATCCCGTCTGTCCTGATGTGCAACATTTGCCGATCGAATTGCCGTATGAGCGCATATTCGACGGTCTGGAGTGCGGTGCACTCGATCTCGCAATCGTCCGCGGCCAACCCGAACCATTTCGCGGAAGAAGCGTCGCCTTGTGGCGCGAACGTATCCTCGTCGCTTTGCCGGAAACGCATCGACTAGCCCACAAATCAGCCATCATCTGGGCTGATCTCGCCGACGAGGTCTTTCTCCTAACGAGCCATGATCCGATCAAGCATACTACGCGGCTAATTACCGAACGGCTTTATGGACATAGTGTTGTCCCGCAGATAACAATTCACCCGGTTAGCCACGCTGCGATTCTTCACATGGTCGGCCTCGACCAGGGAATCAGCCTTGGCTTCGGGTCGATCGCAAGTGGGCATCACCCGAGAGTCGTGTTCCGGGAACTGTCGGGGCCGCAAGGCTTGGAATATGTGACAAGTTTCGCTTGCTGGCGTGACTACGAAGTTAATTCCGCGCTGCGACGGCTACTGCGCTACTTGTTCCAGAAATACCCTCCGGCTGCGGATCCTATGAGCGCGAGCTAAGTGGCACGAGTGCTGCTCGGTAAATCGCGATCATCTGAAATCTATCTTCGACTCTCTATCTGGCTGCATTCGACCGGCGCAGCGACGGGCGGTGTCAGCGATTCCGACCGCGGAGAAGGCTCGATTCTAGGTTCGGCCGGGAATCTAAGCGGCGGGAACTGAGTTGGCGCGATCCAGTCAACCAAGGTTCCAGCATCTCGCCTGGGTACACGACATATCAGGAACGTCCCGAATGAGCAGACATCCACATCCTTTCTCAACGCATCCTTGGGGTATTCAATACTATGTGTGGAATTATCGGCATCGTCGGCAAGGAAGACGTAGCGGACCGGCTGGTCGACGGCCTGCGCCGGATGGAGTATCGCGGCTATGACAGCGCGGGCGTCTGCACCGTCGAGGGCGGGCAGCTGCTCCGCCGTCGGGCCGAAGGCAAGCTGCTCAACCTGGTCAAGGAACTGGCGGTCTCGCCCGCGCCCGGCCTCACCGGCATCGCCCACACTCGCTGGGCCACGCACGGCGCGCCGACGGCCGCAAACGCACATCCTCACGCCACCGCCGAACTGGCGCTGGTGCACAACGGCATCATCGAGAACTTCCGCCCGCTGCGCGAGGCACTGGAGGCGCGCGGCCGCACTTTCGAAAGCCAGACCGACACCGAAGTGGTCGCTCACCTCGTGTCCGAGCAGGTCGAGGCCGGTCTCTCCCCGCAAGATGCCGTCAAGGCCGTGCTCCCGCAGCTGCGCGGCGCATTCGCGCTGGCGATCGCCTTCCGTGCGCATGCCGACATGCTGATCGGCGCTCGCCTCGGGTCGCCGCTTGTGGTCGGGTTCGGCGATGGCGAGACCTATCTCGGTTCCGATGCATTGGCACTGGCGCCGCTCACCCAGAAGATCGCCTATCTCGACGAGGGCGACTGGGTGGTGATCACCCGCGAAGGCGCGCAGATCTTCGACGCCGACAACAACCCGGTCGAGCGCGAGGTCGTCACCTCGGGCGCATCGGCCGCGGCAATCGAGAAGGGCAACTACCGCCACTTCATGCAGAAGGAGATATTCGAGCAGCCGACCGTGGTCGCGCAGACCCTGCGCAGCTACGTGCGACAGGTCGACCAGTCGATCGCCCTGCCCCGGATCGATTTCGACCTTTCGTCGGTCAGCCGCATAACGATCGTCGCCTGCGGCACCAGCTTCTACGCCGGCATGGTCGCCAAGTACTGGATCGAGCAGTTCGCCCGCCTGCCGGTGGACATCGATGTCGCATCGGAATTCCGCTACCGCGACCCAGTGCTCGAGCCGGGCGGGCTGGCGCTGTTCATCTCGCAATCGGGCGAGACCGCCGACACGCTCGCCGCGCTGCGGCACTGCAAGGCCGCCGGACAGACCATTGCCGTGGTCGTCAACGTCCCTACCAGCTCGATGGCCCGCGAAGCGGACCTGCTGCTGCCCACCCACGCCGGACCGGAAATCGGCGTCGCCTCGACCAAGGCTTTCACCTGCCAGCTCGCCGTGCTGGCGGCGCTTGCCGCCAACCTCGCGGTCAAGCGCGGCCGGATGGACCGGGCCGAGGAGATGGAGGTGGTCAGCCATCTCGTCGAAGTGCCCTCCTGCCTCAATGCCGCGCTTGCCCATGTCGACGAGATCGCTGCCATGGCGCACCTGATCGCCCCGGCCCGCGACGTGCTCTACCTCGGCCGCGGCGCGGACTATCCGCTGGCCCTCGAAGGCGCGCTGAAGCTCAAGGAAATCAGCTACATCCACGCCGAAGGCTATGCTTCGGGCGAAATGAAGCACGGCCCGATCGCGCTGATCGACGAAGCGGTGCCGGTGATCGTTCTCGCCCCGTCGGGCCCGCTGTTCGAGAAGACCGTGTCGAACATGCAGGAAGTCCGCGCGCGCGGCGGGAAGGTCGTGCTGATCTCCGATGCCGAAGGCATCGCCGAGGCAGGCGGCGGCTGCATCGCGACGATCGAGATGCCCAAGGTCCATCCGCTGATCGCACCGCTGGTCTATGCAGTTCCGGTGCATCTGCTGGCCTACCACGTCGCCTGCGTGAAGGGAGCCGATGTTGATCAACCGCGCAACTTGGCGAAATCGGTGACGGTGGAATAGTTTGCGGACATAGATCCCGTCAGAATACGACGACTGCCATCTTCGCGTCGTCCGGCGCTGCACCGGCATCTGCATCGCCACCAGTTTGATCCGACGGAATGCTGTTCGACCCGTTTGTCGATGACTTCGACTGGGAGAACGATGCGCGCATACCGGATCAGCCCAGCTTCGCTTCCTGCGTTCAGGGCGGTGGCCGCCTACAGCGGGAGACTACCTCATGCAGGCTCACGACTATCCCCATCGTCCCGTAATTCGCTGCGCAGGCGCGGCCCCTGCTCCATACGGCGCGCGAGCGTTTCAACAAAACGCTGCCATCGTTCCTTGCCCATCGCCTGCGCGGCCTTCATCGCGCTGTCGGGAAGCGGGGCATTGGTGATCAGCCAGAAGCGGACGAACTGAGCAAGCGCTTCATTGCCCAATTCGACATTCCACTCGAGGCGTTCGAGCGTGCGGGCCGTGCGGTCGAGACGCCGCGCCAGAGCGCCCTCCAGGCGATCGGCGGCGTCGGGAGACAACCAGGACTCAAGCGCGGCTTCGATGACAGCGGTCTGTGATGCGCGCCGTGTGCGGGCATCCTCGGCAAGCCTGCGCGCAAGGTCCGCAGGAAGCCGAACACTGCGCTTCACGTGCGGGGTACTCACAGGTCGATCCCGTCATCCGGATCGAGAGATGCGTTGCGGGCATTGCGGGCGGCGAGGCGGTCTGCCTCGCGCCGTTGCCGTGCTGCATCTTCGTCTGCCTCCTCGCCATCGAATTCGAACTCGTTCGCGGGCGGCTTCTGCTTGGGCACCACCTCCTCATGCTCCCCAAGTTCCGGCTCACGCCGAATCCCGCTGTTGGCCGTATCGGCCGCTTCGCCCTCGTCGGCGCCTGCATCGCTGCCAGCTTGATCCGGCGGGACACTGTCCGACCCGGGTAACGGTGCCTGCGTATCCTGCCCGGTCGCCACGGGCGCAGTTCGCGATGTCTGCTGGGCCGTATCGCCCGGAATTGCAGTCGCCTGGCTCTGGAACCAGTCGTCTTGCCGCCTGCGCTCGGGGTGGGCCGCGTGCAGCGCGGACGGCGGCAGCACGCGCGCCTTGAAGCGCGGATCGAGATAGTAGCGGGCCTTGCGCGCGCGGATCGGCGGAGCCCCGGCGGCCATCACGATCTCTTCATCGGATGGAAGCTGCATCACTTCGCCTGGCGTCAGCAGCGCGCGGGCTGTTTCGGAGCGCGATACCATGAGGTGCCCAAGCCAGGGCGAGAGGCGGTGGCCGGCATAGTTCTTCATCGCGCGCATTTCGGTGGCGGTCCCGAGCGCATCCGAGATGCGCTTGGCGGTGCGCTCGTCATTCGTCGCGAAGGCGACGCGGACATGGCAATTGTCGAGGATCGCGTTGTTGGCCCCGTAGGCCTTCTCGATCTGGTTGAGCGACTGCGCGATCAGGAAGGATTTGATCCCGTAGCCCGCCATGAAGGCGAGCGCGGATTCGAAGAAATCAAGACGGCCGAGTGCGGGAAATTCGTCGAGCATGAACAGGAGCCGCTGCGAGCGGCCCTGCGGGCTCAGCTCCTCGGTCAGGCGCCGGCCGATCTGGTTGAGGATCAGCCGGATCAGCGGTTTGGTGCGGCTGATGTCGCCGGGCGGGACGACCAGGTAGAGCGACGTCGGGGTCGGCCCCGCCATGAGGTCGGCAATGCGCCAGTCGGAGGTGCCGGTCACCTTGGCGATCACCGGGTCGCGGTACAGCCCGAGGAAGGACATGGCGGTCGACAGCACGCCTGATCGCTCATTGTCCGATTTGTTGAGCAGCTCCTGCGCGGCGGCGGCAACGACTGGATGAACACCTGCTTCGCCCAGGTGCCGGGTCGCTTTCATCCGGTAGAGGGTCGCCTCGATGCTGCGATCGGGATCGGAGAGGAACGCGGCCACACCGGCCAGCGACTTGTCTTCCTCGGCATAGAGGACGTGGAGGATCGCGCCGACCAGCAAGGCGTGACTGGTTTTCTCCCAGTGGTTGCGACGTTCGAGCGAGCCCTCCGGGTCGACCAGCACGTCGGCGACGTTCTGGACGTCGCGTACTTCCCATTCACCGCGGCGCACCTCGAGCAGCGGGTTGTAGGCATTGGATGCGGCGTTGGTGGGATCGAACAGGAGCACCCGGCCGTGCTTCGCGCGAAAGCCGGAGGTGAGCTGCCAGTTCTCGCCCTTGATATCATGGACGACTACCGAGCCGGGCCAGGCGAGCAGCGACGGAACGACAAGGCCAACGCCCTTGCCGGACCGGGTCGGCGCGAAGCACAGCACATGCTCGGGGCCGCCGTGGCGCAGGTAGCTCTGCCCGAGCTGTCCCAGGACAACGCCGCTGTCGCCCAGCAAGCCGGCCTGCTCGATTTCCTGCTGGTTGGCCCAGCGGGCCGATCCGAAGGTCTGGGCCTTCTTCTGCTCCCGCGCGCGCCAGACCGACATGCCGATCGCCGTCACGACCGCGGAAAGCGCGCCGGAGATGGCGATCATTGCCCCGGTTTCGAAGATCTCCGGGGCGTAGGCATCGAAAGCGAACCACCACCAGAAGAAGGAGGGCGGCGGATAGACGGGCCAGGCTCCGACGATGAACCAGGGCGGCCCCAGCTCCGGCTGATAGGCCAGCGCGCCGGCCACCCATTGCGTTGCCCCCCAGATACCAAGGAGGATCAAGACGGAGACGGTGATTACCTGTCCCCAGAGGATTTTAGTCGCGGACATGTGCATTTCTCCCGGTTGCGCGGGAAAGTGGCGGTCGCAAGCACCGCTTCATCAAGCGCGAATTGCGGTCGGCGCGGCCTGGCGAAGAAAGACAGGGAGCAGCGTAAGCGCGTATCGATCCGAGGCGCTCATCTGCGCAGGCCGAGCCCGGATCGACCATTTGAGCGAATCATATTCCGATGCCCCGACCCCGCCCGAGGCTCCAATTCACGCCGCCGCCCGGTCCCATTATGCCGCGCACATGCTCGCCCAAATGGCCATCAAGCGCCGGACTCCAAGGCACGAGCTGGAACCCGAGCCCGTTGTCGATCATCGCGAAGCGGCCCGAGGCGAGCGTTACCCGTTCGCGATAGATGCCGCTCACATATTCACCAGCGGTCGAGGGCTTATGCTCGAGCCCGGTGCGCGCAGCGATCGCGGCGGTCGCAGTTTCGAGTTCCCGCGCTTTCAGCTTGTCGATCAGGCCGGTCTCGAAAAGGAAGCCCTGGCCCTGCCGCCGGGCAAGCCCTTCCGCTTCGAGATGGCGCGATCGCGCCTCCATCGCATCGCGTATCGCGAGACCGAACCCGTTCCCGGTCGCGCCCGGCTCGCGAGCGACCAGTTGCCGATCGAGCCAGGTGGCTCCCGGCGCCTCGACCTGCCGGCCGAGCGAAAGGTCGGAGCGGGTCGCGAGCGAGGTCCGTGTCTGGCCGCGTGCGTCCTCCCATGAGCGCAGTTCGACGATCGCGCCGGGCTTGGCATCGCCGGTCATTTCGATGGTGTCGAAGCGGAGATGATGGACGCGGCCATCGGCGCCGTCGACCACGGCATAGGCCGAGCCCGCCAGCTCGTCATGAAGGCCGCGCTCGACCAAGCGCCCGATCACGGGATCGCTCGGCGGTGCGGCATGGAGCGCAAAGCTGCCGATATCGACCGGGCCATCGTGGCTCATCGCACGGTGCATGGTCTTGATGATGTCTGTGCGGATCGAAAGATCGCGCAGCGCCGGTTCCGCGCCCGGCCGGATCGACCATCGACCCGGACCCTGAGGGTCAGCGAGGCCGAGGCGTTCGAGCTTCTGCGCCCGTCCGATCAGCAGGCGCCGTCGGTCGGCATCATCGCCCGTCGAGGGACGCAAATCGACGATGCCGGTGGACTCGTCAGCGAGGTGTTCGAGCTGCCGGTCAAGACCGGTCCAGCGATCGGCGCCGACATCGCGTTCGAGTGCCGCGCGGATCTCGCGCTCGGTGCGCGGCCCTAGCTCGATCGTCACCAGCTCCTGGGCGCGGCTGCGCATTCCCTCACGAATATAGTCCCGGTCGATGACGAGATCGGCCCCGGTCTCATCGACGCCGCGCACCAGTACATGAACGTGGGGGTTGTCGGTGTTCCAGTGGTCCACCGCGACCCAGTCCAGCTTCGTGCCGAGATCGCGGGCCATTTCGTCCATCAGCTCCCGCGTGAAGGCCTTGAGGTCGGTCATCTGGCCTGCGTCCTCGGGCGAAACGATGAACCGGAAATGGTGCCGATCGTCTTCGCAGCGCTCCGCAAAAGCATCGCCATCGGCATTGTCGGAGCGCGCATCGAACATTGAGGCATCCGCGCCGTCGCGGGTCACGCCATCGCGCTTGAGGTACGCAAGGTGCCGGGCGAGCGGCGCGGCGCGGAAGCGGGTGCCTTTGTGGCGCACCACGCGAGCCTTGATGACGACACGCCGTGCGCTTGCGGAAGATCGGGACCGAAGCCGGGCGGTGCGGCCTCGCCCATATGCGCCGGTGCCCTTGCCCCTCGATGGTCCACGGCGGGTATTTCCCGCTTTTGCCGCAGCCCGGCGGACCTGGGCGCCCAAGGTCTGGACTTTGCGCCCCGCACCCTGGCCCGCGGCCCGGCTTCTTCCCGGCCGGATCTCGAAATCATCGTCGTCGCCTCTCATCGGCGGCGCCCCGAACGGAAAGCCACCTGCGCCACCTTCGAACATCTTGATCCTGCGTGATATTCTTGCCCGCGCGCCACCCGGCAAAGTGCGATGCCACCTGAAATTCCCCAGCACTCACAACCACATAAGGCCCCCAAGGTGGCGGCCCTTTTATCTCGCCGTCCTTTTTTCCGCCTTAGATCAATAGCTTCACTGCTCCGCCAACGTCGCCTAAGGTGACCTTGCGCGCGAAAGACAACGCCAGCGCCGCTCACTGCTTGGTGCCGCCGACGATGGAGACGAAGAGGCTGCTTTCCGCCGGCACGGGAGCGGCCGCAGGAGGCGGCGAAGGCGTCGGCGCAGCTGGTGTCGGAGCTTGCGGAACGGCGCGTTCGCCACGGTCGGCAGGGTCGCCATGTGCCGATGCGCGCGCCGCATCGCTGCGGACGGTGAACAGCCCGGCATCGCGCCATGACGGTGATGCGGCGATCGCACCCTCGGCAGGCGCAGCCACCGCCGAACCGCCGATGGCTGGCGCGATCTGCGCGACATAGGCAACGGTTTCGGCAGGCAACGGGCGACCGCGCGTGCGCCAGTCGTCGATCCGGCCCGGCCCCGCATTATAGGCGGCGAGCATGGCCGAGATGTCGCCATAGCGGTCCCACATGAGGCGCAGATAGGCAGCACCCGCGTGGATGTTCCGACGCGGTTCGAAAGGATCGCCGCCGAGCCCGAACCTTGCAGAGAGCATGGTCCAGGTCGCGGGCATGATCTGCATCAGCCCCATCGCGCCGACCGGCGAGACGGCGCGCGGATTGCCTCGGCTTTCGACCCGCATCACTGCCCAGATCCACGCTTCGGGAATGCCGAAACGCTGCGCCGCTTCGCTCACATAGGCGGCGTAGGGATGCACTGCGGGAGGCGGCGCCGGGGCTGCGAAGGCAGCAGGGACTGGGAAGAGGAAGGGAGGCGGAACGGCCACGGCCCATGCGAAAGCAACGCACATTGCACCGCCGGAAAGCCGCGAAGGCCACGTGCTGAAGTCGCGCCGCAACATCGCCTCAGTCCGGTTTCGGGCGGCGCAGGCGCGGCGACCAGAGCAGCACAAATGCGCCGTCGCCCTGCTTGCCGGGCAGCAGATTGGCTCGCATCGGACGCGCCAGGCCCGGGCAGTCGAGCTGGATCGTGATATAGTCGCCGATGCGGTCGCTGCGGTGTGCCCAGCCCGACCCGACTTCGGGGTCGTGCGCTGCGCCCTCGCCGTCCTCGACGAGATGAACGCGCCACTCGGGCGCGCGGCTGTGTCCCACGAATCCGGTCGGTGTAATGCGAAGCTGCACGTCGAGCGTGAGCGTGCGAAGGCGGCCGATGAAGCCGTCGTCCTGGCGATAAAATTGTCCTATCTGCATGGTTTATCTCCTGATGCGTGCTTGGAATCGGGTAGTTTTGCGCAGCCCAGGCGCCGGCGCAGCGGCGCTGCGGGTGTGTCGCGCGTGAGTAGGGGCTGCGCACTGCCGAGCAGGCCGGAGGCCGGGATCGGCCCGTAATAGCGTCCGTCGAAGCTGTCCGGGGCGCTGTTGAGCAGGAACAGTTCCTGCACGCCGACGTCGCGGCAGCCGCGCCAGACCGGCAGCGGCCGTCCGTAGCGATCGGCGTCGTGCGCTGCGGCGACAAGGCGCCCGCCAACCGTCACGTCTGGGCCAAAGCGGCAGATGGTTGCACCCGGTCCGGCGGCAACCCGCTTCAGCATTGGGACGCCCACGGGCAGATAGTGACGCTCGGCCATGAAACGGGCGAGCTGCGGTGGCGGCAGGATTGCGACCAGATCGCCGGTCGCGGGCTTGCGCGCAGAGTGCAGCCGATAAAGCCCGATCGGCACGCTTGCGCTGGCGTTCCACAGCAGACGTGGTTTCGGATCGAATGCCATGATCGCGGCAAAACCGGCCAGCCACAATACAGTCGCAAGGCCGGTTACGGCGAGGATGGAACGCCGGTTCATGGCTCCAGCGCCTTGCGCTTGAGCCACGCCTGGTGACGTTCGGGCGTGTAGCTGCGAGCAGGTTCGCCCGCGCTCAGCCGGTTATGGACGTGGCGCCAGTGCTCGGGTGCGACGTCGCACGGATCGACGCTGGCGGCTTCGATCGCGTCGATCGCATTGAGTACCGCCCGCACCTTCGGCCAGCCCGATAGTGACAGCAGCAACTCGCCGCCGGGCCGCACGAAAGGAACCGTCGTATAGGCCTCGCCGGGACGAATGGCGCGCAGAATGTCGATGCGCGAATGGACCGTGCCGTAGTCGTTGGCCGTCCAACGGATGTAGGCAAAGACGGCATCGGGTCGGAAAGAGAAGACGCGGGTCTTGCGGCTGACGATGCGTTCGGCAGCGACCCGGCCGAAGCGTATCCAGTGTTCGAGCCGCTTCTCGATCCATATCAGTTCGACCTCGGTATTGGCCGTGCTGAAGGCTGCTGTGCGCACCGGTTCGCCCCGCGGTCCAGATCGCACGCCGGTCATGGCTGGCCCCCCGGAGAGAAAGGCGCCACGCGAAGAGTTTGGTTGGTTGCGGCTCGAGTCCGCGATTGATGACACTGGATCACGAATGATGGTGCCAATTCACGAACCACGGCGCGCCGACACCGTTCGCGGGTCGGGTCCGGGCAACCTTGCCCCGGAACGCAAAACTTCGCCCCGGATTGTGAAAATTGTCGCACCGAAATTTCCACAGAGCACCGCACCGTTAGCAAGAGTCCGAAGGACTCTTTGTTAGGACGGTTAGTAGGGGGTCGTTTCGTCGCAGATTTCTGCGGCTTTGCGGGGCGCGCGGGTTTCCAATAGGCCAAGCGGGCGGTTTTCAATAGGCCAACCTCGGCGGTTTTTAATAGGCCAAGCATCATGGCCGGTTATCCACAGGGCGCAGCTTGAGACGGCGCATGGCGCGGTCGAGCGGATCGACGGGAATCGGCACGAAGTTCAGCCGCTCGCGGCCGAACCCATATTCGAGGTTGAGCGTGTATCCCGGCAGCGCCTGGCGGCGGACGATCCCCCGAACCTCGAACGCGAACTGCTTGAGCGGCGAGAGCACGCCGGACTTGAGATGCAGATGCGCCAGGTCGAAGCTCCATCCGCCCGACTGACGACCGCCATGCTTGCGCACGATGCGGTAGAGCCAGCGCTCAAGCCCGCCCGTGAGATCGAAGTACGCACGGTCGATGGTCAGCACGAGCGCACGGTCGACGACGCCGGCATAAAACCAGTCGGGCAAGATCAGCTCGATGCCCAGCGGTCGGCCGTTGGCGTCGGCAAGTTCGCGCCATTCGTTGATCCAGGAGAAGCGGTGACGCCGTCGCTGGTGCTGCTGACGGATCGAGGTCGCGACCGTGGTCGACTGGAGCCGATCGAGCGCGGCCTTCAGCCGATCATAGTGATCGCGCCCGATGCTGCGCCCGGTAAAGGCGAGAATTTCGTGCGGCGTGGTCATCAGCAACCGCGAGGTCGCGCGGCCGCAGTCGCGCGCCTCGACGATCTGGCTCGCGGCCCAGATCAGCACGTCGGCGTCCCAGATGGTGGCCATGCCATGTTCGGGGACGGCTTCGACCGAGATCCAGGTTTCGCCCATGCGAAAATCGATGGGCGCGGTGCGCTTGCGCTTGGCGAGGCTGAAAAACGGCCACGACATGAGGTCCTGGGCATCGCGCGGCGCAAAATCACCCGGCATCGATCGGAACAGATCGAGCTGCCGGCGCTCGCCGGAACGGGAGGCATGCAAGGACATCGATCAGCTTTCCGTGCCGATGCGCTTGGCGGGATGCACGGTGCCGCTACCCGGGTCGGAGGTCGAACGGCGGGTGCCGATCGCGGCCCAGGCGTCGAGATCGTCGATCGCATAGACGATCCGCCCGCCAAGCCGGCGATAGACCGGCCCGGTGCCGAAACAGCGGTGCTTCTCCAGAGTGCGTGGCGAGAGCCCGAGATGGATCGCGGCGTCGGGGGTCTTGAGATAGCGCGGCCGCACGATCAGCGTCGGATCGGCCTGGGCGGGATAGCGCGGGCGTGTGGCGGGTTCGGCGGACGGCATGGTGGTTCTCCTGCATGCGGCCGACGAGACTGGCGCTCGGCGGCGGTTAGGAGGTCAGAATGGGGGCAGGGGGAGGCGGCAAAGAAGGGACGGAAGAGCGGAAAACAAATGTCCCCCGACACATTTGGTCAGCGGCCGTGAAGCAGGTCGCGGTAGCCGCCGCCCACGAGCCGGGCAGCTTCGGCGATCCAGCGGCGGACACGTTTTCGCTCATTGCGTTCGGTCCATTCGGCTGCAGGCAGCGATGCCAGATGAGGGTCGATGAGATACTCGGCGATCCGGCGCGATGTTGTCCCTGCGCTGCGCAAGTCGTGAACCCGCAGAAGCATCGCGAGACGCCGCCGGCGAAAGGCCGTGAGCCGGGATGCTTCCGGCGACGGTTCCCTGATCCGACCGCACAGCAGGCGCAAAAGCCATTCCGATGTCTGTTCTCGAATGGTCGCATAACGCTCCGTGGGGAGCAGGATCGAACCGTGGCGGGCGATACCGGGTTCGAAACGCAGCCGGACGAGCGATCGGCTGTCGCCCAGCGTGAAATACTCGCCGTCCTCGGCTGAGTAGCGCCGGATGACATTCGGCATGCGGTCAGGGTCGATCGGTTCCTCATGCTCGAAGCCGCGGGGTTGCTGCCCGATCAGGACCACATAGGGGTCTTCACCGATCTGCCAGAGGGGCCGATCGCGCGGGACCGGGCGCGCGGGATCAACCAGGAAATCGCAAGCCCCATCGCTGGGCCAGTGCTGCCGCCCGATCCGAGCATTTCTCGCTATCGGGTAGCGCGTAAAAATCCTGTCGATAGTCCGGTGCGCGCCTCAGGAATTCGGCGGCAAATTCGGCTATGTTCAGATCGTCGGGAATGGAGACACTCTCATCAGCGACCGGCGACATAAGCTCCCCCCGTTCTTTGTCGGTTGCGAAAAGCTTCCCAGCTTGACCGAAGAAGGACCGGACGAAAGTTGCCCAATGTTATCGAGCGACTGACGATTGGTGGCTGGACTTATTGAAATTGCAGATCGAAGCGCGCGAACGCCGGGCACCGGACAGTCGTGTCGGCTCGTTACGCGAACTCACGCCAGATGGTTGTCGTCAAACCGTCACCCGACGCATTGGCCGGGTGACGGTGCGGCAGCTCAGTCCTGCTGGCGGCGGGTCTGCCGCGTCCAGATGAGGTCGTATTCGCCGTCCTCGCCCGCGAAGAGTTGCGCGAAGATGGGAGCGACGAAGCTCGGGTCGTCGAGCTTGACCGAGAGATAGGTACGATCATCCTGGGTGCGCTTGCTCCAGGCGGCGCCGACTTCCGCTTCGCCCACGAAAACCCGATGGCTCGGGGCGTTGCCGCTGGCCTGCTCGTCCGCGACGATGCGGACCGATTTCGCCTGGACCGAGAGGGTGACGATCTGGCCCCGCAGTTCGCCCGAAACCTTCTTGAAGCTGCCGATCTTTGCCATGATACTATTCCTTTCGCTGGTCGAGCCGCGCCAGTGCGGCCTCGATGCGCAGGGAAAGCCGATGGGCGACCGGCGCCGCAGCCGTCAGGCCCGGAGCAAAGCGGAGGACGGCGTGAACGGGCTTTCTTGGCTCGCGAGGAACGGCGGCACGCCGGGGGAAGAAAGTTTGGGCACGCCGTTGCGGCAAGCCGGGCGAGCGCCAGCGCCCTGACGGCAATTGCGCATCGAAACGAGGCCGTTCTGGCTCGGCGTAAGTGCAAGGACGACATCGCAAAAAAGGAGCGAGAAGGTTCGGGCGGACACGCCGGTGCATCGACATGGCGAGTCTGCGTGTCCATTCGACCGTTCCGACGGGCGGGCCAGCGGCGAAGCACCGATTTCGGGAGGGTTTGGCAAAGCACAAGTCGGTGACGACGGCTGGAGCAGGCATCGCCCGGGAACCCGATCGCGGCCTCGGACATCCTCAAGATGCGTGAGGCGGCCTCCCGCCGGAGGGGCTCAGCCGGGCGACGGCGATTGCACCGATCATCGCGGCTCCCAGCCAGCTCAGCAGCGAGAGCGACACGCCCGGATCGATGACGATGCCGGCGACGGCTCCGACGGCATGATAGCCGGCAATGCCCGCGGGAATGGCGAAGGTTACGCCCAGCAGGAACCGCGGCAGAGGCGATCGCGTGGCTGCGAACAGAAACTGCCCGGCAAGAAACAGGCCGATGCCGAGCCCGAGGCCGATAGCGGCGGCCGTGAAAAGCCCGGCGCCATGTCCGTGCAGCAGGAATGCGCCGCCGATGCCGGCCATGACCGGCAAGGCGTGGATGGCGAGACGGAAGAGCAGTGCGATGGCGTAGAGGCCGGCAAAAAGGCCGAGCAGCAGAAACAGGGTCATGGATAGCGTCCTTTCATGACGAATGAACGTCGGACGCGCCCGCCACCACCTCCACAGCGCAATCTTGCAACCGCCATGATAGCGCCGCGAGGCGCGGAACGAAATAGGATTTGTTGCATCGGCATCGCCAGGCGATCCTCCCGGTCAGGATGGAAACGGATCATATTCGCGCACTACATGAGCCGGATTTCCGTCGAACTCGTCCCACGGCATCACCGCGTAGCCTTTGTCGGTCCGCACGAGGACGACGATCGTCATCAGCGTCTTCGCGAGGTTCCAGGCGAGCGACTGGGCGGTCTTGAGTGGCATGAGGAAAGCTCCTGTCCGGGAGCGGAGACCATCCCCGCTCGACAGTTGCCCCGCGGCCGGAGGCTGGCCGCAATCACCGCGGCGAAGCGCGGTCGCACGCGCATGCGTAGCGAACCCTTTACGGGTTGATTGAAGGAGGCCGGACTTCGGCCAGAGGGATCAGCGCCTTGCGAACGGGGTGAGATCCGCGCGGCAGATGCGTTCACGCCGCTGCCGTCCAGTCGCTCGCCTGAAACCATGTAACGGGCTGTCCATCGTTCACGGTGCGAACCGGCGGGGATGCGGGTGGTCGGTGCGGGAAGACGTGCCTGTGGTGCGCAACGCGAAGATGACCGGGAATAGCAGGCGACGTAGAAGCGCCGTGGCGCTCGACGCTCGATGATTCGAGCGTGAGGGCGACGACACCCAGGAAATGGAGCTGATATTCGTGAACAACAATGATCTTGCCGATGCTCTTGCCGCTGCCAACGGCATCACCAAGGCCGACGCGCGCAAATATGTCGACGGCGTTTTCTCCGCGATCGCCGAGGCGGCCGCCAAGGGCGAGGAAGTCTCGCTGAACGGCTTCGGCAAGTTCAAGGTGAAGGACAGTGCCGCGCGCGAGGGCCGCAATCCCGCGACCGGCGAGACCATCACGATTGCGGCATCCAAAAAGCTGTCCTTCGCGCCCGCGAAGGCCGTGAAGGACAAGCTGAACGGCTAAGAAAAACTGCCGGTGCGGCGCCATGTCCGCACCGGCACTTGGCCTTGTTCAGCGCAAGGTCAGGCGAGCGCGTTCGGCCAGCGAACGTGTTGGCGGCGCGGATGCTTCTGCAACCATGTCTCTGATCGATCTGCCGGAAAGACCGACGACCGCACAGTCTTTCGATCGAGCGGCTTCGATCAGGCTGCTCAGAGTGGGAAATTCGTCGAAGCGCATGCCCAGCCAGATTTCCGGGCATTCCTCGGCCTTTCGCCGGAATGCCTGGAGGAAATAGGTGCGCATCGGCGCATCGTAGCCGATGACGGCTCTGTCATCGATGGCGCCGCGAGACTGAACGGTTACGGCGTGTCTGCTCATGGATTCGCCTCCTGGTCGGATGGTTGAGGACCGGCCCCGCCCGAAGGCGGGGCCGGAGCCGGTCAGGCCGGCGGGTTCCAGATGATGACCTTGCGCGACGGGTCGTCGCCGGGGGCGTTGGCGATATTGCCGTAGATCGTGTCGCTGAACTCGGGAGCCGACATCGACACCGAAGTGTATTCGGCGCCCGTGGTCTGCGAGAAGCGGTTCCAGCCGGCACCGAGTTCATAGCCGGTCTTGCGGCTGATGATGCGGTAATCGGGCTCGGATTCCTTCGACTTGCGGCCGTTCGGGATGATGGCGATGGGTGCCTGAACGGTGAGCGTCGCGAGCGTGCCTTCCATGGTGCCGTCCGACTTCACGGTGAGATTTGCGATAGTGGCCATGACTTGAACTCCTTGCGTGTCTCGGGGACCATCCCCGATGGCGCCAAAAGGAGAGCCCGGCAGGCCGACGTCACCGGGAGCGCAGCGAAGGGGAACCCCTTCACGGGGTTGACGGCATTAGGCCGGCCGAGGATCGTATTCAGGCGACAAGGAGGGGGAGGTCCTTGAGCGATGCAAGGGCGGTAGACGATGGCCACACGCCGTTCCTCGCCTGTCGTGACGGCACCTTGGATGAGCAAGCGCACCAGACAGAGCCGCGATTCTTCCGATGCACGATGCAAGGAGGCCGTGCCCGGCCAGACCTTTCCCAGTCGTAATTAGGCGTTCCTGACCAGGTGAGGCGCACCGTCGCGCCTGCCACGACGGATCGGACGACATTGGACCAGAGGCCACGATATAGGTTCTTGCGGCATGGCGCGCCGCGCAAATATACCTTATAGGGAATAAGTCGCATTTATTCCCCATGGGGTATATTGTCGTCTTATGCCTTATAGGGTATACCGGCTGATGCTGGAGAAACGTCATGCGTCAGATCGTCCGACTACCTCGTCAACTGGGTGCGATCATCCAGAGCGAACGGCTTCGTCTGGGCCTGACCCAGTCGGAACTGGCAAGCCTCGCGGGCACGCAGCAAAAGACCATATCGGCGATCGAGAATGGCAGCGAGGGTACAAAGCTGGACACGTTGCTAAGCGTGATCGCCAATCTCGACCTCGATATGCAGCTCATCTCCCGGCAGCGAGATAGCCAATCGATCGAGGATGTTTTCTAGCCATGGCGCGCAGAAAGGCTCATGTCCCGCTCGACGTGCTGATCAATCGCCGTCTTGTCGGTCGTCTGGAGAAAGCGGCGAACGGTGCGATCAGTTTCCGGTATGACGAAGCCTGGCTCGCATGGGAGCATCGCTTTGCTGTTTCCCTGTCCCTGCCTCTGAGCCCCGGGGTCTATCGCGGCGCGGGGGTCGCAGCGGTATTCGACAATCTGCTGCCGGACAGGCAAACAGTGCGACGCCGCGTCGCCGAGCGCATGGGCGCGGCGGGAACGGATTTCTACAGCCTTCTGGAAGCCATCGGGCGCGACTGCGTGGGGGCGATGCAGTTCCTGCCCGAAGGCGCGGTTGAAAGCGGCGATCCTGATGAAACGGGCGAACCCATCGACGATGTCCAAATCGAGGCGCTGCTCGCCGGTCTGGCGCAGGCACCGCTGGGAGTTGACCGCGAGCATGAGTTCAGGATTTCAGTGGCGGGCGCGCAGGAAAAGACTGCCCTGCTCCGCAAGGACGGGAAATGGTTCCGTCCCGGCGGCACCACGCCCACGACGCACATCCTGAAACCCCAGCTCGGACAGATTCCCAGCTCGGACGGCATGATCGACATGTCGGACAGCGTGGACAACGAGCACTATTGCCTGAAACTCATGGAGGCGTTCGGACTTCGGGTCGCGCAGACCGAGATAGCGACTTTCGGTGCGCGCCGGGTGCTCGTAGTCGAACGCTTTGACCGGCACTGGCGCAATGACGGGCGAATTCTGCGACTGCCGCAGGAGGATTGCTGTCAGGCACTCGGTGTTGCCTCGACGCGGAAATACCAGAGCGACGGCGGCCCGAATATGCGGGACATCCTCGACCTGCTGAAAGGCGTGGACGAGCCGCAGATCGATCAGGTCGCCTTCTTCAAAAGCCAGATCCTGTTCTGGCTGATCGGCGCGACAGACGGCCATGCCAAGAATTTCAGCATCTTTCTCAAGCCCGGCGGTCGCTACAGTCTGGCACCATTCTACGATGTCCTGTCCGCACAACCTGCGGTCGACAAAGGTCAGATCGAACCGAGCAGCTTTCGCCTGGCGATGTCGGCGGGGACGAACCGCCACTATCGAATGACCGAAATCATGGGGCGGCATTTCGTCCAGACGGGTAAGGCAGCAGGTCTCGCGCCCAGCCTCATGCGAGAGGCCATCACGCAGTTGCTGGACTGCGCGTCCCAAGCACCCATGCGCACGCAAAAGGCAATGCCGAAGGATTTTGCGATTTCCGTTCACGAAAGTATCGCCGCGGCCATCGCCGCACGTCTGCCGCGATTGACGGAAGCATTGAAAGACTTGTGAGGAACCGCCACGGCCCGAGCGATGCCACAGAGCCGATCTGAGACGATGTGGTGCGCATCTGGACTGGGTGAAGCCGTAAATGTCTAGCAACGCTTCCGGAAGTCCCAGACGCGGATGCCCATCCTGCGGGCCTTGTCGGCGAGGTTGTCCTGAATGCCGGTGCCCGGAAAGACGATGACGCCTTTGGGGCAAGCATCCAGCATGGCATCGTTGCGCTTGAACGGCGCCGCCTTCTTGTGGCGGTTCCAGCCGGGCCGATAGGGATCCCGCGGCGCGTTACGGTCGCGCGCGCAGCACGCGGCGAACCCCGCCCCGGCGTTCGGGGTAACAGCACGGCACTTTCAGGAGCCCCGCGTGGAAGCCCGCCCCTATCGCGGTAATAGGCGCGGCAAGGCGATCCACAGGACCGGCACATTGGTCGCGGATGAGCCGCACGATTGACTCCTGTTAACGGATAGGAGAACATTTAGAGAACATATTAACATTTTGGTCGTTCATGGAGTTATGAAATCGTCCGGAAATCCACGCCTTGCAGAGCTGCGCGAGCGAATCGCCCGAATCGAGTCGGGCGAGCGCCGTTCGCGCGGCGTGCTGCCCTTCGGGCTCGAAGCGGTCGACCGGAAGGTGCCCGGCGGCGGCCTCGCATTGGGCGCGCTGCACGAGGTCGCAGGTGGCGGCAATGGCTCGGTGCATGGCGCGGCGGCATCGCTGTTCGCTGCCGGGATCGCGGCGCGAACATCCGGTCAGGTTCTCTGGTGCGTGACGCGGGCCGATCTGTTCGCGCCCGCGCTGTCGCAGGCGGGCCTTCATCCCGACCGGGTGATCTATGCCGAGGTCGGCGACGAGAAGGCGGTGCTGGCCTGCATGGAAGAAGGATTGCGGCACGGCGGGCTCTCGGCGGTGGTGGGCGAACTCGCCCGCCTGCCGATGGTCGCCTCGCGCCGCTTGCAGCTCTGCGCCGAGGAGAGCGGCACGATCGCGTTGGCGATCCGGCGCTGGCGCCGCATGGTCGAGGCTGCGGATTTCGGGCAGCCGACCGCGAGCGTCACGCGCTGGCGGACCAGCGCGATGCCGTCCGCGCCGTTGCCGGTCCCCGGCGTCGGCCGGGCACGCTGGCTGGTGGAGCTGATCCGCGCTCGCGCAGGCGAATGCGCGGATTTCCAACTGGAGGCCTGTGATGAGCAGGGCCGTCTCGCTCTACCTGCCGACCTGGCCGACGGATCGGTTGCGGCGGAGCCTCGGCGCCTCGGCGCCGCCGCCTGACGCGCCGCTGGTTCTCGTCGGCCGTGACGGGCGCAAGCGCGCGATCGTCGCCGCCAATGCCGCGGCGCTCGAACTGGGCGCGGCGCCCGGCATGGCGGTCGCCAAAGCGCAGGCGCTGATCGAAGGGCTTGAGGTCCGCGACGCCGACCCGGCCGGCGACGATGCGGCGCTCGAACGCCTCGCGGTCTGGGCGCTCAAACGCTATTCGCCGATGGTCGCGGCCGATCCGCCCGACGGCCTGCGTCTCGACATGGCGGGGGCCGCGCATCTGCTGGGCGGCGAACCCGCCTTCCTTGCCGATCTTGTGCGGCGGCTGACCGATAGCGGCGTCGGCGCGCGGATCGCCATCGCCCCGACCTATGGCGCCGCCCATGCCCTCGCGCGGTTCGAACCTGAGCCGTCCGTGATCGTGCAGCGGCAGGACCTGGAAGCGCGCCTTGCGCCGCTTCCCGTCGCTGCGCTGCGACTCGACACCGCGACGGTAGCCGGGCTGCGCCGCCTCGGCGTCGAGACCATAGGCGAACTGGCCGCCTTGCCGCGTGCGCCGCTGGCGCTCCGGTTCGGGCCGGAAGTCGGGCGCCGGCTCGACCAGGCTTATGATCGGACCGGCGAGCCTTTCGAGCTGGTCGAGGCGCCAGAACTGGTCCGGGTGCGGCGATCGTTCGCCGAGCCGATCGGTGCGCCCGAAACGCTGGCGCGCTATACCGGCAAGCTCGCGGCCCAGCTCTGCGAGGCGCTGGAGGCCAAGGGCCTCGGCGCGCGCCGGCTCGACCTGCTGTTCACCCGCGTCGACAACCGCGTCGAGGCGATCCGGGCGGGGACCGCCAAGCCGCTGCGGGACATCCCCCGCATAACGCGACTGCTGTGCGACCGGATCGAAACCATCGCGCCGGGCTTCGGCATTGAGCTGATGACCTTGACCGCGACGATCGCCGAACCGCTCGACTATCGCGCGGAAGCGTCCAGCCTGATCGATGCCGCCGTTCCAGACCTGTCCGACCTCGTCGACACCCTGGCGAACCGGATGGCGCATGGGCGGCTCTATCGCTGTGCGCCGACCGAGAGCGAAGTGCCTGAGCGGTCGATCCGCCGTGTCGAGCCGCTGGCGCCGCCGATCGGCGTGACCTGGCCGAACGATTGGCCGCGACCTTCGCGCCTGATCGACCCGCCCGCGCCGGTCGAGGCGATGGCTCTGCTGCCGGACCATCCACCGGCGAGCTTCACCTGGGGCGGCGTGCGCCGCCGCGTGAAGCGCGCGGACGGGCCGGAACGGATCTTCGGGGAATGGTGGGTGCGCGACGGCGAGCTGGCAGCCGTGCGCGACTATTTCGAAGTCGAGGATGAAGCGGGCGAGCGCTTCTGGCTGTTCCGCCGCGGCGATGGCGAGGACCCGAACACCGGCGATCATCGCTGGTATCTGCACGGGATCTTCGCATGAGCCGCTACGCGGAACTCCAGTGCGCGTCGCATTTCAGCTTCCTGCGCGGCGCGTCGTCGGCCGAGGAACTGTTCGCCGCCGCCGCCATGCTCGGGATCGAAGCGCTGGCGATCACCGACCGCAACAGCCTGGCCGGGATCGTGCGCGCGCATGAAGCGGCCAGGACTACCGGCGTGCGCCTGATCGTCGGCTGCCGCCTGGTGCTGGCCGACGGAACGGACCTGCTGGTCTATCCGACCGACCGGCCCGCCTATGCGCGCCTCTGCCGGATGCTTTCGGTCGGCAAGGCCCGCGCCGGCAAGGGCAAGTGCGAGTTGCATTGGGACGATCTGGCGGATTGGGGCGAAGGACTGCTCGTCCTGCTGGTGCCCGACGCGGCCGACGATCTGACCGGCCACCGGCTTCGGCGGGTCGCGAAGCTGTTTCCCGGCCGCGCCTATTGCGCGCTCACCCTGCGCCGCCGTCCGCGCGATTTCCTCCGGCTGCACGAGCTGGTGAACATGGCGGCGCAGGTTGGTGTGCCGACCGTCGCGACCAACGACGTGCTGTTCCATGCTCCTGCTCGCAGGATGCTTCAGGATGTGATGACCTGCATCCGTGAGGGCGTGACGATCGACGATGCGGGCTTCGCCAAGAACCGGCACGCCGATCGCTATCTCAAGCCGCCCGAGGAAATGGCGCGGCTGTTCCGGCTCTGGCCGGAAGCCGTGGCGCGTTCGGTCGAGGTGGCCGACCGCTGCCGGTTCAGCCTTGACGAGCTGGCCTATCAATATCCGCATGAGGTGGTGGAGGACGGCCTGACCGCGCAGGCGACGCTGGAGAAGCGGACGTGGGAGGGCGCGGGCGAGCGCTACCCGGAGGGCTTGCCCGAGGAAGTAGCCGCGATTCTGCGGCACGAGCTGGGGCTCATCGCCAGTCTCGACTATGCGCCCTATTTCCTGACCGTCGATTCCATCGTCCGGCAGGCGCGCAGGCTCGGCATTCTGTGCCAGGGACGCGGCAGCGCGGCCAATTCGGCGGTCTGCTATGTGCTCGGCATCACCTCGATCGACCCGAGCCGGAACAACCTGCTGTTCGAGCGCTTCGTCTCGGCCGAACGCCGCGAGCCCCCCGACATCGATGTCGATTTCGAGCACCAGCGGCGCGAGGAGGTGATCCAGTGGGTCTATGAGACCTACGGCCGCCACCGCGCCGCGCTCTGCTCGACGGTGATCCGCTATCGCGCCAAGGGCGCGCTGCGCGATGTCGGCAAGGCGATGGGTCTGCCCGAAGACGTCATTACGCTGCTGTCCTCGCAGATCTGGGGCTGGTCGACCGAGGGCGCCGAACCCAAACATGCCGAGGAACTGAACCTCAACCTCCAGGACCGGCGCCTGCGGCTGACGCTCGATCTCGCCCGGCAGCTCATCGGCACCCCGCGCCACCTCTCGCAGCATCCCGGCGGCTTCGTCCTGACCGAGGATCGTCTGGACGAGCTGGTCCCGATCGAGCCCGCCGCGATGGAGGACCGGCAAGTGATCGAATGGGACAAGGACGATGTCGATGCGCTGAAGATGATGAAGGTCGATGTGCTGGCGCTGGGGATGCTGTCATGCATGCGGCGCGGGTTCGATCTCCTGCGCGAGCACAAGGGCATCGATCTCGATCTGGCGACGATCCCGGCTGAGGACCCGCGCACCTATGCGATGATCCGCAAGGCCGACACGCTCGGCACCTTCCAGATCGAGAGCCGGGCGCAGATGGCGATGCTGCCCCGGATCAAGCCGCGGACCTATTACGATCTCGTCATCCAGGTGGCGATCGTCCGGCCCGGACCGATCCAAGGCGATATGGTCCATCCCTATCTGCGGCGGCGCGAGGGGCTGGAGAAGGTCGATTATCCGACGCCCGAACTGGAGAAGGTGCTCGGCAAGACGCTGGGCGTCCCGCTTTTCCAGGAGCAAGCGATGCAGGTTGCGATGGTCTGCGCGGGCTTCTCGGCAAGCGAGGCCGACCAGCTCCGCCGCGCGATGGCGACCTTCAAGCACACCGGCGGCGTCGTCCATTTCCGTGAGCGGCTGATGAGCGGCATGGTCGAGCGCGGCTATACCGAGGAATTCGCCGAACGGACCGTGAGCCAGCTCGAGGGGTTCGGCTCCTACGGCTTCCCGGAGAGCCACGCGGCGAGTTTCGCGCTGATTGCCTATGCGTCGAGCTGGCTCAAATGCTGGCATCCCGAGGTCTTCTGCGCCGCGCTGCTCAACAGCCAGCCGATGGGATTCTACGCTCCCGCCCAGATCGTCCGCGATGCCCGCGAACATGGCGTCGAGGTCCGTCCGGTCTGCGTCAACGCCTCGCGATGGGACTGCACGCTCGAGCCGGCCGGTGAGGAGCGGTTCGCGGTCCGGCTCGGCCTCAACCGGGTGGCGGGCCTCGCCAATGCCGATGGCGCCGCGATTCTCGCCGCCCGGGCCGGACAGCCCTTTCGCGACGTCGACGATATGTGGCGCCGCGCGAAGGTTCCGGCAGCGGCGCTCGTGCATCTGGCCGAGGCCGACGCTTTCCGGCCTGCCTTCGGTCTTGCGCGGCGCGATGCGCTATGGGCGATCAAGGCGCTGCGCGATGAGCCGCTGCCGCTGTTCGCAGCCGTAAGCGACGACGACAGGCCCGCACCCGAGATCGTCGAGGAAGCGGTTCGGCTCAAGGCGATGACGGCTGGCCGCGAAGTGGTCGAGGACTATCGCCATACCGGCCTGACCCTGCGCCGCCATCCGCTGGCCTTCCTGCGCGACGAGCTGGGCCGCGAGCGGTTCGTCTCCTGCGCCGAGGCCAATGCGCTGAAGGACGGTCGGCCGGTCCGCCTCGCAGGGCTCGTGCTGGTCCGCCAGCGGCCCGGATCGGCGAAGAACGTCACCTTCATCACCATCGAAGACGAAACGGGCGTCGCCAATCTCGTCGTCTGGCCCGACCTCTACGAAAAGCAGCGCCGCATCGTGCTGACCGCCTCGATGCTCGGGCTGCAGGGCCGCGTCCAGCGCGAGGGAGATGTGATCCATATCATCGCCGCGCGGCTGTTCGATCTGAGCCCGCTGCTATCGAGCCTCGGGACACGCGATGCGGCATTTCCGCCGCCGGGTGGCCGGGGCGACGGCGCGCGCCAGGGAGGCGGCGCGGACTCCCGCACGCCGATGCCGCGCTATGCCGGTCTCATCGGTGCGGATCGCGGCGAAGGCTCGCTGAAGCTCAAGCCGCGCAATTTCCATTAGTCTGCCTGCTTTCGCCAGGCGGCCATTGCGCGATCATATTTCGCACGTGCAGCTTCGACCTTGCGGTCGAGCTGCGCGCGTTCCGCCTCATGCCGCTTCTCGACAGTCCGCCGCTCGCGCGCGATTTCAGCCTCGCGGCGAACCAGTTCGTCACGCTCCGCCCGTTGGCGCGCTTCGAGTTCGGAGACGGCCTGTTCGGCCTGATCGAGAGCCGAGCGGTCGGGGCGCGGCTTTGGAGGCTTGGGAGGTTTTGCGGGCTTGGGCGGCTTCCTCTCGGGCGATGCGGGCGGACGCTCGTCGCGCGCTTCGCCGGACGTGCCGGCCTTCGTCTTCGGCCGACGGGGTGGTTCATCCTTAGACAGAGCCGCCATGTGCTCTGCGGTGGTTCCGCGCGGGCGCCGGATAATCTCGCCGGGCCGAGCGAGCGGCTCCGCCATAAGCTCGGGATCTTCAACCCGCTCCGCGGTTCCCATCGCGAAGAGGTTCGTATCGCTTCCCCATGCTTCCAGAGCAGCCTTCTGACTCGGCGCGGCGACATAGGCATCGAAAAACCCTGCCGCTGTGCGGAAGACCTTGAGCTTCTGGGCACGGGGCATGATCTGGCTCTCCTACAGCGCCAGCATCGGCTGCGCGCCTTGCGCCGGTGGGGGATAGGCGCGGGTCACAGGCAGGCTGCCCTTGGGAAGATGGCCCAGGACATCGCGCGCCGGAACCGACGGGTCGAGCCAGTCCGCCCAGCGGTCGGGGGGCAGCGGGATGATCTGGCGATGATGATAGGGTGCGACATCCTCACCGGCATCCATCGTCAGCATGGTGAAGGCTTCGCCTGCCGGACCCTCCCGCCAGATCCCCGCGATGCAGAACCATGGACAGTCGCGCATCGTGAACAGCCACCGGGTCTTGCGCTTCTGGCCGGGCAGGATCGGCGCCGTATGCTCATAGAACCCGTCCGCGGGGATGAGGCATCTATTGGAGGTGAACTCCCGGCCCTCCGAGCGGAAATTGTAGACGGGCTTGCCGCCTTGGCCGGACCAACTCCAGCGCCGATTGACCAGCTCGCCCGCGCCGCGCTCACCTTCGATGCCGCGCACGATCGGCGCCATGTCACCGATGGTTATGACCTCAGCGGCAGCGACGTTGGGCGCGCCTTCGGGCAGCTTGATCCTGATCTTGAGGTCGGCGAAGTCGCCCATGATCGTGGCAACATCGACCAGCAGACTATACGCATTGCACATCCCGTCCTCATCCTCCCTCTGCTTGCTTGTCGCGCCCGCTCGTTCCTTTTATGTTCTCACTATGGAATCGACAGCGAGGCCTTTCGACTCGAACGCGCCGATCGGAAATCAGAGCGCCATGATCCGGCGCAACCCCGACGATCTCCAGGAAATAGAGATGGTCGAAGCGACCTGGGGTTCCAATCCGCGTTTTTTCGGCGGCGGCGCATCGTTCCGCTTCGTGCGCTCGGAGGGTCAGAGCTTCCCGAACCAGCGCTGCCTCGTGCCGGCATCCGAGTTTCATATGAGCGTCGGGGAAAAGAGCTGGCGCGTGATGTTGGCGAGCGGCGGGCATTTCTACCTGGCGGCCGTCTGGGAGCCGGCTATGGCCGGTTGGCCGCTCTGCTATCGGATCGTCACGGTCGCTGCCAATGCGGAGGTGTCCGACTATCAGACCCGGCACGGTGCGATCATCCACTCGGCGCAGGTGATGGACTGGCTCGACCTGAGGAGGCCGGAATCCGAGCTGCTGGTAACGCCGCCGGCGGGCACGTTCGTGGTCGAGGAATTGGCATCGGGTCCGCGCCAGTCGTCTCTGGCGCTGTGATAGCCGGCCTCGATCCATGACGCTGCACTTCTCTTTCGCAGAGGCGACGCGCCAGTCGGACTTGTTCGACGACACAGTCCTTCCGGGCCTGAGCTATGCTCCTGAGATCGTCAGTGCAGCCGAGGAGCGGGGCCTGATCGATCAGATCGGTGCGATCGATCTCAGCCCTTTCCGCTTCCAGCAATGGACGGGAAAGCGGCTTACGCGATCCTTCGGCTGGAACTATGATTTCGAGACGGGCCGCTTTGCGCCGACCGATGCGTTACCCGCCTGGCTGGAACCGCTCAAAGCCCGCGCCGCAAGGTTCGCCGGGCTGGACCCGACCGAACTCGTCCAGGCCTTGCTGATCCGCTACGATCCGGGCGCGGGCATAGGTTGGCACAAGGATCGGCCGGTTTTCGAGCATGTGATCGGCATTTCGCTTGGAAACCCGGCAACCATGCGGTTCCGCCGCCGGGCTGGCGCGAAATTCGCGCGGGCGTCGGCGCCGCTTGCGCCCCGTTCGATCTATCATCTGAGCGGCGAAGCGCGGCATGGGTGGGAGCATAGTATTGCGGCGATGGATTCGCCGCGCTGGTCGATCACGTTCCGGAGCCTGGCGCAGGCGTCTCCGCAGCACGAGTCCGCCGACGTCAATTCATTCCGGTCGCCATAGCGTCCGGAATGAGCTGGCGGAGCTTTGCGATCGAACTCGCGGCGTCGTGATGATGGATGAATATGCCTCCGGCGTCCTCCCACAAATGGGCATGGCGTAACTGGTCATCGACGAGAATATCGCCTTCCTGCGCATGGTTGCGCTTGTCCACCGCCATGACCGTCAGGATACGCGTGCCGGGGAAATGCTCGGCGGCCCAGCGGACCTTTTGCGGTGCGGCCCATTTGCCGCGTGGCAGGCCGGTCAGGATCACCGGATCGAGATGGCGGACGGCTTCGAACAGGTCCATCGCGTCGGGCATCAACGGCAGCGTCCCGTAGAAATCTGGATGGCGGGCGATCTCTCGCCAGAAGGCAGCTATGCCGCGCCGCTTCTCGAACACGCGTGGCGGCATGCCCAGCAGTTCGGTCGCTGCACGGTCAAAGTCGGCGAGAACGCCATCGCAGTCGAGATAGAGCTGCATCGATCAGCCTTTCCATCGCGCCGGTTCCAGCAGGATCGCGACCGGCGGCTCGATCGGTCGCCACCCATGCTCGCGAATGACGTCGTTGCTTTCCTTTGCCTCTCGCCTCGCCGCAAGGCTCCAGGTGATGTGGAAATGGCTGCCGTCACCGCGTTCGGTGGTCCCGCCGATCCGAACGACCAGCGCCTGCACGCCGGCCCCATCGTCCGCTTCGCCGACAATCTCGCCTGCGTTCGCGGTCGGCGTCGGTGTGCCATCGCCCGTTCCGAAGCGCAGCGTCACATGGTCGGCAATCGTGCGCGGGTAACGCGGCGCAAAGCGGGCCAGGAGTTCTTCGCGCTCGACCCGATCCACCTTCCAGCCTGCAATCGATCTCGCCATATGGCCTCGCTTTCCTGCCATGAGGGATTCGGTCCTCGGACCGGTCAGTTCCGCCAGAGATGAACCACGCCGCCGGATTCTCCGACGACAGGATCCCGATCCGGAACGGGAAAGTCGCGCATCCGGCGGCGCGTCTCATCCGACGGGGCCTCCCGGCAGATGTCCCACTCCTGTCCGTCGGGATAGGCGCCGACGACGAGGAAATCGTCGCTGACGTCGAGCCGGCGATGGCCGATCCCGACCGGCAGCACGAGCGCGTCGCCCGCGCGGACCTCGACCTCGCGCCCGCCTGGTCCGCCCAGGAGCAGCGTCCCGTAGCCGGTCGCCACGCCCAGAGCCTCGTGTGCGGTCGAATGATAGTGATGATAGTCGAAAATCGTATCGCGCCATTGCGGCAGCCAGCCGTGATCGGCGAACAGCCGCTCGAACCGCTCGGCCGCCTTCTTTCCTTCGGCCTTGACCGCGCCGCGATAGATCAGGACCGGCAAACACTCGTTGTTCGGCACCCAGTCGTTCTCATGCAGGATGAACTGGTCCGTCTCCATCGTCGCTACTCCGTTGAGCCCAACTTTCGGCGCCGGCGCCTTGTTTCGGTAAGCTCGATCCAGACGGGCGCGTGGTCGCTGGTCTTCTCCCAAGCGCGCGGGCGCGTATCGACCTCGGCCGCGACAAGGCGCGCAGCCGCCGCCGGATTGAGCAGGAAGTGGTCGATCCGCAGGCCGGCGTTGCGCTCAAACGCCCCGCGCCAATATTTCCAGAAGGTGTAGATCGTGTCGCGGGGATGCAGCTGGCGGATGGCGTCGGTCCAACCCTGATCGAGCAGCGCATGGTAGGCTACCTTCACCTCGGGCGCGAACAGGGCATCGTCGCGCCAGCGCTCGGGCGCATAGACGTCGAGGTCCGTCGGCATCACATTGTAGTCGCCGGCCACGATCACCGGGGCGTCGAGCCCGATCAGCGTCGCCATATGGGCATGAAGCCGGTCGAACCACCGAAGCTTGAAATCGAACTTGGGGCCGGGACGCGGATTGCCGTTGGGCAGGTAAATCCCGGCCAGGAGCACGCCATTGACCGCCGCCTCGATGTAGCGGCTCTGAACGTCATCAGGATCGCCGGGAAGTCCGCGACGGGTCTCGTGGATCTCGCCGACGCGGCTCAGGATCGCGACGCCGTTCCAGCGGCTCTGACCGTGCCAGATGGCGCGGTAGCCGGCATCGACAATGGCGCGTTCGGGAAAGTTCTCCTGCGGGCATTTAAGCTCCTGGAGGCAGACGATGTCCGGTTCAGCCAGATCGAGCCAGCGCAGCAGCACCGGCAACCGTCCGTTGATCCCATTCACGTTGTAGCTTGCGATCTTCACAGGTCCGGGAGTTCCTGCTCGGCGCGTCCCCATCCGGACAGCGCCTTGCTGGCGGCCCGCTTCAGCAATTCCTTCTGATCGCCGACATGAAAGTGCGAAGGTTTGTCGATCGTCTCCATCTCCTTCCACGTGATCGGCGCGGCTACCGGCGCTTCGTCGCGCGAGCGGGCGCTATAAGGCATCACCGCGGTCGCTCCGCGCTGGTTGCGAAGATAGTCTACGAAGATTCGGCCCTTGCGCTGTGCCTTGGGCAGCGCCGCCGTGAAGTGCCCGGGGTCCGATTGGGCGACCGCCTGGGCGAGCCGGTGCGCGAAATCCTTCACTTCCGGCCATTCAGCGCGCGGCGTCAGCGGGGCTATGACATGGACGCCCTTGCCGCCGGTGAGCATCGGGAATGTCTCAAGCCCGATTGACCACAGTATGTCGCGGAACTGGAAGGCTGCGGCGCGAACCGCTTCGAAATCGAGGCCCACATCGGGATCGAGATCGAACACCAGGCGGTCGGCCTTCTCGACGTCCTCGATCCGAGCGCCCCAGCCATGAAACTCGATCGTGCCCATCTGCACGCAGGTCAGCAGCCCCTCGGGCGAGTCGATGTAGAGATAGGGCTCCTCGTGCCCATCTTTTTCCATGACGGCGACATGATGAACCGCATCGCCGAAGCTGCCCGCGTCATGCTTCTGGAAAAAGCACTTCTTCGCCCGGCCCTGAGGGCAGCGGACGAGGCTGATGGGGCGCGATCCGACCCAGGGAAGCATGATCGGCGCGACGGCCGCATAATAGTCTGCAAGCTGACCCTTGGTGATGCTGCTTTCCGGATAAATCACCCGGTCGCGATTGCTGATGGGGACAGAGACGGCCGGAGAGGCGGTGGCCTCGGCCACCGGCGTTTCCGTCTCGACCACGACGGCTTCGGGTTTCTTGTCCTCGCGCAGGCCGAGATAGCTTGGATGCCGCAGCGTTCCCTCGTTCGTCATTTCGGTGAAGGCAATCTCGGCGACGAGCCGCGGCTTCAGCCAATGGGCGCCGCGCACCTCGGCGCGGGGCGCCTTGACGGTCGCCGCTTGCTGTTCGAGCGGTCGCATCACCTCCATCTGGCGAAGCAACTCTTCGGTGTCGAAGCCGGTCCCGACTTTGCCCGCGTAACGCAGTTCGCCGTTTTCATGCTGTCTCTTATACACATCTAGATGTGTATAAGAGACAGGCGTTCCCTCGTTCGTCATTTCGGGGAAGGCAATCTCGGCGACGAGCCGCGGCTTCAGCCAATGGGCGCCGCGCACCGCGGCGCGGGGCGCCTTGACGGCCGCCGCTTGCTGTTCGAGCGGTCGCATCACCTCCATCTGGCGAAGCAACTCTTCGGTGTCGAAGCCGGTCCCGACTTTGCCCGCGTAACGCAGTTCGCCGTTTTCATGCTGTCTCTTATACACATCTAGATGTGTATAAGAGACAGGCGTTCCCTCGTTCGTCATTTCGGGGAAGGCAATCTCGGCGACGAGCCGCGGCTTCAGCCAATGGGCGCCGCGCACCGCGGCGCGGGGCGCCTTGACGGCCGCCGCTTGCTGTTCGAGCGGTCGCATCACCTCCATCTGGCGAAGCAACTCTTCGGTGTCGAAGCCGGTCCCGACTTTGCCCGCGTAACGCAGTTCGCCGTTTTCATGCTGTCTCTTATACACATCTAGATGTGTATAAGAGACAGGTCCTGAATGCCGGTGCCCGGAAAGACGATGACGCCCTTGGGACAGATTGCCAGCATAGCATCGTTACGCTTGAACGGCGCGGCCTTCTTGTAGCGGCCCCAGTCGGGCCGATAAGGGTCCTGCGGCACGTTACGGTCACGCGCCCAGCAGGCGGCGATCCGCTCAGCACCGGTCGGAGTAGCGCCGTGCATGAGAATCATGTTCGGAAGCTGGGCGTGGACCTTGTCGAGGACGGCGTAGATGCGCTGATGATCGTTGCAATCCGCGCCGCCGGTGAAGGCGATGCGGACGCCATCGGGATCGAGCACCTTGGCTTTCTGGAAATCCCGCTTTTCGACATGCTTGCGGCTGTCGAGAACCGCGGAGGTCAGCGCCTTGTGGTTCACCATTGCCCCGGAATAGGGCAGCCAGGGCTTGCGGACATGGGTCCGGAACAAGTCGGCGCCGGCATCGCGGAAATATTCCATCGTGTCGCGCCGTTCGATCATGGTGATGCCTTCGGCCAGCGAGCGTTCAAGCTCGACGGACTTCACCTCCGATCCGTCCTGTTCGCGCTGAAGGCGCTTCTGCGTGCGTTCGTTGTCGTCAAGCTCGCGCTCGATCCGGTCGGCGGCGCGGTGAAAGACGTTGACGATATTCCAGAGCAGGTCCTCGAGATCAGGTTCGAGGCGGGTGTCTTCGAGCGCCGAGACCATCGCGTCGAAGATGTCGGCGACGGCCCCGTCGACAAGCCGGGCCTCAGGCAAAGGGCGCTGGTCGGGTTCATCCTCGAAGGGGCGGTAGCCGTAGAGCGCCATTTCTTCGATGACGCCGACGAACGAGGATTCGGCGTGCTCGGGTTCGTCCGTGGGGATGGTGTTTTCGGTCGTCATGTTCTGTCTCCGGCTGGACCGCGCCACTCGCGGCCTTCACGGCGACAAGGGGCAGCGGCCTGGCCGGCTGCGCACCGACAAGCCTTGGCGGTCCCGCGCTTCTCGCGCGGGATGGCGGCCGGAGCGCAGCGGAGGGCGGGAACGCGGCGGCTATTTTGCCTGGCGATGCAAAGCGGCCCCTCGGGGCCGCGGCGGAAAATAGTCGTCGCGCCCGTTGCGCCGACGGACAGGTTGATGCACGTCGCCCTCCATGTGAAGGCCGTGGCGCGGCTCTCGCACCGGAGACACAGGGGACATGCGGCCGAAAGCAGCGGCCCTGCGGCCCGAGACCAACCGCGCCCAATCCTCAGTCAAGCGGCAGCAGAAATCGCCCCTTGTCGGCCACCGAGAGCTGCCGCCCGACGTGCGCCTGCAATCGCGACAGCCCGAATTGCCGCAGGTCATCGTTGAAATCGCCGAGCATGGAATCAAGGGGAACCGCCTCGATCCCGGCCTCCGAAGCGCGCTCTGTCAATGTCTTCAGCGCGCCGTCGCCTCCCGGATCGTCATCGCGCGCGACATAGAGCCGGCGCAGGCCCGGCGGGAACGCGATGGCCGCGAGGTGATTGGCCGAGAGCCCGGCGATCGCGGGCATCACGGGGAGCGCCATGCGGAGCGACAGGATGGTCTCGATGCCTTCGCCGGCGGCCATGACCGGACCCGCAGCCCCGAAGCGGACGCCGTTTCCGAGCAGATGTCCCATGGCGCGCCGAGGATAGGCGACAGGTGCCTTGTCGACCGCATGGGGATCGAGCCAGGTGCGGTGAACGCCGGTGATCGCACCGCCCAGATCGGTGACGGCTGCGATCATCGCGGGCCAGGCTGGACGAACATCGGGAGGATCGTCCTTGGATGCACGATACCAGCATCGGGGATGGAAGCGGAGCGCGTCCGTGCCGGCAAGGTTAGTGATACCGCGCGTGCCGAGATAGGCCGCGACGATACTGCCCGCGATCGGCTGCGTCATGGCGACCAGTCGCCGAGCCGCCTCCGGCGTGCCGGTTGGCGCTTTCGCGGGACGCTTGCAGCGATCTTCCGCAGCCGGGGGTGGCTGCGGAAGGGCGAGGAAGCGCCGTGCCTCGTCGAGTGTCTCCCGCAGCGAACGGGAGCCGTTGCTGGCGGCGATGATGTCGAGCAGGTCGCCATGATCGCCATTCTCGGCGTCTGTCCATTTGCCGGCCTGGCCGCGCCCATCGGGGGACGCGACCAAGCGGACATAGAGACTACGGCCGGGATTGTTGTGAACGTCGCCGATCAGCCAGTAACGGCCTTCGCGATGCCCCTTAGAGAGGTATCGTCGGCAGACAGCCTCGGCATTGTCGGCGAGGCGACGGGAAATCTCGGTTGCTGGACTTTCCATGGGGCCGATCCTTCAGGCGGCTTTCGCCGCGTTGGGAGCGCCGAGCCGCTGGAGGGGAAAGCGCTCCATGAGGCGGGTCAGCACGTTCGGTCCTTCGGCCCCCGTCGGAACGAACAGCCGAAGTTTCCATGAGACGATCTCCGAAATCAAGCCCATCGACTTCAGCCGCTCGACGCCAAGATCGTTGAAGCCGGTCAGCTCGATCCGCCAGTCGTGCATCGCGCGGACCCGCTTGAGCATCTGGCCTTCGGCAAGGTGCAGCACGGCATCGCCCGCCATCAGCATGGCATAGGCGTCGGCAGGGCTGAGCTGCGGGGGTCCATTGTCGCTGGCGACTGTCGCGGCCCAGGCGGGAGATACGCGCCGACCGATAACGCGCTCGCCGTCGTCGGTCTGAAGGCGATAGACCCGCGTGGAGTCATCCGGAAGCTTTTTCCAGATCGGGAGCAGAAGCCCCGTGACCATCTGGAGGGTCGAGGTTTCGTGGGTGGGCAACTCAGCCAGCTCCGCGTTCCAAGCCACGCTGAATCTCTCCTGATCGGTTTCCGCCCACTGGCTCGCGGCCAGCATTTCGGCAGGAACGATGCTGTCGGTGAGCGGCCAGACAAGGCGAACGCGCGGATGGACCGCGCCATCGTCGTCGGTGAGACTGCGTGCCCGACGCTGGATGGCGGCGCGGCCGGTTTTGGCGTTGAGCAGCAGCCTGGCACCCTTGCCATCGGCCATCGCCAGCGCTTCCTCGAGCGACAGCGGGGTCAGGCGGTCCTTGCGTTCGATGGTCAGCAGCGAGGTCTCCGCGCCCGTTCCCGGATGGGTGTAGATCACCGTCCGGCTGGCGATGCGGAAGCTTTCGGCCTGCAAGGTCTCCAGCCCGATCTCATAGTTGCCCGACGCCTTGGCCTGTTCGATCCGCGCGGTCAGCAAGCCTTCGAAGGCCTCGAACAGCAAGTTCTGCATGGTGACGGTAAGCGCCAGCATGCGGTTGAGGAAAGTGTTGATGCCGGGCAGTTCGTCCTTGAGGCCACCCTCGCTGTCCAGCAGGGACAGCCCGGTCGCCGCCTCGAAGCGGGCGAGCGAACAGCCCTCGACCTTTCCGCGCGCGAGCAGGACATAGAGCTGGCGCAGCGCATCACGCGCGTACCAGCTGTCGAAGTTGTCCTCGGGCCGGAACATGTTCTGGCCGCCCGTCTGACGCTGGCCGCGCGTGATCGCGCCCAGCGAGTCGAGCCGCCGGGCAATCGTCGAGATGAACCGCTTCTGCGCCTTCACATCGGTCGAGACCGGCCGGAAGAGCGGCGGCTGCTTCTGGTTGGTGCGGTTGGTGCGCCCGAAACCCTGGATCGCGGCATCGGCCTTCCAGCCCGCTTCGAGCAGGTAGTGAATGCGGCGGCGCTGGTTCGCCGCACCCAGATCGGCATGATAGCTGCGCCCGGTCCCGCCCGCCTCGCTGAACACGAGGATGCGCTTGGCATCGTCCTGGAACGCGGTGGTCTCATGCAGGCTGGCCGAGGCCGGGCGGTTCTCGACCGCGAAGCGAACGCGGCCATCCTCGCCCTTGCGGGGTACGATGCGGCGCGACCGCCCCGTGACCTCGGCGACCTTGTCCGTCCCGAAATGCTGAACGATCTGGTCGAGCGCGCCTGGCACCGGCGGCAGGGCCGCGAGCTTTTCGATCATCGCATCGCGCAGGCGGACGGCCTCGCGGTTGACGACGGGGTTGCCTTCCTCGTCGTGCACGGGCCGCGACGACAGGTTGCCCTCGCCGTCAGTGAAAGGTTCGTAGAGCTGCACCGGGAAGCTGTGCTGGAGGTAGGAGAGAACGCCGTCGCGGGGCGTGATGTCCACCGACACGTCATTCCACTCGTCGGCCGGGATTTCCGCGAGGCGGCGCTCCTGCAGCGCTTCGCCGGTCGAGACGATCTGGACGACGGCGGCGTGGCCATTCGCCAAATCCTGCTCGATGCTGGCGGTGACGCTGGGCGTCTGCATGCTGGTGATGAGGTGATTGAAGAAGCGTTGGAGCATACCCTGATAGGCGGACTTGGCTGCAGCCTTGGCTTGCCGGTTCAGCATCCCGTGGCCCGCGCTGGTGACACCGGAGGCTTCCAGAGCGGCGTCGAGGTTGTTGTGAATCACCTCGAAAGCCGAAGCGAAGCTGTCGTAGATGCGGGTCTGCTCGGGGGTGAGCCGATGTTCGAGCATGGCATATTCGACGCCATCGAAGGACAGCGAGCGCGCCGCATAGAGGCCGAGCGCCTTCAGGTCGCGGGCCAGCACTTCCATCGCGGCAACGCCGCCGTTCTCGATCGCGGTCACGAATTCGCCGCGCGTCGCGAAGGGGAAGTCCTCGCCGCCCCACAGGCCGAGCCGCTGGGCGTAAGCGAGGTTCTGGACAGTGGTGGCCCCGGTCGCCGAGACATAGACGATGCGGGCATTGGGCAGCGCATGCTGGAGGCGCAATCCGGCGCGCCCCTGCTGCGAAGGCGCCACATCGCCGCGCTCGCCCTTGCCGCCGGCGGCATTGGCCATGGCGTGGGCTTCGTCGAACACGATCACCCCATCGAAATCGGCGCCCAGCCATTCGACGATCTGCTCGACGCGCGACTTCTTGCCCCCGCGCTCCTGCGAGCGCAACGTCGCGTAAGTCGTGAACAACACGCCCTCGTCGAGCCGGATCGGGGTGCCCTGCCGATAGCGCGAGAGCGGCGTAACCAGCAGTCGTTCCTGACCGAGCGCTGTCCAGTCACGCTGGGCGTCCTCCAGGAGTCGATCCGAAACGGACAGCCACACCGCTCGTTTCCGACCCTTGAGCCAATTGTCGAGGATGATCGCGGCGACCTGGCGGCCCTTGCCCGCGCCCGTGCCGTCGCCGAGGAACCAGCCCCGGCGGAAGCGCACGGCGTCCTCGTCATCCTCGCGCGCGGCCGAAACTGTGTCCCAGGTCTCGTCGACCTTCCACGCCCCCGAGATCATGCCGGTATGGGCTTCGCCAGCATAGATCACCGATTCGAGTTGTGCATCGGAGAGGATACCCTCGCTCACCAGGCATGGGAGCAGATGAGGTCGGTACGACGGCCGGGGCGGCGCGACCGAGGCCATCGCCGCCGACTGCACCAGCGGGGTCGGATGGGGCTTCGCTTCCGGTATGCGCAGCGACTGGAGCGCATAGGGCTCGTAGATGCCCTCGCTCAGGCCACCGGCGGGTGGGGGCCAGTCGCAGGTTTCATAGGCCAGTTCGACCCTGTCGTCCGGGCCGGTGTTAGCGGCTGGCGCGGAAGCCGCTTTCGCTTTCGCCGGGGCAGAGCGCACAACAGACGGTGTCGCGACTATGGGCAGCACCACCCCCAGCGTCGACGCGGGCGCGGGCGCGACTTCGGGCCTCGCGGCAAGCGGTGCACGCGGCGGCACGAATTGGCACACCCAGTCGAGCAGGGTCGCGGTGTCGAGCGCCATCCCTGCGCTCGCCGGGAATTGGCCTGGATCGTCGGCGGGCACCTTGTCGATCACGGTCAGGCGCGTGTCGATCGTGGTGCCGTGCTTCGCATAGACCTTACCGTCGATCGCGGCGGTGAACACCACGCGGCCCTGCGCCTGCAACCGCATGAAGGCCTCGCGCCATGCGGGCGCATGCGGATCGCAGCTCGCGCCCGCGATCGCCACGAGCCGGCCACCCGGTTCGAGCCGGGCCATCGCCGAGGCGATATGGCGCAGCGCCACATCCTTCATGCGGCTATCGACATGGGCCATGGCCGAGAATGGCGGGTTCATCAGCACGACGGTGGGCCGGACGCTCGCCGTCAGGCGATCGTCGATCGACGCCGCGTCATGCCCCCATACGCGCGTACCCTTGAACAGCTTGCCGAGCAGGCAGCCACGGATTTCGGCATATTCGTTGAGGGCGAGACCGGCCCGCGCCAGCAGGGCGTGAACCGCGAGCATCCCCGTGCCCGCCGAGGGTTCAAGTACCTGGTCGGCAGGCGTCATCGCGGCGGCCACCGAGGCGACGAACGCAAGGCCCGGTGGGGTCGAGAATTGCTGGAGCGCCTGGCTCGTTTCCGAGCGGCGGGTATGGGTGGGCAGCAGCGCGGCGACGCGCTCGATCGCTTTCAAGGCACTGGGCGCGGGACGTGCGAGGAGACCGGCGCCATAGCGGCGCAGGAACAGGATCATCGCCGCCTCGCAGGCATCATAGGCGCTTTTCCAGTCCCAGCCCCCTTCGGCGTCGCTGGCACCAAAGGCATCGACCATCGCCCCGCGCAGCAGCGCCGCGTTGATCCCGCGCCCCGCCTCAAGGGCAGGCAGGAGGGTGCGACCCGCGGTCAGCAGACTCTTCGCCTGGGTTTCGGAATGTCGGGACATGGCGGCGGAAGGCGCGGCACCGCGCGCCGCGTCAGAAAATGCTTGGATCATGGGAAGATGTCTCCGGGAGAGCAGGATTGGGCTAGCCCGCCGGACGCTCTCTCTGGCCCGGCCAGGCTCCCTTCTCCCGGCCTGCCTCTGCCCCTTGGCGGATTGCGAGGGTGGTCGAGTAGGCGTCTCGCGCCCGTAACCTGCCCCTAGGGGCACCGGCTCTCGTCCGCCTCGCACGAATAAGCCCGCTCCGGCGAACCGGAGCGGGCTGTCGGAAGCCTTCGATCAGGGTTCGGCGAGTACCGGATGGCGATCGAGGTCGATCACGAAGCCATGTCGGCCAGCGGCATATTCATCGTAGGGAACGAGGAACCTGCGCCGCCGGACGCCATCGAGACGCTTGCCGCCCAGCGTCGCCACCGTCTCGACCTGACCAGGATAGCGCTCCGATCGTATCGCCGAGATCACCACCCAGTCCGCGGCATGCTCGCGTTCGAAACGCTCGCGATCACGCTGGAAGGATTCTTGCGGTTGCAAGGCCCGGCCATGAACAGCCTCCCAGGCATCGGGATACCAGTCCCTCAGCGTGCGCTCGGCGCTGACCTTCTCCCGATCGGTGAACAGGTCGGGATAGCCCAGTGCCACCTTGGCCCACTCGCCATCCTCCTCATACCAGCCACCATCGACCCGGAGCGCCTTGGGCATGGCGGCATTGCGCGCCCGGTCGAGTTTGAATCCGCCATGCGACGCCGTCGAATGGCAGACGATCCCCTCGGCATAGACCGTCGCGCCCTGCGACATGCCCCAGGGCGTCGAAACCCGCATGCGGACCTCCTTGCGACAAAGGGCATTGCGCTGCGTCAGGTGTCTGGCGACATCTTCGACATGCACCCGGAACGCGGCTTCATCGGCGACGATGCCCTCGCTGCCATAGACATCGGTCTTGGTCCATTCACCGATCGGCCGCGATAGCCGCCACCCCGATGCGAGGCGAAGGCCCTGGGTCGCCGGGATGGCGATATAGGCGATATCGGCGATCCGGGCGGCACGGTGCCCATCGGCCGTGATGCCATATTCGGGAACGACCGCAGTCATCACGCCGTCCATTAGACGGCGCCATCGTCAGGCTGGTGATCGGCACGATAGGCGCGGGAACGCATGTGATCCGGGTCACCGGCTTCATCGACGAGGTAGCCAGTGACCTCCTGGGCAAACTCGGCCTCCACCACGGCCTTGTCAGCGGAGATCATGCGCACGGGAAAGCCATGTCGGCACAGCACGGCGTCGGCTTGTTCCAAGGCCCCGCGATGACCTGTTGCCTCTACCGCGAGTTTGACGCGGACGACGGCATAAACATGGACATAATGGCAGCGCATACCGCCTTGCCCTTCCAGAGCGTTGGCCGCTGAGCGATGATTGTGCATCATCATGCCGCCCTCCCGAGCATCGCAGGAAGCATGACCGGGTCAGGATCGGGCACGACTTCCGCGCGTATCCGATGGTAGCGATGCTCGGCCATCCAGGTTTCGGCGCTGACCATGTCGGGGGCGAGATATTGCAGTTCCTCGCGGTCACCGATCGGGGTGAGAATGCGGACCATACCGGGACGCGGCATTTCCGCGATTTCGAAATTGAGCACGCTCTCGACCGAGTAGTGTCGGCGCACGACCATGAGGATCGTGCCTTGGCTTCCATAATTGCCGAGATGGAGGGTAAAGGTCGCGGGCGAACGATAGTTCGTGCCAATATGCTCGGGCGACCTTTCGACCAGGCGCCCCATCCCATTGTCGTTGTTCCAGGCCTTCAGCTTGCGCGAAAACCGGGCGGGTGGACGCGGCTGGCCATTGGAGAAGCGGATGAGACTGCCGAGCGGCGCGGTATCGTAGATGCGTTGAGCGGACATATTCACAGGCTCCTGAAACGCGAAAGCCCGGCGCGATGGCCGGGCTTTCGGGAAGGTTATGGATGTGGAAAAGGAGAAGGGAGGCGTCAGTCCCTGAGGCCACCGTCGACGATATCGGTCAGCCATTCGTTGGCCTCGTCGAGATCGGCATCGTCGTCATCGATAAGGGCCGCCAGTGCGACGGCCCCCTCGCGACCAAGCTGACCGAGGCGCTGGAGCGCCTTGAGCAGTAACGGGGCCAGCACTTCGGGCGTGGCGGTGTCGATGTCATGCAAATTCATGGGAAGCTCCCAGATCAGGGTTTGAGGAAAGCCCGGCCGTACCGGGTCCGGGCGCGGATGAGCCGGAAGCGTGAAGCCGCCGGCGCTGCGCTAGGGTTGCGCAGTTTCGTGTCGCCCGGCGGCGAGATGGAGGGCGGCCAGCGCCGCGTTGAAAGCAATCTGTCCGCGCTCGCGGGAGAGGTCGGTCGATGCCTGAACCGCACGGGCCGCCGCGCGGATGTCGTCATCGGTCACATCCTCAAGTGCGACGCCTTTCGGCGCCTGGCCTTCGGCGATCTCCTCGACTGTCCGACGCACATCGGCTTCATCGAGCCGCAGAAGCACATGGCTGCCGTGTCCTGGCGCACAGCCGAGGTCGCCATATTGGGCGCGGTCGAGCAGTTCACATTCCATTTCCGTCGTGCTGGACCAGAAAACCCGATCGGCAGTGATCACTGTGACGGAACCGCCGAAGCCGTCGGGCCGCATCTTGCTGCACGTCCAGGCCGAGGTGATGACCACGCTGTCGATCAGGTCGGAGCGGCGGATGACATCCTGGAAAACGGCGTCCTGTAGATCGGAGAGGTCCAGCTCGATTTCGTCGGCATCGGCGTCCGCCGATGCTAGCTCCTTGCGCACGAAGTCGGCGGCGGCGCTGGGCGTGTCACTCGCGATGGCAAGGCTGGCCTTGAGTGTCGCGGGGGCGAGCCAGACTGTGTCGCACACGCCGTCGCTGGCGAAGAAGTAAACCGCATCGCCATCGGGCTCATGCTCGAACATTTGCAGGAGCAAGTCCATTTCGAGCGGAGTGATAGCCGCTGCTGGAATGCTCGGGCGCACCACGGTCTGGGTATAGTAGTCAGCCATTTCGGCCTCCTTGAAACGTGAAAGCCCGGCGCGAGGCCGGGCTTTGAGGGTTGAAACATAAAATCGGAGAATCAGGCGGTGACCGCAAAGGGATCGACCTCCTTGTGGATCGGCTGGGCACGACCCATCCAGCGCTCCGGCCGGATGCAGCGCACCCAGTCCGCGAAGCTGGGAATGAATCCGAGATCCTCGCGAACATGCTGCTCGCCGATAAGCCGCACCGGAACGACCCGCCCGGTCGAGATCGTGATCGTCGCCCCGAAAGCGCGTTCGAGCTGGAATATGCCTTGGGCATGATGGCGCAACGCCCGGTGCCGGAAATCTGCCGTGATTTCCTTGGACTCGTCGAACCACTGGTGCAGCGCCAGATAGTCCTCCGGCACGCCGCCCCATTGGCGGACCGAGGAAAGCGCGTGGTGATAGCAGTGTCCCATTGCCCGCTCCTCACCATTCATGGACATGGTTTTCGGAGGACGTGAACCGCTCATTGTAATCGAGCGTGATCGTGCCCGCCGCCACGTCGAAAGTGAACTCCCCGTAAGCGCCGTCGTTGTTCTCCCAACCCGCGTGCTTGTCGCGCAGAAGGTCGTAGCAGAGTTCTTCGAGCGCATCGGCTAGCGGCATACGTTTCACCTCCGGCGGCTGTCCGCCATAACAGGCAGCGAGAAGTTGGACGGGAGTCGCAGGCAGTTCAGCCTCACCCGCGTCGTTTCTGGGCTGGATTTCCTCGATCTGGCCACTGTCGCCCTCGCCATTGAAAGTGACGACGACGTACGTGATGCCCGCCGAGGCGAGACAAGCGAACAGCAGCGCCTTGTTTTTCGGAATGAGTTTCCTTGCCTCGGCTTCCCAGGCGGCGTGCTTCGCCATTATGGCCGCATAATCGACCGTTGGCGTGAGGGTTTCGGTCATCGACATATTCCTGAAAATGCGAAGGCCCGACGCATCGCGCCGGGCCTGAGAATGGATGGAAGCAGGGCGGGACGGCCGAAACCGTCCCGCCGGAGGATCAGGCTGCAGCGGCCAGGTCCTCGTCCTCGTCATTGACGGCGGCAACCGGCTCGTCCTCATCGAGGAAGGCGGGCAGCGCCGCGTCTCCGTCTTCGGCCTCGCTACCGGCCACCAAATCGCCCAGCAGGTCGCTGGCGAGATCGGGCGTGCGCATGACCTCGGGCAGCCACCCCGCATCTTCCAGCAGTCGCTCGGCTTCGCGAGCCATGTCGCCCTTCTTGAGATGGTCGATCATCTCGGCAAACTTCGAGCCCTTCGCCTCGGCGACGTCCGCGAGGATGCGCGGCTTGGTGACCGACCCGAAATAGCCCGCCACGGTCGGACGCCAGCCTGCGCCGACAACGTCCAGGCCAACCGCCCGCGCGAGCACGTGACTTTGCGCGATGCGCCGTTCGACAGCGTGCTTCGAGATGCGCCCATTGTCGTACTTCGGCACGACTTCCTGCTGCGCGTTGACCGAGAGCGAGGCGCAATGCGCGAACAGCGCGGCCTGCTCATTGCCGTCGAACATCAGGAGCGCGTCCCACAGCTCCTGCTCGGATCGAGGCAGCCGTGCCTTCCACCGGGCATGGCGCTCGGCGATCGCCTTCGCCGGCGCGCTGTCCTTGAGATCGGCGGGAGACATCCCGAAGGTCACCTTCCTGAGCGACACCTCAAGGCACGATTCGCGCCCATGCGGGTAGAAGATGTCGAGCACGAACGCATGCAGCACGGCAGCAAAAGCGGTAGTGGGGCTCTGAGCGAAGGCATCCTGCAGGGCCAGCGTTCTCCAGGCGGTAAGCTCGGCGACGAGACGATCGGAGAGTGGCTTCACCACCTCACCGTCGGCATCATCATCGTCGTTTGCCGACGTGATCGAAACGACGTTGGACGCCGCAGTTTCAGGCGTGTCCGTGCCGCCGACACCCTCCGATCCGGAGCTTTCGGTCCTGTCGCGCCCGTCGCCGGCCTCCTGCTCGGTCACCGGTTCGTCCTCCGGCCGGACATATCCGCGCTCGATGCAGAGCGAGCCGTCGCGTTCGATCGACAGGAAGACGCCGGCTCGTGCCACGTCCTCGGGATCGAAGGTGACCGGCCGATCGACCAGTGCGCCGATTTCCTCGTCGATCGCCACCACGCGAGCGTTCACCTCGTCGGGGATTTCGTCGGCATCGGACCATTCGGCCTCGAGCGTTTCAGCCTCGTCCTGGAGCGCGGCGAGCCGCGTTTCCTCCTCGGGAGTCATCGGAAGTTCGGTGCCCTCGATCTCGCGAAGACCGTGAGCGACACCCCAGGGAAGATCGACCGCGGTGGCGACCCACTTCCAGCCCTCGGCGCCGATCCGCTCGCCTTCGGCGACGAGCTTCTGATCGACCAGCTTGTCGAGCAGGGCAGGGTCGCTCAGCCAACCGCCGTCGTCCTGCTGGAAAAGGTCGCGCATGACACTGCCGCCGGCGGCAACATAGGCATCGATGCCGATAAAGCGCGCCCGCTTGTCGGAAGCGTGGACCGTGTTCTCGGTCAGCTTTTGCCGGATATAGCCCGCCGACTTGTTATAGCTGTGTTCGAGCTGCTCCCACAGTTGCTCCTGGCGCTCGTGATCGTCAGCGACGGCGAAGGCCATGAGCTGCTCGAGCGTCATGCCATCGTCGGCGTAGATCGCATGCAGCTTCGGCGAAACCCTCGCGAGCTTGAGGCGCTGGTTCACGACCGCGGGCATCACATGGAAGTGCGCGGCGACCGATTCGATGTCCTGGCCGTTGTCGACCATCGCCTGCATCGAGCGGAACTGATCGAGCGGGTGCAGCGGCTCGCGGAAGGTGTTCTCGGCGTAGCTGTCCTCCTCGGCCGACACCGCATCATTGGCTGCTTTGACGACGCAGGGAATCGGCGCGTTGCGCGCCAGGCGCTTCTGCTTGACCAGCAGTTCGAGCGCGCGATAGCGCCGGCCGCCGGCCGGAACCTCGAACTGGCCCGTTTCCGCGCCTTCATCGTCGAGGAGCGGACGCACGTTGAGGCTCTGAAGCAGGGTCCGGCGAACGATATCCTCCGCCAGTTCGCCGATCGACACGCCGGCCTTCACCTTGCGCACATTGGACTGGGACAGGACCAGCTTGTCGAACGGAATGTCCCGGGAACCGCTGAGGACGATCTTCTGCGGCGATTTTGCCATGAGTTTTCTCCACGACGGGCCGCCGGAGACTCTCTCTCGGCTACCAGCCCGTCACGAAGCCCTGGCTTCCCTCTTCCTCTGAAGGCCTGCTCCGGCAGGCGTTCCTCACGCCGACCGCCGAGGAAGGGACTGACCTGGCGCCCGCTCGGTGGTATGGCGAGGCATGGCGAATGAACTCGACGATATCAGGGCGCAGTGCGATTGCCCGCAATGCGGGCGGGAATTTACCGTCAGCTTCCGGACGCTGCGGCTCGAACGAACGATCGAGTGCCCGGGATGCGGAGTGACGGTGCGGCCGATCGATGACACGCCGATCGGCGCGGTCCAGAAGCTGATCGACGAGGCGGGCGAGGATTGAAAATGCCTCGCGCCGGATTTCTGGCTCACAGGTGCTCCTCGGGAATATCCTCCTCATGGCCCTGCCACACGATGCGGTCTCCGTCATAGATGGTGACGAAGCCGCGCCCGCGAGTGATGGGCACAGGCGGCTTGGCGAGGAAATTGAGGCAGCCGAACGTGTCGGTGGTCGCCGAGAACGCCAGCGGCTTTCCTTGCGCCATAAGCACGCGATCGCACGAGCCCGAGGGACGCTTCACGCGGCGGCGGGAAATGCCGATCCGAAATGCCTCATAGGCGCTGACCTCGTGGTCGGACGGCGGTGACCAGTGCCGGCAGTATTTGCAGTAGCGCGGGACCGGCGGTCCTTCGTCGTCTTCCAGCTTCGGCCCGCCGTTATGCCCGATCGAGGTCATTGGCGTCCCTCCTCAAGCCAGGCGCGCAGCTTCGCACGCATGACGCCGATGCCGGCATTGATCTCGGTGACCTCGGCATCGGGGGTGATGCAGCGCATTTCGCGAAAGCCTTCGAGAAAGGCACGCATGACCTTGAGGTAGAGATGGCCTCCGACCAGCGCGACGTCCGTAAAGGGGCGTGTCCCGTGATAGGCGAGAGACGCTATCTCGCAGCCGGGATGGGAGCCGTAATTGTCCGGCTTTCCCGCGGATGGCGGGCGGGGCCAGCGGGTGCCCATGCCTCCGGCGATCATGCGCTTGGCCAGATCCGGCGTCAGTCGCGCATCGTAGTGCTCGATGGGGCTGTCCGCGCTGCGAAATCCGTAGCGCGCCGACACGAAACCAACCCGAGCGAGGCGCCGCTGCGGATCGACGGCCCGCCATGTCTGCCAGAGCGGACCATCGTAGCGTTCCCATGCCGGCATCCAGCCCGGATCGCGGCGCTTCGTGGCCGAACAGGCGAGAATGAGAAGGCGATGCGAAAAGCCCGCTGCCCGCGTCTGCGGGACATCGACCCGCACCACACGGACCTCGCGCTGCTCCGCTGCCGAGGCCAGTCGCCCGATCAGTGCGATGTCGGCATCGGTGCATACGCCCCGCACATCGATCCGGGGGCGGGGATCGTTGTCCGTGGGCGGAATTACGGTGAGAAACAGAATCCCGTTGCCGAGATTGCCGCAATACTGGGGCACCTCGCTCTTGGGCATCCCCGGCACCAGCTCGACCACTTGCCTTCCGACGCGCTTGAACGCCTCTGCAAAGCTGGTCGGGCAAGGCGTGGTATTCGCCTCGGCCCGGGCATGATATTTCCAGGACGGGCGCTCGGGATCGAGCTTGCCGACGCGGATCTGGTGAAGGAAGTCGGCGAAGCTGTAGGGGTCGGCGGGATAGGGGCAGTCCCGCCACGCGCGCCGGATCGCCGACCGGCTACCTTCGCCGAACTCGAACAGACGGTTACGAGCCCGGCGCCAGACCGCAGCGCGCTCATCTCGCAGTCGTTGCTGCTGCTGCGGCCACCATTCGGCGCGGCGTGCCATTTCCTCCTCGACGCTGTGCTGCGTGGCCGCAATCATCCCGGCGAACAGCGGCAGCTTCTCGCGGTCGCGGCGTTGCCGGGTGAGGAAAGCGGCGCGCTTGCGCGAAGTTTCGACATAGGCGGTCGGCCTGGGCCATTTGCTGAAGCGCATAGGTTAGCCCTCCTGCTCTGACTGCCAGATCGTTCGCTCGGCCTCGCGAAGGCAGCCGAGGCGCCGGGCTGTCCGGGACCAGATCGACAGGGGCGTTTGCGTCTCGAACAGGACGTCCCGCTCGATTCCCATGTCGAATGACAATCGCAGTTCGGCGAGTTCGGTGAGGCTGAAGCTGCCGACTTCGGGCGTGCCGAAACCGAGGTCCGCAATACCGAACAGGATCTCGCCGTTGTCCTCCATCATGCTGGCGAGCCACACGGCCTGCCCGATCGGATTGAAGAACTTCACGACAGGGACGTGATCAGCGTTGGGTGCGGCGCCGTTGGCGAGCAATTGGGCGCGGAGGCCGGGAGTGAGGAGGATCATGCCGCGATCTCCTTCGCTTCGGGCTGCTGCGCCCACATCCAGTCCGCCGCCTGCTGCGCCTTGCTCGCAGCCGTGAAGATCGCGCGCGGGTCCTGCTTGAGGGCGGAAAGCCAGGACGCAACGTAGGCCGCATGGTCGGGACGCGGATGGTGCGCGATTCCGAGATCCGCGAGCACGAAGGACGCGGTCAATTCGGCGCAGGCTTCCTCGATCGGCAGCCAGTCACGCTTGAAGCGCTCCTCGAAATTGCGATCGAGGCGGTGCTTCGCCCCCGTTGCGTGCGCCGCTTCATGCAGCAGCACGCCGACCGCCGATGCGGGATCGCGAAAACTCCCGAATGTGGGCATGAAGATGCGATCCAGATCGATCCGGTAATGTGCATCGTAAGCGCCCTCGGTCACTGGAATGTTCAGCGCGGCGACGAAGTCTTCCGCATGGCCGATGCGCTCACTCTCGGGAAGCATTGTCGTGGGCGGCAGGTCGTACCCTTCGACCTGGGCGAGATTGAACACGGAAAAGGCACGCGCGAACATGCCGCCGCGGCGATGCTCATCATCGCCGTGCCCGGCGTCCGCGTTGGTCCCGAAGGGCTTCCAGAGGACGACGGTCGTTCCGCGCTCGCCCTTGCGCACCTGCGCGCCTGCGGACTGCCACTGGCGGAAGGTTCCCCACAGACCGCTGCCGTAGCCTCTGGCCTCGGCAGCGATCCACAGGGCCACCGTATTGACGCCGCGATAGCGCTTGCGGGAGACGACGTTGGTCGGGCGGGTGACGGCCGCGCCGTCATGGTGCCACGGCATCCGCCACTCTCCTGCGCCCGCTTCTATAGCCGCGATGATCTCGTGGGTGATGCGGGTGTAGACATTGGCGCGTTCGGCAGATCCTTCGTTCCGGCTCATGCTGGTTCTCCGCGACGGGCGCGGCGAGCCACTCTCGCCATCTCTCAACCCGTCACGGCCAATCCGGCACTTCTCTCACTTTAGGCGGGGTGCGCGGGGCAGCGGCCCCGCGAGAAGGGGTAGGGGGCGACGCGCAAGCGGCGCACCGTCAGGGGAAGGCTTTCCCCTCCGGGTGAACAGTCCAGTGTCTTAGGCAGCGAGCCCGATATGGGCGACGCGGTCGCGTCGAGTTTTTGCCACCGATTGGCTTGAGCAGGAACCAAATATACCGCTGTGGTGAGTTTTCAGAGCGGCGAGAGCCGCAGAAAACCGAGGGATATCGCCTGTTCGCGCTTCCGTGTGGTGAGTTTTCGGCAGGATCTGCCTGATGCGAGGAGAGCAATCTGGCTCTCAACTCTTTGATTTTTCGAGGAAGTTTGGCGCACCCAAGAGGATTCGAACCTCTGGCCTTCGCCTTCGGAGGGCGACGCTCTATCCAGCTGAGCTATGGGTGCGTAGGGCTTGAAGCCGTAAGATTTGCGCCGGGGAAGGTCAATCCGCGATCGAATCCGGCAGTCCGGCCGCGGTGAGAATTTGGTGAGTTTTCTAAACCGTCCTTTCTTGGCCCTTCCTAAGTAGCCGAAAATCCTTTATAAAACCATCGCTCTCGCGTTGAACGTCAGCCTTCGGAGGGCAACGCTCTATCCAGCTGAGCTATGGGTGCATGACGCTGGCCGGTGAGCCGTGTCAGACAGGCCGCTTAGCAAAGGCCGTTCGTCCGCGCCAGCGGCAAAATCGCCGCCGGGCCATCTTATTTCGATGCTTTTTTCATCGGCTGGAATTTGCCCAGGCCACAGCTGGCCCCCGGTTGCAGGCCGGGACCATTGTTCCACAGCACGGTGATGATATCGACCGAACAGAGTTGCGACAGGCTGGTGCGGTAGGAAAAGCGCTTTTCAAAGCCCAGGCTGGGGCAGCTGTTGGGCAGGGTGTTGCGGTAGATTTTATTGCCGTTCATGATGAAATCGATGGTGCGGTCATCGCGAACATTGGTCGAGCGGATCGAGGTTAGCGGGATGCAATCCATGGCCTTCGCGCCGGTTGGGACATAGGGGTCGGGCGTGGTCTTGGCGATGGCGGGGGCGGCGGCCAGGGCCAGCGCGAAACCCAAAGCGAAACGGACGGACATATATTCTCTCCTTAGAGACGTCTTTGAACGAATCGACGTCGCAGGACTGTGAAAACCGTCCTAGCCGACCAGTTCTGAACGCAGGAAGAACAAGCAGGCGTCAGGCAGGCGGCGGGGTCTTGGGCTTGAACCGGCACAGGTCGGCGACGGGGCAGCGCCAGCATTCGGGTTTGCGCGCCTTGCAGATATAGCGGCCGTGCAGGATCAGCCAGTGATGGGCGTCGCGGCGGAAGGGCTGGGGGACGCGCTTTTCCAGTTTCGCCTCGACCGCCAGCACCGTCTTGCCCGGCGCCAGCCCGGTGCGGTTGCCGACGCGGAAGATGTGGGTGTCGACCGCGAAGGTTTCCTGCCCGAAGGCGGTGTTGACGACGACATTGGCGGTCTTGCGCCCGACGCCGGGCAGGGTGGTCAGCGTGTCGCGATCCTGTGGCACTTCCCCGCCAAAGTCGCGCACCAATATGTCCGACAGGGCGATGACATTCTTCGCCTTGGTATTGAACAGGCCGATCGTGCGGATATGGGCTTTGAGGCCATCCTCGCCAAGGTCCACCATCTGCTGGGGCGTGGTGACTTCCATGAACAGGGCGCGGGTCGCCTTGTTGACGCCGACGTCCGTGGCCTGCGCCGACAGCGTGACCGCGACCAGCAGTTGATAGGGGTTGCCATATTCCAGCTCCGTCACGGGCGCGGGATTGGCTTCGGCCAGGCGGCTGAAAAAGTCGAAGATCTGGGCCTTGTTCATGACGATGCTCAGGGGCGTCAGAGGCCCAATACGCCCTTCATGTCGTACCGCCCGACGCTCTGGCCGATGAGCCATTGCGCGCCCTTGACCGCGCCGCGGGCGAAGATGGTGCGGTTTTCGGCGCGGTGGCCGATTTCGATGCGTTCGCCTTCGGTTGCGAAGATGACCTGATGGTCGCCCGCGACCGATCCGCCGCGCAGGGCCGCAAAGCCGATCGCGCCGCTTGCCCGCGCGCCGGTGATGCCGTCCCGACCGCGTTCGCTATGGTCGGCGAGCGTGATGCCGCGCCCGCGTGCAGCGGCCTGGCCCAGCAGCAGGGCGGTGCCGGACGGGGCATCGACCTTGTGCCGGTGGTGCATCTCGACAATCTCTATATCCCAGTCATCGCCAAGGCCCGCTGCGGCCTGTTCCACCAGCGCGGCGAGCAGGTTGACGCCAAGCGAGGTGTTGCCGGTCTGGAGGACGGGGATCATCGCGGCGGCTTCGTCGATCAGGGCGTGGTGGACGGCTTCAAGGCCCGTGGTGCCGATCAGGATCGGCTTGTTGGCGGCAATGCAGACATCGAGATGAACAGAGAGGGCGCCCGGTACGGAGAAGTCGATCAGCACGTCGCTGCGCTCGGCGAGCGCGAGCGGATCGGTGGTGATGGCGATGCCCGGCGCGATCTCGCCAGTGCCGTCGCGGTCGGTGCCGCCCGCTATGCCAAGGCCGGCGTCCGCCGCGACCTGCGCAATGGCGCGGCCCATGCGACCCGCTGCCCCGAAAATCCCGATAGTCGTCATGTTCGCCCCGTTCGCATCCAGTCGTAGCGGCCGATGCCAGAGCGACGGCGCTTTGTCATTATCGTTCAATAGGAGTCGCCGCCGCAGGCAATGCGCCCGGTGCCGCGATTGTCGACCGAGCAGGCGGCCCTGCCAGTGACGGTGACGTCGCCCGAGCCAGTGGCGGTGATTTTGGCGGTGACGTCTGCGCTGAGGGCGATGCTGCCCGGCCCGTCATTGGCAAGGGTCGCCTGCCGTGCGCGCAGACCTTCGCCCGCGACCGCGCCGGGGCCGGAGACGCGGATATTGGCGACGCCGGCGCGCCCGGCCAGGGTCGCGCGGCCACCGCCCGCCAGTGACAGGTCGATCCGGTCGAGATCGACCGCCGCCACGCTCACGTCGCCATTGCCGCCCAGCACAATGTCCCCGCGCAGCCCCTTCATCCGGCTGACCGCGACCGATCCGCCGCCGGTCAGGACGATGCGGGACAGATCGCCGGTGGAGACGCGCAGGGTCGCCGCGCCGCCGCCTTTTTCACCGGGCCGCGCGCGGGTGATGCCGACGATCAGCAGGCGGCCCGACACGGCGACGTTCAGCCGGTCGAGCAGCGCCTGATCCCCCTCCGCACGGGCCGATGCGCCTGCGCCGGTGGTGACGATGACGTTGACCGGCGCATCGACCCGGATCGCGTCGAAGCTGGTGATGGTATAGCCGCGGGTCGCCGCCGCTGCGGGCATTGCGATCAGGATGGTCGCGCCGATCAGGGCGCGCAGCGCGCCTCGCCCGGTCCTGTGCCACTGGTCGTACATTGCGCCTTGCCCTTCACCGTCACGTCGCCCGGCCCCATGATCCTGATAGCGACCGCGCCGTCCGACGCAAAGGCGATGTTGCCCGCGCCCAGGATCGACACTTTGGCCGTGCCCAGTTTGAGGTCGTCGGCGTCGATGTCTCCCGCGCCGGTGATGGCGAGTTCGCCTGAGTCGGCGGTGCCCGCGATCTTGACCGATCCGGCGCCGGTGATGTCGGTCTTGAGGCTGCGCAGTTTGACGGTGCCAATGGCGAAATCGCCAGCGCCGGTCAGCGACAGATCCAGCATGTCGCCCTCCGCCCGGTCGAGCGTGAAGTCGCCTGCGCCGGTCAGCGCAGCGGCGCGGATGGCGGGCATGGTGACATGGACGGTGACGTCGCCATCGTCATTCTTGCGACCAAAGGCCCAGTTGCCGTCCGACTTGCGGCCGATCACCAGCCGGTCGCCCTTGACCGCGATGGTGAGCCTTTCGATCGCCTTGGGATCGCCCTCCGCGCGGACCGAATAGGCATCGCCGATCGTCACGGCGACATCGTCCGGGCCGGTCGCTTCGATGGCGTTGAAATCCGTGAGCGTCGACCAGTCCTGCGTCGCGCCGCCCTTCACGGCGGGCGCGGCATCATCGGCAGGGCGCGAACAGGCGGCGGTCGACAGGGCAAGCCCGGCAAGCAGCAGAGCCGACAGGGAAGGGGAACGGGTCATCGTCATCTCCATACTGTATTGCCATTGTAATACACGTTCATGGTAGCGGTTCCAAGCCCCCTTGTTCGTCAGGCAGGATAAGGCAAGATAGAGACGAGATTAGAACGGAGTAGCACGACCATGCGCGGCCTTTCCTTCGGCATATCCCTGATCGCGTTGATGGCGGGCAGCGTCGCGCCGGCCGCGGGCGAGGGGGACAAGGGCGCGCGCTGGTGGGCGCATGTCGAGGCGCTGGCCAATGATGCGATGGAGGGGCGCGGGACCGGGACGCCGGGCTATGACCGGGCGGCGGACTATGTGATCGGGCAGTTCAAGGCGATGGGGCTGAAACCCGCTGGCACGCAGGGCTATCGTCAGCCGGTGGCGTTTGTGGAGCAGCGCATCCTGTCCGACAAGTCCAGCGCGGCGCTGGTGGGACCGCAGGGGGAGGTGCCGCTGGCGGTGCCGGGCGACCTGATCTTTGGCGGCGGGGGCGGGCCGGTGCCCGAAAGCGTCGACGCGCCAATGGTGTTTGCGGGCTATGGCCTGCATCTGCCCGAAGCGGGGCATGATGATTTTGCCGGGCTGGACCTGAAGGGCAAGATCGTCGTCGTGCTGTCGGGCGGGCCGGCGACCCTGTCGGGCGCGCTCAAATCCCATGCGCGGTCGGAACGGTCGCAATGGCTGGCGGAGCAGGGCGCGCTGGGGCTGATCACGCTGGTGACGCCCAGGCAGGTGGAGATCCCGTGGGTACGGCGGATCGCCCTGTCGGGGGCGCCCGCGCTCTATTATAGCGATGTCAGCCTGCGCGACACGCAGACGCCTTTTCTGAGCGCGCAGCTCGATCCGGCCAAGTCCGACATGCTGTTTGCCGGGTCGGGACAGGATTTTGCCGCGATCGTGGCGGCGGCGGATGCGTCCGCGCCCGTGCCGTCCTTTCCGCTGGCGCTGCGGCTGAAGGCGCAGGTGAGCGCGACGCGGGCCGACCTGTCATCGCCCAATCTGATCGCCGTGCTGCCCGGTAGCGACCCGAAGCTGCGGCAGCAATATGTCGTGCTGTCGGCGCATCTGGACGGCTATGGCGTGGGTACGCCGATCAAGGGCGATGCGATCTATAATGGCGCGCTGGACAATGCGTCCGGGGTTGCGAGCCTGCTGGAGATCGGGCGCGCGCTCAAAGCCGGTAAGGTGAAGCCCAAACGGTCGATCCTGTTCGCCATCGTCACGGCGGAGGAGAAGGGATTACTCGGCTCCCGCTATTTCGCGCGCCGCCCGACCGTGCCGCAGAAGAGCATCATTGCGGACCTGAATTTCGACATGGCGCTGCCGATCTTCCCGCTGACCAGCGTGACGCCGATCGGCTATGACCAAAGTTCGCTGGGCGCAGAAGCCCAGGCCGTGAGCGCGGCGATGAACCTGCCGATCACGCCCGACCCCTTCCCCGACCGCAACGTGTTCATCCGGTCGGACCAATATGCCTTCATCCGCGAGGGCATACCGGCGCTGTTCTTCAAATATGGGTTCAAGGCGGGGACGCCCGAAGCGACGGTAGAAAAGGCGTGGCGGGCGAATATCTACCATTCGCCGTTCGACGATCTGAACCAGCCGGTGATGCCCGCCGAAAGCGCGAAGCTGAACGACTATGTGACGGCGGTGACGCTGCGCGTGGCCAATGGGGCGGCGCGGCCGACCTGGAACGCGGACAGTTTCTTTCGGCGCTTTGCGAAGTAGCGGCGGTCAGGGTGCCGGTTGCTCGTAAAGTTCGAGCGGCAGTCCGTCAGGGTCGGTGAAGAAGGTGAAGCGCTGGCCGGTATATTCGTCGATCCGGATCGGTTCGCACGCGACCCCGGCGGCGTCGAGCCGCGCCACTTCCGCATCGATATTGGCGACGGTGAAGGCAAGGTGCCGCAGGCCGCAGGCTTCCGGGCGGCTCGGCCGGGCAGGGGGATCTGGGAAGGAAAATAGTTCGATCTGGGCATTGCCCGCGTCCAGATCGCACTTCCACGACTGGCGTTCGGCGCGCCAGACTTCGCGGATCACCGGCAATTGCAATATGTCGCGGTAAAAGGCGCGAGAGCGGGCATAGTCGGAACAGATGATGGCTATGTGATGGACGGCGCGCATGGGCGGCTTCTAGGATATCGGCAGGATCGTGGGAATGGGGGACCGGATTGGATAGTCCCTATTCTTTCCGCGCTGAGGAGCGGAACGTCCCCTGTTTGATCACTCCTGCTTGATCCCCCGCTCGACCGCGCCTAGACCCGCGCCATGACCCAATCTTCCTATCCGGCGCTGCGGATGCGGCGCGCGCGGGCTTCGGCGTGGAGCCGGGCGATGTTTGCGGAAAATCGCCTGTCGCCCAGCGATTTCATCTGGCCCCTGTTCGTGACCGAGGGCGATGGGGTGGAGGAGCCGATCGGGGCGCTGCCGGGCGTGTCGCGATGGTCGGTGGATGGCATCGTCGCGCGGGCGCGGGAAGCGCGGGATGCGGGCATCCCTTGCCTGGCGCTGTTTCCCAATACGCAGGCCGACCGGCGCAGCGACGATGGCGCGGAGGCGCTGAACCCCGACAATCTGATGTGCCGGGCGATCCGGGCGATCAAGGATGCGGTGCCGGACATTGGCGTGCTGACCGACGTGGCGCTGGACCCCTATACCGCGCATGGGCAGGACGGGCTGCTGGACGACAGGGGCTATGTCCTCAACGATGCGACCGTCGATGTGCTGATTGGCCAGTCGCTCAATCAGGCGGCGGCGGGGGCGGACATCATTGCGCCCAGCGACATGATGGACGGGCGGGTCGGCGCGATCCGCGCGGCGCTGGAGGGCGAGGGCCATGTCAATGTCCAGATCATGTCCTATGCCGCCAAATATGCGAGCGCATTCTACGGTCCGTTCCGCGATGCGGTGGGATCGCGCGGGTTGCTGAAGGGCGACAAGAAAAATTACCAGATGGACCCGGCCAATGGGCAAGAGGCATTGCGCGAGGTGGCGCTGGACCTGGCCGAGGGGGCGGACAGCGTGATGGTGAAGCCGGGGCTGCCCTATCTGGACATCATCGCCCGTGTGAAGGACCAGTTCGCGGTGCCGGTGTTCGCCTATCAGGTGTCGGGCGAATATGCGATGATCGAACATGCCGCTGCCGCTGGCGCGGGGGACCGCGACGCGCTGGTGCTCGAAACGCTGATGGCGTTCAAGCGGGCGGGCTGTTCGGGCGTCCTGACCTATCATGCGCTGCATGCGGCGCGGCTGCTGGGAGCTTGAGATGAGCGATTATCCGGGCGTCAGCATCGTCCCGTTCAAGGGCAAGGTGCCGGTCATCCACCCCAGTGCCTTCATCGCACCGGGATGCCGGATCATCGGCGATGTCGAGATCGGCGAGGATGCCAGCATCTGGTATAATTGCGTCATCCGCGCCGATGTGAACCGGATACGGATCGGCGCGCGCAGCAATGTGCAGGACGGTACGGTGATCCATTGCGACAGCCCCGGCGACGGGATCGACCGGCCATTGGCAGGATGGCCGACCATCATCGGGGACGATGTGCTGATCGGCCATATGGCGATGGTGCATGGCTGCACGCTGGAAGACCGGGCGTTTGTCGGGCTGGGCGCGATCGTCATGGACGGATGCGTGATCGAGAGTGACGGGATGCTGGCGGCGGGTGCCTTGCTGTCGCCGGGCAAGCGGCTGCCGGGGCGGCAATTATGGGCGGGGCGACCGGCCAAATATATGCGCGACCTGTCCGACGAGATGGTTAAGAAGCTGAGCGGAGGCGCGGCGCGCTATGTCGACTATGCGCGCGCGCACAAGGCAGCGGTGGACGCGGTTTAACGCTTATATTCAATCAGTTTTGCACGGTTCCTGCTCCTCCCCTTTAAGGGGAGGTGTCGGGCCGAAGGCCAGACGGAGGGGTGTCCCGCTATCGAGAGGGTGACACCCCTCCGTCAACGCTTCGCGTCGCCACCTCCCCTTGCAGGGGAGGATCAATTTCAGGGCTGGGCCAGTTGTCCCTTGAGCGCGTCGATGCGGTCATTCTGGCTATCGACGATGGCGAGGGCCGTGGTGCGGGCGGTGTCGAGGGCGTCGAGGCCGCCGCTTTCCTTGCCATCGGCAATGGCGCTGGTGCGATTGACATAGAGGGTGTCGAGGCTGGCGAGAGCGGAAACGCTGTCGTTACGGGCGGTTTCCAGCGCGCTGATGGCGACCTGCGCGGCGACCCAGGCGTCGCTGGAGACGGACGATCCAGATGCGGCGCGGGCGGCTTTTTCCGCTTTGGCATAGGCAGCGTCGAAGCCGGTCCGGCCGGTTTCCGCCTGCGCTGTGAAGCGGGCGATCTGCTCGGTCAGCTGGGCGTCGGCGGCGATCGGGGCGGGGGGCGGCGCGGCCTGCGCGACCGGGGCGCTCTCGATCGGCCGCTTGGCGAGCGAGGGATAGGTCAGCTGTCCGCCGGTGCAGCCGGACAGGAGCAGGGCGAGATAGGGCAGCAGCCGACGGGTCATCATGAACCTGCATCTAGGGTGGCGGGTGACGGCGCGCAATGGCCCCGTCACCCGCGCACGATCATCCGCGCGGGAGGGCGGCGGCGGCGCGCGCCAGTTGCTCGATCTTCGCGCCGTCGACCGGCCCCTTGGGCACGACCCAGCTGCCGCCGACGCATTTGATGAAGGGCTGGGCCAGCCATGTCGGCGCGCTTTCCAGCGTAATGCCGCCGGTCGGGCAGAAACGGGCGGTGTGCAGCGGCGCGGCAAGCGCCTTGAGCGCGGGCAGGCCGCCCGATGTTTCGGCGGGGAAGAATTTGAAATGGGTAAGGCCCATGTCCATGCCGCGCATGATGTCGCCCGCCGTGGCGGTGCCGGGGAGGAAAGGGATGTTCGCGGCGATCGCGGCCTTGCCCAGCGGCTCGGTCAGGCCGGGGCTGACGACGAAGCGCGCGCCTGCCGCCATTGCGGCGTCGAGCTGATCGGGATTGAGGACGGTGCCGGCGCCGACGACAGCGCCTTCCACCTGGCTCATTTCGCGGATCACGTCGAGCGCGGCGGGGGTGCGCAGCGTGACTTCGAGCGCGGGCAGGCCACCGGCGACGAGCGCGCGGGCGATGGTGAGGGCGTCCTCCACCCGATCGACCACCAGCACCGGGATCACCGGGGCCAGCTCCATCACCTGTTCGACGGTCAATTCGCTCATAATCATTGCTCCCTGAAGGCGGCGGCGGCCCCGAAAAGGCCGATTTCATCATGGACGGCCATGCGGATCGGAACGGATGCCATCAGGCTTTCGAACCGGCCCTTGGCCTTGAAACGGGTGTGGAAGCCGCTGTGCGGCAGGAAATCGCGCATCCGCTGGGTCAGGCCACCGGCCAGCACGACGGCATGGGGACCATGGGCCAGCGCAAGATCACCGGCGACCGATCCGTAGCAGAGGCAGAAGCGTTCGAGCGCATTGCGGGCGAAGGCATCGCTGTCATCCAGTGCCGCCTGCCACAATTCGGGGTCTTCCATCAACATCACGCGATGATGGCCGATCGTCGCCATTGCCTTGTAGATATTGTTGAGGCCGGGGCCGGACACGATCCGCTCGGTCGAAACGCGCAGGAATTTGTCGCGCAGATAGGCGAGGATTTTTTCTTCCAGACTGTCGAGCGGGGCGAAATCGAGATGCCCGCCTTCGGTCGCGATGACGTGGGGATGGCCATTGTCATAGGCGATCATCGCAACGCCAAGGCCGGTGCCGGGGCCAAGGATGGTGACGCCGCCATCGCGGGGGAAGGGGCGATCCTCGCCGAACAGCAAGGGCAGATTGTCTTGCGGAAGGCGAGAGACGGCATGGGCGACCGCTTCGAAATCATTGACCAGCTTGACCGTGCGAACGCCCAGATCCTCGGCCAGCGTATCGGCGCGGATGACCCAGCTGGAGTTGGTCAGCTTGATGACGTCGCGGCCAATGGCGGTGGCGAAGGCGATGGAGACGGCGTCGGGCAGGTCGCCCGCGCCGCTATCCGCTTCATCCTGCGTGAAGGCGGCCCAGCAGGATTGCAGGCTGGAATAGTCGGCGACCTTATATTTGCGCACCGTGCCGAGCGTTGGCACGCCGCTTTCATCGAGCGAGGCGCGCGCGAAGCGGGCGTTGGTGCCGCCAATGTCGGCAGCGATGATGTTGGTCATCAGGGCATCCTATCATTATGTCCGTCATGCCAGCGCAGGCTGGCATCCTTCTTCCTTTGCGTGGTGTGAGCAGGAGAGAGATCCCGGCGTTGGCCGGGATGACGGTGGAGATTATAGTTCGGCTTCCATGGCGGCGAGAATGGGGGACGCCCCTTGTTCGGCCAAGTCGCTATGATGGCGGAACAGGGCGAACAGCTCCCGGCCCGTATCATAGGGCGGGGGCGGCGCGGCGGGGATGTCGCGCGCGTCCCAGGTCGCGGCGTCGACCAGCGCGTCGATGGTGCCGCTCTGCGCGCAGACCCGGACGAGATCGCCATCGCGCAGCTTGCCGATGGCGCCGCCGCCCAAGGCTTCGGGCGAAAGATGGATGGCGGCGGGCACCTTGCCGGATGCGCCGGACATGCGCCCGTCGGTCACCAGTGCGACCTTGAACCCGCGATCCTGCAGTACGCCAAGCGCAGGCGTCAGCTTGTGCAGTTCGGGCATGCCGTTGGCCTTTGGCCCCTGGAAGCGGACGACGACCACGACGTCGCGTTCCAGTTCGCCCGCCTTGAAGGCGCGCAGGACGTCGTCCTGATCGTGGAATATCGCGGCTGGCGCCTCGATGGTCCAGAGCGCGGGATCGACGGCGCTGACCTTCATGACGCAGCGGCCCAGATTGCCCGCCAGCAGCTTCATCCCGCCATCGGCGCTGAACGGATTGGCAACGGGGCGGAGCATGTTTTCATCGCGCGAGGCGGGGACGTCGCGCCACTGGAGCGCGTCATTTTCCAGCACGGGTTCCTTGCCATAATCGGTGAGGTCGCCGCGCGCGACGGTCATGATGTCGCGATGGAGCAGGCCATTGTCGAGCAGTTCGCGGATGATATAGCTCATGCCGCCAGCGGCGTGGAAATGGTTCACGTCGCCGGAGCCATTGGGATAGACGCGGGCGAGCAGCGGGACGGCATCGGAGAGTTCGGCGAAATCGGTCCAGTCGATGCTGATCCCGGCAGCGCGGGCGATGGCGGGCAGGTGGATGGCATGGTTGGTGGAGCCACCGGTCGCCATCAGGCCGATGATGGCATTGACGATCGCCTTTTCATCGACGCAGTGACCCAGGGGACGATAATCGTCATTTGGTTGTCCGTCTTTGGCCCAGCCGATCGACGCCAGCCGGTGAGTCGCGGCGCGGGTGAGTTCCTGGCGCAGCTTCGTGCCGGGATTGACGAAGGCGGCGGCGGGCATGTGGAGGCCCATCACTTCCATCATCATTTGATTGCTGTTCGCCGTGCCGTAGAAGGTGCAGGTGCCAGCGCCGTGATAGCTGGCGCTTTCGGATTCGAGCAGTTCGTCCTTGCCCACTTTCCCTTCGGCATAAAGCTGGCGGATGCGGACCTTTTCCTTGTTGGCAAGGCCGGAGGGCATCGGCCCGGCGGGGATCAGGATGGTGGGCAGATGGCCAAAGCGCAGCGCGCCGATCAGCAGGCCGGGCACGATCTTGTCGCAGATGCCGAGCAGGGCGACGCCTTCGAACATGGCGTGGGACAGGGAGATGGCGGTCGACAGCGCGATCGTGTCGCGGCTGAAGAGCGAAAGGTCCATGCCCGCCTGCCCCTGGGTCACGCCGTCGCACATGGCGGGGACGCCGCCCGCCACCTGGGCCGTGGCGCCGACTTCGCGGGCGGCCAGCTTGATCGCTTCGGGATAGCGGCCATAGGGCTGATGCGCCGAGAGCATGTCGTTATAGGCTGTGACGATGCCGATATTCATCGCCGCGCCGGTGCGGATGACAGGCTTGTCCTCCCCACTGGCGGCAAAGGCATGGGCGAGGTTGCCGCAGCTTAGCTGATCGCGGTTGGTGCCAGCGTCGCGGCCACGCTCGATAAGGTCGAGATAATGGCGGCGGCTCCTGGCGCTGCGCTTTACGATGCGTTCCGTCACCTTGGCGATGATGGGGTTCAGTTCAGTCATGCCAGCTGGCTCCGTCACGTTCGATAAGGGCAATGGCCGAGGATGGACCCCAGTTCCCGGAAGAATAGGGGGCGGGTTTCATATTCGCTTCCTTCCACCCGTCGATGATCGAATCGATCCAGGTCCATTGCGCCTCCACCTCGTCACGGCGGACGAACAGGGTGGGATCGCCGGCCAGAAGATCGAGGATCAGCCGTTCATAGGCGATCCGGCGGCGCTGCCCGGCAAAGGCGGCGGTCAGCGAGACGTCGAGCGTCACTTCGTCGAGATGCACCTGCCGTTCGAGGCCGGGCCGTTTCGACATGATGGTCAGGCGGATATATTCTTCGGGTTGGAGGCGGATGACCATCGTGTTGGATTCAAGCCCCGATCCATGGCCGTCCCGTCCGAAGATGGAGTGCCGGACCGGCTTGAACTGGATCATGATTTCGGACTGGCGTTCCGGCATCCGCTTGCCGGTGCGCAGGTAGAAGGGGACGCCCTGCCAGCGCCAATTGTCGATATAGGCCTTTACCGCGACGAAGGTTTCCGTGGTCGAGGGCTTGCCCAGTTCGTCGGCATAGCCGGTGACGATCTGGCCGCCCACGGCGCCCGGCGTATATTGGCCGCGCACACTATGCGTCTTGACGGTTTCGGCGGTCATCGGGCGCAGCGAGCGCAGCGCCTTCACCTTTTCATCGCGCACCGCGGTCGGGTCCATGCGGGCGGGCGGCTCCATGGCGATGATCGACAGGATCTGGAGCATATGGTTCTGCACCATGTCGCGCAGCGCGCCGACGCCGTCATAATAGGAGACGCGGCCTTCCAGGCCCACGGTTTCGCCGACAGTGATCTGGACATGGTCGATGCCGGTCGCGTTCCACAAGGGTTCGAACATCAGATTGCCAAAGCGCAGCGCCAGCAGGTTCTGGACGGTTTCCTTGCCCAGATAATGGTCGACGCGGAAAATCTGATCCTCTTCGAACAGCGCGCCGATGCCGTCATTGACCTGTTTGGAGGAGGCCAGATCCTTGCCGATCGGCTTTTCCATCGCGATCCGGGTCAGCGGGGTGATGAGGCCCGCGTCCGCCAGACCCTGCGCCGTGGGGGCGAACAGCGATGGCGGGGTGGAGAGATAGACCGACAGGCCGCGTTCCAGCCGCCCGTCGATCCGATCGGCAAGGGCGGCGAACTGGGTCGCATTGCCTGCCTCCACCGGCTGATAGCAGATCATCGCGCGGAAGGTGGCGGCGACTTGGCTGTCATAGCGGTCGGCCGCCAGAAACTGGCGCAGCGCCGCATCGACATCGTCGCGAAAGGCGTCGTCGTCCAGTTCCGACCGGCCGGAAGCGACGATCAGAAAATCGTCGGGCAGCAGCCCGTCGGACAGGAGATTATAGAGCGAAGGGAAGATCATCCGTCGCGCGAGATCCCCCGTAGCGCCGAATAATAGGAACGTAGCAGATGATTCGGCCAAAGGATGGTCCTTTTCCGTTGAACATATCTATATCTGCACGATGACGCCCTTATAGCGCGCGCGGATGATAGCGCAAGGAGGCTATCGTCCCGGCGGCGATGCTGCAACGGCTTGCTATCGCATGGTGAAAGTCTGGCGGGCGTGGCGCTTTGGGCGATGAATATGGGCCGGACTGATTTTCGGCTGGACGAGGGAGCCGGATTTTGTCATTTGGCGGCTCCCAGGCCGTGCGGGCGTGGTGAAACTGGTAGACGCGCCGGACTCAAAATCCGGTTCCGCAAGGAGTGTCGGTTCGATTCCGACCGCCCGCACCATTTTTTGGCCGGACTTTGTTTCCGACATTGCAATTCAGATCGAAGTGCATCCTTCCATGGAAGGGCAGGGCGGTTGCATATGACTTTCCGCTATCCATCCAACGTCATGCTGAATTTATTTCAGCATCCATCGTGCCCCACAGGCCGCCGCTCGTAAGGAGAAATGGATCCTGAAACGAGTTCAGGATGACGATGAAGGAGGAGGCAGTTCATATGCGAAAAGCCTGCCCTTGCAGAGGAGGATTTCCAGCGTTCAACGCCTGCCTTGCGCCTGAAACCATGGCACCATCCGGGCGATGGCATCCTCTACCCGGTCGGTGGAGACGGCGAAGCTGAAGCGGATGAAGTGGCGCCCTTCGACCGGATCGAAATCTATGCCGGGCGCGGTGGCGACGCCGGTGTCCTGTAGCAGGCGGTGGCAGAAGGCCAGGCTGTCGTCGGTCAGATGGCTGATGTCGGCATAGAGATAGAATGCGCCATCGGGCGGGGCGATGCTGGCGAGGCCGAGCGCAGGCAGGGCGTCGAGCAGCAATTGGCGGTTGCGGCGGTAGGTGGCGACATGGCCGTCCAGTTCGGCGCTCTCCTCAAACGCCTGCAGCCCGGCCTGCTGGGCCAGGACCGGGGGCGTGAGGAACAGGTTGCCCATGCGGGCGCGGGCGGCGTCGATCAGGACAGGCGGCACGACGATCCAGCCCAGACGCCAGCCGGCCATACTGAAATATTTGGAGAAGCTGTTGACGATGATCGCGTCGGGGGCGAATTCCAGCATCGAGCGGGCCGGGTCGCCGAAGGACAGGCCGTGATAGATTTCATCCGAGACGATGGCGATGCCGCGCGCGGCGCAGGTCGCGGCGATGCGGGCCAGTTCGTCGGCGGGGATGATGGTGCCGGTGGGGTTGGCCGGGCTGGCCACGATGAGGCCGTCGGGCGCTGGATCAAGCGCGGCGAGCGCGTCGGCGCTGATCTGATAGCGTTCCGCCGGACCGCAGGCGATCTCCACGGGGGAGAGGTAGAGCGCCTTGAGCGTGTTGCGATAGGCGACATAGCCGGGGCGGGCGGTGGCGACGCGCGCGCCGGGCGCGAACAGGCTGGTCAGCGCAAGGACCAGGCCGGGGGACGCGCCGCAGGTGAGCAGGATGCGTTCGGCATCGATGGCGAGGCCATAGCTGTCGCGATAATGGCGGGCGATCCGGTCCTTGAGCGGCTGGCTTTCCCAATAGCCCATCGGGTCGGTGTCCAGCACATGATGGGCCATGGCGATGGACGCTGCCGGTGCGCCGGTGGAGGGCTGGCCAAATTCCATGTGGAGGATGGAGCGGCCCGCTGCTTCGAGCCTGTGGGCTTCGCGGCTGATGGCGATGGCGTGGAACGGGTCAATGCTGGCGATCATGCCGCCTGCCTAGAGGGGGCGGGGCCTGGCTGCAACCTTGGCGGGCGGCGCGGCGTTGGGGCGAGATGGATGAGGCTGTGCTGACGGGGCTGCAATATTATGGCGCGGCGGCGGCGACGCTGGCGGCGTTGCTGGTCTCGCTCAACATCGGGCGGCGCGTGACGGGATGGGCGTTCGTACTGTTCGTCACCAGCTCGATCGCGCTGATCCTGTGGGGGTTTCTGGCGCAGGACAGTGAGGGGATAGGCTGGCAGAATGTCGCCATGCTGGGCATCAATATGGTCGGCGTCTGGCGCTACCTGCTGTCGTCGCACAAGCCGCGGGATTAGCGGGCGGGTTGCGGGAGGCGGGGGAGGGAGGGTCGCCTAAGGGGGGATTGGCGACGTTCTGTTGTCGAGGGGCTAAGGCTCGTAAGCGGACGTTGCCTTCTCAACGAAACGGCTCCAGAACGAACGCATGGCGCAGACCCAACATACGTTCAGCAATAAGAAGGACGGCCCAATCTACATATCGGTCGAACCTTGGCCTCAATGCTTCGAACTGGAACCGGGCGATAAGCTCACGTTGAAATGGGATGCTGATGATAGCGGCGATGCGATGCAGATCGATTTCATAAACGAGCGCGAGCTTGTCGTGTGGCCCAACGGCAAAATCGATGATATAGAGTATCTTTTCAACGGCGATCCGGGCGAAGATCGAAGCTGGACCTTCAAGCACAGATAAGCAAGGACGCTTCGCCTAATGACTGCTTGTTGGACGCGCGCGATCTGCCGCTGTTGTCGCCAACGGTCGTTCCCGATCATCCTCCCCTGTAAGGGGAGGTGGATGGCCGTAGGCCAGACGGAGGGGTATCAGCCTCTCGATAGGGCGACACCCCTCCACCACTTCGTGGACCCCCTCCCCTTGCAGGGGAGGAATTTCCGGGCGCTTCTGGTCGCTTACAGACTGGCCCCTTTTTCGGGCGCCCTTCGTCGTGGGACTTGATCCAGCCGTTTGCGGCGGGCTTACAGGCTGTTGAAAATTGACTGTAACATATGTTTGGTGTAATGTTCGTGCGATAGAAGAGGAACCGCCATGCAAAGCTATACCCCGCCGATCGACGATTATCGATTTCTGCTGAACGACGTACTGGGTTTCGACCAGGCGATGGCGGAGTTGGGGAAAGAGGTGGATGCCGATCTGGCGGTGGCGGTGCTGGAGGAGGCGGGGAAGGTCTGTGCCGAGCGCCTGCAGCCGCTGAACCGCGAAGGGGACGAGCAGGGGAGCCGGCTGGTCGATGGCGCGGTGCAGACGCCCGATGGTTTTGCGCAGGCCTATCGTGATTTTGCCGAGGGTGGCTGGACGTCGCTGTCGGCGGACCCGGCGCATGGCGGGCAGGGGCTGCCCTTCGTCCTGCAACTCTGGTTCGACGAGATGATGTCGGCGACCAACCTGTCCTTCGGCCTGTTCCCCGGCCTGTCGCGCGGGGCGTGTGAGGCGATTGCGGCCCATGCCAGCGACGCGTTGAAGGCCGCCTATCTGGAGCCGTTGGTGAGCGGCGAATGGACGGGCGCGATGGCGCTGACCGAGAGCGGGGCGGGGACCGATCTGGCGCTGCTCAAGACGCGGGCGACGTCAAAGGGGGACGGCAGCTATGCGGTGGCCGGGACCAAGATTTTCATTTCGTCGGGCGACCATGATTTTGGCGGCAACATCGTCCATCTGGTGCTGGCGCGGCTGCCCGATGCGCCGCCCGGCGTGAAGGGGATCAGCCTGTTTCTGGTGCCCAAGTTCCTGCCCGATGCCGATGGCGGTTTTACCGTGCGCAACGCCATGTCGGTGGGGTCGCTGGAAAAGAAGATGGGCATCCACGCCCAGCCGACCTGCGTGATGCATTATGACGATGCAACCGGCTGGCTGGTGGGAGAGGCGCATCGCGGGCTGGCGGCGATGTTCACGATGATGAACGCCGAACGGTTGATGGTGGGCATTCAGGGACTGGGGATTGCAGGGGGCGCCTATCAGCAGGCGGTCGCCTATGCGCGGGACCGGTTGCAGGGGCGCAGCGCGGACGGGGCGCGCGGCCCGGTGGCGATCATCGAGCATGCCGATGTGCGGCGGATGCTGCTGAATGTCCGCGCGTTCGTGGAGGCGGGCCGGGCGCTGGCGGGATGGACCGCGCTGCAACTCGACCGGGCGAAAGCGCATGCGGATGCGGGCGAGCGGGAACAGGCGGACGCGCTGGTGGCGTTGCTGACGCCGGTGATCAAGGCGGCCTTTACCGACTATGGCTTTGAATGCGCGGTGCAGGCGCAGCAGGTGTTCGGCGGTCATGGCTATATCCGCGAATGGGGGATGGAGCAATTTGTCCGCGATGCCCGGATCGCGCAGATTTACGAAGGCACTAACGGGGTGCAGGCGATGGATCTGGTCGGGCGCAAGCTGCCCATGGCAGGCGGCGCGGTGGTCGAGGGCTTTTTCGACGGGATCGCGGCGGATGTGGCGGCGGCGGGCGACCGGGTGATCGCGGTGCGGACGGGCGAGGCGCTGGCCTTGCTGCGCGAGGCTACGGTGGCGCTGCGCGGGGCGGATGTGGACGCGACCGGGGCCGCGGCGGTCGACTATCTGCGGCTGTTCGCGCTGGTGGCGATGGGATGGATGTGGACGCGGATGGCGGTGGCTGCCGGGTCTGGCGAGACGGCGCTGCATCAAGGCAAGCTGGCGGTAGCGGATTATTATGCCCGGCGGGTGTTGCCGCAGGCGAGCGGGCTGGCGGCGAGCATTGCGGCGGGCGAAGGGGCGATCATGGCGCTGGCGGCGGAGGCGTTTTAAGGGGGGGAGCACCAACCTGTGCGCAACGTTTCTCGACTTCGCTCGAAACGAACGGATCAGGGTAAAGTCATCGGGTTGGCTGTTGCCCCATCGAGAGGGTGACACCCCTCCGTCAGGGCTGCGCCCTGCCACCTCCCCTTACAGGGGAGGATTTCATTTGCGCCGGTAGCGGAAGTACCAGACTTCATGGCCCTTTTTCCGCGCCTTGGCTTCGTAGCGGGTCTGGGGCCAGCCGCCGGGGCGGGTGAGGAAGTCGGCGGGGTCGTTGGCCAGCCAGTCGAAATCGGGATGGCCGTTCATCACCATCAGCGCCCAGCGCAGATAGATGGGATGATCGGTGCCAAAGCGGAATTCGCCGCCCGGCTTGAGCTTGCGGGCGATCATCGCGACCGGGCCGGGGTTCATCATCCGGCGCTTGGCATGGCGCGCCTTGGGCCAGGGGTCGGGGTGGAGCAGATAGACAAAGCTCAAGGCGCCGTCCGGAATGCGGCTAAGCACCTCAAGCGCATCGCCCATGTGCAGGCGGACATTGCCCAGCGCACCGTCGCGGACATGGCCAAGCGCGGTGACGACACCGTTCAGGAAGGGCTCGCAGCCGATAAAGCCATGGTCGGGCAGCATGTCGGCGCGATAGGCAAGATGTTCGCCCCCGCCAAAGCCGATCTCGAAATGGAGCGGGCGATCGTAACCGAAGAGGGCGGCGGCGGTGATGTCGCCTTCTTCGGGGACGGAAATGGCGGGGAGGAGGGTGTCGACCAGTTCCTGCTGCCCCTGCCGCAGCTTGTGGCCCGATTGGCGGCCATAGAGGCGGTTGAGGGTCGTAGGATCGCCGGATTTATGCGCTGTCATGGGGCGGCTGACTAGCGGGTAGGAGGGGTGGGGGCAAGGGGGGCTTGGCCTTGCTATTCGGAGAGGCGCGTTCTTCTCCCTTCCCTGAAAGGGAGGGGAGAAGAAAGAGGGGCGTTTTCCGCGCCCCTCTTTGTTTGGATCAGGCCAGAGCGGCCTTGAGCGCGTCCACCAGATCGGTCTTTTCCCAAGGGAAATAGTCGCCTTCGGGCGTGCGGCCGAAATGGCCGTAGGCGGCGGTTTTCTGATAGATGGGCTTGTTGAGGCCGAGATGGGTGCGGATGCCCTTGGGCGTGAGGCGCACCAGCGTTGGCAGGACCGTTTCGATCGCCGAGGCTTCGACGGTGCCGGTGCCGTGCAGGTCGACGTAGAGCGAAAGCGGTTCGGCGACGCCGATGGCGTAGGAAAGCTGGATCGTGCAGCGGCGGGCGAGGCCGGCAGCGACGACATTCTTGGCGAGGTAGCGGGTGATATAGGCGGCCGAGCGGTCGACCTTGGTCGGGTCCTTGCCGCTGAACGCGCCGCCGCCATGCGGCGAGGCGCCGCCATAGGTGTCGACGATGATCTTGCGGCCAGTCAGGCCAGCGTCGCCGTCCGGCCCGCCGATTTCGAAAAGGCCGGTCGGGTTGACGTAAATCGCTTCTTCGCCGGGCAGCCAGCCTTCGGGCAGGATGTCGGCCATGACGCCCTTCACATAGTCGCGCAGCTTGGCGCGGCTTTCATCATTGTCCATGCCTGCGGCATGCTGGGTCGATACGACCAGAGCGGTCGCGCGGACCGGCTTTTCATTGATATATTCGAGCGTGACCTGGCTCTTGGCGTCGGGTTCGAGAAAGTCGACGACCTGCGCGTGGCGGTCGGCGGCCATGCGTTCCAAGATCTTGTGGCTGTAATAGAGGGTGGCGGGCATGAGGTCGGGGGTTTCGTCCGACGCATAGCCGAACATGATGCCCTGATCGCCGGCGCCTTCATCCTTGTTGCCGCTTTCATCGACGCCCTGGGCGATGTGGGCGGACTGGCCGTGGAGATTATTTTCGAAGCGGAAGGTCTGCCAGTGGAAGCCGTCCTGCTCATAGCCGATGCGCTTGACCGTGGCGCGGACGGTGGCTTCGATCTCTTCCTGCGCGCCCGGTGCCCAGGCGCCATTTTCATAGACGCCCTTGCAGCGGATTTCACCGGCCAGGACGACGAGCTGGGTCGTGGTCAGGGTTTCGCAGGCGATGCGGGCTTCGGGGTCTTTCGACAGGAAGAGGTCGACGATGGCGTCGGAAATCTGGTCTGCAACCTTGTCGGGATGGCCTTCGGACACGGATTCCGAGGTGAAGAGGAATTGGTTACGCATGGGACTCCCGTAAACGGCTGAACCGGAAAACGATATAAAGAATAGTTTATGTGGCTATTAGCTTTTGCTGCGCTGCATGGCAATGGCCAGTCCGGCGAGCAGCAGCATGAGGGCGAAGGGCGCCCAGTTGCCGACCCGTGCGAAGAGGGTGGGGGCAAGCGGCGGGGGCAGGCCGGAATCCAGGAAACCGGCGCGGTTGAGGCCCAGCGCATGGACGACTTGGCCGCGCGCGTCGATGATCGCGGAGACGCCGGTGGGGGTGGAGCGGATGATCGGGATGCCTTCTTCCAGCGCGCGGAGGCGGGCTTGCGCCAGATGCTGGACCGGACCCCAGCTGCCGAACCAGGCGTCGTTGGAAGGGTTGAAGAGAAAATCGGGGCGGTTGGCGCGGTCGATCACCTGACCCGAAAAGATGATCTCATAGCAGATCTGCACCCCCATTTTGAGGTCGGGACGACCAAGCGTGGCGGGCAGCGGGAGGCTTTGCGGACCGGGACCGGGCCAGAAATCGGCATCGCCCGGTACGAGGCGCGAGAGGCCGAGGGGCGTGAGGATGTTCCGCATCGGCAGATACTCGCCATAGGGGACGAGATGCGCCTTGCTGTAGCGGCCAAGCAAACGGGCGTCGGGCGTGACGATCCAGACACTGTTGTTCGCGCCCGCCAGCTTTTGCGTGATGACGCCATTTTCCTCGACCGGCTTGAAATAGACCTTGTCCGCGCCGGTCATCAGCAGGTCGCCGGGGCCAAGCAGGCTGGCGAGGCGGGCGCGCCAGCCCGGTTCCATGTCGAGATAGGCGGGGATGGCGGCTTCGGGCCAGAAAATGAGACGCGGGGCGGGCCGGGGCTGGCCGGAGAGGGCGGCAAGCTTGCGGAAATTGGCGACTTCGTTTTCGACCGAATATTTCTGGTCCTGGCCGATATTGGGCTGGACGACGCGGACGCGCGGCGCGCCGGGGGGGGCGGCGGGGCCGGGGGCGAGATGGCCCCAGAGCGCGAGGAGAAGAAGCGGGGCTGCGATCGCGGCGGCCGGGCGGTAGTGGCGCTGGAACGCAAGAAGCAGCGCGCCCGCCGCGAGGATGGTGAGGGCGCTCAGCCCATAGGTGCCGATCAGGGTGGCGGCGATGGCGATGCCGGTGGGGAGCAGGGTGACGCCGAGCGGGTTCCAGGCGAAGCCGGTGAAAGCCCAGGCGCGCAGATATTCCGTGCCCAGCCAGAAGGCCGCGAAGAAGAGGAGGGGGGGCAGTGCCATCCATCCTCCCCTGCAAGGGGAGGTGGCATCGCGTCGCGATGACGGAGGGGTGTCGCCCTCACGATAGGGTGACACCCCTCCACCACTTCGTGGTCCCCCTCCCCTTGCAGGGGAGGAATGAGAAAGCCACCATGTCCCAAGGGTCGCCAGGCCGGGATAGACCGCCAGATAGAGCGACAGCAGCAGCACCGCGCCATAGCCGAACCAGTGCGGCATCATGTCCTGAAAGGTGAAGGCGTGGGCGATCCAGTTGAGGCCGAGGGTGAAATGGCCAAGGCCGAAAAGCCAGCCGCGGGTGAAGGCGGCGCGGCGGTCCGGGGCGTGCTGGATCAGGAGGATCAGCGCGATCAGGCAGGCGAGCGTTACCGGCCAGAGATTGAGGGGAGCAAAGCCGGTGGCGGAGGCGAACCCTGCCAGCAGCGCCGCGACTTTGGGATGGCGAGCGAAGGCTTGCTTCAGCACGTCAGCGGATCGATTCCATCGTTGCGGCGCTGCAACTGTCGCTCTTGCCGGGGCCGCCGGTCAGCATGGACGCGGCGATGAAGCCGCCGACGATGAGGACGAGGAACAGGCCCGACAGGAGGGCGAGATATTTTTCGATGAACGCCTTGATCGGGCGGCCGAATTTCCAGAACAGGAAGCCGACCAGCATGAATTGAAAAGCGCGGCTGAGCAGGCTGGCCCAGATGAAGGTGAAGAGCGGCAGGCCGATGAAGCCCGCGGTGATCGTGATCAGTTTGAACGGGATCGGCGTTGCGCCCTTGATCAGGATGATTTCCGCCCCGAATTCACGCAGATAGCAGGCCGCTACCGGGAATTTGGCCGCAAGGCCGAGCGCGGCGAGCAATTGCTGGCCGACCGTTTCATACAGGAAATAGCCGATAGCATAGCCCATCAGTCCGCCCAGCACGGAAGCCAGGGTGCAGATGAAGCCGAATCGCAGCGCGCGTTCCGGGCGGGCGAGGCACATGAGGCCGAGCAGCGGATGCGGCGGGATGGGAAAGAAGCTGGATTCCATGAAGCTGAAGGCGAACAGCCAGCGTTCGGCGTGGCGGTGGGCGGCTTTCGCCAGCATCCATTGGTAAAGCCTGGTCAGCATCGGGGCCGACCCCTAGCCGAGATGATGGCCGGTCGCCAGCGCCTTTTGCGGGCGGCGATCCATGGCGTATCGATGGCGCGGCGCTGGCGGGTCATGGCCTCAGCCTGGCGCGACGGCGTTGACGGGACGGCGACGTCTGGGCATGAGCCATCATCAGTCCTGTTCGGTCGGCGCGTTTGACAGTTTCAACCATATCCTGGGCCAGAGTGCGGCAACGCGCGGGCGGCATGGCGTTTGCGCTGGTGCTGAACGCTATCCTGCTGCTTGCGCTGTTCACGCTGGCCCCCAAGCCCGAACCCAAAAGGGTGGACGACCGGATGCCGGTGACGTTCGACGTCGAGACCGGGCAGAAGGCGGAGACGGAGCAGAAGCGCGCGCCCAAGGCGGAGCGGCGCGAGAAGGAGGATGCGGCCGCGCCCAAACAGGCCGAGGCGGTGGTGCGGCCACCCGTGCCGGTCGCCAAGCCCGCCGAAGATCCGCCGTCGCCCTTCCCCTTTCTGACCCTGGATCGGGAGCAGATGGCGTCGGCCGATATTGGCCGCATGCCCAAGGCGGCGAAAGGGGCAAGCGCGGCGGGGCAGGGCAACAGCGCCGCGGTTGCGGGACCGGGCGAGGGGCCGGGCGGCGTGCAATTGTTCAACGCCGAATGGTATCGGCGGCCCACCGATGCGGAGCTTTCCCCGTTCCTGCCCGCCAATGCGCCGCCCAATGGATGGGGCATGGTCGCGTGCAAGACGGTCGATCATTATCATGTCGATAATTGCCAGACGCTAGGGGAATCGCCGCTGGGGTCCGGCTTTGCCCGCGCGGTGCGGCTGGCGGCGTGGCAGTTTCTGGTGCTGCCGCCGCGCGAGAATGGCAAGGTGCTGGTCGGCAGCTGGGTGCGGATACGGATAGATTATACGCGGTCGGTGGCGCGTGCCGGGGGTGGCGCTGGCGCGGGTGGCGAGTGAGTGCCTGCATTAAATAGTTGCATTTCGATACTGTTTTGGCATCCTCCGATCCGGAACAGGACAAGGAGAGATTGCATGATCATCCATGGTGCGCGGCCGTCGCCTTTTGTGCGCAAGGTTATCGTCTTTGCGGCGGAGAAGGGGATTGCGGCAGAGGTAGAGGCGGCCGGTTTCGGGCGCGGGGCGGAAGGCTATCTGAAGGGATCGCCTTTCGGCAAGATTCCGGCACTGGAAGATGGCGATTTCCTGTTGTGCGATTCGAGCGCGATCATAACCTATATGGATGCCCTGCGCCCCGGCGAGGAGATGATCCCGGCCGAACCGAAGGCGCGGGCGCGCACGATATGGTTCGAGGAATTTGGCGACACGATCGTCCAGCCGGCGGGGCAGAAGATATTTTTCAACCGCGTCGTGGCACCCGCGATGAAATTTCCGCAGGATCTGGCGGCGGCGGACAAGGCCGAGGCGGAGGAAATGCCGCGCATATACGACTATCTGGAAGGGGTTTTGCCCGATAGCGGCTGGCTGGTCGAGGATCGCTTCACCCTGGCCGATCTGGCGGCGGCCTGTCCGATCATCAACATATGCTATTGTTCGGACCCGCTGGCGACGGGGCGTTGGCCAAAGGTCGCGGCGTGGATCGAGGCGGTGAAGGCGTGGCCCAGCGTGGCGGAAGCGCTGGAACTGGAGGCGCCGATGGTGGAAGGATTGATGGCCAAAAAATAACCCATTTGGAACATTTGTCTTGACAGCGTCACGCTGTTCTGGCAGAGATGGCCATAGTGGAAAAATGTGAGTCGCCAACGGGGCGATGCAAAAAGGGGCTGATCCGGGCGGGTCGGCCCCTTTTGCGTTGGCCGGGCGCATGCGGGGAAGGGACGAGCATGGCGGACGGGATGGAGGCGCAGATGCTGGAACCGGCGCGCCGCAAGATGGCGGGCGCAGCGCGCGCGCAGATGCGCCGTCCGCGCAAGGACGGCTGGACCAGGGAGCAGGAGCGGCTGTTCCTGCAGACATTGGCGATGACCTGCAACACCAGCGAGGCGGCGCGGGTGGCGGGCGTGTGCCGGACCAGCGCCTATGACCGCAGGCAGCGCAACCGGCGCTTTGCCGCCGACTGGGAACGGGCGATGGATATTGGCTATGCCGAGATCGAGGCGATGCTGATGCGCGAAGCCCTGTTCGGCAGCGAGAGCGAGGAAATCCTGCTGGACGGCGAGGGGAGCGTGAAGAGCCGCAAGATCAAGCGCGGGCATGACCTGAAACTGGCGCTGCAACTGCTGACCCGGCATCGCGACCGGGTGCTGGCCTATCGCGCGAACGCGGCGGCGCAGAAGGAGCGGCCCGATAGCCCCGCGGTGGTACGACGGGTGCGGCGGATGGTGGAAGAGGTTGAACGGATGAGGGCGGCGACGGGGACGTGATGCGTGAGGGCGAACCGGCTTCGTCTCTTTACACTTGTCCGATTGGCGATAGACCTGTGGGTCATGAGAAAATTGATCCTGCTCGCTGCTGCTTCGGCGTTTTCGACTTCGCTTCTGGCTTCGCCCGCGCTGGCGGAGGGCAAGGCGCCTGATCCCGCGCGGTTGAAGGCGACAGTCGAGAAGCTGGTGAGTTTCGGGACGCGGCATACGCTGTCTTCGGCGACCGATCCCAAGCGCGGGATTGGGGCGGCGCGGGCCTGGGCGGCGGCGGAGTTTGCGCGGATTTCCAAGGGGTGCGGCGGCTGCCTGAAGGTTGAGAGCGTGTCGGAACGCTTCACCGCGCCGCGCGTGCCCGATGGCGCGGATATTGTCGATGTGCTGGCGATCCAGACCGGGACGGGCGATCCCAATCAGGTGGTGATCGTCGCGGGGCATATCGACAGCCGGGTCAGCGATGTCATGGATGCGACCAGCGACGCGCCCGGCGCGAACGACAATGGATCGGGCAGCGCGCTGGTGATTGAGGCGGCACGGGTGCTGGCAGGCGAAAAATTCGACGGGACGATCGTCTATGCGCTGTTGTCCGGCGAGGAGCAGGGGTTGCTGGGTGGCAAATTGTTGGCGAACACGGCCAAGGCGCGCGGCTGGCAGGTGCGGGCGATGCTGAACAACGATATTGTCGGCAACACGACCGGGCTGAACGGCCAGATCGTGGCGGACCGGGTGCGGGTATTTTCCGAAGGGATACGATCGTCCGAGGATGGCAAGGCGGGGCTGACCCGGCGCGGCATCGGCGGCGAGGATGACGGGCCTTCGCGGGCGCTGGCCAAGGCGATCGACGGGATTGCGGAGGCCAATCCGCAGATCGGGCTGGACGTGTTTGCGGTGCGGCGGCCCGACCGTTTCGGGCGCGGTGGCGATCATACCCCGTTGCTGGAGGCGGGCTATCCGGCGGTGCGTTTTTCGGTGGGGATCGAGAATTACGACCGGCAGCATCAGGACCTGCGGGTCGAGGGCGGGCGCGATTATGGCGACACGGTTGTTGGCATGGATTTTCCCTATCTAGCGAAGGTGACGGCGCTGAATGTCGCGGCGTTGCGTGTTCTGGCAAGCGCGCCGACGGCGCCGGCGAGCGTGTCGCTGGATGGCGCGCTGTCGATGGATACGCGGGTATTCTGGGACGCGGTGCCGGGGGCGGCGGCCTATCATGTGTATTGGCGGCGGGCCGATGCGCAGGACTGGACCGATAGCCGCGTCGTGACGGGCGCGACCGAATTGCTGCTGAAAGATGTGGTGGTGGACGATCATTTCATCGGCGTGGCGGCCGTGGCCAAGGATGGAAGCGAGAGCATCGTGACGTTCGGCGGGATGGCGCCGCGCAAATAGGGGCGCGCCTGTCGCCGCCCCTGTAAGAAAAGTCCATGTGTGTGCGTGTTTGGTCGGCGAGCGGCTTAATGAAGGGGCGGTTCGACGCAGAAGCTGACGATGAGGTCTCTCATGATTTCCAGCGTCTCCGGCGTAGCTTCTATGACGCATTTGCGAGAATCGTGCCGGTCTTCGCGCCGCTGAATTTTGCCGTCCCGTTCAAGCCTGCTGAGGTGACGCAGTGCCGTCGTCATCGGTGAGCCGCTGGCGTAACATAAGGATGTGACGCATGACGTGCGATATTCCGTCGCATCCGTGACAAGAGCGAGCAGCATGTTCCAGCCAGGGTCCGATATGGGATAATGCAACGCTTCCCCACGACGCAGCGAGGATTTATGAAAAGTGCGGGCAATTTGCCCTATTTCGGCAGTCAAGACCTGCGGGTGGATGGCAGGGTCAGCGTCCGGTGCGACAGTCGCGTGCGCACGAATCATGGTTGAAAGGTCTGCTATGGCCTTTTTGCTGATCCCAAGCAGGATCATGTGGCGTTCAATCTCTCCTATCCGGTCAACCATCAGTTGTACCTCTTCATTGCTGTTCTGCTGGTGAAGTGAAGGATTCTGACGCATTTTCGTCTGTTCGAAAATGCCTCCGGGCGATCAAATCGGTTAAATATGATCCGATATGGAGTTTCTTCCGGGCACGCCCCGGCGAGAGCATCGTGACGTTCGGCGGGATGGCGCCGCGCAAATAGGGGCGCGCCTGTCGCCGCCCCGGCAAGGGGAGGGCGATGGAGACTTCGCATGACGAATGGCTGGACCAGCAAGAGCAGACGCAGGCGAGGATGTTGCGGCAGCTGAAGGAGGCTGGCCGCGAACGCATAAGCCGTGAATGGGACTGGCTGGCGCGGCCGGGGCAGAAGGCGCCGGGGGGCGATTGGCGTATCTGGCTGATGATGGCCGGGCGCGGTTTTGGCAAGACGCGGGCCGGGGCCGAATGGGTGCGGGGCATTGCGGAGGCCCAACCCGGCGCGCGGATCGCGCTGGTCGGCGCGACGCTGGGCGAGGCGCGGCGGGTGATGGTGGAAGGGGCGTCCGGATTGCTGGCGGTCGCGCCCTGGTGGTGCCGCCCGGTCTTTGCCCCGGCGCTGCGCAAGCTGACATGGCCCAATGGCGCGGTGGCGACCCTGTTCGGCGCGGCGGAACCGGAAAGCCTGCGCGGGCCGCAGTTCAGCCATGGCTGGGCCGACGAGATCGCCAAATGGCCCTTTGCACTGGGTGCCTGGGATAATCTGATGATGGCGATGCGGCTGGGGAAAAGCCCGCGCGTCATGGCGACGACGACGCCGCGCCCGGTGGCGCTGGTGCGGCGGCTGGTGGCGGACCGGGATGTCATCGTCACGCGGGGCCGGACGGCGGACAATCGCGCGAACCTGGCCGAGGGCTTCGTCGAGGCGATGGAGCGCAGCTATGGCGGCACGCGGCTGGGGCGGCAGGAACTGGACGGCGAGCTGATCGAGGAGGTGGAGGGTGCGCTCTGGTCGCGCGACCTGATCGAACGATGCCGGGTGGCGCATGTGCCGGGCGGGCCTGATGGGACGGCGCTGCATCGGGTGGTGGTGGCGGTCGATCCGCCTGCGTCCGCCCATGGCGATGCGTGCGGGATCGTAGTGGCGGGCGTGGGCGGTGACGGGCGCGCCTATGTGATTGCCGATGCGAGCGTCGAGGGCTGCTCACCCGAACAATGGGCGCGCGCGGTGGCTGCGGCTGCGCTGGTGCATGGCGCTGACAAGGTGGTGGCCGAAGCGAATAATGGCGGGGCGATGGTGGAAAGCGTGCTGCGCGCGGCGGACGCCATGCTGCCGGTGAAGCTGGTCCATGCCTCGCGCGGCAAAGTGGCGCGGGCCGAACCCGTGGCGGCCCTGTACGAAGCCGGGCGGGTGGCGCATCGCGGGGCGTTCGCGCGGCTGGAGGATGAGATGTGCGGCTTGCTGGCCGGGGGCGGCTATGTGGGGCCGGGACGATCGCCCGATCGCGCCGACGCGCTGGTATGGGCGCTGACCGAACTGATGCTGGGGCGGCGGGGCGAGGCGCGGGTGCGGGGGTTGTGAGGGGAACCCCGCGGTGCCGTCGGTCGTTTCGGGAGCATCGGATTTGAAGTGGAGATTTGGTGATGAAGATGGTGACGATGCTCGGCGCGCTGGTCGGGGCGACGCTGGTGGCTACCCCGGTGATGGCGGTGACGCTGAGCGCGAAGGAAAGGGCGCGGGTGGCGAGGGCGGCACCGCGTGATCGCGACGATGTGCGCTATTGCCTGATCCAGGGGAAGAAGGGGCGCGACAAGGGCACCGTGATCGGCGCGGCTGGCGGTGCTGGCGTCGGGCTGGTCGCCGGTGGTGGCCTGGGCGAGACGCTGCTGGGCGCGGGCGCCGGGGCGCTGGCGGGCCGGGTGATCGGCAAGAGCGAGGGGACGAACTCGACCTGCGACCGGGTGTTGCGGCGCAATCCTTGACCCTTCATTTGGTAGGGCAGTTCAACTGCGGCCCGTCCGTTTCGGGTTCGGGCGAGAAACGGCAGCGTGCGGTTTCTCGACTTCGCTCGAACCGAACGGAGGTTGGGGAGCAAACGAAAGCCATTCTGGTTTGACTTGAGGGTGGGGCGTTCTCCCTCTCGCGGCCTCGGCAGGCGGCTTTGCTGCCAGCCTTCGCTTCAGGTTTAGCGCGATTTCCGAGTCATCGGAATTCTATCTGATTGGAAATCGCTTTGGCCCTCTCCCCGTCGGGGTGAGGGTTTTTTGTTGTGCGGGAGGCAAGCATGAAATTCTTTGGGATGAAGGCCGTGCAGGCGGATGCGCGGCCGGTGCTGGCGCGCGCCTGGGGGACGGGTGCGGTGGCGCTGGGCGAGTGGCCCGCCAGCTATGAGGCGCAGGTGCGTGGCGGCGTGATCGGCAATCCGGTGGCGCAGCGGGCGATGCGGCTGGTGTCGGAAGGGGCGGGGGCGACTGCGCTGAAAGCCTCTGGCGTGGAGCATGGGGCGCGGGTGCTGGCGCTGGTGGCACGGGCGTCGGCGGGGCAAGGGCTGGTGGAGACGCTGGCCTGCCACCTGTTGTTGCATGGCAATGCCTATGTGCAGGTGATCGGCGGGGCGGACGGGATGCCCGCCGAGCTGTTCGCGCTGCGCCCTGAGCGGGTGTCGGTGGAGGCCGATGCGCGGGGGTGGCCCGCGGCCTATCTCTATCGCGTCGGGGAGAGCGTGACGCGCCTGTCGCCCGAAGATGGCGCGGGGCGGACCACGGTGCTGCATCTCAAAAGCCTGCATCCGCTGGACGATCATTATGGATTGGGCTGTGTCGGCGCGGCGGCGGGGGCAGTGGCGATCCATAATAGCGCGACGGTGTGGAACAAGGCGCTGCTGGACAATGCGGCGCGGCCCAGCGGCGCGATGGTTTATGATCCGGGGGACGGATCGGTCATGGCGCCCGACCAGTATGAGCGGGTGAAGCGCGAGATGGAGATCGCCTTTGCGGGCGCGGCCAATGCCGGGCGGCCCATGCTGCTGGAGGGTGGGCTGAGTTGGAAGGCGCTGAGCCTGACGCCGGCGGAGATGGACTTTGTGGGGCTGAAGGCGGCGGCGGCGCGGGAGATTGCGCTGGCCTTTGGCGTGCCGCCGATGCTGATGGGGCTGCCCGGCGACAATAGTTACGCCAATTATCGCGAGGCGAACAAGGCGCTGTGGCGGCAGACGATATTGCCGCTGGTGAACAAGATCGGCGCGGGGTTGGGGCAGGGGCTGAGCGGCTGGTGGCCGGGGCTGCGGATCGAGCCGGACCTGGATGGCATCGCGGCGCTGAGCGACGAGCGGGCGGCACTGTGGGAGCGGGTCGCGGGGGCGGATTTCCTGTCGGCGGAGGAGAAGAAGGGGCTGTTGGGGTTGTGAGGGGGGCTGGGGTTCCCCCGCTCCCAACTGCGCCAAGGGGGCGCGGGGATTGGAGGGCGCGATGAAACAGGATGGCGAGATGCTGGCGCGGTTGGTGGCGCAGGCGGAAGGCGGGCCGGGGGCGATGGACATGGTGATGATCCGGGCGCTGGTGGAGGAGGCGAGCGAGCTGGGCGCGGGGCGGGCGCTGGAGCGACTGGGGCTGGCGGACCGGCGGGCGGAGGGCGATGTGCGCGAACTGCGCGAACTGCTGCGCGCCTGGCGCGACGCGAAGAAGGCGGCGCGCGGGGCGGTGATCGGCTGGCTGGTGCGGATCGCGCTGGCGCTGGTGCTGCTGGGGATTGCGGTCAAGACCGGGCTGGTCGGGTTGGTTAGAACGTGAGTGGCGATGGGGCGCCTGTTCCGTTCGGGCTGAGCAAAGTCGAAGCCCTTGGCCGCGCGGAGCGAGGTCAGAAGCCTTCGACAAGCGCAGGCAAGCCCCCTTCGACTGCCCGCCTGCGGCAGGCGCTCAGGACAGGCTTCGACAGGCTCAGGGCGAACGGAGATTATATGGCTCAAGACGTGCGCTTTGCCGGTTATGCGGCGATTTTCGACCGGGTGGACCGGGGCGGGGATGTGGTGCGGGCGGGGGCGTTCGGTAGCGTGCGCGCGGCGGGGGTGCCGTTGCTGTGGCAGCATGGGCCGGGGCAGGTGATCGGCGCGATCGAGCGGCTGGAGGAGGATGCGCGCGGGTTGCGGGTGATCGGCCGGGTGTCGGCGCGGACGGCGGCCGGGCGGGAGGCGGCGGCGGGGCTGAAGGCCGGGGCGTTGGATGGGCTGTCGTTTGGGTATCGCGTGCGGGAGGCACGCGGGGCGGGACCGCGCGAATTGCTGGCGCTGGAGCTGGTGGAGGTGAGTCTGGTGACGCATCCGATGCAGGATCGGGCGCGGGTGCATAAGGTGGAGGGATTTACGCCAACGCGCGCCCCCTCATCCAACTGCGCCTAGCCAGCAAGCTGGCAAGGCTTCGTATCCTTCTCCCCCGTGGGGAGAAGGTTTGTTTTTTGAAGGGCGGTCCCATCCGGGGCCGCCCTTTTTTGTGTTTTCTAGCGGGAGAATGACATGACGGACGGCGTGACGGATGCTCTGGAGGGGAGCTTTGATGTGGTGCTTCAGGGGGAGCGGATTGCGGCTTTGGAAGCGGATTTGAGCGCGATGCGGGTGGCGATGCAGCGGCCTGCGCTCGATGGGGTGAAGGGCGAGGCGGTTGATCCGGCGCGCGCGGCTTTTGTCGATCGTTATCTGCGGCAGGGGCAGGAAGCGGGGGTGGAGCTCAAGAGCTTTTCCGGGGCTTCGGGCGCGAGCGGGGGGTATGCGGTGCCGCGCGAGATCGATCAGCTGATCGATGCGACGCTGAAAGGCATTTCGCCCATTCGTAGCATCGCCAATGTCGTGCGGACCGGGACGGCGGGCTATCGCAAGCTGGTGAGTGCGGGCGGGATCGTGTCGGGTTGGGCCAGTGAGACGGGGGCGCGGGGCGAGACGGGGACGCCGAGCTTCAACGAGATCGCGCCGCCATCGGGCGAACTGTTCGCCAATCCGGCGGCGAGCCAGGCGATGCTGGACGATGCGCAGTTCGATGTCGAGGGCTGGCTGGCGGGCGAGATTGCCCGTGAATTTGCGGTGGCGGAGGGTGCGGCCTTCATCACCGGCAATGGCACGAACAAGCCCAAGGGCTTCCTGACCTATACGACGACCAATGAGGCGGACAGTGTGCGGGCGTTCGGATCGCTGCAATATGTCGCGTCGGGCGCGGCGGGGGCTTTTGCCGCGTCCGACCCGCAGGACCGGCTGATCGACCTGGTGCAGAGCCTGCGCGCGCCCTACCGGCAAGGGGCGAGCTTTGTCATGAACAGCGCGACGCTGAGCGCCATTCGCAAGATGAAAACGAGCGATGGCGCATTTTTGTGGCAGCCGTCGATGAGCGCTGGCCAGCCCGCGACGCTGCTGGGCTATCCGGTGGTCGAGGCCGAGGATATGCCGGACATCAGCGCGGGCAGCCTGTCGATCGCGTTCGGCAATTTCCAGGCGGGCTATGTCATTGCCGAGCGCAGCGACACCAGCATCCTGCGCGATCCGTTCAGCAACAAGCCGTTCATGCATTTCTACGCGGTCAAGCGGATCGGCGGGGCCGTGGCGAATAGCGAGGCGATCAAATTGATGAAGTTTGCGGCTTCGTGAGGGGCGAGGGGGTGGTTCCCCCTCTTCCAACTTCGCCTAACCCGCTGCGCGGGTAAGGCTGCATATCCTTCTCCCCCCAGGGGAGAAGGTTTGGGGGGGGAGGCGTTTGGCCTTCCCCCTTTTTTGTTTGGGGGGAGCAAGCGGCGATGAGCCTGTATCTGAAGGATGCCGACAGCAGCATCGATCATGGGATCGACTGGTCCGCCCATCTGGCGGGGCAGAGCATCGCCGCCAGCCTGTGGAGCGTGGCGCCGGTCGAAGCGGGCGGATTGAGCGTGGAGGCTTCCGCGTTCGAAGGCTTGCGGACCAGCGCGCGGGTGAGCGGCGGGCTGATCGGGCGGCTCTATCGACTGACGAACCGGGTCACTTTGTCCGACGGGCAGGTGGACGCGCGGTCGGTGACATTTCGGGTGGAGGAATGCTGATGCTGGCGCAGGATGAGAGCGGGACGCTGGCGGCGTCGCTGGCCGAGCTGAAGGCCTATTTGCGGATCGAGACGAGTGGCGAGGATGGAGTGCTGGCCGGGTTGCTGCGCAGCGCGTCGGCCCTGTGCGAGCAATTTGTCGGGCAGTGGCTGATCGTGCGGGGCGCGCAGGAGATGGTGGCGGGCGATGGAAGCTGGCAGCGGCTGACGGCGCGGCCCGTGGTGGGAATCGAGAGTGTCGAGGCGGTGGAGGCGGATGGCATGGCGGTCGCCCTGCCGGTCGATGGCTATGCGATCGACATCGATGCGACCGGCGAGGGGTGGGTGCGATCGACGCGCGCGGGCGACAGGCGGCGATTGCTGGTGCGCTATTCGGCGGGCATGGCGAGCGAGATGAACGGCCTGCCCGAAGCATTGCGGCAGGGGATCGTGCGGCTGGCGGCGGAGCATTTTTCCGCGCGCGGGACGGAAGGGGCCGCGCCCCCCCGCCGTGGTGAGCGCGCTGTGGCGGCCATGGCGGCGGATGCGGTTGCAATGAGGGCGGCGCTGGCGCGGATGGTGGCGCATCGGGCGGCGCGGCGACGGGCGGCGGTCGCGGCGGCGCTGGATGAGGCGGGGCTGGACGTCAGCATCGAAGGCGAACTGGTGCGGGCGTCCGGGCGCGGCCTGGTGGCGCGCTGGTGGCGGGATCTGGCGCTGCGGGAAGCGGGGAGGGGCGGATTATGAGCGCGGAAGTGGCGGTGCGCGCGGCGGTGATCGATGCGTTGCGGGCGGACACGCTGTTGATGGACGGGCTGAACGGTCTGTTCGACGGCGATCCGGTGCGGGCCAGCCAGCCCTATGGCGTGGTGGGCGAGTGCATCGGCGCGGACTGGGGCGGCAAGGATGTGGCGGGGCGCGAGTTGCGGCTGACGATCGGCCTGCACGACGGTGGCGAGACGCCGGCGCGGCTGGCGGGGATGATCGCGCGGATCGACCCGGTGCTGGCGGGCGTGGCGGTGCGCGAGGGGTGGCGGATCGTAACGGCACGGTTGGTGCGGTCCCGCGTTGCGCGGGCGACGCGGCAGCTGTCTCTTATACACATCTAGATGTGTATAAGAGACAGACCCGGTGCTGGCGGGCGTGGCGGTGCGCGAGGGGTGGCGGATCGTGACGGCACGGTTGGTGCGGTCCCGCGTTGCGCGGGCGACGCGGCAGGGCGGAGGCTGGTCCGCGGTGGTGGATTATCGGTTGCGGGCGGTTTGGGAGGGGTAGGCGCTACGGACTGAGCGTCGTGCCCCCTCTCAACTGCGGCCGGGGCAGCAAGCTGCCGGGCCTTCGTATCTCTCCCCGGTGGGGAGAGATAAATATGCGCGTCAGCCCGGCGCGTTATAATCTTCATATTCGCTGGTGATCTTGTCGACATATTCCGAAATCTGGTCGTCGGCGTCGGCCTGCGCTGCTTTTTCGGACATGCCGTCAGCCTTGTCCGCCGCGACGATCGCGGTGCGGAAGGCGGTTTCCTTGGCGGCGCAGGTCTTTTTCATGTCGGCCTGAAAATCGCCCAGCGTCAGCTTCTTTTCCAAGCCCGGCTGAATCTGGGCCGACAGGCATTGCGAATAGGCCTTGCGACCCATGCCGACAGGATCGGCGGGGGCGGCGGCTGCGGTTGTGACCAGCAACATAAGCGGTGCGATGAAGATCATTGAGACTCTCCTTAACCAGCGTTTTGCACGCTTTATCGGAAGAAAGGATGCGCCATGGGCGTCGAAAAGGGAAGTGCGTTTCTGTTGAAGGTTGGTGATGGCAACATTCCGGCAACATATGCCACGGTGGCGGGGATGCGCACTACGCAATTGTCCGTGAATGGCGAGGCGGTGAACATCACGTCCAAGGATTCGGGCGGGTGGCGCGAATTGCTGTCGGGCGCGGGGGTGCGATCGGTCAGCGTGTCGGCGGCGGGGCTGTTCACCGGATCGGCGGCGGAGGTGGCAATTCGCAACCATGCGCTGTCCGGCACGATCGAGGATTATGAACTGAGTTTCGAGAGCGGCGAGCGGATGCGCGGGCGCTTTCTGGTGACGCGGCTCGACTATGCCGGGGACTATAATGGCGAGCGCAATTATGCGCTGAGCCTGGAAAGCTCCGGCGCGGTGGTGTCGGAATGAGCGGGGCTAAGGCGGAGCGCCCAAATCCCGAACGGGGCGAGGCGGCGCTGGCGATTGGCGGCGACATGCTGGCGTTGCGACCGAGTTTTGCGGCGCTGGTGGCGGCGGAGGCGGAACTGGGGCCGCTGTTCGCGCTGGTGGAGCGGGCGGCGGACGGCAAGCTGTCGCTGGGCGATCTGGTGGCATTGTTCTGGCATTGTCTGGTCGATCGCGACCGGATGGATCGCGATACGCTGGGCGAGGCGATTCTGGCGGTGGGACTGGCCAAGGTGACGCCGGTGCTCAAGGCCATTTTGCAGCAGATATTGGCGGGCAAATGACGCGCTTTGCGCAAGGGGCGGCGCGGCTGGCCGGGGTGGCCGGGTGGCTGCTGGGCTGGCGGCCCGATGAATTCTGGCGCGCGACGCCCGCTGAACTGGCGGCGGTGCTGGCGGCCGCGCGCGGGGACGAGGCGGTCGATGCGGGGGTGGATGGGCATGAGCTGAAGCGGTTGATGGGGGCGATGCCGGACTAGCAGGGCGGCGTGCTCCCGCCTGCGCGGGAGCACAGGCGAGAGGGCGGGACTGGGCTCCCGCCTGCGCGGGAGCACTGGGTTCAGGTGGCGGGGGCGATGCCGGATTGACCCATTGCCGTTCGGCCCTTCGACAAGCTCAGGAGAGCGAAGTCGAAGCCGACCACTGAGCCGCAGGCGAAGTGCCTTCGCTCCGCTCAGGCTGGCCCTTTGACTTCGCTCAGGGCGAACGGAAATTGAAAGGGAGTGACCCGGATGGACGAGGAAATCGAGACGCTGGTGGTGCGGGTTCGGGCCGATACGCAGGGGTTGAGCCGGGACGTGGAGGCGATGCGGGCGGGGATTGAGGGGCCGCTGGGCGACGGGGCGGAGCGGGCCGGGCGGCGGATCGAGCAAGGGCTGCTGCGCGCGGTGCGGACGGGCAAGTTCGGCTTTGAGGATTTGCGGCGGATCGCCCTGTCCGTGCTGGACGAGATTGCGGGCAGCGCGTTGCGCGGGGCGATGGGTGGCGCTGGTGGCGGGGCTGGCGGGCTTGTCAATCTGGGGGCGTCGCTGCTGACGTCGGCATTGGGATTGCCGGGGCGGGCCACGGGCGGGCCGGTGGCGCCGGGGCGGGCATATATGGTCGGCGAGCGCGGGCCTGAAATGTTCGTACCGACGAGCAGCGGGCAAGTCGTGGCACATGGCGGCGGCGCGCGCGATGTGCGGGTGAGCATTGCGGTGAATGGTCGGGGGCAGGAGAGCGAGGCGCGGCTGCTGGCGCGCAGTGCGCGGCAGGTGGCGCGGGCGGTGAAGGGGGTGCTGGGCTGATGGGGAAGCTGGACTATTGGCTGGCGGATGCGCGGCGGGGGCAGGAGACGCGCTGGATGAAGCGCTTTGCGCCGAGCCACTGGACCGTCAATTTTCCGCGCCCGATGATGGCGAGCGTGGTCACGACCGGGGCGGATGCCTTGCGGGTGGATGCGACCTTTTACGGGTCGGGCGATCTGGCGGGGCTGATCTGGGAGGCGGTGGACGGGTGGAGCCATCCCCTGCTGGCCTATGAGACAGCGCGGGATTTCAGGGCATGCGTGCTGCGGTTCCGGTGGCGGAGCGGCGGCCTGCGCACGCTGGACGAGACGCATGGGCCGACGCTGACGATCGAGGGGCGGGATGCGGCGGGCAATCCGCGCGCCTGGTATGTGCGGCTGTGGAATTATGCGAACGGTGGGCCGGAAGACGCGGTTGTCACGCTGGATTTCGCGGCGCTGGACGGCGGGTTCCTGTTGCCGGAGGAGGCCGATCCGGTGTGGGCGGGGGATGTGGACCGGATGTTCATATCGCTGGTGCCGCCCGATTATGATGCGGGGGACACGCCCTTTGCCAGCGGGGTCGAGGGCTGGGCCGAATTGTCCGACATGGCGTGCGACGGGGCGGGTTCCGTGCTGGCGACAGGTGACGTCATGGTGCCCGACCATGGGCTGGCGATGGCGACCGGCTATGACGACTGTTTCAACCAGACGCCCGAACGGGTGGTCGCGGCGATCCATGCGCTGGGCTATCGCGGGGCGATCAACCATTATGTGGGCATGAGCCATTATTTCCGGCTCGAACGGCCCGATCCTTCCAGCGGGGAGGGGCTGTACGTCAGTCTGACCGGCGGGGCGCTGAACGCGCCCTGCGCGGCATGGCACCGGGATTTTGCGCGCCGGGCGAAGGCGCTGGGCTTCGATGTCATCTGGTCGCTATCCTATGAACTGTTCGACGCGCATTGCTGGAACGACTGGAAGCAGCGGGCGGAAAATGGCGATCCGGCGCTGACCGGCTGGGTGCCGCCATCGACATTGCTGTCGCCCGCGCATGGCGGGGCGATGGGATATGTGCAGGCCGTCGCAAGTGCCTTTGTTTCCATTGGGTTGGAAGTCGGTCTGCCGATCCTGTTTCAGGTCGGTGAGCCATGGTGGTGGGTCGTGCCGGGCGACGGGCGGATATGCATTTATGACGATGCGGCGCGGGCGGCCTTTGGCGGCAGTCCGGTGTCGATTGCGAGCATCTGGACGCCGCTGGACGAGGCGCAATGCGCTTTGCTGGATCAGGCGGGAGCGGTGCTGGCGGCGTCCACCGCGGCCTTGTGCGCGGCGGTGAAGGCGGTCGCGCCGGGCGCGGTGACGCATTTGCTGGCCTATCTGCCGACGATATTGGACCCGCGCGCGCCGCAGGCCAAGCGGGCGAACATGCCGCTGGGTTGGGCCGCGCCAGCCTTCGACGTGCTGCAACTGGAAGATTATGACTGGGTGACGGAGGAGCGGCCGGGGCTGACGGCGCGGGGCATACAGCTTGCGACGGCGCGGCTGGGCTATCCGATCGAGGAGCAGCATTATTTTTCGGGCTTCGTGCTGTTGCCCGAACAGGCGGGCCAGTGGCGCGCGATTGCGGCGGCGGCGCAGGCGTCGGTGGACCGGGGGACGGCAGCGACCTTCATCTGGGCGCTGCCCCAGGCGTGCCGCGATGGCTTTACCGCGTTCAGGATCAATGGAGAGGGTGCGATGCAAGCCTTTGACGATATTGTCTTTCCGCTGGGCATAGGGCGCGAGGCAAGCCTGTCGCCGACCTTTTCGACGCAGATCGTCGAAAGCCCGTCGGGGCATGAACGGCGCAGCAGCGACTGGGCGGATGCGCGGCTGTCCTTCGACGCGGGACCGGGGGTGCGGTCCGAGGCGGACATAGCGACGCTGATCGCGTTTTTCCGGGCGCGACGTGGCGCGGCGCGGGGGTTCCGGTTCAGCGATCCCTATGACGATCGCAGCGGCGCGCCGGGGCAGGCGCCGGGGCCGATCGACCAGAGGCTGGGCGTGGGGGACGGGGTGCAGGCCTCGTTCCAGCTGACGCGCTATTATGGCGCGGGAGAGGATGCGCAGGCGCGGATCATCACACGGCCGGTGGCGGGGACGATCCGGGTCGCGGCGGATGGCGTGGAGTTGGCCAGCGGGTGGAGCCATGCGGGAATGGGGATCATCGCCTTTGACGAGGCGCCGGCGGCGGGCGTGCTGCTGACCGCTGGCTTTCGCTTCGACGTGCCGGTGCGCTTTGCCGAGGATCGGCTGGACATCAACCGCGCGACCTTTGCCGCCGGGGAAGCGCCGTCGGTGCCGCTGGTGGAGATACGCGAATGGGCATGATCGGGGCGCTGGAGCAGCCGCTGGTCACGCTGGCCTTTTGCTGGCGGATCGAGCGGCGGGACGGGGTGACGATTGGGCTGACGAGCCATGATCGCGATCTGGCGATCGGCGGGCTGACCTATCGCGCCGCACCGGGGATGACGCCATCGGCGATCCGCAGCGGCATCGGGCTGGAGGGCGAGGATAGCGACCTGGCTGGGGCGCTTTCCAGCGATGCGATCAGCGAGGCGGATCTGATGGCGGGGCGCTGGGATGGCGCGGCGCTGGAAGTGTGGCTGACGCAATGGGGGGCTTTGGGAGAAGCGCCGGGCGACCTGTGGCTGTCGCTGGCGCGGGGCGAAATTGGCGCGGTGGCGCGCAAGGGGGCGGCGTTCAGCGCGGAACTGATCGGCGCGGCGGCGGTGCTGGGGGCGGCGGTTGCGCCATCGACATCACCCGATTGTCGCGCGACCCTGGGCGACCGGGCGTGCCGGGTGGACATGGCGGCGCGGCGGCGGGTGGTGACTGTGTCGGCTGTAGACGGGGCGGTGGTCGCCGCGACCGGGCTGACGCCCGGCGACTATGCGTTCGGGACATTGCGCTGGCTGGGCGGGGCGAATGTCGGGCTGGTGCAGGCCGTGGTGGATAATCAGGCGGACGGGGTGACTCTGGCCGACCCGCCGGCCTTTGCGGTGGTGGCGGGGACATTGGCGTTGCTGACGGAGGGGTGCGACCGGCAGATGGCGACCTGCGCCGGGCGCTTTGGCAATGGGGTGAATTTCCGGGGCGAACCCTATCTGCCGGGGATGGATCTGCTGACCCGCTATCCCGGCGCATGAGCGCGGTCGAGCGGGCGCGGGCGCTGGTCGGCGTGCCGTTTCGGCTGCATGGGCGGAGCGCGGCTGGCGTGGACTGTGTCGGGCTGGTCGCTCTGGCGCTGGGGCTGAATGCGCCCTGCGCCTATGGTTTGCGCAGCGGCGATGCCGGGCGGGCCGACGGCTGGTTGCGGGCGGCGGGATTGGTGCCGGTAGCAGGCGGTGTGCCGGGCGATGTTGCGCTGGTGCGGCCCGGTCCCCTGCAATTGCATCTGATGATCTGTGTGCCGGGCGGGTTTGTCCATGCCCATGCCGGGTTGCGCCGTGTGGTCGAGATGCCGGGGCCATCGCCCTGGCCGGTGATGGGTTGGTGGGCCTTGATATGAACGTGCGCCCGCCTGCGCGGGAGCAGGGTGCTTTTGGGAGATTTTTATGGCGACAGTGGTGCTGAGCGCGGTGGGCACGGTGATTGGCGGGCCGATCGGCGGGGCTATCGGCGCGCTGATCGGCAATGCGATCGACCATGCGGTGCTGTTCAAGCCCAAGGGTCGGGAAGGGCCGCGCCTGAATGAATTGCAGGTGCAGACGTCGAGTTACGGGACACAGGTGCCGCGGCTGTTCGGCACGATGCGGGTGGCGGGAACGGTGATCTGGGCGACCGATCTGCGTGAAACGAAGAGCAAGAGCGGCGGCGGCAAGGGGCGGCCGAGCGTGACCAGCTACAGCTATTCGGCAAGCTTTGCGGTCGCCTTGTCAGCGCGGGCGATCGGGTCGATCGGGCGGATATGGGCCGATGGCAATTTGCTGCGCGGGGCGGCGGGGGATTTCAAGAGCGCGCTGTCGGCTTTCCGGGTGCATGACGGTGGGGCGGATCAGGCGGTCGATCCGCTGATCGCCGCGGCGCAAGGCGTGGCGGTGACCCCGGCCCATCGGGGCATGGCCTATGTGGTGTTCGAGGATCTGGCGCTGGAGGATTATGGCAATCGTATCCCGTCGCTGACGTTCGAGGTGGTAGCGGATGCGCAAGCCGTGGCGATCGAGGCGATCGCGGCGGCGGTGAGTGACGGGCGGATTGGCGGGGCCGGGCTGGCCAGTGTCGAGGGCTATGCCGCGAGCGGGGCGGACGTGCGCGAGGCTATCACGCCGCTGGTCGAGTCGCATGGGCTGGCATTGCAGGGGTTGCGGCTGACGGCGGCAGGCGAAAGCGCGGGCGAGATCGGCGCGGCGGCGCTGGCGGCGCGGGTCAATGGACGGAGCATCGACGCGGTGGAACATGCCGGCGGGGCGGCCGACGCTGTGCCGGTGGCATTGTCGCTGCGCCATTATGATGCGGCGCGCGATTATCAGGCAGGGGTGCAGCGCGTGACGCGGCCGGGGCCGGGGCGGGCCGAGCGCGGGATCGAGCTGCCCGCGGTGCTGGCGGCGGATGCGGCGCGGGAACTGGCGGGGGCGCGGCTGGCAAGCGGCTGGACCGGGCGGGCGACGATGGTGCTGCGCTGTGGCTGGGCCGCGCTGGGGCTGGAACCAGGCGAGGTGGTGCGGGTGAGCGATGCGCCGGGGCTATGGCGGATCGAGGAGCGGGAATGGGAGGCGATGGCGGTGCGGCTGTCGCTGCGGCGGGTGCCGGGGGCTGGCGGGGTGATGCCGGGCGGTGCTTCGTCCGGCGCGATCGTGCGGCAGGTGGATGCGCCCCATGGCGTCACGAGCCTGATGCTGGCCGACCTGCCGCGACTGACCGAGGGCGTGGCCGATGCGCCGCTGGTGATCGCGGCGGCCAGTGGCGGGCCGGGGTGGCGCAGCGCGGCGCTGTTTGCGATAAGCGGAACGGGCGAGGCGGTGCCGATCGGACGGAGCGCGCCGCGGGCGGTGATGGGCGTGGCGGATCATGCTCTGTTCCCTGGCAGCGTGACGATGGTGGACGGGCGCAATGCGCTGGACGTGACATTGCTGGCTGCGGACATGGCATTGTTGTCTGCGGACGAGCAAGGGTTGGCGCAGGGGCGCAACCTGTGTCTGGTGGGGCGCGAACTGATCCAGTTCGGCGCGGCGGTGCAGAACGGCGAAGCGCGCTATCGCCTGAGCGATTTGCGCCGGGGGTTGCGCGGGACCGAATGGGCGATGGACGCGCATGTGGCGGGCGAACCGTTCCTGCTGATCGAGGAAGATCGACTCGTCGATCCGCTGGCGATGCTGGGCGTGGCGGGCGAGATTGGCGGGACGGTGCAATTGTCGGCGATCGGGCTGGGCGATGTGGAGCCTGTGGTGGCCGGTGTCGCCATCGCCGGCGAGGCGCTGATGCCGCCTGCGCCCGTGCATGTGCGGGCGCAGGCGGACGGCGGCGGCTGGCAGATCGGCTGGACGCGGCGCAGCCGGGCGGGATGGCGATGGAGCAGCGGGGGCGACGTGCCGCTGGGCGAGGAGAGCGAGCGCTATGCCGTGCGGGTGCTGAAGGGCGATGCCGTGGTGCGCAGCGCCGAGACGATCGCGCCGGGCTGGGCCTATGATGCGGCGATGATCGCTGTGGACAGCGGCGCGGGGCATGACGGCGCGCTGAGCGTGGAGGTGCGGCAGGTCGGCACTTTTGCGATCGGGCGGGCAGCGACGGTCGCAATCGCGACCTGACGTGGAAATTGGAGCATAGGGGAGCAAGCGTGATGGACATGACGGCGCGATGGGCGATGCCGATGCTGTTTGCCGGGCAGGCGCAGAAGGAAGTTTTTCACAATGAAGCGCTGGCGCGGATCGACGCGCTGCTGCACGGCAGGGTAGAGAGCGCGGATGTCGCGACACCGCCCGAAACGCCGACGATCGGGCAATGCTGGATCGTGGCGGCGGGCGCGACCGGGGCGTGGGCGGAGCAGGCGGGCTGCATCGCCTGCTGGAGCGAGGGCGGCTGGCGGTTCGTCGCGCCCCGTGCCGGTCTGTCGATGGATGTCGCGGACCGGGGGCATGCGCTTTTTCATGATGGCAGCCTTTGGCGCGACGCATTATTGCGGAGCGACGGGCTGTATCTGGACGGGCAGAAAGTGGTCGGCGCGCGGCAGGCCGCGATCGCGGCACCCACGGACGGGGCGACGATTGACGTTGAGGCGCGCACTACACTGGGCGCTGTCCTAGTTGCTTTAAGGACACATGGGCTGATCGAAAGCTGAGTTTGGCAGAATTTACTTTTTATTGTCATGACCTCTGGCTATTGGAGCGATAAACCTTGCGATTAGCCTCGTAGCTGGCGCTCCCAGGCGCTACTGCGTTATTTTTGCAACGGTTTCACTATTTGTGGACTTGCCATGAAACTTTCTTCCCGATACAGGGTTTCAGCAGTCCTTCGTGACACTTTTGAAAGGGGAATTCAGATGCGGAAGCTTGCCCTCGCGGCTGCTCTTGCTACCACTGCTTTGGCCACCCCGGCTATGGCACGTGACGACAGCTGGTATGTCGGCGTTGACGCCGGTGTGCTGCTGGTCGAAGACCAGGACATGACTTTCTCGGCAGTGCCTGCCGGTGGCCGTCCGGTCCCTTCGATCGATTATCATAAGGGTTATGATTTCGACGCCAACATCGGCTATGATTTCGGCGGTTTCCGTCTGGAAGCCGAAGCCGCTTACAAGCGCGCAAAGATTGATCTCGACAAGACCGGTGGCGGTTTTGGCGGCGCGGCTTCGGCCCTGTCGTTCATGCTGAACGGCTTGCTCGACTTCGGTCCCGACGATGGCCTGCAGGGCTTTGTCGGCGGCGGCGTCGGCGTTTCGCGTGGCAAGGTTGCTTCGGACATCGTCAACGACAGCGACACGGGCTTTGCCTGGCAGGCAATCGCCGGCGTTCGCTATCCGGTGACCAACAATGTCGACGTTTCGCTGAAGTATCGTTTCTTCAATCAGGACGATCTCAAGCTGATCCCGGCTTACACCACCCCTTACGGCGTTGCAGGTTCGACCGCCGACACCAAGCTGCGTACGCACAGCCTGTTGCTGGGTCTGACCTACAACTTCGGCGAACCGGCTGCTCCGCCGCCGCCGCCGCCTCCGCCGCCCCCGCCGCCGCCTCCCCCGCCGCCTCCGCCGCCGCCGCCTCCGCCGCCCGTGGCAGAGTGCAGCCCCGGACCGTACATCGTGTTCTTCGAATGGGACAAGTCAGACGTCACGCCTGACGCCGCCACCATTCTGGACAACGCGGTTTCGGCCTACAGCAACTGCGGCAGCGCCCAGGTCATGCTGGCGGGTTATGCGGACAAGTCGGGTTCGGCTTCTTACAACGTCGGCCTGTCGCAGCGTCGCGCTGACGCCGTCAAGGCTTACATGGCTTCGAAGGGCATCCCCGACGGCGTCATGACGACCCAGGCGTTCGGTGAATCGAACCCCCGCGTCGAAACCGCCGACGGTGTTCGCGAACTGCAGAACCGTCGCGTGGAAATCACCTACGGTCCGGGTTCGGGCATGTAAGAGACTTTTCCGTCCGCAAGGATGGAAAGCCGTTGAAGGGGCTGGTCGAAAGACCGGCCCCTTTTTCGTTACGCGCCGGGTGACGTCAGCAGCGCGGGGTCGGGCGATTGGCGTTTGCGCCATGGACCAAGCCCTGTGTGCCTGACTAAGCCGGTACCGGGCAGATAGTCGGCAGGCATGGATTTCCCTGATCCCGGCAGGGCCAAGGGTCTTGGCCTACTGTGTGGTGCGGAGCCATGACCGTCTTTGTGACGGGCCGGGGGAGGCTAAATCAGGGCTTCTGGAACCTTTCGGGCGAAATCACAGTGACAGCCCCGTCATGATCGGCAACAAAAGCGAGGCTTCAGCGTTCGCTTTCATATTCGCCATCTCCGGGAGTGTATCATGAAATTTGCCCCTATCCTGTTCGCCCTGCCGCTGACCGTCGCCTTTTCAGCTTGCGCAACGACCGCGACACCCGCGGCAGCGCCGATGGCTGGCACTAAGTTAATGGCAGCAGATGGATCGGCGCGCGGGACCGCCAGCGTTACCGAGGCGGCGGACGGGCTGCATGTGCTGGTCAAGGCGCAGGGGCTGACGCCGGGTATCCACGCTGTCCATGTGCATACGACTGGCGCCTGCACGGCACCGGATTTCACCAGTGCCGGGGGCCACTGGAACCCGACCGGGCGGCAACATGGCATGGATAATCCGGCGGGCAAGCATATGGGCGACATGCCCAACATGACGGTCGGGACGGACGGGACTGGCGCGATTGAATATGTCATAGCCGACGGGACGATCAGCAGCGGGGCGATGCCGTTGCTGGATGCCGATGGCGCGGCCGTGGTGATCCATGCAAAGGCCGACGACAATGTCAGCGACCCGGCTGGCAATGCCGGCGGACGGGTCGCCTGCGGTGTCCTGAAGGCGAGCTAATGATCGGATTTTGATATTTGCATACCCATGCCAGAGCCATGGGTTGCAAATATCAGAACCAATCCTTCAGTCCGGGCTGCCGGGGCCATAATCCTCGACGATCTGATAGTGCGCGCCATTGTTGCCGAGGCGGCTTTCGAACAGGGCGAAGCTGTCGATCGTGAAGGGTGGGCTGTTCAGTGCGGCGTGGGAAGCCAGGAAGGGGTCGACGATAGCGCCGCTTCGCCCGAAGCGGGCGAGGGTGATGTGCGGCCAATAGGCGCGCTCTTCGGGTGGCTGACCCATGGCGACGCAGGCGCGATCGACCTTGCGATGCAGGCTGGCCAGCGGATCGCGCGGCTGGACCCCGGCCCAGAGCGTGTCGATGAGACCGCGTCGATCAAACACCCCGACGCCCGCAATTCTGGCGTCGAACGGGGCGAAGCGGATGGTGCGCAGCGCGTCGGCAATGTCGCTCGCGCGGTGCCGATCGACCTCCCCGATGAAGCGCAGCGTCAGATGCAACTGATCGTCGCGTTGCCACCGGGCGCCCGCGACCCCGCCCATCAGTGCAAGCAGTTGCGCGCGGTGGGCAGCCGGCGGGCGGATGGCGACGAACAGGCGATGCATGACGGGCCGACTATAGGCTTTACCGCGCGTTAGGCCAGTGCGGTTACGAGAGCGCTTGAATATCCGGCCATAAGCGCCGATAATGGAATCAGCGGCGACAATGACGCCGACGAAGGAGAATTTTCATGGCCAACTGGTCCGATCCCCGTTCCAATATTGCGGGCTTTGGCGGCAATAGCGTCGCGCGGGGCGAGGCGTTCGACGCCGGTCTGCGCAGCTACATGCTGTCGGTCTATAATTATATGGCGAGCGGCGTTTTGCTGACGGGCATCGTCGCCGTGCTGTTTGCGTCGAGCGGGCTGGCCTATCAGGTGTTGGCTGGTCCCGGCATCCTGAAATATGTCATCATGTTCGCGCCTTTGGTGTTCGTGATGGTGCTGAGCTTTGGCATCAACCGGCTGTCGACGGTGGCGGCGCAGGGTCTGTTCTGGGCCTATGCGGCGGTGATGGGCCTGTCGCTCTCGTCCATCTTCCTGGTCTATACCGGCACATCGATCGCCCAGACCTTCTTTGCGACGGCAGCCGCTTTTGCGGGGCTGAGCCTGTTTGGCTATACCACCAAGAAGGATCTGTCGGGTTTCGGCACCTTCCTGATCATGGGCGTGGTTGGCCTGCTGGTCGCCAGCCTCATCAACCTGTTCCTGAAATCGAGCGCGATGGATCTGGTCATCAGCTTCATCGGTGTGCTGTTGTTCGCGGGCCTGACCGCCTATGACACGCAGAAGATCAAGAGCATCTACGCGCATGTCGCGGGCACGGACATGATGGGTAAGTCGGTCGTCATGGGGGCGCTGAACCTCTATCTCGACTTCATCAACATGTTCCTGTTCCTGCTGCGCTTCATGGGCAATCGCGACTGATTGGCCTGGATAGCGAGATTATGAAGGCCCGGCGGAGATACCTCCGCCGGGCTTTTTTGTACGAGTCTTGGGCCAATATCCGTTCGTTTCGAGCGCAGTCGAGAAATGAGGCGCGCCAGGCGCGAATGCTGCGCTGCTTGCTTCTCGACTACGCTCGAAGCGAACGGGGGGGGGAGACTTAACCCTGGTTCTGCATCGCCGCGATCAGTGCGCCGTCGATCTCCTTTTGCCGCTGATAGGCGGGACGCGCGCGCAGGCGTTCCGCATAGGCGGTGAAGGCGGGCCGCTCCGGCACGGTGCCGAAGGACAGACCCCAATCAATCTGTGACCCCACATAGACGTCGGCGGCGGTGAACTGGTCGCCGCAAATCCATGCCTCGCCCGCCACCGCCTGTTCGAGCGTATTCAGCACGTCGTCGAGCGAGCCATAGCCTGCGGTACGTTCGCGCCCTTCCGGCAGGACGAAGCCCATGGCGTTGTTGGTGATCGCGGCTTCGAGCGGCCCGGCCGCGAAGAAGAGCCAGCGATAATAGGGGCCGCGCGCTTGGGCTGGCGGGGCGAGGTTGGCGGCGGGGAAGGCATCGGCGAGATAGGCGCAGATGGCGGCACATTCGGTGACGATGGTACCGTTATGGACGATCGCGGGCACCTTGCCCATCGGGTTGATCGCGAGATAGTCGGGAGCCTTCATCGTCGTCGCATAGTCGAGCAGGACGGGGTCATAGGGCACGCCAACTTCCTCCAGCATCCAGCGGACGATCTGCCCGCGCGACATGGGGTTGGTGTAGAAGGTGAGGGTGTCGGTCATGGCGTTGCTCTCCTTGGCAAAGCGGTTGGATGAGAGGGTGGCGGAAATGTCGGGACTGGGCCAGGGGATTTGTAGGGTGCCGGATTTCGACGGAGGCGGGTGGTGGCCAATCCAGCCTGTTATGATGAAGTATGGAATGGTCGGAAGGGATGCTCATGGGAAACACCTGATTATTGGTTGAAAATTGCCATGAGATTTCCAGCTTTCGCTGACATAACCCGCTATCCGCTTCCCCGTGATCCTGTCTGTGCGAAGCAATCCGGCCAAGAGGGGCCAATGTGAAAGGTTAATTGAGTGGGCGTTGAGTTTCGGCAAGGCTGGGGATGGTTGGTTCTTGCCGCCTTGACGATTTCGACGATCGGCGATGAAATCACGCTGCTTACTCTCATGTTCCGCACTGCCGAGAACACGGCCGCCTATGCGGTGCCTCTGCTGCTGATCGCGGAGTTGCTGCCGGGCCTTATCGTCGCGCCTTATGCAGGGCGGCTGATAGACCGCCAGGACGCCGGACGCATTCTTGTCATGGCATCGGCGCTACAAGCTGGCGTTATCGCCCTCATCGCCTACTATCCCATGTTCACGCTCGCAGGGGCTGCGCTGTTGAGCGTGCTGTTTACGATTAGCAGCGCGGCAACGTTCGCGATGATACCAGTGCTGGCAAGGGAGCTAGGGATAACGCTCGCGCGCGCCAATTCTCTTTTGGAAACACTCCGCAGCCTTGGAATGCTTGCCGGCCCTGTCGCTGGCGGCGTGCTGGTGGGCTCGATCGGATCGAGCAATGTGCTTTTGGGCGATGCCGTCAGTTTCGCCCTTCTGGCGATTGTCGTGATGGCAAGCGGTCTACGCCGCAAGCCGCAACGGGTCGATCGGGAGGGACAAACCCTGCTTGCGGACTATCTGCCTCTGCTTCGCAATCGAGGCTTGATGGTGGTGACAAGCGCTCTCAGCCTTGAAGTGTTCGCGACCGCCATTGCCGACGTTGCTTTCGTGTTCCTCGTCATAGTGACGCTGGGGAGCGGGCCGACTGCCTTTGGCGTGCTGACCGCATTATGGGCAGGTGGGATGTTGATCGGCGCTGGGTTTGCCGAAAAGGCTATTGGCTCTAGGATCGGCTTGGCCGTGTTCAGCACCGCCACCGTCATGGGCGTGACAATGCTGCTGATCGGTCTCGCGCCGACCGGATTTGCTATTATCGCCGTAGCCTTCATGCTTGGGGGCGGCGCGAACAGCATCCATAATGTTGCTGTCCGGACCTTACTGCAATCGGAATGCCCTCCCTCGGATCATGGCAAGGTCGCGGCGATCTATGGCGCAGTGACGCGATCCGCCGTAATCGGCGGCTATGTCGCTGGCGGCCTCTTCGTGCCGGACGATGCGCCAACCGCCTATCTCGTAGGCGGCCTGCTTGGCATTGGCGCGGGCATATTCGGATGGCGTATGTTCAATGAGCGGTGGTTTTCAAAAACAGTCAAAACGACCCGCTGGCGAAAATGACATGATTATCGGAGTGGTTCAGCGGCTTGAAAGAACGGCGCTGTGCGTGTGTTCTGATATGCGAAAAATACTGTTGGGTTGTGAAATTGCTCGACAATCTCACGGGGAGGGTTTTGGGCGCCGTGAAACGGCGGCTCTTAGGCTGTCCTAGCCGTACCCGCTCGTCCACTAACTGCCCTAATAAGTCAGTAAATCCAGTCTCTTCTATCGTCGCTATTTGAGGTGTGGAGCGAAGGATGGATCCCCGCGTCCGCGGGGATGACGGGGTTGGGGGATTGGTGGGGTGCCATGAAAAAGGGCGGCCTTTGCGGGCCGCCCTTTTTGTTTGCGACTGTAATCGCGCTTATTTGGTGCCTTCCGGCGTCTTGGCCTTGCCGCCCTTCTTGCCCTTTTTGGGAGCGGCGGGGGTGATTTCGAAGGCCAGAGCCCCAACCCCATCGGTTTCCTTCATATGGACATGGACTTCGCCGCCATGGACCAGCTTGCCGAAGAGCAGTTCCTCGGCCAGCGGTTGCTTGATCTTTTCCTGCATCAGGCGGCCCATCGGGCGGGCACCGTAGAGCTTGTCATAGCCCTTCTTGGTGAGCCAGGCCTTGGCCTCTTCGTCCAGGGTGATGTGGACGTCGCGGTCGGCCAGTTGCAGTTCGAGTTGCAGCACGAACTTGTCGATGACGCGGGCGACGATTTCCGGCGGCAGATAGCCGAACGGCACGATCGCATCGAGACGGTTGCGGAATTCGGGGGTGAAAAGCTTTTTCACCGCGTCTTCCTGCACATCTTCGCGCGTGAGTTCGCCAAAGCCGATGCTTTCCTTCGCCATGTCCGACGCACCGGCATTGGTGGTCATGATGAGGATGGTGTTGCGGAAATCGACGGTCTTGCCGTGATGGTCGGTGAGGCGGCCATTATCCATCACCTGCAACAGGATATTGAACAGGTCCGGGTGCGCCTTTTCGATTTCGTCGAGCAGCAGGACGCTGTGCGGTTGCTGATCGACGGCATCGGTCAGCAGGCCGCCCTGATCATAGCCGACATAGCCCGGAGGCGCGCCGATCAGGCGGCTGACCGAGTGGCGTTCCATATATTCCGACATGTCGAAACGCTGGAGCGGGATGCCGAGCAGGGTCGCAAGCTGACGCGCCACTTCCGTCTTGCCGACGCCGGTTGGGCCGGAGAAGAGATAGTTGCCGATCGGCTTGTCGGGATCACGCAGGCCCGCGCGCGACAGCTTGATCGCGCTGGACAGCACTTCGATGGCCTTGTCCTGGCCAAAGACGACGCGCTTCAGGTCCGTGGTCAGCGATTCCAGAACGCTCTTGTCATCGGACGACACGGTCTTGGGCGGGATGCGGGCCATGGTCGCGATGACCTGCTCGATCTCCCTGGGCGTGATCGTCTTCTTGCGCTTGGAGGGCACGACCAGCATCTGCATCGCGCCGACTTCGTCGATCACGTCGATCGCCTTGTCGGGCAATTTGCGGTCGTTGATGTAGCGCGCGGACAGTTCCACCGCCGCCTTGATCGCGTCCGGCGTATATTTGACGTGGTGATGCTCCTCGAACGCCGAGCGCAGGCCAGCGAGGATCTTGATCGTATCCTCGACCGAGGGTTCGTTGACGTCGATCTTCTGGAAGCGCCGGAGCAGCGCCCGGTCCTTTTCGAAATGGTTGCGGAATTCCTTGTAGGTGGTCGAGCCGATGCACCGGATCGTGCCGCCGGACAAAGCGGGCTTCAGAAGGTTCGAGGCATCCATCGCGCCGCCGCTGGTCGCGCCAGCGCCGATCACGGTGTGGATTTCGTCGATGAACAAGACCGCGTGCGGCAGCTTTTCCAGTTCGGTGACGACGGCCTTCAGCCGCTCTTCAAAATCGCCGCGATAGCGGGTGCCGGCCAGCAACGCGCCCATGTCGAGCGAGTAGATGACGGCTTCCTTGAGCACGTCGGGCACTTCGCCTTCGATGATCTTGCGCGCCAGACCTTCGGCGATCGCGGTCTTGCCGACGCCGGGATCGCCGACATAGAGCGGGTTGTTCTTCGACCGGCGGCACAGGATCTGGATCGTGCGATCAACCTCCGATGCGCGGCCGATGAGGGGGTCTACTTTGCCCCGCTCCGCCTTTTCATTCAGGTTGACGGTGAACTGATCGAGGGCGCTGTCCTTCTTACCCTTGCCGTCCTGCACCTTCTTCTCCTCTTCGGCTGCCCCCTTGGTCTCCTGACGCTCAGGCGTGGGCGTACCCTTGCCGACGCCATGGCTGATGAAGCTCACGGCATCGAGACGGCTCATATCCTGCTGTTGCAGGAAATAGACGGCGTAGCTTTCACGTTCGGAAAAGAGCGCGACGAGGACGTTGGCCCCGGTCACTTCATCCTTGCCGGAGGATTGTACGTGGAGGATGGCGCGCTGGACCACGCGCTGAAAACCGCTGGTGGGGGAGGGGTCGCTCGCCCCTTCGACCTTGAGGCTGTCCAGTTCGGTATCGAGATATTGGGTGACGGCATCACCCAGCTCGCCGATTTCCACGCCGCATGCCTGCATCACCTTCGACGCATGTTCATCGTCGATCAGCGCCAGCAGAAGATGCTCCAGCGTCGCATATTCATGCTTGCGTTCCGACGCATGGGTCAGCGCATTGTGCAAGGTGGTTTCCAGAGCGGGTGCGAAAGAAGGCATGTCTGTTCTACTCCTGGCCCGATGAGAGGGCGGTATTGAACCTTATGTCGGCATTGCTCGACGCCGGATCAAGACGCGCGCCTTGACCTGCGGAATTGCCAGACTGACCGTGCCCGGTAGAACCCTTCGTCAGGGTGCGTGGGGCAAGGCGCGGGTTCATCGCTTGAATAACGCCTCGGCTATTGCCTTATGGTTAACGGCGTATTCCATTTTCGCTTCTGTCCGCGCTATTTCCGCCTTCAGGGCGGCGATGCGGGCGTCCAGTTCAGCCACGGACAAAGGGTCCAGATCCTGCATCAGCAGCCGGGCCAGTGGATCGTCAGCCCGGTGAGGGAGATCATCATCCTTGTCCATGAACGGTAATGTTGACCCTGCGGGCCACTCTGTCAATAAGGGCGCGCATTCCGCCGGTCGATTTTGGTGCGATGCAGCATGAGCAGGTTTTGGGGGGAAGCGACGATGGCCGATGGCAACCGCGTACCGGGCGAGATGATGGCGATCGCCATTCCCGTGCCGGGTGGGCCTGATGCGCTGGTGCCGCAGACGCGGCCAGTGCCGGTCCCTGGCGATGACGAGGTGCTGATCCGCGTGGCCGCCGCCGGGGTGAACCGGCCCGACGTGCTGCAACGGCAGGGCAAATATCCGCCGCCGCCCGGCGCTTCGGACATTCCGGGGCTGGAAGTATCCGGCACGATCGTGGCGGCCGGGCAGGGCGGCGAGTTGCTGATCGGGCAGCGCGTCTGTGCGCTGCTGGCCGGGGGCGGTTATGCGGAATATGCCCTGGCGCCCGCGGGGCAATGCCTGCCGGTGCCGGAGAGCTATGACCTGATCGAGGCGGCGGCGCTGCCGGAGACATTGTTTACCGTATGGACCAACCTGTTCGAGCGCGCCTATGCGGTGGGCGGCGACACGGTGCTGGTGCATGGCGGGACCAGCGGAATTGGCACCATGGCGATCCGGCTGTGCAACCTGTTCGACGTGAAGATCATCGTCACCTGCGGATCGGACGAGAAATGCGCGGCCGCCAAGGCATGGGGCGCGGACGAGGCGATCAATTACAAGACCCAGGATTATGTCGCCGAGGTGAAGCGGATCACCGGCGGGCAGGGCGTTCAGGCGGTGCTGGACATGGTGGGCGGCGATTACCTGCCGCGCAACCTGGAGTGCCTGGCCGAGGATGGGCGGCATGTGTCGATCGCGGTGCTGGGCGGGGCGAAGGCGGACGTGTTTATTCCGGCCATCATGCAGCGGCGGCTGACACTGACCGGATCGACGCTGCGGGCGCGGTCGGTGGGGTTCAAGAGCCTGGTCGCCGACGAACTGGTGCGGACGGTGTGGTCGTTCGTGGAGGAGGGCAAGCTGCGCCCGGCGATGGACCAACTGTTCGCGCTGGCGGACGCAGCCAAGGCGCATGCGCGGATGGATGCGGGCGAGCATTTCGGCAAGATTGTGCTGGTGGTTTGAGGGGGCGTGGAGCTGGCGGCGTAGGCTAAACGCGCTTCCCGCAGCATGAAGACCGTGCAGGACGTCGTTCCTATCCCCACGTCATGCTGAACTTGTTTCAGCATCCATTTCTCGTCACAAGCGGCGGCTCATGGCGCGCGATGGATGCTGAAACAAGTTCAGCCTGACGTGGGGATAGGAACGACGTCCTGCACCTGTCTCTTATACACATCTAGATGTGTATAAGAGACAGGTGCAGGACGTCGTTCCTATCCCCACGTCATGCTGAACTTGTTTCAGCATCCATTTCTCGTCACAAGCGGAGGCTCATGGCGCGCGATGGATGCTGAAACAAGTTCAGCATGACGAAGTGAAATGACGCGCCTTCAATCTGTGATAGCTCCGTCCCGTGGGCGGGAGGGGAGCTGTAAAACCCACGCAAACCGTAGCATTTCCGTCATATTCGCTTCGGAACTGTAACATTGCAGCGGTAGGGAACCGGTCCTGAGGGCATCAGTCTTTGGGGATCGCATCATGAACGCCATCACGCGCCTGCCATTTCTGGCGGACCTGCCGGAGGACGGCGCCGAGCCATTTTCCGTACCCGAACGGACGCAGGGCGAGCGTCGCCGGTTTCGCACCATCTGGATCTCCGACATCCATCTTGGGACGCGCGGGTGCAATGCGGCGATGCTGATCGATTTCCTCGACAATGTGGACAGCGACACCATCTATCTGGTGGGTGACATCATTGACGGATGGCGGCTGAAGAAGCGCTTTTACTGGCCTGCCAGCCATAATGACGTGGTGTGGCGGCTGATGAAGCGGGCCAAGCGCGGCACGCGGGTCGTCTATATTCCGGGCAATCATGACGAGATGTTCCGCCAGTTCACCGGCATGAATTTCGGTGGCGTGGAAATCCGGCGCAAGGCGATCCACATGACGGCCGACGGGCGCAAGCTGCTGGTGCTGCATGGCGATGAATTCGACACGATCATGCTGGCGCATCGCTGGCTGGCCTTTGTCGGCGACGCCGCCTACACCACGCTGATGCGGCTGAATGTCGTGGTCAATGCGGTGCGGCAGCGCATGGGCCTGCCCTATTGGTCGCTCAGCAAGATGGCCAAGCACAAGGTCAAGAACGCCGTATCCTTCATTTCCCAATTTGAGGAAGTGGTCGCCCATGAAGCGGGCGCGCGGGGCGTGGATGGCGTGGTATGCGGGCATATCCACAATGCTGAAATGCGCGAGATTGCCGGCGTCGCTTATTATAATGACGGCGACTGGGTGGAAGGCTGCACCGCGCTGGTCGAGCATGAGTGCGGGCGGATGGAAGTGCTGCACTGGGCCGATGAAATCGCCGCGCGGACGCAAGGGCAGCAGGGCGAACGGGCGCGGATGGCGGCTTAAGAATTCAAGCAGTCGTGCTCCCGCGAAGGCGGGAGTCCAGTCCAAACGTCTGAACTGGGTTCCCGCCTGCGCGGGAACATGCGGGATTAGGGCGAGATGACGGAGTGATCCCATGCGCATTATGATCGTCACCGATGCATGGACGCCGCAGGTCAATGGCGTGGTGCGCACGCTCCAGACGATCCGCGCGGAACTGGAGGCGATGGGGCATGAGGTCCGGGTGCTTTCGCCTGATCTGTACGGGTCCATTCCCTGCCCGACCTATCCCGAAATAAGGCTGGCGCTGGTGCGACCGGGCGTGGTGGGACAGGCGATCGCCGCCTTCCAGCCGGAAGCCGTGCATCTGGCGACGGAAGGGCCGCTGTGCCTGGCGGCGCGGCGCTGGTGCCTGCGCAGCGGCGTGCCGTTCACCACCGCCTATCACACCCATTTCCCCGACTATGTGGCGCAGCGCACCGGGCTGCCCCCGGCCTGGTTCTGGCGCTATATCCGCTGGTTTCACGGCCCGGCGCAGGCGGTGCTGGTGTCGACCGGATCGGTGCGCGCGCAACTGCGCGCCCATGGGCTGCACAATGTATTGCCATGGGGCCGGGGCGTGGACCTGAGCGCCTTTACGCCGGACGCGCAGCCGCCCGCCCTGTTCGCCGATCTGCCCCGGCCGATCATGCTGGCGGTTGGCCGGGTGGCGGTGGAGAAGAATCTGGAAGCCTTTCTGGCGACCGATCATCCCGGCACCAAGGTGGTCGTCGGCGATGGCCCGGCGCGCGCATCGCTGGAGCGGCGCTATCCCGAAGCGCTGTTCATGGGGCCATTGTTCGGCGAGACGCTGGCGGGCGCCTATGCCGGGGCCGATGTGTTCGTTTTCCCTAGCCGTACCGACACGTTCGGCCTGGTGATGATAGAGGCGCTGGCCTGCGGCACGCCGGTCGCGGCCTATCCCGTCACCGGGCCGGTCGATATTGTGACCCCCGAATGCGGCGCGCTGTCGGAGGATCTGGGGCAGGCGGTCGCCATTGCGCTGGCCTGCGACCGGGCGGCCTGTGCCGCCTATGGCCGCAGCTTTAGCTGGGAACGCAGCGCGCGCGAGTTCCTGGCGGGCCTGCACACCATCGACCGGTTGGGGCTGGACAGCGCGGCCTGACGCTTTTCCTTGCTCGAACGGGCATGATCGACTATCTCCAGACGGTCGCGGCCGCCCTGCTTGGGCGGCCCTTATCGTTTTTGTGCCGGAGAATGTTCCCGTGTCCCAGCCACTCATGCCCCATGCGACCGCCAGCTGGCTGGTCGACAACAGCGCTCTGAGCTTTGAACAGATTGCGGAATTTTGCGGGCTTCACATCCTGGAAGTGCAGGCGATCGCCGATGATACCGCCAGCACCAAATATACCGGCCGTGACCCGGTGCGCGCCCATGAAATCACGATGGAAGAAATCCACAAGGGCGAACAGAATCCCGACTATAAGCTGAAGATGCTGAAAGGACCGGAGCCTGTCCGTCGCACCAAGGGGCCGCGCTACACGCCGGTGTCCAAGCGGCAGGACAAGCCCGATGGCATCGCCTGGATCCTGCGCAATCACCCCGAAGTGTCCGACGGCGCGATCGGCAAGCTGATCGGCACCACCCGCACCACCATCGCGGCGATCCGCGACCGGACGCACTGGAACATTTCCAATATCACGCCCAAAGACCCGGTGACGCTGGGTCTGTGTTCGCAGCGCGAACTGGACGCTCTGGTCGCCAAGACCGCCAAGAAGCTGGGCATCGAGGCGCCGGCCGATTCGCGGCTGGATGGCGACCGTGCGGCGCTGATCGAGGAGCTGCGGCGCGAGCGTGACGACAATGCCCGGCGCGCTGATGAGGCGCTGCGCAGCGAGGCGGAACTGATTTCCGGCATCGCCACGATCCTTGATCCGTTCAGCAACAACAAGGGCAGCGTTTGATGCCGTAGCGTCATTGGGCGACTGGCCGTAAGTCGCCGCAATGCAGCATTTTTCAGGGCCGCGCCGGGCAATCGGCGCGGCCTTTTTGCTGAGGTTGACGCTTGCGTAAAGTGACCGTTGGCCATAGACTTCCCCCATGGAGAGCATAGAGAAAATCTGGCGGGAGCATTATCAGCACCCCACCGTATGGGAACGAACATTCCCCCCTTTGTCGATGGGTGAGATGGTCACCAGCAGCGCGCTGGCCCACCCCGATGCACCGATGATCGACTTCATGGGTCGCCGGTTCAGCTATGGTACGATGTTCGGGCAAATCCGCCGCATTGCGTGCGGTTTGCAGGCGATGGGAGTGCAGAAGGGCGACCGGGTCGGCCTGTATCTGCCCAACACGCCTCATTATGTCGCGGCCTATTATGGCGCGCTGATCGCTGGCGCGATCGTCGTCAATTTCTCCCCCCTTTACACCGCTGCCGAACTGGAACATCAGGTCGAGGATAGCGGGACGAAAATCCTGTTCACCCTGTCGGCCAAGGCGCTGCTTCCTACCGCGCTGGAAGTGCTGGAGCATAGCAGCCTGGAGAAGCTGGTCGTCGGATCGGTGGCGGAGATGCTCCCCCCGGTCAAATCCCTGCTGTTCCGCCTGTTCAAGGCGAGCGAGTCCGTGCCCTTGCCGGACGATCCGCGCGTGCTGCGCTATGACAGGCTGATCGCCAATGCGGGCGACTGCACGGTGCCCTCGATCGACCCGGAGCGGGACATCGCCCTGCTGCAATATACAGGCGGGACGACAGGCACGCCCAAGGGGGCGATGCTGACCCACCAGAATCTGACCGCCAATGCGCGACAGGCGCAGGCGATCGACCCGCACGCGAATGAGGAAGATCGCATCATCGCAGTGCTGCCCTTCTTCCATGTGTTCGCCAATACCTGCACGCTCAACCGCACCGTGATCAATGGCGGCGAGATGGTCATGCTACCCCGTTTCGACGCAGCGCAGGTGCTGGCGGCGGTGCAGCGGGTCAAGGCGACATCGCTGCCGGGCGTGCCGACCATGTTCCAGGCGCTGCTGGATCATCCAGCGATCCGCAACATCGACTTTTCATCGCTGCGCGCCTGTATTTCGGGCGGTGCGCCGCTGCCGCTGGAAGTGCGGCAACGGTTCGAGGCAGCGACGGGCGCCAAGCTGATCGAAGGCTATGGCCTCACCGAAACCAGCCCGATCGTCTGTTCCAATCCCTATGAGGGGCTGAACAAGACCGGGACGGTGGGACAGCCGGTGCCGGGGACGCGGGTGAAGCTGGTGGATCGCGAGGACCCGACCAGGCCGCCGCCGCCCGGAGAGCCGGGCGAATTGCTGTTCGCCGGGCCGCAGATCATGAAGGGCTATTGGAACCGGCCGGATGCCGACGCCGATGTCTTTATCGGCGATTTCATCCGCACCGGCGATGTGGGCGAGATTGACGAGGATGGCTATGTCCGCATCGTCGACCGATTGAAGGACATGATCGCCGTTGGCGGCTTCAAAGTGTTTCCGAGCCAGGTCGAGGCGGTCCTCTACCATCATCCGATGGTCAAGGAAGCGTTGGTCATCGGCATCCCCGACCGTTACCGCGGCGAACAGCCCAAGGCGTTCGTGACGCTGGCCGAGGATGCGGAGATTGACGGCGCGGCATTGAAGGACTGGCTCAATCCGCAACTGGGCAAGCATGAACGGGTGTGCGAGGTCGAGGTGCGGCTGAACCTGCCCCGCACGCTGGTCGGCAAGCTTTCGCGCAAGGAACTGGTCGCCGAGGAACGTGCGAAAGCGGCCGCGCGCGCTGCGGAGGCTGGAACAGCGGCCTGAGCCTTCCTATCTGCATGTCCAAGCATTGCTCCCGCCACCGTTCGGGCGAATGGCGGCGGGGACTAATCAGGTTTGGAAGGAATAATCATGGCGCAGGAAATCGCGACGCTGGCAGGTGGATGCTTCTGGTGCACCGAGGCGGTGTATCAGAATCTGAAAGGCGTGAGCGCTGTCGAGAGCGGCTATATTGGCGGGTCGCGGCCTGACCCGACCTATGAACAGGTCTGTTCCGGCGCGACCGGCCATGCCGAAGCGATCCGTGTCAGTTTCGATCCCGACGTGATCAGCTATGCCGATCTGCTCGACATTTTCTTTGCGACGCATAACCCGACGACGCTGAACCGGCAGGGCAATGATGTCGGCACCCAGTATCGATCCGCCATCTTCCCCCATTCGCCCGCGCAGGAGGCCGAGGCAAAGGCCGCGATCGGCCGGGCGCAGCCGGACCATGCCGACGCAATCGTCACCACGATCGAGCCGGACGGCCCCTGGTATCCGGCGGAGGATTATCATCAGCAATATTGGGACCGGGTCGGCGACCGCAATCCCTATTGCATGGCGGTGATCCCGCCCAAGCTCGCGAAGCTGCGCAAGGGCTTTGCCGAAAAGATGGACGCCTGATTTTCCGCGACGTGCTTTACCGCATTTTGTAGCCAGCTTAGGCTATGGTTAAGATGGGCTATGCCAGTAGGGCGGCGAACCACGTCGGGGGACTGAAGATGAACAAGATGATGATGCTGGCCGCGCCGCTAATGCTGCTGGCTCTGCCCGGCTGTATTGCCAAGACGGCGCTGGACATCGCCACCATGCCGGTGCGCGCGGGCGCGCAGGCGGCGGACTGGGCGACGACCAGCCAGGACGAGGCCGACCGCAATTATGGTCGCAAGATGCGCGAGCAGGAAGCGCGCGATGGCAAGGCGCGCAAGAAGGCGGACAAGGAACGCCGCCGCCAGTGCAGGGATGCCGGCTACGACAATTGCGATTAAACACCGACTTTCGACTGCAATCCCGACCTCCGCAGGTGGAATTGAAGCTCTAAGCCGCCGCGCGTTTCAGCCGGTCGTTGATCGCCGCGCCTATCCCGTCATCAGGGATGGGGGCGACGGCGATGCGCTGCTGTGCGCTCGCGTCGGCGATGTGCAACGCGGCGAAGAGATTGGCCGCCGCCTCCCGCACGTCCGCCTCCGGGCTGAGATTGATGTGGCAGGGCATCAGGCCAAAGCCGATCAGATATTCGTCCCGCTCCGCCCGCATGGCTTCGAGCCGTACCGGCTTGGACGGCGCATAATGGCTTTCCAACTGGCCGGGCGCTTCGATCTTCGTTTCGCCCTTGCCGATCAGGACGGGCAGGCCGGTCGCTTCCTCCAGCATCGCCGCCGTCACTGAACCGGGGCGCAGCAGCCGCACATGATCATGCTCCGGCGCGGCGATGGTCGATTCCACGCCTTCGCTGGTCGGTCCTTCATCCAATATCAAGCGCACCCGGCCATTGAGGCTGGCCAGCACATGCTCGGCCCGTGTCGGGCTGATCGACCCGCTGCGATTGGCCGATGGCGCGGCAAGGGGGCGTCCGCTTTCGCGGATCAGCGCGCGCATCGCGGGGTGCGCTGGCAAGCGCAGCGCCACGGTGGGCAGGCCCGCCATCACCAGCGGGGAGAGGCCACTGTCGGCCCGGACCGGCAGCACCAGCGTCAACGGCCCCGGCCAGAACCGATCCGCCAGACTGTTGGCGACGGGCGAGAAATCCGCCAGCCGCTGCGCCATCGTCCGGTCGGCGACATGGACGATCAGCGGATTGAAACTCGGTCGCCCCTTAGCGCTGTAGATGGCGGCGACGGCGTGGCTGTCGGTTGCATCGGCGGCCAGGCCATAGACGGTTTCGGTGGGCACCGCGACTGGTTCACCAGCGCGGATCAGCAACGCCGCCTCGCGCAGGGATTCTGCGCCGTAGCGGCAGGATCGGGTGGAATAAGCTGGATTTGGGATGGTCACGGCCCCCGCGATATAGACGGCGAACCGACCGAGTAAAAGGCCATTGCGTCAGTCGCATGACATGGGCTGACGAGAGGAGCGGATGCGAGGCGCGCCATGGCTTGCCGCGCTGTCGCTCGCCCGGTAAGTCCCCGCCATGACCGACGATCTCCTCATCCGCATTGCCGAGGCGCTGGAACGGCTCGCGCCGCCGCCCGCGCCGTCCGCCGATCTTGCCGCGTCGCCTGCTTATGTATGGGACGGTCGGGCCATCCGGGCGGTGGAGGCATTCGCGCCGGTGGATTACGACCTGTTGACCGGGATCGACGCGCAAAAGGGCGCGCTGCTCGACAATAGCCGCCGTCATGCGGCGGGCCATGCGGCGCATGACGTGCTGCTATGGGGTGCGCGCGGGACGGGCAAGTCGGCGGTGGTGGCGTCCGTCGTCGGCCAGTTGCAGGGGGAGGGGCGGGACATCGCCCTGCTGCAATGCGCGATCGACGAACTGGCGAGCCTGCCCACGCTTTTCTCTTTGCTGCGCGGCACGAACCGGCCCTTCATCCTGTTCCTCGACGATCTCGGCTTTGACGAAGGGGTGGGCGATGCCCGGTCGCTGCGATCCTTGTTGCAGGGGGGCACGGCGGCGCGCCCGGCCAATGTGCGGCTCTATGTGACGTCGAACCGCCGCCATATCGTCCCCCGGCATCTGTCGGAGCAGGATGACCCGATCAACCCGCGCGATGTGGTGGATGACCGGATGGCGCTGTCTGATCGGTTCGGTTTGAGCCTGGGCTTCCATGCGCTCGATCAGGACGCCTATGTCGCGATCGTGCGCGGCTATGCGGACAAGCTCGGCATCGGTTTCGATCCGATGGAGGCGGTCCAATGGTCGACCCAGCGCGGCAGCCGGTCGGGGCGGGTGGCGTGGCAATATGTCGTCGAACTGGCGGGGCGCAACGGGTTGAAAGTCTAGCGGCAAGACGATCCTCCCCTTGCAGGGGAGGTGGCTGGCCGCAGGCCAGACGGAGGGGTGTTGAGCTATCGAGAGGGTGACACCCCTCCGTCATCGCTACGCGCTGACACCTCCCCTGCAAGGGGAGGATGAAGAACATCACACTCCCGCCTGCGCGGGAGTATGCGAGCCTTACATCACTTCCCCTTCGTCACCCGCCAGACCACGCCGCCGACATCGTCGCTGACCAGCAGCGCGCCTTTGGCGTCGGCGGTCACGTCGACCGGGCGACCATGGGCCTTGCCATCCTGGTCGAGGAAGCCAGTCAGCACATCGACCGGCTTGGCCTTGCCCGCCTCGCCATCGGTGAAGCCGACAAACACCACCTTATATCCTGCGGCAGGCTTGCGGTTCCAGCTGCCATGCAGGCCGACGAACGCGCCGTCCGTATAGGGCGCGCCCAGCGTCACCTTGTCAGCGAAGGTCAGACCCAGCGCGGCGACATGATTGCCCAGCGCATAATCGGGCCGCTTGGTATATTCGCGGATTTCCGGGCGCTGCGGCTGGACACGACGATCCTCATACCCGCCCCAATAATTCCACGGCCAGCCATAGAAGCCGCCAAATTCGATCCGCGCCAGATAGTCGGGCACCAGGTCGCTGCCCAGCATGTCGCGTTCATTCACTACGCCCCACAGCGCGCCACTCTTGGGTTCAAACGCCAGGCCCACCGGGTTGCGCAGGCCCGACGCCCAGATGCGATAGTCGCCGGTCCTCGGGTTGACCTCCAGCACGGCTGCGCGATTGGCTTCCGTTTCCAGCCCGTTTTCGCCGATATTGCTGTTGGACCCGACGCCGACATAGAGCATCCCTTCGGGGCTGACGGTCAGGCTGCGCGTCCAATGCATGTTGGGCGCCTGCGCGGGCAGGTTCAATATCTTGCGGCCCGGTGCGCTGATCCTGGTATCGCCCGGCTTGTAGGGGAAGGCCATCAGCGCGTCCGTGTTGGCCACGAACAGCGTATTGCCCAGCAGCGCCATGCCATAGGGCGAATTCAACCCGGTCAGGAAAGCTGTCTTGGTTTCGGCCCGCCCGTCGCCATCGGCGTCGCGCAGCAGCGAGATGCGGTTTGGCGATGGATCGCCAGCGCCCGCCTTGTTCATCAGATAGTTCATCACCCGGTTGACGATGCCGCCGGTCGGGCGGGGCGGGCTGTTGGTTTCGGCCACCAGTACATCGCCATTGGGCAGGCGCAGCATGGAGCGGGGATGGGACAGTCCGTCGGCAAAACGGGCGACGGCCAGCCCCTTGGCGGGCACCGGCGCTTCACCTGCGGTCCAGGGCTTTACTTCGGCGATATTGACCGTCGGGATCATCTCGCTGCGCGGTCCGGTGAATACCGGTTCGCGCCCCGTGTCCGCGCCGGGTGGCAACTGGGCCGTGTCCCCTTGCGCAAGATAGAGGAATGCGCCGCCGGCCAGCGTGAGGACGACGAGGGGGAGGGCGATCAGATGCTTGTTCATCCCCCACATCTATGTCGCCGTGCCGCATCGGGCAAGGTGGATGGGCGGCAGTTTCGACGCTTATTTGCGCCGGTCGCGCAGCCACAGCAGCACGGCGATCAGCACGCCAGCGGCCACACCCGCCAGCAGGCCGATGCTGGGCTGGCCCATCATCCCGCCAGTGATCGCTCCCCCCAGGATGAGGAGGGCGATGATCGCGCCCGCGCCGGTCGGCTCTTTCCTGTCATTGCTCATGCGCAGCCCCTTGCCATGGACGATGCGACAAGGCCAGAGGCTTTGCTGTCACAGGGCCGCGGGCGTCGTTTCGGGACTGGCCGTGCCGTTGCGGGATGTTTGTCCCATCATGGGACTTGGCTAATGACCTGTTCACCCTCGCATCCCGCCAACCCCGTCAAAGCGTTGAAATGGCACGGGGATTGAAGAAGGGAGCGAACCAATGGGTGTCGCCGGAAATATAATGGGGGTCGCAATGCAGTTGCCATATCTTTCGGGCCGAAAGAGCTATGAGGACGCCGCCGAACTGATGGCGCTGTTCGGCGAAAATGCCGGTTATGAAGCCGCTGCCCGCGCCGACCGCAGCCTGGACGTGGGCAACCATATCCATTTTTGCCACTGGCGGCAGATCGAACGCCTGATCGTGCTGCTGACCCATGATCAGCCGCTGGGCACGATTCACTGACGGTCGACCCGCGACTGGTTCGATGGTCTACAGGCGCAATCCGGCGGTTTCGGGCAGTCCCGCCAATATGTTGAGATTCTGCACCGCCGCGCCCGCCGCGCCCTTGCCCAGATTGTCGAGCGCCGCGACCAGCCGCGCCTGACCGGCGGCAGCATTGCCGAACACGAACAGTTGCAGCCGGTCGGTCGCGCCAACCTGTTCCAGATCGATCTTGCCCATGGCGTCGCTGTCGGCCAGCGCGGCGACGCTCACGATCGGCGATCCGGCATAGGCGGACGCCAAAGCCGCATGGACGTCCGCCAGCGTGGGCGATCCGGGCATTGCGCGCAATTGCAACGGCACTTCCACCAGCATCCCGCGATAGGCGTTGGCGACGGCAGGTGCGAACAGGGGCGCGTGAGCCAGTCCGGAATAGCGGGTCATTTCCGGCACATGCTTATGCGCGAGGCCAAGGCCATAGGCGCGCAGAGCGGTCGGCGCGCCGTTGGCCCCTTCATATTCCGCGATCATCGCCTTGCCGCCGCCCGAATAGCCCGACGCGCCCGACACGGTGACGGGCCAGTCGACCGGCAGCAGACCAGCCAGCGTCAGCGGCCGCACCAGCGCCAGAAAGCCGGTCGGCCAGCAGCCCGGATTGGCGACGAAGCGGCTGGCTGCCAGCTTTTCGCGATGCCCGGGTTCCAGTTCGGGAAAGCCATAGGTCCAGCCATCCGCCACCCGATGCGCGGTCGATGCGTCGATCACGCAGGTGCGGTCATTGTCGATCAGCGCCACGGCTTCGCGCGCAGCATCGTCGGGCAGGCACAGGATCACGACGTCAGCCGCGTTCAGTGCATCGCGGCGCGCGCGCGCATCCTTGCGATCCTTCTCGTCCAGACGGATCAGCGACAATTCGGAGCGTCCGGCCAGCCGGTCGGCGATTTCTATGCCGGTGGTGCCGACGCCGCCGTCGATGAAAACCTGTGTCGTCATGCGCCGATCCTCCGCCGCGCGATGATGGGTTGGGCATGATCCCCGGCCAGCCGCGCGACCACGTCGGCCAGGGGTTCCGCGACCACCGCCATCCAGTGTGCATTGGCGTGCAGCAGGGTCTTGCCGTCGATCATGATGCCGACATGGCGGGGGAAGAAGAGGATGTCGCCACGCTGCAACACGGCCTCGCTGTCGATCGGATTGCCGATCCCTTCGCATTGCAGGTCCGTGTCGCGCGGTACGGATATGCCGCACTGGCCCAGCGCGACCTGCACCAGTCCCGAACAGTCGATGCCGCGATGCCCGCGCCCGCCCCAGACATAGGGCTGGCCCAGATAGCGCTCCGCCACGGCGACCCAATCGGTGGCGATCGTGTCGAGCGGGGTGGCATGACGGATATGGATGAAGCCTTCGGCGCAGGCGATGAAGCCATCCTCCGCCTCACCCGAAAACAGCGCGCCGCCCGGCCAGTAGTCAGCGATCGGTGCCTTGATGTCCGGCGCGCTGAACAGCGGAGCGGTGTTGACGGTGATCCGGTGGCTCACCGGCTCCAGCACGTCCAGCGCTTCCCGCCGGATATAGCCGACATAGCCGTCATGCCCGCAAAAGCCCCAGGCCCAGTCGGTCATCACGTCCAGCGCATGGAATGTTTCGCCGCGCAGCAATTCGCTGACGGCTTCGCCCGTGGCCGATGGCGCGGTCAGGATCGGCGAGCCGGGCGCGACGCAGGTGAGCGGGACGGCGCGGGCGTAATGGGCGGAAAATAACGTCCCCGCCAGCGCCAGATCGGCCAGGTCACCCCGCGCCGCATGAACGCGGCGGTCGAGCGCGACGGAACGCCCGTCGAGCTTGAAACGGGTTCTTTCAGGCGGTTCGTTCCGCGCGGGGTTGTTCGTACCTGTCATCGCGCGCGGTTCCTGCGATGAAAAGGTGAAAGGCGTCAAGAAATTCCGCCCCTTTGGTGGTCCGGGTGATAAAAATATTGCGCCGGTCGCTGACATCGCGTTCGCGGCGCAGATAGCCCAGGGCCGACAATTTGTTGAGCGCGCGGGTGATTACGGGCTTTGACACATGCAGCGCTTCGGCCAGACCCCGCACCGTATGTGGCCCGGCGGCAATATAGACGGTCAGCATCAGCGCCATCTGCCGGTTGGTCAGATCGGGCTTGCCCGACCGGACATAGTCAACAAGGGTGCGCATCCAGTGGGTCAGCGGCAGCAGGCCGGGCCGGTCGATTGCGGGCGAAAGATCGGTGGCGGGATGAGCGTTCATGTGGCCTTAACGCACGATGCACAATCCGGTTGCGTAACGGACGCCGACATTCTCTTGCAATATCAATCACGCCCGTATCGCTGCTGCAACAGCCGGAAAACCGCGCGTAATCCCAATGCTTCGCCACCCTTCGCCCGGCCCGGTTTCGCCGTTGGCCGCCAGGCGAACGTGTCGAGATGCAGCCAGGGCACATCGTCCGGCACGAAGCGTTTGAGGAAGAGCGCGGCGGTGATCGCCCCGGCAAATCCGCCTTCGCCCGCATTGTTGATGTCGGCAATGTCGGACTTCAGCATGTCGGCATAGCCATCCCACAGGGGCAGCCGCCAGGTCGGGTCATCTACCGCCGTGCCAGCCGCCGCCATCTCCGTCGCCAGCGCATCGTCGTTGGCGAACAGCGCGGGCAGGTCCGGCCCCACCGCGACCCGCGCCGCGCCCGTCAGCGTGGCATAGTCGATGATGATGTCCGGCTTCTCCTCGCCAGCGCGGGTCAGCGCGTCGCCCAGCACCAGCCTTCCTTCTGCATCGGTATTGCCGATCTCGACCGTCAGCCCCTTGCGGGTGCGCAATATGTCGCCGGGGCGGAAGGCGTTGCCGCTGATCGCATTTTCCGCCGCCGGGATCAGCAGGTGCAGCCGCACCGGCAGGCGCGCGCCCATGATCAGTTGCGCCAGCGCCAGGGCATGGGCCGCGCCGCCCATATCCTTCTTCATCAGGCGCATGCCCGACGAAGGCTTGATGTCCAGCCCGCCACTATCGAAGCAGATGCCCTTGCCGATGATCGCGATGCGGGGCGCTGCCGGATCGCCCCATGTCAGTTCGATGAGGCGCGGCGCGAAGCTCTTGTCCGCAGCCTTGCCCACCGCATGGATCATCGGATAGCCCTGTTCCAGGGCATCGCCGCGGGTCGTGCTGACGCTGGCGCCGAACGTCTTGCCCAGTTGCGTCACGGCGGCTTCCAGATCGGGCGGCCCCATGTCGGCGGCAGGCGTGTTGACCAGGTCGCGCACCAGCGCGATCGCCTGCGCCAGCTGCACCGTCGATTCGATCCGCGCCACGTCGCTGGTCAGCAGCACGCGGGGCGCGACCGGGTTTTCGTCCTTGCGGTAGCGATCGAACCGATAATGCGCCGTCAGCCAGCCAAGGGCGGCCGCATCGGGCGATCCTTCGGCCAGTCGATACATGCCTTCGGGCAGGGTTTCGGCGAGTTTTGCGAGGCACCAGGGGCCGGGCGCGGTCTTGTTGGCGATGCCCGCCACCACCCACCAGTCGCCTGCGGCTTCGCCCGGCACGATCGCCAGTTCGCCCGGCTTCCCCTGAAATTTCTGCGCCGCCACAATCGCGCGGACCCGATCCGGCTGCGCCGCCAGCCAATCGTCATAGCCTGCCGCCTCGACAAGGTGGATCGAACGGGCGGGCTGGTCGTTGTCGGCTTTGAGCAAGGCTGAATAATCGGTCATGGGGTCGGTTTAGGAGAAAGGCGCAAGGGATGGAAAGCGCGAAATTTCATCGCCCGCATCGCACATGTCGCCCTTTCCCCATTTGCGTCCAGCGCCGCTGAGGCCTAGCTTCATCTGCATCGCAAAATGCCAAGGAGAGAGACGATGATTCATTCCGATGACCGCGGCCTCCAGGCCGCCCGCGCCCGTGCCTATGTGCTGGCGGAAAGCGGCCGTTTTGAAAATGGCCATGCCGTCGAACAGGCGCTGATCGCCGAGGGTTGGCCCAATGCCGGGCAGGCGCTGCAAAGCGACTATGCGCGCAAGGCGATCGGCGAACGCTGCCGCGCTGCGCGGGCGCACTGATGCGGCAGGGGGAACTGGCCCGGTCGGCGGGGCTTTTGGGTATCGCCGCGATGCTGCTGGTTGCTTGCAGCCCCTCGCACGAGGAGGCGGGCGGCAATGATGCGGCCAATGTCGCGGCGACCCGCTTTGCCGACAGGATGGCGGGAACGCCGCCACAGGCTCCCCCGGCCAAACCCTTCAAGCAGACGGACAAGAGCGCGCTGCTGGAATTCGCCTATGCCTATCCGGCGCAGGCGGCTGCCATCCCCGCGCTGGTCGACAAGTTCGACAAGCAATTGACGACGTCCAAGGCCGATGCGCTCAAAATGGCGAAGGATGACAGCGCGTCCGCCAAGCAGGCCGGCTATCCGTTTCGCGCGCACAGCCTGGAAACGGAATGGAGCGTTTCCGCCGATACCCCGCGCTTTTTGGCGCTCCAGTCGCAAACCTATGTCTTTACCGGCGGCGCGCACGGCATGACCGGCTATGACAGCCTGTTATGGGACAAGGCGCGCAGCCGCGAAACCAGTGTCAAGGCGGTGATGACCACGCCCGCCGCCTTCGCCGCCGCCATCCGCGACCGCTTCTGCGCCGAACTCGACAAGCAACGCGCGGAAAAACGCGGTGCGCCGGTGGTGCGGGACGCCGATGAATTCAGCCAGTGCATCGACCCGATGGAACAGGTGCTGGTGCTGACGTCCAAGGACGGCAAGCTGATCGACGGCGTGACCGTCGTGGTCGGCCCCTATAGTGCCGGGCCTTACGCGGAAGGGACGTATGAGGTCGCGCTGCCGGTCGATGCGGCGATGCGCAAGGCGATCAAGACGGAATATCAGGATGGGTTTGTGGCGGGGTAAGGTGATTTGCCCAGCTTTCCCATCCTCCCCTCGAAGGCAGAGTTATGGCAAATGGAACTCTTGCCCCTATCTTCATCGTCATGCTGAACTTGTTTCAGCATCCATTTCGCCTCCCCAGCGGCGGCTTTGGCGCATGATGGATCCTGAAATAACTTCAGGATGACGTTGGAGGAATAACGAAAAGTCATACGCCTGTCTCTTATACACATCTAGATGTGTATAAGAGACAGGCGTCGGCCTGTGAGCGCGCAGTCGCGCCGCTGTCTCTTATACACATCTAGATGTGTATAAGAGACAGGCTTTCCCATCCTCCCCTCGAAGGCAGGGTTATGGCAAATGGAACTCGTGCCCCTATCTTCATCGTCATGCTGAACTTGTTTCAGCATCCATTTCTCCTCCCCAGCGGCGGCTTTTGGCGCATGATGGATCCTGAAATAAATTCAGGATGACGTTGGAGGAATAACGAAAAGTCATACGCAATAGTCCTCCCCTTGCAGGGGAGGATGAATGTTAAACCGGCACACCATAGAGATCATGCTCGTCGGCGTCCTCGATTGTGACGTCGATCATGTCGCCAGCCTTTTGTCCTTCGCCGACATCGCGCAGGAACACATTGCCGTCGATTTCCGGTGCGTCGGCCTGTGAGCGCGCAGTCGCGCCGATTGAGCCGTCCTCCTCGTCCGGTTCGCCCACTTCATCGACGATTACCGGCAGCACGCGGCCGACCTTGGCCGAGAGCTTGGCGGCGCTGATCGCGGCGGTCTTTTCCATGATCCGCTGATAGCGTTCTTCCTTGACCTCGTCGGGCACCGCGCCGGGCAGGGCGTTGGCCGCCGCACCCTCGACCGGCTCGAAGCGGAACGCGCCGACACGGTCGAGTTGCGCTTCATCCAGCCAGTCGAGCAGATACTGGAAATCCGCCTCCGTCTCACCGGGGAAGCCGACCACGAAGGTCGAGCGGATGGTGATGTCCGGGCAGATGCTGCGCCATTTATGGATGCGGTCCAGCACCTTGGCTTCATTGGCCGGGCGTTTCATCGCCTTCAACACGCTGGGGGCGGCATGCTGGAAGGGAATGTCGAGATAGGGCGTCAGCAGCCCGTCGGCCATCAACGGGATGACCTGATCGACATGGGGGTAGGGGTAGACATAGTGCAGCCGTACCCAGGGCGCGCGCCCTTCGGCGGTGCGCAGCTGCCCCAGTTCGCGTGCCATGTCGGTCATGTGCGCGCGCACGTCGCGGCCTTTCCACTGGTGCGTCTCATGCCGCGTATCGACGCCATAGGCCGACGTATCCTGGCTGATCACCAGCAATTCCCTGGTCCCCGCCGCGACCAGCTTCTCCGCCTCGCGCAGCACCGCGTCGATCCGCCGCGACACCAGATCGCCCCGGATCGAGGGGATGATGCAGAAGGAGCAGCGATGGTTGCAGCCTTCGGAAATCTTCAGATAGCTGTAATGGCGCGGCGTCAGTTTCAGCCCGCCTTCGGGCACCAGGTCGACAAAGGCGTTGGGGACGGGCGGCGATGCGTCATGCACCGCGTTGACGACCTGCTCATATTGATGCGCGCCGGTGACGGCCAGCACTTGCGGGAATTTCGCGCGGATCAGGTCCGCCTCATCCCCCATGCAGCCGGTCACGATGACGCGGCCATTTTCGGCCATCGCCTCGCCAATCGCTTCCAGCGATTCCTCCTTGGCCGAATCGAGAAAGCCGCACGTATTGACCAGCACGACGTCGGCGCCGGCATAGTCGGCGGACATCTGGTAGCCGTCGGAGCGCAGCTTCGTCAGGATGCGTTCGCTGTCCACCAGGTTTTTGGGACAGCCGAGCGAAACCATGCCGATTTTCGGCGCGTCAGGAAATTTGGTTGCCATGATGGCCGCGCACATAGGGATTTTTGCGCGGAATGTCACGCCGCGCGATTGGCGCGCGCTTTCAGGCCTGCTCGCCGCCTGTCTCCAGACCCTCGCTCTCGACAATCTCGATGATCAGGTCGCCGGTCTGAAGCTGTTGCGCGCCCGGCTCCCAAAAACCGATCGGCCGATCGTCGCGATAGATGCGTACGCCAAGGCCGGTGGTGATGGCGGACAGCGGCCCGCCAATTTCCTGCGGGCTGACAAAGCGCTCGTTCAGCTTCACCCGCCCGCCAGACGCCGCCAGATCGGCCATATAGTCGGCGATATGCTTGCCGCTGGTGCTGCCCGCCAGCAGCAGCCCGGCAAAGCTGACCGGGTTGATCACCGTGGTTGCGCCCGCCTGCCGCGCGGGCAGTTCATTATCCTCGTTCCGCACGACGATGCTGATCGGCAGGCGCGGGGCGAGGTGGCGGGCGGTCAGCGTGATCAGGATCGACGTATCGTCGCGCCCGGCCGATACGATCATGCTGCGCGCGCGGTGGATCGCCACGTCCTTCAACGTCCGGTCGCGGGTCGAATCCCCGCACAATATATTGCACCCCTGCGCCTCGGCCAGTTCCAGCGCGGCTTCGCTGCCGTCGATCACGACGATCTCACGCGGGTCGGTGCCGCGCGCGAGCAGTTCATGCACCGCTTCCTGCCCGCTGGTGCCAAAGCCGGTGACGATGATGTGATTGTGCAGATCGGCTTGTATGCGGGCCATGCGCCACCTGTAGAGGATGTTGCGGAGGAAAAGCGAATAGGCTGTGCCGAGGAAAATGAGCCACACGAACAGCCGGATCGGCGTGACGAACAGCGATTCGAACAATCGCGCTTCGGGTGTGACCGGGACAATGTCGCCATAGCCCACCGTCGTCACGGTGACGGTCGTGAAATAGAGCACATCGACAAAGCTGATATGATTGTCGAGATTATCCTTCAGCCCGTCCCGCCCGACCCAGTGGAGCAGTAGCACCACCGCGATCAGCGCGAATACCAGGCCGACGCGCCAGCTCAGGTCCACCCACATCGGCAGGGAGGAGCGCCGCCGCAAAAAGCCTTCGGTCGTCCGCGATGATCCCCGGTTTATCCTCATGGCGCGGTCGGCAGATGCGTAACGGGATTTACCGGCACGCGGTCCTTGCGCAATTCGAAGTGCAGCTTGGGCTGGCTGGCATAGCCGGTGTCGCCGGTCAGGCCGATGGTCTGGCCGCGCGTGATTTTCTGGCCGCGCACCACATCCACGCGGCTGGCATGGCCATAGGCGCTGACCCAGCCGCTGCCATGGTTGATCAGCACCAGCCCGCCAAACACCGCCACCCGGTCGCCCGCATAGGCGACAACGCCGTCCGCCGCCGCGCGGATCGGCGTGCCGGCGGGGACGCCAATATCGATGCCATTATTCTTCGCGCCGCTTTCGCCGGGGCCAAAGCGCGATAGCAGCTTGCCCTTGACCGGCCAGTCGAAACGCCCCGCAAAGCTGCCGGGCTGGGCCATCGGCACATTGCTTGGCAGCGGGCGTGGCTGCGACGAAGCGACCGCCACCGGCGCATTTTCTGCCGCCGCTGGCTGGCCGCCGGTCAGCACATCGTCAATGTCGATATGGAACGCGGCGGCGCGCTGCTCCAGGCTGGGGGCCGTCGCCGGAGCCTCGCCCGGCAACAGCAGCCTTTGTCCGCGCCGCAGCATGAACGGTTCCGTCAGGCCGTTGGCGGCAACGATGCGGCTCCATGCCACGCCATAGGCGGACGCGATCGCGATGCCCGTCTCCCCTTCCGCCACCAGATGATAGCGACCGCCGGGAATGGCGAGTTTTTGGCCGATGCGGATGGCAAAGGGCGGCGTCAGCCCATTGGCGCGCGCAATCGCTTCCGATCCCGCGCCGGTGCGATTGCCGATGCCGCGCAGCGTGTCGCCGGGCTGGACGACATAGGTGGACGTCGCCACCGTCTGCGCATTGGCGACCACCTGCTGCGCGGTCCATACCGGCTCGGCTTCCACCAGTTCGACGGCACCCGCGTCGGCATTCAACTGCGGCGGGGGCGTTTCGTTGCGGGCCTCCATGGGGATACAGGCGGCCAGTATCAGCGGCGCAAGCAGCATGGCGGATGGAAGAAGCGGACGTGACATCGCCGCCTGTCTATCGCATCGCGCCGCGCTTGCCACCCCCTGCCGCTATTGCCCGAACGCCGCCGCAGTCGCCGCCATGGCGCTGTCCTGCGTCAGGTCGTAATGGAGGGGCGTAACGGTGACATAGTCCTGCGCGATCGCCGCCAGATCGCTCCCCTCCGGCACCGCATTGCTGCTGCCCAGGCTGAACCAGTAATAGCGGTAGCCGCGCGGGTCGGTCCCTTCGATGATCTTCGTGCGATCGACATCGTGAAAGCCCTGCCGCACGACGTGGATGCCCTTGACCGCGTCGGGTTCGATCGCCGGGAAGTTGACGTTGAACAGCATCCGGCGCGAAGGTGGCATGGCGATCAGTGGGGCGATCGCCTTTGCGCCCCATGCCTGCGCAGCGGCAAAGGGCACCGTGTCGCCCATCCCCTCACGCGCATAGACCTGGCTCAGCGCAATCGACCTAATCCCCGAAATCGCCCCTTCCATCGCGGCGGCCACAGTACCCGAATAGGTCACATCCTCAGCCAGATTGGCGCCGCGATTGACGCCCGACAGGATGAGGTCCGGCCGCGCGTCCTTCATCAAATGCCCCACCGCCATCATCACCGCGTCTGTCGGCGTGCCGGTGACGCTGTAATGCTGCGCGCCATGCTTGCGGATGCGCAGGGGCCGGGTGAGGGTCAGGCTGTGCCCCGCACCCGACTGTTCCTCGCTCGGCGCGACGATCCAGATATCGTCGGAAAACTGGCGGGCGATGGCTTCCAGTACCTTGAGGCCGGGCGCGTGAACGCCATCGTCATTGGTGAGGAGGATACGCATGGAATAAACAACTCCGTTCGGGCTGAGCTTGTCGAAGCCTTCCGCTGAGCGAAGCGAAGCCGCCTCGCTAGCGCTCGGCATGGCCCTTCGACTTCGCTCAGGGCGAACGGCTAAGCCTTTGGCGTCAGGCGCGTCACCCCACCCATATAGGGCGCCAGCGCCTCCGGCACGATCACGCTGCCGTCGGCCTGCTGGTAATTTTCCAGCACCGCTACCAATGTGCGGCCCACGGCCAGTCCCGATCCGTTCAGCGTGTGGAGGAAACGGGTCTGCTTCTCCCCCTCCGGCTTGTAGCGCGCGTTCATCCGCCGCGCCTGAAAATCGCCGCAGTTGGAGACGGAGCTGATCTCGCGATAGGTGTTCTGGCTGGGCAGCCACACTTCCAGATCCCATGTCTTGCGCGCGCCAAAGCCCATGTCGCCGGTGCAGAGCAGCATCTTGCGATAGGGAAGCCCAAGCGCCTGGAGGATACCCTCCGCCGCCGCGCACATGCGTTCATGCTCCGCCGCTGACTCGTCGGGCGCGCAGATCGCGACAAGCTCGACCTTCTCGAACTGGTGCTGGCGGATGAACCCGCGCGTGTCGCGCCCGGCGGACCCCGCTTCGGAACGGAAACAGGGGGTCAGCGCCGTCAGCCGGACAGGCAGGTCAGAGAGCGGCACGATCTGGTTCGCGACAAGGTTGGTGAGGCTGACTTCGGCGGTCGGGATCAGCCAGCGGCCATCGGTGGTTCTGAACAGATCCTCGGCGAATTTCGGCAATTGCCCGGTGCCGAACAAAGCCTCGTCGCGCACCAGCAGCGGCGGGTTGACCTCCTCATAGCCATTCTCGGCCGTCTGCCGGTCCAGCATGAATTGCGCCAGCGCCCGGTGCAGCCGCGCCATCTGGCCGCGCAGCGCAGTGAACCGCGCGCCGGACAAAGCTGCGCCTCCCTCAAAATCCAGCCCCAGCGCCGGGCCGAAATCGGCATGGTCCTGTGGCGCAAAGTCGAAGTCGCGGGGCGTGCCCCACCGGCTGACCTCCACATTGTCGGCTTCATCGTCGCCCTGCGGCACATCGTCGGCGGGCAGGTTGGGGATCGCCGCCAGCATCGCGCCCAGCGCGTCGCCGACTTCGCGGTCCTGCGCTTCCAGACCGGGGGTGCTTTCCTTGATCGCCGCGACTTCGGCCTTCAGCGCTTCCGCCTTGTCCTTGTCGCCGGCGCCCATGGCCTGGCCGATCAGCTTGCTCGCCTCGTTGCGGCGGGCCTGTCCGACCTGCAACTGCGTCTTGATCGCCCGGCTTTGCTCGTCCAGCGCCAATATCTGCGTGGACAAGGGGGCCAGCCCGCGCCGGGCCAGGCCAGCGTCGAAAGCGGCGGGATTTTCGCGGATGAAACGGATGTCGTGCATGGGCCAGTCCTATGCCGTCGTGCGACGAGCCACGCAACCCTGCGCGCTGCCGATCGTTGAACAGGCATCCGCTAAAATGAAAAGGACCAGGCGATGCAGATAGAACAGGACGCGCTCATATTGGTAGCTGACGGCCGCAAGATGCTGTTTTTCCGGAACAAGGGCGATGCCGCCATTCCCAGCCTGGAAACCGAGCAGGTCGAGAAGCAGGATAACCCGGCCGATCGCGAACAGGGCAGCGACACACCCGGCCGCGCGTTCAATTCGGTGGGCGGCCATCGCAGCGCCATGTCGGAAACCAATTTTCACGATCTGGAGGAGGATCGCTTTGCCGCGCAGGCCGCCGACATCCTCAAGCATCGCGCCTTCGCCAATGATTATGAGAAGCTGATCATCGTCGCCCCGCCCGGCACGCTGGGCGAAATGCGCAAACATTATCACAAGGAAGTCGAAAGCCGTCTGGCGGGCGAGATCGCCAAGGATCTGGTCAATCATCCGATTGCGGACATCGAACGGATCATCGCCGACAATTGATCCGCACCAGTTTTGCCCCAACGAAAAGGGCGGCCCCCGATACCGGGAGCCGCCCTTTTTCATGTCATCGCCTGACGGGTCAGGCAGCCTTGTCGGCCTTGCGATCGGCAAAGCGACGGCGGGCGACCAGTGCGACCGCGGCTGCACCGAACAGCAGGATCATCGGCGGGGCAGGGACGTCCGTGCCGCCGCTGCTGCTGCTCGATCCGCCGCTGGAGCTGCTGGACGAGGAGGAAGAGCTGCTGCTGCTCGACGAGGAGGAACTGCTCGACCCCGAACTGCCGCTCGACCCGCTGCTGCCCGTGCTGCCGAAGCTGGACGATCCGCCCGACGAGGAGGAACTGCTCGACGAGGATGACGAGGAAGAGGACGACGAGCTACTGCCGCTCGACCCGGAGCTGCCCGACGAACCGCTGCTGCCGCTCGATCCCGAACTGCCGCTGGAGCCGCTCGACCCATGATCATGGCCGTGACCATGGCCCGGCTTGCCGGGCTTGCCGCCGCTCGATCCGCCCGAGCTGCTCGATGAAGAACTGGACGAGGAGGAGGAGGAGGATGACGAACTGGAGCTGGACGAGGACGAGCTGCTGCTGACATTGCCGCTGGACGTGGAGACATTACCGCTCGACGTCGAAACGCCGCTCGATGTCGACACATTGCCGCTGGAGGTGGACACGCCACCCGTTGAGGTGGACACGCCGCCGGTGGAAGTCGAAACCCCGCCGGTCGATGTCGATACGCCGCCAGTGGTCGAGCTGGTCGAGCTGCTGATGCCGCCGGTCGAGCTGCTGGTCGAGGAGATCACCACCGACCCGCCGCCGCTGCCGCCGCCACCGCCGCCAAAAAAGCCGCCGATGAAGCCGCCGCCGCCAAAGCCGCCGCCACCGCCCATGACGACAGGAACCGCGCCACCGCCGCCGGACATGACCGGCATTTCGGCCATCGGCATCGGCGCAGGCAGGGGAATGGGCGCCTGTTGCGTGACGACCGTGACCGTGCGCGGCGTGCTGGTTTTCACCGTACGCACCACCTTGCGCTTCACTGTCCGCACGGCATAGCGTTTGCGCGGCGCTGCCGCCTTCGTGCTCTTGCTGCTATGAACCACTGCCGGCCGCGCATTTTCGGCGACATGCACCGCGCCACCGCCAATGATCGCTCCGCCGCAAGTGCAGGCGCATAACTTAGCCAATGCCATCCGTACCGACATAGGATCCACTCTTTACTTTGTTGCCCCCTGACCCGGCATTGGCTTTTTCCAATGATGGGCTGGTAGGAACTTCCTATGCGTAAGAACGCAAAAGAAAGCGTTAACTGCAACGCTGTTAACCCCGAATATGATATTCAAGTCGAGGAAAATCCTACCTTCTTCCAAAGGGAAATGGTTAACGTCCCACTATGGAACGACTGTCGCGAGCCAGGTAAAAATCGCTTGATGCGTTTCGCTGATTTGCCTTGCGCGCGGGACTCGGCTGCGCCGGCGTCAAGCCCCGATGAAAACGAACCGCAGCAATATTGCCTGCTTGTGTCGCCCTTCGCCCGTCGCTATGACGCGCCCTCAATGAAAAGTCATGGGCGCCCGGTCGTTAAGCGCCGGCGTCCTCCGAGTCGGAGAGCCAGATGGCATCGGTCCTGAATTCCGATAAAGACGGCGACAAGCCGCCCAAATCGACTGTCGAACTTCCTGCAGACTACCGGCCTTCCGCCGATGAGGAATTCATGAACCCGTTGCAGCTGGAATATTTCCGGCAGCGCTTGTGGGACTGGAAAAAGCAGATCCATGCCGAAGCCGAAGGGACGCTTGCCGTCCTTCAGAATGAGCCGCTTCGCGAACCCGACCTGAACGACCGCGCATCGAGCGAGACCGACTGGTCGATCGAACTGCGCACCCGCGACCGCCAGCGCAAGCTGATCTCCAAGATCGAGGCGGCGCTCCGCCGGATCGAGGACGGCGAATATGGTTATTGCGAAGTCACCGGCGAACCGATTTCGCTGGGTCGGCTGGAGGCCCGGCCGATCGCGACCATGACCGTCGAAGCGCAGGAACGGCATGAGCGGCAAGAGAAGATTTCCCGCGACGATTAACCCTTTCTCCATCCCCCCGCGCCTATGATGCCCGCCAATTATCTGGCATTTTATTCGCGGGTCTTGGCATGAACGACCAACAGGAATCTTCCGATCGGGGACCGGCCCGCGCCGCGCCGCGTGACAGCCTGTTCCTGCTTACCAGTTTCATGACGCCCGAAGGCGTACCGCTGGGCAAGGCCCGCGTCCGCAACCTGTCGGCCACCGGCCTGATGGCCGATTGCGAACGGGGAGTTCCGGCGGGCATCAAGGTGGAATTTGAACTGCGCGGCATCGGCAAGATGACCGGCACCGTCGCCTGGGCGCGCGGGGACAAGATTGGTTTGGCCTTTGACGAGCCGATCGACCCGCAGCTGGCGCGCAAGCCTGTTTCGACGGGCGCGGCGCAACAGACGGTGCCCGATTATCTGCGACTGCACCAGCGCGGCTTGCTGAGGCGCTGATCCAGCCCGGAAATAAACAGCCCCGCCTACCCGTTGGTTGCGGGGCTTTTTATTGTCTGAAAATGTGGACCGGAATGAAGGCGAAGGGCCGGACCGGCAGCCTGTAGCCGCCGTGTCCCGGCCTCCTCCCGTAGCGCGCTTGATGCTTAGTGCTGAGCTTCCAGTTCTTCCTTCAACCGCAATTTCTGCTTCTTGAGCGAAGCCACCAAAATAGCGTCGGGCATAGGCCGACTCGTCTCCGCCTTGATTCGGGCGTCGATACCTGCGTGCTTGGCAGAAAGAGCTGAAATGTGGCTGTTTTCCATAACATTCTCCAGATGAGGGGTGATGGACGACGAAGTAGATCATGAAATAATCATCGTGTCTCGCGCTGATTCGCACGCTGCGCCTGAATGAGAAAAATTTGCGATGGCCCGCGTCCGGGCGGCAGGGTATCAGGGGACATGACGAGCGTGGGTGACGGATCGGGGGCGCAGTGAGTCGGGAAGATATTATGCGCCGCCTGGAATTGTTGCGGGTGGAGCATCGCGACCTCGACAGCGCGATTGCCGTGCTGATGGAGTCGGGTGCGGGCGACCAGATGCAGATTGCCCGGTTCAAGAAACGCAAGCTGCGCCTGCGCGACGAGATTGCGCAGCTGGAAGACGGGCTGGTGCCCGACATCATCGCGTAAATCGGTCCTGGCGCGGAATTTTGTGGTTAACGTCGCGCTAACCGGCCCTGAATGGGACAGCCCCCGCTAAAAGCGCATCGATGGGCCTGACAAGGTTGCGATAATATGTCAGTCATCCTGCATGCAGAGCGCAGCTTTTCTGGATCGTGGCCTTCACCGGCGGCTGGTCGACGGCCTGTATCTCGAAGCCATGGTCATGGCTGACGAGGCACGGTCCTATTTCGACGGCAGTAACAGCCTGGACGAGGGGATGAGCGACCCGTTGCGCCGCGTCTCCTTCGCCTGCGAATCGCTGAAAGTGACCACCCGGCTGATGCACATCATCGCTTGGTTGCTCAGCCAGCGGGCCTGGCAGCGGGGCGAGATTGGCGATGCCGATCTGTCGGACGAGAAATATCGGCTTGGCCGCGCGACCCAGACGCCGCCCGAACTCGCCGCCGATTTTCCCTTCATGGCCCGGTCGCTGATCGATGCGAGCCAGGAATTATACGATCGTGTCGCACGATTGCAGGACCGGATGGACATGATGCTGGGTCCGGCCACGGTCAGGGACGCCAACCCGGCGCGCGCGCTGATCGATCGCCTGCACAGCGCCTTCTGATCGTGTCGCGGCAACTGGCCGCATTCTACCGCTTCTAAGGCTGGCGCTTTCGCCCATATTTGGTCTAGACCATCGCCATGACCCATGGTTTGCGGACCTTTCGCCGCCCTCCTGGCCGCCCGCATTCCGCACGGCTCCTGCTTGTTCCTATGTTGCTCGCCTGTCCGGGCGGGGCGCTGGCGCAGTCCGTCGCGCCACCGCAAGCCGTGCCCGACCAGTCGCTCGACACCATGCCCGACATCGGCCTGGACTGGCCGGACATGGGGCAGGAGGACAGTGTGAAGCCGCTGCCCGTCGACCCGGCTGATACGCAGGTGGCGACGCCTGACGCTGTCCCTGACGCCGCCCAGCCGGTCGAGCCGGTCGAGGAATCCGCGACCTTTGCTGACACCGGGGAGGAACGGCGTTACACCGTGCAACTGAACGGCATCGACACGATTGCCGATGCGACCTTCAAGCAGCGCTTCGAGGAATTGTCGGCGCTGCGGCAGGGCGATGGAAAGCCCGCCAACCTCGCGCAGATCAATCGTCGCATCAAAGAGGATAATGAACTGCTGGACCGGCTGCTGCGCGCCAAGGGCTATTATGCCGCGCGCATCCGGGGCGCGGTTGCCGCGCCGCCAGCGGGCAGCGATCGTCTGGCCGTCAGCTTCGACATTGTCCCCGGCACGCAATATCTGCTCGATTCGGTCGATCTGACCGGCCTTGCCGAAACCGGCGACAAGGAAGCGCAATTGCGTGCCGCCTTCCCGCCCAAGGTCGGCGATCCGGTCGATGCCGACGCCATTCTGGCCGGGCGCGACGCGCTGTCCGTAGTGCTGGCCGAAACCGGGTTCCCCTTTGCCAAGGTCGATGAACCCGAAGTGCGGATCGATCATGAGGAGCGCAAGGGCGACCTTGACATCATCATCACGCCGGGCGGCTATCGCAGCTTTGGTGCGATCCGCATGAACAACGAAAAATTGTTTAGCGCGCACCATGTTCAGGAGATTGCCCGCTTCCATCCCGGTGATCCCTACAAGGCGTCGGATGTCGAGGATCTGCGCCGCGCCATCGTCGCAACCGGGCTTGTCTCCTCGGTCAACCTGACACCCAAAGAGGCGGGCGATGGTTCCCATGTCGATCTGGCGGTCGATGTCCGCCCGGCGCCACTACGCACCATTGCGGGGCAGCTGGGTTATGGCACGGGCGAAGGCTATCGCGCTGAAGTCAGCTGGCAGCACCGCAATTTCTTCCCGCCCGAAGGCGCGGTAACGGTGCGCGGCGTCGTCGGCACGCAGGAACAGACCGCGTCCTTCACCTATCGCCGCAACAATTTCCACCGCCGCGACAATGTGCTGACCGGCCTGCTGTCGGTCAGCAACATCAGGCGCGACGCCTATGACGCGCGTACCATCACCCTGGCGGGCGGGCTGGAGCGGCAGACGAACATCCTGTTCCAGAAGGACTGGGTGTGGCGCATCGGCGCGGAACTCATCGCGTCCGACGAAGCAGATGCCTTCAGCGGCGGTGCGCGGCGCACCTTCCTGATCGGCGCAATTCCGTTAAGCCTGACCTATGACGGCAGCGATGATCTGCTCAATCCGACCAAGGGCTTTCGTCTGGGTGGCCGGTTCAGTCCCGAACTTTCCTTTCAGGACAAGACCTTCGGTTATGCCAAGGTGCAGGTGGATGGCAGCATCTATCAGCCGATGGGCGAAAAGCTCGTCGTCGCGGCGCGTGCGCGCTTTGGCACGATCCTTGGCTCCACCGTCGATCAGATCGCGCCGTCCCGCCGTTTCTATGCGGGCGGCGGCGCGTCGGTTCGTGGTTATGGCTATCAGGCGATCGGCCCGCGTTTCGGCGTGGACAACGACCCGGTCGGCGGCAAGAGTCTCGCGGAATTCTCGCTGGAGGGGCGGGTGCGCTTTGGCAATTTCGGCGTCGTGCCCTTCATCGATGCAGGCAATATCTCCACCACCTTCCTGCCGCGCTTCCGCGACCTGCGCATCGGCACCGGGCTTGGGCTGCGCTATTATAGCAACTTCGGCCCGATCCGCATCGACGTCGGTACACCTATCAACCCGCAAAAGGGCGATCCGAGCGTCGCCGTCTATGTGTCGCTGGGGCAGGCCTTCTGATGGTCGACGAAGCGCCCGCCGCGAAGCCGCATCGCCGCCGCGCCTGGGATGGACGCTGGCAGCGCTGGGTGCTGGGCATCATCGTCACATTGCTGCTGATCGTCGCGGGCGCGCTGGCCTGGCTCGACACGGCGCCCGGCCATCGCTTCCTCATCAGCCGGATCGCGACGATCAAGCCGCCATCGGGCCTGCGCATCCAGGTCGACCGGATCGACGGCAGCATTTATCACAAGGCCGTTCTCCACAATCTGACCCTGTCCGACCCGACGGGCCGCTTCTTCGACGCGCCACGGGTCGAACTGGACTGGTGGCCTTTCGCCTGGGCCTATAACCGGCTGGACATCGACCGGCTGGTCATCCCGCGCGCCACCCTGCACAAATTGCCCAAGCTCAATCCCAGCCGGAAGCAGGGGCCGATCCTTCCCGGTTTCGACATCCGGCTGATGGAATTTTCGGTCGGACGGCTGACGATCGCGCCGGGCATTACTGGCCGTGCGCAGCAGGCGACGATGGCGGGCGACGCGGACATTCGCGGCGGCCGTGCGATCATAGACCTGACCGCCCGCGTGATCGACGGGCAGGACGCGCTGACCATCGCGCTCGACAGCCGTCCCGACGATGATCGTTTCCGCCTGGACGTTACGGTCAACGCGCCAAGGGGCGGCGTTCTGGCGGCGATGGCGGGCCTGAAGCAGGACGCCAATCTGCGCATCGGCGGCAAGGGCGGCTGGAGCCGTTGGGACGGTCGCCTGTCCGCCACGCTCGACGCCCAGCCTGTCGCCGATTTCGTGCTGGCCGCGCGCCAGGGCGCCTATTCGGCCCGTGGTTCGATCGAGGGCGGCGCGATCGCCGGCAATGGCCTTGTCCAGCGTATTGCCGCGCCGCGCCTGGTCGTGCGCGCCAATGGGACGATGGTGGACCGGGTGATCGATGGTCGCCTCTGGCTCCGTTCCGCCGCGATCGATCTGGAAGCGGACGGCGCGATCGATCTGCGCAACAATGCGCTCGACAATATGCTGGTGCAGTTGAAGCTCGCCCGTCCACAGGCCTTGTTCAAGAATATGCGCGGGCAGGATGTCGCGGCGAAAATCCGCCTGGACGGTGCATTCGCGACGCTGGGCTATGAATATCTGCTCACCGCCCGCCAACTGGCGTTCGACAAGACGGTGATCAGCACCGTGCGGATGGATGGCAAGGGGCGTCGGTCGGAAAATGGCCCGGCGCTGGTCCCGGTACGCCTGCGCGCCGCGCGGCTCGATGGGCAGGGCGAACTGGTCGAAGGGATCGTCCGCAATTTCGCGCTCGACGGCGTGCTCCAGATCAAGGGCCAGCAGATCGTCAGCAATCCGATGGACGTGCGGTCGGACAAGCTGCGCGGCAAGCTGCTGATGCTCGCCGACCTCCGGACAGGTCGGTATGATTTTGGCCTGGATGGCCAGATTGTCGGCCTGGCCATTCGTGGCTTCGGCATCGTCGACCTGACGTCGAAATTGCGCGCAGTGCCCGGTCCCAATGGCAGCTTTGGCCTGAGCGGCAATGCGCTGGCGCGGGTGCGGCGGCTGGACAATGAATTTCTGCGCACGCTGGGCGGCGGCCTGCCGACCGTTCGCAGCGCGCTCGCGCTGCGCCCCGATGGCCAGTTGGCGCTCACCAATTTGCGGCTTGATGCGCCGCTGCTGACGCTGACGGGCAATGGCCTGCGCCATCGCGATGGCACGATGCATCTGGAGGGGCAGGGGCGGCATGGCCAATATGGTCCGGTCAGGCTGACGCTGGATGGCAGGATCGACCGCCCGACCATCGATGTGCTGCTGGCCAGCCCGATGAAGGCGCTGGGCCTGCGCGACGTGCGCGCAAAGCTGATCCCCGATGCAAGCGGATACAGCTATACCGCTGCGGGCGGATCGACCCTTGGTCCCTTCACCGGCCGGGGCGTCATCCTGCTGCCGCAGGGCGGGCAGGCGGTGGTCCGCATCGCGCGGATCGACGTGTCCGGCGTCACCGCCAGCGGCGATATTCGCCCGGTAACCGGCGGGCTGGACGGCCAATTGGCGGTCAACGGCCCGGTGACGGGCTATATCAGCCTGAAACCAGTGGATGCGATCCAGCAGGTCCAGCTCAAACTGACCGCCAACGATGCCAGCTTCGACGGACCGACCGTCATCGCGGTGCGACGCGGCACGCTGGATGCGACCATGTTGCTTGATCCTTCGCGCACGACGCTGACGGCCACGGCGCAGGCGCGGGGCCTGCGCGTCGGCGGGGTGCTGCTGGGGCGCTTTGCCGCCAATGCCGATCTGGTCGATGGTCAGGGCAAGATACGCGGCAGCCTGTCCGGGCAGCGCGGCCGCATCTTCGACATACAGGGCGAAGCGCAGGTCGATGCCGATCACATCCGCCTGACCGCTGGCGGCACTGTCGACAAGCGTCCCATCCGCCTGACACGCGCGGCGTTGCTGACCCGTACTGATGATGGCTGGCGCCTGTCGCCTGCAACCATCAGCTATGCGGGTGGATCATTGCAACTGGCGGGCGAACTGGGCAGCGCGTCCACCCATGTCGAGGCGCGGATGCAGAAACTGCCGCTGTCCCTGCTCGACATTGGTTATGACAATCTGGGTCTGGGCGGCACCGCGACAGGCTCGCTCAGCTACGCCCAGCCGCGCGGCGGCGGCCTGCCGACCGGGACCGCGGAACTGCGCATCCGTGGCCTGTCGCGGTCTGGCCTGTCCCTGAGTTCCCGCCCGGTCGATGTGGGCGTCAACGCCGCGCTGACGGCGGACCGTCTCGCCACCCGCATGATCTTCGTTGCCGATGGCAAGACGATTGGCCGGGCGCAGGCGCTGCTCAATCCGCTGGGGCGTGAAGGCGGCCTGGTCGAACGGCTCAACCGCGCGCCACTCTTCGCGCAGCTGCGCTATGGCGGCACGGCGGACACGCTGTGGCGACTGACCGGGGTGGAGATTGTCGACATCGGTGGCCCGGTCGATGTTTCCGCGGACATACGCGGCACGCTGGGCAACCCGCAGATCACCGGATCGCTGGCGACCGAAAATGCCGCGATCAACAGCCCCGTCACCGGCATGCGCCTGAAAAATGTCAAAGCGCGCGGGCGTTTCTCCGGCGCGCAACTGGTCATTTCCAGCTTTGCCGCGACCGCGCAAAATGGCGGCAGCGTAAGCGGCACCGGGCGCTTCACCTTCAACGGCATAGCGGGCGTCGGCATGGACCTGGCCATGCAGGCGGACAATGCCGCCCTGCTGGAACGCGACGATATTGCCGCCACGGTCACCGGGCCGATCACCCTGCGTTCCGATGGCGTGGGCGGGACAATCGGCGGCGACCTGACGCTCAACAAGAGCCGCTTCACGCTGGGCCGCGCTGCCGCCGTGGCGCAGATTCCGGAACTGGCGGTGACCGAAATCAACAGGCGTGGCGAGGAGGTAGAGCGGGTGCGCGCCAACGTCCCCTGGGCGCTGGCGATCAAGGCGCGGGCGCGCAACCGCCTGACCGTCACCGGCCTTGGCCTCGACAGCGAATGGCGCGCCATTCTCGACATTGGCGGCACCGTCACCAACCCGGCGATTGCGGGTCGGGCGGAACTGGTGCGCGGCGGCTATGAATTTGCCGGGCGCCGGTTCGACCTGCGCGAAGGGCGCATCCAGTTTGACGGCAAGACCCCTGTGAACCCGACGCTGGACATCGACGCGCAGGCCGACGTCAGTGATCTTACCGCCACCATCCATGTCGGCGGCACCGGCCTGAAGCCCGAAATCACCTTCACCAGCGTTCCCGCGCTGCCGCAGGACGAACTTCTGTCCCGCATCCTCTTTGGCACGTCGATCACCAACCTGTCCGCGCCCGAAGCCTTGCAGCTCGCTTCTGCGGTCGGTTCGTTACAGGGCGGCGGCGGGCTGGACCCGATCAATGCGGTGCGCAAGGCGGCGGGGCTGGACCGGCTGCGCATCATCGCCGCCGATCCGACGCAGGGGCAGGGGACGTCGATCGCGGCGGGCAAATATCTGACCCGCAAGACCTATGTCGAACTGATCACCGACGGGCAGGGATACAGCGCGACCCGGATCGAATATCAGGTCACGCGCTGGCTATCGCTGCTTGGCGCCATATCGACGCTGGGCCGCGAAAGCGCCAACGTGCGCGTGTCGAAGGATTATTGATCACCCCGACGCCGTCGATGCGGTGGAACGCTGAACGGCGTACGATCAGTTCGTCGTTCCCAGCACTCAGGACGGGGACGAAACGGCCTGAACTGTGCCAATTCGGCAACATAAGTCCTTGTTTATCTTAGGTTCATGAAACCAACGGCTTTGTTCCGGCTTCAACGTCTCACCCCTGCAGGGCGTGAATGACAATTGGAGTTAAGCATATGCGTAAGTTTGTGGTCGCAACCCTTCTGGCCGGAACCGCGGTCGCCACACCTGCTCTGGCCCAGGACGTCGGCCCGACCTTCACCGGCCCGCGCGTCGAAGCGATTTTGGGCTATGACCATGTCGGCGCGGGCAGCGATGTCGATAATAATAATGGTCGCGACGACCAGTCGATCGACGGACTGCTCTACGGTGTGGGCGCTGGCTACGACATTAATCTGGGCAGCGCGGTCGTGGGCGTCGAAGGTGAATATACCGACTCGACTGCCAAGAGCGATCGTTACGACCTGACCGACCAGTTCGGTTTCGGCCGGGTGAGCCAGGGCCGTGACCTCTATATCGGTGCGCGCGCCGGTATCCTCGCCAGCCCCAATACGCTGGTCTATGTGAAAGGCGGCTACACCAACACCAAGCTCAACGTACTGGCGGGCGATACCGACGAAACGACCGACACCGCGTTCAAGCTCGATGGCTGGCGCATCGGTGGCGGCGTGGAGCGCGCCATCAACCAGAACACCTTTGCCAAGCTGGAATATCGCTACTCCAAATATGACAGCGCCCATATCGACTATATGGACGGCGCCACCAGCAGCGAATTCGACATCGACACTGACCGGCATCAGGTCGTGGCCAGCGTCGGCTGGCGCTTCTAAAAGCAGGGCGGGGCGGGAGAAATCCTGCCCCGTTTCTCGTTACAGGATGAAACGTCCAACGGGTTATCGTGAACGCATTATACCCTACAGCGTCGCTTCAATCTCGCGCGCGGCGAGATCGGGATTTTCCGCCAGGCTGATCGGCCGCCCGACGACCAGGATGGATGCGCCGCGATCCAGCGCCTGTCGCGGCGTCACGGCGCGCTTCTGGTCGCCCATCGCGCCGCCCGCCGGGCGCACGCCCGGCACGACGAAAAAGCCGTCGGGCCAATGTTTCTTGACCATCGCCACTTCCTCGCCGGAACAGACGATGCCGTCCAGCCCGGCATTTTGCGCCAGGTCCGCCAATCGCCGCACCTGATCCTCCGCCTTGCCGCCTACGCCGATGTCGAGCAGGTCGGCATCGTCCAGGCTGGTGAGCACCGTAACCGCCACCACCTTGGTCTTGATGCCCGCCGCGGCCTTCGCATCCTCCAGCATCGCCCGTCCGCCTGCGGCATGGACGGTCAGGATCGCCGGTTCCAGCATGTGCAATGCCTGCACCGCCTTGGCCACTGTATTGGGAATATCGTGCAGCTTCAGATCCAGAAAGATCGGCAGCCCGAACTTCATCATCTCATGCACGCCGTGATGACCATTGGCGCAGAAAAATTCGAGACCCAGTTTCAGCCCGCCGACATGATGACGCACCTGCTGCGCCAGATTTTGCGCCTTGCCGAGGTCCGGCGTGTCGATCGCGACATAGAGGGGGCTGCTCATACGGGTCCTGTAGGATTGAGAGGGGAAAGGGACGGAGAGGGGACGTCCGCGTCCAGAGGCGGGGTGACGACCGCAGGCGGCGTGGCGGCGGCGGTGACGGCCAGCGCGCGTTCCGCGCTGTCCAGCCGACGCTTCAACCGCCAGCGCGTCGCGCGGGCCATGATCCAGAAGGGCAGCGCGCCCAGCAGAAATGCACCGATCAGCAAGACCGGCAACTTGGTTTCCATCACCATGTCGCCCCACAGGCGGACGGTCACGGGCACATAATTCGCCATGCAGAAAAAGGCCAGGGCGACCGCGATTACGACCCAGAAGGCAGTCCGCAAAAATTGCATCGGCATGTCCTCTTGCTGCTCAACAGGGGCAGCTTAGGCGATCCCGTCACATTTCGGAAGCGTCTCATCCTATTTGTCGATGCGGATCGTCATCGACAATTGGGTGGCGTCACCCGGCGCCAGCACGGTCATGCCGTCCGTCCGATTGATCGCGTCGGGACAGTGGCTCACTGGTTCGATACAGAAATCGGCTGAATTGGGCGGACGATAGACATGCAGCCAATCCGCGCCGCTCGCTGTCACGACGATGCGCAGGCCATCGCCGCGCGCAATGATCGCGTGTCCGTCCCATCCGCCATAGACATTGTCGATCAGCGTGTCGCCCATCACCCTGGCCCCGCGCGACCAGTCGCCCAGCGTGTCGGCGGCGACTTCCCGGTCCGGCAGCATGTCGGGGGTCGAAAGCCACAGGCTGTTCGCTGCGAAGCGCAGCCGCGTCCCGGCGTCGGCCAGGAAATAAGGGTGGAATCCCAGCCCGGCCGGCATCGGCGCATCGCCGATATTGGTCAGCGTCAGGCGCATGTCGATCGCGTCGGGGCGCAGCGCCACATGCTGCTCGGCGCGATAGGGCCATGGCCATGCCGCGCCGCGCGCATGATCCTGAGCCAGCCGCACCGCATCCGCACCCTGATCGGCGACGGTCCAGGCCGCCTGCCAGCCAGTGCCATGGATGCTGTGCGGATGATCGCCGAAATTGCGCGGCAACTGATAGTCGCGCCCGTCAAAGCTGAACTGCCCATTCGCTATCCGGTTGGCATAGGGAATGAGCGGAAAGCTCGCCATGCCCAGGGGATCATGGCAGTCCCCCGGCGCGGGGCGCAGCACATCCTCGCCCCCGTGGCGCAGCCATAGCAGCGATCCGCCCGCAGCGGGGGAAAGCGCCGCTTCCAGCGCCCCCGCCCGCAATACAAGCGGCCCGTCGCTCAACCAACCATCTCCTCAAGCTCGCGACCCTTGGTCTCCTGCACCATCTTGCGCACGAAGAAGTAGGAGATCGCGGCGAACAGCGCATAGCCGCTATAGGGCATGACCAGCCCCGGCGATACAGCCAGCGCGGGAAAGCTGACCGATATGGCCGCATTGGCGATCCATTGGGCAAAGCCCGCGACCGCCAGACCCGATCCGCGAATCTGGTTGGGGAACATCTCGCCCAGCATCACCCACATGATCGGCCCCCAGCTCATGTTGAAGAAGATCACATAGAGATTTGCCGAGATCAGGGCGATCAGGCCATTATGCCCCGGCAGCGTGACCCCGCCGTCCGCGCCGGTGATGGCGGTGGAAAAGGCATAGGCGACGATCGCCAGCGTCACCGCCATCCCCGCCGATCCGATCAGCAGCAGCGGCTTGCGCCCGATCCGGTCGATCAGCAACATCGACCCCAGGCAAGCGCCGATCGAAAGTACGCCAGACAATATATTGATCTGCAACGCATTATCTTCCGAAAAGCCGACGGCTTCCCACAGTGTCGCGCCATAATAAAAGACGACGTTGATGCCGACCAGCTGCTGGAACACGGCCAGGCCAATGCCGGTCCACACGATCGGGCGGATCTTGCCGCTGCTTTTTTCAATGAGGTCGGACAATTTGGGCCGATGATGGTCGGCGGCCAGGCTGTCGCGAATCTCCACCACCTTGCGCGCCGCTTCCTGCGCGCCGAACAGGCGGGTCAATACCGCCAGCGCCTCGTCCTCGCGCCCGCGCGCCACCAGATAGCGGGGGCTTTCAGGGATGAACAACAGGGCGAGCAAATAGATCGCCGCCGGAATAGCCTGTAGCCAGAACATCCAGCGCCACGCCGGGAAATCGAGCCAGAGCGGGGCGGTCGATCCGCCGGCATGGCGCGCCAGCACGAAATTGGCGACGAAGGCGCCGGTCAGGCCGGAAATGATCATGACCTGCTGGACGCTCGACAGCCGCCCGCGCACGGCAGCCGGGGTGACTTCGGAAATATAGACCGGCGAAATCACGCTCGCCGCGCCGACGCCCAGTCCGCCGATGATCCGCGCAAGGATGAAGATGGCGGAAGAACCGGCGGCCCCGGCCATCAGCGCGCTGAGCAGAAACAAGATCGCCGCCAGCATCATGACGCCGCGCCGCCCGATCATGTCGGCCATACGTCCCGCGCCAAAGGCACCGATTGACGACCCGACCAGAATTGCGCCGACATTGATGCCAATGCCCAGCTTGCCCAGGTCAAAGGCGCTTTCCAGCCCCTTCTGCGTGCCGTTGATGACCCCGCTGTCATAACCGAACATGAAACCGCCGATCGTCGCCACCGCAACGATCGCCGCGATAAAGGCCATGTTGACCTTCTGCGCGCTGCCCTCACTCATCCTCTCGCGTCCTTCCCATCTTTATCTCGTTGCAACATGCCCCGGCCATCCGACCGTTACTGATAGCGCTAACAACATCGTCATTGCTTGGAAGTCAAGGGGCAGGTTGGACAAGGATGGTGGCACAGGCGGATTGCGACGGATAGTTGTCATGTAGCCGCCTTTCATCTTTTCCCCGCCGCCGCTTTGCGGCATAGCTGTCGCTGTCATGAGCAAAACCGAAAAGACTGCGCCGGACACCGACGCTCCATCCGCCACCCCCGTGCAACCCGTTGACGACAAGCGCGACCTTGCCAGCGCGGCACGCAAATCCGCTGGCAAAGTCGCCTGGACCGGCGCGGCTGTCGGCATCGGCTCGGCCGCGATCGTCGCGGCATTGCTGTACGCGCGGAAACGCAGCTAGAACAGATCCTGGTCACGCAAAAAGGGCGGCATGGTCTTCACCATACCGCCCATTTGTTGCGACCCTTACGGGCTCTTCTTCTCCGTCCTTCGCGACGGGGAGGATCTTTGCGTCTGTTTAACCGGCGCCGCCGCTCAGATAGGCGACCAGTTCCGGCTTGCTGATCGACACGCTCTTGTCAGTGTCCGCCGTGGTGAATGCGCCGCTGGCCCATGCTGTGACCTGCTCGGCAGGCAAGCTTTTGCCGGTTGCCTTCATTTCCTGATCCTTCAGGGCAACCATCCATTTGGAAAATTCCGCCTGGTCGAGTTGGCCGTCGCTATTGGCGTCATAGGCCGGAAATTCGGTGTCGACGATCGATGCGACTGCATTGCTGGGATTGGCTGGCGTTGCGGGAGTCGCTGGCGTTTCGGCCTGCGGCATGCCCGCCTGCGGATCGCCCGGCATGGCCGGCTGGGCAGGCGTCGCGGGCATCGCGCCCTGTGATGGCATCGTCTCCTGCGCGATGGCGGGGGCGGCGATAGCAAGGGCGCTCGTGATTAGAAGCGTGCGGATCATGGCAATCTCCTCGGTTACTTGGCCGTCACAGAATAAAACAATCTGTCCGGCATTGAATGACGAGGGGATAATGACCCAAAAGCGGGTAATGTTCCTGAACATCCGTTCATGTCTAACGGCTTGTCTTGGGAATATACTCGATTCGACTGTCTTTGCTGTTCCAATTGCGATCAGCCGAAGCGTTTAACTCGATTTTCTTTGTCGCAACCGGCGCGATTTGCCCCGGCGCAAGGACGCTGCTAGGCGCGCGGCACCTTTCCCTTCCTATGCAGGATTCGCCCATGGTCCCTCGCTACGCCCGCCCCGCAATGACCGCTCTCTGGGAACCGGAAGCCCGCTTCAAAATCTGGTTCGAGATTGAAGCGCACGCGACCGAGAAGCTGGGCGAACTGGGCGTCGTGCCGCCATCGGCGGCCAAGGCGCTGTGGGACTGGTGGGCGACCAACCCGGTAATCGACGTCGCGGCGATCGACGCGATCGAGGCGGTGACCAAGCATGACGTCATCGCCTTTCTGACCTGGGTTGCCGAACAGGTGGGCGATGAAGCCCGCTTCATGCATCAGGGCATGACCAGCTCCGACGTGCTCGACACCTGCCTGGCGGTGCAACTGGCGCGCGCGTCCGACATCCTCATCGAGGATCTCGACAAGCTGCTCGACGTGATCAAGCGCCGGGCGTTTGAGCATAAGCTGACCCCGACCATTGGCCGCAGCCACGGCATCCATGCCGAGCCGGTGACCTTTGGCCTGAAAATGGCGGAAGCCTATGCCGAATTCACCCGCTGCAAGGCGCGCCTGATCGCCGCGCGCGCCGAAGTCGCGACCTGCGCCATTTCCGGTGCGGTCGGCACCTTCGCCAATATCGACCCCGCGGTTGAAGAGCATGTTGCGGCCAAACTGGGCCTCTCCGTCGAGCCGGTCTCGACCCAGGTGATCCCGCGTGATCGCCACGCCATGTTCTTCGCGACACTGGGCGTCATCGCCAGTTCGATCGAGCGCCTTGCTGTCGAGGTTCGCCATCTCCAGCGCACCGAAGTGCTGGAGGCGGAGGAATATTTCTCGCCCGGCCAGAAGGGTTCGTCGGCCATGCCACACAAGCGCAATCCGGTGCTGACTGAAAATCTGACCGGCCTGGCCCGCGTCGTGCGCGCCGCCGTCGTGCCGGCGCTGGAAAATGTCGCGCTGTGGCACGAACGTGACATCAGCCATTCGTCGGTCGAGCGCTTCTTCGGTCCGGACGCGACCATCACGCTCGACTTCGCGCTGGGTCGCCTGACGGGCGTGATCGACAAGCTGCTGGTCTATCCTGAGCGGATGATGAAGAATCTCGACAAGATGGGCGGGCTTGTCCATTCGCAGCGCGTGCTGCTGGCCCTCACCCAGGCGGGCGTCAGCCGCGAGGACAGCTATCGCTATGTCCAGCGCAACGCGATGAAGGTCTGGGAATCAGACGGCCAACTCTCGCTGCTCGAACTGCTCAAGGCCGACGCTGACGTCACCGCCGCGCTGCCGGTTGCCGAGATCGAGGACAAGTTCAACCTCGACTATCATTTCAAGCAGGTCGACACCATTTTCCGCCGGGTGTTCGGCGAAGCGTAACTATCGAACAGTCGTTCGTTTCGCGCGAAGGCGAGAAACACAAGGCGCCGTGCCGGATGTTTCTCGACTTCGCGCGAAACGAACCGATGGTGCTAACGCCCGACTACCCTTGGCCGCACCCGCGGCGGAGCGTCCGATTGGCGCCGGATCAACTGATGATCCAGCACGAGATGCGCGGGCATGTCTTCATCCTGCGCGCGCCGTGCGCGTAACATCTTGACCAGCAACTCCACCGCCGCGCGCGACATCGCGCTGATGGGCTGGCGGATCGTCGTCAGTTCAGGCCAGATCGTGGTCGCCAGCGAGGTGTCGTCAAAGCCGCATACGGTCAGATCGCCCGGCACGTCCAGCCCGCCCCGGTGGGCGATCGCCACGGTTGCGGCCGCCATATCGTCATTGCTGGCAAAGATGGCCGTCGGCGCATCGGGCAGCGCCAATATATGTTCGGCGGCGTCCAGCCCGGATCGGTAAGTGAAATAGCCCTGGGCGATATAATCATTCTGGACGGCGATGCCTGCTTCGTCCAGCGCATCGACATAGCCTTCCAGCCGCCGGATGCTGGCGCTCTGATTGGGATGGCCCTTGATGAAGCCGATGCGGCTGTGCCCCAGCGAGACGAGGTGGCGGGTCATTTCATAGGCGGCCTGCCGATCGTCGATCCGCACCGCCGCCAGTTCGCCATCCGATCGCCCGGTGGCGACGGCGACGGCGGGAATATTGGCCGCGACCAGGGCATGCGCCATGTCCTGAAGGTCGCAGAGCGGGGGCGGCAGGATCACCCCATCGATTCGCCCGCGCAGCAGATGGTCGATCACTGCCTTGATGGAGGTTTGCTCATCCCATTTCTCGACCACCAGATGCACGCCGCTACCGCTCGCCTGCTCCAGGCTGCCGACCAGAAATTCGCTCAGATAGGATGAGGACGGGTTGCTGTAGAGCAGACCGATCCGCATCTCCTCGCCACCGGCCAGGCTGCGCGCCGCTGCGCTCGGCGCGTAATTCAGGGCGGCAATCGCTACGTCCACCTTGGCGCGGGTTGCCGGGCGGACGGCCTTTTCCCCGTTGATGACGCGTGAGACCGTCATCGGAGACACCCCGGCCTCGCGGGCCACGTCATTGATCGTTGGCGCATTGCGCTGGCGGCGGGATGCTCTGCTGTCACTCAACGGATTGGGCCTTGTCATGCTAAATGTTTTACGGCGAGGTTCGTAGCGCAATCTGGCGTTCATCGCGAAGCGCAAAATGACACGCCACAATAGACATGAATTGGCCCAGCATCCGGCGCTATCGCGCGCCAGTTGTTCATGCTGCGCTGCACGATTGACAAGCCTGCTGCACATGCTCCAATGGTACCGCTATCATTTATTCATCACCGCGCGGCGGCATCACTCGGATCGCACCGCCGGAAGCGTCGCAGCAGGACCGTTCCATGGCAAAGAACATTAAGGCCAAGCATTTCGTCACCTGTGACCGCCGCGATGGCGGTGCCGTCATGGCGAACGAGTGATAGCGACGCTGAACAGAGTTTTCCTCTCCTGCCGGGGGAGGGAAAGCGCGCCATTGGCGCGGAAGGGTGGGGGCGGTCTGCACGCCGGCCCTCACCCTTCCCATGGCCGGTCGAGCGCGCGTGACGCTCAAACATAATCGGTACCCCCGCCTTCGTCGGAAGGACGAATGATTTTCCCTGGAGCGTCTGCATGACCGATATCCCAAAGCCATCGGGTAAAATACGCTGGATCGTTTGTGCCCTGCTGTTCGCGGCGGTCGTGCTCTCCTATATCGATCGCCTCGTCCTGCCGACGCTCAAGCCGGATCTTCAGCAACGTTATGGCTGGACGGAGCGCGGCTATGCCGACCTCGCCATCTGGTTTCAGGCCGGTTACGGCATCGCCTATGTTCTTTTCGGCCGACTGATCGACAGGATCGGCGCGCGCGCGGGCTATGCGGTGGCGGTGACGCTGTGGACGATCGGCCATGTCGCCCATATCTTCTTCACCTCGACCGCGGGCATGCTGATCGCCCGCATCCCGCTCGCGCTGGGCGAAGCGGGTACCTTTCCCGCCGCGATCGCCGCAACCAATGAATGGTTCCCAAAAAAGGAACGGGCGCTCGCCATCGGTATCTTCAATGCCGGGTCCAATGTCGGCGCGATCCTGACTCCGTTGATCGTGCCGGTTATCGCCGTCACCATGGGCTGGCGCTGGGCCTTCATCCTCACCGGCCTGCTGAGCGTGGTCTGGCTGGCCGCCTGGCTCGGTTTCTACCGCCGCCCGCGCGAGAAAAAGAGCCTGAGCGCGCAGGAACTGGCCTGGATCGAAACCGACCCTGTCGAAGAACAACGCCCCGTCAAATGGACCGCGCTGTTTCGACTGCGTCAGACATGGGCCTATATGCTGGGCCGCTTCCTGATTGACCCGGTCTGGTGGACCTTCCTCTTCTGGTTGCCGGACTTCTTCAACAAGCAATATGGCGTCAAGATGCTGGATTTCGGCCCGCCGCTGGTCGCGGTCTATCTGCTGGCCGATGTCGGGTCGGTCGCTGGCGGCTGGGCATCCTCGCGCTTCATGGGGCGCGGCTGGAGTGTCAACCGCGCGCGCAAGAGCGCGATGTTTCTGGCGGCCCTGTGCGCCGTGCCGATCGCCTTTGCGACCCACGCGCCCAACATGTGGGTGGCGGTCGGCCTGATCGGGCTGGCCTGCGCCGGGCATCAGGGCTTTTCCGCCAATCTCTACGCATTGCCGGGCGATGTGTTTCCGCGCTGGATGGCCGGATCGGTCATCGGCCTTGGCGGGCTGGCGGGGGCCATCGGCGGCATGATGATGGCGAAATTTGCCGGAACGATCCTGGAAAATATCGGCAGCTACGGACCGATCTTCGCCGTCGCATCCTGTGCCTATCTCGTCGCGCTATGCGCCATCCACCTTGTCATTCCGCGTTATCAGGTCGTCACCACCGCTGGCATAGGCCGCGTCGAAGGAGCATGATTCTTGCCTAAGCCTCTCATTCTGCATCCCGATCGTCTGTTCCCGGCCGAACCGCGCACCCGCGACATCGCCCGCGCGCTGTATGCCAGCGTCAGGGATCTGCCCATCGTCTCGCCCCACGGCCACACCGATCCGCGCTGGTTCGCCTATGACGAGCCATTCGCCAACCCGGCGGAGTTGCTGATCGTCCCTGACCATTATGTGTTCCGCATGCTGTTCAGCCAGGGCGTCAGGCTGGACGAACTGGGCGTTCCCACCGTCGATGGCAGCGCAACCGCCAGCGATCCGCGCGCCATCTGGCGCATCTTTGCCGCCAACTATCATCTTTTCCGGGGCACGCCGTCGCGCATGTGGCTCGACTGGGTCTTTGCCGAGGCGTTCGGCATCGACGTCCGGCTGGAGGTGGAGACGGCCGATCATTATTACGACCTGATCGACGCCGCGCTCAAAACCCCGCAATTCCGCCCGCGCGCGCTGTTCGATCGCTATAATATCGAAGTCATCGCCACCACCGAAGGCCCGCTCGACCCGCTCGACCATCACCGCGCGATCCGCGCCAGCGGTTGGGGCGGCAAGGTCGTCACCGCCTATCGTCCCGATCCGGTGCTGGACCCCGACGATCCCAAGTTCATCGCCAATGTCCAGCGCTTCTGCGCCATGGCGGGCGAGGATGCGGGCAGCTATGCTGGCTATCTGTGCGCCCATGAAAAGCGCCGCGCAGATTTTCGCGCGGCGGGCGCGACCTCGACCGACCATGGCCATCCGTGCGCCTTTACCGCCAACCTGCCCCGCGCGGAGATTGAGGCGCTCTATGCCAAGGTCACCACCGGCCCGGTCAGCGCGGCGGCGGCGGAACTGTTCCGCGGCCATATGCTCACCGAAATGGCGCGCATGTCGATTGAGGACGGCATGGTGATGCAGTTGCACCCCGGCGTACACCGCAACCATAATGCCGCCGTGCTGGCGCGCTTTGGCAAGGACAAGGGCGCCGACATCCCGACCGCAGGGGAATTTGTCACCGCGTTGAAGCCCTTGCTCGACCTTTATGGCACCGACCCGCGCCTGACCCTCATTCTCTTCACCCTCGACGAAGATGTCTATTCGCGTGAACTGGCGCCGCTGGCCGGCCATTATCCCGCGCTCAAACTTGGCCCGCCATGGTGGTTCCATGACAGCCCGGAAGGGATGCGCCGCTTTCGCGAGCGCGCGACGGAGACAGCCGGTTTCTACAACACGGTCGGCTTTAACGATGATACCCGCGCCTTCCTGTCGATCCCGGCGCGCCATGACGTCGCCCGCCGCATGGATTGCGGCTGGCTGGCGCAACTGGTGGTCGAACATCGCATGGAGGAGGATGAAGCGTTCGATGTCGCCCGCGCGCTCGCCTATGACCTCGTCAAGCAGGCCTACAAGCTGTGACCCGCCTGTCGAGTCAGATGCTCGCGGTACTTCCCGCCGACGTCATTCGCCCAAAGTATGACCGTAGCCAGGTCAAGCCGGGAGTCGTCCATCTGGGCATCGGCGCGTTTCACCGCGCACATCAGGCGGTGCTGTTTGACGACGCCCTGAACGCAGGCGACCTGCGCTGGGGCATCACCGCCGCCTCTCTGCGTTCGCCTGCCGTGCGCAACCAGATGGTGCCGCAGGACGGCCTTTATACCATGCTGGTGCGCGATGGCGGATCGGAACAGGCGCGCATCGTCGGTGCGGTGCAGGACGTCATCGTCGCGCCCAGGGCGCCGCAGACGCTCATCGCCGCCATGGCAGCGCCCGACACCCATATCGTTACGCTCACCATCACGGAAAAAGGCTATAAGCTTGACCCTGCCACCGGCGCGCTGATCGAGGATGACGCGCAACTTGCCGCCGACCTCCTGTCGCTGGAACAGCCGCAGACTGCGCCCGGCTATATCGTCGCGGCGCTGGCGCGGCGCAAAGCGGCGGGACTGCCTCCCTTCACCGCGATCAGTTGCGACAATCTTCCCCATAACGGCACCCGCCTGCGTAATGCCGTACTGGCGCTCGCCCGTCGTCACGACGCCGCTCTGGCGGAATGGATCGCGGCGGAAGGCGCTTTCCCCGAAACCATGGTCGATCGTATCGTCCCTGCGACCACGCCCGACGACATAGCCGCCCTGACCATGCGTCTGGGCGTTGAGGATCAGGCCATGGTCAAGACCGAACCGTTCATCCAATGGGTGATCGAGGATGACTTCTGCGGCCCGCGTCCGGACTTTGGTGCGGGTGTTCAGATAACCGCCGCCGTCGCCCCGTGGGAAGAAGCCAAGCTCCGCCTGCTCAACGGCGCGCACAGCGGCATCGCCTATCTGGGTGGCCTTGCCGCGATCGACTATGTCCATGACGTCCTCGCCCTGCCCGAAGCCCGCATCTTCGTCGAAACGCTATGGGACGAGGCAGAAACGACCCTTTCGCCCCCGGCGGAACTTGACGTGGCGGCCTATCGCCGCGAGCTGATGGCCCGCTTCGACAATCCAACCCTGCGCCACCGTACGCACCAGATCGCGATGGACGGATCGCAGAAACTGCCCCAGCGCCTGCTTGCCACCATCGCCGCGCGGATCGAGGCGGGGCAGGGGATCGACGCCCTGTCGCTGGCGGTCGCCGCCTGGATTCGCTGGCAGGTGGGCCATGACGATCTGGGCAATCTGCATGTCGTGGACGATCCGCTGGCCGTGCCGATCGCCGCCATGCTGGGCGCGGCAGCGACGACGCAGGATCGGGTCGCCGCCATCCTCGCCTTCGACGCGGTCGTGCCGCCTGCTCTGGGCGCAAATCCGCTGTTCCGCGATATACTGGTCCGCTGGCTGACCATTTTGGAAACCTATGGCGCGCGCGCCGCGCTGGAGACTTTTCGTCCCAATTGACGCTGGCTATTTCCGCCTGCCCCCGGCCTCCAGCACTGTTTCCATCGCCACGAAGGTCGATGTGCTGGCGACATGGGGCAGGCTGGAAATCTTCTCTCCCAGCACGGTGCGATAGCGGCGGATGTCCGCCGTCCGCACCTTGAGCAGATAGTCGAAGCTGCTGGCGATCATATGGCATTCCTCGACTTCGGGAATGCGCCGCACCGCATCGTTGAACTCGGTCAGCGCGCTTTCGCGCGTGTCGGACAGCTTGACCTCGGCAAAGGCGACATGGTCCATCCCCAGCTTGGCCGGATCGACCATCGCCCGGAACCCCCGGATCACGCCGCTTTCCTGCAATCGCCGCAGTCGTACCTGGCAGGGCGTCTTGGACAGCCCGACCGCCATGGCAAGGTCGGTCACGGTCATCCGGCCATCCTCCACCAGCGCGGCGATGATCCGGCGATCGAAATCATCCAGATCGACTATTTGTGGCGGTTTACCCATTCATATTGCCTGACATAGTTCAATCATAGGTCATATCGATCATAAATGCGCCATTGAAAAGGCGGATTGACCGCATGAAATGCGATAGTCTGCACGCCATGACTGCTCAGCCACCTTTCGCCACCTTTGCCCCTGCCATCCGCGCGCAATCTCCGCTGCGGCAGGCGATCACCGCCGCCTATCGCCGGGACGAGGCAGAGGCGCTTGCGCCGCTGATCGCCGCTGCGACCCTTCCCGATGCGACCCGCGTCGCCGCCCGCGAAACCGCCCGCACGCTCGTCACCGCGCTGCGCGCCAATCACAAGGGGAGCGGGGTCGAAGGGCTGGTGCAGGAATATGCGCTCTCCAGTCAGGAAGGGGTCGCGCTAATGTGCCTGGCTGAAGCTCTGCTGCGTATTCCCGATGCCGCGACCCGCGACGCGCTGATCCGCGACAAGATCGCCGATGGCGACTGGGGATCGCATCTGGGCACCGACAGGTCGCTGTTCGTCAACGCCGCCACCTGGGGTCTGGTGGTCACCGGCAAGCTGGTCGGCAGCGTCGATGATCGCGGGCTGGGCGCGGCGCTGGCCCGCCTGCTCAACCGCGCGGGCGAGCCGGTGATCCGGCGCGGCGTGGACCTCGCCATGCGGATGATGGGGGAACAATTCGTCACGGGCGAAACCATCAAGGAAGCGCTCAAACGCGCCAAGATCATGGAGGCCAAGGGGTTCGCCTACAGCTACGACATGCTGGGCGAAGCGGCGACCACCGCGGCCGATGCCGCGCGCTACTATGCCGATTATGAACGGGCGATCCACGCCATCGGAAAGGCGTCGGGCGGACGCGGCATCTATGCCGGGCCGGGCATCTCGATCAAGCTGTCCGCCCTCCATCCCCGCTATGCCCGCGCGCAGGCGGACCGGGTCATGGCCGAATTGCTGCCGCGCGTGCAGCAACTCGCCGCGATCGCGAAGGGCTATAATATCGGCTTCAACATCGACGCGGAGGAGGCCGACCGGCTGGAGCTTTCGCTCGACCTGCTCGAAAGCTTGGCGCTTCATCCCGCGCTCACCGACTGGAACGGCCTTGGCTTTGTCGTACAGGGCTATGGCAAGCGCTGCCCGTTCGTCATCGACTGGATCGTCGACCTCGCGCGCCGCGCCGACCGCCGGATCATGGTGCGGCTGGTGAAGGGCGCCTATTGGGACGCGGAAATCAAGCGTGCGCAGGTCGATGGCCTCGCCGACTTCCCGGTCTACACCCGCAAGCTGCATACCGACATCGCCTATATCGCCTGCGCCCGCAAACTGCTCGCCGCGCCCGATGCGGTGTTCCCGCAATTCGCCACCCATAATGCCCAGACGCTCGCCACCATCTACCAGATGGCAGGCCCGGATTTCAGCATCGGCAGCTATGAATTCCAGTGCCTCCACGGCATGGGCGAACCGCTTTACGAACAGGTGGTCGGGCCGACCAGGTTGAACCGCCCCTGCCGCATCTATGCGCCGGTCGGCACGCATGAGACATTGCTCGCCTATCTCGTCCGCCGCCTGCTCGAAAATGGCGCGAACAGCAGCTTCGTCAATCGCATCGCCGATCCCGCCGTCTCGGTCGAGGAGATGATCGCCGACCCGGTCGACATGGTCAAAGCCATGCCAAAACCCGGCGCGCATCATGATCTCATCGCGCTTCCCGCTGCCATCTATCCCGACCGCCGCAATGCGGATGGGCTGGACCTTAGCGACGAAACCACGCTCGCCAGCCTGACCGAGGCGCTCCAGCACAGCGCCACGCTCGACTGGAGCGCCGCGCCCGCTGGCGGGGCTGGGGTAGCGCGCTCGGTCCGCAACCCCGCCGACCATCGCGACATTGTCGGCGCCGTTATCGACGCCACGGCGCAGGAGGCTCAGGCCGCCGCCATCCGCGCCGCCGCGTCCGCATGGCCCACCACGCCCGTCGCCGATCGCGCCGCCGCGCTGGAACGGGCGGCGGACGCCATGCAGGAACGGATGCCCATCCTGCTCGGCCTCATCGTGCGCGAAGCGGGCAAGTCCATCCCCAACGCCATCGCCGAAGTGCGCGAGGCGATCGACTTTCTGCGCTATTACGCGCAGCAGGCCCGCGCCCGCCTTGGCGCGGAACAGACGCCGCTGGGCGTCGTCACCTGCATCAGCCCGTGGAATTTCCCGCTGGCCATCTTCACTGGGCAGGTCGCCGCCGCGCTGGTCGCTGGCAACGCCGTGCTGGCCAAGCCTGCCGAAGAAACGCCGCTGATCGCCGCTGAAGCGGTGCGCCTGCTCCATGAAGCGGGCGTGCCGACCGACGCGCTCCATCTGGTCCCCGGCGACGGCAGCATCGGCGCCGCGCTGGTCGCCGCGCCGCAGACCGCCGCCGTCATGTTCACCGGCTCCACCGATGTCGCCCGCCTGATCCAGCGCCAGCTCGCCACCCGCCTGTCGCCCACCGGCCATCCCATACCGCTGATCGCCGAAACCGGCGGCCAGAATGCGATGATCGTGGACAGCAGCGCGCTGGCCGAACAGGTGGTGGCCGACGTCATTGCATCCGCCTTCGACAGTGCGGGCCAGCGCTGCTCGGCCCTGCGTGTCCTGTGCCTGCAAGAGGAAGTGGCCGACCGCACCCTCACCATGTTGAAGGGGGCGCTGGCCGAATTGCGCATTGGCCGCACCGACGCGCTGCGGGTGGACATAGGCCCGGTCATCACCGCGGAAGCCCGCGACGGCATCACATCGCATATCGACGCCATGCGCGCACTGGGCCGCAAGGTCGAGCAACAAGCGCTCCCGCCCGAAACCGCGCACGGCACCTTCGTCGCGCCGACCATCATCGAAATCGACAGTATGGCCGATCTCGATCGGGAGATTTTCGGTCCCGTCCTCCACGTCCTGCGGTTCAGGCGCGACCGGATCGATGCGCTGGTCGATGCGATCAACGCCACCGGCTATGGCCTGACATTCGGCCTGCATACGCGGCTGGACGAAACCATCGCGCGGGTCACGAGCCGCGTGAAGGTCGGCAATATCTATGTGAACCGCAACGTCATCGGCGCGATCGTCGGGGTTCAGCCCTTTGGCGGATGCGGCCTGTCGGGCACCGGGCCAAAGGCGGGCGGCCCGCTCTATCTTGGCCGCCTCGTCACCATGCCCCCGGTCAGCGCCACGCGGGTTACGCCGCTCATCTCCCCGCTCAACAGCTTTGCGGACTGGCTCGACGCGCAAGGTGAGGGCGAGGCCGCCACCCAGGTCCGCCGCATTGGCGACAGGTCCGCGCTGGGGCTGGAACTGACGCTGCCCGGCCCTGTGGGGGAACGCAATCTCTACAGTCTCCACCCGCGCGGCACGATGCTGCTGCGCCCCACGACCCGTGCGGGCCTGTTCCGGCAGATGGCCGCGATCCTCGCTACCGGCAATGATGCGCTGGTGCAGGGCATGGCGCTGCCCCCCGGCCTGCCAGCCGATGTCGCCGCGCGCTTCGCCAAACCCGCCGACACGCCCGTCGCCGCTGTGCTGGTCGACGGTGAGCCGGACATAGTCTCCGCCATGGTGCAGGCCGTCGCCGACTGGCCGGGCCGCATCGTCCCGGTCCATGCGCCGGGGCCGGATGGCTATTGCCTCGACTGGCTGATGGAGGAAGTGTCGACCTCCATCAACACGACGGCCGCGGGTGGCAATGCAAGCCTGATGATGATCGGCTGAGCAGGCCGATCATCATGTCGGCTTCACTGTCTCACTCGTCGATATTGCGCCGGAAGGTTTCGGGCAGGAACAGCAAGCCGACGACAACGGTGGCCGCCGCGATCAGCACCGGGTACCAGAGGCCATAATAGATATTGCCCGTCGCCGCGACCATCGCGAACGCGGTCGTGGGCAGGAACCCGCCGAACCAGCCATTGCCGATATGATAGGGCAGCGACATCGACGTATAGCGAATGCGGCTGGGGAATAGTTCGACCAGCATCGCGGCGATCGGCCCGTAAACCATCGTCACCAGCATCGCCAGCGCCCACAAAATCGCGACCACCGCTACCTTGTCGATCCGCGCATTGTCCGCCTTTTCGGGATAGCCGGCCTGCGCCAGCCCGGCTTTTAGCGCATCCTGAAATGCCGCGATTGCCGCCGTCTTGTCGGGTCCGACCAGGGTCGCCGCATCGGGCGCGGTGAAGCTGACGCTGCCCACCTTCACCACGGCGGGACTGCCCGCTGCCGCTTCGACATTGGCGTAGCTCACCCCGCTCTTGGCCATATAGGCTTTGGCAACGTCGCAGCTTGTCTGGTCAAACCGGTTCTTGCCGACCGGATCGAACTGGAAGGAACATTCGCCACCATGGGCGACGATCGTCACGGGGGCGGACGCCTGCGCCGCCGCCAGTGCCGGATTAGCAGCAGTGGTCAGCGCAGCGAACAGCGGAAAATAGCTGATCGCCGCCAGCGCGCAGCCACCCAGGATGATCGGCTTGCGCCCGATCTTGTCACTGAGCCAGCCGAAAAAGATGAAGAAGGGCGTCGCCAGTGCCAGCGCGATCGCGATCAGGATGTTCGCCGTGGCCCCATCCATCCGCATCGTCTTTTCCAGAAAGAAGAGCGCATAAAATTGCCCGGTGTACCAGACCACCGCCTGACCCATCACCGCGCCCAGCAGCGCGATGATCACCCAGCGCAGATTGCCCCATTGCCCGAACGCCTCGGTCAGCGGCGCCTTCGACGTCGTGCCTTCGTCCTTCATCTTTTGAAAGACCGGGCTTTCGTTGAGTTGCAGCCGTATCCACATCGACACGCCCAGCAGCAGGATGGAAATGAGGAAGGGCAGCCTCCAGCCCCAGGCGGCAAAGGCGTCCTCGCCCAGCGCGAAGCGAAAGCCGATCACGACCAGCAGCGCAGCGAACAGGCCAAAGGTCGCCGTCGTCTGAATCCAGCTCGTGTAAAGGCCGCGCTTATTTTCCGGCGCATGTTCGGCCACATAGGTCGCGGCCCCGCCATATTCGCCGCCCAGCGCCAGCCCCTGCGCCAACCGCATGACCAGCAGGATGATCGGTGCGGCCATGCCGATGCTCGCATAGCTTGGCAGCAGGCCGACCGCGAAGGTCGACAGGCCCATAATGCCCATCGTCACCAGAAATGTATTCTTGCGCCCGACCATGTCGCCGATCCGCCCGAACACGATCGCCCCGAACGGTCGCACCGCAAAGCCCGCCGCGAAGGCCGCGAGCGCGAAGATGAAGCCGGTCGTTTCGTTCACGCCGGAGAAGAATTGCGCCGAAATATAGGTGGCCAGCAGCCCGTAGAGATAGAAATCATACCATTCGAACACCGTCCCCAGCGAGGAGGCGGCGATGACCAGTTTCTCATTCTGGGTTGCGCCATGATGCTTGGGCAGGTCGCCCTCAATGTCGGTCACCATGACCCATTTCTCCCCAATGTTACCGTTATCATTCCTGCATGGCAGCAGTCGGGACGAAAATCCAGTGGCCAGATGCCATTGTCCGGCGTGCTTCGGAATGATCGTACCATCAACGGCCGCATGATGGCGCGGTACGCATGGTCGATGTTGCAATCCGCTACGGACGGTTGCTGTGGCGCGTCAGTGCCGCACCATCGTAACGGCACCATTGGCGGCATAGGCGGCGGTCGCCTCTGCCTGCGCCGTCTGGGGGTCTTTGCCGTCAAGGATCGCGGCGATCTGGCGGGGGCTGGGGACGCGGTCATAGACGCCATAAAGGTCGGTCTGCCCGACCATATGGATCGACAGCTTATATCCCTTGCCCGCCGCCGCCGGATCGAAGGCCAGCACCGTGCCGCTGTCATCCACCGGCACGATGATTGCGCCGTCGCTGCGCCCGGCCTGTTGAAGCATGTCATAGCTGCCATCAGCCGTGGTCACCGATCCGCGCACGCACAGAATGTCCTTGCCATCGCGCGGAATGCGGACTTCCTGCGGGATCGTGGTTGGCGTCGCTGCATCCTTGGTCAACTGCGCGTCGCGCATGTCGGCGGCAGGGCAAGCGTCAAAGCGCGCTGGCCCGGTTCTGTGCAACGAAGCGGGATCGTCCAGCGCCAGTCCGGCCAGTATGCCGTCCAGCCCGGCCAGCACATCGGCGCGGCGTTCCGTCGGCCCGGTGACGCGGATTTTGACGATCCAGCGCCCGGCATGGACAAAGCCCGCTGCCGTCGTCAATTCGCCGTCGGCGGCATCGTCATAGACGGCGCGGATCGCGCTGTCCGCCTTGCCCGCCACTGGCGCGCTGGCATAGGCGGTGCGGCGCGTGCGCGATCCGAACCGCTCCATGATCGCCTTGTCGGTCATGTAGGCGGCCAGGGATGCGTCGGCATAGGTCGGCAGATAGACGTACAGCGTCGCCTGGATCGCGCCGTCGTCGGACAGGAATTGCGCATAATTGTCGACCGCGCGTCCGCCATTGGACGCCTCGCCGCTCTTCGTCAGGGACAGGCCGCCGATCGTCTGGGGCAGGCTGATCCCCGCTGTCGTGGCGCGGATCGCGGTTTCGGTTGGCATCCATGCTTCCGCGTCATCCGCCGCGCGCGCCAGCGAGGGCACGGCCAGGCAAAGGGCGGCTGAAACCATGATGAGGGCGCGCTTGGGCATCGGCATCCTTCTCCAGATCCAGACCGTCTTGGCGCGGCCTTGAATGTGAAGGAAAGGCTACAGGCAAAGCGCGTGCGCGCAAGAGTCTAAATCAGGCGACAGGCGGGATTTGTGCCGGATAATGGGGCAGGTCGGGATCATGATGGGCCCAGGCAGGGGCTGCATCGGTCCAGATAATGGCCTGCGGACCCAACAGTGCCGGATCGTCCAGCGCGCCGGCGCGGATGAAGGTCAGGTGCGAACGCGATTCGGCCAGGCTGAACAACGGCGTGCCGCAGGTCGGGCAGAAGCCGCGCTTCATCGCATTGCCGCTGTCGGCAACACTATCATGCCAGCGTACCTCGCCGGTGGTGACGACATGCTCGCTGGGGAAGCAGATATTCACCGTGCCGGACCCGCCGCCCAGATATTGGCACAGGCGGCACCAGCATTGCCGCGCCGCCATCGGTTCCGCGTCGATCCTGATGCGGACGGCACCGCACAGGCATCCGCCTTCATGCGCCATGTCAGCGCCCCTGACGCGGCGCCATGAAGGCCAGCCGCTCGAACATCATCACATCCTGCTCATTTTTGAGGAGCGCCCCATGAAGCGGCGGGATGGCCTTGGTCGGATCGCTGTTCTGGAGGACGTCCAGCGGCATATCCTCATTCAGCAGCAGCTTGAGCCAGTCGAGCAACTCGCTGGTGCTGGGCTTTTTCTTCAGGCCCGGCACGTCGCGGATGTCGTAGAAAATATCCATCGCCTTCGACACCAGGATTTTCTGGATACCGGGGAAATGCACATCGACGATCGCCTGCATCGTGTCGCGATCGGGGAATTTGATATAGTGGAAGAAGCAGCGACGCAGGAAGGCGTCGGGCAATTCCTTCTCATTGTTCGACGTGATGATGACGATCGGGCGATCCTTGGCCGCGATCGTCTCGCCAGTCTCATACACATGGAACGCCATGCGATCGAGTTCCTGCAACAGGTCGTTGGGAAATTCGATGTCGGCCTTGTCGATCTCGTCGATCAGCAGCACGGGCAGGGTAGGGGAGGTGAATGCCTCCCACAGCTTGCCCTTGCGGATATAGTTGGCAATGTCGTGGACGCGCTCGTCGCCCAGCTGGCTGTCGCGCAGACGGGCGACGGCGTCATATTCATACAGGCCCTGATGCGCCTTGGTCGTCGATTTGACGTTCCATTCGATCAGCGGCGCGCCCAGCGCTGTCGCAATCTCCTGCGCCAGCACGGTCTTGCCGGTGCCCGGCTCCCCCTTCACCAGCAGCGGGCGGCGCAGCAGCACCGCGGCATTGACCGCGACCTTCAGGTCGTCGGTGGCGACATAATCCTGGGTGCCTTCAAAACGCATCATAGTTCGTCCGCTTGCCTGTCATGGCTACCGGACTAGGCAAAGCGATGCGGGTGCGCAAGCCGCGCGGGCGATATGGCCCCAGGATCAGTTCTGGCGCGCGCGGATGTCGGCGCGGGCGGCCAGCAGATCCCACAGGCCGCGATGCTGGTTCAGCAACTGGCGCGCGCCGAACTGGATGGCCCGGTCGACCACGTCATCCCCGCCGATCGCGCGCGCGACCTCCAGCGTGGCGGCCCGTTCGGGCAGGGTGCAGCGGTGCGGCTCCATGCCGGCACGAAGCGCCGCCATGTCGAGGATGTGGCGCACCGCGCGCCAGTCGAGCACCAGCGCCATCGCCGCGCCCATGGCGCAACCGCGCCGGTCGGACTGGGCCAGCATGTCGAGCGCATGGCGTTGCTGGCCAACGGTGGTTTCGCAATCGGCCTGGCCCGCCGTGCTGGGGGCGGGGCCGACGGCAACCGAAACCTGGGTCAGATAGGCGCGTTCGGATGCGAAGGAATCGGCGGCCTCGATCAACCATGCACGGGCGGCATTGTCGGCCGATCGCGTGGCGGCATGATCGATCACGCCGGGATGCCGACCATGCAGCAGGCACAGATAATAGGCACCATCCGCCAGATCACCCAGCGACAGAAGCGAATCCCGCGCCACGCTGGCGCCCGCGCGATTGGCATAGGCATGGGCTGCCGTGCCATCGGCAGCGACGAGCGCCTCCAATATCCGCGATATATCGCCAAATTGATAGCGTGGTGCCGCTTCGCTCATATGCCATTCCCTGTTCGCCCCGGTCCGCCAGCGGGGATTTGACGGTCAAGCTACGGGAACGGGGTAAAGGAGCGGTTTACGGACGAGAAAAAAGGCGATCACGATCTTTGCCAAGGCGCTAATGGCGTTTTGAAAGCGTTCATCCTCCCCCGGCGGGAAAGGGGTATCGCATGGGGAACTGTCTGCTCCTTCCTCGTCATGCTGAACTTGTTTCAGCATCCATCGTGCACCACAGACGGCCGCTAGTTACGGGAAATGGATCCTGAAATAAATTCAGGATGACGTTGTGTCATGACGAGAAATCATATGCGATACAAAAGGAGGATGGGCCTGTGCAATCCGCCAATGTCGTGTCGGCAAACGACATGATCGCCATAAAAAAGGGCGGCCCAATCAGACCGCCCTTTGATACTTACCGATAAGCAGCAGCTTATTGATCGAGGAAACTGCGCATCTTGCGGCTGCGGCTCGGATGCTTGAGCTTGCGCAGCGCCTTTGCCTCGATCTGGCGGATACGTTCGCGGGTCACGCTGAACTGCTGGCCCACTTCCTCCAGCGTATGGTCGGTATTCATGCCGATGCCAAAGCGCATCCGCAGCACGCGTTCCTCGCGCGGGGTCAGCGACGCCAGCACGCGGGTGACGGTTTCCTTCAGGTTCGCCTGGATCGCGGCATCCACCGGGATGATCGCATTCTTGTCCTCGATGAAGTCGCCCAGATGGCTGTCTTCCTCGTCGCCGATCGGCGTTTCGAGGCTGATCGGCTCCTTGGCGATCTTCATCACCTTGCGCACCTTCTCCAGCGGCATGGACAGGCGCTCGGCCATCTCCTCCGGGGTCGGTTCGCGGCCCTGCTCGTGCAGGAACTGGCGGCTGGTGCGGACCAGCTTGTTGATCGTTTCGATCATATGGACCGGAATACGGATGGTCCGCGCCTGATCCGCGATCGACCGGGTGATCGCCTGACGGATCCACCAGGTCGCATAGGTGCTGAACTTGTAACCGCGGCGATATTCGAACTTATCGACGGCCTTCATCAGGCCGATATTGCCTTCCTGAATAAGATCAAGGAATTGCAGGCCACGGTTCGTATATTTTTTAGCGATGGAGATGACGAGGCGCAGGTTCGCCTCGACCATTTCCTTCTTGGCGATCCGCGCCTCGCGCTCGCCCTTCTGCACCATGTTGACGATGCGGCGGAACTCGCTGAGCGACATGCCGGTCGCCTGCGCGATTTCGCTGACTTCGGTGCGGATGCGTTCCACCGCGCGCCCTTCAGCAGCGACGAAGGCGGTCCATTTCTTGTCGATACCCGCAACCCGGTCCAGCCAGCCATCGTCCAGCTCATGGTTCACATAGCGGTCGAGAAAGTCCTTGCGCGGCACCTTGTGCCGTTCGGCCAGACGCAGCATCTGGCCGCCCAGCGCGGTCAGGCGCCGGTTATAGGCATAGAGCTGATCGACCAGATATTCGATCTTCTGCTGGTGGAACTGGACGCTTTCGACCTCGGCGGTCAGGCTTTCGCGCAGTTCGTGATAGCGATCCTCTTCCGCCTGGCTCAGCGCGTCGCCATTGCCCATGGCCAGCATGCGCGCGGCCTGGATGCTCGAAAAGGCACGGAAAATCTCCGTGATGGTCGCAAACTTCTCCAGCGCCATCGGCTTGAGCGTTTCTTCCATCTGCGCAAGGGAGAGGGTGTTGTCCTCTTCCTCTTCCTCTTCGGCGCGGCGGGTACGACGCTCGCCCGAACCATCCTCATCCTCGTCGGCGTCGGCGGACTCCTCTTCGGGCTCCTCCTCTTCCTTGAAGCTGGGACCGGCGGTCTTTTCGCTTATTTCGCCATCATCATCCTCGGCGCCTTCTTCCAGGCTTTCGGGCGCAGGGTCCTTGGACAGCATCGCGTCGAGATCCAGAATCTCGCGCAGTTGCATTTCGCCATTGTTGAGCGCCGTCGACCATTCGATGATCGCGTTGAAGGTCGTCGGGCTTTCGCACAGGCCCAGGATCATGGTGTCGCGACCGGCCTCGATCCGCTTGGCGATGGCGATTTCGCCCTCACGGCTGAGCAGTTCCACCGCGCCCATTTCGCGCAGATACATGCGAACGGGATCGTCGGTGCGATCGACCGTTTCCTTCTTCTTTTCGGTGATCAGCCGGGGCGAGCCGTCATCGTCCTCCGCCACTTCATTGGCGTCGTCATTGTCGTCCTCGCGCTGCTGGTCCTCACCATCATCGCCGGCTTCTTCATTTTCGACGATGTTGACGCCCATATCGTTGAGCGCGGACATGACATCCTCGATCTGCTCGGACGACATCTGGTCCTGGGGCAGGGCGCTGTTCAGCTCGTCATAGGTGATGTAGCCGCGCTTCTTGGCACGGGCGAGCAGCTTCTTGACCGAGGCTTCGTTCAGGTCGAGCAGCGGGGCATCGCCACCTTCATCTCCGCCATCACCCGCACCCGCACTTTTGCTGTTCGCCTTGGTCGCCATTTATTCGCCTTAACTCCGCCGCTCCTTCTTGCCGGAGCGATCATTCAAATCCCTCGTCCCATGACGGGACGATCATATCACTCAATGTCGTCGGACTGCGCGAGTTCCGCCAGGCGGCTTTCATGGTCCATTTTCAGCCGATGGACCCGTTGCTGCTCGGCATAGCTTGCCTCGTTGAGGTCTTCTCTCGCCCGTCTCGTCGCCTCCGCCAATGCAGCGTCCAGCTCCGGTCCCTGCGCCATCACCCGAATGGCCTCCTCCAGATCGCGGGTCACGCGATCGGCGTCGGTTGTCATCCTGTGGGGGGTGAATGTGAACGTGTCGGCCCGAAGCATCCCCTTCGCCATATTATACACTTCACCTGGCCCCAATATGGTAAGGAGGCCATCGGTTTCAACTGTTTCTTTGCGAAAGGATGCAGCAATCATCGCGGCGAGCAATTGACCCAGCGCCCGATCCGCCACTTGCAGGCTCGCCAGTGTCTCGCGATGGCGAACAATCTGGTCGGGATGGCGCAGCAAACTGGCCAGAATCGCGCGCAACAGCCTTTGTTCCATGCCGGTTGCGCCGATCGCGCGGGCTTCCTGGCCGACCGGAGCGATCGGCGGTTTCCAATTCCCCTTCTTGTCGCGCTGCCAACGGCCAGCATTACTGGCACCTTGCCCGCGCGGGGCGTTGCTGAAGGCGGGCCGGGCGAAAAACAGCGCGTCATAGCGCTCGCGGAACGCATGGGCATAATGGGCGCGCACGTCGGGATGGCCGATCGCCTCGGTAATCCCGGCCAGCCTTTGCTTGAGCGCCGCCTTTTGTTCGGGCGTATCGAGCGGCGCGACAGTCTGTTCATGGCTCCACAGCCGGTCGACCAGCGGTTGCGCGGCGGCCAGCACCGCGTCCATCGCCGCTGGCCCTTCGGCGCGGATCAGGTCGTCGGGGTCTTTGCCGGCAGGCAGCGTCGCAAAGGCCAGGCTATGGCCGGGGCGCAGCAGGGGCAGGGCGCGCATTGCCGCGCGGATCGCCGCCTTCTGCCCCGCCGAATCGCCATCGAAGCACAGGATCGGCACCTCGACCATCTTCCACAATCGTTCGATCTGATGCTCGGTCAGCGCCGTGCCCAGCGGCGCAACCGCATCGGCAAAGCCCGCCTGCGCCAGCGCGACCACGTCCATATAGCCTTCGACCACGATCACCCGGCCCGTATTGCGGCTGGCGGGGGAGGCGCGGTCGATATTGTAGAGGGTGCGTCCCTTGTCGAACAAAGGCGTGTCGGGGGAATTGAGATATTTCGGCTCCCCCGCGCCCAATATCCGCCCGCCAAACGCAATCACCCGCCCGCGAATATCGCGGATCGGCAGCATCAGCCGCCCGCGGAAGCGGTCGTACGTGTCGCGCTTTCTGGTTTTGCCGCCATCCGGCTCGGCACCGTCCGGGTCGATCAGGAGGCCCGCCTCGACCAGCATCGGTTCGCCAAATTCCTTGAGCGCGCTTTTCAGCCGCCCGCGTCCATCGGGCGAATAACCAAAGCCGAACGCTCGTCGTGTCGCATCGCTGATGCCGCGCTTGCCCAGATAGGCCCGCGCGTCCGCCCCGTCGATGCCGCCCAGTTGCTCCTCGAAAAAGCCCTGTGCCGCCGCCATCGCGTCATGCAGCCCTTTGGCCGCCTCCGCCCGTTTGGCCGCGCGCGGATCGGCCGCGGGGACTTCCATCCCCGCCGCCTGCGCCAGTTCCTTCACCGCCTCCATGAAGGGCAGGCCGCGCTGGTCCGTCATCCACCGGATCGCATCGCCATGCGCGCCGCAGCCGAAACAGTGGTAAAAGCCCTTCTCGTCATTGATCGTGAAGCTGGGCGTTTTCTCGTTATGGAACGGGCAGCACGCCTTATATTCGCGCCCCGCCTTCTGCACCTTCACCGTACGCCCGATCAGCGTGGACAGCGATGTACGCGCACGCAATTCATCGAGAAAGGCGGGGGTCAGGGACATTAACCCCACTCCCGCTTGCGGGAGGGGTTGGGGGAGGGCATGTCCGCCACGACGCGCATAATGTCCTCGATCACTCCGTCCAGATTGCCCAACACATCATTGTTCCAGAAACGGATCACGCGAAATCCCTGCGCTTCGATATAGCGCGTTCGTTCCGCATCGACGGCATCCTCGTGCTGGCCGCCATCAACCTCGATCACCAGACCAATGGATCGTGCCACAAAGTCGCAGATGAACGGGCCGACAGGCACCTGGCGGTTGAACCGGATGCCGGAAACTTTGCGCGCGCTGATCGCCTGCCACAGCACGCGCTCTGCGTCCGTCGCATTATTGCGCAGGGCGCGCGCTCTTGCGGTAGGGCGGGCATAGCCTTTGTCCATTGGGGTCAAACATGCCCTCCCCTGACCCCTCCCGCAAGCGGGAGGGGAGCCACAAGCGCCGGTTTAGTTCAGCGCCGCCTTCACCAGCGCGCTTGCCTTGCTCATGTCGATCACCTGGCCGTGCCGTTCCTTCAGCACTGCCATCACCTTGCCCATATCCTTGACGCTCGCCGCGCCGACTTCGGCCTTGATCCCCTCGATCGCCGCCTTCGTCTCATCCTCGCTCAACTGTTGCGGCAGGAAGCTTTCGATCACGTCCAGCTCGCTCTGTTCCTTGGCGGCCAGTTCGTCGCGCCCGCCATTTTTGAACATGTCGATCGATTCGCGGCGCTGCTTGACCATCTTTTGCAGCACTTCGACCACGACCACATCGTCGTCGGGCACGCTGGTGGCCACGCGCAATTCGATGTCGCGGTCCTTCAGCTTGGCCAGGATCAGGCGCACGGCGGCCAGACGTTCCTTGTCGCCCGCCTTCATGGCTGTGATCTGGGCGCTCTTGATGGTATCGCGAATCATGGCGAAGCGAATCCTGTTCTGATCGGGAAAGAAGTAGATATAACGCCAAAAGAGATTTTTAACAGGCGTTGACCGCGACGTCGCACAGGCATAGGTGACCGGCCGTTTAACCCGCACCAGACGGGACCCCGCAAAAGCAAAAAAGGACCACCCGACCATGGCTGACGCCAAGACCCTCATTGTGCCCAAAGGAGCGACAGGGGTATTGGTTTTTGCCGATGGTTCCGCCGTGTTCGGCCGTGGCTTCGGCGCGGTGGGCGAAGCGGTGGGCGAACTTTGCTTCAACACCGCCATCACCGGCTATCAGGAAATCATGACCGACCCCAGCTATGCGGGGCAGGTCGTGACCTTCACCTTCCCCCATATCGGCAATGTCGGCACCAACGCCGACGATGTGGAAGCGGACACGCCCTTCGCGCTGGGCTGCGTCGTGCGGCAGGACGTGACGGAGCCGAGCAATTTCCGCAACGTCCAGCCATTTGACGCATGGATGCGCGATCATGGCCGCATCGGCCTGTCGGGCGTCGATACCCGTGCGCTGACCCGCATGATCCGCGAAAAGGGCGCGCCCAACATCGTCATCGCCCATGATCCCGACGGTCAGTTTGACATCGCCGCGCTGGCTGCCAAGGCCGCCGCCTGGCCGGGGCTGGAGGGCATGGACCTGGCCATCGAAGTCACCGCCAAGGACAGCCGCTTGTGGAACGATGGCGGCTGGACGCTGGGCAAGGGCTATAGCCTTGGCGAGGCGGGCGCTGACCGCCCTCATGTCGTCGCCATCGACTATGGCGCGAAGAACAATATCTTCCGTAATCTGGTAAAGGCTGGCGCGCGCGTCACCGTGCTGCCCGCCACCGCGACCTTCGATCAGGTGTCGGCCCTGTCGCCCGATGGCGTGTTCCTCTCCAACGGACCGGGCGATCCCGCCGCGACCGGCGCATACGCCGTGCCGGTGATCCGGCAGGTGCTGGACGCGGACATTCCCGTGTTCGGCATCTGCCTTGGCCACCAGTTGCTGGGCCTGGCCGTCGGCGCAAAGACCATCAAGATGCATCAGGGCCACCGCGGCGCGAACCATCCGGTCAAGCGGCTGGAGGACGGGCTGGTCGAGATTACCAGCATGAACCACGGTTTTGCGGTCGACGCGGCCACGCTGCCCGCCAATGTCCGCGCCACCCATGTCTCGCTGTTCGACGGCAGCAATTGCGGCATTGCGCTCACTGACAAAAACGCCTTCTCGGTCCAGTATCACCCCGAAGCCTCGCCCGGCCCGCAGGACAGCTTCTATCTGTTCCAGCGCTTCGTCGATGGCCTCAAAAAAGCCGTGGCGGCATGAGCATCAAGCTGCCTCCCGTCGATGAAGCGCGGCTGGCCGCCGAATGGGAAGCGGACAAGCAAGTCCTCGCCAACCTCGCCGCCAATGGCGACAAGGCGATGATCCCGCGCCCGGTGGATGTGAGCTTTCGCGGATCGGAAAAGGATTTCGAGCGCGTCCTGACCATCGCCAGCCAGTTCGGCTTCGTCGAACTGGACCGGGAGGAAGATGAGGAAGGCGACCTGTTCCTGTTCCTGGAATGCGAACAGGCAGTCGACGAAGCCTCGATCCGCGCCCTGACGAAGAAATGCCTCCAGATCGAGATACTCTGCGGCGTCGAATATGACGGCTGGGGGTGCGAGGCGCGGACGGGGGCGGTGCATTGATGGAGCGGAGCATAGCGTTCTTGCTAGCAGCAGCTGGTTCTCTCTCAGCCTGCCAGTCGCCGTCGCAGCGTATGGTGGATATTGCTCAGCAGTGCGGCCTAAAAGACCTTCGTTTCAAAAGCAGCTTTTGGCGACCGGCCATTAGGTTAAGAGAGCGCCACGAAACGGGCATATATTATGCTGGCTCTGAGCCTCCGGGCTACGACAAGGTCATTGCACGGCAGTCGCGCATCACAAATTGCCTGATACCCAAAGCTAAAGCGGAGGGTATTGAAGTCGATTATCCTATTACGGTGATTATAAACTAATGCCCAAACGCACCGACATCTCCTCCATCCTCATCATCGGCGCTGGTCCGATCATCATCGGCCAGGCGTGCGAGTTCGATTATTCGGGCACGCAGGCGGTGAAGGCGCTCAAGGAAGAGGGCTATCGCATCATCCTGGTCAATTCCAACCCGGCCACGATCATGACCGACCCGGAATTTGCCGACGCCACCTATGTCGAGCCGATCACGCCCGAAATCGTGGCGAAGATCATCGAGAAGGAGCGGCCGGATGCGGTGCTGCCGACGATGGGCGGGCAGACCGCGCTCAACACCGCGCTGGCTTTGTTCAATGACGGCACGCTGGAGAAGTTCGGCGTCCAGATGATCGGCGCTGACGCCGAAGCCATCGACAAGGCGGAGGACCGGATCAAGTTCCGCGACGCCATGGACAAGATCGGCCTGGAATCCGCCCGTTCGCGCATCGCCCACTCCATGGAGGAGGCGCTGGAGGCGCTGGAGTTTACAGGGCTTCCTTCGATCATCCGCCCCAGCTTCACCATGGGCGGCACCGGCGGCGGCATCGCCTATAATCGCGACGAGTTCATGACCATCGTGCGCGGTGGCCTCGACGCATCGCCCACCACCGAAGTGCTGATCGAGGAATCGCTGCTCGGCTGGAAAGAATATGAGATGGAGGTCGTGCGCGACAAGCACGACAATTGCATCATCATCTGCTCGATCGAAAATGTCGATCCGATGGGCGTCCATACCGGGGACTCGATCACGGTCGCCCCGGCGCTGACGCTGACCGACAAGGAATATCAGATCATGCGCAACGCATCCATTGCGGTGCTGCGCGAAATCGGCGTCGAAACAGGCGGTTCCAACGTGCAGTTCGCGGTCAATCCCAAGGATGGCCGCCTGATCGTGATCGAGATGAACCCGCGCGTCTCGCGCTCCTCGGCCCTCGCGTCGAAGGCGACCGGTTTCCCGATCGCCAAGGTCGCGGCCAAGCTGGCCGTCGGTTACACGCTCGACGAGATTACCAACGACATTACCGGCGCGACGCCTGCCAGCTTCGAGCCGACCATCGACTATGTCGTGACGAAGATCCCGCGCTTCGCGTTCGAAAAGTTCAAGGGTGCTGAACCGCTGCTTGGCACCGCGATGAAATCGGTCGGCGAAGTCATGGCGATCGGGCGCAACATCCATGAATCGATGCAGAAGGCGCTGCGCGGTCTGGAAACCGGCCTGTGCGGCTTTAACGATGTCGAACATCTGGTCGGCGCGCCCAAGGATGACATCGTCGCCGCCTTGTCGCAGCCCACGCCCGACCGATTGCTGGTCGCGGCCCAGGCGTTGCGCGAAGGGCTGAGCGTCAGCGAAATCCACAATATCGCCAAGTTCGATCCCTGGTTCCTTGAACGGATCAAGGAAATTATCGATGCGGAAGGCGAGGTTCTGGAAAACGGCCTGCCGCGCGATGCGGACGGGATGCGTCGCCTGAAATCCATGGGCTTTTCCGACAAACGCCTGGCCTATCTCGCGCTCAAATCCGCCAATCTGCGCGGCATGGAACGCGGCATTGCGCGCGGTTCCGGCCTGATCCACGAAGCGGTCAAGGCGATGACCGGCGGCGTGACCGAGGATGAAGTGCGCGCGCTGCGCCATAAGCTGGGTGTGCGCCCGGTGTTCAAGCGTATCGACACCTGCGCCGCCGAGTTCGAGGCGAAAACGCCCTATATGTATTCGACCTATGAAGCGCCGATCTTTGGGGAAGCAGAAAATGAATCCGCCCCGACGGATCGCGAAAAGGTGGTCATTCTGGGCGGCGGGCCGAACCGGATCGGGCAGGGGATCGAATTCGACTATTGCTGCGTCCATGCCTGCTTTGCATTGAGCGACGTCGGCTATGAAACCATCATGGTCAACTGCAACCCCGAAACCGTGTCCACCGACTATGACACGTCGGATCGCCTCTATTTCGAGCCGCTGACCGCCGAGGATGTGCTGGAAATCCTCGACATCGAAAAATCGAAAGGGACGCTCAAGGGCGTCATCGTCCAGTTTGGCGGCCAGACCCCGCTCAAGCTGGCGCAGGCGCTGGAGGATGCGGGCATCCCGATCCTGGGCACGTCCCCCGACGCCATTGACCTGGCCGAAGACCGCGAGCGCTTTGCCGCGCTGATCGACAAGCTGAAGCTGCGCCAGCCCGCCAACGGCATCGCCCGCAGCCGGGAAGAGGCGATCGCGGTCGCCAACCGCATCGGCTATCCCGTCCTCATGCGCCCCAGCTATGTGCTGGGTGGCCGGGCGATGGAGATTGTCGACGGGCAGGCGCAGCTGGAAGAATATATCACGACCGCCGTTCTGGTGTCGGGCGAATCGCCTGTGCTGATCGACCAGTATCTGCGCGACGCGATAGAGGTTGACGTCGATGCCCTGTGCGACGGCGCCGATGTCGTCGTGGCTGGCGTGCTCCAGCATATCGAGGAAGCCGGCGTCCATTCGGGCGACAGCGCCTGCTCGCTGCCGCCCTATAGCCTGAGCAATGACATCATCGCGGAAATCGAACGGCAGACCGAAATATTGGCGCATGCCCTGTCGGTGCGCGGGCTGATGAACATCCAGTTCGCGGTCAAGGATGGCACGGTTTACCTCATTGAGGTGAACCCGCGTGCCAGCCGCACCGTCCCCTTCGTGGCCAAGGCGATCGGTACCCCCATCGCCAAGATCGCCGCGCGCGTGATGGCGGGCGAGAAGCTGGAAACGCTGCCCAAGATCGACCGCAACGCGATCAACCATGTCGCGGTCAAGGAAGCGGTATTCCCCTTCGGCCGCTTCCCCGGCGTTGATCCGGTCCTGTCACCGGAAATGAAGAGCACCGGCGAAGTCATGGGAATCGATAGCGATTTCGCCACCGCCTTCGCCAAGGCGCAGATCGGCGCTGGCACCATGTTGCCGACTGGCGGCACGGTGTTCATATCGCTGAAGGATGGTGACAAGCAGGTCATCCTGCCCGCTGCCAAGAAGCTGGCCGCCATGGGCTTCCGCATCATCGCGACCGGCGGCACCGCGACCTTCCTGGCGGATCATGGCATCGCGGTCGAAACCGTCAACAAGGTGGCGCAGGGCCGTCCGCACATCGTCGACCGGATCACCGACGGCGACGTGCAGCTGATCTTCAACACCACCGAAGGCTGGCAGTCCTTGAAGGACAGCAAGGCGATCCGCACATCGGCTCTACGGGCGAAGATTGCCAGTTTCACCACCGCCGCCGCCAGCGTCGCCGCGGCGGATGCAATCGAGGCTTTGCGGGACCATCCCCTTGAAGTGCGGTCGCTCCAGTCCTATTATCCCCTGTCGCAAGCCTGATCCCCTGCACAAGGACACACGCTGCGGGTGGCACCATGTTGGTCGCCGCCAAAGGGAAGTTTTGACGAAGGATTTGCATAATGGCGACCGTTGAGAAGATGCCGATGTTGCAGGTGGGCTATGACAAGCTCATGGGGCAACTCCGCGAACTCAAGGCTGAACGGCCATTGATCGTTGACGCCATCGAAGAGGCGCGCGCCCATGGCGACCTGTCGGAAAATGCCGAATATCATGCGGCGAAGGAACGTCAGGGTCAGGTGGAGGCCACCATCTCCGATCTGGAGGACAAGCTTTCGCGCGCGCAGATCATCGATCCCAAAAGCCTGTCGGGCGACAAGATCGTGTTCGGCGCGACCGTCACCTTGCTGGACGAGGATGACAAGCCGGTCAAATATCAGATCGTGGGTCAGGCCGAGGCGGACGCGAAGCTGGGCATGATTTCCTATAACAGCCCGCTTGGCCGCGCGCTGATTGGCCGCACGGTCGGTGAAGATGTGGAAGTGTCGGTCCCGTCTGGCGACAAATTCTACCAGGTCGAAAAAATCGACTTCATCTGATCGTGAGATTACCTGCAGGCAGGATGACCAACGGGATCGCGGCGATAACCTTCGTCGCGTTTCTGCTGCTTGATCTGACCGGGCGCACGGATGATGCGGCCATCATCGGCGGCTTCATTCCTGCGCGCATTGCCGATCCGGCGCTGCTGGATGGCATGGCGGCGGTCCCTGCCTGGTTGACGCCGCTCAGTTGCACGCTGATCCACGCAGGCTGGCTGCATATCGGTTTCAACCTGCTGATGCTGGTCTTTTGCGGGCGGCAGGTCGAACAGGTATTGGGGAAGGGCGGTACGCTCTGCCTCTATCTGACCGGCGCTTATGGCGCATGCGCCGCGCAATGGGCGATCGACCCCGGTTCGACCAATCCGATGGTGGGCGCCAGCGGTGCGATCTCGGCGATCATGGCAACCTATGCCCTGCTATACAGTCAGCAGACGGTGCGCAGCATTGGGCCGATCTCGGCCAATATCGTGCGCCTGCTCTGGCTGGCGGCGGCGTGGATCGGCTTGCAACTGATGATCGGCATCGCGACCGCTGGCGGGATGGGGCAGCTTGGCCAGATCGCCATTGCCGCGCATATTGGCGGCTTTCTTGTGGGGCTGGTGCTGACGCGCCCGCTGTTGCGCTGGCGTTTCCGAAAGCCGCCCCAGCCCCTCAACTAAATCATCAGCTGGACGGCAGTTCCGGTTCCAGCAGCCGGTGCAGATGCACGATCACATAGCGCATTTCCGCGTCGTCGACGGTCCGCTGCGCGGCGCTGCGCCACGCTTTCTCGGCCGACACATAGTCAGGGAACACGCCGACCAGATCGACCTTGCTCAGGTCCTGAAAATCCAGTGTCTGTGGATCGGTAACGCGACCGCCCATCACCAGATGCATTTTGCTCATGGCGTTATCTGTCCTCTTTTGGGTGAACGCTGCTCCTAGCAGCGGTGCAGCGTCCATCCAAGGGGGGCAGAGGGGGCAATTGCGTGCTTTTGCTGCCGGCGCGATTAGTTTTTCGGCAATCGCGCCTTTATCGCATCCGCCAGCGCGTCAACCTTGGCGTTGACGAGGGCCACGACATCTTCGGTAATGTGCGTAGCCTTGCCCGGCAGATCGCTCGACGCTGCCGTCTTGCGCGCCGTGGTGGCCAGATCGCTTGCGCTCTGCTTGATCGATTCCGCGCCATCGGTCGCGGCCGATCGGGCAGCAATTGCCGCCTCGACCACGCGCGCACCAGCGGCGCTGGCAATGCCCGGCAGCGCTTTCATTGCAGCCCGGCTCTTGGGGAACATCCATGCGACCAGCGCGCCCGCCGCGACGGCGCCAGCGACGGCCACGACCGGATGCTCCTGCACGATCTGATTGGCGCGCGTCGCGATCTTCTGCGTACGGTCGCGCGCGTCGCCATAGGCTTCGCTCGCTTTGTCCCGGCTGGTCTGGATCAGCTCGCCTGCGCCTTCGCGGGCTTTTCCGGTGCCATCCTTGATCTTGTCCGTCGCGCTTGCCGCGACATCATTTGCCGCTTCGCGAACGCGGCTCAGTTGGGCGCGAATATCAGCCATTTTCAGTCTCCGAGTGGTCGGGGTTCGTGTCGGTATGTCCAACGTACAGCCGCCCGAAAAGTGCCGCGAGCGGGCGACGGACAAGGAAGAGGAGGATGGCCGCGCCCGCCGCCCCGACCATGGCTGGCCGCTGCCGAGCCGTGGCGGCGGCATAGGCCATGCCGTCCATCGCAACATCCACCACCTTGGTCGTCGCGTCCTGCTTCAACCTGGCGGGCGTTACCCGCGCTTTGGCAGCCTGAGCGCTGGAAATCAGGCTTTGTTTTGCGGCCTCGGCCCGCGCGACAGCCTCACGATATTGCAACGCACCACTCATGGGGTAATCGCCTTCTTCATCCGGGAGATCCGTGCCTTTGCCATCAGCAAAAGCCCGGTCGTGACCAGCAGGCTGGCGCCCAGCACCGCGAAGGTCGCCCAAAGCGGGCCAAGCTGTGGCGATAGCGCGATGATCAGCCCGATCAGGAATGCCACCAGCGTGGCGAATATCAGCATGATCGCCACCACGGCAAAGATCGCGGCATCGCGCACGCCTGCCCCGATAAGGCCGGCGCGCGCCTTTTGCTTGTCCGCTTCCGCCGCTGCATAAGCACGGCCATCGGCATAGAGACGGGCAAAGACATCACGCACCGATTCGTCGGGCGCGGCGTCCTCATGCCCGTCGGCTTGCGGCGTGACCGCCGTTTCCGCTGGCTTGTCTGTCAAATCTTCCTCCGCCCCGTTCGCCGGGGCCTTTGCGCAGATGTCAGGTGTCGCTGTCCGAACCCTTGGCCAGACGCATCAACACGAAGCCGACCACCGCCGCCGCGCCGATGGCGACAGCCGGGCTTTTACGCACGAAATCGCGCGCTTCGTTCATCAACTGGTCGACATCCTTGCTGTCCAGCGTGTCCGCCGCGCCGGCAACCGATTCGGCCGCCTGCCGGGCATAATCGCCGTATTGCGGGCCTAGCTTTGCATCGACCGTGCCTGCCGTATCGGAAATCAGCTTGGCCAGGCTCTGCATCGCCGTGCCGGTCTTTTCCTTGGCGACGCCAGCAGCCGACTTGGCGGTCTTGCCTGCCTGTTCCTTGATCGGGTCGATATGCGACTTCCAGTCGACAGCGCCCAGCGCGTCGGTGGCGGACTTGGCCGCCTGTTCCGCCTTCGCCTTGATGGGCGCGATCTGCGCCGACCAGCCGGTCGATGATGCGCCGTTGCCGGGCTTCTTCGTGGCCTTCGCGCTGGTGGTCGCCTTTGCGGTCGTTGCCTTTGTGGTCGCTACCTTGCGCACGGGCGTCTTGCGCACTGGCGTTGCCTTGACCACGGGGGCGCTGGCTGCGGTGGCCTCGACCGGCTTGGCCTTGCGCGGCCTGCCGACCGACTTTTTCGGCGCTGTCTTGGCGGGCGGGGTGTCGGGCGTGTCGGCCATGGTCCTAAGTCTCCCTTTCGGTTGCGCGGCTGGGGCGCGCGCCGCGGCAAATGATACTTGGGTCAAATGCTTTGCGGTCGCTCACAGTTCCGTAGCCGTTCCAATTTCGACCATCGGCATTTTTTCCGCCCATGCAAGCCCCTCTGCATTGCCAAGCACGGGGGCGCTGGCTAAGCGGAGCGCGAAAATAGGCGTCCTGCCGCAGCGCAGGCCATATTTCAGGGAGCGACCATGACCGCCATTCTCGACATTCACGCCCGCCAGATTTTCGACAGCCGGGGCAACCCCACCGTCGAAGTCGACGTCACCCTTGAAGATGGCAGCTTTGGCCGCGCCGCCGTCCCGTCCGGTGCATCGACCGGCGCCTATGAAGCGGTGGAAAAGCGCGACGGCGACAAGAGCCGCTATATGGGCAAGGGCGTGCTGCAGGCGGTTGCCGCCGTCAATGACACGATTGCCGAACAACTGATCGGCCTGGACGCGGAAGATCAGGGCGAAGTCGACGCCGCGATGATCGAGCTGGACGGCACCGACAACAAGTCGAACCTTGGCGCCAACGCGATCCTGGGCGTCAGCCTGGCGGTGGCGAAGGCGGCTGCCGATGCGCGCGGCCTGCCGCTGTACCGCTATGTCGGCGGCGTGTCCTCGCATGTCCTGCCGGTGCCGATGATGAACATCATCAACGGTGGCGAACATGCCGACAATCCGATCGACTTTCAGGAATTCATGATCATGCCGGTCGGCGCGGAAAGCATCGCCGACGCCGTGCGGATCGGGTCGGAAATCTTCCACACGCTGAAAAAAGGCCTGCATGACAAGGGGCTGGCGACGTCGGTGGGCGATGAGGGCGGCTTTGCCCCCAACATCGCCTCTACCCGCGACGCGCTCGACTTCATCATGCTGTCGGTCGAAAAGGCGGGCTACAAGCCGGGCGACGATGTCGTGCTGGCGCTCGATTGCGCCGCGACCGAATTTTTCAAGAACGGCAAATATGAGATTTCGGGCGAAGGCCTGTCGCTCAGCCCGGTCGAAATGGCCGATTATCTTGCCGCCCTGTGCGCCGACTATCCAATCAAGTCGATCGAGGATGGCATGAGCGAGGATGATTTCGAAGGCTGGAAAGCGCTGACCGACAAGATCGGCGGTTCGGTCCAGCTGGTCGGCGACGACCTGTTCGTGACCAATCCCAAGCGTCTGGCCATGGGCATCGACATGGGGCTGGCCAATTCGTTGCTGGTCAAGGTCAACCAGATCGGCACGCTGACCGAGACGCTGGCGGCCGTCGATATGGCCCATCGCGCGCGCTACACTGCCGTCATGTCGCATCGGTCGGGCGAGACCGAGGACGCGACCATCGCGGACCTCGCCGTCGCCACCAATTGCGGTCAGATCAAGACGGGTTCGCTCGCGCGTTCCGACCGGCTCGCCAAATATAATCAGCTCATCCGTATCGAGGAAGAACTGGGCGACATCGCCGTCTATGCGGGCCGCTCCATCTTCCGCTAAAACTGTCGGGATTCGGTTGGCCGCAAGTTAACCATTTTTTACTTGCGGCCAGTCTCTCCCTGTGATTCATCTTGGTCATGGCGCACATCGCGAAGCTTCGTTCCCTTCTTTTCTCGGCCTTTGGTCCGGCGGTCGCGCTGCTTCTGCTGCTCGTCTTTGCCCTCTATGTCGTGCTGGGGTCGAACGGGGTGCTGGCGTGGGGCGATTATTCGCGTCAGTTGCGCGCAGCCAAGGCCGAACTGAAAAGCACGCAGGCGACGCGCGCCGAATTGCGCAATCGCGTCGAGGCGCTCGATCCGCGCCGTGTCGATCCCGATCTGGCCGATGAACTGATCCGTCGCCAGCTCGGCGTCATCCACCATGACGAAGTGATCGTTCCGCTCAACTGAGCCGCCTTCAAGGAAAACGTAAGGTTTTTGCGTAGAAATCGCCGTAGCCGCAATTTTACTGCGGACGGATTGATCTTGGCTTTGCAAACTTCGCAGATGGGGTGAAGTTTGCGGAATTCTTATTGATCTGGCCCGGATTCAGGGGCTTCGTCGTTGCAATATCTCCAGCTCTCCCGCTATATCGGACTTCCTTCCATCCTACCCCACGCAAAAGGATAAGAGCCTTGGCGAAACCAACGACGCCGCGTCCTTCACGCGCAACGGCAAAGGCGGCTGCACCCGCCGCCGGCGCGGACCATAACCGGCCTCGCCCTGAAACTCCCACTGATTACAAGGCATCCAAGGAAGAGTTGCTGGAATTCTACCGACAGATGGTCCTCATCCGCCGGTTTGAAGAAAAAGCCGGGCAGCTTTACGGCCTGGGCCTTATCGGTGGCTTCTGTCATCTTTACATCGGCCAGGAAGCGGTTGCCGTCGGCATCCAGTCGGCGCTCAAGCCCGGCAAGGACAGCGTTATCACCGGCTATCGCGACCATGGCCACATGCTGGCCTATGGTATCGACCCCAATGTCATCATGGCAGAACTGACTGGCCGTGAAGCGGGCATTTCCCGTGGCAAGGGCGGTTCGATGCACATGTTCAGCGTCGAACATAAATTTTACGGCGGCCATGGCATTGTCGGTGCGCAGGTGTCGCTGGGCGCAGGGCTGGGCTTTGCGCACAAATATAATGGCGATGGCGGCGTGTGCGTCGCCTATTTCGGCGACGGCGCGGCCAACCAGGGCCAGGTCTATGAATCCTTCAACATGGCCGAACTGTGGAAGCTGCCGATCATTTTCGTCATCGAAAATAATCAGTACGCCATGGGCACCAGCGTCAACCGCTCGTCGGCCGAGGACCAGCTCTATCGTCGGGGCGAAAGCTTCCGCATTCCCGGTATCCAGGTCAACGGCATGGACGTGCTGGCCGTGCGCGGCGCGACCGAGGAAGCGCTCAAATGGGTGCAGGGCGGCAATGGCCCCATCCTGCTGGAAATGAAAACCTACCGCTATCGCGGCCACTCCATGTCCGACCCGGCCAAATATCGCTCGCGTGAGGAAGTCCAGGCGATGCGCGACAAGTCCGACCCGATCGAGGGCGTCAAAGCCTATCTCTCCGCGCAAGGCGTGGGTGAGGACGAACTCAAGAAGATCGATCAGGACATTCGCAAGATCGTCAGCGAAGCCGCTGATTTTGCTGAAACGTCGCCTGAGCCGGAGATGGCTGAACTCTATACAGACGTGCTGGTGGAGCAATATTAATGGGTATCGCAATCAAGATGCCGGCGCTCTCGCCGACGATGGAAGAGGGCACGCTGGCCAAATGGCTGGTCAAGGAAGGTGATGAGGTCCGTTCGGGCGACATTCTGGCCGAAATCGAAACCGACAAGGCGACGATGGAATTCGAGGCGGTCGACGAAGGCAAGATCGGCAAGATCATGATTGCCGAGGGCACCGAAGGCGTGAAGGTCGGCACCGTGATCGCCGAAATGGCGGGCGAGGGCGGCGAAGAAGCTGCGCCCGCACCCAAGGCCGAAGCCAAGGAAACGCCCAAGGCGGACGCCGCGTCCGAAGCGCCGAAGAAGGCCGAGAGCGGCACGTCCAAGCTGGCCAGCAACGTCAAGGCGTCGGTTCAGGATCCTGCCATCCCCGAAGGCACCGAGTTCGTCAAAACCACGGTCCGCGAAGCGCTGCGCGACGCCATGGCCGAGGAAATGCGTGCCGATGAGCGCGTGTTCGTGATCGGTGAGGAAGTCGCCGAATATCAGGGCGCCTATAAGGTAACGCAGGGGCTGCTCGACGAGTTCGGCGCCAAGCGGGTCATCGACACGCCGATCACCGAATATGGCTTTGCCGGCATCGGCACCGGCGCGGCGATGGGCGGTTTGCGCCCGGTCGTGGAATTCATGACCTTCAACTTCGCCATGCAGGCGATCGCCCACATCATCAACTCGGCGGCCAAGACCAATTATATGTCCGGCGGCCAGATGCGTTGCCCGATCGTGTTTCGTGGTCCCAATGGCGCGGCCAGCCGCGTGGGTGCGCAGCATAGCCAGAATTACGGCCCCTGGTATGCCGCCGTCCCCGGCCTGATCGTCATCGCCCCTTATGATGCTGCCGATGCCAAGGGGCTGCTCAAGGCCGCGATCCGCAGCCAGGACCCGGTCGTGTTCCTTGAAAACGAACTGCTCTACGGTCGCAGCTTCGACGTGCCCAAGATCGATGATTATGTCCTGCCGATCGGCAAGGCACGGATCATGCGGCCGGGCAGCGACGTCACGCTGGTCAGCTATTCGATCGGCGTTGGCCTTGCCCTCGAAGCCGCCGAGACGCTGGCGGCAGAAGGTATCGATGCGGAAGTCATCGACCTGCGCACCCTGCGCCCGCTGGATACGGCGACGGTGCTGGAAAGCCTGAAAAAGACCAACCGCCTTGTCGTGGTGGAAGAAGGCTGGCCGACCTGCTCGATCGCGTCGGAAATCGCCGCCGTGGTCATGGAACAGGGCTTTGACGATCTCGACGCCCCGGTCCTGCGCGTCGCGAACGAAGACGTGCCGCTGCCCTATGCCGCGAACCTGGAAAAGGCAGCCCTGATCGATTCGGCCCGCGTCGTCGCAGCGGCGAAGAAGGTCTGCTACAAATAAATATCAGGGAGCGGGCGGCGGACAAACGCCGCCCGTTTCTTCTTTCAGTCGCTACGGCCCGTCAGGAGCAGGTCGAGGCTGTGACATTTTCCGAATTGTAAACCTTGGACAGATCGCGGCTGTCGCGGACATTGAAGGCTGATGTTTCGGTGATGTCATTAAGCGGCAACCAGAATAACGGCATCAGCCTTTTGTAACGATATCGGATTTCTACGAACATCACGGCGGTTCCGGCTGCGGCCTTCAATTCCTTGCCGGTCGGTCCCATGCCCGCGAACGATGTACCCGTTGCGCCAGTGCCCTGCGTGCCATAGGCCGAGGCATAGTTGACCGCTCCAAAACAGCGCTGCCATTTGATCGTCTGCCCGCCATCGCCGTTGCGTTGCAGGCTGGACAGGATGATGCGGCTGTTGGCTGCCAGGTTCAGGCCCGATGCCTGAAGATCCGCGCCGATGAACACATCGTTGATTTCCGCTTCGCTGATCGGCTTGTCGTTGATCGCGCTTTGCGCGCCCATGCGGGACGCATTGTCCGACACCATCACGCCCAGTTCGCCGACCCGTTTTACCGTGATGGCATAGTTGGTCAGTTCCAGCGCCGATGTCGTCAGGATCATGAGGAAAGGCAGTACCATGGCGAATTCCACCAGCGCCATGCCGCTTTCACTGCGCCGCAGACTGCGCGCATGATGTCGCCATCCGTTGCGAAGGGCGGAAGGGGAAGTCAGGATCGCGGTCATGCTGTGATCTTCATATGCAATTGCCGGTGAGGGGTTCGGACTGCTTGTCGAAGGGCTGGTTGCGCAGGATGGTGCTGGACGCCATGGTCACTTGTTGCGACCAGCCCAGCAGATAGGCCATCGGGAAGATGCGATTGTAGCGCAGCGTCACGGTATAGATGGTCACGTCTTTCGCACCGCCCTGGCCAGTCACGCCTGAATCCAGATCGCGCACATTGTTGCCGTTGGCGTCATCGAAGGTTTCGTTATTGTTGCATATGCCGTCGCCATTCCCGTCGACAAAGGCTTCGGCCTTCGATTGCGCGCGGCCATAGGATTTGTACGCCATGCGCGAGAAGCTGAAATCGCCGCCCGCCACGAGGCGCTTTACCGACGCTTCCACGACCCCGTCGAGCGCATCGCGATTGGCTTGGGTTGCCGTTTCCAGCGCCGATGCGCGCCCGGCTGCCTGTACCTCCCCGCTCAAAATCGCCCGCGCATAAAGATAATAGGCAGTGTCGAACAGGAACATCAGGATGAGGATCAGTACCGGCGCGACAAAGGCGAATTCCAGGACCGTCACCCCGCGCTTGTCACGGCGCAGGGCGCGCAGCAGCCCCCTGCCGGGCCATCGCGAGACAGCGCGTTTCATCGTGTGATCCGCAATTGGGCGATCTGCGACGCGATCTGGGAGAAGGTCGTCGTCAACTGATCGGCATTGTCCGCCTGATAGGCACGGCCCGGCGATGCGCAGTTCGACAGTAGCGTCGTGAGATTGGTGCCGAAGGCGATGACCCAGACGGTGATATTCTTCTGGGTCTTGGCAATCGTGCACAATTCAGTGAGACGAGCTTCCGTGATGGCATTCTGATCGGCGTTGGTTGGGATGGACGCCGTGGATGTCCGGCGCCGGGACACGGCGGACACACCCCATGCGTCATAGCTGCCAATGCGCGTGTCGGTTTCACCGTCGGTCATGAAGATGAGGTTGCGGGCGTAGCGCCCGGTCGATTCCGCTGCTGCATGCTCGGCCGCGAACAAGCCTTCGCGTGACATGAGACGCAGGCCCCAGAGCATGCCGATATCATGATAGGTAAAGCCCGCCGTCGTCAGCCCTTTCATATAGGTCGACAGGGTAGAGGAGTCGATTTCCGCCAGCTTGCGCGCATAGGTCGGACAGGCGGCATATTGGTCGGTTGACCCATTGGGCGTGTAATAGTTGGTCGTGGAATTGGGCGACACGACGCGGGTGTAGGTCGGCGCCGAACCGCTATATTCCCAGCCCGACGTCGAGGTTGCACCACTGGCGCGGCGGCCATAGACAACCCCAGGGAGGAATGGCTTCCATTGCGTTTCAGGCTTGGCCGGATCGGGAATCAGATCGATGTCCATGTCGTAACGGGGAACATCAGTCCCTTCATTGTTGCGACGGGTGGCGCGTTCCTCGATGCAGGCGTTGGCCTGAGTCCAACTGATTTTTCGAGCCGCGGTGAAATTATTGGATACTGGTGCTGTGAAAAAGCCGCCGCTGACCAGTTCATCGCCCGAACCGGCGCCCTTCAAATCGGCCGCGGGGTATGTCACTGGCTTGTAGATCCAGTGATAGGCTGTCCCATCCGCATTCTGGTCACCGGCATTGGGATTTTCTGACACAGTCTGGGTATAGGTTTCGATCAAATTATTATAGTTGGTCGGCGTTATCCAGCACACGCCTTTATTCAGGCCTGCCGAATAGGTGACGCCGTTGCGCGTCCGGACGCGTGTCCGCGATCGGGGCAGGGCGGTGGCGGACGGCGACCATGCCGACCATGCGGTGTAGGTATCGCTCAGCGAATTTGCCGGCGCGGAGCATGTTTCCGAAGAGCCCTGATATTTGGTGCCCGTCGACGTATTGCCACTATCCACGACAGATGTGTTGGTAGTGATGGTTCCGCCCTGTGTTGACCCAGGAATAACCGACGTTCCGTCCGGCACGCGGGAATCATAGACCGGATTGTCCTGAATCCAGTTGCGCTTGAGCAACATGCCGACATTGACCGTCGAGGAATAGGGCACGAAACCATAGCGGATATGACTGCCCGCCGGCTTCACCTGTTGCAGGGCATTGTAGAAATTCTGGACGGCGGTGCGTAGCACGGCGATGCGGCTTTCGCTGTCGCCGGGGTTGACGTCGTTCATCGACAGGGTGGTGTCGAGCACGAACATGACGTCCGTGTTGGGCAGTTGCAGGTCCGCCGTGCATTCAGCCGAAATGGTACGGCTGCTGAAGCCGAACAATTTCATCAGCGTCATGGGCACCGCGACGGACGCGGTGCCGGTCACGGCGCCGGTGTTTGATGCGGCATAGTGGATCGTGGGTGCCCCAGCGCCATATTTGTTGGCGGGAAAATTCAGATTGAAGAAATTCTTGGCGGTTTCTTCATTGCTGTTTGCGCCGGTCGTCCAGGTAATGCCGGACATGGAGCGGCGCCCCGCCAGCGCGCCCGCGTCGCATGCCTGCTGAAGGCGGGTCTTGGCCAGATAGAGCCGACTGACGTCGATACCCCCGCCGATCAGGCCCGCCAGCGGGAAAATCGCCGCGGCAACGATGGCAAGGACATTGCCAGCCTCGTTATGTGCCAACCGGGCCATAAACCCGTTCGTCCGATTGATCTGCTTGCCCATCTGTCCGCAATCACCCATGTCGCGCCCAACACCCCCCATGTCCGGGCGGGGCAATTCTGTTCGCCTATGCAGGCACTCTGGTTAGAATGTGTATGAGGAAGATGGTTAAAGGACCGATAACTACCGTGCCTGATGATGGCCTTTCCCCGCTGGCGACGCTGCTGAGCGCCCATGCCGGGGCGGACGGGGCGCGGCATCGGGCGATCTGGGCCTATGATCGGCGGCTGGCGCATATCGCGCGATCGACCAGCGAGCCCACGATCGGCCAGATGCGGCTGGCATGGTGGAATGACGTCATCGACGATGCATCGGGGACGAAGGGGCAGGGGGAGCCAGTGATCGACGCGATGCGCGCGACGGGCGCCGCCGCCGCGCCGGGACTGGTCGCGATGATCGACGGCTGGGAAATATTGGTGGTGGAGCCGGAAATCGATGTGGCGAGCCTGCGCAGCTATGCGGCGGGACGCGGCGGCGGGCTGTTCCGCGCCCTGGCGGGGGAGGCGGACGCCCCCGACTGGCTGGTGCAGGCGGGGCAGGTGTGGGCACTATGGGATCTTTCGGGCCATGTCGGCGATGATCGGCTGGCCGATGAAGCGTTGGCGCTGGCCAAGCAACTCGTGACGGACCCGCCACCCGCCTGGCCGCGCGCCTGGAAGCCGCTGCGGATCGCCTATACGCTCGCCCGGCAGGATGTGCTGGCCGGACGCCGCGCGCCCGCCGCCATGCCGCGCGCCTTGGCGTTGCGGCTGTTGCGGGTTGCGCTGTTCGGGCGCTAGGATAGCTTGGAGAAGCAGCCGGGGAGAATAAGGGCATGGGGCGATTGCTGGCAGGCGCGATGGCGATGCTGCTGCTGATCGCGGGCGGCCTGTTCTGGTGGCAGGGGCGAGCGAGCAACCAGCCGGTCCCGCAACTCGCATTCGCCCCGCCGCCACCGCCGCCGGTCGAGAGCCTGCCGCAGGGCGATCCAGACGCCATCGGCGACGCGCCGCCCATGCCGGCCGAGGCCAGCCCGCAAAGCCGCGAGCAACGGCGTTTTGCCCGTTACGACCGCAATCGCGATGGCGTCATCACCCGGATCGAGATGATGGGCAGCCGGACCAAGGCGTTCAAGGCGCTCGACAAGGATGGCGACAATCTCCTCTCTTTCGAGGAGTGGGCGGTCGCGACATCGGATCGTTTTGGCGCGGCGGACGGGAACAAGGACGGCAAGCTCACCCCGGCGGAGTTCGCGGCGACAGCGCCCAAACGCAGCGCAAAGCCCAAGTGCAAATGCTGATTCGTGTTCCCGCGCAGGCGGGAACCCAGTCCCACGCTCCGAACTAGGCTCCCGCCTGCGCGGGAGCACCTTGTTGTTCAGGCGATCTCCATCTCGCCCAGCCACGCCCCCAGCGACGCGCGCGCGCGCGCCGTATAGGCCTCCTTGCGCTGCTTTTTCTTCACCTCGTCCAGTGTCGGAAACAGGCCGAAATTGACATTCATCGGCTGATAGTCGGCACTCACGACATTGCCCGTCACATGGCCAAGCAGCGCGCCCAGTGCGGTGTCGGCGGGCGGCGGCGTCATGACGCGGCCCTGCAATTCCGCCGCTGCGAACCGCCCGGCCAGCAGCCCGATCGCGGCACTTTCGACATAGCCCTCGCACCCCGTCATCTGCCCGGCAAAGCGGATATGCGGCGCGCTTTTGAGGCGCAGCGTCGGATCGAGCAGCTTGGGCGACTGGATGAACGTATTGCGATGCAGCCCGCCCAGCCGCGCAAATTCGGCCTTTTCCAGCCCTGGTATGGTCCGGAACAGTTCGACCTGCGCGCCATGTTTCAGCTTGGTCTGGAACCCGACCATGTTCCACAACGTGCCGCTGGCATTGTCCTGCCGCAGCTGCACGACGGCATAGGGCCAGCGCCCGGTGCGCGGATTGTCCAGCCCCATCGGCTTCATCGGCCCATGACGCAGCGTTTCCGGGCCGCGTGACGCCATCACCTCGATCGGCATGCAGCCCTCGAAATAGGGGGTGTTGGCCTCCCACTCCTTATACTCGGTCTTTTCGCCGTCGATCAGACCCTGGACGAAAGCCTCATATTGCTCCCGGTTCATCGGGCAGTTGATATAATCCTTGCCCTCGCCACCGCCGGGGCCGATCTTGTCCCAGCGATTGGCCATCCAGCATTGATCCATGTCGATGCTGTCATGATGGACGACCGGCGCGATCGCGTCGAAAAAGGCCAGATGCTCCATGCCAGCCGCCTGGCCGATGCTGGCCGCCAGCGCAGGCGCGGTCAGCGGCCCGGTCGCCACGATGGTCATGCCGGACGTGGGCAGCGTGTCGATGCGTTCGCGGACAATCTCGACATTGGGATGATCGGCAAGCGCGCGGGTGACGCCACCTGAAAAGACGTGCCGATCCACCGCCAGGGCGGAGCCGGCGGGCACCTTGGCCGGCTCGGCCTGCGCCATGATGACGGAATCGAGCCGCCGCATTTCCTGATGCAGCAGCCCTACCGCATTCTTGTCGGCATCGTCGGATCGGAAACTGTTGGAACAGACCAGTTCAGCGAGGCCCTCGGTCTGGTGCGCTGGGGTCATATCCCCCGCGCCGCGCATTTCCGACAGGCGCACCTTCACCCCCGCCTGCGCCAATTGCCACGCCGCCTCGGACCCGGCCAAACCGCCGCCGATGATATGCACCTGATATTCTGTCACTGATCCGCCTTGATGTCGCACTTCTGCTGTTCGGGCCACGGCCTATAGACCAAGGTGACGCGGCAGGACAGGGCAGTGATGCAGCTTCATAGCCATGCGATCGTCATGGCGCGGACCGGCGGGCGCTCAAGCCCCCACCAATGCGCGCTCGCCATAATAAGCGCTCTCGTCCAAAATCCCCTCGCGCTTGGCGACAACCACACCCACCAGCACCTGCCCCGTGACGTTGACCGCCGTACGGCCCATGTCGAGGATCGGGTCGATCGCCAGCAGCAGCCCTGCGCCCTCCAGCGGCAGACCGAGAGTCGACAGGGTCAGCGTCAGCATCACGGTCGCGCCGGTCAGGCCAGCCGTTGCTGCCGAACCGATCACCGATACCAGCGCGATCAGCGCATAATCGACCGCGCTCAGCGGGATGCCGTAAAAGCCCGCGACGAAGATCGCCGACAGCGCGGGGTAGATCGACGCGCAGCCGTCCATCTTGGTGGTCGACGCCAGCGGAATGGCGAAGGCGGCGTAGCTCTTGTCGACGCCCAGCCGTTCGGTCACGGCTTCGGTGACCGGCATGGTGCCGACCGAGGAGCGGGAGACGAACCCCAGCTGGATCGCGGGCCATGCCTTCGCAAAGAAGGGCAGGGGTTTCAGGCCATGGGCGATCAGCAGCGTGGGGTAAACGATCAGCAGGACGATCGCCAAACCCAGATAGATGGCGCCGGTGAACACGCCCAGCCGTGCCAGCGCGTCCCAGCCATAGGTCGCGACCGCCGCGCCGATCAGGCCTGCCGAGCCGATCGGCGTCAGGCGGATGACCCAGCCCAGCAGTGCCCGCACGACCGCCAGCAGGGACCGGACGAAGGCAAGGAACGGCTCCGCCTTCTCCCCGACCTTCAGCGTCGCCAGCCCGACGGCGATGGCGATGACCAGCAATTGCAGGATGTTGAAACCGATGCTGGTGCTGGCCGTGCCATCCGCACCGACCGAGGTGCTGCCGCTCAGCGCCAGGCTGTTGCCCGGCACCAACCCTTTGAGGAAATCGAGCCAGCCGCCCACGGAGTCCGGCTGCTTGGTGGCAAGCGCAGCGGTGCTCAGCCCCACGCCCGGCTGGACGATCAGGCCGATGGCAAGGCCGATGATGACCGCGATCAGGGCCGTGATGGCAAACCATAACAAGGTCTGCCCGGCCAGCCGCGCGCCATTGTCGAGCGCGCGCAAATTGGCGATCGACGCGACGATGGCCGCGAACACCAATGGCGGGACGATGGCTTTCAGCAGGGAAACGAAGATCGACCCGACCGTCTGGAGCGTGGTTGCCAGCCAGTTGAGGTCGCCATCCGGTCCCGCGCCGATCTGGCGGGCGACAAGGCCCAGCGCCAGTCCGGCGACCATGCCGACCAGCACCTGAAATCCGAAACTGCGATAGGGTAGGGCCATGGCTGAACGTCCTGCGGGGCTAAGGCCGATCAATATGGGACGACGACATATAATTGCGCGCAAGCAAAAATTGCGCCGGGTTTAGTTTTTGCCGGGGTGGGGCCTGTCTGCATCCTCCCCTTACAGGGGAGGTGGATGGCGGAGCCAGACGGAGGGGTGTCACCCTCTCGATAGGATGACACCCCTCCACCATTCGCTACGCGAACGGTCCCCCTCCCCTTAAAGGGGAGGAATGGGTGGAGCACTGCCCACCACTATGCCACATTGCCGGGCAAATGAATTGAAAGGGCATATATGAACTGGCGACTGGGGCTGTTGGCGGGCGCGGCGGCGATGCTGCCACAAGGGGCGATGGCGGCGGCTGACCCGGCGGCGGCGAAGGATATATTGATGCGCTCGGTCGCCTTCCGCACGGTCGAGGGGGCGGGGCAGGTGCCAAAGCTGGCGGCCTATTACGCATCGGTACTGAAAAGCGCTGGCTTTGCCGATGCGGACATCGTCATCACGCCAATGGGCGAGACGGCGACGCTGGCCGCGACGATCAAGGGGCGTGACGCCAAGCTCAAACCGCTCCTGATGATCGGCCATATGGACGTGGTGGCGGCGGATCGGGCGGACTGGACCCGCGACCCCTTCGTCCCGGTCGAGGAAAATGGCTATATTTTCGGGCGCGGTGCAGAGGACAATAAATATGACGTCGCGATGATGGTCGCGACGCTGGCGCAACTGAAAAAGCAGGGCTGGACCCCGCGCCGCACCGTCATCCTGCTGCTGTCAGGCGATGAAGAAACCGCGATGGTGACGACCAGGGCGCTGGCGGCGCAATATAAGGACGCGGAAATGCTGCTGAACGGCGATGGCGGCGGCGGCCTGCTGAATGAGGAGGGGAAGCCGGTCCTCTATCTGTCTCTTATACACATCTAGATGTGTATAAGAGACAGATATAAGGACGCGGAAATGCTGCTGAACGGCGATGGCGGCGGCGGACTGCTGAATGAGGAGGGGAAGCCGGTCCTCTATCAATTGCAGGCCGGTGAGAAGACCTATGCCGATTTCGAAATCGCCTTCACCGATCCGGGCGGGCATTCGAGCGCGCCGACGCCGGGCAATCCCATCTATCGGCTGGCCAAAGCAATCGACAGGATCGCCGCCTATCAATTCCCCGCCATGCGCAATGAACTGACCAGGGCGTCGCTGGCGCTGTCGGCAAACCGGATCGGCGGAGAGGTTGGCGCGGCGATGCGGCGTTATGCCGAAACGGGCGATGCGGCGGCGGCGGAATTGCTGTCGACCAGGCCGGAATTTGTCGGGCAGGTCCGCACCACATGCGTCGCCACCATGGCGCAGGCGGGCCATGCGCTCAACGCCCTGCCACAGAGCGCCAGGGTGATGGTCAATTGTCGCATCTTCCCCGGCGTGGCTATTGAGGCTGTAAAGGCGGAACTGGTGAAAGTGGTGGCCGACAGCGGCGCGACCGTCAAAACGCTGGGCGATCCGCTGGCCAGCGATGCGTCACCCCTTCGCGCCGACGTCATGAAGGTGGTGCGCGACGCGGTAACCGCCCGTTCGCCTGACATCATAGTCATGCCCGGCATGTCGGCGGGCGCGACCGACAGCCTCTATTTCCGCGCGCTGGGGGTGCCGAGCTACGGCGTCTCCAGCCTGTTCATGAAGGCGGAGGATGGTTTTGCCCACGGTCTGAACGAGCGGGTGCCGGTGGCGGGGATCGGGGAGTCGCTGCTGCAATGGGACACTGTGCTGCGGGCATTGGCGAAGTAGAACGCAACCTCCGTTCGCCCTGAGCGAAGTCGAAGGGCTCGCCCGACCAGCGGGAGGGCACTTCGCTTCGCTCAGCCCGAACGGTGAGGATATTACCCCCGCGCCACCGCATTGGCGGCCGACAGCACGGCCTGAACCGATGCGGTCGCGACGTCGGCGTCGGTTCCCACGCCGAATATCGTGCGCCCGTCGGGTGTGCGGCATTCGACATAGGCGGCGGCGTTCACATCGCTGCCCGATCCGATCGCATGTTCGCTATAGTCGGCGATTTCCAGTTCGACGCCCAGTTCCTCGCGCAGCGCGGCCAGCACGGACGACAGCAGGCCGTTGCCACGCCCCGAAATTGAGCGTTCGCCGCCCTTGTGCGCGATCTTGCCGGTGAAGATGCGGTCGCCTGCCGCGCCGCCTTCCTGATAGTCGATCAGGCGATAGGCCTGTTCGCCGCCCAGATGATAATGGTCTTGGAACGCGGTCCAGATGTCGGCGGCATTGAGCTCGCGGCTGGACTGGTCGGCCATGCCCTGCACCACGCGGCTGAAATCGGCCTGCATCCGCTTGGGCAGCTTGAAGCCCTTGTCCTGCTGCAATACCCAGGCGACGCCGCCCTTGCCCGACTGCGAATTGACCCGGATCACCGCCTCATAGTCGCGGCCCAGATCCTTGGGGTCGATCGGCAGGTAAGGGACGTCCCAGATCAGGTCGTTGCGCGCTTCCTGCGCGGCAAAGCCCTTCTTGATCGCGTCCTGGTGGCTGCCGGAGAAGGCCGTGAACACCAGTTCGCCAGCATAGGGATGGCGCGGATGGACGGGCAGTTGATTGCAATATTCGACCGTCTGAATGACCTCATCAATGTCACTGAAGTCCAGACCGGGGTTGATCCCCTGCGTGTACATGTTGAGCGCCACCGTCACCAGATCGCAATTGCCTGTGCGCTCGCCATTGCCGAACAGACAACCTTCGACACGATCCGCGCCCGCCATCAGCCCGAGTTCCGCCGCTGCAACGCCAGTACCGCGATCATTATGCGGGTGCAGTGAGATGACGACACTATCGCGCTTGCTGATATGGCGGCACATCCATTCGATCTGGTCGGCATAGATGTTGGGCGTGGCGCACTCGACCGTCGCGGGCAGGTTCAGGATCAGCGGCTTGTCGGGCGTGGGCATCAAAATGTCCATCACCGCCTCGCAACATTCCAGGCTGAAATCCAGTTCAGCGGTGGAGAAGGTTTCGGGCGAATATTCAAAATGCCAGTCGGTATCGGGCTGGGCCGCCGCATTGTCGCGCAGCAGCTTGGCAGCGGTGACGGCGATCTCCTTGATTTGCGGGCGCTCCATTCCGAACACGATCCGCCGCCAGGCAGGCGACACCGCGTTATAGACATGGACGATCGCCTTCTTCGCGCCGCGCAGGCTTTCGAACGTCGTCGCGATCAGATCCTCACGCGCCTGCGTCAGCACCTGCACCATAACATCGTCGGGAATGCGCCCATCCTTCACCAGCGCGCTGATGAAGTCGAATTCGGTCGCGCCAGCGGACGGGAAACCGACCTCGATCTCCTTGACGCCGACTTTCACCAGCAGGTCGAAGAAGCGGCTCTTCTTCTCCGCATTCATCGGGTCGATCAGCGCCTGATTGCCATCGCGCAGATCGGTCGAGAGCCAGCGTGGGGGGCTGGTGATGACATTGCCCGGCCATTGGCGGTTGGGCAGGTCGATCTGGGGGAAGGCGCGATATTTCTGGGATGGATCAGTCAACATCATGGGTCAGCTACTTCTTTTGCGAACGGGCGCGCGGCTATTCGTTGGCGCGCAGCCCGGTTAACGATGATCAGCGAAAAGGAAGCCCTTAGGCGTATCGTTGCTGCCCATAATCGAAAGACAGCGCAAAAACCACGCCTAAGGGCGTGTAAGTCGTAGCAGGGGAAGAAGCGTCGCGCTCTGCATGATGGGGACGGCATAGCCGCTTTTGTGGCGGGGCGTCCAGTGGTTATTGCCCAACCCGGATCCGTCATCCTGACGAAAGTCAGGATCCAGGGTCCGGCACACAGCGCCGGACGCTCTGGACCCCGGAGCAAGTCCGGGGTGACGGAGGTGGATTGATGGCCTTACTTCTGGAACGCGGCGACGATTTTCAGTTCGATCGCGTCGCCAACCATCGGCACGCCATAGGCCATGCCGAAATCGCTGCGCTTGATCGTCGTGGTCGCGACGAAGCCGACATTTTCCTTGCCGCCCGCCATCGCCGGAGCCTTGCCCGCGCCATAAAGTTCAGCGTCCAGCGTCACGGGCTTGGTCACACCCTTGATCGTCAGATTGCCGGTGATGTCCGCGCCGGTCGCGCCATCGGGCTTCACGCTGGTCGACACGAAGGTCGCGGTCGGGAATTTGGCGGCGTCAAAGAAATCCGCCTTCATCAGATGCTCGTCCAGCTTGGGTACGCCCGTGCGCAGATTGGCGACCGTGAAGGTGACGGACACTTTGGACGCGGCCGGGTTCGCCTTGTCCAGCGTCAACGTGCCGGTCGGTTCGGCGATGGTCCCCATATTGCTGGTGAAACCCATATGGTCCCACGCAAAAACCACCTGGGTATGGCCCGGATCGACGGTGTAGGTGCCGCCTGTCACCTTGGCCGGATCCTTGGTGCCGGGCGCGGTCATCGGCGCCTGCGCGATCAGGACGGTGCCGCCGGTCAGGGCGATCAGGGCAGCGGCGGGGATGAGATATTTTTGCATGGGAAAACTCTCCACAACGATCAAGGGGCGCTACCACAATAGGCAGCGCCCCCGACAAGTTCCAGAGCCGTAACCAGAAACGGATCGTTCCCCCTTCTGGCGCTGTCACGAGATCAAAAATCCTCCCCTTTGAGGGGAGGTGGATGGCCGAAGGCCAGACGGAGGGGTGTCGCCCTCACGATAGAGTGACACCCCTCCACCACCGCTACGCGGCGGTCCCCCTCCCCTTGCAGGGGAGGAATGATCGGTCAGTTCTTTTCCTGATCCACCAGCTTGTTGGCGGCGATCCAGGGCATCATCGCGCGCAGCTTGGCGCCGGTTTCCTCGATCGGGTGACGCTTGGCCGCGATGCGGCTGGCCTTCAGCTCCGGCTGACCGGCGCGGTTGTCGAGCACGAAGTCCTTGACGAAGCGGCCCGACTGGATGTCGGCCAATACGCGCTTCATTTCCTTCTTGGTTTCTTCGGTGATGATGCGCGGGCCGGTCTTGATGTCGCCATATTCGGCGGTGTTGCTGATCGAATAGCGCATGTTGGCGATGCCGCCTTCATACATCAGGTCGACGATCAGCTTGAGCTCGTGCAGACATTCGAAATAGGCCATTTCGGGTGCGTAACCGGCTTCCACCAGCGTTTCGAAGCCGGCCTGGACCAGCGCAGTCGCGCCGCCGCACAGCACGGCCTGCTCGCCGAACAGGTCGGTTTCGCATTCCTCGCGGAAGTTGGTTTCGATGATGCCGCTGCGTCCGCCGCCAACGCCGCTGGCGTAGGACAGGGCGATGTCATGGGCGTTGCCGGTTGCGTCCTGATAGACGGCGATCAGGCAGGGGACGCCGCCGCCGCGCTGATATTCGCTGCGCACGGTGTGGCCCGGACCCTTGGGCGCGATCATGATGACGTCCACATCCTTGCGCGGTTCGATCAGACCGAAATGGACGTTCAGGCCATGGGCAAAGGCCAGCGCCGCGCCGGGGCGCAGATTGGCGTGGATGTCGTCGGCGTAGATGGCGGCCTGATGCTCGTCGGGGGCCAGGATCATGAGGACATCGGCCCAGGCGGCGGCTTCGGCGTTCGGGAACACCTTGAACCAGGCGCCTTCGGCCTTCTTGGCCGACGCCGAACCGGGGCGCAGCGCGATGGCGACTTCCGCAACGCCGCTGTCGCGCAGGTTTTGCGCATGGGCATGACCCTGCGAACCATAGCCCAGAATAGCGATCTTCTTGCCCTTGATCAGGCCGATGTCCGCGTCGTGATCGTAATAAACCTTCATGAGTGTCTCTTCCCTCGAACCGTGCCATTTTCCTCGCCCCTTCAGGGGAGAGGATACGAAATCTTGGCGCGGCCAAGCCGTGCCTAGATGAAGTTGGAGAGGAGGACCGCTGTGTCAGCCCTCTCTCCAGCTGCGACCAGGCAGTCGATCAGAGTCATGTGCTCTAAATCGACTGCCTGGTCTCGCTTCCTCTCCCCGCCGGGGAGAGGAGAATTCAGGTTAAATCGCTTCTTTCCCCCGGATCAGGCCGACCACACCGGTGCGGCCAACCTCGACCAGGCCGATCTGGCGCATCAGGCCGACGAAATTGTCCACCTTGTCGGTGGTGCCGGTGATTTCGAAAATGAAGCTTTCGATCGTCGTGTCGACCACCTTGGCGCGGAACACATCGGCCAGGCGCAGCGCCTCGATCCGGTCCTCGCCCGTGCCGGACACCTTGACCAGCGCCAGTTCGCGTTCGACGAACGGGCCGCTTTCGGTCAGGTCCGTCACCTTGTGCACCGGGACCAGCCGGTCGAGCTGGGCGATGATCTGGTCGATCACCTTGGGCGGGCCATTGGTGACGATGGTGATGCGGCTTACGCCATGATCCGGGGTGATGTCGGCCACGGTCAGGCTGTCGATATTATAGCCGCGCGCGGTGAACAGGCCCGCGATGCGCGCCAAAATGCCGGCCTCGTTCGAGACGGTCAGCGACAGGACGTGTCGCTGGCTCAATTCTTCCTGAATATGCATCAGATGCTTGTCCCGTTTTCCTGCTCTGCGTCCCCGTCCGCCTTGTCGGGTCGCTGCGAAATCATCGCCGTAAAGGCATAGTGCCAGCCGCCATCCTGCCGGTGGGCGAGGCGGACGGGGAAGCCCGTAACCGCATCGAACATCCGGCTCAGATGCTCGCCCACATAGCGCGGGCCGATCAGCAGCGTGCCGATATGCCGCTCATGATGGTCGAACCCCTGGTCCAGATGCACTTCCCATTCGTCATTGTCCGGGTCGGCATGGTCGATGGTCCAGCCGGTCAACTCGGCGCTGCCCACGTTCCGCTCGAAATCCCATGGTTCCGTGACGTGAATGCGCAGTTTCAGGTGCTGCGTCACACCGTCATCCTCATACCAGCGCCTTGGCTTCGTCCGTCATGCTGCCCTTCACCTGGCTGGGGTCGAGCAGCATGTCGGTATGCGCCGCACCCGACGGGATCATCGGGAAACAGTTGGACAATTTGGCCACGCGGCAGTCGACGATCACCGGGCCGGGCGTGTCGATCATGGCGCGGATGCCGCTTTCCAGATCGTCCGGCCCTTCGATCCGAATGCCGGTCCAGCCATAGGCTTCGGCCAGCTTCACGAAATCGGGCAGGCTGTCGGAATAGCTGTTCGAATAGCGGCTTTGATAGGTCAGTTCCTGCCACTGGCGGACCATGCCCATATATTCATTGTTCAGGATGAAGATCTTGACCGGCAGGCGATACTGGCTGGCCGTTCCCATTTCCTGAATGTTCATCTGGATCGACGCATCGCCCGCGACGCAGATGACCAGGCTGTCGGGATTGCCCATCTGCGCGCCGATGGCGGCCGGGAAACCATAGCCCATCGTGCCAAGGCCCCCGGAGGTCAGCCATTTGTTGGGCGCATCGAAGCCGAAATGCTGCGCCGCCCACATCTGGTGCTGGCCGACTTCGGTGGTGATGATGACGTCCTTGCCGGTCGCGGTGCAGGCCGAGTACAGGTCGGCGATCGCGCGCTGGGGCATGATTTCGGCGCCGTCTTCGGCATAGCCAAGCGACTTTTTCGCACGCCAGCCGTCAATCTGCGCCCACCACGCCGACAGGTCGGCGGCCTCATGACCGCGCGCCTTCCACAGCGCCACCATGTCCGCCATCGCGCTGCCGACATCGGCGACGATGGCGACGTCGACATCGACGATCTTGTTGATGCTGCTGCGGTCGATGTCGATATGGACCTTGCGACTGTTGGGCGCGAAAGCGTCCAGACGGCCGGTAACCCGGTCGTCGAAACGCGCGCCGACGCAGATGATGAGGTCCGCCTTGTTCATCGCGAAATTGGCTTCGTAGGTGCCGTGCATGCCCAGCATGCCCAGCCATTGCGGGCCGGTCGCGGGATAGGCGCCCAGACCCATCAGCGTCGACGTGACGGGCGCGCCGGTCAGGGCTGCGAGTTCGCGCAACAGGGTGGATGCTTCCGGCCCGCTGTTGATGACGCCGCCGCCTGTATAGAAAACCGGCCGTTCCGCCGCGGCCAGCATCTCGACCGCAACGTCGATCCCGGCGGCGTCCGCCTTGGTCTGCGGATGATAGCTGGCATGGGCGACCGGCGCGGGACGCTTGTAGGGCGCGGTGGCGATCTGGACATTCTTTGGAATGTCGATGACGACGGGGCCGGGGCGGCCAGTCGTGGCGATATGAAACGCCTCATGAATGACGCCCGCCAGTTTGGCCGGGTCTTTCACCAGATAATTATGCTTGGTGCAGTGGCGCGTGATGCCGACCGTATCCGCTTCCTGAAAAGCGTCGGTACCGATCAGCTGGGTCGGAACCTGGCCGGTGATGACGACCATGGGGATCGAATCCATCAGCGCGTCGGTGATGCCGGTGACGGCATTGGTCGCGCCGGGGCCGGACGTGACCAGGACGACGCCGGGCTTGCCGGTCGACCGGGCATAGCCCTCCGCCATATGGGTCGCGCCCTGTTCGTGGCGGACCAGCACATGCTTGATCGTGGGATGATTGAAGAGTGCGTCGTAAATGGGCAGCACTGCGCCGCCCGGATAGCCGAACACGACTTCGACACCCAGATCCAGCAGGCATTCGACCAAAATGTCCGCGCCGCTCTTTTCGGCCACGATAGATTCCTTCGCATTGTTCAAGCCGGGCCCTTTGCGTCAAGCGACGCGAAATGGCAAGGTAGCCGCCACTATCTGACACAAAATGACGTGTCAAATACTATTGTTGTAATTTAATTGCCAATTCGCTGATAATTTTATCATCAATATGCCACCTTTCGCGCGGCCAGCCTGGCGGCGGCTGGTTCGAAAACCAGGTATATTGCCGCTTGGCATATTGCCGCGTCGCCAGCCGACCTTTTTCAATTGCTATGTCCAGCTCAGTGTCGCCTTTGATCCAGCCGCGGATTTCCGGCACGCCGATCGCCCGCATCACCGGCAGGTCGGGGTGCAGATTGCGCGCCAGCAGCGCCTCCACCTCCGCCACTGCGCCCTGTTCCATCATCTGCCCGAACCGCCGGTCGCACCGCTCCATCAGCCACTCTCGCGGCGGCAGCAGGATCATCGGAGTCAGGGTGATGGCGTCGCCGATGCCGCCGCTTTTATGCTGCTGCCAGGCTTTGAGCGGCTTGCCGGTCGATCGCACGACCTCCAGCGCCCGCGCCACCCGCGTTGTGTCGGCAGGGGCCAGCCGGGCGGCGGCTTCGGGATCTTCGACGCGCAATGCCGCGTGAGCGTCGGCGACAGGAAGCGCTCGCACCGTCGCGCGAATCTCCGGGTCGATCTCAGGCACCGGCGCGATGCCGTCCAGCAGCGTGCGGATATAAAGGCCGGTCCCGCCGACCAGCACAGGCAGGCGTCCGGCTTCATGGGCGGCAGCAATCTCTGCCTTGGCCTCCGCCGCCCAGCGCGGTGCGGTGCAGGCCTCCGCCCCGTCGATATGGCCGAACAGCTTGTGCGGCACGTCGCCCATTTCCTCTGGCGAAGGCCGGGCGGACAGGATCGCCAGATCGGCATAGACCTGGCTGGCGTCGGCATTGATGACGATGCCATTTGCGGCTTTGGCCAGCGCAATGGCAAGCGCGCTCTTGCCGCTGGCGGTCGGCCCGGCAATAAGCGCGACCCGTGGGCGGGATTCGCCCTGTTGTGGTTCAGGAGTGTGCATGTTCGTCGCGACCTTAGTGGCAAGCGCCTCGATGGGGCAGGGGGATATTGCGCAAGGGGCGGACAGACTCGCCCAGGCGGGATGCAGGCCGGGCGATATAATCTGGCTGGACGCGGGCAAAGCCGCCGACATCCTTTTCGCTGCCGATCCCGTCGGGGCGCGTGCCGCGCTTGCCGATCTGGGGCAGGGCATCGACGTGATCGTCCAACCCGCCGCCACCCGCGAAAAAAAGCTGATCATCGCCGACATGGATTCGACCATGATCACGGTCGAATGTATCGACGAACTGGCCGACTATGCCGGGATCAAGCCGCAGATCGCCGAGATCACCGAACGGGCGATGCGCGGCGAACTGGACTTTGCTGGCGCGCTGGACGAACGGGTCGCGCTGCTCAAAGGACTGGAGGACAGCGCCATCGACCGCTGCCGCGCCGAACGGGTGACAATCATGCCCGGCGCCAGGGCACTGGTTCGCACGATGAAGGCGCGGGGTGCCAAAGCCCTGCTGGTGTCGGGTGGCTTTACCCGCTTCACTGATCCGGTCGCGGCGGAAATCGGCTTCGATGCTGCTGTCGCCAATGTGCTGGAGATTGCCGACGGCGCGCTGCTCGGCACTGTCACGCGCCCGATCGTCGATGCCGCGCGCAAGCGGGCCGAACTGGAAGCCATGATCGCTGGCGGCATGGATCGCGCGCTGACGCTGGCTGTGGGCGATGGTGCCAATGATATTCCGATGATCGAAGGGGCGGGGCTGGGCGTCGCCTATCATGCCAAGCCCAAGACCCGCGCGGCGGCCGCAGCGGAAATCGTCCATGGCGACCTTTCCGTGCTGCTCTATGCGCAGGGCATCGCCTCGGCCGACTGGGTGCAGGACTGATTGTCGGCCATTTCGTCGCATTATCGTGGTTAAGCCACTGTTCGCCGTCATTTCGCTCCGGTAATGGATTATTTTGCGCGGTTCGCACGTTGCCCTCGCGTCGCACCTGCTGCGGCTAGAGGTCAATGCGGCGTCCGGCGATCCCCGCCATCGCGCCCAGGGAGAAGATATGAAAATCAACCATATGGCTTTGGCCGCCGCCGGGCTGTTCGCGCTGAGCGCCTGCGCCAAGAATGAACCGCCCGTCACCGCAGCGCCGCCCGTCGGGCCGGGCGCGATTGCCGGCACGGTTGCTGCTGATCGTGATGGCGACGGCTATGTCGATGGCTATTACACGTCGGACGGCATGTATCATGCCGTGCAGGGTCCGCCTTGCCCGCCGCCGCCGCCGCCGCCGCCGCCCCGTCGCGGTGAACGCGGCTGATCCGTAAGATGAACCGGGCGCGGCACCACCGCCGCGCCCGCGCCTTTCCCCTCGCTCTGTTGCTTGCGGCCTGCGCCGTCGCGCCGCCTGTGTCCGCGCGTGCGCAGCTCGCCGATGCGCCTGCGGACGCGGCCAAAGCCAGCGTCGCGAGCGAAATTCGCGCGGGCGTGAGCGGAAAGCTCAAGGATTTCTATGGCCCGCGTGGCTATTGGCCGCTCTGGGTGGAAAAGGACGCGATCGGGCCGCAGGCCGACGCATTGCTGGCGCTGATCGCCAGCGTCGATGTCGATGGCCTCGACCCGCGTGACTATGATCCGCGCGGCCTCCAGCGCCTGATCGAGGAAGCGGACGCCAGCCCCACGCCCAAGGCATTGGCCCGCGCCGATCTGGCGCTGTCAAAAGCCTTTGCCGCGCTGGTCGCAGACATGCGCCGTCCCGCACGCGCCATAGGCATGCGCTATTTGGACCCGGAAGTCGAACCGCGCGATCCCGATCCATCGGACCTGCTGCGTGCCGCTGCCGTGACCCCGTCGCTCACCGACTATATCCAGACCGCTGGCTGGATGAGTCCCTTCTATATGCGCCTGCGCACGGCCCGCGCCGATTACCGGGCGCGTTGGGGCGACCTGCCGGGCGTTACGGTGCCGGAAGGGGTGAAGCTGCGCCCCGGCGGCAATACGCCGGAAATCGCGCTGCTGCGCCATCGGCTCGGCCTGGCCCAGGGCACGGCCTATGACCGGGCACTGGCAGCGCGTGTGCGCGCGTTCCAGAGCGATCATGGGCTGGCCGCGGACGGCATAGCGGGCGGGCAGACGATCAGCGCGCTCAACCGGGGACCGGCTTATTATGACCGGCAGTTGGCGCTCAATATGGAGCGGGCCCGGCTGCTGCCCGGACCCTGGGTGCGGCATGTCGTGGTGGATGCCGCATCGGCGCGCCTCTGGTATTACAGCAAAGGCGCGCTCGACGGCACGATGAAGGTCGTGGCGGGCGCCAGGGAATCGCAGACGCCGATGATGGCGGGCATGATCCGCTACGCCACGCTCAACCCCTATTGGAACATCCCGCCCGATCTGGTGCAAAGCCGGGTCGCGCCAAAAATCCTGAAAGGCGCCTCGCTCAAGGCCATGCATTATGAGGCATTGGCCGACTGGAGCGCCAATCCCGCGCCTCTTGCCCAGAGCGCGGTCGACTGGGGTTCGGTCGCGGCGGGACGCAGCGAAGTGCGGGTGCGGCAATTGCCGGGCGGCGACAATGCCATGGGCCGGGTGAAATTCATGTTCCCCAACGACCTTGGCATCTACCTGCACGACACGCCCTCACGCGACCTGTTCGCCAAGCCTGCACGCCATTTCAGCAACGGCTGCGTCCGTCTGGAGGATGCGCAGCGCCTTGGCCGCTGGTTCTTCGGCAAGCAGCCCGTGGCGGACGGCAGCGCGCCGGAACAGCATCGGCCTTTGCCGCAGCCAGTGCCGGTATATCTCACCTATCTGACCGCCGTTCCCACGGCGCAGGGGGTGCAGTTTCTGCCGGATGTGTACGGGCGGGACGGGGATTAGGTGTCTGGTTGCGACACATCATTGGGACATGATAAGCAGCGCTATTGCGGATAACGCATGGCGCTTTGCTGCTCTTGTTGATGAGGTTTCGTAATGGTGCAGATACATCCCCAGGCTCGGACCACGCCTGCTGTAAGGGCAGAAATTGCCCGTTCGACCGAGCCTGCCAGTGTCGTGGCGAAACGCTATGGCATCAGCGATGAGACGGTCCGCAAATGGCGCAAGCGAGGAGAGCAGGCGGTCTTGGATCGCCCAAGTCGGCCTCATCGTCTGGCTTGGCGTATGGATGAGGAAGAACGCGCGATCATCTGCGCTGTACGCAGGGCGACAGGCTTTGCCCTGGATGACCTGACCTTCGTACTCCGGCACTTTCTGCCACACCTCAATCGCGACAGCATCTACAGGGTACTCAAGGCCGAAGGGCTCAATCGACGACCGCCCAAGCCCACGGAGCAGCCGCGTAAAGGACAGGGGCGCTTCCAAGACTATGACCTGGGCTTTGTCCATGTCGACGTCAAACATCTGCCCAAGCTGCGCACCGCGGACGGCGAGACCCGCAAACGATTCCTCTATGTCGCCATCGATCGCTGCTCACGCTTCGTCCATCTGGCCGTCTACGACGCTGAAAATGCCGCCAACGCTGTCGCCTTCCTCAAGGCCGCCAGAAAGGCTTTCCCCTTCTGCATCACCCATGTGCTGACAGACCGGGGATCCTGTTTTACCGCCGACGATTTCGAACGCGCCTGCGCGAAGGTCAAAATCATTCACCGCACAACACGACCCTATACGCCGCAAACCAATGGCATGGTCGAACGCTTTAACGGCCGCATCGCGAGCGAGGTGCTTGGCATCAATGTTGCTGGCCACGCCGATCTCGAAATCCTGCTGACCGGCTTTAATCGCGCCTACAATCGACGACGACAGCGTGTCCTACAGGGCGGTTCGCCTAGCCAAAAGGTCGATGAACGCATCCAACGCAAGCCTGCTCTCGCCAACCCCCTTTACAAGCCAGCGGCGCAGGACGACCTTATGGCTAAAGTTGACGACGTATTATATTATGCCAATGATGTGTCGCAACCAGACAATTAGGGGCGCATCAAATGCGGGGCTATCATATATGACTCCGCCCCCGCCATCATCGTCATGCTGAACTTGTTTCAGCATCCATTTCTCGTCTCCAGCGGCGGCTTTTGGGGCACGATGGATCCTGAAATAAATTCAGGATGACGTTGAGGATGGAGCATTCGCTGGCCTAAAGACCCGCGACCAGCCCGTCGATCGCGCCCTGCAAGATGTAACTCGCCGCCAGCTTGTCGACCAGCACCTCGCGCCGGGCACGGCTGGCGTCGGCTTCGAGCAGGGTGCGGGTGACGGCCTGGGTCGACCAGCGTTCGTCCCACAACAGGATGGGCAGGCCCAGATCGGTCAGATTTTGCGCAAAGGCCCGGCTGGACTGGCTGCGCGGGCTGCCTGTGCCGTCCAGGTTGAGCGGCAGGCCGATGACGATGCCCTTGACCTGCTGCTGCGCGATGAAGGCGGCGATCGCGATCTTGTCCTTGGTGAACTTGCCGCGATTGATCGTGTGCGCCGGGCTGGCGATCGACCAGCGATCGTCGCACAGCGCCAGTCCGATCGTCTTGGTGCCGACATCCATGCCGATCAGTCGCCCGCCTTCGGGCAGGCATTCGCGAAAGGCGACGCGATCCGTGGTCAGCAGGCTCATGACTTCAGGAATGCGGCCAGCCGCTGCCGGGCGTCGTTGCGGACATTCGCCCAGAACAGGCTGTAATCATACACATGGTAGTTGTTGCCGGGCAGGGTGAAGGGGCCCATGTCCACCGGTTCGCCGATCATCAGCACGCCGCTGGTGTCGCAGCGGGCGGGCACGATGCCTGACAGGAGGCGCGGCGGCTTGCCTGCGTCGCGGCTGTCGAGCGTGCCGCGATTGGCGCTGGCGGGCGCTGCGCCGTTGAACGCGCCGGTGATGGGGTTGGTGCAGAGCATGTGGGTGCCCTTGCGCGGCTTGCCGGTATAGCCGGTTTTCTTGCCGAATGTTTCGATCACTGCTGACGGATCGGCCGGTTCGGCATAGCTTTGCCAACTGACGATGCAATGCGCCTGCGCAGCCCGCGCGCAGGCAGGCAGGCCGAGTGCGGGCAGGTCTGCCTCGACCGAAATCGGCCAGCCCACGGCATAGACCGCGGCGATCCGCTTCTCGACCGGCTTGCCCGCGACTTGTTCGCGCAGCAATTGCAGCAGGTGGCGCGACCCCTGGCTATGCCCGGCCAATATCAGCGGCCCGGCAGGATTGGCTTTCAGGAAAGCGGCGAACGCCTGGGCCACGTCGCGATAGGCGACAGCGAGCGCCTTGTCCCCCTCCGGCCCGTCGGTCAGAAAGGCGCCATAATTGGCCTGCCGATAGCGCGGCGCCCAGATATTGCCAGCCGCGTTGAACGCGCTGGCCTGTCCGCCGACGAAGCGGCGTGCGGTGCTGGCCGCTTCCTTGTCGTCCAGCCGGGCGTTCCAGTGGGCGTCGCCGAACGTGGTGATATAGCTGGTGGGATGGATGAAAAACACCGCCGCCTTTTCCGGGACGGGCGCGTCCTTAATCCCCTGCGGCGTCCACAGTGCCGGGTTGTCCTTGACGATGTCGGGCCGGGCGATCCACATCGCCTGCTTGTCATAGGCGTCGGCGGGCAGGGGCGGCAATTGGGCGAACGCCTCTCGCGGGATCATGACCGCGCGGATCAACTGCATCCCCCAGACGCGATAGACCAGCAGTGCAGCGATCACCAGCACCACAAGGCCAGCGATGACATAGAGGAATTTGCGCGCCACGACTGCTCTCCGATGTCGGGCGGACCCTGGCCCGCCCTTCTTCCCGCCTGTCTGGCGCAAGCGCTGCGCCTGCGCAAGATGAACCATGGTCGACAGGTCGCCCCTTGAAGCAGGTTGAACCGAGTGCTAGCGGCGAAGCCATGTCGATAGACCTTCAAACCGTAAAAAAGATCGCCAGCCTTTCGCGCATTTCGGTGACTGACGCCGAAGCGCAAGCGATGGTGCCCGAACTCAACAACATCCTTGGCTGGGTGGAGCAATTGGGCGAGGTGGACGTCACCGGCATAGAGCCGATGACCGCCGTCATTCCCAATGTTCAGCGCCTGCGTGAAGATGTCGTGACCGACGGCAATGTCCGCGAACTTGTGCTGGCCAATGCCCCCCAGGCCGAACATGGCTTTTTTGCCGTTCCCAAGGTGATCGAGTGACCAATCTGACTGACCTGACCGTAGCCGAAATCCGCGACGGGTTTCGCGCTGGCGATTTTTCTGCGCGCGAAGTGGCCGAAGGGTTCAACGCCAATGTCGCGGCGGCCAAGGCGCTCAACGCCTTCATCGTCGAGACGCCGGAGAAGGCGCTGGAAGCCGCCGATGCGGCCGACAAGGCGAAGGCTGCTGGTGAAACGCCGGGCGCGCTGGCCGGTGTGCCGATCGGCATGAAGGATCTGTTCTGCACCAAAGGCGTGCAGACCACCGCGGCGTCGCACATGCTGGAAGGGTTCGTACCGACCTATGAATCCACCGTGTCGGGCAAGCTGTGGGCGGCGGGTGCGGGGATGCTGGGCAAGCTGAACCTGGATCAGTTCGCCATGGGATCGTCCAACGAAACCAGCTATTTCGGCAATGTCATCTCCCCATGGAAGCGTGGCGGTGGCGACAATGCCGCGCTGGCTCCCGGTGGCTCTTCGGGCGGTTCCTCCTCGGCCATTTCCGCGCGGCTGTGCCCGGCGGCGACCGGCACCGATACCGGCGGCTCGATCCGCCAGCCTGCCGCCTTCACCGGCATTTCAGGGATCAAGCCGACCTATGGCCGCTGCTCGCGCTGGGGCATCGTGGCCTTTGCATCCTCGCTCGATCAGGCCGGGCCGATGGCGCGGACGGTTCGCGACAATGCGATCCTGCTGGAAGTCATGTCGGGCTTCGACCCCAAGGATTCGACCAGCCTCGACCTGCCGGTGCCGCAGTGGGAAGCCAATCTGTCGAGCGACCTGAAGGGCAAGACGGTCGGCATCCCGAAGGAATATCGTCCCGATGGCTTGAACGCCGAAATCTCCGCCATGTGGGATCGCGGCATCGAATGGCTGAAGGACGCAGGCGCCAATGTGGTGGAGGTATCGCTGCCGCACACCCAATATGCGCTGCCGACCTATTATATCATCGCGCCTGCCGAAGCGTCGTCCAACCTCGCCCGCTATGACGGCGTGCGCTATGGCCAGCGCGACCTGCCCGATGGCGCAGGCTTGCAGGACATGTATGCCGCGACCCGCGCCGCCGGTTTCGGGCCGGAGGTCAAGCGCCGCATCATGATCGGCACCTATGTGCTGTCTGCGGGCTTCTACGACGCTTATTATACCCAGGCGCAGAAGGTCCGGGCACTGATCGCGCGCGACTTCGAACTGGCATTTGAAAAATGCGACCTGCTGCTGACGCCGACCGCGCCCAGTTCCTCCTTCGCGCTGGGCGAGAAGCAGGCTGATCCGCTGGCGATGTATCTGAATGACGTCTTCACCGTGCCGGCCTCGCTGGCCGGGCTGCCGGCGATGGCGGTGCCGGGTGGGCTGGATGCGGCAGGGCTGCCGATCGGATTGCAGGTGATCGGCAAGGCGCTGGACGAGCAGACCGTGCTGAACGCCAGCCTCGCCATCGAGGAACGGGCCGGCTTCACCGCGCGGCCGGACAAGTGGTGGTAATATGGCTGAACAGGTAAATAGCGCTATTGAGAGCGATGCTGATGCGAACGAACTCCGTTTGTTCGTTTCAGAAACCTTGAACGCCGTCATGGCTGGTGTAAGCGACGTCAGAACATCCGCGGCTATTGTTTCGCCAAAGGGCAACGGGCGTTACATGTTTAAGGCTCCGACTGAGATTGAGTTTGATATTGCCGTCACAGCAAAACGATCAGCTCAGGTGGGAGGTAAGCTGAAACTACAGGTATTTTCCGTGGGTGTCAGCGGGGGAGGTGAGGGCCATTCTGAAACCTCGACCGTTAGCCGTGTTAGGTTCTCTGTGCCGCGGGCTTACGTAGAAAACGGGCGTGACGAATAATGAGTACATACACAATCCAGGGGGCAACCGGCGAGTGGGAGGTCGTGATCGGCCTGGAAGTCCATGCGCAGGTCACGTCGAACGCGAAGCTGTTTTCCGGCGCCGCGACGGCCTTCGGGGCAGAGCCGAACACGCAGGTCAGCCTGGTCGACGCGGCGATGCCCGGCATGCTGCCCGTCCCCAACCGTGAGTGCATCCGTCAGGCGGTTCGCACCGGCATGGCGATCGAGGCGCAGATCAACAAATGGTCGCGCTTCGACCGGAAGAATTATTTTTATGCCGATCTGCCGCAGGGCTATCAGATCAGCCAGCTCTACCACCCGATCGTGGGTGAGGGGCAGATCGAGATCGTGCTGGACGAGAAGAACCCGGACAGCAGCACCAAGGTGATCGGCGTCGAGCGTATCCATGTCGAGCAGGATGCGGGCAAGCTGATGCATGACCAGCATCCCACCAGTTCCTATGTCGACCTCAACCGGTCGGGCGTGGCGCTGATGGAGATCGTGTCGAAGCCCGACATGCGCTCGCCCGCCGAAGCCGGGGCTTATCTGTCCAAGCTGCGGACGATCCTGCGCTATGTCGGGTCGTGCGACGGCAATATGGACCAGGGGTCGATGCGCGCGGACGTGAACGTGTCGGTTCGCAAGCCCGGCGAAGAATTCGGCACCCGCACCGAAACGAAGAATGTCAATTCGGTCCGCTTCGTCATGGCCGTGGTCGAGCATGAGGCCAACCGGCAGGTCGATGTGCTGGAAGCCGGCGGCAAGATCGTGCAGGAAACCCGGCTCTACGATCCCGATCGCAACGAAACGCGGTCGATGCGGTCGAAGGAAGACGCGCACGACTATCGCTATTTCCCCGATCCCGACCTGTTGCCGCTGGTGCTGGACGATGCGTTTCTGGACGAATGCCGCGCCTCGCTGCCCGAACTGCCCGACGTCAAGCGCAAGCGCTATGAGCAGGCGCTGGGCCTGTCCGCCTATAATGCCGCGACCCTGACCGCCGACGCCGACACGGCGCGCTGGTTCGAGACGCTGGTGGCCGAAGCCGCGCGCATCCAGGGCAAAAGCGAGAGCGATGTCGCGAAAGCATCGGCCAACTGGCTATTGTCGGAACTTTATGGCGCACTCAATCGGCTGGGCAAGACGCTGGAGACCAGCCCGGTCGGCCCGACCGATGGCGCGGAACTGCTGGCACTGGTCGCCGACGGCACGATCAGCGGCACGATCGCCAAGCAGGTGTTCGAGATCATGCTGGAAACCGGCGATAAGCCCGGCAAGATCGTCGAGGAAAAGGGCCTGAAGCAGACGTCCGACACTGGCGCGATCGAGGCGGCAGTGGCCACGGTGCTGGCGAACAACGCCGACAAGGTCGAACAATATCGCGGCGGCAAGGAAGCGCTGTTCGGCTTCTTCGTGGGTCAGACCATGAAAGCCATGCAGGGCAAAGCCAACCCGCAGGTCGTGAACGAACTGGTGAAGAAGGCATTGGCCGGGTAAGCGGAAAATTCATCCTCCGGCTGGCGAGGATGGGGCAAAATTAAGGGGCGTCGCCGGTGGGGATGGCGACGCCCCTCTTTTGTGCCCGGCCCCTGGGGGAGGGATCATGCCGGGGCGAAAATGGATGGGCCGGGAAGTCTGTGGGGTGTGGCCCGTCCATTCATAGGCAAGACGTCACAGCACGAAGTTAACCGTCGCCCGAAATGAGATGGCGACGTGATTTTGCTGTTCTTCCGCGCCGAATTCGCCGCCGACCCGGAACGTGTCGGTGCCGCCATAGAGGCGCGCGCGGCCGGTCCAGCCATTGGTGCGATCGTCGGCAACCAGGGTGAAACGATCGCCATCCTTGAAATTGGCCACCGTGTCGCCCAGCGATCCGCCAATGATCTGGCGACGACCGCCCTCCAGTTCCAGTCGGACCCAGCCATCTTCACGCTTCAGGCTGCCAAAGTCATAGCCCGCCGTCACTGTGCCGCTGGCCGTGGTTTCATCGCTGGTCCGGCCCAGTACGGTGAGGTTGAAGGCGTCGCCGCCGCCGCTCTCGCTATAGCCATCCTCCTTCAGGCGATAATAGTCGATGCCGATCGCCGGGCGCAGGCTGATGCGGCCCATCTGCCATTGGTAGGAGGCACCGGCCGTGGCGGAATAGAGTTTGCCGTTCCAGTTGCCGTTCGCGGTGCGGGTGACATCGCCATTGTCGAAACGGCGGGTGCCGTCAAAGCCGATATGGGCGGCGGACAGACGGGCAAAGGCCAGCAGCGGACCCCATTGGCCGCGCCAGTGCGCCGCCAGTTCATATTGATCGGAATCGACCGCATTGTTGGAACTGCCGCCGCTGTCGCTGGCGTGGATATAGGCAAAGGAGCCGCCGAACGCGCCCAGATCGGTCAGATATTCGACCCCGCCGCCTGCGCCCCAGCCGTTGATGTCGTAGGAGGCTGTATCGCCCACGCTCTTGGCGCCACCAAAGCCCACCTGTTGCAGCCAGAAGCCCAGCCGCCCGTCCTTGGTCCGATACACGCCATTGGGGTCCGACAGGATGCGCGCGGTCGCGCGCGATCCCGACGTCACTGCTTCGAACGTGCCGCCCGCATGATCGGGCAGCATCTGGCGCAGATTGGTGGCCAGAGTCGTGCCATCGCTGATGCCGAGATAGGCGGTGGCGACGGCGGCATCATTATCGAGCGCATTGAAGATCGCCGGATAGGCACGGGCGAGCGAGCCGGTCAGCCCCAGTTCGGTCACGCTTTTGGCGGCAATCGAGAGGGTGACGGTCCCGGCATTGCTGTCGCCGCTGATGTTGCCCTTGAACAGATAGGGGAGCAGGGTGCTGGTCGCCAACGCCGGGGCTCCGCTGAGCGATCCGGCACGGACGATGACATAGTCGCCCGCCGATCCGCCGATCTGGGTCAGGTTGACCTTCACCTGCGATCCGCTGGCGAAGCTGGCCGCGCCCGCCACATTATAGACGGTGGCGGCATTGGTCGCCGCGTTGATGGTGACGCCCAGTGTCGATGTGCCGCTGGCGGAGAGCGACGCAAGAGAAACCGGGCCGCTGTTGGTGGCATTGAGCGTGCCGCCGTTCAGTACGACCGCCATATTGCCGCTGTTGCTGATCGCGCCGGTCAGCGCCGACGTGCCGCCCAGGGTCAGCGTGCCGCTGCCGCTGCCGAAATCGACCGCGCCGTCCAATCTGGCGCTGTCGGCCAGGGAGAGGTTCGCATTGCCGACACCGAAGTCGACATTGCCGGTCAGGCTGGATGCGCCGGACAGGGCGATGCTGTCATTGCCTGCGCCCAGCGTCAGATTGCCGGTGATGCTGCCTGCCGACACGGTGAGCGCGTCATTGCCCGATCCCAGTCGAATATCGCCGACAATGGTCGGCGCGGCGGCTGTCGAGGACGCGAGCGCCTGCGTCAGCGTGACACCGCTGCTGTTGGCGGTCAGGTCTATGGCGGTGTTGGTCAGGCCGCCCGATGCGCTGATCCGGCCAGTGTTGGACAGGCTGGCGAGCGTGCCGGAGGAATCGAGTATGGCGATCGCCGTACCTTTTTCCTTATTGGCCGCCGATGCGCTGACGGTGCCGCCGATGGCAAGGGCGTTGGCCGACGCGCCAGCGTCGATGACGATGGCGCGAGCCGATGTGCCAGCCAGCGCCGATCCTGCCGCGCCGACCGTGCCGCCGACCTTGATCGTGCCGGTACTCGTGCCCGATCCAAGCCGCAATGCAGTGGCGTTGCTGTCGTAGGAGACGGCGGACACCGTGCCGTCGATCCCGATGCCGTTGGCGATGGTGACATTGCCGCCCAGTCCGCCGATGCTCAAACCATTGGCGGCAACCCCGTCATACACGCCAAAGCCGCCAATCTGGCCCTTGACGATCAGGCCATAGCCCGAACTGTCGGCCGCGACCGCGCCGATGACGGTGTCGGCACTGGAAGCGCCGACCTGCACCGCAGCGGCGGAGCCATAGGTGACGATCGAGGCGCTGCCTTCGCTGGCGTCGGGCAGGCCGTCATCGTCCACGTCGGTATCCGTGCTGCTGGGCGTCGGCGGTACGTCGAAGATCACGCCGCCGCTCACATTGCCAGCGATGACGACGGCGGAGCCGCCCTGCAACAGATCGTCAGCATCCAGCTTGGTCACGTCGGTCGGACGGGTGGTGGAGCGATAGCCAGTGCTGGCGATGTTGCCCTGGATTTTGAGCGCGCCATTGATATCGCCCAGCAAAGCCGCGCCGATGCTGTTGGCGCCCTGCACCGACGTCGAACCGCGCAGCGTGACGTTGCCGGTGACGGCATTGGCGACCAGTCCGTAGCTATTGTCGCCGGTGACGTTGGTGATGCCGCTGGTCGACAGATTGCCGGTCAGCGGACCGTCCAGTCGAAGGCCCGCCGACTGGTTACCCTCGATCGTGATTGTACCACTATGGCCGATAGTGCCGACATGCGGCGCACCGGACTGGACCCGGATGCCGGTCTTGCCCGATCCTTTGGCGAAGGGGCCGTCTATGTCGCCATCACTGTCGGTGTCGGTCGCGGTATAGTTTTCGGCCAGGGTGATCGTGCCGCTGTTGGTGATGTCCCCCGTGGTGCCGGGTGCGGCGAGGATGGCGGTAACATCGTTCGCGTCATTGATCGTGATCGTGCCGGCATTGCTGACGTCATGGTTGCTGTCGAGCGTGACCCCGGTGCCGCTGGTCAGGGTGATCGATCCAGCGGAACTGATGACGATGTCGTCCGCCGATCCGTTCGCGACGGTCGACGTCTTGACTGGGGTGGTGGTCGACGTACCGATCGTGGTGGCGGCCGTTGCATTGGCCAGCGTCAGCGCGACCAGCGCCGGGGCGATGGCCGTGCAGGCCAGTAGATGTCGCATGATGTCTCCTCTGCGTCCCGCGCCTGATTTTTATGCGCGCGTGCAGGAAGGACGGTGCCGGATCGGCATTTCCGTCTGAACCGATGTTCAGAAAGCGAAATCCATGCCGATGCGGACGGTGCGGGGGCGTAGCGGGGTGTAATAGTCGGTATGGAGGTCAAACGGCGTACCGAGCGAGAAACGGTTGCCGTCGCTGTCGAGCAGGTTGGTCAGCGAAAGGGATATTTGCACCGGGCCGCGCGTCACGCTGGCCGACAGGCTGGTGTCGACATAATCGCCCTGCGTCCGTCCCAATATCGGGCCGACGCCCAGTTGCGACTTGCCGACATAACGGGCCGATCCTGACAGATGCAGACGCATCCCATCGCCCATCACGGTGCGATAGTCGAACGCCAGCCGTCCGCCCAGATTGGCGACGTTGGGCAAGTCCAGCGAGCGCCCTTCGAACGATAGCGCCCGCAGGAATTGCGCCGGCTGGGTCAGGCGGCTGTCATTATAGATGATGCTGGCATCCAGCGTCAGGCGCTGGATCGCGCGCACGACAATGCGTCCTTCGGCGGTATATATGCGCCCATCGCCGATATTCGCGGTGGTCGGCAGGCCGATCCGGTCGGTCACGTCGGCCTGGATGTTGCGCCAGTCGGTATAGGCGAGGTTGGCGCTGATCGCGATGGCGTCGCGCCCCGCCACGCCTTTGCGAAAACCGATCTCGGCCGTCGATATGCGGTCATTCTGGAACCGGCGGACGCGCTGGTCATCCACCGCCAGACCACCGGGCCGGAAGCCTTGCTGATAGCGGGCGTAGAGGGTGACGTCGGGGATTGCGTCCGTCAGCAGCGCGAAGGAGGGCAGGAAGATGGTTTCGCTGCGGTCCGCCTGCGCTTCCGCGCGGGCGATATCGGCAAAGGACAGGGCGGCAATGGGATCGAGCGCCTCGCCCGACAGGCGGCTGTTGGTCAGCCGTCCGCCAACGGTCGCGATCAGGCCCCTGACCGGCTCGAAAGAGGCTTCGCCGAACAGGGTCGCTTCCTTGACCTTGTTGCGGACCCCGGTGGCGGTGGCGGGCAAGCCGCGGCCGATCATGGGCACGCCGGGGATCACCTGCGGCTGGAACATGGCGGTGCCATAGGAGGTCAGCGAGCGCCGGAGCTTCGACTGGCTTTGCAGATAGGATGCGCCCAATATCCAGCCCAGACCGTTGTCGAGATCGCGCACGAGCCGGTTTTCGGTCGAAAAGATGTCGATGTCATTCCGCTGGCGGAACAGCGCGCTGGGTCCATCCTGTTGCGTGGCGTCGTAGCTTTCGGCGAGTTCATGATGGACGAAGCCGGTGGAGGAGACGAAGCGCAGGCTGTCCCACTGGCGCTCGACCCTGATATTGCCAAGCAGATAGTCGGAAAAATAAGGCTGTGCGACGCTGGAGGCGCGCTGGAGCCGGTCGAGCGACTGGGTCGCATATTGCGCGTCCCGACCATGAATATGTTGATACACGCCGTTCAAGTCGACGGTCCAGTTTTCGTCCGGGGCAAAGCGCAAAGCCGCCCGGCCACCATAGGTGCGGGTGCGATTGACATCGTTCAGGTCACGGCTGACATCGTCAATATAGCCGCCCTCCTGCACGCCATAGCCAACGACCCGCAGCGCAATTTTTTCCGGCATGATCGGCAGGTTGATCGTCGCCGACAGATCGCCGCCCGGCGCGCCATGCTGGGTGGCGGAAAGGCCCGCCGATACCTGCCCGCCAAATTCGCCCAGATTGGGGGCGTTGGGCATGATGCGGATGATGCCGCCAAGCGATCCCGCGCCATAGAGCGTCCCCTGCGGTCCTTCCAATATCTCGACCCGGCCGACATCATAGAGTTTGAGGTCCGGGTCAGGCGCGGCATAATTGAGGCGCATGTCGCCCAGATATTGGCCAGTGGTCGCTTGGGTTGGTCCCGCGACGCCGGAATCGGCGATGGCGCGGATGAACAGTTTGTTGCGGCCATTGCCCGCATGGGTGGAACTGAGGCTGGCGACCCGCGCCAGCAGCGTAGCCGTGCCGCCCGACGCTTCGCCGCTAGAAAAGAGATTGGCGTCGATCGCTTCGACCATGCTGGCATAGCGGGGCAGGGGCGGGTAGCGTTTGGACGCGGTCACGATGATTTCCGCAACGGGCTGATCGGGCAGGGGGGCTGCCGGTGCGCAGGCGGGGGCTTGGGCGGTTGCCACCGGGCGCGCGCGTACGATGCGCCAGGTCGAGGCGTCGATCATCATGGCCCCTGTCTCTTATACACATCTAGATGTGTATAAGAGACAGGGGCAGGGGCGTGTAGCGTTTGGACGCGGTGACGATGATTTCCGCAACGGGCTGATCGGGCAGGGGGGCTGCCGGTGCGCGGGCGGGGGCTTGGGCGGTTGCCACCGGGCGCGCGCGTACGATGCGCCAGGTCGAGGCGTCGATCATCATGGCCCTGGCACCGCTGCCCCGCAGCAGGCGCTTGAGCGCCGCGTCGACCGACAGGCGGCCCTTGACGGCGGGGGTGGCTATGCCGGCGAGCGACTGGTCCGACATGCCGACGCTGACGCCGGTTTGGCGGCCAAGCGCCACCACGGCCTCGCCCAGCCGTGAAGGGGCGATGCTGATAGTCTGTCTGTCCGCCGCGTGCGCGGGCGTTGCGATCGCTAGGGCGGTGACGATCAGGAGCTCAGCTTTGCGGCCCATTCCCTTCCTTCAGCACCCAGCCGTCGCCAGTGCGTATCGCGCTCAGCCCCATGAGCGGCGCGGCCCCGGCGAAGAAGCGCGCAGGGTCCTTGTCCAGCCGGATCGTGCCAGTGAAGCGCATCGCCCGCGCGCCGGGCGTGGTGGTCAGCGCGATGCCGAGCGAGCGGGCGATGTCCTGGCTGATGTCGGCCACGGCGGCATTGGCGTAGACCAGGCGTCCCTGCCGCCAGCTGGCGACGGCGGCAGGCGCAACGTCCATCACCCGCAATCCATCGCCATCATCGGCCAGCGCGCGTCCGGCGGGCAGGCTGATCGCTTCGGCCTGCGGATTATAGATCACCTTGCCTTCGGATACGCCGATCCGGGTCGCGCCGCCGGTGTGGACGATGTTGAACACGGTGCCCGCATCCTCGAACACGGCATCGCCCACGGTCACGCGGAAGGGATCGGCCGCATCATGGCGCACGGTGAAGGCCGCTTCGCCGCTGTCGAGCGCGGCAAAGCGGGTATTGTTATGGTCGAGCCGCAACGTCGTGCCGCCATTGACGTCGATCCGCGTGCCATCGTCCAGCGCGATGGTCTGCGTTTCGCCGGGCCGGGTGGTGATGGTGTAGATGTCGGCGCGGTTCATCATGCTCAGCGAAATGGTCGCGACCAGCGCTGCTGCAATCGCGCCGCCGCCAACCCAGCGCCATGTCCGGTGCCGGGGTTCGCCCGGATCATTGGCGGCAATGGGCAAGGCAGCGGGCAGGGCTGCGGGACTGGACGGGATGATGGCGTCCAGGTCGGCGTCGGCCGCCATCAGCGCGTCATAGGCGGCGGCGCGCGCAGGGTCGCCCTCCAGCCACAGCGTGAACGCCTCCCAATCGACAAAGTCGGGATCGCGCGTGCGGATGACCCATCCCAGCGCTTCCTCTTGCATCATGGCTCCAGCCCTGTTCATTTCTTGCCCCTTGCAGAGACTGACGTCGCCGACCCGGTCATGCCGTATCCATTTTCTGCTTGAGCGCGATCATGGCGCGATAGGCCTTTTGCAGATCCTTCTCCACCGTGGTCAGGCTGACCCCCAGTTCCTCGGCGATGGCGCGTTGCCCGACACCCTCGATACGGAAGCGACGGAACACCAACTCGACCCGCGGGCCGAGCGCGCGCAGCGCCTCGCGCGCTTCATCCAGCGTCTGGTTGAGGATCAGTCGTTCGTCGACCGGCATGTCGTCGACCGGATCGGCCATCACGCCGCCTGCCCCTTCCGCCCAATCCTGTTCGCGCCGTTCGCGCCGCGTGGCGGATCGGTATCTGTCCAGCATCAGATTATTGGCCATGCGATAAAGATAGGGGAGCGGATCGGCGACCGGGCCGATATCCTTCGACTCCAGCTTCATCCACATGTCCTGAATCAAGTCCTCCGCATTTTCCCCGGCGCCGCGCGCCCGAAGGAAGCGCAGCAAGGCGGCGCGGTTTGCCATGAATAGTGCGGAGAGGCCGGTGGCCATGCCTGTCTATATCCAATGCGAGGCAAGTCTTGGCAGGTTGCCATAGATGGCCGAGCGGGGTCTTGGCAATCGGCAAGCTGTTTACGGGCGTGCATTGCTGTTTTAGGGTCGGAATTGATCCAGACTTTAACATCCTCCCCTGGAAGGGGATGTGTCAGCGCGGAGCAATGATGGAGGGGTGTGAAGCCATCGATGGCTTGCCCCCCTCCGTCCGGCCTGCGGCCATCCACCTCCCCTTGCAGGGGAGGATGGGTTCAAATCTCTTAATCCTTATGGGGAGCAGCGTTGGGCATGACAGATGGCGTGGACAAGGCGGCGGCGCAGGCGGCGGGGATGGACCCCGACCGGCTCGGTGCGCTGATCGACCATCTCGGCGCGACCTATCTGGCGTCGGGCAAGCTGGCGCACATGCAATTGCTGGTTTCGCGCGATGAACAACCCGTGTTGGCGGTGGCGCGCGGCGCGGCGCGGGCGACAGGCGAGCCGCTGCGGAACGATGCCTTGTTCCGCATTGCGTCGATGACCAAGCCGATCACGTCGGTCGCCTTCATGATGCTGGTGGAGGCGGGCAAGGTTGCGCTGGATACGCCGGTGGCAGACGTCATCCCCGAATTCGCCGACCTGCGCGTCGGACGGAGTAATCGTGCACGACCCAAGCAGGTGATGAGGATGATCGACCTGCTGCGGCACATGTCGGGGCTGACATATGGGTTGCAACGCCAGACGCCGATTGACGCGCGATACCGGCAACTGGGGCTGGACGAATTTCAGCAGAAACGCACGTCGGACGAATTCATTGCCGATCTTGCCCGGTTGCCGCTGGAATATTCGCCCGGTGAGCGGTGGATCTACTCCGTGTCGACCGATGTGCTGGGCGTGGTGGTTGAACGGCTGAGCGGCATGGATTTGGATGCGTTTTTCCGCGCCCGCATATTCGATCCGCTGGGCATGATCGACACCGGCTTCGTCCTGCGCGACGATCAGGTCGAGCGGATGACCGATGCCTGGCGGCTGAACGAGGATGGCGAACGCGTCATCGCCGACCTGGGCGCGCGTAGCGGCTGGCGGCGGCAGGGCCGCTTCCTGTCCGGCGGCGGCGGGCTGGTATCGGGCGTGTCGGATTATCATCGCTTTGCGCGCATGTTGCTGCGCGGCGGAGAATTGGATGGCGCGCGGCTGTTGCGGCCCGAAACCGTGGCGATGATGCGGGACAATCAGTTGCCGGGTGGCAGCGACCTGGCCCGCTATTCGACCGGCATGTTCAGTGAGGCCGACTATAATGGCGTCGGCTTTGGCCTCGGCTTTGCAATGGATCTTAAAAGCCAGGAATATTATTGGGGCGGGGTGTTTTCGACCTTTTTCTGGATCGACCCGATCGAGCGACTGATCGGTATTTTCATGACCCAGTTGCTCCCGTCCAGCGCCTATCCGGTGCGGGCCGATCTGCGCGCTGGTGTCCGGGCTTCGATTGTCGATCATCGGGGCGTTCAGACGCGCTGATTTTTTTGCTGCGCCGCAAAAACCCTTTGGCTTGGGGCGCGACGCTGTGCCATCATCGCCCCGACAATATAGGGGGACCAGCCGCATGAACCTCAAGGGCCAGACCAAACTTCCTATCCCCGAACCGCGCCGGGTCGATCCCCAGGTTCTTGCCCATGAGATTGTCGAGCGGCTCACCTATCGCATCGGCAAGAATGCCGCCGCTGCCAAGCCGCACGACTGGCTGCACGCCGTCATCCTCTCGATCCGCGACCGGGTGATCGACGCCTGGATCACGTCGACCCAGAAAACCTATGAGGAAGAAGGGCGGCGGGTCTATTATCTGTCGCTGGAATTTCTGATCGGCCGCCTGATGCGCGATGCTGCGTCCAACATGGAAATGCTGGACGACATGCAGGCGGCGCTTGCGTCGCTGGGCGTCGATATCGATATTATCGCAGCGCTGGAGCCGGACGCGGCGCTGGGCAATGGCGGGCTTGGCCGTCTGGCCGCCTGTTTCATGGAGAGCATGGCGACGACGGACGTGCCAGCCTATGGCTATGGCATCCGCTATGTGAACGGCATGTTCCGGCAGGAAATTTCCGACGGCTGGCAGGTGGAACTGCCCGAAACCTGGCTGGCGCACGGCAATCCGTGGGAGTTTGAGCGGCGCGAGGCCAGTTACGAGATCGGCTTTGGCGGACGGGTCGATCCGGTCGAGAGCGAGGATGCCGGACCGCATCAAATGCACTGGCATCCGTCCGAACGGGTGATCGCGACGCCCTATGATACGCCGATCGCCGGCTGGCGCGGCAAGCGAGTCAATACGCTGCGGCTGTGGCAGGCGCAGCCGATCGATCCGATCCTGCTCGAAAAATTCAATGCGGGCGACCATCTGGGCGCGCTGGCCGAAAGTAATCGTGCCGAGGCGCTGACCCGTGTTCTCTATCCCGCCGACAGTTCAGCCGCGGGGCAGGAATTGCGGCTGCGGCAGGAATATTTCTTCTCCTCCGCGTCCCTGCAGGACATTGTGCGGCGGCATCTGCAATATTTCGGCAGCATCCTGACCCTGCCGGACAAGGCCGCGATCCAGCTTAACGACACCCATCCGGCGGTCGCGGTGGCCGAGTTGATGCGGATATTGCTCGACGATCATGGGCTGGAGTTCGGCGAGGCGTGGGACATCACCCGGCGCACCTTCAGCTACACCAACCATACGCTGCTGCCCGAAGCGCTGGAAAGCTGGCCGGTGCCGCTGTTCGAGCGATTGCTGCCCCGGCACATGCAGATCGTGTATGCCGTCAACAGCCGCCTGCTGGCCGAAGCGCGCAAATCGGGCCAGTTTGACGACCATGGGATTGGCGCCATCTCCCTGATCGACGAGGGCGGCGACCGGCGAGTGCGGATGGGCAATCTGGCCTTTGCCGGATCGCACAGCGTCAATGGCGTGTCGGCGCTGCATACCGATCTGATGAAGGTCACGGTCTTTGCTGACCTGCACAATCTCTATCCGACGCGGATCAACAACAAGACGAATGGCGTCACCTTCCGCCGCTGGCTGATGCAGTGCAATCCGGGGCTGTTCGCGCTGATCCGCGAGGCGATTGGCGACCGTTTCATGGACGATCCCGAAGCGCTGCGCGACCTTGATCCCTTTGCCGACGACAGCGCCTTTCAGGAGAAATTCCTGGGCGTGAAGCGGGCCAACAAGGAAGCGCTGTCCAATATATTGCGCCAGAAGGTGAACGCCCGGATCGATCCGGGCGCGATGTTCGACATCCAGATCAAGCGTATCCACGAATATAAACGGCAATTGCTCAACATCGTCGAGGCCGTGTCGCTCTATGACCAGATCCGGTCGCACCCGGAAAAGAACTGGGTGCCGCGCGTCAAATTGTTCGGCGGCAAGGCGGCATCGAGCTATCATAATGCCAAGCTGATCATCAAGCTGGCGGGCGACGTGGCGCGCGCGGTCAATCATGATCCGGCGGTGCAGGGGCTGCTCAAATTGCAGTTCGTGCCCAATTATAATGTGTCGCTGGCCGAAGTCATGATCCCGGCGGCTGACCTGTCCGAACAGATTTCGACCGCGGGCATGGAGGCGTCGGGCACCGGCAATATGAAGTTCGCGGTCAATGGCGCGCTGACCATCGGCACGCTGGATGGCGCCAATGTCGAGATGCGCGATCATGTGGGTGAGGAGAATATCATCATCTTCGGCCTGACCGCGCAGGAGGTGAACGAGCGCCGTGCCAACGGCTATAATCCGCGTGAGGTAATCGACCAGAGCCGCGAATTGTCCCAAGCGTTGAACGCGATTGCCAGCGGCGTATTCTCGCCCGACGACCCCGATCGTTACAAGGGGCTGATCCAGGGCATCTATGACCATGACTGGTTCATGCTGGCGGCGGATTTCGACAGCTATTCCGCCGCGCAGCGCAATGTCGATGCGCTCTGGACGGATGGCGCTTTGTGGGCGAAGAAGGCGATACATAATGTTGCCCGGATGGGCTGGTTCTCGTCGGACCGGACCATCCGCGAATATGCGACCGACATCTGGAAGATAAAGCCATGAGCGGAATGCGAGGATAAGCGGTGTTGACGCCGGAACAGATTGACCGGCTGATACAAGGTCGCGAGGACGACCCCTTTGCCACGCTTGGCGTGCATCCGGCTGAAAGCGGCTTTACCGCCTGTGTGCTGTTGCCCGAAGCGGTTAGCGTCAGCGCCCAGACGCTGGATGGCAAGCCGGTCGGCGAACTGGCGGCGATCCACCCGGACGGGCTGTTTTTCGGCAAGGTGAAAATCCGCAAGCGCCAGCCGTTGCGTTACGTCGCCCATTATGGCGATGGCGGCGACCATGTCATGATCGATCCCTATGGCTTCGGCCCGGTCCTGGGGCCGATGGATGATTATTATTTCGCGCAAGGATCGCACGGACGCCTGTTCGACAAGCTGGGCGCGCATGCAATGACCCATGACGGAGTGACCGGCACGCATTTTGCCGTATGGGCGCCCAATGCAAAGCGCGTGTCAGTGGTGGGCGACTTCAATCGCTGGGATGGCCGCCGCGCGCCGATGCGCCACCGGGCGGACGCTGGCGTGTGGGAGATTTTCCTGCCCGATGTCGGACCGGGCAGCGCGTATAAATATGAGATTATGGGCGCGGATGGCGTCATCCTGCCGCTCAAGGCCGACCCCTTTGCCTTTCAGTCCGAACTGCGCCCCTCGACCGCGTCGATCGTCGCGGCGCCGCTTGACCATGAATGGGGCGACGAACGGCATAAGGACCATTGGCAGAAGGCCGATGCGCGGCGTGAGCCGGTGTCGATTTATGAAGTCCATGCCGGGTCATGGCAGCGGGACGAGTCCGGCGATTTTCTGAGCTGGGATGAACTGGCGCGGCGGTTGATCCCCTATGTCGTCGGCATGGGCTTTACCCATATCGAATTTCTGCCGATCAGCGAATATCCCTATGATCCCAGTTGGGGGTACCAGACGCTGGGTCTCTATGCGCCGACCGCGCGGTTCGGCGATCCGACGGGCTTTGCTCGTTTTGTCGACGGGGCGCACCAGGCCGGGATTGGCGTGATCCTCGACTGGGTGCCGGCGCATTTCCCGACCGACGAACATGGGCTGGCCTATTTTGATGGCACGGCACTGTATGAACATGCCGATCCGCGCAAGGGATTCCACCCTGACTGGAACACCGCCATCTATAATTTCGGGCGGCGCGAGGTATCGCAATATCTGGTCAATAACGCGCTGTTCTGGGCCGAGCGCTATCATGTCGACGGGCTGCGTGTCGATGCCGTCGCTTCCATGCTCTATCTCGATTATTCGCGGGCGCCCGGCGAGTGGGTGCCCAATGATCATGGCGGACGGGAGAATGTGGAGGCTGTGGCCTTCCTCCAGCAACTCAACACCGTCCTGTACGGCACCCATGGCGGGGTGATGACGATCGCGGAGGAATCGACCAGCTGGCCCGACGTGTCGCGCCCGGTGCATAGCGGTGGCCTGGGTTTCGGTTTCAAATGGAATATGGGGTTCATGCACGACACGCTGCGCTATTTGCAGCGCGATCCGGTGCATCGCTGCCATCATCATGACGACATCACCTTCGGCCTGCTCTACGCCTTTACCGAGAATTTCGTGCTGGCGCTGAGCCATGACGAGGTGGTGCATGGCAAGGCGTCGTTGCTGCACAAGATGCCGGGCGATGACTGGCAGAAATTCGCCACGCTACGGGCCTATTATGGCCTGATGTGGGGGTATCCGGGCAAGAAGCTGCTGTTCATGGGGCAGGAGTTCGCCCAGCGCGGGGAGTGGAGCGAGGAACGGGCGCTCGACTGGCATCTGGTCGATCATGCCCCCCACCAGGGCGTGCAGCAATGGGTGAGCGATCTCAACCATCTCTATCGCTCCCGACCGGCGCTGCATGCGCGCGATTGCGAGCCGGAGGGGTTTGAATGGGTGCTGGTGGATGCCGCCGCCGACTCCGTCTTTGCCTGGGTGCGGCGGGCGCCCGGCGCGCGTCCGATCGTCGTCATCAGCCATTTTACGCCATTGCTGCGGCATGGTTACCGGATGCGTTTGCCATCGGGCGGAACGTGGCGCGAAATATTGAACAGCGACGCGGCCGGTTATGGCGGCAGCAATGCAGGAAATATGGGCATGGTGACGGCGGATGAGGAGGGATGGGCCAATGTAACCATTCCCCCATTCGCGACGTTGATGCTGGAACTGGATATTTAAGGAAGCCGACGGGCGCGTGCAGGCGACGGACGGGGCAATGCGAGGAGAGGCCCGAAATGCAGCAACCACGAAACCAGCCGATCGCCCGTGACGCCATGGCCTATGTGCTGGCGGGAGGGCGCGGCAGTCGCCTGGCGGAACTGACCGACAAGCGCGCCAAGCCTGCCGTCCATTTTGGCGGCAAGGCGCGGATCATCGATTTTGCCCTGTCCAATGCGCTTAACAGCGGTATTCGCCGCATCGGCGTGGCGACGCAGTATAAGGCGCATTCGCTGATCCGCCATTTGCAGCGCGGCTGGAACTTCTTTCGTCCCGAACGCAATGAGAGCTTCGATATTCTGCCCGCCAGCCAGCGCGTGTCGGAAAGCCAATGGTATGAAGGGACCGCCGACGCCGTGTTCCAGAATATCGACATCATCGAAAGTTATGCGCCCGAATATATGGTGCTGCTGGCGGGCGATCATGTCTATAAAATGGACTATGAGCTGATGCTCCAGCAGCATGTCGATAGCGGCGCGGACGTGACGGTCGGCTGCATGGAAGTGCCGCGTAGCGAGGCGTCCGGCTTTGGCGTGATGCATGTCGATGAAAAGGACTGGATCACCGCCTTCGTCGAAAAGCCAAAAGACCCGCCAGCCATTCCCGGCCAGCCCGATATGGCCCTGGCGTCGATGGGCATCTATGTTTTCCAGACCCGGTTCCTGATCGAGCAGTTGCGCCGCGATGCGGACGATCCGGCCAGCAAGCGCGACTTTGGCGGCGACATCATTCCCCATATCGTCAAGCATGGCAAAGCGGTGGCGCACCGCTTTTCGAGCAGTTGCGTGCGTGCCGAAAGCGAGCTGGTTCCCTATTGGCGCGACGTGGGGACGATCGATGCCTATTGGCAGGCGAGCATCGACCTGACCGACGTGGTACCCTCGCTGGATCTGTATGACCGCAGCTGGCCGCTATGGACCTATTCCGAAGTCACTCCACCCGCCAAGTTCGTGCATAATGAGGATGGACGGCGCGGGTCCGCGACATCGTCTCTGGTGGCGGGCGGTTGCATCGTGTCGGGTTCGTCGCTGCATCGCAGCCTGCTGTTTTCCGGGGTCAAGACGCATAGCTTTTCGTCGGTCACCGACAGCGTGATCATGCCCAATTGCGAGATCGGGCGCGGGGCGCGGTTGCACAAATGCGTGCTCGATTCCGGCATCATCATCCCGCCCGGCCTGATTATCGGCGAACATCCGGAGGAGGATGCGCAGCGCTTTCGCCGGACCGACAGCGGCATATGTCTGGTCACGCAGCCGATGATCGAGCGGCTGGTGGCTTGAGCGGTCGCATGGCGATGAAATTGCTGTCGGTTGCGTCCGAAATCTATCCGCTGGTCAAGACGGGCGGCCTGGCCGACGTCGCAGGTGCGCTGCCGGGGGCGCTGGCAGCGCAGGATGTGCAGGCGCGCACGTTGGTGCCGGGCTATCCCGGCGTGATTGCGCGTCTGGGCAAGGCGAAGGTGGTGCGTCGTTATGAGGCGCTGTTCGGCGTTCCCGCGACGGTGCTGGCGGCGAGCGTCGACGGACTGGACCTGCTGGTACTGGACGCGCCCGATTTCTATGCACGCGAAGGCGGTCCCTATGGCGATCCTGCGGGCAATGAGTGGCCTGACAACTGGCGGCGTTTTGCGGCCCTGTCGCGGGTGGGTGCGGATATTGCTGCGGAGGGACTGAAGGGCTGGCGGCCCGATGTCGTCCATGTTCATGACTGGCAGGCGGCGATGACCGCGGCCTATATGCGCTTTGGCCCGGCCTATGGCGTGCCCAAGGTGGTGACGATCCACAATCTGGCGTTTCAGGGGCGGTTCGGTGCCGACATCTTTGCCGCGCTGGGCCTGCCGCAGGAGGCGTGGGGGGTGGATGGCGTCGAATATTATGGCGGCATCGGTTATTTGAAGGCGGGACTGGTATCGGCGGATGCGATTACGACAGTCAGCCCGACATATGCGGAGGAAATTCGCTCGCCGGTCCACGGCATGGGGCTGGACGGCCTGATCAACGGGCGGGTGGACCGCCTGCACGGCATATTGAACGGGGTCGATACCGACATCTGGAATCCGGGTAATGATGCTTTGATTTCAAAGGTTTATTCCGCACGGTCGCTTGGTGGGCGGATGGCCAACCGGCGGGCGCTGGAAAGCCGCTTTGGTCTGGATCATGACGGCGCGCCGATCTTCATCATCGTCAGCCGGTTGACCTGGCAGAAGGGGATGGACCTGCTGGTGGACGCGATCGATCATCTGGTCGGGCTGGGGGCGAAGCTCGCCGTGCTGGGATCGGGCGACCATCCGCTGGAGGGTGCATTTCTGGGCGCGGCGGACCGGCATCGCGGACGGATCGGCGTGCAGATCGGCTATGATGAGCCGCTGTCGCACCTGATGCAGGCGGGGGGAGACGCCATATTGATCCCGTCGCGGTTCGAGCCGTGCGGACTGACCCAGCTTTATGCGTTGCGCTATGGCTGCGTGCCGGTGGTGGCGCGGGTCGGCGGGCTGGCCGATACGGTGATCGACGCCAATGAGGCGGCGCTGGCGGCAGGGGCGGCGACAGGCATCGTCTTTGCCCCGTCCGATCCGCTGGCCTTGCATGGTGCGATCGGCAGGGCGGTGCGATTGCATGGACAACGGCCTGTCTGGCAGGCGATGCAGCGGGCGGGGATGCGCAGCGAAGTGTCGTGGGATCATAGCGCGGCGCGCTATGCGGCGCTGTACCGGGCGTTGCTGGCGGAGGTGGCGTGAGCGGGGGCGGATGTGCGCCGGTCATCGGCGCCACCGCCACCCGCTTTTCGATCTGGGCGCCCGAGGCCGAACAGCTATGGCTGTGCCTGTTCGATGACGCGGATCGGGAGCGGCGCGTGCCGATGCTGCGCGACGTCGATGGCGTGTGGCATGTCGAGCTGTCCGGCGTCGGGGCGGGCGCGCGGTACGGCATGCGCGCGGATGGTCCTTATGATCCGGCGGCGGGGCTGTGGTTCGATCCCGACAAGCTGCTGCTCGATCCCTATGCTCCGGCAGTCGACCGGGCCTTCGTCTATGACCCGGCGCTGACGGCCAGGCGGGGGGAGGGCGAGGACACGGCGCCGCTTTGCCCGAAGGGGGTGGTGGTTGCGCCGTCGATGCCGCTCCCCGCCAGGCCGCCGCATTTTACGCCGGGCGGCCTGATCTACGAACTGCATGTGCGCGGCTTTACGATGCTGCATCCCGATGTACCGGAGGCGCTGCGCGGGACCATCGCCGCGCTGGCCCATCCGGCGATCATCGCGCATTTGAAGCAGTTGCATGTGTCCGCCGTGGAGCTGATGCCGATCAACGCCTGGATCGACGAGCGGCATCTGGGTCCGATCGGCCTGACCAACTATTGGGGCTATAATCCGGTCAGCTGGTTTGCGATCGACCCGCGTCTTGCGCCGGGCGGCATGGCGGAACTGCGCGCCACGGTGGCGGCTTTGCAGGACGCAGGGATCGGCGTGATCCTGGACATGGTCTATAATCATAATGGCGAGAGCGACATGCAGGGGCCGACGCTGTCGCTGCGTGGCCTCAATGCCCGCGACTATTTCCGCCATGCCGACAGTGGGGAACTGATCAACGATACCGGGACCGGCAACAGCATCGCGTGCAACCAGCCGATGGTGCGCCGCCTGATCCTGGATTCACTCCGCCATTTCGTGACGCAGGCGGGGGTGGATGGCTTCCGCTTCGATCTGGGGCCGGCGCTGGGGCGGATGACGGAGGGGTTCGATCCCCATGCGCCGTTGCTGGAGGAGATGCGGGCCGACCCGGTGCTGGCCGACCGGGTGATGATCGCGGAGCCATGGGATATTGGACCGGGCGGTTATCAACTGGGCCGGTTCGGGCAGGGGTGGCTGGAGTGGAACGACCGCTATCGCGACGACATGCGGCGCTTCTGGCGGGGGGACACTGGGATGCTGGGTGGATTTGCCACGCGGCTGGCGGGATCGTCCGACATATTCGGCGGGGATGTGACCCGGACCGTCAACTTTCTGGCCGCCCATGATGGTTTCACGCTGGCGGACCTTACCGCCTATGAGCAGAGGCATAATCACGCCAATGGCGAGGAGAATCGCGATGGTCATGGCGAAAATCTGAGCTGGAACAACGGCGTCGAGGGGGTGAGCGACGATCCCGTCATCATAGCGGCGCGGCGGCGCGACGTGATGGCGCTGCTCTCCACCCTCTTCTGTTCGCGCGGGGCGATCATGCTGAGCGCGGGCGATGAATTTGGCCGCAGCCAGCAGGGCAATAATAATGCCTATGCGCAGGATAATGCGATTGGCTGGATCGACTGGACCGGGCGTGACCGGGAGATTGAAGCCCACGCCTTCACCCTGGCAGCGCTGCGGGCGCGATGTCCTGATTTCAAGGATATTGCCATGCTGCGTGAGGAGGATGTGGCATGGACCGACGAGCGCGGCCGCGCCATGGACGTTGCCCAATGGGAGCAGCCGGAGCGACGCTGCGTTGCGCTGCATTTCCTGCGATCGGGATGGACATTGTGCGTGAATGGCAGCGCAGAGCCCTGCGAATTTCACCTGGGCGATGATCGTTGCGTAACTGTTGCCAGCCGAAGCCTGTTGTTGCTCGATCCATTACCCCGCTAAGGGGCGTGAGTCTCCCGACGGTCGGGATTGGAAAGAGCAAGAGAAAGTTGACCTGATGCCGGAAGAACACCCCCCCATATTTCGAGGCTATCGGCGCGGAAAGGGCAAGGGGGCCGTGCCGGGTTCGGCCTATCCAGCGATGATCGACACGCTGCGCGATTTTCTGGACGATCTCGCCGCCGCCAAGCTTGATGAAACGACGATCGAGGCGCTGGCAGCGGACCTGCAGCAATGGCGCGGGCGACTGGCACCGTTGAAGGCGAGCGAGGAACATCGGATGTTCGGGCGGGTCGACAATGTGCCGGGCCATGGTCAGGTCATGTGTCCCGCCATCGACATCGAAGAGCTGGATGAGACGTCTGTTCGGGCGCAGGTGACCTTTGGCGACTATTTTCTGGGGGGCAATGCGGCCGCTCATGGCGGTGCAGTGTCGCTCATGTTCGACGAACTGCTTGGCATGTCGGCCAATGCTGGTCCGGGTGGCGTGGCGCGCACTGCCTATCTGCACATCAATTATCGCGCGATCACACCCATGAACCGGCCATTGACGGTGACCGCGACCGTTTATGCAATAGAAGGCAGAAAGCGGTTCGTGCGCGGGGAATTGAAGGATGGCGAACGGCTGTGCGCCGATGCCGATGGGCTGTTTCTGGAATTGCTGCCCGGCCAGCAATGATGTGGTGAGTCCAGCTGGGTTCGAACCAGCGACCTACTGATTAAAAGTCAGTTGCTCTACCGACTGAGCTATGGACCCCAACTGCTTAGGTGCGGACGCCCTAGAGGGGGCGGCGGGGATGGTCAACCTCTTGTGGCATGCTTTGGCTGGCTTTTTGCAGGCGGGCGCGGAGGTGACGGACGTTGAGCCCTGAGCGGGGATCGCGCCAGGTGGGGGCGATGCTGCGGAGCGGGGTCAAAACGAAATCGCGCGCGGCAAAGGCGGGATGGGGGATCGTCAGTGCAGGGCTGTCCCATGCGCCGCCCGACCACAGGATGATGTCGATGTCGATGCTGCGCGCGCCCCAGCGGCGGTAGCGGCGTCGGCCCAGCGCCTGTTCGATCGACTGGAGCCATGCCAGCATGGCGGGCGGGGCAAGCGGGCTTTGGACCAGCAGCGCGGCGTTGGCGTAGCGGCGGCGGGACGGACCGATGGGCGGCGTTTCGATCGTCGGCGAAATTGCGATCACCCGGCCGTGCTGCGCGATTCGCGCAGTCGCTTCGACCAATAGCCTGCGCGGCGTCAGGCGAGCGGACAGGGCGCGGTTCGATCCCAGCGCCAGGGCATAGAGATGGAGGATCGCGGTCGCCATGGGCTGCGCTTACAGCTGTGGCGCGCGCGCGCAAGCGGCGCGTTCAGAATTGTGCGGATGGCGCTTTGCCATGTTTCGCTGATGCCTTCATTTCTTCATAGACGACGTCGCGCGCATCGGGCTCCAGCGCCTCCAGATATTTGATCGCGGCCTTGTAGGTCAGGAAATCCTTGCCATCGGCGATGATCGGCACGGTGCGGCCATTATAGATTCGCCTGAGCAGGCGTCGTTGCGTCCTGCCGATGGGCGACGCGCTTTCGGTGTCGGTCATGGTCTGTGGTGGAACCTTGTGCATGAAAAAGGGCGGCTCCTTGCGGGGCCGCCCTTTTGTAAAGCCTTGGGTGAAAGCCGATCAGCGCGAATAGAATTCGACGACCAGATTGGGTTCCATCTTCACCGGATAGGGCACTTCGTCCAGCGTGGGAACGCGGACATAGGTGACCTTGGCAGCGCCATCGGGGGAGACATAGTCGGGGATGTCGCGTTCGGCCAGAGCCTGCGCTTCCATCACCAGCGCCATTTCCTGCGCCTTCTTGCCCAGGGTGATTTCGTCGCCCGGCTTCACCAGACGCGAGGCAATGTTGCACTTCACGCCGTTCACATAGATGTGGCCGTGCGAAACGATCTGGCGCGACGCGAAGATGGTCGGCGCGAACTTGGCGCGATAGACGACGGCGTCCAGGCGGCGTTCGAGCAGACCAATGAGGTTCTGGCCGGTGTCGCCCTTCATGCGGCTGGCTTCGAAATAGTTCTTCTTGAACTGCTTTTCGGTGATGTCGCCGTAATAGCCCTTCAGCTTCTGCTTGGCGCGCAGCTGGATGCCATAGTCGGACACCTTGCCCTTGCGGCGCTGGCCGTGCTGACCGGGACCATATTCGCGCTTGTTGACAGGCGATTTGGGACGGCCCCAGATATTCTCGCCCATGCGACGGTCGAGTTTATACTTGGCGCTTGTGCGCTTCGTCATAGATAATTCCTTACAAATGCTAACAACTAAGCCCGCCCTGAAAGGGTGAGCATCATTCCCGGTATCGCCTACGTCCGTTTTGCGTTTGTGCGCTCAGGGGCAGGGCCGCCGCTTCACCGGGATGCGAGGCCAATTGCGAAGGCGCGCCTATGGCCACAAGGGGGCGGCATGTCAACCCTCGACAGGGGCGCAGGCTGCGCCTAATTGGCGGGGCATGAACCCTGATGACTATAGCAGCATGGCAGAGGTGCGGGCGGGCGTCGATGCGATCGACCGCGATCTGGTGGCGTTGCTGGCCCAACGTTTTGCTCATATGCGCGCCGCCGCCCGGATCAAGCCGGATCGCGGCGCCGTGCGGGACGAGGCGCGCAAGCGTCAGGTGATCGATCAGGCCTGCGCGCAGGCGGCGCAACTGGGCGTGCCGGTGGCAATTGTCGCCGATCTTTGGGAGCAGCTGGTCGAAGCGTCGATTGCCTATGAAATGGCCGAATTCGACCGGACGCGGGGATAGAATCCCGACCCGTTCGGAGGAGGGGTGCCAGACCCTTAGCGTTCGCGCGGGCGATTGAGGTGGGACAGGACGCCACGCAGCGTCCGCACCTCCAGATGGTTCCAGCCCGGCTTGGTCAGCAGGTTGCGCAACGTCAGCTTGGTTGCGGGCGCGCGATCGGGTGGGAAAAAATAGCCGACCTTTTCCAGCAGCGTGTTGAGCTGCTCGATCATCCCTTCCAACTCCACCTGCGGCGCGGGTTCGCCCAGGTCGGTGACGGTCGGTTGCGACAGATCGGCCTGTTTCGACCATTCATAGGCGCAGAGGATGACCGCCTGGGCAAGGTTCAGGGAACCGAATTCCGGGTTGATCGGCACGGTCAATATCTTACGGGCGAGCGCCACATCCTCGGTTTCCAGACCGGATCGTTCCGGCCCGAAAATATAGGCGCAGCGGCCCTGAGCAGCGTGAATTTCGCGGGCGGCTTCCTCTGGCGTGACGACCGGCTTGGTCACGCCACGCTTGCGCACGGTGGTCGCATAGACATGGGCGCAATCGGACACGGCGTCGGCGAGGGTTTCAAAGACCTGCGCCTGATCGAGAATGAAGTCTGCGCCCGCGGCTGAAGGGCCGGCATCCGGATTGGGCCAGCCATCGCGCGGCGCGACCAGCCGCATTTCGGTAAGACCGAAATTGAGCATGGCGCGCGCGGCCTTGCCGATATTTTCGCCAAGCTGGGGGCGGACCAGGACGATGACGGGCGGGGTGGTGACGGGGGGAGGGGATTCGATCATATCACTGTTCATTTTGAGGTGAGCATCCAAACCCGTTCGGTTCGAGCCAGGGTCGAGCGTAGTCGAGGCCCGTGGTCGAGAACGGGCTGCCTCCGATACCGCAGTCCAGTCCCCTCTGATCAGGGCTTCCTTCTTCTTGCGGGACCAGTCCTTGACCTGGCGCTCGCGTTCCAGGGCGTCGATCCGGTCGGTGAAGGTTTCACTGAACACGAGTTCAACGGGGCGTCGATCATGCGTGTATCCGGGAATGTCGCCCGACTGGTGTTGACCAATCCGGCGCTCCAGATCGTCGGTATGGCCGGTATAATAAGTCCCGTCGGCGCAACGAAGGATATAGATCCAGAAACTCATCTTGTCGCGCCCTGTTCTCGACAAGCTCGAACCGAACGGAGGAAGGATGTGGCCATGGCGAACGGAAGGAGATGGAAGCCTTTCACCCCCCCACTTCCTTCACCGTGCTCGCAAATTCCTCGAAATCCTTGGCGTCGGTGAAGTCCTTATAGACGCTGGCGAAGCGGATATAGGCGACGCTGTCGAGGCGTTTGAGGCCTTCCATCACCAGTTCGCCGATCGTGCGGGCAGACACTTCGCTGTCGCCGCTGGTTTCGAGCTGGCGCTGGATGCCGGAGATGAGTTTTTCGATCCGGCTGGGGTCGATCGGGCGCTTGCGGCAGGCGATGCCGATCGAACGGGTCAGCTTGTCGCGCTCAAAGGCTTCCTTGCGGCCCTCGCTCTTGACTACCCAGATGTCGCGCAACTGGATGCGTTCGAAGGTGGTGAAGCGCGCGCCGCAGGCTTCGCACTGGCGACGACGGCGGATGGCATTGCCATCTTCCGTCGGCCGACTGTCTTTCACCTGACTGTCCTCATGGGCGCAAAAGGGGCAGCGCATTCACATTCTCCCACAAGTTCCCCCTCTCGCTTGCGGGAGGGGCCAGGGGGCGGGTCTGTCCCAACGCTGCCTAAGCCGGACAGACCCCACCCCAACCCCTCCCCTGAAGGAGAGGGGCTTCATGTTGCTCAATAAATCGGGAAGCGGCTTGTCAGGGCCAGCACCTTGTCACGCACATGGGCTTCGACCTGGCCGTCGCCTTCGTCGCCGTTACGCTTGAGACCTTCGACGACCTGCGCAATCAGTTCGCCGATCTCGCGGAATTCCGCTTCACCAAAACCGCGGGTGGTGCCGGCCGGGGTGCCAAGGCGGACGCCCGACGTCACGAACGGGCTGGCGGTGTCGAACGGCACATTATTCTTGTTACAGGTGATGAAAGCGCGGTCGAGCGCCTTTTCAGCGGCCTTGCCGGTGGTGTTCTTGGCGCGCAGATCGACCAGCATCAGGTGATTGTCGGTGCCGCCCGATACGATCGACAGGCCAGCATCGGCCAGCGTGGCGGCCAGCGTCCGCGCATTGGCGACGATCTGGTGGGCATAGGCCTTGAATTCAGGGCTGAGCGCTTCCTTGAACGCGACCGCCTTGGCTGCGATGATGTGCATCAGCGGGCCGCCCTGCATGCCGGGGAAGATGGCGCTGTTGATCTTCTTGGCGATCGCTTCGTCATTGCACAGGACAATGCCGGAGCGCGGGCCACGCAGCGACTTGTGGGTCGTGGTGGTGGTGACATGGGCATGGGGGACGGGCGAGGGATGCGCGCCGCCCGCAACCAGGCCGGAGAAATGCGACATGTCGGCGAGCAGATAGGCGCCCACTTCGTCGGCAATCTCGCGGAAGCGCGGGAAATCCCACACGCGCGAGTAAGCGGTGCCGCCACAGATGATGAGCTTGGGCTTGCACTCGCGGGCGATGCGGGCGACTTCGTCCATATCGATCAGATGATCGTCGGCGCGCACGCCATAGGGAACCGGGTTGAACCATTTGCCGCTCATATTGACCGGCGACCCATGGGTCAGGTGGCCACCCGACGACAGGTCGAGACCCATGAAGGTATCGCCCGGCTGGAGCAGCGCCAGGAACACGGCCTGATTCATCTGGCTGCCGCTATTGGGCTGCACATTGGCGAAATTGGCGCCGAACAATTGCTTGGCGCGCTCGATCGCCAGCGTTTCGACCACATCGGCATATTCGCAGCCGCCATAATAGCGCTTGCCCGGATAGCCTTCGGCATATTTGTTGGTGAAGATGGAGCCAGCGGCTTCCAGCACCGCCTTCGACACGATATTTTCCGACGCGATCAGTTCGATCTTGTCCTGCTGACGCTTCAACTCATTGCCGATCGCGCCGAAGATTTCCGGGTCCGCGCTGGCAAGGCTTTCGCTGAAAAAGCCGTCCTGGCGGATGGCGGGGGCGAGGGTGTCGATGCTCATCGAAAATTCCTTTCAGAGCGCGGGTCAGATTGCGGGTTGGGACAGTTTTTCGACGCGGCCGCTGTGGCGGCCTCCGCCAAATTCGGTGGTGAGGAAAGCGGTGACGCAGGCTTTGGCCATGTCCACGCCGGTCAGGCGCGCACCCATGGCCAGCACATTGGCGTCATTATGTTCGCGGCTGAGCGCGGCGGACAGCGGTTCGCCGACCAGCGCGGCGCGGCAGGCCGGGTTGCGATTGACCGCGATCGAGATGCCGATGCCTGAGCCGCAGAGCGCAATGCCGCGTTCGGCGTCGCCTGACGCTATGGCTGTCGCCAGTTTGTAACCATAATCGGGATAATCGACCCGGTCGGCAGTGGCCGGACCCAGATCGGCGACATCATGCCCTTCATCACGCAGCCATTGGGCTAGTTCCGCTTTCAGATCGACGGCGGCATGATCGGATGCGATGGCGATTTTCATATGGAATGTGTCCCTTCACCACGGGGGTGATTCGTTCCCGCGCCTCATAGGGGGTGAGGGCGGCAATTGCCACCTTGGACCGCCGCCCTTATGGGAAGGGCCATGACAGGCACGATTTTATCCATATTGATGCTGGCCGGGCTGCTGCTGACAGGCGGCGGGCTGTATGTGATGATCAAGCTGCGCGATCGCAAGCGCGGCGCGCTGATGATCGTCGCGGGGCTGGTTATGTTCGGCAATGTAGCGATCACGGCGATTCCGGGGCCGGACCTGCCGGGGCTGGAGCAGCGCTGAGCCATACGGGCAAGGCCGAGCAAGGGGCAAACGGCCCGTTTTAACACCGTTCGGGCTGAGCGCAGTCGAAGCCCTGCACTGAGCGCAGCGAAGTGGCATCGACTGCGCACAGCCAAGCCCTTCGACTTCGCTCAGGGCGAACGGGCATAGGGAATGGATGCCCCTTGCCTCCCACTATTCTCAGCGGATCGGCGAGTCCGGGGACAGGCGCATGTCGAGATAATTGTCGACCGACTTCATCAGCTGGTCGAGTTCATGCTCGAAGAAATGGTTGGCGCCACGGATTTCGTCGTGGTGGATGGTGATGCCCTTTTGCGTGCGCAGCTTGTCGACCAGCTTTTGCACGGCGCTGGCGGTCACGACTTCGTCCGAAGTTCCCTGCACGATGATGCCCGATGAGGGGCAGGGTGCGAGGAAGGAGAAGTCATACATGTTGGCGGGGGGCGCAACCGAGATGAAGCCGCGAATTTCCGGGCGGCGCATCAGCAGTTGCATCCCGATCCATGCGCCGAAGGAGAAGCCCGCGATCCAGGTGGTCTGCGCTTCGGGATGGAAGCTCTGCACCCAGTCGAGCGCCGCTGCGGCGTCGGACAGTTCGCCAATGCCGTTGTCGAACGTCCCCTGGCTGCGGCCCACGCCGCGGAAGTTGAAGCGCAGCACGGCAAAGCCGCGCTTCACGAACGTCTTGTAGAGCGCCTGGGTGATGCGGTCGTTCATCGTGCCGCCGCCCTGGGGGTGCGGATGCAGGATCATGGCGACCGGCGCACGCGGGCGGGGCGGGGGGCTGAAGCGGCCTTCGAGACGACCTTCGGGTCCGGTAAAGATTACGTCGGGCATGGTACCTGTTATCGTTATGGCCACCGAACACCATTGTCAGGCCGGCGGTCGGTGGCAAAAGGACGCGCGCCACGCCATAAGCTGGCGCTGCGCGGCAGACCGCCTATATAGAAGCCGCCGCCATTTCCGCAATCAATGAGTAGCATCGCATCGTGGCTGCCCAACGCCTCTATCTTGACCATGCCGCGACCACGCCGATGTTGCCAGCCGCCAAGGCGGCGATGGTGGATGCGATGGACCGCTGGGCCAACCCGTCCAGCCCCCATGCCGATGGACGCGCGGCGCGCGCGACGCTGGAAACGGCGCGCGCGCGGATCGCCGAGGCGCTGGGATGGCGCGGGCATGTGATCTTTACGTCCGGGGCCAGCGAGGCGATTGCGATTGGGCTGAGGCGGGCGAAGGCCGGGCGGGTGATGACGTCGCCGGTCGAGCATGATTCGGTATTGCGGGTGACGCCGGGCGCGAAGCGGCTGGTTGTGGACGCGGACGGGATGGTTTCCCTCGATCATGCCCGCTTTGTCGGGGATGACGGGGTTATTGTCGCCATCCAGCACGTCAATAATGAAACCGGGGTGATACAGCCGCTCGACGCGCTGGAGCGTGATGGAGCGCTATTGTTTGCCGATTGCGCCCAGAGTGCTGGCAAATTGCCGCTGCCGGAAGCAGACATGATCGCGATCAGCGCGCATAAATTTGGCGGACCGCCGGGTATCGGCGCCTTGCTGGTGCGCGATCTGGGGTTCCTGCACGCCGGGGGCGGGCAGGAACAGGGCTATCGGGCGGGGACGGAGAATTTGCCTGCCATATTGGCGATGGCAGCCGCTTTGGAGGCGCGCACGGACTGGTTGCCTGATGCGGCGCGGCTGCGCGCGCGGCTGGACGCGGGGGTCGAGGCAGCGGGCGGGCAGGTCGTCGCGCGTGATGCGCCGCGCATTCCGGCCATAGCCAGCTACCGCATGCCGGGCCTGTCGGCGCGGGCGCAACTGATTCAGTTCGATCTGGCGGGCATATCGGTGTCGGCGGGCAGCGCCTGCTCGTCCGGGTCGCTCAAGACCAGCCATGTGTTGCACGCCATGGGCTGGGACGAGGCGGCGGCGGGCGAGGTGGTGCGGGTCAGCTTTGGCCCGCAAACGGATGAGGCCGATGTCGATCGGTTTCTGGGGCAATGGACCGCCATGGCGGCGCGGGCGGCGCGATGATCTATCTGGATTATCAGGCGACGACGCCGCTGGCCCCCGAAGCGTTCGAGGCGATGGTGCCGTTGCTGCGTGACCAGTTCGCCAATCCGCATAGCGCGCACCGGCTGGGCCGGGCGGCGGCGGCGCAGGTAGAGGTGGCGCGGGAGGAGATAGGTCGGTTGCTGCCCGGTGGGGGGCGGCTGATCTTCACGTCCGGGGCGACCGAGGCGCTCAATATCGCGATACAGGGTGCGCCAGCGGGTGACATTGTGACGATCGCGACGGAACATGCGGCGGTGCTGGATACGGTGGAGGCACTGGGCAGGGCGGGGCGGACAGTCACTATGTTGCCGGTTGGGCGCGATGGGTTGGTGGATATGGATGCGGCCGCGCAGGCGATCCGGCCGGGCGTCGCGCTGGTGGCGGCGATGCTGGTGAATAACGAGATTGGCGTGATCCAGCCGGTCGCGGCACTCGCCGACCTTGCGCATGAGGCAGGGGCGCTGTTCCTGTGCGATGCGGTGCAGGGCTATGGCCGGGTGCCTATCCCCGACACATGCGACATGGTGGCGATCAGCGCGCACAAGATTCATGGTCCCAAGGGGGTGGGCGCCTTGTGGCTGCGCGACGGGGTGAAGCCTGCGCCGCTGATCCATGGCGGCGGGCAGGAGGGTGGATTGCGGTCCGGCACGCTGTCGCCTGCGCTGTGCGCGGGTTTTGGGGTGGCGGCGCGGTCGATGCGGGATCGGGCGGAGGCGGACCGGGCGCATGTCGAAGCGCTTGCCGCCCTGGCGCGCGGGCTGTTTGCCGACTGGACGCTCAATGGCAGCGCGGACGCGCGCTATCCCGGCAATCTCAACCTGCGCAGGGACGGGATCGACGGCGCGCGGTTGTTGTCATATTGCCGCAATGTTGCTTTTTCGTTGGGAAGCGCTTGCGCAAGCGGGTCCGGGCGTCCTAGCCATGTGCTGCGCGCGCTGGGCCTGACCGATGCACAGGCGCGTGGATCGGTGCGGATCGGCTTTGGTCGCTACACGACACCGGCCGAACTGGAGAGCGCTGCGGAAGCATTGAACATGGCGGCAGCCGCACAAGCGGCGCCGTGACAGGGAGCGTCGCATCAATGACCAGGATCATTTTCATCAGCGCCGATGGCGAGCGACGGCAGGAAGTCGATGCTCCGGCGGGGTCGATCCTGCTGGATGTAGCGCAGGCCGCGGGTCAGCCACTGGAGGGTACGTGCGAGGGGCAGATGGCGTGTTCCACCTGCCATGTCATCGTCGACGCGGCGGATTTTCCGCAACTCAGCCGGGCGAGCGAGGATGAAGAGGACATGCTGGACCTGGCGGCATCCGCCACGCGCACCAGCCGCCTGTCCTGCCAGATTGTGCTGCCGGAAGGGCTGGAAAGCCTGACCGTCCGTATCCCGTCCGAATCCTACAATATGCAGGGCATGTGAGCATCGTCATGGGCCGACCATTCCGCATCGCCGCGCTGGCCGCTCTTATGTGCATGGCCACAACCGCGCCCGCCGCGCCGAAGAAGGCCGCGCCAGAGCCAGTGCCAACAGGGCGGCTCGATTCGCTGCTGCCGCCGCCACCCCGCTATCTGGTGCCGCAATCGGCGCTGGCGTCGGTGCGCAATCCCCGGTCGATCGAGGAGGAGACGGGCGGGCGGCTGGGCATTGCGCTGGTCGACAGCAAGGGCGCCCTGATCCTGGGGTTCAACCGGGACGATCGCTTTGCCCTCTGTTCGACCTTCAAGGCGCCGCTGGCCGCTGCCGTGCTGATCGGCGCGGAAGGCGGGAAATTCGGGCTGGAGGGGGAAATCCCCTTCGGCAAGGACGACATACTTGATTATGCGCCGGTGGTGAAAAAGAACAGGAAACGCGGCCGGATGAGCATGGCCGAACTGGCGCAGGCGGCGGTCGAGGTGAGCGATAACAGCGCGGCGAACCTGCTGCTGCCGATGCTGGGCGGGCCGGAGGGGTTGACCGCCTTCATGCGCGCCCATGGCGACAGCGTGACCCGGCTGGACCGCAACGAACCAGCTTTGAACGAAAATGCCCCGGACGATCCGCGCGACACCACCACGCCCGCCGCCATGGCGGAATTGATGGGGCGTTTGTTGTTCCGCGACATGAAGGGCGAGAGCGCAGATCGCTTGCGTGGCTGGCTCAACGCCAGCACCACTGGCGACAACAGGATCAAGGCGGGGCTGCCCGAAGGCTGGACGTCGGGCAGCAAGACCGGATCGTGCGGCACCGCCTATAATGACGTGGCGCTGGTGAAGGCGCCGTCGGGCGAGGAATATATCCTTGCCATCTATCTCGATCGACCGACCGTGGATGCCAAGGCGGCGGAGGCCGCGATCGCGCAGGCGGCGCAGGCCGCGCTCGATTTTCTGGCCAAGGCGCAGAAGAGCGGGCTGGATTAATTACAGTCCGTTCGCTTCGAGCGAAGTCGAGAAGCCGTTGCGCTGTTGTGTCTCGACTTCGCTCGACACGAACGGACATGGTGTGTGGCCCCTTGCCATCCCCATCCTTCTTCGCCATATGCCGCGCCGGGAGTCGGGCGGACGAGGTCGTCGCCAACCTGGTCAGGTCCTGACGGAAGCAGCCACAGTGATTTTGCCGCGGGTCGTTCCGGCTCCCACCTTCCAGCCATCATCCAGCTTCGACAATAGCCATCCGAACGGCTAGACAAGCCCCATGTCCGATTCCCCCCAGCCCTATCGCGTCCTTGCGCGCAAATATCGGCCGCGCAATTTTCGCGAGTTGATCGGCCAGGACGCGATGGTCCAGACGCTGGGCAATGCGATCAGGCGGGGACGGCTGGCCCATGCCTTTCTGATGACCGGGGTGCGCGGGGTCGGCAAGACATCGACCGCGCGGCTGATCGCCAAGGCCCTGAACTGCATTGGCGAGGACGGGCAGGGCGGGCCGACGATCGACCCGTGCGGCGTGTGCGAGCCGTGCCGCGCGATTGCCGAGGGGCGGCATATCGACGTGGTCGAGATGGATGCAGCCAGCCATACCGGCGTCGACGATGTGCGCGAGATTATCGAGGCGGTGCGCTATGCCGCCGTGTCGGCGCGCTACAAGATCTACATTATCGACGAAGTGCACATGCTCTCCAAAAATGCGTTCAACGCGCTGTTGAAAACGCTGGAGGAGCCGCCTGCCCATGTGAAATTCCTGTTCGCCACGACCGAGGTGAACAAGGTGCCGGTGACGGTGCTGTCGCGCTGCCAGCGGTTCGATCTGCGCCGGATTCCGGCTGAATTGCTGGCGGGGCATTTCGCGCATGTGGTGGAGGCTGAAGGCGTCGCGGCGGAGGCGGATGCGCTGTCGCTGATCGCGCAGGCGGCCGAAGGATCGGCCCGCGACGGGCTGTCGATACTCGACCAGGCGATTGCCCATGCCGAGATGGGCGAGGGCGAGCCGATGGTCACAGCGACCCAGGTGCGCGACATGCTGGGCTTGTCGGATCGCGGATCGGTGCGCCGGTTGCTGGGCCTGTTGCTGGAGGGCGACACCGCCGCCTTGCTGGGCGGGGTGCGCGATCAATATGCGCTGGGGGTGGAGCCGCTGGCGCTGATGCGCGGGCTGCTGGAACTGGTGCATGCCGTGACGCTGGTGAAGGCGGGGCGCGACATTGCCAGCCCCGGCCAGTCGGCTGAGGAGCGCGAGATGCTGGCCGACTGGGCGTCGCACCTCGGCTTCGCGCCCCTGCATCGCTTGTGGCAGTTGCTGCTGAAAGGCCATGACGAGGTGGCGGGCGCGATCCTGCCGATCGAAAGCTGCGAAATGGCGCTGTTGCGGGTGATGCACGCGGCGACCATGCCCGATCCGGGCGAACTGGCGCGGTTATTGCGCGAGGGCGGGCCTGTCGCAGCCGCGACGCCGGGCGCGGTTGCCGCCGCGCCACCGGCTGGCCCGGCCGCGAAGCTGCCTGCGACGTTCGAGGATTTGATCGAGGCGCTGTGGCAAAGGGGCAAGGGGCAACTGGCGCAGGAACTGCATGACTGCGTCGGGTTGGTCCGTTATGCGCCGCCTGAGCTGGATTATCGCGCGACGCCGCAATTGCCGTCCGATTTCGCGGCGCGACTGACCCAGGCGTTGCGGGAGATGACGGGCATCGGCTGGCGCGTGGCGGCGAGCGATGCGGCGGCGCAACCGACCTTGCTGGAACGGGAGGAAGCGGCCAAGGCCGACGCCCGCGCCGAAATTCTGGAAATTCCGGTGGTCAAGGCGGCAATGGCCGCTTTCCCCGATGCTGCGCTGGTCGAAACCGATCAGCCGGAACAATGGAGTGCATGAGGCATGAAGGATCTGAACGAAATATTGGGCATGGCCACCCGCGTGCAGGAGGAATTGCAGCGCGCGCAGGATAATCTGGACAAGCTGGAAGTCGAAGGCGCGGCCGGTGGCGGGCTGGTCAAGGTTCGCGCGTCGGCCAAGGGCCGGATCATCGGCGTGTCGATCGACGACACGCTGCTTGCGCCGTCCGAAAAGCAGATATTGGAGGATCTGATCACCGCGGCGTTCAACGATGCGCGCAAGAAAGCGGATGAAGTCAGCAATGCCGAGATGGGCAAGATGACGTCCGGTCTGCCTTTGCCCCCCGGCTTCAAGCTGCCTTTCTGATGGAATCAGGGGCCATATCTGCCCTGCGAAACCCGATAACCATCGGTTCATCGTTGCGGCATTATGACATGTGACGATTGATTGGTGCGACGGTCATCCCCATAAAGGCGGTGAACCGTAGGACAGGGCCGCTTCTTTTGGCCCCGGAGAGTGAATGACCGTGCAATATCCCCTTCTGCCGCTGCGTGACATTGTCGTTTTTCCGCAGATGATCGTCCCGCTCTTCGTGGGCCGCGACAAGAGCGTTGCCGCGCTGGAAGCGGCGATGGAAGGCTCCAAGGAAATCTTCCTGGTGTCGCAGCTTGACCCGGCAGAGGATGATCCGGGCCGCGATTCCCTCTATGACACTGGCGTCGTCGCCATGGTGCTGCAATTGCTCAAGCTGCCTGACGGCACCGTTCGCGTGCTGGTGGAGGGCAAGCATCGCGCCCGGTTGCAGACGATGGAGAGCAAGGACGGCTATCTGGTTTCGGATGTCGAGACGATAGAGGATATCGCGGCCGAGGGACCAGAAGCGGCCGCGCTGATGCGCTCGGTTGCCGAACAGTTTGAAAATTACGCCAAGCTCAACAAGAAGCTGCCTGCCGAAACGCCGGTGCAGTTGCGCGAGATTGAGGATGCAGGGCGGTTGGCGGACGCGATTTCCGCCAACATCAACGTCAAGGTGTCCGACAAGCAGTCGTTGTTGGTGGAGGCCGATCCGGTCAAGCGGCTGGAGATGGTATTTGCCTTCATGGAAGGCGAGCTGGGCGTCCTGCAGGTCGAAAAGAAGATCCGTGGCCGCGTGAAGCGCCAGATGGAAAAGACCCAGCGCGAATATTATCTGAACGAGCAGTTGAAGGCGATCCAGCGCGAACTGGGCAATGGCGATGGTGAGGAAGGCGACGAGCTTGCCGAACTGACCGAGAAGATCGCCAAGACCAAGCTGAGCAAGGAAGCCCGCGCCAAGGCGACGGCCGAGCTGAAAAAGCTGAAGGGCATGCAGCCCATGTCGGCCGAAGCCACGGTCGTGCGCAACTATCTGGACGTGCTGCTGGGCCTGCCCTGGGGCAAGAAGGGCAAGGTCAAGAATGACCTGAAAAAGGCGCAGGATATTCTGGACCAGGATCATTTCGCGCTGGAGAAGGTCAAGGACCGGATCATCGAATATCTGGCCGTGCAGGCGCGCACCAACAAGCTGAAGGGGCCGATCCTGTGCCTCGTCGGCCCGCCGGGCGTGGGCAAGACATCGCTTGGCCGTTCGATCGCCAAGGCGACCGGGCGCGAATTCGTGCGCCAGTCGCTGGGCGGCGTGCGCGACGAGGCGGAAATTCGCGGCCACCGCCGCACCTATATCGGATCGCTGCCGGGCAAGATCGTGACCAACCTCAAAAAGGCCGGCACGATGAACCCGCTGTTCCTGCTCGACGAGATCGACAAGCTGGGCCAGGATTTCCGGGGCGACCCCGCGTCGGCGCTGCTGGAAGTGCTGGACCCTGAACAGAATAACAAGTTTCAGGACCATTATCTGGAGATCGACGTCGATCTTTCAGACATCATGTTCGTGACGACGGCCAACTCGTTGAATTTGCCGCAGGCTTTGCTCGACCGCATGGAGATCATCCGGCTGGAGGGCTATACCGAGGATGAGAAGGTCGAGATCGCGCAACGCCATCTGATCGCCAAGCAGATCGATGCCCACGGCCTGAAGGACGGCGAATTCGTCGTGACGGAAGCGGCCGTGCGCGACCTGATCCGCTATTATACGCGCGAAGCGGGTGTCCGCACGCTGGAGCGCGAGATTGCGCGTCTCGCCCGCAAGGCGCTGCGCAAGATATTGGAAGGCGTCTACGAGACGGTCGAAATTACGCCCGACAATCTGGCCGACTATGCCGGGGTGCGTAAGTTCCGCCACGGCGTGGGTGAGGACGAGCATCAGATCGGCGCGGTGACGGGTCTGGCCTGGACCGAGGTTGGCGGCGAATTGCTGACGATCGAGGCGGTGACCGTGCCGGGCAAGGGCATGATCAAGACCACCGGCAAGCTGGGCGAGGTGATGAACGAATCGGTCCAGGCGGCATTTTCCTATGTACGCGCGCGGTCGCCCGGTTATGGGATCAAGCCCAGCCTGTTCAATCGCAAGGACATCCATATCCATCTGCCCGAAGGGGCGGTGCCCAAGGATGGGCCTTCGGCAGGTATCGGCATGGTCACCTGCATCGTGTCCACACTGACCGGCATCCCGGTGCACAAGGACGTGGCGATGACCGGCGAGGTGACGTTGCGCGGCAGGGTGCTGCCGATCGGCGGCCTGAAGGAGAAGCTGCTGGCGGCGTTGCGCGGGGGCATCAAGACGGTGCTGATCCCGCAGGAAAACGAGAAAGACCTAGCGGAAATTCCGGCCAACATCCGTGACGGGCTGGAAATCGTGCCCGTGTCGCATGTCGATGAAGTGCTTTCGCGGGCGCTGGTCTCGGTGCCCGAAGCCATTGCCTGGACCGAAGAGGATGACCTTGCCGCGCAGCCAAGCAGCGGGTCGAGTCGGGATGGGGATGCTGCACTGCGGCATTGATTGGAGGGAAAAGCGGCGCATATCCGCCGGTTTCGATCGATTGTACGCCCGGGGGCGATAATTTGCATCGAAGCCGGTGACTTCGTCGCTTTCTCTTTGACAGGCGCTGGAAGCTGCGCCTTATTGCGCCGCCTACGCCGCGATTCCTATACAACCAAATAGCACAGGGGGTTCCCAAGGCATGAACAAGCAGGATCTTATCAGCGCTGTCGCGGACAGCAGCGGTCTCAGCAAAAGCGACGCCAGCAAGGCCGTCGAAGGTGTATTCGACGCCATCACCGGTGCGTTGAAGAAGGGCGACGAAGTGCGCCTGGTTGGTTTTGGCACATTTTCCGTTTCGCAGCGCAAGGCGTCGACCGGTCGCAACCCGCGCACCGGCGAGACGATGACGATCAAGGCGTCGGCCCAGCCCAAGTTCAAGGCTGGCAAGGGTCTCAAGGATTCGGTCAACTGACGATCAGGGCGCTTGCCACTGGGCGAGCGCTCGACGTCTGACCCAAGCCGGTGTCGCGGCCGGAAAGCGTTTAGGAGAGTAGCGTTGCCAGAGGGAATTGTCCCAGGCGCGCATGTATGTCTGGGCAAAGGGGTGAAGGCTGATCCAGTCTTTGCCCCTTTTTCCATTCATGGGATAATGTCGGTTAAGGGGGCGGCATGACGGGTAGGATGGGTGCGTTCGGCGCGCTGGGGCTGGCACTGGCCCTGTCAGCGTGCGCGGGGGGCGATTATCGCCCGGTGCGCGACGTGCCCGTCAGGATCGGTCCGCCCTACACCGTGCGGGGCGTCACTTATGTCCCGGCTGCCGATCCGGGCTATGACATGCTGGGCTATGCCAGCTGGTACGGATCGGAATCGGGCAATCGTACGGCCAATGGCGAGCGTTTCCGGCCAGACTGGGTGACGGCGGCGCATACCAGCCTGCCGCTGCCCAGTTATGTCGAGGTAACGGCTCTGGACAGCGGGCGCACCATCGTCGTGCGGGTCAATGATCGCGGGCCGTTTGCGGGCAAGGGGCGCGTGATCGACCTGTCGCGCGGCGCGGCCGAGCAACTGGGCATGCGCGCGCAGGGGCATGTCGCGGTACGGGTGCGGGTGGTCAATCCGCCGGAAAAACAGCGCGAACGGCTGCGCAAGGGCAAGACGGCGGAAGAGCGTCCGCGCGTGCCCGAACGAATCCTGGTCAAGCTGCGCGCGCAGATGAAGGCCGCGGGCCTGTAACCCTCGCGCGAAAGATGGCGCGGGAGCAATTGCCTGCTTGACGCCCGGTTATCCGCCGCATATGTGCCCACTTCTCGCGGGGCAAAGCGCCCCATGGTGAGTGCTGTGGCGATCGTAGCTCAGTTGGTTAGAGCGCCGGTTTGTGGTACCGGAGGTCGCGGGTTCGGATCCCGTCGATCGCCCCATTCTTTCTGTTCCTGGCCCGGTTCCGGCATAATTGCCGTGCAGGCGGGAAGGGGCTTCGCAGCATCGCGATTGCGCTCTATAGCCCCGGCATGACCGATGCGCGCGACAAGGGGCTGACCCTCAATCCCAAATTTGACGATCATGGCCTGATCACCGCCGTGGTCACTGATGTGGCGAGCGGCGACGTGCTGATGGTGGCGCATATGAATGCGCAGGCGTTGGCGCTGACGGTCGAGACAGGTCTTGCCCATTTCTGGTCGCGCAGCCGGCAGTCGCTGTGGAAGAAGGGCGAGACGTCCGGGCATATGCTGGCGGTGCGCGACATCCGGATCGATTGTGATCAGGACGCGGTGTGGGTGAAGGCGGTGCCAGCTGGGCCGACATGCCATACCGGCGCGCGATCCTGTTTCTTCCGCCGCGTCGGGGCGGATGGGCTTATGGCGGTTGATGCGGCGGACTAGCCTGATCCTGTTGTTATTGCTGGCGGCATGCCAGCGTGAACCGGCAAGCGACGCGGGGCCGGTGACGGGCGGTGTTGCCGCGTCGGGGCTAGAGCAGGCGGCGATTGCCAGTGGCGCAATCGCGGATGCGGCGGCGATTTCCCCCGTCGGATTGTTTCAGCGCAACCATGAGGCCGGGCGCGATGCGCTGTGCGTCATTCCCGGCAAGGGCGGCGCGCTGCGGTTCGGGCTGGAGGCCAATTTCGGCGAGGACCAAAGCTGCCGGGGACGGGGGAACGCACGCCGGACGGGCGACAAGCTGATCCTGAGTTTTGCCGGGGGCGACCGCTGCATCATCGTGGCGCAATATGATGGCGATCAGGTCGCGCTGCCGGGCGTGGTCGACATGGCCTGCGCTGACCTGTGCGAGGGGCGCGGCACGCTGGAGGGCGTGAGCTTTCCGCGGATCGCCAATGATGCGGCCAGCGCGCTGCGCGCGCGCGATCGCGGCGGCGATGCGCTATGCGAGGCTCAATAGCCGATATAGCGTCCGGGGCGATGGTTGACGATCAGTACCGCATTGATGGCCGCGGCTGACAGGATCGAGAGGGCGAAGCGGTCCACGCTGAGCAAGGGGAGCGAGGCCAACAGGATCAGCGCGTCGCCCAGCATCTGTGTCCGCCCGGCATTCCAGCCCCGGCGCCTTTGCAGCAGCAGGGCGATAACGCCCAGGCCGCCCACGCCTGCGCCATGGCGGGCGACGGCAAGGATGCCAAAGCCGATGATCGAGCCGCCGAACAGCGCGGCGAAAAGCGGGCTGACCTGCGCCAGATGCAGCGCCGACGGCATCATCAGTCCCATCGCCATGATCGCCAGATTGGCAAACAGCGTCTTGATGCCGAAGGCGATGCCCATCGCTCGTCCGGCGAAGAGAAAGAAGGGGATGTTTATGAAGAGAAACAGCGTCGCTGGCGGATAGTGGACGAGATAGGAAAGGAGCAGCGCGATCCCCGCCATGCCGCCGGTGACCAGATTGGCGGCCTTGAGCAGCATCAGTCCCATCGCGATGAATGCGCAACCGATGACGATGGCATAGCCGTCTTCGGCCAGATTATGGGGGCGGGGTGCGAGCGACGCAGAAGCAGGGGGCATGGCATGTCCGTCAGGGGTTATGCCCCAGGCCATCCTCTCCCCCTTACGGATTCATGATAACCGCGCGAACCCGTGCTGCAAAGCCCCGGTCTTAGCCGCCCGTGTCGATCTCTGCCGGTCCGAACTGGTCGATGGCCTCGAAAAGCCGGGCAAGCGCTTCGCGTTCTTCGGGCAGGATTTCCGGGCGCCAGACTTCGAACAGCAGGACGACGCGGGTTTCAGCGCTGCGGTTCCATGCCTCATGTTCGACGCTGTCGTCGAAGATCAGCATTTCGCCCGTCCGCCAGGCGCGGGTCTCCGCGCCGACGCGCAGCGCGCAGTCGCTGGGGGCGAGCAGCGGCAAGTGGCAAATCAGGCGGGTATTGAGCAGGCCGTGGTGCGGCTGGATATGCGTGCCAGGCTTGAGCAGCGACCAGAGCGCCATGGGCGAGCGGCCAGCGATGATCGGCCGTGGCGCCAGATCCAGCGCAGCCATGACGGCCGGGCAGCGGGCGGCGTGGTCCTCCACGGGCTTGCCGCTTTGCCAGAAATAATAGGCGCCCCAACTGGGATCGTCGCGCAGCGGGTTGTTGGGGGCGGGGCCGTGCGACGGGGTTTCTACATAGGGTGCAAAATCGGCGGCGCCTGCGCGGACGGCGTTCAACTCCGCCACTATATCATCTGTCATCGCCTCTATTGCGGCGACCCAGTCAAACTCTTCCCGCTCGTAAAAGGCGCGTTGGGGCAGGCCGGGGAAATAGAACATGCTGGGTTGCTGGAGGTAAAGCTGGCTCTTGCCCAGCAGCAGATCGGTCGCCAGCGTGATGCGGGGCAAGGCAGGCAGGTCGCTGATGGCGGCGCTCAGATGGTCCTCGAACCGGGCGCTGGCGTTGTTCAGGATCGCCTGCGCCTGAAGCAGCATCGGCTGGAGTTGCGGCGGCGCGCCGGTCGCGGCGGCTTGCGCCACGGCGGCACGGCACCAGCGCGTTGCCTCCCGGTCATCGCCGCGTCGCAGGGCATTCTGTCCCATGGCCAGCAGGGCGGGGAGATCGCGGGGCTGTTCCCGCAATATGCGCCGGAGCGCGGCGGCTTCGCCGTCCCAGTCGCCGGTGCGGTTGCATGCCTGCGCCAGCAGCATGGGTGGCGGGGCCGCCATTTCGTGCAAGGCTGCGCGCGCGACTGCCGCATCCCCGCGTCGCAATGCTGCGATGGCTGCCTCTTGCAGCGCGCTCTCTCTTGCCCGGTCGGTCATGGTCCCGCCTTAAACGGTGGCGGAGCGGCGCGAAAGCGGCTTATTCGCAGGGGACGGCCACCAGCCGGTCGGTGCGCCGCTCCAGCATGATCGACAGCAGGAAGATGCCAAGCCCGCCCAGCGCCAGCGCCGCACCGATCCAGCCGGTCGATGTGAGGCCGTAGCCCGCCGCGATCGAAAGGCCGCCAAGCCATGGGCCAAGCGCATTGGCGATGTTGAAGGCGCTGTGGTGCAGCGCGGCCGCCAAGGTCTGCGCATCGCCCGATACGTCCATCAACCGGGCCTGCAATGGTGTGCCAAGGCCGCCGCCTGCGCCGATCAGGAAGATGCTGAGGCAGAGCGTCCAGATATTGCCGGCCATGAAGGGGAAAAGCGCCAGAGCGGCCGCGCTCCACAGGGTGACGCCGATGACGGTGCGCTTGAGCGAGCGGTCCGCGCACCATGCCGCGACGAGATTGCCGATCGTCAGGCCGATGCCGAAAATGGCGAGCACCACCGGCACCCAGGATGGGGAGACATGGGTGATCTCCATCATGGTGGACGCCACATAGGTATAGACGGCGAACAGCCCGCCAAAGCCAATCGCGCCGGTCAACAGAGTGAGCCAGACCTGGGGCCGGGTGAGAGCGCCCAGTTCGCGCGCCGGGCTGGCCTTTGGATCGCCCGCGTCGCGCGGGGCGTAGAGCGCCACCAGCGTCATTGTCGCAATGGCGAGCGCAGTCACGACGATAAAGCCGGAACGCCAGCCCATCGCCTGCCCCATCCAGTTGGCGACGGGTACACCGACAACGGTTGCGACAGTCAGGCCCGACATGACCCGCGCAATCGCCTGCGTGCGCCTTTCGATCGGCACCAGACTGGCGGCGACCAGTGCGGCGACGCCGAAATAGGCACCATGCGGCACGCCGCTCAGAAAACGGAACACGAGCATCCAGCCATAGCTGGGCGAGAGGGCGGAGAGGCCGTTGCCGATAGCGAACATCGCCATCAGGCCGATCAGCAAGGTTCGGCGCGGCAGGCGCGCACCAAAAGCAGCGATGACGGGCGCGCCGGCAACCACCCCCAGCGCATAGGCGCTGATCGCATGGCCTGCGGTTGGCGCGTCTATGCCCAGGTCATGGGCAAAGAAGGGCAGCAGGCTCATGCTCGCGAACTCGGTCGTGCCGATGGCGAAGGCGCCGACCGACAGCGCAAAAAGGACGAGCGCGGGATGCGCGGTCGGGCGGGAAGTGCCCATGGTCAGCTCCATGCTGCATTGCAAATAGGGGGAGCCGCCAGATGGGCGCAGTGACAGCGCTGGTCAAGGGCGGTGCCGCGTGAGTTTATTGCAAGTGCGTGGTCATGACGTGCAACCCGGCGCGGGCGTGGCCGAATGCATCTGGCCGTGCGGCATTAGTGGGCTTATCCGCCGACCTGCGCCTTGCTTACATCCAGCATCTTGCCGTTGGTGATGACGACCAGATCGCCTAATTTGGTGACGCCGAACAGCTTTTGGGCAAATTCCTTGGGTACCCCGATGCAACCATGGGTGCCGCGGCCCCATTGGACGTCGCTGCCATGGATGAACACGCCGTCGTTGGTCAGGCGCTGTGCGAAGGGCATGGGGGCATTGTCATAGGTGCGCGAATAATAGTCGGCATGTTTGGCCATGATCGGGAATGCGCCCAGGGGGCTGGGCTTGTCGGTGGCGCCGTAGAGAATGACGGCAGCGCCAATTTCGTAACCGGCGCGGAATACGGACAGGGTTTGCGCGCGCAGGTCGACAGTGATGATGACCCGGCCAGCGGCGGGCGCGCCATGTTCGTCCCAGACATAATCGCCATGGCGGAACGGTCCGTCAATCTTGAGCACGCGCTTGACGCGCAGCGCGTCGGGATCGACCGCCATGCCCTGATCGCTGCTGCGCTCGACGGTTTTGGCCGGTGCCGGAGCAGGCGCGGCGGCAGTCGTGGCCGCTGGCGCTGTTTCCTCGGCAGCGGGCCGGTCGATCCAGTTGGTCACGAGCAGGCCGACGCCCGCCAGTCCCGCGCCGATCGCCAGCTTGGGTCCGGCGCTTTTCGCCAGCGCCTTGAGCAATCCAGCCATGTCAATCCTCGCTTGAATCCCGTCGGCGACACTATAGCGCCAAAAAGGTTAAGCTCAGCCTTCGCGCGCGACTTCCGCTGCCGCGATGGCGGTGAGATTGAGTATGCCGCGCGAAGTGACGCCCGGCGTAAGGACGTGGATCGGTTGTTTGAGGCCCATCAGCATCGGCCCGACCGTGGGCGAGCTGGAGGAGGCGGAGAGCGCCGTCAGCGTGATGTTGGCTGCGTCCAGATTGGGCATCACCAGCAGATTGGCCGGACCTTCAAAGCGCGAGTCGGGAATGAGGCGTTCGCGCAAAGACTGGCTGAGCGCCGCGTCGGCGTGCATTTCACCATCGACCATCAGTTCGGGCGCGGCTTCGCGGACCAGTTTGAGCGCCGACCGCATCTTGCGCGCGCTGTTGCTGTGCGACGCGCCGAAATTGGAGTGGGACAGTAGTGCCGCGCGCGGGGTCAGGCCGAAATTGAGCAATTCCGCCGCCGCCAGCAGCGTCATTTCGGCCACCTGCTGCGGTGTCGGATCGGGCACCATATGGGTGTCGGTGATGAACAGCGCGCCTGCGTCCAGGATCAGGCCAGACAGCGCATAGACGCGGCTCTGTCCCGGCTCCCGGTCGATGATGCGCAGCACATGCTCGACCTGGCCCCAATATTCGCTGTTGCCGCCGACCAGCGCAGCATCGACACGGCCGGTGCGCAGCAGCATGGCGGCAGTAACGGTCGGACGGCGATAGACATGGCGGACGACTTCGGCGGCCGGCACGCCGCGCCGGGACGCGATGGCGCGATAGGCTTCGACCAGTTCGCCCATGACCAGATGGTCGGTTTCCGGGTCGATCACCTCGACATCGCGGTCCAGTTGAAAGCGCAGGCCAAGATCTGGCAGCTTCTGGTTCAGGATGCGGCGACGCGCGACGATGACCGGGCGCACAATCGCTTCGTCCAGTGCGTCCTGAATGGCGCGCAGCACGCGCTCATCCTCTCCTTCGCCATAAGCGATCCGGCGGCCGCCGCCACGGGCGGCCTCGAACACCGGCATCATCAGCTGGCCGGAGCGGGTGTTCTGGCGCGACAGGTTGCGCTTATAGTCTTCCAGATCGATCGGGCGGCGGGCGACGCCGCTGTCCATCGCAGCCTTTGCCACGGCGGGCGCGATCTCCGCGATCAGGCGCGGATCGAAGGGGGTGGGGATGATATAGTCCGGGCCGAATGCCAGCTTCCGGCCGCCATAGGCTTGCGCGACGCTGTCATGCGCGGGCAGGCGCGCAAGGCCGGCAATGGCTTCGGCAGCGGCGGCCTTCATCGCTTCGTTGATCTGGGTCGCGCCGACGTCCAGCGCACCCCGGAAGATATAGGGGAAGCACAGGACGTTGTTGACCTGATTGGGATAATCCGACCGGCCCGTGGCGATGATAGCATCGGGGCGCACTTCGCGCGCGGCTTCGGGGCGGATTTCCGGTTCCGGGTTGGCGAGCGCGAAGATCAGCGGATTGGGAGCCATCAGCGGCAACCATTCAGGCTTCAGCACGCCGGGGGCGGAAAGGCCCAGGAACAGGTTGGCGCCGGGCAGCACGTCGGGCAGGGAGCGGGCGTTGGTGACGCGGGCGTAGCGCGCCATGTTGGGGAGCATCCCTTCGCGCCCTGCATGGATGACGCCGTCCTTGTCGGTCATGGTGACGTTATCGACCGGCAGGCCCATCGACACGAGCAAGTCCACGCAGGCAAGCGCAGCGGCGCCTGCGCCGGACGTCACCAGCCTGGCATCGGCCAGTGTCTTGCCCTGCAAGACGAGCGCGTTGCGCACGGCGGCGGCGACGACGATGGCGGTGCCATGCTGGTCATCGTGAAAGACCGGAATGTTCATCCGTTCCTTCAGCCGCGCCTCGATCGCGAAACATTCCGGTGCCTTGATATCTTCCAGATTGATGCCGCCGAAGGTCGGCTCCATCAGCGCGACGGCTTCGACGAACTTGTCGGCGTCAGTCGTATCGATTTCGATGTCGAATACGTCGATGTCGGCGAATTTCTTGAAGAGGACCGCCTTGCCCTCCATCACCGGCTTCGATGCCAGCGCACCAATCGCGCCGAGGCCAAGGACAGCCGTGCCGTTGCTGATCACCGCGACAAGATTGCCCCGCGCGGTATAATCGAGCGCCTTGTCGGGATCGTCCGCGATTTCCATGCAGGGCGCGGCAACGCCCGGCGAATAAGCCAGCGCCAGATCGCGCTGGTTGACCATTCGCTTGGTCGGTTCGATGCGGAGTTTCCCCGGTCGGGGAAAGCGGTGATAGTCAAGGGCGGCGCGGCGTGTGTTGTCGTCCATGAAATGCCCTTAGAGCGGCTGCGCGTCAGGAGCAATGGCCGTGCGCTCCCAAGGTGGGGTTGGCGCATAGAGATTGGTCAGAAAATTGACGAAGCTGGTGATCGCGAGCGGCGGATTTTGCTGCGGCAATTGCACCGCGAACAGGCCAACATCCGAAGAACCTTCAAAGTCGGGCAAAATCTGCCGCACGTCACCGCGCGCCAAGGCGTCGCTAATGTCCCACAAGGATCGCAGCGCGATGCCGCCGCCAGCGAGCGCGATTTCGCGGACGACTTCGCTGCTATTGGTACGGACGTGGCTGCGGCCCTCTATCGTCACCGGACCTTTTGGCCCGACCAGCCGCCAGGGCATCTGCCCGTCGGCGGCGAGAAGGCGATGGGCCTTTAGGTCCGCTATCCGCCGGGGCGTATCGAACCGGTCGAGATAAGCGGGCGCAGCGCACAGGATGCGGCGATTGGTGGCAAGCCGCCGGGCGGCAAGGGTTGGGCCAGGATCGGCAGTGATACGGATGGCGAGGTCCGCGCGCGCCTCGATCAGGTCGGCGAAATCGTCGGACAGGTTGAGGGTCAGGTCGACACGGGGATGATCGTTGAGGAATCGGGGAAGCCAGGGCGCGAGATGAAGGCGACCAAAGGATGTGGGCGCGGTGATGCGGAGCGGCCCGGCAGCGACGGCCGAGACGCCCGACACGCGCCGTTCAGCCTCGTCGAGCGCCGCCAATATGGCGCGCAGGTCGGTATGGAGCCGCTCCCCCGCCGGGGTGAGCGCCAAACGTCGGGTGGTGCGATGGATCAGCCGCGCGCCAAGCCGCTCCTCCAGCCGGGCGAGGCGCTTGGACATCATGGCGGGTGATATATGCAGGCGGCGGCCCGCTGCGGCCAGGCCGCCTTCGTCCACGATGGTCGTGAACAGTTCATGGTCCGGGTCCATCATATTAATTCACCATGGGAAATACTGTGTTCGTATAATAGTGAATATACGACATAATCGAAAAGGTCTATGGATGCGTCAACCAAGGAGTGGAATGATGACCGAACGCATGATCGACCGGGCTGGCCTTCAGGTCGCAGCATCGCTCGCCGCCTTTATCGAAGACCAGGCGCTGCCCGGCACCGGAATCGAGCCTGAAGCCTTCTGGGCCGGAACAGCGGACATTTTTGCCCGGTTTGCGCCCGATAATGTCGCTTTGCTGCGCAAGCGCGACACGATGCAGGCCCAGATCGACAGCTGGCACGAACAGCGCGTCGGGCAGCCGCATGACGCCGCCGCCTATCAGGCGTTCCTGCGCGAAATCGGCTATCTGGTCGCAGAGCCTGCACCCTTCACCATCGGCAGCGAGAATGTCGATGATGAGGTCGCACGGCTCGCCGGGCCGCAGCTGGTCGTTCCCATCCTCAATGCACGTTTCTTGCTGAACGCGGCCAATGCGCGCTGGGGCAGCCTTTACGATGCGCTCTATGGCACCGACGCGATCCCCGGATCGGCTGCGGGCAAGGGCTATGACGCTGCGCGCGGGGCGCAGGTCATCGCCTGGGCCAAGGCGTTTCTGGACGATGCGGTCCCGCTGGCCAATGGGCGCTGGGCGGATCTGACCAGTGACGAGATCATCCTTGCCCATCCGGCGCAATATCTGGGGCAGAGCGCGAAGGGCCGTCTGTTCCGCCATAACGGCCTGCATATCGAGGTTGTTTTCGATCGAGACCATCCGATCGGCGCGACCGATCCCGCTGGCGTATCCGACGTCATCCTTGAATCGGCGCTGACCGCGATCTGCGATCTGGAGGATTCGGTCGCGGCGGTCGATGCGGAGGACAAGGTCGCGGCCTATGCCAACTGGCTGGGCCTGATGAAGGGCGACCTGACCGAGACGTTCGAAAAGGGCGGTGCGACGATGACCCGCGCGCTCAATCCCGACCGCGCCTATAGCGCGCCCGATGGCAGCAACTTCACCCTGCCGGGCCGCAGCCTGTTGTTCGTCCGCAATGTCGGTCACCTGATGACCACGCCTGCTATCCTGCTGCCCAATGGCAAGGAAGCACCCGAAGGCATATTGGACGGCATCGTCACCAGCCTGATCGCGCTGCATGACTTGCAACGGGACGGCGGCAACAGCCGGGCGGGTAGCGTCTATATCGTCAAGCCCAAGATGCACGGGCCGGAGGAAGCGGCCTTCACCAACCGCCTGTTCGACGCGATCGAGGATATGCTGGGCATGGCACGCCATACGCTGAAAGTCGGCGTCATGGATGAGGAACGGCGCACCTCGGCCAATCTGGCCGCCTGCATCCATGCTGTTTGCGACCGGATCGTTTTCATCAACACCGGCTTCCTCGACCGCACCGGGGACGAGATGCACACGTCGATGCAGGCCGGGCCGATGATCCGCAAGGGCGAGATGAAGAGCAGCGACTGGATCGCGGCCTATGAGGATCGCAACGTTCAGATCGGCCTTGCCTGCGGGCTGTCGGGCCGGGCGCAGATCGGCAAGGGGATGTGGGCTGCGCCCGACCGCATGGCCGACATGCTGGAGCAGAAGGCCGGGCATCCCAAAACCGGGGCGAATACGGCCTGGGTGCCTTCACCCACCGCCGCGACCCTGCATGCGACCCATTATCACCGGATCGACGTTTTTGCCCGGCAGGAGGAGCGCAAGGCAGAGGGCATTGCTTCGCTCGACCGGCTGCTGGCCATTCCGGTCGCTAACGGGCGCAACTGGTCCGAGGAAGAAATTGCCGAGGAACTGGACAATAATGCGCAGGGCATGCTGGGCTATGTCGTCCGCTGGATCGATCAGGGGGTCGGTTGTTCGAAGGTTCCTGACATTCACGACATCGGCCTGATGGAGGATCGGGCGACGCTGCGCATTTCATCGCAGCATATGGCCAACTGGCTGCTGCATGGCGTCTGTACGGCGGAGCAGGTCGATGCGGCGCTCGCGCGGATGGCGGCGAAGGTCGATGCGCAAAATGCAGGCGATCCGCTGTATCAGCCGATGAGCGGCCGGGAAGCGGAGAGCCTGGCCTTTCAGGCCGCGCGGGCGCTGGTGTTCGAAGGCGTCGAACAGCCCAACGGCTATACCGAGCCGCTGCTTCATGCCTGGCGTGCGCGGGCCAAGGCGCAGGCGGCGCTCGAACCGGCATAAGCCATCGCCACAGGCAGCCTTTTGACAGGTTTGGGCGTTCTCTCCTCATTATGTGGGAGAGGATCATCTTGAAACAGTCTCTGCTTGTGGTGGCCCTGTGCTGTTCGGCGTGCAACCTGTCGGTGACGGAGGCGAATGACAGCGCCCCCGCGCCGCAGGGGGAAGAACGTAGCGCAGCGCAGGCTGCGGTCGATCCCTACGCCTTTGTTGTGCAGCCTGAACCGGCTGGTGTGCCGCCGCGCGTGGATTCGATTCTTCAGGCGCAGGTCGCGCTCGATCGGGCGGGCTTTTCGCCCGGCGTGCTGGATGGCAAGGAGGGCATGTCCTTCACCAAGGCGCTCACCGGCTTTCAGCAGGCGCGCGGGCTGACTCCCAATGGCAAATATGATGAGGCGACGGCGAAAGTCCTGCTGGGCGATGCGCCGCCACCCGCCACATGGATCGTGCAGGTGCCGGAGGGTTTTGCGCGCGGGCCTTTTGCCGAAACTCCCAAGGGGCTGAACGAACAGGCGAAGCTGCCTGCCTTGTCCTATCGCAATCTGCTGGAGAAGCTGGCGGAGCGGTTTCACACAACGCCGGAGGCGCTGGTGGCGCTGAACCAGCCGGGTACGCGGGTAGGGGCGGGGGCCAACATCCGGGTGCCGGCGATCGCGAACCAGCCTGTCGCCACGATCGAGGGCGATGCGCGCGGCTGGGGCGAGACGCTGGCCAGCCTGGCAGTCGCGAAGGACCAGCCCAAGGCCGATCATATCGTTGTCGACAAGTCCGAAGGGCTGCTCAAGGTCTATGACGCCGACGACCGGCTGATCGCGCAATTTCCGGCGACCACCGGGTCACAGCATGATCCCTTGCCGATTGGCGACTGGACGGTGAAGGGCGTCAGCCGCAATCCCGATTTCCATTATAATCCGGACCTGTTCTGGGATGCGTCGGCCAAGGATGAGAAGGCGGTGCTGAAGCCCGGTCCCAATGGTCCGGTCGGTGTGGTCTGGATCGACCTGTCCAAGGATCATTATGGCATTCATGGCACGCCGGAGCCGCAGAATATCGGCCGGACCCAAAGCCATGGCTGCATCCGCCTGACCAATTGGGATGCAGCGCGGCTGGCGCAGATGGTGCAGAGCGGCATGAAGGCGGTGTTCCAGCCGTGAACCTGCGGGCGCGACGGTGGGGCTGGGTGACAGTCGCGCTGCTGGCCTGCGTCGCCTTTGCGCATTTTTGCGGCCGCATCGTCCCGGCCGATGCACCCGCTGGCGATCCGGCGCCTGTCCAAGAGGCTGTGGACCGTGGCGGAGCGTTGATCGTGCCGGTCGCGGGCGTCTCGCCTGCCGCATTGACCGATACTTTCACGCAGGCGCGGGCGAGTGGAGCGCGACGACATGACGCGATCGACATCATGGCGCCACGCGGCAGCTCGGTCATCGCGGTGGCGGATGGAAGGATTGAAAAGATATTCTGGAGCGAGGCGGGCGGGCGGACGCTCTATCTACGCTCGCCCGACCGGCGCACCCTCTATTATTACGCCCATCTCGACAGCTATGCGCCCGGCGTGCGTGAAGGACAGACGGTGCGCCGTGGGCAGTGGATCGCGCGCGTGGGGAGCAGCGGCAATGCCGATCCGGCGGGACCGCATCTCCACTTCGCGGTCCACATAATGACGCCGGACGAGCCGTGGCATGGCGGGCGTCCGGTCAATCCCTATCCGCTGTTGACCCGCGCCCGATGACGCCCCTCTTGCCCTGAGGCCCGTCTGTCTGTATTGGCCCGCCCAGCCTTTTTTGATGAAGGCGCGGCTCTTTTCACCACAGACATATAGGCAGGCTCTTCCCATGAAGATCAGCGGCGTGGACATTCGTCCCGGCAACAATATCGAATATGAAGGCGGCCTGTGGCGCGCTGTCAAGATTCAGCACACCCAGCCCGGCAAGGGCGGCGCCTATATGCAGGTCGAACTGAAAAACCTGATCGACGGTCGCAAGAATAACGTCCGTTTCCGCTCCGCCGAAAGCGTCGAGCGCATCCGGCTCGACACCAAGGATTTCCAGTATCTCTACGCTGAAGGCGACATGCTCGTTTTCATGGATCAGGAAAGCTATGAGCAGATCAACCTGCCGCAGGAATTGCTGGGCGATGCCGCCGACTTCTTGCAGGACGGCATGGAAGTGACGCTGGAAATGTATGAGGAGCGGCCGATTTCGGTGCAGTTGCCCGACACGATCGAAGCGACCGTGGTGGAAGCCGACGCCGTGGTGAAGGGGCAGACCGCCTCCGCCAGCTACAAGCCCGCAATTCTGGACAATGGCGTGCGCGTCATGGTGCCGCCGCACATCGTCAGCGGCACGCGCATCGTGGTCGATGTCTATGCCCGCGAATATGTGAAGCGCGCGGACTGACTCGCGCTTGAAGCCAAGGGGAGGGTGGGTCGCGCCCTCTCCATCACATGCCCTCCCCCGACCCCTTCCGCCAGCGGGAGGGGAGAAAGACATAAAAATGGTCAGCCATTCAGGCCTTCTCACCGTCATGGAACGCGCCGCGCGCAAGGCCGGCTCCAAGCTGCGCCGCGACTTTGGCGAGGTCGAGCATCTTCAGGTGTCGCGCAAGGGGCCTGCCGATTTCGTGTCCAAGGCGGACAAACAGTGCGAAAAGACGCTGGTCGAAGAGTTGCAGAAGGCACGGCCCGACTGGGGTTTCCTGCTGGAGGAAGGCGGGGTGATCGAGGGCGATCCGACCAAGCCGCGCTGGATCATCGATCCGCTCGATGGCACCACCAATTTCCTGCACGGCATTCCGCATTTCGCCATCTCGATCGCGGTCGAGGAGCCGCTTTATGGCGGCAAGCGCGACATTACGACGGGTCTGGTCTATCAGCCGGTTTCCGATGAAAGCTATTGGGCGGAAAAGAGCCGTGGCGCGTGGCGGCATGACCAGCGGCTGCGCGTGTCGGCGCGGCGCGACATGGGCGAATGCCTGATCGCGACCGGCATACCGTTCATGGGGCATGGCGACTTTGCGCAATGGACCCGCATTTTCGGCGCGGTCGCGCCGTCGGTCGCGGGGATTCGCCGCTTTGGCGCGGCCTCGCTGGACCTCGCCCATGTGGCGTCGGGCCGGTATGACGGCTTCTGGGAAAGCGGCTTGCAACCCTGGGACGTGGCGGCTGGCATATTGCTGGTGCGAGAGGCGGGCGGCTTCGTGTCCGACTTCCGGGGTGGCGATCAGGCGATCGAGCGCAAGGAAGTGATTGCGGGCAATGACGCGATCCACAGCAAATTGCACAAGCTGGTGGCCAACGCCCTGCGCTAAAGGCCATCTAGGCCAAGCGGTTCAGCCACTTGGCCTTTTTGCGATTCATTCTCAGTCCTTAGGCCCCTTGCTTCGCATATGCAGCAGGCCTAAAGCGCCCCCACAACCTTTTCGCCCAGGGGATAACGTTGGTCGATCTTGCCCAATATCTGCCGATCCTGATCTTTCTTGGGGTCGCGCTGCTGCTCTCCAGCGCATTCGTCTTTCTGCCGATGCTGGTGGGTCGCCTGACCGGCGCGCACAAGCCGAACCCGGCCAAGCTCAGCGAATATGAATGCGGTTTTCCCGCGTTCGAGGAACCGCGCAGCCAGTTTGACGTCCGCTTCTATCTGGTGGCGATCCTCTTCATCATCTTCGATCTTGAAGCGGCGTTCCTGTTTCCCTGGTCGGTAAGCCTGGACCAGATCGGCTGGGCCGGCTGGGCGACGATGATGATTTTCATAGCGGAGCTGGTGCTCGGCCTCGTCTATGCGTGGAAGAAGGGAGCGCTCGATTGGGAGTAGAACTCTATAGCCCGGCGCCCGGCACCTTGCCGCCCGTCGGGACTCAGCCCGATCAGGACTTCTTCAATTCGCTCAACAGCGAAGTGAATGACAAGGGTTTCCTGGTCACATCGACCGAAGATCTGTTTACCTGGGCGCGTACCGGGTCGCTGTGGTGGATGACCTTTGGCCTCGCCTGCTGCGCGGTCGAGATGATTCACGTCAACATGCCGCGCTACGATATGGAGCGCTTCGGGGCCGCGCCGCGTGCGTCCCCGCGCCAGAGCGACGTGATGATCGTCGCGGGCACGCTGTGCAACAAGATGGCTCCAGCGTTGCGCAAGGTTTACGACCAGATGTCTGAACCGAAATATGTGATTTCCATGGGCTCCTGCGCCAATGGCGGTGGCTATTATCATTATAGCTATTCGGTAGTGCGTGGTTGCGACCGGATCGTGCCGGTCGACATCTATGTGCCGGGTTGCCCGCCGACTGCCGAAGCGCTGCTCTATGGCGTGATGCAGTTGCAGCGCAAAATCCGCAGGATCGGGACGATTGAGCGTTAAGATGGGTCATTCCGCACCGAAAATCGCGACCATCGAAGGGATCGTGCAGGAAATCGAGGCGATCCTCGGTTCGATGCTGATCGAGACGGTCGACCATGCCGACGAACTGGGCTTCATCGTGCAGCGCGAAGCGCTGTCGCAGGCGATGACGTTGCTGCGTGATCGCGCGCAATATCAGCAGCTGATGGAGATTGCCGGGGTCGATTATCCCGATCGCCCCGAACGGTTCGAAGTCGCCTATCACCTGCTGAGCGTGACGCGGAACCACCGCATCCGCGTGAAGGTGTCGACGGACGAGGACAAGCCGGTGCCGACCGTCACGCATATCTGGCCGGTTGCGGGCTGGCTGGAGCGCGAAGTGTTCGACATGTATGGCGTGGTGTTCGAGGGCAATACCGACCTGCGTCGCATCCTGACGGACTATGGTTTCAAGGGGCATCCCCAACGCAAGGACTTCCCGCTGACCGGCTATGTCGAACTGCGCTATTCCGAAGAGGATAAGCGCGTCGTCTATGAGCCGGTGAAGCTGGCGCAGGATTTCCGCAGCTTCGACTTCATGTCGCCCTGGGAAGGCGCTGAATATATTCTGCCGGGCGACGAGAAGGCGAAGGGCGAAGCGCCCGGCGCGCCGACGCCAGCCCCTCCGCCGACCTCCACGCCCAAGACCACCGAAAAGAAGGCCGATACCGGCGCTGGCGAAGCGGCGAACAAGGCGGCGAAGGCCAAGTCAGAGGAAGCGCCGGCCAAGCCAGCCGCGCAGACCGATGAAGGCAAGGGTGCTGCCAAGCCGGAGGACAAGGCATAATGTCCGATTATCTCGAAAAGCTGGACCACCATACCGACGCCGCCGATCCGGCCTATGGCGACACGGAAATCCAGAATTACACGATCAATTTCGGTCCCCAGCATCCCGCGGCGCACGGCGTTCTCCGCCTCGTCATGGAACTGGAGGGCGAGATCGTCGAACGCTGCGATCCCCATGTTGGCCTGCTGCATCGCGGCACCGAAAAGCTGATCGAATATAAGACCTATTTGCAGGCTTTGCCCTATTTCGACCGGCTCGATTATTGTTCGCCGCTGGGCATGGAGCATAGCTATGTCCTGGCGGTCGAGAAGCTGCTGAACCTGGAAGTGCCGCTGCGCGCGCAATATCTGCGCGTGTTCTTCGCGGAACTGACGCGCATCTGCAATCATATGCTCAACCTGGGTTCGCACGTCATGGACGTGGGCGCGATGACGCCGAACCTGTGGCTGTTCGAAATTCGCGAGGATTGCCTCAACTTTTTCGAGCGGGCGTCGGGCGCGCGCATGCACAGCGCTTACTTCCGTCCGGGCGGCGTGCATCAGGATGTGCCGCTGAAGCTTTTGACCGACATTGCCGACTGGCTCGACACGCGCCTGCCGCGCCTGTTCGAGGATGCGATCAGCCTTGTCGCGGACAACCGCATCTTCAAGCAGCGCAATGTCGACATCGCCGTGGTCAGCAAGGAAGACGCGCTGAAATGGGGCTTCTCCGGTCCCATGATCCGTGGCTCCGGCATTCCTTGGGACATCCGCAAGTCGCAGCCCTATGACGTCTATGACCGCATGGACTTCGACGTGCCGGTCGGCACCAATTATGACTGCTATGATCGGTTCATGGTGCGTGTCGAGGAAGTTCGCCAGTCGGCGCGGATCATGAAGCAGTGCCTCAATGAGATGCCCGAAGGGCCGATCGCCAGCTTCGACCGCAAGGTGGTGCCGCCCAAGCGCGGCGAGATGAAGCGGTCGATGGAAGCGCTGATCCACCACTTCAAACTTTATACCGAAGGCTTCCATGTGCCCGCCGGCGAAGTCTATGTGGCGACCGAAAGCCCCAAGGGCGAATTCGGCGTCTATCTGGTCGCGGACGGCTCCAACAAGCCCTATCGCTGCAAGATCCGCCCGACCGCCTTCTCGCATTTGCAGGCGATGGACTTCATGATGAAAGGCCACATGCTGGCCGACACAACCGCTGTGCTGGGTGCGATGGACATCGTGTTCGGAGAATGTGACCGATAATGGCTGACGCACCTCATATCCCCGATGAAGCCGAAACCCGCGCGCGCTGGGGCGCGTTTGCGTGGACGGCGGAGAATGCCGCTCAGGCGGAGAAGATTATCGCCCGCTATCCGGCTGGTCGCCAGCAATCCGCTGTCATGCCGTTGCTCGATCTGGCGCAGCGGCAGGTCGGCGCGGAAACGCAGACCCAGGGCTGGCTGCCCGTGCCGGTGATGGAATATATCGGGCGTCAGCTCGATATGCCCTATATGCGCGTCTATGAGGTCGCGACCTTCTACACCATGTATAACCTGGCGCCGGTTGGCCGCTATCATGTGCAGGTGTGCGGCACGACGCCCTGCATGTTGCGCGGCTCCGACGATGTGTTTGCGGCCTGCAAGAACAAGGGTCTGGTCAAGGGCGCGACGACGCCCGACGGCCTGTTCACGCTGACCGAAGTCGAGTGCCTGGGCGCGTGCGCCAATGCGCCGATGGTGCAGATCAACGACGATAATTACGAAGACCTGACCTATGACAGCATGAGCGCCGTGTTGGAGACGCTTAGCGCGGGCGGCCAACCCAAGATCGGGCCGCAGATCGATCGCCAGACCAGCGCGCCGGAGGGTGGCCCGACCACGCTCAAGGAGATGGTGTCCGAAAATCACGATTATCGGGGGGATTGGGCATGACCGACGCACCTGCTGCACCGGCCCCGTTTGTCGGCCCGCTCGCCGACAGCGATCGCATTTTCACCAACGTCCATGGTTTTCAGGACTGGGGTATCGACGCCGCGATGAAGCGTGGCGATTGGGACAATACCAAGGCGCTGCTGGCGCTGGGTCAGGACGCGATCATCGACATCATCAAGGCGTCGAACCTGCGCGGCCGTGGCGGCGCGGGCTTCCCGACCGGCATGAAGTGGAGCTTCATGCCCAAGGAAAGCAAGGATGGCCGTCCGAGCTTCCTGGTGATCAACGCCGACGAATCCGAGCCGGGTTCGTGCAAGGATCGCGAGATCATCCGCCACGATCCGCACAAGTTGATCGAGGGCGCGCTGGTTGCGGGCTTCGCGATGCGCGCGCGGGCTGCCTATATCTATATTCGCGGCGAGTTCATCTACGAAGCCAAGGTGCTGTTCGCGGCGGTCGAGCAGGCCTATGCCAAGGGGTTCCTGGGCAAGAATGCCTGCGGATCGGGTTATGATTTCGACGTGTTCGTCCATCGCGGCGCGGGCGCCTATATCTGCGGCGAGGAAACCGCGCAGATCGAAAGCCTGGAAGGCAAGAAGGGCCAGCCGCGCCTGAAACCGCCTTTCCCGGCGGGCGCTGGCCTCTATGGTTGTCCGACCACGGTCAACAATGTCGAAAGCATCGCGGTCAGCCCGACGATCCTGCGGCGTGGCGCGTCCTGGTTCAACCGCTTCGGTCGCGAAGGCAATCGCGGCACCAAGCTGTTCCAGATCAGCGGCCATGTGAACAAACCCTGCGTCGTCGAGGAATCGATGTCGATCCCGTTCCGCGAACTGATCGATCGCCATTGCGGTGGCATCCGGGGTGGCTGGGACAATCTGTTGGCGGTCATTCCGGGCGGTTCGTCCGTCCCGCTGGTCCCTGCGAAGGAGATCATGGACGCGCCGATGGATTTTGACGGGCTGAAGGCGCTCGGCTCCGGCCTTGGCACCGCCGCCGTCATCGTCATGGACAAGTCCACCGACATCGTGCGCGCCATCAGCCGGCTCAGCTATTTCTACAAGCATGAAAGCTGCGGCCAGTGCACGCCATGCCGTGAAGGCACGGGCTGGATGTGGCGGGTGATGGAACGGCTGCGCACCGGCGACGCCGACCTGTCCGAAATCGATATGCTGCATCAGGTGACCAAGCAGGTCGAGGGCCACACCATCTGCGCGCTCGGCGACGCGGCGGCCTGGCCGATCCAGGGGCTGATCCGGCATTTCCGACCCGAAATCGAACGCCGCATCAACGAGCGTGGCGCGCCTGTGATGGAGGCAGCGGAGTAATCATGCCTAAGGTCAAAGTTGACGGCGTAGAATTGGACGTCCCGGCGGGCGCGACTGTCCTCCAGGCGTGTGAGTTGGCGGGGAAGGAAATTCCGCGCTTCTGCTATCATGAGCGGCTGTCCATTGCGGGCAATTGCCGCATGTGCCTGGTCGAGGTGAAGCCCGGACCGCCCAAGCCGCAGGCGTCCTGTGCGCTGCCCGCTGCCGAAGGGCAGGAAATCCGCACCGACAGCGAAATGGTCAAGAAGGCGCGCGAAGGGGTGATGGAGTTCCTGCTCATCAACCATCCGCTCGACTGCCCGATTTGCGACCAGGGCGGCGAATGCGATTTGCAGGACCAGTCGGTCGCCTATGGCCGCGGTGCGTCGCGCTATGACGAAAACAAGCGCGCTGTGACCGAGAAATATATGGGTCCGATCGTCAAGACGGTCATGACCCGCTGCATCCAGTGTACCCGTTGCGTGCGCTTTGCCGAGGAAGTCGCGGGCGTGCCGGAAATCGGCGCCATCTATCGCGGCGAAAATATGCAGATCACCACCTATCTGGAACATGCCGCCAAGAGCGAGCTGTCGGGCAATGTGGTGGACCTGTGCCCGGTCGGCGCGCTGACTGCCAAGCCCTATGCATTCGAAGCGCGGCCATGGGAGCTGAAAAAGACCCATGCGATCGACGTGATGGATGCCGTTGGCACCAACATCCGTCTCGACAGCCGGGGCCGTCAGGTGCTGCGCGCCGTGCCGCGCATCAATGACGATGTGAATGAGGAATGGGCCAGCGACAAGACGCGACACAATGTCGATGGTCTGGTGCGCAAGCGGCTCGACAAGCCTTATGTCCGCAAGGACGGCAAGCTGGTCCCGGCGACCTGGGCGGAGGCTTTTGCGGCGATCGCGGCGGTCCAGCATGGCGGCAGCGTCGCAGCGGTCGCGGGCGACCTGCTTGACTGCGAGACGATGTTCGCGGGCAAGGCGCTGGTCGAGAAGCTGGGCGGGACGATGCTCGAAGGGCGTCAGACGGGCCTCGCCTATGACGTGTCGAGCCTGTCGTCGGTCGTGTTCAACACGCCGCTGGCGGAGCTGGAAACGGCGGACGTCATCCTGTTGGTCGGCACCAATCTGCGCTGGGAAGCGCCGCTGGTGAACACGCGGCTGCGCAAGGCGATCAAGAAGGGCGCCAAGGTTTTCGGCATCGGGCCTGAGTTCGACCTGACCTACAAGGTCGAGTGGCTGGGCAATGATGCGTCGCTGCTCGCCAAGCTGCCGGAAGCGGTGGTCGAGGCATTCGGCAAGGCAGCGCGGCCCGCGATGATCGTGGGCGGCGGCGTGCTGGCCAAGGATGGCGCGCATGGTGACGCGCTGGCGCTGGTCGAGACGCTGGGCCTGATCAAGGACGGCTGGAACGGCTATAATGTCCTGCATTTCGCGGCGGCGCGGATGGGCGGGCTGATGCTCGGCTATGCGACGGCTGGCGGGATCAAGGCGGTGGCGGCTGCCAAGCCCAAGTTGCTTTTCTCGCTGGGCGCGGACGAGGTGGATTATGCCGCCTTCGAGGACAGCTTCAAAGTCTATGTCGGCCACCATGGCGACAAGGGCGCGCATGCGGCGGACGTGATCCTGCCGGGCGCAAGCTATGCCGAAAAGGCGGGCACCTATGTCAATCTGGAAGGCCGGGTGCAGCGGGGCGAAAAGGCCGTGTTCGCACCGGGTGACGCCCGTGAGGACTGGTCGATCCTGCGCGCCCTGTCGGACGTCATGGGTGCAACGCTGCCGTTCGACAGCTTCGAACAGTTGCGCGCCGAGATGGTCAAGGCCGTGCCTGCTCTGGGTGTCGAGGGACTGGTCGATTATGGCTGGTCGATCCCCAAGCTGCCGACCGGCGCGACCGGCGAACTGGCTTCGCCGATCAAGGATTTCTACCTGACCAACGCCATCTGCCGCGCCAGCCCGACGATGCAGCAATGCTCAGCCGAACTGGTCCATGGGGTTGAATTTGCGGAGGCGGCGGAATGACGCACCTCATCCGTGTTCGCTCTGTTAACGCCGGGGGCGCGAAGTGACCGCTTTCTTCCAAAATCTGGGCCTGCCGTTTGAAGGCGCCTGGTTCCTGTCGACCATCATCGGCATCCTTGTCATTGCCCTGCCGCTGATGCTGGCGGTGGCGATGATCATCTATGCCGATCGCAAGATCTGGGCGGCGATGGCGCTGCGGCGCGGGCCGAACGTGGTTGGCCCCTTCGGCCTGCTTCAGTCCTTTGCGGACGGGGCCAAGGTGTTCCTGCAGGAAACGATCATCCCGTCGGCGGCGAACAAGGCGCTGTTCATCATTGCGCCGATCATCACCTTCACGGTCGCGCTGCTCGCCTGGGCAGTAGTGCCGTTCGATGTTGGCGTCGTGTTGGCGGACATCAATGTCGGCCTGCTCTACATTCTCGCGATTTCGTCGCTTGGCGTCTATGGCATCGTGCTGGCGGGCTGGGCGTCCAACTCGAAATATCCCTTTTATTCCGCGATCCGCGCCAGCGCGCAGATGATCAGCTATGAAGTCTCGATCGGCTTCATCCTGATCAGCGTTGTGCTGTGGGCCGGCAGTTTCAACCTGACCGCGATCGTGGAGAGCCAGAAGGGCTATTACGGCTTCCTCAACGGCAACGGCTTCAACCCGCTGCTCTTCCCCATGGCGATCATGTTCCTGATTTCCGCCATGGCGGAAACGGCGCGCGCGCCGTTCGATCTGACCGAAGCGGAAAGCGAGCTGGTCGCGGGCTATCAGACCGAATATTCGTCCATGGCCTTCGCGCTCTATTGGCTCGGCGAATATGCCAATGTCATCCTGATGTGCGCGCTGAACGCGATCCTGTTCTGGGGTGGCTATCTGCCGCCGCTCGACTGGGCGCCGCTCTACATGGTGCCGGGTATCATCTGGTTGTTCGCCAAGATCCTCTTCTTCTTCTTCGTCTTTTCCTGGGTAAAGGCGACGGTGCCCCGCTACCGTTATGACCAGCTGATGCGGCTGGGCTGGAAAATCTTCCTGCCAACCTCGCTCTTCTTCGTCTTTCTGGTGTCGGGCTTCCTCATGCTGACGCGCTATGGAGGCGCACAATGAGCCTCGGATATTACGTCAAGTCTTTCACCCTCTGGGAGTTTGTGAAGGCGCACTGGCTGACCTTGAAATATTTTTTCAAGCCCAAGGCGACGATCAACTATCCCTATGAGAAGAACCCGATTTCGCCGCGGTTCCGGGGCGAACATGCGTTGCGTCGCTACCCCAACGGCGAAGAGCGCTGCATCGCGTGCAAGCTGTGCGAAGCGGTGTGTCCGGCGCAGGCGATCACCATCGAGGCGCAGCCGCGCGAGGATGGCAGCCGCCGCACGACGCGCTACGACATCGACATGACCAAATGCATCTATTGCGGTTTCTGCCAGGAAGCCTGCCCTGTGGACGCGGTCGTGGAAGGGCCGAATTTCGAATTCGCGACCGAAACCCGCGAGGAGCTGATCTACGACAAGGCCAAGCTTCTTGAAAATGGTGACAAGTGGGAACGCGCGATCGCCGCGAACCTTGCCGCCGATGCGCCTTATCGGTAATGCGCGCCGTGTCTAACTCAAACCCGTTCGCCCTGAGCTTGTCGAAGGGCTCGACTGAGCGCAGCGAAGTCACTTCACTTCGTTCAGTGGAAGGCTTCGACTTCGCTCAGCCCGAACGGTTTCCGGGGGCCATCCTGTGATCCACGTCTTAGCCTTTTACCTGTTCGCGATCCTGGTGGTGTCCAGCGGTGCGCTGACCATATTGTCGCGCAACCCGGTCCATTCGGTGCTGTGGCTGATCCTGGCCTTCTTCAACGCGGCTGGTCTGATGATCCTGCTGGGCGCGGAATTCATCGCGATGCTGCTGGTCATCGTCTATGTCGGCGCGGTCGCGGTCCTGTTCCTGTTCGTCGTCATGATGCTGGACATCGACTTTGCGGAACTGCGCGCCGGTTTCGTCAGCTATCTGCCGTTCGGCCTGCTGATCGCGCTGGTGCTGCTGGCGGAAATCGTGCTGGGCATTGGCCTGTGGAGCGCTGGTCCCATTGAACTGGCGCAGCGCGCGGCGCCGGCCACGCCGGACGTATCGAACATCAAGGCGATCGGTACGCTGCTTTACACCCGCTATATCTTCCTGTTCGAAGCGGCAGGCATCGTCCTGCTGGTTGCTATGATCGGTGCGATCGTCCTGACCCATCGGGCACGCGGCGGGGTGAAGGGCCAGAACATCGCCAAGCAGAATCGTCGCCGTCCGCAGGATGCGGTCCGCAATATCAATCAGCCCGCAGGGCAGGGGGTGGAGCTGTGATCGGCCTTCAACATTATATGGTGGTCAGCGCCATCCTGTTCGTGATGGGGGTGCTGGGCATCTTCATCAATCGCAAGAATGTCATCATCATCCTGATGGCGATCGAGCTGATTCTTTTGAGCGTGAACATCAACCTTGTCGCTTTCAGCGCCTTTCTGGGCGATCTGGTCGGGCAGGTGTTCAGCATGTTCGTGCTGACCGTCGCGGCGGGTGAGGCGGCCATCGGCCTTGCCATCCTCGTCATTTACTTCCGTGGTCGCGGCACCATCGCCGTCGACGATGTCAACCGGATGAAGGGCTGAGCCTGAACTCATGATCCAGCTTATCGTTCTTCTTCCGCTGCTGGCCGCTGCCATTGCGGGCCTTGGCAACAAGGCGCTGGGCAAGCTGCCCGCCAAGATCGTCACCACGGGCGCGCTGTTCGCCAGCTGCGCCATGTCCTGGCCGATCTTCATCAGCTTCCTGACCGGCAGCGCCGAGGCGCATGTGACGCCGCTGTTCACCTGGATTCAGTCGGGCAGCTTTGACGCGCAATGGGCCTTGCGGGTCGATGCGATGACGGCGGTAATGCTGGTGGTGATCACCAGCGTGTCCAGCCTCGTCCACCTCTACAGCTGGGGCTATATGGAAGAAGAGCCGGATCAGCCGCGCTTCTTCGCCTATCTCTCGCTCTTCACCTTCGCGATGCTGATGCTGGTGACAGCCAACAACCTGCTCCAGATGTTCTTCGGCTGGGAAGGGGTGGGCCTCGCTTCCTACCTGCTTATCGGTTTCTGGTTCCGCAAGCCGTCGGCCAATGCCGCCGCGATCAAGGCGTTCGTGGTCAACCGCGTGGGCGACCTTGGTTTCATGATGGGGATTTTCGGGACTTATCTGGTGTTCAACACCATATCGATCCCCGAAATTCTGGAAATGGCCCCGTCGATGGCGGGATCGACCATCGGCTTCCTGGGCCATCGTTTCGACACGATGACGGTGCTGTGCCTGCTGCTGTTCGTCGGCGCCATGGGCAAGTCGGCGCAGCTAGGCCTCCACACCTGGTTGCCGGACGCGATGGAAGGTCCGACCCCCGTGTCGGCGCTGATCCACGCCGCGACCATGGTGACGGCGGGCGTGTTCATGGTGTGCCGCCTGTCGCCGATGTTCGAAACGTCAGCGACGGCGCTGACCGTGGTAACCTATGTCGGCGCAGCGACCTGCCTGTTCGCGGCGACCGTGGGCACGGTGCAGACCGACATCAAGCGCGTCATCGCCTATTCGACCTGTTCGCAGCTGGGCTATATGTTCTTTGCAGCGGGCGTTGGCGCCTATGGCGCGGCGATGTTCCACCTGTTCACCCATGCATTCTTCAAGGCGCTGCTGTTCCTGGGGGCCGGTTCGGTCATCCATGCGATGCATCATGAACAGGACATGCGCTATTATGGCGGCCTGCGGAAAAGCATTCCCATCACCTTCTGGACGATGACGCTCGGTACGCTGGCCATCACCGGCGTTGGCCTGCCACTCATCGGCGTCGGCTTTGCCGGTTTCTATTCCAAGGACGGCATTCTGGAAGCGGCCTATGCTGCGGGCGGAGCTGGCACCGGCGCGTTCATCGTCGGCGTATTGGCCGCGCTGCTGACCAGCTTCTATAGCTGGCGTCTGGTGTTCCTGACCTTCTTCGGCAAGCCGCGCTGGACCCAGTCCGAGCATATCCAGCATGCGCTGCATGACGCGCATGGCCATGACGATCATGCAACCCACGGCCATGGATCGGCGCATGACAACGCACCGGCCCAGGAAGATGCTGGCCATGATCCGCATGCGGCTGAGGCAGGCGCACATGAACTTCCCGCCGGCACGGGCGGCTATCATCCGCATGAAAGCCCGCTGGTGATGCTGATCCCGCTGATCATGCTCAGCCTTGGCGCAGTGTTTGCGGGCTTCCTGTTCCACGATCAGTTTATCGGGGCAGAGGGCGGCATCGAATTCTGGAAGGGCGCATTGTCGTTCGACAGTCATCTGATGCACGCGGCGCATGAAGTGCCCAAATGGGTCAAATTCTCGCCGTTCACGGTGATGCTGACCGGGTTGCTGATTGCCTATCTCAGCTATATCAGGAACACCGACTGGCCGCAGCGCTTCGTCGCGACCTTTGGTGGACTCTACACCTTCCTGCTCAACAAATGGTATTTTGACGAGCTGTATACCTTCCTGTTCGTCAAGCCTGCCTTCGCCATCGGCCGCTTCTTCTGGAAGTTCGGGGACATCGGTTTCATTGACCGGTTCGGACCCAATGGCCTGGCCGCCCTGGTCGTGCAGGGCAATAAAGTGACCCGTCGGCTCCAGTCCGGCTACCTCTACACCTACGCGCTGGTGATGCTGATTGGCCTCGCCGCTGCCGCAACCTGGGCGATGACACGATAATGGACGGCTTCCCCATCCTTTCCCTGATGATGGCAGTGCCGATGGCGGGGGCCATCGCCTGTCTGTTCGTCGGCGCGAACAGCGCGCGCTGGATCGCATTGATCGCCACTCTGGTCGATTTCGTCCTGGGCATGGCCCTGTGGGCGCAGTTCGACCAGTCGGGCAGCGGCGCGCAATGGCAGTTTCAGGAATATGCGCCGATCTTCGGCAAATTCGCCTGGGCGCTGGGTATTGACGGCATTGCCCTGATGCTGATTGCGCTGACGGTGTTCCTGATGCCGATCTGCATCGGCGCCAGCTGGAACGCGATTCAAAAGCGCGTGGGCGAATATATGGCGGCCTTCCTGTTCATGGAGGTGCTGATGATCGGCGTCTTCACGGCGCAGGATCTCTATCTTTTCTACATCATGTTCGAAGCCGGCCTGATCCCGATGTATCTGATCATCGGCATCTGGGGCGGCGCTGACCGGATTTACGCCAGCTATAAATTCTTCCTCTACACATTGTTCGGATCGGTGCTGATGCTGATCGCGATGATGTGGATGGTGCATGAAGCAGGGACGACCGACATTCCCGTGCTGATGGCGTATAATTTCGATCCGCATATCCAGACCTGGCTGTTCCTGGCTTTCTTTGCCAGCTTCGCGGTCAAGATGCCGATGTGGCCGGTCCACACCTGGCTGCCCGACGCACACGTTCAGGCGCCGACGGCCGGTTCCGTCATTCTGGCAGGTGTGCTGCTGAAGATGGGCGGATACGGCTTCATTCGCTTCTCGCTTCCGATGTTCCCCGAAGCCTCGGCGCAGCTTGCGCCGCTGGTCTGGGGCCTGTCGATGGTCGCGGTGGTTTACACCTCGCTCGTCGCGCTTGTTCAGTCGGACATGAAGAAGCTGATCGCCTATTCGTCCGTCGCGCATATGGCGATCGTGACGGTCGGCCTGTTCGCCTTCAACCAGGCGGGCATCGAAGGCGCGATGATGGTGATGCTGGGCCATGGTCTGGTCGCGGGCGCGCTGTTCCTGTGCGTCGGCGTCATCTACGATCGGCTGCACACGCGCGAGATTGCCCGTTATGGTGGCCTGTCGATCAACATGCCGCGCTACGCCATGCTGTTCCTGTTTTTCACCATGGCGTCGGTCGGCCTGCCCGGCACGTCCAACTTCGTCGGCGAATTCCTGTCGCTGATGGGCATCTATCAGGCATCGAGCTGGGTGGCGCTGATCTGCACCACGGGTATCATCCTTGGCGCGGCCTATATGCTCTACCTCTATCGCCGCATCTGCTACGGCGAGCAGGTCAATGCCGATGCCGCCGCGATGCCGGACCTGTCGGGTCGCGAAATCTGGCTGCTTGCGCCGATCGCTGCGGTGGTGCTGTGGATGGGGGTATATCCCGAAAGCTTCCTCAAGCCCATGCGCCCGGATATTCACGCACTCGAAGCCCGCCTGGCGCCAGCCGCGCCGGCCGGCGATTCCAAGATCAAGATGGGTGCGCCCAAGCCTGCGGGCGAAGCGCATGAAGGCGCCCATCACGAAGAAGCTCCTGCGCACGGGGAGGCGCACTGATGATCGACTCCGCTTCCCTTCTGGCAGTCCTGCCGGAACTGATTTTGACGGCCGGCGGCCTGATCCTGCTGATGGTGGCTGCTTTTGGCGGCGATGGCACCGCACGGATCGTCAACGCATTGTCAGTGCTGACGCTGATCGTTGCGGGTGTGGCGTTGTCCAGCACGATCGCCCATGGGCCGGATGCATTTGACGGCCTGGTCCGTGCCGATGCTTTCTCCGTCTATGCCAAGGCGCTGATCTACGGGGCGGCCGCCGTGGCTATCCTGCTTGCGCCGCGCTTCTTTTCTACCGACAGCGCGCTGCGGCCTGAATATCCGATCCTGATCCTGTTTGCCGCGATCGGCATGGGCATGATGATGTCGGCGGGCGACATGCTGACTCTTTATGTCGGTCTCGAAATGAACAGCCTGGCCTCCTATGTCCTGGCCAGTTTCATGCGGCAGGACGGGCGTTCGTCCGAAGCGGGCCTTAAATATTTCGTGCTGGGTTCGCTGGCGAGCGGTATCCTGCTCTACGGTATCTCGCTGCTCTACGGCTTTACCGGCAGTACCGCGTTTGATGGCATTGCCGTTGCGCTGGGCGATGGTGTGGGCAAGGGCGAATTGTTCGGCCTGGTGTTCGTGCTGGCGGGTCTCGCGTTCAAGATCAGCGCCGTGCCGTTCCATATGTGGACCCCGGACGTCTATGAAGGCGCGCCAACGCCGGTGACGACCTTCTTTGCCAGCGCGCCCAAGGTTGCGGCCATGGGCCTGACCGTCCGCGTCGCGATCGAGGCGTTGGGCCCGGCGGGTATGGACTGGCAGCAGATCGTGATCTTCGTCGCGCTTGCTTCCATCCTGTTCGGCGCGGTCGCGGCGATCGGCCAGAGCAATATCAAGCGGCTGATGGCCTATTCGTCGATCAACAATGTGGGCTTCGCCTTGATCGGCCTGGCCGCTGGCACGCCCGCAGGTGTTGCCGCGACCATGAGCTATATGGCGATCTATGTCGTCATGACCATCGGCGCGTTCGCCTGCATCCTTCAGATGCGCGACGCCGACGGCAAGCCGGTCGAGACGATCGCCAGCCTCGCGGGGCTGTCGCAGTCGCGCAAAGGGCTGGCGGCCGGATTTGCGATCTTCATGTTCTCCATGGCCGGTATCCCGCCGCTGTTCGGTTTCTGGGCCAAATTCCTGGTGTTCGATGCGGCGGTGGCGTCTGGTCTGACCGCGCTGGCGGCGTTCGGCATCGCGGCGTCGGTGATTGGCGCTTTCTATTATCTCAAGATCATCAAGACGATCTATTTCGACGAGCCGACCGGCGCCTATGAGGCGAAGGGCGGGGCGGTTGAAAATATCGTCCTGACCGCCTGCGCCGTGGTCATCGTCATGGGCTATCTGCTCAACCCCCTACTGGATCAGGCGAGCGCCGCCGCTGCGGCGTCCCTGTTCTGACCATTCGCTTCGTCGCGGAGACCGGCTCCACCAATGCCGATATGCTGGCATTGGCGGAGCAGGGCGCGCCGGACGGCATCTGGCTGCGCGCGGGGCGGCAGACGGGCGGCAAGGGACGGATGGGCCGGGGGTGGGAAAGCCCGGTCGGCAATCTCTATAGTTCCGCATTGGTCCGGTTGCGCGCGAGTGACCCCATGCCGCATACGTTGGCGCTGGTTGCGGCCAATGCAGTTCACGCACTGGTCGCGCCGCTCTGTGCAGGGCAGGCGCGGATCAAATGGCCCAATGACATATTGGTCGATCGCGCGAAGATTGCAGGCATTTTGCTGGAGCGGGCCGGTGATGCGATCGTTGTGGGGATCGGCATCAATGTCACCGATTATCCCCGCAGGCTGGATCGTCCGGTCACCAGCCTTTTGGCGCAGGGCGCCAGGGAGGCTGACGCTGGCGTGCTGATGGAGCGACTGGCGCAACTGTTCGCTCATTGGCTGGCGATCTGGCGCGCGCAGGGGCTGGACCCGGTGCGGACGCACTGGCTGTTGAACGCGCACCCGACCGGCACGCCCATGCGGGTGGTTCAAGCCGATGGCGAGAGCGTCGAGGGGGCATTTGATACGCTCGACCAGCAGGGCATGTTGATCCTGCGCTTGGCGAACGGACACAGCCGTGCCATTCACGCGGGCGACATATTTCTCACCTGAACCAAGGACCGGCCATGCTCCTCGCGATCGACGCGGGCAACACCAATGTGGTTTTCGCGCTGCTCGAAGGGCGCGACATTCGCGCGCGCTGGCGGATCGCGACCGATCCGCGCCGTACGGCGGACGAATATGCGGTGTGGCTCAACCAGTTGCTGATGCTGGAAGGCTATAAGATCACGGACGTCCATGCCGTGATTATCGCGACGGTCGTGCCGCGCGCGCTGCATAATTTGCAGGTGCTGGCGGAAAAATATTTCAAGACGACTCCTCTGGTCGCGGGACAGCCGCCGGTTGATTGGGGCATCGAACTGGACGTGGCCGAACCGGGATCGGTGGGCGCCGACCGGGTTGTAAACGCCATCGCCGCGCACCATCTTTATGCAGGCGACCTGATCGTCATCGACTTTGGCACCGCGACGACATTCGACGTTGTCGATTATAGCGGCGCTTATAAGGGCGGGATCATTGCGCCGGGGATCAACCTGTCGCTCGATGCGTTGGTCGCAGCGGCGGCGAAGCTGCCCAAGATCGCGATCGCGCCACCGGAAAATCGATCGGTCATCGGTCGCACGACCGAAGCGCAGATGCATATTGGTGTATTTTGGGGCTATGTAGCCATGATGGAAGGGCTGGTCGCCCGGATGAGGGCCGAAATCGGCCGCCCGACCAGAGTGATTTCGACAGGGGGCCTGGCGGTCCTCTTCAATGACAATAGCGATATTTTCGATGCGATCGCGCCGGACCTGACGGTTCAGGGCCTCGCGCTGATGCACGAACGGAGTTTACAAGCGTAATGAAACCCAAAGATGAGCTGCTCTTCCTGGCCCTGGGCGGGTCGGGCGAGATTGGCATGAACGTCAATCTATATGGATGCCAGGGCAAATGGGTGATGGTCGATCTCGGCATGACCTTTGGCGATCCCAATTATCCCGGTATCGAATTGGTGCTGCCGGACCTCAGCTTTATTGAGGAACGGCGCAAGGATCTGCTCGGCATCGTGCTGACCCACGGGCATGAGGACCATATCGGCGCGATCCCCTATCTGGCGGCCGACCTGGGCGTGCCGCTCTATGCGACGCCGTTTACTGCTGGCCTTATCCGCCTGAAGCTGGAGGAAGAGGGGCTGACCAAGGAGGTCAAGCTTCACGTCATTCCCAATGAAGGCAGCTTCGAACTGGGGCCGTTCGGCTTCCGTTACATGCCGCTGGCGCATTCCATCCCGGAAGGCAATGCGCTGGTGATCGATACGCCCTATGGCCGCATATTCCATACCGGCGACTGGAAGCTGGACGATCAGCCGCTGCTCGGCGTCCCCTCGACCCCGGAACAGTTGACGGCGGTGGGCGATCAGGGGGTGCTGGCGCTGGTATGCGACAGCACCAATGTGTTCAATGACAAGGCCAGCGGTTCCGAAGGCGATGTCCGCGAAGGGCTGATGCAGGCGATAGAGGGGGCCAGGGGGCGGGTGCTCGTCACCACCTTTGCGTCCAATGCCGCGCGCGTTCAGACGCTGGGCGAAGTGGCGACGGCGATGGGACGCAAGGTGTGCGTCGCGGGCCGCTCGCTCGACCGGATCATCGGCATGGCCAAGGCCAGCGGCTACCTCAAGGATTTTCCGCCGACGGTCGATTGGGACGATGCGATGAAACTGCCGCGCGATGAGGTGATGATCATCGCCACCGGCGGTCAGGGTGAGGCGCGTGCCGCACTTGCGCGCATTGCGTTCGACAGCCATCCGATCAAGCTGACCGACGGTGACCTGGTCGTCTTTTCGTCCAAGCAGATCCCCGGCAATGAAATCGCGATCGGGCGCATCCAGAACGCGCTGGCGGCGAAAAATATCGTGATGGTCACGGACCGGCAGGCCGAAGTGCATGTGTCGGGCCATCCGGGGCGTCCTGAACTGGAAGCCATGTATCGCTGGATACGGCCCGAAATATTGCTGCCGGTCCATGGCGAACGACGGCATATGGCCGAACAGGCGCGGCTTGGCCTGGCGACGGGCATCCCCAATGCGGTGGTGCAGTCCAATGGCGATCTGCTGCGGCTGGCGCCGGGCGCACCGGCGATCATTGGGCGGGAAGAGGTCGGTCGACTGGTGCTGGATGGCGACGTCATCCTGCCAGCAGAAGGCGCGACCATGAACGAACGGCGCAAGCTGGGTCTGCATGGCCAGATCAGCGTGGCCGTCGCGCTCGACGGCAAAGGAAGGCTGATTGGTCGACCGACGCTGCGGACGCAGGGCGTTCCGGTGGAAGAGGACAAGGCCGACTTTCTGGCCGAAGCGGCGGATGATGCCGCGGACGTGATTGCCAAGGGATCGCATGAGGAAGAGGCGGTGCGTGAACGTATCCGCCTGGCCGTACGCCGTGCGGCGACGCGCTGGACCGGCAAGAAACCGATTGTGGACGTGTTGCTCATTCGGGCCTAAATCGCCCGTATGAATCTTTACGCCATCTTCGCCATCTATGTGCTGTTCTGGGTGATCAGCGCGTTCATCATGCTGCCCTTTGGCATCCGCACGCCCGACGAGACGGGCGAGCAGTTGCTCAAGGGGCAGGCGGATAGCGCGCCCAGCAATTTCAGGCCCGCCGTGGTGGTGCTTCGCGCGACCATTCTGTCAGGACTGCTGTTCGGTCTCTATTACGCCAATTATGTGCAGGGCTGGATCACGCTGGATATGCTGCCAGGTTATACCCACCAGAATTGACGGTTTGGGGATTAAGCCCCGCACCTGACGTCGAAGCGAAGCGCGCGCCGGGATCAATCGGCGCGCGTCCGTTACTGGCGCAGCCGCTCGATCGCCTGCGCCAGCGCGACATAGAGCTTGCCCATGTCGGACGAGAGAATGGCGACGCCCAGCGCGTTGCCGTCACGCGCCGACAGGATGATCCGCAGCATGCCTTCGAAATCATGGATGTAACGGTTCACATGATCGCGGAATTCCGCGTCATTGTCATAATGCAGCGCAATCTCGCGCGATTCCCCGGCGTCCAGCAGCTTGACTGCGCGGCGGGTGAATACGCCGCGATCGCCCTTCAGATAGGCCGACCAGCTTGAATCGGTGACGTCGTTCGACAGGATCTTGGCGACGTCGATCGCGGTGCTGTTGAGCGATTCGATCAGCAGCGCAGAGCGACGGGCAAAATGGTCGCGGTCGCGATTTTCCGCCGCCCGCTCCGCTTCCTCGATACGCTGTTCGACATTGGCGCTGGTGTCGGCGATGGTCAGCAACTGGCGCGTCAGGCGCTCGGACGCCTGATGCGCGGCATTGACGGCTTCTTCGGCGACGCGCGCAACCTGTTCGATCTGCGCCGCGACCTTGTCACCAATCGCGTTCTGCATCGCCTGTTCACTGGCGTCGGCCAGAGCCTGCGCGGCTTCGGGAATGGTCCGGCCCAGCGCCTGACGCGCACGCTCGGCGGCCTGATCGGCCGTATCCTTGACGCGCAGCAACGCGGTGACGAGCAAGGGTCCGGCGCCTTCTGTGATGCGGGTCGCATCCTGATGGGCGCCGTCCAGTGCGACGCGCAGCCGTTCGACCAGATTGCGATTGGCCTCCAGCCCGCCCTGCGTGCTTTCCAGCCATTCGGTCAGGCGACTGCCCTGGCCGCGCAGCATCGATTCGGCTTCTTCCGCCCGGCCAACCAATGCCTGCGATATGGCTTCCAGTCGCTCCATTTCGGGCGTCGTGTGGCCCAGCAGAGCGCGGCTCTGTTCCAAGCGGGCGTCGAACCGCTCCAGTGCCGCAGGATAAGTCTCGTCCAGTTCGCGCACGCTCGAATCGAGGGCGACGAGAAGGGTTTCGGCACAACCGATCAGCTTTTCGGCGGTCACGCCCCCGTTGGCCAATGCGCCGTCGATGCGCTGGGTTTCGGCGGTCAGGCGCGTAAGTGCGTCGGTCAGCCTCTCGCTCCGGGCGAGGGCGACTTCCTCCAGAGTCGCAAAGCGATTCTGGGTCGATGTGATCGTTTCGTCCAGCCCCGACTGGATGCCAGCCATCAGGCTATGTTGCCCGGCCATGACCTCGTTCATCTGGTGCAGGCGGTTTTCCACGTCGCCGATCGTGTTGGCCAGACCCGTGACCGTCTCGCTGCCGATGGCGTCGAGGCTGTCGCGTGAGCGGGTGACCAGAGATTCCAGCGCGGCCGACTGGGTCGACAAATTGCCCTCGGTCAGCGCCAATGCTTCCTGCGCGCGGGCCAGCGCGGTGTCGAGCCGTTCGCGCAGATCCTTCTCGATCGCGTCCATGTCCCGCGTCAAGGTGGCCAGGGTCGTTTCGCTGACGTCACCGATGCCCGATTGTGCCGCCGCGACCAGCGCTTCGAGATGTTCGGCGCGGCGCGAAAGACCTTCGTCGGTCGTCGCCATCGTCGCGCGCACGCTGCGCAAGGCAGCGTCGAGGCGTGCGGTCAGGTCGGCCTGCGCCCGGTCAAGATCCTCGATCAGGGCCGCGCGCACAGTGTCGCTGGTGCTGGCGATGCCGGTTTCGGCGGTTTCGATCAGCGTCGCGAGAGCGGCTGCCTGAATTTCCACATCCTGACGGGTCCGGTCCATCGCCTGCCGCGCGCTCTGGGCAGTCGCATCGATCCGTCCGGCGGCGATTTCCGCCATGCCCGTTACTTCTTCATTGGCGGCGCGGGTCGATTCCTGAAGCTGCGTCAGCTGGCTCGACAGGCTCTTGGTCGCGGACAGGGTGCGGGCACGGGCGTCGTCGGACAATTCGGCCAGCGCGTGAAGGCGCGCTTCCAATGTATCGATTCGTTCCGCCAGCGCATGGCCGTTGTCCATGATTTGCGCCGCCATCCGGCCGGTGCGATCCTCCAGTTCGGGGATCGTGGCGATCAACGAGTCCATCTTGGCGACCAGCGCAGCACTTGCCCGCTCCGCCGATTCGGCGCGATCGACCGTTGCTTGGGACCGGCTGGCGATCAGTTCGGCGGACGCCTCCATATTGCTGCTGGCCGCAGCGCCATAGCTGTCGAGCAATTCGGCCTGCTGCTGCATCGACTGACGGGCGGTTTCCAACTGGGTGGCGATCCGTCCCAGTCGCAGTTCCAGCAGATCGGCTTCGGTCCGCAGGGCACGGGCAGTGTCGAGATAGCGGCGCGATTCGGCGCGGCTGTTACGCATCAACAGCAGATAGGCGAGGCCCAGCAGGATGAGCGGGACAACCAGCGTGGCGATGGCATTGGCCCAGAACAAGGGGCCGCCGGGCAGGTCGCCCGCCGCGAAAATCGCCCAGCCGGCAAAGCCGACCCAGCCGATCGCGAGCAGGCTCAAGCCCACGCGTATGCGTTTGACCCAGCCATCGCCCGCGCCATCATCCGAATCATCTTCGTCGATGTTGAGAGACGCCTGTTTCAAAAGCAAAATGTCATCCGCCTGCGACGCGTCGCTAGCTGCGCTTGATTCGTCGCGCCAGAACTCGACGATTGTGCTGCCCCCTGTCATGTCGTGCATCCTAGCAGCTTTTCCGTCCGCGCAAATGCCCTGTTACCAAAACTTAACGCAAGCCAGATAGCGTCTGTCTCTATGTCCTATGATCCCGGCGCCCTTCATGCAGCTTTATCCGCAGCCGTCGGCGATGACAGCGCCCTGATCGCGGACCTGCGCGTGGCCTTCATGGAAAGTGCCGAGCGGCAGATCGATCTGCTGGGGCGGGCGCGGTGCGACGCCAATTGGGAATTGGCGGCATGGCGGCTGAAAGGGCTGGCGGCCAGCTTCGGGCTTACAGCATTGATGGCGCTGGCCGATGAGGCAGCAGAGGCCGCACCGGGTGATCCGCGCGTGCTGCGCCGGTTGCGCGCGGCGCTGGCGGGGCTGCAACAGACCTGAATTGTAGCATCGGTACGGCTGCGCTTGCGCGAAGCCGCCAGCCTTGCGACAAGGCCCGCTGCACAACAATCGGGTCGATACCATAACGATATGAGTTTCGCGGCTATTCTCAGCGCCAGCCGGGCTTCGGGCGATTCGTCTGGTGGCCAGACGACCGTTGGTCAGCGCGCGAGTCTGTATTTTGCCGGACAGACGCTGGTGGAATATCAGGCGCGGCAGGCGGCGCAGGCCGGTGCGGATCGAATCATGATATTGGTGAGCGTGATCACCCCCGCCTTGTCGCAGGCGGTCGATCGGCTGAGCGCCGACGGGATCGCGGTCGCACTGGTGCGCGATATGGTGTCGATGGTGCGGGATGCGCCGCGCGATGCCGACGTTTTGCTGGTGGCCGACGGGGCGATCGTGTCGCAGACCCATTTCGAGGCGATGGCGAGCGCTGAGGGCAATGCCCTGCTGGTCACGGATGACAGCCGCGCCAGCACCCCGTTCGAACGGATCGACGCGGGACAGCGCTGGGCCGGTCTGGCGCGAATCAGTCCGACCTTATTGTTCGGCACGCTCGACATGATCGGCGACTGGGATTTGTCGCTCACGCTGGTACGGGCAGCGGTGCAGAAGGGCGCGCGCCGCGTCACCGTGGCGCAGGATGATCTGCTCGAAGGGCGCGTCGCGCTGATCGAGACCCAGCAGCAGGCCGATCTGGTCGCGCAGGCGGTCACGGCGGCAGGCGCGTCGTCGGCACGGACGCGGGGTGGCGTTGAACATTATCTGCTTTCGCCGCTGGCCCGGATGATCAGTCCGGCGCTGATGCGCATGCAGGTTCCTGCAATGCAGGTGCGGATCGCCGCCATCGCGCTGGCCGCGATCGCGCTGGTGCCGGTCGAGCTGTTATGGACGCTGACCGGGTTCGCGCTGCTGCTGGGCGCGCTGTTACTGGCGGAAATTGCCGATCGTCTGGAGGAACTGGCACTGCGACCGGCACCGACGGGCTGGCTGGCATTTGTCACGCCATTACTGGCGCTGACCGGCATCGTGTTGGCGGGCAGCAGCACGATGGCCGCCGATCTGGCGCTGCTGCTCGCGATCATATTGGTGGCGGATCGCTGGCGGCGTACCGGCGGCGCCCGGCCATGGATGATCGTTACGCCCGGCACCGTGCTGCTCATGCTGATGCTCGTCGGATTGGTGGGCATGCTGGCGCAGGGTATCAGGGTGGCAATGCTGGCGCTGATCGCTTCGGCTGGCGCGATCATCTTGCGCCCGCGCGACTGATATATTTCGATAGCAGGGTTTAGTGCATTTTAAGGACGTCGGGCTATGGTCCCGGTATGAACGCCTATTCGTCCCTTACTGGTGCGGTCATGGCGGACAGCTGGCCGATGGCGCAAGTCATGGCGGGCATGTCCGCCGTGCCGGTTGGCCATGCCATCGATCTGGCTTTCTTTTTCCCGGTCGAGGAACAGGCGCGCCACGATGCGTTGATCGCGGAAACGCGGCGGCATCTGGGCGGATGCCTGAATGCGATCGAGATGGCGCTGCGGCTCTCGCTCGACCACGCACCGGATGTCGCCCACATATTGTCGCGCTCGCCAGAACCGATTTGCTGGCCGACCGTACGGGCGCAACCGACGCTGATCGGGCCGGCGCTGCTGGCGCATATGCAGATGCGCGCCGGCGTCAGCCTGATGCTGCGCCAGTTCGGCCAGGCCGATGTCGATCGGGCGGACGATGGCGATGGGGGCGTGCTCACGCTGGGCGATGATCCGATGATCGGCGACGCCCTGTCTGCGCTGGCGCTGGCAGAGGGGCGCTGGATCGCGGCGGGCGGCGAGGATCGGCCGATGCGGCCGGACCTGCCCGCTGAATATTTTGCCGAACTGGTCTGGACGGCGGCTGCCTGTCTGGCCGCTGTGGTTCAGCGGAGCGCGCCCGATCCGGGAGACGCGATGCTGGTCGGGTTCGAGCGGTCGGGCTGGGCCTTGCTTGCCGATCATGACGAAAGTGCCAGTCCCGTTGCCGAGGCGGATCGGCTGGTGCGGCGGATCGGCGATCTTGCGGATTCGCCCGAACTGATGGGTGTCGCGCTGGGACAGCGCCGCTTTCTGCTGTTTGCGGCGCTTGCGGCGCGGCGGCTGCGCATGACCACGGTGCAGGCGACCGAAATATTGGTGTTGGGACCATTGGCACAGGTAGCGATGCTGTGCCGTTCGCTCGGCGGATCGGATGCCGATTATCGCCATTTGCTGCTGGCGCTGCAACCGGTGCGTCCTTCACTGTCCGACGCGGCCATCGTGGCGGAGGCCGAATGCTATCAGCAACTGACCGAGATGCAGGCGGATGCAGCAGTCAGCGCGTTGCGCACGCCGCCCGCTTTCCGTTCACGGCTGGACCATCTGCGCCGGGTTACAGGCGCGTGAATATGCCGTCCCATCCCGCGATCATCCGGGCATTCATCTCCGCCGACGGCCTTTTGCTCAGCGCTGACCTGCCTTTGCTGGCGCTTCAGCGCGAAGCCGGGGGCGATCTTGGCGCGCCGGTGGCGGTACCGCAACTGGCGGCGATCGCGCGGCTGTGCGTGCGATTGGGCATTACCGTCTCGCGGCCGATCATCGCGGCGACCCAGCATGGCGACATCGACATGTGGGTGCGGGCACGGCCCGACAGCGATGGCGTCACTCTGTCGATCATTGACTGGCATGAGCGACCAGTCGCTGCGTTGCCAGCCGACATAGCGCGGCGTGAAGCGGATATTGCGGCGCTGGCCGATGGCTGGAACTGGCAGATAGACGTGCAGTTGCGGTTCCAGATGGTGCTGGCCGGAAACGACGGCCATGGCGCGCTGCCGCCCGATCCGCCGGTGCCGGGCAGCCGCTTTTCCAGCTATTTTCAGCTTCAGCCTGACGATGATGGCGACATGGCGATGCTGCGCGCCTTTGCCCAGCGGCGCGCCTTTCGTGACCAGACGGCAGCGCTGGTCAGCGATCCGGCGCGGACGTTTCGCCTGTCGGGTTTTCCCATGTTCGATCTGGCCGGACAATTGACCGGCTATCGCGGCACGGCATTCGCTCTGGAGCAGATGGCGGCTGGTCCGATGGTGCAGGAGGCGGCAATTGCGCTGTATCCGGGCGAATTCGGCAAACGGCTCGACCGGTCGCTGCGCCAGCCATTGGGGCGGATCATCGCCAACGCCGATACGATCAGTGCCCAGTTGGAGGGGCCGTTGCGCCCCGACTATGCCGATTACGCGACGGACATTGCAGCGGCGGGACGGCATCTGATGGCGCTGGTCGATGATCTCGCCGATTTGCAGGCGATCGACCGACCCGATTTCAGCGTGATCGCAGAAGAGATCGATCTGGCGGATCTGGGCCGTCGCGCTGCCGGGTTGCTGGCGGTCAAGGCGCTCGACCGGAATATTCGCATATCAGCGCCGGACCCGGACGCGACCATGCCCGCGATCGGGGAATTTCGCCGCGTCTTACAGATTTTGGTGAATCTGGTCGGCAATGCGGTGCGCTATTCGCCCGAAGGCAGCGAAGTGCGGATCGTCACCGAATGTGATCATGGCCAGGCGCGGATCATGGTGATCGACCAGGGGCAGGGGGTCGCCGTCGCGGATCGCGAACGGATATTCGAAAAGTTCGAGCGGCTGGGCCGCGATGATTCCGGGGGCAGCGGCCTGGGCCTCTATATCTCCCGCCGCCTTGCCCGCGCGATGGATGGCGATATTCGCATTGGCGGCGCGCCCGGCGAAGGCGCGCGCTTCATCCTGACATTGCCGGCGGACGATTGATCCCCATGAAAAACGGCGCCCCTTTGACAGGGAGCCGTTCTGCATTTGGCATTGTGACCGGGCGGGCTTAGCGCTTGTCGACCGGGATATAGTCGCGCTGCACCGGGCCGGTATAGAGCTGGCGCGGGCGACCGATCTTCTGCGCTGGGTCCGAAATCATTTCGTTCCACTGGGCGACCCAGCCGACGGTGCGGGCCAGGGCGAACAGAACGGTGAACATCTCGGTCGGGAAGCCGATGGCCGACAGGATCACACCGGAATAGAAGTCCACATTGGGGAAGAGCTTCTTTTCGATGAAATAGGGATCGCTGAGCGCAATCTTTTCCAGTTCGCGCGCGACGTCGAACACCGGGTCGGTGACGCCCATCGTGCGCAGCACGTCCTCGGCGGTCTTTTGCATGACGGTCGCGCGGGGATCGTAATTCTTATACACGCGATGGCCAAAGCCCATCAGGCGGAACGGATCATCCTTGTTCTTGGCGCGGGCGATATATTCCGGAATACGATCGACAGTGCCGATTTCGCGGAGCATGTTGAGCGCGGCCTCGTTCGCGCCGCCATGCGCCGGACCCCACAGGCACGCAATGCCAGCCGCGATGCACGCGAAGGGATTGGCACCCGACGATCCCGCCAGACGAACGGTCGATGTCGAAGCATTCTGTTCATGGTCGGCATGGAGGATGAAAATCTTGTCCATGGCGTCCACGATCACGGGATCGGGAACATATTCTTCCGCCGGGACGGAGAAAGTCATGCGCAGGAAGTTGGCCGTATAGGACAGGTCGTTGCGCGGATAGACGAAGGGCTGACCCACCGAATATTTATACGCCATGGCCGCGATCGTGGGCATCTTGGCGATCAGGCGATGGCTGGCGATCCTGCGCTGCATCGGATCGTTGATGTCGGTCGAGTCATGATAAAAGGCCGACAGCGCGCCGACGACGCCGCACATGATCGCCATGGGATGCGCGTCACGACGGAAGCCGCGATAGAAGGTCGTGAGCTGTTCATTGACCATCGTGTGGCGCGTGATAGTACGGGTGAATTCGTCCAGTTCCTGGCTGGATGGCAGTTCGCCGTTCAGCAGCAGATAGCTGACTTCCATGAAGCTCGATGCTTCGGCCAGCTGGCCGATCGGATAGCCGCGGTGCAGCAGGACGCCTTCGTCACCGTCGATATAGGTCAGGCCGGATTCGCAGCTCGCGGTGGAGGTGAAACCGGGATCATAGGTAAACATGCCGGTGTTGGCGTAAAGCTTGCGCACATCGATGACCTGCGGACCGACCGAACCGTCCATGACGGCATAGTCCTTGGTCTCTCCTCCGACGGTCAAAGTGGCTTTGTTTTCCGACATATTGTTCTCCATTTATGCCATCAGCCAACCGATGCGTGCCCAACATCGGTCAGCCGTTCCAAGCTCCCCTCTTTCCCCAACAGGAAGAGGACATCAAAAATACCCGGCGAGACGGTGCGCCCGGTGAGTGCCGCCCGAAGCGGCTGCGCCACCTTGCCCAGCCCCAGGCCGGCATCCTCCGCCACGCGGCGAATTGCGTCCTCGATCGCTTCGACCGTCCATGTTTGAACTGGTCTCAAAGCGTCGGCTGTCTTGACCAGCAGCGCGCGCGCCGAGTCGTCTAGCAGAGCCAATGCCTTTTCGTCAAAATCCAGCGGGCAATTTTTGAACAGAAATTCGGCGCCCTCGGCAATTTCATTAAGCGTCTTGGCGCGCGGCTTGAGCGAGGGCATCGCGGCCGTCAATAGCGCCAGGCCCGTGTCCGGCAAGGCGCGATCCAGACGGGCGGCGACGCGCGGCGCGACCAGCGCGGCGAGACGGGCGTCATCCGCTTCGCGCAGATAATGGCCGTTCAGATTTTCCAGCTTCTTGATGTCGAAGCGCGAGGGCGATCGGCCGACGCCGCTGATGTCGAACAGCTCGATGGCACGGGCGATCGGGATAATCTCCTCGTCGCCATGGCCCCAGCCCAGTCGCAGCAGATAGTTGAGGACCGCTTCTGGGAGCATCCCCATATCGTCGCGATAGGCATCCACGCCCAGCGCCCCGTGGCGCTTGGACAATTTCGCGCCGTCCGATCCGTGGATCAGCGGGATATGGGCATAGACCGGCTCGTCCCAACCCATGGCGCGGATGATGCAAAGCTGGCGGAAGGCGTTGTTGAGATGATCGTCGCCGCGGATCACATGGGTGACGCCCATGTCATTATCGTCGACGACGACGGCCAGCATATAGGTGGGCGTACCGTCGGACCGCAGCAGGATCATATCGTCCAGTTCGGCATTCTGTACGACGACACGGCCCTGCACCGCGTCCTCGATCACCGTTTCGCCTTCGCGCGGGGCTTTCAGACGGATGACGAAAGGCGCACCTTCAGGCGCTTCTTCGGGCGAACGGTCGCGCCAGCGCCCGTCATAACGCATCGGCTGCTTGGCCGCGCGCTGCTGTTCGCGCAGTTCCGCCAGTTCTTCGGGCGTGGCATAGCATTTATAGGCGTGGCCGTTCGCCAGCATCGCGTTGGCGACTTCGGCGTGGCGCGGCGTGCGGGCGAATTGAAACACCGCCGGTTCATCGCCGCCCAGACCCAGCCAATCCAGCCCGTCGAAAATCGCCGCCACCGCTTCTTCGGTCGAGCGGGCGCGGTCGGTATCCTCGATCCGCAGCAGGAATTTGCCGCCATGGTGGCGGGCGAACAGCCAGTTGAACAAAGCGGTGCGCGCGCCTCCAATATGCAGGAACCCGGTTGGCGATGGCGCGAAACGGGTCACTACCGGCTTGTTCATTCCCGTTGCACTTGCCGTCATATTCGCTGACATTCGTCCTGCCTGTTCCATGAATGCGTCGCCCCCTAGCATGGCTTTTGAGCCACGACAAACCTCCCTTTGGTGGGGGGCTCCGGCGTGGTTGCGCGGGGCGTTTTCGCGGGTGGAAAGCTGGCTGGAGACGGAGCGCGAGCAAATTCCCCTATGGGTGCCGATCGCGCTGGGCGCGGGCATCGCTGCCTGGTTCCTGCTGCCCGACAGGGCCGGGTGGCTGGCCTTTTGCTGTGGTGCGCTGGCGCTCGCTTGCCTGGGGTCGCTGCTGCCCGATGGCGCGCGGCTGCGGCGCATGATCGTGGCGGGCGGAATGCTGGCCTGCATCGGATGCGCGCTGATATGGGGGAAAGCGGTGCTGTTGGGGCAGCCGCCGCTGGCGCGCGCTGTCTTTACCGTGGTGACGGGTGAAGTGATGGCGGTTCGGGCGGTTCCCGCGCAACAGATGGTGCGCGCCATGCTGCGTCCGGTCGACGCGCCGGGCCTGCCAGCCACGATCCGGGTCAACATAGCCGAGGCGGATGTTCCGGCCGGATTGGGCGAGGGGGCGGTGATCCGCTTTCGCGTCCGTTTAATGCCGCCAGCCCCGCCCAGCGTGCCGGGTGGCTATGATTTTGCCGCGCGTGCCTATTTTCAGGGGATTGGCGCGACCGGCAAGGCGCTCAAACCGATTGACGTCCTACGCCCGTCATCCGCGCCGCCGCCGCTGCGCGCGCGTTTGTTCGCGCATATTCGGGAGCAGGTGGACGGGCCGGCGCAGGGCATAGCCGTGGCGCTGGCGACGGGGGACCAGGGCGCGATTGCGGAGGCCGATGCCGAAGCGATGCGCCGTAGCGGGCTTGCCCATCTGCTCTCGATCAGCGGGTTGCATGTGACGGCGCTGATCGGCGCGGTGATTTTCCTGTTGATGCGGGTGATGGCGTTGAGCCAGCGAGCGGCGCTCGACTGGCCGCTGATGCTGATCGCGGCGGCGGGCGGGGCGCTGGCGGGGATTGGTTATACGCTGTTGACCGGGGCGGAGGTGCCGACGCTGCGGTCCTGCATCGCCGCGCTGCTGGTGCTGGGCGGGCTGGCGCTGGGGCGCGACGCGATCACGTTGCGGCTGGTCGCGGTGGGCGCGCTCATCGTCCTGGCCTTCTGGCCCGAAGCGATGACGGGGCCGAGTTTCCAGATGAGCTTTGCCGCCGTTACCGCGCTGGTTGCGCTGGCCGAGCATCCGCGTTTTCGCGCCTTGACCAGCGCGCGGGATGAGGGGTGGGCGCGCAGGGCGGGGCGCGTGCTGGCGGCAATGCTGATGACCGGCATTGTCGTCGAACTGGTGCTGATGCCGATCGCGCTGTTCCATTTTCACAAGGCCGGGATGCTGGGGGCGTTCGCCAATCTCGTCGCCATCCCGTTGACTACCTTTGTCGTGATGCCGCTGGAGGCGCTGGCGTTGCTGTTCGATCTTGTCGGACTGGGCGCCCTCTTCTGGTGGATGACCGCGCAGACGCTGAACCTGTTGCTGCTGGTCGCCCATGGCGTCGCCGCCAGTCCAATGGCGACAATGCTGACGCCGGCGGTGCCATCCTGGCTGTTCGCGCTGATGATCGGCGGGCTGCTCTGGTGTCTGTTGTGGCGCAGCGGGTGGCGCTGGCTGGGCCTTGGGCCAGTGGCGATCGGCGTGACCGGCGTGCTTTTGCTATCACCGCCCGATATTCTGGTGACGAGCGATGGCCGCCACGTCGCGGTGCGGACATCGACAGGCGGCATGGCACTGCTGCGCGCGGGCGCAGGCGATTATGTGCGCGACACGCTGGCGGAGAGCGCGGGCTATGACGGGCCGATCGAAGCGATGGCGGACCTGCGGCAGGCGCGCTGCTCGACGGATTTGTGCGCAGTGGGGATACAGGCGGGCGGGCGGCGCTGGCATGTGCTGGCCACCCGCAGCGACATGCTGGTCGAACGGGCCTTGTTCAGCCGGGAATGTGCCGCCGCCGACATCGTCATTGCCGATCGCGCGCTGCCACGTTGGTGTCGCCCGCGCTGGTTGAAGATCGACCGACGGATGCTGGCGCGAACCGGCGGCATTGCCATTGACCTGGACGATGCGCGGATCAGCACGGTGAGGATGGCGGGCGACGCTCATCCCTGGATCGTCGCACCGCGCCCTCGCCGTCACCCGTCATGGCGGCCTCAATTATAGCGGCGCAGCAGTCCCGCCAGCTTGCCCTGAATTCGCACCTGTCGCGGATCATAGATTTGCGGTTCATAGGCGCTGTTGGCGGGATCGAGCCGGACGCGCTGTCCTTCGCGGCGGAAATATTTGAGCGTCGCTTCCGCATCGTCGATCAGGGCGACGACGATCTGGCCTTCGCGGGCGACATCGGTGCGCTGGATCAGCGCAAAATCGCCGTCCAAAATTCCTGCCTCCATCATCGAATCGCCCGACACTTCCAGCGCATAATGATCGCCAGCCCCCAGCAGCGCGGCGGGGACGGACAGCATATTCTGCCCCTCCATCGCCTCGATCGGGACGCCGGCGGCAATACGGCCGTGCAGCGGGATTTCGATGACGTCATTGGCAGCGATCGGCAGGCTGGGCACCAGTTGCGGCTTGGCCGGAGCAACCGGCGCGGGGGCGCGGTGCATGGCGTCGGGGAGCTTCAACACCTCCAGCGCGCGGGCGCGATTGGGCAGGCGGCGGATGAAGCCGCGTTCCTCCAATGCATTGATCAGCCGGTGAATGCCGGACTTGGATCGCAGGTCGAGCGCATCCTTCATCTCCTCGAAAGAAGGGGATACGCCACCTTCCTCCAGCCGGGTCTGGATGAAACTCAGCAATTCCTGCTGCTTGAGGGTCAACATGCCTGCGGTCCTCCATGGAACGTATAAGGAACACATAGGAAACGGAAGGAGGCGAGTCAAGCGACCAACAACGGACCGGAAGCGGCGCATCTGGCCATGGGAACCGGGTTCAATCAAACGGTCGATCAGTCCGTCAGGGGCAGGATGGTGACGATGTCGCCTGCGGCGGCGATCGATGAACCGGCAGGGCGGACAATCAGGCAGTCGGCCATCGCCATAGCGGCCGTGGCGGCGCTGTCCTGCGACGTGACGGAGACGATCCCGGCCTCCCCCCGATAGGCGCGCAGATAATCGTCGCGATCGCCGGTCGCAGGTAGCGGCGCGGCAAGGCGCGCCTCGCTCAGGCGCGGGAGCGGCGCGGTCGATCCGGCGCGATGACGCACCAGCGGCAACAGGAACAGGGTCGCGGTGACAAAGGCAGAGACCGGATTGCCCGGCAGGCCCAAAAATACGGCATCGGCGATGGTACCGGCCATTAGCGGCTTGCCCGGTCGCATCCTGATCTTCCAGAAATCGAGCCTGCCCCCCGCCTGCGCGAAGGCAGGCCGGACCATGTCATGATCGCCGACGGATGCACCGCCGGTGGAGACGATGATGTCCGCCGCCGCCGCGCGTTTCAGCGCGGCGGTCATGGCGTCGAGATCATCGGGAACGATGCCCAGATCAACGACATCGCACGGCAGGCCTGCCAGCATCGCCGCCAGCATGGCCGCATTGGAAGAGGGCAGGCTGCCCGCCGGGGTCGGCGCGCCGGGCGGCACAAGTTCGTTGCCGGTTGAGATCAGCGCGACCGTGGGGCGGCGGCCGACCGGCAGCGTCCCATGGCCGCCCAGCACGGCAAGTGCGATGCGCGCGGGCGTAAGGGCGCTCCCGGCTGCCAGCAACAGTGCGTTCGTTGCAAAGTCCGACGCGGCCGGGCGGATGTTGCGCCCGACAGGCAAAAGATCGTCGCTGGCGGTCAGTCGGTCGCGCTCGCGGATGGCATTTTCCTGAATCAGGATCGTGTCTGCGCCAGCGGGCAGGGGCGCGCCGGTGAAGATGCGGCAGGCCTGTCCGGGCGCCAGCGGCGCAGGCACAGCGCCGCCAGCCGCGCTTTCGCCAGTGACCTGCCACGGCCCCGGCCATTCAGCGGCACGCACGGCATAGCCGTCCATCGCGGACAGATCGGCCCAGGGCTGGTTGCGCAGCGCCAGTAGGTCGCTGGCCAGCCAGCGTCCGTTGCAGGCGGCGACCGGTGCTGCTTCCGCTGGCAGCGGGCTCGCAAGGGCGAACAGGCGGGCCTGCGCCTCGGCGACGGGCAGCAGGCTCATGCCGCGCGCCAGTCGCCCGACTTGCCGCCGCTCTTGGCGATCAGGCGGACGTGGCCAATGACCATGCCCTTGTCGAGCGCCTTGGCCATGTCATAGATGGTGAGCAGCGCGACCGAGGCAGCGGTGAGCGCCTCCATTTCCACGCCCGTCTGGCCAGCGGTGCGCGCGGTGGCGGTGACGGTCACGCCGCTTTCGTCCAGATCGAAGTCGATATTCACGCTGCTCAGCGCGATCGGGTGACAAAGCGGGATGAGGTCGGCCGTGCGCTTGGCAGCCATGATCCCCGCGACCCGCGCGACCGCCAGCACGTCGCCCTTCTTGACCAGTCCCTGCGCAATCGCGGCAGCGGCATCGGCGATCATGTCGATCCGGCCACTTGCAATCGCTTCCCGCGCGGTCACCGCCTTGGCCGACACATCGACCATGCGCGCCGCGCCGCCCGCGTCGAGATGGGTAAGGCCCGTCATGCGCCGGTCAGAAGGCTGCGCGTCGCCGCCTCGACATCGGCCTGCCGCATCAGCGTTTCGCCAACCAGGAAGCAGCGCACGCCATGATCGGCCATGGCGGTCAGGTCGGCATGGCTGCCAAGGCCGCTTTCGGCGACGAAGGTGTAACCGGCAGGCGCCTTGCCCACCAGTTCATAGGTGCGGGCGAAATCGACGCTGAAATCGCGCAGGTCGCGATTGTTGACGCCGATCAGGCGGGATCGCAGCTTGAGCGCGCGCTCCATTTCCGCCTCGTCATGCACTTCGATCAGCGCGTCCATGCCAAGCCCAAGCGCTGCATCCTCAATCTCTGCCATCTGCTTGTCGTCAAGGGCGGCGACGATGATCAGGATCGCGTCGGCCCCCAGCGACCGGCTTTCCAAAATCTGCCAGGGATCGACGATGAAATCCTTGCGCAGCACGGGAAGCGGGCAGGCGGAGCGGGCCGCCATCAGATAATTGTCATGACCCTGAAAATAGGGTTCGTCCGTCAGTACCGACAGGCAGGCCGCGCCGCCAGCGGCATAGGCCTGCGCATGGGCGGGGGGATCGAAATCTTCGCGGATCAGCCCCTTGGACGGGCTGGCTTTCTTGATCTCCGCAATCAGGCCGAAGCCGGAACGGGATGCGTCGTCCAGCGCCTTGCGAAAGCCGCGCGGGGGCGTCTGTTCGCTGGCGCGGGCGTGGAGCGACGACAGCGATGTCGCGGCCTTGCGCCGAGCGACATCCTCGCGCTTGAAATCGCAAATCTCGATCAGCTTGTTGGTCATTGATAGGCTATCCAGCAATTGAGCAGGGCATTGGCAAGGCCACGGTCGATCGTCTCGGCCGCTTCCTCCACGCCCTCCTTAAGGTCCGCAACCGCGTCGGCCACGACAAGGGCGGCTGCGGCGTTGAGCAGCACGGCGTCACGATAGGCGCCCGGTTCGCCCAGCAACAGCGCGCGCAAGGCGGCGGCGTTATGCGCTGCGTCGCCGCCCCGGATCGCATCGACCGGGGCAGTGGAGAGGCCCAGATCGGCAGCGGACAGGCGATGCATGGCAACGACGCCATGGCCCGCGACTTCGGCAATGTCGTTGCCGCCTGCCAGCGACAGTTCGTCCAGCCCTTCATCGCCCGACACGATCATGGCCCGGTCGACGCCCAGTTCGGCAAGCGCCTGCGCATAGATGGGGACATAGGCGGGGCGCGCGATGCCGACCAGTTGGCGGCGTACGCCGGCCGGGTTGGCGAGCGGTCCCATCAGGTTGAAGATGGTCCGTTCGCCGATCGCCTTGCGGATCGGGCCGAGCCGCTTGAGCGCGGGATGGTAATTTTGCGCGAAGAGGAAGCAGATGCCGATCTCCGCCAGTGTCTTTTCGGCGCTGGCCGCCGCCCGGTCCAGGTCGAGCCCAAGCGCTTCGAGCGTGTCGGCTGCACCCGCCTTGGAAGATGCCGCGCGATTACCATGCTTGGCGACGGGGACGCCAGCGGCTGCGACGACCAGCGACACGGCGGTCGAGACATTAAGGGTATGATGGCCATCGCCCCCGGTGCCGCACACGTCGATCGCGCCTGCCGGGGCGGTGACCGGGATCATCCGGGCGCGCATGGCCCGCGCGGCAGCCGCGATTTCGATCGCGGTTTCGCCGCGCCGGGCCATGGTGACGAGAAAGGCGGCGATGTCCGCGTCGGGAAGATCGGCGTCGAACAGCACGTCGAAGGCGCGGGCGGCGGCCTGCGCATCAAGCGGACTGGAAGGATCGGGCAGGCTGGTCATCGCGCTTGCCTTAATCATCAGCGGGGTAGTGAGTCGAGGGGGAGCGACGGCAATTTTGCGTGCGGGGGCCAGTCGCTCGGCCAAACCCCGACCTTGCAATCGGTCGTCGCCCCGCTATGAACCGCGACATTCGCAAGGACCCGGTGAAATTCCGGGTGGCTATTCCGGCCGCCGATCCGCCGGACAACATCACGCATGTTCATACGCCAGTGCCTCTAGTCCGGCGCGATATGCCCTGATGTGGAATTTTCAGATGACAGATTTTTTGACACGCTATCGCCAGCAATGGTTCAGTGACGGACAGGCTGCGCGTCGGGACGTCATGGCGGGTATCGTCGTTGCGCTCGCCCTCATTCCCGAAGCGATCGGATTTTCGATCATCGCTGGCGTCGATCCGCGTGTCGGCCTCTATGCCTCGGTCGTCATTGCGATGGTCGTGGCCTTTACCGGCGGTCGGCCAGGCATGATCTCAGCCGCCACGGCTGCGGTTGCCGTGCTGGTGATGCCGCTGGTGCGCGACCATGGGGTCGAATATCTGTTCGCCGCGACCATCGTGATGGGCATTGTCCAGATCATTGCGGGGCTGTTGCGGCTGGACCTGCTCATGCAGTTCGTGTCCCGGTCGGTGATTACCGGGTTCGTCAATGCGCTGGCGATCCTGATCTTCCTGGCGCAATTGCCGCAATTGACCAATGTCGGCTGGGAAACTTACGCAATGATCGCGGGCGGCCTTGCGATCATCTATCTTTTGCCACGCCTGACCAGGGCCGTCCCATCGCCGCTGGTCGCCATATTGGCGTTGAGCGCAATCAGCATCGGCATGGGCCTGTCCGTCAACACCGTCGGCGACATGGGCAAGTTGCCGGAAGGGTTGCCCAGCTTTGCCTTTCCCATGGTGCCATTCACGCTCGAAACCTTGCAGATCATCTTGCCATATGGGCTGACGATGGCGGCTGTCGGCCTGCTCGAATCGCTGCTGACGGCGCAGATCGTCGATGACATGACTGATACCGACAGTGACAAGCGGCGCGAATGTGCAGGGCAGGGGAGCGCCAACATCGTCGCGGCGCTGTTTGGCGGCATGGGCGGCTGCGCGATGATTGGCCAGTCGGTGATCAATGTGACATCGGGCGGGCGCGGTCGTCTTTCCACCTTTGTATCGGGCGCATTCCTTCTCTTTTTGCTGGCGGTGCTGGGGCCATTTGTCGGGCAGATCCCCATGCCCGCGCTGGTGGCGGTGATGATCATGGTGTCGATCGGCACGTTCAGCTGGAATTCCATCGCCAATTTGCGCCGCCATCCGCCCACATCGTCCGTAGTGATGGTGACGACCGTGGTTGTCGTGGTCGCGACACGCGACCTGTCGCTGGGCGTACTGGCGGGCGTCCTGCTGTCGGGCATTTTCTTTGCAGGCAAGGTTCGGCGGATGTTCGCGGTGGAACGCACAGTGTCGACGGACCATGTGACCTATAATGTCGTCGGCCAGATATTCTTCGCATCGGTCGATCGCTTTACCAGCGCCTTCCAGGCCGAAGACGGATCGACGCCCGTGTTGATCGACGTATCAGGCGCGCATTTCTGGGATATTTCGGGGGTTGGCGCGCTCGACAAGATCATCGCGCGTCTGCGCCGCGACGGCTGCACGGTCGATGTGATCGGCTATAATCGCGCCAGCGCGGACATTGTCGATCGCTTCGCGCTGCATGACAAGACCGGCGTGGAAAGCGGCCTAGCCCCGCATTGAAGAGGGGGGTGGGAGGCGGCCCCGATCAGGCCGCTTCGCGCGCCTTCACCTTCATGCCCGCTATCTTCATGAAATTGGCCAGCATGTCATGGCCATATTCCGTGGCGATGCTTTCGGGATGGAACTGGACTGAATGGATCGGCAGCGTCGCATGGCGAAAGCCCATGACCGAACCGTCCTGGCTGGTTGCGTTGACGACCAGGCTGTCCGGAATATCATCGACGATCAGCGAGTGATAGCGGGTCGCGGTGAAGGGGGAGGGGATGCCGGCGAACAGGCCGGTGCCGTCATGGGTGACGGGCGATGTCTTGCCATGCATCAGGCCGCCGCGCACCACCTTGCCACCGAAATGCTGGCCGATCGCCTGATGACCCAGGCACACGCCCAGCAGCGGCGCGCCCGCGTCGGCGCAAGCCGAGACCAAATCGAGGCTGACACCCGCTTCATTGGGGGTGCAGGGACCGGGCGAAAGCAAAAAGGCCTTTGCCCCGCTGGAGAGCGCCTGGCCCGCCGAAATGGCGTCGTTGCGGACGACCTCCACCCGCGCGCCCAGTTCCATCAGATAATGGACCAGGTTCCAGGTGAAGCTGTCATAATTGTCGATGACGAGGATCATGGGATCAGGGCTATAGAGAGGCAGCGCGGCAAGGGGAAGCGGGCTGCGCCATAAATGTCGCGACGGGAACACATGCCTCTGCTAAAGCCAGCCTATCGACGCGAACCCTGCCCGCAAGCATTCGCGTGACCGAGAGACACCAGCGCTCCCGCTTGCCAGCAAGGCGCTTTCTCTTGGACCAATATGTTCGTCTTTCCATCACCCCTGTCGTCGGCCGCGACGCATGAGCCGCGCGATCAACGTCAACGCGCCGCTGGCCGATGTGCAGGCGCTCTGCACCAAGCACGCGCTGGCTATATCCACCATCGAAGCGCTGACATCGGGCGGCACCCGCGTGGTGATGCTGAACCCTGACGGGGCCGACCGGATGCGCGATCTCATGAAAACCAGGCTGATCGAGTCGCCGGTCGTGCGCTCCTCGTTGCATCTCGCGCGCCAGCCTCGGTCGGTGCTGCGTTAAAGCGGCGCCATCATGGTCTTGCCAGTCGGCTGCTCTTGATGGGCTGCCCATGCCATTGTCACGATGCACATGGGCCTTCCCTTATGCGGCGGCTTGAAAAGGCGCAACTTTACGCCCATATGGGTCGTGCCGGGTTCGCCCGGCTATGGTGATAAATTGTGTCGTGTAATAGACGCAGCGGACCCGGGGGCAGTACCCGGCGGTTCCACCACATATCCCGGTCGACCCATGGGCTGAACGGGATGTCTGACGGGGCCGAACTAGGATCGACGTGTGTTCAAAGACGATGTTTTTACCCGGCCCGTGTAAGCCGTTAAACTGTGCAAAACTCATAAGTGCCAACGATAACGAAGCACTCGCCATTGCAGCGTGAATGAGGGCCTAACGGCCTGACTTCATTCTAAAATAGCGCGGTTGAACCCACCGGGCAACAGAAGGGAATTCAGCGGCCTCCGGGAGGGCCGGGCAACAGAACCTCCCGGACCTTCATCCCCTTTGTTGTCATTGTTTGGCGGGCGTCGCTTGGTCGATTGCCCGATGCTGAACCTGTGCCCGTCGCCGCGCAGCGCGAAACCCGCCAGCACCGCGCGAATCACTATCGACTCTGCGCATTCGTTCGATTACACTTTTATGACAGTATGAAGAAAAAATCATAAGTGTCTGTTTTCACGTAAAAGAAAATCCTTTTTCGACCACCGAACCGCTATTGCTCAAATGTCATCATAATGAAATAATCAGCGCTATAGTCAGAAGGTTTTGCTGGAGAAAATATGATGCTGAAGGTCGCCCTCATCGCCGGTTTTACTCTCGCTTGCGTCTCGCCTGCCATAGCGCAGAGTGCGCCGGAGGATGTGATCGTGGTCGGCGTTCCCGACGGCGGCCTTGCCGCGCGCGACCTGACGGCTGGCGATTATGCAAAGGCGGCCAAGCGGCTGAAGGCCGTGTGGCCCGATAGCGCCAATGACCCCGCGCGCCTCATCAACCTGGGCAATGCCTATGCGGGCATGGGGCGCATGGTCGATGCCCGCTCTGCCTATAAGTCCGCGCGCTTCTCCCCGGAAATGACGCTGGTGATGGCCGACGGCAGCGAACAATCCTCGCGCGATGTGGCGCGGCGGGCAATGAACCGCCTGACGCCGGTTTATGCGTCGCGCTGATCGAAGCGTTCTGTTTCAAGCAATTGCACGGGGCGCGGGGCTTATCCGCGCCCTTGTCATGAAAGCATAACCAAAGTCACCAAACTGTAATTTTAGTGACGCTGTTTCGTCACTAAATCAAAACAAGCCTGTCACCGGACGTCCCTAACTGCCCCTTCGGAGGGCGACAGGGGGCGTTGTCCGAATCATATCCCCTGCGCTCCGCACAGCAACAATCCCGGTATTTTACCGGAGCGGAGACGACATGGCCAAGATTAACCGTATCCACACGATCCTGATGGCGAGCTGCGCCTGCGTAGGCCTGAGCGCCTGCGGCGCTGACGACATCGCTTCGCCGGGCGAGGGCACCATTGTCATCCCCGCGCCGACCCCGGCCCCCACGCCTACGCCTACGCCTACGCCGACCCCCACGCCGACCGGCGTGACCCCGGCTGCCAACTGCCCGACCATAGCCGGTTCCGCGCAGCTTGCCGACCTGGGCACCATTTCCGATGGCGGCAATACGTGGCGCAACTGCGGTTTCCCGACCCGCTTCACCAGCACGACCGCGATCGCCAAGGTTCCGGGCGTCATCTATTCGCTGCCCGGCCGCGTCGATGTCGGCACCGACCAGGGCGCTGCCAGCACCAACACCGACGTCACGCTGACGATCGATCCGGGCGTCACGGTATTCGCTGCCACCGGCAACGCCTATCTGGCGGTCAATCGTGGCAACAAGATCAACGCTGTCGGCACCGCGTCGCAGCCGATCGTTTTCACCAGCCGTGAAAACGTGCTGGGGACCACGACTGACCAGTCGTCGGGCCAGTGGGGTGGCATCGTGCTGCTGGGCCGCGCAAAGATCACCGACTGTCTGGCTCCGGCCGCAGCGGCAGGCACCACGGCGTGCGAGCGCGACACCGAAGGCAGCAGCAACGCGCTCTATGGCGGCGCGAATGACGCCGACAGTTCGGGCCGCATGTCCTATGTCCAGATCCGCTATTCGGGTTTCGTGCTGGCTGACGGCAAGGAACTGCAAGGCCTCACGCCTTCGGGCGTCGGCACTGGCACAGTTATTGACCATATCCAGATCCACAACAGCTCCGACGACGGCATCGAAGCCTTTGGTGGCTCGGCCAACATGCGCTATCTGGTGCTGACCGGGAACGAAGACGACAATCTGGATACCGATGTCGGCTTCCGCGGCACGGCGCAGTTTGTCATCTCGGTTCAGCGGGAAGGCAATAATATCGGCGACACCTTCCTCGAAACCGACTCGAACGGTGGTTCGGCCTCCAACAACGGCGAAGATGTGCTGCCCCGTCAGTATCTGAAGGTCGCCAACTTCACGCATATCCAGCGTTCCAACACCGGCGACGACGGCGCTTCGATGCTGCTGCGCGGCGGCGCCGATCTGGCGCTGGTCAACGGCATCATCGTCAGCCCCAACCAGAGCTGCCTGCGCATCAACGGCGCCGCCGCTGTGCGTGATGCTGACACCGCGCTTCAGGATGCCGGCAAGCCGCGCTACATCTCGGTTGTGATGCAGTGCAACGGCACGCCCTTCAAGGGCACTGGCACCGGCGTCGATGCAGCGCTGGTCCAGTCGATCTTCACTGCCGGAGCGAACAGCAGCTTCACCTACACCCCGTCGCTGACCAGCCTGTTCATCAACGGGGCAACGGAAACCGCTGTAGTGGCGATCGACCCCAAGACGATCGACAGTGCCTTCACCACCACCAACTATATCGGTGCGGTGAAGGACAGCAGCGACACCTGGTATGCCGGCTGGACCTGCAACTCGGCCACTGCCAGCTTCGGCAGCACCAGCAAGAGCTGCACGGCGATCCCGACGACCTGATCGGACCCACGACCTCAACAGGGGCGGGGGAGCGTGCATCTGCGCTTCCCCGCCTTCTTTTGCACTGCAATTCCCAAAGGGGGACCCCTAGCATGTCGAAGCCGCTCAGCCTGGCGCGCCTGCTCCTGATTTCATCCGCCCTGGTCGCACCTGTGGCCCTGGCGCAAACCGACCCCGCTGGCACGACCGGCGCGGATGCTGGCGGTGCCGTTACATCCGGCACGCCGACCGCCGCCGAACAGGCCGATTCCGATGCAGGCAATGTCGACGTGTCGATCCCCGGCGCGGACATTGTCGTCACCGGCCGCCGCACGACCAACGTGTCGCAGGCCGCGCCGCAGGTGGTCAACGTGCTGTCGGCCGCGGACATCAAGCGGACGGGCGAAGGCGATATTGCCGGTTCGCTCCAGCGCGTCACCGGCCTGTCGGTCGTATCCGGCGGCTATGTCTATGTCCGCGGCCTGGGTGATCGCTATTCACTCGCGCTGCTCAACGGTTCGCCGCTGCCAAGCCCGGAACCGCTGAAGCGCGTCGTGCCACTCGACATCTTCCCGACCAGCGTGATCGCATCGACGCTGGTGCAGAAAACCTATTCAGCCAACTTCCCCGGCGAATTTGGCGGCGGCGTCATCAATCTGACGACCAAGGCGATCCCGGCCGAAAGCTATCTGGAAATCGGCTTTGGCAGTTCAGCCAATACCGAAACGTCCGGCCAATTGGGCTATACCCATTATGGGTCCAAGTCCGACTGGACCGGCTTTGACGACAGTTCGCGCGATGTGCCGCCGCTGCTCAAGCAGGCCTTTGCCAGCGGCGTGCCGTTCCCGAACATCAGCCGGACGGATCAGCAGGCAATTGCGATGCAGTTCCTGAATGCCGACACGTCGGTCGTGCAGCGGACCAACAGCCTGCCGTTCAACTTTTCCGCGTCGCTCAATGGCGGCACGGCGGTTGATGTCGGCAGCGACGGGCGGCTGGGCGTGATCGCCACCGCATCCTACAGCAACAAGTGGCGCACCCGTGACAATCTCCAGCAATCCTCGCTCGACGTGTCGCAGGGGGCGGGCAAAAGCTATCAGCAGGTCGCGACCGATAATGAAATCACGGTCAACGGGCTTCTTGGCCTGGGCCTGGAACTGGGTGAGCAGAAGCTGCGCTGGACCAACCTTTATATTCGCGACACGTTGAAGCGCAGCGCTTTGACCATCGGTCAGAATGACGGTTTGATCCAGGGCGCTGACTATTTGACGCAAAGCACCGGCTGGTATGAGCGTCAGTTGATCGACACCCAGTTGGTCGGTGAATTCAAACTCTCCGATGCCCTCAGCCTCGACATGCGCGGCGGCTTTGCCAATTCGCAGCGTGAAGCGCCCTACGAGCGCGAATTCACTTACGTCCGCAGCAATCGCGACCTGGCGACTGATCCGGTTGGCGACCGTTTCGTCAATGCGCTCAACCGTCAGCGCGGCGATGCGTCCGTCACCTTCAGCGACCTCAATGAAGATCTGTGGTTTGCAGGCGCCGACCTGAGCTACAAGATCGCGCCAGGCTTCTCGCTGACGGCGGGTTATGCCTTCAACGACACAAAGCGTCGTTCGTCGCGCTATGAGCTGCATTTCGATGCCGTCAACCTGCCGGTGCCTGTGCAGCAGTTGCGCCCCGACTATCTGCTGTCGGACGCGACGATCCAGCTCTACGATCTCGGCCTGCTCGAATTTTCGGGTAACTATCCGGTCTATGACGCGGCGCTGCGCACCCATGCAGGCTATGCCCAGGTGCAGGCGGACCTGTTTGCCGGCCTGTCGGTCAACGCAGGCGTTCGCTACGAAAAGGGCGAAATGTCGGTGACGGGTGTTGACGTTTACAACACCGGGCTGACGCCGTTCAACGAAATCCGCAAGGATTACTGGCTGCCTGCCGTGACCTTCACGTTCGAAGCCGCCAAGGGTCTGCAACTGCGCGCCAGCGGGTCCAAGACCATCGCCCGCCCGCAATTCCGCGAACTGATCGCCCAGCCCTATCTCGACACCGAATCCAACCGTTTCTTCCGCGGCAACCCGTTCCTGCAGGACAGCCAGCTGTGGAATGCGGACATCCGGGCCGAATGGTATATGGGCAAGGATGAACGGATCACGGCGGCGGCCTTCTACAAGAAGATCGACAATCCGATCGAAACCTACACGACCATCACCGACACCTATAATGTCACGACCAGCTTCGCCAATGCGCCCGAAGCGACGCTGTATGGCGCGGAAGTGGAAGTGCAGAAATATGTGCCGCTGGATACCCTGTCGGATTCCAGCTTCTTCGTCAGCCGCCGGATCGCGCTGATCGGCAACTATACCTACACCCAGTCGAAGCTGAAGGTCGGCGCCGGGGACACGACCATTCCCTATACCTACACGACCGGGGAGCCGCCGGCGGCGTCCGACTTCTTCCTCAACGGCGTGCCGCTGACGGGGCAGTCTGACCATCTGGTCAACCTGCAACTGGGGCTGGAGGACACCGATACGCTGTCGCAGCAGACGTTCCTGCTGACCTATGCCAGCGATCGCGTGACCAGCCGTGGTCCCAACCTTCAGCCCGACATCAAGGAACGGCCGGGCATCCAGCTCGACTTCGTGGCGCGCCAGGGGGTCAAGCTGCCCGGTGGCATCAACAGCGAAGTCAAGTTCGAGGCGCGCAACATATTGGGCCGCAAGTTCCAGGAGTTCCAGGAACAGGACGGCAACCGCGTCTATTATAACCGCTACAAGATCGGCACGACCATCGCTGCATCGATGACGGTGGCCTTCTGACATGAACGGGGCCGCGAAGGCGGTCCCGTCACCGACAAGACGACCGGTCCGTTTCAGGCGGGCCGGTCGTTTTGCGTCAGGCTATCCCCACGGCTTTTCGCGATACCATTTGGTGATGACATTCTTCACGCCCACGCGAACCTTCATGCCATGGTGCAGGCTCGCGGGATTGGGCTGACCCGGCGCGATCCGGTTGTTCCACGCAAGCAGCTTGCCGGTTTCCGGCTGGATGGTCTTGCCGATTTTGGGAAAGCGGGTTGCGCCGCCTGCCCTGGGTTCGTCCAGATAGACCATCAGGGTCCAGGTGCGGTTACCCGCGACCGAACAATATTTGGGATAGTCCGCACCCTTGGGATCGAAATAGTCGGTATGGGCCTTGAACTCCTGCCCCACATCATAGCGCTGACCCTGGATCGGTTCGCCATAGGCGGGGTCGATCCCGGCAAAGGCCGCCAGTTTCGCGTCGATCGTCGCCACGAACGGGTCGCCATGGTCCAGGTCGCAGGTTTCGCTAGTGCGAAAATAGCCGTCGCCATTGGCATCCGCGATGGTGGACGGGCGGCGATTTGCTTCGATTCGCTCGATCAGCGCCGCGCATTCGGCGGCGGACAGAAAATCGCGCCGGATGAACAGCGTCAGATCCCGGCTGGGGACGCGCTGGACGCGGGCATGGCTGGCGATCCACGCAGGATCGGCATCGGGGGCGGCGGGATGATCGGACATAATACTCGCAAGCATGGCCTGAGAGGGCAATTTTGCTACTGACCGGGACCGGAAATGCAAGCGTCATGACAGCGGAATTTCGCCTGTCACAAATAGGTCATATGACTGTCATCCAGCCGTAAAACGAAGCGCCTAGCAGCGGTCCCATCATAAAGGGGCAAGCGGGCAGATGCGGGTGGCGATCGCCAACAGGTTGCGGGGCCGGTCGATTGACGGGCTGGCGTTGCTGGAAAAGGGGCTGATCGCCCTGCTGGCGCTGCAACTGGTGCGGCTGGCCTGGGTTGTTGTGACGCCGGTCGGCAGTTTCGGCCCGTGGGAAGGGCGGCAGGCGCAACTTCTGCCTCCCGCCGCGCGACAGGCGCTGTTCGCCAGCTTCGATCCTTTCTTTCGCAGCGGCGCGCCGCAAACGGCAGGGAAGGGTGTCGTCACCTCGTTGGCGCTGACACTCTATGGCATCCGGTTGAACGAAGGATCGGGCCTGGGATCGGCGATCATCGCCGCGCCGGACGGGGTGCAGAACAGTTTTGCCGTGGGCGATGAAATCCTGCCGGGCGTGGTGCTGAAATCGGTATCGTTCGATCATGTGACGATCGACCGGGGCGGGGCGGAGGAGCAGATATTTCTCGACCAGTCGGCGCCGGTGCCCACGGCCGCCCCGGAAGGGGGCGAAGCACCGGCATCGCCACCAGCGTCGCCACCGCCATCTTCGCCCCCGGCAACGGCTGGACCGACCGCCGACAGTCTGAAACGCGACATCGCCTTTGCGCCCCGGATGCAGAATGGCCGGGTCACGGGTCTGGTGGTCCGCGCGAAGGGGCCGGGCTTTGCCAGCGCCGGTTTCCGGCCCGGCGACATTATCAGCCAGATCAACGGCCAGCCGGTGGGCGACCTTCAGTCCGTGCAGAACCAGATTGCGCCCGGCGCGCGCCTGTCCCTGACCGTGGAGCGCGGTGCGACCGTCGCTTCGGTGAACCTCATAGTGCAAGGCCAATGACCAGATATTTCCTTCCCCTTTCCGCCGCGCTTGCGCTGGTTCTGGCCGCACCGGGCATGGCGCAGCAGACGCTGAACGTCCGCGATGCCGATATTCGCGCCTTCATTCAGGACGCAGCGCGCGTGACGGGCCGCACCTTCATCATCGACAATCGGGTGCAGGGGAAAGTGTCTGTCGTCACCGACCGGCCCTTGTCGCGATCCGAATATTTCGAGATCGTGCTGTCGACGCTACGCGCCAACGGCCTGGTCGCGGTGCCAGCCCCCGGCGGGGCATATCGCATCCAGCCCGCCGACGGCGCGGCGGGGCAGCCCAGCGGTGTTGGCCGTGCGGCCAATCGCAACAGTTTCGTCACGGAGGTGTTCCGCCTGCGCTCCATCGACGCGGCGAGCGCGCTGGAAACGCTGCGCCCGCTGGTCAGCAAGGACGGGTCGGTCACCGCCAATCGCGCTGGCAACAGCGTGGTGGTGGCGGACTATGCCGACAATATCGCTCGGATCCGGCAAGTCATCGCACGGGTCGATCGCGATATTTCATCGACGCAGATGGTGATGCTCAAAAATGCCGGTGCGCGGGAAATTGCGACATCGCTCCAGGCATTGGTGGAAAGCGGCGGCGGGGAAAATGCGGCCCCTTCGGCTGCGACCGTCGTGCCGATCGACAGCAGCAATGCCATCGCGATCCGCGGGGATGCCAATACGGTAGCACGCCTGGCCGCGATGGCCCGGCAACTCGATCAGCAGGCCGCGAGCGGCACCGAAATCCGGGTCTATTGGCTGGAACATGCGGATGCCGAAAAATTGCTGCCGGTGTTGCAGCAACTGGTCGGGCAATCGACCAGCCAGCCGGTAACCGCCTCCACCCCGGCGGCGGGCGGCGCTGCGCCGGCGAGCGCGGCGGCCGCGCCGGTTGCGGCGGCATCCTCCTCCTCCAGCGGCAGCGGTATTTCCACGCGCGGCCCCGCGATCGTCACCCGCTATGAGGGCGCGAACGCCATCATCGTGGCGGCCAATAGCGACGTGCAGCGGATGCTGGGCGAAACCATCCGCCAGATCGACACGCGCCGCGAACAGGTGCTGGTCGAAGCGATCATCGTCGAAATCAGCGATGCAGCGGCCAAGAAGCTGGGCGTGCAATTCCTGATCGGCAGCACATCGACCGGCTTTGCCGCGACCAATTACAGCAATGCCTCGCCCAACCTGCTGACGCTGGCGGGCGCCTATGGCGCGACGCAACTGGGCACGACCAAAACCACGGTGGTGGCGCCCGATGGTACGCAAACCACGACCGAAGTGCAAAATAGCGGCGATCTGGCCAGCACGCTCCAGCAATCGGCGTTCAACAGCCTGACCAGCGCAACCGGCGCGATTGCCGGGCTGGGCGGCAGCATCGGCAAGAACGGGATTTTCGGCGCGATCATCAACGCGGTCAAATCCGATACGGAAAGCAATCTTCTCTCCACCCCGTCGGTGATGACGCTGGACAATCAAAAGGCGTCGATCCTGGTCGGCCAACAGGTGCCGGTGACGACCGGGGAAGCGCTGAGTCAGAATTTCGACAATCAGTTCCGCACCGTCCAGCGGCAGGATGTCGGCATCAAGCTGGAGGTGAAGCCGCAGATCAATACCGGCGGCGCAATCAAACTGTTCCTGCGGCAGGAAGTGTCGAGCGTGGCCGGGCCGGTCAGCAACTCCAGCAGCGACCTCATCATCAACAAGCGCGAGATCGAAACCACGGTCACGGTTGACGATGGCGAGATATTGGCGCTGGGCGGATTGCTGGACGATAATGAGCGCAAGACGATCGAGCGCATTCCCTTGCTCAGCGACATTCCGGGGCTGGGCGAACTGTTCAAATCGCGCAGCCGCAGCCGGACCAAGACCAATTTGATGGTGTTCATCCGCCCGACCATCCTGCGGTCGAAGGAAGATGCGCAGAAGCTGACCCAGCAGCGTTACGGCTATGTCCGCAACATGCAGTTACAGCGCAATCCCGACATGGAGCCGACGATCGACGAACTGGTCCGCGACTATATGGGCGCGACCCCGCCAGTCGCGCCGCAACCGGGCGATGCCATGGTACAGCCGGATGCGCCGCAAATGATCGAACCGACCGTGCGCCAGTCAAGCGGCGTGGTGCGCCCGGTCGAGATACCGGCAAGCGGAGAACGCAAGTGAGCGAGAATGGGCAAGGTGCTCCTGCGCAGGCAGGAGCCCAGGGCGGAGAGGGCAGTGTCCAGAACCCTGGGCTCCTGCCTGCGCAGGAGCACGAGGCTTTTGCATCAGCCCATCCACGCGCCATCGACATTCCCTATGGCTTCGCGCGCAAGCATGGCGTGGTGCTGTTGCCGCAGGAGGGCGAGCGCCTGTCCATCGCAGTGCGCGAAGGCAGCGATCCGCGGGTCTTGCTGGAAGTCCGCCGCCATCTGGCGCGCAGTTTCGATGTCAGTTTCGTCGATCAGGCCGAATTCGACCGGCATCTGTCCAACCATTATGCGATGGACGGCAGCGCGGCGGCCATGGCCGGATCGATCGAAATGGGCGCGGACGAACTGGACATGCTGGCCGCCGACATGCCGACCGCCGACGATTTGCTGGACAGCGCCGATGACGCGCCCGCAATCCGGCTGATCAACGGCATCATCGCCGAAGCCGCGCGGCAGGGCGTGTCGGACATTCATATCGAACCCTATGAAACCGGCCTGGTCGTGCGGATGCGGATCGACGGCGTATTGCGCGAAACGCTGCGGATGCCGCCCCATGTCGCCCCGGTGGTCGTCAGCCGCGTCAAGGTGATGGCGCGGCTCGACATTGCCGAACGGCGCGTGCCGCAGGACGGGCGCATCGGCCTGACGCTGGGCGGCAAATTGCTCGACGTGCGAGTGTCCACCCTGCCCAGCCGGGCGGGCGAGCGGGTGGTGCTGCGTATCCTGGACAAGGAAAATGCCGGGATCACGCTCGACCTGCTGGGCATGAACGGCGTGCCGGACCGGATTTTCCGCGAGGGCCTCAGCGAACCCAATGGCATCATCCTGGTCACCGGGCCGACCGGATCGGGCAAGACGACCACGCTCTATGCAGGCCTGCGCCAGCTCAACGACGGCAGCCGCAATATCCTGACGGTCGAAGATCCGGTCGAATATGCGATGGAGGGCGTGGGGCAGACGCAGGTGAATGCGAAGGTCGGGCTGACCTTCGCTGCCGGGTTGCGCGCAATCCTGCGGCAAGACCCGGACGTGGTGATGGTCGGCGAAATCCGCGATCGCGAGACGGCGGAAATTGCGGTGCAGGCGTCGCTGACCGGGCATCTGGTGCTGTCGACCGTTCACACCAATGATGCGGTCGGTGCGATCACGCGGATGCGCGACATGCGGGTCGAACCCTTCCTGCTGGCCTCCACCCTGCGCGCGGTCATCGCCCAGCGGCTGGTGCGGCGATTGTGCCAGCATTGCCGCGAACCGGTGCAGGCGGACAAGTCCGCCAGCGCCCTGCTGGGCTTCGATCCCGGCACGATCATCTATCGCGCTAGGGGTTGCAGCGAATGTGGCGGCACGGGGTATAAAGGCCGGATCGGCGTGTTCGAGGCGATCCGGGTGGACGATACGATCCGACGTCTGATCAATGACGGTGGCGATGAATCGCTGATCGCGCGCCATGCTTTCCTCAATGCTCCCAATCTGGGATCGGCGGCGCGGGCATTGGTACGTGACGGGCAGACGACCGCCGAAGAGGCCATCCGCGTATCGCGGCGCGACAGCGTGGACGCGGAAACCATCGCCGATGGCTGAATTTGACTATGTCGCGATCGACCCGGCTGGCAAGGAGCGCAAAGGCGCGCTGAAGGCGCAAACGCTGGAGGATGCGCGGGCGAAGCTCGACGCGCGCAAGCTGTTCATTGTCGAACTCAGCGCCGGTGCGGTGGAGGTGGCCCGCAAACGCACCGGCCTGTCGCTACGCAACCCGCGCCTCAGTCCCAAGGAACTGACGCTGTTCACCCGGCAACTGGCGACGCTGACCCAGGTCAGCCCGCTGGAGGAATCGCTGCGCACGATCGGGCGGCAGAGCGAGCAGGACCATGTTCGGCTTATTGTCGGCAAAGTGCATGGCGGCGTGATGGAAGGGCGGCGGCTGGCCGAAGCGCTGGGCGTCGAACCCAAAAGCTTTCCGCCCCTCTATCGCGCGATGATTTCCGCTGGCGAAAGTTCGGGCAGCCTGCCCGCGATCATGGAACGGCTGTCGGACCTGATGGAGCGGCAGGCGCAGATGCGCTCCAAGGTGCTGACCGCCATCGCTTATCCGAGCGTGCTGGCCAGCTTTGCCGTGCTGGTCGTCGCGGCGCTGATGATCTTCGTCGTGCCCAAGGTGGTCGAGCAGTTCGATACGGTGGGGCAGGAATTGCCGTTGCTGACCCGGATGGTAATGGGCCTGTCTGCCTTTCTGGCGGGCTGGTGGTGGCTGCTGCTGATCCTCGCCGGGCTGGCCGCTCTTGGCTTCTGGCGGGCGATGAAGAATGAGCGGTTCCATTATCGGTTCGATGCGATGCTGCTGGGGCTGCCGGTGATCGGCAAGCTGACCCGCGATCTGCACGCGGCGCGGATGGCGCGGACGCTGTCGACCATGGTGGCAAGCCGCCTGCCCTTGCTGGAGGGGCTGACACTGACGGCCAACACCGTCCACAACCGGGTATTGCGACACGCTTCGGATGATATTGTCGAGGCCATTCGTGGCGGCGGCAGCCTGTCGGCGGCGCTCAGGCGGGCCGGGGTGTTTCCGCCCTTGCTGGTCTATTTGGCCGCGAGTGGCGAAAGCGCCGGGCGGCTCGACACGATGCTGGAGCGGGCGGCGGATTATCTGGAACGCGAATTTGACGCCTTCACCTCGACCGCGCTCGCCATGCTGGAACCGATCATCATCATCATGATGGGCGCGATCGTCGCCGTCATCATCCTGTCCATCCTGCTGCCGATCTTGCAGCTGCAAAGCCTGACCGGGGCTTAGGAGTTGAATATGGTTACACTAGAATCCGTTCGGGCTGAGCGTGTCGAAGCCCTGCCCTTCTTCAGAAGGAAAGAGCAGTCCTTCGACAGGCTCAGGACGAACGGGGAAGAAGGATTCGGGTCCGCCCGGCGGTCCGCCGAACATGGCTTCACCCTCGTGGAGTTGATGGTCGTCATCGTCATCATCGGCCTGCTGGCGACGATCGTGGCGATCAACGTCATCCCTGCGACGGACACGGCGCGGGTCGAGAAGGCGAAGGCGGACATCGCCACGATCGAACAGGCGCTGGAGCAATATCGGCTCGACAATCTGACCTATCCTGCGGGATCGGACGGGTTGCAGGCGTTGCTCAATCCGCCCGCATCGCTGGCGCAGCCGCAGCGTTACCGCCGTGGCGGCTATATCAAGAAGCTGCCCGACGATCCGTGGGGCCGCGCCTATATCTACACCGTGCCGGGGCGCAAGGGCGCGTTCGACATCAGTTCGCTGGGGGCGGACGGCCAGCCGGGCGGCGAGAGCGAAAATGCGGATATTCATTCCAGCGAGCTATAAAACCATATCCGTTCGTTTCGAGCGAAGTCGAGAAACGGTTCTCGACATGCTCGAACCGAACGGAAATGGCTTCACCCTCCTCGAACTGATGGTCGTCCTGACGATCATCGGTTTCATTTCGGCTGCCGTGGTGCTGGCCATCCCCGATCCGCGCGGGCGGGTGATCGAGGATGCCGACCGCTTCGCCGCGCGCGTTGCCGCCGCGCGCGACGAAGCGGTCGTGACCGCCGCCCCCATGGGGCTGTGGGTTTCCGCATCCGGCTATGGCTTTCAGCGCCGCGATGGCGGGCAATGGGTGGCGCTGGAGGACAAGCCTTTTGTTACAGCCAACTGGAAAAGCGGCACCCGCGCGCTGGTCGGCAAGGATGGGCGGCAGCAGATCGCCTTCGACGGCACCGGCCTGCCGACCGATCCGCTGACCGTAACGCTGGCGCGCGAGGGCGAGCGGGTGTCGGTGACGGTCGACATGGCGGGAAAGGTCATGGTCGGTGAGTAGTCGGCCATCTCCTCCACCGTCATGCCGGGACGACCATTTGAAAGGCGAACGCGGCTTCACCTTGCTCGAAATGCTGGTCGCGCTGGCGGTGTTCAGCCTGGCGGCGCTGGCACTGGTGCGGTTGCAGGGGGTGACGCTGCGGACGGCGGCTGATCTCGATAGCAAGGCGCTGGGTCAGATCGTCGCGCGCAATCTGATGGTCGATGTGCAGAGCGACCCGGTGCCGCCATCCGTCGGCGACGAAGAGGGCGATGTCGAGAATGGCGGGCGGCGCTGGCACTGGAGCCGGACTGTCAAGCCAACCGACGACCAGCGCCTGTTGCAGGTCGACCTGACCGTCGATGGCCAGCCGGGCGCGTCGCCCGTGGTGTTGAGCTTCATACGGGTGGTGGAGTGATGGTGGCGCGCCTCAACCAATGTGGATGTGACAGGATCAAGGGTGACGATGGCTTCACCCTGATCGAGTTGCTCGTCGCCCTCATGATCTTCGCGATGCTCGCCAGCGCCGGTGTCCTCCTGCTGGGCAACAGCGTGTCGGCGCAGGCGCAGGTCAAGGCGCGGCTCGACGATATGGCGGCGGTACAGCGGGCTGGCGGGGCGCTGGCGGGCGATCTGGGGCAGGCTGTGCCACGCATTACCCGTACGGAGAGCGGCACGCTGGCGCCCGCCTTCTGGGCGCATCATGAAGCTGAGGATCAGCCGGTGATGCAGTTCGTGCGGGGCGGGTGGGACAATCTGGGCGATCTGCCCCGGCCCTCCTTGCAGAAGGTCGAATATTGGGTGCGGCAGGGGCGGCTGGAGCGGCGAACCTATGCGCAACTGGATGGCGCAGCGGGGGATCAGCCCGCCGCCTTGCTGGAGGATGTAGAGGCGGTCGCGCTGAAATTCCGCGATGCGCAGGGGAAATGGCGTGACGACTGGACGCCGACCCAGCCCGACCTGTTGCCGCGCGCGGTGGAAATGACGCTCACCCGCACGGGCGAGCCGCCGGTGACCTTGCGCTTTCTGGTCGCGCCCGGCCCGGTCGAAAAACCGGTCATCGAAGGTGCGCCCGGTGCCTGATCCGCGCAAACCCAATGAACAGGGCGCAGCGCTGCTGACCGTGTTGCTGCTGGTGGCGGTGATGGCTGTCGTTGCCGCGACCGCGCTGGAGCGAGTGGCGCTGGCCACGCGAATGACCGGCAATGGCGGCGCGATTGATCAGGCGCGCGCCTATGCCGAGGCTGGCACGGCGGTTGCGCGCTTGCGGATCGGCGATCTGGTCGCGGCCAATCCGGCGAAGATGACGCTGGCGGGCGGCTGGCTGGGCGCGCCGCAAAGCATTCCGGTGCCCGGCGGCATCGCGACGGCGCGGGTGAATGACGGCGGCAATTGTTTCAACCTCAACAGCGTGGTCAGCGGCGAAAGCGAGGCCAGCCTGAAGGTGCGGCCCATCGGCGTGTCGCAATTTCAGGCGCTGCTGGTGGCGCTGGGCGTCGATGCGCGACAGGCGCAGGGCGCTGCGGCGAGCCTGGCCGATTGGATCGACAGCGATGGCGATCCGCAGCCGGGCGGGGCGGAGGATGCGGTCTATGGGCAAATGGCGCGGCCCTATCGCGCGGCCAACCGCCTGATGGTCGACGCCAGCGAGTTGCGCGCGGTCAATGGCATCACGCCTGCCATCTATGCGACGGTGCGGCCCTGGATCTGCGCATTGCCAGTCACGGATCTGTCGCCGATCAACATCAACACGCTGTTGCCGGAGCAGGCGCCACTGTTCGCGATGCTGTTGCCGGGACAATTGAGCGTCGGACAGGCGCGGCAATTGCTGGCGCAGCGGCCCGCGGACGGCTACGGCAGCACGAACCAGTTCTGGGCCTTGCCCTCGCTCGCCGGCCTGTCGCCGATGACCGAGGTGGCCGAGCAGGTCAAATTGACGACGGGATTTTTCGGAGTGGACGTGGCGGTGACTGTCGGGGGAACGCAACTGGTGGAGCGGTCGCTGATCGACGCGCGGGAAAGCCCCGCAATCGTGGTGCGACGCAGCTGGGGTGCGGGGGCATGAGCGCGCGCGACGCCCTGATCGTGTTTCTGCCCGAAGCGCAGGACGCGCCGCCATATTGGATGCGCGTGATCGATGGCGCGCTGGTGCAATCGGGCGAGGGCGCGAACTGGCTGGCAGCGTGCGGCATTGCCGCCTTGCCCGTTGAGGCGCGGGTGATGCTGGTGCCGCCTGCGGCTCTGGTGGCTCTCCATTGGGCGCTGCATCCCGACCTTCCGGTGCGGCAGGCGCGCGCGGCGGCACGGCTGGCGGCGCTGGCGGACGGGATATTGCCCGCCGATCAGCTGTTTGCGGTGACTGATGTGCAGGACGATCCTGCGCGGCCCCATATCGTGGCGTTGGCAGCGCGGGCAGACATGCAGCATTGGCTGCTCTGGGCGCAGCATCATGGGCTGGACCCCGATATTATCGTGCCAGCGCCGCTTTTGCTGCCGGAGCCGGAGGCGGGTTTTTCGCGCGGGCTGATCGGCGAGATGACGGTGCTGCGCGGCACGGATATGGCGCTGACCGGCGACTTGGCCCTGCCTGCCCTGATCGGCGACGCGCCGGTGTTGGATGTGCCACGGGGCGTGATCGAGGGGCGCGCCATCGCGGCGCTTGACGCCCCGCCCATCGACCTGCGGCAGGGTGATTTCGCCAAGCGGGTGCGGCGGCAGCTCGACCAGCGGGTGCTGAAACGCGCGGCTGTGTGGAGCGGGCTGATCCTGCTCGCCGCGCTGTTGATCGCACTGGTCGGCATCGTCAAAAGCCATCGCGAGGCCAGTCGGCTGGACGCGGAAAGCCTGGCGCTGGCGCAGCAGGTCGTGCCCGGCGCGAGCGATGCGGCCCAGGCGCTTGGCGCGATGGAGCAGCAACTGGCTGCGCGGGGCGCTGGTGGACGGGCCTTTACCGCGCCGGTCGCGGCCCTGATGGCGGCGATGCAGGATGCGCCGGGCGTGGCGCTGACCAGCCTGTCGCGCGACCCGGACGGGATGCTGCGCGCCACGCTGGCGGCGGCGAAGGCGGATGACATCAACATAGTGCTGCTCGCGTTACAGGCGGCAGGCTTCACGATTACCGCGACACCCGCGCAGGAGCCGGGCGGGCGGACGCTGGCAGAGATTACGGTGCGGTCATGATGGAACGGATGCAGGCGCTTTGGGCGGAACGATCGTCGCGTGAGCAGGTGATGCTGGGCGTGATGTTCGCCTTGTTGGCAGGCGTGCTCCTCTGGTTCGGGGTAGCAGTGCCGCTTGATCGGGCGCAGCGGTCGGCGCGCGACAATTTGGTCGAGGCGACCGAGCGCAACGCCGCGGTTCGCACGGCTGTGCAGCAGTTGAAGGCGTTGCCCCGTGCGGCGGCTGGTGGCCCGGCCGCGCCGCTCGACCAGCTGGTCGGGCAGGGCGCGGGCGAAGCGGGCCTGACACTGGAACGCGCGCAGGCGCAGGGGCCGGACCGGATGGAGATTGCTATCGCCGCGATCCGGCCGGTCGCGCTCTTTTCCTGGATTGCGGTGCTGGAAGCGCAGGGAGTGCGGGTCGAAACGATGAGCGCGCGGCCCGCGCCGACCGCTGGCAGCCTGTCGGTGCAGGCGGTGCTGGTGCGGGGAAGCGGGCAATGATGGGATTGGTCCTGTCCCGCCGGATGCGGATCATCCTGTTGCTGATCGTGCTGCTGGGGCTGTTGCTGTTCCTGCCGATGCGGGTCGCGCTGGGTCTGTCCGGGCTGGAGCGGCTGGGCGTGGCCGCGCGTGACGTGCGGGGCACGGTATGGAGCGGGCGGATCGACCAGTTGATGCTGGGCGACATGCCAATGGGCAGCGTGCGCGCGGGCCTTTCGCCATTGGCGTTACTGACGGGTCGGGCGCGGTTCAACATTGCCCGGACCAAGGGATTGGCCGACGACATATCGGGCGCGCTGACGGTTGGGTTCGGGCGGATCGGAGTGGATGACGTGACCGGCGCGGTGCCGCTGGGCCGGACCTTCGCGCCGCTGCCGATCGCCGGGCTTCAGATGGAGGATGTGTCCGCCTATTTCATCGGCGATCGGTGCGGTCATGCGCAAGGACGGGTGCGGGCGCGGATGGCGGGGCAGTTTCCGGGGCTGAACCTGACACAGGGTTTTTCCGCGGCCCTTGCCTGCGATGGCGATGCGCTGTTGCTGCCGCTCGCCAGCCAGTCCGGCATGGAAACGATCGCGCTGCGCATCTGGCGGTCGGGCCGGTACAGCGCGACCATGCGGGTGGAAACCGCTGATCCGACGCTGGCGGCATCGCTGGGGCAGGCGGGCTTTGCGACCGTGGGCAATGCGCAATTGCTGAAGGTCGAAGGGACGTTGTGACGCCGATATTGGCGACGCTGCTGGGCGGGGTGGTCGGCGCGATTTTCGGCAGCTTCCTGGCCACCCTGATCCTGCGCTGGCCGCAGGGACGGGGCGTGACGCGGGGGCGATCGGCCTGCGATGGCTGTGGCCGCACGCTGACGCCGCGCGATCTGATCCCCTTGCTCAGCGCCCTGTTCCAGCATGGCCGGTGCCGGACGTGCGGCGCGCCGATCGATCCGCTGCATGGGCGGATCGAACTCAGTGGCGCAGTCATCGGCGCGCTGGCGATCGGCGCCATGCCGGGTCTGGGCGGCCTTGGCTGGGCCTTGCTGGGCTGGATTCTGCTGACGCTGGCGGTGCTCGACTGGCAGCATTATTGGTTGCCCGATGCGCTGACCCTGCCGCTGGCTTTCCTGGGCCTGACGCTGGGACTTTGGGCGACCGATGTGGTGCTGGCCGACCGGATCATCGGCGCGGCGCTGGGCTATGGCAGCCTGCTGGTGATTGCGCTGGCCTATCGCGCGCTGCGCGGGCGGGAGGGGTTGGGGCTGGGCGATGCCAAGTTGCTGGGCGCGCTGGGCGCATGGTTCGGCTGGCAGGCCTTGCCCTTCATCCTGCTGATCGCGGCGCTGGCCGGGCTGGGCGTCATGCTGGCGACGGGCCGGGCAATGGCAGCGACGGCGCGGGTGCCGCTCGGCACATTTCTGGCGCTGGCGGCAGTGCCGGGCTGGTATCTTGCCCACTCCCTGTTCTGACGACTGGCGCAAAGGAACAATAGAACATATAGTGAACATATGCGCGATTCGTCTCCTGTTCTTGCCCGGTTGAGGGAGAGCCTGCAACAGCTGGAGCCGCGCCGCTCGGCTACGCCAGCGGGGCTATTCGCGTTGGGGCATGACGGGGTGGACGCGGCACTAGGCGGTGGACTGGCGCGTGGGCGCTTGCATGAAATCTTTGCCGATCAGGAAGATGCCAGCAGCGGGGCGGGTGTTGCCGCCCTGTTCAGCCTGCGCGCGGGGGAAGGGCGTCCCTTCCTGTGGCTGCGCACCGAAGCGATGCAGAAACGGGTTGGAGGGTTGCACGCCACCGGCCTTGTCGAACTGGGGATCGATCCCGCCAATATGCTGCTGGTGCTGGCCCCTGACGAAGCCGCTTTGCTCCATGCAGCGGCGGAGGCGGCGCGTTGCGCCGGGCTGGGCGCGGTGCTGGTCGAAGGATGGGGGGCGATGCGCGGGCTGGACCTGACCGCCACTCGCCGCCTGATGCTGGCCGCCGAAGCATCGGGCGTCACCCTGTTCCTGCTGCGCATCGCCGCCGATACTGCGCCCAGCGCTGCCGATACACGCTGGCGGGTGAGCGCATCCCCCTCGATCGCGCTGGAAGCGGACGCGCCAGGGGCATCCCTGTTTCAAATCGAATTGCTGCGTCGGCGCGCCGGCCCCCCGGCCGGTCCCTGGCGCATGGAGTGGGACCGTGACCGACTTTGTTTCAGACGTCCTGCCAGTGATGGACGAACCATGGGAGGCGCAGAGCATGACGATCGCGACGCCAGCCTCCCGGCACCGCCGCTATCTCGCCCTGTTCTTCCCCTGGCTCCCGGCGGAGCGGTTGCGCCTGACCCGGCCCCATCTGTGCGCCGGGCAGGATGAACGGCCACGCGCCTTTGTCGAGAAGATCCGCGGCGCGTTGCGGCTGGCGGCGGTGGATGAGGCGGCAGCGGCGATGGGCCTGTCGCCCGGCCTGTCGATGGCGGACGCCCGCGCCCGCGTGCCCGATCTCGACCTGTTCGACCATGCCCCTCATGAGGATCAGGACTGGCTGGAGCGGCTGGCCGATGGCTGCACCCGCTACACCCCGACCGTCGCGCTCGATCCGCCCGACGGGCTGATCCTCGATACCAGCGGGTGCGATCATCTCTTTGGTGGAGAGGCCGGGCTGGCGGCCGATCTGGAGCGGCGGCTGGCGCGGCTGGGCGTGGCGGTGCGGCTGGCCTTTGCCGGAACGCCGGAGGGCGCGCGGGCGCTGGCCCGCTATGTGGCCGGGGCTGCATGCGACGAGGATAGCGCGATCCGCCGCCTGCCCGTAGCGGCGCTGGAACTGGAGGAGGAGGCGACGCTGGCGCTGCGCCGCGCGGGGCTGAAAACCATTGGCGATGTCGCGCGTCGGCCGATGCCCTCCATCGCCGCCCGTTTCGGCGCGGACGCGGTGATGGCGATCCGCCGGATCGTGGGGGAGGCGGACAGCGCGCTGACCCCGCGCCGGCTGGTCCCGCCGATGAGCGTGGAGCGGCGCTTTGCCGAACCGGTCGCGCGCACTGAAACCATGATGACGATCCTGGCTGAACTGGCAGGGGAGGCGGCAGGGATATTGGAGCAGAGGGGCCATGGCGGTCGCCGGTTCGAGGCGCTATTTTTCCGCAGCGACGGGCTGGTGCGCCGCCTGACCGTGGAAACCGGCGCGCCGATGCGGGATGTGCCTGCGCTGATGCGGTTGATCCGCGAGCGGATCGACAGCCTGAACGATCCGATCGATCCCGGATTCGGTTTCGACCTGCTGCGGCTGAACGTCCCGCTGACCGAACCGCTGGGCGCGTCGCAATTGCAGTTGGAGGGCGGCGCGACCGGCGAGGCGGCGGTGACCGCATTGGTCGAGCGTCTGAGCACCCGGCTGGGGCGCAACCGCGTCCGCCGCTTTGGCGCACGCGACAGCCATATGCCCGAACAGGCCGAATTTGCGCTGCCCGCGCTTGATACGTCGCCGTCCGGTCCGTGGACGACACCGGAACCGGGCGAGCCGCCGCTGCGTCCCATCCATCTGTTCGATCCGCCCCAGCCGATCGAGGTATTGGGCGCCGAAGTCCCCGACGGCCCGCCCCGCCGTTTCCGCTGGCGCCGGGCGTTGCACGAAGTCGCCCGGTTCGAAGGGCCGGAGCGGATCGCCGGGGAATGGTGGCGCAGGCGGCCCGTGTCGATCGAACTGCCCCGGCCCGGCAGCGATCCGGGCGAGGTCGATATTCGCTATCTGCTGGGCGATGCGCCGGACCATATTCGCGACTATTATCGGGTGGAGGACCGGCGCGGCCGCCGTTTCTGGATCTTCCGGCTGGGCTTCTTCGAGCCGGACAAGCCGATGCCGCGCTGGTATATGCACGGCCTGTTCGCATGAGCCGGGGGCGTGATCCGGGGCCGGAGGGGGAGGGGCGTCGGCCCATCGCTTTGGACGCGGCGTTGCGGGCGCGGCGATCCGAACCGCCATCGCCTGCGCCGGATTTCGCCGAAATGGTCGCGGCAACCAATTATAGTTTCCTGCGCGGTGCGTCCCACCCGGCCGATATGGTCGGACAGGCGCTGGCGCTGGGCCATGCGGGCATCGGCATTGCTGATCGCAACACGGTCGCCGGGGTGGTGCGGGCGTGGAGCGCGCTTAAATCGGTGCGCAAGATGTTGGTCGAGGATGCCGAGGATCAGGGCATCCGCACGGGCGAAACCCCACAGTCGGCTGCGGAGCGCCGTCATCTTGCGGCGCAGGCGCTGCCGCTGGCGCAGGCTTTCCGTCTCGTCACCGGCGCGCGGCTCTGCTTTGCCGACGGGACGCCGGACATTGTCGCCTACCCTGTCAACCGCCATGGCTGGGGGCGGCTGACCCGGCTGCTGAGCGTCGGCAATCTGAAAGAGACGGTGCAAAAGGGCGATTGCGACCTGCGCCTGTCGGACCTGATCGACCATGCGCAGGACATGGTCCTGATTGCTATGGCAGGGGAAGCGGACGAGGCGCTGCTGGCAGGGCTGGCGCAACGGGTGCCGGGTGCGCTGTGGATCGGCGTCACCATGCCGCGCGCCGGGCCGGACCGCCGCCGCCTTGCCCGGCTGGCGGCGATGGCCGGGCGGCTGGGGCTGCCGCTGCTTGCGACCTGCGACGCGCTCTATGCCATGGCGCAGGACCGACCGTTGCATGATGTCGTCACCTGTATCCGGCAGGGCGTGACCCTGCGGGAGGCCGGGCGGCGGCTGGAGGCGAATGCCGAACGGCACCTGAAACCCGCGCGCGAAATGGCCCGGTTGTTCCGCGACTGGCCGCAGGCGGTGGGGGCATGGCGCGATGTGCTGGACCGGATCGGGTTCGATCTGTCCCATCTGAAATATGAATATCCGCACGAGCCAGTGCCCGAAGGGTGGGCGGCGCAGGACTGGCTGGAACATGAAGTGCTGCGGCTGGCGGGAGATGCCTTTCCCGATGGCGTGCCGGATAGGGTCCATGCGATGCTGGCGGAAGAGTTCGCGCTGATCCGCAGCCGCAATTACGCCTGCTATTTTCTGACCGTCTATGAAGCGGTGCAGTTTGCCCGCAGCCTCGATCCACCGATCCTGTGCCAGGGACGCGGATCGGCGGCCAATTCGGCGGTCTGCTATTATCTGGGGATCACATCGGTTGATCCGACCAGGCATAACCTGCTCTTTTCCCGCTTCATTTCGGAGGATCGCGACGAACCACCCGATATCGACGTCGATTTCGAGCATGAACGGCGTGAGGAGGTGATCCAGCATATTTACGCCCGCTATGGTCGCGATCGCGCCGCCATAGCCGCGACCGTCATCCATTACCGCCCGCGCAGCACGGTGCGGGAAGTCGGCAAGGTGCTGGGCCTGTCGGAAGATGTCACCGCGCGGATCGGCAGCACCGTGTGGGGCAGCCATGCCAGCGGCATGGAGGAACGGCGCTTCCGTGATGCCGGGCTGGACGTGGGCAATCCGCTGGTCATGCAGTTGAAGGAACTGGTCGACCGGCTGCTGACCTTCCCGCGCCATTTGTCGCAGCATGTCGGAGGTTTCGTGCTGACGCAGGATCGGCTGGATGAAACCGTGCCGATCCACCATGCGGCAATGGCGGACCGCACATTTCTGGAGTGGGACAAGGATGATATCGACGCGCTGGGCCTGATGAAGGTCGACATACTGGCGCTGGGGATGCTCAGTTGCATCCGCAAGGGGTTTGCGCTGATGCGCGACCATGGCCTGGGCGACATGACGCTGGCGTCGGTGCCAGGCGAAGCGGCGCCGGTTTACGACATGCTGTGCCGGGGGGACAGTGTCGGCGTGTTCCAGGTCGAAAGCCGCGCCCAGATCAATATGCTGCCCCGCCTGCGCCCGCGTACCTTTTATGATCTGGCGGTGCAGGTTGCGATCGTGCGGCCTGGCCCGATCGAGGGGGATATGGTCCACCCCTATCTCGCCCGCCGGGCCGAGGCGCGCGATGGCAAGCCGCCTTCCTGGCGCTTTCCTTCGCCAGCCCCGCCGCACCCCGCCGATGAACTGCATCATGTGCTGGGCCACACCTATGGCGTGCCGCTATTTCAGGAGCAGGCGATGAAGCTGGCGATCACCGCCGCCAATTTCACGTCGGGGGAGGCGAACAAGCTGCGCCGGGCGATGGCGACCTTCCGCAATGTCGGGACGATCGGCGAATTTGAGGAAAAGATGATCGGCGGCATGGTGGCGCGTGGCTATGAACGCGCCTTTGCCCAGCGCTGCTATGACCAGATCAAGGGGTTTGGCAGCTATGGTTTTCCCGAAAGCCACGCCATATCCTTTGCCCGGCTGGTCTATGTGTCGGCCTGGCTCAAATGCTATCAGCCTGCCGTGTTCGCCGCTGCCTTGCTCAATGCGCAGCCAATGGGCTTCTACGCCCCGGCGCAGATCGTGCGCGACGCGATCGAACATGGCGTCATGGTGCGCGGCATCGACGTCAACGCCAGTGGCTGGGACAACGGGCTGGAGCCGATTGCGGTGGACGATCCCGATGCGCGCAAGCGCTGGACTCCGGCCAATCGCCGCTGGGGTGACATCGTGCCGCGCCACCGCAAGGATGGGGCGTTCGCGCTGCGGCTGGGCTTTCGCCAGATTGACAGCTTCCGTGAGGCGTGGGGGGAAGCGATTGCGGCTGATCGTGCGGCGTCCGGTCCCTTCGCCACGATCGAGGAATTGGGGCGGCGGGTGCGGCTGCCCGCCCGCGCGCTGCATTTGCTGGCCGATGCCGACGCCTGCCGCTCGATCGGGCGTGAGCGGCGCGATGCGGCCTGGGATGTGCGAAGGATGCCAGCGGGCGAATTGCCGCTGTTCGCCGCTGCCCGCGCGCGCGAACTGGGGGAAGAAGCCGATGCCGCCCTGCCGCCCATGCCTCTGTCCGAAGCGGTAGCGGCGGATTATCAGCTGACCCGCCTGTCGCTCAAGCAGCATCCCATGACCTTCCTGCGCCCCGTTTTCGCGGCCGAAGGCCTGTTGACCAGCGAGCAGGTCAGCAGCGTCAAGAATGGCACACGGGCAAAGGTTGCAGGCGTGGTGCTGGTGCGGCAGCGGCCCGGCAAGGGCAATGCGATCTTCGCCATGCTGGAAGATGAGACGGGTATCGTCAACATCCTGCTCTGGGCCAGAATGCTGGACCGCTATCGCCTGCCGCTGATGGCCGCGCGGCTGATGGAGGCGCATGGGGTGGTGCAGCGGGTGCGGGAAGGGCCGGTCGATGTGCTGCATCTGATGGCCGATCGCATCGTGGATCGCACCGCTGAACTCGACCGCCTGTCGGAAGATCATGCAACGGTGATAGAGGCGGGACCAGGCGACAAGGCGGTTCACCCGGTCATGTCGCGGATCCGCAGCCACGGCCATCCGCGTGACGTGCGGATATTGCCGGGATCGCGCGATTTTCATTAGCGATTTTGCGAAATGGTCGGGGAGACAGGATTCGAACCTGCGACATCCTGCTCCCAAAGCAGGCGCGCTACCAGACTGCGCCACTCCCCGACGCCCCGCGCCCTTAGCCGCCTATCGCGCGTCCCGTCAATCGGCGATCAGTGAAAGAAGAGCCAAAGTAGCAGAATGATGGGGATCGGCACCCCGATCAGCCATAATAACAGTCCCTTGCCCATGATATTCTCTCCTGTAACAGTTCAGAAACAACTGATGGAGCGGGACGGATGTTCCGGGGCAGGGGCGCAATGTCTCTGGCACAAACAAAAAGGGCGGGCTGTAGAGACAGCCCGCCCTTCGGAAATCTCGCTAAGGCGAAGATTACATCGCGTTCGCAGCGTTGTTGGCAGCGTTCGCAGCGTTGTCAGCAGCGTTCGTTGCATTTTCAGCAGCGTTCATGGCGTTGTCGACAACGTTTTCCACGACGGCGTTCGAAGCGTTCGCGGTTTCGTTGGCCGGCTTCTCACCGCAAGCGGCGAGGGCCATCAGGCTGGCCGAAGCGAAAACAGCAGCGATCTTCTTCATTGTGTACGGCTCCCATAGCATTATGCCGCGTCAGGCACGTTACAATGTGACCCTACGCGAGCGACCCGCATTAACGTGTGCGATGCACAAATCAATGCTTTTCTGCGCCGGTGAAACGATGGAATCACGCGACGGGGCGTTGTCTACTATAAAAGTTCACTTAATGCCCATGGATTCTTGCGCATTGGCAACAAGGTTTAACGTTACGGCCCAGGCGGCGACATTCTGCCGCAATTGCGCCAGGTCCACCTTGTCCAGCGTATCGTCGGGCGTGTGATGCAGCTCAAAATACCGGGTGCCGTCCTGTTGCAGGTCGATCACCGGCACGCCTGCCTTCACCAGCGGCGCAATGTCGGCGCCGCCGCCCGCTTCCTGCTTGCTGGCGCCGATGCCCAGCGGCGCGAGGGCCACTGAGATTCTGGTCGCGAGCGCATCATGCCCCTGCGGCAATTTGAAATCCACGCGCCACACACGATCGGCGCCAAAATCCGATTCAATCGCGAGCGCGTGTCTCTCCGTGCCATGCGCCTTGAAATAGGCCCGCGCCCCGTCGCCGCCGACTTCCTCGGCCCCGGCCATCAGCACGCGGATGGTGCGGCGGGGCTGGCCAGCCTTCGCCACCTGCAATGCCGCCGCTGCCGCGATGCCGCAGCCGGTCGCATCGTCGATCGCGCCCGTGCCCTGATCCCAGCTGTCGAGATGGCAGGCCGCGACCACCACGCCGGCCGCCGGATCGCTGCCGGGAATTTCCGCGATGACATTGCCCGACGGCTGGTCCTTGAGCATTTTCGATGTCAGCGTCAGGTGGAGCTTGACCGGCTGTCCCCGCCCGATCACGCGCGCCAGTTGCTCGGCATCCGGCACCGAAAGCGCGGCGGCGGGGATTGGCGTCACGCCATCGGCCCACATCTGAACACCGGTATGAGGCAGGCGATGATGGTCCGTCCCGATCGACCGGATCAATATGGCGATCGCACCCTTGCTGGACGCGATGCTGGGCCCCTGCCGCCGGGCGGCGCCGAAATAGCCATAGGAGGAGCCGTCCTGCGTTGCCGTCATGTCATGGCTGACAAAGGCGATCTTGCCTTTGACGCTGGCGGCGGGTGCGGCTTCAAGATCGGCGAGAGTCGGGAAATAGACGACTTCGCCTTCTATCCCCTTGTCCGGGGTCGAACCGCTATTGCCCAGCGCCGACAGCACCAGATTCTGCGGGAAGGGGGAGAGGATTTTCGCTTCGTCCCGGCCGCGCAGCCATACCGGCATCGTATAGGGTTCGGCGCGCACATTGCTGAACCCCAGCGCCTTGAGCTTCGCCACCGCCCACTCGCGCGCGCGCGCTTCCTGCGGCGTGCCGGCTGGACGCGGGCCGACTTCGGTGGTCAGGCCTTCGGTGAAATCCCATGCGACATCATCCTTGAGCGCGGCGTCGCGAATCGCGGCGCTGTCTGCCGGAGCGGCATGGGACAGGACGGGGGTGAAAAGGCTGCCTAGGAGGAGGGCGGCAAGCGTGCCCGATCGGATTTTCTGCATGGGTGGGAGCGTAGCGGGCCATCGCCCATTTGCCAATGCGTCCCGCCTCCGCTAACTCCGCGCCAAATCCTCTTTTCCTACCGTTGGAGCTGCCCAAACATGTCCGCCTCCTCGCAATATGCCTATGTCATGAAGAACATGACCAAGAGCTTCCCCGGCGCGGCCAAGCCGGTTCTGAGCAATATCAACCTGCAATTTTACCGTGGGTCCAAGATTGGCATCGTCGGCCCGAACGGCGCGGGTAAATCGACCCTGATCAAGATCATGGCCGGCATCGATACCGATTTTACTGGTGAAGCCTGGCCGGGCGAAAATATCAGCGTCGGCTATCTGCCACAGGAGCCGCAGCTCGACCCGACCAAGACCGTGCTGGAAAATGTGAAGGACGGCGCGCGCGAGACCGCGGACAAGATGGACCGTTTCAACGAGATCAGCATGATCATGGCCGATCCGCCGGAAGACGTCGATTTCGACGCGCTGATGGAGGAAATGGGCACGTTGCAGGAACAGATCGACGCAGTCGATGGCTGGACGCTCGACAACCAGCTGGAAATCGCGATGGAGGCGCTGCGTTGCCCGCCGTCCGACTGGTCTGTGGAAAATCTGTCAGGTGGTGAAAAGCGCCGCATCGCGCTGACCCGGCTGCTGATCCAGAAGCCCGACATCTTGCTGCTCGACGAACCGACCAACCATCTTGACGCGGAAAGCGTCACCTGGCTGGAAAATCATCTGAAGGAATATGCCGGGTCGGTCCTGATGATCACCCACGACCGCTACTTCCTCGACAATGTCGTCGGCTGGATTCTCGAACTCGATCGCGGAAAATATTTCCCCTACGAAGGCAATTACTCCACCTATCTGGAGAAGAAGGCCAAGCGTCTGGAGCAGGAGGATCGCGAAGCCTCCGGCCGCCAGAAGGCGATCAACGACGAACTGGAATGGATCCGGGCCGGTACCAAGGGCCGCCAGACCAAGTCCAAGGCGCGTATCAAGAAGTTCGAAGAGCTGGTCGCGGGACAGAACAACCGCTCGCCGGGCAAGGCGCAGATCGTCATCCAGGTGCCCGAACGTCTGGGCGGCAAGGTGATCGAATTCAAGAACATCACCAAGTCATTCGGCGACAAGCTGTTGTTCGAAGATCTGTCCTTCCTGTTGCCGCCGGGCGGCATCGTTGGCGTCATCGGGCCGAACGGCGCGGGTAAATCGACCCTGTTCAAGCTGATCACTGGCCAGGAACAGCCCGATTCGGGTGAGATCGACATCGGCACGACCGTACGACTTGGCTTTGTCGACCAGAGCCGCGATCATCTGGACGACAGCAAGAATGTCTGGGAAGAAGTGTCCGACGGCCTCGATTATGTGAAGGTCAACGGCCATGACATGTCGACGCGGGCCTATGTCGGCGCCTTCAACTTCAAGGGGCAGGACCAGCAAAAGAACGTCGGCAAGCTGTCGGGCGGTGAACGCAACCGCGTTCATATCGCCAAGATGCTGAAAAAGGGCGGCAACGTGCTGCTGCTCGACGAACCGACCAACGATCTGGACGTCGAAACGCTGGGCGCGCTGGAAGAAGCGATCGAAAATTTCGCGGGCTGCGCCGTGGTCATCAGCCATGACCGTTTCTTCCTCGACCGTCTCGCCACCCATATCCTTGCCTTTGAAGGCGACAGCCATGTCGAATGGTTCGAAGGGAATTTCGAGGCATATGAGGAAGATAAGCGCCGTCGCCTGGGCGATGCCGCCGATCGACCGACCCGGTTGGCCTACAAGAAGCTGACCCGCTGAAGCGCGATTAGGGAGGTGGGACGCAGTAAAGCTGCGTCCTACGTTCCCTCATTACCAAACGGGACTCTTCAGGCAGCGGGTCAAGCTGTACCTGGTCGTGCGTACGGTAGAGGCGCTCAGGGGCGAGCCATAAGCGCAATCACGATTGCATTGTCCGCAGAGCCAATTGCGCATTTTGCAATTGCAATGATAGCGCTATCAATACACAAGCAACGGGCCTTCCAGGCATCCTCTCCTAAACTCTCAAGGGCCGCTCCTTCACAGGGGCGGCCCTTTTTTAATTCAATATGGATATTGGGCGATGAGGCAGGGCGGTCCTTCGATGGCCTGGGCACATGAGGACATTCAATTCACCCGTTTGATCCAGACCTGCCCGCCTTCGCGCGATTCGGTGATGAAATTGGGTATCGCCTGCACAAGGTCGGACAGGCGCTTATAGCCATAGTTGCGCACGTCGAAGCTGGAACGGTTGCCCGCAAGCTGGCCCACCGATCCCAGCCGTACAAAACCGCGCTCGTCGCGTTTGACCGAATCATAGGCGTCGATGAGCAGCTTGATGACTTCCGCATCGACAGCTTTCTTGATGCTGGGAGCGGAGGGTTGCGCTGGGACCGGCGTGGGCGCTGGCGGCGCGGCTTTTGCGGGCTGCGTTTTCTTTTCGTCAGCCTTGCGCGCGCGCGCCGGGGGCGTTGTCTTCTCTACCACCGCATCGTCCGCATCGACCTCCGCCAGCGCCATGACGTCGATGAAGCGGGTGCAGGCGCGGCGGAAACCCTCCGGCGAACTCATCCGGCCAAAGCCATAGACCGGAATGCCCTGCTGCCGGATACGGGTCACCAGGGGAGTGAAATCGCTGTCGCTCGACATCAGGCCAAAGCCGCTCACCCGGCCGCTTGCCATAAGGTCCATCGCGTCGATCGTCATTTTCATGTCGGTCGCGTTCTTGCCTTTGGTGAGGTCGAACTGCTGTTGCGGCTCGATGGCCTGCGCGATCGACAGCGCCGCCCAACTTTTCAGCGTCGCTTTGCTCCAATTGCCATAGGCACGGCGGATATTGACCGTGCCCAGTTCCGCCAGCACCGTCATCACCGGATCGAAATGGGCCGCCGAGGCATTATCGGCATCGATCAGCAGGGCGATATTACCGCTCGGCCCATCCAGTGATGTCATGACATGTCCTTTCAGGCAGGCGCGAAGATGCCGCTCTGCTCATCCATGACATGCAACTGCCCGTCGGAAATGGCAAAGAATGCGCCGATCAGTTTCAATTCGCCCTTGCGCTCCTTTGACCGGACGCAGGGGAAGGTGCGCAGATTGGCAAGGCTGACCTTGACGCCTTCCTGCTCCATCGCCCGTTCCACGTCCCGGCTGCGATCATCCCCATATTGGGCGATCACCTTCGCCCGCGCGGGGTCCAGCAGTTCGATCCAGCTATGGATGAAGCCGCCGTCACCCGGTTCGGCGTCCTTCAGATCCTGACTGAGCGCCGCCTTGCAACCCCCGCATTTGCCATGACCCATGACAATGATTTCGTCGACTTCCAGCACCTGCACGGCAAATTCCAGCGCCGCCGACACGCCGTGGCGACCGGGCGTCGTTTCAAATGGCGGCACCAGAGCGGCGACATTGCGCACGACGAAAATCTCGCCTGGATTGGTGTCGAAAATCTGGGCGGGATCGACGCGACTGTCGGAACAGGCGATGATCATCACCTTGGGGCTTTGCCCTTCGTTCAGTTCGTCCCACCGCTCGCGCTGCTGGGACCATCCGGTCTGGCGGAACCGGCGATAGCCTTCGATCATGTTTGAAAAATCGGTCATGGGCTGGTCTGTGCCGCACAATATCGGGGCTGGCAAGTGTGACCATGGATCGCTATCTGGGGCGCATGAACGATATCGCTCCTATCCCCATGCCCGGTGACCCTGCCAAGCCGGAGCGTCTGCGCAAGCCCGACTGGATTCGCGTGAAGGCGCCGACCAGTCCGGCCTATCATGAGACCCGCAAGCTGATGCGGACCAAGGGGTTGAATACGGTTTGCGAGGAAGCGGCCTGCCCGAACATCGGCGAATGCTGGACCAAGAAGCATGCGACGGTGATGATCCTGGGCGATGTATGCACGCGGGCCTGCGCCTTTTGCAACGTCAAGACCGGGATGCCGCGCAAGGTTGACGTCAACGAGCCCCAGAATCTGGCCGATGCCGCCGCCGAAATGGGGTTGGAACATATCGTCATCACCTCTGTCGACCGCGACGATTTGCCCGATGGCGGCGCGTCGCAATTCGTGAAGGTGATCGAAGCGCTGCGCCGCACCACGCCCGGCACGACGATCGAAATCTTGACGCCGGACTTCCGCAACAAGCATGAGCGGGCGGTCGAGATGATCGTCACGGCGCGGCCCGACGTCTATAATCATAATCTGGAGACCGTTCCGCGCCTTTACCCGACCATCCGTCCTGGCGCGCGCTACTATGCCTCGCTGCGGCTGCTGGAGTCGGTCAAGCGGCTTGATCCCTCCATCTTCACCAAGTCCGGCATCATGCTGGGCCTGGGCGAGGAGCGGCTGGAGGTGCATCAGGTGATGGACGACATGCGCTCCGCAGACATCGATTTCCTGACCATGGGCCAATATCTTCAGCCCACGCCCAAACATGCCAAGGTGATCGAATTCGTTACCCCGGCTGCTTTCAACGCCTATGCCGCGATCGCGCGGGCGAAGGGCTTCCTGCAAGTCGCATCCAGTCCGCTCACCCGGTCCAGCTATCATGCTGGCGCAGACTTCGCCGAAATGCGCGCCGCGCGGGAAGCCAAGCTGGCAAAGGCTGCCCGGTAAGCCCATGCACCGGCATAATGAGACCCGGCATCTGCCCTACAGCCCGACCCAGATGTTCGATCTGGTCGCCGATGTCGCGCGCTATCCCGAATTCCTGCCCTGGATCAGCGCGATCCGAGTCCGTTCCGATAGCGACACGGAAATGGTCGCCGACATGATCGTCGGGTTCAAGGGGATCAAGGAAAGCTTCACCTCGCGCGTTCATAAGCATCGGCCGGACCATGTCCGGGTCGATTATCTCGACGGTCCGCTAAAGCATCTGCACAATGAATGGGCTTTTCGCGACGACGGACAGGGCGGAGTCCTGGTCGATTTCGAGGTCGAGTTCGCCTTCAAGAACCGGCTGTTCGAAATGCTGGCGGGGCAGATGTTTGACAAGGCGCTGCGCAAGATGATCGGCGCGTTCGAGACTCGCGCCGCCCAGCTTTACGCGCCGGACGAATCGGGCAGCAGCAGTTCGAGCGCGCACAGTGCGGCCTGAAGCCGCACGCCCCCGCGGCCATCATTATCAAAATGCCGCATGTCCGCGACGATCTTGTCGGGGCTTGCCCCGCGTTCGGCGCGGGCGAACACCACGGTGCCAACCGGTTTTTGCTCCGTTCCCCCGCCCGGCCCGGCGATCCCGGTGATCGCGACGGCGACATGGGCATGGCTGTTGAGCAAGGCGCCCTGCGCCATGGCCCAGGCCGTAGCGATGGACACCGCGCCAAATGTTTCCAGCACATCATGCGAAACCTTTAGAAGTTCCGCCTTCATATCATTGGAATAAGTGACGAATCCTGCCTCGAACACGTCGGACGAGCCTGCGATTTCCGTGAGCGCGGCGGACACCAGTCCCCCGGTGCAGCTTTCGGCGACGGCGATGGTCCGCCCGGCACGACGGTTGGCGATGATGACCCGGTCGGCAAGTTCGACCAGGATGGGGGGAAGAATGCTGTCTGGCATGGGATCAGGATAGCGCGGGAAGGGAGAGGGTGGCAACCGCTTGCGCCGCAATACCTTCGCGCCGCCCTGTAAAACCCAGCCGTTCGGTCGTGGTCGCCTTCACGCTGATCCGGTCTACCGGCAGGCCCAGTATCTCCCCGATCCGTGCCCGCATGGCGTCGCGATGAGGGCCGATCTTTGGCGCTTCGCAGATGATGGTCAGGTCGACATGATCGATCGTCCCGCCGCGCGCTGCGACCCGGTCGCCCGCATAAGCGAGGAAGCGGTCGGACGACGCCCCGCGCCATTGCGGGTCGGATGGTGGAAAGTGGCTGCCGATGTCGCCCTCCGCCAATGCGCCCAGCAACGCATCGACGATTGCGTGCAGCGCCACGTCGGCGTCGCTATGCCCGGCCAGCCCGCGATCATGGGGTACGCGAATGCCGCCCAGCCATAATTCTTCATCCGCGGCGAGGCGATGGACGTCATAGCCCATGCCAACGCGCACAGTGCGGGCGCTTGCCAGCCGGGCCTCTGCGCGGGCGAAATCCTGTGGATAGGTCAATTTTTCCAGCCCTTCATCGCCAGCGACCAATATGACATCATGACCCTGCTCTTTCAAAATCTGCGCGTCGTCCGTGGCTTCGCGGCTTTCGTCCCAGCAGCGGTGCGCGGCCAATATCGTGTCGAACATGAAGGCTTGCGGCGTCTGGACCCGAAACAGGCCATCGCGCGCGACGCCATCGCCCATCGCGCCATCCGCACCCCGCACCAGCGTATCGGCGACCGGCAGCACCGGAATCGCCCCCTGCGCATCGTCGAGCGCGCCGAGCAGCCGGTCTATCACGGCAGTAGGCACGAAAGGCCGCGCGGCGTCGTGGATCAGCACCCGATCGGCCCCGCCCGTTGCCGTAATCGCTTCCAGCCCCGCGCGCACCGACCCGCGCCGACTGTCGGCGCCTTCGGTCAAGCCAGCAATGGCGCGATCCGCCAGCAGCGCGCGCACCTGCGTTTCCTGCCCGGCGCCGATGACCAGGTGGATCGCATCGATCCCTCCATGCGCCATCATGGCGTCGACGGCATGGAGGATAACAGCCTTGCCACCGATGGTTCGGAATTGCTTGGGAATGTCGCCGCCCACGCGACTGCCGGTGCCAGCAGCTACCAGCAGGGCAACGGTCCTGTGCCTGTTGTCAGTCATGGCGCGGGGCATAGACGCTTGCACGCACCCCCGCCAGACCCCTTCGCTTGCTCCATCGACCAATAACCGCTATGGGCTGCCTGTTTTTTAGGCACTATCCTTTGAGTATCATGCGCAGGCTTTCCCCCATATCCATCGGTCCGCTGACGATCGACATGCCCGTCGTGCTGGCGCCGATGACTGGCGTAACTGACATGCCGTTCCGCACATTGGTGCGCCGCTATGGCTGCGGCCTCAATGTGACGGAGATGATCGCGACTGCGGCGATGATCCGGGAAACCCGCCAGTCTTTGCAAAAGGCCGCCTGGCATCCGCTGGAAGAACCGGTGTCGATGCAATTGGCTGGCTGCTCACCCGCCGAAATGGCCGATGCCGCGAAGCTCAACGCGGATCGGGGAGCGGCGATCATCGACATCAATATGGGCTGCCCGGTCAAGAAGGTGGTCAATGGTGACGCGGGGAGCGCACTGATGCGCGACCTGCCGCTGGCCGCCGCGCTGATCAAGGCGACGGTCGAGGCGGTGGACGTGCCCGTGACGGTCAAGATGCGGATGGGCTGGGACCATAGTAGCCTCAACGCGCCTGAACTGGCGCATATTGCCGAGGATCTGGGCGCGAAGCTGATTACCGTTCACGGTCGGACCCGCTGCCAGATGTACAAGGGATCGGCGGATTGGGGTTTCATCCGTTCCGTCAAGGACGCCGTCAAGCTGCCGGTCATCGCTAATGGCGACATTTGTTCGATCGAAGACGCGGATATGGCGCTGGAACAGAGCGGCGCGGACGGGGTGATGATCGGGCGGGGTGCCTATGGGCGACCTTGGCTGATCAGTCAGGTCATGGCATGGCTCGACCGGGGCGAGCGCGTGCCCGACCCAACGCTGGAAGAACAATATCACGTTATCATAGGGCATTATAAGGCAATGCTCGAACATTATGATAATTATACCGGTGTCAATATGGCACGTAAGCATATCGGCTGGTACACCAAGGGGCTGACCGGATCGGCCGAGTTCCGCCATGCGGTCAATCAAGAGCCGAACGCGGACAAGGTTCTGGACATGCTCGCCCGCTTCTACGAACCGCTGATTGCAGGCGGTGCAGAGGCGGTGGATGCGCGTCAGGCGGCATGACCGGCGCGCAGCCGCTGGTGCCGCCGCTACGGATGCAGCAGGACGGGCCATCGCTGGCCGAACAGATGACGGCGCTGCCGGTGGCGACTTTGTTGGTCCGGCCCGACAACAGCATTGCCGAAGCCAATGTGCGCGCCGAAACCCTGCTCAACATGGCCCGTTCCGCCATCGTCGGCAGCGATGTCGCACGCACCATTCGTATCGCGGAGGCGGGGGCGCGCTTCGACATCTGGCACAGTCAGAAGCCGATCGCTGCCTATGATATCAAGGTCCATGCCGGGCGCACCGCCGAAATGGAGGTCGACCTGATGATCGCGCCGATCGTCGATCATGACGGCTGGCGTGTCGTGTCGCTCCATGCGCAAAGCCAAGCACGCAAGATCGGCCATCGCGGCACGTCGGGCGGTGCGCGATCCGCCATGGGCGCGGCGGCTATTCTGGCGCATGAGATCAAGAACCCGCTGTCGGGCATACGCGGCGCGGCCCAATTGCTGGAAGGTGGGCAGGGCGGGCGCGATGCGGCGCTGACCCAACTGATCTGCAATGAGGTTGATCGGATCGCGGCGCTGATCGACCGGATGCAGGATTTTACCACCGATCGCACGCTGGAATGTCGTCCGGGCAACATCTATCCCCTGATCGACCGGGCGGCAGACATCGCCGCAGCAGGATTTGCAAGAAATATCCGTATTATAAAGCGTTATGACCCATCCCTGCCATTCGCCAATATCAATGACGATGCGCTGGTACAGGTCATGATCAACCTGCTCAAAAATGCTGCGGAGGCATTGGAGCATGTCGCCAAGCCCCGCATTCGGGTCGAAACGGCGTTCCGGCACGGTGTGTCGGTGATGGTTGGCGGAGGCAAGGGCAGTGCGGTGCTGCCCATCGAGATCGTGGTGGTCGACAATGGACCGGGGGTGCCGGAACATATTCTGGACCATCTCTTCAACCCCTTCATCACCGGCAAGCGCGATGGGCAGGGGTTGGGCCTGGCGCTGGTGGACAAGCTGGTGCGGGATATGAACGGATTTGTGCAATATGCGCGCGATGCGGAGGCAGGCGAATCCACCTTCCGCATCCTGTTGCCGATGGGGATGGGCTGATGGCCGCGACGGGAACGGTGCTGGTGGTCGATGATGATCCGGCTATCTGCGTGGTGGTTGGTGAAGCGCTGCGGCGGCAGGGGCACAAGGTCAAGACCGCCGGGTCGATCCGCGAGCGCGCCGCCCTGATGGACAGTTTCACGCCCGATGTGCTGATCACGGACGTGATGCTGCCCGATGGCGACGGGTTGGAAGGGGTGGCTGACATCATCGCCGACCGCCCGGCGCTCAGCGTCATCATCCTGTCGGCGCAGAACACGCTCAACACGGCGATTCGCGCGACCGAAAAGGGCGCGTTTGAATATCTGCCCAAGCCGTTCGATCTGAACGAACTGACTCGTGCCGTGTCCGATGCGCTGGGCACCCGGGAGGCTGAAAATGGAGAGGTGGAGGAGGGAGAGGGGGCTCTACCCCATGACGGGCTGCCGCTCGTCGGGCGATCGCCTGCGATGCAGGAAGTCTATCGGACCATTGCGCGCGTGCTGTCCAACGACCTGTCGATCCTGGTGCTGGGCGAATCGGGCACCGGCAAGGAATTGGTGGCCGAAGCCATCCACAGTCTGGGCCAGCGCCGGACCAAGCCTTTCGTCGCGATCAACATGGCCGCCATCCCGCGCGAATTGATCGAAGCAGAACTATTTGGTTATGAAAAGGGCGCTTTCACCGGCGCCCACGCCCGTACCGCCGGGAAATTCGAGCAGGCGCAGGGTGGCACGCTGTTCCTCGACGAAATCGGCGACATGCCGATGGAGGCGCAGACCCGGCTGCTGCGGGTGTTGCAATCGGGCGAAGTGACGACGGTTGGCGGCTCCAAACCTGTTCGGGTCAATGTCCGCATTATCGCGGCGACCAACAAGCATCTGCCGCAACTGATCGAGGAAAACCGGTTCCGGCAAGACCTCTATTATCGCCTGAATGTCGTGCCGATTTCCCTGCCCGCGCTGCGTGAACGGCGCGAGGATGTGATCCTGCTCGCCCGCCATTTTCTGGAGCGCGCCGCGCAGGAAGGCTTGCCGCGCAAGACGCTGGCGGACGATGCGACCCAATTGCTGATGGTCTATCACTGGCCGGGCAATGTCCGCGAATTGCAGAATATGATGCAGCGTCTGGCGGTGCTGAGCCGCGAAAATGTCATCACTGGCGAGATATTGCGCAACATGCTGCCGTTGGAGGCGGTTCCGGCCGACTATGCCGCCCCTGCCGATCATCTGGCCCATGCCGTGCGCGACTGGGCGCGGCGGCAATTGGGCGTCGGCATCGGTCAGCCCAACCGCAACCTGCATGATGACCTGCTGGCTGTCATCGAGCCGATCCTGTTGCAGGAAGTGCTGGCGACGGTCGATGGCAACCAGATCCGCGCCGCCGGCTTGCTGGGCATCAACCGCAATACGCTGCGCAAGAAGCTGACCGATTATGGGCTGGACCCGCTGCAACTGCGCCTGATTGATTGATCCAGATCATCATCGTGCGAGACGAACGGATGGCCTGGATCGACCAGTAACAGCAGAAGCGACAATTACTGTGTTTGATCGGGCACGGGGTTGTTGTAACAAAGCCACTATGAGCGGCGCGACTACAGTTTCACGGCGGGTGCCTGGATGGCGGAAGCATTTGCCGCCTTTCCTGCGCCGACGGCGTCTGGCGGCGCTGGTCGAAGCTGTGACCCTGGCGCTGTTCGTGGGCATGGCGGTGCTGACCTACCGACTCGTATCGAGTAGCGGCCAATCCTATGCGCTGCTGACCCCGCCGATCGTGGCGCTGTTGCTGGTCGCCAATCTGGTGCCTGCCATCGCCCTGCTGGTGCTGCTGGGGCGGCGTGTCGCCAAGCGGCGCGCGGCGGCTTCGGCCATTGGCAGCGATGGCCAGTTGCACGTTCGGCTGGTCGCCATCTTCTCGATCGTTGCCAGCGTTCCCATGCTGCTGGTCGTGATCTTCGCCTCGCTCCTGTTTCAATATGGCGTGCAGTTCTGGTTTTCCGACAGCGCGCGCGGAATGTTGCAAAATGCCAGCGATCTGGCGCGCGGTTATTATGAGCAAAATCTGCGCGAAGTCGGCGATGAAACGGTCACCATGGCGAGCGATCTGCGCGACTATCTGGCCCAGTCGAAGGTCAGCAGCCCGCGCTTTGCCGAGGGCTTCATCTATCAGGTCGTAACCCGCAAACTCAATCGTTCGGCCATCATCGAAGTCGGCAAGGATGGCGTCGCCCGCACCGCCGCCACGGTCGACCCGGAAAACCGCCCCGCCGCGCAGATGTTGACGGATGCCGTGATCAAGCGGCTGAACGCAGGCGAAAATGTGGTCGTGCAGGCCAAGCCGCAGCAGATCGAGGCTGTGACGCTGCTCTATCCGAATTCGAAAATCTATCTTTATGCCACCCGCGATTCCGGGTCCTGGGCGTTCAGCAATGTCGAGCGCGCGCAAAAGGTGATCGCCGATTATGATATGTTTTCGGCGCAATCGCGCGCGTTGCAGCTCCGCTTCAACATCGCCCTGTTTGTGGGATCGCTGCTGCTGGTGGGCATTGCGGTCTATATCGCGCTGGCCGTTGCCGACTGGATGGTCCGGCCTGTCAATGAACTGGTGACGGCGGCCCGCCGGATCACGGCGGGTGATCTGTCCGCGCGTGTCACCAGCCCGCTTGCCCGCGACGAAATCGGCACGCTGGCGTCCGCCTTCAATCGCATGACCCAGCGGCTGGAGGCGCAGACCGGGGCGCTGGTCGCCGCCAACAGTCAGCTGGACGAACGCCGCGCCTTTATCGAGGCGATCCTGTCGGGCGTGACTGCTGGCGTGCTGTCGGTCGATCGCAAGGGCGTGATCCAGTTGCTCAACCGATCGGCTGCGGCGATATTGGTGGAGGAAGGCGACGACCCGGTCGGCCGCCTGCTCAGCGACGTGTCGGTCGATCTGGCAGACCTGATCGCCTCGGACGAAAGCGCGGGGATCGTGCAGGTCCGCGCCCATGGCGATTTGCGGACGCTGGCGGTCAAGGTATCGGACGATGCGTCCGGCCATATCCTGACCTTCGACGACATTACGCAGCAGCTATCCGACCAGCGCCGCGCTGCCTGGTCCGACGTGGCCCGCCGCATCGCGCATGAGATCAAGAATCCGCTGACGCCGATTCAACTGGCCGCAGAACGGCTCCAGCGTCGCTATGCCGACGAAATCAGCAGCGACCGGTCGACCTTCACCCGGTTGACGGGCACGATCGTGCGGCAGGTGGGCGACCTGCGCCGTATCGTTGATGAATTCTCCTCTTTCGCGCGGATGCCCAAACCCGTGTTCCGGCGCGAGACGGTGGGCGATATTGCCCGACACGCGCTGTTCCTGCACGAAGTGGCGCATCCCGACATTCGCTTTGATTATCATGCCGACGCGCCTGATCTGGAACTGGTATGCGACCGGCGCCAGTTGGGACAGGCGCTGACGAACATCGTCAAGAATGCGGTGGAAGCCATCGAGCCCAAGCCCGAACCGGCAGACGGTCAGCCGCGCGGGCATATATCGATGCAGGTCGCGCAGGTGGACGAGGATCTGGTCATCACCGTGCGCGATGACGGTATCGGCCTGCCCCCCGAACGGGAGCGCATATTGGAACCCTATATGACCACGCGGACCAAGGGGACGGGTCTGGGCCTCGCCATCGTCAAGAAGATTGTCGAGGAGCATCTGGGGGAAATTCGTTTCGACGACGCGCAGGGGGGCGGCGCATCGGTAACATTGCGCTTTGCTGCGGCGGCGCTGGAAAAATTGGAAGAAGGGCAGGCTATCGCCATGCCCAAAGGAAAAGTGACGGCCAATGGCGCTTGATATTCTGATAGTCGATGATGAAGAGGATATTCGCGATCTGGTCGCGGGTGTGCTGGAGGATGAGGGCTTTACCACACGCACCGCCGCCAACAGCGACAGCGCGATCGAGGCGCTGGATTCGCGCCGTCCATCGCTGGTCCTGCTGGACGTGTGGTTGCAGGGATCGCGCATGGATGGCCTGGAGCTGCTGGACGAGATCAAGCGGCGCGATCCGACGATTCCGGTGCTGATGATTTCCGGCCATGGCAATATCGACACGGCCGTCGCCGCGATCCGCAAGGGCGCCGCCGATTTCATCGAAAAGCCGTTCGAGGCCGACCGGCTGCTGCATCTGGTCAGCCGAGCAACCGAGACGGAACGGTTGCGGCGCGAAAATCAGGTGTTGCGCGCGCGGTTCGGGCAGGATGATGAACTGACCGGGACATCGGCGGCGGTCAACGGCGTGCGCGCCACGATCAAGAAGGTCGCGGGAACCGGCAGCCGCGTCCTCATTTCCGGCCCGGCGGGCGTCGGCAAGGAAGTCGCCGCGCGGATGCTCCATAGCTGGAGCGGGCGTGCTGATTCGCCTTTCATCATCGTCGCCGCCGCCCGGATGGACCCGGACCGGGTAGAGGAGGAACTGTTCGGTCTGGAGGATCAGAGCGGTCTGGTCCGTCCGGGCTATCTGGAACAGGCGCATGGCGGCACGCTCTATATCGACGAAGTTGCCGACATGCCGATCACGACGCAGGGCAAGATATTGCGCGTCCTGACCGACCAGAGCTTCACCCGTGTGGGTGGCCAGCGCCAGGTCAAGGTCGATGTACGGGTCATTTCCTCGACCGCGCGCGATCTGTCGACCGAGATTGAAGAGCGCCGCTTCCGGGAGGATCTTTTCTATCGGCTGAACGTCGTGCCGCTGGTCATTCCGCCCCTGTCCGAACGGCGCGATGATATTCCGCCGCTGGTCGAACATTATCTCGCCCGCTTCGCCGCGGAACGGCGCGTGCCGCCGCCAGATATGGCGAGTGACGCGATGGCCGCCCTGCAGGCCAATGAATGGCCGGGTAACGTCCGTCAGTTGCGCAATGTCATCGAACGCACGATGATCCTGGCGCCCGGTGATCGGATTGGCCGGATCGAACTGGACATGCTGCCCGCCGAACTGACCAGCAGTGGCGGCGGCGAAGGTATGGGGCAGTCCGCCATCATGGGCGCGCCGTTGCGGGAAGCGCGCGAAAGTTTCGAGCGGGAATATCTGCGTATCCAGATCCGCCGTTTTTCCGGCAATATATCGCGCACGGCTACTTTCATCGGCATGGAGCGATCGGCATTGCACCGTAAACTCAAGCTGTTGGGCATCACTGACGGCAAGGAATAGCAACAGCGATCAGGGGCGTGCCATTCCCCATGGACGCCCCTTCGCAATTGCGATACGATTGTTCCTGACCCCCGACAAGCGGGGGCAGGCAAGACACCCTGCCCAGGGGTGCAAGAGCGGGTAACGTCCCGCCAAGAATAAAGGACCGGCAGAGACCATGGCCGATAAAGTGAACAATCTTCAGGATATTTTCCTGAACAGCCTGCGCAAGAGCAAGACCCCGGTGACCATGTTTCTGGTCAAGGGCGTAAAGTTGCAGGGCATCATCACCTGGTTCGACAATTTTTCCGTGCTGCTGCGCCGCGATGGCCAGTCCCAACTGGTGTACAAGCACGCGATTTCCACCGTGATGCCTGCCCAGTCGATGGATCTGACCGATCTGCGCAAGGCGAGCGATGGCAATGGCAAGGCCAAGCTGTTGCAGGAAATCTTCCTGACTGCGGTGCGCAAGTCTGGCAGCCCGGTGACCATGTTCCTGGTCAATGGCGTAATGCTTCAGGGCGAAATCGCCGCCTTTGATCTGTTCTGCATGTTGCTGGAGCGCGACGGGATGGTTCAGCTTGTCTACAAGCACGCCATTTCGACGGTTCAGCCGCTCCATTCGCTCGACCTGTCGGGCGAAAACGAACAGGACGACTGATCCTGCACGGCGCGCTTGGTCGCTTCCCTTCTATAGAGCGTCTGGAAAGGCCGTATCGAGACATCATGCGATGTGTATGATCCTTCGATACGGCCTTTCGGCTTTGCACAACAGGGGCACGGCGCGGGCATGAGCCTCGATCTGTCTGCCGTCATTGCCGATATTACGGCCACCATGGCGTCGATGGAGGATCGTGGGCAGGTTGCGACCTATATTCCGGAACTTGCCACGATCGACCCGGCGCAATTTGGTATCGCCATCGCTACCGCCGATGGCCGGATGCTGACCGGCGGAGACGCCGACACCGGCTTTTCGATCCAGTCCGTGTCCAAAGTGTTTGCGCTTACGCTGGCGCTCGGCAAGGTCGGCGATCAGCTGTGGGACCGGGTCGGGCGCGAACCGTCGGGCAATGCGTTCAATTCGATCACCCAGCTGGAACATGAGCAGGGCATCCCGCGCAATCCTTTCATCAATGCTGGTGCGATCGTCGTCGCCGACGTCAATCTGGGCGGTCACGAGCCGCGTGTCGCCATTGGCGAGATGCTTCGCTTCATACGCTATCTGGCCGGCGATGACAGCATTGCCATTAACGAGGCCGTTGCCGCGTCCGAAACCGCCACCGGATTTCGCAACATGGCGCTCGCCAATTATATGCGCGCCTTTGACAATGTACGCCATCCTGCCGAACTGGTGCTGGGAAGCTACATCCATCAATGCGCGATCGAAATGAGTTGCCGGCAATTGGCGTTGGCCGGTCGCTATCTGATGCTGGATGGCCGGCATCCGGGCGGTGGCCGGGTCATCTCGCCGCGCCGCGCTCGCCGTATCAACGCGCTGATGCTCACCTGCGGCCATTATGACGCATCGGGTGACTTCGCCTTTCGTGTCGGCATCCCTGGCAAGTCGGGCGTTGGCGGCGGTATATTGGCGATCGTACCGGGCCGTGCCGCGATCGCGGTCTGGTCACCGGGCCTCAATGCCAGCGGCAATAGCTGCCTTGGCACGCTGGCGCTCGAAGAACTCGCCCGCCGAACCGGCTGGTCGGTATTCAGCCCGCCGGATGAGCGCGGCTGACAGTGATCATCGGATAGTTTGGAGCCCGCACCGTGGGCGGCAGTATCGCCGCGCTGGCAGGAAAAACTGGCTCCCCGAGTAGGATTCGAACCTACGGCCATTCGATTAACAGTCGAATGCTCTACCGCTGAGCTATCGGGGAGCAGCCCGACTTCCGCCGGGCAGGCCGCGCCTATAGCAGCGGCTTTTAAGAATTGGCAAGCGCTAATCTGATGATTTTTTTGGCTCCCCGTCAGGCCGGGCTTTGGCGCTGTCAAACCGCCTGTTCAGGCGATGAATTGTTCGGCCGCGATGCGGTCGTCCAGCGTATGTTCCGGGTCGAACAGCAGGGTCAGTGGCGTCGCACGGTCGATCTTGACCTCCACCTGGGCGACATCGCGCACTTCGCGCTGGTCGGCCACGGCGCTGACAGGGCGCTTGACCGGATCAAGCACGGTGAAGCGGATGACGGTATTTTCCGGCAGGATGGCGCCGCGCCAGCGACGCGGCCGGAACGGACTGATCGGGGTTAATGCGACCAGCGCCGATCCCAGCGGCAGGATGGGGCCATGAGCGGACAGGTTATAGGCGGTCGACCCGGCGGGAGTCGCCACCAACACGCCGTCGCACACCAGTTCAGGCAGGACGACGCGCCCATTGACCTGCACCTCCAGCTTGGCGGTCTGGCGGGTTTCGCGCAGCAGCGACACTTCGTTAATGGCCGGGATCGAAAACCGCTCACCATCGACCGTATCGACGATCATGCGCAGCGGATTGACCTTGAACATCTTGGCCGCTTCCAGCCGCTGCTCCAGCCGTTCCAGCCGCCATTCATTCATCAGGAAGCCGACCGTGCCAAGGTTCATGCCGAACACGGGGACGATCCGCCGCGCTTCCAGCATCGCGTGGAGCGTCTGGAGCATATAGCCATCGCCGCCCAGCGCGATGATCATCTCGGCCTCCTCGACCGGCACGAAATCATAAGTGGCGCGCAGCCGTTCCTCGGCAGCCTTGGCCGCCTGGGTGGGGGACACGACCAGCGCACGCCGCATTTCGTCGCTCATCCGCCGGTGACGCTCATGTGGCGGCGCGTCGCAGGCGCGGTTTCACCCGTACCGATGCGGAAATCGTGGCGCGCTGGCTTCAAACGCAGCGCGCGATCGATCAGCGGCTCGACAGCAGCCAGTCCGCCTTCACGCAGGGCCGTCTTGAAATCGACATGATCCTCATGGCCAAGGCACATGAAAATCTTGCCCTCGCACGTCATGCGAATGCGGTTGCAATCGGCGCAGAAATTATTGGTGAGCGGGGTGATGAGGCCAAGCCGTGCTGTCATCCCGGCGACCGCATGATAGCGCGCCGGGCCGCCGGTGCGGTCGGGCAGGGGCGTCAATGCGTGGCGCGCGCGAATGTCATCCGCTACCTCGCTCAAGGGCAGATAATGGTCGGTGCGGTCCTCGCCCGTCTCGCCCAACGGCATCGTTTCGATCAGGGTCAGGTCCAGCCCTTCGGCGTCGCACCAGCGCAGCATTGGCAGGATTTCATCATCATTGATGCCCTTGAGCGCCACCATGTTGATCTTGATCGCCAGTCCCGCCGATTGCGCCGCTTTCAGCCCGGCGAACACCGCGGCAATATTGCCGCCACGGGTGACATGGGCAAAGCGCGCTGGGTCGCGGCTGTCCAGACTGACGTTGATCCGGCGCACCCCTGCGTCGGCCAGCATGTCGGCATGGTCGGCCAGCTGGGTGCCATTGGTCGTCAGCGTCAGTTCGTCCAGCCCGCTGCCCAGATGCCGCCCGATCCGGCGCACCAGATCGCCAATATCGCGCCGCACCAGCGGTTCGCCGCCGGTCAGCCTGATCTTGTTGATGCCGCGCGCCACGAACAGGTCGGCCAGCAGCGCGATCTCCTCCAGCGTGAGCACCTGATTTTTGGGCAGGAACTGCATCTTTTCCGCCATGCAATAGCGGCAACGCAGGTCGCAGCGGTCCGTGACGGATATGCGCAAATAGCTGATCCGGCGGCCCAGGCCGTCGGTCATCTGCGCGCGCGAGGGGTCCGCCATGGCCATGGCAACCTAGCTAGGCGATGGACTTGCCCGGCGCAAGGGCAGCCCGGTTGCGGTAGAGGCAAGACGTCGGTAACCCGTTGCTGCTAAGGCGGCACGATGCGCGCGTTCAGGGGACCATATCAGTGATCGCGGATCAGGCCGAAGACGGACAGCGCAGCCTGTTCATCCTGTCGCCCGGCGACCGGGACGGACTGTGCCATGCCGCGCGGTCAGCCGGCTGGCGCGCGATCGGCGCCAGACGCGCGCGAGAGGCACCGCAACGCTATTTGCGGAGCGAAGCGCAGGTTGCGCTGGTCGATATGCGTTCAGGCGGCGGGGAAGCTAAATTGCTGGCTCCGCTCGTCCCCGCGATGGAGGCGGGTGGCGGCGCGCTGATCGTGCTGGTCGACAAGGCGGACGAAGCGATCATCCCTGATCTGCTGGCGGCGGGCGCGACCCATTTTCTGACCGCACCCTATAGCGAGGCGTCACTGCGCGCCGTGCTGGCGTCCGCCCAGCGGCTGGTGGAGCGATTGGGCGGTGGAGCATCGCCCAGTCAGCGCGCGCAGCGCATCCGACGGGGCGACGCGCTCTATTGGGAATTGGGACGCGGCGATTCGCTGCTGCGGCTGAGCGAAAGTCTGGCCCGTCATCTCGACCTGCCCATGGCGCAGGTTCATCCTGCGACGCTGATCCGCCGTCTGCCAAGGGCGGAACGGCGCGCGGTGCTGACGGCACTGCGCGCGATGATGCGTGCCGGGCGACCTGCTGCACTGGCGCATGATCTGCCCGACCGGCCGGGCAACCGGCTGGTGCATCATCTGCGGATCGAGCAGGGGGTGGTTGCCGCCGATGTTGAATGGCTGTCCGACGCGCAGGAGCGGGATCTGGCCAGCCGCGATTATCTGACCGGCCTGCGATCGCGACAGGCGGCGCTGGACTGGCTGGATCGCCGTACGGGCCTGGCGACGACCGCCATATTGCTGTCGATCAGTCAGTTTGAACGGATGAACGCGGCCTATGGCCAGGTCGTCGGCGACGCATTGCTTGGCCGGATCGCGCGGCGGATCGAACGGATGGTCGACGATGTCGCGCCCGGTGCGATGGTCGCACGCATAACCGGCACCGAATTTCTGGTCGGCCTGACCGGCGAAGCGGCGGGCAGCGATCGGGCGACCTTTCTGGCGCGCCAGTTGATCGCGGCGATCGGCCGCCCGTTCAGCGCGGGGGACCATCTTATCCGCCTGATCGCCCGTTGCGGCATAGCCCAGGCGCGGCCCGAAGACGATGCGACCCATTTGCTGCGCCGTGCCGGGACTGCGCTGGCGGATGCACGACAGGCGGGCGGGGAGGGCATCCGCATCCTGTCGACCGATCGGCACAGCCGTCAGGTCGATCCTGACCAGTTGGAAACCGACCTGCGGCTTGCGCTAGAGCGGGGCGAGATAGGCATCGTGTTCCAGCCGCAATATCCGGTCGATTCGGAGGTCATTAGCGGGGTCGAGGCGCTGGCGCGCTGGAACCACCCGCAATATGGGCCGCTGGGCGCAGGCATATTGTTCGCTACCGCCGAGCGATCCGATTATATGCTGCCGCTGTCGGCGCATATTCAGGCGGAAGCGTTGCGGCAGGCGGCGGCGTGGCCGCGCGCGCTCTCGACGCTGCGGCTGTCGATCAATGTGACCGCTGCGGATATTGCCCAGCCGGGGTTTATGGCCGGGTTGCTGGCGATCGTCGACCGAAGCGGTTTTCCCCGGTCCCGCCTGACGGTGGAGATCACCGAAAGCGGATTGATCGAGGATGTCGATGCCGCCTCTGTGCTGCTGACCGCGCTTCGGTCCGAGGGGTTGGCGGTCGCGATCGACGATTTCGGCACTGGCTATTCCAGCCTCGCCTATCTCAAGAGCCTGCCGCTCGACTATCTCAAGATCGACAGCGGGCTGGCGCAGGATATTGCCGGAACGGCGCGGGACCGGATCGTCGTGCGCGGCGTCATCCACATGGCCAAGTCGCTGGGCCTCAAGGTCGTGGCCGAAGGCGTCGAAACGCAGCAACAGCTTGATCTGCTGGCGCGCGAAGGGTGCGATTTCTATCAGGGCTTCCTGCGATCGGCGGGGGTTTCATCGGCCGATCTGGTTGCGCTGGTGCTGGCGGGCTAAAGGCCCAGCAGCGGCCACAACACCATGCCGAGGCCGATCAGGCTGATCATGAAGATGAGCGTGCGGACCATGGGGATGCCCAGCGCATAGATGGGAAGATAGGCGATGCGTGCGCCGATCCATATCCAGCCGCCCAGCGCCGTCATGTCACTGGTTCGTCCTGCCACTACCACGCCGATCAGAGCGACGATCGCGATTGGCAGCGTTTCCTGAAAATTCGCCTGCGCCCGCGTCAGCCTGCCTGCCAGGGCATTGAGCGGCGGTAGCGATTCGTCGCGTGCGCCCATATTCCAGTGCGCGCCATATTGCCGGGTTTTGGCGTGCGCCGCGGCAAAGACATGCGCCGTCAGCAAAATCATGGCCCAGGCAAGGATCGTCAGTTCGATCGGCATGACAATAGTCCCTCTGTTGACAGGCAGAGGGTAAGCCGATGCCGGGGAAGCGGCAATTAAAAGCTGAACCCCGCTCGCGCGATCAGCGTATCGCCCGCGTCGCGGCGCGCGGGTCCGCCGATGCTGGTGCCGCTGTAGCGCAATCCTGCAAACCATCGCCCGCGATACCAGTCCAGCGCGATGCCATGATCGCGGTAGGTGCCGTCAGGCCGCAAACGGGCAGAACGAGCCGGATCGTCAGCATCGCCCGATGATCGGCCGACATGGCCGGACAAGGTGAAGGGCGTGTTCGGCAGTGCTATCGCGCCTGCTATGGACAGATAGAGATTGTCGCCACCTATGGCCGACTGATGGGGCGCATAGTGCGCGCCGAAATCGATACTGGCGGGGCCAAGGAGAAAGCCCGCAACGGCGCCGACTTCGCCATAGTCCTGGCCCGATGCACCCGGAAACATATGGTAACGCCCCTGGGCCGACAGCCGCCAGCCGCCCAGTTGCCGGGTCCAGTTCAACCCGGCGTCGATGACGCCATCCGCCCCAGCATGCCGCGTGCTGCCCCACAGGCCGGTCGCAGCACTTTCGATGCTCAAACCATTCGTGACGGGAACGGACAGGCCCAGGCGCAGTGCCGGATCACCATCGCTCCAGCTGATACCCCGCCGCCGCTCATCGCTCATCGCCTCGACAGATGCGTCGAGACCCGGACTTTGCGCGACGGCTGGCATGGCATGGGCGGCGGTGACGAGCATCGCCGCCCAAAGGATGCCGTAACGCGGATCAGTTGGACGCAAGATTGCGCACCATGTCCAGTTCCGCCAGCAATGGCGCGCGGTCCTGCGCCACGGCTGCCGCCAACTGGGCCTGAACCTGGCCCTGATGGCGTTCGGCAATATCCTTGCGGAAACGGTCGCTCGGCGGACAGGCCGCGCTATCGCTGCCCGACGCCAATGGATCGGTGGCGATGGTGCGGGCGAGTGCGGGACCATGGGCAAGGCTGCGGTCTATCTGGACCCGCGCGGTCCATTTGCACCGCTGCATATCCATCCGGTTGGGGGTTCGTGCGCCCACCGTGCGCGCGTTGACCACCAGTCGCGCGGTGTAATTGGCCTGAACCTGCATCCCATGATGATCGATCGCAACGCTATGCGAAGCCGCGGCAGCGGCGGCCATCGCGATAAGGGACATGCTCATATATTTCTCCTGCTTTGCGACGTCGGGCTATCTTGCCTGATCGTCAGCAGCGTGATTTAGATCGTCACTGTTTCCCGGCCATTGCTGGCGCACGACAAAAGCCTGCTTTCGTCATGCCGCCGCCTTGGCCAGACCCTTCGACAATTGCAGCGCGCCGTTGAGGCGAGCTGCGGAATCGGCCCAGTTGCGGTTGACCACCACCTTGCTGTCAGGTCGCAGCCGGGCCACACCGTCCAGCCGCTGAATATAGGCGACCAGGCCCGCCGGATTGGGGAAGCGATCCTCGAAGAAGCTGACCAGCGCGCCTTTTTGCCCGACGTCGATCTTGGCGATGTTCGCCTTCACGCAATTCTGCTTGATCTCGATGATCTTGAGCAGGTTTTGCGTAGGGGCGGGCAGCTTGCCGAAACGGTCGATCAGTTCGGCGGCGAAGGATTCCAGCCCCTGCCGATCCTCTATCTCGTTCAGGCGGCGATAAAGACCCATGCGCAGGTCGAGGTCGGGGACATAATCGTCGGGGATCATGATCGGCGCATCGACGCTGATCTGGGGTGAGAAGCTGTCGCTGCGCGCTTCAACGCCAGCGCCGCCTGCCTTGGCGTCCAGAATCGCCTCTTCCAGCATCGACTGGTACAGTTCGAACCCGACTTCGCGGATATGGCCGGACTGTTCGTCGCCGACCAGATTGCCCGCGCCGCGAATGTCGAGATCGTGCGAGGCAAGCTGGAAACCAGCGCCCAGCGTGTCGAGGTCGGACAGCACTTTCAGCCGCTTTTCCGCCGTTTCGGTAATGATGCGGTTGGCGGGCGTCGTCATATAGGCGTAGGCGCGGGTCTTGGACCGGCCCACGCGACCGCGCAACTGATAGAGTTGGGCGAGGCCGAAACGGTCGGCGCGATGGATGATCAGCGTGTTGGCGCTGGGAATATCCAGCCCGGATTCGACGATGGTGGTGGAGAGCAGCACGTCGTAGCGCTTGTCGTAAAAGGCCGACATGCGTTCTTCCACCTGCGTCGCGCTCATCTGGCCATGCGCGACGATCGCCTTGATTTCCGGCACTTCGGTGCGCAGATACTCCTCGATCTCGGTCAGGTCGGCGATGCGGGGCACAACGAAGAAGCTCTGCCCGCCGCGATAATGTTCACGCAGCAGCGCTTCGCGGATCACCACCCCGTCCCATGGCATGATGTAACTGCGCACCGCCAGGCGATCGACCGGCGGGGTCTGGATGACCGACAGTTCGCGCAGCCCGGACATGGCCATCTGCAATGTACGCGGGATCGGCGTGGCAGTGAGGGTCAGCACATGCACGTCGGTCTTGAGCGCCTTCAGCCGTTCCTTGTGGGTCACGCCAAACCGCTGTTCTTCATCGACGATGACCAGACCCAGCCGCTTGAACTCGATACCCTTGGTCAGCAGCGCGTGGGTGCCAACGACAATATCGACCGTGCCGTCGGCAAGGCCCGCCTTGACCGCCTTGGCCTCCTTGTCGGGGACCAGGCGGGAGAGGCGACCGATATTGACCGGGAAGCCGCGAAAGCGCTCCTCAAACTGCATATGATGCTGGCGCGCCAGCAGGGTGGTGGGGCAGATCAACACGACCTGCATCCCCGCCATCGCCGCGACGAAGGCCGCGCGCAACGCCACCTCGGTCTTGCCGAATCCCACATCGCCGCAGACGAGCCGATCCATTGGCTTGCCAGCGCCCAGATCCTCGATCACGTCCAGAATGGCGCGCTCCTGATCCTCCGTCTCCTGATAGGGGAAGCGATCGACGAAGGCGGGGTAGCCTGCATTGTCCGGTTCAGCGACGGTAGCCGCGCGCAGCGCGCGTTCCGCAGCGGTCTTGAGCAGTTCACCCGCAATTTCGCGGATGCGCTCCTTCATCTTCGCCTTGCGCCGCTGCCACGCTTCGCCGCCCAGCTTGTCGAGGCCCACGCCTTCACTGTCGGAGCCATAGCGGGAAAGGACTTCGAGATTTTCGACCGGCACGAACAGCTTGTCGCCGCCAGCATAGCTGAGCGCTACGCAGTCATGCGCCGTCTTGCTGACCGGGATCTGGGTCAGTCCTTCATAACGGCCAATGCCATGGTCCATATGAACCACCAGATCACCGGGCGAAAGGGTCGCCAGTTCCGCGAGGAAGGCATCGGCGCTCTTCTTGCGCTTGGCCCGGCGGACCAGGCGATCGCCCAGCATGTCCTGTTCGGTCAGCACCGCGACGTCGGGCGCGGTGAAACCATGGTCGAGCGGCAGGATGGTCAGCACCACGCTGCCATTGGCGGCCAGCCCCAGCGCCTCTTGCCAATCGTCCGCCGCTGCCATGCGCCTGACGCCATGGTCGGCAAGCAGGCCCGACAGCCGTTCGCGCGCACCGGCGGAATAGCTGGCGATTACGACTTTCTTGTCCGTCCGCTGCAACGCCGCGATATGCTTGCCGACCGCGTCGTAGACATTGGCGTTCTGCGCCCGTTCCGGCGCGAAATCGCGCGGACCATCGACCGCAAAGTCCAGCACGGTGGCGCTGTCCGGTTCGTGAAATGGCGTCGCGACGTGCATCGGCCAGCGGGCGACGACCGCGTCCCATTCGGCAGCGTCGAGATAGAGAAGATCGGGCTTGAGCGGACGATAGGCGCCCGGATCGGACGATTTCGCCTGGACCCGGTTGGCATGATAGTCCCTGATCGCCTCAAACCGGGAATCCGCCGCGCCGACGACGCCATGGTCGCGGATGATGACGGCATCGTCGCCCAGATGGTCGGACAGGGGAACCAGCTTTTCCTCAAACAGGGGCAGCCAATGTTCCATGCCCGACAGCCGCCGCCCCTCGCTGATCGCCTGATAGAGCGGATCGCCGGTCGCGGTCGCGCCGAATATTTCGCGATAGCGGCCGCGAAAGCGCTTGATCGTATCTTCGTCCAGCAACGCTTCGGACGCTGGCAGCAGGGTGAAGCCTTCCACGCTGCCGGTGGTGCGCTGATCGGTCGGGTCGAACCGGCGGACCGTCTCAATCTCGTCCCCAAAGAAGTCGAGGCGCAACGGCTGATCCTCACCGCCCGGAAACAGATCGACAATGCCGCCGCGAATCGCGAATTCGCCGCGATCATGAACGGTATCGGTGCGGACATAGCCATTGGCTTGCAGCATGTCGGCAAGGCGGGTGATCGCAATCCGCTCCTTGGGCGCCAGCTTCGCCACCAACTGTCTGACGCGAAACGGCGTCAGCGTCCGCTGCGTCAGGGCGTTGAGCGTGGTCAGCACCAGTTGCGGGCCTTTGGGCTTGACCTGCAAGGCGTGAAGGCCAGCCAGGCGTGCCGACGCGGTGCGCAGCGAAGGGCTGGCGCGGTCATAGGGCAGGCAGTCCCAGGCCGGGATTTCGATGATCTCGATCTCCGGCGCGAAATAATGCGCCGTTTCCGCCATTGCGCGCATCAGTTGTTCGTCGGAGGCTACGAACACGGCGCGGGCCGAACCTGCACCATGCGCGGCGCGGGCGATGTCCGCCAGTAGCCAGGGCTGGAACCCGGCAGGAACGCCCGACAGGGTCAGCGGCGCTTTGGCGCGGAGGATTTTCTGGAGATCGGTCATTTTGTTACTCTTCCCTCTCCTTATTGGCTCCCCTCCCGCTTGCGGGAGGGGTCGGGGGAGGGTTTGTTAAGGATGGGAGAGACAGGCCCTCCCCTAGCCCCTCCCGCAAGCGGGAGGGGAACTGTCAGTTTTCAATCTTCACGAAATCGAGCTTCAGGAACTTGTCCATCATCGGCCCCTTCCATTCGTCCGGCACGGGGATGGTGCCCAGCGCCCAGCCGATGATGTCGGCGTCCTGTTCATCCATGAACCGCTCGAACCAGGCGATTTCATCCGCGTTCCACTCCTGATGATAGCGCTCGAAAAAGCCGCCGACCGCATAATCGGCTTCGCGCGTGCCACGGTGCCAGGCGCGGAATTTCAGGCGGCGCATCAGGGGATTATCGTTCACAATTTGTTCCTTTTGCAGGCACGCCGAAAAAGCCGATCGGATGTTTGTGCCATCGTCCCGGCTGGAGTAGATGCTGGCCAGATAGACATGCGACCCGATATTCTCAATCCGCTCTTTGCCGAAATCTCTGTCCTTAAGGGCATTGGACCGGCGCTGGCCCGCCCGCTGGAGCGGCTGGGGCTGGCGCGCGCGGTCGATGTGGCGTTCCATCTGCCGGTCAGCTGGGTCGATCGTGTCCTGACCGACGAACTGGATATGGCCGATGCTGGCCGGGTGATCGGCATCGTCCTGACCCCGGTGGATTATCGGGCGAGCGGCAGCGCCCGCGCGCCGTTCCGCGTCCATGCGACCGACAGGCATGGCAATCCCGTGTCGCTCACCTATTTCGGCCGGAACAGCGCCTGGCCGCGCAAGCTGTTGCCGCTGGGCGAACCCAAATTCGTATCGGGCAAGCTGGAAGCCTATGGCGACAATCTTCAGATCGTTCATCCCGACCATGTTCTGCCGCCCGACGAAGCGGCCACCATTCCCGCGCGCGAGCCGGTCTATGGCCTGTCCGAAGGGCTGACCAACAACCGGATGCGCGATCTGGTGCGGCAGGCGCTGGCCCGCGCGCCGGACCTGCCCGAATGGATCGAACCCAGCTTGCTGGCCCGCAAGGACTGGCCGGGCTGGCGCGAGGCGCTGGCCCGCATCCATGCGGACCCGTCCGACGCCATGGCGCGCGAACGGCTGGCCTATGACGAGATTTTCGCGGGACAACTGGCGCTGATGCTGGTGCGGCAATCCTCTCGACGGCGGCGCGGCGTGCCGATCGCGGGCGACGGACGGTTGCGCGCAATGCTCAAGCTGCCCTTCGCGCCAACCGGCGCGCAGCGGCGGGCCTTTGGCGAGATTGAGGGCGACATGGCGCAGGCCACGCCGATGCTGCGATTGCTGCAAGGCGATGTCGGGTCTGGCAAGACGCTGGTGGCGTTGATGGCATTGCTCAACGCGGTCGAGGCCGGGATGCAGGGAGCGATGCTGGCCCCGACCGAGATATTGGCGCGCCAGCATTATGAGACGCTGCGCAAAATGGCGTCGGGCCTGCCAGTCGAGATCGCCATCCTGACCGGGCGCGACAAGGGCAAGGTGCGTGAGGCGACGTTGATGGGGCTGGCCGATGGCAGCATCGACATCCTGGTCGGCACCCATGCGATCTTTCAGGAAGCGGTGCAGTACAAGAATCTGGGCCTGGCCGTGATTGACGAGCAGCATCGCTTCGGCGTTGCCCAGCGGATGATGCTGGCCAACAAGGCCGAACGCGCGCCCCATCTGCTGGTGATGACGGCAACGCCGATCCCCCGGACGCTGACGCTGACCTATTATGGCGAGATGGAGGTGTCGAAGCTGGACGAGATGCCGCCCGGTCGCCAGCCGATCCAGACCGTGGTGATGGCGGCGACGCGGCTGGACGAGGTGGTCGACGCGCTCGCCCGCCATGTCGAGGGCGGGGGGCAGGCCTATTGGGTCTGCCCGCTGGTGGAAGAGAGCGAGACGAGCGACCAGGCGGCGGCGGAAGCGCGGGCTGAATCGTTGAAGCTGCGCTTTGGCGACCGGGTGGGACTGGTCCATGGCCGGATGAAAGGGCCGGAAAAGGACGCGGCGATGGACGCCTTTGCCGCGAACCGGACGCAGATATTGGTAGCAACCACGGTGATCGAGGTCGGCGTCGATGTGCCCAATTCCAGCCTGATCATCATCGAGGGCGCGGACCGGTTCGGCCTGGCCCAGTTGCACCAGTTGCGTGGGCGGGTCGGACGCGGCGACAAGCCGTCCGTCTGCCTGCTGCTGCGCGGCAATGCGCTGGGCGAGACGTCGCGGGCGCGGCTGGCGCTGATGCGGGAAACGAATGACGGCTTTCGCATTGCCGAGGAGGATCTGAAGCTGCGCGGGGCCGGTGAAGTGCTGGGGACGCGCCAGTCGGGCGAACAGCAGCTGAAGCTCGCTACGCCCGAGCATCTGGCATCGTTGCTGGAAGCGGCGCGGGATGACGCGCATTTGTTGATCGACCGCGACGGTGGGCTGGACAGCCCGCGCGGACAGGCGGCACGGACCTGCCTCTATCTGTTCGAGCGGGATGCGGCGGTGGGGCTGTTGCGCGGCGGCTAGGAAAAATGCTGCATTTGCGAAACAAATGAGGGTGCACCACGTTCGCATCCCATGACCGACATCAGCATGACCCACATCACGCCCATGGCGGCGCTATCCATCGGCATCGCCGTTGGCGTGGCATTCCTGTTGCACTGGGCGATCTATGCCGTTGCGTTGCGGATCGTCCGCGCCCGCATGACCCCGCTGCTATTGCCGGAAATATTCCAGCCGACGCGATGGCTGGTTGTGCTGATGGCTCTGGCGGGTGGCCTCAAGTCCATCGAGATGGGACCGCGTGTCGAAGAGTTCTGGTCCATCGGGTCGAAGATGATCTTCGCGTTGCTCGTCGGCTGGCTCGTCCTGCGTGGGCTGCGCGCGCTGCGCAGCATGATCGAACACAAGGCCGACATGAGCGTGGAGGATAATCTGAAGGCCCGGCGGCGTCATACGCGGGTCCGCATCCTCTATCGCATCACCCAGAGCATCGTCGCGGTACTGGTGATCGCGATGATGCTGATCGCCATTCCCGGTGTCCGCGCCGTGGGCGTGACGTTGATGGCGTCGGCGGGGCTGGTCGGTCTGGCGGTTGGCGCCGCGGCCCAGCCGGCGCTCAAGAATCTGATTGCGGGCATCCAGATGGCATTTTCCGAACCGATCCGGCTGGACGATGTGGTGATCGTGGAGGGGGAATGGGGTCGGATCGAGGATATTACGCTGACCTATGTGGTCGTCCATATCTGGGATGACCGGCGGATGGTGGTGCCGGTATCCTATTTTCTGGAAAAGCCGTTCCAGAACTGGACGACGAAAACGTCCGACCTGCTGGGCACCATATTTCTTTATGTGGACCCGACCGCCGATGTGGAGCGCATTCGCGCCAAGTTCATCGAAGTGACCGGCGCCAATGCCCGCTGGGACAAGCGCGTCGCCATCCTGCAGGTGACCGACCATCGCGCCGATGCGCTGGAGTTGCGGGGGTTGTTGAGTGCCCGCAATGCAGGCATTGCATTCGACCTGCGCTGCGAGGTGCGCGAAGCGATGCTGTCCTTCCTGCGCACGGATATGCCCGAAGCGCTGGTGCGTACCCGTCAGCGGATAGAAGCGGACGGGATGTTTACCACGCCGTCCGGCGCGGAGGGACGAGCGCCATGAGCGCGTCATAGGTACGGGGCGGGATGGGTCGCAGAAATTCGACGCCCAGCCGTCCATCCTCGACCCAGCGGACTTCTGCGGGATGGTCCTTTACGATCGGCAGCCAGATCGTCATTTGCTCGCCCACCAGCAATCCGCCATCGCTGCGGCTCATGGCGCCAAGCGGCGATATGTTGATGATGCGCACGCCATGGGTGCGGCCGCGCGCGGTGACGTGGCTGACCATGTCAACCAGATCGCGGGGCGCGCGGCGCTGATCCACGGCGGGATCGCGCGATCGCATGACATGATTGAGGTTGGCGAACAGCGAAGACATGGTGGCAGCCTAGGGGGACGAAGATGGACGCAATGCTACCGGGGACGGTTAATTTTCCCCTAGCATTATTTCCCCGTCAGGCGACCACGATCCCATGCTTTTTCGCGCCGAAACTGACCTTGTCCCCCGGTTTGAGGGTCAGGGCAGGATCGTTTACCACGTTCCCGTTCACCCGGATCGCATTTTCCAGCAATTTGCGCCGTGCTTCCTTGTTCGACGAGGCAAAGCCGAGCGCGACATTGGCCTGCACCACCGTCAACCCTTCCGCGCCGATGCTGACGGTCGGCAGGTTCGCGTCCGACGCGCCTTCCTCGAAAGTCTTGCGGGCCGTTTCCGCCGAAGCGGCGGCAGCTTCCGCGCCATGGGCCATGGCGGTGGCGGCATCGGCCAAAATCTTCTTGGCCTCGTTGATCTCGGCTCCCTGCAAGGCTTCCAGACGGGCAATCTCGTCCAGTGGCAGGTCCGTAAACAGCCGCATGAAGCGTCCGACATCGGCGTCCTGGGTGTTGCGCCAGAATTGCCAGTAATCATAGGGCGGCAGCGCGTCGGCGTTGAGCCAGACCGCGCCGTTCATCGTCTTGCCCATCTTGCCCCCGTCCGCCGTGGTGATGAGCGGGCTGGTCAGGCCATAGACCTGGGTGCCATCGACCCGGCGCGCCAGTTCGATGCCGTTGACGATATTGCCCCACTGGTCCGATCCGCCCATCTGCAACCGGCAGGCCGAACGGCGCGACAGTTCCAGAAAGTCATAGGCTTGCAGGATCATATAGTTGAATTCGAGGAAGCTGAGCGACTGTTCGCGATCCAGCCGCAATTTCACGCTGTCGAAGCTGAGCATCCGGTTGACCGAGAAATGCTGGCCGATGTCGCGCAGGAAGGGGATATATTCCAGGGCGTCGAGCCAGTCGGCATTGTCGACCATGACCGCATCGGTCGGACCATCGCCGAAGGTCAGGAATTTTTCGAACACCCGCTTGATGCTGGCGACGTTCGACGTGATGAGATCGTCGGTCAGCAGCTTGCGCGCTTCGTCCTTGAAGCTGGGATCGCCGATCTTGCCGGTGCCGCCGCCCATCAGGACGATCGGCTTGTGCCCTGCCTGCTGCATCCGCCGCAGCATCATGATCTGCACCAGGCTGCCGACATGGAGCGAGGGGGCGGTCGGATCGAAACCGATATAGCCCGGTACGATCTCCTTTTGCGCCAGCGCGTCGAGACCCGCCGCATTGGTGACGTCATGGATATAGCCGCGCGTGTCGAGCAGGCGCAGGAGGTCGGACTGATAGTTGCTCATGGCGCGCGCCTGTAGCATTGGGAGGGCGGCTGTAAAAGAGGCGGAGAGTCGTAAATGCTGGCAATCGGCCTGATGTCGGGGACATCGCGCGACGGGATCGACGCGGCGCTGATCGAGACGGATGGGGATGGGCTGGTCAAGCCGGTCGCTTTTCATGCGCAGGCCTATCAGGACGGCTTCCGGGTGCGGCTGGCCGAAGCCTGCGCTCGCGCCATGACGATGGATGCGCCGGGGTTCGAGCCGCTGATCGCCTCGGTGGAGGCGGAGCTTACTGAATTGCATGTGGAGGCGGTGGCCGACCTGCTGGGGCGGAGCGGCCATGTGGCGGAGGATGTCGGCGTCATCGGCTTTCACGGCCATACCGTCGCGCACCGGCCCGACCGGCGCTGGACCTGGCAGATCGGCGATGGCGCGGCGCTGGCCGGGGCGTTCGGCATCGCGGTCGTCGGTGACCTGCGCAGCGCGGATGTGGCGGCGGGCGGGCAGGGCGCGCCGCTGCTGCCGGTCTATCATCGCGCGCTGGCTGCCGGGCTGCAAAAGCCGGTGGCTATCCTCAATCTGGGCGGAGTTGCCAACATTACCGCAATCGGATCGGACGGGGCGCTGACGGCTTTCGATACGGGGATGGCGAGCGGGCTGATCGACAACTGGATGCAGGCACATGGCGACATGGCCTATGACGCGGGCGGGGCCTGCGCGGCGCAAGGGCGCGTCGATGAGGCGCGGCTGGGTGCGATGTTGGCCGACCCATGGTTTGCCGCGCCGCCGCCCAAAAGCATCGACCGTGAGGCGTTCACGATCGAAGCGGTGCAGGGGCTGGATCTGGAGGATGGCGCGGCGACGCTGACTGCCTTTTCCGCAGCGGCGGTCGCGCGCGGTATCGACCATCTCGCGGAGCGGCCGCTGTGCCTGCATGTCGCGGGCGGCGGGCGGCATAACAGGACGCTGATGGCGATGCTGGCCGAGCGGTGCGGGGTCGATGTCCGGTCGGTCGATGTGCTGGGCTGGGACGGCGACGCGCTGGAGGCGCAGGGTTTCGCCTATATGGCGGTGCGCCATCTTGCGGGACTGCCGATCAGCTTTCCGGGGACGACGGGCGCGCCGGAGCCGATGACGGGCGGGGTGCTGTTTCGGGCTTAACTTCGCATATTTCCCGGCAAATGCGACATTATATTATGTGAGCGTGATCCTATCGCAAAGTGGCTGACGCATCATAGCTTGTCGGATCGCGGTAGGACAGTGGCGGCCGCCGGATCGGCGACACCAGCGACACGAGGACGAAGCTGATGATCATCAGCAGATACCAAGCCGCCATTTTCATCGGCGACACCATACGCCAGCCTGCCGCCTGATCGGGATAGTTCCAGGCGTTGGCGAAGGTCGCGATATTTTCCGCAAACCAGATGAAAAGGGCGACGAGAAACCAGCCGAGCAGGAGCGGCATCACGCGGTGACGGTGGAGCGGCCTGAACCAGATTTGGCAGCGCCCGAACAACAGGGCCGTAATCGCGAACAGCGCCAGGCGGACATCGGGCAGCCAGTGATGGGCGAAGAAATTGATATAGATGGCGATGGCGAGGACGAAGCTGGTCCAGCGCGGCGGGTAGCCGCTGAAGCGAAAGTCGAAGATGCGCCAGACCCGCGCGATGTAGCTGCCGACCGCGGCATACATGAAGCCGGAAAAGAGCGGGACCGCGCCGATATGCAGCAGGCTGGCCTCTGGATAGACCCATGAGCCTGCTGCCGTCTTGAACAATTCCATCACCGTGCCGACGACATGAAATATCCCGATCACCGCGACTTCGCGCCATGTTTCCAACCGGAATGCAATCATGCCGATCTGGATGGCGAGGGCGCACAGCGTCAGGAAATCATAGCGGTGCAGGGGCGCGGAGGCCGGGTAGAAAAAATGGGTGCCCAGCAACAGCGCGAGGATCAGCGCGCCGAACAGGCAGGCCCAGCCCTGTTTGAAACCGAACATCAGGCATTCGAAAAGCAGGCCGCGCCAACCCGGTGCGACGGCGGCCTGCTCGAGAACAAGGCGGATACGGGCGAAGCGGGTCTGATCGGCAGGCACCCGCTTCATGCCATCGCCTCATGCTGGCCAAAGCCGTCCAGGCCGTCCGGTGGCCTTTGCCGTATCCAGCGGCTGGCGATCAGCTTGATCCCCGATTGCACCGGCAGCCCGGCATGTTCGCTCATCGGGTCGGGGCGTCCATCGGGCAGGATGTTGGCGAAGAGCAGTCCATCGCCCTTTCGACCGCGATGGGAGAGCGGAAGGCGGGTGAAGTGGGTTTGTCCGCCAGTATAATCGTCGTTGAGATAGACCAGAAGGGTCAGGCTGCGCTGGTTGGAAAGGCCCGGCACGGCGTCCAGATGGACGCGATATTGCTGGCCGGGGCGGTAGCGCAGGACTTGCAGGGTTTCGCCCTGTTCGACCGTGGTGCCGCTGGCGGCGGCGAGGCGGCGGTTGATGGCGTGAATGGCGGGCCATTCGGACACGATGGGAAATCCCGCCGCGTCGGAATCGCGCACAGGATCGGCGACGAAGCGCTTTTGCCCTTCATGAAAGATCAGCGCCGGGCGCAGCCTGCGGTCGGACAGGCTGGCGAGCAGGTCACATTCCGATGGCGTGAGCAGGCCGGGCAGGGCGTGGATCATCGGGCTGTCGGACAATGGTTCGGGTGTCGGCCAGGCGAGCGGATCGCCATGGGCGTCGATCGCCATTGCCGCAATCAGGGCACGTTGCCCGGCCGCGATCGGGTCGCGATCCGCCCAGTCGTCGAGCATCGTCAGCGCCCCGGCCCAGTCGCGTGCGCCACCCATGCCGGAAGCCAGGAAGCCCGCGAGAATCCGCGCCGCGCCGATGCTGTTGGCGGCGGCGAGATCCACCCGCGCGGCGGCCAGGTCACGCGGTAGCCATCGCCCCTCGACCCGCCAGAGCGCCCGCATCGCCAGCGCATCGCCATCGCCGCGCGCACAAGCCGCGTCGATCAGCCCATGCGCCGACGCGCTGTCGCCACGCTGAAGCAGCGCCAGCGCTTCGGCCACGATCGTCGCCATCAGCGCTTGCGCGTCAGCTCCCGCATGGCCGCGTCGATGCCCTCGATCGTCAGCGGATACATGCGGTCGTTCATCAATTCGCGGATCAGGCGGATAGACTGGTTATAGCCCCAATGCGCTTCGGCCGTGGGGTTGAGCCATACGGTCGCGGGATAGGTATGGGCGACCCGTTGCAGCCAGACCGCGCCCGCCTCTTCGTTCATATGTTCGACCGACCCGCCCGGATGGCTGACCTCATAGGGGCTCATCGTCGCATCGCCGACGAAGATCACCTTATAGTCATGGCCATATTTGTGGAGGATGTCCCAGGTCGGGGTACGTTCGGCGAAGCGGCGGCGATTATCCTTCCACACGCCTTCATACAGGCAGTTATGGAAGTAGAAAAATTCCATATTCTTGAATTCGCTGGTCGCGGCGGAGAAAAGCTCCTCGCACAGCCTGACGAACGGGTCCATCGATCCGCCGACGTCCAGAAACAGCAGCAGCTTGACTGCATTATGCCGTTCGGGCCGCATCCTGATGTCGAGCCAGCCCTGCCGCGCGGTGCCGCGGATGGTTTCATCCAGGTCCAGTTCCTCCGCCGATCCTTCGCGCGCGAAACGGCGCAGGCGACGCAGCGCGACCTTGATATTGCGGGTGCCCAGCTCCTTTGTGTTGTCGAGATTGGCGAAGTCGCGCTTTTCCCACACCTTGATCGCGCGCTTGTGCCGGCTCGTTCCGCCGATCCGGACGCCTTCAGGATTATAGCCGCCATTGCCGAAGGGGGAGGTGCCGCCGGTGCCGATCCATTTATTGCCGCCCTGATGCCGCTCCTGCTGTTCCTCCAGCCGCTTCTTGAGCGTCTCCATGATCTCGTCCCAGTCGCCCAGCGACTTGATCTTTTCCATCTCTTCGGGGCTGAGATATTTTTCCGCGACCAGTCGCAGCCATTCCTCCGGTATTTCCGCCTCTACGCCCGAACTGCCGAGCACGCCCTTGAACACTTGACCAAATACCTGATCGAAGCGGTCGAGCAGCCCTTCATCCTTCACATAGGTTGCGCGGGCGAGATAATAGAAATCCTCCGGCCGCCGTTCGATGACGTCGCGGTCCAGCGCTTCGAGCAGCAGCAGATGCTCCTTGATGCTGGCGGGGATGCCGGCGGCGCGGAGCGCATCGAGAAAATTGAGCAGCATGGCCGCCTTTGTCGGGCAGCGCGGCGCATGATGCAAGTGGCCGGACTCAGCGCTTGTCGGAATATTAAGTGTTGCAGTGCATGGTTAATGCGTCACTATCCAGTCATCGGGAAATTTGGGGCCTACGCTTGGAAAACAGGGACTTGCTGGCTGATCTTGGGGAACGGTCAGGCGACATCGCGTTGCAATGCAGCGAAACCGCGGGCTTTCTGAGCGAGTTGAACCTGCGGATACAGCAGGATTCAGCGAGGCTGTCCGATTTGCACGCAAATATGGATACGCTGGCCGCCAGCCAGAATGAAAGTGTCGCAGCCGCGCAGGAATTGAGCCTGACCGCGCGTCGGGCGGGGCGGATCATTGCTGAGGGACATGCGGCCATCACATTGTCGCTGGGCGAGGTGGCGGGGCTGGTCGAGCATGTCACGGGGCTGGAGGGGCATTTGCGCCAGTTCCTGTCGGTGATCGAGGCGGTGGGCGATATTTCCGACGAGCTGGGGACGATCGCGCGGCAGACGCGGCTGTTGGGCATCAATGCCGCGATCGAGGCGGCGCGCGGCGGGGAGGCGACGCAAGGCTTTGCCGTGGTGGCGGACGAAATCCGACGGCTGGCGGGGCAGGCGGGCGAATCGGCGGCATCGGTTGGCGACAAGCTGGGCATGCTGGATCGCGATGCCCGGCGGCTGATCGGCGGGGTGGAGGCCAATATCGTGCGCGGGCGCGATGTCGGCACGCATATCGACCGGCTGCGGATGAGCATGGCGGAGATCGCATCGCTGGTGACGCAATTTGCCGAACGGTCCGATGCGATCGTGACCTGCACCGACGAGGCGGACAGCGACGTGGCGGCGTTGCGGCAGGGGTTGGCGCTGTTCAGCCAGTCGGCCAGCGAAAGCGCAACGCGGGTGGAAGTGGCGCGCGGGCAACTGGAAGGGCTGGAGGGCATGGCCAACGCCATGCTCGATACCGCCGCCCATGGGCCAGGGCGGACCCGCAACAGTCGCTATATCGCGCTGGCGGAGGAAGGCGCCGATGAGGTGATGGCGCTGATCCGGCAGGGGATTGCGGACAATCAGCTGAGTGGGGGCGACCTGTTCGACACCGACTATCGCCGGATCGAGGGGACTGAACCGGCGCAATATCAGACCCGCTTCACCGCCTTTGCCGACGCGCTGCTGCGTCCGACGCTGGACCGGCGCACGGGTGAGGACAGCGCGATCGTGGGGTGCTGCTTGATCGACATGAACGGCTATCTGCCCACTCATATCAGCACCCGCAGCCAGCCGCAGCGGCCCGGCGATCCGCGCTGGAACATGGAACATGCGCGCAACCGCCAGATGTTCATGGACAGCCAGACCCGGCGGGCGCTGGACGGGGAGGGGGATTTTTTCCTGTTCACCTATCGCCAGGATCTGGGCGAGGGTCGCTATCGCGCGCTGCGCAGCGTGTTCGTGCCGCTGGTTTTCGAAGGGCGGCGATGGGGCCTGTATGAGGTTGGCTATCTGATCTGACGGCCCGAATAGGGACATTTGCGGATGGAGCGGGTGGCGGCGCAGGGATAAGCAGGAAGGCAATTGTCCAACGCCCTTGCCTGCCGGAGTTTCGCCCATGAAAACCATTCTGCTGCATATTCATGAGGATAGCGCCCAGAATAGCCGGATGGAGGTGGCGCTGGACATTGCCCGCGCGACCGGCGCGCATGTTCGCTGCCTTCAGGTTACGCCGGTGATCGATTATGTGTCGGCGGACATGTATGGCGGCAGTTATGTGCTGCCCCAGGACATCGACAATATCCGCATTGCCGAGGCGCAGGAAAAGGAAAAGATCGAAGCGCGTATCCAGCGCGAGGGCGTGGCGTGGGACTGGCGGCACAGCGATGGCGACGTCGTGCAATGCATCCTGTCCGCGTCCCGGCTGGTCGATGCGATCATCGTGACCCTGCCGGGGCCGGGCCGCCGGGGGATCGGCGATCCGCTGCCGATCGTCGCTGACCTGGCAATCAGCAGCCGCGCGCCCATCCTGGCCGTGCCCAAGGGGTGCAAGGCCTTTGCCTGTCAGGGTCGGGCGATGGTGGCATGGGATGGATCGCACGAGGCCGCCGTGGCCTTGTGCGCCGCGCGGCCATTGCTGGCGCTGGCGAGCGAGGTGCATGTCGTGACCGTCGAGGAAAAGGCCAAGCGCGATTTTCCGCCGACCGACGCGAGCGAATATCTTTCGCGCCATGGCATCGCGTCGGAAATCCACGAATGGCCGCGCAAGGGCCGGACGGTCGAGGAGGCTCTGGCCGCCGCCGCCGACGAACTGCGCGTCGACTGGATCACGATGGGTGCCTTTGGCCATAGCCGCCTGCGCGAAACCATATTCGGCGGCGTCACCCGCTATCTGCTGGGCGAAGCGCGGGTTCCGCTCTTGCTGGCGCACTGATTTCGCGTCAGTGATGGGCAATGGCGATCAACGATGTCGATCCGCGCGATGATGCGCATAGCCTGGAACAGGCGTTGCTGGGGTCGATCCTGGCGACGGTGCCCGACGCCCTGATCGTCATCGACGCGCGCGGGCGCATCATGTCGTTCAGCCCGGCGGCACAGCGCATGTTCCAGTATGGCGAGGCCGAAGTGCTGGGCGAGAATGTGTCGATGCTGATGCCATCGCCCGATCGCGAGCGGCATGACGGCTATTTGGATCATTATCGCGAGACCGGGGAAAAGAAGATCATCGGCATCGGTCGCCTGACCACGGCGCGGCGGCGGGATGGATCGACCTTTCCCATCGAACTGGCGGTCGGCGAGGTCAGCGATCAGGGTATGCGATTGTTCACCGGCTTCATCCGCGACTTGACCGAGCGGCAGAAAACCGAACGGCGGGTACAGGATTTGCAGGCCGAACTTAGCCATGCGTCGCGCGTGACCGCAATGGGGACGCTGGCCGCGGCGCTGGCGCATGAACTCAACCAGCCGCTGACGGCGATCGCCAATTATATGGAGGCGGGGCGCGACCTGCTGGCGCAGGAAGGCGCGATCGACCGGACTTTGTTGGGCGAAGCGATGGACGAGGCCGCGACGCAGGCGCTGCGCGCCGGGGAGATCATCCGGTCGCTGCGCGAATTCATTCGCCGGGGCGAAGCGGACCGCCAGCCCGAAACCGTATCGACCCTGTTGTCGGAAGGGGTGGCGCTGGCCTTTATCGGCATCAACAGCCGGGGCATCGATATGGACATCGCCGTCGATCCCCGTGTAGGCCGCATCATGGCCAACCGGGTGCAGGTGCAGCAGGTGATCACGAATCTCGTCCGTAACGCGGTGGAAGCGATGGAGGGGCGTCCGATGCGCATTCTCCATCTGTCGGCCGCACCTGACGATGATGGCCGGGTGGAGATTGTCATCGCGGATAGCGGCCCCGGCCTTGATCCGGCGGTCGAACGATCGCTCTTCACCCCGTTCAGCACCACCAAGCCGACGGGCATGGGCGTCGGGCTGTCGATCAGCCGCACCATCGTGGAAGGCCATGGCGGCCGCATCTGGGCGACGCGATCGCGCTGGGGCGGTGTCGCCTTTCATTTCACATTGGACGCCGCGGATTGACGCCATGACCCAACCCCTCATCTATGTCGTCGATGATGACGAGGCGATCCGCCGATCGCTCAGCTTCATGCTCAAGACCAGCGGCTTTGCCGTGCAGAGCTTTTCAGGCGGCATTCCGTTCCTGAAGGAAGCCGCCGGGCTGGAGCAGGGCTGCGTCCTGCTGGACGTGCGGATGCCGGACATGGACGGGCTGGAGGTGCAGCGCGAACTGCGCGCGCGGGGCGTCCTGCTGCCCGTCATCATCATGACCGGCCATGGCGATGTCGGCATGGCGGTGGCCGCGATGAAGGCGGGCGCGACCGACTTTATCGAAAAGCCGTTCGAGAAGGCGGCGCTTCTGGACGCCATCGCCGCCGCCAATGCGCAGGTTGCCGCCCACCGCGACGCCGGCGCGCGGCGCGAGGATGCGCAGGCGCGCCTCAACATACTGACCGATCGCGAACGCGAGGTGCTGAACGGTCTGGTCGAAGGACTGCCCAACAAGTCGATCGCCTATGATCTGGGCATTTCGCCGCGCACGGTGGAAATCCATCGCGCCAATCTGATGCAGAAGCTGGACGTGCGCAGCCTGTCCGAAGCGCTCCGCATCGCGTTCCAGGCCGGGATGCAATGATGTCCGATCAGGGACATTACGGATAGGCTGATGCCCGCCGCTGCGTCAGGCAGCGATCATGATGATGCATTTTGATCTGGCGCAAACCGCGCCCGCCGCCCCCGCCCCGGTTCCGTGCCAGGACGCCAGCTTCTGCCAGCGATGCGACGTGCGTGCGCGCGCGATTTGCGGCACGCTGGAGGAGGATGATCGCGCCGCGCTCAATCGGCTTGGCCGGCGGGTGACGGTGCAGGCCGGGCAGACGGTGATGTGGGAAGGGGACGATGCCACCATCGTCGCCAATGTCATCGAAGGCACGCTCAAATTGTCGGCCTCCACCGGCGATGGCCGCGAACAGATTGTCGGCGTGGTCTATCCGTCCGATTTCATCGGTCGCCCCTTTGGCCGAAGCACCCCCCATAGCGTCACCGCGCTGACCGACGCGCGCCTCTGCCTGTTCACGCGGGGCGCGTTCGACGGTTTTGCCCGCACCCATCCCGAACTTGGCCACCGCCTGCTGCAACGCACGCTGGACGATCTGGACCGGGCGCGCGCCTGGATGCTGCTGCTGGGCCGGAAGAATGCGCGGGAAAAGATCGCGACCTTCCTGCTCGATATGTCGCACCGGCTGGCGGGGGAGGGCGCGGGGCCGCTCGACAGCTTCGCGCTGCCCCTGTCGCGCCAGCAGGTCGCCGATGTGCTGGGCCTGACGATCGAGACGGTCAGCCGCCAGATGACCGACATGAAGCGGGCGAAAATCATCGACCTGCCGAACCGCCGTACCGTCGAAATACTGGATCGCGACCAGTTGTCCTGCCTCGCCGAAGCGGCCTGACCGGCACATATCGGCCCGGATAGGGACATTCACCTACAGACCCCGATGCCCCCTTTTGACAGAGGACAAGGACAGTCGATGTCCGCCCGTGCAGGCGATTTCGACGAACATATCTCCTGGGGGATAAGCATGGAACAATTGGTCATGAAGGCGGGCGGGTGGTTCGCGCTGGCCCTGCTCGCGGCCGCTGCGGCGGTCATGGCGGCGGACAGCGGTTTTGCCGTCCATATGACGATCGTGGCGGCGACCGGACTGCTGCTCGCGGCGCTCACCCTGAAACGCGCCGACTATGGTGCGATCATCCGCGGCGCACTCAAGATGCCCGATCAGGGGCGTTATGATGACGACATGATCCGCTGGGGCGTCATTGCGACAATATTCTGGGGTCTGGCCGGTTTTCTCGCCGGTCTCTACATCGCGCTCCAGCTGGCCTTTCCCGCGCTGAACCTGGGGATTGAATATACCAGTTTCGGGCGATTGCGGCCGCTGCACACCTCGGCAGTCATCTTTGCCTTTGGCGGCAATGCGCTGATCGCGACCAGCTTCTATGTCGTGCAGCGCACCTGCCGGGCGCGGCTCGCCTTTCCCACCATGGCCCGCTTCGTCTTCTGGGGATACCAGATGTTCATCGTGCTGGCCGCCACCGGCTATCTGATGGGCATTACCGAGGGCAAGGAATATGCCGAGCCGGAATGGTATGTCGACCTGTGGCTGACGGTCGTGTGGGTCTGTTACCTGCTGGTGTTCGGCGGGACGATCCTGAAGCGGTCCGAACCGCATATCTATGTCGCCAACTGGTTCTACCTGTCCTTCATCATCACCATCGCGATGCTGCACATCGTCAATAATCTGTCGATGCCGGTCAGCCTGCTGGGGTCCAAAAGCTATGCCGCCTTTGCGGGCGTGCAGGATGCGCTGACCCAATGGTGGTACGGCCATAATGCGGTCGGCTTCTTCCTGACCGCCGGCTTTCTGGCGATGATGTATTATTTCGTTCCCAAACAGGCCGAACGCCCGGTCTATAGCTATCGCCTGTCGATCATCCATTTCTGGTCGCTGATCTTCCTCTATATCTGGGCGGGGCCGCACCATCTGCATTACACCGCGCTGCCCGACTGGGCGCAGACGCTGGGCATGGTCTTTTCGATCATGCTGTGGATGCCCAGCTGGGGCGGGATGATCAACGGCCTGATGACGCTGAACGGCGCTTGGGACAAGATCCGCACCGATCCGATCATCCGCATGATGGTGATGGCGCTCGCCTTCTACGGCATGTCGACCTTCGAAGGCCCGATGATGTCGATCAAGGCGGTCAACAGCCTGTCCCATTATACCGACTGGACGATCGGCCATGTGCACAGCGGCGCGCTGGGCTGGAACGGCATGATCACCTTTGCCTGCCTCTATTATATGGCGCCGCGCCTGTGGGGCCGGGAACGCCTCTATTCGCTGTGCATGGTCAACTGGCACTTCTGGTTGGCGACGGTCGGCATCGTCCTCTACGCCGCGGCGATGTGGACGGCGGGCATCATGCAGGGGCTGATGTGGCGCGAATATGGGAGCGACGGCTACCTCGTCTACGCCTTCTCCGAAGTCGTGAAGGCCATGTTCCCGATGTACCTGATCCGCGCAGCCGGCGGCCTGCTCTATCTGGCTGGCGCGATCATCATGGCGGTCAATATCGGCCTGACCATCGCAGGACGCCAGCGCGAGGAAAAACCGATGCGCGACGCTGCCTTCGATCCCGTCGCCGACCGTCCCCTCCAGCCGCACGCCGCGTGACGGAGAAACCGACATGGAAACCAAGACCAAAAGCAAATTTTTCGATCATGGCAGGCTGGAACGCAACGTATCCCTGCTGGGCATCGCTGCGCTGATCGTCGTTGCCATCGGCGGCATCGTGGAGATCGCGCCGCTGTTCTGGATCGACTCCACGATCGAGAAGGTGGAGGGGATGCGCCCCTACACCCCGCTCGAACTGGCCGGGCGCAACATCTACATTCGCGAAGGCTGCTACAACTGCCATAGCCAGATGATCCGCCCGTTCCGTGACGAGGTAGAACGCTATGGCCATTACAGCCTGGCGGCCGAAAGCATGTATGATCATCCCTTCCAGTGGGGGTCCAAGCGCACCGGGCCGGATCTGGCGCGGGTGGGCGGACGCTATTCGGACGAATGGCATGTCCAGCATCTGAAAGACCCGCGCGCGGTGGTACCGGAATCGATCATGCCGACCTATCCCTTCCTGGCCGAACGCGACCTGAAGGCCGGCGACATGAGCGGCGATCTGACCGCCCTGGCGCGCGTTGGCGTCCCCTATGACAAGGACGCCATCGCCGCCGCCAACGACGACCTGAAAGCGCAGGCCGATCCAAACGCCGACAGCACGGCGCTGGCGAAGCGCTATCCCAAGGCGCAGGTGCGCGATTTCGACGGTGATCCGAACAGGCTGACCGAAATGGATGCGCTGGTCGCCTATCTCCAGATGATCGGCACGCTGGTCGATACCAAGGCCGCCGCCGCGCAGGAGACGGTGCGATGAGCTATGACGCGATGCGCCATTTCGCCGACAGCTGGGGCCTGGTTTTCATGGGCCTCTCCTACCTGATCCTCATCGGCTGGCATTTCCGGCCCGGCGCGCGCCGCCGCAGCGGCGATGCCGCCACTATGATCTTCACCGACAGCGACACCAAGGGGGGCGACCATGGCTGACCCGACCAAGAGCAAGATCGACCAACATAGCGGCACCCCGACGATGGGGCATGAATGGGACGGGATCGAGGAACTGGATACGCCGCTGCCGCGCTGGTGGCTGTGGACCTTCTACGCCTGCATCCTGTTTTCGCTGGCCTATGTCATCGCCTATCCGGCCTGGCCGCTGGTGAACAGCTATACCAAGGGGATGCTGGGCTGGTCCAGCCGTGGCGATCTGGCGCGCGACATGGCGGCACAGGCGGCGAAGGTCGCGCCGATCCACCGCGCTATCGCGGCGACGCCGATCGACCAGTTGCCGGCCAATGCCGCGCTGATGCAGGCGGCGGTCGATGGCGGGCGCGCGGCGTTCAAGGTCCATTGCGTGCAATGTCATGGATCGGGCGCTGCCGGATCGAAGGGCTATCCCAACCTGAATGACGACGACTGGCTGTGGGGTGGCGATCTGGTCACCATCGAAAAGACGATCATCGACGGCGTTCGCAATCCCGATCATGCCGAAACCCGGATGTCGATCATGCCCGCATTTGGCCGCGACCAGTTGTTGCAGGCGGCGCAGGTCGACGATCTTGTGGCGCATGTCCGCACGATCAGCGGCCAGCAGAAGCCCGATGCCGCGTCCCGGCGGGGCGGGCAGCTTTTCGCCGACAATTGCGCCGTTTGCCACGGCCCGGCGGGCAAGGGCAATCGCGAGCTAGGCGCGCCCAATCTGACCGATGGCATATGGCTGTATGGCGGCGACGCGGAGAGCATTCACCAGACGGTGTGGAACAGCCGCCAGGGCGTGATGCCGCGCTGGGGCGACAAGCTGGACCCGGCGACGGTGCGGATGCTGGCTGCCTATGTCCACAGCCTGGGCGGGGGCGAGGCTGCTCCGGTGCCGGTGGCGGTGCCGGTGGCGACGGCGGTGGACAACGGCGCGGCGGAGGCGACGAGCGATGCGCGGCAATAGCCTGCCTGTGCTAGGGTGGGTGGACGGCAGGCGTCAGGTGCGCCTGCCATGACCGCCGCTCCCCTGTCCCTCTATGCCAAGCGCAAGGGCGTTTATCCCAAGGCGATCGACGGCTTTTACCGTCGCCTGAAATGGGTGGTCATGGCGGTCACGCTCGCCATCTACTGGATAACGCCCTGGCTGCGCTGGGATCGCGGCCCTTATGCACCCGATCAGGCCGTGCTGGTCGATCTCGCCCATCGTCGCTTCTACATGTTCGCGATCGAGATTTGGCCGCATGAATTCTATTATGTCGCTGGCCTGCTGGTCATGGCCGGGGTCGGCCTGTTCCTGGTTACTTCCGCGGTCGGGCGCGCCTGGTGCGGCTATGCCTGCCCGCAGACGGTGTGGACCGACCTCTACCAGCATGTCGAACGCTTCATCGACGGCGACCGCAATGCCCAGATCCGCCTGGACAAGGCGCCCTGGAGCGCGGGCAAGATCGCCCGGCGGGTCGCCAAATGGAGCATATGGCTGCTCATCGCCTTTGGCACCGGGGGCGCGTGGATATTCTATTTTGCCGACGCGCCGACCTTGCAGCAACAGTTCTGGAGCGGGACCGCTGCGCCTGTCGCCTATGCGACGGTTGCTGTCCTGACCGCCACGACCTTCATCCTGGGCGGGTTCATGCGCGAACAGGTGTGCATCTATATGTGCCCCTGGCCGCGCATCCAGACCGCGATGCTCGATGAAAAGTCGCTGGTCGTCACCTATAAATATTGGCGCGGGGAGCAGCGGGGGAGCCTGAAAAAATCGCTGGCGCAGCCCGACGCCTTTGGCGATTGCATCGATTGCGACCAGTGCGTCGCCGTCTGCCCTACCGGCATCGACATTCGTGAGGGGCCGCAGATCGGCTGCATCACCTGTGCGCTTTGCGTCGATGCCTGCGACAAGGTGATGGCGCAGGTGGGGCGTCCGCGCGGCCTGATCGACTATTGCACCGAGGATGACGCCACGGCGGAAAAGGCAGGCCGTGCGCCGCGCCCCGTCATCCGCTCGCTGCTTCACGTCCGCACGCTCGTCTATCTGACGCTGTGGAGCGCAGTCGGCGTCGCCATGCTGTTTGCGCTGGGCACTCGCACCCGGATCGACATCAGTGCGCAGCAGGATCGCAATCCCATCGCGATGCGCCTGTCCGACGGCACGGTCCGCAATGCCTTTACGGTCAAGCTGCGGAACATGGAATCGCGGCCACGGCCCATGCGTATATCGGCAGAAGGGCTGGCCGGGGTCAGCCTGTGGACCGACCGGGATGGCCGCGCCGATGCGCGGGCGGCGATCGACACGATCGTCCCGTCCGACAGCGTGGCGAAATTGCGCATCTTCCTGGCCGCGCCAGCGCAGGGGCCACAGCGCGAGGATTTTGCCTTCACGGTCCGCGCCACCGACCGCGAAGGCGGCACAGCCAGCGAACCCGCCCATTTTGAAAGGTTGCAATGATGCCCGGCTTTCACCTGACCGGCCGCCATGTCGCGGCGATTTTCGTGGCCTTCTTTGCCGTGGTGATCGCGGTGAATGTCGTGATGGCGAGCTATGCCGTAGGCGGTTTTGGCGGCACGGTGGTCGACAATAGCTATGTCGCCAGCCAACGCTTCAACGGCTGGCTGGCGCAGGCGCGGCAACAGGATGCGCTTGGCTGGCAACAGGAAACGCGGCTGGACGCTGCCCGCCATGTGTTCCTGAAGCTGGTCGGGCCGCGATCGCAGCCCATGACCGTCACCGCGACGGCGGAGCATCCGCTGGGGCGCGCGCCCGACTTGGATTTGCGCATCGAGCGGCAGGCCGATGGCGAGTGGCGGGCGGCGCAGCCATTGCCCGCCGGGCGTTGGATCATCCACTGGACCGTCAGGGCCGACGGGCATGAGATGCGCTTTGTGGAAAGGCATGGATGATGGCGAGCCTGCCCGTCACCCTGACGCCTGATCCCATCGCACCGGATGCAGCCCATAGCCTGTTCTCGGTGCCGGACATGCATTGCGCGGGCTGCATCGCCAAGGTCGAGCGCGGGCTGACGGCGCTGCCGGGCATTCATGCCGCGCGGGTTAATTATTCGGCCAGGCGCGTCGCCATCACCCATGATCCGGCGCTGACCCTGCCGGACCTGCGCGCGGCGATTGCGGGCATAGGTTTTGCCGCCGAGCCGCTGGCCGATCCGACGATCGCGGTGGAGAATGCGCAGGACAAGCGGCTGTTGCGCGCGCTGGCCGTCGCTGGTTTTGCATCGATGAACATCATGCTGCTTTCGGTATCGATCTGGTCCGGGGCGGTGGGCGCGACCCGTGAGCTGTTCCACTGGCTGTCCGCCCTGATCGCGCTGCCGACGGTGGCCTATGCCGGGCAGCCTTTCTTCCGTTCCGCCTTTGCAGCGCTGCGGGTCGGGCGCACCAATATGGACGTGCCGATCAGCATCGGGGTGCTGCTGGCCACGGGCATGAGCCTCTATGAGACGATTACCGGCGGCACCCATGCCTGGTTCGACGGCGCGGTGATGCTGCTGACTTTCCTGCTGGCTGGACGATGCATGGACGCGATGATGCGGGGGCGGGCGCGCGACGGTGTCGCCGCCCTGCTGCGCCAGACCGCGCCGGGCGCCTATGTGATCGAGGCCGGTCAGCGCCGCTGGGTGGAAGCGCGCGCGCTGGTGCCGGGGATGATGATGCAGGTTGCCGCGGGCGAACGCTTTGCCGCGGATGGCGAAATTCGGGAGGGGAAAAGCAGCGTCGATCTGGCCTTCCTGACGGGCGAGAGCCGTCCAGTGGCGGTCGGCGTCGGTGATGGCGTTCATGCAGGCGCGCTCAACATGGACGGGCCGCTCAGCGTGGTCGTAAGGGCGGCGGGCGCGGATACGCTGATCGCCGACATAGCGCGGCTGATGGATGCAGCCGGCCAGGGCAAGTCACGCTACTGTCTCTTATACACATCTCAGGCGCGCTCAACATGGCCGGGCCGCTCAGCGTGGTCGTAAGGGCGGCGGGCGCGGATACGCTGATCGCCGACATAGCGCGGATGATGGATGCAGCCGGTCAGGGCAAGTCACGCTATGTGCGGATTGCCGACCGGGCGGCGCGGCTCTACGCGCCTGCCGTCCATCTGCTTGCCGCCCTGTCGTTTGCAGGCTGGATGATCGCTGACGCTGGCGTGCATCAGGCGCTGCTGATCGCGACCGCCGTGCTGCTGATCACCTGTCCCTGCGCCCTTGGCCTGGCGGTGCCCGCTGCGCAGGTGGTGGCGTGCGGCGCGCTGATGCGGCGCGGCATATTGGTGAAGGACGGGTCCGCGCTGGAGCGGCTGGCGGAGGCGGACCGCGCGATGTTCGACAAGACCGGCACGTTGACGCTGGGGCGGCCAATGCCCGAAAATCTCGATGCGTTGCCTGCCGATGCGCGGCCGGTGGTGCTGGCGCTGGCCCGCGCCAGCCGCCATCCGCTGAGCGCCGCTCTGGCCGAGGCGCTGCAACGGGAAGGCGTCATGGCGGCCACGCTGTCCGACCTGCGCGAGGAGGCTGGCGTCGGCGTCAGCGGCTTGTGGCAGGGGAGGCCGGTATCGCTTGCCCGACCGGCCAATGCGGGCAGCTGGACCAGCCTGACGACCGAATATCGGGAGGGTGATTGCCATATTCTCCTGACCTTCGCCGACATGCTGCGTCCCGATGCCGCCGCGACGGCGGCGGCGCTTCGTACCCTTGGCCTTGATCCCATCATTGCAAGCGGCGACCGGCCGCAGGCGCTGCATGAAGTGGCGATGGCGACGGGGATGCTGGCGACCGGCCATATGAGCCCGCAGGCCAAGCTGGCGATGATCGAGCGGCTCAAGGCGCAGGGGCATCGCGTGCTGATGGTCGGGGATGGCCTGAATGACGGGCCTGCGCTGGCGGCGGGCCATATCAGCCTGGCGCCATCATCGGCCAGCGACGCCAGCCAACTGGCGGCCGATGTCGTGTTCCTGGGCGACAGCCTGTCATCGGTTGCGGTTGCCGTGCGTGCAGCGCGGCGGACGTTGGCGATCGTGCGTCAGAATTTCATGCTGGCCGTGGGTTATAATCTTCTGGCGGTGCCGCTGGCGATTGCCGGGCTTGTCACGCCATTGGTCGCGGCGCTGGCCATGTCCGGTTCGTCGTTGATCGTCATCGCCAATGCGCTGCGTTTGCGGCGGGCGGCACGATGATCGGCCTTGCTCTCCTCATTCCCATTGCCCTTTCGCTGGGGCTGGTCGGGCTTGGCGCCTTTTTCTGGGCGTTGAAGGCGGGGCAGTTCGATGATCCTGACGGCGCTGCGCTGCGCATTCTAAACGATGATGACTGACGGCGCGCGCGATCCTGATTAAGCGCTATTGCGCCAGCAGGTTCAGCGCGCGGGTCATGAGCGCCACGAAGCGGGGTTCATCGACGCGGGCGGCGCTGTCATTCCAGCTGGCGGCGATGGCGAACCACCGGCCATCGCGCGCCTGCACCAGAAAATTCATGGCGATGACGCCCGGTTCCGATCCGCCCTTATAGCCCAGATAGCGCCAGCGTTTGGCATCGGCAGGCGCAATGCCGGGATTGACCGCCATGATCGGCAGGGCATCGCCGCCATTGCGCCGTAGCCAGTCAAGCAACCGGACCATGTCGCGCGGCGTGGCGAACCATTCGATGCTGTCGATGGCGGTGGGAATGTCCGCAACCGTGCCGATGTCGACCGCGCCCGCCGTCAGTTGCGCGGCGTTGGCGGTGATGATCGCACGGCGCTGGTCGGGCGTCGCTGCGGCATAGTTGCGTGCGAGATCGGCATGGGCGGGCATTTTGAGCGCGAACGCCTCTGCCGTGGTCAGCAGGGGTAGCGTCGCGTCGGGGCGGGCGTGGCCGCTGGTTGCGACCATGGCATCAACCCGCATGCGCCCCAGCGCCAGCAACAACGTATCGGCCGCGCTATTATCGCTTTCCGCGATCATCGCCAGCGCCAGACTGTGCAGCGTCATCGGCGCGCCATCGGGTGTCGTCAACAGCCGCCCCGAAAAGCTTTTGTGCAACAGCGGGATCACATCGCTCCAGCGTCGTTCGCCTGCTGCCACGGCGCGGGCGAGTTCGGCCAATATATAAAGTTTGAAGGATGAACCCGTCGCCATCAGCGTATCGGCGTGCTGCTCGTGCAGCCAGACCGGGCCTGCATCGCCCAGTTGCGCTATCGAAAGCGCGGTCCGACCGGGGAGGGCGGCGATGCCGGCCAGAACCCGGTCCATATCGTCATCCGTCCGCCGTGTGCCGACCAGTTGCAGGCCAACCACCCGGTTGGGCGCCTGGGGTGCGACCACCAGCGTGAAGCCGATCGTCGCCCGCTCATAACGGATTTCCACCACGCCTGTCGTCGGGCTTTCGACCTGCACCGCGCCGCGCGCCAGCGGCTTGCCATATTGCTTGCGCAGATCGGCGGCCAATGCGCGCCATTGCGCGACCGGGACGGCGTCCAGAAACAGGGTGGAGAAATAGGTGTCCTCGCCGCCCGGCGCGGACAGGATCGACAATAGCTGGTCGGCCCTGGCCTGATAGGTCGCGTCCCTGGCTGCGCCAACGGTCGGCCACAGCGCCAGCCCCAGCAAGGCAAGCGCCGCGACAAGCATCTTCATGCGTCGATCGCTTCTTCGTCCACCGCGGCCGCATTTTCCTGAATGAAGGCGAAGCGGTGCGCCGGATTGGTCCCCATAAGCCGGTCGACCAGATCGCGCACGCTGGCGCGGTCCTCGACATCGGCGGGGAGGGTGATGCGGATCAGGCTGCGGGTGGCGGGGTCCATCGTGGTCTCGCGCAGCTGCATCGGGTTCATTTCGCCCAGCCCCTTGAAGCGGCTGACCTCGACCTTCTTGCCCTTGAACTCCTTGCGCAACAGTTCCTCGCGATGCGCGTCATCCTTGGCATAGAGGCTCTTGCCGCCCGCCACGATCCGGTAAAGCGGCGGCTGCGCGAGATAGAGATGCCCGCGCCGCACCAGTTCCGGCATCTCCTGAAAGAAGAAGGTCATCAGCAGCGTTGCGATGTGCGCGCCGTCGACGTCGGCGTCGGTCATGATGACGATGCGCTCATAGCGCAGATTGTCGGGGTTGCAGTCCTTGCGCGTGCCGCAGCCCAGCGCCAGGATCATGTCGGCAATTTCCTGATTGGCCAGGATCTTGGCAGTATTGGCCGATGCGACGTTCAAAATCTTGCCGCGCAGGGGCAGGATCGCCTGCGTCTTGCGGTCGCGCGCCTGCTTGGCCGAGCCGCCCGCCGAATCGCCTTCGACCAGGAAAATCTCGGTTCCTTCGGGATTGTCGGTCGAACAGTCGGTCAGTTTGCCGGGCAGGCGCAGTTTGCGCGCGCTCGTCGCGGTCTTGCGCTTGACGTCCTTTTCCTGCTTCCGCCGCAGCCGATCGTCCATCCGGTCGATGACATAGGCGAGCAGCGCCTTGCCGCGATCCATATGATCGGTGAGGAAATGGTCGAAATGGTCGCGCACCGCATTTTCCACCAGTCGCGCCGCATCCGGGCTGGTCAGGCGGTCCTTGGTCTGGCTTTGAAATTGCGGTTCGCGGATGAATACCGACAGCATGATTTCCGATGACGTCATGATGTCGTCGGCGGTGATGTCCTTCGCCTTTTTCTGGCCGACCAGATCGCCAAAGGCGCGGATGCCCTTGACCAAAGCGGTGCGCAACCCCGCTTCATGCGTGCCGCCATCAGGCGTCGGGATGGTGTTGCAGTACCAGCTATAGCTGCCATCGGACCAGAGCGGCCAGGCGACGGCCCATTCGACCCGGCCAGCAATGCCGGGAAAATCCTGGTTGCCGGTGAAAAACACACTGGTCGCGCATTCGCGATTGCCGACCTGTTCCTTCAGATGATCGGCAAGGCCGCCGGGAAACTGGAACACGGCTTCCGCTGGCGTATCGTCGCTGATGAGCGAAGGATCGCATTTCCAGCGTATCTCGACGCCCGCGAACAGATAGGCCTTTGACCGGGCGAGGCGATAGAGGCGCGCCGGTTTGAACTTCTGCTCGCCGAAAATGGCCGTGTCCGGCGTGAAGCTGACGGACGTGCCGCGCCGGTTGGGCGCAGCGCCCACCTTTTCCAGCGGGCCGAGTGGCAGGCCCTGCGAGAAGCTCTGGCGGAACAATTCCTTGTTGCGGGCGACCTCCACCACGGTTTCGGTCGATAGCGCGTTGACGACGCTGGCCCCCACGCCATGCAGGCCGCCCGACGTGGCATAGGCCTTGCCCTCGAACTTGCCGCCCGAATGGAGCGTCGTCATGATGACTTCCAGCGCCGACTTGCCGGGAAATTTCGGATGCTCGTCGATCGGCATGCCGCGGCCATTGTCGATGATGGTCAGGCGGTTGCCCGCCTCCAGCGTCACCTCAATCCGCGTGGCATGACCCGCCACCGCTTCGTCCATGCTGTTGTCCAGCACTTCGGACGCCAGATGGTGCAGCGCGCGCTCGTCCGTGCCGCCGATATACATGCCGGGGCGACGACGGACTGGTTCCAGTCCTTCGAGCACTTCAATGGCGGAGGCATCATAGCCGGAGGAGGATGTGGGCTGGGCGGCGAACAGGTCATCGGACATGATTGCAAGCTATAGGCAGGCGGGCGATCCGCGCAAGCACTGTGCTGAAATGGCAACAGCAACAAAATGTTGCATTGCGATGTGAAACAAAAGCGTCGTTCGATCCGTTAGCGGAGCGCAGTTGGGTTTCGATACCCGATCAGGCGAGGAGATTTTTTCAATGTTTTTCAACCGTATCGCGCCGCTTGGCGCCACTCTGGCGCTCGCTCTGGCGGCGGCCCCCGCCTTCGCACAGGATAGCGGCCCGGTCGATTGGACTGGCCCTTATGTGGGTGGGTCGTTCGGCTATAATTTCCAGAAGAGCGACGGCGCCGAGCATCTGCGCTTCGATACCAATGCCGACGGCAGCTATAACGACACGGTGACCACCATCACCGGCGCCAATGCCTTTTCGCCCGGCACTTGCGGCGGCGCAGCGCGCGGCCCCACCCCGGCGTCGGGTTGCGACGATGACAAGGATGCGATCGGCTGGATGGGCCATGTCGGTTATGACATGCAGTTCGGCGGCATCGTCGCCGGTGTCGTCGCCGAAGCGGGCAAGGCCTATATCAGCGACAGCGTGACCGAATATTCGACCACCCCGGCCTTCTACACCATGACGCGGCGGATCGACTGGAACGGTAATCTGCGCGCGCGCCTGGGCTACACCACGCCCAGCGGCATCATGCCCTACATCACCGGCGGTCTTGCCTATGCCAAGGTCAAGAACAGCTTTAGCACCAGCAATGGCGCGAACAGCTTTACCTCGGTCAATGCCAAGGAAGACGCATGGGGCTGGACCATGGGTGGCGGCCTCGAAGCGAAAGTGTCCGACAATTTCTCGATCGGCGCGCGCTATCTGTGGACCCGCTATAATGTCGACGATTATCGCGTCGATGTCGGTGCGGGGACTGCGCCCGCCACCAACCCGTTCCTGATCACCCCGTCGGGCGGCACGAGCATGAACCGTGGCGACAAGTTCGACACGCAGAGCGTGATGGTGACCACCAGCTTCCGCTTCTGACGGATGGCATGAAAAAGGGGCCGGTTCCTACGCAGGAACCGGCCCCTTTTTGTATCCGGGTCAGATGGTCAACGCACCCTGGGGCCGCCGAAAGGCAGCGGCGGGGGCGGGCGGCGGGTGCCGCGCGGCAGTTGCGCCTGATAGGCGCGGCCGCAATGTTCGACGCAATAGGGGAAGCCGGGGTTCACCGCCTCGCCACAGAAATGGAAATCGGGCTCGCCCGGATGCCCCATCGGCCATTTGCAGATCCGCTCGGTGAGGTCGAGCAACGACGTCTTGCCCGCGATTTCCGCACTGGGCTTGGCCGGGACCAGGCGACGGGGCGGCGCGGGCGGGATCGGCGCCTGCTGATCGCCCGGACCCTGACGCAGGAAACCGCCCGGCCCGACCGACACGATGCGCGGTTGCGGCTTGGCGGCTGCTTCTTCAGCGACGGGCGCTGGCGCAGGCGCGGCTGGCGCAGCGGCGGGCGTGAAGGCGCGGACGGGGGCAGGGGTTTCGGCCACCGGCGCGGGCGCAACCGGGCGCGGCGCGGCCTCTGCCTCGACCGCCGGAGCGGGGCTGGCTGGCTTGCGCGGCGGCGCGGGAGCCTTTTTGGGCGCGTCATTGGCCTTGACCGGCGAAGGACGCGATTGCAGGCCCAGGCGATGGGCCTTGCCGATCACCGCATTACGGCTGACGCCGCCCAATTCCTCGGCAATCTGGCTGGCGGTCAGGCCGCGTTCCCACATACCCTTGAGCTGGTCGATACGCTCGTCGGTCCAGGACAATGAAACACTCCTCAAAATATCTGGCTGCGCCCCTATATGGGGAGCCGGTGCGCAGGTTCAAATCCGTGAACAGCGCCCTTGCAGCAAATCCTCTCAGCCGATAGTCGATCCATCCATGAACGACCAGCCCAAAATTAGCCCGACCGCGCCCGCCATGCCGCCATTCCCCGAACCGGGGGTGCCGGTGATTCGCAACATCAACTGGGCGGGCAGCTGGGCGCTCTATCTGAAGGAAGTGCGCCGCTTCATGAAGGTGCAGCTTCAGACGGTGTGGGGACCGGCCATCACCACCCTGCTGTTCCTGGTCATCTTCATCGTCGCGCTGGGCGGCAGCGGCCGCACCGTGATGCTGCGCGGGCAGGCGGTGCCGTTCGCCGATTTCGTCGCGCCCGGCCTGATCATCATGGGGATGATCAACGCCTGCTTCGCCAATGCCAGCTTTCCGCTGATGGTGGGCAAGGTGCAGGGAACGCTGGTCGATTATCTGATGCCGCCTATTTCCGTGGGTGAATTGCTGGGCGCACTGGTGGCGTCATCGGTCACGCGCGCGCTGTTTGTGGGGTCCGCGCTGTGGGCGGCCATGGCGCTGTGGCCCGGTGTCCATGTCACCCCTGCGCATCTGTGGGCGGTGCTGTGGTTCGCGCTGATCGGCACCAGTTTCATCGCCTTTCTGGGCGTGCTGACGTCCATTTGGGCTGACAAGTTCGATCATAACGCCGCGGTCACCAACTTCGTTATCGGTCCGCTGGCGCTGCTGTCGGGCACTTTCTACTCGATCGACCGGCTGCCGCCCTTTTTTCAGGGGATCAGCCACGCCAACCCGTTCTTCTATATCATTTCAGGCTTCCGCTATGGCTTCGTAGCGGCGGCCGATACCAACATCGTGGTGGGCAGCAGCGTATTGCTGGCGCTCAATATCGGGCTTGGCACGCTCTGCTACACGCTGTTGAAGCGCGGCTGGAAGATCAAGGCGTAACCGTCAGGAAAAGGCGGCGAAGATCGGCATGAGCGCGCTGAGGACGATGAGCATCACGATCGCCAGCAGCCAGTGATGCCAGCGGGGCAGGGCGTCATCGCGATGGTCTTCGTCCCAGGGCCACATCAGCGGTTCGATCCGCCAATTCGGGTGGGCGCCTGGCCAGTCTCGATCATCGCAACCTGCATAAAATCATCATCACCCGCGGCAAGATCGTTGCCCTAACATGCGCGGGGGCGTTGCAAAAGCATCTGCGGGGCCGCCTGCGTTCAGGCGATGGTTACATTTCTCTGCCACAGCGGCTGCCATACCGCTTTGCAGCAAGAAAGATTGATGATGAAGATCGCCATAGTGTTCGGCACCCGCCCCGAAGCGATCAAGATGTTCCCGGTGATCCACGCCCTGCGCGCGCGGCCCGGCGTGGAAACCCGCGTCATCGTAACGGCCCAGCATCGCGGCCTGCTGGATCAGGTGCTGGAGATTGCCGGGATCGTGCCGGACGTCGACCTTGACGTCATGGTCCCGAACCAGACGCTCGACGGGCTGACCGCCAAGCTGATCGTCGAACTGGGCAAGGCGTTCGACGCCGAAAAGCCTGATCGCATCGTCGTCCATGGCGACACGCTGACCACCATGGTCGCGAGCCTGGCGGCCTATTATCGCAAGATCCCGGTTGCCCATGTCGAGGCGGGACTGCGCAGCGGCGACATCCACCACCCCTGGCCCGAAGAGGTGAACCGCCGCGTCGTCGCCTGCATCGCGGACATGAATTTCGCGCCGACGCAGGCGGCTGCCGATGCGCTGTTGCGCGAAAGCCGGGACGCAGCGGGCATCCACATTACCGGCAATACCGTGATCGACGCGCTGCTCGCGACACGCGACCGGGTGCTGGTCGATCCCACGCTTGCCAGCGGTCTCGATGATCTTGCCACGCGTTTCGCTGGCAAGCGGATCATCGCCGTCACCAGCCATAGGCGCGAAAATTTCGGTGGTGGCATGGAGGCGATCGCCCGCTCCATCGCCGACATCGCGGCCCGTCCCGATGTCGCGGTGATCTTTCCGGTCCATCCCAACCCCAATGTCCGCCCGATCATGGACGCAGTGCTGGGCGGCCTGCCCAATGTCGCGATGATCGAGCCGCTGGATTACCCCCATTTCGTGCGGCTGCTTGATCTGTGCACCCTCGTCCTGACCGATAGCGGCGGCGTGCAGGAAGAAGCGCCCTCGCTCGGCAAGCCGGTGCTGGTGATGCGGGAAACGACCGAGCGGCCAGAAGGCGTGGAGGCCGGGACGGCCAAGCTGGTCGGGACCGATCGCGCGCTGATCGTGCGTGAAGTGCTGGCGTTGCTGGACGATGAAGCCGCCTATGACGCGATGGCGCGGGCGCATAATCCTTTTGGCGATGGCCATGCGGCGGAGCGGATTGCAGGCGTTATCGCGGGATAGAGCGTCATAACCTCCTCTCCCGCAGGGGAGAGGCAACGAGACTTGGCAGCTTGCTGCCTTAGTCGCAGTGGTGAGGGTGTCCGCCCTGACGTTGGCGCACAGCCCCCTCATCCAACTGCGCCTAACCGATCCTTCGGATGCGGTAAGGCTCCATATCCTTCTCCCCCAGGGGGAGTAGGTCGATCTTGGTGCCACCGTTACCGAAATCTTCAGCATTTCCGGGCAGAAACTGCGGCAAATCTTAGCCTCATAAGGACTGCCTGTTCATGCCCGTCGACACCAAGCAGAAGGTTTCCGTCATCGGCCTTGGCTATATCGGCCTGCCGACCGCAGCCCTGATCGCCCGTGGCGGCGCGCAGGTGGTGGGCGTGGACGTGTCCGCCCATGTCGTGGAAACCGTCAATTCGGGCCGGGTGCATATCGAGGAAGTCGATCTTGACGGGCTAGTGCAGGGCGTCGTTGCGCGCGGCAATCTGCGCGCCAGCCTGGAGGTCGAGGAAAGCGACGTGTTCATCATCGCCGTGCCGACCCCGGTGGCGGAAGATCGCGCGCCCGACATCAGCTATGTCCTGAAAGCCGCGCGCACGATCGCCCCGGTGCTGAAGGCGGGCGACACGGTGATCCTGGAATCTACTTCGCCGGTCGGCACGACCGAAGCGATGCGCGATGTCATCGGCACGATGCGCCCCGACCTCAAAATGCCGGGCAAGGGCGTGCAGGGCGACATCGCCATCGCCTATTGCCCGGAGCGCGTTCTGCCCGGCCGTATTCTGGTCGAGCTGATCGACAATGATCGCTGCATTGGCGGCATCACGCCGCGTTGTGCGCGCAAGGCGCTGGGCTTCTATCGCCAGTTCGTGCGCGGCGCGTGCATCACCACGACGGCCCGCGCGGCGGAGATGGTCAAGCTGGTCGAAAACAGCTTTCGGGACGTCAACATCGCCTTTGCCAATGAATTGTCGGTGATCGCGGAGAATATGGACATCGACGTATGGGAAGTGATCCGGCTGGCCAACCGCCATCCGCGCGTCAATATCCTTTCCCCCGGTCCCGGCGTCGGCGGCCATTGCATCGCGGTCGATCCCTGGTTCATCGTCCATGGCGACCCGGAAAATGCCCGCATCATCCGCACCGCACGCGAAGTGAATGACGGCAAGACCGACTATGTCGTGGCCAAGGCGTCCGACATGATCGATGCCTTTGCTGGCGAGGATGTTGCCTGCCTGGGCCTGGCGTTCAAGGCGAATATCGACGATTTCCGCGAAAGCCCGGCGGTCAAGGTCGCAGCGCGGCTGGCCCGTCGCTATGGTCGCCGGATCAAGCTGGTCGAACCCTACGCCCATGCCCTGCCGATGGAATTTGCCGGGACGGGCGCGGAACTGATCGATCTCGATACGGCTCTGGAACAATGTGGCGTGTTCGTCATTCTTGTCGATCATGACATGTTCAAATCTGTCCCCGTCGATGAACGTGTCGGCAAGGCCGTTTATGACACCCGCGGCATCTGGCCCGATCAGCCGCGCCGCTTCGCCGAACCGGCACCGGGGCGCATCGCCGTCTGACGACCGGCCATCGGGCGCGACCCGTCGCGCCTGTGGTTGCCTTCGTCGTGCCGCACCGCTACCCCCCGGCCTCAATCGGGCCATAAGGGGGCAGAAGTGCAGATGACCATCAGGCAGATCTATGCCGCGATGAGCGGTTGCGCGTTGCTGTCTGCCTGCGCGAGCGTCGAGCAGGCACCGCGCGGTGACGAGGCCTATGCGATCATACCGCCAGCGCCCGCCATCGGCGCGGATTATCGCCTGTCCCCCGACGATGTGCTGCGCATTCAGGTCTATCATGAGCCGGACCTGTCGCTGGAGGATGCGCAGGTCAGCGCTGCTGGCATGGTGCGGATGCCGTTGATCGGGGATGTGCCGGTTGCCGGCCTGTCATCGGGCGACGCGGCCGACCGGATCGCCGATCGGCTGGGTCAGCGCTATCTGGTGTCGCCGCAAGTCACCATATTCGTGAAGAAGGCGGTCGGCCGCCGCATCACGGTGGACGGCGAAGTGCGGGAGCCGGGCCTGTTCCCGGTCGACGGGCGCCTGACGCTAAGTCAGGCGGTGACGCTGGCCAAGGGGCCGACCCGGCTCGCCAGCCTCTCGCAAATCATTGTCGTGCGGCAGATTGACGGGGAAAGGCAGGCCGCGATGTTCGATCTTGCCGCTATTCGCCGGGGCAAGGCGGCCGATCCCGAAATCCTGCCCGGCGATATGATCATTGTCGGCCTGTCGCGGGCGAAGGCGATATTGGGCGGCACCTTGCTGGCCGCGCCGGCGCTGGCCGCCGGGTTCATTGCCCTGGACGGGAAGAATTGATGAGCGGACCGGACACCATGGCGTCTGACGGAATCGTGCTGGGCGAGGACCGCGCCGCCCGTTTCGCGGCCGCCACCCGCCACGGCTGGGCCGTGCTGCGCCGCCATCGCGTCATCCTGTTCGTCACCATGGCGTTGTGCCTGCTGGCGGGCGCGCTGATCATCCTGATGTCCACCCCGGACTATCGTGCCACGGCATCGGTCGAGGTGCAGGACGTGCCAGCGGGCGCCGCCGGGTCAAATGCGCAGGCCGCGACCCATGGTGCGCCGGGCGACATCGAATCGCTGATGCAGACCGAACTGGAAGTGCTGCGCAGTCGCGCGCTGGCCGAAGAGGTCGCGCGCGATCTGGCGCTGGTGGGCACCCCTACATTTTTTGCGGGCATGGACCGCAAGCGCCCGACCGAAGGCGCAGGCAGCCTGACCCAGCGACAGGTCGAACAGGATATGGTCGTGCGCCTGCTGCGCGACAATCTGGAGGTCGATCTGCCCGGCAAGTCGCGCGTTCTGCGCATCAGCTTCGTCAGTGCGGACCCGGTCCTGTCCGCGCGCGTCGCCAACAGCTATGCCGACAGCCTGATCCGTGCGGACCTGAAGCGCGGCTTTGAATCGGGCGTGCAGGCGCGCCGCTTCCTGCTGGGCGAACTGGACGGGGCGCGCAAGGATCTGGCGCGGGCGGAGCGCGATCTGGCGGTCTATGCCGCACGCACCAGCGGGGCGAGCGATGATGGCGATGATGCGCAGCGCCCGCCGCAAGGCACGATCGCCGCGCGTCTCGCCCAGTTGAACGCCTATCGCGCGCAGGCGCTGGCGGATCGGATCGCGGCGCAGAAGCGGTGGGAGGGCGCACGTCGCGCCAGCCCTGAAACGCTGCCCGAAGTGCTGGGCAATGGCGCGATGCAGAGCCTGATGACGAGCCGTGCCGAAGCGCGCGCCGCCATTGTCGAGGAACGGCAGTTCCGCAAGGATGCCCATCCCGACATGCGCGAGGCGCGCGCCCGTCTGGCGGCGCTGGACGATCAGGCGGAGGCGATGGCCAACACCATTCGCGCGTCGCTGCGCGAACAATATGAGGTTGCGGTGCATGGCGAAACCCAGATTGCGGCCGAAATCGCCGATCTGGAGCGGCAGGCGCAGGCCGAACGCGGGCGGGACGTGCAGACGGGTATATTGGAACGATCGGTCGATACCTACAGGATGCTGCATGACAGCCTGCTCCAGCGCTATCGCGACATGGCGTCGCAGGCGGGTTTTCAGGCCGGTCGCATCCAGCCGCTCGATCGCGCAGCCGTTCCGACCCGGCCATTTTCGCCCCGCATCGGCATGACATTGCTGCTGGCGTCGCTGGGCGGGATGGCATTGGGCCTGCTGCTGGTCGCGGCGCGGCATATGTTCGATGATGCTGTAACGTCCGCCGATACGCTGACCGAACGGGTCGGTCTGCCGCTGCTGGGGTCGGTGCCAGTGACCGGCGACGCCCCGCAGCCGGTCGATATTTTCACGCCGCTTGCGTCATCGCTGCTGCTGGCGTCGGCGGACGGCCTGCCGCGCTCGATCCTCGTCACCAGCGCGCAGGAGGGGGAGGGCAAGTCGCTGACCCTGCATGCGCTGGCTCTGGCCTTGGCTGGCCTGGGCAAACGGGTGCTGGTGGTGGATGGCGACATGCGCCGCCCGGTCCAGCACAGCCTGTTCCGCCTGCCTGCCGGTCGCGGCATCAGCGCGTTGCTGACCGGGCAGGCCAGCGCCGAAGAGGTTATCGTGGAAACCGGCACGTCTGGCGTGGCGCTGCTCCCCTGTGGCGCGGTGCCGCCCAATCCGGCCGAACTGCTGGCGACTCCGGCATTCGAAGCGCTGCTGCTGGCCGTGCGCGACAGTTATGACACGGTGCTGATAGACGCCCCGCCCATCCTGGGCGGGACCGATACGCTGCTGCTGGCGGGCAGGGTGCAGGCCAGCCTGCTCGTCGTCGAATGGGGGCGCAACCATCATGGTGGCCTGCGCGCCGCCGTGGACCGCCTACGCCGGGCAGGCGGCACGATCATCGGCGCGATCCTGACCAAGCAGCAGGGGCGGGCAATGGAATATGATTATCACCGCGGCGGGTGAGGGAAATGCAAATATCCGTTCGAAACGAACGGAGGCTGTGTTAAATCGCCATCAGGCCCGCGCCATCAGTCCTTCGACCAGGCCGTCGAACAGGCGTTTGCCATCGGTCGCGCCATGGGCAGCCTCGATCACCCGTTCGGGGTGCGGCATCATGCCCAGCACATTGCCCCTGTCGTTCAATATGCCCGCAATGTTGCGCGCCGAACCGTTGACATTCTCCGCATAGCGCAGCGCGACCCGGCCTTCGCCTTCCAGCCGGTCGAGCGTCGCGTCGTCGGCGAAATAATTGCCGTCATGATGCGCGACCGGATAGGAAATCGTCTCGCCCGCTGCGTAGCGGCTGGTGAAGGCGCTCTGCGCATTGTCCACCGTCAGCGCGACGTCGCGACACACGAAATGCCCACCGGCATTGCGCAGCAGTGCGCCGGGCAGCAGGCCGCTTTCGGTCAGCACCTGAAAGCCGTTGCAGATGCCCAGCACGAACACGCCGCGATCGGCCGCCTGCGCCACCGCCTGCATCACCGGCGACCGCGCCGCCATGGCGCCGGACCGCAGATAGTCGCCATAGGAAAAGCCGCCCGGTACGCCGATCAGGTCGATGTCGTCGGGCAGTTCGGTATCGCGGTGCCACACCATGGCTGGCTTCGCGCCGGTCGCAGCCTCGAACGCCACCGCCAGGTCGCGGTCGCAATTGCTGCCCGGAAAGACGATGACGGCGCTCTTCATGGCTCAGGCGACCTTTTCGATGCGGTAGTTTTCGATCACCGTATTGGCGAGCAGCTTGCGGCACATGCCGTCAATATCCTCGTCACTGGTGCCATCGGCCAGGTCCAGTTCGATCAGCTTGCCCGCGCGCACGTCATTGACGCCGTCAAAGCCCAGGCCTTCCAGCGCATGGTGGATCGCCCGGCCCTGCGGATCGAGGACACCGCCCTTGAGGGTGACGAAAATGCGGGCTTTCATGAGCGGCGAACTCCTTGAGACGGACAGGGCCGAACCGTGCGGTCCGGGGGATCGACTTTGCCGCTCCCCTAGTGCCGGTGTGGCGGGGTGGCAAGCCATTATGCTTTTGTTAGCATCTCATCCGATACTGTCATGGCGCAGAAATCCGGGGGGAGCATGGGTCATGTCCGGGGTGGCGCTGGCGATGTTTGTCGGGCTGTTCGCTTGGGGGCAACAGATTGTGGGCTATGACGACCCGCATGGAAAGGTGCAGCTTGCCTTGCTCGCGACCTTCAGCCTGGGCCTGACGATCGGCTATCGCGCCAGTCGCTGAGCGTCTTTTTCAATGCCAATTGCCGATCCCTTGCGCTAGGCGAAGCGCTATGGACCCCGATTATCTCTATTACGCCTGCGCCTTCATCGCCGTGGCCATATCAGGCCTCGCCAAGGGCGGCTTTGCCGGGGTCGGCGCGCTGGCCATGCCGATCATGGCGCTGGGCGTGGACCCGGTACGCGGCGCGGCCATAATGCTGCCCATTCTGATCGTGCAGGACGCCGTCAGCGTCTGGGCATTCCGGAAAAGCTGGGACGGCCATATCTTGCGCGTGATGCTGCCGGGCGCGGCGGTCGGCGTGACGCTTGGCTATCTGTTTGCCGCGCAAGTGCATGAAACCACAGTGCTGGGCGCATTGGGCGTGATTTCGATAGTGTTCGGGCTGCAACGGCTATGGGTCGAGCGGGGCGGGGCGATCGTGCTGCCGTCCACATCGCCCGATTGGGTGGGCATGCTGCTCGGCGTCGCCAGCGGCTTTTCCAGCCAGATCGCCCATGCCGGTTCGCCCCCCTTCCAGATGTGGGTGCTGCCCAGGCGCCTGCCGCGCGACATGCTGGTCGGGACCACGGCGGTCGCCTTCGCGGTCATGAACTGGATGAAGGTGCCCGCCTATGCCGCGCTGGGGCAATTCACGCGCGGCAATCTGACGGCGACCGCCATGCTGCTGCCGGTCGCGATCGTTGCGACGCTGGCGGGCGTCGCGCTGGTGCGGCGGGTGGATGCTGCGCGCTTTTACACGCTGATCTATGTGCTGATGGTGCTGCTGGGCATCAAGCTGGTTGCCGATGCGCTAATGGCGTGATCCATAACCGTCATGCCGGACTTGATCCGGCATCCAGGGCAGCTTTGCGCCAACTCTGGATCCTGACTTGCGTCAGGATGACGGCGGATCGAAGGACTTATTCCTTCTCGCGCTTCTTGCGATGCGTGTCGAGGTCCAGCACCGTGGTGTCGAGCCCTTCGGGCAGCAGGCCCAAGCGGCGCGCCACTTCCTGATAGGCTTCCACTTCGCCGCCCAGATCGCGGCGGAAACGGTCCTTGTCTAGCTTCTCGTTGGTCGCAGCGTCCCACAGGCGGCAGCCATCGGGGCTGATCTCGTCAGCTAGGATGATGCGGCTGTAATCGCCGTCATAGAGGCGACCAAATTCCAGCTTGAAGTCGATGAGGCGAATGCCGATCCCGGCAAACAGGCCGCACATGAAGTCGTTGATGCGGATCGCCATGTCGGCAATGTCGTGCATCTCTTCCTGCGTCGCCCAGCCAAAGCAGGCGATATGCTCTTCGGAAATGAGCGGGTCGCCCAGCGCGTCATCCTTGTAGCAATATTCGATCAGCGTGCGGGGCAGTTGCGTGCCTTCCTCGATCCCCAGCTTCTTGCTGAGCGATCCGGCGGCGACGTTGCGCACGACGACTTCGATCGGCACGATCTCCACCTGACGCACCAGCTGCTCACGCATGTTGAGGCGGCGGATGAAGTGGGTCGGTACGCCGATCTGGCCGAGCAGCGTGAAGATATGCTCGGAAATCCGGTTGTTGAGCACGCCCTTGCCGGAAATCGTGCCCTTCTTCTGCGCGTTGAAGGCGGTTGCGTCATCCTTGAAATATTGGATGATCGTGCCCGGTTCCGGGCCTTCATAAAGGATCTTTGCCTTGCCTTCGTAAATCTGGCGGCGACGGGCCATGCGCGTTCCTGTCTGGTCAAAAATACTGCGCCCCGACAATCGCGAATCGAGAAGGATCAGCGGGTGCCGGGGCTGCTTGGGCCTCGCCCATAGAACAAAGCGGGCGGGGGTGCAATTGGTGCGGCCCTTACAGCACGTCGCCGAACATCGCCCATAGCAACGCTATCCACGCCACCATGCCGATCGCGCCGATGATGACGCCTGATCGGGCGCGCAAGGTTGCGGCCAAACCGCGCGGCTCTTCATCATCATCGATCATGCGCCGTTGTTAGCCGTCCGCAGCTTCCGGCTCAACCCGCGCCGTATCGCGATCCACCGCCATCAGCCGCCCGGTAAAGCATTGCCGCCACCAGCTGATGTCCTGCTTTTCAACGCTATCCATCATGGCGCGCCAGCGACGCTTGCGTTCATCCAGCGGCATGGCGAGCGCGCGCAGGATGGCGTCGGACATTTCCTCCGGGCTGTAGGGATTGATCAGCAGCGCGTCCTTGAGCTGCATGGCGGCCCCGGCAAAGCGGGACAGGATCAGAACGCCCGGATCCTCCGGGTCCTGCGCCGCGACATATTCCTTGGCGACCAGGTTCATGCCATCGCGCAGCGGCGTGACCAGCCCGATCTTGGCGCTGCGATAAATGCCGGCGAGCTTGTCGCGCGGATAACCCTGATTGACGTAGCGGATGGGCGTCCAGTCCACATCGCTATATTCGCCATTGATCCGCCCCGCGAGGGAATCGAGCGCGGCACGTATCTGCTGATAGCTTTCCACTTCGCCGCGCGAAGGCGGCGCGATCTGGGTCAGCAAAACCTTGCGATGCTGGTCGGGATGGGCCTTCAGAAAGCGGGCATAGCCGTTGAACCGCTCCTCCAGCCCCTTGCTGTAATCCAGCCGATCGACCCCGACGATCATCGCGCGGTCCTGAAGCGAGGCGCGTATCTGCCGGAGCATGTTCTGCGCAACCTCGCTTTCGGCTGCTTCGGCAAATTCCTTCGCGTTGATCCCGATCGGGCAAGCAACCGCCTGGATCGTCCGGTCGCCAACGGTAATGAAATCGCCGTTCACCGTACCGCCCATCTCCCGCTCGGCATAGTGGCGGAAGGATTCGAGCCATTCTTCGGTATGGAACCCCACGACATCATAGGCGAACAAGGTGCTGACCAGCTTGCTGTGATGGGGCAGCGACACGAGCAGTCGCGTGGGTGGCCAGGGGATGTGGAGGAAAAAGCCCATTTTGTTACGGTGGCCGCGGTCACGCAGCATCTGGCCCAGCGGGATCATGTGATAATCATGAACCCAGATGACGTCCTCCGGCTCGATCAGCGGCGCGGTGGTATCGGCAAAGCGCTGGTTGACCCTGTTATAGCCGCCCTCGAAATCGCGGGCATATTCGGCCAGATCGATGCGGAAGTGGAAGAGCGGCCACAGCGTCTTGTTGGCGTACCCATTATAATATTCGTCGACATCCTGTTCTTCCAGGTCGATCGTCGCGGTTTTGACCCCGTCATCCTCGTAAAAGCCGATATGGCCGGTGAAATTATCGGTGATTTCGCCCGACCAGCCGATCCATGTTCCCCGGCTTTCCCGCAACGCCTGCGCCAGCGCGACCGCAAGTCCGCCCTGATTGCCCGACTTGTTGGGTCGGGACACGCGGTTGGAAATGACTATTAGGCGGCTCATGGCAGTCGGCTCATCGCATCACGCTCCAGGGTTTGCTCAACAAGACGGCGCAGTTGATGATGCCGACGAGCGAATAGGTTTGAGGATAATTGCCCCACAATTCCCCGGTCACAGGATCAATATCCTCGGACAATAATCCTGCGGCGGTGCGCCGGCTCAGCATCTCTTCGAAAAGGGTGCGGGCTTCTTCCGTACGACCGGTGCGATGCAGTGCTTCGATCAGCCAGAAGGTGCAGACGTTGAACGCAGTCACCGGCTCGCCGAAATCGTCGGGCGCGCTGTAGCGCAGCATGTCATTGCCACGCCGCAAATCCGCCTCCAGCGCGGCCAATGTGCCGGTGAACATGGGATCATCCGCGCTCAGGAAACGCAGGTCGAGCAGTTGCAGCAGCGATGCGTCGCGCGAATCATCCTCGAAATTCGCCGATATGGCCTGGCTGTCCTCTCGCCACGCCGCATCGATGATGCGCGCCTTCATCGTGTCGGCGCGGTTCTGCCAGTGCGCCGCGCGCAGGGGCAGGTCCAGCGCCAGCGCGGCATGGGCCAGCCGGTCGCACGCCGCCCAGCACATCACTGCACTATAGCTGTGGACATGGGTGCGATTGCGCAGTTCCCACAGACCCGCATCCGGCTTGTCATAGACGCTCCAGGCCCGCTCACCCACGGCCTCCAGCGCCTCGAAATCGGCATGGCCCGCCATGCGCAGCAGCCGCCAGTCGATAAAGCCCTGCACCGACGACAGGACGATCTGGCCATAGGCGTCATGCTGGATCTGGCTGTAGGCGGCGTTGCCGACCCGCACCGGGCCCATGCCGCGATAGCCGGGCAGTTCGTCCGCCTCCCATTCGGTCAGCGTGGCGTTGCCGCGCACGTCGTAAAGCGGCTGGATATGCCCGCCCTTTGCGCCATCGACGATGTTGCGTAGATAGACCAGATAGGTTTCCAGCACATCCAGAGCGCCCAGCCGGTTGAGTGCTTCGACGGTATAATAGGCGTCGCGCACCCAGCAGTAGCGATAGTCCCAGTTGCGACCCGAATCGGCATGTTCGGGGATGCTGGTCGTCAGCGCCGCGACGATCGCGCCGGTTTCTTCATGCTGGCACAGTTTGAGCGTGATCGCGGACCGGATGACCGCTTCCTGCCATTCCGCCGGGATGGCGAGGCCGCGCACCCAAAGGCGCCATTCCTCCACCGTGTCGTCCAGCATCCGCTGGAGCGCCGGGCGCAAGGCGTCGGAAAATCCTTCGTCAGGCCCCATGAAGAAATGGGCGTCCTGCTCCAGCCGGAACCAGCTTTCCTGTGCGATCAGGCCGATCGGCGCGTCGGTCGACACCCGCATCGCCATGTAGGACAGGACCATGCGGATATGGTTGGATCCGTAATTGATCGGCACCTTTTCCGCATTCCAGGCCGTCGTCGGGCGCAGACGCACTCTTATGCGCGGCGATCCCGCCACCGGGCGCGCGATCCGGGCGAAGGCGACGGGGCGATACATGCGGCCCTTATGCTTGTGGCGGGGGCAGAAATCGAAAATTTCGATGATGTTGCCCTGCGTGTCGCTCTGCCGCGTAACCAGAACGGGGGTGTTGCGCAGATAATATTGCTCCACCGCAACGCAATTTTCCAGTTCGATCGCCCAGAAACCGATCGCGGCGTCATCATCCCAATCAGCATCGTCGAGCAGCGCGGAAAAGACCGGATCGCCATCAACCCTGGGAACGCAGGCCCATACCATGCGACCGGCCCGATCGATCAGCGCCGATGCCTGGCAATTGCCAATCGGCCAGAGGTCCAAATTGCGGGCGTTGCCGCCCAATATTGGGTGAGTATTGCTGTTTATCGCACTGCCCCTCATGCTTTTTGGCAAATTGAGGGGGCACGGATCATGCGAGCCGTGCAACCCCCTCTCGCAGATAATGCCTGACGGCGGCAACCTGTTCCAAATTATATGCCGCTCGCGTTTGTCGCACAGGTCCGACCAATATGCCAACCCCGCCCAGTTCGGCGGCGGCGGCAAAGCCTTCCTCGTCGGTTACGTCGTCGCCGATAAAGACCGGCACACCGCCCGCCATTGGCCCTTGCGCCATCAGCGCATGGACCGCGCTGCCCTTGTCCGCGCCACCGGGCCGCAATTCATAAAGCATCTTGCCCTGCTGAAGCGCCAGACCGTCCTGATCGGCCCATTGGCGGGCCAGCGCATGCGCGGCATCCTGCCAGGCAGGAGCGCCGCGATAGTGCAGCCCGACGCTGATCGATTTGCGTTCGACCAGCACGCCGGGCTTGTCGGCGGCAAAGGCGTTGAAGGCGGCTTCGGCATCATCGATTGCCGCGAGGCGCGCTGGCGCGGCGATGGCGCCGCCGGGGCGGGCAAATTCCAGCCCATGGGTGCCCGCCAGCAGGAAGTCGGCAAAGCCAAGGGTGCGCAGCGTTTCGATCGACCGCCCGCTCACGATCGCCAGTCGCCCGTCCAGCTTTTTCCGCAGCGCCAGGAGCAACTGCACCAGTCCACCATCCACAATCACCCCGTCGGGGGTGTCGGTAATGGGCGTGAGCGTCCCGTCAAAATCCAGGAACAGCGCCGCGTCGGTCAACAAGGCGGGCGGGGGCGGGGGGAGGGGATGATCTGACACGGGCGCAAAGTGGCGCTTTACCGCCAATTCGCAACCCCTGTTGTGTAGCCCCTTGTCGTTTTTACGCGCCGCACCGGCTGTCATCGGACCAGGGGGCCGACCAATGGATTGAATGCAGCACGCGAAATGCCTGCATGATCCGTGCAATCAGCCGGTCGATCCCGGCGCTGGCTTCGCGATGATGGTCCGTCCACAACCGGGCGTCATACTGGTCGCGCATGGTCGCGATCCTTTCGATTGAAATGGTGCATATGTGCGAAGCGACCAATGCGCCTGTTCCGTAACGATATCCAACAAAAGCATGGACAGTGATAATAAGCTCCCCTTATGAAAAGCCATGTCCGCCCTGCCTCCGCTCTCCGCCGTTCGGGTGTTCGAAGCCGCTGCCCGGCTCGAAAATTTCACCGCCGCCGCGCAGGAACTGGGCATGACCCAGGCGGCGGTCAGCTATCAGGTCAAGTTGCTGGAGGACCGGCTGGGATTGAGCCTGTTCCAGCGCGCTGGCCGCCGGGTGCTTCTTACCGACAAGGGACGGGAAATCGCGCCGATCATCATCCGCGCTTTCGATCAGATGCGGCAGGGCTTTGCCGCTCTGGCGCAGGATCATTCGATGGTCCTCACCATCAGTTGCACCAATAGTTTCGCCCATCTCTGGCTCGCCCCCCGGATCGGCGCGTTCCAGATGCGTCATCCGGGGCTGGCGGTGCGCATCCAGGCCGAGGATGCGGTGGTCGATCTTGCCCGCACCGGCGTCGATCTGGCGATTCGCGGCGGGAAGGGCAATTGGCCAGGGCTGGAGGCACGGCTGTTGACGCACAACCGCCTGGCGCCAATGTGCAGCCCGGCCTGGCTGGCGCGCTATGGTCCGGTTGCCGATGCGCAGGCGCTTCATGCCCTGCCGCGCCTGTCGCCCGACGATATGTGGTGGCATGAATGGTTCGCGGCCATGGGGGTGGAGGCCGATCCGGCAGGCGGGCCGCCGGGCATCGCGCTCGACAGCCAGGTGATGGAAGGTCGTGCCGCGATCGGGGGGCAGGGGATCGCCATCCTGAACCTGTTTTTGTGGAAGGCGGAGGTAGAGGCGGGCCTGCTGGTCGAAGCCATGCCATCCTATGTCCGCGAGATCGCGAGCTACTGGATCGTCTATCCGCCCCACGCCCGCAATACGCACAAGGTGAAGGCGTTTCGCGACTGGATCAGCGCCGAATTCGCCGCCGCCATCGCTGATGACCCGCAGGGACGCTACTTGCCCCGTGACGAATGATGCGTATGTTCATGCGCATGTTTCATGAAGGAGTTGGTTGTGACCAGGCATGAACGGATCGGGACGCGAAAGGCGACCAACCTTTCGCTGGATATGGCGCTTGTCGCAGAGGCGCGGGCGTTGGGAATCAACTTGTCCCGCACCTGTGAAGACGCGCTGGCCAAGCAAATCGCCGCCGAACGCGGCCGTCGCTGGCAAGAGGAGAATGCCCAGGGCATTGCTGCTTCCAACGCCTATGTCGAAAAACATGGCCTGCCGCTCGAAAAATATCGCATGTTCTAATGGCAAGATTTAGCGCGCATCGCCTGTCCGACGGTAGTTGGGTTCTGGATTGCCAGGCCGATTTGCTCGATCATCTGACGACCCGATTCGTTGTACCGCTCATCCCTATTGCCGACGTTGGCACACCCATGGCGCGCCTTAATCCGTATTTTCAGATTGAAGGCGAAACGCTGGTCATGATGACCCAGTTTGCGGGGGCGGTTCCGGCCCGGTCGCTTGGGCAGCCGGCCTTGTCGCTGCACGATCATCAGGACGTGATAGCCGCCGCGCTGGATATGCTGCTGGTGGGATTTTAACGCTGCGGTTCGATCCCGGCCAAATCTCCGTTTCCGTTTCGTCCCCGTGCTGCTATCCCGCGCGTAATGACCGATTTTCGCGATCCTTTCGACAATATCAAGGACCATCCGTTCGACGCAGCGCTGTCGCAGCGTTATCTCGTCTATGCCCTGTCCACCATTACCGCGCGGTCCTTGCCGGATTTGCGCGACGGGTTGAAGCCGGTGCATCGCCGCCTGCTCTGGGCGATGCGGCTGCTCAGGATGGAGCCGTCCGGCGCGTCGGCCGACGTGCTGGTCGCCAACCCTGCCCGCAACGGCACAAGCTACAAGAAATGCGCCCGCGTCGTGGGCGACGTCATCGGCAAATATCACCCCCATGGCGACAGCAGCGTCTATGACGCCATGGTGCGGCTGGCGCAGGATTTCGTCCTGCGCACGCCATTGGTCGACGGGCAGGGCAATTTCGGCAATATCGACGGCGATAATGCCGCCGCGATGCGCTATACCGAAGCGCGCCTGACCCAGCCTGCCGCCGACCTGATGGCGGGGCTGGACGAAGGGACGGTCGATTTCCGCCCGACCTATAATGGCGAGGATGAAGAGCCGGAGGTGTTCCCCGGCCTTTTCCCCAACCTGCTTGCCAATGGTGCCAGCGGCATTGCGGTGGGCATGGCCACCAGCATTCCGCCGCATAATGTGACCGAAATACTAAATGCCGCCAGCTTGCTGATCGACAATCCCGATACGGATCATGCGGCGTTGATGGCAGTGGTGAAGGGGCCGGACTTCCCCACTGGCGGCGTGCTGGTGGATAGTCCCGCAATCATTGCCGAAGCCTATGCCACGGGACGTGGCGCGTTCCGTACCCGTGCGCGCTTTTCGACCGGCAAGGATGATCAGGGCGTCTGGGAACCGACCGGCATAGAGAAATTGAGCGGCGGCACCTGGCAGTTGATCGTCAGCGAAATTCCCTATCAGGTGCAGAAGGGCAAGCTGATCGAGCAGATCGCGGCCCTGATCAACGACAAGAAGCTACCGATTCTGGAAGATGTGCGCGATGAGAGCGATGAGACGATCCGCATCGTCATCACGCCCAGGAACCGCAATGTCGATCCGCAGGTGCTCAAGGACAGTCTCTACCGGCTGACCGATCTGGAAAACCGCTTTCCGCTCAACCTGAACGTGCTGGACGCCACCCATACGCCGCGCGTTCTGGGGTTGCGCGCGGTGCTGATCGAATGGCTCAAGCACCAGATCGAGGTGCTGGTCCGGCGCGCGCAGCATCGCCTTGCCAAGATCGCCGATCGGCTCGAACTGCTCGATGGCTATATCATCGCCTATCTCAACCTTGACCGGGTGATCGAGATCATCCGTACGGAGGATGAGCCGAAGCTGGTGATGATGGACGAATTTGCCCTGACCGACCGGCAGGCCGAAGCCATTCTCAACATGCGCCTGCGGTCTTTGCGCAAGCTGGAAGAGATGGAATTGCGCCGCGAACATGCCGATCTGGTGGCGGAGCAGGAGGATCTGCAAAAGCTGGTCGAAAGCCCGCAGCGCCAGCGGACCAAGCTGAAGCGCGACATTGCCGCGCTGCGCAAGCGCTACGGCCCCGACACGGCCCTTGGCCACCGCCGCACATTGGTGGAGGAAGCCGGGCCCGCACGGGACATCCCGCTGGAGGCGATGATCGAGCGCGAACCTATCACCGTCATTCTGTCCGAACGCGGCTGGATCAGGGCGATGAGCGGCCATCGCGATCTGGCTGCCGCCGATACGCTCAAGTTCAAGGAGGGCGACGGTCCGCAATTCGCGTTCCATGCCTACACCACCGACAAGCTGCTGCTCGCGACGTCCACCGGGCGCGTCTATACGCTGGGGTCGGACAAGCTGCCGGGCGGGCGCGGCTTTGGCGATCCGGTGCGGTCGTTGGTCGATATGGACAATGAAGGCGCGATCGTCGCCTTCATGCCCGCACGGGCTGGCACGGAATTGTTGCTGGCGTCTTCCGACGGGCGTGGTTTCATTGCGGCGGTGGCAGAGATCATGGCGGAAACGCGCAAAGGGCGTCAGGTCGTCAACGTCCGCACCGGCGCCAAGCTGGCTGTCATCCGCCCGGTCGCGCCGGGGTCGGACAGCGTGGCCGTGATTGGCGAAAACCGCAAATTGCTCGTTTTCTCGCTCGACGAAATGCCCCGCATGGCGCGTGGGCAGGGCGTGCAGATGCAGCGCTATCGCGATGGTGGTCTGTCGGACGCCATCACCTTCCGCCTGGCCGACGGACTTAGCTGGGCGATGGGGGGCGAAACGGGGCGGATGCGGACCGAATCGGACATGACGCCGTGGAAAGTGGCGCGCGGTGCGGCTGGCCGCATGCCACCCACGGGCTTTCCACGCGGCAATCGCTTTTAATGACCATTTTTTACAATTATCGGCGCATCGTTTCCTGAAAATTTACCGCTTCCCGATATGGCCAAGGCATGGAATCCATTTCTGTGCGCAACTGGCCAGTCGGAAGGACCAGCAACGACCCTGTTGCGGGGGACGCGGAGGCATATCCATCCTTCGTCATAGCGCCGACCCAATGGTTGGCCGCCATGTCGCAGGCGGCAGCGATTTTATCCCATGATGACAATCTGTTGTCGGTGGTCGAAGCCAATGACCGCTTCTTGCAGGCATTTCGCCAGCATCAGGAAAAGGACGGGGCCATCAGCCAGGCCGCGATCGTGTGGCGCGATCGCATCCTGAAATTCATTCAGACGAATCACGTCGCAGACAGTTTTGAAATTCGCCGCGACGGCAAATTGGGGCCGGAATATTTCATGTGCACCATCGGCCGCTTGCCTGCCGATGCGGACCATCCCGAACTTTACCTGTTCACCGCGACCGATCGTACCAGCGAACGGACGGTCGAGAAGAATCTGCGCCGCGAACTTCTGTCCGACGGGTTAACCGCGCTGCCCAATCGCACCGGCTTTGGTGAAGAGATTGACGACCGGATCGCCAATTCGGTCTGGCCTGACAATGCCCAATTCGGCATCATCGCGATCGACCTTAGCCGGTTCAGCCGGGTCAATGAATCGCTTGGCCCGATGGCTGGCGACGAACTGCTGATCACGGTCGCCAAGCGACTGAAATCCAGCCTGCGGCAGGGTGATGTGCTGGCGCGGATCGGCGGCAATGATTTTGCGATATTCGCCCGTCTGAACAATGGCCTGTCGGATGCTCTTCACATCGTCCAGCGGATCAAGGAAGCGCTGAGTTCGCCGATTCGGCTGAGCGACCTGCAAATCCGGGTGGATTGCGCGATCGGCTGTGCCCTTTCTACCAGCCTGAGCGATGACCCAGATGACATCGTTCGCAAGGCGCAGGCAGCGGTCAAGATCGCCAAGTGCAGCGGCAAGGTGGAAATATATCGCAACGGTGTTCTCAAGGAAGCGCAGCGCCGCTTTTCGATCGAGAGCCGTCTGCGCGACGCATTGGCGCAGGGTGGCCTGTCGCTGGCCTATCAGCCGCTGATCCACCTCCATACCGGGGAGATTACGGGGTTCGAGGCGCTCGCTCGCTGGGACGATGCGGAATTGGGGCATGTGTCCCCGGTCGAATTCATCGCCGTGGCCGAAGAAAGCGGCCTCATCACCCCGCTGGGCCGATGGGCCGCCTATGAAGCGGCGCAGGCATTGTCGCGCTGGGACGCCAGGTTCGGCCAGCCCATGCCGGTCGGCGTCAACGTCAACCTCTCGCCGATCCAGATGGCGCGGGACGATGTCGCGTCCATGTTCGAGGAAGCGCTGCGCTATTCCGGCATTGCCGGGCATCGCCTGACGGCCGAAGTCACTGAAAGCGCAATCATCGCCGATCCCGACAAGGCGCGCAAATTGCTGTTCGCGCTCAAGGATTTGCAGATGCCGATCGCGATGGACGATTTCGGTACCGGCTTTTCCAACCTGGCCAGCCTGCACAGCCTGCCGATCGACATATTGAAGATCGACCGGAGCTTCGTGTCGAACATGCTGGAGGATCGCGACAAGACGGTCATCGTCCGCACGATCCTCTCGCTGGCGGAGTCGCTCAACCTCAAGGTCACGGCGGAAGGGATCGAGACGCAGGAGCTTGCCCATGCGCTTCAGCAATTGGGATGCTGGCAGGGGCAGGGCTATTATTTCGCCAAGCCAATGGCCGAACAGGACGCCTTCGACTATTGGCGCGCGCGCTGGAATTTCGAAACGGTCTGATCGGCAATAGCGTCAACCCGCGCGCCGTCCGGGAAACCTTCCGCGACCCACATATCCTGCACGACATTCAATGCCTTGGCGACATCGGGGCCGGGGGGCAGTCCGCGCGCGATCAACGCGCCACCGCCGATCGGTAGTTTGGGCGGCGTCCAGTCGTCCAGGGCGGAGAGAGGCGACAGATTCGCATCGGCATCCAGCAGCAACCTGTCGATCGCACCTTCGACCCCGATATGCCACGCTAGCGCCCGAATCGGCATATCGCCCAAGCCAGCCTCCAGCGCCGTCGTCAGTCGCTTGCGCGCCTTGTTCGACAGTTTGAGCCGCGCGCCGACCAGATCGGCCCGCGCCGCATCGGGCGGCAGCAAGGCCGCGAGCCGCCGCAGCGCCGATGGTGCAAGGCCAGCCGCGGCCTCCCGCGCTATCAACCGCTCCAGCCGGTCGATCCCGGCGCAGTCGACTTCAGGCAAAACCGGCGTCAATATCCCGCCATCGACCATCAGCCGCAACGCGTGGATCGGCGCGGCGACCCCCAGCAATTTGAGCAATTCATCGGCAATCCGCTCGCGCGACAGCGCCATCAGACTGTTGGCCGCAGCGACGCAGGCGGCATAGGCCATATTGTCCAGCTCATCGCCGCCATAGCGCGCCAGAAAGCGGAAATAGCGCAGGATGCGCAGATGATCTTCGGCAATGCGCGCGTCGGCCTCGCCTATGAAGCGCAATCGCCGCGCTTCCAGATCGGCAACCCCGCCAAAATAGTCGGTGATCTCCCCGCTCAACGGATCGGCATAAAGTGCGTTAATCGTGAAGTCCCGCCGCGCCGCATCCTCGCGCCAGTCATCGGTATAGGCGATGGTCGCGCGCCGCCCGTCGGTGCTGACGTCGCGGCGCAGCGTCGTAATCTCCACCGGCCAGCCGGCGATGACGGCGGTGATCGTGCCATGGTCGATACCGGTCGGTACTGCCTTTATCTCTGCCGCCTTCAGCCGATCGAGCACGTCCTGGGGGGCAAGCGTGGTGGCAATATCCAGATCATTGACCGCAAGCCCCAGCAAGCCGTCGCGCACCGCGCCGCCGACGTAGCGGGCCTTGCCGCCCGCCGCATCCAGCGCCGTCAGCAAATTATCGAGACCGGGACGATGCCGCCATGGCGCATCGGGCAGCACCACGCTCATAATGCGCCCAGCCGGTGTGACAGGTTTGCCAGGATGGCGGCGGTCACGCCCCATATCCGCCGTTCCTGCCACAATATCTCGTAATAATGCCGCACCGCCCCTTCAAATTCGACGGCATGCCGGGTCCGGTTCGCCGGGTCCAGCGCATAGGCGAGGGGCAGTTCGAACCAGTCGGCCACTTCGCTTTCCTGCGGCTGCAAGGGCAGGTCGGGCGGAATGACCGCCAGCACCGGGATGACGTCGAACCCGGTAAAAGTATGATAGCGGTCGGACGTGCCGATGACCTGCGCCAGATGCGGCGGCAGGCCGATTTCCTCCTCCGCCTCGCGCAGCGCCCCGGCAATCTCATCGGCATCGCCAGGATCGACGCGGCCGCCGGGAAAGGCGACCTGTCCCGCATGCTTGCGCAGTCGTTCCGACCGCTGGGTCAGGATCAACCCCGGTTCGGGCCGGTCGGTGATGGCGACCAGTACGGCGGCGGGGGCGAGCGCGATGTGCCCGTCGATGCGGGGATCGCGCATGTCGGATGACAGGATGGTGCCATCGCGGCCATGACCTTCGGCCAACGCGGCGCGCAGCCGCTCGGCCAGGGTCATGCCCCGCCGTCCAGCGGAAAGAAAGCGCCGTTGCTCCACAGGCCGATCCGCTCGGCGCCCTCATCCAGTGCCATGTTCATCAGTTCATAATAGACGCTGCGCAAGACCAGCGCCTCCAGCCCCGCGCGGACATGAAGATAGGGGTGTGGCCCGTCCGCCGTCTCACGGAGCAGCAGCGCATTGTCCGGCCCCGCCGCGACCAGATCGCCGGTATTCAGCCGGAACGCCAGCGCCCGTTCGCGCCCTTCGCCTTCGCTCTTGAGTTCCACCGCGACAAAGGGGGCATCCTCGACTTCGATGCTCAGCTTTTCGACCGGCGTGACCAGCACATAGCTGCCGTCCGCTTCTCGCCGCAATATGGTGGAAAACAGGCGGACCATTGCCTCGCGCCCGATTGGCGACCCCTGGTGAAACCAGGTTCCGTCGCGCGCGATCCGCATGTCGCTGTCGCCGCAATGATCGGGATTCCATTTCTCCACCGGCGGGAGTTTTTTTTCGGCAAGCAGGCGCGCAATGTCGCTGAGCGACAGGTCGGCAAGGTCGGGTAGCGGGTCCATCGGCATAGGCTATGCAGATAGGATCGCAGCGCCCCGATGGCAAAGGGGAATCAGGCGATGACGCTAATATCGGGACCGAGCATCCCCGCGCCGCCCACAGCGCGGCCATCGACCGACAGCGCCAGCAGACGCCGTTGCTCGACCGGGCCGGGCGCACGCCATCCGCTCGTGCCCTCGGCACTAAAGCCCCAGAAGCGGCCATAATATTCCGGGTCGCCAATCATCATCAGCGGCGCTGTTCCCTGCGCCTTTGCTGCCGCCACGACAGCGTCCATCATCGCCCGGCCATGGCCGCCGCCCTGATGCGCGGGCGCGACCGCTACCGGCCCGACCATGATATAGGGGCATTGCGTGCGGTCATCCTGCGTCAGCACGACCGGCCAGCTTTGCAGCGATCCGATCAGCGCGCCTTGTCCATCCACCACTGCGAAGGAAAGAGCCGGAATCCAGGCGACCGTCCCGCGAATCAGATAGGCCGTCCGTGCATGCCGATCGACGCCGAACGCATCGTCGAGCAGACGCTCGATCGCGTCTGGCCGCTGGCTTTCGAGAGGGACAATCATAGACACGTCTTGCCGATCCGCGATCAATGGCGCATGGACCGCGCCGGGAGCGGCGGGCTTTACCGCCCGCATCGCAAAATGAAAGACTAAACTGGCCCCGTCTGACAGCAGGGAAGGGCCGGATATGGCAGGCCATGCAGACTGGATTTGACGATTTTCTGACGCTGGAGGTCAATAACCTTCATGTCGACGTACTGACCGGCATTTATTCGGAGGAGACGCATCTCCCCCAGCCGCTGCGTATCTCCATCCGCGCGCGGCTGGCGATCGCCGATCATTATGATCCGGCGACCCCGCTGACGCAGTCCAAAAACTATATGGACCTCAAGCATGCCGCCTCGACCGCCTTGCCGGACGGTGTGCATTTTACCCTGATCGAAGCCGTGGCCGACCATATCATCGACACCATCTTCCTTCAGGGTGACAATGTGACCCATGTGGAAGTGAAGATCGTCAAGCTAGCCCTGTCCGAACGGGGCGAGGAAATCGGCATCACCTTGGGACGCAGCCGGAAATAGACGCGACGTGCTCCCGCGCAGGCGGGAGCCCAGTCGAAACGCCACAACTGGGCTCCCGCCCGCGCGGGAGCACGCCGTTTATCCCTTCTTGATCAGGCCGATCTCGATCAGCCGTTCGGTCAGATAGTCATGTGCGCTGATCGGCGGATCGCGGCGCGGATTGGCCTCGCTCACGCATTGCGGCAGCGCGTCGATCATCACGTCGGGGCGCAGGTGCAGGAAGAAGGGCATCGAATAGCGCGAATGGCCGCGCCGCTCCGGCGGCGGATTGACCACGCGATGGCTGGTCGATGGCAGCATATGGTTGGTCAGTCGCTGGAGCATGTCGCCGACATTGATCGCCAGCGCGCCGGGCGGGGGCACGACCGGCAGCCAGTTGCCGTTGCGGTCCTTGAGTTCCAGCCCGCCTTCCTCCGCCCCCAGTAGCAGGGTGATCAGGTTGATGTCCTCATGCGCGCCCGCGCGGATGCCGGGTGCTTCGGGCGAGACGGGTGGATAATGGAGCAGCCGCAGGATCGAATTGCCGCGGTCGATCGGCCCGTCGAACCAGCGCTCCTCCAGCCCCAGATAGAGCGCGATGGCCGACAACAATTCCGCCCCCACCCGGTCGAATTCGGCATAGAGTTTGGTAAAGACGGGGTGGAATGCGGGCAGTTCATCGGGCCAGACATTGGGCGGCATCGTTTCCGCCAGTGGATCGCCAGGGGGAAGATCGCGCCCGACATGCCAGAATTCCTTCAGGTCATTCTCGCTGGCGCCCTTGGCGATTTCTGTACCGAACGCGGTATAGCCGCGCTGACCGCCATTATATTTGGCGTCATAGGCGCGCTTGGTGGCTTCGGGCAGGGCGAAAAAGTCGCGCGCCAGCGTCCATCCCGCGTCGATCAGCGCCGGGTCCATGCCATGATCGCGCACCATCGCGAAGCCGAATCGCTGGAAGGAATCGCCGAACCCTTGCGCGAAATCCGCCTTGCTCAATTCCGCCATGGACAGGACGGGCACCTGATCCAGCACCGATTGCGACACTTTATTCTCTCCGAAATTAGGGGTCTGAAACTATCAGGACGGGGCGCGCAACATAAGGATGGTTAAGCGATATTCCCATCCTTGATCGCGGCGGAGCGGTGATGCAAGGAGGCAAAATGAACTATTGGCTGATGAAATCGGAACCCGATGTTTTTTCCTATGACGACCTGGTCGCCAAGGGGAAAGCGGAATGGGACGGCGTGCGCAACCACGCGGCCCAACTCAATATGAAGGCGATGCGCCGGGGCGATCTGGCGCTGTTCTACCACAGTAATATCGGGGTAGAGGCCGTGGGCATCATGGAGATTGTCGAGGAAGCGGCCCCCGACAGCACCGACGATAGCGGCAAATGGATCGCGGTCCATGTTCACGCCCGCGAAAAGCTGGCCAAGCCCGTCACGCTCAAGACGATGAAGGCCGATCCCGCGCTGGCCGGCATGGTCATGTTGCGGCAATCGCGCCTGTCCGTCTCGCCTGTGTCAAAGGCCGAATTTGATCATATCGTCGCCTTATCAAAGGCTTGATACTCAAAAAACGTTCCGGTTGCGTTACACGCAATTGCAGGGGCGCTTTTTGCGATTGCCGCTTTGCTGCGCTGCGACATAAAAACGTCCCAACAGAAAAGAACATTCAAGAGGTGTTTGATCGGCATTCACAAGGAGTTTACCCATGCGAATGCTGTCCAAATTTGTTGCCGCCAGCGCCCTCGGCGCTTTCGTTGCCATCGCTGCTCCCGCTCAGGCTGAAGATGCTGCCAAGCAGCGCTTTTCCCATGAAGGTTATACCTACGTCTATGACGTCAAGGAAACCAAGTCGGGCCGCGTCATTTCCGGCCGTCGTTTCCCCGACGCAGTTGCCTTCAATCTCTCTGTCAAGGACGGAAAGGTTTGGGGCATGTCGGGTGGCCAGCAGGTCAGGTTTTCGGTGGATGAAGCCCGCGGCGCTGCGTCGAACTAAGCTCTACAAGGCTTAAGCGAATGAAAGGGCCGCTTCCGACGGGAGGCGGCCCTTTTTTCATAGGCTTGAGTTAACGGCAGCGACGCTTGCTGTCGACTTCCTTGCCCAGCAGGCCACCGCCCACCGCGCCCAATATAGTGCCGGTCGTGCGCTCACCGCGCGTGTCGATCGCCCGGCCCAGCAACGCGCCGCCAGCAGCGCCAATGATGAGGCCAGTCGTGCCGTCCGATTTGCGGCAATAGGTCCGGCCATCGCGTCCGCGCCATTCCTTGTACCGATAATGTTTGCGTGCCTGCGCACCGTCGGTCGGCACGGCCATGGACATGGGGACGGCCAGCGAGACAGCGGCCAGGGCGAGTAGGGCTTTACGCATAAGTTTCTCCTCCGAATGCGTGGATTTGACGCTTGAACCCCTGCACCTTGACGCAGGTTGCATGAACAGCGCACAACGAGATAAGTCACTGTTTATCAATCGCTAAATTTTGAGGCGAACGGACGCGGCGCAGGGACGAACGGGCGGTTCAGCCATCATTTGGCATGGTCGTCCGACGCTGGGTCGGGCTGGTGGCCTTCAATTTGAAGAGAGCGAAAAAGTTATCCACAGCTTTATGACGCTTTGGCTACGGGGCGCTGCCGATTCTGCTTTGCACGACTCGGTTTTGGTGAGACCTTCCTTGTATCGGAACAGTTGGGAACGGAGCGATCCGTTTCCGAGAATCCTTGGTAAAACAGGAATTTAACGCTGTACCGAAGGTCCGCTGGAAGATGTCTTTCGCGAGGGTGACATCAACCGACGGATCGGTCCAAAAGACCGTAGCCGGGTACGCGCGAAAGTGAACGTCGGGCTTCGGATATTGCGGACCAGAGCCAGCCTGGCTGCCCTTGGCCCAAGCTGGAGCAGTCCTTGGCAAACAGGCTTTCGGGCCAGTGCCAGGACAACGCCGGGCCGATGATCGCCTCTCGCCAGAGAAGCGGATCGCATGACCCGACGGCAGTGGGGACCGACAGCAATGTCGGCCCCCATTTTGCGTTTGGGGCTTCGCTTTCAACGCAGGGGGCATGGCCTGACTGGTGCCGGATGCAGGATTTGAACCCGCGACCTTCGGTTTACAAAACCGCTGCACTACCACTGTGCTAATCCGGCGCCCCAGTCAGGCGACACGCCCTTACTATCAGATGACGCCGAACGTCCAGCCCTCCGTTGCAGCAATTTTTGGATCGAGCGCGGCTGGCGTCCATAGCCCAGCCTGTCCCGCCACCGCCCGCATCCACGCCGCCGTCAATATGGCGTCTGCGCCATGGTCGTCCGGCATCGCGCCCTCATGCCGTTTCGACCCGATCGTCTCCAGCGCGTCGTTCAGCGCTGGCAGATCGCGCATCTTGGCTCGACCCTTGGCTCGCCCGGCGGCCGACGCGGCAAGGCTGGTATAGATTTCCACGACCAGCGATCCGCGCACGGGCAAGGGATCGAACGGCCATATGGGCACCGTGCCCCGCACCCGGTGCAGCAATCGCATGCCGGCAAAGCTTGCCTTGGCCACCTGCGCCGCGCCGATCGCGTCATAGACGGTCGAGGGTTTGCCGCCGCCGCCAGCCAGATACAGCGCCTCGCACGCCCGATTATGCATATAGTCGGCCTTCACCCCGTCCGCCTTGCCGAAATAGAAATGCCGCCGGTGCGCGACCTCCAGCAGGCTCGCCGCGCCCAGATCCTCGTCAGGGCAGAGCCGATCGACATAGGCCCAGAAATCCGGCCCATTGTCGGGCACAGTGTCGCCCGGCAGATAGCCGCCGCGCGCAACGAAGGGCGGCGCAAAGCTGAAATCGAATCCGAACAGGGTAGGGGCCTCAACAGCTGTTGCGATCAGCCAGTCCGCCACATCGGTTCGCGACCAGACCCCGCCGGGGGCTGGCACCAGACGGGGCACTTCCCGCCCCGTGTCGCACAGCGCGACCGCAATCCCCTTGTGCCGCGCGCCCTTGGCCCCGGACCAGTCGATCGCGGCAAAGCGCGTAAAGTCAGGCGTCACCCCGCGCCGCGCTCCGCCCGCAACCGCTCCCAATAGGCGATCCGCTCGGCGATCCGTGCCTCATAGCCCCGGTCCGTTGGCGCATAGAAGCGTTGCGGGGTCATGTCGTCCGGCCAGTAATTCGCCCCGGAAAATCCGTCAGCCGCGTCATGATCATATTGATAGCCCTTGCCATAGCCGACATCCTTCATCAGCTTGGTTGGCGCGTTCAGTATATTCTGCGGCGGCATCAGCGATCCGGTATCGCGCGCTGATTTGAACGACGCCTTCATCGCCATATAGGCGGCGTTGGATTTGGGCGCGGTCGCGCAATAGAGGCAGGCCTGTACGATGGCCACTTCGCCTTCGGGACTGCCCAGAAAATCATAGGCTTCCTTGGCTGCCAGGCATTGGACCAGCGCCTGCGGGTCGGCAAGGCCGATGTCCTCCGCAGCAAAGCGCACCAGTCGGCGCAGGACGTAGAGCGGCTGCTCGCCAGCCACGAGCATCCGCGCCATATAGTAGAGCGCGGCCTGCGGGTCCGATCCGCGCAGCGACTTATGCAGGGCGGAGATGAGGTTGTAATGCCCCTCCCGATCCTTGTCATATACGGCGACCCTGCGGTGGAGCAGGGCGGACAGTCCTGCCGGATCGAGCGGCTCTGCTATGTCGATCGCATAAAGCGTTTCGACCTGATTGAGCAAAAAGCGCCCGTCGCCATCGGCGCTGGCGACCAAAGCCTCGCGCGCATCGGCGTCGAGCGGCAGGGGACGCCCCGTCACCGCTTCTGCCCGGTCCAGCAATTGTTCCAGCGCCGCGGCATCCAGCCGCCGCAGGATCAACACCTGCGCCCGCGACAGGAGGGCTGCGTTCAGTTCGAAGCTTGGATTTTCGGTGGTCGCGCCCACCAAAGTCACCGTGCCATTTTCGACGAAGGGCAGGAATCCGTCCTGCTGCGCCCGGTTGAAGCGGTGAATTTCGTCCACGAACAAGAGGGTCTTGTCGCCACGACGGCCATGTTCTTTGGCGGCGGCAAAAACCTTCTTGAGGTCGGCCACGCCCGAAAACACCGCGGAAATGGGTTCGAACCGCATACCCACCGCATCGGCGAGCAGCCGCGCCGTCGTGGTCTTGCCGGTGCCCGGCGGTCCCCAAAGGATGATGGAGGATAAACGCCCAGCCGCCACCATCCGACCGATCGCGCCATCAGGCCCGGTCAAATGCTCCTGTCCCACCACCTCCGCCAGGGTGCGCGGTCGCAAGCGATCGGCAAGCGGCGCGGCATCGCTGACAGGCTCAGCGCCGGTCAGCATGTCATCGGAAGCGAAAAGATCGGCCATGCCGGTTGATATAGGGACGAAAGCCCGTTCAGGGAACCGGGCTGGATCGCGGCATCATGCCCTGCTCGCGCTGGCGGATGATGCGCAAATAAGTGTCGACCAGCGCCTGATTGACCTGATCCCACCCGTTACGCTCCGCCCGTGTCTGCGCCGCCGCGCCTGCCTGCCCGCGCGCGTCGCCATTCAGGCAATAATCCTGCAGGGCGTCGGCAAAGGCGCCGATCGCGCCGGGACGGATCAACCGTCCGGTCACCCGGTCGCTCAGCAGGCTTTCGCTGCCGGTGGCCCGCGCCGCCACGGTCGGCACGCCGCACGCCATCGCCTCCAGCGTGACATTGCCGAAGGTTTCGGTCACGGACGGATTGAACAGCATATCCATGCTGGCCACCGCGCGGCCGAGGTCAGCGCCTTGCTGAAAGCCGGTGAAGATCGCGCCGGGCAGGCGGTTCTGGAACCATTCGCGCGCCGGGCCTTCTCCGACCACCAGCACCTTGTGCGCCACCTGCCGCGCCGCAAGCTGATCGATCGTGTCGGAAAACACGTCCAACCCCTTTTCCATCACCAGACGGCCGATAAAGCCAATGGCGGGTACGTCGTCATATATGCCGATCGAACGCCGCCAGCCCAGATCGCGCCGACCCGGATTGAAAATCTCCCGGTCGATGCCGCGCGTCCATATGCCGACATCATAGCTCATCCGCTGTTCACGCAGCAGTTGCGCCATCGATTCGGATGGCGCGACGATCGCGTCGCAGCGGCGATAGAAGCGGCGCAATATCCCTTCGATGACCGGCTCCAGAAAGGCCAGGCCATAATAGCGCGGGTAGGTTTCGAACCTTGTATGCACCGATGCGACCGTCGGCAAACCATGCTGCCGCGCCCAGCTGAGCGCGCGGTGGCCGAGTGGGTCGGGGCTGGACAAATGGACCAGATTGGGGGCGAACGCCTTGAGATCGCGGCGCACCTTGGAGGACATGGCGTAGGGAATGCGATATTCCTTGCGCCCCGGCACCGGCACGGACGGCGTGCTGATCAGATCGCCAGCGGGGGCAAAGGCGGGCGTGTCGGTGGTGGGCGAATAGACCCGCACGGCCGCACCCTGCCGCAGCAAATAGCCCACGAAGCGATTGAGTGCCTGATTGGCCCCATCGCGCACATAATTATAATTGCCGCTGAACAGGGCAATGCGAAGGCCGCTAGCATCCATCGCGCCCCCTTAGCCGAAGAAAAGTGAAAACCCAAGGGAACCGGGTAACCCCTTGGGAATTATGCCCTTCGTTAGGTTTGGGACACCGGCTGACGCGGTTGCGCCCATGGGTAAGAGGATGCTCCTATGTCGCAGACATTCCGTAAAGGTGCGCGAGTCAGATGGAATTGGGGGCAGGGCGTCGGCCGGGGACATATAACGGAACGGTTCGACCGGCCGGTGGAGCGCCATATCGAAGGCGTACCCGTCCGCCGCAACGGGTCGCCTGCGAACCCCGCCTACTTGATCCATGCCGACAATGGCGCGCAGCTGCTCAAGCTCAGTTCGGAAATCCAGACCGCCTGACGCCAATATGTTGCAGCCGGCATCTCGCATGAGCGGTACGGCCATGGCATGAAAGGGCATGGACACGCCCTTCATGACCATCGACGCGCTGCTCGTCGGTACGCCCGTTCCCTTTCGCGACGGCGACTATAGCGCGATTGCCAAAACGCCGGTCGCAGGCCCGGTGCAGATTACATGGGACGGCTTCGTGGGTAATCAGGTTGCCGACCCGATCCACCATGGCGGCTGGGACAAGGCCATCCATCTTTATCCGCAGGATCATTATGCCTGGTGGCGTGATCGCAAGCCCGGCCAGCCATTGCTCGACGCGCCTGGCGCCTTTGGCGAAAATATCGCATCGCGCGGGATGACAGAGCATCAGATTTGCCTGGGCGACCGCTTCACGCTGGGCAGCGCCATCGTCGAGGTCAGTCATGGTCGCCAGCCTTGCTGGAAGCTCGATCACCGATTCGCCGCGCGCGACGTCATGGCGACCATTGTGAAAACGGCCCGTTGCGGCCTCTATTTCCGTGTTATCGAGCAGGGGGAGGCGCAGGCTGGCAGCGTGATGACCCTGATTGAGCGCCCGCTGCCGGATTGGAGTGTCGCCCGCGTCTTTGAACTGTTGATCGGCGGTGGTCACAAGAAGGACCCGTCGGCGGTTCTTACCCTTGCCAACACCCCCGTCCTTGCCGAAGCCTGGCGCGAGCGGGCGCGCATGCTGGCGGCCTAGTGATCCAAATCTGAAGTCGACCACATTAGGGAAGCGGCGCTTCCACCCGGTCGCCATGGCTTTTGGGGGTCGAATTGACGAGGATGTCCACCGGCGCTGCGCTGCGGTTCTGCGCCTGATGCGGTACGCCGGGCGGAATTTCGATGCCCTGGCCGGTACGCAGCAGATGGGTGACGCCGTCCACCTCCATCGTCAGTTCGCCCGACAGGACATAGAAGAACTGGCGCGCGCGGACATGATAATGGCGCATCTCGCTCGATCCGGGCGCAATCCGTTCGGTAATCAACGACATGTCGTCGCGCTTGACCAGATGCCATCCGTCATTCACCTCGCCCCAGACATAATGTTCGGCGCTTGATCGGTCGATGGGGGCGGGATGAGGCGCGGCGGCGGCTGCAGCAAGGGTGATGAGGATGTGCATGGCGCCTTGAACGAACCATTCCGGCAGGTCCGCCATGCCACTGGCGCAGGGCCAGCGGCCACCCTATAGCTATCCCATGACATCAAACGATAAGAAGGTTTCGTCCCCCAAGCGCCCGGCTCGCGACAAGGTGCGTCCCGCCGGTTTTCCTACCCGCAATGAAGTGATGGATTTCATCACCACGTCCGACCAGCCAGCGGGCAAGCGCGAGATCGCCAAGGCTTTTGGCCTTAAGGGCCAGGAAAAAATTGCCCTTAAAGCCTTGCTGAAGGATATGGCCGATGAAGGCTTGATCGACGTCGGCCCGGCGCGCGCGTTCCACAAGCTGGGCGGCGTGCCCAAGGTTACTGTGCTGCGCATCATCGATGTCGACGACACCACCCTGATCGCGACGCCCGAACGGTGGGAAGCCGAAGGCCAGCCCGCCCCCCGCCTGCGCGTGGCGGAGCGGGGCAAGCGCGGCGCGCTGACCATTGGCGACCGCATCCTTGCCCGCACCGAGGAAGCCGGGAAGGGGTGGATCGCCCATCCGATGAAGAAACTGCCCAAGGCGACAGAGATGCTGCTGGGCGTGGTCGAGGAAATGGCCGACGGCAAGCTGTGGCTGCGCCCAGTCGACAAGCGCATCCGCAAGGACATGCCGATCAGCGATGTCGGCACTGCCAAGCGCGGTGATCTGGTGCTGGCCGAACCAACCGGCCGTCCGCCCCGGATCAGCGCGCGGGTCACCGATATTCTGGGCAACCCGTTCGCCCCGCGCAGCTTCAGCATGATCGCCATTCACAAACATGGCATCCCCTATGTTTTTCCCGACGCGGTAGAGGAAGAAGCCGTCACGGCCTCCGCCCTTCCGCTTCACGCGGAAAAGCGAGAGGATCTGCGGCATTTGCCGATCGTCGCCATCGATCCGTCCGACGCGCGCGACCATGACGATGCGGTCTGTGCCACCCCGGACGAGGATGAAGCCAATCCCGGCGGCTTCCGAGCGATCGTCGCCATCGCCGATGTCAGCTATTATGTCCGGCCTGGCAGCGCGCTCGACAAGGAAGCGCGCAAGCGCGGCAACAGCGTCTATTTCCCCGACCTGGTCGTACCGATGTTGCCGCACCAGCTTTCGTCGGACATGTGTTCGCTCCGGGCAGGGCAGGATCGCGCCGCCATGGCCTGCCATCTGGTCATCAACGCCGCTGGCAAGGTGACGTCATGGCGCTTCTCCCGCGCGATCATCCGCGTTGCCGCCGTGCTCGCCTATGAGGACGCGCAGGCTGCGATCGACGGCAAGGCCGATCATCCGATGCTCGACATCGCGCTCAGGCCGCTTTGGGCCTGCTGGGCGCTGCTGCACAAGGCGCGCGAGAAGCGCGAACCGTTGGCGCTCGACCTGCCCGAACGGCGCGTCGTACTGGACGAATGGGGCAAGATCGTCAGCGTCGCTGTCCGCGAACGGCTCGATGCCCATATGCTGATCGAAGATTATATGATCGCGGCCAACGTCGCTGCGGCCAAGGCGCTGGAGCAGAAGAAAGCGCCGGTCATGTACCGCGTCCACGAGCCGCCCAGCCGCGACAAGCTGGTCGCGCTCAAGGATTATCTGGCGACGTTCGACATCGAATTCGCACTTGGACAGGTGATCCGCCCCGCCACCTTCAACCAGCTGATCAAGCGGGTCGGGGAGGCGGAGGAGAAGCCGCTCATCATGGAGCAGATACTCCGCAGCCAGACGCAGGCCTATTACAGCCCGGTCAATATGGGCCATTTCGGCCTGGCGCTGGGTTCCTACGGGCATTTTACCTCGCCCATTCGCCGCTACGCCGACTTGCTGGTCCATCGCGCGCTGGTGGGCGCCTATGGCCTGGAACTGCCCGCGCCCAAGGGCAGCAGCATCCCCGCCAAAACCGCGCTGAGTGTCGAGGATTATGAGAATATGGGGCGCGTCGGCGAAATGATCAGCCAGTTCGAGCGGCGCGCGATGGAGGCGGAGCGCGACACGGTCGATCGCTACGTCGCGGCTTTCCTGGCGGCCCATGTTGGTGAAACGGTGAAGGCGCGGATCACCGGCGTCCAGAATTTCGGATTTTTCGCGACGGTCGAGGAATTGGGCGGCGACGGGCTGGTGCCTGTATCGACCATGGGCAGCGAACGCTTTTTCTATGACGAGGCAGGCAAGGCGCTGGAAGGCGTGGAAAGCGGCGATCGTTATACGGTAGGCCAGCGGCTGGAACTGCGACTGGCGGAGGCCGACCCGATCAACGGTTCGCTCCGCTTCGAACTGCCCGATACCCCGCCTTCACGGGGCGGCCCGGTCAAGCGCGATCGTACCCGTCCGGGCAGCCGCACTCATCGCGGGCGGCCGGTCAATATCCGGCATATCGGCTCGAAGCGGGGCAAGCATAAGCGGTAGCCGTCATCCTTACGGGCATGCGGGACCATGAAGCGGTGGAGCGCGCTCGTCACCGCCTTGCCGGGGAGGATTGATCGGCAGAATCAGCTCAGCCGGTCGATCGCTTCGGCGTCGAGCCCGCCCGGAATGATCATGATGGGGCAGGGCATGCGTCCCGCGTCGGCCCCGGCAAAATGCGATACGAGCGTGCCGGGCGGGCCGCTTGCTGCCGCGCCCAGCACCAGGGCGGCGACATCTTCCATCTCGTCGAGCGTTTTGCGTACGACGGCAACCGCATCCCCCTGCCGCACGGTAATGCTGGGGCGGATGCCGGACTCGTCGGTCAGCGTGCCTGCCGCGCTCGTCACCAGCGCTTCGGCGCGTTGCAGCGCCTCATCCTCCATCGTGGCCTGCACGCCGCCCCACTGAACGAACTCGGCCGGGGGAATGAGGGCAAGGATACGAACCGCGCCGCCCGTTTGCGCAGCGCGTCGCGCGGCAAAACGCAGGGCGGTTTCCGCTTCGGGCGATTCGTCCACGACAACCAGATATGTCCGCACTTCCATCGCCCCCCATGTCGCTTTGATGGCCCCGGCAGGGGGTCATTTTCGGTCCAACGAACCAGTGCGGTGAAATGTGGGCCATATTTGCCCCTTCCGCAAGCGCTCGCTTGACCGATCCGGCGAATGGGTGAAAACGGGCAGCCATTGGCGCGCGCCGTAGAGATAAGAAGAGGCCCCGAACGCATGAGCAAGACGATCCAGATGCCCGCTTTGTCCCCGACCATGGAGGAAGGGACTCTGGCCAAATGGCTGGTAAAGGAAGGGGATACGGTATCGTCCGGCGATCTGCTGGCGGAAATCGAAACCGACAAGGCGACGATGGAATTTGAAGCGGTGGATGAAGGCGTCATCGCCAAGATCCTCGTTTCCGAAGGCTCCGAGGGCGTCAAGGTTGGCACCGTCATCGCCATTATCGCAGAAGAGGGCGAGGATGTGGAGGCGGCGGCTGCCGGCGGCGGCAAGCCCGCGCCAAAGGCCGATCCTGTCCCCGCCAAGGCAGAGGCGGCAGCACCCGCCGCTGCCGCGCCGAAGGCTGACGCCGTGCCTGCTGCGCCAGCCTCCAGCGACAAGCGTGTCAAGGCCAGCCCGCTGGCGCGCCGCCTGGCGCAGAGCAAGGGGATCGATCTGGCTGCGGTTTCGGGGACTGGCCCCAATGGCCGTATCGTCAAGAGCGATCTGGACGGCGCAAAGGAAGGCGTCGCCGCACCGGCCGCCGCGCCCGCGTCGGCTCCCGCCGCCAAGGCAGAGGCGGCAACCCCGGCGCCCTTCGCTGCCAGCGGCGCGCAGGATTTCGGCATCCCGCACGAAGTGGTCAAACTCAGCGGCATGCGCAAGACGATCGCGCGCCGCCTGACCGAATCCAAGCAGCAGGTGCCGCACATCTATCTGACGGTCGACATTCAGCTCGACAAGCTGCTCAAGCTGCGTGGCGAGCTCAATGCGGGCCTGGCCAGCCGCAAGGTCAAGCTGTCCGTCAACGACCTGCTGATCAAGGCGCTGGGCGTCGCGCTGATGGAAGTTCCCGAATGCAACGTGCAGTTTGCGGGCGACCAGATGCTGCAATTCAAGCGCGCCGACATCAGCGTCGCCGTGTCGATCCCCGGCGGTCTCATCACCCCGATCGTGACCGGCGCGGATGGCAAGGGCGTTGCCGCGATCTCGACCGAGATGAAGGATCTGGCCGATCGCGCCAAGGCAGGCAAATTGTCGCCCAACGAATATCAGGGCGGTACTGCATCGCTTTCCAACATGGGCATGTTCGGCATCAAGCAGTTTGAAGCCGTCATCAACCCGCCCCAGGCCATGATCATGGCGATCGGCGCAGGTGATAAGCGGCCCTATGTTGTCGACGACAGCCTTCAGATTGCGACGGTCATGTCGGCCACCGGCAGTTTCGACCATCGTGCCATTGACGGCGCCGATGGTGCGCGCCTGATGAAGGCGTTCAAGGAACTGATCGAGAATCCGATCGGCATGCTGGCCTGATGGGGCGTATGGACGAACAGCCGCCGGAATCCAGTCCGGCGGTACGCGTCATCGCCATGCCCGCCGACACCAATCCCTATGGGGACATATTCGGCGGCTGGTTGATGAGCCTGATGGATTCGGCCGCGGGATCGGTCGCGGCGCGCCACAGTCATGGCCGAGCCGTCACCATCGCGGTGGAAGGCATGACCTTCCTGCGCCCGGTCGTCGTGGGCGATGAAGTTTCGGTGTTCGCGTCCCTCAAGTCGGTCGGGCGCACGTCGATGAAGATCGACGTCGAAGCATGGCGTCGTACGCGCCACGACGATCGCAGTTATCGCGTTACCCGCGCGACCTTCACCTTCGTGGCGATTGGCGAGGATCGCCAGCCCCGTTCCGTTCCGCCGATTGCGGAAGCCTAATATACCAGAAGCGAGTGTGACCCATGGCTGATACCTACGATCTCATCGTCCTTGGCTCCGGCCCCGGCGGCTATGTCGCCGCGATCCGCGCCGCGCAGCTTGGCCTGAAAACCGCCATTGTCGAGCGTGAAAATCTGGGCGGCATCTGCCTCAACTGGGGCTGTATTCCGACCAAGGCGCTGCTGCGGTCGGCCGAGATTTTCCATTATATGCAGCATGCCAAGGATTATGGCCTGGCGGCGGAAAAGATCAGCGCCGACATCGAAGCGGTGGTGAAGCGCTCGCGCGGCGTCGCCAAGCAGCTTAATCAGGGCGTGACGCACCTGATGAAGAAGAACAAGATCGCCGTGCATATGGGCGATGGCAAGCTGACCGGAAAGGGCAAGCTGACCGTCACCAAGGACGGCAAGTCCGAAGAACTGACCGCCAAGCATATCATCATCGCGACGGGCGCCCGCGCCCGCGACCTGCCGCAGCTCAAGGCCGACGGCAAGCGCGTGTGGACCTATCGCCACGCCATGACGCCACCGGAAATGCCGACCAAGCTGCTGGTCATCGGTTCCGGCGCGATCGGCATCGAATTTGCCAGCTTCTATAACGACATGGGCGCTGACGTGACCGTCGTGGAGATGATGGACCGGATCGTCCCTGTCGAGGATGCCGACGTTTCCGCCTTCCTTGAAAAGGCAGTCAAGAAGCAGGGCATGACCGTGCTGACCGGCGCGAAGATCGAGAAGATCGCCACCAGCGACAAGGGCGTGACCGCGACGATCAAGGACAAGGCTGGCAAGGCGATAGAGGCTGAATATAGCCATGTCATCGTCGCCATCGGCATCGTCCCCAATGTCGAAAATCTGGGTCTGGAAGATGTCGGCGTCGAACCCGACCAGCGCTATCATATCAAGACCGATGCCTATGGCCGCACCAATGTCGAGGGCTTCTGGGCGATCGGCGATGTGACCGCCCCGCCATGGCTTGCGCACAAGGCGAGCCATGAGGGCGTGATCGTGGCCGAAGCCATCGCGCAGGCGCTGGGCAACAAGGATGTCCACCCCCATGCGATGGATGTGCGCAACATCCCCGGCTGCACATACTGCCATCCGCAGATCGCCAGCGTCGGCCTGACCGAAGCAAAGGCCAAGGAAGCGGGTTACGAGGTCAAGGTCGGCATGTTCCCGTTCATCGGCAATGGCAAGGCAATCGCGCTTGGCGAAGCGGAAGGCTTCACCAAGACCGTGTTCGACGCCAAGACCGGTGAGTTGCTGGGCGCGCACATGATCGGCGCGGAAGTCACGGAGATGATCCAGGGCTATACGATCGGCAAGACGCTGGAAACGACCGAGGCGGAATTGATGCACACGGTATTCCCGCATCCGACCATTTCGGAATCGATGCATGAAAGCGTATTGGCGGCCTATGGCCGTGCGCTCCATATCTGATCGCTGGACTGCGGGAAAAGGCGCGGGGGCTTTGGCTCTCGCGCTTTTTTGCGTCCTGGGCGTTGCGATGATGCAGCGGGCGGGATGGCTCGACTGGCTGAATGTCGGGCTGATGGGCTGGGCGGGGACGGCGCGGGACGGCGATATTGGTCGCCATCTGACGCCGCTCATGCGGCTGGCGACTGCGATCGGCGATACGATCGGCAGGCTTGCGATATTGGCGCTGGTTCTGCCGGCGCTGCTCTGGTTGCGCCGCCGCGGTGACGCGCTGTGGCTTGCCCTGATGATGGCGGGCGGGACGGCGCTCAACCTGATACTCAAACAGATTTTCGCCGCACCGCGCCCGGACCTGCTGCCCCATCTCGACATCGTCCATAGCTATAGTTTTCCCAGCGGCCATGCGGCGGGCAACATGATGATGTTCGGCGCGCTGGCCATGCTGGCGCGGCGGCGGGGCGGCTATTGGGCGGCGGGCATGATGATCGCGCTGATCGGGATCAGTCGGGTCTGGCTCGGCGTGCATTGGCCAAGCGACGTCACAGCCGGATGGATCGAGGGGCTGGGCTGGCTCGCGCTGTGCCGCGTCTGGCTACCAGCGCGGCGAGGGTAGCAACAACGCCCGCGTCACGCTGTCATGCGGCGGCATCCCGTCGCTGGTGACGAAACCATGGACCCAGAAACTGTCATAGGCACTGGCCGCCGCAATGAGCAGCAGCAGGCAGGCCGAGGCGGCAAACAGAGTGCGCGCGCCGCGCACGGCCCGGTCGGGGGAGAGCGCCAGCAGCACCAGCGGCAGGATCGGCAGGAAATAGCGCCCCTGCGTTCCCTGAATGAAGTCCGCGCCCGGCGGCGTGCCGGTCAGGTACATGGCGGTTTCGATCAGCACCGCAACACCGCCGGCGACCGCCAGCCACCACAGCCGCTGCGCCCCGCCAACGCAGGCCTCCGCGCCGCTGAGTATCGCGGCTGCCAGCATGACCGCCGCCAGCGGGTAGGCGATCAGCGGCAGCAGGATGGCGTTCCAGCCGAAGCGCCCGACGATCTGGAGCGCATAGACCGGCGCGCGCTCGATCACGCTGGACGAAAGGATGCGGACATAACCGACGGGATCGTTCAGGATCACCGCCAACTGGTCGGCCAGTGGCGCGGTCAGCACGCTCTCGCCCGTCTTGCGCGACATGATATGATAGAGCGCTTGACTGCCACCAGAATATTTCATCCAGCCGATGAAGGCGGCCGCGCCCAGCGCCATCGCGCCCAGGACCAGCCACATTCGCATGTCGCGCCGATATTGGGGCCAGCGCAAACCCGCCGCCATCAACGGCAGGTAGACGCCCTTGGCGAGGGCCAGCAACGGCGCCGCCAGAACCAGTCCGGCCGATCCACGGTCCATGAAGCCGACACGCAGCGCCAGCGCGAGTCCCAGGAAGCCCATGCCATTGATCACGGCATCGGGCGACATCGATCCGATCTGATAGGCAAAGGTGGGCAGCAGCGCCGTGCCCAGCATCGCCATCCGGCCAAAGGGCAGCAGCCGTAGCGCGGCGATCAGCAGCGCCAGCGCGACCAGCGCATTGACGATCCGCCCGGCATAGAAGCGGCCCAGTTGCGGCAGGCCGAGCGCGTCGCCGATCAGCAGGCCCGCAGCGCCCGGTGCATAGAGTGTCGGCGCATAGCTTGCGACATTGGGGAATTCGGCAAAGACGGTGCCGGGCCGCGACGCATCCGCATTCCAGCTATTTCCCAGCTTTGCCGCATCGAACCGGCGCACAGTCGCTGGCACGTCGGTGGGAAAATCGACGGCGTGGAGGTCTATGGCCGCGCGAGGCAGCACCGCGCCGATCGCCTCGCCACGCTGCGTTGTCAACACGCCGCCTTCGGACAGGAGCAGCGCCTTCATATAATGCTGATTTTCGTCCGGCGTCTGAAAGGGTGGGGTGACCAGCGTGAAGAACAAGGTTGCGAGGCAGATCGCGACCAGCAAACATTGTTCGAGCGCAGACCATGGCGCGGCGAACAGCATGTCGCCGCGCGCGCCCTGTGCCATCCCGATCCGCTCGTTCCGCATGACTGCCCTGTGCCTTTGCCTTGTCTCCGACAGGCAATAGGCCGCCAGCCCTTAACATTTCGCGCCGGTAAATGAATTTTGCCAGATCATGACCGAAACGGGAAAGGCCCGGCCGCTTTGCAAGCGACCGGGCCTTGTCCTTTTTCGCAACGCTGAAAAAGATCAGCCGCTGTAATACATGTCGAATTCGACCGGCGAAGGCGCCATTTCCCAGCGATACACTTCAGGCCATTTCAGTTCCATATAGGCGTCGATCTGGTCCTTGGTGAACACGCCGCCCTTCAGCAGGAAGTCCTGATCCTTTTCCAGGCTTTCGAGCGCTTCGCGCAGCGAACCGCACACGGTCGGCACCTTGGCCAGTTCCACAGGCGGCAGGTCGTACAGATTCTTGTCCATGGCTTCGCCGGGGTGAATCTTGTTTTCGATCCCGTCGATACCGGCCATCAGCAACGCGGCGGTGGCGAGGTAGGAGTTGGCAAGCGGATCGGGGAAGCGGAATTCGACGCGCTTCGCCTTGGTGCCCGCACCATAGGGGATACGGCACGAAGCGGAACGGTTGCGCGCCGAATAGGCGAGCAGCACGGGGGCTTCAAAGCCGGGCACCAGGCGCTTGTAGCTGTTGGTGGTCGGGTTGGTGAAGGCGTTTAGCGCCTTGGCATGCTTGATCACGCCGCCGATGAAATAGAGGCAGGTGTCGGACAGACCGGCATAGCCGTCACCGGCAAAAGTGTTCTGCCCCTTGTTCCAGATCGAAATATGCGTGTGCATACCCGAACCATTGTCCGCCTTGATCGGCTTGGGCATGAAGGTTGCGGTCTTGCCATAGGCCTGGGCAACCATCTTCACGACATATTTGTAGATCTGGATGCGGTCGCAGGTTTCGACCAGCTTGCCGAAAGTCAGGCCCAGTTCGTGCTGGCTGCCGGCGACTTCATGGTGATGCTTGTCCATGGGCAGGCCCATTTCCATCAGCGTGGTCACCATTTCGGCGCGGATGTCGGTGGTCACGTCAACCGGGCCGACCGGGAAATAGCCGCCCTTGGCGCGCGGACGGTGACCCATATTGCCGCCGTCATATTTCGTGCCGCTGTTGGTGGGCAGTTCGACATCGTCCAGCTTGTAGAAGCTGGAATTGTAGGTGTTGTCGAATTCGACGCTGTCGAACATGAAGAATTCGGGTTCCGGGCCGATATAGACGGTGTCGCCAAGTCCGGTCGACTGCAGGAACATTTCGGCGCGCTTGGCGGTCGAACGCGGATCGCGCGAATAGAGCGAACCATCTTCGGGTTCGACGATGTCGCACACCAGGATCATCATCGGCGTCGCGCTGAACGGGTCGAAGAACACCGCGTCCAGATCGGGCTTCAGGATCATGTCCGATTCGTTGATTTCCTTCCAGCCCTCGATCGAGGAGCCGTCGAACATCAGGCCGTCAGTCAGCTCATCTTCGCCAATGACGTTCGCGCACATCGTCAGGTGGTGCCAGGTGCCCTTGGGATCGGTAAAACGGACATCGACCCACTCGATCTCCTTTTCTTCGATCATCTTGAGAATGTCTTTTGGCGTGTTGGCCATGTGCGCTTGCCCTTCTCGTTTATTACCCCCCCGAAGGGGTAGATGGATGCCCGTTGTTCCGTCGCCCCGATGCCGGGATGACCAGAATTTGCGTGAAATCAGATCGCGTCGCTGTCCCGCTCGCCGGTGCGGATCCGCACGGCGCCCTCGACGTTGGAAATGAAAATCTTGCCGTCGCCGATGCGTCCGGTCTGCGCTGCGGCGCAAATCGCCTCCACCACCCGGTCGGCCAGCGCATCGTCGACGACGACTTCCAGCTTCACCTTGGGCAGGAAATCGACGACATATTCAGCGCCGCGATAAAGTTCGGTATGGCCTTTCTGGCGGCCAAAGCCCTTGGCTTCGGTCACGGTAATGCCCGACACGCCCACTTCGTGGAGTGCTTCCTTCACCTCGTCCAGCTTGAACGGCTTGATGATGGCTTCGACTTTTTTCATCACTAGTATTCCCAACCCATAACGCACGACAGAATGCGGGTGCGACCCGCATTCCTCTCTCCTCAAGTGACGTTCGTCATGCCCCCCAAAAGGCCAGGCGCCGTCCCTCTTGATATCCAATTACCGTGCCAAATGGCGAATCGCTAGAACATGCTTTCGGCGATGCAGCAATCTTTGTCCATATTGCCCGGATTCAGGGCATTTCCCTGCCAGGCTGCCCGTTTTTTAAGCAGTCGTTGGCGCGCGCTCAGCTATAGGGCGGCGCGTCCAGTCCGGCGGGGCTCTTGGTGAAAATCTCGCATCCGGTTTCGGTAATGCCGATACTATGTTCGAACTGCGCGGACAGGGTGCGGTCGCGCGTCACCGCCGTCCAGCCATCTTCCATCATCCTGACGCCGGGCTTGCCGATATTGATCATCGGCTCGATCGTGAAGAACATGCCGGGCTTGAGTTCCGGACCTGTACCGGGGCGGCCGATATGCACGACCTCCGGGCTGTCATGAAACACCCGGCCCAGGCCATGGCCGCAAAAATCACGGACCACGCCATAGCGGTGCTTTTCGGCGTGCCGCTGGATCACATGGCCGATGTCGCCCAGATGGTTGCCGGGCTTTGCCTGTTCGATCCCCAGCATCAGACATTCATAGGTCACCTCGACCAGCCGCCGCGCCTTGATCGGCGCGTCACCCGCGATGAACATGCGACTGGTGTCGCCATGCCACCCATCGACCAGCGGGGTAACGTCGATATTGACGATATCGCCGTCCTTCAGCCGATAATCGCCGGGGATGCCGTGGCAGATGACATTGTTGATCGATGTGCAGCAACTATGGGTATAGCCGCGATAGCCAAGGGTTGCAGGCACGCCGCCACCGTCCAGCGTCATCCGGCGCACGATGTCGTCCAGTTCGCCGGTCGTCACGCCCGGCACGACATGGGGCACCAACGCATCGAGTATCTCGGCGGCCAGCCGTCCGGCGCGGCGCATGCCTTCAAAACCCGCCGCGTCATATAATTTGATCGCGGCCGAACGGGAAATCGGCGCATCGGCCGTCATCGTCATATATTCGGTCATGACATGACTATAGGGGCCCCTGCGCCATAATGCGAGAGGGGCGGCCAGTGGTCTGATCCCGATATTTGATTGAGCGTGAGGGGACGTCACACGCGCATGCCAGACGCGCAGCAGGCCATTAGAAATATTTGATTCCAGTGGGTTTTACGATGTCAAAATCAATCCACTAGGCAGGGCGCCATGCTCAGGCTATGGACGCGCCATGGCCGATCCTACCCGCATCTGGACCGCAGCGCTGATCGTGATCGGCGACGAAATCCTGTCTGGCCGCACGCAGGACAAGAATATCAGCCAGATCGCGACCTGGCTCAATGTTCAGGGCATCCGCCTGCGCGAAGTGCGGGTGGTGGCGGACGATAGCGACGCCATCGTCGAATCAGTCAACATCCTGCGCGCGCGCAACGATTATCTGTTCACCACCGGCGGCATCGGCCCGACCCATGACGATATAACCGTCGATGCGATCGCGGCGGCGCTGGGCGTGCCGGTGGAAGTGCATCCTCAGGCGCGGGCGATGCTGGCGGGCTATTATGAAACGCGCGGTGGCCTGACCGAAGCGCGGCTGCGCATGGCGCGGGTTCCCGCCGGGGCCAGCCTGATCGAAAACCGCATGTCGGGCGCGCCGGGTATCCGTCATGGCAATATCTTCATCATGGCGGGCGTACCGCACATCACCGCCGGGATGCTGGACAGCCTGACCGGCACGCTGGAGGGCGGGCTGCCGCTGCTGTCCGCCACGATCGGCTGCTGGGTTGCAGAGAGCGAGATTGCCGACCTGCTAGGCGCGGCGGAGCAGGCGCATGAGGGGTGCCAGATCGGCAGCTATCCCTTTTTCCGCGAAGGGCGCACGGGCGCGAACTTCGTCGTGCGTTCGACCGACGCGAGCGCGCTCAACCAGTGCCTCACGGCGCTCAGCGCGGCGCTTGAACAGGGCGGGTGGCCTGTCATCCCGAACGGGATCTAAGGGTCAGCGCTTCGCCGCAAACCAGATGACATGGCGCGGCCCCTTGCCATTGTCGCGCGCCTTCACCGCCACTTCGTCGACGGCAAATTTGGCATTGCGCAGGCGGCGGGTGAAGGCATCGTCCGATCCCGCCGACCAGACGGCCAGAATGCCGCCGGGACGCAGCGCATCGCGCGCAATCGTAAGTCCCTGAGCGGAATAGAGCCGGTCATTCGCCGCCATGGTCAGCCCGTCAGGCCCATTATCCACATCCAGCAGGATCGCGTCATAGCTGCCCCTGCCGTCCGCGATCACGCTCGCCACGTCGCCCATGACGAGTTCGACGCGCGGATCATCCAGGCATCCGGCAGCCAGATCGACCATCGGGCCACGCGCCCATGCGATGATTTCCGGCACCAGTTCGACCAGCGTGATCCGCGCGTCGGCGGGCAGGATCGCCAGCGCTGCGCGCAGGGTAAAGCCCATGCCATATCCGCCGATCAGCAGATGATGCGCCTTGCGGCCCGCCAGCCGCTCGATCGTCATGACCGCCAGCGCCTTTTCCGACCCGCTCATACGGCTGCTCATCAATTCGTTGCGATCCAGCACGATCATGAAGTCGCCGCCCCGGCGGTAGAGCTTCAATTCCTCCCCGCCCGGAATGGCGGCGGAGCCAAGATATTCGCGCGGGATCATGCTGGTGTCTTTCCTGGATGATATGTTGCTGGCGCGCATGGCAGCTTGGCAAGCCCCGCGCAAATGCTACAGGCGTTCGCAGATGCCGTCTTGCGATGGCCAGACCTATCGAACGGCAGGCAGTTCCTTTTTTCATGCGCTATTTTCTCGACACTGAATTTAACGGTTTTGGCGGTGGGCTGATCAGCGTCGCGCTGGTTCCCGAACATGGCGACCAGGAATTTTACGTCGCGCTGCCGCTGCCGGACGATGTCGAGCCATGGGTGGCGCAGCATGTCGTTCCCTATCTGCGCCATGTGCCGCCGGGCATATATCTGGAACTCAACCGGGCGGATGCGGCCGATCATGTCGCCGCCTATCTGGAAGGGGATGATGATCCGCTGATCATCGCCGACTGGCCGGAGGATCTGGCCCATTTCTGCGCGTTGCTGGTGAAGGGGCCGGGCCTGATGGCGGGGGTCGATTTCGGTCTGCGGCTGGAACTGATCAATGCTGCGGGCTTTAGCGCCGCGGCCAACAGCCGGGTGCCGCACAACGCCCTGCACGACGCGCGGGCGCTGCGGGATTTCTACCTCGCCGATTGAGGCGCAGCGGCGCGGCCGACCCGCGCCCGCTCCAGCCACCACAGCAGCGCGCTTGCCAGCAACCAGCCGATCGCGAACGGCCAGGGCGATCCGGGGACTGACTTGCTCGTGGCGGCCTTGTCGCCCGATGCTGGCGGGCGTAGCATCAACATGGCGTCCCGATCCCGCGCCGCCCGCATCACCGGCAGGGCATTGGCAGGCTGGACGTAGAAGGGCGTGGCCTGGTCATCCCCCGCCCGGCGCAGTTGGTGCCAGCCAGCCTGCTCTGGCCAGAAGGCAGCGCAACCCGCTGTCGGCAACAGATTCGCCATCCGTCCATTCGGGCGTTCGACCTCAACAGGGGCGGACAGGCCACACAGGATCATCCGCTCGCCCGCCCATCCCGGTGTCGTGACGGGCGTCATGCCGGGGGCGGGGCGTGCAACGGTCGCCAGCATCGCGCTCCACCAGTCGCCATGCAGCCCCCGATGGCCCGTCAGCGTCAGCGCGTAGCTGTCGATACCAGTGAACAGCGCAACTCGCCCGCTACCCACCGCCCGCCAGGCCGCCAGCGTCACGCCCCCCGCATCGCGCAGCAAAGGCACGGCGCTCTGACCCTCCGGCGTCAGGCCAAGACGGCTGATCTCCGGCAGCATTTCGTCGGGCAGGGCCAGGTCCGCTGGCCTGTCGTCGCTGCCGATACCCTGCCGGGTGCGCGCGATGGTGGGGGCAAGGGGCTTGGGCAGGGCGAGGGGAACCAAGCCGCCCTTGCCCGTCAGGCCAAAGCCCAACGCCTGCCATTGTCCGCGCGTCGTCGCGTCGATCGGCCCGCTGGGGTGCAGGATCAGACCCAGCCCGTTGCGCGCCGCGTCCATCAGCACGCCGCGCCGCGCTGCCCAGCTGCGGTCGTCGACGATGGCGGCGTCGAACCGGCGCAGCGTTGCGCCGTCCATCGCGATCGGCGCGTCGCCAAGCGCAATGCCGCCGCCCGCGCTCATTTGCGTTGTGACGGCAAAGCCCGCATCGGCAGCCCAGCGGCGCAGATATTTGACTTCGGCATTGGGCGCGGCCGACAGGATCAGCAGGCGCGGGGCTGGGCTTTCAGCGACCAGTAGCGGGACGCCGGCCTGTTCGACGGTGCGGCGGCCATCGCGCACGCGCAGGGTGAACAGTACGGCTCCAGCGGCGCGCGCGGTGCCGGTCAGCGCAAAGCGCCCATCGGCGTCGGCCTGAGCGCTGTCCGTTACCTGCCCGGCCGGGTCGAGCAATTCGACGGTGGCGCTGGGGAGGGCGCTCAACTGCCCACCCAGGCTGAAGCTGCTCCCCGGCGCGACGAGCGGGGGCGGGGCAACATGGCTGATACCCTGACGCAGAGGGCGCGGCTCAAAACGGACGGCGACTCGCTTTGCCGCTTCCATGTCGCGCGGCGGCAGGCCGTCGCCCAGCACGATGATCTCGCTGGTGCCGGGATGCCGCCGCAAGGCGGTCGCAAGGTCGGGCACATGTTCGCCAGCGCCAATGTCGGGCGCTTCGGGCAGCAAGACCATATGACCAGCCGCCAGACGAGACGTACCGCGTGTAGCGATCCGCAGCGCGCCGCTGCTCGTGGTCGTCGCAGGGGGAAATAGCGTCAGAAACAACAATATCCCGCAGACCGGCTGGAGCAGCAGCAGCGCGATCAATCGCCTGGGCGACGGCGCGCTTGCGCTGCGATGCCACAGGATCAGACGCACGCTTGCCACAATCATGGCGGCGCTCAACAGGATGGCGGTCATCCATGCGGCGGTCATGGCTTGCCGCCTTCTATCGCGCCTAGATAGCTCGCACCGCCAGCATCGGCGGGACGGCGCCGGGCAGGCTGGGCGGGCGGCCGTTCCATGGCGGTCCAGAGAAGGGCGCGCAACTTGGCGCGGCAGGGCAGACAGGCGGGGTCGCGGCGGACGGCGTCGATCGCCCCTGAAAGCGCCAGCGGATCGGGCAAATGTGCGGATTGCCCCCGCGCCCAGCGGTCCAGCGCATCCAGCGCGATCGGCCCCCGGATCGCGCCCGGCCCATCGCCCAGCGCGCGCCAGGCCGCCGCAGCAGGGCCGTCCCGTCCTTCGACCGGGCTGATCGCCAGAACGCGGCTGGCCAGCCCCTCCCGCTTGCCGGTCATGCGGCGACTGGGGTCGATCGGCGGGAGTTCCGGCCCTACCCGCGACAGGAAGATGCGGGTCGCCTGCTGCACCTCCTTGATGAAGCGCAGCGCGCGATAGGCAAAGGGCAGCGCCAGATCGGGATGCCCTTGCCTCAGCTGCATCTCGGACTGCCACATTTCATCGACTGCCTTCTTCAGGATGGCGCGGGTTTCAGGATCGAGGCTGGAAGCGGGCGAGTCATCGTGCGGATGGCCAAAGTCCGCCAGCACATCCTCCGGCGCGCCAAAGCCCGGCGCGGGTTGCCGGGGCGGGCCGCCATGGTCGTGGCCATCGTCGCTATGCTGTTCGCCATCATTGGTCGGCGGTTCCGGTTCGCCTTCCTCTTCGCCGCCCAGAAACTGGCTGTAGCGGCCGCGCAATATCCGTTGGTCGCTGCCGATGCTGGCGGAACGGGCAAGATAGCGATCGGCGGCAAGGCGGCGCTTCTGCTTGAGGAGCGCTTCAGCATCGATGATGATCTGTCGCTGACTGCGGAAATAGGCGGGCAGGGTGATGTTGACCATGCCCTCCAGCCCGCTGCTTTCGGGCTGCCTGGACGATGGCCAGCGCAGGATCAGGCTGGGGCCGCGCACTTCCTGCGCAGCGGGTTGCCGCATGTCGCGCACGATGAGTTGCACCACCATGTCGCCGCCCGCGCTAAACCCAAGAGCGCCGAAATCCAGTCGGGGGCTGAAACGTCGATCGCGTGGCGGGCCGCTGCCCGAAACCGCTATTTCGCGCTCGCTGAAGGTCACATTCTCGCCCTCACCGATCGCCAGCGTGACGCGGAGCCGTGCGGTTGCGGCGACGCCATAATCGTCCGTGGCGGCAAAGACCGGGGTCCAGTTGCGCTGACCGGCCTGTACCATCGTCAGGCTGGTGGCCGGGCTGATCGCGCGCACCTGAGGCGGACTGTCGGCAATGGCGTCGACCCGGTGGAGAGGCGGCGTCGGGCCACGGCCCGATGCGGGATCGACGCGATAGAGGAAGGAGGCGTCGAGCGGGCGGCTGGCGATCCAGTTTGGGCCGTCGCTGCGCAGGGCGATGTGCGCGCCGCCGACCGGCAGGATCGCCGGGACAGTTGCTTGCGGATCAAAGCGCAGCGTCCATTCGATCCGCGATCCAACCGGCGCGCGCGCGTCCAGCGACGCGGAATCGCGCGGCGGCAGGCCGGTGTAGGCAGGCGGGATGATCCGCAGATTCTGCGCGGTCAGACGCGGGATGCCGGGCGTTGCGGGCAGCGCTTCCGTGCTGGGCGCCAGCGTCGGCGGCCCATGACCGGGGCGTGGCCAGAACAGCGCGAGGCCGACCGCGATCAAGCCCATGATCCCCGCGAGCAGGATCAGGCGGCGGGACCAGTCGGGACGCAGGCTGTGGGGACTGTAGCGATCGATCCTGCCGAGCAGCCGCGCCTGCTGGAGCCGCTCAAGCGGGCCGAGTAAAGCAGGGTCGGCGAACAACAGGTTGGCACTGTCCTCCATGTCCGGCCGCTCGCGATCCAGCGCATGGACCAGCCAGGCTTGATCATAGCGCCGGGCACGATAGCGCGCGGCAAACAGGACGATTGCCGCTGCGATCATGGCGGCCGCAAGGGCGGCGATGATGCCCGACAAGCGCCAGCCAATGGCCGCAAGTCCCAGGACCAGCGGCACGGCAAGGGCGAGACTGTCGGCCATCACCCGATATTTTGCGGGGGCCGTCCAGCGGGCGAGCAGATCGTTCGCGCTCATGGACCGATCCCCCGGCTGCGGCGGGTCGCCAGCCAGCGTTCGGCGATCAGCAGCGCCGCAATCAGCATCGCCAGCCACGGGCGCATATCCTGTGGCGGCTGATCATAGGCACGTCCACCAGTCAGCGGCGCATAGTCAGCGGCGGCAACCCGCGCTGGCGGCGGCGGGGCCGGGGTCAGCACGGCACGCAGACGAGTGGGGAAATCGGCGTCCAGCAGGGCCGGCGTCATGGCCGGGGTCAATGGACGGGTGAAGCGCAGCAGCCGCCCCTGGCCCAAAGGCATAGCCTCTACCAGCGGTGCGCCAAGTGCGTCGCGCCAGAGCGGCGCGCGCGGCGTGTCGGCCGGAACCAGCATGTCCGACGCGACCAGCGCGGTGCCGCCCTGCTTGGTCCAGCGGATCAGCCCGTCCGGCACTGTTCCGCCGCCCAGCCAGATCAGGACATGGCGCTGGTCCGGCAGTGGCGCATCGATCGCGCCCGTGTCGATCGCGGCATCGCGACCAGCGGGTTGCCATGCCAGCGCGGCGGCGCGCAGGAAGCGGATGCCTCCGCGATGCTGCGCATCATATCGGATCGCAAGCGGCGCTATTGGGGCAGGCTGGGTGCGCGGGGCAGGCATGGCACCCGGCACGATCTGCCATTCCGGCTTGCGCGACAGGCGGAGACGGTCGGCATCCGCCCCTTCGATGACCTGCGGTGTGATGATGGTCAGCGGAACATCGGCAGGCATTTCAGCGTCAAGCTGACGGATCAGGCTGGCGACGGGGAATGGGCCGGATGGCGCCGGCTGGTCGATCGACGGAAAGCCGGGGGCCAGCCAGACCGATCGGACATCGCCAGTGGGCGCACGGGCGGGATCGACACCGGGGACCAACGCCGCGACAGGCTTGCGGTCTCCGGCCCCGAACAGCACGGGCTGGGCAAGCCACAGCGCGACCAGCGCCAAGAGGAGGAGGCGCAGCAGCAGCAGCGGCCATTCGTCGAACCGCAGCCGCGATCGGGGGCGGGGCTTTTGCCGCAACCAGCGCAAGGCGGCGAAGTCGGTCGGCACCTGCTCGCTGCGCCGGGCGATATGGATGACCAGCGGGACGATGAGCGCCAGCAGCGCGGCCAGCGCGCCGGGCAGCAACAGGGCTGGCGTCATTGATATTCCGCCGCTTCATGCGCGCCGAACAGGCGGCGCAGCGGCACGTCGATCGGCTGGTCGAGCATGTGGGTGGCGTAACGGATTCCCACCGCGTCCAGCCGATCATGCAGCGCATCGCGCGCCGCCCCGAAACGGGCAAGAAATTCGCTGCGCAGGGCGGGACCGTCCGCCAGCAGTTCCTCGCCCGTTTCGGGGTCGCGGAATCGATAGCCGCCGTCGAAGGGAAAATCGCGCTCGGCCACCGTCAGCATTTCGATCAGTAATGTCTCGCGACCGGCCGCCGCCAGCTTTTCCGCCAGTTCGACCGCGCCGGGATCGAAACAGTCGCTGAGCAGAATGACCATATCGCGCGCGCCGATCCGCTCCCACACCGGGCCAAGCTGATCCTCCGCCGCAAAGCCGCCGACTGCGTTCACTGCAATCAGTTCCAGCAGCAGCCGGTCCCGCTGCCGTGCGTCGCTGGCTGGCGGTAAAAGCGCCAGACCCTGATCGCTCAGCGCCATCCAGCCAAAACGGTCGCCCTGCCGCATCGCCAGATCGGCAATGCAGGTCGCCAGTCCTTTTGCGGCGTCGAAGCGGCTATAGTCCGGGCGCGCGGCATCGGCCTGCGTCATCGAAGCGCTGGCATCCATCAATATCCACACCGCGACCGGGCTTTCGCGCTCCGCTTCGCGCACGAAGAATTTGTCGGACCGGGCGTAGAGTTTCCAGTCGATCTGGCGCAATTCGTCGCCGCGCTCATAGGCGCGATATTGAGCGAATTCGAGGCCCGCGCCCCGGCTGTGGCTCTGGTGCAGGCCGATGCCATGCGATCCCACCGCCCGGCGCGTGACGAGACGCAGGCTTTTCAGCCTGTTCCGTACGTCAGGGGGGATGAAATCGACCATGCTGGGTTCAGTTAAGCGGGACGGCGCGCAGTAAGGCGGCCACGACATCATCTGCGCTACGCCCCTCTGCCTCCGCCGCGAAGGACAGGAGCAGGCGGTGGCGCATGACCGGCGCGGCGAGCGCAATAATATCCTCCCGCGTGGCGGCAAGCCGCCCATGCAGCAATGCGCGCGCCTTGGCCGTCAGGATCAGCGACTGGCCAGCGCGCGGTCCCGCGCCCCATTTTACATATTTGCGGATATCGTCGGGCGCGCCATCGCCGGGGCGGCTGGCCCGCACCATGCGGGTGACCCAGCGGAGCAGATCGTCGCTGAAATGCACCTGACGCACCCATGCCTGGAGGGCCAGCACTTCATCGCCATGCATCACGGCGGGTACGGCATTCGCCTTCGCCCCCGTAGTCTGGGCCAGAATATCCTGTTCTTCCTGCTCGGTAGGATAATCGACGCGGATGTGCAGCAGGAAGCGGTCCAGCTGCGCTTCGGGCAGGGGATAGGTGCCCGCCTGTTCCAGCGGGTTCTGCGTCGCCAGCACGAAGAAGGGCGCTGGCAGCCGGTGCGTCACGCCGGCATAGCTGACGGTCTTTTCCTGCATCGCTTCCAGCAGCGCGGCCTGCGTCTTGGGCGGGGTGCGGTTGAGTTCGTCGGCCAGCAGCAGGTTGGTGAACACCGGCCCCTTCTGGAAGCGGAAGCTGCGATGGCCGGTGCCATGATCCTCCTCCAGCAGTTCGGTGCCCAATATGTCGCTGGGCATCAGGTCGGGGGTGAACTGGACGCGGCGGAAGTCCAGCTTCAGCGCTTCGCCCAGCGAGCGGACCAGCAATGTCTTGCCCAGTCCCGGCACGCCCTCCAGCAGGCAATGACCGCCCGCAAGCAGCCCGATCAGCAATTGTTCGACGACTTCACCCTGCCCAACGATCGCCTGGCCGATTGCGGCGCGCAACTCGGTCAGGCGGGCAAGCTGGCCCTGAATATCGGCTTCGGTGATGCTGGTCATAGACGGTCCCTTACTGGGCAATTTCATGCTTACCGTTCACCCTGCGCCTGTCGAAGGGGCGTCCTTCTTGAAGGGAAGAACAAGGCTTCGACAGGCTCAGCCCGAACGGGGTTTAATTGGAGGCGTAAAAATTATCGATCACACCGACAGCGCATACATCACGATATTGACGCCGAACCGGGTGTTGTCCTCGGCCAGGAACCGCTTGTTGCGCCAGTCATAGTCCCATTCGCAGCCATAATCCTTGTTGCTGTAGAGCACGCCCAGCCGCCCCTCTATCTCTATCCCTTTCAGATAGTCATGAACCAGATCGTCGCCCCAGCCATTCAGTTCGAAGCCGGTATTGGGCGGGCCGTCAAATTTGAAGAAGGACCGATAGAGCGGGTGGGTATTGGGCAGTTGCTTGAGCGCCTTGCTGCCGAAAATCTTGGCCATCTGCGCTTCGAACGACCGGGCGAACAGGCCGTCAATATCGTGGTTGCAATCATCGACCAGCACGAACCCGCCATTGCGTACATAGCGTTCGAAATTGCGCCGTTCTGCCGCCGAAAACTCCACCAGCTTGTGCCCGGCCAGATAACAGAAGGGCGCGGTCAGCATCCTGGGGTCGGACAGGGCGATGACATGCTCCTTCGGGTCCACCCGTAATGTCGTATAGTCGATCAGCGATGTGATCAGGTTGGACGGCATCCGCTGGTCGACATCCCAGTCGCCCGAATCATATCGCAGTCGCGTGAACCAGAAATCATAGCCCCCCGCGGCCGCGAGCGGTCGGGCCAGCATTGCGCTGGCCAGACCGCCCGCCATCAAATGCATAAACGCCCGGCGTCTCAGGATTTGAGAGTCATGCAACGAGAGTTGTTCCGTCAGGGAAATCCTCCCCCGGCGGGGGAGGTGGCAGCACGAAGTGCTGACGGAGGGGTGTCCTGCTTTCGATAGGGCGACACCCCTCCGTCTGGCCGTTGGCCAGCCACCTCCCCTTGCAGGGGAGGATGATGGTCGTTGATATCACACCGCGTCCGACAGCGACGTGAAGGTGAAATCGCGCAGCTTCATCGGCGGCACGATGATCGGCGTGTCCGCTTCGTCGCCCTTCACGCGGACGGGTTTGCCCAGCTCTTCGACATTGTTGAGCATGATGACCGGGGATTCGTTGAAGCGGAAATTCTTGATCGGATATTTGATCTGGCCATTTTCGATATAGAAGGTGCCGTCGCGGGTCAGGCCCGTCAGCAGCACCGTCTGCGGATCGACCATGCGGATATACCAGGTGCGCGACACCAATATGCCCCGCTCGGTCGTGCGGACCAGATCGGCGGTCGATTTAGTGCCGCCGGTCATGATCAGGTTGCCGGGCTGCGCCATCGCGGGCTTGCCCTGCTTTTGCGACCAGTAGCGCGAATATTCCATGTTCACGAGCTTGCCATTCTCGACGATCGGCATTTTCGTGCGCGGCAGGCCTTCCTCATCCCAGGGATAGACGGCAGCGCCCGGATAACCCGGGTCGGCGAAGAAGTTCACCTGCGGCCCGAACACCTGTTCGCCCAGCTTGTTGCCGCCACCCTTTTTCGAGAGGAAGCTGCGGCCTTCGTCGGCGGAGCGCGCGTCGAAGAAAAAGAACATGAACTGAATGAGGCCAGCGGCTGCCGCCGGTTCCAGAATGACCGTATATTTGCCCGGTTCCAGCGCCTTCGCGTCCGCTGACGCACTGGCTTTGCGCATTGCGACGCGAATATCCTCGCTTGCGTTGAAGTTGGCGACGTCCTGCACATTATGCCCGACCCAACCGGAGCCGCGCCCATCCTCGGTGCGGACGGTGCAGGTATAATCGGCGCTCGTGCCGGTCTGATACCCGTAATTGCCCTTGCTATTGAGGAAGGCGACGAACCCGGCCTGATCCTCAAGATAGCCTGCCGCGACCAGCTTTTCGGCGCGGCATGGAGCGATCGAATCGCTCGCCACCTTGGCGCGATAGGCGGCGGTAATCCCGGCGGTCGCGGGGCTGAATGTCGGCGTCGGCGTGTAGGTCTGCTTGTCGACGGCGGGCATGAATTCCGGGTTTTCCGGGGCCAGCTTCGCCAGTTCCTCCGCCCGGCGCACCACGCGCTCCAGCGCGGCGTCGTCAAACTGGTTGATGGTCGCGATGCCGACCCGTTTGCCAAAGGCGACCTGCACAGACAGATCGATATTGTCGGTAATGCCTGCGGTCGACACGTCGTTGCGGGCAAAGCGCACATTGCCGCGGGTCGAACCGGTCAGCTGCGCGGTGCATTCGTCCGCCTTGGAAAAGCCCACGACCTTGGTCAGGATCGCCTTGGCCTGCGCTTCGGAAAGGATGCTCATATTTTTCTCTCCCTGACCGATCAACCGAGCGAACGGGCGGTGTTGATGACGTTGATGCCGTTGAAGCGCGCGGTGCTGGAGCCGTGCGATACGGCCGAAACCTGCGCGGGCTGGCCCTTGCCGTCGAAGAAGGAGCCGCCCAGGCGATAGTCGCTGGCGTCGCATACGCCCGCACAGGCGTTCCAGAATTCCGGCGTGCGGATCTGGTAGGCGACATCCTCGATCTGCTGGGTGATCTTGCCGTTCTTTATCTCGTAGAAGAGCTGACCGCCAAATTGCGCATTATAGCGCTGCTGGTCGATCGAGAAGCTGCCGTCGCCGATGATGTAGACGCCATCTTCGACATTGGCGATCATGTCAGCGACGCTCTGCTTGGCCTTGCCGGGTTCCAGACTGACGTTCGCCATGCGCTGGAACTGGACGTTGGACCAGCTGTCGGCATAGCAGCAGCCGTCGCTCTCGCTCTTGCCCTCGATATGCGCCTGATCGCGGATCGCCTGATAGCCGACCAGCTTGCCGTCGCGGATCAAGTCCCACTTCTTGGTCTTGACGCCTTCATCGTCATAGGCGACCGCGCCCAGACTGCCGGGCTGGGTCTTGTCCGCGACGATATTCACCTTGTCGCTGCCATATTGGAAATGGCTTTGCAGCTTGTCCATCGTGGCAAAGCTGGTGCCGGCATAATTGGCTTCATATCCCAGCACCCGGTCGAGTTCGAGCGGATGGCCGACCGATTCGTGGATGGTGAGCCAGGTGTGCGAGGGGTCGAGCACCAGATCATATTTGCCGGGCTTGACGGAAGGCGCATTGATCTTCGCGCGCGCCTGCTTGGCGGCGGCGATCGCATCTTCCTTCATGTCATAGCTGTTGCCATAGACGGTGACGCCATTGGGCAGCACGGTCTTGCCGGACGCTGCGCCGTCCAGATATTCAAAGCCCAGCCCCATCGGCGCGGACAGGCCTTCACGGACGCGGAACTTGCCCGTCGCCTTGTCGACGGCGGTGACTTCCATCGGTGCCCAGATGCGGTGCACATCCTGGTCGATATAGCTGCCGTCGGTGCTGGCGAAATATTTCTGCTCATTGACCAGGAACAGAATGGAGCGGATGAAGTCCGCGCCCGCGTCCATGGCGGCGGCGTTCACGCCCATCAGCAGGTCGACCTTGTCCTTGATCGGCACGGTCATGCTGTTCTTGACGATCGGCGTGCGCCAGCTGACTTCACCCGCGCCCTTGACCGGGGCAAGCTGAACCGGGGCGGACTGGGTGGGCGCATTGGCCTTTGCAATGGCGACGGCCTCTGCCGCTGCCTTGGCGACGGCTTCCCTTGTCGTATCGTTGGTGGCGGCAAAGCCCCAGGCGCCGTTTGCGATCACGCGGATGCCAACGCCGGTCGATTCGGTGTTGACGACATTTTCGACATTGCGTTCGCGGGTGATGACGAACTGGCGCAGGTAACGGCCCACGCGCACGTCGCAATAGGTTGCGCCAGCGCTCTTGGCGGCATTCAACGCCGCGTCGGCCAGCGCCTTCTTCACGGTCACGTCGATGGCGCTGTTCAGTTCCTCCGCGGCAATCACCTTGCCGAACATCGAAGGCAGGATCAGGCCGCCTATGCCCATGGTGCCAAAGGCCAGGAAATCTCTTCTGTGCAAGGTTCGTCTCCACCTGCAAATGCCCGCGTCAAGCGGGTCGGATTGTGCTTGGGATGCGGCCGGTTGGCCGTACCGATGGGTGGGATCATCGCGGCAGGGCCGGGCTGGGTCAAACATCTTTTACGACTGCACAACTTTGCCTTGCCCGCTTTCGACATATGACATCTGTCGAAAGATGCTGGCCATGGCAGGGCAGGCCGCACGTTGCGTGGACGCAACAAATCGGGCCGCGCACGGCCGTTTCCCCTGGCGGGGTGGATCATATCCGGATGCTGTGAAGAAATGTGGTCGGGGAAAGAGGATTCGAACCTCCGGCCCCTGCCTCCCGAAGACAGTGCTCTACCAGGCTGAGCTATTCCCCGACCGATGCCGAAGCCGCGATGAGGCGACCCCGTAAGGCAGGCCGCAGCCTATAGAGACGGCTTTTCAGGCTGGCAAGCGGCCAGAGCGGCTTTTTTTGCGTCTCACAAAAGCCCGGCTGCGCGGAAGCTGAACCGGCTTTCCCCGGCCTCTATCATATGGTCGGCCAGCCGCATGTCGAGCGGGCGGAGCCGCCGGGCAAGGGTGCGGGTCAGGGCGATGTCGGCCGGACGGGGCAGGGCAGCGCCGCCGCCGGGCCGTCGCTGGTGAAGCGCCAGCCATTGTCCGTCCAGCGCCAGCAACTGGCTGACGACGGCGCGCCAGTCGTCCGCCAGCGGCACGCGGTCGCGTGGTCGCCAGGCGGCGTCAAGGAGGATGAGGTCCAGTCCGGCCATGCGGGAAATGTGACGCGGGCCGGTTTCGCCACGCCAGCCCAAGCCGCGCCATTCTGGTTGAATAGCCGCCTAGTCTGATCCGGAATGAAGGGGAGATTGGCGGGCGGGACTGGCTGGGCTACAGCGGGCGGTGATCCACAGCCTTCATACAGGATGCCCGCCCTTGCGCGACACGATGCCCCACTATGAGCAGCAATATATAGACCTGATGCGCCATATCTGGCGTCATGGCGACGAACGGATCGACCGCACCGGGGTTGGCACCCGGTCGATCCTGGGCGCGACGATGCGCTTTTCGCTGGCCGACGATGCAGTGCCGCTGCTGACGACCAAGCGGGTTTACTGGAAGGTCGCAGCCCGCGAGATGCTGTGGTTCCTGTCGGGTGACACCAATATTCGCGAACTGGTGCGGCAGGGCGTCCATATCTGGACCGACTGGCCGCTGGATGCCTATCGCCGCGCCACCGGCGAGGCAATCGACCGGGATGCGTTCGAGGCGCGAATCATCGAGGATGAGGCGTTCGCACGGAAATGGGGCGATCTGGGGCCGGTCTATGGCGCGCAATGGGTCAACTGGCCGCGTTACGAGGCGGCGGGAGTGGGGCTCTACCGGCGCGCGGAGAAAGGGCATAACCAGATTGCCGACCTAGTCGCGGCAATCCGGGCGACGCCGGGGTCTCGCCGCCTGCTGTTTACCGGCTGGAACGTGGCGGAAGTCGCCAATATGGCGCTGCCGCCCTGCCATATGACCTATCAGTTCCAGGTCGCGAATGGGAAGCTCAACGGCCTGCTGTTCCAGCGCAGTTGCGACCTGGGGCTGGGTTTCGCGTTCAACATATTCGGCCTGTCGATGATCACCCGGATGCTGGCGCAGCAATGCGATCTGGAGCCGGGCGAGGTGGTCTGGCAGGGTGGCGACGTCCATCTGTACCTTAACCACGCTGCATTGGTGGAGGAGCAGATGGAGAGAATTCCGTCGGGCGCGCCAAAGCTGCGGATCAATCGGCGACCTTCGGACATTTTCAGCTACGCGATCGACGATTTCGAGGTGACTGACTACACGCCGCAGGCCCATATTGCTGCGCCGGTTGCTGTCTAGGCCGACAGTGAACCGAACATAGCGACGAGGAAAAATGGGTAAGGAAGGCTTGCCTTTCGCGGCGACGTAATATAATGTTATTAGCAAGCAACATTATTGCGATGCAGCATAGGAGGCAGGATGACCGATCCCCACGATTCGGCAGGATTGCAGGGCAAGGCCGGGCATAATCTGCCCCCGCTGCGCCTGCACGTTCCCGAACCGCCAGCCCGGCCCGGCGAGAGCGCGGACTTCACCCATTTCGACATTCCAGCCGCCGACGCGGCCCCACGGCCCGACGAGACGGCGCAGCCCGCGACGATGCGCGACATGGCCTATGGGCTGGTGCGCGTGCTGGATGAAAATGGCGCGGCGGTGGGCCAGTGGAATCCCAATCTGCCCCCTGAAACGCTGTTGCGGATGCTGCGCACAATGGCGCTGACCCGCGCATTCGATGCGCGCATGTTCCGGGCGCAGCGGCAGGGCAAGACCAGTTTCTACATGAAGTCGACGGGTGAGGAAGCCGTGTCGATCGGCGCGGCGCTGGCGCTGGACCGCGACGACATGTGTTTCCCCAGCTATCGCCAGCAGGGCATATTGATTGCCCGCGACTGGCCGATCATCGACATGATGAACCAGATCTATTCGAACAAGGGCGACCGGTTGAAGGGCCGCCAGCTACCCATCATGTATTCGGCGCGGGATGCCGGATTCTTCTCCATCTCCGGCAATCTGACCACCCAATATCCCCAGGCGGTCGGCTGGGCGATGGCGAGCGCAGCGCGCGGGGACACCCGGATCGCGGCGACCTGGTGCGGCGAAGGATCGACGGCGGAGGGCGACTTTCACAGCGCCTGCACCTTCGCCAGCGTCTATCGCGCGCCGGTCATCATGAACATCGTGAACAACCAGTGGGCGATCAGCAGCTTTTCGGGCTTTGCCGGGGCAGAGGCGACCACCTTTGCCGCGCGCGCCGTGGGCTATGGCATTGCCGGCCTGCGCGTCGATGGCAATGACGTGCTGGCGGTCTATGCCGCGACCCGCTGGGCTGCGGACCGGGCGCGCGCCAATGCCGGGCCGACGCTGATCGAACATTTCACCTATCGGGTGGAGGGGCACAGCACATCGGACGATCCGTCCGCCTATCGCTCTGCCGAAGAAAGCAGCCTGTGGCCGCTGGGGGATCCGATCGCGCGGTTGAAGCAGCACTGCATCGTCCTTGGCATCTGGGACGAGGACCGCCACGCCGCGATGGACAAGGAATTGGCCGAACTGGTCCGCGACGCCGCCCGCGAGGCGGAAAAGAACGGCATTCTTGGCCATGGCCTCCACCATCCGATGGAAAGCATGTTCGAGGATGTGTTCGAGGAGATGCCCCGGCACCTGAAGGAACAGCAGCAGCAGATGCTGGACGAATGGAAGGCGGCGGGGCTGTGAGTGATGTCATGACGCAAGAAGCAGGCACGGCCGTGCAGCAGATGAACATGATCCAGGCGATCAACAGCGCCATGGACGTGATGATGGAACGCGACCCCACCGTCGTGGTGATGGGCGAGGATGTCGGCTTTTTCGGCGGCGTGTTCCGCGCCACCGCCGGGCTGCAACAGAAATATGGCAAGAACCGCGTGTTCGACACGCCGATCACCGAATGCGGTATCATTGGCGTGGCGGTCGGCATGGGCGCCTATGGCCTGCGGCCCGTGCCGGAAATCCAGTTTGCCGACTATATCTATCCCGCGCTCGACCAGCTTGTGTCCGAAGCGGGGCGGCTGCGCTATCGTTCGGCGGGCGAGTTCATCGCGCCCATGACGGTACGATCGCCCTTTGGCGGCGGCATTTTCGGCGGGCAGACGCACAGCCAGTCGCCCGAAGGCATCTTCACCCATTGTTCGGGGATCAAGACGGTCATCCCGTCCACCCCCTATGATGCCAAGGGTCTGCTGATCGCGGCGATCGAGGATAATGATCCGACGATCTTCTTTGAACCCAAGCGCATCTATAACGGCCCGTTCGATGGCGAATATGACACGCCGGCGACCAGCTGGGCCGGGCATCGCGATGCGCAGGTGCCGACCGGCTATTACCGCATCCCGCTGGGCAAGGCGCGGATCGCGCGGGCGGGCGGGGCGCTGACCATCCTGTGCTATGGCACGATGGTCCATGTCGTCGAACATACCGTTGCGATGCTGGGGCTGGACGCGGAGATTGTCGACCTGCGCAGCCTCGTCCCGCTCGACATCGAAACGATCGAGGCGTCGGTGAAAAAGACCGGCCGCTGCCTGATCGTGCATGAAGCGACCCGCACCAGCGGTTTTGGCGCGGAACTGCTGGCGCAGGTACAGGAACGCTGCTTCCACTATCTCGAAGCGCCGATCGAGCGGGTGACCGGGTTCGACACGCCCTATCCGCACAGCCTGGAATGGGCCTATTTCCCCGGCCCCGTCCGCATCCGCGAAGCCATCAACAAGATCATGAAGGATTGAGCGCCATGGCTCTGTTCACATTCAAGCTGCCGGACATCGGCGAAGGCATTGCGCAGGCCGAAATCGTCGGTTGGCACGTCAAGGTCGGCGACCGGGTCGAAGAGGACCAGCCGATAGCCGACATGATGACCGACAAGGCGACGGTCGAGATGGAAAGCCCGGTCGCGGGTACCGTCGTGCGACTGGCGGGCGAGGAGGGCGATCAGGTGTCGATCGGCAGCATGCTGGTCGAGATCGAGGTGGAAGGGGACGACGTCGCCGCGCCGCCGCCATCGGTCGAGACGATTGAGGCGGAAGTGCCGGGTGAAGCGGTTATCGAGGAACCGACATCCGTTCGCCCCGCGATCGAGCCGGGGGCAGGCGCTGAGCCTGTCGAACGGCCCAGCCGAACCGAAGGAGAGGCGGCGTCGCCTGCGGCTGAGCCGAAGGCTTCGACTTCGCTCAGCCCTGACGGAAGCGGGCATGAGGCTTCATCCCCCATCCTCGCCTCTCCAGCCGTCCGCGCCCGTGCGAAGGATCTGGGTATCGACCTCGCGCAGGTGAAGTCGGCTGGCGATCATATCCGCCATGCCGACCTCGACGCCTATCTGCTCTACGGACAGGGGCAGGGCTATCGCGCGGCGGGAAAATCGGCGCGCCGCCCCGACGAGCAGGTCAAGGTCATCGGCATGCGCCGCCGGATTGCGGAGAATATGGCCGCGTCCAAACGGCACATTCCCCATTTCACCTATGTCGAGGAAATCGACGTCACCGCGCTGGAAGCCTTGCGCGAACAGCTCAACGCCAGTCGGGGCGACAAGCCCAAGCTGACCATGTTGCCACTGCTGATCGTCGCCATCTGCAAGACTTTGCCCGACTTTCCGATGCTGAACGCCCGTTATGATGACGAGGCGGGCGTGGTCACGCGCCACGGATCGGTCCATCTGGGGCTGGCGACGCAGACCGATGCGGGGCTGATGGTGCCGGTGATCCGCGACGCGCAGGACCGCAATGTCTGGCAGTTAGCGGGCGAAATCCGTCGCCTGGCCGACGCTGCCCGGTCGGGCAAGGCCAAGTCGGAGGAACTGTCCGGCTCCACCCTGGCGCTGACGTCGCTGGGTCCGCTGGGCGGGATCGCCACCACGCCGGTCATCAACCGGCCCGAAGTCGCGATCATCGGTCCCAACCGCGTGATCGAGCGGCCCGTTTTCCGGGGCAAGGAGATTGTCGCGGCGAAGCTGATGAACCTGTCGATCAGCTGCGACCACCGCGTCGTCGATGGCTGGGACGCGGCAAGCTATGTCCAGGCTGTCCGCAAGCTGCTGGAAAATCCCGCTCTTCTGTTCGTGGATTGAGGATCAGCGCATAGTCGCGCGATAGCTTAGCCGTCCGGCATGGCCGGGCGGCACCGCTTGCGGCAGCGACCAGCGGATATGGGTGACGTCGGCCGCCACGGCGCGGCGCGTGCCGCCCAGGGGCGTGGGCAGCCATAGCTGATCCATCCGGCCCCAATGTGCGCCGCCATCGACGGACACCTGCATCGTTGGATCGGTCGGGTCGATCTGCATGCCGCGCGGCAGCGAGCGAACCACGGCCTGATCGCGCAGCGGCGCGTTGCCCGCATTGCGCCAATGGACGATGACGATCAGCTGATCGCCGGGTGCGACCTTGTCAGCGCTCGCCAATATACGGCGGGACCGTCCGTTGACGTCGGTTGACACCCGTTCGACAAACATCTGCGTGTCCAGTTCGACGCCCGGTTGCGCCGATGCGGCGTGCGGCGCGGCAAGGCCGCTCAGCGCGATGATCCATGACAATGTGGCGGCTTTCATGCCTGTCCCCGTTCTGCGTCCCCGTTCCCATCCTAGAACGGCTGAGCCAATATTTGGTTAAGCGACTGTTTTTCCGCGATCAGCCCGCGATCGGAGACGCTTTGCAAATTGACGCCTGCTGGCGGCGAGCGCACATCTGGCGGGTCTTTCGACCGGAGAATCAATCCACCGTGAAACCGCCGGAACAGCTGGAAATCAACCGCAGGCGCGACCGGCTGCTCGCGTCGATCGCGCTGACGACGGGGATCGGGCTGATATTGGCGCTGCCCTTTGCGCTGCGTGCGGGGGCGGAGTTTTTCCTGCCGCTGACCGCCGCGCTGGTGATCGCGATCGCGCTGGTGCCGCTGCTGGAATGGATGGAGCGGCGCCGGTTGCCGTCGGGGCTGGCCGCGCTGCTGGCGGTGATCGGCTTTCTGATCGTGGCCAACACCGCGCTGGTGCTGATCATCGTGCCAGCGACCGACTGGTTCCGTATCCTGCCGCAGCGCTTGCCACAAATACAGGCGAACCTGGCCCCGCTGATCGATTTTTATTCCAACCTCCAGCGCTTCGTCGATGAGACGGTGCAGATGCTGGCGACAGGGCCGGTTGCAGCGGCGCAGACGGCGACGGTCGACACGCCGCGTTCCCTACTGCAATTTGCCGCCACATCGGCCCCGGCGGCGATCATCCAGATGGTGTTCGCGCTGCTCATCATCTATTTCTTCCTGGCGGGCTGGACCCGCCTGCGGCGGCGCACGATCAACAGCCGGGACAGTTTCGACGGCGCGCTGGCGGTGGCGCGGGTGATCCAGAATGTGGTCGACGCCACATCGGCCTATGTCATCACCATCGCCGTCATCAACCTGTGCCTGGGGCTGGCGGTCGCGCTGGCGCTGTGGCTGATCGGGATGCCATCGCCCCTGATGTGGGGCGGGATCGTCGCGCTGCTCAACTTCATCCCCTATTTCGGACCCATGCTGGCGGCTGTGCTGCTGGCGCTGGGCGGGCTGATGGTATTTGACGATGTGTGGGTCGCCATGATGCCCGCGGCCTTGCAGGTCGGTTTCCATCTGGTCGAGGCGAACGTCATCACGCCGACGGTGCTGGGGCGGCGGCTGACGATGAACCCGCTGCTGATTCTGGTGTCGCTCACCTTCTGGGGCTGGGTATGGGGGACGCCGGGCGCGCTGCTGGGCGTGCCGCTGCTGATCATCATCCAGACCGTCGTTTCTGCCGCGGGCACGCCGGATATTGCCGGTTTCCTGTTCGAGCAGGGGACGCTGACGGTCGCGCCGCGCAAAGAAAGTGACGAGAATGCGAAAACAGCCGAAACGGACGGTTGACAGTCCCGGCGGACGCACATAGACGGCGCTTCCACACCGAACGCGGGTGTAGCTCAGTTGGTTAGAGTGCCGGCCTGTCACGCCGGAGGTCGCGGGTTCGAGCCCCGTCACTCGCGCCACTTTCCTTGACAGGAAGGTGGGAATAAGGTGGATCAGACAGCATCGTCTGGGGAGTGAAATCCCGAACGGATGTCACCCTGCGCGGGTGTAGCTCAGTTGGTTAGAGTGCCGGCCTGTCACGCCGGAGGTCGCGGGTTCGAGCCCCGTCACTCGCGCCACTTTCCTTCATCGGAAAGTGTTTTCTTCGATACATGGTCGGCTTCAGCGCCAGCGCCCCGTTTCCATCCAGGCGAGCAGGCGGCGCAGCGGCAGCACCCAGATCCACACGATCCCCAGCACGACATAGATCGGCGTCTGCGCCCATACCGGCAGTGTGCCGATAATGCCGGACAGGCTGGCCACCATGACCGCCCATAATGCGATCAGCCCGACGATCGCCAGCATCCCCACCGGCTTGCGCCAGCTGGGCTGATGATAATGGCGCGGGTCTATGTTCATGCGACAGCTCCTGCGGCGGGAAGGCCTTCGATCAGTTCCACTTCGGTCAGCACCATATGCAGCGGCAAGTCCCACGGGTCGGCCGGAACCATATCCTGTTCCTGCACCGACCAGGCAATGCCGATGCGCAGCGCGTCGGGCAGGCGGGCAAAGGCGCGGTCATAATAGCCGCCGCCCTGACCCAGCCTGTTCATCGCCCGGTCGAACCCGACCAGCGGGGCGATGATGACGTCCGGCGTCACCGGGCCATCGCCGGGCGCGGGGTGGCTGGTGCGGAACGGGCCGGGCAGAAATATGTCGTCAGGCTGCCAGCGCAGGAAGTCCATGCTGCCCAGCCGATCCAGCACGCGCGGCAACGCCACGGTCTTACCCATGGCGATCAGTTGCTGCGCCAGCCGCTGCGCCGGGGCTTCATCGTCCAGTCCCATATAGAGCGCTACCACCTGGGCGTCCGCGATACGGCGGGCGAGGGGGGAAGGCAGCACCTTGAACGCCAGCCGGTGCGCCAGCGGATCAAGTGTCGAGACGAACGCGCGGCGGCGATCGCGGGCGATCTGGCGCAAGCTCGTCTTGTCGATAGTGTCGCCGTTCATTCGTATCTCTGCCCGTTCGCTATGATGTTCCCGCGCAGGCGGGAACCCGGTCCTGCCCTACGCACCATGTTCCCGCCTGCGCGGGAGCACGTCTATATTTGGATCGCCTGCGTTGGAAGGGTGACGGGACCGCCTTGGCCGTTTGCTGGAAAATCCTCTGACGCCTCAACGTCAGGTGGGGACCATGTAGATCGGGCCGGAACCCGCCCAGGGACAGCCCCCTAGGATGTGATTATCGCCTCAGGGATGTTCGCTAAAGCTCGTACCAGGCAGTACCCGTCCACCCCAATCTAGGCGTCCGTGGCGCGGGCGGCAAGCCCGGTGCGCAGCTTTTCTATTCGTGTCGCCAGGGCCTCTATCGCCTGCGCCGCCGGTTCGTCCTCTGCTTCCAGCGCCAGCCTTTGCTGGCGGGCTGCGGTGTCGCGGCGCATGTCGTTCAGTTCGTCGGCCAGGAACAGCGCGGCGAACAACAGGCTGCGCACCTCCGTCATGCCCGGCGCGCCCTGCTGCGCGGCTTTCGCCTTTTCCTCGATCAGGCTGGCGAGATGGGCGAGATGCGCCTCCTCCCCATCGCGGCATCTGATGTCATAATGACGCCCGGCTATGTGCAGCGTGGTTTCAGCCAATGGTCCGGCCCTTCAGATCGGCAATCAGTTCATCGAGCGACCGCAGCGCCGCGCGCGCGCCGTCCACATCCATATCCGGTTCGCCACTTGACGGTGAGGAGGGGGGCGAGGCCGCCACAAGGCGGGCCACATCCTGTTCGAGCCGACCCACTGCACGTTCCAGCGTGCCAATTGCCTGCATCATGCGCTCGCTTGCCATAGCCTGTGCATAGCGAAACTTGATGCGGTACAAAAGCGATCATTGGGCGGACAAGAAGCCGCTTTCCGGCCCGCTGCGGTTGACGCATGGGGCTTGACGCGACAAAGGAGGCGCGATCTCGACTCGCCCGTACAGCTTGCGGGGAGGCCCGTCCTGCTCAGGAAAGACACACGCTGCCGATGACCGTTTCCGATAAGTCGCTCGCCAACGCCATCCGGGCGCTCTCCATGGACGCGGTGCAGGCCGCCAATAGCGGCCATCCGGGCATGCCCATGGGCATGGCCGACGTCGCGACGGTGCTGTTCAGCGATTATCTGAAATTCGATCCGACCCAGCCCAAATGGGCCGACCGTGACCGCTTCGTCCTGTCGGCTGGCCATGGCTCGATGCTGATCTACAGCCTGCTGCACCTGACCGGCTATGCGCGCCCGACGATCGAGGACATTGCCAATTTTCGCCAGTTGCATAGCCCGTGCGCAGGGCATCCTGAAAATTTCGAGCTGGCTGGCGTGGAAGCGACCACGGGTCCGCTGGGTTCGGGCCTTGCCACTGCCGTCGGCATGGCGATTGCCGAGCGGCACCTGAACGCCCAGTTCGGCGACGCGCTGGTCGATCACCGCACCTGGGTGATTGCGGGTGATGGCTGCCTGATGGAAGGCATCAACCATGAAGCGATTGGCCTGGCCGGTCACCTGAACCTTGGCCGCCTGATCGTGCTGTGGGACGATAACAAGATCACCATCGACGGCGCTGTCGACCTGTCGAGCAGCGAAGATGTCCGCGCCCGCTACGAAGCGACCGGCTGGCATGTCGTGTCGTGCGATGGCCATGACGTTGCCGATGTGCGCCGCGCACTGGCCGAAGCGGTCGCTGATTCGCGTCCGTCGCTGGTCGCGTGCGCCACCAAGATCGGCTATGGTTCGCCCAACAAGGCGGGCACGTCGGGCGTCCATGGGTCCGCGCTGGGCGAGGCCGAAGTCGCCGCCGCGCGCGAATTTCTGGGCTGGGACGCGGCGCCCTTCGTTATCCCTGCGGACATTGCCGCCGCATGGCAGGCGATTGGCGCGAAGGGACGCGACGTTCGCGCTGCCTGGGAAGCGCGCCTTGCAAGCGATGCAAAGGGTGCGGAATTCACGCGCCGCATGGCTGGCGATCTGCCCGATAATTTCTCGCTGGAAGCCTATATCGACAGCCTTATCGCCGCGCCGCAAAAGGTCGCGACCCGCAAGGCAAGCGAATTGGCGCTGGGCGCGATCAACGACCTGTTGCCCGAAACGCTGGGCGGTTCGGCGGACCTTACCGGCTCCAACAATACCAAAACCAAGTCGACCGGGCCGCTGACGCGCGATGACTATGCGGGTCGCTATGTCTATTATGGCATTCGCGAATTCGGCATGGCCTGCGCGATGAACGGCATGGCGCTGCATGGCGGCGTCATCCCTTATGGCGGTACCTTCCTCGTCTTTTCGGACTATATGCGTGCTGGCATCCGCCTGGCCGCGCTCCAGCAGCAGCGCGTCATCCATGTGCTGACCCATGACAGCATCGGCCTTGGCGAAGATGGCCCGACCCATCAGCCGATCGAGCATGTCATGTCGATGCGGATGATCCCCAATCTGGACGTCTATCGCCCCGCCGACATTGTCGAGACGGCGGAATGCTGGGAACTGGCACTGAAGGATGCGACCGGCCCGTCGGTGCTGGCGCTCACCCGCCAGAACCTGCCGCAGTTGCGCACGGAAAAGAGCGAAAATCTGTCGGCCAAGGGCGCCTATCGCCTGGTCGCCGCGACCGCCGAGCGCAAGGTGGTGCTGATCGCCACCGGCTCCGAAGTCGAGATTGCGGTCGATACCGCCAGGGCGCTGGAAGAACAGGGCATTGGCGCCGATGTCGTTTCCATGCCCAGCTGGACGCATTTCGACGCGCAGCCGCAAAGCTACAAGGACGACCTGCTGCCGCACCATGTGCTGCGCGTGTCGATCGAGGCGGGCACGACCTTTGGCTGGGAACGCCATACCGGCATCGCTGGCCTGCGCTTTGGCATCGACAGTTTCGGCGCGTCCGCGCCTGCCGAAGCGCTTTACGACCATTTCGGCCTGACGGCCGCAAAGATTGCGCCGCAGATCGTGGCTGCTCTCAACAACTGACCGAACAACAACTTGCGGAGGCTAGTGCAGTGGCAACGAAGGTAGCAATTAACGGTTTCGGACGTATCGGTCGCCTGGTGGCGCGCGCCATTCTTTCGCGCACCGACCATGATCTTGAACTGGTCAGCATCAACGACCTGGGCGACGCCAAGGCGAATGCCCTGCTGTTCAAGCGCGATTCGGTGCATGGCAACTGGAAGGGCGACGTCAGCGTCGACGGCGATTTCCTGGTCATCGACGGCAAGCGCATCGCCGTGACCGCCGAGCGTGACCCCGCCAAGCTGCCCCACGCGGCGCAGGGCGTGGAAATCGCCCTGGAATGCACCGGCATCTTCGCGGACAAGGCCAAGGCCAGCGCCCATCTGACCGCTGGCGCCAAGCGCGTCGTCATTTCCGCGCCCGCAACCGGCGTGGACAAGACCATCGTGTTCGGCGTCAACCATGACTCGCTGACCGCTGACGACATCGTCATTTCCAACGCCAGCTGCACCACCAACTGCCTGGCGCCGCTCGCCAAGGTGCTGCACGACGCCATCGGCATCGAAAGCGGCTTCATGACGACGATCCACAGCTACACTAACGACCAGAACACGCTGGACCAGATCCACAAGGACATGCGCCGCGCCCGCGCCGCTGCCCTGTCGATGATCCCGACCACCACGGGCGCCGCCCGCGCGGTGGGTGAAGTTCTGCCTGCGCTCAAGGGCAAGCTGGACGGTTCGTCGGTGCGCGTGCCGACCCCGAACGTGTCGGTCGTGGACCTGAAGTTCATCCCCAGCCGCGCCACCACGATCGAGGAAGTCAACGGCCTGCTGAAAGCCGCAGCCGACGGTCCGATGAAGGGCGTTCTGGCCTATACCGACGAACCGCTGGTTTCGATCGATTTCAATGGCGACCCGGCATCCTCGACCGTCGACAGCCTGGAAACGGCGGTCATCGACGGCAAGCTGGTCCGCGTGCTCAGCTGGTACGACAATGAATGGGGCTTCTCCAACCGCATGATCGACACCAGCGGCGTGGTGGCAAAGTTCCTGTAAGGGAAGCGGGGGCGGGTAAAACCGTCCCCTTTTTGTTGAGAAGCAACAGGGAATATCCATGACCAAGCCGTTCAAGACACTCGATGATATGGGCGACATTCACGGCAAGGCCGTGCTGGTGCGCGAGGATCTGAATGTGCCGATGCAGGACGGCTCGGTCAGCGATGACACCCGCCTGCGTTCGGCCATGCCGACCGTGCTGGAACTGGCCGATCGCGGTGCCAAGGTGCTGATCCTGGCCCATTTCGGCCGTCCCAAGGGGCAGAAGAACCCGGAATATTCGCTCTCGAAGATCACCCGGCCCCTGACCCAGGTGCTGGGGCGCGAAGTTCAGTTCATTCCCGATTGTCAGGGTGATGCAGCGGCGGACGGCATTGCCGTGATGCGCGCCGGTGACATAGCTATCCTGGAAAATACCCGTTTCCATCCGGGCGAGGAAAAGAATGATCCCGCCTTGGTCGATGCGATGGCGGCCATCGCTGATTTCTACGTCAACGACGCTTTTTCCGCCGCGCACCGCGCCCATGCCTCGACTGAAGGGCTGGCGCACAAGCTGCCGTCCTTCGCCGGGCGCGCGATGGAGCGCGAACTCGATGCGCTGCAAGCGGCGCTGGGCACGCCGGTCAAGCCGGTCGCGGCCGTCGTCGGCGGCGCGAAGGTGTCGACCAAGCTTGACGTGCTGAACCATCTGGTCACCAAGGTCGATCATCTGATCATCGGCGGCGGCATGGCCAACACCTTCCTCCATGCGCGCGGGGTCGATGTCGGCAAATCGCTGTGCGAAAAGGATCTGGCCGACACCGCCGAAGCCATTTTCGACGCGGCGGAAGCGGCCGGTTGCACCATCCATCTTCCCTATGACGTAGTGGTGGCCAAGGAATTTGCCGCCAACCCGCCCTCGGTCCGCACCTGCAACGTCCATGAGGTTGCGGATGACGAAATGATCCTCGACGTCGGCCCCGCCGCTGTCGAGGCGCTGGCCGATGTGCTCAAGACCTGCCGGACGCTCGTATGGAACGGGCCGTTGGGCGCGTTCGAAATTGCGCCGTTCGACACGGCGACCGTCGCGCTGGCCCGCACCGCGGCGGCACTGACCAAGGAAGGCCAGTTGACCTCGGTCGCTGGCGGCGGCGATACTGTGGCGGCCCTTAACCATGCAGGGGCAGCAGCCGATTTTACCTTCGTCTCGACGGCGGGCGGCGCTTTCCTGGAATGGATGGAAGGCAAGGATTTACCGGGCGTAAAGGCTTTGATGGTCTGACGACCCGGTCAACGGTAGCGCCGTCTTGGAGAGGGCAGCGCTATCCCATTCAAGAGAGAGTATGTGCAGATGCTGGATCAGGTTCAGAAACAGAAGATTGCGACAGGCGAAGGCTTTATCGCCGCACTCGACCAGAGCGGCGGATCGACGCCCAAGGCGCTCAAGGGCTATGGTATCGAAGAAGGTGCGTGGGCCAATGACGAGGAAATGTTCGGCCTGATCCACGCGATGCGCAGCCGCATCATTACCTCGCCCGTGTTCACCGGCGACAAGGTGCTGGGCGCGATCCTGTTTGAACGCACGATGGACGGCACCGTCGATGGCAAGCCGACCCCGCAGGCGCTGATCGAGCGCGGCGTCGTGCCCTTCATCAAGATCGACAAGGGTCTGGAGGATGAGGCGAACGGCGTTCAGGTGATGAAGCCCAATCCCGACCTCGACATATTGCTGCACCGCGCCAAGGGGCTGGGCGTGTTCGGAACCAAGGAACGCTCGGTCATCAACCTTGCCAACCGCGAAGGCATCGCCGCGGTCGTCAAGCAGCAGTTCGAAATCGGTAGCCAAGTGCTCGCCGCTGGCCTGATGCCGATCATCGAGCCGGAAGTGAACATCAAGTCGCCGGAGCGGGCCGAGGCTGACGCGATCCTGCTCGACGAACTGCTCAAGGCGCTCGATGCGCTGCCCGCTGATCAGCAGGTGATGCTCAAGCTGTCGCTGCCGGTCCAGCCGGGCCTGTTCGACCCGCTGGTCGATCACCCCCGCGTCCTGCGCGTCGTGGCCTTGTCGGGCGGCTTTGCCCGTCCGGAAGCCTGCGTCGAACTGGCGAAGAATCGCGGCATCATCGCCAGCTTCAGCCGCGCGCTGCTCAATGACCTGCGCCACCAGATGAGCGATGATGAATTCAACGCCTCGCTTGGCGAAGCGATTGACGAAATCCACGGCGCGTCGGTCGCGAAAACGCCTGTCGCTGCCTGATTGCCGGTCGGGCGGGCGCAGGCCCGCCCGGCCCCCCTTTCGCGCTCCTCTGCTATGGGTTAAGCGCGAAGCATGACCGATTTCACAGATGAAGAGCTGGCGCTCGACCCGCATTTCGCCGACCAGTTCGAACAGGGTTTCCGCCCGGCCTGCCAGCTTTATCTGATCTCTCCGCCCACCATCGACGCCAGTTTCGTCGACACGCTGGCCACGGCGCTGGACGGCGGCGATGTGGCCGCGTTCCAGTTGCGGCTCAAAGGGCTGGAAGACGACGCGATTGCCGCGCTGGCCGCGCCATTGCAGACGCTGTGCGCTGATCGCGACGTGGCTTTCATCATCAACGATAGCGTCGCTTTGGCGCAGCGCCTGAGCGCGGACGGCGTGCATCTGGGGCAGGGCGATGGCGACCCGCGGGAGGCGCGCAAAATCCTTGGGCCCAAGGTTCAGATTGGCGTGACCTGTCATGACAGCCGCCATCTGGCGATGGAAGCGGGGGAGGCGGGGGCCGACTATGTCGCGTTCGGCGCCTTCTATCACACGACGACGAAGGCGGTGCTGCACCATGCCGAACCGTCCATCCTGGGGTGGTGGACCACGCTGTTCGAACTGCCCTGCGTCGCAATCGGCGGGGTGACGGCGGAAAACGCAGCGCCACTGGTCGCCGCAGGCGCGGATTTTCTGGCGGTCAGCAGCGCGGTGTGGAACCATCCGGGGGGACCGGGCGCTGGCGTTGCAGCCTTTGCCGATGTGCTGCAACAGGCCCGTAACGGAGCGCCGGAACCCAAATGATCATCGTCCATCACCTCAATAACAGCCGGTCGCAACGCATTCTCTGGCTGCTGGAGGAACTGGGCGAACCCTATCAGGTCATCCGCTACGAACGCGAGCGCAAGACGATGCGTGCGCCAGCCACGTTGCGCGCCATCCACCCGCTGGGGCGCTCGCCGGTGGTGCAGGTGGATGGCCATGCACTGATCGAAACCGGCGCGATCATGGAGTATCTGGTCGCCCGCGCAGGCCGATTCGGCCCGCCCGCTGACGCGCCGGGGGCGATCCGCTACCGCCAATATATGCATTATGCCGAAGGATCGATGATGCCGCCGCTGCTCGCGCTGCTCATCATAGGCAAGCTCGGCCTGCTTGGCCGCCCCGCCCGGCCCACGGTGCAGCGGATGCTCGACGATCATCTCGACTGGCTGGAAAGCGAACTGGCGTCGCGACCCTATTTCGCCGGTGACAGTTTCACCGCTGCGGACATGATGATGAGTTTCCCGATCGAAGCGTCCCGCGCGCGCGGCGGCCTGAACGGTTCGCGGCCCGCGATCATGCGCTGGCTGGCCGAGATGCAGGCGCGCCCCGCCTATCAGGCGGCGCTGGCGGCGGGCGGCCCCTATGCCTACGCCTGACCGGCGTTGTGTTCTTGCCTATATCCATCCGGCTATCGACAGTTGCTGCCGCGTGACGTGCGAATGTCCTCCACGACAAAAAGCCCCGCTTGTGCGGCGGGCCGCTTCCCACTAAATCGCCCCCATGACATCGACCAACGACATTCGCCGTTCCTTCCTCGACTATTTCGGGGCCAACGGCCACACCATCGTTCCCTCCGCGCCGCTGGTGCCGCACAACGACCCGACGCTGATGTTCGTCAACGCGGGGATGGTGCCGTTCAAGAATGTCTTTACCGGCCTTGAAACCCGCCCCTACAAGACCGCGACGTCTAGCCAGAAGTCGGTCCGCGCGGGCGGCAAGCACAACGACCTCGACAATGTCGGCTATACCGCGCGCCATCACACCTTCTTTGAAATGCTGGGCAATTTCAGCTTTGGCGACTATTTCAAGGAACAGGCGATCACGCATGCCTGGACCCTGCTGACCAAGGAATGGGGGCTTCCGGCGGAAAAGTTGACCGCGACCGTCTATCACACCGATGACGAGGCGTTCGACCTGTGGAAGAAGATCGCCGGCCTGCCCGATCACAAGATCATCCGCATCCCGACCAAGGATAATTTCTGGGCAATGGGCGACAGTGGCCCCTGCGGCCCCTGTTCGGAAATCTTCTACGATCATGGCGACCATATCTGGGGCGGCCCTCCCGGCAGTCCGGAGGAAGATGGCGACCGCTTCGTCGAGATCTGGAACCTGGTGTTCATGCAATATGAGCAGGAAGCCAATGAGATCGTCAGCGAATTGCCCAGGCCGTCGATCGACACCGGCATGGGGCTGGAGCGGATCGCTGCCGTCATGCAGGGCGTCCATAACAATTATGATACCGACACGTTCAAGGCGCTGATCGCCGAAAGCGGCGCGATCACCCGCACCGCGACCGACGGCGACCTCCAGGCCAGCCACCGCGTCATCGCCGATCATCTGCGCTCCACCAGCTTCCTGATCGCAGACGGCGTGCTGCCCGCCAATGAAGGCCGCGGCTATGTGCTGCGCCGGATCATGCGCCGCGCCATGCGCCACGCCCACATCATCGGCGCCAAAGACCCGTTGATGTATCGCCTGGTCGGCAGCCTCGTGTCCGAAATGGGCGGCGCCTATCCCGAACTGGTCCGTGCCCAGCCGCTGATCGAGGAAACGCTGCTGCGCGAGGAAACCCGTTTCCGCCGCACGCTGGAAAACGGTCTGCGCCTGCTGGACGAAGCGACTGCGGGGCTGGGCGAAGGCGGCACGCTGCCTGGCGAAACCGCGTTCAAGCTCTACGACACCTATGGCTTCCCCTATGACCTGACCGAGGATGCGCTGCGCACGCAGGGGCTGGGCGTCGACCGCGCCGGTTTTGACGCCGCCATGGCGGAACAGAAAGCCGCCGCCCGCGCCGCCTGGAAAGGATCGGGCGAGAAAGCCTCGGACGACATCTGGTACGACATTGCCGAAACGCTCGGCAGCACCGAATTTGTCGGCTACGCCTCCACCAAGGGTGAGGGCGAAGTGCAGGCCATCGTCAAGGACGGCGCGCGCGTCGATAGCGCTGGCGTGGGCGACACGGTCACCATCATCACCAACCAGACGCCCTTCTATGGCGAAAGCGGCGGCCAGATGGGCGATGCTGGCCGCATCGCCTCGCTTGGCGGCCTGTCGGCAAAGGTGGATGATACCGCCAAGCCGCTCGGTCGCCTCCACGCCCACCGCGCCATGATCGAGGCGGGGAGCGTCAAGGTCGGCGACACGGTGCAGTTGAGCGTCGATGTCGATCGCCGTGACCGCATCCGCGCCAACCATAGCGCTACCCATTTGCTCCATGCTGCGCTGCGCAGGGAATTGGGCGCGCATGTGACTCAGAAGGGCAGTCTGGTCGCTGCCGATCGGTTGCGCTTCGATTTCTCGCATCCTGACGCCCTGACCCATGCGCAAATCGCGCGGATAGAGGCGGATGTGAACGCGCAGATTCGCCATAATGAGGAGGTCACGACCCGCCTCATGACGCCCGACGACGCGATTGCGGCAGGCGCGATGGCGCTGTTTGGCGAAAAATATGGCGATGAGGTCCGCGTCCTTTCGATGGGGCGGGGGGACGACAATCATTATTCGGTCGAACTGTGCGGCGGCACCCATGTCCGCGCGACCGGCGACATCGCCCTGCTCAAGATCGTATCGGAAAGCGCCGTTTCCAGCGGCGTCCGCCGGATCGAGGCATTGACCGGGGAGGCCGCGCGCCTCTGGCTGGTCGATCGGGAGGACAAGCTGCGCCAGTCCGCCGCCACGCTCAAGACCGCGCCGGAAGATGTGCCGGCCCGCATCGCGGCGCTGGTCGAACAGAGCCGCAAGCTGGAGCGTGAACTGGCCGAAGCGAAGAAGGCGCTGGCTTTGGGCGGCGGCGCATCGGGCGCGGCCCCGGCAGGTCCGGAACAGGTCGGCACTGTCAGCTTCATGGCGCAGGTGATCGAAGGGCTGGACCCCAAGGAACTGCGCGGCATCGTTGACGGCAATAAAAAGACGCTGGGCAGCGGCGTGTCCGCGATCGTCGCGGTGGTCGATGGCCGCGCGACCATTGCCGTGGGCGTCACCGACGATCTGGCCGGCACGATCAGCGCGGTCGATCTGGTCCGCACCGGCGTAGAAGCGCTGGGCGGGAAGGGCGGTGGGGGCCGTCCCGACATGGCGCAGGGCGGCGGCCCGGACGGCGACAAGGCGGCGGCAGCGATCGACGCGGTCAAGGCCAGGCTTGCGGGGGTTCCCGGCTAACCTCATGGCCATATTCAACCGCGATTCCGATGATGAAGTCGCCCGCGGCGCTCGCGCCGTGGTCGTCCATGCCGAAACCCACGGACCGGAACGCCGGGACAGCGAAGCAAGGCTGGAGGAAGCGGGCGGTCTGGCGCTTGCCATCGGCATCGACGTGCGCGCGGCGCAGGCGTTCCGCGTGCGCGATCGCAAGCCCGCGACACTGTTCGGCAGCGGTCAGGTGGACCAGATCGCCACGCTGGTGAACCAGGAGGAGGCGGAGCTGGTCATCGTCGACAACGCCCTGTCGCCGGTTCAGCAGAGCAATCTGGAAAAGGCGGTCGGCGCCAAGGTCATCGATCGGACCGGCCTGATCCTCGAAATCTTCGGCGAACGCGCGGCCACCAATGAAGGTCGGTTGCAGGTAGAGCTTGCCCATCTCGACTATCAGGCGGGTCGCCTGGTGCGCAGCTGGACCCATTTGGAGCGGCAGCGCGGTGGCTTCGGCTTCCTGGGCGGTCCTGGCGAAACCCAGATCGAGGCGGACAGGCGAATGATTCGCGACCGCATGGCCAAGATTCGCAAGGAACTGGATCAGGTCACCCGCACCCGCGGCCTCCACCGCGCCCGGCGGCAGCGCGCACCTTGGCCGGTGATCGCGCTGGTAGGCTATACCAATGCCGGAAAATCGACGCTTTTCAATCGCTTGACCGGGGCTGACGTCATGGCGGAGGATCTGCTCTTTGCAACGCTCGATCCGACCATGCGCCAGATCGCGCTTCCCGGCCTCGACAAGGCGATCCTGTCTGACACGGTGGGTTTCGTTTCCGATCTGCCGACGCAGCTTATCGCCGCCTTCCGCGCGACGCTGGAGGAAGTGCTGTCCGCCGACCTGATCGTCCATGTTCGCGACATTGCCCATCCCGATAGCGATGCCCAGCGCGACGATGTGCTGGACGTGCTGAGCGAACTGGGCGTAGCCGGGGAGGGGGCGCTAGACCGCGCCCAAGACGAGCCTGCCGCGCCGCCGATTATCGAGGCGTGGAACAAGCTGGACCTGCTCGACCCGGAAGCCGAAGCGCTGGCGCGGGAAACCGCATCGCGTCGCGACGATGTCGTGATCCTTTCGGCGCTGACAGGGGAAGGTGTCGCTGACCTGCAACGCGCCATCAGCACCAAAATGACCGCCGGTGCCAAAGTCTATGGCCTGCGCATCGCGGCAGCTGACGGCGCGGCGCTGGCCTGGCTCCATGAGCATGGCGAAGTGCTGTCGAGCGACGCGCAGGGCGAGGAAACCCGTGTCGAAGTGCGGCTATCGGACGCCGCCTTCGCACGGTTCGGAAAGCGCGGGCAGGGGTAGGGCATTTCAATCGCAAGCGCATATGTGGCGCTGTCAGTCGATGTGAGATGTCTACGCTTCTTACAAAGCCCGGAACATGACCAGCGCGTCGACATAGCCACGGGCAGGGTGATCAAACGCCTCCGGCAACCGCCCGACCACGGCAAAGCCCATATCCTGCCATAAGGCGACGGCACGCACATTGGACGACACCACGAAGTTGAACTGCATCGCGCGAAAACCCAACGCCCGTGCCAGATCGAGCGAAGCGGCGCACATGTGGCGCGCGATGCCGCGTCCGGTTGCGTGCTGCGCCACGACATAGCCGGCATTGGCGACGTGCGACCCGCCGCCCATCTGATTGGCGCGCACATAGAATATGCCCAGAACGGCGCCGTCTTCCTCCAGCACGCGCACGGTGCGATCGGACGAGAGCCAGAGGGAGAGGGCGGCTTGCCGCGTCATATCGCGCGGGATGGCCAGCGTTTCGCCCGCGCGGATCACTGGCTCCAATATAGCCCAGATTGCGTCATGATCGGCAGGCGAAACCGCGCGGATCACGCTGGCATCTCCGCGCGCTTGGCCTGCTGCCACAGCGCTTCCTTTTCAGCGAGCGGCAGAGCGGCAAAGGCCTTTCCGGCCAACGTTTCCATGATCCGGAACCGCCGGTCGAACTTGGCATTGCCAGCGCGCAGAGCAACTTCCGGGTCGACCTTCAGATGCCGTGCGAGGTTGACGACGGCAAACAGCAGATCGCCCACTTCCTCTTCGCGCTCGGCCTGTGTCGTCGCGCCCTGCACCTCGTCCAGTTCCTCGACGATCTTGGCGATCGCCCCATTGCTATCGGGCCAGTCGAACCCGGTCCGGGCTGCGCGCTTCTGCAATTTTTCCGCGCGCAACAATGCGGGCAGGGCGATCGCCACCCCGGCCAGGGCGCTGGGGTCAGGCTCCTTTTCGGCCCGCTCAGCCGCCTTGATCGCTTCCCACTGGGCATGGCCGTCCTCCCGCGCCAGGCCGTCGCCAAAGACATGGGGATGCCGCCGGATCATCTTTTGCGTGATGCCGTCGATCACGTCCTGCAAGCTGAAATGCCCGGCCTGTTCGGCCATCCGGCTGTGAAATGCCACTTGCAGCAGCAGATCGCCCAGTTCGTCGCGCAGCGCCACCATGTCGCTGCGCTCGATCGCATCGGCGACTTCATAGGCTTCCTCGATCGTGTAGGGTGCGATCGATGCGAAATCCTGTTCGATGTCCCACGGACAGCCCGTATCGGGATCGCGCAACTGCGCCATGACATTGGCGAGCGGCATGATGTCGGCGGGGCTGGCTTGGGACATGGGGAACCTGCGATGATGATGGAGTCAAAATGGCGATAGTGGCTCTGCCGGGGGATGACCAGACAGGCGTGATCTTAGTCCGATAATATATATTATGTTAAATCACATATCATCCGCGCCTATGTTCGGCTCAGTGTCGGCTTTGCCTCAATCCTCCCGGATCAGGCTGGTTTTGGCCGTGTCCTTCATCCGCACATAGACGACCAGCGAGATGGCGATCATCACGCTGACATAGATATAGAATGCCTGCTCCATACCGGCCTGCTTGAACCATAAGGCGACCAGTTCCGCCGTCCCGCCGAACATGGTGTTGGCCAGCGCATAAGGCAGCGCGACGCCCAATGCGCGGATATGCGCGGGAAACAGCTCGGCCTTCACCACGGCGTTGATCGATGTATATCCGGTGACGATTACCAATCCGCCCATCACCAGCAGCCCGGCGACCAGCGGATCCTTGGTCACCGCCAGCGTCGCAAAGATCGGATAGGTGCAAAGCACGCCCATGACGCCGAAGCCGATCATCAGCGGCTTGCGCCCGATCCGGTCGGACAAGGCGCCAGCAACGGGCTGTAACAGCATGAATACAAAGAGCGTCGCTGCATTGATCTGCGATGCCGCCTCCCGGCTCAATCCGCTCGTATTGACCAGGAATTTCTGCATGTAGATGGAATAGGCATAGAAAGCGATCGTGCCGCCAGCGGTCAACAACATCACCGTCGCGGTTTCACGCGGATGCTTCGTCAACAATTCGACGAAGCCCGATTTCGGCGCGCCCTCGGCCTTCGCCACGGCAAAGCTCTGCGTTTCCGCCAGCCCGCGCCGCAGCCAGAACACAATGACCGCCAGCCCCCCGCCAATGAAAAAGGGTATCCGCCAGCCCCATGCATCCAGTTGCGCCTCGCTCAGTACGGCCTGCAACACCAGCAGCACGCAGATCGCGACCAGTTGCCCGGCGATCAGCGTCACATATTGAAAGCTGGAGAAAAAGCCGCGCCGGTTCTTGCCCGCCATTTCGGAGAGATAGGTCGCACTCGCGCCATATTCCCCGCCGATCGAAAGCCCCTGCATCAACCGCGCCAGCACCAGCAGCAAAGGCGCTGCGACGCCGATCGTCTCATAGCCCGGCGTCACCGCGATCAGCAGCGAGCCAGCACACATCAGCGCGACCGACAGCGTCAACCCGCTCTTGCGCCCGTGCCGGTCGGCATAAATGCCCATCAGCCATGCGCCGATGGGCCGCATCAGGAAACCGACGGCAAAGATGCCCGCCGCGCTCAGCAACTGGGCTGTACGGTCCTGGCTGGGAAAGAAATGCGGTGCGAAATAAAGGGTGAAGGCAGCATAGGCATACCAGTCATACCATTCGACCAGATTGCCCGTCGAACCGCCGATAATGGCTTTCAGCCGCTCGCGCTGGGTCGGGGCGCCAGTTTCTATTGGGGCGGTCATGGCGTCAGCACCATTTCACCATTCTGCACGCCCCAGCTTTTCAGGCGGGACAGCATGTTCATGCCGATCACATTGACCTCGCCAAAGGTGGAGGACACGACGACCGGCAGATCGGTCGTTACAATCGGACCGACAACCAGGCTGGCGATGCTGGATCGCCGCGCCTCCACCTTGCCATTGGCGGTGGTCATGACGACGCCGGGCGCGCCGACGTCATAGTTGAGGCCAGACGCGCGCGCGGTATTTTCCGATAGCGCGGTGATGGTCGCGCCGCTGTCTATCAGGAAACGGGCAGGCGTGCCGTTGATCGTCGCTTCGACCCAATAATGGCCATCGGGCGCAACAGGAATCCGGATCGACTGGCCTTGCGCCGTGGCTGGCGGCAGCGACGCCGGGCTCTCATCGACAAGATCGCCCTGCTCTGCCCAACGGCCGGTCAGATAGCCTTCAGATGTGTATAAGAGACAGCAACAGGAATGCGGATCGACTGGCCTTGCGCCTTGGCTGGCGGCAGCGACGCCGGGCTTTCATCGACAAGATCGCCCTGCTCTGCCCAACGGCCGGTCAGATAGCCTTCGTCCTGCGCCAGTTTGAACAGGCCGAGCAGCCCGGCGAAAATCGCGACCCATAACAACGCCATGCGGAGCACCCCGCCCCAGGCCAGCCGCCGACCGACAAGCGCGGAGCCAACCAGCACCAGTGCCAGCACATACCAGATGGTTGATGCCGCCTGATCGCCGCTGTCCATCAATCCCCCTGCTCCACCGCTTCCAAAACTACCACCATGCCGTCATAGCCCGGTTCGACCCCGCTGGGGAGGGTGCGGCGCAATGTCGCATAATCCATGCTCTGGTCCATATGGGTCAGGATCGCGCGACCGGGCCGGGCGGCGGCGATGCCATCCAGCGTCAGCGCCAGATGGGGATGGGTGGGGTGCGGCTTTTCCCGCAGCGCGTCCACCACCCACACATCCACCCTGTCGTACAGCGCCAGCATATCAGGCGTCAGGTCATGAAAATCCGTGGCATAGGCGACGGACCTGCCGCCATGGCTGAAGCGAAAGCCGGTTGAGTAGATTTCGCCATGCGGCTGATCGACGCAGGCAATGTCGATGTCGCCGATCCGCAGGCCATCGGGCAAGATCCGCCCGTCAACGGTCGGGTGATAACCGTTGCGCCCTTCAAAGGCATAGCCGAAGCGCTGCCGCAGCAGGTTAAGCGTTTGCGATCGGGCATAGCCGGGCAGCGGCACGCGGCGATGATGAAACAACTGCCGGACATCGTCGATGCCATGGCTGTGATCGGCATGGTCATGGGTCCACAAGATCGCGTCGATCGCGATCACATCGGCCGCAAGCAACTGGGCGCGCATGTCGGGCGATGTATCCACCAATATCCGCGTCGTCGCGCTTTCGACCAGAATGGACACGCGGGTGCGGCGGTTTTTCGGTTCGGCCGGGTCGCACGCCCCCCAATCATTGCCGATGCGCGGAACCCCCGACGATGTGCCGCTGCCCAGGATGGTGAGTTTCAGGCTCATGCCACCTTCTTGAACAAGGCGCGGAAATTGGTGGAGGTAGCCGCGGCCAGATCCTCCAGGCTTTCGCCGCGCAGACTGGCGAGGAATTTGGCCGTGTCAGCGACGAAGGCCGGCTCACAGGGACGCCCGCGATGCGGCACCGGCGCCAGAAAGGGCGAGTCCGTTTCCACCAGCAACCGGTCGATCGGCAGGCGCGCGGCGGTTTCCTGCAAATCCCTGGCGCTCTTGAAGGTCACGATGCCCGATATGCTGATGTAGAAGCCCAGTTCCAGCGCGGCGTCTGCAAAGGCGCCACTGGCAGTGAAGCAGTGAATGACGCCGGTATAGGCCCCCTTCCCCATCTCGTCACGCATCACCGCCAGCGTATCTTCCTCCGCATCGCGGGTGTGGACGATCAGCGGCAGGCCCGTTTCGCGCGCGGCGACGATGTGCGAGCGGAAGCTGCTGCGCTGCCGGTCACGGTCGCTATGGTCATAATAATAATCCAGACCCGTCTCGCCGATGCCCACGACGCGGGGGTGCGCTGCGCGGGCGACCAGCTTGGCGGTGTCGATATGGGGATGCTCGTCCGCCTCATGCGGATGGATGCCAACCGTCGCCCACACGTCCGGCGCGCGGATCGCGGTATCCAGCACCGCGTCCCACTCGCTTTCGCGCGTGGCGATGTTGAGCATAAGGTCGATGCCGGACGCGCGCGCACGTTCCAGCACATTCTGCTGATCCTCGATCAACCCCTTGTAATTCAGATGACAATGGCTGTCGATCAGCATGGGTTCACCCGTCCGCTTCGGTCAGTTCGAGCCGGGGAAAGAGCGGCTTGGGCGCGGCGAGGGTGAAGTCGCTCTCGGCCAGTGGCGAATACCAGTGATCGCCGATCGCGTTGTAGCTGCGCTTGTCGGCGGGGATGCCCATATGATTGAGCAGCGCGGTCGCACTGGCGGGGATGACCGGCAGGACCGCGACGGCCAGTTGCGCGATCGCGATGTAGAGCGTCGCCAGCACCGTCTCCATCCGCTGCGGGTCGGTCTTGCGCAATGACCATGGCGCCTGGGCGTCGATATACTGATTGCAGGCAAAGGCGGCTCGCAGCCAGGCGTCGATCGCGACGGACGGCGCGAGATCGGCCATGGCGGCAGGCATGTCGGTACGCACGACCCGGTTGATCAGTTCGAACAACTCGCTGCCCGCCGGATCATGGCCGTGAATGGCCGGCAGTCTGCCATCCAGATTTTTGGCGATGAAGCTCAACGTCCGCTGCGCCAGATTGCCGAACGCATTGCCGAGATCGCTGTTGGAGCGCTGGACGATCGCCTCCGCGCTATAGCTGCCGTCATTGCCGAAAGTGACCTCCGACAACAGGAAGTAGCGCAGCTGATCCACACCGAACCGATCGGCCAGTTCGATCGGGTCGGCGACATTGCCAACCGATTTGGACATTTTCTCGCCCCGGTTAAGCAGGAAGCCATGACCGAAAATCTGTTTGGGCAAGGGCAGCTTCGCGCTCATCAGGAAGGCTGGCCAGTAAACCGCATGAAAACGCACAATATCCTTGCCGATAATATGCGTGATGTCGCCGCCTTCTGCCCAATATCGTGCCATGCGGTCGGCATCATCGGGATAGCCGCAGCCGGTCAGATAGTTGGTGAGCGCGTCAACCCACACATACATGACATGGCCATCGCTGCCGGGCACCTTGACCCCCCAGTCGAAGCTGGTGCGCGAAATGCTCAGGTCCGACAGGCCGCCTTCGACGAAGCGTAAAATCTCGTTGCGGCGGCTGTCTGGACGGATGAAATCGGGCTGGCTTTCGTAGAGCGCCAGCAATTTGTCCTGATAGTTGGACAGGCGGAAGAACCAGCTTTCCTCGACTGTCCATTCAACCGGCGTGCCCTGTGGCGAGAGCTTGGCCCCCCCTTCCCCGTCGGTCAGTTCCTTTTCGTCGTAAAAGGCTTCGTCGCGGACCGAATACCAGCCCTCATACCGATCCAGATACAGGTCGCCATTGGCCTCCATCGCCTGCCAGATGGCCTGGCTGGCGCGATGGTGCGCCGCTTCGCTGGTGCGGATGAAACGATCATGGCTGATGTTAAGCCGATCGTTCATATCACGGAAATAGCCCGACATTTCATCGGCCAGCGCGACGGGTTCGATCCCCCGGTTCCGTGCCGTCTGCGCCATTTTCAGGCCATGTTCGTCCGTGCCGGTCTGAAAGAAGACGTCGCGACCCATCATGCGCTGAAAGCGGGCGATCGCGTCGGTCGCGATCACCTCATAGGCGTGGCCGATATGGGGGCGGCCATTGGGATAGGAGATGGCGGTGGTGATGGTATAGGGCTGGGACATGCGATGTCCCTAGCGGCTGTTGCGTCGGGCGGGAAGCCGCTTTTCAGGCCGATGGTGGCGCAAGCGCCGCGACATGGCCGGCCAGTTCAAAAACGACCGCCGCCGGATCAAGCGACAGGATGACCGCCCCGCCCGCCAGATGCCGCGCCTTTTCCCAATGGTCGAGCGCCACGCCAAGTGCCGACCCGCTGCGATGCCGTGCGGCCTGCGCGATGAAGGCGGGCGCGCGTTCCAGAAACGCCTCATAGCGCGGCTTGGCCGATTTGATCGCCAAGGCCTTGGCCAGCGCCAGTCGCTGCCGATTGTCCCGGTCGCCATCCTGCGCGATCCGCGCCATCGCGCTTTCTATGTCCGCCAGGTTCAGGCCCAGATAACGCAGCGCCTTGCCCGGCGACCCCTCGCCCGCGCGGATCAGGGCGTCAATCTCTGTCGGGGACAGGCTTTCATCCTTGCCGCGCAGGATGGCGCGCATCGCCCCGTCGCTCAGCGGATCGAAACGCAGCGTGCGGCAGCGCGAACGGATCGTCGGCAGCAACCGGCCCGGCGCGTGGCTGACCAGCAGGAAGATCATGTCGGCGGGCGGTTCTTCCAGATTTTTGAGCAACGCGTTCGCCGCGCCCCGCTCCAGATCGTCCGCGCTGTCGATCACCACGATCCGCCGGGTCGAAAGCGACGGCGCGGACTGAAGCAACCGATGCAGTCCCCGCACCTGATCCACGCTGATGTTGCGCGCGGTGACGCCATCCTTTTCCAGCGGGAACAGTTCGGCATAATCGGGATGGGCGCTCGCTTCGATCAGGCGGCGAACCGGGTGGCTTTCCGGCACATCTAGCCCGGCCCCCACCACCGGCGGGCCTGCGGCGTCGGCCAGCAGACGCATCGCCATCGCCCGTGCGAAGCTGCCCTTGCCGATGCCCTTTGGCCCGCTCAATATCCAGCCATGATGCATCCGCCCGCTCGCCGCCGCGTCGATCAGCGTGCCGGCCTGCGCGTCATGGCCCAGAAGGGATGTCATGGCAGCAGATCCGCCAGCGCATCGATCAGGCGTGCCGTGACCGCGCCGGGTTCGCCGGACGCATCGATCGCGCGGAATCGCGCCGCCTCGTCCGTCGCGAAACGAGCGAAGGCATCCGCCACGGCGCGATGAAAGCTTTGGTCGCGGCCGCCAATCCGGTCCGATGCGCCACCGTCCCGCACCTTCGCCCGCGCTTCGGCCTCACCTGCTGGCAAGGTCAGGAACAAGGTCCGGTCAGGCAGAAATCCCTCACTGCCGATCCGGTGCAACGTCACAATGTCCGCGTCGGACAGCGCCCCCTGCCCCTGATAGGCCCGGCTTGAATCGAGAAAGCGGTCGGACAGCACCCACGCTCCCCGCGCTAGCGCCGGGCGGATCGTCTTTTCGATATGATCGGCCCGCGCCGCAGCAAACAGCAAAGCCTCCGCCCGCGCGCTCCAGCGATCCGCGCCGCCCGTCAGCAACAACGAACGGATCGCTTCCGCGCCTTCGCTGCCGCCCGGTTCGCGCGTTTCCACGACCTCCAGCCCGCGCGCGCGCAGAGCGGCGGCAAGGGCGCGCAACTGGGTCGATTTGCCCGCGCCCTCCCCGCCTTCCAGCGTGATGAACCGCCCTTCTATCACCCGAACAGCGATTTCAGGCCATTCCACAACCGGCCGAACATGCCCGCTTCAGCGACATCCGCGCCAGCGACCAGCGGCATCACCTGCGGCGGCGTGTCGGGCGTGGATACGATCAGGTCGGCAATCTTCTGCCCCTTGGCGATCGGCGCCTTGATCGGGCCGGTATAAACCACTTTGACGGAGATATTCGTCGATGCGGTGCGCGGCAGCGTGACCGCCAGATTTTGCGGCGCGACCAGCGGCACGCTGGTGGCGCTGCCCAACTGGACGTCAGCGGTTTCGACAGTCGCGCCCTTCTTGAACAGGGGCTGCGCCTTCCACGCCTTGAAACCCCAGTCCATGAAGCGGACCGATTCCTGGATGCGCCCGTTAAAGCTGCCCAGCCCGGCCACCACCATCACCAGGCGGCGGCCATCCTGTTCCGCAGACCCCGTAAAGCCATAGCCCGCTTCTTCGGTATGGCCGGTCTTGAGGCCATCGGCCCCCGCGATCTTGCCCAAAATCGGATTACGATTGCCCTGCGCAATGTCCGCGCCGCCCATCGTCTTGCCCCAGGTGAAGGATCGGGTGGCGTAGAAACGCTTATAGAGATCGGGCGTTTCCTCGATCGTTCCCTGCGCCAGCTTGGCCAGATCCTCGGCGGTCACGTAGGTCACGCCTTCGTCCGGCCAGCCGTTGCTGGTGCCGAAATGACTGTTTTTGAGGCCCATGCGCTTGGCCTCCTCATTCATCAGCGCGACGAAAGCCTGCTCGGTCCCGGCAATCCCTTCGGCCAGAACGACGCAGGCGTCGTTGCCTGACAGGGTGACGATGCCATGCAGCAGATTTTCCACCGATACCTGCTCGCCCGCCGACAGGAACATGGTCGAACCGGCAGCCGGTCCGTGCCACTGCTTCCAGGTTTCCGGGCGCACGGTGAACATGGTGTCCAGCTTCAATTCGCCCTTCTGGATCAGTCGGAAGGCGACATGGGCGGTCATCATCTTGGCCATGGATGCCGGTGGCATCTTCGTTTCGCCGCCCTTGTCATACAGCACCGCACCCGACGACAGATCCTTCATATAAGCGATCGGCGCTTCGCTGGTGTAGGGCGGCGCCGCTGCGGTCAGCGGCTGGGCCAACAGCCCGGTGAAGAGGAGGACTGCGACGGACTTGTTCATGGGGCTGCCTTCAAATGGGATGGAATCGCTTGGGTGGTGCGCGATGTCTATCGCGCGTCATTAGCCATGATGCGGCCATTCTCAAACCCCTTGGCTGCGGCGGCGCGCACACCGGCCTGCGCAGCGTCCTGCGTGGGATAGGGGCCAAAGCGCACTCGCCACACGCCGTCGCCCTCCACTGCCCTGGCGCCGATGCGCTTCGCCAGCGTTTCGGCGCGGGCGCGGGATGAGAAGGCCGCGACCTGCACCACATAAGTCCGGGCGGCGGCTGGCGCAGCAACGGCGACGGGGGCAACTGGCGCGACAGGCGTTGGCGCCGATGGGGCGCCCGCCTTTTCCACCACGAAGCCATCCTGCCTTGCGGGCGTTGGCGCAATTTCGCGCTTCTCTGGGTCGCGGACGGGCTTGGGCGGCGTCTTGGCGATTGGCCGTGCTACGGTATTTGCCTTTGCGGGCGTTGCTGCGGGACGGGCGGGCAGCTTGGCCCGCAGCGCCGTCAGCAAGGCGGGCGGGGTTTCCAGCCGCTCTGCCACCCGGCCATGGCTGCGCAGCGCAACCCGCTCCTGATCGGGCGGGCTGACGCGCCGCACCCGCACCGCCGCCGCGCCGTCGCCGATCACGCCCAACTGCTCCGCCGCGCCGCGCGACAGGTCGATGATCCGGTCATTGGCGAAAGGCCCGCGATCATTGACCCGGACCAGGATCGTCCGTCCGGTATCGAGCGCCGTCACCTCGACATAGCTGGGCAGCGGCAATGTCTGGTGCGCGGCGGTAATCGCCTCCGGCACGAAGGTTTCGCCATTGGCCGTCTTGTTGCCCTGCAACTCCTCGCCATACCAGCCGGCATAACCGACAGCATCATAATTGGGCGCGTCTTCGGGCGTATAGGTGACCTTGCCGACGCTGTAGGGCGCGCCAATCATCACGGGGTCATCGGCCACCATCGCGCCCTGCGCCAGCGGGCGCGGCGATGATGCGGGCGGCGGTGGCACGGGCGGCTGTTCCCCGCCGCTGCACGATGCCAGCAATAGTATAAGCCCGGCCGCCAGAGGCAGCCTACCCCCCTTATTTGACCGCATCGGCCAGCAACCCCACAGACAGAGCATAGAAATTGGAACAGTTATAATCCAGAATTGCCCGGTAGTTGCTAGTCAGCAGATAGGCGGTCTTGCCCGGCCCGTCCGGCTCCAGCAGCGTTGCCATTACCGTATCGCCGGGCCAGGTGCCGCTTTCCGGGGCAAGGCCCAGCTTGCGCCATTCGGCCATGGTCAACCATCGGCTATGCCGGTTGAATACGCGCGGGCAGCGCGCCGGATTGGTCTTTGCCGCTACGCTGGCGCGGTTCAAGCTGGACGGCACGGAGACCGCCACGCCCCAGGGTTGCCCGCGTCGCCATCCGGCCTGCACGAAATAATTGGCGATCGACGCCAGTGCATCCGCCTCACTGGTCCAGATGTCCGCCCGCCCGTCGCCATCGCCATCCTTGGCCAGCCGTAGATAGACCGACGGCAGAAATTGGGGATAGCCGGTCGCCCCGGCCCAACTGCCGACCAGGCGGCTGCGCGGCACACCATTGTCCAGCATCTTCAATGTTGCCAGCAGTTCCGGCTCGAACAGGGTGCGCCGACGCCCCTCATGCGCCAGCGTTGCCAGCGACCGGATCAGGTCGAAATCGCCGACATAGCTGCCATAATTGGTTTCATGGCCATAAATGGCGACCATGATCTCCTCCGGCACGCCGGTTTCCGCCTCTATCCGGGCCAGACGCGCGCGATTGGCCTGATAGGCGGTCTGGCCGCGCCTGATCCGCGCGGCGTCGACATGCTGGCGGCGATAGGGTTCGAAATTGGGGATGGGCGAATAAGCGCCACCGCCGGGTTGCGTCTGGTCCAGCGCGATGACCCGCGGATTGGGCGTCAGCGTCGGAAACACGCTGTCCAGCGTCGCGTCGCTGATCCCCATTGCCCGCGCCTTGGGCCGCAGGCTTTCCAGATAGACGCGAAAATCCGTCACATTCTGTGCCTGCGCAACCCCCGGCACGACAGTGCCAGCCGTTACGCCAGCCAGCCCCAGCAACAGCGAAAATACAGACGAACGCAGAGAATCTCTCATCCCCCCGTTGTTGCACAGGCCGGACGGCAGGTGAATCCCCTTAATGGCAACTATGGCCCGTTTAGACGACGAACCGAGCCCCAGGCGATTTTTGCGCTTGGCAAGCCAGCACAGCGCGCTAGGAAGCGAGGCGACGGAAGGGTGGCAGAGTGGTCGATTGCAGCGGTCTTGAAAACCGCCGATGTGCAAGCATCCGTGGGTTCGAATCCCACCCCTTCCGCCAAGATGGCGCGTGTACCAACGCATTTCGGATATTTCATATTAGGGCGTATATCCGTTTTTAACCGTATCTGGTGCATGCACCGGTCATGGCTACACAACTGCTCCAACCTGTTAGGTTCTCCGCCGTTCGGGTTCCTTTGTCTGGAATCAGCATTCCGCCGCTCTGGCTCGCGCTTGGGTTGCTGGGAATGATGGAAATTGGATGGCTGTTGATGTCTCCCCTTCGACTGTCGGCAGACAGTTGGAAAGTGCTGAACGTCATGCTGCCCTTTGTCGTTATAGGCAGTTGGGGCGCTTTCCGCCTAGCTGATCGACCGCGGTTACATATGCTTTGCCGGGGCGGTGCGTTCATGTTGATCGCATGGCCTGTACTTCGTTTGTACAATCATTTGACCATGTCGATCGCCTACCCATTCGCCGATAACTGGCTCGCGGCGGCGGATTCCTTCTTGCGTTTCGATTGGTTGCAGTATGCCTTGATGCTCGACAGGCACCCCACGCTGATTCAGTTGATGGACTATAGCTATACAGGCCTAAGCACTTATTCGATTGGCCTTTTCGTCATTCTTCTGCTTGGCCGCGATCCGACCCGACGATGCCAGGAATTGATGGTGCTGTTTTTTACTAGCGCCTTGATATGTTCATCGGTGGGAATGCTATTTCCTGCTACAGCAGCCGCATTCCATTACCGACCTCAGAGCGCGCTGTTCCACAATGTGGATCCGTGGGTTGGAATCTATCATATGCGCCATTTGCTGGCGTTACGAACAGAGCCGCAGCATGTGCTGGATCTGAACAACTTGCCTGGATTAGTTACATTCCCGTCATTTCATACAGCCATGGGAATTATCGCGATCTATTGTTCTCGCGGTACGCCTTGGTTGTTTTGGCCATCATTGATCATCAACATTTTGATGATCAGTTCGACGCCGCTGTTCGGCTCTCACTATTTGATCGATGTTATTGCTGGAGCGGTTGTTGCTCTTGGAACGATTTTGTTTATTCGTCGGCCTCGCGATGCTCAGGCGTAGGTTCCGGGCGCAATCCGTTTCAGGCTGATTTCGCGTTGCGGGGTTGGGTCCACGGTGCTGACCGATGGCTCGGCGATCACCGCCAATGGGTCTATCTCTCGGCTCAGTAACAGGCCGCAACGCTCCACGCCGCACCAGATCACCGTGCCACATACTTCCAGATAGTCGGCAATCACCGTAACGCGCGCGCCGATCGGCGGCAGATACAGACCGGTGACGAGCGCGCCGTAGGAAGAGATATTGAGGATGGTGACAGGTTCGGTGACGCCGTCCCATAAAAGCGTCGCGCGGGCATTGGCTATGAAGCGGCTTTCGCGGCGACGTTGGACCTGCGGCCTGTAGTGGATGCTGTTCATCGCTGACTCCCGGTTTCCCCCCAGGATCAGATGTGAATCTGTCGCAGCAATCTTGCAGAAGCGATAAGCGGGCTGGTTAACCGGGGGGCAGGTATGAACGGGCCTCTGCCCCCCGATTGGAAATCAGGCCAGCGCGCCGTGGCAATGCTTGTATTTCTGACCCGAACCACAGGGACACGGCGCATTGCGACTGATGTCCAGATTGGCGAATTCGCCGGCCGGAACCGCAGGCGCGCGCGGGATCGTCGTCGTGATCCCGCCAAATGTCCCCGCATCGAAATCGGCGCTGTTATCTTCGCCGGAGAAAGGATCGATATGGGTCGTGATGAAATCGGGTAGCACGGGCAGGTCGAATTCAGGCAGCGGCGCGTCCATGCGGAACTGCACCCGCGCGATCGATCCCGTCACATCCTCCCGGATATTTTCCAGCATCCGCTCGAACAGGGCAAAGGCTTCCTGCTTATATTCGTTGATCGGCGTCTTTTGCGCATAGGCGCGCAAATGCACGACCTGCCGCAGCGCATCGAGCGTCGAGAGATGCTCTTTCCAGTGATGATCCAGGCTCTGGAGAAGGATCGACTTTTCGATCATGTGCCAGTCCGCCGGATCGACCTCCCGCACCTTGTCCGCGACGGTTTCGTCGGCCAGGGCGGAGAGCCGTTCCTCGATCATTTCAGGGTCGACCGCATCTTCGGCCAGCCAGGCGTCGAAATCCGGCTCAAGGCCCAGAATTTCCAGCGTGCGCGCCTTCAGCTTGGCGATGTCCCATTGCTCGGGATAGGTGCCGGGCGGGCAACTGCTGCCGACAATGTCGTTGACGGTTTCATGGCGCATGTCGGTGACGACATCGTCGACCGTCTCTGCATCCATGATGTCAGACCGCTGCTCGTAAATCACCTTGCGCTGGTCGTTCATGACGTCGTCATATTCGACGACCTGCTTGCGAATATCGTAGTTGCGCGCCTCGACCTTCTTCTGCGCGGTCTCGATCGCCTTGCTCAGCCATTTGGACGGGGGCAGCGCTTCGCCATCTTCCAGGTTGGACCGGATCATCTTGGCGAACATCGTGTCCGGTCCAAAGATGCGCATCAGGTCGTCGTCCAGGCTGAGGTAGAAACGCGACAGGCCAGGATCGCCCTGACGCCCCGAACGACCGCGCAGCTGGTTGTCGATACGGCGGCTTTCATGCCGCTCGGTCGCCAGCACGAACAGTCCGCCCGCCGCCAGCACTTCGGCTTTCTCCGCCGCAATTTCCGCTCTGATCGCTTCGATCGCGGCGTCGCGCTCCGGCCCTTCGGGCATGTCGCGCAATTCATCCTCGACCCGCAGTTCCAGATTGCCGCCCAGCTGAATGTCGGTCCCGCGCCCGGCCATGTTGGTGGCGATCGTCACCACGCCCTTGCGCCCGGCCTGCGCCACGATGTGCGCCTCGCTCTCATGGAAGCGCGCGTTCAACACTGCGTGCGGCACGCCTTCCTGGTTGAGGAATTCGGATAGCATTTCGGACTTTTCGATCGACACGGTCCCGACCAGCACTGGCTGGCCCTTTTCCGAATGTTCCTTGATCGTGCGGGCAATGCCGCGGAACTTGTCCTCGATATTCTTGTAGAAACTGTCCTGCTCGTCGATCCGTTGCACCGGCTTGTTGGTGGGGATGGTGACGACGTTCATCTTGTAGATTTCGTAGAATTCGGTCGCTTCGGTGGAAGCCGTGCCGGTCATGCCCGAAATCTTGGGATACATGCGGAAATAATTCTGGAAGGTGACCGACGCCAGCGTCTGGTTCTCCGGCTCGATCTGGACGCCTTCCTTGGCTTCCACAGCCTGATGCAGCCCGTCGGACCAGCGGCGCCCGTCCATCATGCGGCCGGTAAATTCGTCGATGATGACGACCTTGCCGTCCTTGACGATATAATCGATGTCGCGGCGGAACATCACGACCGCGCGCAGCGCCTGGTTCACATGATGGACGACCTGCGTATTTTCAAAATCATAGAGGTTGCTGCCCTGCAGCAGCCCCGCCGCCTCCAGCAGCCGCTCGATCTTTTCGGTCCCCTCTTCGGTCAGGGTGACGGAACGCTGCTTCTCGTCCTTTTCATAATCGGATTCGTCGATCTGCTTCACGATCGCGTCGACCGCGACATAGAGTTCCGACTTGTCGTCGGTCGGCCCGGAAATGATCAGCGGCGTGCGCGCCTCATCGATCAGGATCGAGTCCACTTCGTCGACGATGGCGAAATTGAAGGGGCGCTGGACCATCGATGCGCGGTCATATTTCATATTGTCGCGCAGATAGTCGAAGCCCAGCTCGTTGTTCGTCGCATAGGTGATGTCGGCGGCATAGGCGGCGCGGCGCTGATCCTCGCTGATGTTCGGCACGATCACGCCGGTCGTCAGCCCCAGGAAGCGGTAGACCTGCCCCATCCATTCGCAGTCGCGGCTGGCCAGATAGTCGTTGACGGTAACGACATGGACGCCCTTGCCCTCCAGCGCGTTCAGATAGGTGGCCAGCGTCGCCACCAGCGTCTTGCCCTCACCCGTCCGCATTTCGGCGATTTCGCCGCGATGCAGGACGATACCGCCCACCATCTGCACATCGAAATGCCGCATGCCCAGCACCCGGACGGCGGCTTCGCGCACCGTTGCAAAGGCTTCCGGCAGCAGGTCGTCCAGCGTCTCGCCAGCGGCCAGCCGTTCACGAAAACGCACCGTCTGCGCTGCCAGATCCGCGTCGTTCAGCGCCTGAACCGATGGCTCGAACGAGGCGATCTTGTCGACGATCTTGCCCAGCGACTTCACATAGCGTTCGTTGGACGATCCGAAGATGGACTTGGCGAGGGCGCCGAACATGCAAATTCCTGACACAATAGGGAAGCGTGCCCCGAACAGAGACCACGCGCAGACATGCGCGGCGATTTAGGGAGCGCTCAACCGATAGTCAATCGAACGGTGCCGACGCATCGCGCAGCCGCCCCATGCAGCATGGGATCATGATGGTATCCGCCATGTTATCCGGCCATTATATGTGTCAGCCATCGCCATGCCAGATTCGTTCCGTGCAGGCTGGAACCGCGCACGTTCGCTCAGCAAACGGCATGTCGCCTCGTCCAAAACGGCATGGCCTGACGACGCGGTGATGACGCAGTGTTCGACATCCCCCACGGCGCTGATCGTCAGGCGGAAGCCTGACGTCCCCTGCCATCCGTTGCGCAGGGCTTCTGCCGGGTACTCAGAATCGCTCAGCCATCCGCCGGGGTTGGAGCTTGGCGCAGCACGATGAGGAGCGGCAGGCGAGGATGGCGCAGAAGCGCTCGGCTGGCTCTGTGGCTCCGAAGTTTGCCTGATGGGTCCGGCTTGCGGCAGAGGCGGCAGATCAACGTCGAATTGCTGCCGCCAGACCGCAACGGCGGCTGCCAGCAGCGCCATCGCGCCGATCGCGATAATGACCTCGCGGATACGTTGGTCCATATCTCTGCCCAGTTCCCCACTGTCTCCGGCGAACCAGATTGACGTCTCATGGGATTTCCATCATTCCGCGGCCATGAGCAAGCCCTCCCCCCTCGCCCCCGCCGCCTTTCCGGCCCTGCCTCCGATCGCAGGCGTGACGCTGCGTCGCGCCCGTGCCGGATACAAGGCGTGGGAGCGGTGCGATCTCACCTATGTCGAACTCGACGCAGGCACGGCGGTCGCTGGCGTGACGACGCAGAGCAAGTGCCCCTCCCCCGAAGTCGAATGGTGCCGGGATGCCATTCCGCTGGGGTCGGCGCGCGCACTCGTCGTCAATGCGGGCAATGCCAATGCTTTCACTGGCCATCGCGGTCGCGCGGCGGTGGAGGCGATCGCGGCCAAGGTCGCCAATCACCTTTCCTGCCAGCCCTCGGACATATTCGTCTCCTCGACCGGGGTGATCGGCGTGCCCTTGCCCATCGACAAGGCAGAGGCTGGTCTTGAAGCGGCCTTTGCCGCCGCCCCCTGCGGCTGGGAAGATGCCGCCAACAGCATCGGCACGACCGACACCTTCGCCAAGGGCGCCCATGTCTCCGCCATGATCGGGGGAACGCGGGTCGATCTGGTCGGCATCATCAAGGGGTCGGGCATGATCGCGCCGGATATGGCGACGATGCTCGGCTATATCTTCACCAATGCCGCGATCGACCCGGCGCTGCTGCAATCCATGCTCTCGGCCGCCAACACCCGCAGCTTTTCCTGCATCACGGTCGATAGCGATACGTCTACCAGCGATACGGTGCTGGCCTTCGCCACCGGCAAGGCAGGCAACGCGCCGCTGACCAGCATGGACGACACAGGCGCCGACGCCTTTGCCGCCGCGCTGGCCGATCTGTGCCGCCAACTCGCTCATCTCGTCGTACGCGATGGCGAAGGCGCGACCAAATTTGTCGAGATCAGTGTCGAGGGCGCGACCAGCGACGACAGCGCGCACAGGATCGCCCTGTCGATCGCCAACTCGCCGCTGGTCAAGACGGCGATCGCGGGTGAGGACGCCAATTGGGGCCGTGTCGTCATGGCGATTGGCAAGGCTGGCGAACCGGCTGATCGCGACCTGCTCTCCATCCGTTTCGGTGCGACTCAGGTGGCGACCGGGGGCCTGGCGGTGGCGGGCTATGACGAAGCGCCGGTTGCCGCGCATCTGAAGGGGCAGGACATCGTCATCGGCGTCGACCTGGGGCTGGGCGAGGGCCGCGCGACGGTGTGGACCTGTGACCTCACCCACGGCTATATTTCGATCAACGCGGACTATCGCAGCTGATGCTGGAGCTGCATGCCCCGGTCGTCGCGCTGATGCGCGATGTGGCCCGCAATGTCGTGATGCCCCGCTACCAAAATCTGGCGAGCAGCGAGATCAGTGAAAAGGCGGACGCCGACGATCTGGTCACCATCGCGGACAAGGAAAGCGAAATCAGGCTGGCCGAGGGGCTGGCCGCGATCCTGCCCGAAGCAGGCATTATCGGGGAGGAAGCCTGCGCCGCCGACCCTTCGATCCTCGACCGGGCGGGCGATGGTCTCAACTGGATCATCGACCCGATCGACGGCACCGGCAATTTCGCTGCCGGCAAGCCGCCGTTCGGCATCATGATCGCGCTGGCGGATGCCGGGACGACGCTGGCCGGCTGGATTCTCGATCCGATCAGCGGACGGCTGTGCCATGCGATGCTGGGCGGTGGCAGTCATATCGATGATGAACGGGTGCAGGCGCGCGAAAGTGGCGGTGCTTTGCCGATCGCGGCGCTGGCGGTCTATTTCATGACGCCGGACGAGCGCGCCGACATCGCCCTACGGTCGCAGGACAGGTTCGCGCTGGTCGATATTCCCCGCTGTGCGGCCGAACAATATCCCCGGCTGGTGCTGGGGCAGAATGATGTGTCGGTGTTCGCCCGCACCCTGCCATGGGACCATGCGGCGGGCACATTGTTCCTGAACGAAGCGGGCGGCTGCTGCCAGCGGCTCGATGGGACCGCCTATGTCGTGGGCGACATGCGCCGGGGTCTGCTCGGCGCATCCTCGCCAAGGCTGTGGGACATGGCGGCGGAACTGCTGTTTCGCTGATCATCCGGACGTCGTATCCGTTACGACGCCCGGACCACCTGATCAGAGGGCGCCTTCGATCCAGCTCTTGAGCGCGCTCTTGGGCGCTGCGCCAACCTTGGTCGCCGCCGGTTCGCCGTTTTTGAACAGGATCATCGTCGGGATGCCGCGCACGCCATATTGACCCGGCGCATCGGGATTTTCGTCGATATTGACCTTGGCGATCGTCAGCTTGTCACCCAGCTCGTCGGAGATTTCCTCCAGCGCCGGGCCTATCATCTTGCACGGGCCGCACCATTCGGCCCAGAAATCGACAAGCACGGGCTTGTCGGAATCGATCACGTCAGCCTTGAAGCTGCTGTCGGTAACTGCCTTGGTGGCCATGACTATAATCTCCTTGTCTTGAAGCGGTATCTAGGGCGTGCACGCATCCGGCTCAACGGGTCAGAGCGGCAAATTCTCCTGCGCGGCAACAAAGCCCGGCTTGTGCGCTGCCAGCAAGGCAGGCGGCAGGGTGATGAGCCGTGCGGCGCTGGTGTAAAGCAGTCCCACTTCGATCGTCCGGTCGGGGAAGATGACGGCCAGTGCGGCGGCATAGGCGGCCATCTGACGGACATGTGCCGTGGGCACCTCGTCCACGCCGATTGGCGCGATCCGTCCGGTCTTGAAGTCCACCAACTGGATGCGATCCGGGCCAACACATAGCCGGTCCACAGTCCCGGCGATCACCGCTTCGCCAACCACCGCCGCAATAGGCGCTTCGGCGAGCGCATTGGGGCTGAACAGGTCGGCAAACTCGGGTGCTTCGATCACCTGTAGCGCCTGCGCGACAATATCCTGCCGAACCGCCGCATCGTCCGCCCCCTGCTGCAGCAGCCAGCGGTCGGCGGCGTCCCAGCGACGTTCAGGCTCGACACCTGGCAACCGTTCGAACAGGGCATGGAGCCATCGCCCACGCTCCGCAGCCGCGCGCATCGCGGGAGTGGGCGGCGGATAAGGCACGTCGTCCTCGACCGGCGCGGACGGGGCGAGCGGACGCGGCGGGCGCGCTTCCACTGGCGCGGGCCGACGCAGCCAGTCGGGTATGTCGGCGGCGACTTGCTCCTGAGGGGCTTCCGGCTCTGCCTTCCGCGATGGCAAATCCTGCGTCCCCAGCCAGCGCCGCCTTGCGCCCCATAGCGGGTCCGCCTCCCACTCCGCGCCCAGCGAAGCCATCGCGCCTTCCACCGCCGCGAACCAGCTTTCAGCCTTCACTTCGCCCTTCGCCCTTGGTCCCAGCGATCCGGCGACGATCAGTTTTTCCTCTGCGCGGGTCAGGGCGACATAGAGCAGTCGCCAATGCTCCTCCCGCTCGACGGCGGCGGCCTGCTCGGCCACCTCGCCGATCGGCCCCTGCCGCTCCGGCTTGCGCGGGGCAAGGATAGGCAGGCCGTTCCACAGCAGCGCATCCGCGCGATTGCCCGCATCGGGATCAAGGCAGGCATCGGCCAATATGACGACGGGCGCCTGCAACCCCTTGGCGCCGTGCACCGTCAGCAGGCGCAGCATGTCGCCCTGCCCCGCCGCATCGCGCACGATGTCGACCTCGCCCCGGTCGAACCAGTCGATGAAGCGCTGGAGCGAGGGATGGTCGTCACTCTCGAACGCCAGCGCCGCGTTGAGCAGTTCCTCGATCGGATCGACCGCTTCGGCTCCCAGCCGTTCGATCAGGCGGCGGCGGCCATCCATCGGCCCCGACAATATCCCCTCCAGATAGCGATAGGGCGTCGTCAGGTCCGCGACCGCCAGCAAATCGCGTAAGGGTTTGAGCGTTTCTTCGTCCTGCGTCTGGAGCAGGTGCCGCCACAGCCCTGTCTTGCGCCCGATCAGCCGGTGCATCAATTCGTCCTGGGTCCAGCCGATCAGCGGCGAAACCAATAGCGACGCCATGTTCAACTCGTCGTCGGGTTGCACCGCAAAGCGCAGCGCCGCCAGCAGATCGCGCACCGCCAGCGGCGCATTGAGCCGTAGCCGGTCGATCCCGGCAACCGCCACCTTCTCCTCATAAAGCCGCGCTACGATCAGCCGGGCCAGTTCGCTGCGGCGACGGACCAGGATCATGATGTCCCCTGCCCGCACCGGACGCCCCCGGCTTTCGAGCATCACCCCGTCGTCGATCCATTGCCTGATCTGTTGCGCGATCTTCTGCGCCAGCACCCGCTCCTGATCGGCGGCCCAATCCTCCTCGCCCTCGGCCTCGCCGGACAGGTTGGCGACGACCGGCTTCCACAGCAGCACTTCGCCCGGATGGCGGTTGGCGCTGATATGATGGACGTCACCCGACTCCAGCCCCAGCCGATCGGCGCGCAGGGTCGAAATGGTGCGGTCCACCACGTCCAGCACCGCCGGGGTGGAACGAAAGCTCTGGTCGAGGGACAGGTTGTGAAAATCATGGCCGCTATTGTCGGCATCCCGCTGGAACAGGATTTGCGCCGCCGCGAAATTGGCTGGGCTGGTCCCCTGAAAGCCGAAAATGGCCTGCTTGAAATCGCCGACGGTGAAGATTGTCCGCACCTTGTCGCCCGGCTGCCACTCGCTTGCGAAAAATTCCTCCGCCAGCGTCCTTACGATGCGCCATTGGGCGGCGTTGGTATCCTGCGCCTCATCCACCAATATATGGTCGATCCGCTGGTCCAGCTTGTAACGAATCCATTCCGCAATCCCGTCCTGCTCCAGCAGCGCGGCGGCGCGGGCGATCAGGTCGTCGAAATCCACAGCACCGGCCAGTTGCTTGGCCTGCGCATAGGCCCGCGCATAGGCCCGCCCGGCATGGAGCACCTGCCCCAGCAGCGCCGCATAATCGGCGCGCAGCTTCATCGCGATCAACTCGGCGCAGCGGTCGTAGAGCCGGGTCGCCATTTCGGCATAGCCATCGACCGGCGGCACCCACCCCTTCGTCAGCATGATCTCGCCATCCGCCTTGGCCCAAGCGCGATGCAGGTCGGACAGGGTGGCGGCCCGGCCTGCCGGGTCAAGCGCGCGCCACGCGGCAATCCGGTCGCACCGTTCCAGCCCGCGGCTCTTGCCCCATTGCACATTCACCTGCACGATCTGGTCGAGCGTGCGCATATCGAAGCTTGCGTCCGCGCATTGGTCGGCCAGCCATTGATCGATGTCGCCCTCCGGCAGGCCAAGTTCGGCCATGACCCAGGGGGTGATCGCATCGGGCAGATATTCCAGTGCGTCGCCCTTTGCCGCGCACCGCAGAAGATAGTTTTCCGCCCCACCCTCGCCCAGCCGCAGGCTGATCGCCTGAAACGCCGCGAACAGCGCATCGTCGCCCTTCTCATGCGCGCGCACCACCATGTCGGCCAGCGTCTGCCGGGCGAGATTGGTCTGTTCGCGCTGGTCCAGCGGCCTGAAGCCGGGCGTCAGGTCCGCCTCCAGCGGAAAGGCGGTCAGCAATTGCTGGCAAAAGCCATGGATCGTCTGGATACGCAGCCCGCCGCCGGTCGACTCCAGCACTTCGGCAAACAACCGTCGGGCAACGTCCAGCGTTTCTGGACCAAAATCTTCCCCCAAGGCTTTCAGGTCGGCAGCGAGCGAGGGCCCGTCCATCTGCACCCAGGCGGCGAGCCGATCATGGATGCGATCAGCCATTTCCGCCGCGCCTGCCTTGGTAAAGGTCAGGCACAATATATTTTCCGGCCGTACGCCTTGCAGCAGCAGGCGGAACACACGTGCGGTCAGCACATGGGTCTTGCCGGTCCCTGCCGACGCCGACAGCCAGACATGCGCGTCCGGTGCGGCGGCGCGGGCTTGGTTGCCCTGCAAGGGTTGCAGCGCCTTAGCCATCGTCGCGGCCATACCATTCCTCCAGCCGCGTCAGCTGGTCATAATCGCCATAATTGGCGACTTCGGGGTTGATTTCCGCACGGAAGGGCGCCGTCCCCAGCAGGAAGGCCTGCGCCAGTTCTTCAAACTGTTGATGGACCCTGTCGGTAAACTGGTCCGTGACGATCTTGTTGCGCGCGCCCATCGGATCGACCGGGCTTTCGCGATAGCCGAACTGATCGCCCTTCTTGGCAAGCGACCAATATTCAAAGCCCCCGGCTGTCCTGTTCCCGGTAATGCCGTCAAACCCGCCATTTTCGGCGATTACGCCCAGCAGCCCCAATTGCAGCGCAAAGCCCGCCTTTACCTGCGCCGCGCTGGGCGGCTTGCCGGTCTTGTAATCGATAATGCCCAGCGTGCCGTCGGGCAGGCGGTCGATCCGGTCCGCCTTGCCCATCAGCGTCACCTCGGCAATGTCCGCGCGCCCTTCCTTTTCGACGGCAAGGATGGTGCGTCCTTCCGCCTTGTCGCGCACCACTTCCGCCGCGATCCATCGGATCGCCTCGATCAGGCGCGGCTGCCAGAGCGCGCGCAGCAGCGGATGGACCTCTGGCCGGTCGAACATGGCGCGCGCGCGCGCTTCCAGATCGACGGGGTCCAGTATCCCGGCCTCCGCCCACTGCTGCAGGATGTCATGCACCGCCGTTCCGCGCCAGGCCGGTCCGGCATCGGCATCGACCGGATCGAGCCGTGCGAGCCGCAGTATGCGCCGGGCGTAGAATGCGAAAGGATCGGCCTTCAGCCGGTCCACATCAGTGACGGGGATGACGGTTGGGCGAACCGAGGCAGGCGGCGCGGGTGCGGGGCGGCCGACAGGGTTATGGATAGCGGGCGTATCGAGGGCGCGCGCCAGCACGGCATAGCTATCCGCCACTTTCCATTGCGGCCCGGCCATAGCCTTCAGCCGCAACCAGAGCCGCGACGCCACCGCCGGGCCACCACTCCCGCGTTTCGCGCGCGTGATCAGAACATGGGGCGCACCCAGCGCACTGGCGAAATCATGGGCCGCCAGGCCAATGCGCGTCTCCACCCCCGGCAAGCCCAGTTCCCGCCGGATACGCGGCGCCAGCCACGGATCGGGCGCGGGCAGGCCGGGCCATGTGCCTTCGTTCAGGCCGCCCAATATCATCAGATCCGCCTGTACCAGTTGCGCCTCGATCAGCCCCAATATCGCAATGCGCGGGTGGCCACCCTGCGGCGGACGCACCGACACGCCGCCCAGCACATGATCGAGCAGCACCGGCAGCGCGCGCATGTCCGCCTGGCGCGGGCCGTCATCGGCGGCACCCTCCATCTCGGCGAACAGATCGGCGGCGGCATGCCCCTGATGCCCCGCCCAGACGGCGTCCCCCGTCAGCGCGCCCGCCTGCTCGCGGATCGCGGCCAATTGCGTGGCAAGATCGGTTGCGACGGCAAAGGCCCGTTCCAGCGGTTCCAGCAAGGCGCGCGCGGCGGGCCACCAGTCGCGCACCTGTCCGCGTATGGTCCGCTGGCGATCATCATCGCGCGGCATCAGCAGCAGGTCGATCCCCGCCAGTCCCGCCTGCGGCCTTGGCCCGCGTAACAGCAGGTCGAGCGCGCGCACACCCTCCAGCCATGCCAGCCGCCCTTCGCCCCGCAGGACCAGCGGATGTTTAAGCAATGTCAGCAGCGGGACCGGCGCGAACCGTTCCGCCACCGCCTGCGCTATCGCGATCAGCAAGGTGCCGGGCGGCAAGCGTGAAAGCGGCAAACCCGCCGAATCGTCCGCCTCTATGCCCCAGCGCTTGAGATGCGCAGATACGCGCGTCGCCAGTTGCCGGTCGGGCGTCACCAGCGCGGCGGTGCGCTTCTCCGTCTCCAGCGCCTCGCGCAGGGCGATGGCGATGGCCTGCGCTTCCTCGCCCGGCGTCGCCACTTCCAGCGCAGCGACCCCCGCCAGCGAACGGTCTGCGGTCTTCAGGTCACGCCAGCGACTGGTGAGCCGGGGCGGCAGCATTGCGTTGGAGATATTGCGCCCGCGCACTGCCCGCGCATCATGCTCGCTGCCCCAGCGCCATTGCGCCACATCGTCACGGGTCGCGCTCATGGCGTGGAGCAGCCGTTTCAGCGCATATTGCGGATGGCTTTCATGCCCGGCGGGTGCCAGGCCGGTGACGGGATCGGGATCGAAGGGGCCGATCGCCTGCCACGCTTCGTCGTCCATATGCTGGTCCAGCCCGGCGAACACGACCATGCCGCCCGGCATTTCGCCTATCCGGCGCAACAGCCCCGCGACCGCCGGAGCCGTCGACGCAATGCCCGCCGCCACGACAAAGCCCGACGGCGGATGATCCCGCCAGCGCGCCGCCAGCCGGTCGAACAGCTGGTTGCGCCGCTCGGTCAGGTCCATGCAGCCCAGCCGCGCCAGTTCATCGGGCCAGCGGGCGATCACGATCTCGAACAGATGGAGCGAGGTTTGCCAGTGTCGCGACAATTCGTCGGACAGGCTGATGTCGCGCAGCGCCGTGACTGGCACCCGCTCCACCTGCATCTGATCCAGCACCGCGCCCAGCGCCTGCCCCAGTTGCAGCGCCTGCCCGGCGTCAATATCGCCCTTCACCTGCTGCACCATCCGCGCCAGGATCATCTGGCGGCGCATCGGCGCAATCGCCGGGGGCAGCGCGTCCCCCTCCCCCAACGGCTCGAGCGCGCTGCCGACCTGCTCGCCAATATCCGGGTCGCCGATGGCCACCAGACGCGGCAGCAACAGCCCCCCGCCCGACGCGCGCACGAACGCATCGCTGACCGCGCGGACCGCGCGATTGCTGGGCAGCAGGATCATGCCCTGCGCCAACGCCATCGGATCGCCGCCATGGCGCGCCAACAGGCCCGCAACCAGCGCATCGGAAAAGGCGCGGTGCGCCGGGATGGAAAATAGCGCGGGGCGCGTGCGATCACCCATGGGTGATCATGGATTCCACGACAGGGATGGCTTTGGGCGTACCGACATCGAACCACAGGCCCTGATGCGAAACGCCATAGAGCCGTCCCGCCTCGATCGCCCGGTCCCAGAAAATATTGGTCGAAAATACGTCACCGGGCGGATCGCGCAGCAGCGCGGGCGACATGATCTGTACGCCGGTAAAGACGAACGGCGCGACATGGGCCGTCTTGCGCCGCGTCAGCCGACCGCTGGCGTCCATATGAAAATCGCCCTGGCCAGTATGGCAGTGCGCGCGCGCGAGCGGTACCAGCAGCAGCAGCGCATCCATCCTGTCCGGGTTCCAGATGCGCTGCATCATTCCCAGCGTTTCCTGTGGCCCGTCGATCCACAGATTGTCGCTATTGGCGCAGAAAAAGGGTTTGTCGCCCAGCAGCGGCGCGGCATGGATCAGGCCGCCGCCGGTTTCCAGCAATTTGGCGCGCTCATTGGAGACGGCAAACGCCATGGCGCCCTTGCGCGTGCGCAAATGCGCTTCGACCGTGTCGGCGAGATAATGGACATTGACGATCACCTTGCGGATGCCGCCAGCCTCCAGCCGGTCGAGCGCATGGTCCATCAGCGGCTTGCCAGCCACCTTGACCAGCGGCTTTGGCCGGGTGGCGGTGAGCGGACGCATCCGCTTGCCAAGCCCCGCCGCCATCAACATCGCTGTGTCGATCATGCCGGGGCGAACTCCACCAGCGCCCTATGGCGTTGATCGGCCGGTATGTTGGCGGCGAACCATTGCGCCACCGGTTCCAGCGCCGGGTGCGCCAGATCGCGCTCCAGCAAATCCCACATGCGCGGCAGGAAGCTGAGATAACGCGGCTTGCCATCGCGCTGCCAAAGGCGGGTGAAGATGCCGATAATCTTGGCGTTCCGCTGCGCGCCCAGCACCGCATAGGCGGCGTCGAAATCGGGCGGCGGCGCGGCAATCGCCTTGTATCGCGCCAGCATCGCTGCCTCGACCTGCGGCGGCACATCGCGCCGCGCATCCTGCAACAGCGACACCAGATCATAGGCGGGATGCCCGGCAAGCGCGTCCTGAAAATCGAGCAGGCCCAGGCCGTGGGACGTCGCCCGGTCGATCAGCATGATATTTTCTGCATGATAATCGCGCAGCACCGTGACGGTCGGGCTGGCGGACTGTTCGACGATCGGCAGCACCGCATCCCATGCCGCGACATAGGCGTCCTGATCGACCGTCAGGCCGATCGCCGGGCAATACCATTGCGTCAGCAAATCGACTTCGCGCTGATAGACCGCGCGGTCATAGGGCGGCACGGGTGCTGCGGGCAAACGGTGGAGGTCCGTCAGCAAATCGATCGCGCGGCCATAGACCGCAAGTTCCGCGTCCGGCTGATCGTCCAGATGTTCCTTGACCCGCAGATTGCCGAAGTCCTCTATGAGCACCAGCCCCTCTTCCAGATCGCGGGCCAATATCCGTGGCGCGGCAAAGCCGTCCGCCAGCAGATGTTCAGCGATAGCGATGAATGGGCGCGGGTCTTCATGCGGCGGTGGCGCATCCATCAGCACCGCGCGGCGTCCGCCGTCGACGACACGGAAATAGCGGCGGAAGGATGCATCGCCTGCCAGCGGCACGATGGCGGCGTCGCCCCATCCGGCTTGGCCAAGGAAAGCGGGCGCGGCGGCCGGGGGGATCATATCTGTGACCATCGCTCCGTCCAAGCGTCGGGCACGTCCGCTGTCAAGCGCCGAGCGCCATCCCCTTCAATCGCAATGCTCAAACGCAGCGCATGCGGCCATAGCCGCGTACCCAGCCGGTCAGGCCATTCAACGATCAACAGACTGTCCATCAGATAGTCGCCCAGCGCCAGTTCCTCCGTATCCTCCGGCGTGTCGAGCCGATAGAGATCGACATGGGCGACCGGCAATCGCACTTCCGGCACGTCATAGGGCTGCACGATCGCAAAGCTGGGACTGGGCGCTTCGCCCGCCAACCCCAACGCTTCCAATATACCGCGCGCCAGCGTCGTCTTGCCCGCCCCAAGCCCCCCTTCAAGCGCAATGACATCGCCGATTCGCACATGGGTGGCGATGCGATGGCCAAGGTCCAGCATCGCAGCTTCATCGACCAGATACAGCGCCACGTCAGCCACGGGGCAACTCGATCACCACCATCGTCCCCTGACCCGGCTGCGACACCAGTTCCAGCGTCCCGCCATGGGCCTGCGCCAGCTGGCGGGCGAGCGGCAAGCCGATCCCGGCCTTGCCCCCGCTACGTGCCTGTCGGGCGCGGGCTGCCGGATCGAACAGCAATTTCTGCTGTACCGCCGGGATGCCGGGCCCATTGTCGGAAATGACGATCCGGGCACGATCAGCACCACCATCGCCATGCAGCAGTACGCGCGCGCTCCTGCCGCCATAACATATGGCATTTTCGAGCAGATGATCGATCGCCTGCCCGATCCGGCGGGCGTCCCCCTCCACCTGACCCAGGCTGGGGTCGATCGTGACGGCCAGGTCTATCCCCTTGGCGTTGGCGTCGGCGCGGACACGATCGGCGCTCGCACGGGCAACCGCTGCCAGATCGACGGGCGCACGATCGATCGGCAACGTCCCCGCCTCGCCCTGCGTCAGGTCCAGCACATTGTCGATCAGCATGGACAGGCGGCCTGTGCTTTGCAGTATGCCATCGACATAGTCCTTGGCCGATGCGCTGAGTTCCCCGGCATAGCCCGCGCTCATCATCTCGGCAAAGCCGGCAATGGTGGTCAGCGGCGTACGCAGTTCGTAGCTCATATTGGTGACGAAGGCGGTCTTGACTTCATCGGCTTGTTCCAGCGCCACATTGCGGTCGCGCAGTACCTGTTCGACGCGGCGGCTGTCGGTCACGTCCAGCATGGTGAAAAGCGCATTGCCGTCTGGCAACGGGATGGCGGCAAATTCGAAGGTTCGCCCGTCAGCAAAACCGACATGGCCGATCCGCTGCTTGCGTTCGACCGTCGCCGCGCGGACAAGTTCGCGCACCAGATTGGACTGTTGCGGCTTGGCCAGTCGTTCCTGCACCGCGCGCATCAGGTCATCTATGCGCGGATGGGTCGCCAGCATTTCCTCATCCGCGCCCCACACGGTGCGGAACCGGCTGTTCCACATCTGAAGGCGACCGTCGGACGAAAAGACGCCAATCGATTCGAACAGATTGTCGAACGTCGCCGTCCGTACGCGCAGCAGCGTATCGCGCGCGCTCGAAAGCTGCACCTGCTCGGTCCGGTCCTCGAAGATCAGCAGCAGGCCGCCATCGGGAAGAGGCTGGGCATAGACACGCAAATGGGTGCCATCCTGCAACAGCCAGTTTTCCTCGACCGGATCGGGGGACAGGAACCAGTCGCGCCGTTCGCCGCGCCATGCCGGAAAGTCGCGATGTTCCGGCAGGCGGCGAGCGTCGCGCATCTGGTCCAGCACCCGTTCGAACAGGGGTGCGTCGGCCAGTTGGTCCTGATGCAGGCCGAACAGGCTGATGAAGGGCTGGTTCCAGAAGCGGAGCGCCCGGTCCGGGCCAAATCTGGCGACGCCTGCGGACAGGCGATCGAGCAAGTCGCGCTGCGCCGCCTCCAGACGGCGATGTTCGACCCGTGCCTGTTCCAGTTGATGCTGGTCGACGGCATAGCCCGCGACGCCAGCCTCGCCCAGCGGCACGTCGACCACGCGCATGGTGCGCCGCTCGCCGTCGATCGTCGCAGGGACCATGCGTTCGATTGGCTCACCGCGCGCCAATGCGTCGGCGGCGGCGGCCTGCGGCGTCAGGCCGCCCACCGCCTCGACCAGTTCGACGCCACTGCCGATCACTTCGCGCGCATCGGCACCATCGACCGCGCGGACATAGGCGCTGTTGACCAGGCTCAGGCGCAAGTCCGGGGTGCGGTGCCACATCGGGAAGGGTGCAGCCTCGACCAGTCCCGCCAGCGCTTCCAGCGCATCGCGCAACTGGTCGACCTGGCCTTTGAGCGCCTGGATTTCGGACTGGCTGTCGGTCGCGTCGAATATCCACAGCACGACGCCACCGTTTGACGCCAGGCCGGGCGATGCAGGCGCGCCGCGGACCAGCAGCAGGCGTGACGACCCGACACCGCGCACCGGCAGGGCAAAGCTCTTGCCCGCCTTTTGCGCAGACGCGATTTCGCGCGCCAGCGCTGCGGCATCGTCGGGTTCCAATCCCCCGTCGGCAGCGATCAGTTCAGATGCAAAGGTCGGGACGCGGGGCTTGCCCAGCCATTTGGCGAGACGATCAGCCGCTTCCAGCTTGCCATCAGGGTGAATGACCACCGGGGCGGCCGGTGCGGAAGCGAGCAGCATGGCAAGGCGATCGAGCTTACCCTGCGCCTGCATCCCCTCGCGTCGCATCCGCTGTCCGCTGGCCAGCGCCCACACCGCGGCGCCCAGCCACAGGGCCAGCACGATGCCCAATATGATGGCGGCCATGGGGGTCAGCGTCATTGCGCCCTCTGCTCCCATTTCCGCCGAAACTGCGTGTCGCTATTCATAATCATGCCCGGACTAACGCAAGTCGGGCGCAGCGGGAAGAAGGCGATGCAAAGAATTGAGGCCAGCGCGTAAAAGCAGACCAAAACAAATCCTCCCCCTTGCGGGGGAGGTGGCAGCACGGCGTGCTGATGGAGGGGTGTCGCCCTATCGAAAGCAGGACACCCCTCCGTCTGGCCTGCGGCCCGACACCTCCCCTTAAAGGGGAGGATGGTCGCTGATCAGTAGCGGTAATGGTCGGGCTTGAACGGCCCTTCGACCGGCACGCCGATATAATCGGCCTGACGCTGGCTCAGCTTGGTGAGCTTCACGCCGAGCTTTTCCAGATGCAGTTCGGCGACCTTTTCGTCCAGATGCTTGGGCAGGACATAGACTTCGTTGCGATACTGATCGCTCTTGGTCCACAGTTCGATCTGCGCCAGCGTCTGGTTGGTGAAGCTGGCCGACATCACGAAGCTGGGGTGGCCGGTGGCATTGCCCAGATTGACTAGGCGCCCCTTTGACAGGACGATGATCTTCTTGCCGTCGGGGAACTCGACTTCGTCCACCTGCGGCTTGATCTCGGTCCATTTCATGTTGTTCAGGCCCGCAATCTCGATCTCGCTGTCGAAATGGCCGATGTTGGACACGATCGCCATATTCTTCATCGCGCGCATGTGATCGACGGTCAGCACGCCTTCATTGCCGGTCGCGGTGACGAAAATGTCGGCGCGCGGGGCGGCCTCTTCCATCGTCACGACTTCATAGCCTTCCATCGCCGCCTGCAGCGCGCAGATCGGATCGACTTCGGTCACGAGCACGCGCGCGCCGCCATTGCGGAGCGAGGCGGCCGATCCCTTGCCGACATCGCCGAAGCCGGCGACGCACGCGACCTTGCCGGCCAGCATGACGTCGGTGCCGCGACGGATCGCGTCGACCAGCGATTCCTTGCAGCCGTAAAGATTGTCGAACTTCGACTTGGTGACGCTGTCGTTCACGTTGATCGCGGGGAAAGGCAGCTTGCCCTTCTTGGCCAGTTCATAGAGGCGATGGACGCCGGTGGTGGTTTCTTCCGACACGCCCTTGATCGACTGAACCGTTTTGGTCAGGAAACCGGGGCGTTCCTTCAGCACGCGCTTCAGCACCGCGCAGAAGATTTCCTCTTCCTCGTTCGACGGGGTGAACAGTTCCTCGCCCGCTTCGACCCGCGCGCCCCACAGGGCGAACATGGTGGCGTCGCCGCCATCGTCCAGGATCATGTTGGCAACGCCCGACGGATCGGTGTGCCAGTCGAAAATGCGTTCGACATAGTCCCAATATTCCTGCAGCGTTTCGCCCTTGATGGCGAATACCGGCACGCCCGAAGCGGCGATCGCGGCGGCGGCATGGTCTTGCGTCGAATAGATGTTGCAGGTCGCCCAGCGAACCTGAGCGCCCAGCGCGGTCAGCGTTTCGATCAGCACGGCGGTCTGGATCGTCATGTGCAGCGATCCGGTGATGCGCGCGCCCTTCAACGGCTGCGACGGGCCGAATTCCGCGCGCAGGGCCATCAGGCCCGGCATTTCGGTTTCGGCGATATCCATTTCCTTGCGGCCAAAATCGGCCAGGGCGATATCGGCGATCACATAATCCTGCGCCTGGGTGGCGGAAGCGGTGGCCACGATCGTGTCTCCGTAAACTTGAAATGATGCCTGTACCGCTGGAAAAAGGTCCGGGCGGCGGCGATGGCAAGCGCTTTACCAACCGCCGCCGCCCGTGGCAACTCGATATAAAGATTTCTTTATGTGATGACCCTGCCGGTCGACCGAAACCTGCGTCAGGCCGAACCGGCCCCGCGCACCAGATGCGACGAATCGACACCGGCTGCGGCATAGGAAGCGGCCCATTTGCGATGGGTGGGCACGTCGAACAACAGGTCGGCATTGCCCGGTGCCAGAAACCAGCTGTCGCTCGTCATCTCGCGTTCCAATTGTCCGGCGCCCCACCCGGCATAGCCAAGCGCGACGAGATACCGGCTCGGCCCGCGTCCCTGCGCAATCGCCTTCAATATGTCGAGCGATCCGGACAAGCCCCATTGCGTACCGACCTGCACCATGTCCTGCCCCGACCAGTCGAGCGAATGGAGGACAAAGCCGCGCCGCGGTTCGACCGGACCGCCGCGCAGGACGGGCCTGTCGGGGATCGCGCTGCCGTCAATGTCGAAACTGTCGAGCAGGCCATGCAGGCTGACGCCTTCCATTTCCTCCCCTACCGCTATGCCCATTGCGCCTTCGGCGTCATGAACGCACAGCGCGACCACGCTATGATCGAACCGCGCATCAGCCATGCCGGGCAATGCGAGCAGGAAATGCCCGCCAAAGAAACTGGTCTGGTCCATCACCGGAATATAGACCAACATGGGATGATGCCAAGGATCTCGCGGCATATTCCGTCCCCGCCCTTGACAGTCCGCCCGGCAGCAACGACCTGCGCCCTCGTCAGTTTCAGGAGAATGACCATGACCATTGCTAAGGGCGACCGCCTTCCCAGTACGACATTCACGAAAATGACCGAGGATGGCCCGGAGCCCGTGACGTCGGACGAATATTTCGCGGGCCGCACGGTCGCGGTCTTTTCCGTTCCCGGCGCATTTACGCCCACCTGCTCTGCCAAGCATCTGCCCGGCTTCATCGACAAGGCCGGTGCGCTGAAGGAAAAGGGCGTCGATGAAATCGCCTGCACCGCCGTCAACGACGCTTTCGTGATGGGCGCTTGGGGTAAGTCTGCCGGTGCCGATGGCAAGGTGACGATGCTCGCCGATGGCAATGGCGATTTCGCCAAGGCCGTTGGCCTGACCATGGATGGCAGCAAATTCGGCCTTGGCCAGCGCGGCCAGCGCTTCTCCATGATCGTGAAGGACGGCGTCGTGGCCGAACTCAATGTCGAAGCCCCCGGCGATTTCAAACTGTCATCGGCCGACCATATGCTGGGCCAGCTTTAATTCCAGAAGTCGGCGTGCATTTTCGATCGCGCGCCGACTTCCTTCCGTCATGCAACTGCGTTAGCAAGGGGCGATGACACAAAGCATCGGCAGCGCAACGGTCGCGCAACTTGACCGCCTCTATCAGACATCCATCGAAACATTGCGCGACGCCATGCGCGCTTACGGTCGCGACGGCAGCGTCCCTCCGCCGCAAGCGCGGCACGACCAGCGTTTCTGCTATCCCGAATTGCGCATCACCTATCATGGTGACAGCGACGCGCCGCCGCCCGGCCGGTCCTTCGCCCGCCTGTCCAAACCGGGCCGCTATGTCACCACCATTACCCGTCCCGCGATGTTCGCCGATTATCTGGCTGAACAGATCGACCTGCTCGTCCGCGACTATGGGGTGGAGGTCGAAACCGGCCTCAGTCACCAGCAAATCCCCTTTCCCTATGTTCTGGACGGGCTGGACATGGGGGCGCTCGACGGCACGCCCCCAACCGAACTGGCGCGCTATTTCCCCACGACCGAACTGGCCGAGATTGGCGACGAGATTGCCGATGGCCTGTTCATGCCGGATGCGGACGGTGATCGGCCGCTGGCGCTGTTCGATGGTCTGCGCACCGACTTTTCGCTGGCGCGTCTGAAACATTATACCGGCACGCCCGCCGAACATATGCAGCGCTACATCCTGTTCACCAACTATCATCGCTATGTCGATGAGTTCGTCAGCTGGGCCTGCGCGGAATTGCAGCGGGACGGCAACCGCTTTACCGCTTTGTCGGGGGCTGGTGGCGTCTATGTCACCCCCGAAACCGCCGATCCGGCTCAGATGATCGCCGACAGCGCCTGGCGCAAGCATCAGATGCCAGCCTATCACCTGATCGCGCCAGACGGCAGCGGCATCACGCTTGTCAATATCGGTGTCGGTCCGTCCAATGCCAAGACGATCTGCGATCATCTGGCGGTGCTGCGCCCGGAAGCCTGGCTGATGATCGGCCATTGCGGCGGGCTGCGCCCCAGCCAGCGGATCGGCGACTATGTGCTGGCCCACGCCTATCTGCGCGATGACAAGGTGCTGGACGCCATGCTGCCGCCGGAAATTCCGATCCCGGCCATTGCGGAGGTGCAGGTGGCGATGGCTCAGGCGGCAGAAGCCGTGCTTGGGGGGCGCGACCCGGAAGATTTCAAGCGTCGCTTGCGTACCGGCACGGTCGTCACGACCGATGATCGCAACTGGGAGCTGCGCTATTCCAGTTCCGCCCTGCGCTTCAGCCTGTCGCGCGCGGTCGGCATCGACATGGAATCCGCCACCATCGCGGCCCAGGGCTACCGCTTCAGGGTACCCTATGGCACGTTGCTATGCGTTTCCGACAAGCCGATCCATGGCGAACTCAAACTGCCGGGCCAGGCCAACCGCTTCTATGAGGAAGCGATTGCCAGCCACTTGCGCGTTGGGCTAATGACCTGCGAACTGCTGCGAGAAGGGGGCGCAAAGCTGCACAGCCGCAAGCTGCGCGCGTTCAACGAGCCGCCATTCAGATAAGGTGTTGATCAGGCAGCCGCGCGCCAGATGGCGACGCGGTCCTTGCCGTCACGCTTGGCGTCGTAAAGGGCAGCGTCAGCACGGGCGACCATGTCGTCCAGTTGCTGGTCGCCCGCCTGCAATTGCGCGACGCCAAAGCTGGCGCGCAACCGGGCGTGCGGGGCGTTGGGCAGGATCAGGCAACCAATCTCCGCGCGCACCCGCTCCATGACGTCGGCGGCGGCGGCTGCGTCCGTCTCTACCAGCAGCAGCCCGAATTCATCGCCGCCCATCCGCGCGACGATATCGCCGCGGCGGACGGCGCTGCCCAGCAACTGGGCAAAACCGCGCAGGGCAGCGTCCCCAGCGATATGGCCATGCCCGTCATTCAAAGCCTTGAACCCGTCAAGATCACACACGACCAGCGCCAGCGGGCGGCCATAACGCCGGGCATTGGCGATGGCGCGCACGGCGGCCTCATCCAACCCGCGCCGGTTGAGCACGTCCGTCAGCGGATCATGCCGCATCTGCCGCCGCAACTGGTGCGCCAGATCGCCCGCGACCACCATGACGGCGGCCACGCCCGTGCCAACATAGATGGACGGCAGGCCAAGGCCCAATATCGCGCGATAGGTGACCAAGCCCGCGCCCGGCGCCTGGCCCAGATTGGCGGCGGCGCTGACGGCCAGGGCCGTCTGAAACAGCGCGAACAGCAGGAACATGGTGAAAAAGGCCATTTCCGGTGCATTGAACCGTCGGTCGCGGGGCCAGAGGGAGGCAGCCGAACACAGCATCAATATGCCGACATAGCCCGGCACGATCATGCCCTGAAGCGCGCGATCATGGATCATCGCCGCATAGATGCCGCCGACCGCCACGACTGATCCCGCGCCCAGCATTAATCGCCAGGGTACAGGCTGTCCCGACCGCTGGCGCACCCCCGCCACCACCAGCGTACCGCTGACGACGATGCAGCATGCCGCCAGCGCCATCAGCGGGCCGCTTTTCAACATAATGCCCGCCGCATTGGCGATCCACTGGACCATTGCGGCGCTGTAGGACAGCGTCCAGCTCAACACATGGACCTGGCGTCCAAAATGTAACCACGCCACCCCCATCGCCAGCGCCATGATGACGCTGGTGAAGAAGAGCAAAGCAATGATGATGATCGCCGGGTCCACGGGCCTGGCCTTTACTGGCTTTACTTGGCGATTACCAGCCGCAAGACTTGCCTTTGTTCTGCTGGACGAGCCATTTTTGCAACGGTGCGAAATAAGCGGTCATCGCCTTGCCCGAAATCTCGCGCGTTCCAGTGAAAGCCTGCAACGCATCGGGCCATGGCTTGGAGGCACCCATTTCCAGCATCGCGTTCAACTTGGCGCCGACAGCCTTGTTTCCGTAGAAGGAACAGCGATGGAGCGGCCCCTTCCAGCCTGCCTGTTTGCACGCCGCTTCGTAAAATTGCTGCTGCAAAATCCCTGCCAGGAAATAGCGGGTGTAGGGGGTATTCCCCGGAATATGGAATTTCGCCCCCGCGTCGAACTTGGTTTCATCGCGGGTCACCGGCGGGACGATACCCTGATATTGGCGGCGCAGGTCGGTCCAGCCCTTTTCATACTGGCTCTGCGGTATCGCGCCGCTGAATACGCCCCAGCGCCATTTGTCGACCAGCAGGCCAAAGGGCAGAAACGCAACCTTGTCCATCGCCTGACGCAGCAACAGGCCAATATCCTTGTCTGGCCCGGGCACCTTGCTTGCGTCCAGCAAGCCGATCTTCACCAGATAATCGGGCGTGATCGACAAAGCGACGAAATCGCCGATCGCTTCATGGAAGCCGTCATTCGCCCCATCCAGATAAAGCGGCTTCTGATTCTGATAGGCGCGCTGGTAATAATTATGGCCCAACTCATGATGGATGGTCACGAAGTCGTCGCTGTTGACCTTCGTGCACATCTTGACGCGTATGTCGTCCTTGTTGTCGATATCCCATGCAGATGCATGGCAGACGACTTCGCGGTCCAGCGGCTTGATGAACTGGGTGCGTTCCCAGAACGTCTCCGGCAGCGGCGCAAAGCCCAGCGAGGAATAAAAGCCCTCGCCGATTTTGAACATCTGCTTTTCCCAATAGCCGCGCTGCTGCTTTTCCGGCGTGTCGGGGGTGTCGACCTGAGCGGGTCGGGTTTCGACATAACCCTTGGCCTTCAGCAACGCCCCGACGTCATAGCCCAGGTCGCCTGCGCCCTTGGGCGCGACGACATCATAGATATTGCCCCAGGATTGCGCCCACATATTGCCCAGCAGGTCGGCGCGGATCGGTCCCGTCGCCGGCTGCACCGCATCGCCATATTTCTCGTTGAGCTTGGCGCGGGTATAGCAATGCAACTGGTCATAGAGCGGCTTCACCTCCGCCCAGATCTTGTCGGTCAGCTTGGCAAAATCATCGGCTGGCATGTCATATTTGGACCGCCACATCGCCCCGGTATCGGCAAAGCCCAACTCCCTGGCGCCGGCATTGGCGATATCGACCAGCTTGGCGTAATCGTCCCGCATCGGCGCGCCAACATTGTCGTGCCAACTGACCCACATCTCTTTCAGTTCTTCGGGGTTGCGGTTGTTCCCCATCTGCTCCTCAATGTCGCTGCCATTGATCGGCTGGCCCTTGAGCGTTCCCTTCCCCTTGCCATAGGTGGACTGGAGCCGTGTCGCGAGATCATTGAGTTGCTGCGCCGCGCCCGGCGTGGTCGGCGCAGGCAGGGTCAGCGCGGTGCGCAGCAGGTCCAGGCGGCGCTTCGTTTCGGCCGACAGGCCAGGCGCGGTGGCATATTTCGCCGCCTCAAGCGCATAATCGACATTCATGGACGTGCGGATGGCGCCGAAATAGGCGGCCACGGCGTCGCTGTCGTCATTCAGATAGGTGGAATTGACCCAGTCGGCACGGTTGGAGATCAGCGAATGTTCGAACATCGCCTTTTCCGCCTTCGCAAGGAAAGCTTCGGCTTCGGCTGCCGTCGGTGCGGGCGTTTGCTGGGCAAGGACGGGCGATACAGTGAGTGCGGCCGCAAGCGCGGCAAGCGAGATGGCGATTTTCACGGGAGTTCCCCTCATAGGCTTATGAAGAGGAAGGTGACTTGCCCGGACGATACAGTCAAGCGGTCAGGAAATCGGCCATTGCCTGCCCCATCTCCTTGCGGGTGACAGCATTCATGTGATTGCCCGGTATTTCGACATAGCGCCCATCGGGCAGCACATCCGCCAGTTCCTGCGCCACGCCATTATCGCGGTCGTCCGCGCCGCAGATGATTTCGGTCGGCTGCTGAATGGCAGCGATTGTCTCGCGCGGCGTATCGACAAAGGTGTTCAGGATATGGAGCATCGCCACCGGATCACCCTTGGTGGTCTTGAGGAAGGCTTCCGTCATCCATTCCGACGTGCCACGCTCGAACGTGCCAAGGTTCGTCAGCACATTCCTGTAATAGCCGCCATTGTCGAGCGTCTGGACCAGCCCGCGCAGGCCCATCCCCGCCAGGATCACCCGCCGCGGCGTCGCTCCGCGTGCCAGCATCCGCACGGTCGTGCGCGCACCCAGCGAATAGCCACCCAGATCATAGTCGGTCAGCCCCAGTTGATCGACCAGTGCCAGCCCGTCTTCGGTCAGGGCGTCGGGCGGATAGGCGGCAATATCATGCGGCTTCCCGCTTTCTCCATGGCCGCGCAGGTCGGGCATGATCAGGCGGAAGCCCGCCTCAACCAGTTTCGCGGCATGACCGTAGCGAATCCAGTTGGTGAAGGCGTTGGAAAAATAGCCGTGGATCAGCACCAGATCCCGGCCCTCCCCCGCCACATGCACGGCGATCGGCAGGCCATCAAAGCCCTTGATGTCATGGCGTTCGATGGTCAGGTCGGTCATGGAGTAATCCTTACGCAGCGGTGGGCGGCTTGCCGATATGGCGTCCGGCGCGGGGGTGCAAGAGCGCGATCAGCGTCAGCGCACTGCCCAGTTGGGCCGCCGCCATATCTTTCTGTGCGTCCCAGACATCGCCTTGCTGGCCATTATAATAGTCAGCCGTCTCGCCAGCCGCGATCACCGTAAGCAGCCATTCGAATATTTCGTAAAGCGCGCTGCCCAAACCGATGGCGGCGAAGGCGAAGGTCAGGCTCCATCCGCGGCGCAAGCCACCGAAGCGATGCGCGCTTTGCGCCAGAGGCATTGTCAGCAGCATGCCGAACGCAAAATGAACCAACCTGTCATAGCCATTGCGCGACGTCCCGAACAAGGATGACAGGTCATGCCCTGCCAACGCCCGCGCCCAATCATCATAGGGCACATAGGAATAAATCCAGCGCGCGCCGAGTGTATGGAGCAGGAGAAAGAGCCAGATGCACGCAACAGCGCCGTTGGACAACGGCCAGCGTCGAAGCAGCCAGGGCGCGGCAGCGATCAGCGCAATGGTTGGCCCATGTTGTAGTGGCGCAAGTTCAGGATAGGGCTGGGCGATGTTGGCGAGGCCGATCGCCACAATGAGCGAGAGGATCATCCGGCGCTGCGCAACAGGAACAGCGTTCCAGAGAGCGGCAGCGCCGGAGATCATGGGGTCGTCACCCCTTCTTGAGGTGACGGCGGCCCAGCAGTTCGGCGATCTGCACCGCGTTCAGCGCCGCACCCTTGCGCAGATTGTCACTGACGCACCAGAGCGTCAGGCCATTGTCCACGGTCGAATCCTCACGCACGCGGCTGATGAAGGTCGCAAAGTCGCCGACACATTCGATTGGCGTGATATAGCCGCCATCCTCGCGCTTATCGACCAGCATGATGCCGGGCGCTTCACGCAATATGTCTTGCGCTTCCTTGGCGGAAATTTCATTCTCGAACTCGATGTTGATCGCTTCGGAATGACCCACGAACACCGGCACGCGCACGCAGGTGGCGGTCAGCTTGATCTTGGGATCGAGGATCTTCTTGGTTTCCGCGACCATCTTCCATTCTTCCTTGGTCGAACCATCGTCCAGGAAAACGTCGATATGCGGGATGACGTTGAAGGCGATCTGCTTGGTGAACTTCTTGGGCTCCGCCGGATCACCGACGAAGATGTTGCGCGACTGCTCGAACAGTTCGTCCATGCCCGCCTTGCCCGCGCCGGACACCGACTGATAGGTGGATACGACCACGCGCTTGATCGTCGCGGCGTCATGCAGCGGCTTCAGGGCGACCACCATCTGCGCGGTCGAGCAGTTGGGGTTGGCGATGATGTTGCGCTTGGTATAGCCGTCGATCGCGTCCGGGTTCACTTCGGGCACGATCAGCGGCACGTCCGGGTCCATGCGGTACAGCGAACTATTGTCGATCACGACGCAGCCGGCTGCCGCCGCCTTGGGCGCATATTCGGCGGTCGGGCCGCTGCCCGCCGCGAACAGGGCGATGTCCCAGCCGCTAAAGTCGAAATGTTCGATATTCTGGCATTTGATCGTCTTGCCGGTTTCACCGAAATCGACGGCCAGACCCTGCGACCGCGACGATGCGACCGCGGCGATCTCGTCAATCGGGAACTCGCGCTCGGCGAGAATGGTCAGCATTTCGCGGCCCACATTCCCGGTGGCACCTACGACGACGACCCTGTAACCCATGACTGAACACTCCACTCCGATGCAGATATTGCGGAGTGGGCGGCATAGCGGCGTTGCGTCATTTGTCCAGTGGCAAGCCCTTTGTTGCGCGAAAGGTCAGCTTTTCCCGCTGGACGTTGCCGCGATGCCGCAACGCCCGTTGCCGCCTGTCTCCTATGGTTTGGCGGCGTCGGGCGCTATCCCGCGCCGGGCCAGAAAATCCTCAATCGTGCGCCACAGATGCACGCTGATCCCCGGCCCGCCGACGCGGTGGGTCTGGCCGGGATAGGCCATCATCTCGAACGGCACCGCCGCGCCCTGCATCTTGGCCATCAAGGCAGTGGCATTGTCGAACACCACATTGTCGTCCGACATGCCGTGGATCAGTATCAAAGGATCACTGATCTTCACCGCCTCGTCGATCGCGCCTGATGCCGGATAGGCGCTGGGCTTGTCCTGCGGCATCCCCAGATAGCGTTCGGTGTAATGGGTGTCGTACAACTCCCACTTCGTGACTGGTGCACCCGCCACGGCCGCCGCGAAAACGCCCGGTGCCTTTTCCAGCAGCTTCAACGACATATAGCCGCCATAGGACCAGCCATAGGTCGCGATCCGCTTGGGATCGACGAACGGCTGGGCCTTTAGCCAATCCACGCCTGCCAGTTGATCCGTCACCTCGACTGTTCCCATCGCGCGATAGAGATGATCCTCGAACGCCTTGCCGCGATCGGGCGTGCCACGATTGTCGACCGCAAAGACGATCCAGCCGCGGTCGACCAGATACTGGTTCAGCGCGCCGGACCATGTGTTCGTCACCTGTCGCCCGCCGCCCGGCCCGCCATAATGGATCATGAACACCGGATAGCGCTTTCCCGCCTCGATCGGCGGGGTCATGATTTTGGTATAGAGCGTCGTTCCGTCCGCCGCCTTGATCGTGCCGAACCGGGTTTTGGCATGACTCGCCAGATAGGGCGCATAGGGATGGTCGCCCTTCAGCGCATTTTCGGACAGCCACTGCAATTGCTTGCCGCTATTGTCGGCCAGATAGACCTGCTTGGGCTGATCGCTATTCTGGCGCGTGATGACGGCGCGGCTGGCGGCGGCGTCCATCACCGCGTCATTCCACCAGCCGCTGGCCGTAATCTGGCGCGCGGCAGCCGGTCGCGTGATGGGGGCACTGTAAAGCTGCTGTTCCAGCGGTGTTTCGCGATTGCCGGTGAAATAGGCCAGCCCCGCTTTTTCGTCGACCGCCACCAGCGTCTTGACCTCCCAGTCGCCATTGGTCAGCGCCGTCCATTTGCCGTCATGGACGCGGTAGAGATGACCATGGCCGCTCTTTTCGGACCACCACAGGAAATCGCCGCCCGACAGGGGATGGAAATTGTCGCTCAGGTTGATCCAGCTTTTGGCCGTTTCGCTCAGAATGACCTTGGCCTTGCCGGTCGCAGGATCGACTGCCAGCAGGTCGAGCCGCTTCTGGTCGCGCGCTTCGCGCTGGACATAGAGCGTGCGGCCATCCTTCGCCCAGTCGACCCGCGCCAGATAAATGTCCCGATCCGATCCCAGATCGACCTTCAACTGGCCCGACCCGTCCGGCTTCATGACATAGAGGTCGACGATCGCATTGGGCGTCCCGGCGGCGGGGTAACGCTGCTGATAGACTGTCGTGCCCTCCCCGCCAATTGCGGTACGGGTGACGATGCCGACCGGGCTTTCATCGACCCGCGCAACCGCAATCAGGCTGTCGTCGGGCGACCACCAATAGCCGGTGCGCCGGTCCATTTCTTCCTGCGCGACAAATTCGGCAACGCCCCAGCTGACCGTATCGCTGCTCCCTTGCGTTACCTGCCGTTCCGCACCGCCGATCGGCTGTACGAACAGGTTGCCGCCGCGCACGAAAGACACGAAACCGCCTTTGGGGCTGACAACGCCATTCAATTCGCCGTCAGGCGTATCGGTCAGCCGCTGCACCTTGCCATCCAGCGCCGCAAGATAAAGGTCGCCATCGACCGGCACCAGGATGCTCTTGCCATCCGGCGACCAGTCATAGCTGGTGATGCCGGTGCTCCCCGCGACGGAGCGGTCGCGTTCGCGCTGCATCTTTTCCGCTTCGGATAGCGCCGCGCCGCTGCCGGTCTTGCGCGAATCGACCAGCATCCGCTGCTTGCCGGTGCGCGTGTCGATCGCCCACAGGTCCAGCCGCTCCTTTTCGTCGGCGCGCGGTTTGAGCAGGGTGACGAGCGTACCGTCCGGCGACAGTTTAAGCGCCCGCGGCTGCGGTCCTGCCAGGTCAGGGCTGGCAAAAACTCTCTCGAGCGTCAGCTTTTCCTGCGCGATGACAGGCGCGGTGGACAGCATCAGCAGCACGCCAAGCGCTGCGCCGGATTTCAGATAGGGCGGCATCGACATCCTTTCACGTCGGCGGCCCTACAGGCCACCGGATCAAGGGCAATGATTAGCCCCATGAGACTGAAAAGATCAATGCAGGGAAATAATCTGTCCCGTCCATGGCAGCCAAGCCATGGTGGGCGCGGTAGGGATTGAACCTACGACCCCACCCGTGTGAAGGGTGTGCTCTACCACTGAGCTACGCGCCCCCTTTCGGGAGGAGGCGGCCATTGGCATCGCTGGCGCGCCCTGTCAAGCGCGGCAGCATGGGCGCGCGCAAATTGCGCCTTTGCACAGCGTCGCCCAAGCGCTTAAAATGATCATGCCGCAAATATGGAGTGACGACTTAATGCGTAAGGCGCTGTTTCTGGCCATTCTGGCTACGCTGGCCGCCTGCAATACGGTGCAGGGCGTAGGACGCGATATTGAATCTGTTGGTCGGGCCGGCAAAGAAGTGATGCACTGACCGATCGACAGGATATTATTGCAGGACGCGGCCGATGGCTGTTGCGTTTTTGCGCAGCCGGACGCCATCACATTCCGGTTCGCCACAGTTGCATGCTTCGATCGTGTAGCGCACGCCACACATGACCAAAATGTCGTGATCGAAACTATAGTTGGAAATGCCCGCGCGCTCGACCTTTTCCTGAGCTCTGGCCTTGAGAGTCATGCGCGTTCTCCCATGAAAGCGGACGCCAATAATTGATGGTGCGATGCACAATGTCAATTGATCGACATTTGTTCCTGAACGGTTTGTAAGAATATTGTCGCCAAAATGCCACGCTTCGTCGTCGCTGTTCAGGCGACTTGCACCACAAAGCACAGCGTCCCATATGCCGCTTCATGAATGACCATAACAGCAGCAGCATGCCGGTCTGGCATGGCACCACCATCATGTCGGTCCGCAAGAATGGCAAGGTCGTCGTCGCTGGCGACGGTCAGGTTTCGATGGGCCAGACGGTGATGAAACCCAATGCCCGCAAGGTTCGCCGACTGCATGACGGCAGCGTCATTGGCGGCTTTGCCGGCGCCACCGCCGACGCCTTCACGCTGTTCGAGCGGCTGGAAGCGAAGCTGGAGCGCCATAATGGCCAATTGATGCGATCGGCGGTCGAACTGGCCAAGGATTGGCGCACCGACAAATATCTGCGCAATCTGGAAGCGATGATGATCGTCGCGGACAAGGATGTGACGCTGATCCTGACCGGCAATGGCGACGTGCTGGAACCCGTGAATGGCGTGGCCGCGATCGGCTCCGGCGGCAACTTCGCCCTCGCCGCCGCCCGCGCGCTGGTCGATTATGAGGCAGATGCAGAAACGCTGGCGCGCAAGGCCATGGCCGTGGCGGCCGACATTTGCGTCTATACCAACGATCAGCTCACAATCGAGACGCTGGACAGCGCCGCTTAACCTCCCTCCCGTTTGCGGGAGGAGTTTGGGGAGGGCGTGTAATCAGCCATCCCCGACATGCCCTCCCCTAACCCCTCCCTGAAGGGCGGGGAAAAGGACTGAAATGAACGACAATCTGACCCCTAAAGCCATCGTCGCCGCGCTCGACGCGCATATCATCGGCCAGCATGACGCCAAGCGCGCCGTGGCTGTTGCCCTGCGCAACCGCTGGCGGCGGCAACATCTGCCCGACGACCTGCGCGATGAGGTAACGCCCAAGAATATCCTGATGATCGGGCCGACCGGCTGCGGCAAGACGGAGATCAGCCGCCGCCTTGCCAAACTGGCGGATGCGCCCTTCGTCAAGGTAGAGGCCACCAAGTTCACCGAAGTCGGCTATGTCGGCCGCGATGTCGAACAGATCGTCCGCGATCTGGTGGAGGAAGCCGTGCGCCTGGAAAAGGACCGACGTCGCGAGGCCGTGCGCGAAGCCGCGTCGGAAGCCGCGATGGGCCGCCTGCTCGACGCACTGACGGGCAAGGAAGCCAGCGAGGCTACGCGCCTGTCCTTCCGCCAGAAGATCGAACAGCATCAGATGAACGATGTCGAGGTTGAGGTGGAAGTCGCCGACAGCCCTTCCATGCCGATGGAAATCCCCGGCATGGGTGGTCAGGTCGGCATGATCAACCTGTCCGACATGATGTCCAAAGCCTTTGGCCAGCAACAGAAGAAGCGCCGCAAGATGCGGGTTGCCGACGCGTGGGACAAGCTGGTCGAGGAAGAGCAGGACAAGCGCCTGGATCAGGATGATGTCGCCCGCGTGGCCATCACGAGCGCAGAACAGAATGGCATCGTGTTCCTTGACGAGATCGACAAGATTGCGGTCAGCGACGTGCGCGGCGGCTCAGTCAGCCGCGAGGGCGTGCAGCGCGACCTGCTTCCGCTGATCGAAGGCACGACCGTTTCGACCAAATATGGTCCGCTCAAGACCGACCATATCCTGTTCATCGCGTCCGGCGCCTTCCACGTCGCCAAGCCCAGCGACTTGCTCCCCGAACTCCAAGGCCGCCTGCCGATCCGCGTCGAACTCAAGGCGCTGACCGAGGAGGATTTCGTGGCGATCCTGTTGGACACCAAGGCGAGCCTGGTGGCGCAGTATCGCGCGCTGTTGGCGACCGAGGAGGTGACGATCGACCTGACGCCCGAAGGCATCCACGCCGTTGCGCGCATTGCCGCGGAAGTGAATAGCGAGGTCGAAAATATCGGTGCCCGCCGCCTTCAGACCGTGATGGAAAAGCTGCTGGAAGATGTCAGTTTCGAGGCGGAGGATCGTCGCGGCGAAACGCTGGTGATCGACGCCGCCTATGTCGAAAAGCAGCTCAATGCCATCGCGCATGACACGGATCTGAGCAAATATGTCTTATGATACATTGCCGGGGATTAGCGCGACTGGGAGAAATTCGCCGCGCTCAGCCATGGCTTGCAGCGTCAGTGCACCGCGAACTGAAAAATGGTAGCCATTGCCGAAATCGGGTGACGACTTGTCTCGGCAATGTGCTGATCGGTGGCCATCTTCAATATCAAAGGCCGGAGAACCACGACCGTGGGCATGCCAATTTCGGCAATGATCACACCAAACAACGACGCCATTATCCGAAGTACGAAATGCCGATAATGGATTGCCCAATGTTCCGATCTGAATCGTCATAAACCACATCCGTTCGTTTCGAGCGTAGTCGAGAAACATAGCACAGCGCTGGCGGCTTCTCGACTACGCTCGAAGCGAACGGAGGTATTTTGTCTGCCGAAGCTCAATAACTCCGCCCGACCAGTACGCGTTCGACCGCCTTCTCGCCGGTGAATATGCATGTCCCGTCGGCGGGGTCGGCATCATTGGGCACATTGCGCAGTGTCAGCTTCTCGCCCTTGAGCCACTGCACCACCTTCTCCAGCGCCTCGCCAGTTGGCTTGGCCCATTGCACCAGCGCCCAGCCGGGCTTGGCGCTGGCGGCGAAATAGGCCTTGAGCGCTTCAATGTCGGTGATCGACCTGTCGATGCTGCCATCCAGCCTGGACTTGGCATCCGCGAACAAGGACGCCTGAATCTCGGTCAGCATGGCGGTGGCGCCGGCGACGAAATCATCCCTGGCGACAATCTGGCTGTCGAGCTTGCCGTCGGCGCGATAGAGCCGGTCGCGCCGGATCACCGACACATTGCCGCCCGCCACGTCGCGGCCGCCCACCTCGATCACGATGGGCGCGCCCTTCTTGACCCAGCCCCAGCGCTTGGTCGCTGCCTTGGCCGCCCGACGGTCAAGCAGCGCGCGCACGGGTTCGCGGAACACGTCCAGCGCATTGAGCTGACCGACCAGATCGGCGCAATAATCGACGATCGCGGCGTCCTCGTCCGTGTCGCGCAGCATCGGCACCACGACCACCTGATAGGGCGCAACGCGCGGCGGCACGCGCAGTCCGTCATCGTCACCATGGACCATGATCAGCCCGCCGATCATCCGGGTGGACATGCCCCAGCTGGTCGTCTGCGCCAGTTCCTGCTGCCCTTCGGCATTCTGGAACTTGATATTCTGCGCCTGGCTGAAGGTGGTGCCCAGGAAGTGCGAGGTGCCGGCCTGCAACGCCTTGCCGTCCTGCATGATCGCTTCGATCGAATATGTCGCGACCGCGCCGGGGAAGCGCTCATTCTCCGGCTTTTCGCCCGCCACGACGGGCATGGCGACGCAGTCTTCCGCAAAGCTGCGATAGACTTCCAGCATCTTCATCGTCTCTTCCATCGCCTCTTCGACGGTGGCGTGGGCGGTATGGCCTTCCTGCCAGAGAAATTCGGTGGTGCGCAGGAACATGCGCGTGCGCATTTCCCAGCGGACGACATTGGCCCACTGGTTGATCAATACGGGCAGGTCACGCCAGGACTGGACCCAACGGCTGAACGCCGCGCCGATCACCGTTTCCGACGTCGGGCGCACGACCAGCGGCTCCTCCAGCTTGGCTTGCGGATCGGGAACCAGCTTGCCGTCCTTCTGGATCAGCCGGTGATGGGTGACGACCGCCATTTCCTTGGCGAAGCCGTCGACATGTTCGGCTTCCTTTTCGAAATAGCTCAAGGGAATGAACAGCGGGAAATAGCAGTTCTCATGGCCCGTCGCCTTGATCTGCGCGTCGAGCAACGTCTGGATGCGTTCCCAGATGCCATAGCCCCATGGCCGGATGACCATGCAGCCGCGCACGCCGCTTTCTTCGGCAAGGTCCGCTTCCGTAATGACGGCCTGATACCAGGCGGAGAAATCCTGTTCGCGGGTGACGGAAAGGGCGTGTTTCACAGAGATGGCTTGCCTGCTGTAGGGAATGGATCGGCGCGCAATAGGCCATGCGCGCTATTCCCGTCCAGCCCCGACGCGCATAGATGTTCAGCCGATGGCGACACCCAGTTTTTCAAGCCATGCGCGCGCTTGCTTGGGCTCGCCCGGCGCATCCGATGCCACCGGGCCGCGGGCGGCAAGAAAGGACTGGTGCAGCGCAAACGGCTCCAGCCCCAACTGATCGCGCAGGGCGTCGATATCGGCGGCAAGTTCATCCAGCGCCGCGATGACAGGTGCTGTCCTGGCGCGGGCCTGCCGGTCAGGCTTATGGTCGAACAGGCCCCAAACCCCGCCAGCCGCCGTTTGAAGCGCTGCGATCAACGCGGCTTCATAGTCGGCTTCCAGCTCGGCCCGCCTTACGTCCAGCCGTTCGAGCCGGTCAGCCTTCGCCATGGGGTATCAGCCCAGCTTGTCGATCTTCGCGTTGAGCGCGGCGAGTTGCGCCTTCAACTCGGCGATCTCGTCATCCTTGTCGGCTTCCGCGGGAGTCGTGCCCGGAACGCCCGGAACACCGGGCATCAGCCCGCCTGCCCCCTTGAAGGCGCTGGTCGCGGCCTCGAACATCTGCATGTTGCGCTTGGCGATCTCGGCCAGCGGGCCGCCGCCGAACGCACCCTGCATCGCTTCCTGAAACTGCAACTGGTTCTTGCGGAAAGCGTCCATCGACGCTTCGAGATATTGCGGCACCATCGACTGCATCGAATCGCCATACATGGAGATCAACTGGCGCAGGAAGTTGACTGGCAGCATATTTTCGCCGCGCTGTTCTTCTTCCATGATGATCTGCGTCAGGACATTGTGCGTGATGTCCTCGCCGCTCTTGGCATCGACGACCACGAACTCGCGGCCCTCGCGCGTCATTTGCGACAGGAGATCAAGGGTGATGTAACTGGAGGTTTCGGTGTTATAAAGCCGCCGGTTAGCGTATTTCTTGATAACGACCGGCTCTGATTCATTAGCCGCTTTAGATTTGGCCATGGACACCTCTCCCGCACCTGCACAATCCTTATTAGCACAGGGCGTTGCCGCACCGCAACATGGCCCGAGGCCTTTACCCCTTTTTCTCAACATTTTATGGCGCGAAACAGAGGGCGATCCCGAACTGCGCAAGCGCGCCTTCGTCGGTTTGCGCCGCTATCAGCAGGCAAAGCGGCCCGCCCCGCCGCCTGCCCCGGCCAGCATGGTGCAGGTCGGCAGCGCCCGGTTGTTGCGCTATGGCGTTGAAAATGGCCGCGCTCCGGTGGTTTTCGTGCCCTCGCTCATCAATCCGCCGCAAGTGTTGGACCTGTCGGAACGCCGATCTTTGCTGCGCCACATGGCCGCAGCAGGACATGATGCATGGCTGGTCGACTGGGGCGCTCCATTAGCTGGTGACAGAGCGATGGGGCTTGAAGGGCATGTCACCGAACGGCTCTTGCCGCTGATTGCGGCGCTGCCGCGACCGCCCATCATCGTGGGCTATTGCCTGGGAGGAACGCTGGCGATGGGTGCGGCGATGCTGCGCCCCGTTCAGGCAGTCGCAACCATTGCCTCGCCCTGGCGATTCGATGGCTTTGGCGATGCCGACCGGCAGGAGATCAGTGCTCTGTGGCGCGGCGCGAAACCGATGTGCGATCGGCTGGGCTATGTTCCGATGGAGGTGCTGCAATCGGGTTTCTGGGCGATGGACCCGGCGCGCACGATCCGCAAATTCGCCGTCTTTGCCGATGCCGCGCCGGGTTCCGACGGGGAGCGGGCGTTCATGGCGGTGGAGGATTGGGCCAATGGTGGCCCCCCGCTTACCTTTGCTGCGGGGCGCGACCTGTTCGACGATCTCTATGCCGGTAACGCCAGCGGACAAGGGCGCTGGACCGTCGGCGGACAGGCGGTCGATCCGCAGGCGCTGACCTGCCCCACCCTGTCGATCCGTTCCACGACCGACCGGATCGTCCTCGCCGCCGCCTCGGCCGAATTGGCTACAGACTGGCAATTGAAACTGGGGCATGTCGGCATGGTCGTGGGTGGGCAGGCGCGCGAAACTCTGTGGCTTCCCCTGTCCCAATGGCTTTCCAGCCATGGCGGATGATGCTATGTGCGCCTGCGAAAAGAGACCCCAATAATAGAGGATCGAGCCTTTGTCAGATATCGTCATTACCGCCGCCAAGCGCACGGCCGTCGGCAGCTTCATGGGCGCGTTCGGATCGACTCCGGCGCATGAACTGGGCCGTCAGGCAATCATCGCCGCGCTGGCGCAGGCCGGGGTCGCGCCCGACGAAGTGGACGAAGTGATATTGGGCCAGGTGCTGAGCGCCGGTCAGGGGCAGAATCCGGCGCGTCAGGCCGCCGTCAATGCCGGCATCCCGGTCGAGCGCACAGCGATTGGCATCAACCAGCTCTGCGGATCGGGCCTGCGCGCTGTCGCACTGGCGGCGCAGGCGATCCGTGCGGGCGATGCCAGCATCATGGTGGCCGGCGGGCAGGAAAACATGTCGCTGGCCCCCCATGCGCAATATCTGCGCGCGGGCAGCAAGATGGGCAATGTCAGCCTGGTCGACACGATGATCCATGACGGCCTGACCGACGCCTTCAACAATTATCATATGGGCATCACCGCGGAAAATCTGGCGGAAAAATATCAGATCAGCCGTGAAGCACAGGACGCTTTCGCGGTGGCCAGCCAGAACAAGGCCGAAGCCGCGCGCGCAGCGGGGCGCTTTGCCGACGAGATCGTGCCGGTCACGATCAAGGGCCGCAAGGGCGACACGATTGTCGATCAGGACGAATATATCCGCGCTGGCGCGACCATCGAAGCGATGGAAAAGCTGAAGCCCGCATTCAAGAAGGACGGCAGCGTCACCGCCGCCAACGCCAGCGGCCTGAATGACGGTGCCGCCGCGCTGGTGCTGATGACCGCCGATGCCGCCGCCAAGCGCGGCGCGACGATCCTGGGCCGGATCGCGGGTTTTGCGACCTGCGGCGTCGACCCTTCGATCATGGGCATCGGCCCCGCGCCTGCCAGCCGCAAGGCGCTGGAAAAGGCGGGCTGGGCACTGGCCGATGTCGACCTGATCGAAGCCAATGAAGCCTTCGCGGCGCAGGCGCTGTCGGTCGGGCAGGAACTGGGCTGGGATGCGTCCAAGGTGAACGTCAATGGCGGCGCGATCGCCATCGGTCATCCGATCGGTGCGTCGGGCGCGCGGGTGCTGACCACCCTGTTGTATGAAATGGCCAAGCGCGACGCGAAGAAGGGTCTGGCGACGCTATGCATCGGCGGTGGCATGGGCGTGGCGATGTGCATCGAACGCTGATCGCCTGAGACATTGAAAATGGCCGTCGCTCCAGCAAAGGGAGCGGCGGCCTTTTTCGTGTCAGGCTTTGCGCGGCGCGCTACGGCAGCGGTCGGAACAATAGACGACATTGTCCCAGTCCCGCTCCCACTTCTTGCGCCAGGCAAAGGGGCGCTGGCAGACCGGGCAGGCCTTGGTCGGCAGATCGCGCTTCGCTACGCCGCGTGGCATGGGCAATCCCCGGCTGTTTCAGGCGTCGAGCGGGCGGTCCTTCGTTTCCGGCAGCGCGACGAGACAGGTGATAAGCGCCAGCGCCACGACGGCCAATGTGTACCAAAGCCCGGCATAGGGATCACCCGTGCGCGCCACGATATATTGGCTGACGAGCGGCAGGAAACCGCCGAAATAGCCAGTCCCGATATGATAGGGGATCGACAGCGACGAATAGCGGATGCGCGCCGGGAAATATTCCGACAAGAGCGCCGCGACCGGCCCATAGGTCGCACCCGATAGCGTCCAGAGCAGCAGCAGCGCGCCGAACAGCATCATCGCGCGCGGCCAGTCCGGCGTTACGGCACCGCTGGGGTAGCCCCCGGCCTTCAACGCCGTGTCTAGGCCGTCGCTACTAAGGTCCGTGACCTGCAAATCGCCAATCTGCACCGCAGGCGCGGGCGCGGCCTGCTTGTCATAGGGGATGCCGCGCTTGGAAAAATGGTCGAGCAATTTGCCGCAGGCGGTCGGCTGTACCTTGGCGAAGGGATCGAATACGCAATCCGGGCCGCGCACCACGACAGGCGAGCGCGCGCCTGCCTCCACCAGCGCGGGGTTCGCGGTCGCGCCCATGAATTGGTAGAGCGGCATCAACAGCAGCAACACCAGCGCATAGCCGATGACGATCGGCTTCTTGCGCCCCACCCGGTCGGACAGATGGCCGAAATAGACAAAGGCCGCCATGCCCGCAAAGGCGCTGCCCCCCACCAGCAATTGCGCGATGCCGGGAGAGACATGCAGGCCATTTTGCAGGAAATAGAGCGCCTGGAACATCACCGTATAGGCAATGACGGTAAAGCCCGCCGCGATGCCGATCATCGCGACCAGCATCCGCTTTCGGTTGCCGGGATAGGTGAAAGCCTCCTTGATCGGGTTTTTCGATTGGGCGCCTGCCTTCTTCATGGCCGTGAATACCGGGCTTTCGCGCAGCATCAGCCGCATCCACAGTGATATGCCGAGCAACGCGAGCGAGAAGATGAAAGGCAATCGCCAGCCCCAGTCCGCCCAGATGTCCGGCCCGACGATTGCCTGCGTACCGACCACGACGATCAGCGACAGGATGAAGCCGCCGATCACCCCGGCCTGAATGAAGCTGGTGTAAAAGCCGCGTCGGCCGGGCGGCGCATGTTCAGCGACATAGATGGCCGCCCCGCCATATTCGCCGCCAAGCGCCAGTCCCTGGGCGATGCGCAGCACTATCAGAATGATGGGCGCGGCGATGCCGATGCTGGCGGCTGACGGCGTCAGGCCGACCCCGGCGGTCGCGACGCCCATCAGGATGATCGTGGCAAGGAACGTATATTTGCGGCCGAGCCGGTCACCCAGATAGCCGAACAATGCCGCGCCGATCGGACGGAAGGCGAAGCCGATCGCAAAGCCCGCCAGCGTATAGAGCAGTTCGACGGTGGGATTGTCGGTGGGAAAAAAGGTGCGCCCGATGATCGGCGCAAGGACGCCATAGATGTAGAAATCATACCATTCGAACACGGTGCCGAGCGCCGAGGCGGTGATGACCAGCCGGTCGCGCCTGACGTCCATCACATAGTCACTGCCGACCGCTCCGTTCATCCCCTGCCCCCCTTAACTTCGCACTTTTCCCGGCAATCGTGATATTTAGTTACCCGATCCGGCAACTAAATTTCCAACATCGCGCGACGCGACCGCCTGCATCGACCCTGCGCAACACAGGGGCGATATGGCATGAAGCAGGGGCAATAGGACAGGCAAAAACCTGCGTCAGCGTCGCAGTTGCAGCGTCACCAGCAGGACATGGTCGACATCGTCTGCGCGACCGCGATTTTTGACATATTGATTGAGATAGCCGACCTCCATCGTCGACTTGCCCGCCAGCGGCAGTTCCAGCCCGGCAAAGCTGCGCAGCCGGTCAAAGCCATCGCGCGCGCCCCAATCGGTATCGTTAAGGGCAACGAATCCTTCCGCATAGACCAGCGCCGACACGCCCCCCGACCTCTCCGTCAACGGCACTGCCAGCCGGATCATCTGGCGCAGCCGCCACCCCATATCGTCGCGGCCCGACACCCAGCGCTGTTCCAGCCGCGTGCGGGAAGAGAGCGGCCCGCGCGCAACCCTGCCAAGTGACCAGTTGATCTGCTGGAAGCTGCGATGCTCGCGCGTTTCGCTGCCACCCGATTGCGGCGTGCGGACATAGGCATAGCCCTGAAAGACGGTCAGCCGGTCGGACAGTTTGACGCCGATCGCCGGACGCAGCAGCATCTGGTCCAGCCCGCCCATATCCCTGCCAAAGCGGGACTGGATCTCGGCGAAATAGACGATGTCACCCGAAACCGGCCCCTGCGCGATAGCCTGGAGCCAGATTTGCTCATCCTCGGCGGCGTGGGCCGGCAGCGCGGCCATGGCGGTGCAGAGGGCGAAAAGGCCGAAGATCGTCTGTCGCAGGCTGCTCATCCGGCGGCTGCTAGGCGAAGGATCGGGGCCGGGGCAAGGCGTGACAGCCCGGCGAAACATTAAATAACAAAGGGCGATCGTGGTCCTAGCAAGCCCGGTGCCGAAATCCTGCCCCCGCAGCGGTAGAGGAATCGCATATACGCTTTCGCCATCCCTACAACGTCATCCTGAACTTGTTTCAGGATCCATCGCGCCCCAAAAGCTGCTGCTCGTGACGAGAAATGGATGCTGAAACAAGTTCAGCATGACCAAGAAAAATGAGGCGCGTTTTATCTGCGATAGCCATACCCCGCGGGGAACGAGGAACCTTGCTCAACACGCCAATTCCGGTTTGCAAACTATGACAAAGGGCCGCCCCGCCTGAGCGGAGCGGCCCTCTATTTTCGCGATGCGGCGTGCGCCTATTCCATTTCGAGGATGATGGCATCGACGGCCAGGCTGTCGCCCTGCGCCGCCGACACGCTCTTGACCACGCCCGCTTTCTGCGCGCGCAGGATATTTTCCATCTTCATCGCCTCGATCACGGCCAGCGGCTGCCCTGCCTCGACCTTGTCGCCTTCGCCGACATGCAGTGCGACCAGCAGGCCGGGCATCGGGCAGATCAGGTAACGCGACAGATCCGGCGGGATCTTTTCGATCATGTGCGCAGCATAGCGTGCAGCATGGGCGGGCAGGATGCGCAGCTTGTGGCTGGCCCCATGGCAGGTCAGCACAAAGCCGGAGCGGACGGGCGCAATGCGGACGGCCAGCTGCTCGTCGCCAAACTCCGCCTCGATCAGACGATCGCCCGGCGTATATTCCAGCGCCATGTCGATGCTGACGCCATCGACCGTGACTTCATCGCCGTCAATTTCGACGTCATGGGTTGCGTCGCCAATCTTGACCTGCCAGCCGGTCGGGGGGCTGAGGCGCTTGCCCAACTGACCATCGATCCGACGCGCCCGATCGGCCTGCGCCATCGCGGCGAAGGCACCGATGGCGGACAGGCGCACCAGCAGTTCGGGCGACGCAGGCGCGCCCTGGAACCCGTCAGGATATTCCTCCGCAATGAAGCCGGTGGTGATGTTGCCCGACCGGAACCGTTCATGCTGCATCAGCGCGGACACGAAATCGATATTGTGGCCTGGCCCCTCAATCTCGAACTTGTCGAGCGCCTCGATCTGCTTGTCGATCGCTTCCAGGCGCGTGGGTGCCCAGGTGATCAGCTTGGCGATCATGGGATCGTAGAACATGGAGACCTCGCCCCCCTCCTCCACGCCGTCATCGACGCGGATCAGCGCGCCGCTTTCGTCCGCGCCGGTTTCGGGCGGATTGTAGCGGATCAGGCGACCGGTGGACGGCAGGAAGCCACGATAGGGATCTTCGGCATAGACGCGGTTTTCGACTGCCCAGCCGTTGATCTTCACATCGTCCTGCGTGAAGGCCAGCTTCTCGCCATTGGCGACGCGGATCATCTGTTCGACCAGATCGACGCCGGTGATTTCCTCCGTCACCGGATGCTCGACCTGAAGCCGGGTGTTCATTTCCAGGAAGTAGAAACCGTCCCCGGTCTTGTCCTCGCCCGACACGATCAGTTCGACCGTGCCTGCGCTGAAATAGCCGACGGCGCGGGCCAGAGCGACGCACTGCTCGCCCATCTTGCGGCGCATTTCGGGGCTGACGAACGGTGACGGCGCTTCCTCGACCACCTTCTGGTTTCGGCGCTGGATCGAACATTCGCGTTCGTTCAAATAAACGATATTGCCATGCTGGTCGCCCAGCACCTGAATTTCGATATGGCGCGGGCTTTCGATGAACTTTTCGATGAACACGCGATCGTCGCCGAAGCTGGCAAGCCCTTCCCGCTTGGTCGCTTCAAAGCCTTCGCGAACATCCTGTTCGGAATAAGCGAGGCGCATCCCCTTGCCGCCGCCGCCAGCCGACGCCTTCATCATCACCGGATAGCCGATCTCGTTGGAGATTTTGACGGCATGTTCGGTGTCATCGATGACGCCGACGAAGCCGGGCACGACATTGACGCCCGCTTCCAGCGCCAGCTTCTTGGACTCGATCTTGTCGCCCATTGCCGCGATGGCATTGGCAGGCGGACCAACGAAGATGATGCCCTCCGCGTCCAGCGCGTTGCGGAAGCTTTCGCGTTCGGACAGGAAGCCGTAGCCGGGATGGACCGCGTCGGCGCCCGTCTGCTTGCAGGCCGCGATGATCTTGTCGGCGATCAGATAGGATTGGGCGGCGGGCGACGGGCCGATATGTACTGCCTCGTCCGCCATCAGCACATGCGGCGCGCGCGCGTCGGCATCGGAATAGACCGCGACGGTCTTGATGCCCATTTTCTTGGCCGTACGCATGACACGACATGCAATTTCGCCACGGTTCGCGATCAGGATTTTTTTGATCATTGCTGGTCTTTCTATTTTTTCGGCAACATCACTGCTGGCAGCATTTCAGAGGTTTTGACCATCCTTTGAGCCGCAACCATCCTACTAACACTGACGTCTTTCGCTCGATGTTCGCCTTCGCGCCAATTTGGTCTGATCATCGCTTCTGGGCCGTTGTAAACAATCTCATATTCACATTCTTCCCAATGTATCACGAGCGCAATTAACCGAACTTTGTCGTGATCGAGGTAATCACTTTGTCGAAATTGGAATGTCCCCTTCAACCCTCGGCCGGTCGCTTTAATCTGAACGGGCGTCCGTTCGGCGCATCGAGTGTAGCCGTCGATATGTTTCCCTGGATCTAGATCCAAATCGAAATGGTCAGCCGCGATCGCCTCTCCTAGGTCACCGACCAATTTTCCATCGAATGTAAATTCAAGATTTTTTCTATTGTTAAGTATTCTGTACGCGTAGGCGTTTCGCAGTTGCTTTTGCGCAAATACTAGCTGTTCGACGGCTGACGGCAGCGGGTATTTCACTCCGCCGCCTCCATCGCCACCTTCACCTCGGCCTGCATCGACACGACGCCCAGCTTTGCGAACAGCGCCGCATCGGCATTGTCGCCCGCATTGGCGGTGGTCAGCAGCTTGTCGCCGGTGAAGATGCTGTTGGCGCCCGCCATGAAGCAGAGCGCCTGGCAGGCATCCGACATGCTCTCGCGCCCCGCAGACAGACGCACCATGCTTTCCGGCATCACGATCCGCGCGACGGCAACCGTCCGCACAAACTCGATCTCGTCGATCTTGGCGAGCGGCGTGTCGGCCAGCATATTGCCCAGCACGGTGCCCTTGACCGGCACCAGCGCGTTGATCGGTACGCTTTGCGGATGGGTGGGCAGCACGGCCAGCGCGTGCAGGAAGCCGACGCGGTCCTCGCGCGTTTCGCCCATGCCCACGATCCCGCCGGAACAGACGTTGATCCCCGAATTGCGGACATTTTCCAGCGTTTCGAGGCGATCGTCGAAGGTCCGGGTGGTAATCACCCTCTCATAATGTTCGGGTGAGGTGTCGATATTATGGTTGTAATAATCGAGGCCCGCATCGGCCAGCACCTTGGCCTGGCTTTCGCTCAGCATGCCCAGCGTCATGCAGGTTTCCATGCCCATCTGGCGCACGCCCTTCACCATCTCGACGATGGCGGGCATGTCCCGCTCCTTGGGGTTGCGCCACGCCGCGCCCATGCAAAAGCGGGAGCTGCCCGCATCCTTTGCCTGCGCCGCGGCCTGCATGACCGCCTGCACGCTCATCAGCTTCTCGGCCTTGAGGCCGGATTCCGCCGACGCCGACTGGTTGCAATAGCCGCAATCTTCCGGACAGCCGCCGGTCTTGATCGACAGCAGGGTGGAAAGCTGCACCTCGTTACGCGGGAAATTCGCGCGATGGATCGACTGCGCCTCGAACATCAGATCGTTGAAGGGCAGATCGAACAGTGCGGCGATCTCGGCGCGGGTCCAGTCGGTTCGGGCGGTGGTCATGACGTTCATTGCCCACCTCCGTTCGGGCTGAGCGAAGTCGAAGCCTTCTGCTGAGCGGAGCGAAGCGATTTGCCTTCGACAAGCTCAGGCATGCCCTTCGACAGGCTCAGGGCGAACGGATCTATTGTCATCATTACGCGGCGTCCTCCAGCCCGGCAGGGGGCATGTTGTGGCCGAGGAGGCGCAGCACGTCGGCGGCGCATTCCACGACATTGGAGCCCGGTCCATAAATGCCCTGGACGCCCGCGTCACGGAGGAAGTCATAATCCTGCGGCGGGATAACCCCGCCGGCGATCACCTTGATGTCGTTGCGACCCGCTTCGCGCAGCTTGGCGATGAGGTCCGGGATCAAGGTCTTGTGGCCCGCCGCAAGCGATGATGCGCCGACGACATCGACGCCGCTGTCGAGCGCCAGCACCACGGTTTCGTCGGGCGTTTGGAACAATGGTCCCGACACGACGTCGAAGCCCATGTCGCCGAACGCGGACGCGATGACGTTGGCGCCCCGGTCATGTCCATCCTGCCCCATCTTGGCTATGAGGAGTTTGGGTTTGCGACCGAGGCGCCGCTCGACGGCCTGCACGCCGTCGAGTACCTGTTGCCAGCGGCTGTCGCCTTCATAAGGCGCACTGTAGACGCCCTTCACCGGCGTCGGCTGGGTTCCATAACGATCGAAGCTTTCTTCCATCGCCGAAGAGATTTCGCCCAGCGTCGCGCGGGCGCGGGCGGCCTCCACGGCGAGGGCGAGGAGGTTGTTGTCAAGGCTGGATGGCCTGGCCGCGCCATCGCGCAACGCCTGCAACGCGGCTTCGCATTTGGCGCTGTCGCGTTCCGCCTTCACCCGGTTGATCCGGGCGATCTGCCCTTCGCGCACCTTGGCATTGTCGACTTCCAGCGTTTCGAGCAGATCCTCGTTCGCCAGCCGATATTTGTTGACGCCCACGATCACGTCGTCGCCGCGATCGACCCGCGCCTGACGCGCAGCCGCTGCGGTTTCGATCATCGCCTTGGGCCAGCCAGCCGCAACGGCCTTCGCCATGCCGCCTTCGGCCTGCACCTTTTCGATGATCGCCCAGGCTTCGTCGACCAGTTGCTGGGTCAGCGCCTCGACATAATAAGAGCCGCCCAGCGGATCGACCACCTTGGTCATGCCGGTTTCTTCCTGAATCACGATCTGCGTGTTGCGCGCGATCCGGGCGGAAAAATCGGTGGGCAGTGCGATCGCTTCGTCCAGCGCGTTGGTGTGGAGCGACTGCGTGCCCCCCAGCATCGCGGCCATCGCCTCGATCGTGGTGCGCATGACGTTGTTGTACGGGTCTTGCTCGGTCAGCGAGACGCCCGACGTCTGGCAGTGGGTGCGCAGCATCTTGGAGCGCTCGTCCTTCGCGCCCAGCTGCGTCATGGCGCGATGCCACAGCACGCGCGCGGCGCGCAGCTTGGCGATTTCCATGAAGAAGTTCATGCCGATGGCGAAGAAGAAGCTCAGGCGACCGGCAAACTTGTCGATGTCCAGCCCGGACGCGACGCCATATTTCACATATTCCATGCCGTCGGCGATGGTGAAGGCCAATTCCTGCACCTGCGTCGCGCCGGCTTCCTGCATATGATAGCCGGAAATGGAGATGCTGTTGAACTTGGGCATCTCGCGGCTGGTATAGCCGAAAATGTCGCTGATGATCCGCATCGATGGTTCGGGCGGGTAGATATAGGTGTTGCGGACCATGAACTCCTTGAGGATGTCGTTCTGGATGGTCCCGTCGAGCAATTTGCGCTCGACGCCCTGTTCTTCGCCCGCGACGATGAAGAAGGCCAGGATCGGGATGACCGCACCGTTCATGGTCATGCTGACCGACATCTTGTCGAGCGGGATGCCGTCGAACAGGATCTTCATATCCTCGATCGTGTCGATCGCCACGCCCGCCTTGCCGACGTCGCCCGTGACGCGCGGATGGTCGCTGTCATAGCCGCGATGGGTGGCCAGGTCGAAGGCGACCGACAGCCCCTTCTGCCCGGCGGCCAGATTGCGGCGGTAGAAGGCGTTGGATTCCTCCGCCGTCGAAAAGCCCGCATATTGGCGGATGGTCCAGGGGCGGCCCGCATACATACTGGCCTTCACGCCACGGGTGAAGGGCGCAAAGCCGGGCAGGCCAGGATCGGCGGTCACATCGTCGGCGGTATAGAGCGGCTTGACGGCGATCCCTTCCGGGGTCTGCCAGGTCAAATCCTTGCCCTTCACTTCCTTCGCGGCAGCGGCGGCCCATTGGTCCAGTGTCGGCTTGTCGGTCATCTAATCCATCCCTTTCCTCGCCCCGGAGGGGAGAGGATACGCAGGCTTGCCAGCTTGTCTGGCTAGCCGAAGTTGGAGAGGGGGTTCGACCCATCGGGCGTCGCGCCCCCTCTCCGCTGCGACTAAGGGTCTGCTGCGCAGCCCCCAAGTCTCGCTGCCTCCCCCCGCCGGGGGGAGGGCTAAACCGTCAATGCGCCTCCTTCGGCGTCTCCATGATCTCGGTCAGCACCCCGTTCATATCCTTGGGATGCACGAAGAAGATCAGCGTGCCATGCGCTCCGATGCGCGGTTCGCCCAGCACCCGCGCACCCTTCGCCTCGAACCAGGCCTTCGCTTCGAGAATGTCGGGCACTTCGTAGCACATATGATGCTGCCCCCCGGCCGGGTTCTTGGCGATGAAGGCGGTGATCGGCGAGCTTTCATCGAACGGCTCGATCAACTCGATCTGCGTCCCCGCCGTCCCATTCTCACCCGGCGTATCGACAAAACACACCTTCACCCCCTGCGCGGGCAGGTCGAACGGTTCATGGATCTTCGTCGCGCCCATCACATCGCGATAATAAGCGATGCTCTTTTCCAGGCTGGGCGTGGCGACGCCGATATGGTTGAGACGTCCGAGTTTCATGTCTTACAATCCTCAACTTCGTCATCCCCGCGAAGGCGGGGACCCATCTCCGGCCCGCGCGCCTGACGATGGGGTGGGAGATGGGTTCCCGCCTGCGCGGGAATGACGGTGTCAGTTAAAGCGGAATATTGTCATGCTTCTTCCACGGATTCTCCAGCGCCTTGTTGCGCAGTTTCCGCAGGCCCAGCGCGATCCGCTTGCGGGTCGAGTGCGGCTGGATCACCTCGTCGATGAAGCCCTTTGATGCGGCCACGAACGGGTTGGCGAAGCGCGCTTCATATTCCGCGGTGCGCTCGGCGATCTCGTCCGCCGTCTTGCCGCGGAAGATGATCTCGACCGCGCCCTTGGCCCCCATCACGGCGATTTCGGCGGTCGGCCAGGCATAGTTCAGGTCACCGCGCAGATGCTTGGACGCCATGACGTCATAAGCGCCGCCATAGGCTTTGCGGGTAATGATGGTGATCTTGGGCACCGTCGCTTCGGCATAGGCAAACAGCAGTTTGGCGCCATGCTTGATGATGCCATTATGTTCCTGCGCCGTGCCCGGCAGGAAGCCCGGCACGTCCACCAGCGTCACGATCGGAATGTCGAACGCATCGCAGAAGCGCACGAAGCGCCCCGCCTTCTTCGACGAATTGATGTCCAGCACGCCCGCCAGCACGAAGGGCTGGTTGGCGACGATGCCGATCGTGCGTCCTTCGACACGACCAAAGCCGCAGATGATATTGCCTGCGTGCGCTGGCTGCACTTCGAAGAAGTCGCCTTCATCCACGATCTTGCGGATGAGTTCGTGCATGTCATAGGGCTGGTTCGCATTGGCGGGGATCAGCGTGTCGAGGCTCGGTTCGATCCGGTCCCATGGGTCCGCGCTCGGACGCTCCGGCACCGGCTCCTTGTTCGACGCAGGCAGGAAGTCCACGAAATCGCGCACGGCCAGCAGCGCTTCGAGGTCATTTTCAAACGCCACGTCCGCAACGCCCGACTTGGTCGTGTGCGTCACCGCGCCGCCCAGTTCTTCCTGCGTCACCACCTCGTTCGTCACCGTCTTGACCACGTCCGGGCCGGTTACGAACATGAAGCTTGAATCCTTCACCATGAAGATGAAGTCGGTCATGGCAGGCGAATAGACCGCCCCGCCCGCGCATGGCCCCATGATGACGCTGATCTGCGGCACCACGCCCGACGCCAGCACATTGCGCTGGAAAATCTCCGCATAGCCCGCCAGCGACGCCACGCCTTCCTGAATCCGCGCGCCGCCACTGTCATTCAGGCCAATGACCGGCGCGCCGACCTTCAGCGCCATGTCCATGATCTTGCAGATCTTCATCGCGTGCCGTTCGGACACCGCACCGCCGTAAACCGTGAAATCCTGGCTGAACAGGAACACCAGCCGGCCATTGATGGTGCCGGACCCGGTGACCACGCCGTCGCCGGGGATATGCGCCTCATCCATGCCGAAATCGGTGCAATTATGTTCGACATACATGTCGAGCTCTTCAAAGCTGCCTTCGTCCAGCAAGACTTCAATCCGCTCGCGCGCCGTCAGCTTGCCCTTGCCATGCTGCGCGTCGATGCGGCGCTGGCCGCCGCCCATGCGCGCGCCTTCGCGCTTGGCTTCAAGCTGTTCGATAATGGCGAGCTTCGACATAGGCATATCTCTCCGGTCAGGGTGCGGACCTGTTGTGACGCCCTTTTCCCGCGATTGCGATTTTTCGCAAATGTAAATTTGCTAATTTGCAAATCACGACTTCGCAAATTAGGGATGGGCAAATCCAGTCTATGGGTTTGTGCAGGGGGTGTATAGTGGCACGCGGCAACCGTATCTTTGCAGGACCAAGGCTGCGCCAGTTGCGCCTTGACCATCGCATGGACCAGGCGACGATGGCGCAGGCGCTGGGCATATCCGTGTCCTATCTGTCCCAGATGGAAAATGACGATCGCCCCCTGACTGCCAAGGTCAAGGCGGCGCTCGCCAATGCCTTCCCGACCGACTGGGCGAGTTTCGATGCGCGCGAGGATGAGCAGATGCTGGGGGCGTTCACCTTCGCGCTCAGCCATCCCGAACTGCCCGGCGTCGCGCTGGAGCCGGAGCGGATCGAGAAATTGCACCTGCAATTTCCTGAATTCGCGGCGCGTTACCTCGATCTCTACAACGCCCATATCCGCGCCAATGAACGCATCAACATGATCGAGGAGGCGATCGCCAACGACAGCACGGTGCAGGCGCGGCTGCCATGGGAGGCGGCGCGCGACTGGTTTCATGAGGCGGGCAATTATGTCCACTCTCTCGACTGTCTGGCCGAGGATATGGCCGCCAGCTTTACCGCCGGGCAGGCGCTGGACGAGGGCATGCTGGTCGAAGCGCTCGCGCGGCGGCACGGCATCGAAACGCTGATCGCCGATACGCCCGACAGCGCGCTGCGATCCTATAGCGCGCCCGACCGACGCCTGTTCATCAACGCGGCGCTGCCGACCGAGAGCCGCAAATTCATGCTCGCGCACCAGCTGATGATGCTGGAGGGGCAGGCCGTCATCGCCGATGTCGTGGCCAAGGCCGCGCTGCCGGTGGCCGGGGCTGATCGGTTGCTGGCGATCGGCCTTGGCAATTATGCCGCTGGCGCGCTGCTGTTGCCCTATGCGCCGTTTCGGGAGGCGGCGCGGGTGATGCGCCACGACATCGACCGTCTGGCCCGCACCTTTGGCGTGAGTTTCGAGCAGGCGTGCCACCGCCTGTCCACGCTGCAACGCCCCGGCCTGCGCGGCATCCCCTTCTTTTTCTGCCGCGTCGACATGGCGGGCAACATCACCAAGCGCCACAGCGCCACCCGGCTGCAATTCGCCCGTTTCGGCGGCGCCTGTCCGTTGTGGAACGTGCATGAAGCCGTCGCCATCCCCGACCGGATCAACGTGCAACTGGGCGAAACGCCGGATGGCGTGCGCTATGTGTCGATGGCGAAGGGACTGGTAAAGCCATCGGGCAGCTACAGCCGCACGCCGCGCCGCTTTGCCGTGGTGCTGGGGTGCGAGACCGCCCATGCCGCGAATTTCGTCTATGCCGACGGACTGCGACTGGAGGATGAGGGCGCGGCGACGCCCATCGGCATCACGTGCCGCCTCTGTTCGCGCCAAAGCTGCGACCAGCGCGCCTTCCCGCCCGCCGACCGGCCGATCCATGTCGACCCGGACAATCGCCAGATCGTCCCCTATTGGATCGGGTGAAGCCAGCCTGCGGAAAGCGGCCCTGTCGATCGTCTGGGCAAGGCATTAGAGAGGCATGATGACCCACGGCGCACTGATCGACCCGGCGACCAACGCCATTCAGACCATGATGGCGAGCCAGGGCTATGCGCGCCTGTCGGGGGCCGAAACCTTCGCGCAACTGGGCGTCGATGCGGCCGAATGGCATGCGTTTGCCGACAGCTGGAACGATCTGGGGCCGGATCTCTATATGGCCGATGGCGGGCGCTACCGCCGCCGTCGCCACGCGACCTTCCGCTACGCAGCGGGCGATTTCATCCGCCAGCCGCACCAGCCCCATTATCAGAGCCGGGACTATAATCCGCTCAATGGCGATTTGCAGCGCTGGTTCGATCCGGTCGAACAGGCCACGATCGACAATCCGGTCTGCCGCGCCATCTTTGCCTTCTGCGCGGCGCAATTCCCGATGAACGGCACCGCCCATGTCGAAATGCACCAGTTCCGTATCGAGGCACGGCCCGGAGAAGTCGGCCGCCCAACGCCCGAAGGATTGCATCGCGACGGGGTGGATCATGTCCTGGTGATGCTGGTCGAACGGCGCAACGTGCGGGAAGGCGTGACCCGGATCGGCGCGCCAGACGGCACGCCGCTGGGCGAGTTCATGCTGGCCGATGCGGGCGACGCCATGCTGATCGACGACCGGCGGATATTGCATGGCGTTACGGAAATCCATGCGGTCGATGACAACCAACCGGCCTGGCGCGATGCGCTGGTGGTGACCTTCGTCCAGGCCTGAGTGTTCCCGCATAGGCGGGAACACGCCTATTTCATTTCAGCAGCACCAGTTCTTCCGCCATGCTGGGGTGCAGCGCGACCGTGTCGTCAAAGTCTTGCTTGGTCAGCCCGGCCTTCACCGCAATGGCCGCGGCCTGCAAGATTTCCGGCGCGTCGGGACCGATCATGTGCAGCCCCACCACCCGCTCGGTCGTGGCGTCCACGATCATCTTGTAGAGCGCCCGCTCGTCGCGCCCGGCCAGCACATATTTCATCGGGCGGAAGTCGGACGTATAGACCTTCACCGTCCCCAGCTTGTTCTTCGCCTGCGCTTCGGTCATGCCGACACCGGCCAGCGGGGGGTGACTGAACACGGCGGATGGCACGCAGTCATAATCGACCGTGCGCGGATTGCCGCCAAAGACCGTGTCGGCAAAGGCATGCCCCTCGCGGATCGCCACCGGCGTCAGTTGCAGACGGTCGGTCACGTCGCCCACGGCATAGATGCTCTCGCAGCTGGTCCGGCTATAGTCGTCGACCTTGATCGCGCCCCTGTCGTCCAGTTCGACGCCAGCACTGTCCAGCCCCAGCCCGTCGACATTGGGCTTTCGCCCAGTCGCGAACAGGACGACATCGGCGGATACCGGATCGCCATCCTTGAAATGGACGCACAGTGCACCGTCATCCGTCTTTTCGATCCGGTCCATATGCGCGTTGAAACGGAAATTGATGCCCTTCGTCATCGAAATCTGAAGCAGCCGGTCGCGTATCTGTTCGTCATAGCCGCGCAGCAGGGTGGAGGAGCGATTGACGATCGTCACATGGCTGCCGAACTGGTGAAAGATGCCGGCAAATTCATTGGCGATATAGCCAGCGCCGACGATGACGATCCGCTTTGGGCATTGGTCGAGATGGAACACCTCGTTCGAGGTGATGCCATGTTCGGCGCCTTCTATGTCGGGCATGACTGGCCAGGCGCCAGTCGCGACCAATATATATTTCGCCGTCACTTCGCGCCCGCTGGCCAGCTTCACGCTGTGCGGGCCGGTCACGACCGCGCGTTCGGGAATCATCTCCACCTTGTGGCTGTTGAGCGTGTTCCGGTAGAGCCCCTCCAGCCGGTCGACTTCGCCCAGCACATTGTCGCGCAGCGTCGTCCATTCAAAGCCGCAGTCGGGGACGTTCCAGCCAAAGCGGCGCGCATCCTTCAGATCCTCGGCAAAATGCGCGCCATAGATCAGCAGCTTCTTGGGCACGCAGCCGCGAATGACGCAGGTGCCGCCGACGCGAAACTCCTCGGCCACCGCGACCTTCGCCCCATGCGCTGCGGCGACACGCGACGCGCGCACGCCGCCCGATCCTGCACCGATGACGAAAAGGTCGAAATCAAACTCGCTCATGCCTGGCCTCCGATTGGGTGCGGGGGATATGGCGGTTGAGGGCGGGAGTTACAAACGGGAATCTTGTTGCTGGTAGCCAAACCACCTCCGTTCGCTTCGAGCGTGTCGAGAAGCGTGCAGCGCCGCTTCCGCGTTTCTCGACTTCGCTCGAAACGAACGGCTGTTGTGGTTTACTCCGCCCCCAGCGCAATCTCGATCAGCGCCATGGTCGACGGATCAAAGCCCGTCGGTCCGTCCGCCTCGATCGATTTGGCGATTTCCTTGCCCAGTTCGACGCCGAACTGGTCGAACGGGTTGATGCCCATCAGCACCGCATTGGCAAAGGTGCGATGCTCGTAAAAGGCGATCAGCGCGCCCAGCGCATGCGGCGTCACATCGTCCATCAGGATGGTGGTGGACGGGCGGTTGCCGGGATAGGCGCGTGCCGGGTCGGCGGCATTATCCTTGCCGCGCATCAGCGCCGCCCCCTGCGCGAAGCAGTTGACCAGCAAGGCGCGGTGATGTGCCGGGTCGAGCGCATGACCTGGCTCGATCGCGGCGATGAATTCGACGGGCGTGATGATCGTGCCCTGATGCAACAACTGGAACACGGCATGTTGCGCGTCCGTCCCTACCCCGCCCCAGGTGATCGGCGCTGTCGGGCCGTCCACCGGCGATCCGTCCAGCTTTACCGCCTTGCCATTGCTCTCCATCTCCAGCTGCTGGAGATAGGATGGCAGCAGCGCCAGCCGCTCGTCATAGGCGAACACGGCGCGGGTCTGGCACCCCAGCACCCGCGTATAATATTGGTCGGCAAAGGCCGCGATCAGCGGGATATTCTGCGCCGGATCGGACAGGCGGAAATGGCGGTCCATTTCGGCTGCCCCCTCCAGCAGGCTTTCAAACGCATCCCAGCCAAGCGCCAGCGCGGCGGGAAAGCCGATCGAGGACCAGAGCGAATAGCGCCCGCCCACGGATTCGGCAAAGGGCAGGATGCGGGTTTCATCGACGCCCCAGTCCATCGCCCGTTCGGGCGCGGCGGTCAGCGCGACGACGCGGCCATAGGGGTCTTCCACGCCGCCTTCGATCATCCAGTTGATCGCGCTGGCGGCGTTCAGCATGGTTTCGCTGGTGGTGAAGGTCTTGGAGGCGATCGCGATCAGCGTCGCATGCGGATCGAACCCCTCGATCGCGCGCTCCAGCGCGGTGCCGTCGACATTGGACACGATCGCCACGTCATACCGCACGCCGTCGCCGTCCAGCGCATCGACGATCAGGTCGGGGCCAAGCGCGGACCCGCCAATGCCGATATGCAGGATGTGGCGGATGTCGCCCAGCGCGCCCGCCTCGATCGCGTCGACCAGCGCGCGCATGCGGTTATGCAGCGCCTTAGCGCTGGCGACGCTGTCGGGATGTCCTTCGCCCCGTTCGGCGGGATGCTCGGCCGCCCGGCCTTCGGTATTGTTCACCGCCTCTCCGGCAAACAGCGCGTCGCGCCGCTGGGCAAAGCCCCGATCGTCCGCCAGCGCCAGAAATCCGGCGACAAGGTCATCGGTCAGATGGGTCTTGGACCAGTCGAAGCGGATCGGCCCCAGTTGATGCACCAGTTTGGACAAGCGATCGGGATCGGTCGTGAAAATCGACTTGAGGTCGGCTTGCGGCAGGGCGGCGATGGCCGCCAGTGCAGGAGTCGGCATGAAAATATCCTCTTCGATGAAACCGAAACCGGCGCTGCACATGCCGATTCCCGGCCTTCTTTAGCCAATATTTCGACCAATTGCATAGGTCAGGACGCGCTTGACGTGTCAGGCCGCAAGCCTCAAAAGCCCCAACGGCCGCTTTATCGGCTGTTTCACAGGGATTGAACGACCACCCATGACTGCAAAATCGGAAACGCGGGACTTTCTCTGGTTCCTCGCCAAGCTGGGCCTGTTCGTCTTTGTCCTGCGCAGTTTCATCATCTCGCCGTTCAATATCCCGTCGGAATCCATGCAGCCGCGCCTGCTGATCGGCGATTATCTGCTGGTCGCCAAATGGCCCTATGGCTATTCGCGCTATTCGCTGCCCTTCAGCATCCCGCTGATCCCCGGCCGCATCTTCCCGTCCACCCCGCATCGCGGCGACGTGGTGGTGTTCAAGGCACCGCCGAACCAGAAGAATGACTATATCAAGCGGGTGATCGGCCTGCCCGGCGACATGATTGCCGTGCGTGGTGGCACGGTCTATCTGAACGGCGCTGCGATCCCCAAGCAGAAGGTCGCCGACCTCGTCATTCCCGTCACCCCCAACATGACGCAGGCCGCAGCCAAAGAGGGCGCGGAGTCCCCCTGCTATCGCCCCGATTTCGAGGAAGCCGCCCCCGGCGGCGGCAAGCAGTGTCGCTATCCCCAATATCGCGAGACGCTGCCAGCGACCAAGGACACGCCCGCGAAAAGCTATAATGTGCTGGACCTGGTGCCGGACGGCGCGGCGGATGATCGCGACACGGTGCTGGTGCCGCAAGGCCATTTGTTCATGATGGGTGACAATCGCGACCGCAGCGCCGACAGCCGTTTCCCGGCGGTGGAAGGCGGCGGCATCGGGCTGGTCCCTGAAGAAAATCTGGTCGGCAAAGCCATGATTTCGGTATTTTCGACCGACGGTAGCGCCAACTGGCTGCTGCCCTGGACCTGGTTTACGGCTGCGCGGTGGAACCGCATCGGGGAAGGTTTTTGAACCATAAGGCGCCCCAACCTGACACGGCGGGCTGGCTGGCGGCGCTGATCGGGCGCCCCCCGCGCGACGCTGCGCGGTTCAGCCAGGCGCTCACCCATGGCAGCGCCAACCCGGTCAATTATGAACGGCTGGAATTTCTGGGCGACCGGGTCTTGGGCCTGCTGGTGTCCGAATGGGTGTTTGATCGCTTTGCCGGCGAACCGGAAGGCAAATTGTCGCGCCGCTTCAACGCACTGGTGTCGGGCGAAACCTGTGCCGAGGTGGCGCGCGATGCGGGCGTGCCGGCCCATCTGATACTGGGCAAGCAGGCGCGCGACGATGGCGCGGCCAATAGCGACAATGTGCTGGGCGACGTGATGGAGGCGCTGATCGGGGCGCTCTATCTGGAAGCGGGGCTGGACGAAGCCCGCACGCTGGTGCGCCGCCTGTGGGCCGACCGCGTCGATACCCAGACCGCCGCGCCGCGCCACCCCAAATCCGCGCTTCAGGAATGGGCCGCCGCCAACAAGCGCAAGCCGCCCGAATATGAGATCATGGATCGATCCGGCCCGCAACATGCCCTGCGCTTCGTCGTCTCCGTGACGATCAAGGGCGCGGGCGAGGCCAGCGCGACCGGCGGATCGAAGCAGGAGGCCGAAACGGCGGCGGCAGCGGCTTTGCTGGAGAAGCTGACGGGCTAAACCGAATTTATATGTTATGATGTGCTCCTGCGAAGGCAGGAGCCCAGGGCGCACTGGCGCGTGCTAACGCCCTTGGCTCCTGCCTTCGCAGGAGCACGGCTTGTTCAGGGCGAACGGAGTATATTTTGGAAGTTTCAGAAACCAATCAGCGCTGCGGCGTCATTGCCATTGTCGGCGCGCCCAATGCGGGCAAGTCCACGCTGGTCAACGCGCTGGTGGGGCAGAAGGTGGCGATCACCAGTGCCAAGGCGCAGACGACGCGCACCCGTGTCATGGGCGTCGCGATCGAGGGCGACGCGCAACTGGTGCTGGTCGATACGCCCGGCATTTTTGCGCCCAGGCGGCGGCTGGACCGCGCCATGGTGCAGGCGGCCTGGGGCGGCGCGCAGGGCGCTGACCTGATCGCGATGGTGGTGGATGGCAAGGCGGGGCGTGGCCCGAAGCTTGAACCCATAATCGAAGCGCTCAAGCATCGCACCGAACGCAAATGGCTGATCCTCAACAAGGTCGACATCGCCATCAAGGAAAAGCTGCTGACCCATACGCAGGTGCTGAACGACACGCTGGGTTTTGACGAAATCTTCTTCGTATCCGCTGCGACCGGCGATGGCCTGCCCGAACTCAAGGCCGCCTTTGCCGCCGCCATGCCGCAAGGGCCATGGCATTTCCCCGAAGATCAGGTGTCCGACGCCACCGACCGTATGCTGGCGGCGGAAATTACGCGGGAGCAGCTCTATCACCAGCTTCACGCCGAACTGCCCTATGCCGCCGCTGTCGATACCGAACAATATAAGGAACGGCAGGACGGATCGGTCGAAATCCACCAGCAAATCCTGGTCGCGCGCCCGACGCAGCGCGCCATCGTGCTGGGCAAAGGCGGGCAGCGGTTGAAGGAAATCGGGTCAAAGGCGCGCGAGGAACTAGCCAGGCTGCTGGGGGTGAAGGTGCACCTCTATCTGCACGTCAAGGTCAAGGAAGACTGGGAAAATGACCGGGGCATCTATCGCGACATCGGGCTGGACTGGGTCGAGTAGCCGCTGAAATTCATTATTTACTATCCTGTGCTACCCAAAGGCGATGCGGGGTATGCACAGGATCCTGGCGGGTATAAGCTTTTCGGTCAGCACGACCATGGCCGCGATGTTCGTCGCCTCGCGCTTTCCGGGCATGGAAATCCCCTTCCCCTACTGGATTTTCGGCTTCTGCACGCCGCTATGCATTTCCACGCCCGTCTGTATCATCATGAACAGGCAGGCGGAGCAGAAGCGCCGTCTCAATGACAAGCTGCGGGCGGCACTGGTGGAATTGCGGCAGCTGGCGGAAGTGGACCAGATGACCGGCCTGCTCAACCGGGCGACCTTTCTGCGTCGGCTGCAGGAAGAGCAGGACCGCCAGCCCGGCACCTGCCTGCTGATCGATGTCGATCATTTCAAGGCGATCAATGACGGCTATGGCCATGCCATGGGCGATCGCGTGCTCAAGGCAATCGCCGACAGCCTGCGCGCCACCATTCGCAGCGATGATCTGTGCGGGCGGCTGGGTGGCGAGGAATTCGCCATCTATCTGCGCAACATGCCATCGACCCAGGCGACCGCCATGGCGGAGCGCGTCCGCCAGGCGATCGAAATGCTGGACATTGCAGCGGCGGACGGCACCCATATTCGCCCGACGATCAGCGTCGGCGCTGCACATGCGGATGGCAGCGCCAGTGCCGGTCCCAGCGCCAGTGCCGGTGCGAGTGCCGATCAACTGCTCCAGCGCGCGGACATGGCCATGTACGCCGCAAAGGCGAATGGCCGCAATCAGGTCAGGCTCGCGGCCTGACCATCATTCCGCCGCCGCGGCCTTCTTCTTGGCCGGGGCTTTCTTTGCAGCCGGCTTCTTCGCCGCGCCGTCCTTCTTGGCCGCCGCCTTCTTGGGCGCGGCTTTCTTTTTTCCGCCCTTCTTGGCCGGAGCGGCGGCGGCCCGCGCGTCGATCAGTTGCGCCGCTTCCTCCAGCGTCAACTGGTCCTTGTCCACCGTCTTGGGCAGGGTTGCATTGGTCGTGCCGTCAGTGACATAGACGCCGTAGCGTCCTTCCATCAGCTTGATCTCGGCTTCCGTGCGCGGATGCGCGCCCAATATCTTCAAAGGCTCCCGCCCGGCGCTGCGCGGGCCGCGATTGGCGGCTTCGGCAAGCTTGACCACCGCGCTGTTCATCCCGACCTCGAAAATCTCCGACGTCGATGCCAGCCGCCCATATTTGCCGTCATGCAGCAGATAGGGACCAAAACGCCCGATATTCGCTACGATCGGCTTGCCGGTTTCGGGATGCAGGCCTATCTCGCGCGGCAGGCTCAGCAGCTTGACCGCCCAGTCGAGCGTCAACTCGCCATCGGGCAAGTCTCTTGGGATCGACCCGCGCTTGGCCTCCTTACCTTCGCCCATTTCGATATAGGGGCCAAAGCGGCCGGATTTCTTGACGATGTCCTGCCCGGTCTCCGGGTGCTTGCCCAATATTTCGGGGCCAGTATCCTCGCCATCCTTGCCGCCGGGCTGGCCGAATTTGCGGGTATATTTGCATTCGGGATAGTTGGAGCAGGCAATGAATGCGCCAAAGCGGCCGCCGCGCAGCGACAACTGCCCGTCCGCGCATAGCGGGCAGGCGCGCGGATTGCTGCCGTCCGCCCTGGGCGGGAACAGCATCGGCTCCAGAAACTTGTCCAGCGCGGCGGTGATGTCGCTCGGCTTCTGCTCCATCACCTCGGCGGTCTTGGGCTTGAAATCCTTCCAGAAGGCTTCCAGCACCGCCTGCCACTGCGCCCGGCCGCCGGAAATTTCGTCCAGCTCGTCCTCAAGGCCCGCGGTGAAATCATAGGAGACATAACGCTCGAAGAAGCGCTCCAGAAAGGCCGTCACCAGCCGCCCGCTCTCCTCGGCGAAAAAGCGGTTCTTTTCGACGCGAACATAATCGCGGTCTTTCAGCACCTGCAATGTCGATGCATAGGTGGACGGTCGCCCGATCCCCAATTCCTCCAGCCGCTTGACCAGGCTGGCTTCGGAATAACGCGGCGGCGGCTGGGTGAAATGCTGCTCGGCGCTCACCTTCTTCTTGGCGGGCGCATCGCCCTCGCTCATGCGCGGCAGCAGCTTGCCATCTTCATCGTCGCTATCGTCGCGGCCTTCCTCATACAGGGCCAGGAAGCCGGGAAAGATCACCACCTGTCCCGTCGCGCGCAGCGTATGCGATCCGGTGGCGTCGCTCATGTCGATCGTGGTGCGTTCCAGCCGCGCCGACGCCATCTGGCTGGCCAGCGCCCGCTTGAACACCAGGTCATAGAGGCGTGCATGATCGCCGCTGCCCACCTTGTCGCGCGAAAAATCGGTCGGACGGATGGCTTCATGCGCTTCCTGCGCATTTTTCGCCTTGGTCTGGTAGATGCGCGGCTTGTCCGGCACATAGCCGCCATCATAGCGCTGCGCGATCGCGGCGCGCGCGGCGGAAATGGCGCTGCCGTCCATCTGCACGCCGTCGGTCCGCATATAGGTGATCGCGCCATCCTCATAGAGTTGCTGCGCGATCCGCATCGTGTGGCTGGCGGAAAAGCCCAGCTTGCGGGCGGCTTCCTGTTGCAGGGTCGACGTCGTGAAGGGCGGCGGGGGATTGCGGGTGAGCGGCTTGGTCTCGACCTTCTCCACCGTGAAGCGCCCGGCCTCGACATCGGCCTTGGCCGCCATCGCGTCGCCCTCGCGGCCGATGGTCAGCCGCTCGATCTTCTCGCCCTTCCAGCGGACGAGGCGCGCGGTAAAGGCGGTGCCGTCCTGCTCCATCTCCGCCGCGACCGACCAATATTCCTGCGGGGTGAAGGATTCGATCTCGCGCTCCCGCTCGACCACCAGCCGCAGCGCGACCGATTGCACCCGGCCCGCCGACTTGGCGCCGGGCAGCTTGCGCCACAGCACGGGAGAGAGGGTGAAGCCGACCAGATAGTCGAGCGCCCGGCGCGCGCGATAGGCGTCGATCAGATCCTCGTCCAGCGCGCGTGGCTTGGCCATCGCGTCCAGCACGGCGGCCTTCGTGATCGCGTTGAAGGTCACACGGTCCACTTGCGCCGGCAGCGCCTTCTTGGCGCGCAGCACCTCCTGCACATGCCAGCTGATCGCTTCCCCTTCGCGATCAGGGTCAGTCGCCAGGATCAATCGTGACGCGCCCTTGGCTGCGTCGCTTATGGCCTTGAGCTGCTTGCCCTTGTCGCCATAATTTTCCCACTGCATCGCAAAGCCGTCATCCGGGTCCACCGACCCGTCCTTGGCGGGCAGATCGCGGATGTGTCCGTAACTGGCCAGAACATGAAAATCCCCGCCCAGATATTTCTCGATAGTCTTGGCCTTGGCAGGCGATTCGACGATGACAAGCTGCATTTACGGCCCCGGAATTTGATGCCTCACACGTACGCGCGAGTCTGGAAGGCGATGACGGCGGGCGTCAAGCGGTGCGTGTGATTAGGGGAGAAGGCGGTGGAGCGCTAGCCCCTTGGCTCTGCCGTCATGCCAGCGAAGGCTGACATCTAATGCGATAAAAGAGTTGGGGGAACTATTGGCTCCGTTCGTTTCGAGCGAAGTCGAGAAACCAATGCGCGACGTTTCTCGACTTCGCTCGAAACGAACGGAGGTTGCGTTTCGACTGGGCGTCATTCCTCACCGCAAACGCACCCTTCCCCCCGCCAGCCGGTCCAGCCGCTCGGCCAGTTCCAGTTCCAGCAGCACCGTCTGCACCACCGCCGGGCTAAGTCCGCTCAGGCGGATCAGTTCGTCGACCGGCACCGGCGCATGGCCCAATAGCGCGATGACGGCGCTGCGTTCGCCCGCCGCGACATCGCTCGATACCGGCTCTCCGGCGAAATCGAAACTGCCCTGTCGCACCATGCGAATGTCGAGGCTGCCGACCGCCTCCAGCACATCGTCGGCATTCTGGATCAGGGTCGCGCCCTCGCGGATCAGCTGGTTGCAGCCTTGCGCGCGCGGGTCGAGCGGCGATCCGGGCACCGCCATCACCTCCCGCCCCGCTTCGCCCGCCAGCCGGGCGGTGATGAGGGAACCCGATTTGGGCGCGGCTTCGACCACGACGGTCCCCACCGCCAAACCCGCGATTATCCGGTTGCGCGCGGGAAAATGGCGCGCCAGTGGCTGCACGCCGGGCGGATGTTCGGTCACCAGCAGGCCGACATCGGCGATCTGCGCCTGCAAATCCCGGTTCTCTGGTGGAAACACGACGTCCAGCCCACAGGCGATGACGCCGATCGTCCCGCTGCCCACCGATCCCTGATGCGCCGCCGTGTCGATCCCCCGCGCCAGCCCCGACACGACCACCGCGCCGCGCTGCCCCAGATCCTGCGCCAGCGTCCGCGCGAAGCGTATTGCCGCAGCCGATGCATTGCGCGCGCCAACCATGGCGATGCACTGGCCCGCCGCCAGCGCCGCATCCCCGCGCACGATCAGCGCGGGCGGCGCGCCCTCAAACTGGTCGAGCAGGGCGGGATAGTCTGCGTCCCCCATCAACAGGTACCGCGCGCCCAGCGCCCGTGATGCGGCAATCTCCCGCTCGACCGCGCCCGCATCGGCAACGCTTGCCTTGCCGCCGCCACGCGCCGCCAGATCGGGAATGGCGCGCAATGCAGCCCCCGCCGTGCCGAAGCGCGCCAGCAATTGCCGATAGCTGACCGGGCCGATCCGGGGTGAGCGGATGAGCCGCAGCCGGTCGAACCGTTCCTGCTCGCTCACCCTTTGCCGGACCCGATCTTGGGTTCCGTCCCCTGCATCAGCCGCGCGATATTGGCGCGATGCCGCCACAACAGGATCAGCGCCATCGCCAGCGCCACGGGCACCAGTTCGATCCGCCCCATGAACCATAGCGCGATCGGCGCGCTCACCGCCGCCGCCATGCCGCCGACCGACGACCATTTGGTCCCGAACAGCGCGCCGAGCCACACTGCGGCAAAGATGCAGCCAGCGGGCCAGTGCAGCGCCGTCACCACGCCCATCATCGTCGCCACGCCCTTGCCCCCGGCAAAGCGCAGCCAGACCGGATAGCAATGGCCGATAAAGGCCGCGGCGCCCGCCATCGGCCCTCCCCCGTCGATCAGCGCCGCGCCGATCAGCACCGCCGCCGCGCCCTTGAGCAGGTCCAGCAGCAGCGTCGCCGCCGCCAGCCCCTTGCGCCCCGTGCGCAGCACATTGGTCGCGCCGATATTGCCGGAACCGATCTGCCGCAGGTCGCCCGCCCCGGTAAGGCGGGTCAGCAACAGGCCAAAGGGGATGGAACCCAGCCCATAGCCAAGCAGCAGAACGCACAGGGGAAGCAGCCAGGGAAAGTTCATATTCTCGCCGATGATGATGGGGCAGACAGGATGGTCAGGCGACCATAGCGTGCCGGGCGGCGCGGGCAATGGTCAACCGTAACCTCTCATCGGCTTCGCTTGATTTATGCCTGCGCGCCCGTCATTCTGGCGGCCTCCCAGCGACGGACTTGCCATGACCGACAATGCCTCGTTCGATCCCCTGAGCAGCCTCGTCCACAACTGGACGACGATGGCGCTGGCGCCGCAAAAATTGTGGCAGTCGATCAACGGCGGCTGGTCGTTCGGCAATATCATCGTCAACGAAAATAATTCGAGCGCGCCGCAGACCGAACAGGCGATCGTCGCGCAGCAAAGCTATGGGCGGCAGATCGGCAAGTTGCTCGACGCGGTCGATACGCTCGCCAGGCGGCAGCCGGACTGGTCGGACACGGAGCCGCTAAAGGCCGCCATCGACCTGAAGATCAGGGTCGACGGCGTGAAGCTGGCCATGGCGCAGCGGCGGATCGACCAGTTGCGCGGCGATCTGGAACTGCTGCGCGCCGCCGGCCCGGCCGATCAATATGATGCCAGCGTCGCGGCCCTGCGCAAGCTGCTGGCGGAACTGCCCGAAACAGGGGATTGAACCGAACGGGCGTTGACACCCCCGCCTGTTCCCGCGACATGTCCCTCCATAATGACGGTCGCGCCAGAAGCTCCCATCCTCTTTTTCGATTCCGGCGTGGGCGGGCTGTCCATCCTCGCCCCCGCCCGCGCACTGATACCGACCGCGCCGGTCGTCTATGCCGCCGATAGCGCCGGATTCCCCTATGGCACCAAGAGCGAGACGGAGATCGCCGCGCGCGTCCCGGCGCTGCTGGGGCGGCTGGTGGAGCGATACCGCCCGCGCCTGGCCGTCATCGCCTGCAACACGGCATCGACCATCGCATTGAGCCATGTGCGCGCGGCGCTCGACATTCCCGTCGTCGGCACCGTTCCCGCGATCAAACCCGCCGCGCTTGCCTCCAAAACCCGCGTGTTCGGGGTATTGGGCACCGACGCCACCGTGCGCCAGCCCTATGTCGACCGGCTGGCTGCCGAACATGGCGCGGACTGCATCATGCTGCGGCATGGCTGCGCGGCATTGGTGCAACTGGCCGAAGCGAAGCTACGCGGCGAACCGCTCGACCCGGCGATCGCCCGCGCCGCGCTGGCGGGGCTGACCGACCAGCCGGGCGGGGACCGCATGGATACCGTGGCGCTGGCCTGCACCCATTTTCCGCTGGTCGAGGAAGAACTGGCCGTCGCTGCATCGCGTCCGCTGACCTTCGTTCATGGCGGAGAGGGGATCGCCCGGCGCATCGCGTTTCTGACGCAGGGCCAGCCCTGGCCGGACGCTCCCGCCAACGGCATCGCCGTATTCACGCGGGTGGATGACCATGTCCGCGCGCTCGCCCCGGCGCTAGCCCGCTATGGCCTCGACCGGATCGAACAGCTCTGATTCTGTCTCTTGGACAAAAGGTCCGATATGATTGATCGGTATTTCCCCTTATGTCTGCGAACGGTTAGCGCTGGTAAAGCGCAGCATCAATCGGTAAACGCCCGCTATAAGTAGAATGTGGGCAGTCTAGGGTTAGGGCGAGCGTGAACTACAAGCATATCTTTGCGCAGGCGATCGATCGTCTCCATGAAGAAGGCCGGTATCGGGTGTTCATCGATATCCTGCGCAACCGGGGCGCTTACCCCAATGCGCGCTGCTTTCACGGCCATAATGGTCCCAAGCCCATCACCGTCTGGTGTTCCAACGACTATCTGGCCATGGGTCAGCATCCCAAGGTCGTGGCCGCGATGGAAGAGGCGCTGCACGATGTTGGCGCCGGGTCCGGCGGCACCCGCAATATCGGCGGCAACACCCATTATCATGTCGATCTGGAAGGCGAACTGGCCGATCTGCACGGCAAGGAAGCGGCCCTGCTGTTCACGTCGGGCTATGTCTCGAACGAAGCGACGCTCTCCACGCTGGCCAAGCTGCTGCCGGGCTGCATCGTTTTTTCCGATGAACTCAACCATGCCAGCATGATCGCGGGCATCCGCAATTCGGGCTGCGAAAAGCGAGTATTCCGCCACAATGACGTCGACCATCTGCGTGAATTGCTGGCGGCCGAAGATCCCGAAGCGCCCAAGCTGATCGCGTTCGAAAGCGTCTATTCGATGGACGGCGACGTCGCGCCGATCGCCGCGATCTGCGACCTGGCCGACGAGTTCAACGCGCTGACCTATCTGGACGAAGTTCATGCCGTGGGCATGTATGGCGCGCGTGGTGGCGGCATTTCGGAACGCGACGCCGTCGCGGACCGGCTGACCATCATCGAAGGCACGCTGGGCAAGGCGTTCGGCGTGATGGGCGGCTATATCGCGGCTGACCAGATGATCGTCGATGTGATCCGCAGCTATGCGCCCGGCTTCATCTTCACCACTTCGCTCTCCCCCGTGCTGGTCGCGGGCGTGCTGGCCAGCGTGCGCCATCTGAAAGGCTCCAGCGAGGAACGGGACGGGCAACAGGCGTCCGCCGCCCTGCTCAAGCAGTTCATGGCTGATGCGGGCCTCCCCGTCATGGACACGGTCACCCATATCGTGCCGCTGATGGTGGGCGATCCGGTCAAGGCCAAACGGATCAGCGACATTCTGCTCGCCGAATATGGCGCCTATGTGCAGCCGATCAACTATCCCACCGTCCCGCGCGGGACCGAGCGCCTGCGCTTCACCCCCGGCCCGGCCCACACCGAAGCGATGATGCGCGATCTGGTCGCGGCGCTGGTGGAAATCTGGGACCGGCTGGATCTTGAGTTGCTGGAACGCAAGGCAGCTTAAGCCCCAGCGCCGTCTCGCTGGAAATGGGCGGTCAGGCTTTCGCCACGCCACCGCGAACGGCATAGCCGCGATACAGCGTCCTCAGGCTCGGTTCGCCACCGACATTGCGAGCGACGGCTTCGATGGCGTCGCCCAGCACCGGGCGCGGCGTTACGTGGAACCGCGCCAGCCATCCAAACAGGACCGCGCGCCACGCGCCGGGCAGGCCTTCCTGCTGGCCGAAATCCACAACCTCCAGCCTGCCCCCCGGCGCGACGCATAGCGCGGCCTGTTGCAATGCCGCTTCCCAGTCGGGGATCATCGACAGCGCATAGCTGATGAACACGCGATCGAAGGTCGCCCGCCCGAACAGCGCCTGCGGATCGAAATCCACGGCATCTCCCCGTGCCAGCCTGACGCGGCAGGCCATGCCCACCCGCTCAACCGAAATCTGCGCCGTGTCCAGCATCGCCTGCGAAATATCGACGCCATAGAGCCGCGCATGGGGCCATGCCTTGCCAACCGCGATCAGATTGCGTCCGGTGCCGCAGCCGATTTCCAGCACGCTGCCGCCCGAAGGCGGAGCAAGGTCGGCGATCAGTCCGTCGCGCCCCAGCAGATAATATTTGCGCGTTATGTCATAGATATGCCGTTGCCAGCGATAGGTGCCGTCCATCAACCGTCCATGGTCGCTCATCATGCCTCCTTCAGCACATAGAGATGCACCCCGCCATAAATGGCCGATCGGTCGCGCGCCGTGTAATCAAGCGACGCCTGCGCCTGATACGCCCACTGGTCCATCACCGCGTCGACAACCCGTCCGGGCAGGATGCTCGGTTCGCCCGCCGTGCGGAACAGCACCCGCGCGCCCGGCTTCGCCGTCCGCGTGATCTGCGCCCACAGCGCGTTCAACTGATCGTCATCCATCCAGTCCTGCGCATCGAGCAATATGTAGCGATCCGCCGAAGCGGCCGGCCGATCGCGCAGGAAATCGGTGAAATTGACATGGCGCACATCGACACGGTCCGCCCGCGTCCGCACCGCGTCATGATTGGCCGCCTGCAAATAGGGCGGCAATGGCCCCGCGCCCGCCGGGTCATTGGCGGCATAGCCGCGCCCGAATGCCTGCACCGCGAAATAATTATCCTTCAGGTCAAAGTCGCAGGCCAGTTTCTTCAGCCGGGCTTTGAGCACCGCGTCCATCCGGTCGTCCCCGGCCAGCGCCTCGAACTGCGCGGGCGGAATGCCCAGCCCGAACAGTGAGGCGGGCTGGCTGGTCAGCCAGCGCACAAACGCCTTGTCGAAAATCGGGGCCAGTTCCGCGTCGAAGATCGCCCGCTGCTCCGCCAGTGTCGTGGCGTCCAGCATCCGCCGCGGATTGACGCCATGCAACCGCGCCAGCAGATGCGCCGCGCCGATGAAGCGCCCCAGCAGGCCATGCTTGTAGATGCCCCGCGCAAAGCCGCCGATCCGCCGCCGCCCGATCAGGTCGCGCCCTTCCCAGTAGCGCCGCGTCGCTTCATCCAGATGCGGCGCGACCATCTCCCGATAGGCCGCGATATTCTCGCGGCTGTCCGCCTGCGCGAAGAAACGGTGAAAGGCGGCGTGGTCCGGCAAGGTCCGCGCCGCCATCAGCTTCAGCCGGTTGAGCGCGATATGGGCGGTGTTCAGGTCCACGGCCGTGATCTTCGCGGGATCGGCGGTCAGGTAGGACAGGACGTTGCAGCCCCCCGACGCGATCGTCACCACATGGCAATCGGGCGTGATCGCCAGCGCCTCCATGTCCACCGCCGGATCTTCCCAGATCTGGGCATAGACCAGCCCCCGGAACGCGAAGGTAAAGGCACGCTCCAGCAGCCCCTGCTTGGACAGATGCCGGTGGCGATGCACCGCGCGCGTGATCTTATTATGGGCCGGTGCCGCCATGCTGTTCAAGCCTCCTCGCTATCGGGTCGTGGCGTGGCCCATAGGGCAACTGCGCGTCGGCACCGTGACGATAGCGTTACGTCCCTGTTACCAGCTTGCGGAACCGGCGGCGCGCTCACATCTTCTGGTCATCTATGGCCCATTGGATCGAACCCCACCCCACCGGCATCTATGTCCGCCCTGCCGATGCGTGGATCGACCCGTCCGTCCCGCGAGAGCGCGCATTGGTAACGCACGGACATGCCGATCATGCGCGCGGCGGCCATGGCCATGTCTGGGCGACGCGCGAAACGCTGGCGATCATGGGCCTGCGCTACGGCACGGCATCGGGCACGCCGGTCGGCTATGGCGAGGAAATCCGGCTGGGCGGCGTCACCATCCGCTATGTGCCCGCAGGCCATGTCCTGGGATCGGCGCAAATCGTCCTGACCCATGCGGGCGAGCGGGTCGTCGTCACTGGCGATTACAAGCGCCGGCCCGACCCCACATGCCCCTCGTTCGAGCCTGTGCCGTGCGACATTTTCGTGACCGAAGCGACCTTTGGCCTGCCTGTGTTCCGCCATCCCGATACCGGCAGCGAGATCGACCGGCTACTCGCCGCGCTTCACGCCAACCCCGATCGCTCCGTGCTGGTCGGCGCTTATGCGCTGGGCAAGGCGCAACGGGTCATCTGCGAATTGCGCGCGCGCGGCCATCACGACCCGATCTACCTCCACGGGGCAATGGAACGCATGTGCAATCTCTATGTCGAACTCGGTGTCGAGATGGGCGACCTGCGCCCCGCCACTGGCGTCGCGGCAAAGGACATGCGCGGCGCGATCATCGTCGCGCCGCCATCTGCGCTCAACGACCGCTGGAGCCGCCGCCTGCCCGACCCGATCACCGCCATGGCATCCGGCTGGATGCGCGTGCGCCAGCGCGCTCGGCAGAAGAATGTCGAACTGCCGCTGATCCTGTCCGACCATGCCGACTGGGACGAACTGACAGACACGATCCGCGAGGTTGCCCCGACCGAAACCTGGATCACCCATGGGCGAGAGGAAGCTTTGCTCCACTGGTGCATGACCCATCAGATCAGGGCGCGGGCGCTAGCGCTGGTCGGGCGGGACGATGAGGAGGAGGAAGGGTGATACGCGGCAACAATCCATGTGCTCCCGCGCAGGCGGGAGCCCAGTCCTGCCGTTGCGCCAGTAAGCGATGTCCGAACTGGGCTCCCGTCTGCGCGGGAGCACGTAAGTGAGACCCTTCTCCCAACTGCTCGACGCCCTCGTCTACACCCGATCGCGCAATGGCAAGCTGGCGCTGATCGCCGCCTATCTGCGCTCCGCGCCGGACCCGGATCGTGGCTGGGCGCTGGCTGCCCTCACCGGCAATCTCGATCTAAAGGCGGTCAAATCCTCGGCCATTGGCGAAATGATCCGCGCCCGCGTCGATCCCGTCCTGTATGAAATGAGCCGCGACTATGTGGGCGACCTGGCCGAAACCGTCGCCCTGCTCTGGCCGACGCCGCCGGGCGAACCACCGGACCTGGACGACGGCACGCTGACGCTTGCTGCCGTGGTCGAGCGCCTCCACGCCACCAGTCGCGCCGCAGCGCCCGACGCCCTGGCGCAGATGATGGACCATCTCGACGCATCAGGCCGCTTCGCCCTGCTCAAACTCGCCACCGGCGGCCTGCGCGTCGGCATTTCCGCCCGCCTTGCCAAGACGGGCTTCGCGCAGGCATTCGGGCTCGACGTCGATGATGTCGAGCAGGTCTGGCACGCCCTTTCGCCCCCCTACACCGCCCTGTTCGACTGGGCCGAAGGCCGCGCGCCACGCCCCGACCCGGCGGGCACGCCCTTCTTTCGCCCCTTCATGCTCGCTCACCCGCTCGAAGCGGACAGCGTGGATTTGGCGGACTATGCCGCCGAGTGGAAATGGGACGGCATCCGCATCCAGATCGTCGGCACGGGGAGCGAAACCCGCCTCTACAGCCGCGCGGGCGACGACATTTCAGCGAGCTTCCCCGAAATAGCCGCCGCCTTCACCGGCCATGCCGTGCTGGATGGCGAATTGCTGGTGCGCGGTGAATTTCAGGGCGGCGAGGCGGCCAGCTTCAACGCCCTGCAACAGCGCCTTGGCCGCAAGCTCGTCAGCGCCAAAATGCAGGCGGACTATCCCGCCTTCGTGCGCCTGTACGATCTGCTGCTGGAGGGCGGCGAAGATTTGCGCGCCCTGCCCTGGGAACAGCGCCGTGCCCGGCTCGAAGCCTATATGCCCCATCTCGACGCGACGCGGTTCGATCTGTCCGCCACGATCGACGCTGCCGATTTCGACGCGCTCGCCGACATTCGGGCAGGCGCGCGCGACGCCGCGATCGAAGGCGTGATGCTCAAACGCCGCGACAGCCCCTATGTCGCCGGGCGCAAGGCCGCTTTATGGTATAAATGGAAACGCGATCCGCTGACCGCCGATTGCGTCATGATGTACGCCCAGCGCGGCCACGGCAAACGCTCCTCCTTCTATTCGGATTACACCTTCGGTTGCTGGACGCCGGACGGCGAACTGCACCCGGTGGGCAAGGCCTATAGCGGCTTCACCGATGAGGAATTGAAATGGCTGGACCGCTTCGTCCGCCAGAACACGGTCGCCCGCTTCGGCCCGGTGCGCGAAGTGGAAAAGACGCTGGTGCTGGAAGTCGCCTTCGACAGCATCCATGACAGCAAGCGCCACAAATCCGGCCTCGCCATGCGCTTCCCCCGCATCGCCCGCATCAGGCGGGACAAGCCAGCGGCGGAGGCGGATACGGTGGAGGGGCTGAAGAAACTGGTGCGCTGACCCAAAAACAAACGGGCCGATGGCAAGGGGGTGGAGCCATCGGCCCGTCGGCCATCACATCATTTCGACAGCGATCAAGGCATCAAAACCGTGTCTATGACGTGGATGACACCGTTCGACTGATTGACGTCGGCAATGGTGATCTTGGCCGATCCGCCCTTGGCGTCGGTGACATACCAGTCCTTGCCCTTCTGCCAGACGGTCAGCGGTTCGCCTTGCGCGGTTGTCAGCACCGCCTTGCCGCCATTGGCCGCAGCCTTGGCCGCAATGTCCTTCGCGTTCATTTTGCCGGGCACGACATGATAGGTCAGTATGCCGGTCAGCGTCGCCTTATTCTCCGGCTTCAGCAGCGTATCGACCGTGCCTGCGGGCAGCTTCGCGAAAGCGGCATTGGTCGGCGCGAACACGGTAAACGGCCCGGCGCTCTTGAGCGTGTCGACCAGACCGGCCGCCTTCACTGCGGCTACCAGCGTCGTGTGATCCTTTGAATTGACCGCATTGTCGACAATATCCTTGGTCGGATACATCGCCGCGCCGCCGACCATCGGGTTCTTGGCCATTTGCGCCTGCGCGATCCCGCCGCCGCTGGCGGTCAATATCACGCTGGCAAGCGCGATCGTCATGGGTAAAAATTTCATGGGGGCATCCTTCCGCTATCCTGGCATCCCAAAGGTGTCGGGATGCGCGGTTGATACGTTTGAGAGAAGCGAATGGGTGCAAGGCATGACCTAAAGGACATCAGGGCAGGCAGCGCAATTGCACTGCGTCTTTGCGCTGTCATCCCAAGCCCCTATATGGGCGCTTTCGCGGGGTGACCGCGCACAGCATATGGAGACGAGATTGAGCAAGGTTCTGGTCATCGGCGCGGGCGGCGTCGGGTCGGTCGCGGTGCACAAGATGGCGATGAACAGCGATATATTCTCGCACATCACGCTCGCCAGCCGCCGCATCGTCAGCTGTGAGAAGGTCGCCGAATCGGTGCTGGCCCGCACCGGCGTCACCATCGACGTGGCGCAGGTGGATGCCGACGATGTCGCCGCCACCATCGCGCTGATCGAAAAGGTACAGCCAAGGCTGGTCGTCAATCTGGCCCTGCCCTATCAGGATCTCAACATCATGGACGCGTGCCTCGCGACCAAGGTGGATTATCTCGACACCGCCAATTACGAACCGCGCGACACGCCGAAATTCGAATATGGCTGGCAATGGGCCTATCAGGAACGCTTCAAGGAAGCGGGCATCATGGCGCTGCTCGGCTCCGGTTTCGACCCCGGCGTCACCAGCGTATTTGCCTCCTACATCAAGAAGCATCTGCTCGACACGATCGACACGCTCGACATTCTCGATTGCAATGGCGGCGACCATGGCCAGCATTTCGCGACCAATTTCAACCCGGAAATCAACATCCGCGAAGTGACCGCCCCGTCGCGTCACTGGGAAAACGGGCAGTGGGTCGAAGGTCCGGCGCTTAGCCACAAGCAGACATTCGATTTCGACCAGGTTGGCCCCAAGAATATGTACCTCATGTATCATGAGGAACTGGAAAGCCTGGCCAAATTCTATCCCGAAATCAAACGCATCCGTTTCTGGATGACCTTTGGCGACGCCTATTTGAAGCATCTGGAAGTGCTCCAGAATGTCGGCATGACCCGGATCGATCCGGTCATCTACGAGGGCAAGGAGATCATCCCGCTCCAGTTCCTCAAGGCCGTGCTGCCCGAACCGTCCAGCCTGGGTTCCACGACCAAGGGCAAGACCAATATCGGCGACATTGCCACCGGCACCAAGGATGGCGTGCAGAAAACCGTCTATGTCCTCAACGTCTGCGATCATGAGGATGCCTATGCCGAAACCGGCAATCAGGCGGTCAGCTACACCACCGGCGTCCCCGCGATGATTGGCGCAGCGATGATGCTGACCGGCGCATGGCGCGGCGAAGGCGTGTTCAACATCGAACAGTTCGATCCCGACCCGTTCATGGACATGCTCAACAAGCATGGCCTGCCCTGGCAGGTGAAGGAACTGGACGCGCCACTGGCGTTCTGAACCGTTCGCCCTGAGCGAAGTCGAAGGGCTCGCCTGAGCGCAAGCGAAGGCATCTCACTAGCGTTCGATGTAGGGCTTCGACTTCGCTCAGCCCGAACGGAGAGTTTATGGAAACCAAAGCCGGCGATCCCGCCGCCTTCGCCCATTTCGACCTGTATCGCGTCCCCTCACCCGCCTTCGTGGTGGATGAGGCCGCGATCCGGCGCAACCTTGCCATCCTGGCCGACGTTCGCGACCGCGCAGGCATCAAGATATTGGGCGCGCTCAAGGCGTTTTCGATGTGGTCGCTCGGCAGCGTCATGGGCGAATATCTCGACGGCGTCTGCGCGTCCGGCCTCTATGAAGCGCGCCTTGGCCGCGAGGAATATAAGGGCGAGGTCGCGACCTATTGCGCCGCCTATAAGCCTGCCGATCTGGCCGAAATTCTCAAGATTTCCGACCATGTGATCTTCAACAGTCCCGGCCAGATTGCGCGGTTCAAGCCGCAAATCGACGCCGCCCGCGCGGCCGGACACAGTTTCGACATCGGGCTGCGCATCAATCCGCAAAACCCCGAAGGCGAAGTCGCAAAATATGATCCGTCCCAGCCGCACAGCCGCCTGGGCTTCCCCGTCAGCCAGCTGACGCCCGATCATCTGGCCGGCGTGGACGGCATCCATTTCCATAATCTGTGCGAACAGGATCTGGCGCCGCTGGAGCGCACCTGGGCGGCGGTCGAACCGCATATCCTGCCGCACATCGCCAGCCTCAAATGGCTCAATTTCGGCGGAGGCCACCATATCACGCGCGCCGATTATCAGCGCGACGATCTGGTCGCCTTTCTGCAACGGATCAAGGCGCAGACCGGTCTCACCCTCTATCTGGAACCGGGCGAAGCGATGGCGCTCGACGCGGGCATACTGGTGGGCGAAATCCTCGATGTCATCGACAATGGCATGGCCGTCGGCATCACCGATATTAGCGCGACCTGCCACATGCCCGACGTGATCGAGGCGCCCTATCGCCCCGCCATGCTGCATGAGCCATCGGACGGACCCGTCACGCGCCTTGGCGGGCCATCCTGCCTGGCGGGCGACATTATCGGCGACTATCGAGTCCCCGGCGGCGCGGAGCCGGGCGCGCGGATCGCCTTCCTCGACCAGGCCCATTATTCCATGGTCAAGACCAATACGTTCAATGGCGTTCCCCTGCCTGCCATCTGGCTCTGGGATTCAACCACCGACAAACTCACGGAAATTCGCGCTTTTTCCTATTCGGATTTCAAGGCTCGCCTCTCCTGAGGCACGCTTCGTGGAGCCGCGTGCAACAAAATTTGCACATACGCTTTACAGGGGGACCCCCTACGCATATAGCGACCGTCCGCTGCCCCATGGGACTTCCACCGCAAGGCAGCTTTTTATGCCCACGAACGACACTGGAGGTCCCTTGAATTGCACAAGCATCCTAGCGCGCTGGGGGTAGCGACCACCCTCACACCGGCAGCACCGGTAACGCTGATTCGCCCGCAGGCTGCGGCCCGCGCCGCCCGATTCTTCGTCGAGAAGTTTCCGGGGCGCTCGCTCTATGCCGTAAAGGCCAATCCCTCGCCCGATTTGCTTCGGACGTTGTGGGACAATGGTATTTCGCACTTTGACGTCGCTTCCATCGCGGAAGTGCGCCTTGTCGCGGAAACGCTGCCGGACGCGAAGCTGTGCTTCATGCATCCGGTCAAGGCTGAAGAAGCCATCGCCGAAGCCTATGCCGTCCATGGCGTACGCACCTTCTCGCTCGACACGATCGACGAGCTGGAAAAGATCATGCGCGCGACCAATGGCGCGACCGATCTGGAATTGTGCGTCCGCCTGCGGGTGTCGTCGGAACATAGCGAATTGTCGCTGGCGTCGAAATTCGGCGCGGAACTCGGCGAAACCCGCGAATTGCTGATGGCCACCCGTCAGGCGGCCGACGCGCTTGGCATCTGCTTCCACGTCGGTAGCCAGGCGATGAGCCCGCAGGCCTATAGCGATGCGATCGAGCGCGTCCGCGCGGCGATCGTCGACGCGGCGGTCACGGTCGACATCATCGATGTCGGCGGCGGCTTCCCGTCGATCTATCCGGGCATGGAGCCGGTTGCGCTCGAAAATTATTTCGACGCGATCCACCGTGGCTTCGAAAGCCTGCCGGTCAGCTATTCGTCGGAACTCTGGTGCGAGCCTGGCCGCGCGCTGTCGGCGGAATATAGCTCCATCATCGTCCGGGTAGAGCGCCGTCGCGGTACGGAGCTCTACATCAACGACGGTGCCTATGGCGCCTTGTTCGATGCCGCGCATATCGGCTGGCGTTTCCCGGTCGCGCTGCTGCGTGACGAGGAAAGCGATGCAGCCCTGACCGGCTTCTCCTTCTATGGTCCGACCTGCGACGATATGGACCATATGGTCGGCCCGTTCATGCTGCCTGACGATGTCGCCGCTGGCGATTATATCGAAATCGGCATGCTGGGCGCCTATGGCTGCGCCATGCGTACAGGTTTCAACGGCTTCACGGCGGAAACCGTGGTCGAAGTAGCGGACGAGCCGATGGCCAGCCTCTATGCCGAACCTGTGCCTGCCCGCCGTCGCGCGACTGTCATCAAGCTGGGCTAAAAGGCTCAAGCTCCCCTTTGGAGAGGGTGCCTGTCCCTCGCCGCTTCCCCCTTGCGGCGAGGGACAATTTTTATCGGCGGAAGATGCCCACCATCTCGACATGGGTGGACCAGCGGAACTGGCCGACCGGGCGGACCTGATCCAGCCGGTATCCGCCCCCCACCAGATGCACGGCATCGCGCGCAAAACTCGCCGGATTGCAGGACACATAGGCGATTACCGGCACGCTGGACGCGGCCAGTTGCATGACCTGCTCCCGCGCGCCCGCGCGTGGCGGGTCGATGACCACGGCGGCAAAGCGGTTCAGTTCTTCTGGCGTCAATGGCCGGCGGAACAGGTCGCGATGGTCCGCCACCATCCGCCGCTGCGCCCTTTGCCCCGCCAGTTTCAGCGCCAGCACGACATCGCGCGCGCCCTCCGCCGCATAGACCGGGCGCGCAGCCCCCAGCGCCAGCGCGAAGGTGCCAAGGCCGCAAAACAGGTCCGCCACCGCGCCCGTGTCCGGCATGGCCTCACGCACCGCGCCCACCAGCGCCGCTTCGCCATCGGGCGTCGCTTGCAGGAAGGAAAAGGGCGGAAACGCCACCGGCACGCCACCGAATGTCACCGTGGCCGCTTCGGGTTCCCAGCGGGTTTGCGGGCCATCGCCTTCATCGATCGTCAGGCGCGCCAGGCCCAGCGTCCGCGCAAAATCGCCCAGCCCCTCGTCCGCCGCCAGCCCTTCGACCTTCACCCCTTCCAGCAACAGGTCGACGCCCTGGTCGATCAGCGACATGCGGACATGCGCCGCCCGCTTGTCGGGCAGGATCAGCCGCAACAGTTCGCGCAGCGGCGCCAGCAGCGCAAACAGGCGCGGGTCCAGCACCGCGCACATGCTCAGGTCGATGAGCTTATGGCTACCGGATTCGGCAAAACCGATCGTCACCGTCTTGCCCGCCCGCACCGCGCGCAGCGAGGCACGCCGCCGCGTCATCGGTGGCGAAAGATGCGGCGGCAGCACCGTTTGCGCGACAATGCCCTGCCCCGCCAGCGCGCCAACCACACGCCCGGTCACAAAGTCCGCCAGGCTCGCCTCGTCGACATGCTGCAATTCGCAGCCGCCACAGGTCGGGAAATGGACGCAGGGTGGTTCCACATGATGCGGCCCGGCGATGGTCGTGCCATCGGTCAGCAGCCGGTCGCCCGGTGCCGTCAGCGCGGCGTGGCGTCCATCGGCGGTGATGCCATCGCCCTTGGCAGCGATGCGGATGATGATGTCTGGATCAGTGTCGGTCACAATCGCGCGGCGATAGCCGCTGGCAGCGCTGCAAGCAAATCATCGGCGATAAAAGCCGCGCCCGCCCGCCGCGCAGCGTCGCCATGCAGCCACACCGCCTCGCCCGCCGCACGAAAAGCATCGCGCGTCACCGCCAACCGCCCGGCGACCAGCCCCGCCAGAACGTCGCCCGTCCCGGCGGTGGACAGCCAGTGCGACGAACCCGACGCCACCGCAACGCGCCCGTCCGGGGCCGCGATCACGCTGTCCGCGCCCTTATATATCACGATCGCGCCGCTCCGCTCCGCCGCCGCCCGCGCCCGGTCGATCTTGCTGCCCGGCAGATTGCCGAACAACCGCGCGAATTCGCCCTCATGCGGGGTCAGGATCGCGCCATCGGGTATCTGCTCGACGTCGATCAGCGTCAGCGCGTCGGCGTCCAGCACCAGCGGATGGCCATGGGTCAACACTGCCTCCAGCCGCGCCCGCGCCATGGCGTCGCGCCCCAGGCCCGGCCCGACCAGCACGGCCGCCAGCCGCGCATCATCCAGCGAATCATGGAGCGCATCCACAGTCTGCGCATCCTGCGTGACGATGGCGTCGGCTCCGTGGCGCAGGCCATCGGCTGCCAGCCGTCGCACCATGCCCGCGCCGGATCGCGCGGCTGCCTGCGCCGCCAGAATGCTAGCGCCGGCCATCGTCCCGCCGACGACGGCCACCAGACCGCGCCGATATTTATGATCGTCCGGGCCAGGCGCTGCCAGGCGTGGCGGCATCAGTTGATGCGCCAAGTCCGACGCCGGAATGCCGATGTCGGCGCAGATCAGCCGTCGGACATGCCCCGCCGCCGGATAGAGCAGGTGAGCGGGCTTCAATGCCCCCAGCGCTATGCAGATGCTGAAATGCGGCACGGCGGAAAGCAGCGCGCCGCTGTCGCTATCGACGCCGCTGGGCAGGTCGATCGCATAGCTGTGACTGGCCGACGCGCTCAGGTCGCACAGCCGCGCTGCCACGGCCGGATCAAGCCCGCGCGACAGCCCGGTGCCGAACAGCGCGTCGACCAGTTGCGTGGCCGGGGCAGCGGTCGCGAGTTGCTCGACCGGCCCATCCCATCCCGCCTGCGCCCGGCGACTGGATGGCGTGCCGCTTTCCCCCAGCACGGCGACCCGTACCGCAACGCCCCGCGCGCGCAGCAGCCGGGCGATGACGAAGCCGTCGCCGCCATTATTGCCCGGCCCGCACAGGACCAGCGTGTCGCGCAGTCCGCCCGCGCGCCAGATAATCGCCGCCGCCGCCGCGCCAGCCTCTTCCATCAAGCCATAATCATCGACGCCAGCATCGAACAAAGCCTGTTCCGCGCTGTGCATCTGCTCTGCGGTCAGGATCGGCGTTCCGGCGTTCACGGCGCCGATCCGGCGACCTTCACCGGCAGGCGATAGCGGTCGCCGCCGATACGGATTTCGACCAGTCCGGTATCGACGATCTGCAACCGCGCCATCTCCGCGCCATCCGCCGCTTCCAGCCCGCGACCGTCCGCCAACACGCGGAAGCGGCGGAAACCGCCATCGGGATGACGGATCGTCAATATCTCGCCTGTCCGTTCGATCTGGCAATCGCGTGCCCAGCCAGCGTCCGCGCCGATCGCACAATCGGCCTTGCCGTCATCGACCGGCGTAGCCGTCGCCTGCTGTGGCCCTGCCTCATTGCCCGGCTTGCCTGGCTCCCCGCCACAGGCCACCAGCAACAGGCATCCGGCGATCAAAATCCTCATGTCAGTGCGCTCCTGCACGCCAGCACCACCGGGCCGATCAAATCGGCAAAACGCCGCTGCCCCGCCGCGTCACGCACCATATCCTGCCGCATCTCGATCCCCAGATAGGGAATGTCATTGGCCTCCGCATGGCGGTTCATCGTCGCGTTCAATTGCTGGCCCGAATAGGGCAACTGGTCGCCAACGATCAGCCCGGCCGCCTCCAGCATGGGGATTGCGATCCGCGCTGCGCGATCGTCCGCATTATATAATATGCCAATCTCCCACGGGCGCTTCTGTCCCGGATCGCTGGCCAGATGGGGCGTGAAGCTGTGCAGCGACAGGATGAACGGCGCGGTCATCCCCTCCAGCAGCCGTTCGACCTGATGATGATAGGGATGGTGGAACCGCATCATGCGCTGGGCCAGATCCGCGTCGCGATTGCCGGGGATGGCATGGCCGTCGCTCATCACCGGCAACAGGCCCGGCGCGTCCGGTTCGCGATTAAGGTCGATCACCAGCCGCGACGCTCCGCCCAATATCGCGGTGCAGCCCAGTTGCGCCACCAGCAGCGCGCTGACCTCCGCCACGCCGATGTCGATCGCGATATGATTGTCCAGCAACGCCGGATCGATGCCCAGGTCGATGTCATCGGGCACCCGCGCCGACGCATGATCGGCGATGATCAGAACGTCCAGCCCGCCGCCGTCAATCTGCGTGAATGCCTCGCTCATGCCGTTCTGATCCGCGTTTCCATGATCCACCAGTCGCGGTGCGCGGCCTGCACCGCCATGGCCGCGTCGGCCATCGCCGCATCGCTGTCGAACAGCGCAAAGCAGGTCGCGCCAGACCCGGACATGCGTGCCAGCACCAGCCCGTCATGCCCCTCCAGCGCGCCGAGCAATTGCGCAATCACAGGCGCGGCGGCAATCGCCGGCGCCTCCAGGTCATTGCGCCCCTGCGCCACCAATGTTTCCAGGCTCGTGGCATCCAGCGGTCCGCGATCCACCCGGTCCCAACCGCTGAACACCTGCGCCGTCGATACGCCGACCCCCGGATTGACCAGCAGCATCGCCATGCCGTCCAGCCCCTCAACGGGGTGCGGCCGCAGCCGTTCGCCGCGTCCTGTCACCATCTGCGTCACGCTGGCGACGCAGGCGGGCACGTCCGATCCCAGATCGAGCGCCAGCCCTGCCAGTTCCTCAGCCTCAATACGCACGTCCCACAATCGCGCCAGCAGACGCAGCGTTGCCGCCGCATCCGCCGAACCGCCGCCAATGCCCGACGCCACCGGCAAAATCTTGGTCAGGCGGATCGCCGCGCCGCGCTGATCCCCCAGATAGGCCTGCAACGCGCGCGCCGCCTTGATGACCAGATTGTCCGGCCCCGCCTCCAGCGCGCCGCCAAATGGTCCATCGATGATCAGGTCGATCGCCCCGTCATCGCTCGCCACGGCGCTCAGCCGGTCGCCATGTTCGGCAAAGGCGAACAGGCTTTCCAGCGCATGATAGCCATCGTCCTGCCGCGCCCGCACATGCAGCGCGACATTCACCTTGGCATAGGCGGTCTCGATCATCAGGCCCGCGTCCAGATCAGGGTGCGGCATATTCTGGCTTCAATCCCTGCTCCACCTTGGCCGCGATCCGCTCCGCGCCGTCCCCTTGCGCAAAGAGGGAGGCCGCCGACCAGGCATAGCGCGCCTCATACCGCCGTCCCGCACTCCACAGCGCATCGCCCAGATGCTCGTTGATCGTCGCATCCGCCGGCGCGCCCGCCGCCGCCCGCTCCAGCACCGGAACCGCGCCAGCAACATCGCCCGTCACATAACGCGCCCAGCCGAGAGAATCGGCAATAGAGGCATCCTGCGGCTTCAGCGCGCTCGCCTTCTTGATAAGGTCCAGTGCCTCCGCGACATTCTGCCGCCGCTCGATCTGCGCATAGCCCAGATAATTGAGCACCACAGGTTCGTTGGGGGCCAGCGCCATGGCCCGCTCCAGCACGACGCGCGCTTCATCCCAGCGTTCGCCCTGTTCCAGCGCGCTCCCTTCGAACAGCAACAGCGCCCAGGGCACTTGCCCGTCACCATAGTCTGCCTGCGCTGCTCGGAACGCCGCTGCCGCACCGTCAAAATCATTCATGTCGGCCAACAACCGACCCAACCGAACCTGCCGTTCGCTGCCCGCGCCCGGTTCCGCGGCCAGCGATCGCGCCAGTCCCAGCGCCGCCTGCCTGTCGCCCGCCGCTGCCAGCGCATCGACCAGTTCTGCCTGACCCAGCGCGCCATACCAGCCATCGACCGGGATCTTGCGCGCCTCCGCCACGCCGCCCTGCGCCAGCCCGCCCGCGCTCAACAGGCGCGCGGCGACCAGCTGCACCTCCGTCCCGCCCGGATCGGCAAAGGTCGCGATCCGCGCCAGCCGGACGCTCAGCGCCATGCCGCTATTGTCCGACGCGATGTCGGATGCCAGCCGCGACAGCAAACGCGCATAACCCTGAACCGGCGTGACCGCCGCCGCCTTCACCTTGCCGCGCGTCAGATCGGCCCGCGCGCGCGCGAACGTCGCCTCGCCCGCCGGGACCAGCATCAGCGCCTCCGCCTTCGCCCCGCGCGCCGCCAGTTGCGCCGCCAACGTCAGGCGCAACGCCGTGCTTTCGCCGCCACGCAGCGCAATCGCACGCCTGATCGCGGGCACCGCTGCCGCTACATCGCCGCGATCCAGCGCCTGCAAGGCCACATGTTCATCGATATAACGCTGCGCCAGCGCCGCAAAACGGTCCTGACCCGCGACGACCGGCGCGACATAATGGCCCTCGCCCAGCGTGATCCAGCTGGTGATGATGGGGGCAAGGAAGGAGAAATTGCCTTCCTCCGCCATCCGCGCCGTCAGCGTCCGCGCGCCTGCCCAGTCCTTGCGCCCTAGCGCCTCGCCGATCAGCAGCAGCGTGCCATCACGCGGCAACGCGCCCTGCGCCTCCAGCAACGCGGCGGACCGCAGCGCCAGCGCCCGGTCGCCGCTCTCCAGCGCCTGGACATAGGACCGGCGCGCCACATCCACGCTGTCCGGGTCGAGCGTCAGGGCCGTGCGGTAATTGTCCACCGCCAGCGCCATCGCCCCATCCCCGTCCGCCAGCCGCGCGCGCGCATAGGCGTGCAGCGCAGCTTGCGGATCAACCGAGGCTCCGGCGGGTGCAGCCACCGGAATCGTCAGCATCAGGAACGGGATCAGGCGCTTACATATTGGGATAGTTTGGTCCTCCACCACCTTCGGGGACGACCCAGTTGATGTTCTGGGTCGGGTCTTTGATGTCGCACGTCTTGCAATGCACGCAATTCTGCGCGTTGATCTGGAACCGGGGATTGCCCTCTTCCTGGCCAACCACTTCATATACGCCTGCGGGACAATAACGCTGCGCCGGCTCGTCATAAAGGGGCAGATTGTAGCTGATGGGGATCGCAGGGTCCTTCAGCTGCAAATGAACCGGCTGGTCCTCTTCATGATTGGTGTTGCTCAGGAACACCGAAGACAGGCGATCGAAGCTGATCACGCCGTCGGGCTTGGGATAGTCGATCTTGGCGCAGGCGTCCTTGGGCCAGATTTTCTCATTGTCCGGCTTATGCTTCATCGTGAAGGGCAGGCCGATCTTGAGCGTCCGCATCCACATGTCGATGCCCGCCAGCATCGTGCCGATCGTGCCGCCAAATTTGCTCAGCAGCGGCTCGGCATTCTTGACCAGCTTCAGCTCGTCCGCGATCCAGCTGGAGCGCAGCACATCCTCATAGTCGGTCAGAACGTCGCTGCCGCGCTGGCTCTGCACTGCGGCAAAGGCCGCCTCGGCCGCCAGCATGCCCGATTTCATCGCTGTGTGCGTGCCCTTGATGCGTGGCACGTTCACAAAGCCCGCCGAACAACCGATCAGCGCACCGCCGGGGAATACCAGCTTGGGGACCGACTGCCAGCCGCCTTCGTTGATCGCCCGCGCGCCATAGGAAACGCGCCGTCCGCCTTCCAGATATTTGCGGATTTCCGGGTGCTGCTTCCAGCGCTGGAACTCCTCGAACGGGTAGAGGTGCGGGTTGCGGTAGCCCAGCCCGACCACGAAGCCCAACGCCACCTGGCCATTGGCCTGATGATAGAGGAAGCCACCGCCATAAGCGTCGGTCAGTGGCCAGCCCTGCGAATGGATCACCAGGCCCGGCTGATGCATGGCGGGATCAATATCCCACAATTCCTTCATGCCGATGCCATAGACCTGCGGCTCGCATTCCGCGTCCAGCGCGAATTGCCGCTTCAATATCTTGGTCAGGTGCCCGCGCGCGCCTTCGGCAAAGAAGGTATATTTCGCGTGCAGTTCCAGACCGGGCTGATAGTCGCCCTTATGATTGCCTTCCCGGTCAACACCCATGTCGCCTGTGGCCACGCCCTTTACGCTGCCATCCTCATGGTAGAGGATCTCGGCCGCGGCAAAGCCGGGGAAAATCTCGACGCCCAGACCTTCGGCCTGCTCCGCCAGCCAGCGGCACAGATTGCCCAACGACCCGGTATAGGTGCCCTTGTTGTGCATCCACCCCGGCGTCATGATGTGCGGCATCGCCATCTTGCCGGTCTTGGTCAGGAACCAGTGCTGATTGTCGGTGACCGGCGTTTCAGCAAGCGAACAGCCCATCTCGCGCCATTGCGGCAGCAATTCGTCCAGCGCCCTGGGGTCGATTACCGCGCCCGACAGGATATGGGCGCCGATTTCCGACCCCTTTTCCAGCACGCATACGCCCAGTTCCTGCCCCGCGTCATTGGCCAGTTGCTTCAGCCGGATCGCGGCTGACAGCCCCGCCGGTCCCCCACCGACGATGACCACATCATAGGGCATCGATTCCCGTTCGCTCATAAACCCTCCATTGAGCCACCGGCGGGCTGCACCCCGTCCATCCGGTCGCCTTATTACTCCAACACTTTACCACCCAAGGCGATGAAGAATCTTGACCCCCTCGTCAACCTCTGGCCCAAGATGTTCTTGATGCGGGGTTTATTGCAGGATGAAGCGGCGGCAGCTAACGCCTATATGGCGTGGTGGACGCTCGCGGGCGTGGATGGCGCAGTCGGCGAATCGCCGGTTAACTGGCTGCGTCCCGTCACCGCGCCCGATGCGAAGGGCGCGATTCGCGCGGTTCCTGCGTCTGCGCCTCTTGAACAGAAACCCCAAAGCCTCGATTCGTTCCGTGATTGGCTGGCAAATGATCCGGCCCAGCCCGAACGACGCTGGCCCGGCGCGCCCATTTTGCCGACGGGGGGCGAAGCCGCCCCGCTGATGGTCGTGACCGACCTGCCCGATCCGGCGGACATGGCGGCGGGTCAGTTGCTGGCCGATCGCGCGGGCATGTTGTTCGACGCGATGCTGCGCGCGATCGGGCTGGACCGCTCCACCATCCATCTCGCCTCGCTCTTCACCGCCCGCCCGCCCGGCGGCATGGTGGAGGCGGCCGATCTTGCCGCCGTGGCCGACCGGATGCGCGCCCATGTCGCCCTCGCCCGCCCCCGCCGCCTGCTGTTGCTGGGCGATCGGACGATCCGTGCGCTGCTTCCGACGGATGCCGCCGCGGCCCCGGATGGTTTACGCGACTTTAACCATGAAGGCGGCATTGTGCCTGCCATCGCCACATTTCATCCCCGCCTGCTGCTGACCCAGCCTGCGGCGAAAGCGCAATGTTGGCGCGCCCTGCAAAGCCTGATCGAGGAAGTTCACCCGTGATTCGTGCCGCGACCCAAATATCCAGCCTTGCCCTGATCGCGCTGGGCCTCGCTGCAACGCTGCCCGCCCGCGCCGAAACTGCCCAGATCTCGCCCGCGATCGCCGTCACGCCCGCCTCCCCGCTCCAGATTGGCGATGGCGCCAAAGCCAGCTACCGCGCCATCTTTACAGCGTTGCAGGCGCAGCAGTGGAACGAAGCCCGGACGCTGATCAACGCGCTCGATGCGCAGGACGCCGTCCGCCCGCTCGCCCTGTCCGAACTCTATCTGGCGAAGGGATCGCCACGGGTCGAACTGTTCGACCTGCTGGACCTTATCAACAAGGCGGCCTGGCTGCCCAAGGCCGAACAGCTTTCCCGCCTCGCCGAAAAGCGCGGCGCAACCATCCTGCCCACCCTGCCACAGGTGCAGAAAATGGTGTGGCTGGGTTCCGCGCCCCGCCGCGAATATGTGGTGTCGACCAAGACGGACGCGCTGGCGGTTGCGCTTTCCGGCCAGATACAGTCCTTCATCAAGGTCGACGATCCGGCCGGTGCCGAAGCGCTGCTGACCACCGGCGAAGCGGGTCTGACGCCGGAAGGGCTGACGGAAGTGCGCCAGCGCGTCGCCTGGGCCTATTATATCGAAAATGACGATGCCAATGCCCGCCGCATGGCCGCCCGCGCGCTCGAAACCCGCACCGGGGGCGACTGGACGGTGCAGGCGCACTGGACCGCCGGCCTTGCCGCATGGCGTCAGAATGATTGCCGCGCCGCTGCCCCGGCCTTTGCCAATGTCGCGGCCTTCGCGACCAATGACGATATGCGCGCGGCCGGTGCCTATTGGGCGTCGCGCGCCTATATGGTCTGCGGCGAAGCGGAAAAGGTCGCGAACTATCTGAAACTCGCCGCCCGGTCGGATGAAACCTTCTACGGCCTGCTGGCGCGCGAATCATTGGGGATGCCGCTGGGCGCCCCGCCGGTCGCAACTCGCATCGGTCAGGCCGAATGGCTGGCGCTGAAGGACAGCCCCAACGCCCGCGCGGCCATTGCGCTCGCCGCGATCGGCGACACCGCCCGCGCCGATGAATTGCTGCGCTTTCAGGCAAAGATTGGCGGCACTGGCCAATATGATGCGCTGCTCCGCCTCGCCAACGCGCTCAATCTGCCCGCGACCCAATTGTGGCTCGCCCATAATGGCCCGGCGGGCAAGCAACCGGCCAGCTTTGCCCGTTTCCCCGCGCCCGACTGGCGCCCCGATGGCGGCTGGCGCGTCGATCCCTCGCTGATCTACGCGCACACATTGCAGGAATCGGGCTTCCGGTCCGACGTCGTCAGCAGCGCTGGCGCGCGCGGTCTCATGCAGGTACGCCCCGGCACGGGCAGCGACATGGGCCTTTCTTCCGCCGCGCAACTGTTCGTCCCGTCGACCAACATGGAATTTGGCCAGCGCTATCTGGAAGCGTTGCGCGACATGAGCGCGACGGGCGGACTGCTGCCCAAGGTGATGGCCGCCTATAATGCCGGGCCGCTGCCGGTGGAACGCTGGAACTCGCAGGTCAATGACAAGGGCGATCCACTGCTGTTCATGGAATCGCTGCCCTATTATGAAACCCGCGCCTATGTGAACATCGTCATGCGCAACTATTGGATGTACCAGATTCAGGCCAAGGGTACCGCCGATTGCCTGACCGGGATGGCGCAGGGCATGTGGCCGACCTTCCCCAATGCCAAGGGCGTGAAACTTGTTCGCCTGAGCCATGCCGATGGCCGCACCCGTCCGGCCGCGTCGATGGGTGGCGGGTCCGACTGATGCCGATTGACGAAAGCCGGGACTTCATCCCCGTCCGCATCGCCGTGTTGACCATATCCGACACCCGCAGCGCGGCGGACGACCGCTCCGGCGACACGCTGGTCGAACGGCTGGAAGGCGCGGGGCATGTCTTGGCCGCCCGCTATATCGAGCGGGACGATAAGTCCGCCATTGTCGCCAGACTTCACGCCTGGATCGATGATCCCGACATAGACGTCATCCTGACCACCGGCGGCACCGGCGTCACCGGGCGCGATGTCACGCCCGAAGCACTGGCCCAGGTACAGGACAAGGAAATTCCGGGCTTTGGCGAACTGTTCCGCTGGCTCAGTTACCAGACGATCGGCACCTCCACGATCCAGTCCCGCGCCACCGCCTGCGTCGCGCGCGGCACCTATATTTTCGCGCTCCCCGGTTCGACCGGCGCGGTGCGCGATGCATGGGACGGGATATTGGTAACCCAACTCGACAGCCGCTTTCGCCCCTGCAACTTTGTCGAACTGATGCCCCGCCTGACCGAGCGCTGACCCGGACTTGCCATATGGTATATGGGCTGACTTTACGAACTTCCGATTGACATTTTGTTCCTTTTATGTTCTCGTTCGGTCATGGGAATGGAGAAAGGAAGAGGCGCAGCATTCAACACGCAAAGTGCGCGTTTTTCCCTGCCCCAACGTGAAACCGATGGCGACTGGCTCGATGCGGTGGAGGATATAGACGGGCCCTTCACCCGGACCCGAACGCAGGTCACGATCGAACATCCCCGCACGATCATCACCCGCAACAAATCGCCCGATATTGGCTTTGACCAGTCGATCAATGCCTATCGCGGATGTGACCAGCACGACACTGTTACGTGCCATTCGGAAGCGGCGTTAACGCTTTCTGACGCTGACGAGTTTTTCGATCAGAACCGTCCGCGTGCCATCGCCAAGGTATCGCTTTGCTCGCTGCTGAGCACTTACCCGACCATAGAGCCGGACACTAAATTCGCCCCACACCGGTTCAGCCTTTTTCCAGTTGGCCACTCGCCTAGCTTGCGCGTCAAGCTGCTCACAGCTTTTGCCAAGACATTCGATGGAGGCTCCATCCTCGATGGTAACGAACCTGCCGTTTTCGGTCCGGCAACGATCGAACCGGCTGTTCTCGAAGTTGGAGAACCAATCGCAGATCATCAGCTGGCTCGGTCCGTAAGCCACGTTCTTATAAGTTATGTTGGCTCCGGTGTGAGGAGCGGCGGTTGCAATGAGAAGTGCGAGGATCGGCGACATGTTGACAGCTTATCGGAGCCGCCAAGCGACGCAATGGTGTTGGCATGGTAAAGTCCACTGGCCGAGGTGCCACCGAAAACGCAGCGAGTAGACGCTTCAATCTGCCCGAGCGCGAAGTCGATGGCGAATGGCTAGATCAACAGCAATGCGTAGACGGGCTACAGCCGAAGCCGCACACAACTGTCGGCATCCTGAAATCAAAGACGATTATCACGCGAAATCAATCGCCTGATGTCCCATTTACCCAATCCATTAACGGATTTGTCGGCTGCGAGCATGGCTGCATCTATTGCTTCGCGCGCCCGACCCACGCCTATCATGACCTGTCGCCGGGACTGGATTTTGAAACCCGGCTATTCGCCAAGCCGGACGCGGCAGACTTGCTCCGCGCCGAACTGTCGAAGAAAAATTACACCGTCATGCCCATCGCTTTGGGCACCAATACCGATCCCTATCAACCGATCGAAAAGGATTGGCGGATCACTCGATCGATCCTGGAATTACTGGCGGAATGCCGCCACCCCATATTCATCACGACCAAGTCCGACCGCATCCTGCGCGATATCGATCTGCTCGCCGCCATGGCGCGCGACAGGCTCGTGTCGGTCGCCATATCGGTGACGACGCTCGACCCGGCGGTCGCCCGCACGCTCGAACCGCGCGCCCCCCATCCGCTGCGCCGGGTGGAGGCAATCCGGCAACTGGCGGAGGCCGGCGTGCCGGTGTATGCCAGCCTATCGCCGATCATCCCGGCTATCACCGATCATGAGATAGAGACGATCGTCGCCCGCGTCGCCGCAGCGGGCGCGCGCGAAGTCACCTATATTCCCGTTCGCCTGCCCCATGAAGTCGCGCCTTTGTTCCGCGCCTGGCTCGACGCCCATTATCCCGATCGCGCGACGCGGGTCATGACGATCATTCGCGAATTGCGGGGCGGGCGGGACAATGACCCCAATTTCGGCAGCCGAATGCGGGGGCAAGGCGTATGGGCCGATCTCATCCGCACCCGCTTCGTCAAGGCCCGCAAGCGCGCCGGGCTGGGGACCGAACGTCTGACCCTGCGCACCGATCTGTTCCGCCCGCCCGAAGGCGCGCAGATGCGGCTGCTGTGATGCTCAGCCGACCAGTCGCATTCCCGCCCGCCGGTTGCGGGTCCGGTAGCCGTCCTGGGTCGGCTCCATCCGCTCGAAGCGGTGGATCGTCAGATTGGGGATCACCGACATGGCGTCGACCTGATCCGCACCCAGCAGAAAATCATCGCCCAGAAACAGGCGCACCGCCTGCCCGTTCCCGGCCGATGTTCGCAGGAACAATTCGCTCCGCCCACCCCGGCTCTGCGCCATCAGCGCCGCCAGAGCCTCGACCGCTACCGGATCGGTCGTATCCACCACCAGTTCCATGCGCGACGCGCTGGCGATCAGCTTGAATGGCTCGATCTTGCGCACTGTCACGCGCGGCGTTTCCTCACCCGGCAAACGATCCAGCTCGACATATAGCAGCGCGCAATCGCCATCGCGCGCCAGTTCCTCGATCGCCTTGCAGGCATCCTCCTCGAAACAGCTGGCCTGAAACTGGCCACTACTGTCAGAGAAGGTCGCATTGGCATAACGCGCCCCCCGCTTGGTCTCGCGCCAGCGCACATCCTCGACCATCGCCGCCATGACGCCTGTAGCGCGCGCCTCCCCCGCCAATGGCTCGGCGCAGATTGCGCCATAGCTTTTGGCACCGCGGGCATCGGCCAGATGGCGGAAACGATCGACAGGATGGGCGGAAAAATAAAAGCCGAACGCCTCCTTCTCCTGCGCCATGCGATCAGCCACCGACCAGGCCTGATGCGGCGGGATGCGAACATCGGCATGGGGCGTTTCGACATCGCCGAACAGCCCGCCCTGCCCGCTTTCACGCGCCTGCGCCGCGCTCGACGCGACGCTCAATATCGTTTCCGCCGCCGCATGGACGCCAGCCCGGTCGGCATGAATCGCGTCAAATGCCCCCGCCGCCGCCAGGCTTTCCAACTGCCGCCGGTTGAGCAATCGCGGTTCGATCCGATCGGCAATATCGTCCAGGCTCTTGAACGGACCGCCAGCGTCGCGTTCCGCAACCAGCTGGTCCATCGCCTTCTCGCCCACACCCTTCAGGCCACCCAGCGCATAGCGCACGGCATAGCCCAGCCGGGGATCATCGCCCTCATACGCGATCGGCTCGACCGAAAAGTCCGCCTGACTGCGGTTAATGTCAGGCGGCAGACAGGTCAGCCCAATGCGCCGCATATCGTCCACGAATATGGTCAGCTTGTCGGTCAGATGAATATCGAACGCCATCGACCCGGCATAAAATTCCGCCGGATAATGCGCCTTCAGCCACGCCGTCTGATAGGCAAGCAAGGCATAGGCGGCAGCGTGCGACTTGTTGAAGCCATAGCCCGCGAATTTGTCGATCAAATCGAACAGTTCGTTCGCCTTGGCCGGCTTGATGTCGCTGGCGGCGCAGCCCTCGACGAAGCGCGAACGCTGCGCGTCCATCTCCGCCTTCACCTTCTTGCCCATCGCGCGACGCAGCAAGTCTGCGTCGCCCAGACTGTAACCGGCCAATATCTGCGCGGCCTGCATCACCTGTTCCTGATAGACGAAGATGCCATAGGTCTCTTCGAGGATCGGTTTCAGCAAGATATGGGGATATTCAATCTCCTCCTGCCCGTTCTTGCGGCGCCCGAACATGGGTATATTGTCCATCGGACCGGGCCGATAGAGCGACACGAGCGCGATGATGTCACCGAAATTGGTCGGACGCACGGCGGCCAGCGTCTTGCGCATTCCTTCCGATTCCAGCTGGAACACGCCCACCGTGTCGCCGCGCTGGAGCAGATCATAAACGGCGCTGTCATCCCAGCTGAGCGTATCAAGCTCCACCGTAACGCCGCGTGCCGCCAGCAACTGCACCGCCTTTTGCAGCACCGACAGGGTCTTGAGGCCCAGAAAGTCGAACTTCACAAGGCCGGCCCCCTCGACATATTTCATGTCGAACTGGGTGACTGGCATGTCGGATCGTGGATCACGGTAGAGCGGCACCAACTGCTGCAACGGCCGGTCGCCGATCACCACGCCCGCGGCATGGGTGGAGCTATGGCGCGGAAAGCCCTCCAGCTTCATCGCATAGTCGATCAGCCGTTTGACCTGGCCATCATTGTCATATTCCGCGCGAAACTCCGCCACGCCGTTGAGCGAACGTTCCAGCGTCCAGGGGTCTGTCGGATGGTTGGGCACCAGCTTGGCAAGCCGGTCGACCTGACCATAGCTCATCTGAAGCACGCGCCCGGTATCCTTGAGGACCGCGCGGGCCTTGAGCTTTCCGAAGGTGATGATCTGCGCGACATGATCGACGCCATATTTCTGCTGGACGTAGCGGATGACTTCACCGCGCCGCGTTTCGCAGAAATCGATGTCGAAGTCGGGCATCGACACACGTTCTGGGTTCAGGAAGCGTTCGAACAGCAGGCCAAGTTGCAGTGGATCAAGATCGGTGATCAGCAGCGCCCAGGCAACGACCGACCCTGCGCCCGAACCACGTCCCGGCCCCACCGGAATGTCATGATCCTTGGCCCATTTGATAAAGTCGGCAACGATCAGGAAATAGCCGGGGAATCCCATCTGGATGATGATGTCGGTTTCGAACTTCAGCCGGTCGAGATAGGGCTGGCGTGCGGCATCGTCGATGATGCCGAGCTTCGCAAGCCGGGCGTCAAGGCCAGCACTGGCCAGATCGCGCAGCATCCGCGCCTCGCCCTCGATATCACCGGCCAGGCTGGGCAGGATCGGCTTGCGCTTGGGCGCGGCGACGGCGCAGCGCTGGGCGATGACCAGCGTGTTGGCCAGCGCCTCAGGCAGATCGTCGAACAGGCGGCGCATTTCAGCGGCCGGCTTCATCCAGGCGTCGGGCGAACTGGTCCGCCGGTCGGGCATGTCGACATAGGCGCTGTCGGCGATGCAGAGCATGACGTCGTGCGCGGCATGGAAATGCGGTTCGGTAAAGCAGGTCGGGTTGGTTGCTACCAGCGGCAGGTTGCGGTCATAGGCCAGATCCAGCAGGTCAGGCTCCGCCTTTCCCTCTATGGGATCCAGCCGACGACAGATTTCGATATAGAGACGGTCGGGAAAGAGTGTTTCCAGCCGCTCCGCATAGGCAAGCGCGGCTTCGGGCTGATCCTCTGCGAACAGGCGGGCCAGTGCGCCTTCGCCGCCCGCGGTCAGCGCGATCAGGCCGTCCGTCCGCCCCTCCAGCGCGTTCAGGTCGACATGCGGCACTTCCTCCAGCGGCCGGTCGAGATGCGCCATGGAGACCAGCGCGCACAGATTGTCATAGCCCGTCTCATCCTGCGCATAGAGCGCCAGCCAATCATGGACCGGCGACGCATTAGCGGGACGACCCGGCCGCAACACGCCCAGCATCGCGCCGATCAGCGGCTGGACGCCCTCGCTCTTGCATGCGTCGGAAAAGGCCATGGAGCCATAAAGGCCGTTGCGATCCGTGATGGCGGCGGCGGGGAAGCCGAGCGCCCGCGCCTGCTTGGCGATCTTCTTGGGATCGATCGCCCCTTCCAGCATGGTGTAGGAGGAGAATATGCGAAGCGGAACGAAAGCGGCGTGGGGCATAGGGCACTCTATCCAGAAGGCCAGCTTGGTGACCAGCCCTGCGGAAGAAAAGTCTGTGGGTAAGATTGGGCTGCCTTACTGCAAGACCCCTTCGTGCAGCCGGACAACGCGATCCATCCGGGCGGCAAGCCGTTCATTATGGGTCGCGACCAAAGCTGCCGATCCCTCCTCACGCACCAGTCGCAGAAATTCAGCCAAGACGATGTCGGCGGTCCGCTCATCCAGATTGCCAGTCGGTTCGTCGGCCAGCACCAGCGCAGGCCGGTTGGCGAGCGCACGGGCGACGGCGACGCGCTGTTGCTCGCCGCCTGACAATTGGCTGGGTCGGTGGTCCAGCCGATGGCCAAGGCCCAGCGACGTCAGCAAGGATTCCGCGCGCGTGCGTGCGGCCTCCATCTCGGTATCGCGGATGACCTGGGGCAGGATGACATTTTCGGTCGCGTTGAAATCGGGCAACAGATGGTGGAACTGATAAACGAAGCCCAATGCGTCGCGGCGCAACCGGGTGCGGCCGTCATTATCGAGCTTCGCTGCTTCTTCGCCATCAATGCGGATCGACCCGTCAAAGCCGCCCTCCAGCAGGCCAACCGCCTGGAGCAGGGTGGATTTGCCGGAGCCCGATGGCCCCAGCAGCGCGACAATCTCACCCGGCCCTACTGTGAGGTCGACACCGCGCAGGACATGGATCGTCTCTCCACCCTGGGTAAAGCTGCGTGTTAGCCCTACGACTTTCAAAATGTCATTCATAGCGGAGAACCTGTACAGGATCGGTATTGGCGGCCTTAAAGGCCGGATAGAGCGTCGCGAGGAAGCTGAACAGCAAGGCCATGATACAGATCGTGGCGATCTCCACCGGATCGGCTTGCGAGGGCAATTCGGTCAGGAAGCGGATCGAGGGATCCCAGAGATTTTGTCCTGTCACGAACTGGATCGCGTTGACGACATTCTGGCGGAAGAAAAGGAAGGTAAAGCCAAGGATCAGCCCCGCCACCATGCCCAGCGTGCCGATGGTGACGCCCACCGTCATGAATATGCGCACCAACCCGGCCCGGCTCGCCCCCATTGTGCGCAAAATCGCGATGTCGCGCGTCTTGGCGCGCACCAGCATGATCAGCGAGGACAAGATATTGAACACTGCGACCAGCACGATGATCGACAGCACGACGAACATCGCCACCCGCTCGACGGCCAGCGCCTCGAACAGCGATGCGTTCATCTGCCGCCAGTCGGTGATGACGGCGCGGCCTGCAACCTTACCTGCCAGCGGTTCCAATATCTGGCCGACCTTGTCGGGATTGACCGTTTCAACCTCGATCATGCCAACGACATCGCCCAGCAGGAGCAAGGTCTGCGCATCCTCCATCGGCATGACGATGAAGGCCTTGTCATAATCATAGATGCCGACCTCGAAAATGGCGGCGACCTGATAGGCGACCTGCCGCGGCACCGTGCCGAACGGGGTGGAGCGGCCCGCCGGGTTGATCACGGTCAGACTGTCGCCCAGCTGAATCCCCATATTTTCGGCCAGGCGCGATCCGATGCCGATCTTGCCGCTATTGGGCGTCAGGCTGTCCAGGCTGCCAGCGATCACCTTGCCCTTCAGCGTCTTGTTGGCGCGGATGTCGGCCACGGTCATGCCCCGCACCAACACGGCTTCCGCCCGTCCGTTGAAGGTAGCCAGCAAGGGCTGTTCGATCATCGGCGTCGCGCTGGTGACGCCCGGTGTCGCCTTGGCTTCTGCCAGAACGGCTCGCCAGTCAGGCAGGCGGCCGCCATAGCCTTGCACCACGGCATGACCGTTGAGGCCGACAATCTTGTCGAACAGTTCGGCGCGAAAGCCGTTCATGACGCTCATGACGATGATGAGCGCAGCGACACCAAGCATGACGGCGACCAGGCTGATCCCGGCGACGAGGAAGATGAAGCCCTCCCCCTTCCCCGGCAACAGGTAGCGTTTGGCGATCATGCGTTCGTAACGGGATAGAATCATGTGGCGCGGGCGGCCTTTGCGAAGGAACAGGCTGATCGTCTAGGCATAGCATGGCACAACGGCAAGCATTGCCAGATTGTTGCATCACAGCCACAGGCATAGGCGCAAAATCACACGCAGCCGATTTTGCCCGTGACTCCGCCCCTCAGCAGTCATAGCAAGATAGTCGAAGCACAGGTAAAAGGCCGTGGTTCAGGGATACTGCATCCCGCTTTGAGCTTAGGGGGCTGAGAAGCGGTCGAGGCAGACCAAGGGGGAGACGAGCAATCGTCCATTAAGCGCCCGGATCGTGAAACCGCGATCCGGGCGCTTTTTTGTCTGCGCCAATTGTTGTTCCCTGACGATAGGACAAACTGTCCAACCCCGCACGCGCTGGCGCTCGAAACGCTGGCTGCAACATCCCCTTGAAAGCCGAAAAGCCCGAACCATATCAAGCGCGTCTGGCCGCCGCATGGGGCCAGACATGGTATTGCCGAACGCCGGTTTCGGGTTCGGCAGGTTCATTTTGCTCTTTGGGAGATTATGACGATGCGTAACTTTGACCTGACCCCCTATCGCCGCTCGACCGTTGGGTTCGACCGCCTGTTCGACCTGATCGAAAATAATGCGCGTTTGAGCCAGGGCGACAATTATCCGCCCTTCAACATCGAACGGCTGTCGGAAGATCGCTATCGCGTGACGCTCGCCGTTGCAGGCTTCCGTTCTGAAGAGATCGACATCACCGCGCAGCAGAATCTGCTTCAGGTGGTCGGTCGGAAGGATGAAGGGTCGCCGGCCGACCGGTCCAAATTCCTGCATGTCGGCATCGCCAATCGCAGCTTCGAGCGGCGGTTCGAACTGGCCGATTTCGTGCGCGTGGAAAAGGCGGACCTGGCCGATGGCCTGCTGGTGATCGACCTGTTGCGCGAAGTACCCGAAGCGATGAAGCCCAAGAAGATTGCCATCAATGGCGGTCAGCTTGTGGAAATCACCGCCAAAGATCGCGACGCGGCCTGATAGGCACGTCGGGGCGCAGCCTGATTGAGGCTGCGCCCTTTTTATATCTCGACCTGGCTGCCCAGTTCGACCACCCGATTGGTGGGAAGACGGAAAAATTCCATTGCGCTTTCCGCGTTGCGCAGCATCCAGGCGAAGATCTTTTCTCGCCACAGCGGCATGCCGGGCTTGGATGACGGCAGCAGCGTCTGTCGCGCGAGGAAGAAGCTGGTGTCCATCATCTTGAACGCCTGACCGCATCCCGCGACATTTTTGAGCGCAGCGGGGACGTCGGGTTCCTGCATGAAGCCATATTGCAGCACCATGCGGAAGAAACCCCGACCAAGATCCTCCAGCTTGCAGCGGCCGTCATCCTCCACGACCGGTACGTCACGGATCTTCACCGTCAGCAGGATCACGCGTTCGTGCAGCACCTTGTTATGCTTCAGGTTATGCAGCAGCGCATGGGGCACACCGTCGGGTGTCGACGTCATGAATACCGCGGTGCCGGGCACGCGGACCGCGCTGTTGGCGGCAGAGGCGACGAATACCGGGATCGGCATGGCCGCTTCGCGCAGGCGATCCTGCACCAGCCGCCGACCGCGCGACCAGGTGGTCAGCAACGTGAAGATGATGAAGCCGATCAGCAGCGGGAACCAGCCGCCGTCCGGCACCTTGGTCAGGTTGGCGGCAAGATAGGCGCCATCGACGATGTAGAACACCGCCAGCACCGGCGCGGCATAATACCATTTCCATTGCCACAGGCGATAGAGCACCACTGTCAGCAGCACATTGTCTATGAACATCGCGCCAGTGACCGCGATGCCATAGGCCGCAGTCAGGTTGGACGATGTCTTGAAGGTCAGGACCAGCAGGATGACCATGACCATCAAACCCCAATTGACGAGCGGGATGTAGATCTGGCCTGCGGTTGCGGCGCTGGTGTGGGCGATGCGCAGGCGGGGCATGAAGCCCAGCTGGATCGCCTGCTGCGTGACGGAGAACGCGCCCGAAATCACAGCCTGCGACGCGATGATCGCGGCCATGGTTGCCAGCACGATCAGCGGCAACTGACCCCATTGCGGCGCGAGATTGTAGAAGGGGCTGTGCAGCGCGGCGGCGCCTTCGCGGAACAGCAGCGCGCCCTGCCCCATATAGTTGAGCATCAGGGCGGGCAGGACGAAAGCGAGCCAGGACACGCGGATCGGGTTGCGACCGAAATGCCCCATATCGGCATAGAGCGCTTCGGCCCCGGTCACCGCGAGAACGACCGATCCCAGTGCGAGGAAGGCGGGCAAAGGATCGGTGACGAAAAACATCACCGCCCAATAGGGATTGAAGGCGAACAGAATGCCGGGCGTCTTGATGATCGAAAGGATGCCAAGGCTTCCGATCGACACGAAATAGAGCAGCATGATCGGGCCGAACAGCGCGGCGACCTTGTTGGTGCCAAGCCCCTGTATCCAGAACAGACCAAGCAGGATCAGGATGACGACCGGCAGGACGGCGGGCGCCAGTGCGGGGTTGTAGACCGCAAGCCCTTCCACCGCCGAAAGCACCGACACGGCCGGCGTGATCATCGAGTCGCCATAGAAGAGCGCTGTCGCAAATACGCCCAGCAGCACGATGCCGCGCGACCAGCGCTGCGTCTTGGTCTGGCCGTTGATCAGCGCCAGCAGGGCCAGGCTGCCGCCTTCGCCCTTATTGTCCGCGCGCATGATGATGCTGACATATTTCAGCGTCACCACCAGCATCATCGACCAGAACATCAGGCTGATGACGCCCAATATATGGTCGGGGTCGAGATCGAGATGGTGATGCCCGGCAAAGGTTTCGCGGAAAGCGTAGAGCGGGCTGGTGCCGATGTCACCGAACACGATGCCGATGGCGCCGACGACGAGTTTGACCGTCGCCTTTTGCCGGGAATGGCCGTGGCCGCCGTCATGATCGTCCGCAGGGGACGATGGCGCGGTATTGGGAAGAAGATCAGCCACGAAGGAAAAGCCGAATTGTCATGCTCTGTTCGACACCTGTCCAAGGGCAATCAGGGAAATGCCGCCACCCCACAAACCGCCGCGCCCTATCACGGCTCCCAAGGCCGCGCAATGCGGCCTGAGGGGTGATCATGGGCTGACCGGCCCATTACCGGACAGCAGCGAGTCGATACGCGCGATATTGGCGTCCAGTTCCGTCCTGATCGCACTGCCCGGCGGCGTGGCTGCGGCGAGTGGCGCCCAAAGGTCGCGCGCGGCCTGCAACTGGCCATTGCGGGCAAGCGCAAGGCCGTAGAAATAGCGGGGCGCCAGCCCGTCCGGGTCGAGCGCAAGGGCGCGCCGATATGCGAAGTCCGCGCCCGGTGACACGACGCCATCGGCGTGGGCGACCAGTGCGTTGCCAAGGCCAAGCCAGAGGTTGGGATCATTGGGCGTCTGGCGCAGCCCTGCAAGCAGGATATTGGCCGATTCCTTCGTCTTGCCCTGACGCCCCAGGCCATCGGACATGACCAGCCATTGCCCGGCGGGGCCATAACGTTCCGCCAGCCCGCGCCTTTGCTCAGCCAGCTTCTCGTCAAAGGGCGCGTCAATCTGTTTGACCGTTCGCGGCGCGCCGGCAAGGCCGGGATTGCCCTGCCAGGCATAGCCCGCCAGACCAAGCAACAGCGCGGCGGCCGTGATTTCGCGCGCTGATCGTGGGATGCGACCTACCAGCAGCATGGCGATGAAGGCCAGGGCGGCCAGCCCGAAGGCCAGGAACCATCCGGTCATGCCCGTCCCTTTCGCTTGATTCGGCCACGCAGAAGGAGGACGCCCAGTCCCAGCAAAACCAGCGGCGCGGCCCAGAGCGGCCAGAGGATCGGCGCGGCTGTGGGTTCATAGCTCACCCAGTCGCCATAGCGGGTGATCAGCCAGGCGCGGATCGCTTCAGGCTGTTCGCCCGCCATGATGCGTTCGCGGATCTGGGACCGCATGTCGCCCGCCATGCTGGCATTGCTGTCGGCGATCGACTGGCTCTGGCAGGTCAGGCAACGGATGGTCTCCATCAGCGCCTTGGCCTTGCGCTCCAGCGCCGGGTCGGCGATCTGCTGATTGGCGTAGGGCGCGGGCGGGAGCGCGGTCTGCGCGGCCAGCGGCGCGGCGATCAGCGCGAAGAGCAGGACCAGATACTTCATTGCGCGCTCCTCAACCGGTCGAGGATCATCGGCACATCGTCGGCGCGAATCTCGCCGATATGCTGATAGGCGATGCGGCCCTTGCCATCGATGACGAAGGTTTCGGGAACACCCGACGAACCCAGTGCGATCTGGACTTCGCTGCGCGCGTCCAGGCCGATGCGGGCATAGGGGTTGCCGTTGCGCTGGAGGAAAGCGTCGACATCGGCGCGGGCGTCGCGGATGGCGATGGCGTCGATCTGCACGCCTGCTGCCCGCAACGCTTCGAGTTGGGGCGCTTCGGCGGCGCAGGGGACACACCAGCTGGCGAAAATGTTGAGCAGGCGCGGCTGTCCGGCGGCAAGCTGGCTGCTCGCGAGCGGCGGGCGATCGCTGGCCGCGGCAGGCAGGTTGAAGGCCGGAAGCGGCTGACCCACGAGGCGGGAGTGGATGATGCGATCGTCAGGCTGGAACAGACCGCTGGCGAACAGGGCGATAAAGCCCAGGAACAGGACGAGCGGGAGCCAGATGAGCAATTTCCTCACGCCGCCGCCCTCGCCCGCCATTTCATCAGCCAGCCGCGACGCTCCCGACCGAGCAGCGCCAGCGCGCCGCCCAGCGCTATCATGATGCCGCCAAGCCAGATCAGCGTGACAAAGGGCTTCCACCAGATGCGAAGCTGCCACCGGCCGCCTTCCACCTCTTCGCCCAGCACGACGTAAAGCTGGCCGTCCCAACGGGTGAGCAGCGCGGCTTCGCTGGTGGTGGTAGGCGGAGAGGCGAAGAAACGGGACTGGGGATGAATGGTGACCGGCGCACCGTTCCGGCTCACGTCCATATCGGCTTGCAGCGCGGTCCAGTTGTCGCCGGCAAGGGGCTGGATCTGAAGCAGGCGAATTTGCCAGCCAGCCGTTTCGATCGTGTCACCGGGACGGGCTGCGACCAGCTTTTCAACGGTGAACGCGGAATCGCTGGCCATGCCGCCCAGGCTGACGGCACAGCCCAGATGGGCAATGACCATGCCATAGGTGAAGAGCGGCGTACGGCGCAGATTGCGTTTCCACAAGGGCGCGAGGCTGGCGACGCCGACCGATCCGGCGACGACGAGGCCAAGGAAAGGCAGGATGCCGATGCGGCCCCAGGCCAAAACCGACACCAAGCTGAACAATAGCAGTGCAATGCAAAACGGCGCCAGCAAACGTTTGCTAACAACCTTTGCCTGGTCGCGCCGCCAGCGGACCAACGGGCCGACAGCCATCGCGATCATCAGCGCCAGTGCGATGGGGCCGGCGATCCGGTCGAAATAAGGGGCGCCGACTGAGACTTTGTGGCCAAACGCTTCTGTCATCAGCGGATAGAGGGTGCCGATCAGGACCAGCCCCAATATGACGGTCAGCAGCAGATTGTTGACGACCAGCAGGGTTTCGCGGCTGACCAGTTCAAAGGGCGCGCCTTCGCGGACAGCGCCGATGCGCCAGCCGAACAGGGCCAGCGCACCGCCGATATAAAGGGCGAGCAGGCCGAGGATGAAACTGCCCCGTTCCGGGTCTACGGCGAAGGCATGGACACTGGTAAGGATGCCCGATCGCACGAGGAAGGTGCCGACCATCGACATGGAGAAGGCGACGACGGCCAGCATCACTGTCCAGGCGCGCAGTGCGTCGCGTGTGGCCAGCACGGTCACGCTGTGCAGCAAGGCCGTCGCAGCGAGCCAGGGCATGAGCGAGGCGTTTTCGACCGGATCCCAGAACCACCACCCGCCCCAGCCCAGTTCATAATAGGCCCAATAGCTGCCCGCTGTGATGCCCAGTGTCAGCAATATCCACGCGCCCAGTACCCATGGCCGCATGGCGCGGGCAAAGGCGGCGTCGACCTGCCGCGTCAGCAGCGCGCCGATGGCGAAGGAAAAGGCGACGGAGAGGCCGACATAGCCCAGATAGAGCGTCGGGGGATGGAAGGCGAGGCCGGGGTCTTGCAGCAGGGGGTTAAGCCCCTGCCCGTCCGCTGGCGCTGGCGAAATCCGGGCGAAGGGATTGGATGAGAAAAGCAGGAAGGCGTAAAAGCCAAGGCTGATCGCCGCCTGGCCGCCCAGCGTCGCCATGTGGGTGTCGCGCCGCAACGCGCGCTCGAACAGGGCGACCGCCGCCCCCGCCACGCCCATGACCGTGACCCAGAGCAGCATCGAGCCTTCATGATTGCCCCATGTCCCGGCAAATTTGTAGAGCCAGGGCTTGGCCGAATGGCTGTTGGTGGCGACAAGCAGCACCGACATATCCGACCGCATGAACAGGGTGATCAGCAGCGCAAAGGCGATCGCGGTCAGGACACCCTGCGCCACGGCGGCAGGACGGACGGCTGCGAGCAGGTCGGGCTTGTCGCCCTTGAGGCCAACGAGGGCCAGGACAAGCTGGAGCAGGGCAAGCGACGCGGCGAGCCAGAGGGCGGCGAGACCGGTTTCGGCGATCATGCGGCCTCCCCCCTGATCATGGGCGTTCCGTCATGATCCTCTGCGTGACGCATTCTCACTTTTCCACCTGCAATTCATGGGTGGTTTCGTTGTAGCTCATGCCTTCCAGTTCGCGGGGCATATAGCGTTCGTCATGCTTGGCGAGCAGGTTGGTGGCGATGAAAGTGCCCTTGTCGTCGAACGATCCTTCGGCGACGACGCCGCTGCCTTCCTTGAACAGGTCGGGCGCGATGCCGCTGAATGTCGCGGGGACGGTGGCTTTGCCGTCCGTGACGTCGAAGGACATGGTGACGCCATCGGGCGCGCGTTTCAGGCTGCCTTTAACGACCATGCCGCCCAGGCGAATCGCCTTGCCCGGTTCGACACCCTTGGCCTTCACATCGCCCGGTGCATAGAAATAGGCGGCTTCATCCTTAAGCGCGGACGCCGCCAGCAGGCCCGCGCCGACCAGTGCGACCAGTGCAACGAGGGCTAGGATGAGGCGTTGATGCTTGGCCTTCATGACCGGCCCGCCAGCGTTTCGGCCTGCGCCTCTGCGCGGTGCATCGCGCGCCAGCTCATCAGGCTGACCGCTGCTGTTCCCAGCAGGGTCACCGCATAGGCAGCGGCGACGAAGATCCATTGGTGCATGGGGCTATCCTCTCGCAAGGCGCTGCATGCGCGCCTCGACCTTATTTTGTGCCAGTATCGCGCGCATCCGCATCAGCACGATTGCGCCGAACCAGAGGGAAAAGCCCAGCACCGTCAGGCCCAGCGGCCACAGCAAGGCCATGTCGATGCTGGAGCCGCGCAGGGTGATGGACGGTCCCTGGTGCAGGCTGTTCCACCAGACGACGGAGCGGTTGATGATCGGGATGTTGATCGCGCCGACCAGCCCGAAGATGGCGGTCACGTTGCTGACACCGCCTTGCCCCGCCCCCTGGCGCGCGCTGGCGTTGGCCAGCGCAATATAGCCGAGGTATAGGAAAAGCAGGACCAGCATCGATGTCATGCGCCCATCCCATTCCCACCATGTTCCCCAGGTCGGACGGCCCCATATCGATCCGGTGGCAAGGCAGATGGCAGTGAACAGAGCACCCGGCGCGGCGATGGCACGCCCTGCCACGGCGGCCAACGGATGCCGCCAGACCAACTGCATCAGCGCCGCCACAGCGATGCCGGTCCAGCCGGCCATGCCCAGCCAGGCGGCGGGCACATGGATGTAGAGGATTCGCACCGTTTGCCCCTGAAGATAGTCGGCAGGCGTCACGAACAGGCCGCAGGCGCAGCCCGCCAGCAGCAGGGCAAGGCCGGTCCAGAACAGCCAGCCGGTGAGCGGACGGGCGATCTTGAGGAAGCGGGCAGGATTAGCGAAACGATGCATCAGGGCTGCGTCTTTAGCCGTGCGGGGACGGCATGGCCAGTAGGGCATTTTGCCGATAGCGGGACGGAAAATCCCCGCAAAGGAGCGGCCCGGCACGCTTTTTTGTTACAGGAGGGCGACAAAGCGGACGAGAGTGACTATATGCGCGCCAAAGCCCGGCCCCCGCGGTCGGGCAGGAACGGCTATGGACCCGCTCACACCCATGATCACGACCAACCCTTTCGACGACGACAAGTTGCGCGAAGAATGCGGCATTTTCGGCGTTTCTGGCGCTGACACAGCCTCTGCTATCGTCGCGCTCGGCCTTCATGCGCTTCAGCATCGGGGGCAGGAAGCCGCCGGCATCACCAGCTGGGACGGACATGACTTCCATACCCACAGGGCCATGGGCCATGTCGCGGGCAATTTCGACCGCGACGAGGTGATTCGCGGCCTGCCGGGCGGTTCGGCGTGCGGCCATGTGCGCTATTCGACCACTGGCGAAACATCGCTGCGCAACGTCCAGCCGCTCTATGCGGAACTGAACTCCGGCGGATTCGCGGTTGCCCATAATGGCAATATCTCGAACGCCATGAAGGTGCGGCGCGAGCTGATTCGGCGCGGTTCGATCTTTCAGTCGACATCCGACACCGAAGTCATCATCCATCTGGTCGCGACGTCCAGCTATCGCACCCTGCTCGACAAGTTCATCGATGCGCTGAAGCAGGTCGAGGGCGCCTATTCGCTGATCGTCATGACGCCCGAAGGCATGATCGCCTGCCGAGATCCGCTGGGCATCCGGCCGCTGGTCATGGGGAAGCTGGGCGACACCATCATGTTCGCGTCCGAAACGGTGGCGTTCGATGTGGTAGGCGCCGAATATATCCGCTCGATCGATCCGGGCGAACTGGTGATCGTCACCAATTCGGGCGAAATTCGATCGCACCGCCCCTTTGGCGAAGTGCATCCGCGCCCCTGCATTTTCGAGCATGTCTATTTCAGCCGACCCGATTCGATCGTCGATGGCTCCAGCGTCTATTCGGTCCGCAAGGCGATCGGCGCGCAGCTGGCGATCGAAAACCCGGTCGAGGCGGATTATGTCATCCCCGTGCCGGACAGCGGCGTTCCCGCCGCCATCGGCTATGCGCAGGAATCGGGCATACCGTTCGAACTGGGCATTATCCGGTCCCACTATATCGGCCGCACCTTCATCCAGCCGGGCGACAAGGTCCGCCATCTGGGCGTGAAGCTGAAGCACAACGCCAACCGGGCGCTGATCCAGGGCAAGAAGATCGTCCTGATCGACGATTCGATCGTGCGCGGTACGACTTCACTCAAGATCGTGCAGATGATGCGCGAGGCAGGCGCGGCCGAGGTGCATATGCGGATCGCCTCTCCGCCGACCAAGCATAGCTGCTTCTACGGCGTGGACACGCCCGAACGCACCAAGTTGCTGGCGCACAAGCTGGACGTGGGCGGGATGCAGGATTTCATCCATGCCGACAGCCTGTCCTTCATCTCGATCGATGGCCTTTACAAGGCGCTGGGCGAAGCCAAACGCGCGGACGGGCGGCCGCAATATTGCGATGCCTGCTTCACGGGCGACTATCCCACGACCCTGACCGATCAGGATGATGTGGTGGTCACCAACCAGCTGGAATTGCTGGCCGAACGGGTCGCCTGAACGCTCAGTCGGGCGAACCTGTAATCTGTTGCCGCATGTAAAAGGAATTCCGGCGTGCGCTGGAATATGGGGACATATGACTGATACGCTTCCTCTTTCTGGCAAGCTGGCGCTTGTAACCGGGGCCAGTCGCGGCATCGGCGCGGCGACGGCCAAGGCGCTGGCGGCGGCGGGCGCGCATGTCGTGCTGACCGCGCGGACCACCGGGGGTCTGGAAGAGGTGGAGGATGCGATCCACAAGGCGGGCGGCCACGCGACGATCGCGCCGCTGGACCTGATCGACGGGGAAAGCATCGGGCGATTGGCGCAGGCGATTGCCGGGCGTTGGGACGCGCTGGACATATTGGTGCTGAACGCGGCGACGCTGGGATCGCTGGCCGCAGTGCCTGCGATCGACGCCAAGGAATTTGCGCGACTGCTGACGCTCAATATTGCCGCGCCGCAAGCATTGATCGCGGCGTTCGACCGGATGTTGCGGGCGAGCAAGGATGCGCGGGTGGTGGCGCTGACATCATCGGTTGCAAAGCCCCGTGCCTATTGGGGCGCCTATGGCGCGTCCAAGGCTGCGCTGGAGACGCTGGTAGGAGCCTATGGCGAGGAGATGAAGAATATCTCCGCCATCCGCACGCATATCGTCGATCCGGCCGCGACCCGCACGGCGATGCGCGCGCGGGCCTTTCCCGGTGAAGATCCTGCGACGGTCAAGGAACCGGAAGTGGCGGCTGACGCTATCGTCGATCTGGTGGTGGCGGACACGCCGACCGGGCATCGGGTGCGGATCGAGCGCTGAGGCGTCAGGCAGGCTTGACCAGTGTGACCTGGGCCACGTCTATGCCCCGGCCACGAAAACCGCCTTCACAATACATAAGATAATAGCGCCACAAGGCCACGAAATGCTGGTCGAAACTGGCGGGCAGCCGGCCTTCGTCGATGACGCGGTCGAACCGTTCGCGCCAGCGGCGCAGCGTTTCGGCATAGTCGAGGCCGAAGCGCTCCACATCCTGCCAGACAAAGCCCTGCTGCTCCGCCAAAGCGCGGAAGCGGCTTTCGGAGAGCAGCATGCCGCCGGGGAAAATATAGGTCTGGATGAAGTCCGCGCTTCGCGCATAGCCATCGAAGATCGCGTCATCGATCAGGATATACTGGATCGCCGCGCGACCGCCCGGTTTGAGCAGGCGATGGACGGCGGCGAGATAGTCGGGCCAATAGTGCTGGCCGACCGCCTCCACCATTTCGACGCTGGCGATAGCGTCATATTGCCCCTGAGCGTCGCGATAGTCGGTCAGGCAGATCTCTGCACCGGACCCCAGACGATCGCGGGCATAATCGGCCTGTTCCGTCGACAAGGTTAGGCCGGTGTAGCGGACCGCATGGCGTTCCATCGCCTGCTCCGCCAACCCGCCCCAGCCGCAGCCAATTTCCAACAGCGAAGCGCCATCGGCGAGGTCCAGCCGATCGAGGATCGCGTCGACCTTGCGGCGCTGCGCCTGTTCCAGGCTTTCGATCCGGCGGTCAGGACCAGCGAACAAGGCACTGGAATAATGCATATTCTGGTCGAGCCAGAGGCGATAGAAATCATTGCCGAGGTCATAATGGAAGGCGATATTGTGGCGCGATCCGCGGCGACTGTTGCGACGTGCCCAATGCGCCAAGCGCCCGGCCCAGCGGGCGGGGCCGCGTGGCCGGGCGGCCTTGCCCAGCGCCACCGCATTCGCCATGAACAGCGCAAAGAGCGGCACCGGGTCGGGACTGGTCCATTCGCCCGCCGCCCAGGCGCGATACCAACCGGACGAACCACCCGTCGCCAATCGCAGCAGCGCGCGCCAGTGCAACAGGTGCACCGTGCATTCCGGCCCCGGCGCGCGTCCGCCCAAAAGCCTGCGCGTGCCATCCGGCAGGGTGGCGTCGATCGCCCCCTGCTCCAGCCCCTGGTCGATACGATCGAGCAGGCGGTGAAATTGCGGGCCGATCATGCGGGCGAACGCACTGACGGCCCCCGATCGCGGCGGACGCCGTACGGACAGGGGGCGCTTGCCGCGCCGGGGATCGATCGCATTCATGACGTCAATCTTGCATCAAGCCGGGCCGGGCTGCAATCATCCCTTAACGTCGCGATAGGCGGCCAGCGCACGTTCGCGGCCTTCGCGATGGCCGACAATCTTTGCTGGATAGGCAGGGGGCCGGACGCCATGGGCGTCGGGGTCATGAATATGGGCGTCCGACAGGTCGGCAAGTTCCGGCACCCATTGGCGAATATAGGCAGCCGCGTCGAACTTTTCCGATTGGACCAGCGGGGCCATGATGCGGACGAACATATTGGCATCCACCCCGCTGCCCGCCACCCATTGCCAGTTGACGCTGTTATTGGCGTAGCTGGCATCGACCAGCGTATCCCAGAACCAGCGCGCACCGTGCCGCCAGTCGATCAGCAAATGCTTGATCAGGAAGCTCGCCGCAATCATGCGGACGCGGTTATGCATCCAGCCCGTCGCCCAAAGCTGGCGCATCCCGGCGTCGACAATCGGATAGCCGGTACAACCGCGCTGCCAGGCAGTGAAATCACGTTTCGCCTGTCTCAGGTCGCGCCACGGCAGCGCGTCGAAATCCGCGCGGGCGTTGGCGGAGCCATAGTCGGGCCGCTCGACGATCTGGTTATGCGCATAATCGCGCCAGATCAGTTCCTTGAGGAATGTTGTTGTTCCTTCATCCGAACCTGTCAGGCGATGCCAGACCGTGGCCGGGGAGATTTCCCCGAAGTGCAGGTGGGGCGAAAGGCGGGACGTCCCCTCGATGGAAGGAAGGTTCCGCCCGGTGGCATAGTCAGGCGCTTCATCGGCGAAGCCTTCGAGATTGGCCTGTGCGCCGGCCTCTCCCGGCGTCCAGTCCTTTGAAAAGCCGCTCGCCCAGTCAGGGCTGGTCGGCAGCAGCGCCCAGTCGTCCAGCGAATCGCTCGTCGGCCAGGATGATGGCGCGGGTATATCGTCGGGGGCGGGACAAGGCGCAGGCGGGGGCATGTGGGTCATCACCGCGCGGGCGAAGGGCGTATAGATGCGATAGATGCCCCCTCCCCCTGTCCGCACCGCACCGGGCGGCAGGAGCAGGCCGCCATCATGGAGGTGCAGATCCACTTGCCTGCCGACCGCCTTTTCCGCGTTGCGCCACCAGGGTTCATAGTGATGGAGCGCATATACGCTGTCGGCGCCCGCCTGCTTTGCGACCTGCGGGATGATGTCCGCCGATTTGCCCTGCCGCAGGATGAGGCGTGATCCTTTCGCGCGGAGGCTTTCGTCCAGCCGCGACAGGCTGTGGTGCAGCCACCAGCGCGACGCGCCGCCCATTGCCCAATGGCGCGGCGTGTCATCGTCGAGGATATAGAGAGGGATCACCGGCCCAGCCTGGACAGCGGCGACCAGCGCAGCTTGATCCGACAGGCGAAGATCCTGGCGGAGCCAGAGCAGGACGGGTTTGGTCATCATCCTGCAATGCAGCCGGATCATGCCGGTTCCAAGCGACCTATAAAGCATCTTGCCAAGGCAGGCCGCCATATTTGTGGCGACCAAATCCATCGCGCTGCGATTCGATCAATGGACGGATGCAGCCATGCCCCCTATCCTTGGCGGGAGAAACAGGAAAAAGTCGGCGGCTCCGGGGGGTATGTCGCGGTCGAAATAGCGTAATCAGGGGACAAAATGGCTTCGACGCCCGAAGAACAGGAACGCGGATACCGACCTTGCGTCGGCATCATGCTCGTCAACATGCATGGCAAGGTATTCGTCGGCCAACGGCTCGATAATATGGTCGAAGCCTGGCAGATGCCGCAGGGCGGCATCGACCAAGGCGAAGAGGCGAGGGAAGCGGCGCTTCGCGAATTGCATGAGGAAACCGGCATCATCGCCGATCATGTCAAGATCATCGCGACGACCAAGGACGAGCATTTCTACGATCTGCCGCCGGAACTGGTCGGCAAGCTGTGGGGCGGCAAATATCGCGGCCAGCGACAGATCTGGTTCCTGGCTCGCTTCCTGGGGCAGGACGAAAATATCGATATCCAGACCAAGCATCCCGAATTTCGCGAATGGCGCTGGACCGATCCGGAAACGCTGCCGGAGCTGATCGTGCCGTTCAAGCGCAAGCTGTACCGCGACATTCTGGCGGAGTTCAGGGCGCTTATCTGAGCGACCTGTCGCTTAGGGGGTTAACCTTTGCGGTCATGCAGCTATGACACGCACATGCGCTGCTGTTTGATCCCCGTCGCCTTGCTCTTCGCCGTTCCGGTCCATGCCGCCGATACGACCCTGCTGCCGCCAACAGTGCGCGAAATGCTGGAGGCGGCGATTGCCAATGGGAATGAAACGGACATCGCGACCGTGGCGAAGATCGCCCGTCAGACCAACCCAGGTTCAGCGGATGAGATCCAGCAGCTCGTCAACAGCTGGAAAGAGCGAACCAAGGCCACCCATGACACGGTGATTCGCGAAGCGAGCTTCGCCGAATTGTGGACCGGACGGGTCGAAGCGGGCGGGTTCCGATCGACCGGCTCCACCAGCGAAATCGGCATCAGCGCATCCGCGACGGCAACCCGCAATGGCCTTCAATGGTCGCACAAGCTGAGCGCGTCCGCCGATTATCGCCGCGCCAATGGCGTCACGTCGCGCGAACGCTATTTTGCCAGCTATGAACCCAAATATCAGTTCGACCCGCGCGGCTTTGCCTATGGGCTGGCCCAGTTCGAGCGGGACACGTCCATCGGCTATGACGAGCGTTACACCGCTTCGGCGGGCGTGGGTTATAAATTGATCGTGAGCAAGCCTGTCGACCTGCTGGTCGATATCGGCCCTTCGGTGCGACACGCCAAATATCTGATCGGGGTGCGGGAAACCAAGCTGGGCGCCCGTGGATCGATGGCGCTGGCCTGGCGGGCCAGTCCCACCCTGACATTCAAGCAGACCGCCGCCGGTTATGCGGAGAGCGACGTCTATTCGCTCAACGCGCTGACGTCGATGGAGACGAAGGTGACGACGCGCTGGTCGGCGGCGCTGTCCTACAACGTCCAGTATGAGTCCGAGACATTATTGTCGTCGCGCAATTTCAACACACTGAGCCGGGTGACGTTGAGTTACGATTTTTAGGCCATCGGCCAGGTCGGATTGTCACATTCCCGGCTGACGCATGACTAGGCTGTCAGAGGGGTGGAGACACAGCGCGGGGTCTGATAGACCCGGCGGGATGACGCTTTTATCATCGCATGTTCGAACATTGCTGGACCGTGTGGCAGATGCGCCGATGCTGGCGCAGGTGCAGGCCTGGGCCGCTGTCAACAGCGGGTCTCGCAATCTGGATGGACTGGGGGTGATGGCCGGATTGCTGGCCGACGCCTTTGCCGTGCTACCCGGTGACATAAGACTGGTGGACGCCACGCCCGTCGAGACGGTCGCCGCCGACGGGCGGATCGACAGCATCGCATCGGGTCGCCACCTCCACCTGTCGGTTCGCCCGGATGCGCCAGTGCGCCTGCTGCTGACGGGGCATATGGATACGGTGTTCGGGATCGATCATCCTTTCCAGACGCTGCGCTGGCTGGAGCCGGGCGTGCTGAACGGACCGGGGGTGGCGGACATGAAAGGCGGGCTGGCGGTGATGCTGGCGGCGCTGCACGCGTTCGAGGGGACGGAAGAGGCCGCAAGGCTGGGCTATGATGTCGTCATCAACAGCGACGAGGAAGTGGGCAGCCCGTCTTCTGCCGCACTGCTGAAGCAGGTAGCGGCGGGAAAGCTGGCCGCCTTCACCTATGAGCCTGCGCTGCCCGATGGCACGCTGGCTGGCGCGCGGGCCGGGAGCGGCAATTTCTCGATCATCGTCACCGGGCGCAGCGCCCATGCCGGGCGCAATCCCGATGACGGGCGCAACGCGCTGCTGGCAGCGGCGGATCTGGCGCTGCGGCTGAAGGCGGCGAGCGGCAAGGGCTTTTCCTGCAATCCGGCCAGGATCGACGGCGGCGGGCCGAACAATGTCGTGCCTGATCATGCGGTGTTGCGCGTGAATTTCCGGCCGATGACGCCCGCGGACGAGAGCGCGGCGCAGGCGTTGCTGGACCGGGCGATCGCCGATGTCACGCGCGAGCATGACGTCATCCTGCATTGCCATGGCGGCTTTGGTCGACCGCCCAAGCCGATGGACGCCAAGGCGCTGGCGCTGTTCGAACTGGTGCAGCGGTGCGGCGCGGAACTGGGCCTGCCGATCGGCTGGCGCGACACGGGCGGCGTATGCGACGGGAATAATATCGCGGCGTGCGGCGTGCCGGTTGTCGACACGATGGGCGCGCGCGGCGGCAGCATCCATAGCGACGCGGAATTTCTGCTGACCGACAGTCTGGGCGAACGGGCGCAACTGTCTGCGCTGGCGCTGCTGCGGATCGCGCAAGGACAATATAAAAGAGAGGGAATGATCGCTTGAGCTTCATCATGCGCACCGCGCGCGCGGACGATTTGCAGACCTTGTACGAGATGGCCAAGCTGACAGGTGGCGGCTTCACCAACCTGCCGCCTGATCGCAAGGCGCTGTCGGCAAAGCTGGAGCGGACCGCGACTGCGCTGTCCCGCACCGGGGAAGGCATCAAGGACGAGCTGATCGTGCTGGTGCTGGAGAATACAGAGACGGGGCAAGTGCGCGGCACATGCCAGATATTTTCGACCGTCGGGCAAAGCTGGCCCTTCTACTCCTATCGACTGGGCATGTTGACCCAGCATAGCCGGGAACTCGCGCGGACGTTCCGGGCGCAGATGCTGTCGCTGACGACGGATCTGGAAGGGTCGACCGAAGTGGGCGGGCTGTTCCTGCATCCGCGCGAACGGGCGGAGGGGCTGGGCCTGCTGCTGGCGCGCAGCCGCTATCTTTACATTCGCGGGCATCGGCCACGCTTTGGCGACCGGATCATCGCGGAATTGCGCGGGGTAATTGACGAGGCGGGCGGATCGCCTTTCTGGGATGGGCTGGCCGGGCGCTTTTTCGGCATGAGTTTTCAGGAGGCGGACGAGTTCAACGCGGTCAATGGCAACCAGTTCATCGCCGACCTGATGCCCAAAACGCCCATCTATACCGCGATGCTGACCGACAGCGCGCGCGCCGTCATCGGCCTGCCCCACCCCAATGGTCGGGCGGCGATGCGGATGCTGGAGACGGAAGGGTTCATCAATGCGGGCTATGTCGATATTTTCGACGGCGGGCCGACGATGGTCGGCCAGATCGACCAGTTGAAGACGATCGCGGCGGCGCGTGACGTCATATTGTCATCCTGCCACGACAAGGGCGGCGTCAAGATGCTGGTGTCGACAGGGACGCTGGCCGATTATCGCTGCACCTATGGCTTTGTTGTCGAGAGTGAGGATGGCGCGGTGTCGCTGGACGCGGCAAGCGCGGCGCGATTGCATCTGGAACCGGGGCAGAGCTTCACCATGGCGGGACGGGCATGAGCGCTACCGAGATCAACTTCGACGGGCTGATCGGGCCGAGCCATAATTATGCCGGGCTGAGCCTGGGCAATCTGGCTTCGTCCCGCAATGCTGGCGCGATCGCCTATCCGCGCGCGGCCGCATTGCAGGGTATCGAGAAGATGCGCGGCAATGTCAGGCTGGGACTGGCGCAGGGGATATTCCTGCCGCAATGGCGGCCCGACGGAACTTGGCTGGCGCAGTTGGGGACCGATATTGGCGCAGCCGAGCCGCATATCCGCGCGGCGGCGATGTCGGCATCATCCATGTGGGCGGCGAACGCAGCAACGGTTTCCCCCGCCAGCGATACCGCCGATAGGCGAACGCATCTGACCGTCGCGAACCTCGTCACCATGCCGCATCGCAGCCATGAATGGCCGCAGACGCTGGCGCAGTTGCGGGTCGCCTTCTCCGATCCCCGCGCCTTTGCGGTTCATGCTCCGGTACCAGCGCCTTTCGGTGATGAGGGCGCGGCCAATCATATGCGGCTGTGCGACCATCATGGTGCGGTAGGCGTGGAGATATTCGTCTATGGCCGGTCGGGCGGCCCCTTCCCTGCGCGCCAGCATATCGAAGCGAGCAAGGCCGTGGCGCGGCTGCATGGGCTGGACGCAGCCCGGACCCTGTTTGTCGAGCAGTCCGAGGAAGCGATCGCGGCGGGGGCGTTTCACAATGATGTCGTGGCCGTCGCCAATGAACGCGTACTGTTCGCGCATGAACTCGCCTTTGCCGACAAGGCGGGTTTCTACGCAGACTTGCGCGCGGTCATGCCCGGTGTCGAGATTGTCGAAGTCCCGGCCAGTGCGGTCAGCCTGGCCGATGCGATCAAATCCTATCTGTTCAACGCGCAACTGGTAACGCTGCCCGATGGCGGGATGGCGCTGATATTGCCGACCGAGGCGCAGGAAACCCCTGCCGTGTGGCAATGGCTGGAGCAGATGGTGGCGGGCAACGGGCCGATCCGTCGACTGGTGCCGGTGGATGTGCGCCAGTCCATGGCCAATGGCGGCGGCCCAGCCTGCCTGCGGTTGCGCGTGGTGGCGGACCCGGCGACGATCGACCCGCGCTTCATGATGGACGAGGGCAAGCTGGACGCGATTGCGCGGATCGTCAGTGACTATTGGCCCGAACAGATTGCGCCGGACGACCTGGCGGACACACGGCTGATCGCCCGGATCGAACAATCATGGTTAACCCTTGTTGACCATTTGCAGCTTTCAGGCGATCTAATCCCCTAGCGGCGGGCCGCAACGCCAGGTGGGATTATAATGGGACGCATCAAACGCCTTTTCACGATAAAGACCAAGTTCGAGGCGTTCCTGATCATCTATGCGCTGGCTCTGGGCGCGTCTGAACGCGGTTTGGTCTATATGCAGCAATATCCCGGCCTGGGCGGTCAGTTGCTGGCGCTGGCCTGCACTGGAGCTGTGTTCATGGCGGGCGGCAAGATGATCGACGCGCTGGACTATCAGCGCGCTTACGGCAGCTGAGCCACCCTCCCCTCCGAAACGGAGTGGTCTGTCGATTCACCTTCTGATCCGGGGCTGTATCCTGGTTTCCTGACAGGAACCGGGAGCCAAGAAGCCATGCTGGATGATCGTCGCGGGCGGAGCGTCGCCGCCGCCGAACTGGTGCGCAATTTCGCCCATTGGCGGGAGGTCGGCGCGCGCGAACCCGTGATGATCACCCATCATGGCCGCGAGACCCATATCTTCATGGGGGTGGAAAGTTTCCGCAATCTGGGCGTCGGTGATGGTCCCGCCCCTGCCCCCGACCGGATGCGCGAACTGGCGAACCACATCCATCAGGGGTTGATCCTGTGCCGCAGCGACCTGACGATCGACTATGTGAACAGCGTGGCGCTGGCGATGACCAAGCGGTGGGACCGGCATCTGGAAGGACGATCGCTATGGGAAGCGCTGCCCGAATTTGCCGGTGCGCTGACGGAAGCCCATATACGCCATAGCCTGGCGTCCGGGGAGGCCAGCGCGGCGGACATCCCTTCCCCCTTTCGCAGCGATGCATGGTTGCATTTCGAGACATTCTCCTTTGGCGACGGCATCGCCCTGCTGCTGCGCGACATTACCGCGGACATGCGCCGTCACCGTCTGGCCGACGTCAAATCGGCGATCCTGAAGGCGATGAGCGTGCATGGCGGGGTCGGTTATGTCCGGGTGTCGACGCGCGCTTTCATAGAGATTGCCGACGACACATTCTGCGCGATGATGGGCCTGCCTGAAGAAAGGCTGTCGAGCGTGTGCCTGCCCGACATTATCGAAGTGTCCGCCCGCCCCCAGTTTCGCGAGCAATTGGAGCGGGTGCTGCGCGGCGAGGGTGACAGGCGGGTGACGACACGGCTGCTGACCAATGGCGGGGAAATCATGCCCGTAGAGGCGGCGATCGCGCAACTGCATGGCACATACGGGATCGAGGGCGCCGTGATCGTGATGACAGGGCAGCGAATGGCGACGGATAAGGCCGGGTAAGCGGCGGCAGGTGCAGCTTTTGCGCAAATTCATGGTCCGTTTCGGAGGGAGTGGATCAGGATTGATTGAAGGCCCGGATCGGCGGGACGGAGAATTGCGCGAATTGCGCACTATCCACCGACAGCCGACCAAACCGGCTGTTGAGTGGACCGGGCTAGGCTGTCCTTATGCGTAAAAGCCCCACCCTTCGCTTTCGGTCGATCGCCGCCCTGTCCCGCAATCAAGCGGGCAGCGCGCTGGTCGAGGCGGCCTTTGCCCTGCCGCTGCTCATCAGCCTGCTGTTTGGCATATTGGTCTATGGCAGCTGGTTCATGACGGCCCACAGCCTGCAACAGGCCGCCAATGATGCCGCGCGCGCGGCGGTCGCCGGGCTGGACGCTGCCGAACGACGCGCCCTGGTGGACCAGAGCATCGCCGCCAGCCGCGCCGCCTTCCCCGCGCCCGCCGCGCAGACCATCAGTATCGGCACGCAGGAGAGTGGCGGCTATTATCGGGTGACGCTGAGCTATGATCTCAACAACGCGCCGATCTTCGCGGCCACACCCATTCCCCTGTCCAACACGACGCTTCAGCGCAGTGCAGTCATACGGATCGCCATGCCATGACCCGACGCGGCCTGATCCAAGAGGCGCGTGGCGGCATCAGCCTGATCATGGCGGGATCGCTGTTCATGCTGGCGGGCGCGGCGACGGTCGCGGTGGATCTGGGGTCGGTATATCTGGCCAAGCGGCAGTTGCAGGGCATTGCCGATGCAGCGGCGCTGGCGGCCGTCGGCGGCGGGCGCAGCGCGGCAGAAGAGTTGATAGGGCAAAGCGGGGTCAGTGGCGTTGCGCTGGTAGGCGTTGACGGTGGCAATTATCGGGCCGATCGCGCCGTGCCGGTGGCGGATCGGTTCGTGGCTGGCGAAGGCGGGGCGATGCGGGTCGAACTGCAACGGCGCACGCCCCTGTTTTTCGCCCGGCTGCTGGTCGGTCGCGATGGCATCGACCTGCGGGCGCGGGCGATCGCTACCCGACAGGATGCGGCGGCCTTTTCAATCGGGACAGGGCTGGCGGCGGTCAGTGGCGGGTTGCCCAACATGCTGTTGTCCAGCCTGGCGGGGACGGAGTTGAACCTGTCGGTGATGGACTGCCAGGGTCTCGCCAGCCTGAATCTGGACCTGCTGGGCGTTGCCGATGCGCTGCGGGTCCGGACGGCGCGCGATGATGAGGCCTATGGCGAATTGTTCGATCGCGAAATCCCGCTGTCCGACGTGATCGGGGCTATGGCCGACAGTGCGGGCGGCAATCAAAGCGCTGCGGTGCTGCTGGGCATGGCGGGCAGGATTGCCGGACGATCGATCCGGCTGAGCGATGTCATCGATCTTGGCCCGATGCGGGGCACGGCGAGCGCAATCGGGCAACCCCATCTGCTGCTCGACGCCTTTTCGATGCTGCGCATGATCCTCAGCCCGCCATCGGGAACATCCGTGCCGATAGACCTGCGTGTGACAGTGCCGGGGCTGACGTCGACGCGGCTGATGCTGGTGATTGGCGAAGGGCAAGTGCGATCCCCCCTGCTGAGCGTGACGGCGGACAAATCCGTCGTGCTGCGTACGGCCCAGACCCGGCTCTATCTGGAAAGTAGCGTGGCCACGGCGCTGTCCGGCATCGCGTCGGTGCGTATCCCGCTCTATGTGGAACTGGCAGCGGCGGAAGCCCGGCTGTCGGCGATCGATTGCACGTCCGGATCGATGACCCGGGGCGTGACCCTGGCGGTGAAACCGTCGATCGGTACGGCGGCACTGGCGGATGTCGACACGCAAGCCCTGACCAATTTCAACCTGCCCGCCAATCCGCGTCCCGCCCTATTGGCCCAGTTGCTTGGCACGAAAGTGACGGGCTATGCGAATGTCGCGCTTGGCGGGGTGCAGCCGCAGAATGTGCATTTTTCCCCCGCAGAGATCAGCGCGCAGACAGCCAAGCGTGTCAGCACCAACGACCTGACGCAAGGATTGGCCGCCAGCCTGGTCAGCCGGACACAGGTGCAGGTGTCGGTGCTGGCCATCAATGTGAACCTCAGCCCACTCGCCCCGGCCATCGGCACGCTTTTGGCCACGACCGCCCCCTTGCTGGACGGCATATTGGCGAGCGTGACGGCGACGCTTGGCGTGCAGCTGGGCTATGCCGACGTACGCGTACATGAGATGCGGTGCGGGATGGCGGCCATCGTCGCCTGACGGCTTGCGCTGGCGGCCCGCTGCCGTCAGGAGCGTCCGATGGGCGCGATCATGCTACAGGGAACCGGATCGGACGTGGGCAAATCGGTGCTGGTCGCCGGATTGTGCCGGGCGCTGGTCCGACGGGGCTACAATGTGCGGCCGTTCAAGCCGCAGAACATGTCCAACAACGCGGCCGTCACCAGCGATGGCGGCGAGATTGGCCGGGCGCAGGCATTGCAGGCAGTTGCGTGCGGCGTGCCGTTGCATAGCGACATGAACCCGGTGCTGTTGAAGCCGCAGGCGGACCGGACATCCCAGCTGATCGTCCATGGCCAGGTGCGGGGCACGTTGGGATCGGGCAATTTCCGTAGCGCGCGCGGCGAACTGCTGGGCGCTGTGCTGGAAAGTTACGAGCGATTGAAGGCGCAGTGCGACATTGTGGTGGTCGAAGGGGCGGGATCGCCAGCCGAGATCAATCTGCGCGCGGGCGACATTGCCAATATGGGTTTTGCGCGGGCGGCTAATGTGCCGGTCATACTGGTCGGTGACATCGACCGGGGCGGCGTGATCGCGGCGGTGGTTGGCACACGTACGGTGATAGACCCGGCGGACGCTGCGATGATCCGGGGTTTCCTGATCAACAAATTCCGTGGCGATCCTGCCCTGTTCGAGGATGGCTATGCCCAGATTGCGACGTTGTCGGGCTGGCGCGGCATGGGGGTGGTGCCGTGGCTGGACGCCGTGGCGCGGCTGCCGAGCGAAGATGCGGTGGTGCTGGAACGGCGCACGCCGTCTGTCGATGCGCCGCTGGTCATCGCCTGCCCCGTGCTGCCGCGCATATCCAATTTCGACGATCTGGATCCGCTGAAGCTGGAACCGTCGGTCGAATTGCGGATGATCGGGCCGGGGCAGGTGATCCCGGCCGATGCGGCGCTGGTGATCCTGCCGGGGTCCAAGGCGACGATCGCCGATATGCGCGCGATGGTGGCGCAGGGTTGGGACATCGACATTCGCGCGCATCACCGGCGGGGTGGCGCGGTGCTGGGGATTTGCGGCGGCTACCAGATGCTGGGACGGACGATCGGCGACCCCGAAGGGATCGAGGGACCGCCGGAGACCATCGCAGGACTTGGTCTGCTGGAGGTGGATACGCTGATGTCATCCGGCAAGGCACTCCACCAGGTGCAGGGCCATGGGCTAAAGGCCGATTTTACCGGGTATGAGATGCATATGGGCGCGACCAGCGGGCCGGATTGTGCGCGGCCCTTTGCCATTCTGGACGGCGGGAGGACCGATGGCGCGATCAGCCGCGATGGGCGGGTGCTAGGCAGCTATGTCCATGGCCTGCTGGCCAGCGCGCCGCTGCGGGACGCATTGCTGCGGCGCTTGGGCGGGCCGTCGGCGATGGCCGATTATGCACAGACGGTCGAGGACGCCCTGGACGATGTCGCGGCGCTGCTGGAGCAGCATGCCGACATCGACGCGATGGTCGCGCTGGCGATGGCGTGAAAGGGAAATGGTGCACCCGGAGCGATTCGAACGCCCGACCCTCAGATTCGTAGTCTGATGCTCTATCCAGCTGAGCTACGGGTGCGCTGGAAGGGAGACTGATCGCGGCTGGAAGCCAGGACCAAAAGCCCTTCAAATAAATGGTGCACCCGGAGCGATTCGAACGCCCGACCCTCAGATTCGGAGTCTGATGCTCTATCCAGCTGAGCTACGGGTGCGCTGGAAGGGAGCCTGATCGCGGCTGGAAGCCAGGACCAAAAGCCCTTCAAATAAATGGTGCACCCGGAGCGATTCGAACGCCCGACCCTCAGATTCGTAGTCTGATGCTCTATCCAGCTGCTGTCTCTTATACACATCTAGATGTGTATAAGAGACAGGCTCATGATGGCATCCTTTCATTACCGTCTCGAACCTGTCTATTATACACATCTAGATGTGTATAAGAGACAGGCTCATGATGGCATCCTTTCATTACCGTCTCGAACCTGTCTATTATACACATCTAGATGTGTATAAGAGACAGACCCTCAGATTCGTAGTCTGATGCTCTATCCAGCTGAGCTACGGGTGCACTGGAGTGGCGCGGATAGTAGGGCGCGCCGGATTGGGCAAGCCCCTTTTTTCACTTTTACCCGCCCTTCCCGCCTTTATGGGGCCGCTGGGCAACTTTTGGCGTCATCCGCCGTTCGAGACGGTAATGAAAGGATGCCATCATGAGCTTCACCCTTAATGACATCGCCCTGCTGCTGATCGCGCTGGTCATTGGCCTGATCCTGGGCCTGATGATGAGCGGGCGCGGGAAATATCGCCGGGCCTGGCGGGACGAGCAGGCCGCCCATCGCGCGATGCTCAAGGATCGCGACGCACAGCTGGAGGCGGCCAATGCGCGGATCGTCGCGCTGGAGAAGCGGACGCCTGCGGTTGATGCCGTGCCGGGCGCTGGCATTGCCGCGGAACGCGACGATCTGAGCCGGATCAAGGGCTTGAGCCAGTCGCAGGCAGCGTTGCTCCATGAGGCAGGCTATCATCGCTATGGCCAGATCGCCACGCTGAGCAGCGAGCAGGAGGCGGCGCTGGAAGCGCGGCTGGGGCTGACGCCGGGCACGATCGCGCGTGAGGATTGGCGGGAGCAGGCGCGTGCGCTGGAAGGCGGCGGGCAGCGCAAGGGCCTGTTCGGCCGGGTCACTACGCCGGTCTGAGCCGGGACAGTCTGAGCTGGCAAGAAAAAGGCGGGGTTTGCGCCCCGCCTTTTGCCTTAATTCTTGTTCGCCAGAGCGGCCTGCGCCGCGGCCAGCCGGGCGATCGGCACGCGATAGGGCGAGGCCGATACATAGTCGAGGCCGGTGGCTTCGCAGAAGGCGATCGAGGCCGGGTCGCCGCCATGTTCGCCGCAAATGCCAAGCTTGATGCCGGGGCGGGTCTTGCGCCCGCGCTCGGCTGCAAGCTGGATCAGTTCGCCTACACCCTCGACATCGATGCTGACGAAGGGATCGCGGGCGAAGATGCCCTTGTCCACATATTGGGTAAGGAACCGGCCAGCATCGTCACGGCTGATGCCGATCGTGGTCTGGGTAAGGTCGTTGGTGCCGAAGGAGAAGAATTCGCCGACTTCCGCGATCTCGCCCGCCTTGAGCGCGGCGCGGGGCAGTTCGATCATCGTGCCGACCAGATATTCGACGCTGTCGCCCTGTTCCGCGAACACTTCGGTCGCGACGCGATCGACGATTGCCTTCATCAGTTCCAGTTCCTTGCGGGTGGCAACGAGCGGGATCATGACTTCGGGGATCGGCGCTTCGCCACCGCGTTGCTTGACGATCAGCGCGGCCTCGAAGATCGCGCGGGCCTGCATCTCGTAGATTTCGGGATAGGTGACGCCCAGGCGGCAACCGCGATGGCCCAGCATCGGGTTGAATTCATGCAGTTCATTGGCGCGACGTTTCAACACTTCGATGCCGACGCCAGCCGCCTTGGCCACTTCCTCAAATTCCGCCTCGGCATGGGGGAGGAATTCGTGCAGCGGCGGATCGAGCAGGCGGATGGTGACGGGCAGGCCCGCCATCACCATGAAAATCTGCGCGAAATCGTCACGCTGTTCGGGCAGCAGCCGGTCGAGCGCGACGCGGCGGCCCTTTTCGCTGTCTGCCAGGATCATTTCGCGCACGGCGGTGATGCGGGCCGCGTCGAAGAACATATGTTCGGTGCGGCACAAGCCGACGCCTTCCGCGCCGAATTCGCGCGCGACCTTGCAGTCCTGCGGCGTTTCGGCGTTGGCGCGGACCTTGAGGCGACGCACCTTGTCGGCCCAGACCATCAGGGTGCCGAAGTCGCCGGCCAGTTCGGGCTGAACGGTCGGCACTTCGCCCGCCATCACTTCGCCGGTTGAACCGTCGAGCGTAAGGATGTCGCCTTCCTTGAGCTCACGGCCACCGACGCGCAGGATCTTGGCGCTATTGTCGATCGAGATGCCGCCAGCGCCGGACACGCAGGGGCGGCCCATGCCGCGGGCGACGACGGCGGCGTGGCTGGTCATGCCGCCGCGGGCGGTCAGGATGCCCTTGGCCGCGTGCATGCCGTGAATATCCTCCGGCGAGGTTTCCACGCGGACCAGGATGACGGCGTCGCCCATTTCGTTGCGGCGCTCGGCCGTATCGGCGTCGAACACGATCAGACCCGACGCAGCGCCGGGGCTGGCGGGCAGCCCCTTGGTCAGCACGTCGCGCGGCGCCTTTGGATCGAGCGTGGGGTGAAGCAGTTGGTCGAGCGCGGCGGGATCGACGCGGGCGACGGCTTCTTCTTCAGTGATCAGCCCTTCATGCGCCATGTCCACGGCCATTTTGAGCGCGGCCTTGGCGGTGCGCTTGCCCGACCGGGTCTGGAGCATCCACAGCTTGCCCTGCTGCACCGTGAATTCGATGTCCTGCATGTCGCGATAATGGGTTTCGAGGATCTGGAACACCTTGGCCAGTTCAGCATAGGTTTCCGGCATCGCCTCTTCCATCGACAGCGGCTTGGCCCCTGCCCGTTCGCGCGCGGCCCTGGTCAGATATTGCGGGGTGCGGATGCCTGCGACGACGTCCTCGCCCTGGGCGTTGATCAGGAATTCGCCATAATAGACATTCTCGCCAGTCGACGGGTCGCGGGTGAAGGCGACGCCGGTGGCCGAGGTTTCGCCCATATTGCCGAACACCATCGCCTGCACATTGACGGCAGTGCCCCATTCGCCGGGGATGTTGTTGAGGCGGCGATAGACTTTCGCGCGTTCCGACTGCCACGATCCGAACACGGCGCTGATCGCGCCCCAGAGCTGGTCATGGACGTCCTGCGGGAACGGCTTGTTCCAAAGCTTTTCCACCAGCGCCTTATATTCGGCAACCAGCGCCTTCCAGTCGTCCGCCGTCATTTCGGTGTCGAGGGTGTAGCCCTGATCTTCCTTGGCGATTTCCAGCGCTTCTTCGAACGCACCATGGTCCAGTTCCAGCACGACGTCCGAATACATCTGGATGAAGCGGCGATAGCTGTCCCAGGCGAAACGCTCGTCGCCCGACGTGTTGGCGAGGCCGACGACGGTTTCGTCGTTAAGGCCAAGGTTGAGGACCGTGTCCATCATGCCGGGCATCGAGGCGCGCGCGCCGGAGCGGACCGAGACGAGCAACGGATCGGCAGCATTGCCGAACGTCTTGCCAGTGATGCCTTCGATATGGGCGAGGCCAGTGGCGACTTCCGCCTTCACGCTGTCGGGATAGACGCCGCCATCTTCATAATAGCGGGTGCACATGGCCGTCGTGATGGTGAAACCCGGAGGCACCGGCAAGCCGATCGCGGCCATGCCGTCGAGATTGGCGCCCTTGCCGCCCAGAAGATTGCGGTCCCCCTGACCGCCATCATCGACGCCGCCGCCAAAACGATAAACATAGCGCGTTGCGGTCGTCGTCATCATGCCCTCTTCTGTATTCTTCATTCCCGGCACTCCCTGCACTGATTGCCGATTATATTGCATCGCAACAATCTGACATGCATAGCCAGATCATGCGCGTTCGAATAGGATTATTACGCCTTAACTTCGTACTTTTCCCGGCAAACATGACATTTTATTACGTCATCCGGTAATTTTCGAAAAGTCTGCTACACTGTGAACGGCGTCGCGGGCCCGCACCAGAAGGGCGAGGCGGGCGGCGCGCTTGTCCGCATCGGGATCATTGACCGTCACGCTTTCAAAGAAGGCGTCGATGGGCGCGCGGAGCGTTGCAAGGGCCGCCATCGCGCCCTCGAAATCCTCCGCCGCCACCGCCTGAGCCGTGCGCGGTTCCGCCACGTCGAGCGCGGCGATGAGTGCAGCTTCGGCTAATTCGGGGGTGTAGGAAAGAGGCCCGTCATTCCCGCGAAGGCGGGAATCCATCGCCGGCGCTGCGTCTGGTTGCTCGGTTGGGAGATGGGTCCCCGCCTTCGCGGGGATGACGGTGGTGGATTGGGCAGGCGCTTCCTTCTTGAGGATGTTCGCGGCGCGCTTGTAGCCCGCCAGCAGGTTCGCGCCGTCATCGGTCGCGACGAAGGACTGGAGCGCATGGACGCGGGCGAGCAGGCGGACGAGATCATCCTCGCCACCCAAGGCAAACACCGCGTCGATCAGGTCGTGGCGGACACCGGCTTCGCGTTGCTGGACTTTGAGGCGGTCGGCAGCAAAAGAAAGCCCGGCATTAACTACTGGAATTACTTCTACCCAATCCGGTATCCACAAATGCCAAGATACAAAAGCGCGGTGCATGGCACCAAGTCTCCGTTCTTGGTTCCACCGCACGAAAGCATCATCGGGATCATCTGATTTTTCAGGAACAGATGCTAAAAACTCATGCGTAGCATCATCAACCAATTGTTCTAACAAATCATAGGAATTTTTATTTTTTGGTAAATGCTGTAAAAAGTAATCATTGAGACGCTCTTCAAGACCGGGCACATCTTCGGCCATGGCCTTTGCATATTGTTCCCGATGAATGACCGCTATCGCCTCAAAAACTCGAACAATTGAGAAGCGGAGCCGATTATTTATTGTGATGGCTAGGGCAGCGAGTATTTGCCTACGTAGTGCAAATGGATCCCTAGAGCCAGTTGGCCCTTCTCCAATGGCGAAGAACGCAAATACAGTATCCAGCTTATCCGCCAAACTCACCGCTACCGTGACCGGCGCTGTCGGCACGTCGTCGCCTTGGCCGACCGGCTTGTAATGGTCGCGGATGGCGTCGGCTACCGCGTCGGGCAGGCCTTCGGCGCGAGCGTAGTAGCCGCCCATGACGCCTTGCAGTTCGGGGAATTCGCCGACCATTTCAGTGACGAGGTCGGCCTTGCAGAGGTGGGCGGCCTGTTCGGCGAGGTCTGCCAACTGATCCTTCGTCATGCCAGTGGAAGCTGGCATCTCAGGCGTTGGTGTGCTGCCGCCTGAGACCCCAGCCTTCGCTGGGGTGACGGTAGTGGCTGGGGTAACGATGCCCTCTTCCACCAGCCAGCGGGCCAGTTTCGCCACGCGCTCGACCTTGTCGGCGACGGTGCCGAGTTTTTCGTGGAAGGTGATGCGTTCCAGCTTCTTGGCGTGATCTTCCAGCCGGGTCTTGCGGTCCTGTTCCCAGAAGAAGCGGGCGTCGGAGAGGCGTGCGGCCAGCACCTTGCGGTTTCCGGCGATGATCGCTGCGCCGCCATCCTTCGCCTCGATATTGGCGGTGCAGATGAAGGCGGGGGCGAGTTTGCCCTGCCCGTCGCGCAGGACGAAATATTTCTGGTTGATGCGCAGGGTCAGCTGGATGACTTCGGGCGGCACCTCCAGGAAGGCGGGGTCGAAATCGCCCTGCAGCGGAACCGGCCATTCGGTCAGGCCCGCATTTTCCGCGATCAGCCCCTTGTCCTCGACCACGGTGTAGCCGTGGGCGGCGGCGGCCTGCGCCGATTTTTCCGCGATGATCGACTGGCGTTCCTGATGGCTGACGATGACATGGCAGGCGCGCAGCTTTTCTGCGTAATCGCTCGCGCCGCCGATGGTGATCTCGCCGCTATGGTGGAAGCGGTGGCCGAGCGTTGCGTAGCCCGACTGGATGCCGTCGACTTCGCAGGGGATAAGGTCTTCACCCAAGATCGCGACGATGCCTTGCAACGGGCGGACCCAGCGCAGGCTTTCGGTGGTCTGGGACGCGCTGCCCCAGCGCATCGATTTGGGCCAGGGGAAGGCGCGGATGATCGCGGGTATGGCTTGGGCCAGTACGTCGGCAGTGGCGCGGCCCGGCTTGTTGACGACGGCGAACCAGACGCCGTCGCGATCCTCCAGCTGGTCCTGGGTCAGGCCGGTCTTGCGCAGGAAGCCTTCGAGCGCCTGGGGCGGCGCGCTGGTGCGCGGGCCTTTATGCTCTTCGCTGACGGCGGCGGTTTCCAGCGGCAGGTCGCGGGCGATGAGCGCCAGGCGGCGCGGCGTCACGAAACTGTCGATCGCGCCGGGGATGAGGCCGGACTTGGCCAGTTCCTCGGTAAACAGGCGGGCGAGATCGTCGCTGGCCTTCAATTGCATGCGCGCGGGAATTTCCTCGCAGCGCAGTTCGAGGAGGAAGTCAGTCATTGGCGTTCCTCCCCGGCACGGGGAGGGGGACCGCCCGCAGGGCGGTGGAGGGGGCTTGCCCCAAGTGCAGCGATTGAGGCGGCCACTTTGTCAGCATCCTTCAAAATCTCAGAGGCAGCTATGCGAAGCATCTGATATCCATTCTCTTCCATAAACCTGTCGCGGTGGAGATCGCGCGTCGGACGGTCCACCCGATTATGCGATTCCCCGTCGACCTCGATGACCAGCTTGACGCTGCTGCAATAGAAGTCGGCTATATAGTTTCCGACCGGATGTTGCCGCCGGAATTTGAGGCCGGTGGCCTGACCTCGCAGGCGTTGCCAAAGCAGGACTTCGGGCAGGGACATGTCGCGGCGCAGTTTGCGGGCGGTGTAGGTTTCCGGGCGCCGCGTTTGGGGCACGCCCCCTCCACCACGCGGCTGCGCCGCGCGGTCCCCCTCCCCGTGCCGGGGAGGATTCACGCCGTCCATCCGTTGGATTCCATCCATGCTTCGCAGCTGCCCTTGGCCATGTCGCGGACCTGGCCCATGTAGCTGGCACGTTCCTGTACGGAGATGACGCCGCGGGCCTGGAGCAGGTTGAAGGTGTGCGATGCCTTGATCGCCTGCTCGAACGCGGCGAGCGGGACGCCATTGTCGATGCACTGGCGCCATTCGGCCTGGCAATCCTTGAACCAGCGGAACAGTTTTTCCGTGTCGGCGACCTCGAAATTCCATTTCGACATCTGCCGCTCATTTTCATGAAACACGTCGCCATAGGTGACGCCCGCGTCGTTGAATTTCAGGTCATAGACGCTGTCGACGCCCTGAATATACATGGCGAGCCGTTCAAGCCCGTAGGTGAGTTCGCCCGCGACCGGCTTGCAGTCATAGCCGCCCATCTGCTGAAAGTAGGTGAACTGGCTGACTTCCATGCCGTCGCACCAGACTTCCCAGCCCAGCCCCCAGGCGCCCAGCGTCGGGCTTTCCCAGTCATCCTCGACAAAGCGGATGTCATGGACCAGCGGGTCGATGCCGATTTCCATCAGCGACCCCAGATAGAGATCCTGAAGGTTGGCGGGCGACGGCTTCATGATCACCTGATATTGGTAATAATGCTGAAGCCGGTTGGGATTTTCGCCATAGCGGCCATCGGTCGGGCGGCGGCTGGGCTGGACATAGGCGGCGTTCCACGGCTTTGGCCCCAGCGCGCGCAAGGTGGTTGCGGGGTGAAAGGTGCCTGCGCCCACTTCCATGTCATAGGGCTGGAGGATGACGCAGCCCTGTTTCCCCCAATAGGCATGGAGGGTCAGGATGAGGTCCTGGAAGGAAAGCGCTTTGCCTTCGGCCACGGGTGATCCTTGCGATATGACGGTTTATCTTGGCGTCGCGCATTGGCGTATGGGGCTGATACGGTCAAGGGAGACGCGCGCAAAACAGGGTTAAGCGGCTTGCCCTTGGGCCGCCCTGCCCGCATGTGTGCGGCATGAAGATGCTTCGTTTATGCGCCGCTGCGCTGTTGATGATGAGTGGCGTGGCGCAAGCGCGCCCGGCCACGCCCGCCAATATCGTCGCCACCCCCGCCCTGTGGCGGGTGCAGGATGCGGACACCACCATCTACCTGTTCGGCACCGTCCATGTGATGAAGCCGGGGATCGACTGGTTTCGTGGCGATGTGAAGGCGGCGTTCGACGGGGCGGACGAGCTGGTGCTGGAGATTATCGAGCCGGACGATCCCAATGTCATGGGCGCTGTCATGATGAGCAAGGCGGTCGCGGGCGACGGGGTGGCGCTGTCGGACCGGCTGGACGACACGGCGCGGGCGAAATATCGCGCGGCGATGGAGGCCAATGCGATGCCGTGGCAGGCGTTCGAACGCTTTTCCCCGTGGATGGCGGGCATGGCGCTGTCGGTCGCGCCGCTCCAGAAGCTGGGCTACCGGGCCGATCTGGGCGCGGAAAAGATATTGCGCGCGGCGGCGATGAAGGCGGGCAAGCAGGTCGAGGCGCTGGAGACGGTCGAGCAGCAGATCGATTTCTTCGCCACGCTGCCGATGGCGCAACAGGTCGAGTTTCTGAACGCGACGGTCGATGGATTGCCGGAGATGGAGGGCGAGTTCGCCAAGCTGCTGCGCTATTGGCAGGCGGGCGACCCCAAGCGGCTGGCCAGGTCGATGAACGAATCGCTCGAAGCGACGCCGCAGCTGGCGCAGACATTGCTGATCGGGCGCAATGCGAACTGGGCGCAATGGATAAAGGGGCGGATGGACCGGCCCGGTACCGTGTTCGTGGCCGTGGGCGCTGGGCATCTGGCGGGCAAGGGCAGCGTGCAGGATCAGTTGAAGGCGCTGGGCATCAAGACCCGGCGCGTGAAGGAGTAAGCGGCGATGCGGCTGTTCACCCGATTTCTCGTGCTCTGTGCGCTGACGCTGGTTGCCGCCTGTGGCGGTGACCCTGCCCCCTCGCCCGCGGTAAAGGAAGGCCCGGCGCTGTGGCAGGTGCAGCGCGGCGACATGAAGGGATGGCTGTTCGGCACCATCCATGTGCTGCCCAAGGGGGTAGCGTGGGAGACGCCGACGATCCGCGCAGCGATGGCCAAGGCCGATCGGCTGGTGCTGGAGGCGGCGGATTTGCAGGACGAGGAGAAAACGCTCGCCCTGTTCGAATCCATGGGGCGCAGTCCCGGCCTGCCGCCACTCGAAGCGCGCGTGCCGGACAAGGAGAAAGCTGCGCTCGACAAGGCGATCAGCGATGGCGGGACCAGCACGCAAATATTGTCAGGCTATGAAAGCTGGGCAGCGGCGATGCTGCTGTCGGCGGCGACGCAACAGGAGCTGGGCGTCAGTCAGGATGACGGGGTCGAGCCGGTACTGATCGCGGCCTTCACAAAGGCAGGCAAGCCGATTGGCGGGCTGGAGACGATCGAACGGCAGTTCGGCGCGTTCGACACGCTGCCGCAAGCGGCGCAATCGCAGTTGCTGGTGCAGACCGTGCATGAGGCCAAGGATATGAAGGGGCTGTATGACCGCATCCTCAAGGCCTGGAGCACGGGCGACATGGAAGCGATCGCCAGGGAGGACCAGATTGGCGAGCAGCCCGACCCGGTGGTCGAGGAAGCGGTGCTGGTGGCGCGCAACCGCGACTGGGTGAAGGCCATCGAACCGATGAAGGGCGCGCCGTTCATCGCGGTGGGCGCCGGGCATCTGACGGGACGGGAGAATCTGATCGACCTGCTGAAGGCGCGCGGGTTTGCGGTGACGCGGGTGCAGTAGGCGCTTTGTGCTCCCGCGAAGGCGGGAGTACAGTCGAGACGTATGAACTGGGCTCCCGCCTTCGCGGGAGCACCGCGTGTTGGCCCGCTTGCTTTCTGGCACTTTTCTGCTAAAGGGCGCGCTCCCGCTATGGTCATCCCTGGAGGCGTGGCGGGAAAAGTAACTCAAACCAGCTTTTGGAGACACGCAATGAGCGAGCAGCTTACGCTGTCGGCCGAGGCACGCGATCGGGCAGGCAAGGGAGCCTCCCGCGCCCTCCGCCGTGAGGGCCGCGTACCCGCCGTCATCTATGGAATGAACGAAGAACCCCTGTCGATCCATGTCGAGGAAAAGCTCCTCAACAAGCTGCTCGGCACCGGCCACTTCTTCAATTCGGTCATCATGGTCGAAGTGAACGGCAAGACCGTCCGCACCCTGCCCAAGGATGTGGCCTTCCACCCCGTTTCGGACCGTCCGCTGCACGCCGACTTCCTGCGCGTTGCCGAACATGCCAGCGTGACCGTCGCGGTCCCTGTGCGTTTCGAAAATGAAGCCGCCTCGCCCGGCCTCAAGAAGGGCGGCGTGCTGAACGTCGTTCGTCATGATGTCGAACTGGTCGTCGATGCTTCCGAAATCCCCGACGATGTCGTGGTCGACCTGACCGGCTTCGAAGTCGGTGATTCGATCCACATCAGCGCGGTGACGCTGCCCAAGGGCGCGAAGCCCGCGATCGAGGATCGCGACTTCACGATCGCGACCATCGTCGCCCCGTCGGCTCTCAAGAGCGCCGAAGGTGAAGGCGAGGCCGAGGCGGAAGCCGAATAAGCCTTTCGACCGTATAACGGTTCAGCTCAACCCCGTTCGGGCTGGGCTTGTCGGACCTGGCGGTTCGACAGGCTCAGGGCGAACGGGGTTTTGTCGTGAAGGAGCAAGGGACGATGCAAATCTGGGTGGGCCTGGGCAATCCGGGCGCGCAATATGCGATGCACCGGCATAATGTCGGCTTCATGGTCGCAGACCTGATCGCGGACCTGTATCGCTTCTCCCCGCCCCGCAAGCAGTTCCAGGGCTGGACCCAGGAAGGGCGGATCGGGCCGGAGAAGATCCTGCTGCTGAAACCCGCGACATTCATGAACGAAAGCGGGCGGGCCGTTGGCGAGGCCATGCGCTTCTACAAGCTGACGCCGCAGGACGTGACCGTCTTCCACGACGAACTGGACCTGGCGCCGATGAAGGTGAAGGTGAAGCGTGGCGGCGGCAATGCCGGGCACAACGGCCTGCGATCGACCGACGCGCATATCGGCGCGGATTTCCGCCGGGTGCGGATCGGCATCGGTCATCCGGGGCACAAGGACCGGGTGCATGACTATGTGCTGGGCAATTATCACAAGAGCGAGAGCGACGCGCTGGCCGACATGCTGGGCGCGATCGGCGCGGAAGCGGAATGGCTGGCGAAGAATGACGATGCGCGGTTCATGAACGAAGTCGCGCTGCGGTTGGCGGATTGAGCGGGCGGGCAGGCAATAACTGCATTGCGAATTGTCACAACGCCGGGCCATAAGGGCGCGGGACATTGCGTCTTGCAGGGGGTTACCGGGTGATTCAGACAGTTTCGACCACGCCGTTCAACGATCAGAAGCCGGGAACGTCGGGCCTGCGCAAGAAGGTGAAGGTCTTTGCCCAGCCCCATTATGCCGAAAATTTCGTCCAGTCCGTGTTCGACAGCCTGGAGGGCTTTGCCGGGCAGACGCTGGTGGTGGGTGGCGACGGGCGCTATCTCAATCGCGAGGTCATCCAGATCGTCCTGAAAATGGCGGCGGCCAACGGATTTGGCCGGGTGCTGGTGGGTCAGGGCGGCATTTTGTCGACGCCAGCCGCGTCGCACCTGATCCGCGCGTCGGGCGCTTTTGGCGGGCTGGTGCTGTCGGCCAGCCACAATCCGGGCGGGCCGGACGAGGATTTCGGGATCAAATATAATGTCAGCAATGGTGGCCCGGCGCCGGAGAAGGTGACCGATGCGATCCATGCGCGCACGCTGACGATCGACCAGTATCGCATATTGGACGCCGCCGACGTCGATCTGGACCATATCGGCACGAGCCGGATGGGCGACATGCTGGTCGAGGTGGTCGATCCGGTCACGGGCTATGCCGACCTGATGGAGCAATTGTTCGATTTCTGCGCGATCCGGGCGATGATCGCGGGGGGCTTTACCCTCGCCTTCGATTCCATGAGCGCGGTGACCGGACCCTATGCGGTCGAGATATTCGAGCGGCGGCTGGGCGCGCCCGTGGGCACGGTGATGAACGGCACCCCCCTGCCCGATTTCGGCCATCACCATCCTGACCCCAATCTGGTCCACGCCAAAGAGCTTTACGACAAGATGATGGCCGTCGACGCGCCCGATTTCGGCGCGGCTTCGGACGGCGATGGTGACCGCAACCTGATCATCGGGCGGCATTGCTATGTGACGCCGTCGGATTCGCTGGCGGTGCTGGCCGCGAACGCGCATCTCGCGCCCGGCTACAAGGCGGGGCTCAAGGGCATTGCGCGGTCGATGCCGACCAGCGGCGCGGCCGACCGGGTGGCGGAGAAACTGGGCGTTCCGCTCTACGAAACGCCGACCGGCTGGAAATTCTTCGGCAATCTGCTCGACGCAGGCATGGCGACCATCTGCGGCGAGGAAAGCGCAGGCACCGGGTCCGACCATGTGCGCGAAAAGGACGGCATCTGGGCGGTACTGCTATGGCTGAACATCGTCGCGGCGCGCCAGCAGAGCGTGGCGGCGATCATGGCCGATCATTGGGCGACCTATGGCCGCAACTATTATGCCCGGCATGATTATGAGGCCATCGCCACCGACCGGGCCGATGCGCTGATGGCGGCGCTGCGCGGCAAGATCGACAGTCTGGCGGGAACCGGCAACAGCGGCGGGACGATCAGCGCGGCGGATGATTTTGCCTATACCGACCCGACCGACGGATCGGTGAGCCGCAATCAGGGCGTGCGCATATTGTTCGTGGATGGATCGCGGGTGGTGTTCCGCCTGTCGGGCACCGGCACGCAGGGGGCGACGCTGCGCGTCTATATCGAGCGGTATATGGCGCCCGATGGCGACCTCAATCTGGCGACGGGGGATGCGCTGGCTCCGCTCGTCGCGGCCGCGCAGGAACTGGCCGACATTCGCGGCTATACCGGCATGGACGCGCCGAGCGTCATCACCTGATCGGTCGGATATTGTCGCCGATGGGGCAAAGGCTGGCCAATGCACGGCGAAACCGCTATCGGGCGCGCCATCGGATTTGAAGTGAAGGCAGTCAAATGGGTTTTCGTTGCGGTATCGTCGGGCTTCCCAATGTGGGCAAGTCCACCCTGTTCAATGCGCTGACCGAAACGCAGGCGGCGCAGGCGGCGAATTATCCCTTCTGCACGATCGAGCCGAACGAGGGGCGCGTGGCTGTGCCGGACCCCCGGCTGGAGACGATCGCGAAGATTGGCGGGTCGCAGAAGATCATCGAGACGCAACTGGCGTTTGTCGACATTGCCGGCCTGGTCCGCGGCGCATCCAAGGGCGAAGGGCTGGGCAACCAGTTCCTGGCCAATATCCGCGAAACCGACGCCATCGTCCATGTGCTGCGCTGTTTCGAGGATGACGACATCACCCATGTCGAGGGCAAGGTCGACCCGATCGCCGACGCCGAGACGGTCGAGACCGAATTGATGCTGGCCGATCTGGAAAGCCTGGAAAAGCGCGTGCCCAATCTGCTGAAGAAGGGCGCGCAGGGCGACAAGGAGGCCAAGGCTGCCGCTTCCGTGCTGGGGCAGACGCTGGAATTGCTGCGCGACGGCAAGCCTGCGCGCCTGACCCAGCCACGCGATGACGAGGAAGCACGCCTGTTTGCGCAAGCGCAACTGCTGACGGCCAAGCCCGTCCTCTATGTCTGCAATGTCGAGGAAGGCGCGGCGGCGCAGGGCAATGCCCATTCCGCACGGGTGTTCGAAAAGGCGGCGGCGGAAAATGCCAGCGCGGTCATCGTGTCGGCAGCGATCGAGGCCGAACTGGTGACCATGCCGGTCGAGGAGCGCGGCGAATATCTGGAAGCCCTGGGGCTGACCGAAGCGGGCCTCGCGCGGATCATCCGGGCGGGCTATGAGTTGCTGGGCCTCATCACCTTCTTCACCGTTGGGCCGAAGGAAGCGCGCGCCTGGACCGTGCACAAGGGGTCGAAAGCCCCGCAGGCGGCCGGCGCGATCCATACAGATTTCGAAAAGGGCTTCATCCGCGCCGAAACCATGGCCTATGCCGACTATGTCCAGTTCAATGGCGAGGCGGGTGCCAAGGAAGCAGGCAAGTGGCGGTCCGAAGGCAAGGACTATGTCACGCAGGACGGCGACATCATGCTGTTCCGGTTTAACGTGTAGAAACCCCAACGTCGCCCCAGCGCAGGCTGGGGCCTCGTGAGGCAGCGCACTAACGCCTGAGATGCCAGCCTTCGCTGGCATGACGGCTTTGGAGGATGCGATCCAGCGCAAGGCAGCCTTCCCGCCCAGCGTTGATGCCGACACCCGGCTGCTGATCCTGGGCAGCCTGCCCGGCGATGTGTCGATCGCGCGGCAGGAATATTATGCGCATTCGGGCAATGCGTTCTGGGCGCTGATCGGCGATGTGCTGGGCGAGGCATTGGTCGGGCAGCCCTACGCACTGCGGCTGGAGCGTTTGCGGGCGCGGGGCGTGGGGCTGTGGGACGTGATCGCCAGCGCCACCCGGCCAGGCAGTCTGGACAGCGCGATCAGCGATGCGCAGCTTCGCGATCTGGGCCAATTCGTTGCGGCCCTGCCCGCGTTGCAGGCGGTCGCGTTCAACGGCAGGACGGCAGCGGTGCATGGACGACGGCAATTGGCGGCGCGGGACGACCTGACGCTGATCGACCTCCCCTCCTCCAGCGGCGCGCATGCCACGTTGTCGCGCGCGCAGAAGGCGGAGCGGTGGCGGGTCTTGCGCGATTGGATCGTCTGAAGTGCTTGCGTCGATCTGTCATATTGCGAAGCTAGGGCAGCAGGCTAAGACACAGTCGTAAAACAGCCATACAGAAAGTCGCCGCCATGTTTTCCCGTCGCCAGTTACTGACCGTTGCCACGACGGCGCCGCTGATCGGCGCGCCCGCATTGTTGAAGGCGCAAAGCTGGTTTGCGGGCTACCCCTTTGCCCTGGGCGTCACGTCGGGCGATCCGGCGGCGGACGGTTTCGTCATCTGGACCAAGCTGGCCCCCAAGCCGTTCGAGCCGCATGGGGGCATGCCGATGGTGCCGCTGCCGGTGAAATGGGAAGTGGCGAGCGACGACAGGTTCAAGACCATCGTGGCTTCGGGCGAGGCGACGGCGCGGCCGGAACTGGGCCATAGCGTCCATGTCGAGGTGACGGGTTTGCAAGCCGACCGGCCCTATTGGTATCGCTTTGCCCTGGGCAGCGACCAGTCGTCGCGCGGGCGGGCGCGCACTTTGCCGCTGGCGTCGGCCAGCCCTGCGAGCCTGAAATTCGGGGTCGCGGGCTGCCAGAATTATGAGGATGGGCTGTTCACCGCATTCCGCCATCTGGCGCGCGAGGATAACCTGAATTTCGTCTTTCACTATGGCGATTTCATCTACGAATATAAGCAGCGCGGCCCCGATTATGACAAGGACGGGTTGCCGGAGGATCAGGTCCGCCATCATATCGGCCAGGATTGTTTCGACGTGGCCGATTACCGGCTGCGCTATGCGCAATATCTGAGCGACTATGACCTGCAGGCAGCGCGCGCGAACCACACATGGTTTTCGACCTTCGACGATCATGAGGTCGAAAATAACTGGGTCGGCGACCATGACTGGAAGGATGTACCGCCGGAGATTTTCCGCCTGCGCCGTCAGGCCGGGTTGCAAGTGTGGTATGAATATATGCCGGTGCGTGCGGCGATTCTGCCGCGCGACGGCATCATCACCAACATGTATCGCGAGGCGCGCTTTGGCGACCTGCTGTCGATCGATTTTCTGGACACCCGATCCTTCCGCAGCGACCAGCCGTGCAATGACGGGTTCAAACCCTATTGCCCCGGCATTGACGACAGCAAGGCGACGGTCATTTCGGCGCAGGAGGAAAGCTGGCTGGTCGATAATCTGAAGCGTGGGCGGACCAAGTGGAATTGCCTGGCGCAGCAGGTGATGATGATGTCGCTCGACCGGCGCCGCTATGCCGACGAGAAGGCGAAAATCTATAATATCGACAGTTGGGCCGGCTATAGCGTGCCGCGCAACCGCTTGCTGGCCAAGATGCGCGGGCTGGACAATGTGATCGTGCTGACCGGGGACGAGCACCAGAATTTCGCCGGGCTGCTCGACAATGGCGACAAGACCGTGGCGGTGGAATTTGTGTCGACCTCGATCTCATCGGGCGGCAACGGGTCCGACCTGCGAACCGGCAGCGACATGATGCTGAAGAACAATCCGGAGCTGAAATTCATCAACGACCAGCGCGGCTATCTGGTGTGCGAAGTGACGCCCGATGCGTGGACGACGAAGGCGCGGGTGGTGGATCAGGTATCCACGCCGGGCGGCGCGATCAGCACGCGCGCGACCATGACAGTGCCGCGCGGCCAGCCTTCCCTCCAAATTAGTTGACATTGACGTAAACGTAAGTTCGCATTAGGTCCGTCATGAAAGGAAATATCATGGCGGACGCGACAGTCTATTTCGAGGATATTGCGGTGGGCGATAGCATCGCCTTTGGTCCTCTGACGGTGAGCCGGGAGGAGGCGATCGCCTTCGCCGCCGAGTTTGACGCCCAGCCCTTTCATCTGTCCGACGAGGCAGCCGCTGCCACCCATTTCGGCACGCTGTCGGCCAGCGGATGGCACACCACCGCCCTGTTCATGAAGATGTTTGTGACCGAGATGCAGCGCGATCCGGGGCGGCAGGCGGCGAGTCTGGGCGCGATGGGCGTCGACGAGCTTCGCTGGCTGCGCCCGGTGCGGCCCGGCGACACGCTGCGCGGCACCAGCGAGGTCATTGCCAAGAAGGCGTCGCAAAGCCGCCCGGAAATGGGCATCGTTCACAGCAAGGTGACGATCCTCAATCAGGATGACGACGCGGTGCTGACCATGATCCCGATTGCATTGTGGCGGACGCGGCCGGTTTGAGTCTGATGCGGTAGCGGCGTGTTCCCGCGCAGGCGGGAACCCAGTTCGACGGTTGGACTGGGTTCCCGCCTGCGCGGGAACACGCTGTCTGTGTTACTGGGGCTGGTTCGCCTTCGCATCCGCCGCCATCACCCGCACATCGGCGGCTTTCGACCCTGCAATCTGCACCAGATGCCGACCGGCGGGCAGGTCGAACCACACGATCTTGCGGATGCCAGAACAGTCCGGGCCATGACCATGTTCGACCGAGGCGATCGCCTGCGTCCCCGTGATGACGTCAACCCAGGCCGGGCCATCAAGCGCGATCCCGACCCGCGCCGCCTGCTTGAGCGACAGGGTGAAGAGACCGCCATGCCCGTCTTTCGCCCCTTTGCCCGGCGGCGCGGCGAATTGGACATGGGCGGCGGGCGTCAGCGTGGCGGTGACCGGCTTTCCCAGGATCAGCGCGGGTGCGCCATGAGCCTGAACGCCCGCCTTTGCCCGTCCGCTCTGGGTCCAGCTGGTCCAGGGTTCGGCCAATGGTGCGGGTGCGGTGCATTGCGTGGCGGCAACCGGGGCAGCGGCAAGCAATAAGGCAGCGAGGATCGTCATCAGATCACTTCCTTCCGAACAATTTTTCTATGTCGCCATGGCCCAGCTTCACCCAGGTCGGGCGGCCATGGTTGCACTGGCCAGAGCGTGGCGTGACTTCCATTTCGCGAAGCAGGGCGTTCATTTCCGCGACGCTGAGCACCCGGCCCGCGCGAACCGATCCGTGACAGGCCATGGTCGCGGCGACGAGGTCGAGCCGTTCCTTCAGCGACAGGGCGCTGTCATAGGCGGCGAGATCGTCGGCCAGATCCTTGACGAGGCCCTGGACATCCGACTGGCCGAGCATGGCCGGTACGGCGCGGACCAGCATGGCGGACGGGCCGAAGCGTTCGAGGTCTAGGCCGAAGTCGCGCAATTCGGGCGCGCGCGATTCCAGCCGGTCGCAGGCGGGTTCTTCCAGTTCGACGACTTCGGGCAGCAGCAACGCCTGCGACTGGACGCCCTGCCCTTCCATCGCCCGGCGCATCCTCTCCAGCGTCAGCCGTTCATGGGCGGCATGCTGATCGACGATGACCAGGCCGTCTTCCGCTTCCGCGACGATATAGGTGCGCGCGACCTGGCCGCGCGCGACGCCCAGCGGGAAGCTCTGGCCTTCCGGGGCGGGGGCCATGGCAGGTTCGACGCGCGCCTGCGGCGGCGGGGTCATGAAGCTGGAACGGCGATCGCCGAAGGAAGATGCGGCGAGCGGGTTATAGCTGACCGGCGCGGCGTCAAAGATCGGCATCGCGCCGATCGGCGTGGGGGAGACGGGTTCGGCGCGCCAGGCGGACAGCGCGGCGGGATCGGCATTCTGGACCGCGCGAAAGCCCTGTTCGTCGAGCGCGCGGCGCAGGCCCGAAATGATCATGCCCCGGATCATCGCGGGATCACGGAAGCGCACCTCCGTCTTGGCGGGGTGGACATTGACGTCCACGTCGAGCGGCGGGACGTCGAGGAACAGGGCCACCACCGGATGCCGATCGCGCGCCAGCATGTCGGCATAGGCGCCGCGCAATGCGCCGATGAGCAGCCGGTCGCGCACGGGGCGGCCATTGACGAACAGATATTGATGATCGCCCACGCCGCGGTTGTAGGTGGGAATGGAGGCGACGCCCGACAGGCGCACGCCTTCCCGCGCCAGGCTGATGATGACATGATTGTCCGCCAGCGCCCGGTCCGTCAGCGCGGCCACCCTTTCCTCCCGCGCGTCGCCCGCCTGCACCCCCAGCGTCCGGCGACCGTCATGTTCCAGCGCGAAAGCGACGGCGGGATGTGCCATTGCGAGACGGCGGACGATGTCGAGACAGGCGGCATATTCCGCCTTGGCCGATCGCAGGAATTTGCGGCGGGCGGGAACCTTGGCGAAAAGCTGTTCGATGGTGACGCGGGTGCCGGGCGGCAAGGCGGCTGGCCCCTCCGCCACCAATTGCCCATTGTCGACCGTGCGGTTCCAGCCCTCCCCGCCCTGCCGCCGGCTGTCGATCGACAGGCGCGCGACACTGGCGATGGACGGCAGCGCTTCGCCACGGAAACCCAGAGTGGCCACATTTTCAATGGCATCGTCATCGGGCATCTTGGATGTTGCGTGCCGTTCCAGCGCCAGCGCCATGTCGGCCGAATCCATGCCGACACCGTCGTCGCTCACCTCGATCCGGTCGAGTCCGCCGTTCGACAGGCGGATGGCGATGCGAGTCGCGCCAGCGTCCAACGCATTTTCAACAATTTCCTTGAGCGCGCTGGCGGGTCTTTCAACCACTTCACCGGCAGCGATACGATTGACCAGATGTTCGGGCAGGCGGCGTATTGACATTGATTAGGGACTAGCCCAATCGGTCGCTTTCCGCGACCCGCGACGCCAAATATTTTGCACTGCACAGGACAACTGAACAGGGCAGAAGCCATTTAGCGCAGTGATGAACGGAACAGCTTTCCGACCGGTCCCCCAGTCGCGTCGCGGGGACGGCGGGCGATACAGGATAAGGCATGTCGATCTTCTCGCGTCTCTTCAAATTCACTTCGCAGGATATGGCCATCGACCTGGGCACCGCCAATACGGTGGTCTATGTGCGCGGTCGCGGCATTGTATTGAACGAGCCGTCGGTGGTGGCGGTCGAAACGCTGAACGGCGTGAAGCGGGTGAAGGCGGTCGGCGTCGACGCCAAGCTGATGATGGGCAAGACCCCGGATTCGATCGAGGCCATCCGGCCGCTGCGTGACGGCGTGATCGCCGACATCGACGTCGCCGAACAGATGATCAAGCATTTCATCACCAAGGTGCATGGCGGCAAGCACAGCCCCTGGCGCGCGCCTGAAATCGTGATCTGCGTGCCGTCCGGCTCCACCAGCGTCGAGCGTCGCGCCATTCGCGATGCCGCCAGCAATGCCGGTGCGCGGCAGGTGTTCCTGATCGAGGAACCGATGGCGGCCGCGATCGGCGCGGACATGCCCGTGACCGAGCCGATCGGTTCGATGGTCGTCGACATTGGCGGCGGCACCACCGAAGTCGCCGTGCTGTCGCTGCGTGGCCTGGCCTATACCACCAGCGTGCGCGTGGGCGGCGACAAGATGGACGAAGCGATCGTGTCCTTCGTGCGTCGTCATCACAATCTGCTGATCGGCGAAGCCACGGCGGAACGGATCAAGAAGCAATATGGCATCGCCCAGTCGCCCGCCGATGGCGTGGGTGAGACGATCCATATCAAGGGCCGCGATCTGGTGAACGGCGTGCCCAAGGAAATCAGCATCAATCAGGGCCAGATTGCCGATGCCCTGGCCGAACCGATCAGCACGATCGTGGAAGGCGTGCGGATCGCGCTGGAAAATACCGCGCCCGAACTGGCCGCCGACATTGTCGATCAGGGCATCGTCCTGACTGGCGGCGGTGCGTTGCTGCATGGTCTGGACGACGAATTGCGCGACGAAACCGGCCTGCCCGTCACCATCGCCGAAGACCCGCTGACCTGCGTGGCGATCGGCACCGGCCGTGCGATGGAAGATCCGATCTTCCGGGGTGTATTGCAAACCGCCTGATCGTTAGGCCAGAGCGAAAGGGACGCGTAGATGGCGCGGCCACCCAGCCGACGCCCCGGACACAACCGGAAGGCGCAATATAGCCTGTTCGCCAGCTATGTGGTGGCGGTCACCGGCGCAGCGATCGGGCTGTTGCTGATCGTCGTCGCGATCTTCGATCCCACCGGTTTTGCAGGTATTCGCGCAGTCACCGCCGAATTGACCCGCCCTGTGTCCGTGGGCCTGAAAAACATGGTGAGCGGGGTCAGTTCCATCGACGAAGTGCTGGCCGCCTATTGGCGTGCGGGGTCGCAGAATGTCGCGCTGCGCCGCCAGGTGGAGGCGGATCGCAATCGCATCATCGAAGCCAAGGCCGTGGCGCAGGAAAATGCGCGACTGAAGAAATTGCTCAAGCTGGTCGATGAGGATGCCAGCCAGTTGCTGACGGCGCGGCTGATCAGTTCCTCCTCCAGCAGCGCGCGCCGCTTTGCTCGCCTTAATGCGGGGCGGTGGCAGGGCGTGCAGCCGGGCATGCCGGTGCGCGCGACGGAAGGGCTGATCGGACGGGTACATAGCACCACGCCCAACACGTCCGACGTCCTGTTGCTGACCGATAGCGGCAGCATCGTGCCGGTGCGGCGGGCGAATGACAATGTGCCCGCCATCGCGACCGGGGCCGGCGACGGATCGCTGGAAATCCGGTCGCTGTCGGCCGGACGCAATCCGTTCAAGCCGGGCGATCTGCTGGTCACATCGGGCATTGGCGGCATATATCAGCCCAACATTCCCGTCGCTGTCGTCGTGCGGGTGCAGGGTGAAATCGCCTGGGGCTTCCCGCTGGCCAATCCATCGCGCGTCGATGCGGTCGTTGTCGAGCGCGCGTTCGAACAGGTCGTGACACGGCCCGACCCAGGCACCCCCGCCGCGACGGAGGGTGCAGAGCCGGGCAATGTAGCGACGCCATGATCGACCGGCACCTTCACTATGTGCCGCGCCTGGGGCGGAACCCGTCCCGCTTTCGGTTGGCGGGCATCCCGGTCATCACCGTCATGCTGGGATCATCCGTCACGGCGCTGCCGGTGATCGCACAATCGCCGGTCATGCCGCCCTTTGGCCTGCTGTTTCTGCTATCCTGGCGATTACTGCGCCCGGAATTGTGGCGGGCGTGGATCGGCCTGCCGCTCGGCCTGTTCGACGACATGATGAGCGGGCAGCCGATCGGCTCCGCCATGTTCCTGTGGACCATCATGCTGATAGGCGTCGACGCGGTCGAGCATCGCATGATATGGCGTAGTTACCGGCAGGACTGGCTGATCGCCGGTTTCGCCATTATAGTCTGCATGGCCGGCGGGCTGTTCTTTGCCCGCATCACCGGCGGAGGCGATGTGAGGTTGCTGTTGGTCGCGCCACAGATGTTCTGGACGATATTGTTGTTTCCCTTCGTCGTCCGGCAATGCGCGCGGATCGACCGCTGGCGCGTGATGGCATGAAATTTCCCGGTTCCAAACGCCAGATCATCACCGAAGCCGCCCAGTCCTTCACCTTCACCCGCCGCACCATGGTGCTGGGGGCGCTCCAGGGGGCGGTTGGCGCCGTGCTGGCCGCGCGAATGGCGTGGATCAGCGTGGCGGAGAATGAGAAATATTCGCTCCTGTCGGAGAGCAACCGCGTCAACCTGACGCTCATTCCGCCCCGCCGGGGCTGGATCATCGACCGCCATGGTCGGCCGCTGGCCAACAACCGCACCGATTTTCGCGTCGACCTGATCCCGCAGCGGGTGGTGGACGCCGATGCGACGGTGAAGCATCTGGCGCAATTGCTGAGCCTGGAGCCGGACGAGGTCGATCGCATTCGCGAAGAACTGGACAAGTCGGCCGGGTTCCGGCCTGTGCAGGTCGCCGACAAGCTGACCTATGACCAATATGCCGCCGTCAGCGTACGCCTGCCCGACCTGCCGGGCGTCGCGCCCAGTCAGGGCTTTTCGCGCCATTATCCTGGCGGGTCCACAGTCGGTCATTTGCTGGGCTATGTCGGCGCGGCGACGGCGGAGGAATATAAGGAACGCAAGAATCCGCTGCTGATCACGCCGGGTTTCAAGGTCGGCAAGGACGGGCTGGAACGCGCCTTTGACGAACATCTGACCGGCAAGCCAGGGGCCAAGCGGGTCGAGGTGACGGCGCGCGGCAAGATCGTTCGGGAACTGACCACCCGACCCGATACGCCCGGCCATTCGATCAAGCTGACCATCGACGCGGGATTGCAGGAATATGCCGGCCGGCGGCTGGCGACGCAGAGCGGTTCCGTCGTCGTCATCGATTGCGCCAATGGCGATGTGCTGGCGATGGCGTCGATGCCCAGTTTCGATCCGAACAGTTTTTCGGACGGCATCAGCCATATGGAATGGGCCATGTTGTCGCAGGATGACCATGTCCCGTTGCGCAACAAGACGTTGCAGGGGCTTTATCCCCCCGGATCGACCGTCAAGCCGATGGTGGCGCTCGCGCTGCTGGAAGCGGGCGTCGGGCCGCAGGAGACGGTCGGCTGCTCCGGGGCGCTGCGCGTCGGCAATACGCTGTTCCACTGCCACAAGCGGCGCGGCCATGGCGCGGTCAACATGCGGACCGCCATCGCCCAGAGCTGCGACATATATTTCTACCAGATGGCCCAGCGCATCGGCATGGACCGGATCGCGGCGATGGCGCGGCGGTGCGGCATGGGCCAGCGTTTCGACCTGCCTTTCCCCAGCCAAAGCTATGGCACGGTGCCCGACCCAGCCTGGAAACTGAAGAAATATGACCAGAAATGGCAGGTGTATGACACGGTGAACGCCACCATCGGTCAGGGCTATATGCTGATCAATCCGCTGCAAATGGCGGTGATGGCCGCTCGGCTGGCGACCGGCAAGCAACTCATGCCCAATTTCCTGCATGGCGCGAAGCGTCCCGAGCCTGCTTTGGTCGGCGCATCCGAAGAGCATCTGGTCGTCATCCGCGACGCAATGAGCGCAGTCGTCAATGGCGGCGGCACGGGCGGGGCCGCGCGCATGTCCATCCCCGGCGTGCTGATCGCCGGCAAGACCGGCACCGCGCAGGTCCGGCGCATCACCATGGCCGAGCGCGCGGGCGGGGTACGTGGCAACAGCTCACTGGCGTTCAAGCTGCGCGATCATGCCCTGTTCCAGGGTTTCGCGCCGTTCGACAATCCGCGCTATGCGGTCGCCTGCATCATCGAACATGGCGGGCATTTGATCCGTAACGAGGACGCCCCGATGATCGCCAGCGATACGCTGTCCTATCTGTTCGATCCCAAAAAGGCGATGGAGAAGCTGGAGACGCTGGAAAAGGGCTGGGGCGGCACCCCGTCGGAAAGGCAGGCCCGGCAAATGGGCGCGTTCCGCCTGGCCCGTGCGATCGAGAAGGGTGAAACCCCGCCGCCTGCCGCCGACAATGGCAGCAACGCAGCAGCGGCGGGCAACAGCGCCACGCAGGCACCAGCGGCGCCACCAGCCGACGAATCGGACGACGCCCCTCCTCCACCCGGCAGCAATGCGGCGGATGCGCCATGAGCATCATTCCCCAGCCCATCACCCAATTCCCCTGGCGCGTCATGGCGCTGCTGCTGGCCATCGCGGTTTTCGGTACGCTGGTCCTCTACAGCGCGGCGGGTGGCAGCATCTTCCCCTGGGCGACCAACCAGGCGGTGCGCTTCTGCATATTTTCCGCGATGGCGCTGGTCCTTAGCCGCATCCCGCTGGAAATTTTCGCGCGGTTTGCCTTTCCCGCCTATGGCGCCATTCTGGTCGCGCTGTTTCTCGTCGAGTTGATCGGCGGGGTCGCGGGGGGAAGCCAGCGCTGGATCAATCTGGGCTTCATGCAGCTTCAGCCGTCCGAATTCATGAAGCCGGTCATCGTGCTGGCCGTCGCGCAATTCTATGCGCGCCTGCCGGTGGGCGAAATCCGCAGCTGGAACGCGATCTGGCCCGCTCTCCTGCTGATCGGCATGCCATGGTCGCTGGTGTTGATCCAGCCGGACCTGGGGACCGCCACGATGACCCTGGCTGGCGGCGTGACCGTCATGTTCCTGGCCGGCTTGCCGCTGCGGCTGTTCATCGGATCGGGGCTGACGGTGGCTGCCATCGTGCCGATCGCCTTCAGCTTCCTGCACGACTATCAAAAGAAGCGCGTCCTCATATTCCTGGACCCGGAAAGCGATCCGCTGGGCGCGGGCTATCATATCAGCCAATCCAAGATCGCGATCGGTTCGGGCGGTATCTGGGGCAAGGGATTCCTGCAGGGATCACAAAGCCATCTCGATTATCTGCCCGAAGGCCATACCGATTTCGTCTTCGCCACCATGGCGGAGGAATGGGGCATGGCCGGCGGCCTGTTGCTGATCGGCGCGTTCATGCTGCTGTTCCGCTGGGGCCTGCGCGTGGCGATGCGTACGAACGACCGCTTCGCCCGGCTGGTCGCGGCGGGGCTGACGACGACGATCTTCTTCTATGTCGCTATCAACCTGATGATGGTGATGGGCCTGGCCCCGGTGGTGGGCATCCCCCTGCCCTTCATGTCCTATGGCGGATCGTCGATGCTGACCGTCATGCTGTGCGTGGGCATCATCATGGCGATCGACCGCTCCAACAGCCGCGCGAACAACCCCCGAAACTGGGGCTGAAGCCGCCCCTGCGCAATATTTCTGCAACCCAACGCAATTTAGGGTTTGCGAATCCCGATGACGCTGCTAATTGCCCGCCCACGCCAACGGGCACTGGTCATCCAGACCGCCCGGTTGCCGGTGTGGACGCATAGCTCAGTTGGTAGAGCAGCTGACTCTTAATCAGCGGGTCCTAGGTTCGAGCCCTAGTGCGTCCACCATTTTTCACAAGTAAAAACAAGCACTTATGCGGAGCGCAACGCGCTCCGAAAGTTGCTTACCGTTTCCCCATAAGCAAATCGTAAGCTGCCGCTGGCATTGCGAGCGCCCCTCATAGCAGCACCCCACGCCCGAAGGCGCAGGGTGCTGGCAGCGCATCATGCACCGCCCGAACGCAGGATGCCGGTCCGCCCCGGATATTGCGCCTTGTCGTTCTGCCGCCACCAAAACTCTATCGTGACGGGGATGGACCACTTCCTCGCTAGCCGATCGATCTCCTTCCACGCGTCCGAAGCAGACTGCCCCTGAACCGAAATTCCAAGATCGCTATGGTATTTGAACCCCTCGTCCTCGTAGCGTTCAGCTTTGGCGGGAACTTGCAACTCACGGACTAGCTTCTCGCCCTCCAATCCCTTCGCCTTCAACTGCGCGATCATCGTCAACAGCATTGACGACCATCGGGGGCTATGGACCGCCTTGCCATTAATGGACGCGGACAATGGCTTGGTGAATGCAAGACCCGGAGCCGTATCGAACTCCATCGCACCGTCGCTGGTTGTGGCGACCACGTCCTCGGGTTCGTCGTCCCGCTCCATTCCGAGTTGTTCCATCGCTTCCCGAACGATGCGATCGATGGTGTCGCTCGGAGTCTTCGTCCCAAACCATGTCTTGAGGGTGCTCAGGTCCGCAAACGTAGCGTCGTTCAATCTTACAACTGGCATCATTTCCACCTCCATCTGATTCGATAGAGGTTATGTTACATATCCTAAAATCTCGATCAAGAGAAATATGTTACATATTCTCTAGGAGCCATAAGTTGCGTTCCATGTTCCGTCCCGCTCCCATGCCCGCAGGGCAGCGACGACCGCCACCATGTCCTGCTGGTCCAGCGCTCCGCTTTGGATACCGGGCAGCACTTCCCGCTCAACCCATGCGTCAAACGAGCCATAGAGAACGGTGAACGGCGAAGGTCGCGGCTTCCCGGCATCTTCCAGTTTCACCAGCCGCTTATGGAGTGCCCGAATGCCTGCCATTGTGGTTATTGCAGTCCGAGATGGTAACGAAGGTCGTAGGGCAGGTCCGGCGCACCGGGACGACTCGCAACGGGCGGTGACGCTGACTCTGGCGCGGGGGCGACCACGGGTGCAGGCACGGGGACCGTCACCTGCTCCGTGCGCCCCAATATCCCGTAGATGGCAGGCGCGACGCTTTGGAGGTGTTCAAACTCCAGCCGCGCCAGTGCCGCATCGACCGCCATCTGCTCGCGCATGGTAGCGAAGTGGCGCGGTGCCAGCATGGCGCGAATCTCTGCCTGCTTTTCGCACTCAATACGGCGGCGTTCCGCCAGCGAAATGTCAGCTTTCATATGTCACCTTCAACTTACGCAGAATGTCGTAGGCATCGGCGCGGACCTGCCAGTTGTCGCAGTCCCGCATCACCTCGCACATGCTGCTGACCACGATATGCCGCAGCTCGCCGCGCTGCTGATCGTTCATGCCAGCGATGGCGTTGCGGTAAGGGGTCCACCGCTCGGTATTGAAAATGTCGTTATGGTTGAGCGGCACGACATAGATCGGGCGCGCCATCTGGTCTGCGATACCTAAAGCCCAGTCCAAGCATTCCTGATAGTGCGTGATGGGCAGGTGACGCAGCTTGCGCCCGCATACCGTTCCGGGCGTGTCGCCTTCACCGAACAAGATCACCTCGACCATCACGTCATCCGGTCCCGGCTGCTCCGTGATGACCTTGTTCCGCTGCGTGGCTATCGTCGTCATGTCCGTCCCCCTACAATGGGATTTTCAGCTTGCCGGGTCGCTCTCGGCCTTTTCGAAAACGACGTATATTTTGCCGTTTCCGCGTTCACCCCTGCTTCTCCTCAAGAGCGGCGATCCGCGATTCGAGTTGCTCGGTCGCCCGCACGTCTGCGAGCGATTTGATGCTGTCGATGATGAGCCGGCCCACGTCCGGCGCGACCGCGCCAGCGGCAACGGCGTCGAGCACCTGGGCAACTTGCTCGCTGATCGGGGCAGTCGCATCGAACTCGAAGTTCACCTTTTCGGCCTGCGCCTTCACCGATGGCAGCACCTTGGACAGCACGATGGACGCTGCGTTGGTATCGCCTTCCAGCGCCCGCCCAACGAGCATCGCAACGATGTTGCGCATTTCATCCAGTGCAGCTTGTGTGGCCAGCAAACGCTTGTCAGGTCGGTTCGGCGGGCGTCCGCGAGGGTTGCCGCTCTGACCGGGTTGCCATTGCCAAGGCTTGCCATCAACGGCTTCAACCGGAGGGGGCGGGGGCGTGGGCTTCCAGTTAGTCCCCCAAGGCGGTGCAATCTGTTCGGTCATTGGATGCCTCGGACTGTTTAGAACAGGGATCAGACGACGAACGACTTTTCAGCCGCCGCCTTTGCTGCGCGAAGTTTCTGCACTTTTGCTTGCTTCGCCCCGACCGCCTTCTCCATCTCGCCAAAGACGAGGCCGCCGCGCTCACCGAGCAGTTCAAGACCGGCCTTCGCCGCCCGCAGTTGCTTGGCGGCACGCGGGTTCGCCTTCTCATGATGCACGCGGAGCAGCGCGGTCTGCATTTCCGGGGTCAGACCGGACAGGTAGGCAGGTCCGCCAAGGCACGCGCCAACAGTGCGGGTGTCGCCAGCCTCGATTGCGTTGCGGATGAACCCCATCCGCTCGCCATCGCTCATACCGCGCACGAACGCCCGAATCTCGCCCGCCATGCCACCCACCCCGGCACCCTCGATGGGCTGGGACAATTCGCTCTCAAGCCCCTCAATCACACGGGTCAGACCAGCGGTGGCGCTGTCGAACCGCTTGGCAAGCTGCAAGGTCAGCTTGTCCGCGAAATCCGCCGTGTGGATGAGCGCCGCCGCTTCGTTCCATGCCGGGTTCGTTTTCGATGCGGCGCTGGCATCATGGACCCGCCCGACTGCGATATACGCCTCGGTGAATGCGGAAACGGTCCCGGCAAGAATGCTTGAGGTATCGTCGTCGTATTCCGCAATCGCCTGCACCGTCTCAGGATGAAAAGACGGGGTGACACGAGTGTCAATTTCATCGGCCATATCGAACTACACTTTCGGCTGATAAGTTACGGTAGGCTTATGCGTAACTAAGCCGTGCGAAGGTCCGCAAACGATTTATTTGCAAAAACAGTCGCTTAGTTCAGTTCCAGCTATAGGGACTGTCTTATTGCTACTTTGAGCGCCGACGATTTGCGGGTGATGACCACGCTGACGCGGTGCGCTGTGGGGCACGCTGGGGCACGGCAGGGGGTTGCCGGTGCCGTAGGGGCGAGCGCGGTGCTTTCGCGCCCCCCAGCCCCCGGCGCAGTCGGCTGTGCTATGCGCCCTGTTTCAGCCTCAAGGGGTAATAGTTGCCATCTGGGCGCGACCGCCGCTCACTTTTGAAACCGGCTTCGCGCAGCAATATCCCGAAGCGCGTTTCCGAGGCTAATTCCTCATTCAATATGTCCGTCTCGCCCCTATTTGCGCCACACTCGGCAGCGTGCTTGCAGTAGTTTTCGAAGAGAAGCGTTGATCGGGTCCATTCACGCCGATTATCCGCACTAACCACATACCGGCGCAGCCAATACTCAAATGCTAGATCCCGCACCAAGGGCTTCAGCTTCTCCATCTCGCGGCGAGCAGCCCTCATCTTGCTTTGCGCGGCTTTGTATTTCTTGAGCGCGGCAGCAACGGCCTGTGCGGACGGTGCTGTGGTAAGCGGCTCGTCGTTGATAGAAAATGGGGGCGGTGCATTGCGTGCCGCGATGATGGTTTCACGCCCGTCAGCATCCAGACCTTCAAGCCCATCAGAAGGCGGTCCATCTGGCATCGCCATCTTGCCCGGTTTCAGCTTCTTCGGGCGCGGTGGCGTGAAGCCAACGACGCCTATCGCTTCAAGCCTCGCCTGCTCTGCTAGCGCTTCGCGGATTGCCGTTTGCAGCTTTGGTGGTTTCTTGGGCATAGAGCGATGTATGGTGTGTAGGGTTTAACGAGACGTTTCAGCCTGCTCTAACTATACACACCATACATCATCGTTTCAGTCGGTCCAACTCCAGCCGGGACCGAGAAGGGGAGCATATGGCGAGAAAGAAAAGCGGACCTGTCGAACTTACTGTCGCCAATGCGCCGCTACGAGATGTCATGAGCGACATTGTGCGTTTGGATTTATCCCATCGTCCGTTCGCCCGCGCCGGAAGCGTGATTGCCATACGCCACGGCGGCAATCGCGTGTTAGCTGTTGCTCGCGGACCGGCTGGCGTGGGCAAGACTGGCATCTCGCTCGATTCCGCAACCCGCGCTAGGCTAGACGTCAAACTGAACAAAACTGCATCCTTTACCTTTGAAGAAGCAAGTCTTTGGGATGAGTTAGTTTGGGCTTGGTCTGCTACAGACGCCATGCCGCGCGTCGCTGCAAGACTTGGTGCAATATCCGTGGTCCTTGGAGCGGTCGGTTTATTCCTCGGGATCGTTTCATTGTGTAAATGATGACCACAGCCGCGCGTGGACGCAGGCAGCGCACCAAACCACTTTTCGCACTGACCACAAACCGAACTGAATTACCCCTTTGGTGGTGCGCTGTCCGTAAGGGGTATAGCTTGCAGCGCAGCTAACGCGCTGCTGCGCACCCCTGTCCCCTTGGTGCGCACCGCGCAGCAAAGCGCACCAACAGCGCACCAAAACACCAAACTAGTTCGGTCGGTCGATTGGACGCAGGAACGTCCGCGCGCCACCCCTGCCTGTGGTCACTGCCTCACTGACGAGCCGCCCGTCTGTCATCAGTCGTTCAATGGCACCGCGCAACGCTTGGCGTGGCATCAGTTTCAGTTCCGCCAAGGTCCTACCCGTGTGCTTGTTGCCCTTCAAAAACTCCTCCCTCAAGAACTGGTCAACCTTGTCGGCGTATTGGCGGTTGATCGCTCCGGCGCCTTCGGTGGGGTCAACGGCGGCAATGCGCTCGAACCCATAGCCCCTCCGTTTGATGTAAATGTCCGGCTGTGGCTGGCACCATGTCATCTTCGGACGCGCCAGCACGAAACCGCCATCCTCAGGGCCAAGGCTATCCCCGGTGGCTGCGGTCCAGTCTGCCGGGGTGAGCCGCTGCAACACATGCACCATGCGGGCACCGTCAGCGAGCGCACTACCCCCGCGCCCGCTATACTGGTCGGTCGTCTTGTCGCGGGCGTTGGCCTTGCCGGTGTGGTGAACATACAGGACCGCGCATTGCACGGTGTTCACAATCCGCCGCGCCGCATCAATCATGGCCTGCTCGGCATCGTTGATACGGCTTTCGCCGACCCCGAATGAGACCATCGGGTCAACGATGAGCAGCGAGGGGCATAGCAATCCCACTTCAACAATCAGCCTGTCCAGCACCTTGCTGGGCATCACCACGTCCTTCTCAACCGTGGTCAGTTTGATCCCTTTGCCGGAAACATCTGTGATGATGACGCTCTCACGCACCTCCTGCACCTGCTCGTCGGTCAATCCAAGCTGGTGACACATATAGCGCAGGCGGGCGACCAGCGTTTCGCGGCTGTCCTCTGCTGTCAGGATGACGACCGGACCGGCATTGCGAACCTCGTAGCCGAACAGGTCTAGCCCCAACACAATGCAGATGGCTTGGAACAGGAGCAACGTGGTCTTACCTGTGCCGCCGGGAGCGATGAAAACTCCCACATCGACATAGAACCACTGGTCAACGATTGGGCGCTTCCTACCCTTGGCGCTGTGCCATTCGTCACGCGAAATAGGACCGTCCAGCTTGAGCGGGTTCACCTTTTCCGAGCGGCGCTCCATCTCCTCAAAGAATGCAGCAGCCACCTTGACGATAGCCCCCTCTTGGGTGCGCTCGGTGTGGTCCGCATGATCCGATGGCATGTCCGGCCAGAAGAACCCCTGTTTGGCGAGATCGGGATCAGCCATGACGCGCCTCCTGCCGGTAGGGGTAGGAGGGGATTTTGGACGCGCCCCAATCCATCGGGCCTTTTTTGGACCGAAGTGCAATTTTACCGGAAATGCGCCGGGGTTGTGGACCTACGGCGAGGCCGTGTATTTTGTGCATGTCGCTGGTCTTTCGACGAGGATTGGGGACTTTCGGATGAGGCGGTCGGGTGTTGCTGGGCATCCGGCCGCTTGACGCGACCGGGCGCTTACGCATTGCCAGGGTGGCTCACGGTCGCGTCCGATGTGCTGGCAAACGTGCGCGCTGCCTTCCACGCCTCGATTTCGGCGGGGTCATAAACAACGCGGTCGCGGGGAGAACTGCCGAGCTTAATGAAGCGCGGTCCCTTGCCCTTGCATCGCCAGATTTTCAGGGTGACGGGTGAAATACCCAGCGCCGCCGCAGCGGCTTCGTTGTTGAGAAGTGTGGTCACTCATCGGCTCCATCCGCTGTAACCAAGCGTCAGGGTGAACGCTCCACCATGGAGCCGATAGGATTACAGAGCTGCCCAATAGTATCGGAGCAGCACAGCGCCCCTAGTATAAGCAAGTATTTGCCAAAGTGTTTGATAATCTGCGCAGTTCTAGCAATTTTTTACTGGCGGTGCATGGCTGCGCGTTGATGCAGGGTGTGTATGGTTTGAAGGTCCGCCAAGGCGTGCGAAACTATACACACCATACATCAAAGACCGAGGGCATCACCCACAAAGTCCGCCGAGATTTTTTCGATCTCTAAGCCGGGGTCGGGCGATTTTGAGAGGGTGGCCTGATCGACCGATTTTGCCCGGATGGTGCGATTTTGGGGTGGCTGGCTGACCTTCGCTGTAAGGCCCGCTGGGGCGCGATCGCTACCCCGCCGCCCCTTACCCGGCGGCGCGCTGGTGCCGCCCCTGTGCGCTCGGCTGTGCGCACCCCGCCGTGCATCAAGCGGTGCGGTGCAGTGGCACCACATTCTTTGCAGCGGCAACCGCCGCCTGTTGCTCGATCCAGTCGCCCACCTTCTGAACATCGGGTTGGAGCCAATCGAGGTGCGCGAGGTCCAGATAGTTGCGGGCCGTGGTATCCTCCTGCGACGGCTTGTGCCCGGTGAGCAGGTCCGTGCGGAACTTCTCGATAAGGCATTCGCGCATGGCGTAGTTCGTGAACGAGCGCCGCAGGTCATGCAGCGACAAGTGCTTGCCCGCTATCTCGCCAATCGCCACCATCGGAGCGCGGGCGTCCATAATGCGCCCGGTCTTGCCCCATGACGGGAACACGAACGGGCTTTCGGTGCCATCTTCCAGCTTGAGGCGCGGGCGGGATTTGAGCAGCGCGACGGCTTGACTGCTGAGCGGGAGCCAAATCGGGTCGCCCCGCTTGCGGTCGTCCAGATGCCACCAGCACTCGGACGGGTTGTGGTCATCAATATGCACGCGGTCCCATGTCAGGGTCGCCATCTCGTCACGGCGCGCTCCGGTCAGTAGCGCAAAGATCGTCAGGTCCACCGATGCAAGGGCTTCATAACCCACAACTTCGTCGCGCATGGCGTGCAGCTTGTTCCACACCGCGCCAATCTTGCGCTTGTCGATATAGCGCTCGGTGCGGGTGCCCAGCTTCGCCCAATGGTGCTTGAGAGCATCGACCGGGTTGCGGGCAATCAGCGGCTCGCCGTCAGCGCGACGGTATTCGTCCATCGCGAAGTTGGTAAGAATGCGCAGCGTGACGAACGCCGCGTTGGCGCTTGCGGGCGCTGCCTTCTTCCCCTCCAACCCCTTTTCAGCAATCTCCCGGTGGCGCTCCTGCACCATGTCGCGGGTGATGTTGGCGATGGGTTTGTCCTTCCACGGCGCAAACACCTTCTCGACGTGCCGCTTGTATTCCGCCGCTGTGCTGGCTTTCAGCTTGCCGGGGCGCGTGGTGTAGGCGGTGCAGACATCCATCAACGAGATACGCATCGCCTCGTCTTGCTTCTTCACGTCGCGGGGATCTACGCCCAGCTCCATGTTGCGGAGGTGCTGCTTCGCCGCTTCCCGTGCTTGGTCGGGGGTGAACACACCGTAGGGACCGACCGTGACGCGCACCGCGTCCCCAACCCCGTTGACGCGCCCTTGTGCAATGAAGGTCGTCTTGCCGGTGGGCGTCACACGCAGCCCGAACCCCTTGGTTTCGGTATCCCAGAACAGGGTGTCGCTCTTGGCACCGGGCTTCGCCACCCGGTCAATGTTCGCCTTCGTCAATTTCAACTGTGGCATAAGCCCAAAACCTTCTCGTAAGCATGTCGTAAGCAGCTTGCGCATACTTACCCTACCCTACGCATACCGTCTATGGGCTAAAATACCGTTATTATCGAGATACTTACATACCAGCACATACTCAAGCAAACTTCCGCATACGTCGCTCTTGCCAAACTCTTAATCAGCGGGTCCTAGGTTCGAGCCCTAGTGCGTCCACCATTTTTCTTCCTTTGTATAAACAGCGGGTTCCGGTGAACTACGTTGCGTCTTACGCCTCGCCGCCAAGGCAGTGTAAGAACGCCTTTGTGCTTACACTCATGCGCCTGGCCTACATGGTTCGCGTTGCCTCCGCAGCATACAGCTACATAGATCTGGAAATGACCTGCTGCTGATCTCATGCGCGATGCTCGGAACATCATGGGCTCGCACACGATACGGAGCGACGCGGGTTCAGTTCACCCTCGCCATTGAAACCAGTAGGTCGAGTTGTCCCTGACCTCCGGTATCATGAGAAGCCGAAAGGACGATGTGTCACTCTTGACGCCGACGGTCCCTATCGCGGATTGCGAACAAGCGCCGCTATTACACGCGACACCGCTGCTTGATTGCAGAGCATTGGCCGGGTGAAAGTGCTTTTTGATTGTGCATGTGTAAGATAAGGGGCCAATCAGGCGCATCGGAGCCAAATACCGCCGCGTGGCCCCTGCTGGAGAGCAGCGGTCGCTTTTAGTTAGTTGCCAGTCCGAACAATCTGCCGATGCCCAATATTCCTTCTGCGACCACATCGCAGACACCAAGTGACCCAGGACCGATGAAAGAGTCAGACAGCCAAAGGATCAAATCCAAACCGACCATCGTCGACGTGGCGAGGCTGGCTGGCGTGTCTTTCAAGACGGTGTCCCGGGTTATCAATAACCAGTCATATGTCGGCGAGACGACGCGGACGCGCGTATTGGAAGCGATCGATGCGCTGAGTTTCGTTCCCAACATGGGCGCTCGTACAATTCGCGGCGGTCGCCATATGACGATTGCCCTGTTGTTTCCCGAACGGAAATCGCAATATCAGATGGAGGTTCAGGACGCTGCACTCGGTGCATGTCGGAACGCTGGCTATCACCTGATCGCCGAATCGCTGGCCGCAGAAGTCCTGCAGAACAAGGGCCAGATCGCAGCGCAGCTTTCGGATCTACGCGTGTCGGGGTTTATCGTCATGCCGCCGGTCTGCGACAGTCATGAACTGATAGAGACGTTGCAGGAACTGAGCCTCCCCTACTCGCGGCTTGCTCCAGGCGAGCATTTGAAAAGCGGCGCGGAAGTGGTTGTCGACGATGCGGCTGCCGTCAGAACCATGGTGGATCATTTATGGTCCCTGGGTCATCGCCGAATTGGTTTCATCGTCGGCAATGCAAGCCATACGTCGTCAAGAATCCGGTTGGGGGCATTTCTCGACCATTTTGCCAGGCTCGCGGGCACTGTCCCTCTCGACATGGTTCGCCAGGGCGATTTCACATCCAGATCGGGCTTCGAGGCTGCGACCGATCTGCTTGACCTGCCCGATCCGCCAACCGCGATATTTGCCTCGAATGATGAGATGGCAACGGGCGTCATATCCTGCGCATTGGGCCGCGGGATCGCCATTCCCGAAAAGCTGTCGGTTTGCGGTTTCGACGACAGCCCGGTGGCCAGCCTGATCTGGCCACCCCTTACAACCATCAATCAACCGCTGAGCGAGATGGTTCATGCTGCCGTGCAGCAGTTGATCAGGCCACGTTCGAACCGGCGGGTAGAGCTTGATCTGGGCTTGATCGTCCGCCAATCCACTGGACCCGTGCCTTAACCCTATTCCCACATTCAACGAGTCCTGTCCGACAAGGGCACCCCAGTTCAGCTGCGTATGCGCTGGATCAGACAGGCCAAGGGTGATGTGTCAGGATAAGAAGCGCAATACCGCTAGAGAATTCACCTTCGGAGCCAGCGGTGCGGAAGTGGCTATCCCTGGGACGTTACCCCTAAACAGAAAAGGGGCAGCACACTGCCGCCCCCTTCCCCTATCATGCAAACCCGAAGGGTTCAGAATTTGAAACCGGCGCGTACACCGTAGGTCCGGGGCTGTTCAAACTGAACATTGGCCAGACGCCCGCCCTGAGCCTGAGAAACGGTCAGTTCGTTCTCAAGGTTCTTAAGGAACAGCTGAACATAATAGCGCTTTTCCGGCGCGTTGTAGGTAATGTTCAGGTCAGTCTTCGAAAAGCCCGGCTGCTTGAACTGCGAAAGAGTGCCAAGGTTCGTAATGGCGTAGCTCGAACTGAGCAGCGAACGCACACCAAGTTCGATCTCGGCATCGTTAGCCAGGGCAATAGTATGCGTGTAGCCCAGGTTCGCGGTCCATTTGGGGGCGTGGTCGAGCTGCTTTCCGGCGAAGCTCAGCGGGTTCGTGCTGTTCGGGAACGTGACGTCGGGGATGAAGTCGGCAAAGCGTGCATCCAGATAATTCACCCCGACCGAGAAGGCTCCGCCTGCATAAGGCGTGATGTTTGCTTCAAGTTCAATGCCATCGACCTTGGCCTTGGCGGCATTGCTGGTGCGGTTGCCTGGAACCGGAGTGGTGACGACCTGGTTTAGTTGCAGTCCGGAATAGTCATAGTGGAAGACGGCGCCGTTCAGGCGAATAGCATTGCTCAACCTCAACTTTACGCCAGCTTCATAGGCGGTCAGATTTTCGGGTTGATAGAAAAGCGTCTCCGGCGTCAGGATACAGCCCACTCCGCCAGATGTCGTAAGACACCCGTCGTTGAAACCACCAGCCTTGTAACCGGTTGAAACATTGGCAAAGATGAGCCCGATCGGCGAGTCATAATCAACGCCGATCTTCCAGGTGGTCTTGCTCCAGTCATTCGCCGCGATGTTCGTGTTGAGCGTGCACTGAAGCGCATTGCACGGCGATACCGCTGCGGTTGGATAGCGTGTCACCGTCAACCCGTCGCGGGACTTTTCGTCCTTGGTATGGCGGACCCCGCCGGTCAAATGGAGTTCTGGCGTAACGTCATAGGTCAAGGTTCCGAAAACGCCCTTGGACGTTGACTGGGTTGGCCCCTGGATGAAGCCGAAGCCGATCGCGTTGGGTCCGCCCGGACCATTCGCCTCCGGCGGGCCGAGGATCAGCGAAATGTCGCTCTTTTCACGGAAGTAGTAGAGCCCGAACTGGCCATGCAGCGGATTGCCCTGACCGAAGGCGGCGCGCAGTTCGTGCGACCATTGGTTGAAACGCCCCCGATAAACCGCCGGGTTGCTGGTGAAGCTTCCGACGATGTAATTGCGCCGGTCGTCGCGATGGGTTTCGCGGTAGGAACCGAGGTAGGTCAGCTCGAACAAGCCAAAATCATAGGAAAATTCGCCCATGATCCCGCCAAACTTATAGTCACGCTGATCCGGTCCAGCTAGCGCAAAGGGATAGGTCAGATAATCCTTTGTGCTGCGACCGATGTGGGGCTGGTCCACGCCCTTGGCGACAGCCGTGTTATAGGCATTGCTCAGGGGCAGGACGTTGAGCATGCTGCCGTTCGCGTTTGAATAGTCGCCCCGCATGACGAACTTGAAACGGTCGCCGAGGGTGCCGCCGAACGACAGGCGCCCGGAAAAAATATCACGAGCCGGCAGAAGAGTGCCGCCGCTGGTGTTGGCCAGCTTTATGACATTGTCCATCCGTTCGTAATTCACGGCAGCGCGCAGGCCCAGCGAAGCGCCAACCGGAACATTGAGCATGGCTGTCGCGCCGCGCTGGCCATAATTGCCGAAATAGGCATCGCCCGAAGCCTCAAACTCCGCTTTGGGCCTGGCGGAAATCACGTTGATCACGCCAGCCGTGGTATTGCGACCATATAGCGTGCCCTGTGGACCGCGCAGAACTTCGATGCGCTCCAGATCGAAAAAGCTGCCGAGAATGTCGGATGAGCGCGCAATATAGACCCCATCCAGCAAAAAGGCGGCCGAAGGATCGCCCTTTTCAGTCGTATCGGCAGAGGTGACCCCGCGAATGGCCACTCGCGCGTTATCGCGATCGGTGCTGATCTGCAGATTGGGTACGATCTGGCCAAGCGAGCGGGCATCGACGATCCCTGCATCCCGCAAGCCATCTTGCGAGATCGCGGTCATCGCAAGCGGCGTCTTCGACAGGCGCGATTCCGTCCTGTTCGCGGTGACAATGATATCGCTGGAGTCAGCGGCCTTGCCAGCGTCATCCTGGCTCGATGCATCCTGCGCAACCGCCGGGACGGACGACAGGGCAAATATGATGGCCGTGCAGGCCAAAAGCGTAGATTTCACGGTTTTCCTCCCCAGATATTAGTTTCTGGAATTGTTTGATCTCATACTAGTTCGATTGAGTCAAGACAACATTGTCAGGCCATGCGCAATGTTGACCGCGTTGCCGCATGCATCGGCCAATCCGCGTCCAAATGGGAGTTTTTGACCGATAAATGGCGTTTATACGTAGATATTGCGCTATATCTGCTATTGCAGAACAGCCACTGGCGCCCCTCCTCACCGCCAAAAGCGCTTACTCTCGCAGCAGAGTCATTGACCAGCACAAGTGCAATATGCCAATGTTGTCATGTAAGAATGAGAGCAGGGCGATTCCGGAACGGTCGGTGCCCGCCAAATACGCCGGGAAGGGAGTCTGCATGGAAGCGAATCTAGATGAGATCACAGCGGCAAACGGTTTTGCCGCCACAGCAGACGAGCGAGCAGCGGATCTGGTCCGGCAAATGTCGCTGGATGAGAAGCTGGCCATTGTTCATGGGCCGATGGGACGAACGCGCAAGGGCATCCCTGCGCCTGTGGAGGCCCTGGGTTCAGCCGGATATGTTCCCGGTGTGCCGCGACTTGGCATTCCCGCGTTGCAAGAAACCGATGCCAGCGTTGGTGTGACCAATCCCGACGAATGCCGGCCAGGCGACGGCGCAACCGCCCTGCCCTCAACCATTTCGCTGGCTTCCACCTGGGACCGCAAACTGGCGCGCGACTGCGGTAAGGTGCTGGGCAACGAGAGCCGCATGAAAGGCTTCAATGTCATGCTGGCGGGGGGCGTCAACCTCGCCCGCGAGCCACGCAATGGGCGCAATTTCGAGTATTTTGGCGAAGACCCCCTGCTCAGCGGCATTTTGGCAGGCGAAAGTATTCGCGGCATTCAGGATGAGAATATCATCTCGACCGTCAAGCACTTCGCGCTCAACAACCAGGAAACCGGGCGCTTCAGCGCCGACGTCAGAATCAGCGAAGCCTCTGCCCGGGAAAGCGACCTGCTCGCTTTCGAACTGGCTATCGAAGTCGGCCAGCCAGGGTCGGTGATGTGCGCTTATAATCTGGTCAATGGAAGCTTCTGTAGCGAGAGCGATTGGCTGCTCAATACGGTACTCAAGAGCGACTGGAAATATCCCGGCTGGGTCATGTCCGACTGGGGATCGGTCCGCAGCGTGGACGCAGCCATGGCCGGACTGGACCAGCAATCGGGCGACCAGTTGGACGCCGAAGTCTTTTTCGACGCACCGCTGCGCGCGAAGGTGGAAAGCGACCCGGCCTGGGCGGCGCGGCTGGACGACATGGTTCACCGCATACTCCGTTCCCTGTTTGCCGTAGGTCTTATGGACCGGCCCGCCGTACCGGGCCCCATCGACTATGCGGCGCATGCGGATATTTCCCGCCGCACCGCAGAACAGGGCATCGTAATGCTGCGCAATCAAGACGGGGCTCTGCCATTGGGCAGCCCCGGCTCGATCGCAGTGATTGGCGGGATGGCGGAATTCGGTGTGCTTGCGGGGGGCGGCTCGTCCTATGTGACTGCAATCGATGGACCCGGCATCCAGATCCCGGCAATGGGCGTCTCCGCAGTCGGCGTCCCGCGGACGATGATCTACCACCCCTCATCACCCTATGCAGCGCTACGCGCCGCATTGCCCGATACCGAACTGTATCTCAATGATGGCGCCTATCCAGCCGCCGCGGCAGAAATCGCAAGTCGTTCCGATGTGGCCATCGTGTTCGCCACCCAGTGGACGACCGAGTCCGTTGATGTGCCGGACCTGTCGCTGCCCAGTGGACAGGACGAGTTGATCCAAGCGGTTGCGAAGGCCAATCCGCGCACGATCGTCGTGCTCGAAACCGGCGGACCAGTGATGATGCCCTGGCTGCAAGATGTCGCGGGAGTGATCGCAGCATGGTATTCGGGAAATCGCGGAGGTGAAGCAATCGCGAACATCCTGCTTGGCAAGGTCAATCCTTCGGGGCGGCTGCCCGTCACTTTTCCGGCATCTGTCGACCAGCTGCCGCGACCCCAGCTTTTCGGCCTTGGCCAATCAGCCTTCGATGCGGCCAACGCCAAGGATGTTTTTCCATTGCCCTATGAAGAAGGCGCGAGTGTCGGATATCGCTGGTTCGCCCGCAATGCATACACTCCGCTCTTCCCGTTCGGCTTTGGTCTGAGCTATACTGCTTTCACATATTCTGGTCTGGCACTCACCTGGGACGGCGAAACTGCGACGGCAAGCTTCACTGTGACCAATAGCGGCGCGAACACAGGGTGCGATGTGCCACAGCTCTACCTCACCCATGTCGACGGGGACGTCGATCAGCGCCTGTGCGGCTGGGACAGGTTGGAACTTGCAGCGGGCGAGCGCCGCGACTGCACGATCCGCATCGACCCCCGGCTGATCGCCCGCTTCGACCCAAGCCTGAATGGCTGGCGTATCAATGAAGGCGAATATCGGTTTGCGGTAGGCAAGGATGCGCTGGATCTGGCGCTTGGTGCGGTGCTGACAATAGGCCAGGGCAGGACCTTCTCATGACCCCGACAGCCACGCCGCTCACCCTGCCTCGCAAGCTCGGATACTCGATCGGCAATTTCGGCCTGAATATCTACTGGCAGAGCATCACCTATTTTCTGCTGTTCTTCTACACTGACATCGTAGGCTTGAGTGCCGCGACCGCTGGCGCGATCTACATGGCGGCATCAATCTTCGACGCCGTGATCGATCCCATAGCCGGCGCGTTGATGGACCGGACTAGAACGCGCTGGGGACGGTATCGACCCTGGATCGCGGTCGGTGCAGCGCCCCTTGCCCTGTCGTTCATGCTGCTCTACCTCTCGCCCGATCTGGAAGGCAAAGTCCTGGTCGTAGCTGTTACTGCAAGCCATCTTCTGTTTCGCGTCTGCTACACGACGGTCGCCGTGCCCTTTTCGTCGCTTACCGCGCGACTGAGCCATGATCAGGCCGTGCGGACACAGCTTACCGCCTTGAATGTGCTGTTCGCCTCTGCCGCCGGGCCGGTGGTCGCACTGTGCACCCAACCGCTGGTGGCGATGGCTGGCGGGGCGTCCAACAACGGCTTCTTCTGGACGGCTGTCCTGGGGGGTATCGTCGCCACGGCGACCTTCATCCTCGTTGCCGCAGTTACGCGCGAACCGGACGATGAAGCGGCCGATCTACAGCGTGATCATCTGCCCAAATCCTTGGGCTCCTTTGTCTCGATTGCCCGAAACCGCGCCTTCATGCTGTTGATTGGCGGCCTGCTGTTTGCGACGCTGAACACCACGGTGATCAGCAAGTCGATGATCTACTATTTCAAATATGTCGTGGGCAACGAAGCGGAATCGCGCGCGGCGCTGACCTTTGCGACTTCGGCTGCCTTCATATTGGTTCCCGCCTGGGCCTGGGTAGCGCGGCGTCTGGGCAAACGTCTGCTCTGGATCTGTGCAACCCTTGCCAGCTTGTCCGGAGTAGCGTTCATGGCGCTGGCCCAGCCAACCGCCTCTATCTCTGCCACAGCGGCCTTTGCTGTGATGCAGACAGGAACGGTCGGTATCGCCGTAGCCTATTGGTCTATGCTTCCCGATACAGTCGAATATGGCGAATGGACAACCGGCATCCGCCACGAATCATTCCTGTTCGGGGTATTCATGTTCGTCCAGAAGATAGGGCTGGGTCTGGCAGCTGGGCTATTTGGCTTCCTGCTCTCCATGGTCGGCTACGATCCCCAAAGCGCATCCGGCGGTGGACTTGGCAGTGCTCTGCCCGCCATGATTGCCCTTCTGTGCGGCGTCAGTCTTGCAGGGAGCGGCCTGTGCGCATTCCTGTCCCCGCTGCGGCAGGGAGCGCATGAGCGGATCACTGCGGAACTGGCTGAGCGCAAGAATAATCCTGCGTTGCAAGGCGGGGGATAAAGGGCGCTACACTTCGTTCCGATCAGCATCCACGGAAGGCTGCCTTGATGCAGCCTTTCTTGTTGTTCGGCATGTGCGCAACGCCCGCCACGGGCCGCCAATAGGCCGCACCCGCACACTTCAGATCATCCACTCCTCTTGCGCGGTCGGCTGGGACCACCGTTCAGAGCGGCGGGATCACGATTTCGAGCAATGCGCTACGCTTTTCGTCCCGCACCACCGTCAACGCCGCCTCGATCGCCGCGTCAACTTCGGCTGGCAGGGTCACGCGCTTGCCCCATGCTCCGCCGGCCGCGGCTGCAATGCCGACATAGTCCGGGGCGGGTTCGAAGCTGACGTCTATGTCCTCGGCCGCAGCGGCATAGCCCGAAGGATGGACGGCGAGCGTCGACAGCTTCGGTGATTTCCATCCGCCATTGTTGAACACGATGTGCAGAAACGGCGTTTCGTAGCGGCGCGCCATCCAGTGGACGCTGGTGGGCACAGAGAACATGAACGAGCCGTCGCCGGTCAAAGCAATCACGGTCTTGTCTGGCTGCGCCAGCTTTATGCCGATCGCAGCGCCGCCGTGCCAGCCGAGCGAACCCCCGCCGCTGGTGAACATCGACGCCGGACGGGTGGGCGCGAGATGATTGAAGATCGCCTGATAGTTCGAAATGCCCTCATTCACGATCAGCGTCGTTTCATCGACATGCCTGCGCAGTCGCGAGAGAAAATATTCGGAAGTCAGCGGCTTGCCATCCTCCGACGCCTCCCGCGCCATGAGAATATCCGCCCGCTGATCGTGGAGCCGCCGGTAATGTTCGGTCCGCTCGTTTAGCGCGTCCTGCTCCACAGACTGGGTATCAAGCCAGGCGTGAAGCTGGGCAAGGCAGGTGGCCGCATCGGCCCGGAATGCGGCAAGCGCGGGTATGTCGGCCAAGGGCATCTGCTGTTTAAGCGGATCAACGTCGATATGATAGATTTTCGCATCGCGCGCCGGGCGGTTGACCGTCGGAATCCAGGGCACGTCGCTGTCGAGCACGAGGATCATGTCGGCCTCCGCCAACGCAGCGTTCTGCACGGGTTCGTTCCACTGATTGCCCAGATAGAATGAATCATCGTGCGGATAATTCATCCAGGTTGGCACCGATTCCAGCACGCCGATCCCCAGCCGGTGACACAGTGCCGTCAAAGGCTCAACGGCATCGGGGTTACGCCCGATATAGGTCGTCACTACGAGCGGACGGCGGGCGGCCAGCAAGGCGCGCCCGATCGTCTCGACACCTTCGGGTGGAAGCGCCGACGGGATCAGCGGCTGATGCCGGTCGATATCATTGGCGCGCGGTTCTACTGCCGCTTCCATCACTTCGCGCGCGCCCATCAGGTAGGACGGACCCTTGGGGTCAGTCCCAGCGAACTGCAAGGCGCGGTGGACGAGATGCTTGACGTTGTGGCCGGAGCGGATCTCGTTATCATATTTGACATAACCGCGTACGATGCCGCGTTGGTCGTGAACATCCTGAATCCATTGGATGAATTCGTTGCGGCTGCCGGTCATCTCTCCGTCTTGCGTGAATGGTGAGGCGCCCGCGAAGATCAGCATCGGGGCGCGCCCCTTGGCCGCGTTGTGGACGGCGCCCGCCAGAGCCTGCGTGCCGCATTCAACATGAACAACCACGGCCTGCGGGATGCCGCTGGCCTGCCAGAACCCATGCGCCGCACTCATGCCGACCATTTCGTTGGGGCAGGTGAAGATGCGGGGGATCGACCTGCCCTCGCTCCGGGCCTGGGCGATCGCTTCGACCATGGCGGGATGATCGCTGCCAAAATTCGCAAAGATGCAGGAAATCCCCGCCTCGGTCAGGGCATCAAGAAAAGCACTGCTCGTCGTGTACATAATTCTCTCCTGTAACTGCCCGAGGTCAACCGAAGCGCCACCGCCTGAATCCCTATTGCACAGTCGGGAATTCTCTGACAACATAGTTTTATATCAAACTATTTTGGAGTAGTGTTCCAATGGGGGGGAAGGACGCAGACCTGGTCCGAAATGTCCTGGTGCTCGGTGCGGGCGCGATGGGCTGCTATTTCGCCGCCAGGCTGATCGAGGCCGGTACCTCCGTCACGCTGGTCGATGTCGACAAGGCGCGGATCGACACCCTGAATGCCGCCGGACTGACGGTCATCGATGATCACGGCACGCGCAACGTGCCGGTCAAGGCAAGCACCGCCCAAGCCCTGCGCGATGTCGCCAGCATGGTGATCGTTTTCACCAAGGGTATTCACACCGCCACGGCGATGCAGCAGATTGCGCATCTGGTGGGACCAGAAACATTCGCCCTTACCCTGCAAAACGGACTGGGAAATGCCGAAACGATCGCGGCAACGATCGGTCGGGACCACGTCCTGTTCGGCGTGACGGACGTGCCCGCCGACCTCGTGCCGCCTGCCGAAGTGCATTCCCACGGCAAGGGCAAGATCACCTTGTGGAGCATGGAGGAAGCGGGGACGCCGCAGGCCCATATGCTGGAGGCTCTGTTCGAAGCGGCAGGAATGTCGGCCAGGGCCGACCCGTCAACGCAAGTCGCCGTGTGGGAAAAGGTCGCCTTCAATGCCGCGCTCAACGCGCCTTCGGCTATATTGGAATGCCCCGTTGGCGGCCTGGACAGTGTCGCCGGGCGGGCGATCGTCGAGGCCGTGGTTGAAGAAACCGTGGCAGTCGCCCACGCCAACAAGGTCGCGGTTGATCCAACCCGGATCATGGCCCGCGTCAATCATGCTCTCGCCACGCATCGCGAGCATAAGCCGTCGATGCTGCAGGACATATTGGCGGGACGTGCGACCGAAATCGACCTCATCAACGGCGCCGTGATGGCTGCTGGCGAAGCGATCGGTGTGTCGACGCCGGTCACGACCACGCTTGTCCACCTCGTCAGGGCCAAGGAACAGTTCGCCCGTATTTGAGCCAGTTTCACGGAGATACGCATGACAGAGGCAGGCGAAGAAAAGCCGAGTTACGAGTTCAAGGCAGTCGCCCTGCTCGCATTGGGTTTCGGGCTGGTTGGTCTTGATCGGTGGCTGGTGATGCCGCTGTCGCCCCAGATCATGCGCGACCTTGATCTCGACTATCAGGACATCGGAAATCTGGCAGCCATCCTGGGCCTTAGCTGGGGCGTTTTCGCGATCGTGATGGGGCGGCTTTCGGACAAGGTCGGACGGCGCAAGATACTCATTCCCGCGATCGTTGCATTTTCCCTGTTGTCGGGCGCGAGCGGGCTGGCAACCGGCCTTGGCATGCTGCTGATCGCCAGGCTGCTGATGGGGGTTGCCGAAGGGGCCTATTGTCCTGCCAGCTACGCCGCATCGATCGATGCCTCTCCACCCCGGCGGCGCGGCCTCAATCTGGGCATCATTCAAGGTGCCTTCGCATTGTTTGGTCTGGCGCTGGGGCCGATCATAGCGACCCAGCTTGTCGAACTGGTGCCATCGTGGCGCATTGTATTCGGGATCGTTGCTATCCCCGGCCTGATCATCGCGGCACTGATGTATTTCGTCCTGCGCGAGCCAGCCTTTGTTCCAGCGATCAATGACCAACCCAAGCCACAGGTTTCATGGGTGAGCCTGTTCGGCTTTCACAACGTCCGTATCGCCATGCCCGCCATCTTCTGCGCCATGAGTGGCCTGTTCGTGATCGGATCGCTGACGCCGGTATTCCTGACCGATGTCATCGGCCTTTCCGGCACGCAGATGGGATTTGTGATGTCGGGTCTGGGTTTCGGCGGCTTTCTGGGTCAGATTGCGATCTGTGGCATATCCGATGTTCTTGGACGCCGAACGACGGCTGTTGCCGCCTTCTTTCTGGCGGCCGTTTCGCTGGTCCTGCTTACCATCTATGCCCAGACGCCATTGATGCTGTTCATGCTGCTTTTTTCATCCGCCTTCTTCTGCTGCGGGGTCATCGCACTGATCGCCGGGCCGCTGGCCGGGGAGGCCGTACCGGCCTCCATCGCTTCAGGGGCGATGGGTCTTGTCGTTGGTTCAGGCGAGATATTCGGTGGCGGGGTCGCGCCGAGCGTGGCGGGCTTCATCGCCCAGCATGCAGGCTTGCCGACCGCATTCCTGACAATCGCCGCGGTCCTGTCCTTCGGTGGCCTGTTGTCCCTGTTCTTCAGGGAAACGGCGCCGCGCGCCGTCGCGCGCGTCAACGCCGGATTACAACCGATCGCAGAGGCCGCCGCACAATGATCGGGCGGCGGCCCACGGGATCGTCAGTCCGCCGGGTCGAGCAGTTGCCATGCGCGCGACAGCGATTGCGGGGCGTTACCTTCCAGCGCAGAACGCGGGCTGTTGTCCAGATAGACCCTGAAGACATCCCCGCGCGCATAATGCCCCACAGGATCGGCTGCGGCCTTGGCGAGCGCAATCACGCCCAGGTCGATATCGGCATAAAGCAAACCTTCCTCGTCGGGACGCAGCGGTTTGCACAGGGGCGAGCCGTCTGGCCCGAATATCATCGAGGCCCCGCCTCCCAGCGGCAGCAGGTCGCGGTGCGTCTCCGTCTCGCAGAGCATGTCCTGATGCGCCTTGGTCATCACGCTGGTCGCGGCGATCACGAAGCAGCCGCCTTCAAGGGCGTAGACCTGCGACACCGCGGTGTTGATCTCTGCCCCAAGGGCATAGGCCTTGCCCTGATAGAGCGAGAAACATGGCCAGGCGGCGATGTGGACCTGTTCGTGCATCGCATACATCGCATATTTGTTGAGCGGGTGGACATGTTCCCAGCAGCACAGCTGGCCGATCCGCCCAAGGCGGGTGTCATGAACGGCAAAATCGCTGCCGTCGCCTTCGCCAAAGACAGACCGTTCGACGTGTGTGGCCTTGAGCTTGCGTCGCGGCGTTGCAGTTCGCGTTTCGGGATCGAGGAACAGCTGCGCAATGTAGAGACTGCCGCCCGCGCGCTCGACATAGCCCATCGACACGAAGATGTCGTTGTCGATCGCCGCCTGCAAGAGCCGCTGCGCCTCCACCCCGTCGGCCGTCATCGCATTGTCGAAATAGCGCTGAACGAACTTCATGCCCCAGGCTGGCGCGTCGAGCCAGGCCCAGAAAGGATAACCCGGAATCCAGCATTCTGGAAAGGCGATCAGGCTGGCCCCTTCCCGCGCCGCCTGTTCGATCAACGTGATGGCTTTGTCCACGCTGCCCCGCAGATCGAGAAACTCCGGCGCCGCCTGAACGGCAGCCACTTTGTAGGCGGTCTTTTTCGTCATCGGATAAGCTCTCCATCGCGCCTCCAGGTGCGACCTGCACCCTCAACTTGGCATGACAGTTATCGCAAGCCCGAACACAGAGTCTTGGTTGCAGGGGTATAGTCGGTTGTTTTGAGTGGCACGCAATCCAGTGCAGATATTCGTTTTCGAAAGGATGTGGTCATGCAGCTAGCGGATAGGTCCTTCACTCAGCGTGATTGTTCGTCATTTTCCTTCTGGCGCGACACCGTTTGCGAAACCTTTGTCGAACTCGATTGCCGTCAGCATGGCAGCGACAGGTTCAAAGGCCAGATCCAGAGCCGCCGCCTGCTCGACGTGTCTTTCGCGACCGTTGCCGCTACCCCGCACACGGTCGTGCGTGATGCGCAGCGCATCGCCCGCTCCAAGGACGATGACTTTCTGCTCAGCATCATACATGAAGGTGAAATGGGCATCGAACAGCGCGGTCGCATGACCCGCCTGCGTCCGGGCGAGTTCGCCATTTACGACACAGCAGAACCCTATCGCATCGTTCTGGACCAGCCATTCGTGCAGTCGGTCCTGCGGTTCAGTCGCAAGGAAATCAACGACCGGCTGCTCAATCCTTCGTTGCTGACGTCCCGCGCGGTTGGTGGCGACAGGGGGATGGGCGCCATCGCCTCCACCTATATCCGTCAGCTGAGCGCGCAACTGGAAGATGTTTCACCCATGAGCGGCCGGCAATTGCGCAACACACTGCTCGATCTTGTGACCGCGTCCCTGAAGGATCTGACCGGGGAGAGCGTGCCCCCCGTCCGCGAAGGGCACCATTTTTTCCTCAACCGGGCATTGCGCTTCGTGGAAGACAATCTGCTGGATGAAAGCCTGTCCTGCGAAAGCGTGGCCCAGGCCTTGGGTGTTTCCAGCCGCTACTTGCGTAAGCTGTTCGAAGGTCGCCAGCATAGTCTGTCCGAGTGGATATGGCACCGCAGGCTGGAGGAAAGCCTCAAGTCGCTGGGCGAGAGCCAGGGCGCCCAGCGATCGATCACCGCGATCGCCTATGATCTGGGGTTCAAGGATCCAGCCCATTTCAGCAAGGCTTTCAAGGTCAAATTCGGCATGACGCCACGCGAGTACCGGCTGTGCGGTGCGATCGGGATAGCGCACTGACACCGCGTGATTCCGCTCTGAACAAGCTTGGGAACCAGCTCGAACAAGTCTTTCCGGCCCCCTCTATTCATAGAGGATAGCTGCACGTTCTGCCCGAAATGGGGAGTGCGGCATGAACCAGGGAGTTCGGGGAAAGTGAAACATCAAAACAAGATGGCCAACGGCCGCACATTACGCGCGGCCCTGCTGCTGGGCAGCATGTTCGCAGCGATGCCCACGGGCTTTGCACAGGAAGCCGATACGGCATCGAACGACAGTGTCGGCGAAATCGTCGTCACCGCCACGAAGCGATCGGAGAATATGCAAAAAGTGCCGATCGCTATTTCCGCGCTGGGGAACCAGGCCCTCGAACAGAAGGGCATCACCAGTGTCGGTCAGATCGGCGGCTATGTTCCCAACATAGAGATCAAGAACACCGTCTCCTTCGCTGGTTCCTCGCAGATCCTGGTCGCTACCGTACGCGGTATCGGCCAGAATGATTTCGCCTTCAATCTTGAACCGGGCGTCGGCGTCTATATCGATGGCGTATATTATGCCCGGTCGCTGGGCGCGGTGGTCGACCTGCTGGACCTTGAGCGTATCGAGGTGCTGAAAGGCCCCCAGGGAGACCTGTTCGGCCGAAATACCATCGGCGGCGCGCTCAACATCGTGACCCGCGACCCTGCAAAGGATTTTCGCTATCAGCTTGAAGGCACGACCGGCAGCTTCAGCCGCACCGATGTGCGCGGATCGATCGACATACCGTTGATCGATGGCATGTTGCTGTCGCAGGCATCCTTTTCCTACAAGCACCGCGACGGCTATCAGAAGCGCATCCCCTTCCCCGGACTACCCGGCACGATCACTGATCAGGGCATGTTCCGCAAGGTCGGGACGCCTGGCGGTTCCGACACGCAGGGCGGCGAAAACGCCTTCAATGCCCGTTTCAAACTGAAATGGCTGGCCAGCGACAAGCTGGATTTCCTGCTCTCCGCCGATTACACGCGCGCCCAGCAGGAAGCCCGACCGAGCACCTTGCTGTTTACCAAGGCGGGGGCCAATGACGGCACCGTCGCGTCCGCCTATAATGGCTGCATTTTCGGTCAGGCGCCGATTGCCGTCTGTAGCGCGCGCGGCGTCGTGGGCACCAGCTTTTATGGCGTGAATGTCGATGCCGATCCCAATAATGATCGTCTGCCGATCTCCGATGCTTTCGTCACTGGCGACATCGACAAAAGCTATGCACGCGGCAGCAACTTCGACAATTTGACCTCGTGGGGCCTCTCCCTGACGGGCAATCTGGAAGTCGCGGACAACGCCTCGCTCAAGTCGATCACCGCCTACCGCTCGCTGAAGTCCCGGTTCGGCAGCGAAATCGCGGCGACGCCGATCATCCTGAACGATGCCTCGTTCGCCATGGACCAGACGCAGTTTTCGCAGGAGCTTCAGCTAAACCACGACAATTTCGACGGTCGTTTGAAGGGGACGGTCGGCCTCTATTATTTCTCCGAAACGGGCAGTCTGCTGGATACGCCGGTATTCGCGGAAGGCCTGATCCAGATTTATGGGCCGAACCATTTCAACAACAAGGCCTATGCGGCTTTCATGCATGAGCATTTCGATGTCACGGATCGGTTCGGTCTCACATTCGGGGTGCGCTACACGAAGGAAAACAAGCGGTTTCGGGGTGATCAGCAGGACCTGAACGCCTTCTGGGCGCGGGCTGGCGCTGGCGTTGATCCGAATGTCGTGACTTCGCTCCCGCTCCCATTCCTTCCCGACCAGAACGACCTGACGCGGCTATACCCCTTTGGCATGAACAAGCTGAGTTTCAGCAACGTCTCGTTCAAGGCCGGTGCGGAGTATAAATTCAACCGGGACGTCATGTTCTATTATTCGTTCGCCCAGGGCTTCAAGTCCGGCGGGTGGACGACCCGCCTGCTGTCGCCCTCCACAACGACGGCGAACGATCTGACCTTCCGGCCGGAAAGGGCCGACACGCATGAGATCGGCTTGAAATCCACCTTGCTGGATGGGCACCTGCGGCTGAACATGGCTGCGTTCACCACTGCCTACAAAGACATACAGGTTACCGAGATCATCGCCATTTCGCCCGTGTTCAAGAACGCTGGCGAAGCGACGATCCGCGGGTTCGAAGCAGAGGCGGATGCCAGATTCGGCGGGTTCGGACTGAACGTTGGTTTGGGCTATCTCGACGCCCATTATTCCAGAATGTCGCCCGGCGCGACGATCCCTGTGACCAACAATCTTGTCAATGCGCCGGAATGGTCGGTCACCCTTGGCGCCAATTACCGCTACGATCTGGCCAGCGGCGCCCGGATCACATGGAACGGCGACTATAACTACAAGAGCAACACGTCGCCGGACGCAGAAAATTCACCCTATCTGCAATCGGGCAATGTCGGCCTGCTGAACAGTTCGATTGCCTTCGACGACGCCGGCGACCGCTGGGGTCTCACCTTCGGGGTCAAGAACATAACTGATAAACGGTTCGTGGTCGGCGGCTATGATCAATCCGGTCCGGGTGCGATCGGCTTTGTCGGTGTCGGCTATTCGCCGCCGCGTCAGTGGTATCTCACCCTGCGCGTGAAGAGCTGACCTGCCCTGTGCGCGCCGACGCTAACTGGCCTCCGGTCGGCGCGCACAGCCACAACGAGAAGAAGAAATGGGATTGAGGAGAGCAGAGAGTGACGATTGAAAATGTCAGGGCGCTGGTCGATGACCGCCCTTCAGATGGCTGGTTCAGCGTCGACCGCGCTGCATTCACCGACGAGGCCCTGTTCGAGCGGGAAATCCGCCACATCTTCGAAGGCGGCTGGGTGTTCCTGGGAATGGATAGCCAGGCAGCCGAAAAACATAGCTATTTCACCGTCACCATCGGCCACACCCCGATCGTCGTCATGCGCGATGGTGAAGGAACGTTGGGTGCGTTCGTCAACGCCTGCCCGCACAAGGGCGCATTGATCTGTCACCGCCGAACCGGCAAGGGGCGGCTTCATGTCTGCCGCTACCACAGTTGGAGTTTTGACAGCGCCGGCCGCAACGTCGCGGTCAAGGGCATGAACGCAGGCGCCTATTCGGAAGAATTTATCGGCCGCGATCGCAACCTGCCGCGTCTGCCAGCCTTTGCCAACTATCGCGGCTTTCTGTTCGGCAGCCTCGTCCCGACCTGCCCGATCGAAGAGCATCTGGGCGAAGCCCGGCGCCTGCTGGACCTGTCGGCGGACCAAGGAGAGGGCGGCCTTGAACTTGTCCCCGGCGAGATCGTCTTCACATTCGACGGGAACTGGAAATACCAGCTCGAAAACTGCTCCGACGCCTATCATTTCACATCCGCCCATCCATCCTACATCCGCCTTCTGGACAAGCGCGCCAAAGAAAGACGGACGGAATCGGTGCGGTCGATCTGGGAAAAGGACAAGAACTGGAGCGAGGAAGCCGAAGGCATCACCGGCGGCTCTTACAGCTTTGACGAAGGGCATGTGCTCAATTGGGGGCTGATCGGCGTCAGCGATGCCGTTCCCCTGTTCGAGCGCGCCGAAATATTGGCTGAACGCTATGGCGCCGCCCGCCGGGACTGGATGTTCAACATGCGGAACCTGACCATTTTTCCTAACCTGCAACTTGCCGAAAACGCATCGAGCCAATTGCGTATCATCCGCCCCTTAGCGGCGAACAAGACCGAGATGCGCACGTTTTGCATCGCCCCGCGCGGAGAGAGCGCAGAAGCCCGCCGCCAGCGAATTCGGAATTACGAGGATTTTTTCAATCCGACCGGCATGGCGACGCCAGACGACACCGTAAGCTATGAAGATTGCCAGGCGGGTAATGCCAACCGCCTGCAAAGCTGGGCCTATGGATATTGTCGCGGCGCGACGGCCAGCGTGACCGGCGGAAACGCCTTTTCCGATCTTCTGGAAATGAACCCGGCGCGCAGCGTGCTCGGCGACGCCATGCTCTGCGATGAAACGCTCTATCACAGCTATTATCGCGCCTGGCTGGCGCGGATGGAAGCGGGTGCTGCGCGGGAGACACTGGATGCTTGATCTGGCTGAGGCGACAGCGCTGATCACGCGCGAGGCGATGCTGCTCGACCGGCGACGCTGGCGCGAATGGCTCGATCTCTATAGCGAGGACTGCGTTTTCTGGATGCCCGCCTGGCTTGACGAAGACACGACGACAAGCGATCCAGACGCTGAACTGTCGCACTTCTATTATAAGGGGCGGCACAATCTGGAGGACCGCGTGTGGCGTGCGACCTCAGGCATGTCGGTCGCATCGGATATTCTGGCGCGCGTCTGCCATCAGGTCACCAATATCATCGTCGAAGGGCCAGACAGCGCGACAGCAGCGTTCTGCTCGCACATCTACGAACCCAAGCGTCAGCGACAGCGCAGCCTGTTCGGGCGTTACGACTACCAGTTCGTCAGCCAAGCCGGCGAGTTAAGGATTGCTGCCAAAACGATCACTCTTATGAATGACCGGATCGAAACGGTCGCCGATTTCTACATGGTATGAAAGGCCGGAAACCGGCCTGCAAGGAGGATAGATTGACCTTTACACGCCTGAACCCGCTCACCGGGGAAATTGCTTCATCGGCGCCCGCCATGAAGGCTCCTGACGCGCACACAGTGGCTGCGCGCGCCGCGACCGCCTTTCCCGCATGGGCGGCGATGGGCCCCAATGACCGCCGTGCCGTGCTCATGAAAGCCGCAGCGGCGCTGGAAGCGCGCCAGGACGATTTTGTCGCCGCCATGATGAACGAGACCGGGTCCACTGCGGGATGGGCCATGTTCAATCTTGGCCTCGCGGCAGGCATCGTGCGCGAGGCGGCGGCGCTGACGACGCATATCACTGGCGAAGTGATCCCGTCCGACAAGCCGGGCTGCATCGCCATGGCGCTCAAGGAACCGGTTGGCGTGATCTTGGGCATCGCACCCTGGAATGCGCCGATCATTCTGGGCGTGCGCGCCATTGCGACCCCGCTGGCCTGCGGCAACAGCGTGATCCTGAAAGCCAGCGAGGCCTGCCCGCGTACGCACATGCTGATCGTCGAGGCGTTTGCAGAGGCGGGTTTCCCTGAAGGCGTCGTCAATATCGTCACGAACGCCCCGGAGGATGCCGCCGAAGTGGTTGGCGCGCTGATTGATGCGCCGGAGGTAAAGCGCATCAATTTCACGGGTTCGACCGGGGTCGGCAAAATCATCGCCAAACGCGCGGCCGAGCATTTGAAGCCGTGCCTGCTCGAACTTGGCGGCAAGGCACCGTTGCTGGTGCTCGAAGATGCCGACCTTGACGAAGCGGTCAGGGCGGCGGCATTCGGCGCCTTCATGAACCAGGGTCAAATCTGCATGTCGACCGAACGGATCATCGTGGTCGAAAGCGTGGCCGATGCGTTCATAGAGAAATTCGCCGCGAAAGCCCGGACGCTGATGGTCGGCGACCCCCGCGAAGGCAAGACGCCGCTGGGCGCCGTGATCGACCGCAAGACTGTGGATCATGTAAACAGCCTGATCGACGACGCCGTGGCCAAGGGCGCCAGCGTCGCCGCAGGCGGAAAGGGTGACAGCGTGCTGATGCCAGCGACGGTCGTGACAGGCGTCACCTCGCAAATGAACCTCTACCGCGATGAAAGCTTTGGCCCGGTCGTCGCGGTAATGCGCGCGCGCGACGAGGAACATGCGATCGAACTGGCCAACGACAGCCAATATGGCCTGTCAGCGGCAGTATTCACGCGCGACACGGCGCGCGGACTGCGAATCGCCCGGCGCATTCAATCCGGCATCTGTCACGTCAACGGCCCGACCGTGCATGATGAGGCGCAGATGCCTTTCGGCGGAGTTGGCGCATCGGGCTATGGCCGTTTCGGTGGCAAGGCTGGTATCGACAGCTTTACGGAACAGCGCTGGATAACCATGGAGACCCAGGCAGGGCATTTCCCGATCTGACCTGCCCGGCCAGCCGCCCTCGCTCCATTCCGGCAGGAGCAAGGGCGGCTGAGCCGACGCACGAACGACGAACGCGAAGAGATTGAAAGCATATGGCAAACAAGAACAAGCCGTCCGATCCGACCGGCAAGCCCGGCGACGGCTGGCAGTTCCACCCAAGCGAGTTCGCGCAAAGCATCGCGTTCAATCTGCGCCTTGCACAGTCAGCCTCATTTTCGGAATTCCGCCGCATCACCGAAGAAAATGGACTGAAGCCTGGTGACTATGCCGTTTTGCGCATGATCGAGGAAAATCCCGGCATCACGCCATCGCAAATCAGTTCGGCCAATGGCCGCGACAAGTCCACCCTCACCCCTCATCTGGGCAACCTCGAACGGCAAGGCCTCATATCGCGGGAGAAGAGCAGCAAGGACCGCCGCGTACAGCATCTTTATCTTACGCCAGCGGGTCAGGAAAAGGTCGTCATTCTTGCCAGACATGCAAGAAGCCATGACGCCAACCTTGATACGCTCATGACCGCTGCGGAAAAGCGAAAGCTGCTCGATCTGCTGGTCCGCATCACGCGCTGGCAGCCAGCGGCCTGAACCTGCCTCGCATCGGTAACGCCCTGTTCTGCGCCGGTGCTTCAACAGGCGCGGGACTGCCCGACGCGCCGACGAAAAATGGCTCGGCCGACGGATCGGCCGAGCCATTTTTCGTAGTGGGCGAGTGTTCGATCAGAAGCGCATGCCGACGCCTACGCCAAATACCAACGGGTCGAGCGCCAGCTTGACGCGCTGGACACCGGCGGCCGTGGTCGCCAATCGCGCCTTGGTGTTGATGTCGATATATTTGACATCGAAATTGAGGAAGATCTTCTCGTTCAGGTCGACATCGACCCCGACCTGCCCCGCCCAGCCGACGCTGTCCTTCATATGCACCTTGGTCTTGCCCACGGCTGTCTCCAGAGCCGTGGAGGCATCTTCTGCATAGAATAGCGTATAGTTGATGCCCGCCCCCACATAAGGCCGGATGGGGCCGTCGACGACCGGATGATATTGCATCGTCAGCGTCGGCGGCAATACCCAGGTCGAGGCCAGCTTGCCAATGCTGCCGGTCGTACCCGTGCGGCCGGTGGCGCTATGCTTCGTGGTCGCGGCGATCAGTTCGAAACCGATATGGTCGGTCGCCATGTAGGTGACGTCGATTTCGGGCATGACGCTGTTGTCGACGGACACTTTTTCGCCCGGAAAGGCGGGCAGGACACTGCCGCTCTTTTCGTTCGGCGCGACCATGATCGCGCGTACGCGCAGCAGGATGTCGCCTTGCTTGGCCTGAGCCGGACCGGCCACCAGTGCGCCCGCCATCGCGCCAGCCAGCAAGAAAGTCTTTATACGCATTATTGTCTCCGTCCCTGATGTTGCGGTCAATGACGCCTTGTAGGCCGGGCTGGCCGGTCGTTCCTTGACGCCGCGCAATCGGAGATTTGATCTTTCGCAATGCGGGGACGCGCGGCAGATGGCAGGCCGCTTTCCATGTTCCGATACCATCCCGATCTGCTGGCGGCCCCGGTGCCGCGCTACACCAGCTATCCGACCGCCGCGCAATTCACCGACGCCGTCGGGGCCGAAGCGCTGGAGGAACGGCTCGACAGGCTTCCGCAGGATGCGGGGATCTCGCTCTATCTGCACATCCCCTATTGCCACGACATCTGCTGGTATTGCGGGTGCAACACTGGTGCTGCGACACGGCCCCGCCGCCTTGCCACCTATGTCGATGCGCTGGAGCAGGAGATCGCGCTGGTCGCGTCCCGCCTGGGCGGGCGGCGGCGCGTCACCCATATCGCATTTGGCGGGGGCAGCCCGAATTCGCTGCCGCTGGTCGATTGGGTGCGCCTCAATCACCAGTTGCTGCTGTGCTTTGACACCAGCGATGCTGCGCTATCGGTCGAAATCGATCCCCGCCGCCTCGACCGGGCGTGGATCGACGCCATGGGGCAGATCGGCGTTTCGCGAGTCAATCTGGGCGTCCAGACCCTCGCGCCGCATGTCCAGCAGGCCATCGGGCGCGTGCAGCCTGTCGAGATGGTGGAAGCGGCGGTTGAGGGGCTGCGCCGGGCACATATCGACGTGGGTTTCGACCTCATGTACGGCCTGCCGGGTCAGAGCGAAGCGGACCTGATTGAAACGCTGGAGACGAGCATCCGTCTGGCGCCATCGCGCATCGCCCTGTTCGGCTATGCGCATATGCCCCATCTGCTGCACCGCCAGCGCCGCATATCGCAGGCCGATCTTCCCGACATGGCCATGCGTTTCGCCATGGCGACACAGGGGCATGCGATGCTGACTGCCGCAGGCTATCGCGCCATCGGTTTCGATCATTTCGCGCTGCCCGGCGACCCTTTGGCAAAGGCCGCGACCAGCGGCAGATTGCGGCGTAATTTCCAGGGCTTTACCGAGGATGACAGCGACGTGCTGATCGGCTTGGGGGCCAGCGCGATCAGCCAGTTTCCCGACCTGATCGTGCAGAATGAGAAAAATGCCGGGCCCTATCGGGACATGATCGGCCAACAGCGGCTGACGGCGACCCGCGGCGTAAGGCGCAGCGCCGACGATCAGAAGCGCGGGCGATTGATCGAGCGCCTGCTGTGCGACGGCGCAGCGCCAAGCGACGGGGTCGTTCAATCGCGCGACCTGGCCAAATTCATCAATATGGGGATTGCCCGCCTGCACGACGGAATGATCGAGATCCGCCCGGAGGCGCAACCATACGCCCGGTCGGTCGCGGCTTGTTTCGACGCCTATCTCCGCCCGCAGGAAACGCGGTTCAGCCATGCCGTTTAGCAAACTGATACTCGCGCTTGGGCTGATCGCCACCGCGCTTTCGACCACAGCCGATGCGACGACCCGCTCTCGGCGCGGCGGCTATTTTTGTGGCGAGCCGCCTGCCGACTGGTCGCCGCCTTGGGAGAAGCGCCAGTCCGACGACCATGACCGCCTCGCCTGCCATATGATGATGCGGGAACATCGCAAGAAGATGAAAGGCGCCTGAGCGCGCAAATGTGCGATCGACTTGCGTTCCGAGCAGGTCGCTGAACTGTCGGGGCCTTTGAGGTAGCGATGGCGTAGGGCAACGTCGCTCATTGACGCTAATTCTATGAAGGTCCGCTTGCCATAGAAGCCGTCGACCGGGGCAATGACGATGGCTCCTTGTCAAGGCGCTGGCGCATTGTCCCTCCTCCCTAGGTATAAGGGACGCCAAGGCCGGTTTGGTTTAGCCTCTCCTTAGAGAGGCTAAGGGCAGGAGAGAATCGTGCGGACTCTGATAGGCTTTCGGAGTCTGTTCCTGACTGGGGCCATAGCGATCGCAATGGGCCTTGGGGCATTGCTGAGCACAATAATCTACCTGCAGGGATCTACCCATATATTCTCGCAGCGCGCGGACATGGCGCAGAAGCAGGTTCTATTGCTGGCACGGATAGACGCGGAAGCTGCGCAGATCCTGCTGAACCATTCCAGCGCAGCTCAGAATGAATTGAGCAACGCCGTTAGAGCGTATTTCGAGAGCATATCAGCAGAAACGGCTTTGATCGGCGGCACTGAGCCGGAGCTTCGCTATCAGGCAGAGGAAGAGGCCAACGCACGATATTTGGTCTCGTTGCTACGATCCGGCTCCCCTGCCTTGCCAGACATCAGGGCAATGGTCCGGCACATCGCGGCAAAGGAAAACAGAGAAGCGGAAGTGGCGACACAGGCGGCGCGACAGGCGCAGCGCGACGCGTGGCGATTGATCCTTGCCATCAGTATCGTCCTGCTGGCCCTTCCGTTTGGAGGAGCGGTATTTCTTTGGCGGCACCTTGTGAAGCCGCTTGAAGCGGTAGCTCATGCGACGCAGTCCATCGCGCGCGAGGATGGACGAAAGCCATTGCCCGGAAGTCATCTGTCGGAAGTGCGGCGGTTGATCGATCATTTCGAGAATATGGCGGAGGCGGTGGAAGCGAAAGTGGCCGCGCGAACGCGCGAACTGGAGCGGTTGAACCAAAAACTGACCGTCACCGATCAGCGCCGCCGACTATTTCTTTCAAAGGTGAGCCACGAACTTCGCACACCGGTAACGGTGATGCGTGGCGAGGCTGAAGTGGCCCTGCGCTTTGATGACAACATATTGGCGCTGCGGGACGCCTTGCATCAGATATTGGACAGCAACCTGTTTCTTGAAAGGCGGCTTGATGATTTGCTGACCTTGGCGCGCGCCGAAGATGGTGCCCTGCCCTTGCGCTCCAGTCCCGTGGACCTCGCGCACCTTGCGCAACAGGTCGGCAAGAGTGCGGCCGGCTTTGCTTCCGCCAGCGGTGTCCGACTGGAGTTGAGCTCGCTCGACAAACCGATGCCGGTCATTGGCGACCCTGATCGGCTGCGGCAGGCGATGCTTGCCCTGATCGACAATGGTGTGAAATTCTCGCCACCGGGCGGCACGCTGCGATTGAGCGGGACATATGAGCAGGGTGAAGTGGGCATCGTCGTCACGGATGAAGGACCGGGCGTTGCTGAGAGCGAACTGGAGCGGATTTTCGATCCCTATGCGCAGGGTAAGGCAGGCCGTTCACTTGGCGGCACTGGCCTTGGCCTGTCGCTCGCGCGCTGGATCGTGCATGCCCATGCCGGCGGGATCAGCGCCTTTAACAGATATGATGGAGAAGGATTATGCGTGTCGCTGAGGCTCCCGGCGCGGGCTTGAGGATATTGCTGGTCGAAGACGATCCGGGAATCGGCCGGTTCGTCCATCGCGGACTGACAGCAGAAGGCTATGCCGTGGAATGGCAGACGCTGGGACGTCGGGCGCAATCGCGATTGGCATCGGGCCAGTTTCATGCAGCCATATTGGATCTGGGGCTGCCAGATGCGGACGGCGCGGACCTGTGCCGTGAAGCCCGTGCCCGGGGCAATGACCTTCCCATCTGCATGTTGACCGCCCGTGCGGAGCTGGAGGACAGGCTGGACGGCTTTCGCTGCGGCGCCGATGACTATCTCACCAAACCTTTCTCGTTCGAGGAATTGCTCGCACGGCTTAATGTCATGATCCGACGCAGCGCCGCCCAATCGCGGGATCGGATCGTGCTGGATGAGTTGGTGGTCGATTTGCGCAGCCGATCGGCGCGCGTGGGTGAAGCGCTGCTCCCTCTCAGTCGCCGTGAGTTCGACCTGTTGCATTGCCTTGCGCGACAAGCGGGGCAAGTCGTCACGCGAGGACAGATACTGGATGAAGTGTGGGGGCAGGATGCAGAAATCACCGAAAATGCCGTCGACGTCTATGTAGGCTATCTCCGCAGGTATCTGTCGCAGCACGAGAGAGCGCCCGAGCTTTCAACCGTCCGAGGCGTGGGATTTCTGCTTCGTCATCAGACCAAAGCATAAGCTATTCTGAGCAGTTTCTCAGAAAGCTATCAGGACCATCTCATAATGCCCCGCTTACTCTTGGTTTCGACAAGCGGTGATGACCGCAGTCGGGCTTTAGGAGGATGCGATGATGGGAAGACGGCGGTGTCTGCTGGTTTCGGCCATGGCGATGCTGGTTGCGATGCCGGCGATCAGCCAGCCTGCGGCGCAGAAGCATGATTTCACAAAGGCCGGCGTGTCGTGGGAAGATATCCTCAACGACGAACATAGCACCGACAATGTGCTGATGTACGGCCTTGGCGTGAAGGCGCAGCGGTTCAGCACGCTGGATCAGATCAATGCCGATAACGCGAAGAAGGTTGTGCCCAAATGGGTATTCTCCTTCGGCGACGAGCGGCAGCGCGGTCAGGAAAGTCAGGCGCTGGTCTATGATGGCGTCATCTATGTCACTGCATCCTATAGCCGCGTCTTCGCGCTGGACGTCAAGACGGGCAAGAAAATCTGGTCCTACACGGCCCGCTTGCCTGACGACATCCGCCCCTGCTGCGACGTCGTCAATCGGGGCGCGGCCATTTATGGCGACAAGATCTTCTTCGGCACCTTGGACGCGGGCATGGTCGCGCTGGACCGCAAGACCGGCAAGGTCGTGTGGAACAAGAAATTCCAGGACCACAAGGCCGGTTACACCATGACTGGCGCGCCGACCATCGTGAAGGACAAGAAGACCGGCAAGGTCATGCTGATCCACGGGTCGTCCGGCGATGAATTCGGCGTGGTGGGCGAACTATATGCCCGCGATCCCGATACCGGCGAAGAAATCTGGATGCATCCGATGGTGGAAGGGCATCAGGGTCGCCTGAACGGAAAACCCTCAACCTTCACCGGCGATCCCAAAGCGCCCAGCTGGCCCAATGACAAGGACGGCAAGAAGGTCGAGGCTTGGAATCATGGCGGCGGTGCGCCGTGGCAATCGGCCACCTATGATGAAAAGACCAACACCATCGTCATCGGCACCGGCAACCCTGCGCCATGGAACACATGGAAGCGCTCGCCCGGCGACAGCCTCTATACGTCGGGACAGGTCTATATCGAACCGTCGACTGGGGAACCGGTTGGCTTCTTCCAGCACACGCCCAATGACGCCTGGGACTTTTCGGGCAACAACCCGATCGTGTTGTTCGATCTGGAAAAGGACGGCAAGACGATCCGCGCTGGCGCCCATGCCGACCGCAACGGCTATTTCTTCGTGACCGACCTCGACAAGCTGACCAAGCGGGACGGAAAGATCAGCAAGCAGAAGGGCAGCGCGCTCGGCATCTATCCCTTCGTTCCCGACATCAGTTGGGCAAGCAAATGGGACGTCGCCAACGGCCGCCCGATCGAAAATCCCGGACAGCGCCCGCCGCCGCCCGCGCCAGGCAAGGAAAAGGGCGAAAGCATCCGGGTTACACCCAATTTCCTGGGCGGCACCAACTGGATGCCCATGTCGTATAACCCCGGCACCGGTCTCTTCTACATCCCGTCCAACGACTGGTCGGAAGATTATTGGACGGAAAATGTCACTTACAACAAGGGGGCGGCCTATCTGGGTCAGGGATTCCGCATCCGCAAGCAGTTCGACGATCATGTCGGCGTGCTGAGGGCCATGGATCCCAAGACCGGCAAGATCGCATGGGAAGCCAAGGAGCCTCTGCCGCTCTGGGGTGGCAATGTCACCACCAAGGGTAATATCGTCATCCAGGGCACAAGCGATGGCTATGTGAAAATCTTCAACGCCAAGACCGGCGAAGAGCTCTGGAAATTCCAGACCGGATCGGGCGTGGTGTCCGTTCCCATCACTTGGGAAGAGGATGGCAAACAATATATCGGCCTGGCGTCCGGCTATGGCGGCGCGGTGCCGCTATGGGGTGGCGACATGGCCGACCTAACGCGCACGGTCAGTCAGGGCGGCTCCTTCTGGGTGTTCGAATTGCCTGAAGTCTGAACTGTCTTGGCGCGGAGCCCGACACTCCGCGCGAAGCGTCCGGGCGGACCGCGACCTCCCTCGCGTCTCCGCCCGGACACCCCCTTTTGTCGTGGATCGGACCATCCCATGCGCTTCGCCTGCCTTGCCTTGATGATTGTCGCGGCTGCTGTTCCTGCCTATGCACAGCAGAAGATCGTCAATGTCGAAGAGCGTCCGACCCCGTGGATCGTGAATGGATGCACCATCGCCCCACGCACATCTTGCCCCGGTGTGGACTTGCGCTTTGCCGATCTGGCGAACGCCGATTTGACAGGCGCAGACCTTAGTGGAGCCAAGCTGTCGCGCGCTGACATGCGCCATGCGAACTTGAGCGGCGCCAATCTGAACGGGGCTGATCTTGATGGGGCGGACCTGTCCATCGCGTTCCTCAACGGCGCGCAATTGACGGGTGCATCGCTGCGCGGTTCCAATCTCGCTTTTGCAAGGGCGGGACATGCAATCTTTGATGGCGTGGATTTTACAGCGGCGACACTCGAAAAGGCGCTGTTGAAAGGCGCGTCCTTCAAGGAGGCCAAGCTGATCCACGCCGATCTGCTGGAAGCGAAATTCTACGAAGCCAATCTGGAAAAGGCGATCATGGATGGGTCACGCATCCGCTTTGCGGTGTTTCAGGATGCCTGGATGAAGGATTGCACTGGCTGTCCGGCGAACTGGCAAAGCGGCGACACGGTCTGGCAGACCGAAGAAAAGGAGCGACTGCGTAATCAGCAGCGCTGATGTCTGAATTCGGCATCCTCCAGACAACCGCGCTGCTGAGCGAAGATCCTTGCCTCAAGGCGATCTACACAATGCGTAACCTAGACAAGCTGCGCCATTGCGTCAGGATGCAAATGGTGGGCGGAATATCTTGTTGGCCCGGTGATCCTGTTGCCATAGACTTTCTCAAATGGCCTGGCCGCCCGAAACCTCGATGCGCTGAGCATTGACCCAGCGATTATCTTCGCCGAGCAGGCTTGCGATCATCGGTCCGATGTCGTCAGGTACGCCAACGCGTCCCAACGCGGTCATGTCGGCGAATTGTTGGTTCATGTCAGGCGTGTCGCGAACCGCACCGCCGAGAAAGTCGGTTTCGATCGCGCCTGGGGCAACGGTATTGACCGCGATACCGCGGTTGCCGAGTTCCTTGGCGAGATAGAGGCTCAGAACCTCGATCGCTCCCTTCGCCGCTGCATAGGCGCCGAAGCCGGGCGCACAGAAGCGCGTCAGCCCCGACGAAAGATTCACGATGCGCCCACCATCGGCGATCAGCGGCAGCAGCGTCTGGGTCAGAAAAAACACGCCCTTGAAATGCACGTTAATCAGCGCGTCGAATTGCGCTTCGCTGGTGTCGGCGATGAGCGCATAGTCACCATGTCCGGCATTGTTGACGAGATGATCCAGGGTGTCGCGCTGCCAGGTCGTGCCCAGCACATCCTTGAGCCGCGTCGCAAAGTCGGCGAAACCGGCGACGTTGCCCGTATCGAGTTGCAGCGCGACAGCCTTCCGACCCATTGCCTGAATCTCTGCGACGACCTTGTCGGCGTCGCCGGAGCGGCTGTGATAGGTGACGATCACATCGCCTCCCTTGCGCGCGATGGCGAGCGCGGTGTTGCGGCCGAGCCCGCGGCTGCTGCCGGTAACAAGTGCGATCTTGGTCATGACAGGTCTCCTTCTTTTCGGTGAATCCCTTGTGTCACGCTGGGGCGAGCCGGTGTTGCCGGAAGCTCGACGATCTTTGCCTAATTCTCCGAAAGATGGTGCGCGATCGTCTCGAACGCGATATGGTAGCGAAATGACCACGCTGCTTGACGCCGTCCGCCGCCACGCTGAAGTCCACGCAGATCGCGAGGGTATAGCGCCAACGCCGATTCAGGGCGTCTTCGCCGTGCGCGCGACCGCGACGGGCGACTTGAAGCACGATATCTCGCGGCCTTTGCTCTGCCTCGTGGTGCAGGGCGCGAAGCGCGTGACGATGGGAACGCAGAGCTTCGACTTTTCGGACGGCGATTCGCTGCTGATCACCGCCGACGTGCCGACCATCAGCCAGATCACGCGCGCCAGCATCGCAGCGCCATATTATTCGCTGGTCCTAGAGCTGGACCCGGCGATCATTGCTGACCTCGCCGGACAGATGAAGGCTGTGAACTGCTCTGATTTAGCGCCGGTTCGGGTCGATCAAACTGACGTCGAAGTGGCCGATGCGGCGCTGCGTCTCATGCGGCTGCTCGATCGGCCGGCTTCCGTGCCGGTGCTGCAGGCGCAACTCGTTCGCGAAATGCACTACTGGCTGTTGGCGGGACGGCATGGAGACGCGATCAGGCGGATCGGCTGGCCCGATGGCCATGTTGAACGTGTCTCCCGCGCGGTAGCCTTGTTGCGCACTGACTTCGCGAAGCCTCTGCCGATAGACCGCCTCGCTGCCGCTGCCGGAATGAGCTCGTCCTCGTTCCACCAGCACTTCAAGGCGGTGACGTCTCTCTCGCCACTACAATTCCAGAAGCAGCTTCGCCTGATCGAGGCGCGGCGGCTGATGCATTCTGCGGGCGTTAGCGCGGCAACCGCCGCGTTCGCAGTCGGATACGAGAGCATATCGCAGTTCACGCGCGAATATGGCCGTCTGTTCGGTTTGCCGCCAGTCAGCGACGCAAAGGCCACTCGTCAACTTGCCCAGGTAGCCGCCTGACTATTTTCGGGTCCGATCATGGCCTGGATGCCCCCAATTTCTATTCCAGTGCCCCCGTCGGTGCCCCCTGTGGGCCGCGCCAGGGTGAGATGTCGTGAGACAAGGCGCATCTCGCGACCACGGGAAAGCCTGTAGCGGAAATGCGCTATAGAGATCATGATTAGGAAATGTGGTGGGCCCGGCAGGACTTGAACCCGCAACCTATCCGTTATGAGCGGACAGCTCTAACCAGTTGAGCTACAGGCCCCACCTTGTCGACGAACGCCCGATTAAGGAGCATCACGCCGCTTGGCAAGTCTCGATACGCATGGGCACGGCGTTAAGAAACTGATCGAGGCTGGCCGCCCTTACGCCCCGTTTCGCCAGATGGGTCAGTACCCTGTCCCACCAATTGTAAAAGGCGGCGCGGTCGGCTTCGTTACGGACATAGGGGGTATGGCCAGGCTCCAGCGTGGGCGAATGGAAGCTGAAATTGAGAACCGGCACGCGTTCTTCAATCAGGGCATCGATTGCCGCAATGGCTTCGGATGCGGAGATGCCTTCTGGCGTCAGCGGCACGCGGCTCAACATGCGGGCGCGCGACAGGGCGCCGGCGAGCGGTCCCATCGTCTGGGCTGCGCGATAAAGGCGCTCACCTGCACCGCGCAGCAGGCCGACAAAGGCTGTCGACAATGGCAGTTCCACCAGGTTCCGGTCCGGCCCTGCCCAATAGGGGGTTTGGGGCAATCCGCAAAAGTCGGGGCCATGCTGTTGGCTATAATCAAAGCGGCTGCGCACCGAACTGTCGAGGCGGAACCCGGCATCGCCAAGCAGTCGCGCACTGTTGGGGCCAACGCCGTAGCGGCCAGCGCGATAGGCGATGGGTCGCTGGCCAAAGCGTTCCTCGATCCGGCGGCATAGCGCCTCCAGCTTGGCGCGCTCTACCGCTTCCGGCAGGAAACCGACATAGGAATTGGCGGCGTTCACCTTCTCGACATGGGGCGGGTTGACCCAGGGGTGAAGATGCGCGCCGACATCAGCAGTGCCATCGCTAACCCACTGCGCCATCATCGCTGATGCCGCGTCGCAATCGACCACCGGATAATCGGTGACATAGACCGGCTTGATACCTGCCGCCGCGAAATAATCCTGCCCGCGCGCCATGCCGGACAGAGCCGTGACGCCATGGCCGGTACGGCTGAACGGCGCGTTCCAGTCGAATTCCTCTTCGGTATCGACGAAAAGCATGAACCGGGTGCCGAAGGCGGGATCGAGGGCGATCCTGTCCTGCGGCAAAGGCGGGACCAGCAGGTTGCCGTCATGGGAGGAAACAGTCATGCCCCTCCCCTTAGCGCGCAATGGTTGCCATAGGGTTGCCGTGCCCGTCAAGCGTGCTGCGTATCTTCCGCAATGCTGGCGGCGGGGATGGCAAGCAGCAAGCGCCCCGGCTCCACATCCAGACTGCCGCCGCATGTTCCGGCCAGGCTGCGGATCAGACGCAGCGAAAAGCCCAGCCCCAGCAGCGGCCCATCGGCCCAGTCGCCATCGGACGTATAGCCGGGATCGAGCAATTGCGCTTCTTCCATACCTGCCAGACTTGATGGCCGGTCGATGGCCAGCACCACGCGCCCATTGCCCCCGTCGGGCTGGAACCAGCAGGCGCCCGTCACCGCTTCCCCCTTTGGCGCTACCGAAATCAGCGTGCGCAGCAGATGTTGCACCATGCGCTCCCCCTGCACCGGGTCGATCTGCACCGGCGGCAGGCTGGCTGCTATGGCGATATCGACCAACGCCCCACCCTGATCACGGAAGCGACTGGCGATCTGGCGCACCAGCAGTTCGGGATCGAGCAGTTGCGGCGTGCTGACATCGTCGCCGCGCGACACGCGGGCAGCAAGATCCAGATCATCGAATGCCGCAAGCAGATGGCGTGCATCGACCGCAATATTGCCAGCCATATCACGATATTCAGCGCCCGCAGGACCGAACAATTCCTGTTCGATAATCTCGGCAAAGCCCAGAATCGCGTTCAGGGGCGTGCGCAGTTCATGCACAAGCTGGCGCAGCGAATCCGCCGACAGACCGCTCAGACCGTCGCGCGGCGGCGCTGGCTGTACCGCCACTTCATGCAGGAAGGGGCGACGCGCCTGACCGCGATACCCCTGAAACCGGCCAGAGCGTGGATCGAAAAAGGGCGCGGCGGACAGTCGCCATTCGCCTGCCATCGTCCCACCGACAATCGCGAAACGGCCATTCTGGAACCCGCTGCGCCGGGCAAAGGCGCCCGCGACATGGCCGTCCGGCCCGCTGCCCCCCTCCAGCGCCGCATCCCCCAGCGACAGGCCGATCAGCGCCGCGCGTGGCCCGCGATCGATCCACAGAATGACCCCGGCGGCATCCGTCTCGAACGCGAAATCGCGCGGCGGGGCACTGCGGTCAGCCGGTTCGTCCGCCAGCGGTTCCAGGGGCTGGGGCGGTGAGCGCGTGCTGGTAAATTGGGCAATCCGATCGACCAGATTGCGAATCTGGTCCTTGTCGCCCACTGGCGCGCGGAGCGGCGTGACCGTGCCGGCCTCGACCTCCGGCTCCTGCACATCGTTCGCGGGGATCATATCGGCGGTCAGCAGCATGTCGCTGTCCCCCACCATGTCGTCACGCACGGTCGTCAGCACCAGATCGGACGGGCCAAAGGCTTCGAGCGCCAGTCGCGTCGCCGGGCCGATGTCCCTTCTTCCGCGCAGGACACCACGCGCAGTAGGCGTCAATCGCGGCAGCAGATCATCCCAAACCATGTCGGGCAATTGCGCCCGCGCCATCGCGGCGGCGGCGATAGAGGGTCGGTCATGTGCAAAAAATTCGACCAGGCTGGCCGACCGCAGCCGACCGCCGAGTTCGACGACAGTCGCAATGCGCTGCGTTTCCGACATTTTGGACCGTAGCCCCGACAATCGATCGAGCAAGGCAGCCCGCTGGTCCGCCGCCATCGGCATACGGTCGGCGCGATCATGCTGCGCCAGCAGATCGACACATTGACGCCACAACGTCACCGCGCCCAGCCCGGCTCGGTCGTCAGCGGCCAGCACTGTCTGCATCAGATCGTTGAAACGCACCAATAATCCCCATATGGCCGTGGCGCAAACCGGTGCCCGGTGCGCGCAGCGGCTGTTACGCACTACCGATAAGCCCTAGCCCTGCAAAGGAAAAGGGGTTGGTTACGCGAACGAAAGCGATCGTCGCATAGTGGGACAATTGCATTGCCCTGAAACATTATTATGATGGGACAGGAAATCAGGACAGGAAATAAGCACAATAATGGCCGGCCCGAATATCGACGACATTGACCTGCAAATTCTGGGCGAATTGCAACAGGATGGCAGGATGACCAACGTGGAACTGGCCCGCAAGGTGGGCCTGACCGCGCCGCCGTGCCTGCGCCGCGTCCGTTCACTGGAGGAAGCAGGCGCCATCACCTCCTATCATGCCGTGGTCGATCCGGGGATGCTGGGTTATACGATCACGGTGTTCGCGATGGTGAGCCTGAAAAGCCAGGCTGAAGCCGATCTCAAAGCGTTTCAGGACCATGTCGCTGAGCTGCCCGAAGTGCGCGAATGTCACATGCTGAACGGTGAAATCGACTTTATTTTGAAGGTTGTAGCGAAAGACCTTCAGAGTTTTCAGCAATTTCTGACGTCCAAGCTGACGCCAGCGCCCAACGTGGTGAGCGTCAAAACCTCGCTTACCATCCGCACGTCGAAAAACCTGCCGGGCGTACCTTTGCCGGTATAAGTGGCAGGCTGTGGCCGGATCACAGGCTGATCCGGCACATCCTCACGCGACCTTGCGGCTTTGTTGATCAACCCAGACGGACCAGAAGCCTGCCACGCTGGCCCAGTTGCCACTGGCCTGGCTCAATGCCGCCTGCGCGCCGGGCAAATCGCCTGACCGCGCCAGTGCCACGCCCAGCCGGGCATTGACGCGGCCTGCATCGACCCCACCCTTGGCAAGCGCCAGGCGATACTGCTCCACCGCCTGGGGGAACTGGCCCAGCGAAAAATAGCTGTCACCCACCTCCTGCGCGTCCTTGCCGGATGACGCCGCCGCCGCCTTCTTCGCCTGCGCAGGCAGGGCGGCGATTTCCTTGGTCGCCTTGGGCGTTACGGCTTTCAGCAGCGATGCGGTCGCGGGCTGGGTCGCGGTCAGCTTGCCGACCTTGCGCCCTGCCTCGATGATGGATTTGGCCTCGGCGAAATAGCCGGCCTTCTCCGCCAGTTGGGCGTAGGCCTGATAGTCCCGCTCGCTCGCCATCGCGCCATTGGCCGCCTGCAGGCGATACAGGTCGAGCTGGAGTTGCGAATCGATGCCCGCGGCCGACAGATAATTGGTTATCGCCGAGCGCCAATCTTCCCGCGCGCCCGCCTGGGTCAGCCGTTCGCGATAGAGTTGACCGACCTCGGTCCAGTCGCCCGCCTGATAGGCCATCGAAATCGCCCGGTCGGACCAGGCGAGCGGCACGGGTTGACCCGACGCCCGCTGACGCGCCAGCGCCTGCTGCACGAACGGCCTTGCCTCCTTGGGCTTGTTGCGGCGCAGGGCAATATCGGCCCGCAGCAGCAGCGCATCTATCCGATCATAGCCAAGGGTCTTGGCATAATCGAGTTGCGCGACCGCATCGTCATAATTGCCCACAGCATAGGAAAGATAGCCCGCGACATAGCGCAGACGCGGCGCATCCTTCTTGGGCAGCTCGTTGGTCTTGAACAGGTCGGTCAGGGCAATACGCTGCGCCTGCACGTCGCCGCGCTGGGCCGCCAGTTCGAACCGCAGCCCCGCCGCGACATAATTTTCAATGTCGGACATGGGCGCCAGAGCCATGATCCGTGCGCTGGCAGTGGCCACGTCACGCGATTGCAGCGCGGCCTGCGCAGCGGCCACATTGGCACGAAACGCATCGGACATGGCGATGACGGGACCGGCAGCAACCTTCTTTTTCGCGAGCGCGGGTGTTGCCACCAGCAACGCCGCAGCCGACACAATCGGCAGGCCCGCAAAAACACAGGTTAGAAATCGCATAGCCCCAAAAGCCTCCCCGGACGCATCAATATCAGCAAAAAATCAAAAACGCGCCGCCGCCATCAGGGCGACGGCGCGTATTCCGTCAGGCGCCCTTGGTGCCCAGATAGGCGAGCCACAGACCGGCGATCTGCTTGCGCGCGCCGCCCTGTACCGCTTCAAACGCAGCCTTTGCGCCGGCGTTGTCGCCGCTCATGGTCTTGGCGATGCCCAGGCGCGTGTTGACTTCGTCCGCATCAACGCCGCCCTTTTCCTTCGCCAGTTCGAACATGGCGGCCGCCTTGGCATAGTCGCCATAGCCCAGATAGGCGTCGGCGGTCGCCGCGGCGATCTTGCCATTGGCCGCCTTTCTGGAGTCGGCTTCAGCCGCGCCCAGCGATCCCTTGTCACCAGAGATCCGCCCCATGGCGGTCTGGTAGAGTTCGCTGCCCTGCGTCGCGTTCAGCACACCCTTGGAACGGCCCAGGTCGATCGACGATTTGACCTCACCATAGATGCCGGTCTTGGACGCCATTTCGGCATATTCGAGGAAGTCACCTGCGACCACCAGGCCACCGGACGCCGACAGGAGGCGCAACACGTCGAGATTTTCGCGATTCGTGATGTTCGGATTGGCGCGCTGGAACAGCCGCACCAGCGTCCGCAAATTCGCGCCGCTCGGGTCAGCCTGATAGGCCATCTTGGCCCATTCGGTCACTTCGGGCAGCTTGGCCGCTTCGGCCCGGCCAACGCCGATCTGATACCATTGGGCCGGCACCTGCTGCCCGGCAGCCTTCATGGCGTCAGCAGCAGCCTTGAGCGCGGCAAGACCCTGAACGTTGAAACCGCGCGCGGGTTCAGCCGAAGCATTGCCGGTTCCCGCCTTGCCGAAATAGGCTTGGGCCAGGGTCGGGTTGATCGCTTCGGGCTTATAACCCGCCGCAAGCGCGGCCTGCGCCCGCTGGATCGCCAGATCGTAATTTTTGGCAGCCAGCGCCTGATCGGCAGCGACCGCATTGAACTGGCCAGCCTGGTCGGCGGGCGTGAGGCCGCTGTCGAGCATCTGGGCCAATGCTTCACCCTGCAGCGCGTTATCCTTGCTCGCGATGGAGGTGTTCAGCTTGATGGCGCCGATCTGATATTTGTCATCGTTCGACTTCGCCTTGCTGTCGGCGTCGGCCAGGGCAGCCTTGGCGCCTGCGACATCCTGCGCTTCAGCGGCCTTTTGAGCAGCCTGCAGAGCCTTGATGACTTCCGGCGAAACATTGAGCTTCGGTCCGGCCTTCTTCTCTTCCTTCTTGGCCGCAAAAGCAGGCGCGCTAATCGCGCCACCACCTACTGCCAAAGCCAGTACGAGCGCCACCGGGGTAACAAAACGCATGATCATCATCTCCTCAATGCACCGGGCGGGGGAAGCCATGGGCGACTTTAAGTCTGTTGTGCGCCGATTAGGGGGCGGCGCGTGAATGGCCATTGAACAAGCCTATATCGGCGGATTTTGCAACTGTCATGCGCGCGCTTCGTTCCGAAAGCAGCTGTCATCACCCCGGCCCTGTTGTCTGTCCGTGCGGGCGCGCGCGTGAGCGCGCGAGGGGTGACAGATTTGTTTCGCTCCGCTAGTGCGAACGCAGAAACACATTCCATCCAAAAAAGAGAATCGCCTTGAACGACGAGACCAGCCTCGCCGACCCTTCGGACATCAGCCCCGTCAGCATCGTAGACGAGATGAAGGCGAGCTATCTCGACTATGCCATGTCGGTCATCGTGTCCCGCGCCCTGCCGGACGTGCGCGACGGGTTGAAGCCGGTGCATCGCCGCATTCTCTTCTCCGCCCAGGAATCGGGCTTCGTCTATAATCGCCCCTACCGCAAATCGGCGCGTCTCGTCGGCGAAGTCATGGGTAAATATCACCCCCATGGCGACAGTTCGATCTATGACGCATTGGCCCGCATGACGCAGGACTGGTCGATGCGCGTGCCGCTGATAGATGGTCAGGGCAATTTCGGTTCGATGGACCCCGATCCGCCAGCCGCTATGCGCTATACCGAAGCGCGCCTGGCCAAGGTCGCCAACGCCCTGCTGGAGGATCTCGACAAGGATACGGTCGATTTCACCCCCAACTATGACGCATCGGAAAGCGAACCGCAGGTTCTGCCCGCCCGCTTCCCCAACCTGCTGGTCAACGGCGCAGGCGGCATCGCGGTGGGCATGGCGACCAATATCCCGCCCCATAATCTGGGCGAAGTGTTGCGCGCGTGCCTGGCCTATATCGACAATCCAGGCATCACGATCGACGAACTGATCGCGATCGTCCCCGGTCCCGATTTCCCGACCGCGCCGCTGATCCTGGGCCAGTCCGGCGCACGCAGCGCCTATCACACCGGACGCGGCTCCATCATGATGCGGTCGCGTCATGTGGTCGAGGAAGGGCGTGGCGATCGCCAGTCGATCGTTCTGACCGCCATTCCCTATCAGGTCGGCAAGAACGGTCTGGTCGAAAAGATCGCCGAAGCCGCCAAGGAAAAGCGGATCGAGGGGATCAGCGACATTCGCGACGAATCCAGCCGCGAAGGCGTGCGGATCGTCATGGACCTGAAGCGCGATGCGACCCCCGAAGTCGTTCTGAACCAATTGTGGCGCAACACCCCCGCCCAATCGAGCTTCCCGGCCAATATGCTGGCCATTCGCGGCGGCCGCCCCGAACTGCTGAACCTGCGCGACATCATCGAAGCCTTCGTCAAGTTCCGCGAAGAGGTGATCACCCGCCGCACCAAGTTCGAGCTGAACAAGGCCCGCGACCGAGCGCATATCTTGCTGGGTCTGGTTGTTGCGGTCAGCAATCTGGACGAGATGGTGAAGATCATCCGTGGATCGTCCAGTCCCGCCGAAGCGCGCGAGAAGCTGCTGGCGCGCGAATGGCCGATTGGCGAGATCGCGCCCTATATCCGGCTGGTCGAGGCGATCGACGTCGAAGTGGCCGGGGATTTCTACAAGCTGTCCGACCTTCAGGTCCGCGCCATCCTCGACCTGCGCCTGCATCGTCTGACGGCGCTGGGCCGCGACGAAATCGGCAAGGAACTGGCCGAACTGGCCGACGCGATCGCCGAATATCTGGCGATCCTGGGCGACCGGGTCAAACTCTATGCCGTCATGAGGGAAGAGTTTGAAGAGATTGAACGGGAATTCGCCACACCCCGCCTGTCCGAAATCACCGCCGCCGCCGACGGGATCGAGGATGAGGATCTGATCGAGCGAGAGGATATGGTCGTCACCGTCACGGTGCAGGGCTATATCAAGCGCACGCCGCTGGAGAGCTTCCGCGCGCAGGCGCGTGGTGGCAAGGGCCGGTCGGGCATGGCGACCAAGGATGAGGACGCCATCACCGAATTGTTCGTGACGTCGACCCATACACCGGTGCTGTTCTTCTCTACCGCCGGCAAAGTCTATCGCATGAAAGTGTGGCGCCTGCCTGAAGGCGGTCCCGCGACGCGCGGGCGGCCGATGGTCAACCTGCTGCCCCTTGGTCCGGGCGAAACCATCCGCACCGTGCTGCCGCTGCCCGAAGATGAGGATAGCTGGAAAGACCTGCACGTCATGTTCGCCACCGCGAACGGCACGGTCCGGCGTAACAGCATGGACGCTTTTGCCAATGTGCCGAGCAATGGCAAGCTGGCGATGCGTTTCGACGAAGGTAGCGAAGACCGGCTGATCGGCGTCGCGCTCCTGACCGAGAATGATGATGTGCTGCTCGCCACGCGCCAGGGCAAGGCGATCCGCTTTGCCGCGACTGATGTGCGCGAGTTTCAGAGCCGCACGTCGACCGGCGTGCGCGGCATGACGCTCAAGAGCGACGATGAGGTCATCTCCCTGTCCATCCTGCATCGATCGGGCGCCAATCAGGAACAGCGCGAGGAATATCTCCGCTACGCCCCGTGGAAGCCTGAAAAGGATGGCGAAATGGCCGATCAGGCGATGTTTGCGCTGATGAAGGAGCGCGAACAGTTCATCCTGACCGTCTGCGCCAATGGATATGGCAAGCTGTCGTCCGCCTATGATTATCGACGCACGGGGCGTGGTGGGCAGGGCATCACCAATATCGACAATATCGGTCGCAATGGACCGGTCGTCGGCAGCTTCCCGGTCACGCATGGAGATCATCTGATGCTGGTGACCGATCAGGCCAAGCTGATCCGCATGGGCCTCGACAGCCTGCGCGTCATCGGCCGCAATTCCGCGGGCGTCCGCCTGTTCGACGTGGCCAAGGACGAGCATGTCGTCAGCGCGGCGCGGATCGAAGAGAATGATGAGGACGAAGCCGAGGCATGAGTGATCTGTTCGCCTACAAGATATTGACGGCGGACCAGTATGCGCAGTTGAAGGCCGACGGCGTGTTTGCGGGCGCGCCGGTCGATCTGGCCGATGGCTATATCCACATGTCGACCCGCGATCAGGCGGCGGAGACGGCGGCGAAGCATTTTGCCGGGCAGGATCGGCTGGTGATGGTGATGGTCGACCTGGCTCCGTTCGGCGAGGCGATCAAGTGGGAAGAGTCGCGCGGCGGCGCGCTCTTTCCGCACCTATATGGCGACCTGCCGTTGAGTGCGGTCGCGGGCAAGGTGGTGCTGCGTATCGGGGAAGATGGGCTGCATCAGTTTCCGGCCGGATTCTGATCGATCCTGCACATCCGCACGACCATTCCCCGCCTGACCCAATAATCCCACCCGCCCCAGCGGATGCGCGACGATGATGCAGCGGCGATTTGGACGATGAGATGTGCCCAGGTCACCGCAAAAGGTGCGACAACGTCCCACCACAGCGACCGCCGGGCGCGGCTCGCCTGATCCGGCTCCAGAAGGCTGTCCAAAATCGCCCTTCGCGTCAGCGCCCGTCCCCATGCCGCGCCATAGCCGACAGCTATCATCGCGCCGCCACCCCAGACCAGTGCCCCACCCCAGGCTGCCGCCTGTACCGCGACCACCAGCGTCGCCAGCGCCCACATGCCGGGACTGTTGGTGACGATATGCCGATACTGCCGCACGCCAAAGCCCAGCACTTGCGCCGCATCGCCCGCCAGCGGGCTGGCCACGAGCAGATCGCGCACTGGCCGCAACCGCAGCTTTGCGCGCCAGCCAGCCAGGCCAATCGCCATGTCGTCGGACAGTCGCCCCGCCATCACCCGGTCAAGGTCCAGCCGATCGGCCACGTCGCGCGTCAACGCCATCGCCCCGCCCCAGGGCATAGTCGCACTGGCGAAGCGCGGCAGAGTCGCCAATTGCATCTCCACCGCGCCGACAAGCGCCAGCATCGGCCCGCGTTCGGGCAAAAGCATGCGGTAGCCGGTGACGATATCCGCCTTTCCCCGGACCAGCGGAAACAGCAAGCGACCAACGAGGCGGGCAGGCGGTTCGATGTCGGCGTCAATGAACAGGACATAGCGATCGTCAGGCCGCAATGCCCGCAACGCTGCGCGCAGCTTGTGGACTTTCTGCCCTTCATCGCTGGCAACCCCGGCATGGACGACCTCCACCCAGCCATTCTCCCGCGCGGCCAAAGCATCGGCGGCAGCGCATTGGCCTGACGTCGCGATCAGCAAGCGGAAGCGCGCCGTCTGGGCTTTCAGCCGGGCGATCAGGTCTGGTCCGCCATCCCAATCGTCACGCACCGATAATAGCATGACCACGCCGTCGGGTGTCTCGATCTTGCGGTCCACCGGCAGGTGGCGCCAGTAGTTGACGACGCCCAGCAGGCTAAGTCCCTGAAGAAATATCCATAGCCACAGCATGTTACGCCAGCGCCCCTTTACCGTCTCGGCCGCATCTGTATGACGCTATCGCCATGCTCTCCAACCCCTTTCTCTTTGCCCTGCTGCGGCTGTTGCCTGCGCGTATCGCGTCCTGGCTCGGCGGCTGGCTATCGGTCAGCTTCGCCCGTCCACGCATGAAGCTGCGCGACACCCGTGCGCGCGCCAATCTGGCGATCCTGCGACCGGACCTTGGGGAGGCGGAGCGCGAGGCGATGCTGACCCGGCGCTGGTTCAATATCGGGCGGACGCTGGGCGAACTGGCCAATATCGATCGGCTCGTCAATGAACGGCATGTCAACGTCATCGACCGGGCCGGCTATCAGGCGGTGCTGGACGGGCCGGGACCGATGATCAGCCTGACCGTCCATACCGGCAACTGGGATTTGCTGGCCGCCCATATCAAGGCGTCGACCGACCGGCCGGGGCTGGGCATATATGACCCACCCGACAATCCAGCGCAGGCCGCACTGCTCAAGAAAGCGCGGCAAAGCTATATGGGCGAAGCGATCAGTGGCGAAGGCGCAGCGCGCGGCGTGTTCAAGCATCTGACCCAGAAAGACCGGGCGACGCTCTATATATTGGTGGACGAGCGGCGGGAGTTGCAGGTCTGGTTCCCGACATTCGGCCGCGACCTGATGCCGTCGGGCAATCTGTCGGTCGCCCTGCGGCTGGCGCGCAAGGTAGGTGCAAAATTCCTGCCCTTCTATCTCGCCCGTACCGATGGACCATATTTCGATCTGCACTGGCATCCGCCGCTCGATCCGCGCATCGACAGTGACGCAGACATAGTCGCGACGCTGGACCAGTTTCTGGGGCGGGCCTGTATCGACCATGCCGACCAATGGCTGGCGCTGCACGATATGGACCTGATCCAGCCGGGCCATATGCCCCCGATTCTGCCCGCCAATGCCCCTCCGGTCATGTGACTTCGCGCTGCATCGCGGCTAAAGCCCCTGCCATGTCCCGACTCGCGATCAAGATTTGCGGCCTTTCGACTGCTGATACGGTGGGCGCCGCCGTGCGCGCCGGTGCCAGCCATATCGGCTTTGTCCATTTCCCCAAAAGCCCGCGCCACGTCGATACCGGCCAGATCAGGGCGCTCGCCGCCATCGCCCCCGCCCATGTCGAGCGGGTTGGCGTGGTGGTCGATCCGACCGATGAGATGCTGGACGAACTGGTCGCGACCGGCGCGCTCACCGCCCTGCAACTCCATGGCAAGGAAAGCGCGCAACGCGCAGCGGCGATCCGCCATCGCTCCGGCCTGTCGGTATGGAAAGCGATTTCGGTCAAGACACGCGCCGACATCGACGCGGCCAGCGCCTATACCGGCGCGGTCGACCGGCTGCTGTTTGACGCCAAGACGCCCGATGGCGCGGCACTGCCCGGCGGCATGGGATTGCGGTTCGACTGGACCTTGCTGCGCGGTGTGGCGGTGCCGGGACCATGGGGCCTGTCGGGTGGCCTGTCCGCAGACAATGTCGCCGAAGCCGTCCGCATAACCGGCGCGCCCCTGATCGACGTTTCGTCGGGCGTGGAAAGCGCGCCGGGCATCAAGGATATGGACAAGATCATCACCTTCTGCAAAGCGGTTTCCCAATGTTGACGCTGTTCGCCCCTGTCGAGCGCATCGGGACACGATGGCGCTGATCGCTTCCCCGACCGAAGCGAACGCCCATTTTGACCCAAGAGACTGAAACGATCATGACCGACACTATCAGCTTGCCCAACAGCCTGCGCAGCCAGCCCGATGCCAGTGGCCATTTCGGCCAGTTTGGCGGGCGCTACGTCGCCGAAACCTTGATGCCGCTGATCCTGGACCTTGAAAAAGTCTATCGCGCGGCGAAGGCCGATCCGGCGTTTGAGGAGGAATATGATTATCTCCTCAAACAATATGTCGGACGCCCCAACCCGCTGTATCACGCAGCCCGACTGACCCAGGCGCTGCGCAAGGACGCGCCTGCCGGAAAAGGCGCGAAAATCTATCTGAAGCGCGAGGAACTCAACCACACCGGCGCGCACAAGATCAACAATTGCATCGGCCAGGCGCTGCTCGCCCGTCGCATGGGCAAGAAGAAGGTGATCGCCGAAACCGGCGCTGGCCAGCATGGTGTCGCGACGGCGACCGTCGCCGCGCTGTTCGGTATGGAATGCAAGATTTTCATGGGCGCCAAGGATGTCGAGCGCCAGAAGCCCAATGTGTTCCGCATGAAATTGCTGGGCGCTGAGGTCATTCCGGTGACGTCGGGATCAGCAACGCTGAAAGATTCGATGAACGACGCGCTGCGCCATTGGGTGTCGAATGTGCATGATACATTCTACATCATCGGCACGGCCGCCGGGCCGCACCCCTACCCCGAACTGGTGCGTGATTTTCAGTCGATCATCGGCAAGGAAATCAAGGCGCAGATGATGGAGGCCGAAGGACGCCTGCCCGATATGCTGATCGCCCCGGTCGGCGGCGGTTCCAACGCCATCGGCATGTTCCATCCCTTCCTGGACGACACGGACGTTGCGATGATCGGTGTGGAAGCGGCGGGCGAAGGACTGACCGGCAAGCATGCCGCATCCTTGGCGGGCGGTGCGTCGGGCATATTGCACGGCAATCGCACCTATCTGCTACAGGATGAGGACGGTCAGATTACCGAGGCGCACAGCATTTCGGCTGGGCTGGATTATCCGGGCATCGGGCCGGAACATAGCTGGCTGCACGAAATTGGCCGGGTCCAATATATGCCGGTTACCGACGATGAAGCGCTCGCCAGTTTCCAGAGACTGTCTGCGCTGGAAGGCATCATCCCTGCCCTCGAATCCGCCCATGCCATCGCTGCGGCGGAGCAGGTTGCGCCGACCATGGATGCGGACAAGATCATCGTCGTCAACCTGTCTGGCCGGGGGGACAAGGATATTTTCACGGTCGCCGACGCGCTCGGCGTGGAGATGTGATGATGGACCGGATGGCTACCCGCTTCGCCGCCTGCAAGGCTCAGGGCCGCGCTGCGCTCATCACCTTCGTGACTGCCGGTGATCCGACCGTCGCGGCCACTCCCGCAATCCTCGACGCGCTGGTCGCCGGGGGCGCGGACATTATCGAACTCGGCATGCCCTTTACCGATCCTATGGCCGATGGCCCGGCGATCGAACTGGCCAATCTGCGCAGCCTGGGGTCCGGCACGAAAACGGCGCATATCTTTGCGATTGCCGCCGATTTCCGTACCCGCCATCCCGACACGCCGCTGGTACTGATGGGCTATGCCAATCCGATGCTGGTGCGCGGGTCCGACTGGTTTGCCGACCAGTGCAAGGCGGCTGGCGTGGACGGCGTCATCTGCGTAGATGTGCCGCCGGAGGAAGATGCAGAACTTGGTCCTGCGCTGCGCAGCGCGGGTATTCATCTGGTTCGGCTGGCGACGCCCACCACCGACGCCAAACGGCTACCCGCCGTGCTGGAGGGCGCCAGCGGTTTCCTCTACCATGTGTCGGTGGCGGGGATCACCGGCAAGCAGCAGGCAGCGCAGGCCAATATCGATATGGCCGTCCAGAAGTTGAAGGCCGCGACCGACCTGCCCATCGCCGTGGGTTTCGGCGTTCGTACGCCGGAGCAGGCCGCCGCAATCGGTCGCATTGCCGACGGCGTCGTCGTAGGATCGGCGATCGTCGATCTGGTCGGGTCACACGGCGATGCCGCCGCGCCCTTCGTTCAGCAATTCGTCGCCGCCCTGAGCGGTGCGCTCACCGCCAATTCACGGGAAAACGCCGCATGAGCTGGATCAACCGCGTCCGCAAGGCCATCCCCTTCATCGCCAAAAAGGAACAGACCGCCGAAACGCTGTGGCACAAATGCCCATCCTGTTCGGAGATGATCTTCATCAAGGAATGGGAAGAAAATCTGTCTGTCTGCCCACGTTGCGACCATCATGGCCGTATCGGCCCATCGGAGCGGTTCGAACATATATTGGACGCCGGCTTCATCCTGCTGCCGACCCCGCATGTGCAGGAAGATCCTCTGAAATTCCGCGACAGCAAGCGTTATCCCGACCGCATCAAGGCGGCGCGGCTGGCGACGGGCGATCATGACGCGCTGATCAACGCGCGGGGCGCGATCGACGATGTGCCGTTGGTCATGGGCGTGCAGAATTTCGCCTTCATGGGTGGGTCCATGGGTATGGGCGTGGGCGCGGCCTTCATCCAGGGCGTGAATGACGCGATCGCCCATAAATGCCCCTATGTGATCTTCACCGCCGCTGGTGGTGCACGCATGCAGGAGGGCATCCTCTCGCTGATGCAGATGCCGCGCGCGACCGTCGCGATCCAGAAGCTGCATGCCGCGGGCCTGCCCTATATCGTCGTACTGACCGATCCTACTACGGGCGGCGTCACGGCGAGCTATGCGATGCTGGGCGACATCCAGATTTCCGAACCCAATGCCCTGATCGGCTTTGCCGGACAGCGGGTCATCGAAAGCACGATCCGCGAAAAGCTGCCCGAAGGGTTCCAGCGCGCCGAATATCTGCTGGACCATGGCATGATCGACATGGTGGTTCATCGCGCCGAATTGCGCGATACGCTGGCGCGGGTCATCGACTATCTGACGCCAAGGGCTGCCGCCTGACATCAAGCCTATAGGGGGGGACGGCGCGCATGGCCGATCACGCGGTATCGGATCATCCTGCGGTGCAATCGCAACTCGACCGGCTTTGGTCATTATCCCCCGGTGCCGATATATTGGGGCTGGAGCGGATAACCACGCTGCTGGAGCGGCTGGGCAATCCGCACCGCGCGCTGCCGCCGGTCTTTCACGTTGCGGGCACCAACGGCAAGGGATCGACCTGCGCCTTCCTGCGCGCGGCGATGGAAGCCGATGGCAAGACCGTCCATGTCTTTACCTCGCCCCATCTGGTCCGCTTCAACGAACGTATCCGGGTGGCGGGACAATTGATCAGCGACGATGCGCTGGCGCGTTATCTGGAGCGTGTGCTGGACATTGCCGAAGGGGTGAATGCCAGCTTTTTCGAGGTGACGACAGCCGCAGCCTTTCTGGCCTTTGCCGAGCATCCGGCTGACGCCTGCATTGTCGAGGTTGGTCTTGGCGGGCGGCTGGACGCCACCAACGTCATCGCCAATCCCGCGGTGTGCGGCATCGCGCAACTGGGCATCGACCATCAGGCCTTTCTGGGTGACACGCTGGCCGCCATCGCGGCGGAAAAAGCGGGGATTGCCAAGCAAGGGGCGGCGCTGGTCACGCAACGTTATGCCGAAACGCTATTCCCGGTGATGATGGACGCGGTCGCGCGTGCGCGAACCAGCTGGATCGGCCAGGGCGATGGCTGGGACGCCGCCGCCTATCGCGACCGGCTGCATTATCGCGATGAACAGGGGCGGCTCGACACGCCGCTACCCCGGCTGGCGGGCGCACATCAGGTGCAGAATGCCGCGCTGGCCTTTGCCATGTTGCGGCACCAAAACGCTGTGCCTTTGTCGGAAGCCGCACTCAAGGCCGCGCCACTGTGGGCGCACTGGCCAGCACGACTCCAGCGGCTCGACCATGGCCCCCTGCTCGCGCCCCTGCCCGATGCGGCGACGGCCTGGCTCGACGGCGGGCATAATGCGGGCGCGGGCGAAGCGATCAGTGCCTTTTTTACCGGCGAGCGGCTGGAGGGACAGAAGCTGCAATTGGTGATCGGGATGCTCGCCAACAAGGATGTCGATGCTTTCCTTTCCCCCTTCGCAGGGCGGATCGCGCATATCCACGCATTGCCGGTGCCGGGGCATGAGCATCATGGTGCAGAGCGATTCGCCGCAATCGCGGCGCGCTGGGGCATTGGCTGCACCGCGCATGAAGAACCGACCGCCGCGATCAGGGCGATTGCAGCGGCGGACCATCCCGCACCCAAGCTGCTGATCGGCGGGTCGCTTTATCTGGCGGGCGAGATTTTGCGGCTGAACGATCAACTGCCTGACTGATTATACTTGCGATTGACTCTCAATAGCGTAACCTGCGGAGATTAGACCACCGCAGAAGGCGCACTATCATGGCACATGGAGAGACATCCTCGCTCGACGACCTGCCCCGGCCGATGCCGTCAGGCTATGGCAACCGGCTGTTCCTGTTCGTCATGCGTCGCATGGCGAGCGCGGGCGTCAACGACGCGCATGCCGCCAATGCAATGCTGGGCGCATTCGGGCGCAGCTACCGCCGTCCGCTCGTGCTGATGCGGGCAATGATGCTGGAACTGGCGCGCGCGTCGAGCCGCAAGATATTGGTCGCGCCCTGCTGTTGCGCACGAATGACAGTGGACGAGGCGCTGATGATGCAGGCGACGGGGGACGCGCTGCGTGATCCCAGCGCCGCCTATGAGCAGGTGAGCCAATTGCTGGGCAATGATCATGCGCTGGGCGCGCTGACCTGCTTGCAGGCGGTCGCGCAGGCCCACGCCGACCTGGGTCGGCCGCTGGAGCTTTATGGCGAGGGGTGATCGCTTATCAACAACTGCTGCTGAATGGCGTCAATCATCCTCCGTGCTGGGCTGGCGCACAGATTCTACGACGAACCCTTTTTGCCACAAAATCCACAGCAGGACCATGCCCGGCACTGCGGCAACGACCGTCATCAACCAGAACCCAACCCAGCCAAACGCCTCGGCAGCTATTCCTGCTGGCGCTGCAAGCCACGTTCGCCCAACCGCCGCAAAGGAAGATAGCAAGGCGAACTGGGTTGCAGTGTAGGCAAGGCTGGAGAGACCGGACAGGTAGGTCACAAAAACGGTAAGTCCAATACCACTCGTCACCTGCTCGGTTGCAACTGCGATAGTGAGCCAGAGCGTTGAATGGCCATGCATCGCCAGAATGACAAATCCAAGGTTGCTGAACATCATCATGAGTCCGGAAACGAACAAGGATCGGCCCATGCCCAACCACAATATGAATGGGGCAGCGAGCGCCGTGCCGACGATCAAACCCCAGAAGCCGACAACTTTGTTTATCGCGATAAATTCGCCATCAGAAAATCCCAGGTCCACGATCATTGGGTTCAACATGCCCTGCCCCATCGCGTCTCCGACCTTATAGAGCAGGACGAACAGCAAGATCAGTACGGAACCTCGACGACCCAGAAATTCGATAAAGGGATTGAGTACAGTTTCTTTCAGCCAGGCCCCCATGCGCTGGCCGGCCAGTCGGCCATGCCGGTCAATATATGTACCAGGCCCAGCCCACAGCGCTCCCAATGCTCCCGGCAGGACGAGAAACGCCGTGAGGCCATATGCCATCTCCCAGCCCAACCCGAAACCGGTTTCGGGTGAATAAAGAAAAATCGTCCCTACGCCGGAAAAGAATGCGCCAAGGCGGTATCCGAACTGATTGGTGGCCGTGCCGTAAGGCATTTCCTCGTCCGTCAAAATTTCAATACGGTAGGCATCAATAATGATATCTTGCGTAGCGCCAAGAAATGAAACCATGATCGCGCACAGCGCGAAGTAGCCCAAATTATTGGCTGGGTCGCTACTACCGAGTAGCCAGATCGAAACGAATAGCAGCGCCTGAACAAAGAACAGCCAAGCGCGCCGCTGCCCAAACAACTTAGTAAAAATGGGCAAAGGTAACTTATCGACCAAAGGTGCCCAAAGCCATTTCAGGGCGTAAGGCGTAGTCAAACCGATGGCAAAGCCGATAGTCGATTTCTGGATGCCAACTTTAGACAGCCAATAGCCCATCGTTCCGAGCAGAAGCATGAGCGGAAACCCGCTGGATATTCCTATCAGTAAGGATACAAACGGCATTGGCCGGAAGTAGGGCTTTACCGCAGTAAGCCAGCTGTTCGTGCCGGTAATGGCATCGGTCATGATGGTGCGCGTCCCCCGCAAGCCTTTGTTACGCGCCACCATATGGCCTGATGCGGTGCTGGCAAGCCTGCTATCGGATCAATCGGACGTGTCGAACAGGGTGAGGCCGATCGGCGAGCGTGGACGGCGTGCGCCGCGCAGCACGGCATCGACCACGCCGATCGCCGCCACCAGATCGCGCGGGGCATAGGGTTTGGCAAGACATCCAAGCGCGAGCGCGCGGGCGTCGAGCGGGCAGGCGCCGGTGACGAAGAGAACCGGCAGCCCCTTCGTCGCGGCGTGGCGAGCGACGTCGATCCCGCTGCGGTCGCCCTTGAGGCTAACGTCGGCGATCACGAGATCGAGCCCGCCGCCGTCGATGACGCTGATCGCGTGGTCGTAATCATCCACCGTCGCCGCGATGCGATAGCCCGCCTGTTCGAGCGCATGTTCATTGTCGAAGGCGACGAGGGGTTCATCCTCCACCACCAGCACGGTGCGGATCGCCTTGCGCCGTCCGGTGCGTGCGCCTTCGCCCTTCACAAACCCGAAAAACATTTGCCGATCCGCCCTGTTTGCGCCATGCCCACCGATCAAACGCCGCGTACCGCGCCGGGTTGCCGGACGAGTGCAATAACGCCCTCGCCCAAGCGCCGGGGCGGCACCGTTCAGCCCGTTGCTGGCTTTCCCGCCATATGGGAAGGGCCAGTGCCCACGAAAAGGAACCCGCCCTTGGAACCGCCGAAAAAATCCGGACCGCCCCGCAGGGCAGGCCCTGGCGGCCCCAAACGCCCGTCCGGCGCTGGCGCGCCGGGCCGCAAGGCCGATGGAAAGCCACGCTCTGGCAAGCCGGGGGACGGCACCGCCGGACCCGCCGCAAGCGCCAAGCCTTGGGGGCGCAAGCCCGGTTTCAAGAAGCCGGGCGCCGGGGCCAAGACGCCCGCCAATCCGCATCCCGCCCGTGCCGCCGCGGCCAGCGATGGCAAGGGCGAACCCCAGCGCATCGCCAAGCTGCTGGCGCGCGCAGGGGTCGCTTCGCGGCGCGAGGTCGAGCGGATGATCGAGGAAGGGCGCGTGACGCTGAATGGCGTGGCGGTCGAGACGCCGGCGACCCTGCTGGCGTCGCTCCATGGCGTGGCGGTCGATGGCGTGGCGATTGCCGCGCCGCCCCCTGCCCGGCTGTTCCTGTTTCACAAGCCGACCGGCTTCCTGACGACCGAGCGCGACCCCGCCGGACGACCGACCATCTATGACAAGCTGCCCGCCGATCTGCCGCGGGTGATGCCCATCGGCCGGCTGGACATGACCACGGAAGGGCTGTTGCTGCTGACCACAGATGGCGGCTTCAAGCGCCAGATGGAACTGCCCTCCACCGGGGTGCCGCGCACCTACCGGGCGCGCGCGTTTGGCGAGGTGAGCCAGCAGCAACTGGAGGATCTGTTCGACGGGATCGAGATTGAGGGCGTTCGCTACGGCCCGATCGAGGCCAATCTGGAACGGCGCACCGGACGCAACCAGTGGATCGAAATGACCCTGACGGAGGGCAAGAACCGTGAAGTCCGCCGGGTGCTGGAACATCTGGGGTTGCAGGTCAACCGACTGATCCGCACCAGCTATGGCCCCTTCCTGCTGGGCGACCTGCCGCCCGGCGCGGTTCAGGAAATACGCCAGCATGACCTGGTCCAGTTCAAGGCCAGCCTGAAGGACAGCAAATGAGGATCATATCCGGCCAATGGCGCGGTCGCCCGCTGACCGCGCCGAAGGGTGACGCGACCCGACCCACCGCCGACCGGACCCGCGAGACGCTGTTTTCGATGCTCGTCAGCCGGATCGGATCGTTCGAGGGGCTGGCGGTCGGCGACTTTTTCGCCGGGTCCGGAGCGCTGGGGTTCGAGGCGCTGTCGCGCGGCGCGGCGACATGCCTGTTCGTCGAGCAGGACAAGCTGGCGATCGATTCGATCCGCGCCAATGGCGAAAGGCTGGGCATCAGGCCCGACATCAGGGCGTCTAGCGTCTTGTCTTTGGGGTCCGCGCCCAAGCCATTGGACCTCATCTTCATGGACCCGCCCTATGGCACGGGGGCGGGACAGGTTGCGCTCGACAAGCTGGGGCGGCTTGGCTGGACCGGGCCTGCGACCTGGATCAGCATCGAGACCGACCGGCGCGAGGATGTCGAGGTGAAGGGCTTTGCCATCGACGCCGTGCGTGACGCGGGCAAGGCGCGGATCACCATATTGCGGGCAGTGGATCAGGCGGCTTCGTAAGCCGCCGTCTCCTTGGCGATCAGGATCTCGGCGAGAAAGCCATAAGCCTCCGCCCAGGCGTCCAGCACTGCGTCCGTCGCGACCTCTTCGCCCAATGTCTCCCGGATGGCAGGCAGCAGGGCTGCGGCGACCTTGGGATAATGTTCCGGCCGGACTCCGGTTTCGACATGGCGCGCGACCATGCGGGCGACCGCGCCGTCGAGCGCACCCAGTTTGTCGATATTCTCCGCGTAGCCAAGGATCGCCGCAGCCAGACGCCTGGGCTGTTCGCCGCTTGCCTGTGCAGCCTGATCGAACATCGCCTTCACCTCTTCGTCCTGAAAGAGCCTGGCATACATGGCCGTCGTGATGGCGACGCCATGCTGGCGCAGGGCGGGACCAGTGGATTTGACGATTGCGATGGTGGAAGCCGACAGTGAGCTGGACATATAAACGCCTTTCGACAGACTCGATAAGCGGTATTTAATTTGCATCTTTTAAGATGTAAACAGGATATATGTTTTAACCTGCCTGTCGCAGGATTAACGAACGAACCCATGCAACTGACCCGACATACCGATTATGCGCTGCGCGTGCTCATTCATCTGGCAGCATCGCCAGACGGGCGGGCGACGATTGCGCAGATTGCCGACGCCTATGGACTGTCGCGCAATCATTTGATGAAGGTAGTGCATGGCCTAGCGCAGGGTGGCTTTATCGCGACCCAGCGCGGGCGCGGCGGTGGCTTTTCGCTCGCACGCGCGCCGGAGGAGATCAGCATCGGCGCGGTGGTTCGGCATAGCGAGCCGGACATGAGAATGGCCGACTGTGCGACCTGCCCGATCAGCCCATCCTGCGGGCTGACAGGCATATTGGCACAGGCCGCCGCTGCGTTTCTGGCCGTGCTGGACCGGCACAGCCTGCGCGATGCGACCCGCGACCGGGCCGGACTGGCAGCGATCATCGCTGCCCTGCCCGGCCCGGATGCATTGGTCAGCGGCGACGCGCCTTGCGCGCCTCGCTCGGATTGATGCAGCTATCCTGCACAGTTTTCGAACAAACCGGATAGTCCTTCGCCTCCGCCGGGGGCGGGGTCATGTTGCCACCTACGGTCACCGGGTTGGCAGCCGATCCGACGGGTGCAGCCGGGTCATTGGGAACGCCAGCAGGCGCCGGTTCCATGCCGGGGTCTGCCGGGACAGCGCCGGTCGGCATCCCTGCATTGGGATCAGCAGGGGTTGCCGGAGCAGTTCCGGGTGCGGCAGGAGCCGTCATGGCAGGGTCTGCTGGCATGGCGGGGGCGGCAGGATCGGCAGGCGGTGCCATGTCGCCAGCGGGCGGCTGGCTCATCGGAGCCGGGGTTTCCTGCGCGGTGGCAACGCCTGTGACGGCAGCAAAACTGAGCATCGCGGCGCTGGCCAGCATGATCGACTTCATCGGAAAATATCCTTTCCTTCTTTTCTCATGGCCCCATTACGCGGGGAAGAGTGAGCGAAGAACCGGAGTCGTGACGCGCCCGTTCCGGCTGTGGCGGTGAGCCGTGCCGGATGCGCCATGAGATGAAGCATGAGTGGTCTGCTGGCCAATGCGCCCAAGAGAGGGGCATCTGCCCTTCCCTCCGTATCGAACCGCCTTATTCGCCGGGAAAGCGATCGAATTTTGGCAGCTCGTTAGCCGTTGCCATCCACGGCGGCGCTTCGGCCATCTGGATATGCGCCTGGGGCGGAAAGGCCGACTGATCGTCTAGCGTCGCCGTCTGAATATCGATGCCGCCGGGGAAGATGGCGGGATTGGTGTAGAACAGCCCGGTACCGCACGTTCCGCAAAAATGACGGGTAGCGTTCTCGGAGGATTGATAGGCGACCGGCGTGCCTTCAATGCTTACCGCATCCTGCTGAAACAAGGCCCAACCGACCATCGGCGCGCCGGAACTGGCGCGGCAATCAGCACAGTGACAGATGGCGCTATGCGCGGGCTCCCCGCTGACTTCGTAGCGGATAGCGCCGCACTGACATTTCCCCGTCGCCATGATTCGTCCTCCCTTGCACAATTCCCCTTTTGTTCTCATAGAAGGCGCGTCACTGCAAGGCTGATGCCTTGCCCCCGCCCCTGCCCAGCCCTAGTTGTTGTCCATGAACTTTCCCGCCCCCTCCTCCACCGACCCCGACTATATCAAGGGCCTGAACCCGCCGCAGCGCGAAGCGGTGCTGACGACCGAAGGGCCGGTGCTGGTGCTGGCGGGTGCCGGAACGGGCAAGACGGCTGCGCTGACCGCACGTCTGGCCCATCTGGTCGCGACACGGCGCGCCTGGCCGTCCGAAATCCTGTCCGTCACCTTCACCAACAAGGCGGCGCGGGAAATGCGCGAACGGGTGGGGCGGATGATCGGTCCGGCGGTCGAGGGGATGCCATGGCTGGGCACGTTTCACGCGATCGCGGCCAAGATGCTGCGGCGTCATGCCGAACTGGTCGGGCTGCAATCCAATTTCACGATCCTGGACACGGACGACCAGTTGCGGCTGATGAAACAGTTGATTCAGGCCGAAGGGATTGACGAGAAGCGCTGGCCCGCGCGGCAATTGGGCGGCTTGATCGACCAGTGGAAGAATAAGGGCTGGAACCCGGACGACATCAGCGCGGGCGAGAGCGAGGGCTATGCCAATGGCAAGGGCCAAAAGCTGTACGCCGCCTATCAGGCCCGGTTGCGCGCGGTTAATGCCTGTGATTTCGGGGACTTGCTGCTGCATGTTCTGACGATATTGAAAAGCCATCGCGACGTGCTGGAAAGCTATCGGCAGCGGTTCAAATATATCATGGTGGACGAATATCAGGACACCAACTCCAGCCAATATCTGTGGCTGCGGCTGCTGGCGCAGACGCGCAAGAATCTGTGCTGCGTGGGCGATGACGACCAGTCCATCTATTCCTGGCGCGGGGCGGAAGTCGCCAATATCCTGCGGTTCGAGAAGGATTTTCCCGGCGCGAAGATCATAAGGCTGGAACAGAATTATCGTTCCACCCCGCATATATTGGGCGCGGCATCGGGCGTGATCGCCGAAAATGGCAATCGGCTGGGCAAGACATTGTGGACCGACATCGACGTGGGCGAGAAGGTGCGCGTCGTCGGCATATGGGACGGGCCGGAAGAAGCGCGGCGGGTCGGCGAGGAGATTGAGGCGATCCAGCGCGATGGCGGGTCGCTGGACGAAGTTGCGATACTGGTTCGGGCGCAGCACCAGACCCGTGAGTTTGAGGATCGCTTCATCCAGATCGGGATGCCGTACCGTATTGTCGGCGGTTTCCGCTTCTATGAACGGGCCGAAATCCGCGATGCGCTGGCCTATTTGCGGCTGGTGAACCAGCCCGCCGACGATCTGGCGTTCGAACGGATCGTCAATGTGCCCAAGCGGGGCCTTGGCGACAAGGCGGTGGAGAAATTGCACCGGCTGGCGCGGGCGGAGGGGATACCGCTGCTCCACGCGGCGGCGCGCATCCTCGACACGGACGAACTGACGCCGCAGGCGCGCCGGTCGCTGGGCGCTTTCGTGGGCGATGTGGCGCGCTGGCGCGACCGGGCGGCCACCCTGCCCCATGCCGAACTGGCGCGGCAGATATTGGACGAGAGCGGCTATACCGCGATGTTGCAGGCCGAGCGATCGACCGAGAGCGCCGGGCGGCTGGAGAATCTGGGCGAATTGGCGCGGGCGATGGAGGAATATGAGACGCTGGGCGCGTTTCTGGAGCATGTCAGCCTCGTCATGGACAATGAAGCGCAGCAGGAAGAGCGCAAGGTCACGATCATGACGATCCATGCCGCCAAGGGGCTGGAGTTTGATTCGACCTTCCTGGTGGGTTGGGAGGAAGGGATTTTCCCGTCGCAGCGGGCGCTGGACGAAGGCGGCCTCAACAGCCTGGAGGAGGAACGACGGCTGGCCTATGTCGCGATCACGCGGGCGCGCAAGCACTGCACGATCCTGCACGCCGCGAATCGGCGCATCTATGGCCAATGGACCAGCAGCATCCCGTCGCGCTTCGTCGGCGAATTGCCGCCAGAGCATGTCGATGCGGAAAGCAGCATGAGCGGTGGCGCGTCCTTGTGGCGCGCCAACTGGTCGGAACGAGACGATCCGTTCGCCCATGTCGGGCGCGGCGAAGGGCGTGGCCCGGGGTGGCAGCGGGCGCAATCATCCGGCCAGTTCAGCCGCGAGCCGGTGCGGATCGTGGAGGCGCGCGCATCGGCCGTGTCGATCGGCAACAAGGGTCGCAGCGACATGGCGCTGGGCCTGCGCGTGTTTCACCAGAAATTCGGTTATGGCACGGTGGCGGAGATTGAGGGCAACAAGCTGGAAATCGAGTTCGAAACGGCCGGACGCAAGCGCGTGATGGACAGTTTCGTGTCCATCCCCTGACCCGGCGTGACTGGCCATCGAGGCAGTACATGCCGTCGATGGCCCCTGGTCGGTCCCGGCCTATTCGGGATAATAGCCGACACCCACGACATGATTGTCGACCAGTTCGATCAGCGACATCTTGCGTTCAACCCGATTGTCAGCGCGGTTGAGCCAGACATAGTTGATCTTTCCATGGCCGCTGGTGCGGGCAATTTCTATCATGTCGCGCACGATCGGTTTGCCTTCCGCATCGGTCAGATCGCTGACATCGCGGCCGACCAGGCCGGGATGCGCGCCATAGGCTTCGTAGACCCCGTTGAGATCAAACACGAACACATAGAGTTCCCCGGTGTTGAATGCCCCGTCCTTTTGATTGAACGCAGCAAAGGCAGGCCCGGCGCCGGCCGTCTTGATGGTCGCCACGGCTTTTTCGAGCATGGCCTGCGCCTGTGCTGCATCGGCATGCGGGGCGGCCAGGGCGGGGGCGGCGGAAAGCGCGAGGGCGCAGACCATAGCCGTGAGGGTGCGCGAAAATGGAAACATGAGCCAAATCTCCTCTGATCATCGACGACAAACGCTGAAGCCGGATGCAGGCGGACTTTCGGTCCCGATCCGATTGCCGATGACAGAGCGTAATTAACCCGGTCTGCGCACGCGCATTTAGACGCAGATCAAATCGACCTTTGGTATGAGGCCATATGCATGGAGAGGCCTGTCGCGGCCGCGCCGATCAAGGTCGGAAATCTATCTTGGCCCCGCTGGGCGCAAACGAGTCAGGCAAAGTCCTGGTGCCATCGGCTGGCCATCCGCATCATTTCGCCGACAATATCGCACCGATCGATCGGGCATAGTCCTGCATGGCGGCGACGATGGCTGGCGCGCTGACCGAACGGGGGTTGGGATCAATGGCGCACAGCGTGCCGTAGAAGCTGCCATCAAGCAGAATGACAGGCAGCGACACATAGCTTTGAAAGCCGTAAAAAAGGGGGACATGATGCGTGCGCCAGTCCTGGTCCATGGCGACATGATCGATATAGATGCCTTCGCCGCAACGGCGGATATCGTCGCACAGGGTCTTTTTGATTTCCAGTTCCCCGCCGGGATCAAGGCCGAACTCGATCCGGTCGACGATCTGGCACGCGACCCAGCGATCTTCCGTCACCCTGGCGACCGCAGCGAAACCCATGCCGGTCGTCTGGCAGACCTCTTCCAGTATCGCCCGAATCCGATCGTCATCACCGTGCGCCGCGACCGAGGCAGCGAAATCGTCCCGCATAGATGCACCTCTTCTGGCGCGATGCTCATCGCACCGCAGCATCTGGCAGCCATTTAGGATTGTGCGCGATTGCACGCAAGATTTTGGTGGAGCCTAGCGGGATCGAACCGCTGACCTCCTGCATGCCATGCAGGCGCTCTCCCAGCTGAGCTAAGGCCCCATCCGGTGCGGCAGCAAGGCTGCGGAACCCGTTGGTATATGATCGCGCCCCTCCGCTTACGCTTCGGGAGTTTCGCCGGAAGCCATCCCCCGGACGGCTTCTGTATCGGCGAAACTGGTGGAGCCTAGCGGGATCGAACCGCTGACCTCCTGCATGCCATGCAGGCGCTCTCCCAGCTGAGCTAAGGCCCCATTTCCATCGCTAAAGCGCCGTTTGGGTCCGGCGCTTCGGAGGCGCTGCCATTAGGTCGCAGCGCCATCCTTGGCAAGAACAAAATGACTTAATTATCGTCCGCGTCGTCGTCGCTGGCCGCATCGACGCCCAGGTCGTCGTCACCGCCCAGATCGACGTCATTGTCCGGCGAATCGCCGTCATCATCGACGTCGATGTCGAGGTCCAGATCGTCATCGGCCGTTTCCAGCTCACCGTCTGCAGTTTCGATAACCTTCTTGGGCGCTTCCTCATAGGGGAGCGGCTGCTTCGACTTCAGCACCGGCTCCGGTTCCCAGGCCGCGTTGCAGTTGATGCAGACGACCGGGCTGTCATTGCCCAGGTCATAGAAACGCGTGGCGCATTTCGGGCAGGTCCGCTTCGTGCCCCATTCAGCCTTCACCATGTCCGGCCTAATCCTTTATTTGATGCTCAAATACCAACTACGCGGCGCAACGGTGAAGTTGCCCGCGAAACGTCGCGCGCCTTGCCATAGCGGGACGGCGCTGTCAAAAGCCGGGCGCATTTTTTCGACCCCGACATGATCGGAACGCTTCAGTGACTGCCACTTCCTCATCGCCGACCCCCATGACTTTCACCGCCGCCCCTGCCCTGTCGGGCAGCGTCGCCGTGCCGGGGGACAAGAGCATTTCCCACCGGTCGCTGATGCTGTCGGCGCTGGCGGTGGGCGAAAGCCGGGTCGAAGGCCTGCTGGAAGGCGAGGATGTGCTGGCAACGGCCGCGGCAATGCGGGCGATGGGCGCGGACATAGAGCGCGACGCGGACGGCATCTGGCATATCCATGGCGTGGGTGTGGGCGGGCTGCTCCAGCCGGAGACCGCGCTCGGCATGGGCAATAGCGGCACATCGACGCGGTTGCTGATGGGATTGCTGGCGAGCCATGACCTGACCGCCACTTTCACAGGGGACGCTTCCCTGAGCAAACGACCGATGGCGCGCGTGACCGAGCCTTTGGCGCGGATGGGGGCAAGCTTCACCACCAGTCCGGGCGACCGTCTGCCGCTGACGATGCGTGGCGCCTGCCCCGCCGTGCCGCTCGATTATCGGTTGCCGGTGGCGTCGGCGCAGGTCAAATCGGCGATATTGCTGGCAGGCCTCAACACGCCCGGCATCACCCGCGTGGTCGAGCCGATTCCGACGCGCGACCATAGCGAGCGGATGCTCCGTGGATTTGGCGCGGAACTGGATGTCGAAGTCGAAGCAGATGGAACGCGGATCATCACACTGGTAGGCGAAGCGGAACTGAAGCCGCAACAGATCGTCGTGCCGGGCGATCCATCGTCGGCCGCTTTCCCAATGGTCGCAGCGCTGCTGGTGCCCGGATCGCAGGTGACGATCGCCAATGTCGGTCTGAACAAGACGCGCGCGGGCCTGATCGACCTGCTTCGGGAAATGGGCGGATCGATCGAGGTCATCAATCCGCGCGAGGTCGGCGGGGAGCCGGTGGGCGATCTGGCGGTCACGGCCTCCGCGCTCAAGGGCGTGGAGCCGGACCCGGCGCGGGCGCCCAGCATGATCGACGAATATCCCGTCGCCTTCATCGCCGCCGCGCTGGCGCAGGGGCGCAGCGTTTTTCGCGGTCTGGAAGAATTGCGGGTCAAGGAATCGGACCGGATCGCAACGATGGCGGCCGGGCTGCGCGCGATCGGCGTAACGGTCGAGGAACTGGAGGACGGCATCATCATCGAGGGCAGCGGCGGCGCACCATTGGCGGGCGGCGGGCCTATCGCAACCAAGCTGGACCATCGAATCGCCATGAGCTTTGCGGTGGCCGGGCTGGTGTCGCGCGACGGGGTGATGATCGACGATATGGCGCCGGTGGCGACCAGCTTCCCCACCTTTGTCCCGCTACTGCGAACACTGGGCGCTCTGGCATGATGATGGACTGGGCCAATATCGTCGGATTGCTGGGCAGCGGGCTGATGGTGGTCGCCTATGCCTATAGTAATATAGCGAGGGAACTGAACTTCCTGTGGTTCAACCTGCTGAACCTTGTGGGATCGCTGCTGCTGATCGCGTCGCTCACCATCCATTTCAATCTGGCGTCGATGGCGCTGGAAATTGTCTGGGCGGCGATCGCGGTGATCGGCCTTGCCAACACGATCCGCAAAGGCAAGGCCCGATGATCATAGCTGTCGATGGTCCCGCCGCGTCGGGCAAGGGAACGATCGCGAACGCATTGGCGCGTCATTATGGCCTGCCCTGCCTCGACACCGGGCTGCTGTATCGCGCGGTCGGCCTGTCGGTGCTGAAACGCGGTGGCGATCCGGACATCAAGGCCGATGCGCTGGCCGCCTGCGATTTTGGCGACGAGATACTGGCCGATCCGGCGCTGCGGAGCGAAGCGGTGGGCAGCCTTGCTTCGCGCGTGTCGGTGCATCAGGCGGTACGGGACGCGCTGATCGCCCGGCAGCGGGATTTTGCGACCCAGCCAGGCGGCGCGATATTGGACGGCCGCGACATCGGCACGGTGATCGCGCCGGACGCCGACGCCAAGATCTTCGTCACCGCCAGCGTCCATGTGCGGGCCGAACGCCGATACAAGGACAGTCTGGCGCAGGGCGGACAGCCCGATATGGACAGCCTGATCGCCGACATTCAGGCACGCGATACGCGCGACATGAGCCGCGATCACGCGCCCCTGAAAATCGCGGACGGTGCGGACTTGCTAGATACAAGCGATTTGACTATAGACGCGGCCGTCCAGCGGGCCATTGCGCTTGTGGACGCCCAGCTTGAAGGTCGCCCTGCGGGCTGACCCGTCAAGGCGCGCGGTTTTACCACGCGCCCTTTTCGCTTTTCACAGCCGCGCGTTCCCAAGCCCCTGACCGGCGGGATACGCGCCGGATATTCGGTCCTGCGCGTGTTTTGGCCAAAGACCATCGGATACAACCGGTTGGCCAGCAATGATGTATGAAGGACTGACCATGGCCTCTACGGCATTCCCCACGCGCGACGATTTTGCCGCGCTTCTCAATGATTCCCTCGGTGGCGAGGACGGCGGCTTTGAAGGCCGCGTCGTCAAGGGCACCGTTACCGCCATCGAAAACGACCTGGCCGTCATCGACGTAGGTCTGAAGTCCGAAGGCCGCGTGCCGCTGCGCGAATTCGCGATGCCGGGCCAGAAGGCCGACATCAAGGTTGGCGACGAAGTCGAAGTCTATGTCGATCGCGTCGAAAACGCCCATGGCGAAGCGATGCTGTCGCGTGACCGCGCCCGCCGCGAAGCCGCCTGGGACAAGCTGGAAGCCGAGTTCACCGAGAGCGCGCGCGTCGAAGGCGTCATCTTCGGTCGCGTCAAGGGCGGCTTCACCGTCGATCTGGACGGCGCCGTGGCCTTCCTGCCCGGCAGCCAGGTCGACATCCGCCCGGTTCGCGACGTCACCCCGCTGATGGACATTCCGCAGCCCTTCCAGATCCTGAAGATGGATCGCCGCCGCGGCAACATCGTCGTGTCGCGTCGCGCCATTCTGGAAGAAACCCGCGCCGAACAGCGCAGCGGCCTCATCCAGACGCTGGCCGAAGGCCAGATCATCGAAGGCGTCGTCAAGAACATCACCGACTATGGTGCGTTCGTTGACCTGGGCGGCATCGATGGCCTGCTGCACGTCACCGACCTGTCGTACAAGCGCATCAACCACCCCAATGAGATGATCAACATCGGCGACACCGTTCGCGTCCAGATCATCCGCATCAACCGCGACACGCAGCGCATCTCGCTTGGCATGAAGCAGCTGGAAAGCGATCCTTGGGAAGGCGCATCGGCCAAATATCCGATCGGCGCCAAGCTGTCGGGCCGCGTCACGAACATCACCGAATATGGTGCGTTCGTCGAGCTGGAGCCGGGCATCGAAGGTCTGGTCCATGTGTCCGAAATGTCCTGGACCAAGAAGAACGTCCACCCCGGCAAGATCGTTTCGACCAGCCAGGAAGTCGAAGTTCTGGTTCTGGAAGTCGATCCTGAAAAGCGCCGCATCTCGCTGGGCCTCAAGCAGGCTCAGTCGAACCCGTGGGATAGCTTTGCCGAGCGTCACCCGATCGGTTCGACCGTCGAGGGCGAAGTCAAGAATGCGACCGAGTTCGGCCTGTTCATCGGCCTGGACGGCGACGTCGACGGCATGGTCCACATGTCCGACATCGCCTGGGGCATCTCCGGCGAGGACGCGCTGGCGCTGCATCGCAAGGGCGAAGCCGTGCAGGCTGTCGTTCTGGACATCGACGTCGAGAAGGAGCGCATCAGCCTTGGCATGAAGCAGCTTGAGCGTGGCGGCCCGGCTGCGGGCGGCACCACTGCCGCTGCCGCTGGCCTCAACAAGAACGCGATCGTCACCGTGACCGTCCTTGAAGTCCGCGACGGCGGCCTGGAAGTCCAGGCCGGCGAAGATGGCGCCACCGGCTTCATCAAGCGCAGCGACCTGGGCCGTGACCGCGACGAGCAGCGTTCGGAACGCTTCCAGATCGGCCAGAAGTTCGACGCGATGATCACTGGTTTCGACCGTGCGAAGAAGCCGACCTTCTCGATCAAGGCGATGCAGATCGCCGAAGAGAAGCAGGCTGTGGCGCAATATGGTTCGTCCGACAGCGGCGCGTCGCTGGGCGACATTCTGGGCGAAGCGCTGAAGGCCAAGACCGAAGGCTAAACCCCTTCGCACCTTGCAGCGAACAGAAAGCCCGCCGGAACACTGGTTCCGGCGGGCTTTTGCAAATGTTTCTGGAAACGAAACGAACTTCTTGTTCCCTCATTGTCAACGCCTTGCCAAATCTCTATGCAATGGATGGGACACGGCAGAGGGGCGCTGGACAACCAATGATCCGTTCGGAATTGATCCAGAAACTGGCTGATGAAAATCCGGGGTTGAACCTTGCGGAGGTGGAGAAGATCGTCGATCTTTTCTTCCGCGAGATTGTCGACCGGCTGGCGTCGGGCGGTCGTGTGGAACTGCGCGGCTTTGGCGCTTTCACGACGCGCGCGCGCGAAGCCCGCACCGGGCGCAACCCGCGCACCGGGGAGCAAGTGCCGGTATCGGCCAAGCGCGTCCCCTATTTCAAGCCGGGCAAGGAAATGCGCGAGCGGCTGAACGTCAAGGGCGAAAGCTGATCACAGCGGCTTGACCTGATCCGCGCCAGCCGTCAGGGAATGCGGCACGCGGACGTGGCGAAATCGGTAGACGCAGCGGACTTAAAATCCGCCTTCCCCTGGAAATGCGGGTTCAAGTCCCGCCGTCCGCACCATCCTGTAAACGTTGGATTTTCCGGCGCGCTTCGGCGTTTCCGGATTTCTGCGTTCCGACAGCTTATTCCGACAGTATTCCGACAATTACCGTTCGCAATTCTCTTCGAGAGGGTTAATCTTCCCATGATTCGGGGAGACTAGAATGACGGCCGAGATCGCGTTGCTGAACAAGATGGCCGTAACACTTGCCGCCGACAGCGCTGTAACGATCACCAATGGCTCAAGCAGTAAGGTCTACAACTCAGCAGACAAAATCTTCGAGGGCACCAACCACGATCCTATCGGCGTCATGGTTTACAACCGGCCTGAGATCAGCGGCATTCCCGTCGAGTCGATTGTTAAAATGTATCGGGATAGAACCTGTACCAGCCACTTCGCTAAAGTCTTCGACTATGCAGTTGCCTTTTTGCGCCACGTTGAAGAGATCGACACTCCGCCGGTAACAATCGATGCCAACATAAGGGCTTTATGCGCACAGAAAGCTTTTGATGTTCGCAATCTGATTAATGCGATTACTGAGATGCACTTCCAAGAGGCGCGATCGGATGATGCTGGCGGTTCACTCGACAAATTGCTGGCAGAGATCGATGCATCTGTTCGAACCGAACTAGATAATCAGATAGAAGTCTTTGCAAACGAGCCGGATTCTCAATGGTTCGACGGCATTTCCGTCGATGACGCTATAGAGCATCATGGCGAATGCATTGAGGAGCTTGTCGAAGAAGTCTTTGATGGAGACTACCTCCCGGATGAGCGGCGTGATCAAATTACGCTACTTATTGCATGGTCTCTTCTCAAAGAATATCCGCGCTCTCAAGTTACAGGCCTGGTTTTCGCGGGCTTTGGTAAAGATGAAATTTTTCCTTCGTTGATTGCTTTTGAAGTTTACGGCCGAATAGCCGGAAAGCTGAAATACATGCAAATGACGAAATTTGACGTTGATCGTAAACTGGTTCCAGACGCAGCGATCATTCCTTTCGCTCAGAAAGAGATGGTTGATCGCTTCATGTATGGCCTCGACGCCGATTTTCTGGATCTTTGTCGAGCGTACTTTGACGGCTCACTTCAGTCGTTGAAGGCAAATCTCGCTGAATTGCTGGTAGATGCAAGCGATGACGTGAAACAAGCGGTCGGGCCTGCTGTCGATACAATCATGCAAGAATTCAGTGAAAAGATCATACCTGACCATCTAAACCGACTTCGGACCGAATTCTCTGACATGGTACGTTCGATGCCGAAGCAGGAGCTTGCCGCCCTCTCGGAAAGCCTCGTGCACATAACCTCACTGAAAAGAAAGTTTTCAGCAGATGCCGAGTCGGTGGGTGGTCCTATCGATGTCGCGATGATAACGCGCGCGGAGGGCTTCGTCTGGGTGAAGCGTAAACATTATTTCGATCCTTCGTTGAACCCTCGATACTTCGCCCGTCGTTATGGGCGTAACGAATTATCAACCAACAACGCCGACAACGGCGCCTGATAGGAGGTCGACATGGCAATCGGTTTGTTTGACCAACGGGCAAGCGGGCAACGTACGCACGAAACTGGGCATCCGTCATCTCGTGAAATAGCGCGCCGTAGCGTTGAAAAAGTTAGTCGCGCGATCGACGACGTTTTCGCCCAAGCAAAGCATGCAAAAAGCGTCCGCAACCAGGATTAACGCCTTAGCCTGTTTTGCCCTTTCTCGCCCGCTCGGCGATATGGCGCTGTCTCGCAGTTCCAGCGCTGCGCGCCTTCTCCTGCGTCGCCTTGTTGTAGGTGGCCGTCTGTTGCAGTGTCCGATGGCCTGACACTGGCCGGATGTCGTAGATACCAGCATCGCCCATCTCGGTCGCGCCGCCATGGCGAAACCCGGTCATGGTGAAGTCGGTCGGCAGGCCCGCCTTCTCGCGAATCGCCCGCAGCCGCCGCCCGACCTCGCGCTCGGTGAAGCGCTTGCCGCTCTGCTCGCTGATGACGATGTGCCCCCTGCCCCGCACCATGCGCGCCAGCTCAGCTTCCAGCTCAGGATAGAGCAGAGGACCGCGATCGCGCACCTCGGGATCATCGCTGTCAGGATCCGGGTCACCGCGCAGCGGAATGATCTGCATGTCACCCGTCTTGCCCTGGCGCATCGCGAACTGGATGCCCGGCTGGTAATCCTCCCAGAAGAAACCCCGCTCCTCGTCCCCTGGCTCCAGAATGTAGCCGAACACGTCGGACACGCGGCGTAGCAGCTCGAATGAGATCGCCGCAGCGGTCGCCATCGACTGAAAGCCCATTTCTCGCGCGGTCGCGCGGAACAGGTCGTACTCGGCGCGCGTGTTCGCCCGGTTGCCCTTCTTCGCGGTCATCTTGATGCCCATGCGAGCGAAGGGGTTCGGGTCTTTGACCTTCTTCGCCCGAATCGCCTCGTTCCAGACGCGGCGGCAGACCTGCATGCAATAAGCGCCCTGCCTTGCCCCACGCTCTTTGACCAGGTAACGATAGAGCGCGTCGGCGTGGCCAGCATTAACTTCGGTCGCGCGGCGTTGGCCGAACGTCATCGTCTTCAGCTGGACCGCCTCGACGTGCGCCATCATCTCGCGATAATCTTCGCGCGTGCGGTGACTGGCCTCCAGATAGCGTACATGGCCGCGATACCAGCCGAACAGGGCCTTGACCGTGCCCTCGGCTGGCTTGCCCTCCACGCCCGTGCGCCAGTCATCTAAGGCGGCGTTCAGCAGGTTTGCTTTATCGATCGCCGCCGACAACTCTTTTCCGAGCGGTTCCGAATCGACCGGGCATGTCCGGCCGTGCTTTTCGGCTGGCGGCTTCGCCCAGCTGGGGCGCTCCCAGAAATAAGCGGTGCTACGATCAGCGAGCCTCTTTGCGCGCAGGTACCGCGGGAGACGGATTTTAGCCACCGATGCCCTCGAATTCGTCGTCTATGTCCGTCGAAACCGCGCCGAACAGGTTGGCGGTCACCTTCTCGAGCTGCTCGCGCAGATAGACGGTCGCCCCGTTGCGACCGAACCGGCGGCCGGTGATAGACCCCGCCTGCTCCAGATGGTCGAACATCTTGGGCGCCAGACCGGTGTAGCGCAGAGCCTCGTCGCGGGTGAAGGTGAAGGGCGGCGTGTTGAACGTCACCTGATGTGCCGGGGCGCCCAAGGCTAAGCCTCCTTATTTTCGACCGGGCGACCCCGGCAGGGATAACGCTGAAGCCATCGGTCCAGCCGTTCGAGGTTGTGGATCAGGCCGCCCATCCCCGGATCGTGCTCGCGGACGATCTCAAGTGCGCCTTCAATGACGGTGCGGATGCCATCGTCCAGTGGCTCCAGCGCCTCCCGCTGGCCGATTACCCGGCCAATTCCGACGCCAACTTCAACCGCGCGCGGCCACGCGCCGAACTGCTTAACGTCGATCGCCTTAATGACCATGGCAGTAATGTCGCCGTCGGTCAGATGGACATGAAACTGGCTCACGGCTCGATCACCTCTTCGCTGGCTGTGTTCGCCTCGCTTCCGTAGTCGGCGCCCGGGCTTTCGCAGCGCGGGCAATAGACATCGCTGTCGTCAAAACCGCTGTCCGTGCCGCACTCTTCAGATGACCCGACCCACCCGCAACGGTCGCAGGACGCAAGATAGTAGCGGCCAGTGACGATGAAGCTTCGGCCGTCCGGCATAGTGTATCGGGTCGCGCGTCCGTGTCGGCTTTTAAGCGCAGCGCGCACGGCCAGGCCCATAGCGTTGCTCCAATACATGCCCGGCAAAGAACCGCCCGGCCCCTCCCGGTGCCCGAGCTTGCGGCGCTCCAGCGCTTTAGCAACGGCATAGTCCGCGCCGGTCCGTAGCTCTACGCCACAGCCTTCGGTCCCCGTCCGGTCATCAGGTTCGCTGTCGATCAACATGCGGCGCTGCGCGTCGGTGAGGTTGGGCCAAGTCATGCTTCCCGCCTTTCAGCCAACAGCCGCGCGCGAATGTGCATTCCGAGCCGCGTCAGTCGGCAATAGCCACGATTGCAGTTCTGGTATGAATAGCCCTCCCCGCCGACCATGATCCCGCGCCGCGCGAGCGCCGCGCAGGTATCGAGGCCGAAGCCGCGCGTTTCCACGACATAGGTGAAGTCCTGTCCATCTCCGTCGGCTGGTCCGTGCGGCTGGAGGCGGCAGAGCAGGCGCTTTTGGGGGTCCGATAGGGATTGGGTCAGGACGGCGATGGCCGCCCGCCCCTCTTCCAGCCCGTCACTCACCATGGCGGGCGGATCCTTCAGCGGATCTGGCCCGCCCCGGATGTAATCACGGATCGCTTCGTCTATCGTGTTGCCGTCGGGCAATGGCGTCCAGAATAGGCGAGCCTCCATTTCGTCGTCTGCGTCCGCCCAAGGCCAGCCGCCGGTGTCGCCCACCTTTTGCGGCTGGAGCTCAAAGACATCGATCCCGATTTGAACGGTGATGTCGAAGCTGACGGCGCGGCCGAGATCCAGAGGCGTGCCGATCCACGGCGCCTGCTCGATCGGCCAGAGCCACCAGATGACGTCGCCGTGATCTTCGTGCCATTCGTAGAAGGGGCGCGGCTGGTCAGCCATCAATGTTGCCCTCTTTTACGTCGAAGGTGACAGCGACCACCCACGGGTTCGCCTCCCACGCGCCCGGCCCATTGATGCGATTCCAGAGATCCTGATAGGCCGACACGGCATTGTTGAAGACACTTGCGCCGTCGAAGGCCGCGAACTCGGCTGGATCCTCCATAGTCGGCTCATATTCGACCACGCCCTCCGCGAGCGCGTCGGCTTCGCTGCACTCCTGGAGGCGCTGAAGGCGGACGTCCGTAACGGTTAGCGTGAGGCGGCTGGCCCAGCGCGGCATGAAGATGGACACGCGGACCTTGCCATGCTGATCGCAATTGTCCCGGTCTGCTTCGTACCAAACGCGCGCCTCTGTGCCTATCAGGCTAGGCTTTTGATCATCGAATGCCCGGTGCGCGCGCCAAGTCTCCTTGACCCATAGGCGATCGCCGACAGCGAACCGCGCGTCGTATTCCATGGGGAAGCCAGCTTTGCGGGCAACACCTACAGCGCCATCCAAGTCCCATTTCGTCGGGTGCTTGGGCAGTCGCGCATAGTCGTTGAGGCTGAAGAGTTTCACACCATCGGCGACCCTGCGCCCGATGCCAATAGGCGAGTGCGGGAAATCCTCCTGTCGCGGCGGCTGGACATGCATGACCCGGCGTGTCTGCGTCTTTCGACCATCGAGAAGGGCGCAAACCATAGGGGCGCTGAAAAGGATCGGCCGATCAGCCATGATCCACCTCCCCCGCCCGGCCTCCGCCTATCGCGGCCGGACGTGCGCCATCCTCCAGGCTTTTGCGAGCATTCATCACGAGCCGAACACCGTTCATATACTGTTTGGCGAGCAGCGCCCGGGCCTGCGCATCCTTGATGCTGATGTTCCCGGCGCGCAGGGCAATGAGGTCGTCGGCGATACCGCGAACGATCATGTCCAGGCTGTAGCGGTCGCCCATATCACTGGGTGCGTCTTGCACGCGCAATCTCCTTATCGAGGGTCGCCAACAGCGCGTAGGCGGCACGGAACGGACCCCACATTGAAACGGGAAGCTGGTGGGTTTGCAGGCGGTTCTGGCCGAGCCAGCCGCAGGGCCAGCAGATGGGCGGCGCCTCATGATCGGGTGAATAAGGATCGCGCTCGATGATTTGCTCGCAGATCGCGCACTCGAAAGGCGGCAACGGCGGAGGTGGTGGCTTGGGCTTTAGGACCAGGCGGATGCGGGTCATGCCACCATCCTCATCTCAGGCAGACCCGGCTGGTTCGCAGCAACGAGCGCGCGCGCCACTGGCGGGCAAACGCTGTTGCCGATCGCGCTGATCTGCATGGCGATCGGCAGCGGTCCGAACTTACGGTTTCCCTTCTCGGTAGTGTACCAACATTCCGGATTCAGGACGTAGCTGTCAGGAAAGCCCTGCGCCCGGGCCAGCTCGCGCGGCTTGAGCATCCGCAGGCCGATATCGACGATGATGTAGTTGACCGCGTCGATCGTGACAGTGACGACGGCAAAGCGGGCCTTTGTGGTGATCGTGTCGAGTGGCCGATCGACAGGCTGGCTTTGAGATGCTTCGTTCTCGCCATCCGTCGCATAATATTTCACGAGGAACGACGCGACCTTGACCGCGCTGGCCATCAACTCGGGCGGTAAATCCCCCTCCTCGACCAGCGTCGTCTCAACAATGCGCTGCTGCGATCCTGTCGTCGTAGCAGTAGACAGCGGCCGCCGAGCATCACGGCCCGCTGATCGGGTGTTGCGCGGTCCACCATTCGCCTGCTCGATATGAGCAGTGACGACGGCATGGTGCTGACCATCGGCAGTGATCGTCTTTGCTGGTGTATCCGGTCGCCCCTCGCCGCCGTTCGTATTACTCGAATAGAAATGCGAGAGGAAAGCCGTGGCAACGGCAGCGTCGGCCTTTGCGGTCGTGGTCGGATATGGGCCAACCATAGACATTGGCGGGCTTTGGCCGCGCCGCCCCCCGACACCAATCAATGTCGCGCCAATGACACCATTCGTATCCTTCTTTGACGCCGCAACGGTGTGGTGAGGCTCATCCACCGGGCGATTGTGGCCGCCGTGCTGGCCGTAGGTCACCAGCGCAGCCTGGACGACGTTCTGATGCGCTCCGCCCGCCGTGATAGTGTGGGTCGGCTCGTCGGCTGCCGTGAAAGGCTTTTGCGCGTTTCGATTGGTCATAATGTGCGGGACCAGCACCGCCTCCGCCCGGCCGAGCGGCGTAGCCCCGGCTGGTCGCGTTGACTGACCATTGGCCGTCACTGTCGGCATCGCCCCATCCATCGGCGAGCCAATGCCAGTGCTGTAGAATTTGGTGACGTGCGGAGCCAAGAGAGCATCAACCACACCATACTCGGGCTGCGTCGTGACTGTCCGCACAGGATCCTGCGGGTCAAAGACCCGCGCCGCACGCGTATTGGTGAAAGCGGTTCCGACAATGAAAGGCTTGGCCGCATTCACGACGTAGCGCATCACCCCATGCGCTATCCGCCGCATGGTGCTGTCAGCCAGATCCTTCTTGCGCCCGAAGATCGAGGGGCATGGGATGGACCAGTCGATGCACTCAGCCGCCGTGCGATAGGGCAACAGCTTTCCGCTCTTCACGCCCGACGAATCCGGTCGCCCATGCGTGGGCTTGGGCCAGACGATGGGCAGTCCGTCGCAGCGCATGATCATGTAGAGCCGCTTGCGGCTGGTCGGAGCGCCATAGTCGCACGCGCGTAAGATCTTGTGGGCGACTTTGTAGCCCAGCGCCCGGATCGCCTTCACGAACCGCTTGAACTCGCGCCCCTCCTGCCCCTTGATCGGAAAGCCCTCGTCGTCGAGCGGCGCGGCATATTCAAACTCTTCGACGTTCTCTAGATAGCCGACGGTTGGCCGGACCTCTTTGAGCCAGGCGACGACTTCCCAGCACAGCGCCCGGATCGACCGATCCTTGACCGGCCCGCCCTTCGCCTTGCTGAATTCCTTGCAGTCTGGCGAAAACCAAGCGCCGGCTACCCGTTCGCCCTTGGTCACCATCTGCGGCAACATGGGGATCCGGATGTCGGTGCAGTGGTGGTCCGCGCCCGGATGGTTCGCCTTGTGGATTGCGATGGCCGTCTCGCTATGGTTGATGGCGTGATCAACGTCGCGGCCGATCGCCCACGCAATGCCGGTGCTGGCACCGCCGCCGCCTGCGAAGCCGTCTATGAAAAGTCCCTGGAACATCAATCCGGCCTCCCGATCATCTCATTGTGGACAGCCACGATCGCGCTCAGCGCGCCCATCGCAGCGTGATTGTCGCCGAAGCTGACGAGGATCGTTCGTGCCCTGGTCTCATCATCCAGGGCAGCGATGTGCAGGCCGTCGGCTGGCCAAACCTCGTCGTCACGCAGGTCGCCGGGCAGCCGGTCGCTCTCGACCCATTGCTTGCTCCAGTTGGCCCGCAGACGTTCGCAGGCGGCGTCAAACGGGTCCGGCTCCATCTGAGGGACGCCCAGCTCGTGGCAGAACACGCATGATGCCGGGTTGCGTCGACAGTGAGCTTCGCGCCCCTCCGAACTGGACCGCACGAAGTGGGCCGGCCCCCAGCGGCTCATGCCAATAGTGAATTTTGAGGTGTCGGCTCCAAACTTGGTCATTCGCCTGGCTCCACGATGCGCAGGTCAATATCCATGCCGATAGCCGCCTTGACGGCCTGCGCGATCGCGCTGGTGTCGATCGTGACGGGCGCCATGGGTTCGGCCACGTCGATCCGGGCAACGATGCTGGGCGTCTCGAATAGAGCCAGGGGTAATGTTATCCTGACATTGATTGCCCTCTCCCGCCGATCGAGCGCGGGTTCGCCAGCCGTCAGCTTGACACTTGGCCGCCTATTCCAGTTTTTCGGATCGCCCGGATGGATCGTCAGCCAGCAATCGATATGCACCGCATCTCTTTCGATGTGGCCATAGGATGCCTGCGCCATTACGCCTTTTCCCCGCAGTCGCTGGCGCAGACCGGACAGACGCATTCGTCGCCCGGATCAGATTGGTTGGCGGGCCGACCGGCCTCGACGGCCGACCCGCGTGGATCAGATGACGGCCCCTGGGAGGGGTAAAGGCCGTCCGAGGCTCCTGCCCGCTGTGCGGTCGGGGTGATGACGCACATGTCAGGCAAGGAAGAAGCGGGTATCTGGCGACGAAGGCGAATGAGGCGCGCGAAGGCGAGCGCTGCGTAATTGATGTTCATCATTGCCCAGCACCCATAATCGCTGCGGTTGCGCGGCACGCGGCAGCCATGAGCTTGAAGCAGCCGACCCACAAGCCGGCCGCTACGGCAATGATCAGCGCGAATACAGCCGGGTGCATGCCGATGACGGGCGGTTCTGATTCAGGGGCGGGCATCGTCAACCTTCTCCATCAGCAGTGCGCAAATCGCCTTGTCGGCGTAGAGCTGGAACTGGCGCAGGATGATGCCAAACGCGCAGAGGCCCGCGAGGGTGATCAGCGCGCGACCGGCGAAGAAGAAGACGGCAGCGGTCATGACGCCACCCGCATGGGCACGACGTTACGGCTGGCGTCGTGCATTTCCAGCTGCTCGGCAGCGCGGATCATGCGGCTGGCGCCGTTCAGGAGAAATTCGCGGGCAAGGCTGACGTCGGTCAGCAGCAGGTCATGCGCTTCGGTCGCGCAGTAACCAGCGATGTTGACGAGATCGACGGTGCGGTACTGGCCCGGCAGGCGCTGAAGGTTGCCCAGGCGGGACAATGTGTCCGCCGCGGCTGCGCCGATGATGTAGGATGGGATTGCCATCGTAACCTCCCCACCGTGGCGGCCGGCCGGATGCGCGGCGCGTCAGGTGATGGAGTGACAATACATGCGGCATATTTGCCGTGTCAACTAGAAATACGGCATATATGCCGCATCATTCGTCCGGTGGCATCCAATCCGGATAAAAAACGCTGTCTTCGGACGCTGATTTGAGCGCGACTTCCGGCAGGTTCGGAGCTTCCCCGTCCATGCCTATCCGAATGATCGCTCCCTTTTCGTGCTGGTCCTGGAATATCGCGCCTGTGATGCGACCGCGCGTAAGATAGCTGCGGATCAGCTGGCACTGTTCGGCGCGGACGTAGCCTATCTGCACGCCACGTGTACTGAACACGGCTACGGCCTGGTGGTCGACCGGGTTTCTGGGTTCAGGCACGAGATGCACTTCCTCGCCCGGATGGGACCAGAGGATTTCCGATCGGCGGTTCGTCCGGTCCTTGTTCGGGTGGTCGGTACCGACGATGATGAGGGAGAGTTGAGACACGCCTCTATCGCGTCACGTGCGCACACTCGAGAGAGTACGGACGATCGCTGCGGTTGCAAATGCAGCGATCGACAGGACCAGGCCGACAAGGCCAGCCTGAAAGATCATCATCTGCTGCTGTAGAAGCCCGAGATTAAATACCTTGCTGGCCCGCCCGAAGTCGTCATAGGATGATGCCTCAACAGTCGGGCTCATGTTGCTGGAAAAGAGTAGCAAGCCGATAGATGCTGCCAGCAAAAGAACGCCAAGACCGATCCAGCCAGCGCCCGGATTTGCTTTTCGAACTTCCTCGCTCATGTTCACCCCCAAACCAAATAAAATTAATGTCGGCGGCCTGACCATACCACGCGGCCAATAATCTGCACATCTTCTGCATCTACCAACTGCTTATCGTGCAAGCTATTGTCGGAAATGATCTCCACCTTTCCGCCTGCGGCTGGCCGCAGGCGTTTAACGGCTCCCGCACCGAACAGCGCGATTGCCCAAATGCGATCACTCATGTTGAGACGCGCCTGTAGCGTATCGATCAACAACATGTCGCTGTCGAGCAGGGTCGGCTGCATGCTATCGCCTACGCCGTGCGCGATGAGCAGCCGATGCCAGGGCGAATGTGTCAGCGAGCGCAGGGTGTTTGGGTCAAATTCAAAGGTGCCCTCCTCGATATAGTCGTCAAGGTTGGAGCCATCGCCCATTGCGAAGCCGAGGTTGATGCGCTTCAGCGACACTGCTCCGTCGCCGTCAGCGGCGCCGACTACAACCGGACTGTCAGATGTTGCGCCGGGGGCTTGCCCCAGCAACCATTCTGGTGTGGTTTCCAACGCCTTGGCGATCGCGGCCAGCCGGTCGGCGGACGGCATGGCCCTTCTAACGCGTATATACCGGAGCGCGTCAGGCTTGCCTGTCGCCTTGATCGAAGCGTCGCGCTCTGTGATGCCGAGCGCATCTACTCGCTGAGCAATGCGATCAACAAGAATATCTATAGCCATTGCCATGCGGCACTTATGCCGCAACACCACCGTTTGGTCATGCGGCAGATTTGCCGTTGACGATGCGGCATATATGCCGTAAATCGGTTTCATGGACATGTCTTACGAAGCTGCGCTGCTCAAGGTTGCTGATGCGTATGCCGCGCAAGTAGCGATACATGGCGGAAGGTCACTCGCGCGCGTCGCCACCATTGTTGTGAACCGCGGATCATTTTTCGACCGACTGCGCGATGGTGCCGGTTGCTCGAGCCGCAGTCTTGACCGGCTTTTTGATTGGTTTCGTGATCCCAAAAACTGGCCGGCGGACAACATATGTTGCGACGCAAGATGTGCGTTGGCGGGTGTCGGGCGTCCAGCCCTCTGCGCAACCTGCGACATTCGGCTGGACGATACGTCGATCCGCGCCTGCTCCAATCGCAGTTGCCCGCATGCGCAGCGAGAGGCCGCATGATGTTTTCCCTGTTCCATAGCGGCTGGATTGCCGCGTTTGCGAAGGTTTCACCATGGAATTGAACCACTCACTTTCAGACGATGTCGGAAAACGGATCATCGCCGAGCAGCTGCGTAAATATGTTGGGCGAGGCTGTTTCATGAGTTGGGCGGATCTGGCCGAGCGCACGGGCGACAAGGAAGGCACGCTGCGCAGTTATGTAGAGCAGTCGCCGCCAGCGATGCCGGCACCGCTGATGATGCGCGTTTTCGCCCAGCTGCCAGCCGCCGCCTGGGCGAAGATCAACACCGCCATGGGCTTCTGCGCCCCGCCGCGCATCGACGACGAGGAGGCAGCCTGCATGCGCCGCGCACTGGCTCAAGCGTCTCTGCTTGTTGCGGACGGTAATGAGTTTCTGGCCGATGGCATCATCGATCCTCGCGAACGCGCAATTTTCTCCGATCGCGCAGAGGCACTGATTCCGACGCTTCGAGCGCACATCATCAAAGACTGAACTGAGCGGGCGGAGCGGCCCAGGAGTGACGATATGACAAGCGCGACAAGCGCGGCGCTACCGATGGGTAGTTCCGCGATCGACGAACTGCACCCTGATTACCGGGCCTTTTTGGAGGCGAAAATTCCGCTCGCCCAGCCGGTGGGCTTCCCCTGCGACCTGCACGAAATCCCCACGCACCTGACCGACGGCCGTCCGATGAAGGATCACGTCCGCCACATCGTCCGGTGGGCGGTCGAGGGCGGCCGCCGCGCGCTGTTCGAAAGCTTCGGCCTGCACAAGACGATGCAGCAGCTGCTTATCGGCTCGCTCATCTGCGCCAAGGCGAATTGCTGGGGCATCATCATCCTGCCTCTCAATGTCCGCCGCGAGTTCTTCAACGACGCAGCGCTGCTCGGCATCCCTGTCGCTTTTGCGCAATCCGACGCAGAGATCGATCACATTCTGAAGGACGCAGCCTTGCGCTGCCAGCCGCGCGGATGCCCGATCATTCTGACCAATTATGAGAGCGTGCGGGAAGGAAAGATCGACGTCTCCCGGTTCGGCTGGGCCAGCCTGGATGAGGCCGACGTGCTGCGCTCCTATGGCTCAAAAACCTATCAGGAGTTCCTGCCACTGTTCGAAGCGGTACCGTACCGCCACGTCGCCACCGCTACTCCGGCGCCAAACCGTTACAAGGAAATGATCCACTATGCCGGGTTCCTCGGCATCATGGACACCGGGCAGGCCCTGACGCGATTCTTCCAGCGCAACAGCGAGAAAGCGGGCGATCTCACGTTGTATGAACATAAGCGGGATGAGTTCTGGACGTGGGTGAATAGCTGGGCCGTGTGCATCCAGCGCCCGAGCGATCTGGGCTTTTCCGACGAAGGGTATGACCTGCCGCCCATCACCGTGCGCTGGCACTGTGTAGAGGCCGACATCGCCGACACTGAGCCGGAAAGCAATGGTCAGGGGCGCCTCATCCGCAACACCGCGCTCGGCGTGGTAGAGGCCAGCCGCGAGAAGCGCCGGACGCTCGACGTCCGCATCGCCAAGGCCGCCGAGATCGTAGCTGCCGCTCCGGAAGATCATTTCATCATCTGGCACGATCTGGAAGATGAGCGCCGCGCCATCGAAATTGCCCTGCCCACCTGTGAGACGGTTTTCGGGTCGCAAAAGCTGGACGTGCGGGAAGAGATTGTCGGCAGGTTCGCCGATGGCGATCTCGCCCTCATCGGCGCAAAGCCGATCATGCTCGGCGGTGGCGTCAATCTTCAACGCCATTGCCACCGCGAGATTTTCGCCGGTGTCGGGTTCAAGTTTCGCGATTTCATCCAGGCGATCCACCGCGTCCAGCGCTTCGGCCAGGCGCACCCGGTCGAGATCGACATCATCCACGCCGAAACAGAGCGAGAGGTCGTTCGCGACCTTCAGGAGAAGTGGGCGCGTGATGAAGAGTTCCGTACGACCATGTCGGACCTCATCCGTGAGTATGGCTTGAACCACGCCGCGGCTGCCGAGAATGTGAAGCGCTCCATCGGCTGCGACCGGCGGGAAGCGAGCGGCGAAGGCTGGACGCTGGCGCATAACGACTGCGTCGCGGAGGCGCAGCGGCTGGAGGAAGGGTCGCTCGACCTAATCGTCACATCGATCCCCTTCGCCAACCACTATGAATATACGCCGAGCTATAATGATTTCGGCCACACCGACGACAACGCGCATTTCTTCGCGCAGATGGATTTCCTGACCCCCGAGCTATACCGCGCGCTCGCCCCCGGTCGGCTCGCCTGCATCCACGTCAAGGACCGGATCCTGTTCGGCTCTGTCACGGGCGAAGGTGTGCCCACAGTATCGCCTTTTCATGCCGAGACGCTGTTCCACTTCATGCGCCACGGCTTCCAGTTCATGGGCATGATCACGGTCGTCACCGACGTAGTCCGCGAAAATAATCAGACCTATCGCCTGTCATACAGTGAGATGCTGAAGGACGGCACCAAGATGGGCGTGGGCAGTCCGGAATATGTGCTGCTGATGCGCAAGCCCCAAACGGACCGCAGTCGCGGCTATGCGGACCGCCCCGTCGCGAAAAGCGCTGACGACTATAGCCTGGCGCGGTGGCAGATCGATGCGCATGCCCTCTGGCGATCGAGCGGCGAGCGCCCTCTCACCATCCCGGAGCTGTGGGAGGTTTCGGACCGGTTTGCGAACATGGCGACTGGCCGTCTGGCAAAGCGGTTTCGAGAAGAGAGCCGGGACATCATCTACAGCTTCAAGGCCCATGTGGCGATCGGCGAGGAAATCGAAGCGCGCGCAGGCAACGATGCGCGCGGGAAGTTGCCACGCACCTTCATGGCCATGGATCCGGGCAGCCATCACCCTGACGTATGGGATGACGTGGTGCGCATGCGCACGCTCAATGCCAACCAGGTTCAGAAGGGTCGGGAAAAGCACGTCTGCCCGCTCCAGTTCGACATCGTCGACCGGCTGATCGAGCGATATTCCGCCAGGGGCGAACTCGTCTACGATCCGTTTTGCGGCCTGGGCACTGTTCCCATGCGCGCGATCTTGTCCGGGCGCCGTGGTGCCGGGAGCGAGTTGAACCCTGACTATTGGGCGCACAGCGTCACCTATCTGCGCGAGGCGGAAGCGCAGAAGGCGGTGCCGTCCCTGTTCGACCTCCTTGATCTGGAGCAGGCGGCATGACCGCCGCAACAGGCAGGCACCCGCCCCGCGACTATGGTGGACCACAGCACCGCATTGCCAAGCCAGTCGGGCGGCGCGGCGGCGTCGTGCTGATGCCGGGGCACGCTGCGCGCGAGCAGGGTCGAACCTTATTCCCCTCGACGGTCGTCCACGCATCCCAGTCTCCTCGCGTGCTGATCGACGGCATCAACCAGCGCAAGATCGGCAGGAAGGTGACCAAAGGACGGTGGACAGGGATGCGTATCTTCACCCTGACGCTGGAGGAGCGCGCAACCTGCCCGCGCGCCTGCCAGCAGTGGGACAGCTGTTATGGCAACAACATGCCCTATGCACGCCGCCATATCGGCGGAGCCGAGTTTGAGGCGAAGCTGGACGCGGAGTTGATGGCATTGAACCGCCGTCACCCGCGCGGTTTCGTCGTGCGCCTGCACATTCTGGGCGACTTCTACAGCCTTGCCTATGCCCGGTATTGGCAGGTCGCGCTCGACCGGTTCCCGGCCCTTCGCGTCTTTGGATACACAGCCCATGCGCCGGAAAGCGAGATTGGGGCGGAGCTGCTGCGAGCATCGCTCGATCGCTGGGATCGGTTTGCCCTGCGCTTTTCCGGCGCTGGCCTTCACGCCCTGGGCGCTGAAACAATCGAGCGCGACGAGACGACGCCTCACATCATCTGCCCCGCCCAGACCGGCAAGACCGACTGCTGCGCAACGTGCGCGCTGTGCTGGGGCACTGACCGCACCATCGCCTTCCTTCGCCATTGAAAGGACCACCTATGCCCGAAGTCGATACCCTCGAACGTCCCGCCGCTACCGACACATTGCGGGTCGACCGTGACACGTTGCTGGCAGCGACACGCGCCGTCAGTCAAACGGTGGAGCGTCGCAACACCATCCCGATCCTGTCCAACGTGCATTTGCGCGCCGAAAACAGCCTTTTGACCGTCACGGCGACGGATCTGGATCATTGGTCATCGCGGACGATAGATTATGCCGGTCCGACAATCGACACGACGGTCGAAGCCGAACGACTGATAACAGCGTTGAGCACGCTACGGCCGGGCGCCATCGACATCAGCTACGTCCAGGGCGCGGTCACGATCCGACAGGGTCGGTCCACGCGCAAGCTGATGACCCTGTCAGCCACTGACTTCCCGCCCTCAAAGCCGGCCGCCGATGCAACGAGATTCTCCATGGATGCCGCGCCCCTGCACCGCATCCTCGATGTCGCCCGCGTCTGCGTCAGTTCCGAGCAGACGCGCTACTATCTCTGCGGCGTATTCGTGGAGGTGGTAGAAGGCAACATCGTGATGGCCAGCACCGACGGCCATCGCGTAATTCAAGTGACACACCCTGCCCCGGCTGGCGCCGCCGGTGCGCCAGACTGTATCATCGGTACAAAGGCTGTCGGCCTCATATGCAACCTTCTTGAGGATGCGCCAGAGGGCGCACAGGCAGAGCTCGCCCTGTCGGGCAGCAAATTCGAAATTAAGGTCGGCCGGTCTATCATTTCCGGCAAGCTCGTGGATGCATCCTATCCTGCGTATCGCCGCGTGTTCCGCTTCGATCATGCCAGCCGCATGTCGATCCAGGCGGGCGAGTTTGACCGGGCGGTTCGTGCCGCAGGCAGTGCATCTGACGGCATGACGCGCGCCGTCCGGCTCGAACTGACACGCGATCATTGCGAGGCGTCCGGCACGGCACAGGATGGCGGCAGGTCCATCGAGCCAATGGACGGCGAATATGTTGGTGACGACCTCACGACCGGCATCAACCTCACATACGCCCAGTCGATCGTCAAAATGTTCGGTCCGATCCCGAAGGTAGAACTCGGCTTTGGCAGGGCGCCCAGCGATCTGATCCTCATCACCAGTGACGACCGGCCGGGCGTGATCGCCGGCGTCATGCCCATGCGCGCGTAAGGAGGAAGCGATGACAACATATACCGTAGACGTGACCGTCGAAGAGATGCTCGAGGTCCTGCAGAATGCCTGCGACCGTCGGGCCATCGCGAGTTTCGATGAGCTGCCAAAGTACCTCGAATTAGAAGTCGAGGCCCGGATTGGCACTGACCTGTTCCACGACGAGGCTGTCAACCTGGGTTATGTCCACGAGGACGACGCGTTGGACGGACTTGATCCGAACTTGCGCGATCTTACCGATGGCCTGCGATGCCTGCTCGAAGGTGACCGCCTTATGGCATCCGCGCTATTCTCCCGCGCCTTCGATGCGTGGCCTGACGCTGCTCGCGCCGTCGAAGATGTGCTGATGAGTAGGACTGTACGCGACCGCCGCCAGGGCGCTCTGGCATTGGCGGTCTGACATGCCACGGCGTCCACCATCGGTGACGAACGCGCGTCGCTACGCGCCGACGCAAGAGAAGCTGCCGCCTATCGGTGACGCGGAGCTAACCCTGCGCATTTGTGCCTACCGTGATGGGTGCGGTCGCCTGCGCGACGCTATCCGCAGGTTGGTGGAGCGCACGGCCGAGCGGCTGGATATCCCGGCCGACCACGCCGACCGGCCCATTGTGTTCGCCCGCGCATATCTCGGCATGGAGATCAGCGAGTGACGAGTGAGCCGGACCATGTGGAGCGCATGCGGCTGGAGGATGTCATCGCCCTTTGCCGCAAGCGCATGGAGCGGGCCGAGGCAAAGCTGCGCGCCGCAGTCACGGAAGACGACGAGGCTACGGCAGCGCTGATCATGGCCCAGGGTGACCTCGCTCGCTGGGACGTAGAACATCCCGACCCGCAGGGGTCACTATTCCCGGAGGGAAACACCAATGTCTGACGTTCGGGAGGTATGGCTTCCAGTCCCTGATTATGAGGGCCTGTACGAAGTCAGCAACTTGGGCCGGATACGTCGAGATCTGGAAGCACCTGCCCGCTCTTTGGGCGTTCCAGGCAAATGCATCGCGCCGGTTCTCACCGGTCGATACCTCATCGTTTCCCTCTCAAACCGGGGCGTGGTCAAGACGTGTCGCCTTCACCGGCTTGTTCTAACCGCTTTCTGCGGCGCTGAGCCGTTTGAGGGGGCTCAGGCCTGTCACAACGATGGCGACCCCGAGAACTGCGCATTGAGCAATCTGCGCTGGGGTACCGGCGTCGACAACCAGCATGATCGCATTCGGCATGGCACTGATATCAGGGGCGCTGACGTGTTCGGCGCAAAGCTTGACGATGATCGCGTCACGCAAATACGCCGCCGCCTCGAAAAAGGTGAGGTCAGCCGCACGATCGCTGAAGATTACGGAGTTTCCGTGTCCACCATCAGCCTAATCCGACGTAATCGAATTTGGAGACACGTAGCATGAGCGAAGGAAACGTAGCAGCTGACCAGTTGCGTTTATTGGTCGAGCGCATCGAAAGACTTGAATCGGAAAAGAAGGGTGTCGGTGACGACATCAAGGATGTCTACCTGGAGGGCAAGGCGACCGGCTACGATACGAAGATCATGCGCCAGATCATCAAGCTGCGCAAAATGCAGCCGCATGACCGGCAGGAGATGGAAGCCATCCTCCAGACCTATCTTGTTGCGCTGGGGATGGAATAGGCCACCGTGGCAGCATCATGGTTCAAAGCGCCGCGCACGACGAGCGGGCGAAAGCGATCGGCTACCGCTGGCATGGCAGAACGGCCCGTCCAGCGCGGCGCCATCCGCCTCCTCGCCATGCAGCGCATCGAGGCTGTGGCCGTTCCGAACGGCGCGCACCTTGCGGGCGATAAGCTGGCGCGCATCAAGCAGATGGCGGCGCTGCGCAAGGATGGCCTGCGCCCCGGCTTTCCCGACCTGATCCTGTTTGGCCGTCGGCAGCTGCAAATCGGCTTCATCGAGGTGAAGCGGGAGATCGGCAACGACCTGTCGGACGATCAGGAAGACTGGCGTGACATGCTTGTCGGCTGGGGCTTCCCCTGGGCGATGATACGCCAGCCGGAAGAGGCGCTTGATGCGGTGCGCGAGTGGGGATGGATCAAGTGAGTGTCATCGCGTCTGCATTGAAGCATATGCTCGCCGCAGGGATGCCTGCGGACGCGATCGTTGCAGCCGTGGCTGAAATGGAAGCCAGCATGGCCGTTCCATCAGATCCCGTGGCCGAAAAGCGCCGTGAATACGACCGTAATCGTAGGCGCGAAGAACGTGCGCGGGCGAAGCTGTCCACCGGACATCCGGTGGAGTCCGCCGACAAAGCGGACATTGCGGACAAGACCCCCTCTCCCGCCCCCTCCCCCTTCCTTCCCCCAAACCCCCAACCAACCCCCGCCCCCACCCACACCCCCGCGAAATCCGCACCCACGCGCAAGGGCACCCGGTTGCCGGATGATTGGGTGCCGGATCCAGTTATCGGTCCCACCGCCGACATGGTCGCTGGTTGGCCGCCAGGAGCGGTGGCGCGGGAACTGGAGAAGTTCCGGAATTACTGGATCGCCAAGCCCGGCAAGGACGGCGCGAAGACCAGCTGGCAACGAACATGGATCAACTGGCTAATACAGGCCGACGACAGGATTGGACGAAATGAACGCTCAAACCGCCATCAGTACCAGGACCGCGGCGGCAATCAGCTGGTCGGAGCCGGACTTGCCTTCGAAGCTGAACACGCTGCTCGATCAACGTCTTGGCCTCAATGACCTGCCTGTTGTCGGCCCGGTCAGCGCAGGCTATTTGCGCGCTTACGTCGCGGCGGCCGTGCCGCCGCAAGCGACCGAGTATCAGGTCAATCAGATGATGACCCGTGTCGCCAACATGATGCCCAGCCCGCGCGGCCTCACTCGGGAGCAGGCTGACGAGCGGATGATGCTGTACCGCCGCACTCTCAGCCGTCATGCATTGCCCGACCTTCAGGCTGCCTTCGATGTCATCCTGCGCCAATGCCGCTTTTTCCCGACCGTCGCGGAGATCGAAGAGATCGTCGCGCCGATCCGGGCAAAGCGCATGGCTCGCGCCAACCGGGCCAGCATGATTATCATGAAGCACGAGCGCGAATGGAAAGAACCCCAGCCGCTTCTGACGGCCGATGAAGCGGCGCGGCTGGGTCGCATCCTCGCCTCGCCTCTGGCGGGCGATGGTGAACAGCGGTAAGAACAAGAGAAGAACGGAGCGAGCATCATGGGTCGACGTCGGGCGGCAGCGAAGAGGCAAGAGCGGATCAATCACAACATCGTCGGTCCAACCGGCGAGCAGATGAGGCATGCGCAATATGGGCTGCAGGACATCGTCGACACGGTGCCCGGTGGCAAGTCCATCACCATTGGCAAGGCATACCGCCGGGAACCCTATTTCGAGGAGTTGGCGCGTCGAGAGGCAACAGGCATCAGCGCCGATGACCTGCGGTGCCTGCGCTACTATCGCAACCGCTATGAGGCAAGTCAGCGGTCGCCGGTTCGCTCGGTCCTCAACCGCGATGCTGGTGGTGGTCTGGGTGAAGGCCCTATGCTTGCCGCCCTCATGTCATCATCGGACCATCAGTTTCTTGAGGTCGGCATTGGCGCCCTCGTCCACACGCTCCGCGCCGTGGCGCTGGAGGACAAGAGCTATGCCCAGGTCGCAATAGCGCGATGGGGAAGCAGAGAGCAGCAGTGGATCGTCAAGGGCGAGTTCAAGACCAAGATCGTACCGAAGTCTGGTAGGCATGCGGGCATCATCCGCGAGGAGTTCCTGCAGGCGCTGGCGCGCCTGACGACCTGCGCATTGCCCTACATTCGAACTGGATAGGGTATTGCGCCGGGGTGCCACCTGTGGCACATATCACGGCATAGGAATTGCGCCCGGAGCCAGACGGCTTTCGGGCGCTTGTCATATCCGGAGCACATTATGTGATCCAAGCGCCCTCACCTGCTGATCAGATGGAACGGCTTGCAGGCGAGTTGCATATGCTGGCCTTCGACATGCGTGAGCCGTCGCGGTCCATCGGTCGGGCGGAGCGGATCATCAGCGAGGTGGAGCGCATTGTGTCTGAGGCACGGGCCGTGGTGCGCGGGAGGGGCTGACGTCGCCGAGTATTCAAATCGTGGCGCCCAGCCCTGCCACCAGCAGGCGGATGGCGTAACATTGTTGCGCGACGACGTAACGAACCACCCCACCCCTTGGGTCCTTTCCGGCCAATGAGGAAGTACGGGGGGCAAAGGCTCAGAAGCTCGCTAGCCACAAAAACCGCCTTAGTTCTTCCTCCCTCAAGTAATAAACTACGGTTTTATGCGGGTTTCACAGTAATCGACCAGGGAAGCGCATGGACATCGACCTGAACGAGCCGACCCGGCCGCACCTCGCCGCCCTGTTTGGATGCTCAAGTCGCTGGATCGGTGAATTGCGGTCGAAGGGCGATCTTCCCGCCGACGGCGCGAGCTGGGCTGAGAACCTTGAAGCCTACGTCAACATCAAGATCGGGCGGCATGATCCCGATAGCCTCGACCTGGAATCGGAGCGCGCCCGCCTCGCCAAGGAACAGGCAGATGGCAAGGCGATGGATAACGCCGAGCGCCGCAAGGAGCTGGCGTCGCGCACTGACATGATCGCCGCCGGCGCAGGCGTCATCATCATGGCCGTGTCCCGGCTTCAACAGATCGGCGCGCAGGTTGCCCAGGGTGACACGAAACTGCGCAAGAGGATCGAAACCGCCATCAATGACGTGCTGACAGATCTCAGCATGACGCGCATCGAGGAGGCGGTCGGCGGGGGCTTGGATGACGAGGAAGCCCCAGGAGACGAAGGCGACTGAGGCATTGCGGGTCACGAGCGTCGATGGCGCGATCGTTGCCCAGCACTGGCTTTCAGCGTTCGCACCAAAGATCAGGCCGAAGCTGTCGCAGTTCATGTGCGACCATGCCAGATCGGACGACGGCGCCAAAATCCGGCCGTTCCCTTTTCAGTCGGACATGGCGGATGCCTTTACCGACCCGGAAACATCGCAGGTATCGGTCCGCAAGAGCAGCCGGATCGGCTATTCGACCATTCTGCAATCCTTCGTCGCATGGCGCATCAAGTATGATCCGGCGCGCACGCTCATTTACCAGCCGACGATCGATGACGCTGAAAAGTTCAGCCGCGACGATCTCGATCCGGTGCTTCAATGGCCCGTGGTTCGAACGGTCGCACAGTTCAAGCCGCGGCATTCGGACAACCAGATCCGCGCAAAGCGGTACAAGGGCGGCTGGATACAGATCAAGGGCGCGAACAGCCCGAAAGAGTTTCGGCGCGTCACATCCGACGACGTCTTTCTGGAAGAATGTGACGGTTATCCGTGGGCCTCAAAGGAGGAAGGCGACCCGGCCCGTCTTGCCTATAAGCGCAATCTGACATCACCCCGGCGCTTCAGTGCGGCTGGCTCGACGCCCAAGGTCAAAGGCTTCAGCCGCATCGATGCGATGTTCGAGCAGGGCAGCCAAGAATATCGGTACGTCCCCTGCCCCGATTGCGGCCACATGCAGACGCTGGTTTTCGGCGACGGCACAGGCCCTGGCATCAGGTGGGCACCGAGGGAAAATCCGACCCGCGCTTGGTATCAGTGCGAGAACGGCTGCGAAATTTCCGAGGCTGAGAAGCCTTGGATGGATGAGAATGGCGAGTGGCGCGCACATAATCCAGGTGCCTTCCCTCGTCACCGCTCGTTCCACATCTGGGCCGCCTACAGTCAGCATCCCGGCGCCGCATGGCTGGAGATCGCCCGCGAGTTCATGGAGGTCCGCAAGGATCCCAACCTGCTCCGCACCTTCGTCAATCAGGTTCTGGGAGAGGCATGGGCCGAGCGCGGCGAGGCACCGGAATGGCAGCGTCTCTATGACCGGCGGGAGAAGGGTATGCGATTGGGCACCCCGCCAGCATGGGCCGGACTGCTAATTGGCGCGGCAGATGTCCAGCGGGGCGGCGGTGGTCGCATCGACATGGACATCTGGGCATTTGGGCCAGGCAAGAAGCGCGCGTTTGTCGAGCGTGTGGAAGTTTTCGGCCCGATTGCCGACAAGCGCACTTGGGCCAAGCTCGATCAGGAAGTCGCTCGAACTTGGGAAGCGGAAGACGGTCGTCAGTTGAGGCTCGCGCGAGTGGCTGTCGATTCCGGAGACGGCGAGAATACCATGGAGGTCTATCAGTGGGCGCGCCGCCATCCTGGCTTTGCCATGGCAGTGAAGGGGCGCGAAAGCATCGCCGCACAGCAGGCGATCGGCTCGCCCACCTGGCAGGATGTCACTGTCAACGGCCGCAAACTGAAGCGCGGCGTCCGCCTGTGGAACATCGGCACGTCGATGTTGAAAATGGAGCTCTACGGCCAGCTTGGACTGGATAAGCCTGTCGACGGCGAAGAGTATCCGGACGGCTACATTTACCTGCCAGACGGGCTTGGTGATGAATGGATCAAGCAGCTGGTCGCTGAAGAACTTCGGTTCGTGAAGCTGCGCAACGGCGGTGTGCGTCGTGAATGGCACAAAGTTAGGGATCGAAACGAAGCGCTCGACAACGCCATCTATGCCCGCGCCATCTCTGTCAGTCTGGGCATTGATCAATGGAAGCCTAAGCAGTGGGCGCGGGCCATGGGCGAGCATGTCGTTCCAAGGGGCACAGATGCCGACGGGCGGAATGCTGATCCCTCCGCTGAGCCTACCGCAACACAGCCCAACAAACCCAAAACCGAGCGCCGCGTGAAGCCGCGCCGGGATAACCCTTACACGAGCAGGAGGCGGTAGCATGACGACCTGGACCACGTCCGACCTCGTAACGGTCCGATCTGCCATTGCCTCCGGCCTTCGCTCTGTGACTTTCGCCGACGGCCGCAAGACTGAATATCAGTCACTGGATCAACTGCTTGCCGCAGAGCGGGTCATCGAAGCTGCGCTGAAGATGCAGGCGCAGGCGGTGGGCGGGATTAATCGGCGTCGCACACCCTACTATCGAAACGGTCTGTAATGCCGAGCTTTATCGACCGCCTACTAGGCCGCGGCGGCAAGGATAGTGCGGATGCGGGCAAAGCAAAGCCCGTCCGCCAGCGCATTCGCACGGCTCAACGCGCAGAATATGACGGCGCGACCGTTGGCCGTCGCGCAGCTGGATGGCGTCGCACCCGGCTGGACGCAAATGGCGAGCTGACCCCGGCCACCCAAATGGCGCTGCGCGGGATTGCCCGTGATCTCGATCGAAACAATCCCTGGGCAACCTCGGGCGCAAACAAAATTGCCGAGCATATTGTGGGCACGGGCATCACGTTTCAGGTCTACCGCAATGGTGTGGTCGACACGGTTCTGAACGACCTGGCGCGCAAGCACTTCGATACTACCAATTGCGACGCGGCCGGACGGCAAGACCTCTATGGCATCCAGTTGCAGGCAGCGCGGACGATCGTTGTCAGTGGCAGCGTGCTGCTGCGCCGTCGGTGGCGTCGAAAGAGTGACCGCCTCCCCCTGCCCATGCAGCTTCAACTGCTGGAGCCTGACTATATCGACGGCTCGCGCCATGGGCCGATGGCAGCGTCGCCCGGCACCACTGCCGGGTATTTCGTCCATGGCATCCAATTCAGCCCGCTCGGGCGTCGCGAAGGCTATTGGCTGTATAACACGCATCCGGGTTCGACGCGGCCCAGCGATAGCGCGTCTACCTATGTTCTCGATCGTGACGTTGCCCACGTCTTCCGTGCCGACCGGCCCGAGCAGGAGCATGGCGCAACGTGGTTCGCGCCAGTCATCCTCAGGCTGAAGGACTTCGGGGATTACGAAGACGCGCAACTGACGCGCCAGAAAATCGCCTCTGCCTTCGCCGGCTTTGTCAGCGGTGACGATGACGGTCAGTTCCCTGGCATCGGCAATGATGAAGACGACGAGGACGACCCCGCTGACCGCGAACCGCTAGACTTCGTTGAAAGCGGCACGGTCCAATATCTGCGTCCAGGCGAAGAGATAACCTTCCCGTCGCCACCTACTGTCGACGGTTACATGGACTATTCCCGCGTGTCGCATCTTGCGATCGCCGCGGGGCTCGGTGTGCCAGTAGAAATACTGACAGGCGACCTATCTAAGGTCAGTTTCATTTCGGGCAGACTGGGTCGCCTGACATTCAAGCGTTCGGTGGACACATGGCAATGGCTCATGTTCATCCGGCAATTCTGCGCCTCAGTAGAACGCTGGTTCATCGAAGCGGCTGAGATGGAGGGGCACGACGTAACCGGCGTCTCCATGCGCTGGACGCCTCCCAAGCACGAGATGCTAGACCCGGCCAGTGAAGTGCCCGCGAACCGTGACGCGGTACGGTCTGGGCAGAAAACGCACAGTCAGGTCATCCGCGAGAATGGCGATGACCCCGACACCTTCTTCGCTGAGCTGGCGGCCGACATGAAGCGGCTCGATGACCTGGGCATCATTCTAGACAGCGACCCGCGTCGCGTCACCCAGGTCGGCAACTCTGTGCAGATACCAAATGCGGATCAGAGGAACCCTGCGAAATGATCGAAATCCTGATTTATGGGATCGTCGGCGATGAATGGGACGGCCTGGACGCTAAGACCATCTTCGCCCTGATCGCCGGCGGCGACGGAGATATCGTCGTTCGCATCAACTCGCCGGGCGGCTACGTCATGGAGGGCCTTGCCATCTTCAACGCCATTGTCGGCGCGAAGGCGGCGGGACGGAAGGTCACTGTCCATATCGACGGCCTTGCCGCCTCGATGGCATCGGTGATCGCCATGGCGGGCGATGAAATCATCATGGCCGACAACGCGCTGATGATGATTCACAATCCCTGGGATGTTGCGATCGGCGATGCGCGGGAACTGCGCGCCGCAGCTGACAAGCTCGATATCATCCGCGATCAGCTGGTGCGCATCTATTCGGGTCAGACCGGCATTTCCGCCGAAGATCTGATCGCGATGCTCGATGCGGAGACCTGGCTCACATCCGAGCAGGCCCTCGAGCAGAATTTCATCACGTCCGTATCGGAAGCGTCGAGCGCTTCCGCCTGCGACGTCAAAGCATTCGGGTTCAAGCATGTGCCCGATAGCCCGCTCATCTCCGCAATGGCGATGGCGCGCACCACCCCGACGGCGCCCGCGCCAAAGACCAAGGACAATTCCATGAACCTTTATCAGACCCGCGCGGCGCTGGTTGCCGCGATCGCCAAGTTCCAGAAGGACGGCGGCACCCAGGAAGAGATCGACAAGATCCGCAATTCCGCCATAGCGCTCGACGCGAAGGACGCCCTGCCCGCCACCGGCGCGCTGGCAATGTCGCCGGCGACCACGCCGACCGACACCTCGGTGACCGCCCTCACCGCCGCCGATGTCCAGAACGCCGTCGCCACCGAACGCGCCCGTGTTGCCGGCATCCGCAATCTCGGCACCAAGCACGGGATGGAGGCCGCGTTTATCGATGAATTGATCAATTCCGACACGACGCTTGCCGTCGCTCGGGAAAAGATCCTCGACAAGCTCGCTGAACAGGGCGACGCTGCTAATATCGGCCATAACAGCCCCGCCCGAGTCACCACCGACCAGCGCGAAAAGTTCATCGAAGGCGCAACCAACTGGATCCTCGTGAAGGCCGGAGTCGCGCCCATGATCGAGCAGGCTGCCGCCGCGCGCGGCGAAACCTTGCGCATCGATCCTGGCGAGTTCCGCGGCGTGCGCAACGTAGATCTGGCACGCGAAGCCCTGTCGAACATGGGCGTCAACATTGCATCGCGCGATCCCGATGCAATCGTGCGGGAAGCAATGACTGCACGGGGCGCAGTGATCACACAGACGACCAGCGACTTCCCCGTCCTGTTCGAGAATGCGATCCATCGCACTCTGCAGGCCGCCTATGCGATCACGCCGGACACCTGGTCGCGCTTCTGCGGCACCGGTACGGTAACGGACTTCCGTGACCACAGCCGCTACCTGCGTGGCAGCTTCGGCGTGCTCGACAACGTCAACGACGCTGGCGAGTTCAAGAACAAGCCGATCCCCGACCTGGCCAAGGAGAAAATCCGCGCGACCACCAAGGGGAACATCATCAACCTGTCGCGCCAGGCGATCGTCAATGACGATATGGAAGTGTTTTCCGGCCTCGCCGTCGATCTGGGGCGTGCCGCAAAGCTGACGATCGAAATCGATGTCTATGCGCTGCTCAACTCCAATCCATTGATGAACGATAACGTTGCCCTGTTCCACGCGAGCCATGGCAATCTTGCCGGCGCGGGTGCCGCGCCCAGCATGGCCGCATTCGATGCGATCGATGCAGCTATGGGTGCGCAGAAGGATATCAGCGGAAACGAGTATCTTGAAATCACGCCTAGCGTGCTGCTGGTGCCCCGTGGCCTGCGCGGCGCCGCATTGACGATCAATGGCAGCGAATACGATCCCGATGCCGTCAACAAGCTCCAGAAGCCCAATATCGTGAAGGGCATGTTCAGCGACATCGTGGCGACGCAGCGGATCACCGGCACGGCTTATTACGCCTTTGCGGATCCGAACGTTGCTCCGGCGATCGAGGTTGTGTTCCTCAACGGGGTCACCGAGCCCTTCACCGAAAGTCAGGACGGCTGGAGGGTCGATGGCGTCGAATGGAAGGTGCGGCACGACTATGGCGTTGGCGCGGTGAACTACCGCTCCGCTTACAAGCAGCCGGGGGCATAACCGTCGGGGGACATTGAGGCGATGGCGGACGCGACTTCGGTCGCGCCGGCTATACCAGGAGACCATCCATGAAGTTCATCAAACTTACCACCGCCGCTCACGTCAACGGCGTGTTGCGTCATCCGCATGAGGGTGTCCTGCATGTCTCCAATGAGGAGGCGGAGCGCGTCATCGAAAATGGCGGCGCGATCGATGTGTCGGATGATTTTTCCGACCAGCAGGACGAGGAAGCGCCTGCAGAATCCATCACCACCGATGCCGACAGGGGCGCGCCAAACCGGCGTGCTGCCAAGCCTGCGGCCGAAACCGCAAAGGAGTAAGCCGCGATGGCACGCAACTATGTTCAGCCGGGGGAAACCCTGACCTTCACCGCACCGTACGCCGTCGCAGCAGGCGGCGGCTTCCTGGTTGGCGTTCAATTCGCCGTTGCCCTGACCGATGCCGCCAATGGCGCCTCGGTTGAAGGTCGGGTCAAGGATGTCTGGGACCTTACAAAGGCAACTGGCGAAGCCTGGACGGCGTTCGCCAAAGTCTATTGGGACAATACCAATAAGCGCCTTACGACCACGTCGGCGGGCAACACCTATGTTGGCGTATCGGTCCAGGCGGCCGCGTCCGCCGATACCGTCGGGCGCGTCAAGCTCAACGGCACTCCCGCATAATGCCCGATCCGTTCGCTTCGGCGCTGGACGCCATATTCACGGCGCCTGGCTCCGAAGCGGCGGAACACACCTCCATTTTCGGGGTGAAGACATCTGGCGTCCGCGTAATCAGGTCGCGCAACGACCAGTTGGCGCGGCTCGGCGACGCACCCATCATCACCGGCACGCACCTTATCGAAGTCCGCAAATCCCAGCTGCCGGAACTGCGCGAAGGCGATACGATCATCGTCGGGCAGATCGGAGAAGATGATATCTTCACGCCGGTAGAGGAACTGGTTTTGACCGGGGAGCCCGTGGGAGATACCGAGAATCTGACATGGACGATCGGTGCAGAGCCGGTTGATGCATCGCGATGAGGATCACCGCTGAATATCGGCCCGGTTCGCTCACCAAGCTGCTGGACGTCATCGAGGGCGAGATCGCTGATGATGTCACCCAGATCATGCGCGAAGAAACGCGTGATCTCACCATGGATTATCGCCAGCAAGTGCGTGACGCGGGCATGGGCAGTCGCCTCGCCAACACATGGCGCGCAGAAGTCTATCCAATGGGTGGGCGGTCACTCAATCCGGCGGGCTATATCTGGTCGAATGCGCCAGCCATTATCGACGCCTTTGCGCGAGGCGCACATGTTCGCCCGGTCAACGGCGCGAAGTGGCTGTGGATACCGACCAAAAGCGTACCGCGTCGCCGCCGCGCTGGCGCATACGTGTCATCGATCGGAAAGCGCGCGCATGGCACGGCAATGACGCCCGAGGAGGTAGAGCTGCATTTCAATGCGGAACTTCGACTGGCGTTTGAGGGTGGCAAGGGCTTTGCTTTCATTGACGTCGTATCGGGCCTGCAAGGCGGCTATCGTCCTGCCACGGCAGGCAGGCTCAAAGGTCGCCGCGGCTTAGCGCCACGTCGCCAAAAGCCCGTGCTGATGTTCACACTCGTGCGCGGCGTGAAGATGCCCAAGCTCTTGGACCTGCAAGGCCCGGCGGACAAAGCGGCCGCCCGTGTCGCGCAACGTATTCGTTCACGTTGGGGATGATCGATGTCGAAACGTCATGATGTCGATCAGGCCGTGAAGGCGATGCTGAAAGCTGCCTGCGTCGCTTATGACGTGATTGCGCTGGAAGATGGCCAGGAACGACCGCAGCGCATATCGCCATTTGGCACCGTTTTCATGCGCGATGGGGATCCCGGCGAACCTGATATCGACCTGTCACCGCCAACCTATCACTACAACCAACGCATCCCGATCGAGATCGCGGCCTATAAATCCTCCGAGCCCCTGCGCCTGGTGCTAGACCGCATGGCCGGGGCCATCGGTGCAGCGGTCGCCGCCGACCGCTTCCTTGGCGGGGCGGTGGATTATCTTGATGTCACGGCGATGGAATTGACCGGGCTGTCTGCCTCCGCGCCGGGCGCCCAGACGCAGATGGGCGGGATGTTCGAAATCGTCGCCAGCTACCACACCACAAACCCCCTTATTTAAGGACGGAGAGCAACATGGGTTACGCACAGGGCATTAACGCCGTCATGCATGTCGGGTTTGAGACCACGCCCGGTGTTACACCCTCGACCGGCTTCCACAAGGTTCCGTTAGTCAGCCATAGTTTGGGCGAAGAGCGTCCGCTGATTGAGGATGATCAGCTTGGCTTTGGCCGTGACGGCCTGGACCCGGTCTATGACGTCGCCACCAATGACGGCGATGTCGTCGTTCCAGTCGATCACCGCGCCTTCGGCCTATGGCTGAAATTGTTCTTCGGCGCGCCGTTCACCACGACGGTGAGCACTGGCCGCTACCAGCATGCCTTCACGTCCGGCGCTGGCTCGCTCCCGTCCTGCTCGATTGAAATCGGCAGCCCGGAAGTCCCATCCTATTCGGTCAACTATGGGGCGATGGTAAATCAGATCCGTATCGCCATGGCGCGATCGGGGATGCTCAATGCCACCCTGTCGATGATCGCCCAGGGCGAAACGGATCTGATGTCGACAAGCGTAGCAGGCACGCCAACCACTTTCGTCAACAATCGGTTCATGCAAGCCACTGGCCAGATTGCGATCGATGGCGAAGTCATCGGCAATATCGTTTCAGCGGACATCTCGATCAGCAACGGCCTCGACAAGGTAGAGGTCATCAAAGCTGATGGCCGCATCGATGGCGCGGTTCCCGGCGTCACCATGGCGCAGATCCGGTTCACGGCGCGCTTCAAGAGCCTCGATCTACACAACAAGGCAACCTCGGGCACGCCCGTCGAGATCACAGACCTTGGCTGGGGCGAGGGCCTCAACGGCCTGCGCTTTCGATTCCCTCGCGTGTTCCTGCCCCGCGTGAAGCGGCCGATCACGACGCCGCGTGGCATCGTGCAGGACTTCAACTGCCAGGCCAGCGGCAAGGGCGGCAACAAGATCTTCGCGACGCTCAGCAACGACGTCGCGGCCTACTAAGGGAGTAAGACATTGAGCGACACCCCTATCGAAAATGCGGATGCCCCGGCAGTCGAGGCCCCGCCTTCTGTCGTCGACATCAACGAAACCCCACGGGAAGCGCTGGCGAAAATCCGTGTGGTCGATGCGGGCACCGGCACACGCATCGACAAGGTCATCTTCGCCGACGCCATGGCCGGCAAGGTCAAGCGCTACGCGGTCGAGAATGGCGACCTGGTGCGCGTGGATGACCGCTTCGTCATTATCGAGGAGGATCGGCAGATCAGCATCGAATGGCTGGGCAATAAAATAAGGAACAGCTTTTAGATGCTCAACCTTGCGACAGAAAAGGCAGCGTTCGAACCATGGTGGTTCACGCTGCACGATGCCATCGGGAAAACGCCTGCGGTGCGCGTGCTGTTCGCGCCTATCGGGCGGATCGCGTTGCGCGCCGCGCGACGCGCGGCCGGTGAACAATGCCAGGGCGTCGATCTGCCCGACGATGAAAATGCATCATTGCCGCCGGAACTGATCGAGGCGGCAGGCGACGCCATGTCCGAAAGTCTGCTGATGTCAGGCATCATCGACTGGGAAGGCGTTGGCGATGCCGATGGGATCAAAGCTCCAGTCACGCCTGACAATCTCCGCCTGTTTCTGGCCGACCCGATCCGGTTCGAACGGCTGGACACTGCCTATGTCCGCCCGTTCGTGCTGCGGGAACTGGAAAAAAACGGCTTAGCCGCCTCTCTGCCTGGCACTTCAGGGATCGCGGCGCACATATCTGCCGAACCGTCTGTGACGCTCGACGCAACGGACGCTGCAAGCCAGACCCGCAAGGTGAAACTGTCGAAGCGCAGACGGGCTGCCCGTACGAAGCCTACGAACCGCGAACAGAAGCAGGCGCAGGCGTCTGGGACGTAATTAGCACCTGTGGCCGTCAGCTGCGTGTCGGGTCCGCCGCCCCGTTCGGACTGGACTTCGGGGCGGCACTGGCGATGGGCGCGGCACAGGGTGCCGACATGGAATTGCTGTCCTGGGCGTTGCCGGTGATCGAGGCTCATGTCCTCGACGGAATCGCCGACGATGAACCAACAGAATGACGATCGTACGATCCTCCTGACCAAAGCGAGATGAGATGACCAGCCCTAAAGTCGCCATTCGTCTCGGGACGGAGGGCAAGGAAGATATCAAGCGCGATTTCCGCGAGGTTGGTGACGCGGCTGAGGCTTCAGCAAACCGTGCCCTCAAAGCATATGATCAGGCTGCGACAGGCTTTGAACTCGCCGATCGGCGGAGAGCCGCTGCCGCACAGAAGATAGCAGCGATCATGCCGCAGACGGCCATGCAGATGCGGATCAACGATGCGGTCGGCACCGGGTCCAGTCTGCAGGAAGGGTCGGCGCGAGCGTCCGCCGCCGCGTTCCGCGAATTGTTTGCCGAGCAGGAACGCCTGACGGCCGGCGCAGCCGCCTTGCGCGCGCAAATCGATCCGACCTGGGCTGCCCAGCAGCGGTTCAACAATGAAATGGTTGAAGCAAGAGCGCTGCTCGACGCAGGCGCGATCACGCTGGATGAATATAGCGCAAAGCTTCGGATGGAAGAGGCCGCGCTGGAAAGTGCAAGCGCCTCACAAAGCCGTCACGTCGTCACATCGGGGGCAATGCGTGCCGGGATGCAGCAGCTGGGCTTCCAGGCGCAGGATTTTGCCGTCCAGGTGATCGGCGGGACGGATGCGATCAGGGCATTCGCGATGCAGGCGCCGCAAGCGATCGGTGCCTTGCAACTGATGTCCGGCCAGGCCGAAGGCAGCAGCAGCAAATTTGCCAAGTTCGCCAGCATTCTGGGCGGCCCGGTGGGTGTCGCCATCGGTGTTGCCATTCCGCTCGCGGTCATGCTGGGGGAAAAATTCTTCAGTGTCGGCGATGACGCCGACAATGCGGCCAACAAGGTCGACCGGCTAGGCGATGCGTTGAAGCGGCTGCGGCAGGAGCAGGCCAGCCAGGGCGATATCGGCGAAGTCCTGACCAAGGTGAATGCCTTGCGCGACCAGCGCATGGTGCTGACGGTCCCGCGCGCACGCGGCGAGAGCCCGGAAAGCTACACCCGCCGTCTTGCAGAGGCGCGTGGCAAACTCGATACCCAGATCGCCGACCTTGAACAACAGATCGCATGGAACGAGGTCGCGCAGCAGGGGAAGCGCGACGCATCGGCCTACAAGGCAACCCCTGCCGCGACAAAGACACGCGCCGTGCGGGATAGCGGCAAGAAGGAAGCGATCCCCAAGAGCATCCTTGATGTTGATGCGATATGGAAATCGAATACGGCATGGGGCGTCGGACAAGAGACCGGCATCGCATCGCGCGATGCGCTAAATGCCCAAGGCGAGGCCCTGGCCGAGCGTCAGCGGATGTTCCGCGCAGCCAATGACGATATCAGCGCCGGAAATGCCCTGCTGAATGTCGAATGGGAATTGCGGGGCAAGAGCCGTCGGGAGATCGAGGCGGCGGTCGAATTGCGCCGCTATCAGCTGGAACTCGAGCGCGACGGCAAAGATCAGACGGCCGAGCAGGTCGAGCAGCTGGTCAGGGCGAAAGCCGCGCAGATTGCCTTTACCAACGTGCTGGACGACAGCAATGCGCGGCTGATGGCGATGCGGGATATCGGGTCCAATGTCGTCGATACGGTGCTGAACCCCAGCAACTGGAGCAGCTGGAAGAATGTGGCGATGAGCGCCATCAACGATGTCGTGTCAGCCATGTGGAAACTGGCGGTCATCAATCCAATCCAGAATCAGATCAGCGGCGGCAACCTGCCCACGATCGGCAGCCTGTTCGGCTTGTTTGGCGGCGGACGGGCGAAAAATGGCGGATCGGCGATCGGCAACATGTACACCCCTGCCGGATCGATGCTTCTCGGCGAGAATGGGCCGGAAATGGTCAACTTGCCGCGCGGCGCGCAGGTGATGACGGCCAGCGACACGCGCCGGGCGATGGCCGGCAACGACAACGGCTTGCAGATCCGCGTGATCAAGGGCGACCTGTTCGATGTCGAGGTGACACAGATCAGTGCCGGGGTGAGCGCGCAGACTGTGGGAGCCGCCGCGCCGATCATCGCGTCCGGCGCCAGCAACGGGGCACAACGGGCGGTGTCCAGGCGCAACAGCCGGAGGCTCGCATGATCGAGCTATCGGCCAGCGACCTGCCGGCGTCGGTTACGCCTGCCTTCGTCGATGTCGGCGGGACAGTGCGTGGCGCGACCAATGCGGTCGGCGTGCGGATCGACCGGCCTGGCGGCCATTATCGCGCGGCGATCAGCATCGGCATAGGGACGGCTACCCAACGATCCGCGCTGATCGCCGATCTGGTGCGCGGCAAGCAGGAAGGGCTGCGCACCGCCTACCCTTTGCAGGGGGTCGACCAGAGCGGATCGGGCGCACCCGTGATCGACGGCGCTGACCAGGCGGGGCGCGTCCTGTCGCTTCGCGGCCTGACGCCGGGCTATGACCTGGCCAAGGGCTTCTGGATGTCGATCGAGGATGCGACGGGCCAGCATTATCTGCACAATGTGTTTGTCGGCGGCCTCGTGGCGGGCGACGGCAAGGTGACGATCACGCTGGGCGAACATCTGCGCGTCCCGTTCGCCGATGGCGCGACGGTGCATCTGGACCAGCCCATGATCGAGGGCGACATCGCAGGGAACGACCAGAGCTGGCAACTGACACGCGGCAACCGGGTGACCGGTATCCAGTTCACGATCGAGGAAATGGCCTGATGGCAAAGCAGGATAGACAGCGGATAGAGCAAGAATTCGCATCGCAGGACGCGGAAGCGACGGCGAGGCTGAGCTATTCGATCGGCTTCGCGCAAAGTGGTCTTCAGGCGCTCACGCTGATCAACGGTGGCGCGCTGGTGGCCCTGTTCAGCTTCGTAGCTTCGGCCAGTGCCGTGACGTTCGACCTTGCGGCGCTCTGGTGGGCGTTTGGATTCTTCGCCGCCGGTCTGGTCTTTAACATTCTCGCCTATCTGGGCGCGCACCTCGCCCAGGACCGCTATTATATCGTCGCGCAATATTGCGCCTGGAATGCGCAGGACGAGATGGCGGACGCGGATGCAAGCCATGACCCTATGCCACCCTACAGGGCCGGATCGATCGCCCAGATGGCTGCGATGCTTTGCGCGATCCTGGCACTGGCAGCGTTCATCGCCGGCTGCGGCTTCGCCCTGAGCGGCGTGGCGTCGAAGTAAGTCGCGGATCCATGCGGCACGTGCGGCTGAGCGGCCTGCTGAAGCTTGAATTGCGCGACGGGCGGACAATCCGCCTGTGCGACGGGGGCTGGGTGCCTTGGGCGGGCGAAAAGTTCATCGCGCGCGATCCGACGTTCGGCATCATCGGATCGATGGAACCGTTAGAGGAAGGGGTCGGCGACGAAGTTCCCGCCTTTTCGCTGACCTTCCTGCCTGCCAGCACCGCCGCCGCGGTCGATCTGGCTGCGCCGGGGATGCAGGGGTCGCGCCTTCGGCTCTGGATCGCGGAACTGGACGATGTGACCGGACAGATCATCGGCACGCCGGACCAGCAGTTTGACGGCCAGATGGATCAGGTCCGGCTGATCACCGGGCTGCGCAAGCGTGAACTGCCGATGACCTTCGTCCCGCGGGGCGAACGCTTCTTCAATTCGAACGACGGCAACACATTGTCGTCGGCTTTCCACAAGTTCGTTTTTCCCGGCGAACTGGGCGAGGACAATGCGACCGGGCTGACATCCTCCGTCGCCTGGGGCACCGAAGCCCAGCCCGGCTCCAACGGTGCGGGATCAGTTGTCTATCCCAGTGCGGGCTGGTCCAATTATGCAAATCAGGGGAGGACGCAACTTGCCTGAAATGACACGGCGCACGGAGGCGACCCGCAGGACGCTGGCGAAATATGCGCGCCCGTTCAGCTGGCGCGCGCGGGTGACATGCCTTCATATGGCGCGGACGCAGATGCGCAACATGGGGCATCGTCCCCCGCCCATCCCCGATTTCCGGTCCGCTCTTGGGGCGCGTACGGCCCTGAAAAAGGCAGGGTTCGCGACTGTCGCCGATCTGTTCGACAGCCTTCTGCCCCGGATCACGCCTGCGCAAATGTGGGTCGGGGATATTGCCCTTCTGCCGGGCGACCAGATGTTCGATTCGATCTGCATCAGCGACACGGTTGGAAAGCTGGTCGGCTTTCATGAAGATGGAGAGGATGGCGTGCATGCGCAGCTTGTCCTGTCTCTCGATCATGTGATCGGGGCCTGGCGTGTCTAAGACTCTGCGCACCGTCGCGGTCATAGCGGGCGCTGTTGCGCTGGTCGCGGCCACCGGCGGCGCGGCTCTGGGTGCGTTCGCACCGGGGCTGGCTGGCACAGCGACGCTCGGGGCGACCGGGATTTCTGCGGCGACACTCACGACCGTCGCAACCGTTGCATCGGTGGCGTCCACCCTCGCTTCGATCGGTGCGCAACTAACGGCCAAGAAGCCGCCGGCACGCGGCACCATCAATCAGGTCATCATCGCCGCGGAACCGCCTTCGCCCTATATCATCGGCCGCACCTATAGCGGCGGTGTCCTGCGGCACGATGTCGGCTATGGCGCGACGCTCAAGAAGGTGAAGAACCCCTATCGGGGCATGGTGCTGGTCTATTCGGTCGCTGGTCCGCTGCTGGGCCTGGAGGCCTGCTATATGGACTATGCCGCCATTCCTTTCAGCGGGGGTGCGGCGACCGGCTATTATAGCGGCTTCCTCTATCGCGACGTGCGCAACGGACTGGCTAGCGAAACGGCACTGACCCCGCATTTTGCCGGGATGCCCAACTGGACGTCGGCGCATAAGCTGTCGAGCAAGGCGGCGATCCTGTGGAACGGTCTGTTCGACAAGGATGGCAAGCGGTTCGCATCGGGCTGGCCCACTTCGGGCGCGGTGTGGGAGGGTGTCATGACCTATGATGCCCGAAAGGACAGCACATATCCCGGCGGTTCCGGCGCGCATCGCATCGCGGATGAAACGACGTGGGAATATTCGCAATGCCCCGGCCAGCACGCGCTCGCCTATGTGCTGGGCCTATTCCGCAACGGCAAGAAGGTCTTTGGCGTCGGCCTTCCACCCGATGGCATCATCGTGCAGGATTTCGTCACCCTGTCGAACATCTGCGACGCGAACGGGTGGAAGGTCGGCGGCGTCCTCTATGAGCCGGGCGACCGTTGGGCCAATCTGAAGCGCATCCTGGAGGCGGGCGCGGCGGAACCGATGTGGCGCGGGGGCAAGCTGGGACTGCGGTTCAATGCGCCGCGCCTGTCGCTCTACACATTGACCGCCAACGATCTGGCCGATGAGGATGTCGACGTCACCGCGCAGCAGACATGGGCCGCCCGACTGAACGGCATTCGGCCCAAATATCGGTCGGAAGCCAATAAGTGGGAATATGTGCAGTCGGACCTTGTCAGCATTGCCAGCTACGTCACGGAAGATGGCGAGGAGAAGATCGAGGAACAGCAATATGACCTGATCCAGCAGAAGGATCAGGCGGCGCAGATCGCGGCCTACAAGCTGCTGAACGGCCGCGAGCTCGCGCCGATCGTCGTGCCCTGCAAACCCCATATGCGGCATTTCGGGCCGGGTGACATGCTGACGCTGGACCTGCCTGACCATGGGCTGGGCGGGATCGACGCCGTCATCCTGAAGCGACAGATCGATCCGGCGCGGATGATCGTCACCTTCACCTTCATGTCGGAGAGCGAGGGCAAGCATGACTTCGCGCTCGGCCGGACCGGCACCGCGCCGCCGACCCCGGCGCTGACGACAGGCGAGGATCGCGACGACATTGCCACCGCGATCATCGACCAGACCAACAGCCAGTTGTTGATCCAGAATAGCTATCCAGTTGGCCTGTCGATCTCATCAAATAATGTGGGTGGGACATCGGCCAATATTGTGCTGAGCAGCCACACACGGCGCTATACCGACAGGGATGTTGCCATCACGGGCGCGACCATCACGGGCCTCGTCAACGCAACCAGCTATCGCATCTATTATGATGACGGGGATCGTTCCGACACGACGCCCGCTTTCATAGCGACCACTACCGCTCAGGACGCCTATCTGTCGACCGATCACCCCGACCGTCATTTCGTCGGGATCATCACGACTGCGGCGGCCGGCGGGGGATCGACTGGCGGTTCAGGTGGCACGCCTCCAGGCGGCGGAAACTGGGATATTCCATAAGGCGCATGACGGTGCGCGCCGATGATCCACTATACTCACCAGACGACATCTGTGCCTGCAAATTGATCGCCGCGAATATCTATGGCGAAGATGCCGACCTGTTGTCCGAGCCGCCAATTTTCAACCAGGGGACCTAATGATGCGATTGCGCGGTGTATCACCTGCTGGAGCGATGATCATACGCTCCGGCGAAGCCAAGGCGCTGGCCGCCATACTGGCCGATGCGGAAGGCGCCGCACAAAATCTGAGCGGTTGGAGCTTCAGCCTCGTCATACGGCCGACTGACGGCACCGAGCCGCTGCCATTGATACTCCCTGTCGATGGGCTGATCGCGCCCGATGGCCTGTCGGTGAGCTTTCTGATCAGCGGCGATCAGGCCAGCGCCATTTATGAAGCCGGCTTAAGACAGCGACTATCCTATGACCTTGTGCAGCAAGCGCCCGCTGGTCCGTTAACCCGCTGGACCGAACGGGTCGCGGTACAGGCAGGCCCCAATCTGCCAACGGAAACCACCCCTGTGCTGGTCGAACTGCCGGTGAGCCAGATCATTGTGTCGCCGGACCGGATCGTCGTCAGCGAAAGAGGCGCGCGCGGTCGCAGCTGGGCCGAGCAACTGTTCGAAGCCGGGATCATCACTGAGCCGAGCGCGGCGGCGGTGGAAAATCACTATGCGGCGCTGGCATATGCGCTTGAAGAGCGGGTCGGCAATGCGGAGGTACTGGCCACGACGTTGCGTGAAGTGGGCGTACGCGGATGGCCCGGCGCGGTGTCATCCTTCCAGCTGCGCAAGGCCCTGCAGGTCGACGGAAGCTACCAGTCAGTCATAGACGCCCTGTCATTCGATCGCACGACCGATGCGGCAATTCTGTTTGAGGCAGGGGAGGCCACCGAGCTGGGCGACGTCCTTTCGATCGCCGTCAAGGCCGCGACGGGCAAAAGCGATTTGCAGATGAACAGCCTTTACGCGGCAGCCGCCGCCATAGCATCGTGAAAGGACGGGTATGAGATTCCGGATGATCATTGGCCTGCTGGCGGTCCTGCTGCCAGGCCCGGCATTGGCGCAGGTGCAGGCACAGATTGGCCTTGATACAGCGCCGGTCAGCGGCTGCCGCCGTTTACTGGTCCGCGATCCGCAGAAAAGTGGCACCGACAAGAATGTGACGGTCGGCTGCCTGAAAAATGGCGATCTGGAATTGAGAGGCATCGAGGCACAGATCGGTCGCGTCACCATTACGAACAGCCTGGATCTGGGGCAAGGCAGCACCATGTCCGCCCCCCTGGCCCGTTCAACCTGGTCGCACAGTGCGCCGACCTATGATCTGGCAAGCAACCTTCTAGGCGTGTCCAACTTTTATCATGCCGGTGACGTCACGATCCCTGCCGGCAAGCAGTATAACGTCATTCGCATGGATGGCATTTTCAGGGGCGGGGACAAGGCCAAGGGGATCAATTTCGATTTCGATGTCTATGGCAGCGATGATGCCTATGGTGTGATCGGCCTGCTGAACAACTATGGTCCGGGTCCTTCGAAGGCGATTTACGGGCGCAGCGTGGCGAAGTCCGGTAGCACCGGCATCGTCGTGGGCGGCGTGTCGGGCGTAACCGTCGACACCGGCGCGACGCCTTCGGCCGCCTATGGTCATCAAATCTCGATGGCCGGCACCGGGTCCGCAGGCGTCGCGAATTTCGGGCATACTGCGCTCAGGATCAACACGGACAACAATATCCTTGGCATCAACAATGGCGTTATCGTCCTTGATGAGGGCATATTCTCCGACAATCGCGTCGGCTACAGCGATGCCTTTATCCGCGCGGTGAATGGCACAGTCGGAACAGACGGGACGCAGACGCAGGCCGCAGGCGCATTCCTGAGATGGCAGGATGTAGGGGGACAATTCCTTTTCGAAGTCGATAAGGACGGCCTGCTTTTCCAGCGCGACAAGACAGGCAAGCAGCTTTTCGCCACGGATGCCGGTGGCAACGTCCTGATGGGCAGCACCAACGTTTCCCAACGCCGCTTGCAACTCTACACAAGCGCCACCGAATATTACCTTCAGGGGGTGGACAGCGGCAACTATCTGCGTGTGCGCGACAATACGATCGGCAAGGACCTGATGCGCCTGTCTGGCATTTCGGGCGATATGGCGATTGCGAGTGGTCTTTACCCCTTCACGACAACCGCCCAGCCCATAGGATCCTCGGTACTCCGCTTCACCGATGTCTTTGGCAATGAAGTGCCCGCCGTGACGATCGTGACCAGTGGCGCGAGTTATGTCATCGGCACCAACGACAAAGTTGTCGTGGTTCGCAAAAGCAGTGGTTCTGCAACAGCGGTGACGCTTCCTGCCAGTCCCGCTACCGGGCAAACGATCATCATCAAGGATGGCAAGGGGGATGCAGCGGTCAACCCGATCACCATCACCGCTCTGGCCGGGACCATCGACGGTGCGACGAGCAGCGTCATATCAGCCAACCGAGGCGTTGCAAGGCTGACCTACGACGGCACCGAGTGGGTGGCGCTCTAAGTTGTTTGATTGTCGCAGAGCGGTTTCCTGAAGGAAGCGGGTGCCCCTCCCCCCCCATTAATTGAAACCGAAAGTATGACCGAATGGACGAGACGGGACTGGCGGGCGACGTCGCCCAGGTGGCGGCGGGCGGCTTCAGCCTTGGCGGTGGGCTGTACATGATGCGCTGGCTGATCCTTTGGCTGACAGGCCGTGCGGATCGCGCCTCCGCTGACAATGACAAGCAGCGGGCGGAACTGGATCAGAGCTGGAAAAGCTATCGGCTGGTCCTGGAGGCCCGGCTGGAAAAATCAGACGAGCGCATCGACCGGCTGGAGCGCGAAGTGGAAGAATGCCACCGGTCTAAGATGAAAACCGAGGCCGACCTGGCGCGACTGCGCGCCGTTGTGGATGGCGAGGGTCAGAACCGACAGATGGGCGCTGCCGTTGCAGCGTATGATCGATTGATCGACCGCCAGCGAGACGGAACTTAGACGATAGAGACGAGTGCCGCGACGGCGCTCCAGATGGCGACCGACAGAAGAACGCCGTTTGCCATGCCCTGCATCGCACGGGGCGGCGGCGGAGGCCGCCTTTCGATGATGTTCATATTCCTCTCCTTTTCATAAACCAACGGGGTGAGGGACGGAACGTTCCACGGGCGCTGCGGGCGCCCTTTTTCATGGAGAAAAAGCATGGGTTCGACTGATCCGGCGTGGCTTATGGCCGCGCGGGCGCTCCTTGGCACGCGCGAAGCAGCCGGGAGCGCCAACAGTGCCTCTATCCTTGGCTGGGCGAAACAGCTCGGCGCCAAGGCGCTGGGCATGATCTACAATGCCGACAGCATCCCCTGGTGCGGCCTCTTCTGCGCCCATGCGGTGCAGGCTTCCGGCATTACGCCACCACCGATCGCGGTGCGCGCCAAGGCCTGGGCAACATGGGGCAGTGCCATCGCCGCCGATCGCCTCGCCCCCGGTGCCATCCTGGTGTTCGAACGGGCGGGCGGCGGCCATGTTGCCTTCTATGTAGGCGAGGACGCTACCCACTATCATGTCCTTGGCGGCAACCAGGGCGATGCCGTCACCATCATGCGCATCGCCAAATCCCGGTGCATTGCCCGGCGCTGGCCCAGAGGCTGGCCGGTGATCGGCGGGCCGGTGAAGCTGAACGCCAACGGCGCGCCGGTGTCGAGGAATGAGGCATGAGCCGCCCAGAAATCCAGCGAGGCGACCGCGCGGTCTTGATAAAATCCAATACCGACCGTCTCGCCTTTCGCTGTCCCGGCTGCAACGCTCAGCACGTTTGCAGTGTGAATGGCGCCAACACTTGGCAATGGAACGGTAGCCTCGATCTGCCGACCCTCTCACCCTCGGTACTGATCACCTACAACGGACCTGACGCCGGGCAAGACCGAGGCGATGGCAAAAACGCCCCGCCAGCTGTGTGCCACAGTTTCGTGACTGACGGACGCATCCAGTTTCTGACTGATTGCACCCATGCGCTGGCGGGCCAGACGGTCGACATCCCTGAATTTGATGGAAAGGACGAAAAATGAACGACGTCACCACTACACAAATTGCGGCCGGGGTGCGCCAGGTCGTGCTGATCGTGGGCGGCTATGCCATCGGCAAGGGCTGGCTGGGCGCTGACACGGTCGAGATGCTGGGCGCTGTCGCGCTGGTTGTCGTGCCGCTGGTCTGGGGGCAGATCAGCACACGCAAGCTGGCGAAGAAGTGATGGCCAGCATCGGCCTCTTCATCGCGGGCTTTGTCAGCTTTCCGCTGGCGATCATCGCGGTCGCCGCGCCCTTCGTCATTCGTGCATTTCGGCGGGGGGTAGACTGGTGATCCGCCTGTTCCCCCTGCTGCTGTTGCTGGGCGGCTGCACCACGGTCCACCCCTACGCAACATGCCCCAACGCGAAGGCCGCCCTGGCGCTGGCCGAGCGCGTCGTCGCGCGGGTCTGCCCGATGGACGTGCGCTAACGCCCCTCTCTTCCCCTGAAAGGACATATTGATGGCCCTAGTCCATATCACTCTCTGCAATGTGCAGGCGCGTGCCGATACCGGCGCTACCATGCCGATCCCCGACAGCGTCGAAGGCGCGGCCGACACGATCGAGAGATCGGGCACGAGCGCGCAAGCCTCGATCGTGGCGGCCGCGCCTTCGACGCTATCGGGGATCGGCATGGTAGCGCCGGTATCGGCCCGCGCCTGCACATTGCAGAGAGTGATATGGACTCTGTCTCTTATACACATCTAGATGTGTATAAGAGACAGCGCAATCCTCGATCGTGGCGGCCGGGCCGACCCTGTTAAGGGCGCGTTTCTGGACGATCGTGCCCAAGGGTGACGTCTGGGTCAAATTCGGAACTGATCCCACTGCCGCGTCCGACACCGGGCACCTTGTGCTCGCCAATCAGCCGCGCTCCTTCGCGGTCACGGTGGCGGGCGAGAAAGTCGCCATCAAGGATGCCGTCTGATGCTCGGCTGTCTGGGCGATGTGGGCGCGCTCACGCTTGGCACCATGGGCGTTTTGGGGGCGGCGGGTGCAGCGCCTGAGCCTGCGCCCGCCCCTATTAGCGCGATCGGAGCAGACGGCTTCCAGGCGGATTACGCTTCAACGCCATCGATCCCGTCGCCAGTTCCGTTCGCCGTGTCCCGGCAGGGTTATGATGCCAGTGCCAGCCCGGTAACGGTTAGTGACACCCTTTACGTCACCACGCGCGTACGCCAGCCATACCCCAATCAAGCCAGCCTGACGCCCCTCACTGTCGCGCTGTCAGATTATCTCCTGTCTACTGACACAGTTTCCGGGGCCGCCAATAACAGCGCGGAAGCCAGCCCCAAGCCAGTCGCGAATTGGGTATCGCCTGATCGCCTGGTTGTCGGCAACAGTATAGGCGGCTCGGCATATCCGGTCGAGTTGGTGGCCTTCCACTACTACATGCGGGCCGGCAAACAGGTCGCGGCTGTCAAATTCGTAATCACAGACGGGACGACGACGATCAATGTCGTGGTGTCCACGCCTACCGTGTCGGGGCGCGCCGGGGATCAGAACGCGGTGATCGTTTATGCCCTGCCGACGACGGATATTTCGACGCTGACAAACAACGCGATGGTGACGGTCAACGCGGAAGTGTACCCGCATGTCGGCGCGGCAGCGTCTGTCCTGAAAGGCGCAGATGTCTCGCGCTCGCGTGAATTTTCGCCGCGCTATTTCCTCAAGAACACGACACTGGAAGCTGCACCACCTCTCGCCTATGTGTCGCCAACCGGGAACAATAGCACGGGCGTTATTTCGACCACGGCAGCGACCGCGAAGGCATCGCCATACCTTACGATGACCGGCGCGCTGGACGCATTACAGGCCGCTTATTCGGCTACGACCGGCGTGGACGGTTGCCGCATCCGCATCATGGCGGGCGGCGACATCGCCCTGGGGTCCGGCGCGGCGGTTGCTAAAACGCAAAAGGTGGCGGCGCTTATCGTTGAGCGTGACCCCGATATAGCGATGGCCGACGCTCGCCTGACCGCTGGCGCTCCCCGCCCACGACTTGGTTCTGGCGGGACGCTCACGGCACCGATCACGACTGGCTGTCTTATCATTAGAAACCTTCGGGTGCAGCGTACAGCGACAAGCGCATGGACGGGTGAGGCTGGAACCCGGCTGGAAATCTTTCTCGATAATGTCGAGTTTGACAATAACGCGCAGGCGTCCACCATGTTTTCAAACAGCGATGGGTACATTTATGGGATGACGCTCACGGGCGAAACCGCTCAATTCGTTGGCCCCAGCGGCAACGGGCAATGGCGGGTTTGGCGCGGAGTGTTCCTCAACAACACAGGCGCGGTGCGCAATCTTGAAGGCTATTTGCTTGTAGGCTCCACCATCCGTCGCACAGGATCGACTGACAACAACAATGGGCGCATCATTGCGTTCAACAAGCTATGGGGCGTCGAAAACACGGGCGGGCCTTTCGGCGCTACTGGCGACGGTCAGGCCTGCGTCCAGAACGTCATTGAATATGTCAGCGCAACAGCGAACACGCAAACCGCTATATCGCCGGATAATTCATCCGCAGGTGCCAGCAATATCTTGTTTGCCAACAACACCCTTGCAGGCTTCAACGATCATGGCCGCTCTAATCACTGCTACGACGAAGGCGCGACGCCCCGCACTACCAAATTCTGCCGCAATCACGGCAACATCTTCGTCCAGCTAAACACCAAAGGCGATGTGTTTGTTATGGACGGCACACGTCTGGGCAATTTGGCCTTTGAGTATGGCGTTGGCTGCACGGATAATTTTACGCAGTTCAAGGCCGCTAACGGCGATCTGGTCGGGCAAGGCGCTAGCTTCGCGCAGCAATATGCGGGCCTTAACCCCAACTACGGCACGTCCAACAGCATCCGCAATGACCCGCTGTTCACCGCCCCTGCGAGCACGACCAGCGGGCCAACTGGCGGCGCGGGTGGCGGAACATACACGTTGCAATCTGGTAGCCCGTGCAAGGCGGCGGCTGATGCCGTGTTGCCGTTCGACCTTGCTGGAACCGCTCGCCCACAATCAAGCAGGGCTGACAGTAGAGGCGCTTACGTATGACCGCGAACGAACTGAAAGCCGCCCTCGCGAAATGCACAGGTGGCGAAGTCATCGACCTCGACGGTGCCGCGCTGGGCAAGGTTCTGCTCAAAGGCTACGCCTTCGACAAGGCGGTCAGCATCGTCAACGGCGCGCTAAGCTTCGACGTGCGCGGGTGCCGGGGGTTGCATTTCGAGGGCGTGACGCTTGGCACCAGCGTTGCGGGCTATGCTTCGACGGCGATCAGCGCACGCCGGGTCAAGGTATCGTCGCCCGATGCCACGGCCCTCACCTTCCACAATATCGCAGACGGTTTTGTCGAGAATAGCGAGTTTTTCGACTGCAATCTGGCGCTGGCCCTGCGCAGCTGCTCTAACTTCAATGCGCTCCGCAATCGGTTTCATGACATTCGGAAAGACGGCATTCGCATCCAGGAAGGTGCAGACGGCCTGATGATCGACGGCAACCACTTCTGGGACTTTTACCCCGGGACGGTCGGTGGAGAGGCAACTCACCCCGACGCGATCCAAGGCGCGACCGATGCGGTTAAGCCAACGCGCGGTGTCACGATCAGCAACAATCGCATCTGGCGTGGTGCCGGGCAGGCTGTGCAGGGCATCTTTTGCCGCACCTATGCCGGTCGGCTGAACTATGAGGGCCTGAGCATCCGGCATAACGTCCTTCACGGCACGCTCTATAATGGCATCGCCTTTACCGGTTCCGGCGCGGTCGAACGCAATACGCTCATCGGCCTGCAGGATCAGAAAACATGGATGCGTTGGGGCGCATGGGACGGGCCAATCGCTGGTAATTTCGCACCCACGTTTAATCAGTCGGGGAAGATTATTGCGGCACCAGCAGGCAATTGGCAGGGATGATTGCCTGCTGGCTCGTAACATGCGTGTGGGGCAGATGGCGCGGCTGGTCGAAGTGTATGGCTGAAAAGCAGTGATAAGCCCTGCCTAAGCCTTGGCCCTGCCGATTTCATGCGCGATATAATCGAACAGGCGGCGCTCCGTGAAATCCTGCGCGCCGCGGTCGATTGCGATTTTCAGCAACCGGTCGACCCAATCGACGGGCAGGACGACAGGAACGTCCGGTTCCAGATCGATGCGCAAAATCCCGCGCTCTTCGGGATAGGCTTCGCCAAGCAATCCTTCCCGGAACAGGTGCGCGATAGAATAGGCTTCGGTGGGAAGCGTCCATTGGCGCACGACGAACGGGTCGTAGGTGATGGTGGCCTTGCTCATGAGAACGTAATGAGAACATCAGCGCGAGTCGGGTCAAGCGCGTTGACAGGCGGCCTGTCGCAAACCACCTTCCCGACCATGTGCAATCGGGCTGAGCGCGGCGATACGCAAAAGGTGCTGCAACTGTTCGGCGCGCGGATCGGCGCGCGGTTCAATGATGGGCCGTTGCAGGTGCATCCCAAAGCGCCGGGCAGCGTCGTACGCATGGATGGCGACGGCCTGGTACTGGAACAGATGACATGGGGTTTCCCAGTCTCGCTGCGCGGCAAGAGCGGTCAGCCGCTCAAGCCCAAGCCGGTCAATAATGCACGCTTCGACAAGCTGGGGTCGTTCTGGAAGCGCTGGGCCGCCGAACCGCGCCAGCGCTGCCTGATCCCGACGGCACGATTCGCGGAAGCTGTGGGCCAACCGGGCCGCATGACCGAAACATGGTTGTCGGTGAAGGATCAGCCCATCTTTGCCTGGGCGGGGCTTTGGACCCAGAGCGATGAATGGGGCGCGGTCTATACCGGCGTGATGACCGACAATGCGCCGGAGCTGGCCGACATCCACGACCGTTCGCCGGTCATCCTTGATCCGCAGGATTGGGACACATGGCTGACTGCGCCGCTGAAGGATCTATATCAGTTTGATCGACCCTATCCGGCCGATCGCATGATCGTGGAAGCAACCGATGCGCCGTGGTTCAAGAGCAAATCTGCGTCGACGGGTCCGGCACTGTTTTAAAAATCGGTGCCGCGCCGTTCCATTTCGTCGATCACCGCTTGCTCATCGTCGCTGAGGTTTTCGGGATCTTCGACTTGCTGCCACAGCCGGATCAAAGCTTCATCCGTCAGATGCTTCGGATCAACCATCAGCACACTCCTCCACGTCGCTGACGGCTTACAACGCGGTGCCAAGCTATTGGTTTAAAAGAAGCGCAATTTCGTCCGGTTTACACGGGGAGCGCCGGAAATCCCGGATTATGCAGAGCTTGGAAGGTTTGCGCCTTATGCTACACAAGGTGTCCAATTGCTTCGAGGGTATCATGCCGGACGATCCTGACTTTAAGCTTCAAATCGATGTGCCTGCTTTGAGCACGTTGGCAGATACGACTGACAGGCTCTTAGAAGCTGGAACAAAGGGCTTGGGTAGTTTCCTCAGTAGTCTTTGTCAGCCCGGTGCGAATGAGATGGGCCTGCTCATTCAAGATAAAATTAGAGGCTGGCGTGCCCAGAATTTTGCAAAATACGAGCCTAAAGTAGCACGCATGATCGAAGCGCTAAATATTGAAAATCCTCGGCTTGCGCCGAGATTGCTGACTTTGGCAGTCGAGAGCGCCAGCCAAATAGAAGACGACGATATCCAAAATGTTTGGGCTGGTTTGCTGGCCGGATCATCGCGATCGGAAGAAAGCGCGAAGAAATCGCTCCTGTTCATGCAGATACTTGAAAGTTTGTCTCCAGAATGCGTTCGGATCATCGCGATGTCTATGACCCCACCGAGGTGCATTAATTTATCCGAGAATCGAGGTGTGGCATTCTACGGAAACAAATACGCTTTGGAGATGGTTCTTGCGCAAAGTGGTTGCTCCAACCCCACAGATCTTGGTGATGTGATTTCCCGTCTGGTGGGCCTCGGACTGCTCAACGTGGCCTCCGGAATTTCCGAGGATGTTTGCTCGCTTGTTCCACAACCTCTGGGCGCTAACCTAGTCGCGCGCGCCGAAGGTCACGACATGTCAGCTAAAGACGCTTACGGACCTGCTATAGATTTCAGTGCCTTAAGCGAAGAGGAGCGAAGCAACATATGCACCCCCATCATTTCCGTGACCACGACAATCGGTCCACGCAGCTAATAATCGAATGACAAACGTGAAGGGGCAGTGGTTGCGGTCGCAACGTGGCACGGCTGGGAGGTCTATAGCTGAATGCCGGCCAGATGATCCACCATTGCGATAGGCCACGTCGGCGCTTATGTTCATGACATGTTCCGAGGCTCCACATCGCTCATCGTCATTGGTGCAGAATTCGCCCAGCTCGGCCCCGCCCGCCGGGCCGAGATCGCGGAGTGCCGGCCGGGTGAAGTGCTCGAACTCCGCCGCGAGCGCGCGATCGTCGGTGGCCATGCTGCGGTCGGGATCTATTCGGCTCGCGGAATCCAGATCGGTTACGCCTGGCCGGACAGCGCGGATGAGATCGCCGGGCAAGTCGCGGTCGCCAGGGCGATATTTCAACGCGCCGAGACATGGGGCGCCGTTGCTCGCATCACGCTCGACGGGTCAACGCCCACCCTGCCCCAGCCGAAAGCAAAGCCCGAACTTCGCTTGCCGCCCCAGCCGCCACGCGACGAATATTGCGACATTTTCCCAACGCGAAGCGGGAAGGCGGACGCCCGCAGCGGACCACGCGCCATTCCGACAAAACGCTACAGGCCGCAGGGATCCATGCGTGAACAAATCAAAAACCTGTCGGAAGATGGATTGAAAATATGAGATAAAATGCGGCCTTAAAATCCGCCTTCCCCTGGAAATGCGGGTTCAAGTCCCGCCGTCCGCACCATTTTCTCTCAAATCCCCGATTTCGAACCGGCATCCGCGCGGAGCTTGGCGAATTGCCGTAACGGCATTTTTCTACCAAAAGGCTGGATATTCCACCGACTTGCCGCAATGATGGCGACATGGCCGGTGCGATTGATCCCCATAGTTTCAGCGACTCCCTCGTTATCCTTGGCGCGGCGGGGCTGGTTATTCCCGGATTTGCGCGCTTTCGCATCAGTCCGGTGATCGGGTTCATCCTGGTCGGGCTGGCGGTCGGCCCGGCTGGCCTGGGCGCTCTGGTCGGGCAATATCCCTGGCTCTATCATGTCACCATTTCCAACCGCGCGGCGATCGAGCCATTTGCGGAACTGGGCGTCATATTATTGCTGTTTTCCATCGGGCTGGAACTGAGCTTCAAGCGGCTATGGACGATGCGGGCGCAGGTGTTCGGCGTGGGCGCGGCGGAATTGCTGTGCAGCGGGGCGCTGATTGCGCTCGGCCTCTACGCCTTGGGCCAACCGACCGCAGGCGCAGTCGGTCTGGGGTTGGCGCTGGCGCTGTCCTCCACCGCCGTGGTGCTGCCGATGGTCGCCACCCAGAGCGCCGTCGGGAAAGCCGCATTTTCGATGCTGCTGTTCGAGGATCTGGCGCTGGTGCCGATCATCTTCATGCTCGGCGCGCTGGCGCCGTCCGTCGCGGCCAGTCCCGACGGGGCGTGGGGCGAGATGATGAGCACGCTGATGCGCGGCGGCATCACCATCGCGATCATGCTGGTGCTGGGCCGCCTGTTCCTGCCACATATTTTCAGCCAGGCGGCGCGGACGAAAAGCCCGGAGGTGTTTCTCGCCGCGAGCCTGCTGGTCGTCATCGTATCCAGCCTGGCGACGTCCATCGCGGGCCTGTCGCCGATCGTGGGAGCGCTGCTGGCCGGACTGATGATCGCCGAAACCGATTATCATGGCGAGGTCGAGGTCATCACCGCCCCGTTCAAGGGGCTGGCGCTGGGCGTATTCCTGATCACGGTCGGCATGAGCCTGGACATTCGCGTGATCCTGGCCAACTGGCCCAGCCTGGTGCTGGCGGTGGCGGGCGTGGTGCTGGCCAAGACGCTGGTGACCGCCGCGCTGCTCTATTTTTCCGGGGCGCGCAAGGGCGTAGCGCTGGAGGTTGGCGTGCTGATGTCCAGCCCTTCGGAAACCACCCTGATCGTGCTGTCGACCGCAGCGGCCGCGCAACTGATCCTGCCGTCGACCGCCGCCTTCTGGCAGATCGTCACCGCCATTGGCCTGACCATCACGCCATTGCTGGCGCGGATTGGCCATGATGTCGCCCGCCGACTGGAAATGGCGCTGGGCGAAGAACTGCCCGAAGCGAGCGAGGAGCATGCCGAGGCAGCAGCGGTCGTCATCGGCTTTGGCCGGGTCGGACGGATGGTGTGCGACCTGCTCAAGACCCACAAGCAGCGTTTCATCGTTGTCGAATCGGACCCCGATGTCGTCGCGGAAGCGCGGCGGGCGGGTTATCCCATATTATTCGGCGACGTGGCGCGCGTGGAAATGCTGGACAAGCTGCGGCTGGGCCATGCCCGCGCGCTGATCCTGACGATGGACGACCCGGTCCTGTCCGTCCGGCTGACCCGGCGGGTTCGTGGATGGGTACCGGATCTGCCGATCATCGCCCGCGCGCGCGATACCAGTCATGCCGCGCAGCTTTACAAGGCGGGTGCGAGCGATGCAGTGCCGGAGACGCTGGAAAGCTCGCTGCAACTGGCCGAGACTGCGCTGGTCGATCTGGGCGTGGCGATGGGGCCAGTGATCGCATCCATCCATCAGATGCGCGAGGATTTGCGGGTGGATATTAAAGATGCAGCACAGATGGAAACCGCACCGAAATTGCGGCGGTTGCGACCCGACGAGGTGAGCTGACGCTCCCCGCTTCAGCGCTGGGTGGCGCAAATCCTGACACGACTGTCGAACCAGCAGGCGCCGTCTCGCTTGAGATTTTCGGACAACAGCGCCTGGGCATGGGTGACGCCGGGCTCTTCATTCCATGACGCGCCAGCGGTACCGTCTCCATTGGGTGTCAGATAGGCGAAATAGGTTTTGACCTGATGCTCGCCATCAGAATTCAGGATCAGACTGCCATTGCCGTCATGCAACGACACCATCGGGCAATCCTTCTTGATGTCGAGATAGACCTTGCCGTCGATCCTGAGATAGCAATCGCCATAGATGGTCGACACTGAACTGTCGGCTTCCGGCTCTGCGACATTCCCTACAGCGTTGGCATCGGGAACAGGCGCACCAGCAGCATTGCCTGCGGCATTTTGCGCGACGGTCTGCGTCCTTGCATCATTTGCGGGCGAATCTTCGCCGCCGGAACAGGCGACCAGCGCGAACGCCAGAACGCTGCTCGTCCATCCGGCCATGCCACGCATATCACCTATCCTCATCGCAATATCAGCGCGTCAGCGCTTCCACCAAAGCCTTCACCTTCTTCTGACGCCATTGCGGTAGCGGGGCGATCAGCCAGTATGACAGCGGCGAAGCAACGGCGTCGCCGACCTGACGGATGCGTCCGGCGGTCAAATCCGCCTCTGCCAACAACAGGGGCACGCTGGCACGGCCAAAGCCAGTCGCGGCGGCCTCGATCGCCAGCCCGGCGTCAGCCACACGGATGCTGGCAGGCTGATCGCTCGACGGGCAGCCGGGCCATTCGATGCGCTGGTCCGGGCCGCCATTGGCCGCCTCTACGGTAACGAACAGCGGCTCGCCCAATTGGACGCCCTCATGCTCCCCGACCCGGTCGGACAGGCGCAGCGCGACATCGAGATTGGCTTCGGTGAAATCGAGCATCTCGTCAGCCGCAACCAGAGAGAAGGTCAGGCCGGGCTGGCTGGCGGCGTAGGCGGCCAGACGCGGCTGAAGCCATTTCGCGGTGATGTCGCGCGGCGCCGCAATGGTGAGGGCGCTGCTGGACTGACCCGCCTGCATGGCGCGGACGGCTTCCTCAAATTCCAGAAAGCCGGCGCGCAGCGCGTCCAGGCCGCCTTCGGTTTCCGGGGTCAGTTCCAGCCCCTTGGGCGTGCGGCGGAACAGGACGACGCCCAGCAGATCCTCCAGCGCGCGAATCTGCTGGCCAACGGCGGCGGGCGTGACCGCCAGTTCATCAGCCGCGCGGGTGAAGGACAGATGGCGGGCGGCTGCGTCCAGCACGCGCAGGCCGTTCAGCGGCAAATGGGTGCGCTTCATTCGGCGACCGCCGGGGCGATGAGGGCGAAATGCGGAATCGCCACCTCAAAGGTTTCGCCGCCCACGCCGATCATCTGATAATTGCCCATCATCGATCCGGTGGGCGTATTGAGCGGGCAACCCGACACATAATCATAGCTTTTGCCCGGCTGCACCACCGGCTGTTCACCGACCACGCCGTCGCCGTCGACACGGTGCTGGACGCCCCGCCCGTCGGTAATGATCCAGTGGCGGCTGAGCAGTTGCACCGGCAGGTCGCCGTGATTTTCGATGCGGATATGATAGGCCCAGAACCAGCGGCCCCGGTCCGGCTCCGACTGTTCGGGCAGGAAGGAGACGGCGACATGAACAGTCACATCGCGCGTCGTCGCGTGGAAGGGGAAAAGCGCGTTCATGATGCTGAGATGCGCTTGGCCGATGCCTCCCGTCAACGCCCTATCGACGTGAGAGCGCGATCAAGATCGGCAATGACGTCGTCAGCATCCTCCAGGCCCACATTCAGGCGGAGCATATCTTCGGTAATGCCGACTTCCAGCCGCGCCGCTTCGGCCATGCCGAAATGGGTGGTGGAGGCCGGATGGGTCATGAGCGACCGCGAGTCGCCGATATTGTTGCTGATGTCGACCAGTTCGAGCCCGTTGAGCAGGCCGTGCGCTTCGGCCCGGCCACCGCCGACATAGAGCGAGAAGATGGGACCGGCCATCGCCATTTGCGACATGGCCAATGCGTGCTGGGGGTGGCTTGGAAGGCCGGGATACAGGACTTTCGCCACGCGGCCTTCAAGGAAGGCGGCGACCTTCAGCGCATTTTCGCTCTGGCGGCGGATGCGAAGGTCCAGCGTTTCCAGCCCCTTCAGCACCACCCAAGCGTTGAAGGCACTGAGCGTCGGGCCGGTGTTGCGGTGGAACGGCAGCAGGACATTGTCGATCCATTCACGCGTGCCGCAGACCGCGCCCGCGAGCACCCGGCCCTGCCCGTCCATCATCTTGGTCGCGCTATAGGCCACGACATCCGCGCCAAATTCCATGGGCCGCTGGAGCGCTGGCGAGGCGAAGGCATTGTCGACGACGCTGGTGATGCCATGCGCTTTGGCAATGGCGCAGACGGCGCGCAAGTCCACCACATCCATGGTCGGATTTGCGGGGGTTTCGAAGAAAAACACCTTGGTGTTCGGCCGGATCGCCGCTTCCCATGCGGCGGTATCGCGTGCGTCGATCGTGGTCGTTTCGATCCCGAATTTGGGTAGCAGCGTGTCGGTCAGCCAGCGGCACGAGCCAAAGGCCGCTTTCGCCGCAACGACATGGTCGCCCGCCGACAACTGGCAGAGCAGCGCCGCCGTCATCGCCGCCATGCCGGTGGCGGTGGCGCGGCAGGCTTCCGCCCCTTCGAGCAGGGCGATCCGCTGTTCCAGCATCTCCACGGTCGGGTTCTGGAGGCGCGAATAGGTCATGCCCTGCTGTTCGCCAGCAAAGCGTGCGGCGGCGTCCTCCGCCCGGTCATAGCTGTAGCCGCTGGTCAGGAAGAGCGCTTCGGAGGTTTCGCCCCATTCGCTGCGCGCGGTGCCGCCCCGGATCGCCAGCGTGGCAGGCTTCCAGTTTTTGGTGATATCCGGGTTTTGGCCGCTTTTCCGCTTCATATCGCTTTCCGCATGTCCTGCCGCACCACGGGGGTGGCGCCGCCCAATATTTCGGCCATCTGGCTCATGTCGCCATTACCGCCAGACAGGATAACTGCAACCTTCTTGCCCCGCATCGCTTCCTTTTCCTGAAGCGCGGCGGCAAGCGCGACGGCCCCTGCCCCTTCGGCCAGATTATGCGTGTCCTGCCAATAATGGCGGATTGCGGCAGCGACTTCATCGTCGGTCACAGCGACGAAGCGGTCGGCGCGGGGGCCGAAATAATCGAGCGCGGCCTGTACCGGCGTGCATACCGCCACGCCATCGGCAAAAGTGTAGGCGGTGGGGCTGGCGAGCAGCCTGCCCGCCTCGAACGAGCGCTTGGCGGCATCGACATGGGCGGAGACGACGCCGACGACCTTGGTCGCGAGGCCCAGCGCATCGCGCGCCGCGATGGTGCCGCAGAGGCCGGAACCGCAGCCGACGGGGACGTAAACCGTGTCGAGGTCCGGCACCGCATCGAACAGTTCCAGCCCATAGCTGGCGACTCCCCGGACCAGTTCGTCATGATAGGCCGGGACCATGAAAAGCCCCTGCTCGGCAGACAGGCGGAGCGCTTCGGCCTTGGCGCTGTCGAAATCATGGCCATGTTCGATCAGGGTTGCGCCGAACGCCCGCATCGCCGCATTTTTTTCCAGCGCATTGCCGTGGGGGACGACAATGGTGGCCTTGAGCCCCGCGGCAGTGGCGGCGCGGACCTGCGCCTGCCCATGATTGCCACGGGTTGCGGTGATGATGCCGGTGACATGCGGGTGCGTGCGGCGGAGCCAGTCGATATAGGTTATCGCCCCGCGCACCTTGAACGCCCCGGTAGGCGTGTGATTTTCATGCTTTACCCAGAGTTCGCATCCCGCGCGCGCGGACAGCAGCGGCCAGGCATATTGCGGGGTTGGCGGCACCTGGGCATGGACCATCGCGGCGGCGGAACGGAGCGAAGCAAGGGAGAAATCTGTCATGACAGCCGCAATAAGCCGGGCGCCGGGAACAGGACAGAACCTTTGCGATGAAATTGGCCCTGAACTGCCGCCGGCAGTCCGGTTCTGACCCTGAGGAAATGTCAGCATTCAGTCGCGCGTCAGGCTGCCCCGCGTGGCTGCGCATCTATCAGTGGATAGAGGCACCGTTCTTCCCACGCCATCCGATCGGCCAATTCGCCTTGCAGCACCAGCACCGCCGCAAGATAGTCGTCCCAACTCCCCTTGATCACTGTTGGCGTCCAATATTTGATATGGTCGCTGTAGCGCAGGAACAGGATGCGGATTGCCCGGCCATGTTCGCGCAGGACCGGATCGGCCTGCGCCGCCTGACGGCCGTTCCGCAGGTCCAGGGCGCGGGCGTCCTCTCGCCCCATATGTTGACGGAACAGCTGGGAAAAAGAGATACGCCTGCGCGCTATGTCCGGCAGAGCGTCGGAACCGCGCGTGCGCAAGACATGCGCGAAATCGTGCATCATGGCGCGCAAGGCGTCATGATCCTGCTTCAATATAATCGTCATTCGTTGCGTCCCCGTTTTCTTTTAAGAACGACGGGGCGACGAAATCTTAAGGGCGGTGGTGGCCTGTCAAAGAACCGCCAGCACCGCATCGCCCATTTCGACCGTGGTCATGGCGCCGCCCAGGTCGGCGCTGCGCGCGCCGTTGGCCAGAGCCTTGGCCACGGCCGCCTCGATACGATCGGCCTGCGCGCCGAGGCCGAGCGAATAGCGCAGCATCATCGCGGCGGACAGGATGGTGGCCAGCGGATTGGCCTTTCCAGTGCCCGCAATGTCAGGGGCGGACCCGTGGATCGGCTCGTACAGCCCCTGCCCGCTGCCGTTGAGCGTGGCGGACGCCAGCATGCCGATGGAGCCGACGCACATGCTGGCCTGATCGGACAAAATGTCGCCGAACAGATTGCCGGTGACGATGACATCGAACTGGCCGGGGTTGCGGACCAGCTGCATCGCGGCATTGTCCACATACATATGGCTGAGCGCCACGTCGGGATAGTCCGCCGATACCTCTATCACCACGTCGCGCCAAAGCTGGCTGGTTTCCAGCACATTGGCCTTGTCCACCGAACACAGCTTGCCGCGCCGCGCCTGTGCTGCCTGAAAGCCGCTATGGGCGATGCGGCGCACTTCGGCTTCGTTGTACGACATGATGTCATAGCCTTCGCGCAGGCCGTCGGCCGTGGTGCGGAAGCCCTTTTCGCCGAAATAGACGTCGCCATTGGTTTCCCGGACGATCAGCAGGTCGATCGCGCTGGCAACTTCGGGCTTGAGGGCGGATTCGCCGGCCAGTTCGGGGAATACCCTGGCCGGGCGCAGGTTGGAAAAGAGGCCGAGTTCCTTGCGCAGGCCCAAGATCGCCTGTTCGGGCCGCAAATGGCGTTCAAGGGCGTCGCAATCGGGATCACCGACCGCGCCGAACAGGATGGCGTCGGCGCGCCGGGCCAGTTCCAGCGTTTCGGGCGGGAGCGGATGGCCGACCGCCTTATAGGCCGCGCCGCCGACCAGCCCCTGTTCATAGGTCAGCCCGTCGATCGCCAGCGCATCCAGCACGCGCTTGGCCTGATCGACGATTTCGGGACCGATGCCGTCTCCGGGGAACAGGGCGATCAACATGGGCGGGCACTCCTTATATTGCGTGGCGATCCCTTATGGAGACAGGAGGTTTCACGCAACCGCCCTTTTGAGCCTTTCGACCAGCCTTTCCCTTGCTGCCAGCACATCGGCACGCCAGTCGGTGAGGATGGAGCGTTCGAGGAAGAAGCCGGTCAGGCGCAAGCCGTCGAGTATCTGGCCCCATTCGCCGGTGCCGCCTTCCAGCAGGAAGGAGGGAAGCGGCAGGAGCAGGCTTTCATAGCCGATGGCCCCTGCCCGGCTGACCGCCGCCGCGCTGCGCGGGCTGACGAAGGCGAGATCGGTGGCATCGCCCGTCGCAGCGCAGCGCGTCAGATCAAGGCCGAAGCCCAGTTCGGCGAGCAGCAGCAGTTCGTAGCGAACCAGCGCCACCGCCCAGCCACGGGCCGCAGGGGCAGCCTCCACCGCGCCCAGCACGCCATCGAGCGCGGAATGAAGCGCAGGATAGGGCGTCCCTTCCGGCAGGGCGATGGCGGTCAGTGCGCAGGCCCAGTCGATCGCGGCGGCAGGCAAAGGTTCGGCATGAAGCGGCGCGCGGCTGTGCGCCAGTTCGACGGTCAGGCTGGCGAGTTGTTCCTCCGTCCGGGCGCGGAAGGTCGCCGCGACGCTATTGCCGGGGAGCAGCACTGGACGCATCGCGCGGGATCGCCCGCCCCGCACATAGCCCGCGATCAGGCCATGGTCGGGCGTCAGCAACCGCGCAATCGCGCCATGTTCGCCATGCTGGCGCAGCGAGCAGATGATCGCAGGGGTCGCGAGGATCGACATGCGCTATGCGCCCCCACCGGGATCAGCCATGAAAATAATCATAGACCTGCTGCGCCACCGCTTTTGAAACACCCGGCGCGCGGGCCAGATCCTCCAGCGCCGCGTCGCGGACGGCGCGGGCGGTGCCGAAATGCATGAGCAGGGCTTTCTTGCGGGCGGGCCCGATGCCCGGAACTTCGTCCAGCGACGACACGGTGATCGCCTTGCTGCGCTTGGCACGGTGGGCGCCGATGGCGAAGCGATGGGCTTCGTCGCGCAGGCGCTGGAGGTAGAAGAGGACCGGATGATTGACCGGCAGCGTCAGTTCGCGGCCATCCATCAGGTGAAACACTTCCCGCCCGTCTCGGCCATGATGCGGCCCCTTGGCGACGCCGATCATGGTGACGTCCTCTATGCCCATTTCCTCCAGCATTGCGCGGGCGGCCGATAGCTGGCCCTTGCCGCCGTCAATCAGCACCAGATCGGGCCATTCGCCGCTGTCGCGATCAGGGTCTTCGCGCTGGGCGCGGCCAAAGCGGCGTTCGAACATTTCGCGCATCATCGCGAAATCGTCGTTGGAGATTTCGGGGTTCTTCATGTTGAACTTGCGATAGGCGTTTTTGCGGAACCCCTCCGGCCCCGCGACGACCATCGCGCCAAGGGCATGAGCGCCCTGAATATGGCTGTTGTCGTAGATTTCGATACGGTCCGGCACAGCGTCCAGCCCGAACATCTCGACCATCTCGTCGAGGATCTTGCCCTGGCTGGTGGTTTCGGCGAGGCGGCGGTCCAGCGCCTCCACCGCGTTGCGTTGCGCCTGTTTGATCAGGCGGGTGCGATCGCCGCGCTGGGGGACTTCGATGCGGACCTTGCTGCCGATCCGTTCGCTGAGCGCCTGCGCCATCAATTCGCATTCGGCGGGCGCGCGGTCGGCCAGGACCAGCTTGGGCGGCGGCACTTCCTCGTAAAACTGGGCCATGAAGCTGGCCAGCACCTCGTCCTCCGCCACTTCGTTGGTGTGGACGGGGAAGAAGCTGCGATGGCCCCAATTCTGGCCGCCACGAATGAAGAAGGCCTGGATGCACATTGCGCCACCCTTTTGCGCCAATGCGAAAATGTCGGCGTCGCCAAGGCCTTCGGCGTTGATCGCCTGGCTGCCCTGAATGAAGGTCAGCGCTTTGAGGCGATCGCGGATGACGGCGGCCTGCTCGAAATCCATTGCATCGGACGCAGCCTGCATCGCGGTGCCGAGTTTCTGCTGCACCTTGGTCGACTTGCCACCCAGGAAATCCTGCGCGTCACGGACCAGTTCGGCATAGCCTTCCGGGTCGATGCGATCGACGCAGGGGGCGGAGCAGCGCTTGATTTGATAGAGCAGGCAGGGGCGCGAGCGATTGGCGAAGAAGCTGTCGGTGCAGGAGCGCAGCAGAAAGAGCTTCTGTAGCGCGTTGATGGTGCGGGTGACCGACCCAGCGCTGGCGAAAGGACCATAATAGCGGCCCTTCGCCTTGCGCGCGCCGCGATGTTTCTGGACGCGGGGAAAGGCATGATCCTCCCGCAGCAGGATGAAGGGGAAGCTTTTATCGTCGCGCAACAGCACATTGTAGGGCGGGCGGTAGCGCTTGATGAGTTGCGCCTCCAGCAGCAGGGCTTCGGCCTCGCTGTTGGTGGTCACGATGGTCATGGAGCGGGTCTGGGCGACCATGCGTTGCAGGCGGCGGGGAAGCCGATCGACCTGGGTATAGTTGGCGACGCGATTCTTGAGCGCGCGGGCCTTGCCGACATAGAGGACGTCGCCGCGGGCGTCGTGCATCCGATAGACGCCGGGCCGGATCGGCAGGGTTCGCAGCGTGGTACGGATCGCCTCCACCCCCGCATCGATGTCCGGCGCGCCGGACCCGCGCACCGTGTAGCTGGCCTTGTCCTCGTTAAACCGGTCGGGGGATTGGGGTTGCGACATGGGGATGAGATAGCGGGCCGGGTGGGGATCGCAATGGGGGCGGTTGGGGTGATGGCCACAGGGAACCCATCGCCCCTCCGGCAGAGCTATCGCGCCTATGAAACTGCCCTTGCCTTCATCGTCATGCTGAACTTGTTTCAGCATCCATTTCTCGTCACACGCGGCGGCAGTGTTTGGGGTACGATGGATCCTGAAACAAGTTCAGGATGACGTTGTAGAAATAACAAAACGTCATGCGCGATTTCTCAGCCCGCGGGGGTGGACCTGCCAACGCAAAAGGGCCGGGATTGCGCCCGGCCCTTTTACATTTGTCTGGCGTGGCGCGATCAGACGACCGGGCCGAGACCCTTGATGGCGCTATCGACCAGAGCCTTGTCGGCGCTGGCATCATGGCCCTGTGCGATCAGGCTGGCCGCTGCCGTGGTTGCGGCGTTGACGGCGCGGGCGCGGATGGCGGTGATGGCAGCGCGTTCGGCGGCGCCAATCTTGTCCTCAGCCATTTTCTGGCGACGGACGACCAGATCGGCGGCAGCGGTGCGGGCGTCCTCCAGCAGGGTTTCGGCCTCATGCTCGGCGGACTTGCGCATCGCTTCGGCCTCACCCGCAGCGGCGGCGAGTTTCGCCTCATATTCGGCCTTGAGCGCATCGGCCTCGGCACGCAGCTTGGAGGCTTCGGCGAGTTGCGCCTTGATCTGTGCGATCCGCCCGTCAAGCACGCTGCCGATCAGCGCGGGAACCTTCTTGAACAGAAGGATGGCGATGAAGGCCGCCATAGCCAGGCTGACCCAGGCGGTGGCATCCATGCCGACAGCCTTGGGATCGCTATGGGGCGCGACGCCTTCGTGCGCGACGGTGCCAACCGGCTCCAGCCCTTCGGCATGGATTGCCTGTTCAAGGTTCGGGGGCGTTTCCGCCGAATGCTGTGCTGCTGCCTCAGCCATGGGCCAGTGCCGCCTTTACTGCGTTGCGGGCTGCATCGTCCGACGCTTGCACGCCAGCGATACGGGCCACCATGTCGCGTGCCGCATCGGCAGCGACGGTTTCAATTTCTGCCAGAGCGGCATCGCTGGCGGCCTTGATCCGGGCTTCGGCGGCCGCGATCTTGGCGGCGACTTCAGCGTCGGCGGCAGCGAGTTTGGTTTCGGATGCCTTGGCGGCTTGCGCCTTGGCCTGAACCAGCATCGCCTGGGCGGCGGCACGGCTTTGCGCGTCACGGACGCGATAGTCGGCTTCCGCTTCGTCGGCGCGGGCGAAGGCGGCCTTGGCCGCGTCCAGATCACCACTGATCTTCGCGTCGCGCGCGTCCGCCGTACCCTGAACCTTGGGCACCATGCCGAGGCCGATGACGAAGAACACGAAGCCGAAGGTCAACAGCAACCAGAAAATCTGGCTGGAGTAGGTTTCGGCGATTTGCGCGATTTGAGGCATATCTATCCGTCCGATCAGGGCGCGGTCAATTTGGGGGGATGCGGGCGGGCCAGCATGAAGCCGCCCTGCCCGCACCCAATATGTGTCAGGCCACGAACACCAGGATCATGGCGATAACGAACGCCAGCAGACCCAGAAGTTCCGCCGCGGCGAAACCGATGAACAGACGGCCCTGCTGGCCATCAGCAGCACCCGGATTGCGCAGCGCACCTTCGAGGAACGCGCTGAACACGTTGCCCACACCGAGGGCAGCGATGCCCGCACCGATCGCGGCCAGGCCAGCACCGAGCAGCTTTGCGGCTTCTGCGTCCATGTCGTAAACTCCTTCGTTAGAATATTAATAATGTTGACGAAATTACGGAAATCTTAGTGCAGGTTTTCGGCATCGTTGAGATAGACCGAGGTCAGCAGCGCGAACACATAGGCCTGGATCACCGCGACCAGCATTTCCAGCGCGCTGATGCCGATCATCAGGACGAAGCTGGCGGTGCCGACGGTGAGACCCAAAGCCGGCGAGGCATTGGCGCTGTTGATGACGAAACCCGCCAGCACCTTCAGGAGTACGTGGCCAGCGGTCATCGCGACGAACAGTCGCAGGCCCAGGCTGAACGGACGCACCATGAAGGAGACGAGTTCAATGAAGAAGAGCGGCACCACCATCAGCGCAGGCGTGCCATGGGGCACGAAGAGCGAGAAGAAGTGGAAGCCATGCTTGGCGAAGCCGACGATCAGGACGATCGAGAAGCTCATGATCGCCAATACGCCAGTGGCGGTAAAATGGCTGGTGAAGGTGAAGGGGTGAAGCCCCACCAGACCCAGCGGCAGCAGGCCCAGAAGGTTGGCCAGCAGAATGAACATGAAGAGCGAAAAGACGTAGGGGATATATTTGCGCCCCTTGTCGCCGATATTCGCAATCAGCAGATTCTTGATGAAGCCGGTCATATATTCGACCGCCATCTGCCAGCGACCGGGGACCAGTTCGCGCTTCATGCCGCCGATCACGAAGATCCACAGCACCACAGCCGCGAGCACCATATAGAGCGCGCTGTTGGTGAAGGCGATGTTGAAGCCGCCGATCGACAGATGATCCGTACCGAACAGCGGTTCGATCGCAAATTGATGCATCGGATCGATTTTGCCGGATTCTGCCACGCTGGACCCCTGTTACGTCTAAACCGTCTAAACGTCGGACTATGACAAAAGCGTCCCTTATTCCGGGGGACGCTTCGTCGTCGTCAATCTGATGATGTTCCTGAACGCCGCCACGATGCCAAGACCGAGGAAAACGAGCAGGAGCCATGGGGATGTGTCAAACAGCCGGTCCAAAACCCAGCCGATCAACGCACCGCCGACAAGACCGCCGATCAGTTCTGCAAGAACCCGGTTGCCCAGGCGAGACCCATCGTCCGCCTGTTGCTCCACAGCCCCCTGCCTGACCTTTTCGACGGATTCAGCGCGCGCAATCCGCTCTTCCAGAGACGTGATGCGCGCATCTTCCCCCGCCGGGTCCTGTCCGGGTCCATCCGCAACCATGTTCGTCCTCCATCGGGGTTTTACCCCATATGGCAGGCGGCATGGCGCTTGCGGCTGCACCCGTCAAGGCGCGGCCCGTTTAGAAAGGCGATTGCGGATAGTCAACCATGGTTGGGCAGAGATTGGCACCCCCGGACGAAGGAATGAGAAAAGTCCGCCAGTGCGTCTTTTCAGCCCGCCGACGCGCAATAGGGCGGCAGCGCGATCGGGCCGGCACCCTTGGTCTGCCACGCGCCAGCGCCGATGCGATACACCTGGCCGGTCTTGACCCTGCTGCTGAGCGTCTGACAGCCGGTGGCGGCGGCGACATCCTGCACGGTGACGCCACGCTGGCTGGCCAGCTGCGTATAGGCGGCGCGGCGCTTGATGTTGATCGATTCGACTTCGGCGCGGACATCGCCCGCCACCGTGCCGGCGATGCCGAGATAACCATCAGCCTGTTCGCCCACCGTGCCGGCCGCCATGGCGCTGGCCACGGCCCCGGTCTGGGCACGGGCGGGCGCGGTCATTGCAAAACCAGCGGCCAGAGCGACGGCGGCACCAGCGGCGATCATGAGCATCTTGCGTGTCATTGCGGGAACAACTCCGGGTTATTCTGGATGAGATCCTGTGCGTCACGTTGCAGGCGCACGACGACCTCCTGCTGCACCTTCACATTCAGGTTGATTTCGATCGGCTTGTCAGGCGCCTTGACCTGAATACAGCCCCCCAGGGCCAGACCGGCGAAACCCGCCATCATGATTGCTTGCTTCTTCATTTGCGCTCCCTGTTTGGCATGTTGTCGCTTTCCGCAGGCTGAACCGCAAGGCTTTCGTTCATTTTGCTCTTCATGGTCGCCTGCATCTGGTCGCCGATGCTGTTCTGGATGAGTTGCGAGGGATCGATGAAGGACTGGGCGGTGCCGAGCAGCCCACGGAAGGGCGCGGCGATCCGCACGTTGAACAGGAAGGGCAGGCCCGTGAAGTTGCGTGCCAACCCTGCCGGGGTGCCGCCCAACTGACCGCGATTGACGCCGTTGAACACGACATTGGTGACCATTTCGCCGTCCAGCGCGCCGTCCATCAGGATCGTCAGGCATTTATATTGCAAGTTTTTGAGCGCATCGAATGCCAGCCGTCCCATCGCCCCAAGCTGCTCGTTCGATACGGGGCCGACATAGGACAGCACGCCCGATTGCCGCGCAGGATCACAGGGGATGGTCGGCAAGACGCCTTCGGGCATCAGCAGCGGCGGCATGCCCTGTTGCCGGGCGACAAGCACCCCGCCCGCGACCCGCCCGCCCTGCGAGTTGAATATGAGGGGCATGAGGCCATCAAATGTGCCGGTGGCGGAGATATTGTCCAGTTCCATCGCCTGGATGAACGCCCCGGCGTCGAGGCCGATGACGCGGAAGGTCAGGTAGCGATCGACGTCGGCGCTGAAATCCATGGTGGTGGGAAGCAGGACCAGCTGCCCGCCAGAAAACGGCCAGCCGCCGCCCTCGATTCGGACCTTCTGCCCGGCTTCCAGCCGATAACGGACAGTGCCGTCGCGGACTTCCACGCCGGGATTGACGGAGGTGATCTTGACGGTCTGGCCCGGCGCGGTGACCATGTTGATGAGGTCGGTGAAGCGGATTTCGCCCGACAGGCCCTGCACCGGGCCGAAGGCGGCGGCGAGATTGGCATTGTCGGTGCGGAACGTGCCGGTGGAGGTGACGTTGGAACCGTTCCAGTCGATCCGCCCGTTCCCCGTCACCGTCGCCGCGACATTGGCGACGACGCCGAGCGCCAGCGGCGTGACTTCGTCAGGCTGGAGACCGGGACCGAAAACCAGGCCGGGCACGTTGAGGTCCGCATGCCCTTTACCGCTGCCAAGCTCATGCGCGATGCTGGTACGGGCGACGGTCGCGCCATTGCGCGGCGAGGCCAGCGTGCCGGTCGCCGCGATGCGGCCATTTTTCAGGGTCAGGGCAAAATCAGGAACGGCAAGCGGATTGAAGCGGACGGGCGACTGCGAATCGCGCACGGTCATGGCGGCGCGGAAATCGAGCGCGCTGTCGGCGAAGCGCCAGGTGCCGTTGCCCTGTTCGACGATCAGCGGAACGGTGCCGATCTGCCCCCCTGCCCCGCTCACAGTGCCGCTAAGGCCGCGCGCAGTCATCGCGCCGTCCAGGCTGGCGGCGGTCAGGCGGACGGGAGCGTCGTTCGGGCCAAGCGTCAGCGCGGGGTTGGCAAGGGCGAAGCCGGTCTGGCCAAGTGCGATGCGGGCATGATCGGCGGTCAGGCGCAGCGGGCTGTCGCCGCTGGTGCCGACAAGCGCCAGATCGGGGATGTCCGCGCCGCCGCTGATGCCCCTTGGACCCATGGCGAACAGCGCGCCGCCATCCAGAGGACAGAGTGTCTGGCGCGTCTGGCCAATGGCAAAGGCACCATAGCGGGCTTCCATCAACGACAGGGGCACGCATCGGCGGTTGATCGCCAGCGCGCCATTGGCGGCAAGCTGCCCCTCGATCGGCAAGCGAAGGCCGCGCAGACGACCATCGGGCAATGGCCCATCGAGGCGCAGCGCAGTCGAGAAACGGGTGGCGCCATCGGGCTGCGCGATGAAGCGGACGCGATCGATGCTCAGGCGCGCGTCGCCAGCGGCATAGGGATCGACGAATAATTCGCCGCCAAAGCCGCCACCGGCGCGGCGGGCCAGGCGCAGCGCGGCATCTGGCAGGCCGCCACCGCCCGTCCGCAACGCGCCTTCGAGCGCCCAATCGAGGCTGGAACCGGCGCGGCCGGGCCAGGCCAGCGTGATGCGGCCATCCGGGGACAGGCCGACCTGCGCACCGCTGCGGGCGACAAGGCGGCTATCGGTGAGGGCAAGGCTGCCCGCGGCACCCCGCTGGACGAAGGCGAAGCGCGTGCTGATCCGATTATTGTCCCCCGCGCGGCGCACCGCGTCGGCCAAGCGGGTGGCGAGCGGGCCGACGGGCGTGCCAAGGGTGGAACTGCGCAGCGACGCCAGCGGATCGCGGCCCGCCATATGGAGCTGACGCCCCGACAGTTCGCCTTGCGCCTTCGCTTCGCCGCTCTTGACCGACCATGTTCCCGCAAGGCTGGCCTGTTCGATCATGGTCCCCTGCCCCGCCAGCGCCCTTGCGCCGATGCGGGCGCGGCCGCTGGTGGCGGATGCCGTGCCGTCGAAATCGACACGGCCGCTGGGTGCGGCCAGGACGATGCCGCTGGCCTTGAGCGCCTCACCCGACAGGTCGACATGGCCGCTCCAGCGGTCGAACGCCTGGCCCAGCGTGAGGTCAAGCGTCGCCACCGGGCGGGCCATGGCGGCGCTATCGTGGCAGGCGAGCGCCGAGGCGCGCACCGGGCCGGTGACATGCGGACGGCCCCGGTCCATGGCGATGGCCAGCGACGCGCGCCCGTCCGTCAGGCCGCAACCGGCAAAGGCCGCGCGGGGCATGGCGGCGGCCAGTTTGCCCTGAAAGCCGGAGCGCAGATTGCCGATCCCGTCGATACGCATGGCCACCTGGCCGGCATCGGTATCGAGCCGCAAACGCGCGTCGTTGAGCGCTAGGAGGATGTCGGGCAGGCTGAAGGGTTCTGTGGAGTCAGGATCGCTGAACTTGTCCAGTTCGCCCAGGCGCAGCACGCCGTCGCGATAGGAACCGCGCATCCGCACGCCGCCCGCGCGCACCGCGGCGACCTGTGGCGTCAGACCGGCGAAAGCGATGTCGACCTCTACCCAATCGGCGGTCAGATCCGGATTGGCCGGGTCGCCCAGCAGGATATGTTCGATCCGCTGGGTGCGCAGGCCCACATCGGTCAGATCATAATTGGCCTGCACCCCGCGCCGGTTCAGTTCGCGGCTGACGAAATTTTCCGCGATCGGCGCGCGCTGCGTCCACAGGCCAGCCAGCACCAGTGCAAGCGACCCGGTGCCGACACCCAGCCAGCGTAGCCAACCCCGGCGAACCTGCTCTTCGCCGTCCTGTTCTTCCATGCTTATGGCCAACCCCGGCTTTCAAGTAACGCTGATGGTCCGTAACGGGACCATAACGTCCGTACGCGATTAAATATCCTTGCCCCGCGATTCCGCAACTTATAGCGTCGATGGCCAGTAGCGAGGAACGCAGGTTTGGCCGAGCAGGACGCAAAAGTCACGCATGATGGCGCAGGGCGTCGCGCGCGGTTGCGGCAAAAGCTGGCCGAAAGCGGCGGGGATGCGCTGCATGATCATGAACTGATCGAATATCTCCTGGCGCTGGCGATTCCCCGGCGCGATACCAAGCCGCTGGCCAAGGCGTTGCTGCGCGAATTTGGCGGCATTGGCGGGCTGATGAGCGCGGACTGGCAGGCGATCGCGCGGGTGCCGGGCATGGGCGACACCAGCATCGCGGCGATCAAGATCGTGCAGGCGACGATGCTGCGGACGCTGCGCAACGAAGTGGCGGCGCGGCCCGTGCTGGCCAGTTGGCAGGCGCTGCTCGACTATCTGCGCGCGGACATGGCGTTTCTGGGAGTGGAGCGGGTGCGGGTGCTGCACCTGAACGCGCGTAACATGCTGATCCGCGACGAAAATATGGGCGACGGATCGATCGACCAGGCGGCCATCTATGTCCGCGAGGTGATCAGGCGGGCGATCGACCTGGGGTCAGCAGCGATCATATTGGTGCATAACCATCCCAGCGGATCGCCCGAACCCAGCCGTCAGGACATAGAGGTGACACGCCAGATCATCGACGCGGGCAAGCGGCTGAACATCGCGGTGCATGACCATATTATCGTCGGCACGAACGGGCATAGCAGTATGCGGGCGATGGGATTGTTGTGAAGGGGGGGGTGACATGCGGCTGACATTTGGTTCCAACCCTCTAATCAATGGCATTGGCTGCATTTTAGGCTTCGTTCTGCTTCCCGCCTTCATAATCCTCAAACTTATCATGATGCCGTTCGAGAAGGGCGCGCACCGATCACCCACATATGTCGCTCGATATATTCGCGATTTCATCGACAACACCAGCGGTGAGTGGGATTGGGACGATTTCATTTCCATTCCCGTTGCCGATCCAAGGCTGGAGGCTATCCGCGCTGCGGCTTGCGACGTAAGCCTCCCTTGCGGTGATGAGGAGTTAGCCGAATTGGAAGTTCTGTTTGAGGAAGCACAGCGGCTGGCGCAGCAGAATCGAGCAGCATTAATTGCAATGTTGAGCCGCGCGATTGCTGGTGGCGTCATTGATCGGAACGAACTCGACGAGACGTTCCCTCATCCGCGATCACTTGAGAAAATAGAGCGGGCCGCTTGGTCCGCCCTATCTCAATGGATTGATGACGCCGACATTCGTGATCATGGTGAACGATACCGTAAGTTCAGACTGGAACAACTTGTTGGGCATCGCGAAAGGTTAGAATGACGGCGTAGTTGCCACAAAGGACACGCCGCGCACCCTCATCCAACTGCGCCTAACCTCACTGCGTTCGGCCAGGCTTCGTATCCTTCTCCCTCAAGGGAGAAGGTTTGTAAGGATTAGGCGTCGAAGCCGAAGTTCAGGAATTCGGGGACCGGGCCGTTCCAGCCTTCGTCGGGGCCGTCGTCCTGATGTTCGTTGCGGCGTTGGCGGGCGGGGGCTTCGGCGGCGCGGGGGGCGGCGGCTGGGCTGGTGGCTACTTCCTCGCGCGGCTTTTGCGCACGTGACCGGCGGGCCGGGCTGGGCTTTTCGGCGGCGGGCTCGTCCGCAACCGCAGCTTGGGCAGCAGGCTTTGCCGCGCGGGGCTTGCGGCCCCTTGGCGTCTTGGGTGCGGCTTCTGCGGTCGGTTCGGCGCTGGCGATGGCCTCCGCCGCGCCGACGATCTCGATCTTCGTGCCGATCAGCTTCTGGATATTGTCGATCGCTTCGGCGTCCGCTTCTGTGACGAAGGTGTAGGCGACGCCTGATGCGCCCGCGCGGCCGGTGCGGCCGATGCGGTGGACATAATCGTCCGGGTGCCAGGGCGCGTCATAGTTGAACACATGGCTGACGCCCTTGATGTCCAGACCGCGCGCCGCGACGTCCGACGCGACGAGGATGTTGACGGTGCCGGCGCGGAAGCGTTCCAGTTCGGCGATGCGCGAACCCTGGTCGATATCGCCATGGATTTCGCCCGACTTGAAGCCGTCGCGTTGCAGGCTCTTGTTCAAGTCCCGCACCGTCGTCTTGCGGTTGCAGAAGATGACCGCGCTGGTGACGTCGGCTTCGCGCAGCATTTTGGACAATGTGTCGCGCTTCTTGCGCGCGTCGACCTTCACCAGACGCTGGGTGATGTTGGTCGATGCGCTGGCGGGGCGCGCGACTTCGATCGATTTGGGGTTTGACAGGAATTTGTCGGCCAGCTTCTTGATGACCGGCGGCATGGTTGCCGAAAACAGAAGCGTCTGGCGCTGCGCGGGCAGCTTGGTGCAGATTTCCTCGATATCGGGGATGAAGCCCATGTCGAGCATCCGGTCGGCTTCGTCGATGACCAGCAGCGAACAGCCATTGAGCATGATCTTGCCGCGACCGAACAGGTCCATGAGGCGGCCCGGTGTCGCGATCAGCACGTCCACGCCCTTTTCGAGCGCGGCAAGCTGGTCGCCCATCGACACGCCACCGATCAGCAGCGCCATCGAAAGTTTGTGATATTTGCCGTATTTCTCGAAATTTTCCGCGACCTGGGCGGCGAGTTCGCGGGTCGGCTCCAAAATCAGCGATCGCGGCATCCGCGCGCGGCTGCGGCCATGGGCGAGGATGTCGATCATCGGCAGCACGAAGCTGGCGGTCTTGCCCGTCCCCGTCTGGGCAATGCCGATAATGTCGCGCATCATCAGGACGGACGGGATCGCCTGCGCCTGAATAGGCGTGGGCGTATCGTAACCGGCCTCGGTTACGGCCCTGAGCAATTCGTCGGAAAGGCCGAGATCGGCAAAAGTCATTCAATGGTCCGGGAACAGGAGGCTTGTCCGTCCTGCACGATAGCGAGACGGAAATCGGCCGCGCATTGCGGAAATATCGGCCGCTTGTCAAGGAAATCGCGCGATTTGCCCTGTCCTGTCGCCCGATCGCGACACTTAATCGTCGGGTTCGACGGCGATCAGCCGCTTGAAGCTTTCAATGGCGCAACTGGTCCCGCCGCGCGCCTGCAATTCGTCCCGGCCCGAACATAGCGACCCGTCCTCGTCCGGTTCGACATAGAAACCGGAATAGAAAGCCGCCGCGTCGCACCCTTTTTCCAACCGCGCGCGATAGCGATGATCGTCGGCCAGGATCAGGTCCACCCCGTTGCGCACGGCGATGGCGGCAGCGCGAATCGAGCGGAGCGCGACGCAGCGCGGCCCCTTCTTTTCGTCCCATGCGTCGGCGGCTTTTTCCGTTATGCGCGCGGGCGCCCTGCCCTTGCGTGCCATCGGCACGCGAATGATGACGCGCTGTTCAATCGTCATTTGCGCCCATTGAACCGGGCTAGCCGTAGTGGCGGCCATCAGCAGCAATATGGAATGAACCAAATCGAACCCCTTTTGGGAATCGGAAGCTATCGACCCATGGTTGAACAGTCGATGAATTCAGGGGATAGGTGCGTCCCATGATTGGACAGGCTATTATCGATCGTTTCTCCGCGCTGCTTGGCCCCAAGGGCGTCATCACCGACCCGGATGATATTGCGCCATGGGTCAGCGACTGGCGCGGGCGCTATCATGGCACGGCGGTGGCGATCCTGTCACCTGTGTCGGTGGAGGAGGTTGCCGCCATCGTGGCGCTGGCAGGCGAGTTGGGCGTCGCGCTGGTGCCACAGGGGGGCAATACGTCGATGGTGGGCGGGGCGACGCCGCCTGCCGACGGATCGGCGCTGATCCTGTCGCTGCGGCGGATGAACCGGATTCGCAGCCTGAGCGCGGACGATAATCTGGCGATCTGCGAGGCAGGCGTGATCCTGAGCAACCTGCACGATGCCGCGGAAGCCGCCGGTCGCCGTTTTCCGTTGAGCCTGGGGGCCAAGGGGTCCGCAACCATCGGTGGGCTGGTGTCGACCAATGCGGGCGGTACGCAGGTTTTGCGCCACGGAACGATGCGGGCGCTGGTCGAAGGGGTGGAGGCAGTGCTGCCCGATGGCAGCATCTTCCATGGGCTGGATGCGCTGAAAAAGGATAATCGCGGTTACGACATCAAGCAGTTGCTGATCGGCGCGGAAGGAACGCTGGGCGTGATCACGGCGGCGGCGCTGCGGCTGGTCCCGGCCATAGCGGCGCGGGCGGTCGGCTGGGTCGGCGTCGCCTCCCCCTCCGAAGCGCTGGCGCTGCTTCGGCTGGTGGAAGCGGAATTGGGCGATGCCGTCGAAGGATTCGAGGTGATCGCCGACGAGACGCTGGGCTTTGTGCTGGGGCATATCCCCGGCACCCGGTCGCCGATCGAGACACGGACGGCATGGCATGTGCTGATCGAGGTCGATCATGGCGATCTGCGCGATCCGGGGCCGGTCGAACGGCTGGAAGGCGCGCTGGCGCTGGCGTTCGAACGGGAAATCGCGATCGACGCGGTCGTCGCCGCCAATGAAACGCAGGCCGAAGCCTTCTGGCGAATTCGCGAGTCGCTGTCAGAATCGGAAAAGGCGCAGGGGCCGGCGCTGCAATATGACATCAGCGTGCCGGTGGCGCGGATGCCCGCTTTCATGATCGATGCGGCCGACGCGGCCATGGCGCGCTTTCCCGGCACGACGGCGTCATCCTTTGGCCATCTGGGCGATGGCAATGTCCATTTCCATGTCCGCGCGCCAAAGGGGACGAGCGACGGGCCAGGCTGGATCGCGGCGCAGGGCCAGGCGATCAACGCCTTCGTCCATGATACCGTGGTCGCGGCTGGCGGGTCCATTTCCGCCGAACATGGCATCGGCCAGATGAAGCGGACGGAGCTGGCGCGGCTGGCAGGCCCGGCGCGGATCGGCGCGCTGCGGGCGATCAAGGCCGCATTCGATCCGCAAGGGCTGTTCAATCCGGGGAAACTCATTCCCCTGCCCGATGAAGCCTGAAGATCAGGCCCGGAACCAATGTGTGAAAGCAATTGCCACCCGCTGCGCAGGGCTTTATCGCCCTCTCCCAGTTTTACGCCCGGCGGCGCCACTGCACAGCGCCGCTTTATTGACAGAATGGATACCGGATCATGGCCAGCGCGCCCGCGAATAACCTGCCGATCTTCTACAACGACCTCCTTCCGCTGAGCAGCTTGGATCATGCCGATTTCCGTAGCGTAGCGGTCGATTCGGCGCCGTTCCTGACCAGCCAGCACGCCATTCCGCTGACCATCGACGAATTTGTCGCCGCCCAGCGTTTCGTGCCGATCATCTTTTCGGCAGGCACGGATTCGGTGCCGCTGGCGCTGATGGGCCTTAATGAAGGGGTCAACATCTTCGTCGATGACGAAGGCAAGCTGCGTGGCGGTCCGTCCTACATTCCGGCCTATGTGCGCCGTTATCCCTGGATGCTGGCGAAGCTGCGTCCCGACAGCGACGAACTGTCGCTGTGCTTCGATCCGACCAGCCCCGCGATCGGCCCGTTCGAGGATGGCCAGCCCCTGTTCGAGGATGGCAAGCCGACCGAACTGACCCAGGGCGTGCTGAAATTCTGCGAGGATTTCGAGCAGGCCGCTGCCCGCACCGGCCAGTTCGTGCGCGAATTGCAGGAAATGGACCTGCTGATGGACGGCGAGGTCGCGATCCAGACGCCGGGCAACGAACAGCCCTTCGTCTATCGCGGTTTCCGTATGATCAACGAGGAAAAGCTGCGCGACCTGCGCGGCGACCAGCTGCGCAAGATCAACCAGAGCGGGATGCTGCCGCTGATCCACGCCCATCTCTTTTCGCTTCAGCTGATGCGCGACATTTTCGAAGCGCAGGTCAATCTGGGCAAGGGGCCGATCCCCCAGGTCGTTCAGGCCTGAACGGGAAGTTAACCCGAAACGGCGGAAATAATTGATAGAAAAGCGATTGCATCTCCTCTTGAAACGGAATGTGACCTGCCCTATCTACTGAACATGCGATGCACCTGCCCCCCTTTCGGGTGTATCGTATGGGCGCCTCCCCCTTTGGAGGCGTCTCCTCCCTGAACCTAGGCCGCTCCATGCTCTGCATGGGGCGGTTTTTTTTGGCATGCGGCTTTTCAACTGGCCTGGTCCCGGCGCGGTTTTCCTTGACGCGCCCGGCACGCCTTCCTAAAGCCCGGCCCCTGCCAGCCGCCCGACGCGGCGCATGGCCCCTTCGTCTAGCGGTTAGGACGCGGCCCTCTCACGGCTGAAACACGGGTTCGATTCCCGTAGGGGTCACCAAAATCCTCTCCCAGAGGGTTCCAGAAAGTGCCATAACTGGCTGATTTCTGCGGTTTTTCGTGGTATAGGTATTCCCATATGGAGCGACCTCGTTCCACCGGATACCAGCATGTTGATGGTATATCTGATGGTAGCGCGGTCCTCCCCTTGCCGGAGATACCATCATGGCGCTTACCGCTGTTGCGATTACCAAGGCCAGGGGCCGCGCAAAGCCCTATAAACTCACCGATGGCGACGGGCTGTTCCTCTACGTCACCCCCAATGGCGGCCGCTACTGGCGGATGAACTACCGCCATATGGGCAAGCAGAAGACGCTGGCCTTCGGAGTGTATCCCGACACCGGCCTTGCGGACGCCCGCGAGCAGCGCGACGCGGCCCGCAAGGTTCTGGCGAAGGGCAATGATCCGGCCGAGCAGATCAGGCTGGAAAAGGTCGCAGCCGCCGTCGCGGCGTCCAACAGCTTCAAGGCGGTGGCTGACGAATGGCTGGTGAAGGTCGAGCGCGAGGGCCGCTCCGGCGTCACCATGAAGAAACTGCGCTGGCTGCTGGACTTCATCAACGAGTCTATCGGCAAACGCCCTGTCGCCTCCATCACCGCGCAGGAGCTTCTCATCATGCTCCGCAAGATGGAGGGCAAGGGCCGCTACGAGACGGCCAAGCGCCTTCGCAGCACATGCAGCCAGATATTCCGCTACGCCATCGCCACGGCTCGCGCCGAGCGCGACGTGGCGGCGGACCTGCGCGGCGCGTTGATCGCCCCCCAGCCCGTCCACCGGGCAGCGATCACCAGCGCCAACGGCGCGGGCGGCCTGCTGCGCGCCATCGAGGCGTTCGAGGGCTTTGCGAATACCAAGGCGGCGTTACAACTGCTCCCGCATGTCTTTGTGCGTCCCGGCGAGCTTCGCCATGCCGAATGGGCCGACTTCGATTTCGACAAGGCGCTGTGGACCATCCCACCGTACAAGACCAAGATGCGGCGGGCGCATAGCATTCCCCTCTCCCGACAGGCATTGGCGATCCTCGAAACGATCGAGCATGACGCCGAGTATAGCAGCTACCTGTTCCCCTCGCTGCGCTCGGTCGATCGGCCCATGTCGGAAAACACCATCATCGCCGCCTTGCGGCGCATGGGCTTCGCCCAGGACGAGATGACCGGCCACGGCTTCCGGGCGATGGCGGCGACGCTGCTCAACGAAATGGGCCTGTGGCATCCCGACGCGATCGAGCGCCAGCTTGCCCATTGCGACAACAACGCGGTGCGTCGCGCCTATACGCGCGGCGAATATTGGGACGAGCGCGTGCGCATGATGCAGCACTGGTCCGACCATCTCGATTTCCTGCGCGACGGCGCGAAGATCATCAAGGGCACGTTTCCAAAGGCGAAGGCCGGGGAGTAACCCGGCCTTTCCTCATTCGGCGCGGTCCTCGCGGAAGGCGGCGGGATTGGCGATCCAGCGATCCACGGCGGACTCGTGCCAGCCGGTGCCATGGACGCTGATCGCCACCTGTTTTGGAAAACTGCCTTCGGCGATTTTTCTGTAAAGCGTAGAGCGCGAAAGCCCGGTGCGGGTCAGCACGGTCTTCATGCGGATGATCTTTTCCTTGTCGGGCATTGAGGTGACTTTCAGATTTCGGCGTTGGTGCGATCCCCCTGCGAACAGAATTGGCGGCCCGGATTCCCACGCGAGACGCGGCGACCCGGCCCGGTTACGGCAACGCGTGACTATGGCGGGAAATGACGGCGGATAGCAGCATCGGCGCATGTTCGGTGCAGGCGATACGGCGCGGGATCACGCCGTCCTGAATCCACCATCCATCGTTTCACGGCGCGCGACATGCCCGTCCTCAATCGGCCGGCCTGCTCGCCACATTTTCATGCTGTATCGCTTCGTCCCGCCGCGCAAGGGGGTGAGGCATTACATTGCCGATCGTAGCCAACTTCGTGGCACAAGTGCAAAATTAGTCGTAAAAGCGCCAATACAGACGCATCAGGCGCAGCCTTGGCCATTCCGGCAATCATCATATCGGACTGGCCATGATGGCCTTGGAAGCTTTGCGCTTCTTCGCTATATTGGCTCCATGACCAAGGCCCATTCAGCACCGACCGAAAAGATCGTCCGCGATTCCAAATCCGGGCGGTCTGTCGTCGTGCGCGGCGTCGGGGCGCTCAAGGGGCATTTGACGCTCAAGAAGAGCGTCGATCTTACCAAGCCCATAGCCTCGCAGGCCATGAAGGGCGCGAAGGCCCGGAAGCTCGAACCCGCCCACGCGAAGCCCTGATCCTTGCCCGGAATCCTGCTCGACACGCACGCGCTCTATTGGCTCGTGAGCGGCGAGGAGGAATTGCTTGAAGAGGCGCTGGTCGCGATCGGCGAGAATCAGGAAGCGGGCACGCTGTTCGTGTCGCCGATCACCGCATGGGAACTTGCGGTCGCGACCAGGAAGAACCGTGTCGCGGGGCGGCCGCATCTGGGTGATGACCCGCCCGATCGCTGGTTCCGGGAAGCAGTGCGCGTCACGTCGGCGCGGATCATTCCGATCCAGCAGCGCATTTCGCTGGAGGCGGCCAGCATTGTGGCCGACACCGGGCATAAAGATCCCGGCGATTGCTTTTTGATGGCAACAGCGCGCGTGCGCGGGATACCGATCGTCACGCGAGACGAAATCATCCAGTCAATCGCCGCGAAGGATGGCGACTATCTCAGCGTAATCCTCTGCTAGCCGATCAGCGAGATCGCCGTGCGCCGCTTGCGATGACGGCCCTTGCCGCCGCCTCCATGCGCCCCACATGGAAGCGGCGGCGCAGTCGTCACCGGATGTCCTCGGCCCTGTAGCCCACCGGATCAGCGATCCAGCGATCGACGGCGGATTGCCGCCAGCCCGCGCCGTGGATGCTGATCCTGATCTGGGCGGGGAACGTCCCGTCCGCGATCTTGCGATAGAGGGTCGAGCGCGAAAGCCCGGTGCGGGCCAGCACGGTTTTGAGGCGGATGATGCGGTCATTGCTGTGCATGGTCATGGGGGCATGTCTCTTCAAATCATGATGGTGCAGGCGTCCCCCGGTCACGAGCATCGGGTGCCCCGCCGTGCCGGACAAGAGCGGTCCGAACGCGGGGGCAGTCATGCGGCGACAGGTCGGGTGGACGCCGGCGGCAAGGGGCGATCGGTGGCGGAGGGCGGCGGTTGATGGCGCAGGGTCTTCACCGATGCGACCATGATGAAGATTTTTTCCCAGGCTGTGCCAGAATCCCGCGCGCACGCCGACATGACCGCCCGCGACGGGCGATCCTGTGTCGGCGTCAGGCCGAGTCGGTCATCGGGATACTCCTTGTTGAGGGCATCCGCCGGGACGTCATGAAGCAGGACCGAAATGCTTGATCGCAGGCCGGATAATGTCAAGTGGAACCGAAGGCGGGACCGGGCGTCCCCGCGCAAGCTGCGCGGACCGCGCTCTATGGCGCTGCGCGCCACCGAGCCATCGCTTTGCGCCGTCTCGGCCCCCGGAGGGCGTGACGATCGCATGACGCGGGGGAACGGCTGCACCGTCCCCCATGCGGACATCGCGCATGGGCGCGATGGCGTGGACCGGCTCCGGCAAGCGGTGCGGGCTTGTCGCTGCCTCTAGGCGCGTCGCGGCGGGCCGCAACCCGGCAGGCCGGGTCTTCCACATGCGTTCCAGCCTGCGGTGCATCCCGCCTTCGTCGCCGCGCCTTCCGGTGCGCTCTTGCCGCCCACCCCGCTCTGGCCGGGGCCGGTTTGCGCAAGAGTGGAGTAAGAAAGATGGAACTCAAGCATATCGACATTGCCCGCCTCTCGGTGTCTTCCGCCAACATGCGCGGGGGGAAGAAGGCACCCGACCTTACCAACATCCTGCCGTCGATCCGCGCGCGGGGTATCCTCGTGCCGCTGATCGTGCGGGAGAATGGGTCACCCGACAGCTACGAGATCGTGGCAGGCAAGCGGCGCTATCATGCGGCGCTGGCCGTCGCGGAGGAAAGCGGGAGCATCGATCCCTTGCCGTGCGCCGTCATGGCAGCAGGTGACGATGCAGCAGCGCTGGAAGCCTCGCTGATCGAGAACATCGCAAGGTTGGACCCCGACGAGATGACCCGCCACGAAACCTTCACCCGCCTTGTCCGGGAGGGGCGCACCGTGGAGGATATCTCACTGACCTTTGGGCTGACCGCCTTGCAAGTGAAACGGACGCTTGCTCTGGGCAACCTGATGCCGCGCATTCGCAATCTCTGCCGCGCCGAAAAAATCGATGCCGTCACCGTGCGGCACCTGACCCTCGCCAGCAAGGCGCAGCAGCGCGCATGGCTGGCCCTGCTCGACAGCGAGAGCGACCATGCGCCCTTGGGCCAGAACCTTCGCGCATGGCTCATGGGCGGGGCGGCGATTTCCACCAGTGCCGCGCTGTTCGATGTTGGCAGCTATTCCGGCGAGATCATTTCCGACCTGTTCGGGGAGGACAGCTATTTCGCCAGCGCGTCGGATTTCTGGACGGCGCAGGAAACGGCCATCGCGGAACGGGCGAATGCCTACCGGGAGGCAGGATGGCCGGAAGTCGTCGTGATGGAGCGCGGGGAGTATTTCCACACATGGGAGCATGAACGCTGCCAGAAGAAGAAAGGCGGGCGGGTCTATGTGGCGATCAGCCATCGCGGCGAAGTGACCTTCCATGAGGGCTATGTGACGGCCAAGGAAGCCCGCAGGCGCGAGACAGGCGAAGCCCTGCCCAAGCCAGTGCGCCCGGAGATCAGCGCCCCGGTCCGCAACTATGTCGATCTGCACCGCCATGCCGCCGTGCGCGCCTCGCTGCTTTCACAGCCCGCCTTGGCGCTGCGCCTGATGCTGGCCCATGCGATTGTGGGTTCTCCCTTGTGGCGGGTGGACGTGGAGAAGCAGCGCGCCAACAGCGACGCCATCGCGGAGAGCGTGGAATCCAGCGCATCGGAAGCCCTGTTCGATGCGAAGCGGCGCGAGGTTCTGGCGCTGCTGGGGTTCGATGCCGACACGCCCACCGTGACGGGCGGCTATGCGGGGGATCATGGCTTGCCAGAGCTGTTCGTCCATTTGCTGGGCCTGTCCGATGAGGCGGTGCTATCGGTGCTGGCCGTGGTCATGGGGGATACGCTGGCGGCGGGTAGCGCGACCGTGGAATTGCTGGGCGCATTGCTCGACATCGACATGGCGAAGGTCTGGCAGGCCGACGACGCCTTGCTCGATGCTATCCGCGACAAGGAGGTTATCGGCAGAATCGTCGCGGAAGTCGCGGGCGATGCCGTCGCCAGCGCCAATGCCGGGGAAAGCGTCAAGGTGCAGCGCGCTATCGTGCGCGACTGCCTTGCCGGGACCAACGACCGTGCGAAGGCCGAAGGCTGGGTGCCGCGCTGGATGGCCTTCCCGCCGTCCGCCTATACCGACCGGGGCGGCGTGGACAGCGCCGAGCGGTGGAGCGCGATTGCGCCGCTGCTCGAAACCGGCACCGAAGCGCCCGAAGAAACGCAGGAACAGCCCTTGGCGCAAGCAGCATGACCGACCATGCCCGGAGGCGGCTTCGCCTCCGGGCTTCTTGCCGGGTCAGGGTCAGACCCACACGGCCATTCGACGGAAAAAATCGCGCGTCCGGCACAGCCGGACGCTTTCCCCTGCCATCCGATGGCGGTCCCCGCAATCCGCTCAACGCGCCTCTGCAATCGTCGCCTGGCGCGCAATCAGTTGCCAGCCCGCGCTTCGCCTCGCCCAGACATCGGTGAACGGCCGCATGACCTGCTTGCCGGCCCCCGGTCCCTTGAGCGGGATCATCGTGTCATACCCCATGACCACCGTGACCTCGGGCTTCTCGCCGACGAAGGTGATATGCTTGTGGAAGTCCTTATAGTCGAGGAAATCGCGCTCCATCACGGCGATGACCTCCTCGCGGCCAAGCACGGCGTTGTTAGGCGCGTTCACGACAAAATCCTCGGCCCAGACGGTTCTGACGCCTTCGGCGTCATGCGCCATCATGGCCTTGCCCAGCCGCCCATAGGCCGCGCCGATCTCCGACGGCATATGAACGCCGGGAGCCAGTTGGGCCGATACGGGCGCAGCGACGAACAGCGCCGCCAGCAAAACGATCTTCCTCAGCATGACGATATCTCTTCACCAGCAAGAACGCGGCATCGTGCAACGCATGGCCGCGCCTTGCAACAGCGATGCCGTTGGCGACTTTGCCGTCAGCCCGGAGAAGCTCCCCCCGATTTCGCCTTGCGTTCGCTTTCCAGCCGTTCGACTTCTCGTTCCACGATATCGCGGATGAACTTCGCGCGGCGATTGGGGCCGATCAGATCGTCTATCCGCTCCGCCAGACCATCAGGCAGGCGAACGACAGTTGTTTTCACTCCGAGCGGCGGTCTTCCCATGCAAGTCTCGTAACCGGCCATGTCGCCCTTTCAATCGCAACTTCAGTAAGGGATATCGGTTATTGCTAAATAGCCGCCTTCGGCCTTATAAGCGATATCGGATAGTCCTTTGGGTTGCACCATGCGGCGCGGGGACGCAGCCGATGGAGGCGCGGCAATGGCGAAGCATGAATATCCTGAACCCGAATCGACAGGGGGCACGTCGCGCCGCGCGCTGCTGCGCGGCCTTGCCGCCGCGCCGGTCGCCGCGTCAGTGATCGCCCCGCCCTGGGGCGGCGCGCTGGCGGCGCTGCACCGACGCTATGAGGACGGACCGGCGACCCTTGCGCGCACGAAGGAAGGACGCACGGCAAGCCGCTTCCGCTATCACAATGCCGAACGGCGCTGGATGCTGGTGGAGATCCTTCCCTTCGCCGATACCCGATATCCCAATGATGCGCTACATCTGGCCGGGTTCGTCTGCCAGCAGGCGCTCTGCGCCTATCTGCTCGACATGGGCTTTGCCGATGACTGGAACGCCCGTCACATCCGGCAGGACATCGCCAAGGCCTTGGCCTACGCCAACGCTACCGGCCTTGCCCATGACTGCCCCGACATGGCGCGACTTGCGCTGGTTCTCTCGCCTTACTGGAAATGGCGTCATCATTATGACGCATGGGACGAAGACCGGCCCGATAGCGGCGGCTTTGTCCCCGCCTCGATCATGCCGCTGGTTCGCGCCCTGCTCGATTGCGTCCATGACGTGACCGGCCACCCGCGCCCAAAAGGCTGGCGGCGCGACCGGGAGGAACGGCGGTCATGACGCCGCGCGCCGACATCGGCCATCTGCCCGCGCCGATCCAGCGCGAGCTTCATCGCGCCGCCTCGATCCTGTTCGAGACCTTCGCCGAAGCGATGCGGGGAAGGCTGTCGGATCAGTATCGCACAGGCCGTATCATCGCGCTGATCCTGCATGGCCCCCTTGCCGAACACCAGTGCGATCCTGCGCCGGGGGACGCCCTCCATATGCTGGCAATCGTCAATCATCCCCGGCTCGCGCGCAGCGAACGCAACTGGCGGCTGGTGCGCGACCGGCTGCGCCGCGCGAGCCTGTTCGGCGAGATCGCCCATCCGGTGCGACTGACGGTCGCGAGCCTCGATCGGATCAACCGCGCGCTTGGCGCGGGCGTGCCGCATTTCGTGACGCTGATCGCCGGGGGGATCGTGCTCTACCGGATGGAGGGATTGCGGTTCGAGACGCCGCGCCCAATGTCGATGTCCGAACGCCGTGCGCGGGGCTGTGCGGAGTTCGACCGCTGGTATCGGCGCGGCAATGATTTCCTGTCGGGTGCGGGCTTCTACCGGACACAGGGCAATGGCCCGATGGCGGCGCTGCTGCTCCATCAGGCGTGCGAGCATTATTATCAGTCCGTCTTGTGGTCGATCAGCCTGCACGGCCCGCGCAGTCATGCGCTGGATGACCTTCGCGAGCGGGCCGAGATACTGGACAGCCGCTTGCACGCGGCATGGCCGCGAGAGACGCCATTCGAGCGCCGCGCGTTCGGCTGCATCCGCCGTGCCTATGTCGAGGCGCGCTATGGGCATGGCTACAGGATCACGCCGCAAGAACTGGCATGGGCAATGGAGCGCGTTGCCCTGCTGCGCCAGCTTGTCGAAACCATCTGTCTCGAACGGCTGTCTGACTGCCCGGAGCCGATGCCGGAGGCATTTGCCCAGGCCGCGCCGTGCTTCATAATGCAGCCATGACCGGGACGCGGCGCGACAGGCGGGAGATGGTCTTTCCCTTGCTGATTTCGACGTTGATGCACGCAGCCCTGCTGCTGCCCTTGTCGATCCCCCAATGCACCGGCATCACGACGGATGAAGAGACAGGCAGTCCCAAGCGCATCGGGCAGGCGGAGAAAGGCGACGCCATCAAGACCGCCATCGCGGTCGATATAGGACAACTCCGCATCCTTCCGCGCACGCTGCATCACACGCAGGAGGTGATATGCGACCCCGGCGCGATCCCCGAATGGTATCGGTTCGACATCCGGCCCGGTCCGGTCGAAGAGCGCATCAGGCAGGTCGCGCGCCAGTCATCCTATGGCGTCGTGATCGGGATGGACTTCGTGGCGGGTCGATCGTCGCGCGGCTTGCGCGGATGGTTCCGGCCCCATAACGCGATGCGGCTTCTCGCGGGCGACGTTGGGCTGTGCGCGGTCGATATGGGCGACACGATCAATGTCCGGCCTTGCGGCAGGAGCGCCACCCTCATCAGCAGGGCAAGCGAGCCGCTGCTCCGACAGGAACGGGAGCCGCCAGATTGCACGGTGGCGACGCCTTCGACCGTGCCGATACCGCCCTCGCGCCCGATGAGGATCGCCTTGGCGCAATAGCCCGGAACGGCAGGATGCCCATGACAGCCTGAGACTGCGACGCGAAGAACGCCTTGCCTCCAGCCAGCCGAACCGACAATGCTTCCCGCATGACAGGACGACCGCGCAAAATTCTCAGCCTGAAATCGCAGTCGCCGCAGGACAGGGACGCCCACGCCATAACCATTCTCGCACGCACGATCGAAGAGAAGCAATGCGCGCGATGGACCTATAACCGCACCGACATGCTGGCGGCTCCGCAAGCCATCTATCGCCGCAATGACAGCCTCTATTGCGACGCGGTCGTGATCGAGCGCGATGGCGTGTCGCCGGTCGAATACAAGCTGGGCAGTTTCCGGCTGGCCGGGATGCTTGCGGTCAAACCGATCGTAACGCCTGCCGACTATTGGCCGCACCTTGATCTTACCGATAGCCGCTATGCCAGCATCATCGCCGCGCGCGGCGAGGAGTGACGACAAGTCTACGCCTCTTTTTTGTCCATGGAACGCGCTAAGTTATTCAAAGATCGCGGACCAGTCGGCATCGGCGCGGTAGCGTTCAAGCTGGGCTTCCGAGAGCCATATGCGCGGATATTCCATCGCCGCGCCGTCCTCAGCCGCCTTGCCATGATCCTTGCCCCCGCTGTGCGGCGGCACCACCCAGCCGAACCGCCGTCGCCGCAGTGCGCGCAATTTGGGCGTGATCTCGCGCGCGACCGATGGCGGCAGCAACGGAGCGCCGAAGTCGTCATCGATCCATTCCAGCACCAGCAACGCACCCTCGCGCGTGCGCAGATCGGCGACACCGACAATCAGCAGGGCTTCGGCAACATCGTCCAGCAGCAGGCCCAGGCGCAGCGCGGGCTGGCGCGCGACCAGCTTCTGCAACAGGTCATATCTCGGCTTGCCCTGGGCCAGCGTTGCAAACTTCGCCCAGAGCTTTTCCTCGCCTCTGGTCAGGCCCGACAGCGCGTAGAGATCATAGGTATCCTTGCCGATCGAGAAATCCCGTCGCACGGCATTGCGATGCACGCGCTCGGCATCGTTGCGCAATATCATGGGATAGGCGGGATCGATCAGCATGGCGTCTTGTAGCACAGGCGCGGTCGAGAAGATGCGCTACCCGGTTACATCGCTGATGTCGTTGTCGCTGTATCCGGGCGGCATGCTCGATTGCGCGCAATAGCGGGCACTCGCCTCGTAACCGCCGTCATATGTGACCTTGTAGCTGGTCTCGTTCGGAATCTCGTAGGTGTCGGTGGACGTCTCGGTCTCATCCGCCCGTCCCCATGCAGCGCCTTCGTTCGCACATTCCTGCGTCACCCGGTACGTCGTCGCTCCCGTCTTCTCGATCCTCTTGAACGTGCAGTTCAGGTTCATGCCCGTGCGTGTCACCAGCGAAAACACGTCCGCCCGCGATGCCCGATTGCAGGGTGTTTCCGACCTGACATAATAGCCGCGCTTCAAAGGAAGGGTCGCGAGCGTCGCGGTGGCTTGTGCAGGCACGTCGGGCGCGGCCGTTTCCACGGCGGCAGCGGTCGCGGTGTTCGCCGCATCTTCGGTGGATGCGCCGACATTCTCCAGAAGCGCCGGGGTTTCCGTCGCGTTCTCCGTTTCGGCCTCCGCCGTTGCCGCGTTCTGGCCGCAGGCCGTCAGGACTGCCGCCAGCAGAATTGCAGGCATTATAAATGGATTGGTTCCGGCCATTGCGCACACCCCTTGCGATATTTCCTGAATAACTCCCGCGAACGAGATAATTTTACGAAAGTGACACGATCTTTCCGACCCCGCAATGGATGAGGATCGGCGAATAGATGTCCGTCACGTTGTCCTGTCTGTAGGCCGCAACCGCTACTATGGCATTACAAGCCGTTCGACTTCGCGCACATGGTCTTCGGGCGGATTCGCCGAGAGGAAATCGGAGGCGTTGAGGTAGCCCAGTTCCCGCATCTTTTCGCCCAGGGCATAACGCGCATTGTCATTCGTGATCGTCTTCATGATGCGTCGCAACGCCGATAATCGAATCTCCATGTCCGGCTCCCCGCAATTTTTGATGTTGACCCGGCCGCACAGCCCGAAAGGCAGCGCAGCGCCCGGACATGATGCCATTGCCGACGGAGATTTCATAGGCAGTGCAGCCTTGCGCTTGCTGCTGCGCGCCCTGGCTACCGACCGTCGGCTTGTCCTTCGTCTTTGAGCGCTTCCTGTTCCGCCTCGAACGCCCGCTTTCCACGCCGCTTCCACAAGGCAAGCGCATTGGTGCGTTCGTCGCCTTGCAGCTTGCCCGCGATCGACAGGAACGCGCCGTAGAGCGCGGCACGATCATCATCGGTGAGATCGACCAGCCCCGCCTTCACTACGAGGCCACCGAGTTCGATCAGTGTTTTGGTGCGCGCCCTGCGCTCGACCATCCATTCCCTCATGTCCGTTCTCGCCTTTGCTGCCTCAACGCGATGTCGCGCCGCCTTGCAGCGGTAGAGCGCCTTCCGGCTGGCGTTCAGATCGCGGCGCAGGCTGGCGTGCCTTGCCCTGAAAAAAGGCAGCGCCCGCCTTGCGCCAGCCCTCCTTCGTGGCAGCATCCTTGACGGCGACGGTATGGAGGAGCGCCCCCGCCAATAGATCAGCGTCGAGCGCATCGGCACCGCAGGCGACCACCAGTTCGCCGAGTTGCCGCACGCGGCGTTCTTTCAGTTGCCGCGCCTTGTCGGCAAGGGCTTTCAGTTCCGTATCGAAGTCCTTCGGCTTGCGCATCACAGTCTCCATTCTTGTGCAATGGCGTGATTCTAGAGTAACGTCGCGCAGAGTGCAGTAGAGTCGCCGGGACTGGCTGGAACCACCTGGTCCCTGCCCGGATTTATTTCGGGGAGGGCGCGCTTATACATCGTGCCGACGTGCTGCTTGAAGTGTAGATGGATTGCCGTCATGGCAATGTATCACTTCTCGGTTCAGGTCATCGGTCGCGGCCAGGGGCGCAGCAGCGTCGCCGCTGCCGCCTATCGCGCGGCCGAGCGCCTCCATGACGAGCGGCTCGACCGCACCCATGACTTCACCAACAAGGCGGGCGTCGTCCATTCGGAAATCCTCCTGCCCGAAGGCGCGCCCGAACGGCTCTCGGATCGGCAGACTCTCTGGAACGAGGTCGAGGCCACCGAGAAGCGCAAGGACGCCCAGCTTGCGCGCGAAGTTGAGTTCGCCATTCCCCGCGAGATGAACCAGCAGCAGGGCATCGCGCTCGCGCAGGATTTCGTGCGCGCCGAATTTGTCGAACGCGGCATGATCGCGGATTTGAATGTGCATTGGGACATCGGCGCGGACAAGCTGGAGAAGCCGCACGCGCACGTCATGCTCACCATGCGGGAGGTCGGCGAAGACGGGTTCGGGCAGAAGCAGCGCGACTGGAACAGGACCGAGCTTGTCGAGCAATGGCGCGAGCGCTGGGCGGATCATGTCAATGTGCGCCTTGCCGAACTGGATATCGACGCCCGCATCGATCATCGTTCCCTTGAAGCGCAGGGCATCGACCTGGAGCCGCAGGACAAGATCGGCCCCGCCGCGTCGCGCATGGACGAGCGGGGCCTTGAGTCCGAGCGGATCGAGGATCACCGCGAGATCGCGCAGCGCAATGGCGAACGCATCATCGCAGAGCCGGGTATCGCGCTCAACGCCATCACCCACCATCAGGCGACCTTCACCACCCGCGACCTTGCCATGTTCGTCCACCGGCACAGCGACGGCAAGGAGCAATATGACCGGGCGATGAGCGCCGTGCGCGCGTCGCCCGACCTGATCGCGCTGGGCAAGGACGGGCGCGGCGATGATCGGTTCACGTCGCGCGAGATGATCAAGACCGAACAGCGGTTGCAGCGCGCCAGCGAATTGATGGCGGAGCGCGAACGGCATCGCACGGAGGAGAAGGCGCGCGAGGCGGCATTGGCGCGCGCGGAAGGGGATGGGCTTGTGCTGTCGGGCGAGCAGCGCAGCGCGTTCGATCATGTCACCGACGCGAAGGGTTTGAGCGTGGTGATCGGTTACGCCGGCACCGGCAAGAGCGCGATGCTGGGCGTGGCGCGCGAGGCATGGGAGCGCAGCGGCTATGCGGTGCGCGGCGTGGCGCTGTCGGGGATCGCGGCGGAGGGGTTGGAGAATGGTTCCGGCATCGCCTCGCGCACCATCGCCAGCATGGAACATGGTTGGACCAACGGACGCGATCTTCTGACCGCCCGCGACGTGCTGGTGATCGACGAGGCCGGCATGGTCGGCAGCCGCCAGATGGAGCGCGTGCTGTCCCATGCCGAAGAGGCGGGCGCGAAGGTGGTGATGGTGGGCGACGCCGAGCAGTTGCAGGCGATCGAGGCGGGCGCGGCGTTCCGCGCCATCCATGAGCGCCATGGCGGCGTCGAGATCACCGACATCCGCCGCCAGCATGAGGACTGGCAGAAGGACGCCACCCGCCATCTGGCGACCGGGCGCACCGGCGAGGCGATCCGGGCCTATAGTGATCGCGGCATGGTCCACGCCGCCGAGACGCGCGAGCAGGCGCGTGCGGACCTGATCGACCGCTGGGACGCGGCGCGGCAGGCCGAACCCGACAAGACGCGGATGATCTTCACCCACACCAATGAGGAGGTGCGGACCCTCAACGATATGGCGCGCGAGCGGCTGCATCTGGGCAAGGAACTGGGCGACGATGTGCGCGTCAGGACCGCGAACGGCGATCGCGATTTCGCCTCCGGGGATCGCGTCATGTTCCGGCGCAACGAGCGGAGCATGGAGGTCAAGAACGGCACGCTGGGCGTCATCGAGAAGGTCAGCGAACAGGGCATGACCGTGCGCACCGATGACGGGCGCTCCGTATCGTTCGACATGAAGGACTATCGCGACCTCGACCATGGCTATGCGGCCACGATCCACAAGACGCAGGCGGTATCCGTCGATCGCACCCATGCGCTCGCCACGCCGGGGATGGATCGGCACGGAACCTATGTCGTCCTCACCCGCCACCGGGAGGGCGTGGACCTGCATTATGGGAAGGATGATTTTCGCGATCAGTCGAAGCTTGTGCAAATCCTCTCGCGCGAGGGTCCCAAGGACATGGCGAGCGACTATGGCAAGCGCGATCCCGCCGAGCAGTTCGCCGAGCGGCGGGGCATCACATTCGGCGAGCGTGTGGCCGAGATCGTCAGGCCGATCGCGGAGAAGGCGCGCGGCATGTTCGACGGGTTGCGCCTCTCGCTGCCGGGGCAGACCCCAGCACAGGAACGCGAGGCGTCGCGCGCACCCGAACGCCAGCCCGGCATCTTCGACAATTTCAGGCCGCCCGAGCCGCAGCAGCCTTCGCGCGATCAGGGGATATTCGCGAACTTCCGTCCGCCATCGTCGGTCCATGATCCCGCCCGCCGGCAGCAGCAGCGCGAGCATGATCCCATGCCGATGCGCGCGGGGGGCCTGCGCGGGGCGGTGGAGCGCTATGCAGGCGCGCTCGACGCGATCCGCCAGACCCGCGCGCAGGGCATCGACGCCATGCCGCATCAGGTCGCCGCGCTGGAGAAAGCCCGCGACGCCCTCGACGCGATCCGGCCCGAAGGCTCGACGGATCTGAACAGCGCGTTCCGCAACGGTCCCGAACTGATCCGCGAGGCGGCGGAGGGGCGCGGCCATGAGGCCGTGCGGGCGATGCAGGCCGAAACCGAGTTGCGTATCGATCCGTTCGCCCGCGCCGACCATTTTGTCGAAGGCTGGCAGCAGCTTCGCCAGCAGCATGCCGAGCTTGTGCGCGACGGCAATTTCCGGGCGGCGAAGACCACCGGGCAGCAGATGGCCGACATGGCCAAAAGCCTCGAACGCGACGCCCAGCTTGAATCGCTGCTGGGGCTGCGCGAGCGCGAGCTTGGGCTGGAGGCGGGGCGCGACATGGGCCGCAGCCTCGGGCGCGACCTCGCCGACTCCATTCCCCACCACGATCATGGCCGCGACATCGGGCGCGGCATGGGCATGGACCGTTAGACCATAGGAGATGTGACGATGGACGAACAAACCCTGTTGAACGGGCCGGAACCCGAACCGCCGGCCGGCACGGCGGCGGAGGCGTTCACCCGCCTGGCGGCGCGCGTGGAGCAGATGGAGCAGCGGCTTGACGGCCGTCTGGCGGTGATCGCCCGCGCGCTTGAGCATATCGCCGTCGAGAAGCAGGGCATCGAGGTTCCCGACTACAATCCGACGCTTGGCAAGATCAACGCCGTCCTGGTCGAGTTCGCCAAGCACATGAAGGCGCTGTCGCAGTCCGAAGCACTCAAGCTAACCCCGGAGAGCATGGCGGAACGGATCATAGTGTCGGCGGAAGCGGCGCGGGAAACGGACAAGGCGACCATCAAACAGGCACAGGCGCTTTTGCGTGAAACCCATGCCGACCAGATGAAAGCCATCGGCGCGATCCGCGCCAAGGATCAGCAACACCGGCACATGGTCTATACCGGCATAGGCACGGCGCTGGCGGCATCGCTGCTGTGGCTGTTCTATCCGGGATGGGCGGCGAGCCTTGCGCCTAATAGCTGGCATTGGCCCGAACGGGTTGCACGGCGTACGATGGGCGAACCGACGCTATGGGATGCAGGCATCCGCCTGATCCGGGCCGATAGCCCACGAGCATGGCAAGCCCTAAATCAAGCCGCTGAAATACTGCACGATAATCGTGACGCTATCGAAAAATGCCGAGAGACGACCGCGAAGGCGAAAAAGCCGATTCGTTGTAATATTCAGTTCAATATTAGCAAATGACTGCCATATTTATTGAACAATCGCCCTTTCCCTACGCAGCCTATTGCGCATCATCATTCCAAGGCGATCAGTGGTTGCCAAGAGGGCAGGCATGGCAAACAAATCAAAGAAGAACGCCACTGTGATCGCTGCACCCACCATCATGGCCTTCTGAGCCGTTAGATGAAAATTCGAGAACCCTAGCAAGAAAAATCCGGAAGCTATCACGATCGTCGTTGCCAACACACCTGTTCCGCTGGATTCCAACGCCTGTCCGATGGCACTTTCCACAGACGCGCCTGCGGCTCGAAAGCGGCGGTACATCAGCACCAGATGGATAGTGTCGTCCACAATGATGCCGCAAGCGACGCTGAAAACGCTCACCGCAGCCATGTTGATTCGGCCGTCCCAATAGCCCCAAAATCCGTAAACCAGCAGCAGCGGTGCAAGATTGGGGACCATGCTCAGCAGGCCCAAACGCCATGATCCGAACACGACCATCAGAGAAACCGTCATGATGGCGAAAGCTGCAACGGAACCACTGACCATGCTATAGAAGTTACGGGCACTAAGCGATGCGAACGCTAAGGACACGCCTTGGACTTGAGGATCGCGATCAGGCGCGCTCGATCGTGCGACGCTTGCGATTCGATCCGCTGCATGCAGGGTTTCAAATGTGGTGGTGCCGCGCGGATCGAAATAGGACACGGCATAGTCAACCTTGCCAGGCTCGAACTGCGTCATAAGCCCCGCATCCGACAACACACGAGATGAAAGCGGTGATGGGGATTCTGAAATCATCATAGGATTTGGCCGCAATCCGGTTGGCCCCGGTTGGGAAAGACGTTCGGAGAACGCGCGTGACGCCGTAACCGCGCTCAACCAATAGCCATCGGTCGCGGCATTTAACCGATCTTGAATTCGGGCGTAATGCTCTTGCACCGGGATAGCTTCGCGCTCGGAATCCGCGATCGTGCGATCCTTGTCATCGACGCGGGTGGCCAGAGTCATCGTCCTCAAACCCAGATATTGCGCGTCAAGCATGTCCATACCCTGACGGAATCGTGTTTCCTTGGAGAACCAGGCGCTCATGCTGTCATCGACGCGACTGAGCGAAATGCCGTATACGGACACAATCATCAGCAGTGCGAAACCACCAAGAACGGGCCAAGGACGCCGCGCGCAAGCCATCGACATGCGGGCCAATGGTCCACTCAATAAGGTCGCCCCGCCCTGACGCACCTTGCGGATATGCAGCAGAGCCCAGGGCAACATCATGACCGCCAACAGCCAGGCGATGACAACGCCGACGATCACGGTGATTCCCATGACCCTGACCGGGGGCGCAGTGCTGAAGAGCAGCGCGATCTCACCTACCGCCGTGGTCGAGCTGGTTGCCGTCACAGCCCAGAAGTTCTTCGACAGAGCTTTGCGCAAGGCGGACACGGGATCGTTTTCCGTGGCGCTGACCAGAAAGAAGCTATTCGCAATATGTAATATGTCAGCGACGGCTAGGGTGCCTACGAGCAACAGCGCAGAAATGGTTAGCGTCGAGAACTCGAAGCCAGCGGCTGCGATCACCCCTCCAGTCGCAATCACCGGCAGAAGAATAAGCAGAACAGCAAAAGCGGTGAATTTATACGAACGGTAGAGATACTGGATCGTCACTATGATGATGAATAGAGCGATCGGAAATAGTCGCTTTACATCTGCCCGAAGAACTTGAGTGCTGGCATAGTCAAACAAGGTGGACCCGACCAGTAGCAGCCGATCCCCAGGAGCCAGCCGCTGAAGGTCCTGCTCAATGCGGCCGACTTGACGTTCGAGTGCTTCAAGTTTCTGAACTCTGCTGCCTTTGGCACTTTCCAAATCAATCTGGAGCATCACCGTCGCGCTGGAACGATCGCGAGCGACATATCGCCCATTGATCGTCGGCGAGTAGGCAATGTCTGCCGCGAGCAGCTTTAGCCCCTCTGGCGTGAACAGGTCGGTCCCTTCGGCGAACGGCACCAGTGCCCGGCGCGGCCTGCCCGTTTCATCCTTGCCGGGCAAGGCTATGACTTTCTCGGCATCATACCAGGATTCCGCCTTCGTGACGAAGGGCAGTGCCTTTGCTTGATCGGCGAGTTGACTATACTGAAGGATGCTAACCGCACTCAGCGCGTTGCCGTCCTGCGGACGATAGAGGATGATCGCCGTTTCCCGGCTGTTGCCCATGCGTTCGGAGAGGCGGTCGGTCCGCTCCAGAATCGGATCGCCATGATCGAAGAAGGAACGATAGTCGTTGCGTAGTTTCATTTGGGAGAAGCCTGCCGTCGCGATCAGGGCGGCGGCGAGGCCCAACCAGAAGAGCAGGCGCGCATGCTGGACCAACCAATACGCGGCGGCCGTCTCAATACGGCCCATGACGCCAGATGAATCAGCCATGATCGAAGGCCACCATTAACGGCGTGGCCGGGCGAAGGCTCAGACCCGCGCGTGGGACAGGGAACATACCGTGCAGGCGCGGCCGAAGGTGTGCCAAGATCGTTGAAACAATCAGCGCGACGATTCGCGGACCGACATGACGCCCGACGCACTGCCGGGCGCCAGCCCCAAACGGTATATAAGGGGATACCTTCGCCATCGGCATTCCTCGCTTGGGATCAAAAAGGCATGGATCTGTCCACAATTGAGCATGCCGTTGCACGACGTAGGGCGATATGCACACCATCGCTCCACGCGGAATGATGCCTACGCGTGTTTCGTGATCGCCTAGTGCCTGTCGATAGACCAGCGGCAACGGCGGATAGAGACGAAGGGTTTCGGTAATCGCCGACTGCATCCGTTCCACGCGCACGGATGGTGTGAGATGATTGTCCGTCAACCAATGATAGAGAGGTTCATGTGTGGCGATGAGTCCGAGCAGCCACACTGCCGTCGTGGCGATGGACTCGAAACCGGACATCAGGTTGACTACCAAATCGCGCTGAGCTGCCGCGTCGAAATCCGCCGGAGGGGAGAAATTGGAACTTTGCCGGATAGCTTCGTGAATGTCCCCATCGAAGCCGCCGATCAACCGCTTTGCACGCCGCAACCGGGGCGTTGATAGCCACGGAGGCGCTCCGATCATGTCAAGAAGATCGGCGCGTTCGATCATCACGCGATGACGGCCGATGGCATCCAGCACACGGCTATCCGCAACACTCTTGTAGTGATGGAAAAGTTCCGCCGCCAGAAGGTCAATAGCCAGAAGAGTCAGGTCACTCTGAATGGCTACGGGACCGGGCGTGGACCGCCAATGCGTGATCAGCGCCGCGATACGATCATCAGTGAATGTTGAAGTATGTTGCTCGTTTGCTGCGGCGACGATACGTATCGCTGCCCGGCGCTGGCGTCGCCATGACTCGCCCTCAGCGACAATGACACCTCGCCCCAGTGCTGGAGCCAACATTCTCAGATGCATGTTGGTAAGAGTATAGTTCGAGGATGCGCTGCCGGTGACTTCCGCAATAGTCGCCGGATCAGACAGGATGACGATTCGCTGGCCGACCACGCTATGAGTGGCCATGAGGTCTGCAAAACAGGCTTGTGGGAATAGTTCCAGCGCATTCTGCCTTGCCGTCCCGATCCAGTTCCAAACGGAAGGCCAATCGGTGGGAGCTTGCAAAAAGGGGGGAGTAAAACTCGGCTCGCAGGGAGGTCGATGGCCGTATTCCAACGACGAAGGCGTTGCCTGTTGTCCCAAGTCGTTGCTCACACCCGTGGCGACTATCACGCCGAAATTGGCGTGCCCTCTGGACCAAGGCATAGCTCGGACGTGCTGTTGGTTTGCTTGCCCTTGGAATCCCTGACGGCGAAGCCGATCTTGTCACACTTCAGCACTGCCAGAACATCTTTGCGGGCAATCGTGGATGGCGGTGCTTTACCCGGCAATTCGGCATTAGGCGCGGCAGGCTTCAACTGCTTTGATTCTACATAGCCCACCGCCATCATGGCTGAATCGTCGCCTTCGACCACTCGCTCCGAAACCAGATACCAGTCGGAATTGTCCACCTGGCCGGAGACGTAAAGCGGTTGATTGGCGGCAAGCTTGCCTGAAACCTTCCCTGATGCGGAAGGCGCATCCCGGAGAATCGTGTTAGCCTTTGTCACGACATAGGGTTCAGCGATCACCTTTATCTTATTAACATCAGCGACGCGCACGGTATCATAAAAGATATTCACCGTCGCTTCGCGGAAGACTGGCTGTCCACTGCCTGCAACCGAAGCGCTAGCGGAACTGTCAGGTAAAGTAAGTTGTTGCGGTTCGCCGGTACGCAGCGACTGGCTTGCTGCGGCGAGTACCTTTTTCTGATCTTTCTCGACCAGTTTCTTGGCGATGGCGTCAGAAATCAGCACGGCCGTATAGGCGACAGCCGCGCCAGCCGCTGTGCAGAGAAGTTTAGTAGTCGTTGATGCCCCGCTCTTACCCGCACCACACAGCAATGCCGTTCCAATGCCGCCGATGGCACCGATAATCCCGCCTGTCTTCTTTACCTTCTTTGCTTTCTCTGCCTGTTCTCGATTGCGATCAGCAATCATCTCCGACAATGAGCGCCCTTCATCTGCATCACTATCATCGCTATCGTCCTGCGACGATGGGGCGGCCCAGGCAACGGACGTTTGCGTAACAGGCAATATTGTAAGTTGAGTAGCCAAAGCGCAGCACAACAGGATACGCGCGCTCGACCAGCCATTCAAACCCGTCTTCATCCGAATCCCCCCTGAAGGCAGAAAAGTGCCTAGTTGTATCGCGGCGCAATTCAAGGATAAAATTTATGCAGGCGTAACGATTTTTGATGGACCATTTGTTGACGGTCCAATATGGAAACAAATGGCGGATTCGGGGAATTGCTGTGGGGCGCGAGCAGATGCTTTGCGATAGGCGTGCGTTGGTTTTCGGTACAGCAATGTTACTTATTTGTGAACATTCGCCTTTGCTCGCCGGGTCCAGCAATTCAACGGCAATTAGTCATTTACGCGATTTCCTGCTTTCTACCGTCGGCAAGCCGGAAATTGAACGTGAAACCATTGCTCGACGGACGCTGGATCAGATCACGCCACTCGCCGTACCAACGTTGCTGGTCGAAATCGCCGCGATCGGAACGCTCGTGCGCAGCAATTCCACGTCTTCGTCCCTTCGTGAAGGCTACCCGCGCCGTAGCCGAGAAGCATTGGATATGGCTGAGCAAAAGCTAGGCGATGAAGGCTGGACGAAGGCGCTAGGGGGGGCGTGGCACTATGAAGTAGTGCGGCGGTCGCGAATTGGCGCGATGGTCTATGGCGCATCACGCCAGAAAGGCGACACCCTGTTCGGTGAGGCGATCAAGCTGGAACCCGATGACCCAGGCATTCGCCTGACAGAAGTCGTTGCACTGTTGGGAACGAAAGATGATGCCGCTGCAAAGCGTGCATCGTCGATCCTCAATGATCTGCCGACGCGAGGAACCACTCCCTATACTCAACTGGTTGCCGCACAGACGGTTCAGCTTTCCCAATTGCTGCGCGCAGGGCGAGTAGACGATGCCCATGCGCGGTCCCTCACGATTTTCTGACGCCAAGGATGATGTCGATGATCTCTGCTATCCGGAACAGGCATGCACTGCTTGCAATATCCTTCACCTGCCTGCTGATGGGCGGCGGAGCGACCCATGGCCAGATGCTTGGAAATCGGCCCTTCATGACCAGCGTGGACAATTCGCTATCAGCGGCCTTCTCAGGCCCGCGCTGCGGTGATGAAGTTGCCTTCATTTTCAACGGGAAGGATCGTGCCACTTTCAACAAGGATGGCGTAGCGACACGACTGATGAACAATGTTGTGACTTCGGTACGGCGGACCTGTCCCCGCGTGAAACTGGTTGCCGCGAAAGGCACCGTTAACGGTGAGATTGTCTATAATGCTGTAGCGGAAGGGGAGAGCAACTGGCTCCTGCTCGAACTAGGTAGCTCGAAGGATTCTAGCCTCTTGGCAGGTGGGCAGCGGGGCACCAGCGCGGATCGCGCCAATTTCGCAAAGCGGCGGGATTTTTCGGCCTTTGGCGCGGTCATGACGGCAACCAAGGGCAAGCCATATTTCTGTTCCAGCCCGCAAGCAGGAAGCTGCACGTCATCCAGCGAGTTCCGGAATGCGAGCGAAGATGGTGCAACAGTTGTTGCACGTTCGTTGCTCGATGGTCAGGGCACTCAGGCCGTGTTGACTTATGCCGCCGCTAACAAGAGCGGCTTCCTCTGCTCCGACCCGCAGCAGGCTAAAATCGAAGTGATGGGCGGAACGTCCAGTCCTGCCGCGCGGGCACGTATGGCGACTGACCTGCGCGAGCGACTCAAGCCCTATGGCAATCAGGTATGCAGCGGCTATGCCTTACGCGGCGCTCAGATCGTTAGCGCCTCGTTCGACTCCAATGGCGCGCGGATTGGACAGGAGGCGCTGCTAACAGCCGGGGCGGCTCAACCCAAACTGCGTCAGGAGAAATAGGCGTGCTTCGTTTTGGCCGAAGCATATTGCTTATGACCGCTCTGCTTGCAAACACTACGGTTGCAGCCCGCACGCAGGAGGATGACGCCGCGATCGCGCGAGGCCACCAGGCACTCGCTTGGGCACAGGCTTTCGCCTGTCCTGATATGGGGCATCCACTTTCGGTTGCCGGTCTTTCTACGACAGACGAAATCTCGCATGCCCGTCAGGAGAATTGGGCTTTTGCTAACAGTCGCCTTGCTTCGATGGCGGAGGCGATACGCGCGCGCCGGGTGATCGAGGCGGAAATCGCCGCGCAAGGCGGCAAGCCCAGCCGTTCTATGCAAGAAAGCTTTGCCGCGCTGGACGATTCGATCGCCGCGACTTCAGCACGTACGACCAGCGCGCTTGCACAATGGATGCTGGCGAGTTGGGTGGAAATGTCGCGGCTCGATGGCGGCGTTGATCTTGTCGGCGGCGGACCGCACCCGCTCGCGCCCTATGCTGCTGACGGACGCAAGTTGGAGGAACTGGCGCAAGGCTTTGGCGGCGCGCTCACGCCTCTGGTCGAGAAGTATAATCGTTGCCTGGGACTTTTGCAGGCATCATTGATCGAATATAATTCTGCCCAGATTGCTGCCGCCGCCGAAGCGGCACGCACACCGGCCGCGCTCGACCGGATCGTTACCGCTTTGGAAGTCACACCGTCACCTTCGGGCAGCGCTGGCGGCCAGATTATCGCAGACCTCAAGACACGCCGGGATGCGTTGGCACTCGCGGAGGCAGAAGCCGAACAGCGCCGCCGTGCCGCCGCAAGTGCGGAGTTGCGCGCCCGCCTTGAGCGCGAGGCCAGTGCGGGGCGCGCCATTGCCGCGCGGTATGTCGCCGCGATTAACTCGGGCGATCTGAATGGTGGAATCGCCTTGCTGCATGACCATGTCCGGCTTGTCTCACCGCGCGACAGCGCGACCGGCAAGCAGGCTGTGGCGGCTAGGATGCGCGATGCTGCCCGCGACGATCAAGGCGTGCGCCCGCAACCGCCACAGATAGACAGCAACTATCAGGTCTTTTCCACCATTCGCTCAACCCGAGGAAGCGGCAAGATGTATTTCAGCTTCTCCGGCGGGAAGATCGAGCAAATTCGCCTTGTTCAGGATTGAACAGGACTAGAGGAGGCTACGTGATGATTGGGAAGAAACTACTGCTTGGGGGAGCCTTCGCAGCAGTGCTTCTCGGAGGCGGAAGCGTCTGGGCGCAGAACTACGGAATGTTTATGAATCCGCTAGAGGAGCGCGCTTATGGTGTACGCGCGCATCCGGCCGCGCTCGCCGAAGCCGGAGGTGCCTATCCAGATGCGAAACTTACCGCGTATGTTGTCGCGGTCTCGAAACGCATAGCGCAAGGGGCGGCTAAGCATCCTGACCAGTTCGTTTTTAACGTAACAAACGATCCTGATGTAAATGCGTTCACCAACCCAGGAGGGTTCGTCTACATTAACATCGGTATGATCGCTTGGGTGAATGATGAGGCTGAATTGGCCGCCCTCATTGGTCATGAGGTTGGCCATGCAATCAACAGGCATGCAGCCAAAAAGATAGCACGCCGGAATGTTTCAAAGGCGGGCTATAAGTTAGGAATGATCAGTCGGCGATTCCGCGAGCAAGCTCCTGAAATCAAGGAGGCATTAATGCTCAAGAATATCGCCTATAGCCAGGATGCGGAATTGGAAGCCGATCAGGTCGGCTTCGCCGCTGATGGAAAGCTTGGACTCGACACTCTTGGCGCGGCGAGAATGCTGTATCAACTGCAAAAGCAGCGAGATTGGTACGCTTCGTTCGTCAAACAGACTGGAGACGAAACGCCACCTTATCTCCAGTCTCACCCGCAGCCTCTCGATCGCGTGAAACGGGCTGTTGAACTAGCGCAGCAACAGGGCGGAACCAATTTGCCGCGCAATCGGGATCGTTTTCTCGATACCATCAATGGCTTACGCCTACCCTATAAGTCAGACAAAGGAACTGTCTACCGCTACGTCAGAGTTGTGACGGTTAAGCCAGGCGAAACCGCACAAACCTTGGCAAAGCGTGTCTCAATGGCAAGCCCGCTGGCACATCTTCTCGCTATCAATGGGTTGGATTCACCGGATCAGGTCAAACCAGGCATGCGCATCAAACTTGTCACCGCTTCGTAAAGTTCGCCTATCCGCTTTGAGGAGATTGCGTGACGATGACCCGTAAACCGCCAATGAGCGCACTTGTCACTTGTTGTGCATTAGTGGCTACTTTTGCAGGTACATCAGCCTTTGCCAAGCAGCCATCCTCTTCCAGGCCATCGCCGCATGAAACGATCGTTCAACTGTTTGCAGCCATGGAGCGGAATGATGCGCCCGCGATCGAAGCGTTGCTACTCAGCGAGGCCTCGGTATCTGGCTTGAGCGTTCCAACGCAGGGAGCGGGGTGTCCGAAGGCAGGGTGCGTTGACACTATGTCACGCACTTCATTCATCAGCCTTACTAATCTAGCTTCCCCGTTTCAGTCTCTCTATCGAATAGTAACGGAAGACGAGCAAGGGCTGCTGGCAACTGTTTCCGCGAAATTTATTTTTTCAAACAACGGACAGAAAAAATCTGAAATACTACTGTGTGGCGACGCGATTTTTACCCTTATTAATATTGAAGGTGGGTGGTTCATATCAAGTTTTTCATACACAGATCAGTTAGACAGGGCGAGGTGCCGCGTTTAGGCTAAAACCGCTTCATTAAAAGTGACCGACCTAAATTACTATCTCCAGCGAATTATCTTCGGGGAACCCGAGAGCCACCTTTGTTGTAAGTGGGACGAATTGTCGATAGCTCAGATCATCGGTCAAGCGACGTCATTTTGGTCCATATCATCCCGGTGGACAGATGGCACTTATGATGGTATAAGGCTACCGTCGAGGCGAATTTTCGACGTTAAATCAATGCCTTGCTGCGATTGCCGGGTGCCCGTAGGGGTCACCAGTCAAATGCAGCCTGCCTGCACGACGCGCCCAACCCAGAGCAGAGGCGACATTGCCGGGCATTTCCTGACCTATTCCAAGACATTTCCAACGTCACAAATAGTTGCAACATTTTGCAAGCTTGGCTAGGTTGCCGATGCGGAATGAAGTGGGGACTTCCGACCTTTCGCCAAAGATACAAGTCGCATAAATTGCTGCAATGGATGGCGGGAGCCGTCTGATGCCGTGCTTTGGGGGAGGCTTGGTCGATGGATCGCAAACAGGCTGTTATTTTCGGTGGCGGCGCGCTGGCGCTGATTGCCGGGATAACGCTTGTCGTCCGCAGTGATGAAACACCCGCTGCGCAACAGAAGGCGCCAGCGCCAGCCGGCCCTGTTACAACCGCTAAGGCCACCGGTACGCCAATTCGGCCCAGCAGCGGCAATGCTGCGACTCCGCCCGGATTGGATGCGGCCCGTCCCACAGATTGCCTGATCGAACCCAGCCAGATCGTGCGGGTGAATAGTGGCGTCGAAGGGGTGATCCAGAATATCTATGTCGACCGGGGCGATGATGTTCAGCGCGGGCAGGTCGTTGCTCAATTATACACCGATGTCGAGCGCGCCGCCGCCGCCGCCGCACAGGCGCGTGCGTCCAACCCCCACACGGAACGTGCCGCTGCCAGCCGGGCGGCCTATCTCGCCACGGTCAGCCAGCGATCCGACCAGGTCAGCCAATATCTTGCCCGCGACGTCGTCGACGAAGCGCGCGCCAATGCGCAATCCGCCGCGGAAGAGCGCAAGGCGGCGGCGGAAGATCAGCGGGTCGCGCGGCTGGAATATGTGCAGGCGCAGCGCGTGATCGGACAAAAGACCGTGCGCAGCCCGGTCAATGGCATCGTGACGGAGCGCCGCATGGCGCCGGGCGAGTATCGGGGCGCCGACGCGACGCATATTCTGACGATCGCGCAGGTCGATCCGCTGAATGTCGAAGTCTTTGCCCCTATCGCGCAACTGGACGCGGTGCAGGTGGGGGACGAGGTGTCGATCTTTCCCGAAGCGCCGGTCGGAGGAAAATATCGGGCGCGGATCAAGGTGATCGATCGCGTGTTCGATGCGGCCAGCGGCACGTTCGGCATGCGTCTCGAACTGCCCAATCCCGGCAACAAGCTGCCCGCAGGACTGCGCTGCCGACTGGAAATCGACCGCAAGCCCGCAAGCATTACCGCGCGGAGCAAATAGGCGGTCCCATCCCACTGATCAGACAGGAGCTTTACGGACATGACCAGGAAGCAAGTCTATTTCGCAGGTATCGCTGCATGCGCCATCCTGCCATCGTCCGCCAGCGCCGAAACCCTGCAACAGGCGCTAGAAGGGGCCTATCGCAACAACCCGACCATATCGGCCCAGCGCGCCAGCATCCGCGTTGCCGAAGAGGATGTACCGCTGGCCCGCGCCGCCGGTATGCCTACGGTCGACGGCAGCGCGACCTATCAGGAAAATGTCCTGACCGGCAAACCCGCGCCGAGCGGATTTTTCTCCAACCCGGATCGTCAGCTTGTCGGTCAGATCAACGCCAATGTACCCGTGTTCGATTTTGGCGGGGTACGCGGCAGTATGAACGCAGCCAAGGCGCGGCTGGAGGCAAGCCATTTCGGCATGAACAAGACGGAGGCAGACCTGTTTTCCGCGGTTGTGGGCGCCTATATGGACGTGCTGCGCGACGAGGCGGTAGTCGGGCTAAACCGCAACAATGTCGATGTGATGCGCTACACCGTCAAGGAAGCCGACGATCGCCGCCGCGCGGGCAGTCGCGGGCCGACCGACGTGGCGCAGGCGGAAGCGCGGCTCGCGCTGGCGGAAAGCCAGCTGGAAACCGCCGGAGCGCGGCTGATTTCAAGCAAGGAGCAATATTTGCGGCTGGTGGGCCGGGCGCCCGAAAATCTGGAACTGCCGCCGCCCTTGCCGCAAATGCCAGCATCGCCCACCGATGCCGTGGAAATGGCGCTGGCCAACAATCCCGAAATAGCCTCCGCCCGCGTGCAGCGGACCGCCGCGGGGTATGACATTGATGTCGCCAGATCGCAGGCCTACCCGCGATTGAGCGCGATTGGCGGGCTCAATCAATATGATTATCTCGGTTCGCTGGAGCAGGGCACAGGGCCGCGCAACGGGGATCGCGGGACGACGGCCTTTGTCGGTGTGACCTTGAAAATGCCGATACTGGATGGCGGGCGCACAGGTGCGCAGACGCGACAGGCACGCGCGAAGCAGGATGTCGCCGACAAGCAGGCGCTGGATGCCGAAGGCAAGGTCATTGCCGAAACGCGATCCGCCTTCGCTACATGGCAGGCGGCGACCAACGTGACCGACACGGCGCAGCGCGGGGTCAATGCCAACCAGCAGGTGCTGGCCGGGATGCGGGCGGAAGTCAGCGCCGGTTTGCGCCCGTTGCTCGACCAGCTCAATGCCGAACAGGAACTGCTCAATGCCCAGGTCACGATGCTGACCGCGCGGCGCGACGCCTATGTCGCGGGCTTCGCCCTGCTTGCGGTGATGGGCAAGGCGGACGCGGCGGATCTCAATTTCGACCAGAGCATCCTCTATCAGCCGACCGTGAAGGCGGATTGACCGGCAGGCGATCGCTTTTTCCGGGGCGCGATCAGCACTTCGCTATTCTCCGCCGCCAAAGGCCATCGTCTTGCGGAGACGTTCCTCGGCCAGTTCAGTCTGTCGCCGGTCGGCGGCATGGCGTTTCTCGGCATTGCGCTGGGCCAGTCGGCGCAGCATGTTCGCCTTGCCATCGATCAGGGGCCAGTTCGTGACGGATGAGCCGATGATCCGGGCGGCGCGCGGCGCGAAATCGGAATAGAGCTGGTCGTCGAGCGCCGTGATGGCAATGGTGCTGCCGGGGTCGCCCTGCCTGGCCGCGCGGCCAAATAATTGACGATCAATGCGTGCGGTGTCGTGAAAGGCCGTGAGGATGACATGCAGTCCGCCAAGCGCCTTGGCCTCTGGACTAAGCAGGATGTCAGTGCCGCGCCCGGCCATGTTGGTCGCGACCGTGACGGCGCCCGGCGCACCGGCTTGCGCGATGATGTCCGCCTCCTCCTCGTCCTGACGCGCGTTCAGTACGCGATGCGCTATGCCAGCGTCAGCCAGTGCGTGCGAGACGGCTTCGGAATCCGCGACCGAGCGGGTGCCGATCAATACCGGGCGGGCGCCTTCCTGCGCCTGGACCTGGGCAACTTCGGCGGCGACCAACGCCCATTTGTCCTGCGCCGACCGTACCATCACATGACCGCGATCATTGCGCATATTGGTCCGATTGCGCGGGATGACGACGACCTTCAGCCCATAATCGGCCCATAACTCATCCGCCACCTCCCCGGCCGTGCCGGTCATGCCGCTCAACCGGCGATAGCGGCGGAAAAAGCGTTGATAGGTGATGCGGGCCATGGTGTTGCGAACGCCCGAAATCTCGACGGCTTCCTTCGTCTCGACCAGTTGATGCAGGCCGCCTTCCCACGATCGGTCGGCCATGACCCGGCCGGTCGATTCATCGACAATCTGCACCTTGCCATCCGTCACGATATAGTCGCGATCCCGCAGGAACAGCCGGGTGGCGGAAATCGCCCGCATCGCCAGTTCCTCACGCGCCAGCCTGATCCGCCATTGGGTGTGCGGCAGCCCTTGGGACAATTCGGCGACATTGGCCTTGCCATGCGTGGTCAGATGCACCGATCGTGTGCCTTCGGTCAGAATATAGTCCCGGCCCTCTTCCAGCTTGGATGCCAGTTCCAGCGCCGCGAGATAGACGCCATCTGCATCGCCGGGCAGTTCGGCAGATAGGATCAGCGGCGTGCGCGCTTCATCAATGAAGATCGAATCCGCTTCGTCCACGATCGCGAAATGCAGCCCGCGCATCAGCAAGGGCTGCGCAACCTGGCCAAACAGCTCAGCAATCAGACGCCGCCCCTGCCCTCTCCTTTTTCCCAACGCCGTCTGATCGCGCAGATAGTCGAACGTCATCTCCTTGTTCGTGCCATAGACGATATGACATCCATAGGCGGCGCGGCGTTCGGGATTTTCCTGTCCATGGATGATCAGGCCGCAACTCAGGCCAAAACGCTCGATCACGGGGCGCAATTTGTTGCAATCGCGTTCGGCCAGATAATCGTTCACGGTAAAAACATGCACCGGCATGCCGGCCATCGCGGCGGTGATCGCGGGTAGCAAGGCAGTGATCGTCTTGCCCTCCCCCGTCGCCATTTCGGCCAGCCCGCCATCCAGCATCACCAGCCCGGCGGCCAATTGCACAGGAAAATGGCGCAGGCCCAGTTCCCGACCGCTGACTTCGCGGATCAGGGCGAAGGCTTCATCCACCACCGCTTCGCCCAGCCGTTCGCGGACCAGCCGGGCGCGGATTTCCCGGCAGGCAGCGTCAAGCGCCTCATCGGACAGATTGGCCAGTTCCTCGCAACGCTGGACGATATGCTGCGCCCGATCGAGCAGGCCGGACGCGCCTCGCTGCGCGGCGAGCATGAAGCGGCCAAGCAGGAGCGCGAGTGGCCGGTCCCATTTCCATGACGGCGCTGGCCCGCGCTCTGCATAGGGCGCAATGACCGGGCGGGCGTCGCTGCGCGCCTCATGCCAGAAATGGCGGGCCTTTTCGCGCGCCTTGCCACTGGGCGCGCCCCAGCGCGAAAGCGTCGCGTCAGTCATTGAATTGCGTCAGAAAAAGCTGGCGCAGACGGCGCATGAATTGCCAGCCGACCGGCTCCCACCCCAATTGCAGACGGACATGAACGCGGGTGCCAAACCGGGCATCGCGCAATTGCTGTGGCAGCGACACATCGAACAGGAACACGCGGTTGAGCGCCGTCAGCCCCTTCTCATCGCTCGGATCGATGGGGATGCTTCCCCCGTGCGTGGTGGAAAGCGCCTCGCTCGGCAGTTCGAAGGTGCCGCCCGGTATCGCGCGGGCAATGCTCCCATCCCAGCTTTTGCCCGGTTCGGACTCCAGCCAGAAACGCACGCCGCGCAGTCGCGCCCGCACCAGTTCGATATCATCCTGCGGCACGACGACACGGGCGACCGCCGCATAGCCGGGCGTCACATAGCCAAGTAGCGTTCCCTTTTGCACATAGCGACCAGGCAAATCCTGCGCCGGGGCCTGGGTGAGCATGAACGTGCCATCTGTCCCCGCCGTCAGGCCCAGATCCCCCAGCCGCTGTTCCTGCACGACCAGTCGGCGGGAATATTCGCGCCATGCGTCCTGGCTGATCTGCCGCTTGACCAGATCGCCGGCCAGTTCGGCATCTGCCTCCGCCTCCAGTTCGCGCAAGCGCCAGCGTATCTGCTCGACTTCGGCTTCCAGCACCGGGTTTTCCGCCTGCATCAGCAGCGCGCCCTTCTTGACCGGCGTGCCGTCGGACGCCGCCAGCCGGGTGATGACGCCATCGGCGCCGGCGCGCACATGCGCTTCCTCCGGCAACCAGACGATCCCCTGCGCATTGACGTGCAGCGGCAGCGGAACAGCAAACAGCGCCAGCAAGAGCGCGCCGACCACGCCGAGCGTGATCCTGACCGCCCGTTTCCGGTTGCCATGCAGTTGCGGGCTGGAAACCACATGCGCAAACATCTTCCAGACCGGCAGGCCCAGCCCGCTCCACAACGACCAGAGCGCAATCAGCACGCCGACCACGAAATATTTCTGGGCCACGAACAGCGCGATGGCGATCAGCATCGTCATGCGGGCGATCAGCGCAGCCGGGGCGAAGAAAAGGAACCAGCGCTTTTCGGCCGGCGTCGCGTCGAACGGAAGCACGCCGGCGGTGCGGAATATATATTTGTCGATCAGATGCGCCCAGAACCTGTTGGCGCGACTGCCTAGATTGGGAATCTCGATCAGGTCCGACAGGATATAATAGCCATCGAACCGCAAAAAGGGATTGCCGTTGACCAGCACGGTCGACACGCCAGCGATCAGCATGATGTTGAAGGCGATAGCCCGCGCGAGCCCCGGTTCCATCAACACCCAGGCAAAGGTCGCAAGCGCGGCGATAAACACTTCCGCGATCATGCCCGCCGCGCCGACCAGCGCCCGCTGCCATTTGTTGGCAAGAATGCTGACATGCGAGGCATCGACATAGGGCACGGGCACGAGGATCAGCAGCATCACGCCCATTTCCCGCACTTCGCGCCCGAAATTCTTGGCGGCGAAGCCATGGCCCAGTTCATGGATGCATTTGACCAGCGGATATATGAGCGCGATGAGCAGCAGATTATCGGCTGCCAATACCCGATCGGCCAGATTGCCGGTCATCGCGTTCCAGTGAGTGCCGACCAGCAGCAGCGCGGGCACGACCACGCACAGCCACAGAAAGACCCCGGCGACACTGAACAGCGGCGCGACCAGATTCATGTGGCGGGTGAGGAAACGATCCGGGTCGACAAGATTGATCCGCACCGACATCGGGCTTTTGAGATTTTGCAACCAGCGCTGGCGACGCTCCTTCTTGAGCCGCTCATAGGCTTCGCCGGTGTCAGGCAATGTATCGCTGGCAAGCAGGTCGGCCGCGTGCAGCTGCCCCAGCGCGGCGATGACGTCATCCTGACTGGGTGCGTCCTCGCCCAGACGTTCCACCAGCAGTTCCCAAAGCGCTTCGACAGTCGTCGTTCCGTCAAGACGGCCTGCCAGTTCATAGGCGCCCTTGGGGAAGCGGTGCGCCTTGCCGGAGGCGCCATCGTCGATCACATACCAGACCTGCCCGCGATAGCGGTGCCTGCGCACCCGCACATGCCCCTTGAGCCGGGGGCGGAGCCGCGCGACCTGAAACCATGACGAGCTGTGGAACGGATTGGCCATGATGCGCTCAGGGAATCCACTTCCAGAAGAAGAGCTGAAGCCAGTTGCGCAGTCCGCGGGTCCATATCCAGAGATTGGACCGGCGGTCGATCGTCACCTTGGCAATGCCCTCCATGCCCGGACGCAGCGTCCGTGGCGCGCCGCTGTCCAGTTCGGCCTCGACCCGGAAGGTGTTCTTGCCGTCCTGCGTCCCGGTTACGGAGGAGATGCGGGTAACGACGAACGGCACCGTTCCCCCGGCAAGGCCGGTTGGGGCAAAGCGCCCCTTCTGCCCCGGCCGCAAATAGGTGATGTCCGCCTCCTCGACATGCAGGACGACGCGAAAATCGTCGAGCGGGGCCACTTCAAAGAGGATTTCGCCTTCCTTGACAGGGGTGCCGACGAGCTGGCTGACATCGCCGGAAACCAGCACGCCGGAAAGCGGCGCAAGAATGTTCGTACGCGCAAGCTTATATTCGATAAGGCGCAGTTGTGCTTCGGCTTGACGCAGTTTGGCGCCGTCGAGATTCATGTTCGACCGCTCGTGCTTGGCGAGCGATTTGCGATATTCCCGATCAAGCTGCTGCACTTCGCTCACCGAACGGGCATGATCGATCTGCAAATCCCGATCATCAAGCGTGGCGAGCAACTGGCCCTGTTTGACGACATCCCCCGCGCGGGCATGGGACTGGGCGATGAACCCGGAAAAGGGCACTGCGGCGGCACGTTGCACCCGCCCTTCCAGCGCAGCGTCAGCGCTGACGCGGAACTGGGCAAGCGGCACAAGCAGGACCAGCAGCAATACCAGAGCGGCAACGCCAAGCGCCTTGGCAAGCGGACGGCGTGGGCCGAACAGCGCGCGCGCGCCATCCATCATATGCCGCCGGGCTCGACCACCGAACCAGCGCTCCTCACGCAGTTTGAATGCCAGCAATTGCGCCGTCAGGCTCGCCACGCTCTGCGCGAACAGCAGGTCGCGAGGGGCGAAGGACGCGCCTTCCGCATCGCGCTCCAGCGTGATGACGCCCACCGGCAGTCCGCGATCCAGCACCGGCACGGACGCGACCGCCATCAATCCGCCGTTGGCAGCCAGACGGACCTGTTGCAGCGTGATGAGACGGTTGCCCTCTGACGAGGGAACACTGAGTGTGACACCCTGATCCAGCGCCTCGTCCATCGCCGCCTCGATGGCTTCGGCAGTATCGGATTTCTTGCGAAACCATGCGCCATGCGACATGGCGGCAAGCGTGACCTTGTCCTTGTAAACCTTGCCGAAGCTGACCCGTGAACATTCAAGCGCGACGGCCAGAGCATTGCACAGGCTGACGGCGGACTCATCGAAACTCTCATGTTCCTCGACCGCGGCCAGCACATCCAGCGCGGCGATGGACGCGGCGTTTCTGTCGGCCTGTTCGTTGGCTTGATGCTGCCATACGATCGACAATATCCAGCCCACGCCCCAATGGAGTTCGCGCAATATCGGCTGCAATCGCTCCGCCGTGGCACCCGCGATGACAAGCACGATCGCGCCATAGGTCCGCCCGCCCGCCGCGATGGGATAGGCGATGCCGGTATGCGCAGGATGATCGGGGTCATTTTCAACGACCGCCTGACCGCTGGTCAGGGTCTGCTCAGCCACTTTGCGTAAATGGGGAATATCCTGCGGCCCTGCTGGCCAGGAAGCCGCCGGGGCAAAGCTGTTCTCCTCCCCTTCCAGCACGACAAGGCCCGCAATCGCCCCCGGCGTACGCGCGCATTGCAGATCGAGCCAGGCGCGGCAGAACGCCCCGGCATCGCGCGCGCTGGCCATCGACGCCCATAGCCGGGCATCATCGGCCGGTTCGGATGTGGAGGGCATGGCTCTCAATTTATCATGGCCCCTGAAATTATCGCCCGGCTGATCATCTCGTGCCTTTGCCCCCATTGGCGAACCATGCTGAAGCCACCCCAATCGACGTAGAACACAAATCTACGCGCCATCAGCGTCCTACAACATCGACCTCAGGCGAGTTTGCCATATCTTGTTTCATAGTCACGCACGAGTTGCGAGAGCGCCTCGCTCAACCGCTTGGCGGCAAAGGGGCTGAGGATGATCCGATGTTGCAGATCAACCTCCAGTTCCGCGGGCGTAGTGCTGGGCTGGTCCCAATTCTGGTTCACCCCGAAATTGAGCACCACTTCCTCCCGCGTGCTCGTGGCGTTGCACATGTTGCAATAGCTGCTTTTGACATTGGCACTGTTGAACCGAAGCTTCTGCTGGCGCGGCGCGGCCTGTCCCTTGGCCGTCGCGGACTTGTCATTCATTCGCTTTTCTCCAGTTCGCCCGAAGGCCCTTCACTTGTACGCATGGCATCCCTGCGGCGCTTGTCGCCCGCCTTCTCTCTCGGTTGATTGAGACCGGGAATGAGAATGGGGAGGAAATCATCAGTCGTGGAACATGCAGGGCTATCGCCATTGTCGAGCAGGAAGCGCGACAGCCATGTCGCGCACTGATCATCCGCGTCCGTCATCGCGGCTATCATCCGGCTGGCAACCGGCTGCGCGTTCATGTTGATTTTCGGCTGCACAGGCGCGGCCCTGGCGACAGCCGCTGCCGTTACGGCGTCATCCATGGGGGCTGACGCTGTCGGCACTGGCGCAACGGGCGCTGGTGTCGACGCCGGGGATGGTGGCGTGTCGGAATCTGTTGCCGGGGCGGGAGCAGCCGCGTCGGACTGATCCTGCTTTTTGCCGTCCATCCCCACTTCATACCATGCCGAATCCGTCGCTCGAATATCTTGCGCCCAGCGATCCACCGCATCGTAAAATCCGTAGGTGATCGGACCGAAATCGGCGGGAAGCACGACCTGCGATTGCCACAATGGCGCTGGTTTGACCGGGATGGATTCAATGTCCGGCAGCAGCGGGTTCGCCAATGGGCGATGGTCGCGAATGTCAGCGATCAGCGCAGGCGGCGCGTCGCCCCATGCCGCAAAGCCTTTGTCGATGTTCAGCGCCACCCGTGTCGCCAGCCACAGATCCGCCATGGTCTGCCGACGATCTGCATTGGCATCGCCATAATAGCCAACCAGTTGCAGCGCCTGATCATCCTCGGTTGCGGAGGGCGCAGCCGCGTTGATCGCTTCGACCTTTATCTCCAGCACTTCGCTGGACCCGTAAGGAGCCGTGTCTGGCACGGTTGCATCCAGGCTGAGTATCCAGCGGTCGCCCGCAGCGATCGGCGTGTCGCTGCTGACGCTGATCCGGGCCAGACGCTTGCCGCCAGCGGCCGCCTCCGTCACGAAGCCGAGGCTCGCGCCCGCAGGCAGATCCGCGCCCGGCAACACGCCATCGACCCGCAACAGGGCGGGATCGTACAAGACCGTGAATGTCATGGTCTTGACGCCGCCCTGGCTGGCAAAGCTGACTTTCAGCCCGGCATTATCGGCAAGCGGTACGTCGACATGCTCACCCGGCCCGCGCATGAAGTCGGGCAGGCGCGCGCTGCCCGCCATGGACTGGCTGAAGGTCAGGCGCGTGCGATAGACGCCACCGACCAGGCCGTTATTATCGCCGTCCAGCACCGAACCATCCGCGCTGATGAATGCACCGTCGGCAATGACCAGATCATAGCTGCCATATTGCAGCGGCTTGCCATCGGCGCGCGTGAGCGTGAAGCCCAGCCCGTCCGTCGCGAGGCCGAGCGTGAGTGCGAGCGAATTGCCGTTGCCGTCGGTGAGTTGCACCGCCTGGCTGCCCGCCAGAGCATCCAGCGGTTCGGAAACACGCACGACCAGCCCGCCATCGGTAAAGCCCGCCTGCGTCAACCGCAGCAATGGCGGATCATTGACGACGACGCCGAGCGGTGTCGCCGAGAAGCTGCCATCGTCATTGCGCAAGCGCGCGCTGACCAGGAAATTGCCGTCCTCTGCGTAGATGTGGCTTGCCGCGCTGGCGCTGCCTTCCACCGATGTGGGCGTTGTGCCATCGCCCCAGTCAATGACCCATTCGATCGGCCGGTCGTCGCCGGGATCGCTCGAACCCAGCGCGATCGTATAGGTTTTGCCGGTCAATATCGTGGTCAGGCCAAACACGCTGAGGACCGGCGCGACATCGGCCACGGCGACGTTGAAGTTCTGTTCCGCCTGCGCGCCATGGGGGTCGGTCACGCGGACGGTAAAGGCCGCCTCCGCCCCGCCGTCGGCCGGTTTCCAGTTCAGCAGCCCGCCAGCCGTCAGCGTCGCGCCCGCTGGTCCGGAGACGAGCGAGAATAGGAGGTCGCCAGTTGCATCATCGGCATCGCTGGCGACGAGCTGCAACGAAAGCATGCTGCCTTCATTCACCGTGACCGGGCCAACAGCCGCCAGCACCGGCGCGACGTTCGTGACTTCGATATTGAAGCCCGTTTCCGCAAACGCCCCCAGCGGATCGGTCACGCGAACCACGACCGGTTGAGCGCCAAGCCCGGCGGCTGTCCAGCTGAACTGGCCATCGCTCGTCACGCTTGCGCCTGCCGGACCGCTGACCAGCGAATAGACGAGCTGGGCTGCGCCATGGTTGCTGTCAGTGGCCGAAAGCGTGATCGCGACATTGCCGCCCGTCTGTACCGAGCGATCGGCAATCGGCGCGAAAATAGGCGCGGGGTTGGAGACCTGGACCGCAAAGCTGCGCTCGGCAATCAGCCCGCCGGTATCCGTCACGCGCACTGTTACCGTCTGGGAGCCGGTTCCGGTCGCAACCCATCGCAATTCGCCCGTGGGTGACAGCGTTGCGCCGCTTGGGCCAGCGATCAATGTATAGGTCAGGTCCGCCGCCGCATCTTCGGTATCACTGGCGACAAGCTGCAACGAAAGCACGCTGCCTTCGTTCACGGCGACCGGGCCGACGTCGGCCAGCACCGGCGCGACGTTCGTGACTTCGATGTTGAAGCCCGTCTCCGCCGATGCGCCCAGCGGGTCAGTTACGCGAACCACGACCGGCTGGCTGCCCAGCCCGGCAGCCGTCCAACTGAACTGGCCATCGCTCGTGACACTTGCGCCTGCCGGACCGCTGACCAGCGAATAGACGAGCTGGGCTGCGCCATGGTTGCTGTCGGTGGCCGAAAGCGTGATCGCGACAGTGCCGCCGGTCGATACCGAGCGATCGGCGATCGGCGCGAATATAGGCGCAGGGTTCGAGACCAGGATCGCAAAGCTGCGCTCGGCAATCAGCCCGCCCGTATCCGTGACGCGCACTGTCACGGTCTGGGAGCCGGGATTGCCCGCCTGCCAGCTGAACAGGCCGCTGGCCGATATGGCCGCGCCATCGGGGCCGCTCACCAGCGAATAGGTCAGCGCTTCGGCGACATCCTCATTGTCGCTGGCCGTGATCGGCAGGATCAGGAGCTTGCCGCTTTCAACCGCCACATCGCCAAGGACAGGCAGCGTCGGTGCGGTGTTGCCGATGACCGGCACGACATTCAGGGCGAAACTCCGCTGGTCGAACGCGCCTTTGGGATCGGTCACGCGGACCGTCACCTGACGGGGACCGCTTCCGGTCGCTACCCATCGCAATTCGCCGGCAGGCGATAGCGTCGCGCCGCTTGGGCCAGCGATCAGCGTATAAGTCAGATCCGCCGCGGCATCATCATCATCGCTTGCGGCCAGTTGGAGCGTGAACAGCGATCCCGCATTGACATCCCGATCCGGCAGCGCGGCAAAGACAGGCGCTTCGTTGCCCGGCGCGACGACGGTGATCGCAAAACTGCGTTCGGCAATTCCACCGCCGCTGTCAGTGACGCGCACGGTGAAATTCTCGATGCCCGGCAGACCCGCTGTCCAGCTCAACAGGCCCGACGGGTTGACGCTGGCACCGGCTGGGCCGGAAACGAGCGCGTAGGTCAGGCCCGATGCGACATCCTCTACGTCGCTTCCCAGCAGATTGAGCGTGACGAAGCTGCCCTGTACCGCGCTGCGATCCTGCACCACGGCCAGTTCCGGCAGATCGTTCACCGCGTTCACGGTAATGGCGACGCTGGCCGACACCGGCGCGCTCAGCCCGTCGGTGATGCTGTAGGTGAAGCTGTCCGCTCCCGCGAAATTCGCATCCGGGCGATAGGTCCACGCTCCGCCCGTCACGGTCGGCGGGATCAGCGTGCCATTTGCCGGGCCGCTCAGGATCGCAATGCTCAGCAGATCGCCATCGGCGTCGCTGTCATTGGCCAGAAGATCGATGGTTATGTCCTGATCTTCATCGCCGCTACCGCTGTCATTGGTTGCGACTGGCGCGTTATTCGCCACCGCGACGAACGCGACATTGTCGATGGTCACGCGGCTGTCGAGGTCACCCATCGCAATCAGGTCGAAGGAAAGCAACGCACCGTTGCTGCGGTCGACCCCTGCAAGCGAAACGGTCACCGTCACGCTGCCCGTCAATGGATTGCCGGTTACGGTCACGCCAGGGGCAAGGTAGAGCGACCCATCAGCCTGAAGGTTGAGCAGGGCGTCGGACAGGTCCAGCCCGTCCAGATCGCCCAGCAGCGACTGGCCCGTGACCGGATCAAGCAGCGCCACTTCAAAAGCATCAGGCGGCAGCGCATTGTTCGACCCCAGCACCGCAGACCGGATCTGGAAACTGATTTCCGTTGCGCCATTGGGCAGGACGAATTTCTGGTTGAGCGAGGACAGGAAGCGGCTGTCCTCCGCAAGGACGCCCACACCGCCGGACACGACGCCGCCGCCCACTGGCGACCAGCCCGTCGCCGTACCAAAATCGCCATTCTGGAACGGCGCGGTCGCTGGCGTCCCTGAAGGCAGCAAGGCGAACGGCGCACCAACCACGACAACCGGCACCGAACTGCCTGTCCCAGTCAACGTAACGGTGCGAACGGCACCCGCGCCTGGCGCTGCGACCGGCACGACCGGCAGATCGGCCAGGCCGGGCAAGCGCCGCTCGCCAAGGCCCAGCGCTTCATTCATCACCCGGCCAATGGTCGTGGTCGGCAATTCCGACAGGCCAAGTTCATGCCCCATTTCATGGATGAGCACGGTAAGCAGGTCGTAGCGGCCTGCCGCCGCGCTACCGTCGATCGCAAGCATCCGTCCGCCCGACGTCAGGAACTCGCTCGATCCGTCCGGCGTAATATCGATGAACCAGCCATGCCCGGCACCATCCGCATCAATCGTGATGACATGGCCCGAATGAACCGCCAGCGCAGCGCCCTGATGATCGGTCACGGCAAATTCAAGGTCGGCCAATTTCTGCGCATCGCCGTCGCTAATCCCCGCTGCGATCCACGCAAGGCGGGCATCATCGACGAGACTGGCCAATTGTTCCAGCGTGACGGCTGGAGCAGCGGGCGTGATTGCGACCCCTTCGGCCGCGACCTGCGGCGAACCGGGCATGACCCCGTTGATCGCGGCGACCGTCGTAAAGCGCAGATCGTCGAGCAGATAGATCTGGCTGACGGCCGTGCCCAGATCCTTGGCAGCATCGGTGATCGCATCGATGAACGCCGCGTCCTCCAGATCCTGCTTGTCTTCCTCCGTCGGCGCCATGTTTTCATGTGTGATGGTGATGGTCGCCGAACGGCCCTTATATTCGTCGGGAACGATGACGGAGAATTCGCTGGACGTGAACATGCCGGTGCCCAGATCGACCTGACGCGCGCCCTCTTCCTGATTGGCGACCAGCGCATCGATGGTGGGCAGCCCCGCTCCTTCGAACCGCACGCGGATCTTCGCGCCGGGTTGCAGCATATAGGGCTTGTAGATCTTGAAGGTCAGATAGGGCTGGTCCTTCGGCACATAGACGAAATTGTGGGTGATCGAATCCAGACCCGGCAGAATTCTACGCGTTTCCATCTTGATCGCTTCCCAGATGTCGCCATCGGGCAGGAAGGAGTCGATGATCTTTGTGAGCGCCGCGCTGGCCCCCATGATCAGCGAATAATTGTCCTGATTGGGAAACAGCTTGTCGAAGCCGCTTTCGATTGCGTTGGAAACATAGGCTTTCAGCCGCTCCAGACCCGCTTCATCCTTCGTATCGGCGCCCAGAGACATCGTCACACCGGTGCTTTCGACCAGCGTGTTCAGACCATCGTTCAGCGCTTCCGTCGCAATACCGGCGGCCTTGAATACCTTGTTGGTCGCCTTGAAATATTTGTTGATCATGTCGATTTGCTTGCCGGCATCGAAACCGGCCCAGCCGACAACCTTGGCCGCCAGCTTCGCTTCGACAAAGTTCAGCGTCGGCAGCTTGAAATTGCCGATCGTGATCTGGTTGGCCAGGTTGACCTGACTGTCGAAAAAGTCCTCCCAGATCTTGACCAGCACCTTCTTGACCAGCGCCTGGGGATTTGTGTTGACCATGAACAGCGCGGCGACATCGATGTTGCCGATAGCGTCGGCGTCGGGCAGGCCGAGCAGGTCGAGCTTGAACCCCTGCCCGCCATGAAATGCGAAGCCTGGAATCTCGTAGGAAATCGGGAAGCGCCCGGCATCGTCATCCAGTTCGCCGGTCGCAATGCGTTCCAGATGGACGTTGAGGGATTCGCGCGTGCCCTGTTCGAAATTGCCGTTGAAGATGCTCTGGACGGCAGAACCACCGGGATTGGGCGCTTCGCTATTGTCGGTGGTGACGTCCACCTCGCCACCGCTGATAATCGGCCGGAAGTCCGCCCCGCCGCCTGCGACGGAATAGAACCAGCCGGTGCCGACGCCGTCTGTGATGTTGAAATGGGTCGTGGACGTCGTATTGCCGGTGACCATCTGGTTCGCCGCACCGATCCGCACCGACATGCTGGGGCTGGTGACCTTGGCCGGATCGACAAAGTACCAAGGTTCCATATTCCATTGATCGAGCGAGGGTATGCCGAATACTTTGGGCCGGATGCCATCGTCGGTGATGCGCCGATAGATATCCAGACCCTGGAACTTGGTCATGTTGGTGTCGATCGTACCGGCATACCATTGCCAGACGCGGCTATGCGGGCCGCCTGCCCCCAATCCGGCGAAATCGTCCAGATTGAAACCGGATACACCCGGCACCACGCCACCCAGATAGCGGGATATATCCGTCGGGCCGATGTCGCGCCCGTTGGGCGTCGCCGTCGTGAAGGTCTGCGACGCCGCATCCTGATAATAATTGTCGCTGAAGCTGACGTTCGACCACAATTTCACGTCCGGATCGAGGAAATCGCCGAACTTCACCGGGTCGAGCTGTATGCCCAATGTCTGCGCCAGATCCTGAAACTTCTGGATACGGAACGCCATCTTCGCGGCACCTGCCGCTTCGACCATGCCCTTGCCGACGCCGCCCAGGATCGCGCCTGTCGCCACCAGTGTGAGGCCACCGGAGCCGACCGCCGAACCGACAGCCCCCACCGCGGTAGCGACCGACCGCACGGCAAGCGCCAGCGATTTGAAGCTGCTATAGGCCTTGGCAATGTTGAGCAGGGTGTTGACCGGAATATCCAGCGAATCCTGCACGAAATCATGCGGGTCAAGCGTGGTCATGTGAATGCCGCTCGTGACCCGGCCATAATAGCCCAGGCGCTGGATAATCTCGCTATTGACCACCGTGCCGCGCGAATGGCCGATGAAATGCAATGGCGAACTGAGCAACGTGTTGTTCGATTCAGCGTCCAGATCCATGAGCGCGGCGAACAGCGAATCGGCGGCAGCTTCGGAGAAGCCCGCTTCGGCATGGGCGGATTCGCGGACCCAATCGGAAATCAGCACGACAGGCTTGCCCGCATAGGCGGCCAGCATATCACCGGTGACAACCCTGGTCGGGTCGCTCATGTCCACCCAGGTGCCTTCATTCTTGTCATAGAGCAGGACGATACCGCCCCCGCCCAGGCGTGAAATCATCTCCCCCATTTCCTGGAACGCGGCAGGCTGGTGGAAGGAATCATTGTCAGTCCAGATGCCGTCCAGCTGGAATCCGTGGGTCAGGACGGTCACGCCGTTGAAGGTGCCGGCTGGCGCCTTATCGGGCAGAACGGTAAATTGCCGGAAATCACGAATTCCAAATTCGGTTGAACGCACGCCCCAGAAATAGGTCTGCCCGCCGGTCAGAACCCGCGCAAACTCCGGATCGAAGGTCAGTTCAAACTTGCCGGGCGGCAATTCCCCGTCCGACACCACTTCGCCGCTTGCCAGAACCCGCCATTTGCCCGCTTCCAGATTCACCTTGGTGAAGATGCGGCTGGGATGCTTGTCGGCACCCTGCCAGTCGGGCTGTTGCAGCACGCCCCGTTCACGGATGGGATCGTCGGGCCACAACCCGTCACCGGGCGCCAGCGAACTGAGATAGAAGCTGGTCTTCATCACCGATCCGGCTGGCATCAGTGTCGGATCAAATTCCCATTTGAACGTCAGAGGCGGCGGATTGTCGCCGTGAATATCCAGTTCGGTCGTCGGAGTGATCAGGTTGAGCGCCTGGATCGCATTCAGCGCCAGCCCGCGACCATGACGGGTGACATCCACGGCACCTTGTCCGGTGGATTCATTATAGATGTCGAACGGATAGTTGGGATTGTCGATCGCCTTGTCCTGGAATTCGACCAGCAGCTTGTCGAAATCGCTACGCTTGGCGATATCGCGGACCTTGTTGATGTCCATGATGACGATGTTACCGGCACCCCGGTAATTGGCATAAAGCTTGGTGCCGGAACTATCGACGCGCAGTTCTTCCAGGAACGCGAAGGGCACCGGCGTCGTCGCGCCGACAAGCTGGCGGTTGGGCCCGAAGGGATCCTTGATCACAAGGATTTTGGAGCCGACCCGATAAAATTCGTCGACCAGCTGCGAATAATCGAGGTCGCGATACCAATAGAGTGTCGGGACGCCCCAATCGGCGACGAACATATATTCCAGGTCCGGCGTGACCGCGATGCCAGACGCATTATGGACGTTCAGGTCCGGCACCCGGCCAAGCGAAAACCGGCCTTCATCCGTGCTGCGCTTCTTGTCCACGCTGACGACCAGCCCGCCGATGGTGAACGGTTGTTCGAACACGCCGATTTCCTGACCCATGGTCAGGGTGCCGATCTGGGTAACGACATGCGTGCCGGCTGGCGTATATTCCAGCAATTTGGCGCCGCGATTGCGATCGCCACGGGCAACGAACACCATCTTGTTCGGATCGACCGTCGGCTGGATATCGAACACTTCGATACCCGACGCCACCTTGTCGACGACCGTACGCCAGCCATGGATATTGACCTCACCCTCGACAGGGCGCTGCTCTTCATTGACGTTGACGACCATGATCAGGCCGGGATCGCTGTTCTGATTGTTGATCCAGGGGCGCTGACCGAACATTTCGGACACCGGCAAGCCGACATAAAGGCGGGTGCCGTCGGCGTTCAATGCCATGCTCGTGATATGGCCGAACTGTTCACCCCGGCTGGTGATTTCCATGTTCAGCGTATGTTGCGGATCGCCAACGACCTTTAGATAATTGTCCCGGCCCGGATCGATGTTGATGACATAGACCTTGCCCAGCCCAGCCGCGTAGAGATAGCCATTCTCCGTATCGACCGCGAGCGCCGTGACAACGCCGCCTTCGACCTTGATGAAATCATCGTTGCTGTTGGGGTTGAGGTCATATTGGCGCAGCGTTAGCGTGTCGATGACGGCAATGCCCTTTTCCGTCGCGACAAATGCCGCGCCCAGATCGCCGGTCACGACGATTTCCCTGACCGGCGCGCCCAGATCGATGCGCGCGATCAATTCGTCATTGGGCTGGAATTCTTCGAACGAGAGCTTGCGATCGATGATCTGAACGCCGTTCGCATCGCCGACAAAGGCATATCCCGCCTTGTTGTCGATCTTGACGACCGCGCTTTCCACCAGTTCCGTGAAATCATTGGGTTCGCCGCTCGCCGAACCGAACGAGCCGACTGCCGGGCGCACGATCGTGACATCGCTGGCCCCCAGCAGGACAGTGGGCGGCGCGGTGAATTTGAGTTGCTGCACCCCGCCAACTTCGCCCGTTATCACCGCATCGGATATGACAACGCGCTTTGATCCATGGGTCAGGACGACGCGGACATTGTCTCTCTTGGCGCTGATCGACCCGGCTTCACCATCGATGAAGTCAAGGCCGGTTATCGTGACGGCCGTGCTCCCGTCATTGGCGACCAGCGTCGACACGCTGGAGACCACAGGCCCCTTGTCGGACTGGAAGGCTTGTGGCGGGAAGTTGGCGACGATCGTCTTGCCGTCGTTGAGTTCCGCTTGCGTGAATTCGGGCGACAGGTCGATACGGCGGACGGCTGCCTGGTCTTTCGCCAGATCGGCGTAAATCTGGATTTCCTTGAGCTGCGCAAACAATGGCAGCGCCACGGATCCAAGCGCGGCGCCAGCCAGACCCAGCGCGACCGTCGCGCCAGCCAGGCCACCAACCGCGGCAATACCGATCGCGGGCGCGAATACCAGCGCATTGAGCGCCGTGAAGCCGACGTTCAGCCGCAGGATCGGCAGCGGTTTGGCCGCCCCCGCGACCAGGACGGCCCCGCGCCTGCTGAGGCCTGGGAAGGGCGGCGATTTCGCCCGCGCCATCCCGTCAGCATCGATCACGCCTGAATCGATGACCGTCCAGACAGGGATAGTCTCGCCATTCGGGCCGAGCGGCAAATCAACGCTGGCGAAGAACCAGACCTGATCGCCCGCATTGCCCGCAACCGGCACGGCGATCTGCACGGTATCGTTGAATTCCGCGCCATCGACCTGAAGGTCGAACGCGCTCAGGAAATGAAATGCATCGGTCGCCGGCATGACGATGGGCAGTTCAGCCTCCGTCAGCATATCGATCGTGACCGTGGCATCGCCGCTCAGCGCCCCTGGGCCAAAGGCGATCTGGACACCATCGGCATTCTGCACAATCGCACCAGCAGCGCCGTTAACCGCGACATCGTCGCCAATGACCGGCGGTGCGACGGACACCATCACCCGGTCCTCGCTGAACCCGTTGATCACCGTGACAAAGGTCGATCCCGCACCCACACCGCGCATCAGGCCGTTTTCATCCACGGTCACGATCGCGCTGTCGGCCGACACATAGACGGTCCCCGCCGCCGCCCCGTTGGCGAAGGTTTCCTCTGTCACGTCAAGGCTGGTGATGATCGCGCGCGAACCACCGTCGGGCAACAGGGTCACGCTGTCGGGATAGGCGTTGATGCCGTAAATCTGCGTCATCAACTCACGCACGCTATTGGGATCGCCCACCGTCAGGGACGTGGCCGCCGCAATGTTGCCGCGTGAAACCTTCAAATAGGTCGCACCCTGGGCCAGAGCCAATAATGTCCCGTCCGATCCCAGACGCACGATGTCGGGATGGCCGACGCTCGCCGTCACATAGGAATAGGGGAGCGCAACATCGGCCTGATCGGCGAACTGACCGATAAGGGCCACGCCGCCGCTTTCGCCAGCGGCCGCAAAGGCAGGCTGGCGCTGCGCGAAATTCAACGACAGCAAGGCCGCGTCGGAAACATTGATGTCGATGACGCCTTCCGCCGAGCTGCCAAAGCCGTCATCAGCCGAAAAGCGGATCGAAGCCGCGCCAGAATAGCCAGCGGTCGGCGTGAACAGGACGCCACGCCCGTCAGCGGCAAGAGCCGCCGATCCGCCGGTTGCCCCGACGACCCGGAAATAGAGACGGTCTCCATCGGGATCGGTCGCCAGCTTGGTCAGGTCGACATAGCGCTGCAAGTCGACATGGGTTTTTTCCGTCGGAATGGTGGAGGCGATCAGGGGCGACTGGTTCGCCCGGAACCCATAATTGGCAGCGACGATCTGCGTGTCGGTCGAGTTCGTCACGCCATCGCCACTGATGTCCGATCCGGCCAGGGCCGCGACCACGGCGGCGCTGTCCAGTCCGTCGACCTTCGCATCGCCATTAATGTCGCCCGCAGCGCGCATCTCGAAGGCGTAGGCGCCGCTGCCCGCAATCCGCAATTCGTGCAGGCCCGATGTGGACAGCGCAAACAGGGTCACGACCTTGCCGCCCGCCTGCGCGCTGGCCAAGGGGGATAGCCCCGCAATCTGCGGCGTGACCGAACCTGTCGTCTCTACCCTCAGAATGACGAAGGCATTGGGCAATCCTTCCAGTTCGGTTTCACGCAGCGTGAAGGCGAAACTTGCAGCCCCGCCTGCGCCAAGATCGCCCGATATCGTCTGGCCGGTGAACTTTGCCGGAGTGGCCAGATCAGCGACAATCGCTTCGGTCGCGACTGTGCCGTCGGGAGCATAGACGATCCGCTTGCCAGTTCCCGACGAAGGCACTTCGAGCGCCAGCCGCCCATCGACATAGCCGTAACGGATGCCAGCGCCGGTCACGAGGTCGCGCAATGCGGTCAGCCGGTTATCCTCGTCCCAGCTATAGATGCTGGCCTTGCCCGACGCATCGGTGACCTGGGTGACATTGCCGCGCGCATCCTGCAGGAAACGCAGCGCATCGCCGCCCAGCGCGGTGACGCCGCTGTCGCCGATCAGCAGCTTGCCTTCCGCCTTCTGGATTTCGACCGTGCCGCGCTGGCTATCGAGGATGTAGATCGTGCCATCAGGCGCGCGCAGGGCGTAGTCCCTGTCACCAAATGACGGCGAACCCGGATTATAGGCCGCCCCGCTATCCACATCGTAGAATTTGCCGCCAATCTTGCGAAGCTGCACATCGATCGAGCTGAACTGCCAGCCATGCGTGCCATCGGCTATCCAGGCGGGGCGGTAGAAAGTCTGTCCGCCAATAACCTCTTCGACAGGGTTGAAGGTAAAGCCCGCCCGCTCGCCGGTGGGCAGGGTCAGGAACAGCCGCGTGCCAATCTCGAACGCGGGCAGCGCGCCGCCCGCATTGGGTTGGGTGCCGACGCTGGTCACAATATCGGCGTCGATCCCAAGGAACGTCCATTTGCCCGTGATACTGTCATAGGCGCGGACGAGATCGAACGGCACGCCGCCCAGCACGGTCGATATATCGACATGCTGCGTCGTATAGCGGGACAATTTGTCAGCGCCGGTGCGCAATTCGATCATCGCCGTGTCGACACTGGTGCGACCGGAAATGTCGGTAGCGGTCAACCGCAGACGATAGAATCCATCCGCCAGACTGCGCCCGTCAAGCGTCGCGAGCGTGCCTGTCAGATTGGAACCGCCTTCGCCCAGCAGGGTGACGTCGCCCTGCCCGTCGATCAGTTGCAGCGTCCAGCGGTCGAGATTGCTGTCGTCGACGGTCCCGGCAATCGCAAGGGTCGACGTAACGATAGCGTCATCGATCGCGCCGTCGAACAAGACGCTGGGCGCATTTTTGTCCTGCGGATCGCGGACCTTGAAGCTTTGCGTGATGGTCTTTTCACCACCATCTGCATCCCGCGCGGTGACGGTGAAGACATATTTGCCCGGCGCCCCGGCAACTACCGTCGCCCGACCATTGGCGTCGAGCAGCACCTCCTGACCGTCAAGCTGAACGCGCAGGGATGTGATGTCCGCCAGACTGTCGGCCACGGCATGGATCAGCACATTCTGGCCCGGCGCCGCCGGGAAACTGGGCGTCAGTTCCAGGCGGACAACGGGCGGCACCGGCTCGATCGTGGCGCGCAGCAATATGGTCTGCCGGACCTTTGCCCGCCCGTCATCGGCGATCAGCGTGACGGCATAATCGCCCGCCTGGCCGGGACCGGGGGTCCAGACAAATTCGCCGGTGACAGCATCGAAAGTTGCGCCTTCCGGCAAATCCTCTGCGGAGAATGTCAGAACATCTTCGCTGTCCGGATCGCTCGCCCGGACAGTAAACCGCTTTTCTTCTCCGATCAGGAAGGCGTGGAAGCCTTCGTCGAGCACCGGCAGGCGGTTGACATTGGCCACCCTGACCGTGACGTCGATCGTATCGACAGCGCCCAGCGGATCGGTCGCGGTGAAGCGCAGGATATGATCACCGGCCTGCGCATAGCCCGGCGTCCATTGAATTTCGCCCCGCGCGGGTATGAACAGCATGCCTTCGGGCAAGCCGTTGGGCGCCTGATAGATGACGGGATCGGCATCGGGGTCGCCCGCGATGATGCGGAACACCATCGGCGCGCCTTCCCGCGCCAGTTGCAGGCCCATCGGCACGAACACCGGAGCCTGATTGGCATTGGCGACCCTCAATATGATCGTTTCGCTGCTGCTTGAATGGCCGTCGCTGACGGAGAAGGTGATGCTATATTCGCCGCTGGAATTGAGCGGCGGCGTCCACACAAATGCGCCGGTAGCCGGATCAAGCGAGGCCGTATCGGGCGCGCCGCTCATCGTGAAGGTCAGGCTGTCATTGTCCGCGTCAGCCCCGCCCAGGGTGAATGAGAGCGTTTCGCCTTCCGTGATGCTATGATTGCCGACCGGCGCAAGCTGCGGGGCCGTATTGGTCGCGCGCACCACCACCTTGAACGCGGCGGTGTCGCTCACCGGCGTAACCGCGCCGCTACCGGAATCGGTCACCGTGACCAGAGCATCATGCGTGCCCGCCTGCGCCAGTGTCGGCGTCCACTCGATCAGCGCCCGGCCATAAACGCTGGTCGGCGTTATCGTTGCGCCCGGCAGTCCGGCAACAGCATAGGTCAGCGCATCCTGATCCATGTCGGTGACATTGACGATGACCTTCATCGTCTCGCCGATCACCGCCACAACGTCGCCGATATAGCCGATTTCCGGTGCCTCGTTGGGGCTGGTGACCTTGATCGTGAAGGCATAGCCGCCCGCCAGCGGTTCACCCGTTCCGTCCCCGTCGTCGGTCGCCGTGAGGATGACGACATGATCCCCCCGTGCATTGGCGCCGGGCGCAACGCGGATCTTTCCAGTGCCGTCGCCATTGTCGACGAAGGTGATGAAATCGGGCAGCGGACGGAAGGGGCTTTCGTTCCGCAGGGCCAGGACGAGCGGATTGCCATCCGCATCGGTGGCGCTGACGGGAATTTCCAAGACGGCGTCCTTGGCGACCGTCGCATTTTCGATCGGGCTTACCACCGGACGGCGGTTCTGGTTGAACACGCTGATGGGGACGATGATGTCCGTGGTCAGCGGAACACCCGTGCCATTGCCGTCATCGGTCGCACGGAAACGCACCACATGATCGCCAGCCTGCACATTGGTCGGCGTCCAGGTGAAATCATAGGTGTCCGGGTCGAAAGTCGCGCCGGGCGGCAGATCGCCGATCAACTCGACGGTGACGGTCCGGGACGTTTCGCTGGTCTCGACCGCCTCGCCCGTTTCGCCGTTGCGAAGGGCGGGGGTATAATAGGGGTTGTCGGGATCAAAGGCGAATATGTTGAAGGCAAGCTGTTGCCCTTCCAGCACCTGCCATCCGTCGAGCTGGTCGAACACGGGTGCGGCATTGGCATTTTCGACGGTGATTTTCGTGACGAACCGGACCAGCGTTTCGCCGTCCGTGACGAAGAAGGCAATGTCATAGACGCCGTTCTGGATATAGTTGGGTGTCCAGGAAAATTCGCCGGTCGTCGGGTTCAGCGTCGCGCCGAAAGGCAGCGTTTCCGCGCCATAGGATAGTTCGCGGTCGCTACGCGAACTGGCGTTGATCCGGAAATTGACGAAGTCGCCTTCACGCGCGATCCTGTCGGCAACGGGCACCACCTGCGGCGGCTCGTTCCGTTCGGCGACGAACAGGGTGACGACCACTTCGTCACGCGACAGCCCGTCGGTGACGAAGAAGCGGACATCATATGTCCCGGCCGATTCATAGCCTGGCAGCCAGGAAAATGCCCGTGTCGCCGGATCGAAGGTCGCCCCGGCAGGCAGACCATCCGCCCAATAGGTCAGCGGCTGCGATTCAGGGTCGACTGCAACCAGTTCGAATTCGAACAACTGCCCTTCCCCGCTCGACACGGCGGAAAGGGACGAGACAAATTCCGGCGCACGGTTGCCCCCGGCAATCGCCAGCACGAAGCGTTGCAACGACACGGCGCCGCGTGAATCGAAAGCCTCTATCACCACCGGCGCGAGCGATGCCGTCCCCACAGGCGGCGTCCATTCCAGCAGGCCGGTTGTCGAGTCGATCGTCATGCCCGCAGGCGCGGTCAGCAATCCGAAGGACACCGCCTGCCCTTCCGCGTCGTTCGTCACCACCTGATAGCTAAGCGGCGTGCCGACGGTCGCTGATTGCGGTGGCACGCTAACGAAGGACGGCGCCGTGTTGGGAACGGCGTTCGCGACGATGCCGGTCACGAAATCAAGCCGTCGATTGGCCGAGGTCGTGATCGAAACCGTACGGCCGGACGTGCTTTCCCCTGCCTCCAGCACGCCATCGGCGGGCAATGCGCCCGACAGGTCGATCAGGAAGCGGCCATCGTCGGTCTGGCCGGTCGCGCCCTGCGGAATGCCGGGGAAGCCGCCAAGCGGGTCGATCGTCAATAAGGCCGGCAGGGTGATCGGTCCGTCAGTCTTGTTGGTGATCGTGACCTTGTAGGAAATGGTGCCCGTCGCACGGTCCAGCCTCGTATCCTCGAACAGGATGTCGACAAGCGTGGAAATATCCTCGAACGCGGAAAATCCGGTTTGATAATTGACGCCCATGCGCTGGCCATTGGCCGATGTCAGCGGCGCGCCGATGGTCAGTATATAATCGCCCGCCGGGATATTGCCGACGTTCAGATACGCGGTCCGGCTGGCCGCATCATAAGTGACGGCGCGGATTTGCTGAACGCCCAGAGTGGCGTGGTTGAGCGTGTAATATTCCGCATTGGTCACGGATCCGGCCTGACTGGCCGAACCGGCGAACATATCCTGATCGAAGGTGACCGACAGGAAAGCCTGGGGCAGCGCAATCTGCGCATCGGGAGACGGATTCGTGGCGACGACAACGGGCGCGGTCGCAGGCGCCACGATGTCGACCTGGTTGCTCTGGCTCACCAGCACACGGCCATCGCTCGTGGTGATGACGACATCGCCGCGCGAACCGCCCTTCGCCACGTCGATCCGACGCAGGGTCGCGCTGTCCACCATGGTCAGCGCGCCGCCCGGTTCGGCCAGCCCTGCATCGTCCACCGTTTCGGCGGTGTGCGTGACGAACAGCAATCCTTCGAGCCGCGTCCCGGCCTTGCCAAATGCCAGCGAATCTGCGGGCGCATCGAAGGTGAGCATTGTTTCTGCCCGCGCGCGATCGGTGAAACGCACCACCTGCTTGCGGTCGGGCCAGGTCACCGCCCACAATGCACCGTCATTGTCGAAGGCCAGACTGCCGACGCGCAGATTTTCGTCCCTGCTCCACTGGGTGAAGCTGCCATCGTCGGGATCGAAGATCGACACGCCGCTGTTGGTCGACACGTAGATTTTGCCGGTCGTGGGATGCACCGCCAGCGCGATGGTGATACCATCGCCGAACCGGTCCAGAATGGCCCCGGTCTGCGGATCGAGCCGCAGCAGCGGCCCGCCGCCCGTGGTCGCCCACAGGCCGCCCTCGGCATCGAACGCCATGTTGAAAATGGGCGTGTCCAGCTCCGCAAACGGCGTCGCCGCCGCGCCGCCCTGCCCGCTGAACTTCCAGATCGTGCCACGATTGGTGCCGCCGGAAACGAGGAAGTCGCCGTCCGGCGTCTCCACGATCGCCATCGGGCCGATTTCGGTCGTGCTGCGCGTGATGCCGGTGGCGAAAGCGCGGGCGACAAAGGGGCTGAGGACGGAATCAAATTCGCTCGGCGCGCTCAGCGGAGCCGCAGCAGGAACCAGCGCTTCGGCCTGCGTGAATAGCGCGTTGGTCGAAGGTTCCGGCGTGGGTGCTGGCGGCTGCCCGAAATTGGGCGCCGTCGTGTCGGGCACGGTGGGCACGCCGCCCAGATTGACGCTGGACCCGTCGGAAATGGCGTTGACGCCGGGCTTGGGCACTTCGCGATTGCCCGCAATGTCCGTCGCGAGCGCCAGGAATTCATAACTTTTGCCAGCCTCCCCTTCAAAGACCAGCATGCCGCTCGCGTCGGGCAACATCCGTTGCCAGATCTTGAAATCGCCGCCATTTTCAGCGGTGTAAAGCGTCACATGCTTGACGCCGGAACCGCCGACATCGTCCAGAACGCGCCAGTTTACCTCGAAATTGGCTGTCGTGCCCACGCGTTTGGCGGTGAGCGTGCTGGTCGGCGCGACGGCATCGACCATCTGGCTAAGGACAATGGTGTCTTCGGGCGCAAAGCCGTCCATCAGCACCCGTGCGGAGGCGGAAATGCGCTCGCCGGTCGCCACATCGTCGCCCGGCACCACCGTGTAACTGACAAAGCCCGCGCCCGTCCCGCTGGCATCATTGGGCGCCAGCAAACCGCGGGTCGCGTCCTGCAACACTTCGCCGGTCAGCGGGTCGATCGCCTGGATGAGCCAGCTCGCACTTGCCGGTTGCTGGAACAAGTCCAGCACCGCGCTGACCCGCAGGATGAAACCGCGCGTGGCGGTGAAATCAATCTCCGCATCGAAGCTGGTGCGGCCATCAGGCACGTCGATGGTGATGTCGCCAATCTTGATGTCGCCAAGCCGGAAGCTGCGCGGATCAAGATCGGGATCGAGCGTGGTGACGATCTGGACTTCATTGGTATAGCGCGCTGAACCAGCCGCATTTTCGAAAGCGACGGTATAGGGCAGTTCCGCCGCTCCCGGCAGCCAGCCCTGCGTGTCGAGCGTCTGCGGCCCGGTGATCGACGCCAGCCGGTTCACCTGCCCTTCGCTGGCGAAAAATCGCGAGAAATCCAGCTGGGCAAATTCCTGGCCGTCGACCGGCTCTGGCCCATTGATCTGGAAATCGGCGGGCAGCCCGGCACCGCGCTGGTCGAATGGCACCCATGGCACGAAAATCCGGAACGCCTCGAAATGCGTGGGCGTGGACAGGCCCAGATCATAGTCGGCCCGTTCCGGCAGCGCCGGCACCGGCACCTCGCCATCATATTTGTCACTATGGCGCGGGTCCATATATTCGATGGCGGCCATCAGCCCGTCTTCATGCCCGTAATAGGCGCGGACCTGATCGAAGAAGGTGAGCAGATCGCCAGTGGAGCGTACCGACGAGCCGCCGGGGCCGAACAAGATGCCCGATGCCAACGTGGTCATCAGGCTGACGATATGCTGTTTCGTCCGGATCGGCGGCACGTCCTGCTCGTCGCGCAACAGCCCGGCCTGTTCGAGCGCGGCGAGATACAGTTCCGTCCACTGCCCTTCATCGGCGGCAAGCGCCAGCAATGGCGCGGGGGCGTCATTCGCCTCCAGGATGGCGGTGCGCAAATCGCGCGCCTGCTTCGACTGGAATTCGACAAATTCGGCCCGCGTCATGGTCGTGGCGGCAGCGACGATATGGAAACGGAACGGGATGAACGGGATTTCATCCTTGCTCGGCACGGCGCTATTCTGCTGGTAAAGGCCGACAAAATCGAGCTGGTCGAGCGTGCTGCGCGCGGCAGGCATAATCTCGCTCACCTTGTCCTTCACCGCTTCCCACCATTCGCCCAGTCCGCCCTCTCCTCCATCGAGGAGCGGCGCGAGGTCGGGGAACTGGCTGTTCATCCTGTCCTGAAACGCGCTGAAGGCACGATCCGCCATTTCCTTGAGGCCAGGATAGGTGCGGACGTTGACGGTGAAGCCGCCAAAGCCGTCAGCGGGCTGATCGAAAAGGAAGCCCGATGTCAGCAATTGCCCGTTGGTATTGGTGATCGATTCCAGGTTGATGAAGGGCACGCTGGCGTTGTCGCTGCCCTCCGCACCCTCCGGAATACCCCGCACATTGGTGAAGAATTCGAGGAATTTGAGGCCATAGACATATTGGTTATAATTGAGTTCCGGCACGCCGACCTGGAAATAGGTATAGGGCGCGTCGAGGTTCGAGATATTCTTGAGCGCGATGGAATAGGTCGCCTGATCGCCCGCCAATATGACACGCGGCCCGCCCACGCCGATCGTGACTTCCGGTTCGATGCCCCGTTCGATGAGGAAGCGATAGGGTTCGACCGTCTGCGCCCCATCGGGATTGGTGACCTTCAGATCGTAAAGGCCGTGCGCCGCGCCCGTAAAATCGAAGGTCGCGATGATCGTGCTGCTGTCGATCACCTTCCAGGTCACCGGCTCGAATTCGGCAATGCCTGGCCGGGACAGTTTGAGGATCGCATTCTCGTGGAAGCGCGCGCCCTTGATCGTGGTCGTCACATAGCGGCTGTCGCCGCCGGTATCGGTCTCTATGCTGGTGATCACCATCGGCATCAGATCGGCGATCAGCCGTACCGTGCTGCCTTCGTCCGGGCCGCTATAGCCCCGCACCATCACATAATAGACGCCCGGCTCCGTATCCGGGACGATCGCGGTCAGTTCCTGAGCCAGTGGCCCGGTATAGGTCGCATCGAACAACGCCGATGTCGGTACATCGTCATGCCGCACGAACACTTCGTTGATCGCCCGCTCGTCATCGGAGGCTACGCGCAACCGCAGGGTCTGTTCTGCCGGCACGACGATACGGTAGAGCCGCTCCTGCCCAGGCTTCAGATTGACCGACAAGGGGATTCCGAGCGTCAGCGTCTCGATCGAGATGCTGGTGGCGTTGGGGGCGGCGGTGATGTTGTTCGCCTCACCCACATCCTCGAACAACTGGTTGCGCGCGTCGGCCCGCACGATGATGCGATAGTCGCCCGCCGCCGCACCGGGCAGCGTCGTATCCAGGCTCAGCGTATAGCTCTGGTCCGCCAGCAGGGAGCCTGCGAAATTGGCGCGTCCCAAAAACTTGTCGCCTACGTCCCAAGTCGCATCGCGCGAGAGATAGACGGCATCGCTCCAACTGCCCGACGCGGTCACTGTGCTCTTGTTCGTCACCGTCCAGCTGATCGTGACGGGATCGCCCGCCTGCTTATTGTCGGGCGCGACGATATCGGTGACCTGTATGTCGGTGGGCGGTGGCAACTCGATAACCATCGGCACGTCGCTGCCGCGGATATTGTTGCGCTCGTCGGCTTCAAACAGGCTGCCCGTGGCGTCATAGCGCGCCGGATCGGTCACGACGAAAACATAATAGGCTTCGGTGCCCAGGTCGCCCGGCACGACGAAATCCTTGACGACGGAATAGGTGCCGCCTGCGTCCAGCCCCCCTGTGTGGCGGATCGAGCCCAGGAAGCGATCCGATGTCAGGTCAAGAAACGGATCGCGGGAAAGATAGACAAGGTCGTCCCATTGCGGTTGCAGGGCCGGGGTCGCGCCGCCCGCATTGGTGACGCTATATTCCACGCGGAACGGCTGTCCACGGGTCGCGCGCAGGGGCACGCCGAGCGAGGCAACCTGAAGGTCTGGCGGGGTGTAGGGCGTGAGCGTGACCGGCTGGACGGTGAGGTTGTTGCCCTCCCCTGCATATTCCTTGACCTTGCCGTTGACCTGTCCGCGCACGCCGGACAAACGCGGCGACAGCGTGCTTTTGGCGTAGCCCGACTGCTCCAGGCCCGAATCCGCAGCCGCAATGACATTGAATTCGCCCTCCAGCTCGAACGGCAGGCTGACGGTGACCTTCGCAATATAGGATTCGCCGGGATTGAGTATGCCGACATGCGCGTTTTCGGCGCGGACGATGACGCCCGGCGACGCTTCCCGCGACATCAGCCAGTCACCTTCATCCAGCGAGGCGTCGAGCGACAGATAGACGCGGTCGACCCAGCTATCCTCGCGCGTCGCGCGGGTGCCGACATTTTCGACGCGGAAGCTGATTTCGACCGTGCCGCCCGCGGGCAGCGTGTCCGGCAGCGTCAGTTCGGTAACCTTGAGGTCCGCTTCGCGATAGACGACCGGGAACTGCGCCTGCTTAACCGTCCCGGCGGGCAGCTCGAATACGAAATTCCGGAAAGCTTGGTCCCTCAGCGAATCATTATCGCCCGACCGGACGATGTCGCTGGGCACCACGGGCCGCCTTGGCGTGTTGGTGAACACATAGACATAATATTCGCCGTCAACGCCCGGCGGCATGTCGAATTCCAGCGTGTTGGTGTAGCTCTGCCCCGTGCCCAGCCCTTCATTGGCCTGCGTGACCGATCCGACATAGGTTGCGCGGTTCTCGATGAATGTCGGGTCCTTCGACACCCACACCTGATCGGTCCAATATTGCGTGCCCGACCAGACCGGCGCGCCCTTATTCTCCACGGTATAGGTAACGCTTGTCCGCTCGCCGGAATAAGCGACGACGCCCGGCGCGGCAGGCACCACGCTGACCACTTGCAAGTCGGCCGGTGCGTTCGTCACGCTGGTGCTGGCGAATTTTGCGTTGTCGAGCGTGTTGGGATCGCCGCCCAGCAGCGATCTGACGATGACGTAGAGCCCGGCCGCGGCGGGATTGAGCTTGAACGTGGCGCTGTTGGTATAGCTCGCGCCCGGATCGAGGGGCGACAGATTGTCGAAACTGCCCAGACTGAATATGTTGCGTGCATTCTCCAGCAACGGCGCGTCGGCCAGATAAACCTGATCGGTCCAGCCAGTCGCCCTGGCGTCCCCGGTCGATCGCACTGTCCAACTGACGGTGAAGTCGTCGCCGCCCTTGGCCTCCGCCGGGGCGGTCACGTCCGTCACCGCAATGGCGCGCGTGCTGGACACCGGCGGGGTGCCGACGATCTGGATCGCGCGGGCGCGATAGTTGCTGCTCTGAATTTCGGCCGGATCGTCGGGATTGACGTTGATGGCCAGCGAATCCTCCAGCAGCGTCGCGTAGGGATCGACCCAGGGCATGATATAATAGGTGCCCGAAACCACGCTTGCCGGCAGGGTCACAGTCAGTTCGCGGTCATAGCCCTGTCCCACTTCCAGCGGGCCGCCGGTGTAGGTCAGGCTGGTGAGCAATATATCGCCAAGGCCGGGGTGCGGCCGGTTCTTGTCCTTCGTCAACCAGACCTGCTCGGTCCATTGACCCAGGTTGCTGGTGCCCGCGCCACGATTGGTCACGGTATAGCGCACCGGCACGCTATTGCCCTCGAACGCCTGGGCATTGGTGACAACATTGTCGACGACCAGATCGGCAAAGGGCACGGGTTCGACATAAATCTGCTGCGCGCGCACGTTGCTGGCAGTCGTGTCGTTCGGCCATTCGTCGATGGCGTTGCCGCTATCGGTCGCCACCAGCACGAACACATTGCCCCGGAACCGCAATGGCACGGTGAAGGTGGCGGAACTCGATTCATAGCTTTCCAGCGAACCGAGCGCGATCGGGTTGGCAAGGCGCGACACCAGAATGTCGTCGCCGCTGATCTTGTCGTCCAGCGACAACCAGACCTGATCGGTCCAGTTGCCATTGGCTTCCACCAGCCCCTGGTTGATGACGGTGAAATCGACCGACGCGGTCGCCCCTGCCGTCACCCGGTCAGGCGCGATGATTTCGCTGATCTGCAAATCGGGGCGCGGCAGCACCGATACCAGGATGGATTCGTCATCGACCGAGCGGTTGTTCGTTTCCGCCGTATGTTCATATACCGCGTCTGCGGCGTCGGTGACGACGATCACCTCGAACCGGTCGCTGGTCTTGGCGGGCAGGCGCATTTCCTCACGCCGCGTATAGCTGGTGCCCGCCGCCAGCGGGCCGGTATAGCTGTAGGTGCCGATCAGCGTGCCAGCGCCACTGTCGCCCGCCTTGCGCAGATAGACCCTGTCCACCCAACTCCCTTCGGCCGCGCTCAGCCCTTCATTCTTGACCGTCCAGCTAATGTCGACGACGCCGCCCTCGACGCCGTTTGTCGGCGCAGAGATGGCCGTGACGCGAAGATCGGGTGGCGGCGCCAGCGAGATGCTGATCGGGGCGGACGTGCCGCTATTGTTGCCGGTAAAGGCAAATTCATAGGGTGTGGCATTGGGTTTGTCGGAACCCGGCGCGATCACGACAATGCGATACTCTCCCGCTATCCCGTCAGGCAGCGTGAAATTGGCCGTGCGTTCGTAGCTGTCCCCTACCCCCAGGAAACCGAGATGGTTGACCGAGCCGAGCAGTACCCGGCCGCTGCCGTCGGTCCTTTCCAGATAGACGCTGTCGAACCATTCGCCCGTGTTGGTGAGGCCGATGCCCTGATTGCTTTCCTGCCATGTCACATCGATGGATGTGCCCGATTGCGCCACTGTGGGCGCAACGACGCTATCAATCTGCAAATCGGCCCAGGCGATCGGCGACACGTCGAAAAAGCCAGCCAGCGCGGTCCTGTTCGCATCCGCGCCATTTTCGAACACCGCATCCGTCGCGTCCGAACGGACGAACAGCGTATAGCGCCCGTAGAAACCGGCAGGCAGGATCAGGTCGAGATTGGCGTCATAGCTTTCGCCCACCGCCACGCTGCCCGAATGCACCAGTTCGCCCAGCAATATGTCATCAGCATCGCCGAATATGTCATCGCGCGACACATAGACGCGATCGGTCCAGCTATCGACCGTTCCCAGCCCCGTGCCGATATTGGTGACGGTCCAGCCGATGCTGACGCGCGCGGGATCATTGATCGTGCGGGCTGGCGCGGTGACGTTGCTGACGTCCAGGTCGGCATAGGGAGCGAGCGCGACGGTGAGCGCGACAGAGGCGCTGTTATTGGCTTCACCTGCGCTTGTTTCCGGCACGGCGGCGGCGCTGTCGCTCTGCACGATGATGCGATAATCGCCCGATGCGTCGATGGGCAGCCGAACGGTGAGCGCGCCGTCATAAACCTCGCCAACGCCAAGGCTAGATCCGCGCACGACTTCGCCCAGCTTGATGTCCCCGGCGCCGACCGTGCCGTCGCGCGAAAGCCAGAGGCTGTCGGTCCAGCCGCCGATGCTGGCCCCGGTGCCATCGTTGCGCACCTGCCATGTCACCGCAATGTCGCTGTTCGATTGCGGATTGACGCCGCCGGGCAGCGTGACGTTGAGCGGCACCAGATCGGGATGGGTCAGGACCAGCGCGTCCGAAGCGCCGTCATTGTCCGCCTCTATGCCGCCTTCAAACACTTGCTGGCCGACATCGGCGCGGACAAGGATGCTATAGGAGCCATCGGCCAGGTTTACCGGCAGTGTGACCGTCTGATGCACCTCATAGGCTTCACCGGGCGCAAGATCGAATGTGCGCGCGATGTTGGCCAGGGTCGTCGCGCCCGAAACAGTCGTGTCGTCATCCACATAGATGCGGTCGGTCCAGGGCGCACTCGCAGCCACCGTGCCGCTGTTGCGGACGATATAGCTGACCTCTACCGTTTCGCCCGGCCGCGCGCCTGCAGGCGCAGAGACGTTTTCGACGACCAGATTGCCTGACGGTGCGACAGCGAAGCGGACAGGCGTAGAAACGCCCGCATTGTCGCCTTCAAGCCCGTTTTCAAACACCATGCTTCCGGCGTCGGTGACCAGTATCAGGCGGTAATCGCCGCTGCGCCCGTCCTGCACGCGCGCCTGGACGGACACCGTATAGCTGTCGCCGATCGCCAGCCCCGCCTCGCGAGGCACTTCGGCCAGCAGCAGGTCGCCCGCATCGGCGACACCGTCAGCCGACAATAGCAGCCGGTCGACATGCCCGCCCGCAGCGGCAGCGTCGCCAGTGTTGCGCACGCGCCATGACACCGTGAAGGGATCGCCGCCGAGGACGGTGGCCGTCGGACCGGATATTGCCTCTGCCACCAGATTGGGCGCGCGGCTGGTAATCGCAACATTTGCGGGGCCACCGACATTGTCCGCCCGCGTATCGGGTTCGACGATGTCCTGCGCGGCATCGGCCACGACATAGATGCGATAGTCGCCGGAGTTGATGTTGGGCAGGGCCAGCGTGCCCGAACCATTATAGCTGCCACCCGCAGCCAGCCCGCCGGTCCTGGCGATATTGCCGAGTATGACATCGTCGGCGTTGCCGATGACGGCGTCGCTGCTCAATATCACCCGGTCCGACCAGTCGACGCCGTCCGCTATGGCCACGCCAGCGTTCGTCACGGTCCAGCTGACCGTGATGTTGCCCCCGCCCAGCCCATTGGCGGGCGCACTGACATTGCTGACGCGCAAATCCGCATATTGCCGTGCGGTGACGGCGATCGCGGCCTGCGCGCTGTTATTCCCCTCGGCAGCGACCCCGGCGGCGGCCTCGCGCACGCTGGTCTGCCCATTTGCGTTACTATCGGCAATGATGGTGACGCGGATGTCGCCGACTGCGCGTTGTCCTTCCGGCAACGTGAAACTGGCCGTACGGGCGCGGTTTTCCCCAGCCGCCAGAGCGCTAGTCGTGACGATCGTGCTGTTGAGCAGCGTTTCGCCAGTGGTCAGATTCTGCACCAGCAGGCGATTGTCGAACCCTGCGAGGGTGCCGACATTGCCCTGATTGCTTTCATCCCAAGTCAGCGTGATGACATCGCCCGATGCGGGCGCGCTGTTGGTGATCGCCAGATTGCGGATCTGAAGGTCGGGCGCGGAGGTGATCGTTACCGCTGCGCTGTTGTTGGTCTCACCCGTCGCCGCGGTGTTCGCTTCGGCCACCTGATCGAAAATATCGGTGACCACCGAAAATTCGAAAATGCCCTGACCCAATATGCCGGTGGGCCACACTATCTGCGTCGAGCGTTGCGCAGCCTCGTCCGCGCCCAGCGCTCCTGTGAAGGCCACGGTCGCGACCTGGACCTGCTGGCCGGTCATGACGTTGCGCACGAACAGCCGTTCGCTAAAGTCCGCCGTCGTCGCGCTATTGCCTGCGTTGGTCGTGGTCCAGTTGACCGTCACGGTATCGCCGGGTTTCCAGCCGCCAGCCGGGTCAGCAGAGACATCGGAAACGACGAGGTCGCGGAACGGGGCCAGTTGCGACGTGAACTCCAGCGTCGCGGCGTTGTTGGTTTCCGCCGTGCCAAGGATATTTTCTTCATTGATCGTGTTGGCGACGTCGTTCGTCACCGTCACGCCAATCCGGCCAACGCCGCGATTGCCCGTCGGCAATGTCAGCGTGGTCTGCCGCTGCCGTTCCCCTTCCGGACTGATCACCGTGCCGCTGTCATCCAACAGGATGTTGCCGATAATCTCGTTGGTATCCAGATTGCGCAGCAGCACCCGGTCCTGCCACGCTCCATCGGTCGGAAGCGTGCCCTGATTGCGGGTTTTCCAGCTGATGGTGATCTCGCTGCCGGAACTGATCGTGCCGCTGCTGCTGACCGCCAGGGCGATCGGGATCAGGTCGGGCGATGGACGCACTTCCAGCGAGGAAATGCGGATAGGCGCGATCAAGGTATTTTCGATCACGTTGAAACTATATGTCCCGACCGATGCCGCCTGTTGCACATAGCCTTCGATCAGCAGCGTGTAGGTGCCGCTGTCGGGAAGGACCAGCGTATCGACATCGTTCATGTCGCCGGCAAATAGCTGCCGACCATTGGGCGCGATCAGCCGCCAATGGGTGGATACGCCGGCATAGCTGAGCCTGTCGAAGTAGAAACGGTCGCCCGCTTCACCATCGAAGCGGTACATATCGGTTTCGGAACCGGGGCTGAGTGTTCCATTTACCGGAACGCCGGGCGTGATGGGCAGCGCATCGGCAAGCTTTTGCAACCGGATGGAATAGTCCCGGTCCGCCGTCGTGTTGCTTTCGATCCGCAGGACATGATCGCCCGCTGGCAAACGATAAACCACCTGCGCGTTGGATCGGTCGTAACTGTCCGTCTGGGTGAAGGGCAGCGCAGCAAAATCACCAGCCGGGCCGGTCAGCCGCCAGCTGACATCGCCAAGCGGTGCCAGCGCGTCGACATAGACCAGCGTTTCCTCGGTCAGGGTGAAAAGCAGGTCTTCCTTTTGACCAGGTTGATCGAGCGTCGAACTGATCGTCTCGCCCAGATCGATCGTGCGGCTCTTATGCACCACCTTGTCGACCTGGAACTGATAGTCGACCGGGCCGCCTTCACCGATCTGGCCTTCATAGGCGAGCGTATAGATTCCTGACTTTTCAAGCGTGATGAAGCCGGTATCGGTGCGGTAATTGGCGCTCATCGCGACCCGGCCATCGGGGTCGAACAGCCGCCACTGGCCCGATCCGGCACTGGCGATGAAATCAAAGAATATCTCGTCACCGACGGCGCCGGTGAACTTGTAGAGATTGCTGCTGTTGCCCGGCTCCAGTCGGCCCGTGGTCGGCGCGTTCAGCACCAGATCGCTCGCCAGCGCGGTATCGAGCAGGCGGAAAGCAAAATCGCCGGTCAGGTCATCATTGGCATCGACCGTGATCGTATAATCGCCCGGCTCGAAAAATATGACGCCTGGGGATGCGCTGGAATGGGCGTCGGAATTCTGGAAATTGCGCGACAGGATCGTGCCGGACGGACCCGCCAGCGTCCATCCGAACTGGGTCGTGTTAATCAGGCTGTCAAATATCAGATATTGCGGTTCGCTGACGCTGAAGCTGTAGCGCGCCTTGGCTCCCGGTGCCGCGATGGTGCCGTTTATGGTCTCACCGATCGTCAGCGGCGCAGTGCTGTCGACCATGTCGACCACACGGAAACTGAACGTCTGGGGCGCTGAGGTGCCGACGCGCCCTTCGATCAGCAGCGTATAGGTGCCGTCGAGCGGCGACACAGGCTCCTCAAGATCGCCGAGACGCCGCGTGTTGAACACCAGATTGCCCGCCGGGTCGATCAGCCGCCAGAAGGGATCGTTCGACCCGCTGATCAGGTCGAGGAACAGAGCTTGCCCGGCGGTGGCGTCGAACCGGTATATCGCGGTCAGATTGCCGGGTGTGAGGGTAAGATCCTGCGTTTCGTTGAGATTGATCGCCGTGCCATCTGCCAGCGACGCCAGGCGAAATGAATAGCTGCCGGTATTGGCGCCGGTCGCTGAAATGGCGACGCTATAGGTGCCCGGTGCGAGCGTCATGACCGGATTGCCGGAAAATTCGGCGGAATCGGTGCTGTTGAAACTACGCACGGCCGGTGTCTGTGTCGGGCCGCTAATCTGCCAGCGCAGCGCGCTGTTGTTTGTCAGCGCATCGAAAATGACGGCGGTTTCTTCCGTCAGGGTAAATTCGTAGCGCTCCACAGCGCCAGCTACGGCAATCGAGCCACTGACCGCGTCGTTGAGCGCAAGGGGCGTCATCGGCTGCGCCGCGGCGGTCATGGCGATAGCGAAATTGTCGAAATCCTGATCGGCTGTCGCACCGCCCTGGCTGGCGCCCAGTACCAGACGTCCCGCCTCCAACTCCATGCTGGGGACGAAGAAATCGGTGACGGCAGCGACGGTCGCCCCGCCCTGCGGCGTGAGTTCGATCGTCAGCAGCGATCCGCCATCGGTCCGTTCCACAAGGATACGCGCCCGCGCCCAATCGCCGCTGGCCAGCGTCAGGCCGGGATCGGCGATGTCGGTCAGCTTGACGCCGTTATAATGGATGGAAATATGATTGGCATTGACTTCGCCATTGCTCAGCGTGTCGAAACCAATGCCCAGCGCACCAGCCAGATTGGCCTCCGGCGTCACCAGCAGCCCCGGCCCGCCATTGCCATATTGGCTGACCGGCAGATAGAGCAGGCCAAAGCCGTCGGCATCGCTCGTCTGCCCAGCGCGGCGGGTCAGGCGGAAATCGAACCCGATGTCGACAGCGTCCTGCCGCCCGCTGCCCGTGGCGGAAAAGGCAATCGAATTCTGGCTGTTCACTTGCAGCGAGTCTGTCAGTCTGATGACGTTGTCCCCGCCGTCGGACAATATCTGCGCGGCCGCTCCACGATGATTGCCCAAGACATAGGGCAGGCCCGCAACGTCGAAATCCTGGCTGGTCTGGCCACCAGCAGGCAGGATGGTCGGCTGATTGTAGATGAAGCTGTAGCTGCCGTCCGTCGTGGCGGAACGCCGACCTTCCACCAGCAAGGTGTAGGTGCCGGCCATCGCCGCCGTCATCAGGTCCGTATCGTTCAGCCCCACGGGGCCGAAAATCACCTGCCCCATCGGGTCGATCAGCCGCCAGCTATTATTGCCGGAAGAATTGCTGATCACGTCGAAGCCGAAGCGCATGCCGGGCGTCGCGGTAAAGCGGAACATGTCCGTTTCCCGCCCATTCTGGCCGATCGTGCGATTGAATGTCCCGTCGGGCACCAACTCCTCGGCGGACGCAAGGTCGAGCAGGCGGAAACTATAGTCGCCCGTATTTTCGGCCGTCGCGTCGATCGTCAGCGTATAGCTGCCCGCGCCGAGGTTCAGGACGGGATTGCCGCCAAAATCAAACCCGTCGGAATCATGCACGTTGCGACTGTCGACTTCAACGCCATCGGGACCGCGCAAGGTCCAGTTGAATATGGTCGCGGTCGTCAGCGCGTCGAACACCAGCTTCGTCGCTTCGCTCAGCGTGAAGCTGTAGGCGTCGCTTTCGCCCACCGCGCCGATCGCCCCATCCACACGCGATCCGATGGTCAGCGTCGCCGTCTGCGTGGTGATGGGATAGACGCCAAATTGATAGTCAGCGACCGTCGCGGTATAGACGCGCCCCTCGATAAGCAGCGAATAGACGCCGCTAATGGCAAGCTCCTGCCCGTCAATATTGCCGATCGAATTCGGGCCGAACACTTCGTTGCCGAACGGATCGATCAGCCGCCAGCGCATGTCGTTATGCACTGTGCCGCCGTCGAAGAAGAATTTTTCACCCGCATTCGCAGCGAAGCGATAGATGTCCGTCTCGCTCGTCGGGGTGAGCGTTCCCGAAACCGGCGCACCGAGCGTAAGCGGCATGCCGAGCGAGAGATCGCGCAGGCGGAAATTATAATGGCCTGTCACGCTGCCGGTCGCGTCGATCTTCAGCGTATAATCGCCCGCGCCCAGCCGCAGGACGGGCGAGGCGGTGAAATCGGCGGAATCGGTATCGCTCAAGCGCCGGGCGCTCACAATTTCGCCTTGCGGGCCAGTCAGCGTCCAGTTGATGTCAGCCGAATTTGTCAGGCTGTCCAGCATGACAAGTGTTTCGGCCGTCAGGCTGAAGCTGTAGACGTCGCTTTCGCCCGGCTGCGCGATGCGGCCGGAAACGCCATTCGCGTTGGTGGTGCGCAACAGCGCGCCATCGCTCAATGCCGTACTCTCGAAATCCAGCGCATAGAGCAGGCCGCTGGTCCCCGACGCGGGCGGATTGGTCATGCCGGCGGCGACATCGGCTTCGCTGCGTGCAATATCCCATATGCGGAAGCTGTCGACCGCACCTTCCCACTGTCCGTAACTGGTCTCGACTTCCTCATACTGACCGATCAGCAGCGGTTCGCCCGCATCGGCATTGTTGTTGATCCTGATGGTTCCGGACGCCTGCTCCACACCGTTGACAAGGATCTTCATCGCGCCGCCGTCACGGTCGGCGACCAGCGCGATATGCGCCCATTCGCCTGCCGCGATCAGGCCGCCTCCGGTCTGGATCGATTGCACCCCGGATGCATCGCGCACCGCCGCCCAGACCGAGCCGTTGGCGTTGACCGCGATCCGATAGGGTGACGTGCCATGGGTTGATTTGGCGACCAGCGATGTCCAGCTGTTGGTGAAGCGATCCAGCTTGAACCAGCCTTCGACCGTCAGATTGCGGCTGGGCGACACTGCCGGACTGCTTGGCACTTCGACATAGTCGACCCCGCGCAGCGTCAGCGCATTGCCGCTCTTTCCGGTCTGAACCTGTGGCGCCTGGGGATTGGGTCCGTCCAGCGTAATCGCTACGGGCGGCGTGGCCGCGACCTTATATGCCGCGAAACGGAAATCGACCGGCCATTCGCGCCAGACCCGCGGTTCGACGATCAGCGTGTAGACGCCGCCAATCGCCAGTGCCCCGGTTTCGCGCGACGAAAAATCGACGGGGCCGAAAATCTGGCGACCATAAGGATCGATCAGCCGGTACGAGACCCGGCTGCTCGAATTGGTCAATTGCTGGACATCGAACAGTAGATTGTCGCCGGGATTGACGTCCAGGCGATAGGCATAGCTTTCCGAAGAGCCGCTGGCCGTCTGCGAAATCGCGTTATCGAACGGCATCAGCGGCGCCGTCGACAGGTTGAGCAAGCGGAAGGCAAAAGCGCCGGTCGCAGCCCCCGTACCGTCGACCACGATCGTATAGGTGCCCGGCTCGACGGTGAAAACGGGGTTGCTCCCGCCCAGTTCATAACTGTCGCCGTTGCGCAGATTTTTCGATATCGAAAAGCCACCCGGCCCGGTTACGGAAACGACCATCTGGTCATTGTCGTGCAGACTGTCGAACGCCATCATCGTGCGTTCGGCAACGGTGAAAGTGTAGGTCCGCTTGTCGCCCGGCGTGTCCAGACGCCCTTCCACCACGCCCTTCACATTGGCAAGGTCGCGCAGAACCGGGATCGCCGCGCCATTGACGCTGTTCGTCACGGCGCCCGCGGTCACATTATCCAGCCCCAATCGCAGTACCAGACCTGCGCTGTCGGCGGGCGCGCCGGCATTCATGTTGTCGACGATCTGCGCTTCCGTGCGTCCCCCGCTCCAGACGCGCACTTCGTCGAGGCCGCCCTCGAACTTGCGGTAGGCTTCGTTATATTCGCTGGTGCCGCTGATGATCAAAGGCGTATCGGGCGAACCGTTCGACAGCGCCGTACTGACCGATCGGGATGCGGCCAGCACGCCGTTGACATAGATTTTCATCGTGCCGGTGCTGCGCTCCAGCACCGCGGCTACATGACTCCACTTGCCATAGGGAACCGCGTTGCTCGCAGTCTCCAGCGTGTCGTTCGCCGTACCCCGCATCGTCGAGAAATGAATGAAGCCGCTGGAGTTGAACCACACGGAATAGTCGCGCTGTCCCGCCTCATTGGCCTTGTACACGATCGGCGACCATGTGTCCGCCTGTCGATCGGGATTGATCCAGAATTCGATCGTCACGTCCTGCCGCAGGTCGAGTGCAGGATCGACGATCTGGATCTGCTCATGGGCTGACAAGGCAAGGGCGTTGCCGACCTTGCCCGGCCGCGTCAGTGCTCCGTTGGTCGTGCCGTCAATGGCGATGGTCTGGGTCGGATTGGTCGGCTTTTGCAGGGTAAAGCCATAGCTCTGGCTGGCGCTGGCGTCCCAGACCCGTCCTTCCAGCAGGATCAGATAGCGTCCCGTCTTGGGCAGCACGATCTCGCGATTGTCCATGTTCGTCGGGCCGACGAATTGAAGCCCGTCCGGATCGATGATCCGCAAGGAGGCGTTGGGCTGGTTTTGCAGATTCTGGTAGAAAATCGTTTCGCCCGCCGTCCCCTCAAAACTGTAGAGATCGGTTTCGCGCAACGGCGTCAGGTCGGAACGAACCGGCTGGCCAAAGGTAAGTGCCGTTGCTGATGCGGTGTCGATCAGGCGAAATTCGGCGCTGCCCGTCTTTCCGGCATTGGCGGAAACATCCAGATTATAGTCACCCGCAGGAAGCGTGAAAATGCGCTCGCCGCCATTTTCGTAGGAATCGCTATTGTAAAAATTGCTGCCGACCAGGTTGAGACCAGCGCTTGAAATCGCCCATGAAATCTCGGAATCCGGCGTAAAGCTGTCGAAATAGAAGGATTTGGGCGCGGTCAGCGTAAACGTATAACGCTGTTTCTGCGTCGGCTTGGCGATCGTCGCAGTGGTCCGCTCGCCAAAATTGAGCGCAATGGGGGTCGGGTCCGCCTCGATCCGTGACAGTGCGAACTGATAATTGATCGTCGCGGCATTGTCCCACGGGCGCCCTTCGACCAGCAATGTATAGGTGCCGGTGCGCGGCATGGTGATGGCGGCATCACGGAAATCGATGGGGCCGTAAACGATCTGGCCAAAGGCATCGAGGATTTTGAGCGATCCACTGCCCGCCCCCTGGATGCCATCGAAAAAGACCTTTTCGCCCTCCGTCGCAGTGAAGCGATAGACATCTGTTTCCCGGCCCGGATCGAGCGTGCCGGACGTAGTGGAGCCATCGACCGCCAGCATTGTGCCGGCGGCGGCATCCAGCAGGCGGAACTTGTAGTCGCCCAGCGTCCCGCCGCCGGTTTCCACCTGCTGCGATCCCCGGACCACCAGTTCATAATCGCCCGGTTCGAGCAGCATCGGCGTGCGGTTCTGCTGTTCGTAGCTGTCGGAATAATAGAAACGGTTGCCAAGCGACGTTTTCGGCCCGTTGAGCGCCCATTCGAGATAGACCGATGGGCTGTAGCTGTCGAAAATCACCAGCTTCTGCGTATCGACGGTGAACTGATAGCGCTGGACATCGCCGGTCTTGGCGATCGTGCCTTCCACCATGTCGTTCAACGCCAGATCGACCGGCGCGGGATCAGCCGGGCGATTGAGGATGAAGGCATAGTCGTCGGACGCCCGGTTATCCCAAACCCGGCCCTCTACGACAAAATAATATGTGTCCGAAACCGGCAGGATGAGTTCGCGATAGTCGAAACTGGCCGGACCGAACAATTGACGGCCGTTGCTCGAAAAGATGCGCCAACTTGCATTGCTGGGATAGTCACGCACGTCGAGAATGATTTTCTCGCCAGCGCTCGCGGTAAAGCTGAAAATGTTCGTCGCGCGCGCGGGCGTGAGCGTGGACGCGGTGACGCTGCCATCTGCCGCCACAGGCGTCGCGTCTGCGAAATCGAGCAGGCGGAAACCATATGCCCCCGTGCTGCCCTGCACCCGGATCTGATAGTTGCCCGGCTGGGTCAGATCGATGAACGTATTGGCGCTATTCTCGAAACTGTCGGTGTAATAGAAAGCGCGATCCGGCGTGATGCGCCCGGACGGACCGAACAGCGCCCAACTCTTGTCCGTGGCGGGCGTCAGACTATCGAAATAGACCCGGGTGGGCCCCGCAATGGTAAAGCTGTGGAGATCGATTTCATCCGCCGCGCTCAACGTGTCGCTGACCGCCGCGCCAAGGGTGAAGACGGTGCCCGTTCCCCTGTCCGGCGGCGGCGTGTTGCCGGTGCTGCTGACCTTGAGCACATAGTCGACCGGCGCGCCTTCCCACACCCGTCCTTCGAGCATCAGGACATAGGTGCCGTCATAGTCAAGGCTAAGCGGAACCGAATCATTGAACTGGCGCGCGGATGTGACGAGACGGCCGAGCGGATCATATAGCCGCCAGTACGCATTAAGGTTGGTGCTGGATATCCGCTCGATCGTGATCGCGTCGCCCTCTTGCGCGGTGAACACGAACATGTCGGTCTCATTGCCCGGCTCCAGCCTGCCGCTGGTCTCTGCGCCAAGGGTCAGTGGCGTTGCGCTGGCAAGGGCCAGCAGCCGGAACTGATAATCGGCTGCAACATCGCCTGCGCCGTCGACGGTCAGCGTATAGGTGCCCGGCGTCAGGTTGAGCAGCAAATTGCTGTTGGTGTCGATTTCGGCGGAATCGGCATAATAAAAATTGCGATTGGTGATCTCCGCGCCAAACGGCCCGGTCAGCGACCAGCTCAATGCAGAGTTCGCCGTCAGCGAGTCAAAGGCCAGCTTCGTCGCTTCGCTCAGCGTGAATGTGAAGCGGTCGGCTTCGCCTGCATCGATCCGTCCGCTGGTCAGCGCGTTCAGCGTCAGAGCGCTCGTGTCGTCCGACACCTTGAGCAGTTCGGCGGTAAAGGCGGCGCTGCCCTGATTGTAGAGATAGCCTTCGATCGCGATCAGATATTCGCCCGTTTCCGGCAGTACGCCAAGGTCGATGTCGCCCAGTCCCGAACCGCTGAGCAGCAATGCTCCATTGGGGCGGTATATCCGTATATATTGATTGTTGCTCGCGCTCAGCAGGTTGAGGAAATAATGGTCATCCTTCACGCCGTCGAACCGAAACAGTTTTGTTTCGGTCCCCCGGCGCAGAACGCCACTGGCGACCAGAGCGCCCGGCGCAAGGTCGGCAGCGGTTTGCCCCGTCGCCTCGTCAAAACGCCAATAGCCCGCAAGGCCGCTTTCGCTGCCCGTTAGCGGGCGTTGGTAACCGCTGGCGATGTCGGCCGCGCTGCGCGCCATGCCCCACAGGCGTATATCGTCGATCTGCCCGTCGAACTGATAATTGCCGGTTGGCGCCGCACCGAAGTTGAGCGCATTGCCGCTGTGGTTGATGGCTGCGTCATAGGCCTTCTCGGCAACCAGCGCGCCATCGATATATAGTTGCAATTTTGTGCCGTCATAGACGCCGGCGACATGCTTCCATTGATCGGTCGAAAGAGATGCCTCGACAAAGCCGTCGTTCCAATTGTTGACGAAGAAGCGGACATTGCCGCCGACACGCATCAGCCCATAGCCATTGCTCCATCCGGTATCGTTCACCTTGCTGACGATACCCTGATAGAAGCCGCCGCCGCTGCGTGCGTTGACCCAAGCCTCGACCGTAATCGCAGCCGGGTTGAGCGCCGCATCGTTGGCGACTTCAAGCTCTCCAAGCGTCGCGACGTCCCAGCTGCGGTTGACCGTTCCGCCCTGCCCCGAATAGTCGAGCGGCGCGCCAGCCGCGTGGGCGATATTGGCCAGCGCACCGCCATCCTCGATCGTCGCGCCAAACTCATCCCCCGCGCTGATCGCCGTGGCAGTTGTCGAAAAATCGAGCAGGCGGAAGGCAAAATCCCCGGTCGCATCGCCATCGGCGAACACCGTCAACTCATAATGCCCCGCGACAAGATTGAGCAGCGGATCGCCATTGAAGGAATCCGAACTGTTCATGCTGCGGTTGTTGACCACCTGACCGCGCGGCCCGCTGAGCGACCATTTGAGGCTGTCGCGGCGTATCAGATTGTCGAACAGCAACTTACTGTCACTGGCGAGATCGAAATCGAACACCGTGCTGCTGCCCGCGGTAGCCAGGCGGCCCTGCGTCCGTTCATTGATCGTCAGCGCGGCGCTGGTCTGCGTGATCTTGCCGAAGGTGAAGGCGTAGCTGATGTCGTTGGTGGCAGAATTATAAACCCGCCCTTCAATCTCCATCATGTAGGTGCCGCTGCGGTTCAGCAGATAGGCGCCGGAATCATCGAAGGAATTTGGCCCCGTAACATATTCGCCATCGGGACCGATGAGCCGCCATGCCGTGGATTCGGCCGGATAGCTGTGCGCGTCGAAGAAGAAACTGTCCCCTGCCAGCGCGTCGAACTTGTAAAGCGCGGTTTCGTTCGCCTTATGCTGTCCGTTGACGACATCACCGGGCGTGAACGCATCGGCATTGGCGATATCAAGCAGACGGAAGGCATAATTGCCCGTCGCGTCGCCTCGCCCATCGATGCTGAGCGTATATTCGCCCGCTTGCAGGTCCAGGACGTTGCCGCCCGAAAAATCATAGGAATCCGACTGGGCCAGATTGCGGTTCGAAACGATGCTGCCCTTCTGGTCGGCCAACGCCCAGAACATGTTGTTGGTGGCAGTGAGCGAATCAAACACGACCTTCTTGGGTTCGGTCAGCGTGAACGCGAAGCGGTCGGTTTCGCCCGGCACCTCGATCGTGCCCATGACCGGTGGCACGTCCGCCGCCAGCAGCAAGCGCGGTTCCACCGCTTCGAAATGGAGCCGGTTCGCCAGACTGGAGGAGTTTCGCAAGGCTGTGCGGCGACGCATACGCCAATCACCGGGCAATCGATCCAAAGAGCGCCGCCCGCGGGCTAGCAATTCGCCCAGCTTGCGAAGTGCTTTTACGTCGTGCTCCATAGCCCCCCCAAAACGGCATCCAGACTGACAGAATCGTCTGTTGTCCTGCTTTGGGACAAGAGGGTCGAACATTCCCTCCGTTGAACCGGTCGGACCGTCGAACAGCGGAACCGGCAACGCGGACGACCGTTCATGTCACACCGGCACTTTGAACCGGGATGACTAGAACGTGAGCGACGCGACCCGCTTATTTCCGACTTTTTCGTATAAATCTGACCGCTGATTTGCGCGGCATAGTTATCTTCGAATCAACCTAACTAGTCTGTCAAACCTTGCAACTTATCGCAAGCTGATAACAGGTCGCCGCAACGCTCTTCAGCGACGCTGCGCGTTGGCCGTTTTGCGGCCCATCGGGCTGATGCAGTCTCCACTCAGCCTCGTTTCAGCCTGTCAGTCAATCGGGGTCGGTCGCAAACCCGCAAGAAAAAGCGCGCGAAGCCATGGCCTCGCGCGCTTCAAGGTTGCGCTATGGGAGAGGAAGTTTAGCGCGAAGCGAATTGGCGGCCCTTGGTCGCGATGGCCCAGCGCTGCGGCGTCGCGCCCGGCGCGCCTTCACGCACGAAACACTGGCCGTGCTGCGACTGAATGGTGCGGCAGGCGGTTACCGCGTCGGCCCGGCTGCCAAAGCCGCTGATGGCGAGGCGGTGGAAGGACTTGCCCTTGACCGTCGCCTGGCTGGTGAGGACCGGGAAAGCGGCCAGCGCGCTGCTGCGGCCAGCCATGTTCATCCATTTTTCCTTGGCGATCGCCGCCGTGTCATAGGCACCCAACTGGACGACCCAATTGCTGGCGCCAGCACTGACCGGCTTGATGAAGGCGACCTGCTGCATCCGCGCGGCTGGCTGCGTCGCGGACGCGACGGCGTTCTGCGCCTTGGCACGGGCCTTTGCGCCCACTGGCTTGGCCCGATGATCTTCGATGATGAAGTCGCGGGCCGCGACGCGGACAGGCGCGGGCTGGACGATCGGCGCGGCTTCGACGACAGGTGGAGCGGTCTCGACCATGGCGGTCTGCACCGGCGTTTCCGGTTGCTCTGCCAAGGGTGGCGCAACATCGGACGGCGCAGCGGCCATTTCGACTGGCGCTGGACCAGCGGGCGCGAGCGCGAGAGCGACTGGCTGGCCGGCATCGGCGGCATCAATCGTGACGCCCATCAGCGCGGCGACGCGCTGCGGCGCGAGCGAGGGTTCGGCAATCTGCGCCCAGTCGGAAATGCGCTTGTTCGCGGCCAATGGATCAAGGTCCATGCCCACGATCATGCGGGCATCCTTCCAGCGGCCAGCCAGCGCATAGGCATAGGCCAGATTCTGGCGGGTCCGGGCAGTGGCGGACGGGTCGTGAATGGCTTCGGACAGGACACGGACGCCTTCGGGCGCATCGCCAGCCATGGCCATCGCCAGACCATAATCGCCCGCAGGCACCGTATCGGCATGGGCCAGCAACAGGCTGCGCGCGCTATCGGCGCGACCCTGCGCGACCTGCACCAGCGCCAGGCTGACGATCGTGCGCGCATCGTTGTCACCCAGCGTCATTGCGTCGGTCAGCGCGGCTTCGGCGGATGCGAAACGTCCGGCCAGCACATAGGCGCGGCCCAAAATCTGCCGATAGGCGGCGTTTTGCGGCGCGAACTGCACCGCGGCCTCTGCCGCCGCGATCGCCTTGTCACCGTTGCGATCGGCCAGCGCCTTTTCGGCGGCGATGGCGAGCTTTGCCGGATTGCCCTTTTGCTGGACAGCCGATGCAGAAGGACGGAAAGCCGCCCCGGTGCAGCCAACCATCGTCGTGGCGACCAGCAACGATGAAATCGCCGCCTTTGCAAATGTGTTGCGCTTCATAGTCCTACCCACCCTTCTTTCACTGGTTGCCGCGCATATGCGGCAACTGCTGTGTCAGCCGGTCAATTTCCGGCAGGTCGTTGAGAAAATTGTCGAGAGATTCAGTAATGATCTGCTGTGCCGAGCGGCCAGTGATGGCGCAGGCGAGCCGCAGTTTGAGATGACGATCCGCGTCGATACGCAACGTGAAGGCCGCTTTGCGGCTGGCCTTGGCTTTCGCGCTTGCATCGGCCGCCGCTTTGCGCGGCGCAGGCTTGCCCGCCAAACGTTCGACCAGCTCCTCGCGCTCGATGACGACGGGCGGGACCGGGGCTGAAACGGGGAGCGCTGCAGGCATCGGCGTCAGGCCGATCGCAACCGGCGGCTCATCCGTCGGCAACGGCGCTGGTTCGACGTCGAACCCCATGTCATTCCAGCCCAGATCATCCTGCTGAAGGGTAGCGCCAGCCGAGCGGCCAAAGCCGAGCATCGGGCGGCGCATGGCAGGCTGGGCCGCGCCCTTGCGGGCGAGCAGACCGGAGGTGAGCGATGCGAGAGGTCTGGGTTCACCCATGATGCGTCCCCTTACTGGCCGATCACGCGGCGACCGAAGCCCCCGCCGACCGGACGGCTTGCGACGGTACCGACGCTGCCCTGGGGCACGGAAAAGACCGTGCGGCGGAAATTCTTTTCAAGCCGGTCGGAGATATAGGACCATAGCGCCACGACCTCCGCCGCAGACCGTCCCTTGGGGTCCACTTCCATCACGGTGCGACCGTCGATCATGGATGCCGCGAAATCGGTGCGGTGATGCAGGGTGATGGGGGCAACGGTGCCATGCTGCGACAGGGCAACGGCGGCTTCCGACGTGATCCGCGCCTTGGGCGTTGCGCCGTTCACGACAAAGATCAGCGGCTTGCCCGCACGCTCGCACAGATCGACCGTTGCGCCGACGGCGCGCAGGTCATGGGGGCTGGGACGGGTCGGCACGACGATCAGTTCGGCGACGGAAATGACGCTCTGGATTGCCATGGTGATGGCGGGCGGCGTGTCGATGACGGCGAGCTTGAAACCCTGCTGCCGCAGGATTTCCAGGTCGGCAGCCAGTCGCGCCACGGTCGTCTGGGCAAAAGCGGGAAATTCGGCTTCGCGCTCATTCCACCAATCGGCCAGCGATCCTTGCGGATCAATGTCGATCAGCACGACTGGACCCGCACCGGCGTTCTGCGCCTGCACGGCCAGATGGCCAGACAGGGTGGTCTTGCCCGATCCGCCCTTCTGCGATGCCAAAGCCAAAATCCGCACGCAAATCCCCCCAGAAATCGAGTTCCGTTCAGGATTTGCCATGACCGCGCCTAAAATTCGGTTAATGGGCGAGGAAGTTTGATTGACGAAAGGTCAACAGGGTTAAGGTCGTTTCAGGCATGAGGAGCCTGTGATAATCAGACATTAACCTTGTTTCATCATAGCCGCTGCAAATCTATTGGCGCAGGAGCATGTGCATATGAAGCGTATATGGGGAACTGTCGCTGTCGGCGCCATGATCGGCATCGCGGCACCAGCCATGGCCGATGTGAAAACCGGCGTCGATGCCTGGCAGCAGGGCGACTATGCCAAGGCGATCGGCGAATGGCGGCCACTCGCTCAAAATGGTGATCCTGACGCGCAGTTCAATCTGGGCCAGGCCTATAAGCTGGGTCGCGGCGTGCAGCCGGATCTCAACGCCGCGATGGACTGGTATCGCAAGGCTGCGGCGCAGGGGCATTTGCGGGCGGAGGATAATCTGGGCCTGCTGATGTTCCAGCAGGGCGACCGTGCAGGGGCGATGCCTTACCTCCAGCGGGCCTCCACGCGGGGCGAACCGCGCGCGCAATATATTGTCGGCACGGCGCTGTTCAACGGCGATCTGATCGGCAAGGACTGGGTACGCGCCTATGCGCTGATGACCCGCGCCTCCACGTCCGGACTGGCGCAGGCGACCACCAGCCTAGAGCAGATGGACAAGTTCATCCCGGAAGATCAGCGCAAGCAGGGTCTGGCTCTGGCAGCGACGCTGGAACAGTCCGAAAAGGGCGGCGCGCTGGCGTCGGCCAGCCCCGCCCCGCCCCGGCCCACGCCATCCGGCATACGCAAGACCGATTTGCCGCCATCGACCGTCGCCCAACCCGTCGCACAGCCCGTCGTCACCCCGCCAGCGCCCAAGCCGGCCCCGGTTACGCCCAAGCCTGCGCCGCAGATCGCCGTTGCCAAGCCCAAGCCGACACCGCCGGCACCCCGTCCCGCCAACCCGGTCCCTGCGCCCGCCGCATCGGGCGGCTGGCGCGTGCAACTGGGTGCGTTCAGCGAAGACGGGCGCGCTCGTGCTTTGTGGGGCCAGTTGACGGGCAAGGTCAGCGGCCTGTCGGCCTATCAGCCCTATCTGGTCAAGGCTGGCGCGGTGACACGGCTGCAAGCCGGGCCGGTTGCCAGCAGCAATGACGCCAGCCGCCTGTGCAGCCGGATAAAGGCGGCAGGCGCAGACTGTATTCCCAAGAAGATGTGAGCATCAGGCCATCCTGGCCTGATCCACGATCCAGTCGCCAAACTGGCTGAGCGCCGGATGGACAGGTGCGTCCAGCGGGCGGGCGAGATAATAGGCTCGCTCGCTCGACAATGGCCGGGCGAACGGGATGACCAAAGCGCCTGCATCCAGTTCCGGCCGGATCAGGAAACTGGGGATCAGCGCCACCCCTGCCCCCGCCGCAGCCGCCTGCGCCAGCATCAGGAAATGTTCGAACGCGGGACCGGGCGGCAGCGTCCCGGCCTCCACGCCCACCGATGCGAACCAGCGCGCCCAGGCATCGCGCCGCGAACTCTGACTGAGCAACGGAGCCGTCAGCAGATCGGCGGGCTGTCGCAAGGGGTGCGCGGCCAACCAGCCCGGCGCGCAGACCGGCACCGCCTCTTCGCGAAACAGGAAATCCATCGCTGCGCCCGGCCATTCGTCGGGTGTGCCGAAATGGATGGCGGCATCAAATTCCTCCTGCGCGAAATCGAACGGTTGCGACCGCGCGGCGAAATCCACCACCAGTTGGGGATGCAGGGCGCTCAGATGCGGCAGGCGCGGCGCAAGCCAGCGCATGCCGAAACTGGGCAGGGTCGCTATCCGCAGCGCGCCCGGCGAGCGGCGCATGGTCATGCGCGCCGTCGCCCGACGAATGCGATCCAGCGCTGGCAGCAATTCATCGGCATAGATACGGCCTGCTTCGTTGAGCCGCACCCGCCGACCGACCCGGTCGAACAAGGGCGTTTCCAGCCAGTCCTCCAATTGCGCGATCTGACGACTGACCGCGCTTTGCGTCAGGCCGATCGCTTCGCCAGCACGCGAAAAGCCGCCATGACGCACCGCCGCCTCGAAACTGGTCAGCGCGGTCATGGATGGCAGCCATTTGCGATCGTCATTCATTCCATTCTCGCATCAACAGATGACAGGTCACCATTTGGAAAATACGACATAGGCTGAGATAAGGTGGCTGTCACCGGGAGCAATCTATGTCGAACGAGAATGATGGCCATGTCGTTGCACTAACGCTGGCGACGCTGGGCGAAGTGGCGGGACGGCGGACGCTGGATGCGCTGTCGATCGATCCTGCCTTGCTGGCGGAGCAAGGCGCTACGGTGTCGCGCGCGGCCTTTGCGATGGCGATGAATATCGCCCTGTTCGATGATCTGTTGAAAAGGGTGCGCAGCGGCGCGGCCTATGTCGCCGATACTGTCGCGCGTGGCGGCCGGGTCATGTTCGACCATGGCGCGCTGCGAACGATCCGCCTGCCGCATGGCCCAACCGGCGCGCTGCCAGGCGGCGAGGATGCCTTCACCCGGATATTGCAGCCGCTGGGTTATCAGATGGCGGCCATCTATCCGCTCGACCGGCTGCGCATGACCGGGCGCGCCTATGTGCATGCCGACCGGCCCGAAGCCATCCCGCAATTCTTCCTGTCCGAACTGCATGTCGACCGGTTCGATGCGGAATTCGGCGCGGTGGCCGCCCGGATATTCGGCACCTCGCGCGATCCTTTGGGTGATGCGGAGCAAGCCGTGCTGGCGCGCTATGGCGCTGGCGAACCAGTCGCGCTGGATGAGGCAGTAGCGGCATTGCCGGGGATCGTCGCCGCGTTCGACCGGCAGCATGAGATGCCCAGCTTTGCCGATTATCAGCTGCTCCTGTCCCGGTCCAACGAGGCGGCCTGGATCGCGACCGAAGGTAACGCCTTCAACCATGCAACCGACCGTGTGGCCGATGTCGCCGCTTTGGCGGATCGGCTGAAGACGGAAGGTCAGCCGATCAAGGAACGGCTGGAGATTTCTGCAACCGGCCGGGTACGGCAGACCGCATTCAGGGCCGATAGCGTCGAGCGGCTGTTCGGTGATGGGGCGTTGCGCGACGTGCCGGGCTCCTTTTACGAATTTATCAGCCGGGATGTTGATCCGGCGACAGGCAGGCTGGACCTTGCCTTTGACACGGGCAACGCCACCGGCATTTTCGCCATGACCAGCGCGGGCGCAAGCGCATGATGCTGCAATCCTTCGACCCCGCCTCACGCGCGTTGATATGGGAAGGCCCGGTCGACGATGCCGCCGCCTGCAACCGGGCGATCGCCACGGCCCGCGCCGCCCTGCCCGGCTGGCGCGCGCGCGCCGTGGAAGAGCGGATCGCCATCGCGCGGCGCTATGCGCTGGTGCTGGAAGAAAGGCGGGCTGCGCTTGCAGAGTTGATTTCGCGCGAGACCGGCAAATTGCTGTGGGAGAGCGACGCCGAAATCGGGTCCATGATCGCCAAGGTCGAGGTGTCGATCGCTGCCCATGCCGAACGTACTGGTGAACGCACCGCCGCCATGAACTTTGGCCGGGCGGTGTTGCGCCATCGCGGGCATGGCGTGATGGCGGTGCTGGGTCCGTATAATTTCCCGGGCCATTTGCCCAACGGCCATATCGTCCCTGCCCTGATCGCCGGCAATGCGGTGGTATTCAAGCCATCGGAAATCGCGCCAGCCACGGGCGCAGCGATGGCTGACGCCTGGGCCGCAGCGGGGCTGCCCGACGGGCTGCTCAATGTCGTGCAGGGCGGCCGGGCGACCGGAGAGGCGTTGGTAGCCGGTAACATTGACGGGCTGCTCTTTACCGGATCGGCCGGTGCTGGCGCGGCGCTCAGACGGGCGCTGGTGGACCGGCCCCATGTCATCATGGCATTGGAACTGGGCGGCAATAATCCGCTGATCGCATGGGATAGCCCGGACGAAGCCGCGTCGATCATCATCAATTCCGCCTTCATCACCACTGGCCAGCGTTGTTCCTGCGCAAGGCGGCTGATCGTGCCGGAAGGCGCGGTCGGCGGTCGGATTGTCGCTGCCGTGGATGGGTTGGCGGCGCGCCTGCCGATCGCGGCATGGAACGAGCCGGGCGATGCCTTCATGGGACCACTTGTGTCCGATCAGGCCGCCGCTGCGGCCCATCGCGCCGTCAGCGACCTCGTCGCACGGGGTGCGCGGGTCATCCGGCCCTTCGCGGCAATTGACGGGCGCAGCGCCGCCTTTGTTACACCGGGCATCATCGACATGACCGGCGTGGACGGACCGGACGCTGAAATTTTCGCGCCCTTGCTGTCGGTGATCCGGGTGCCGGATTTCGACGCGGCGATGAAGGTCGCCAACGCCACCGCCTTTGGCCTGTCCGCCGGATTAATCTCTCAGGACGCGACCCTGTGGGAGCGGATGGTGGAGGAAAGCCGCGCGGGCGTGGTCAATCGTAACCGGCCAACCACGGGCGCGGCGGGCAACATGCCCTTTGGCGGCCTGGGCGCGTCGGGCAATCACCGCCCCAGCGCCTATTATGCCGCGGATTATTGCGCCTATCCGATCGCCAGTTTCGAGGCGGACGGGGTGCAGCCCGTCCCCGTCAACGGGCTGGCCTGACCCGGAATCGCAGGCCAGCACCGGAATTGAGGCCTGTGAAGTGGGATCGCGGTGGAGCGCCCCGTTTCGCTTAACCGGCGCGGTGCATCGCGCAGAGCTTGTTCCCGGACGGATCGCGCAGATAGGCCAGATAAAGCGGGCCAAAGCTGGACTCGCGAATGCCTGGCGGATCTTCGCAAGTCGTACCGCCCGCCGCGATGCCCGCAGCGTGCCAGGCATCGGCCTCTGCCGGGGTGGCCATGCTAAAACCGATGGTTCCGCCATTGGCGCATGTCGCCGACTGGCCATTGATCGGCTTAGTCACAAGGAACAGGCCGCCATTATGCATGTAGATCAGGCGGCCAAGGTCATCCGTGAAGCCTGGTTTACCACCAATCGCCTGAAACAGCGCATCGTAAAATATCCTGGCGCGATCGATATCGTCGGCGCCCACCATGACGTGACTGAACATGAGATTTCCCTGTTTGCAGGATTAGCGGAGCGTATCACTATGCGCCGGACGAACGGATAGGGCCAGTTACACCAGCCGAACCCGCGTCGCCAAAGCGCGTGGGTGTCAGAAGATCGTGCTGTAGAGGAACCAGCCGACAATCAGCAGGCTCGACACGATGCAGATACGATCACCAAAGACGTCGATACGAGACATCACAAACATCCTTCCAACAAGGGCGATCTCCGTCGCCTCGATGGAAAGATTACATCAGTTTTTACCCTGCGGGAATAGCAAAATTGCGACGAAACCGCGCTGGGCAGCGACGGATCGCTTTTTGCGCCCCTTGAACGATCATTCCAATCGCAGATCCCGGCAGATTAGCGAAAGTCCGGCCCGCGATGGCGCAGAAAAGAATCAGTTGCTTCCTGCGGTCCGCGATAGGCTTCCTGAAATTCCGCGCTCCAATATTTAAGATCTTCCAGATCGATTCTCTCTCCGGACACGGCGCAAAGGACGAACTGTCCCGGTCGCACGACGTCGAAATGCGGTGTGTCGTAATGCAGCACCGCCAGACCTTGAATATCCGCCATCAGTCGCCCGTCAGGATACGGTCGACCAATTGCTTGACGGTCGGAACGAAGCCGTTGGAATAGAATGGGTCCTGCTTGAACTTGTAGGCACCATGGCCGGCAAAGACCAAATTCTGGTCGAGGTCGCCGCCATGAACCGCCTCCTGCAACGCCTTCTGGATGCAGAAGCTGCGCGGATCGGCCAGACGACCGGTCGAGTTGGTCTCACTGTCCATCCAGCTGGAGAAGGCGCACTGGCTAAGGCAGCCCATGCAGTCTGTCTGGTCCTTGCGGATCACCGCCCGCTCCTCGTCACCGACGAACACCAGCGTATTGTCCGGCGTCTTGAGCGCCGAGGTAAAGCCCTGCCCGAACCATTCGCGCGCGCGGTTCAGGTCGCCCAGCGTCACCCAGAAATGCTTGCCCTTCACCCCCACGTCGAGCTGGTGGGTATGGTCGCCAGCCTGTTCGGTGCTGAACGCGATCTGCCGTTCGGAGCGCGCTTCCAGGCTGCGCAGGAAGGGGTTGCGCACCGCCGAGCTGTAAAAGCCGGTCGGCGAGAAGCGATGGAGCAGGATGTCGCCGGGGTTGAGCTGCGTCAGCAACTCCTTCCACGCCTGGGGGATGGGGCTTTCCTGTGTCAGCAGCGGACGGGTGCCGAACTGAAAGGCGATGGCGCCCAGTTCGGGATTGTCGATCCAGTCATTCCAGTCCTTGAGCGCCCAGACGCCGCCCGCCATGACGATCGGCACGTCATCCGAAATGCCACCTTCACGCATGGTCGCGCGCAGGTCGCGCACGCGGGGATAGGGGTCTTGCGGTGCCTTGGGATCTTCGGCGTTGGACAGGCCGTTATGGCCCCCGGCCAGCCAGGGATCTTCATAGACCACCGCCGCCAGCCATTCCGCCGCCTTGGAATAAGCGCGCTTCCACAGCGCGCGGAAGGCGCGGCCCGACGATACGATCGGCAGATAGCTGACATTGTAGGACGCAGCGATTTCGGACAGCTTGTATGGCATGCCCGCACCGCAGGTAACGCCTGCAACCATGCCTTTGGTCCTTTCCAGGACACCATGGAGCACGCGCTGCGCACCGCCCATTTCCCACAGGACGTTGATGTTGATCGCGCCCTTGCCCCCGGCAATCTCGTACGCGCGCTTGACCTGCTCTACCGCGCCGTCAATGGCGTAGGCGACCAGTTCCTCATGGCGGTCGCGGCGGGTGCGGCCATGATAGATTTGGGGAATGACATTGCCGAAGCTGTCGTAGCTATCGGCATTGACCGCCGACACTGTCCCGATGCCGCCAGCGGCCGCCCAGGCGCCGGAGCTGGCATGGTTGGATACCGCAACACCCTTGCCGCCCTCGACCAGCGGCCAGACTTCACGGCCACCATAGACGATAGGCTTCAACCCCTTGAACAACGACATCTCCCGCGAAAAAGCGACACCCGGCTCGACCGGGCAAAGACCACTGCTATAGCAGCCTTTGCACTGATTGACGAATTTCCGCGCGCCTTAGCGCAAAATGTCAGGGCTGGCCAGAGCCTCCCCATAAAGGCTGGCATAGGCATCGACCATCGCCTGTTCCGCATAATCGCGAACCGCGCGATCGCGATTGGCCGCGCCCAGCCGGGCGCGAAGGTCCGGGTCGGTTGCAAGCGTGCCGAGCGCTTGCGCCAGGCCCGCCTCATCCGGCACCACGAAGCTGCGATTTTCGGGAGCCACCATGTTGATGACATCGCCGACATCCATCGAAGCGACCGGAACGCCCGCCGCCATCGCCTCCACCAGCGAGATCGGGAATTGCTCACTATCGGAAGAAAGCGCGAAAATGTCGAACAGGCCGACGAAGCGCCACGGCTGGTCCATGAAACCGGCCATGTGGAGATCGTCGAGGCCTAATGCAGCGGCTTGCGCCACTATCGCGTCGCGCTCAGGCCCCTCCCCCACGACGACCAGTTGCAGCCGGTCGCGGTGGGCGGCGACGGCGCGGACCAGGCGGGGGATATTCTTGACCGGGCGCAGCCCCGCCAGAGTCCCCACCAGCAGCTTGCCGGGCGACCGGCGCAGGCCCGGAATCGCATCAGGCGATGGCGGTTCGGCATAGCGGGCAGTATCTATGCCGTTGCGGATCAGGTGCACCTTCGCCGCGGGCTGTTTCCAGACCTGCCGGGCGATGCTTTCCAGCCGGACGGAGGGAACGACCAGCGCATCGGCGCGGCCCAGGCCGGCGCGGCGATACAGGTTGCGCTGCGGCTTGAGGCCGGTGGCTTCATCAGCGTTGAAACCATCTTCATGATGGATGAGCGGAGGCATGGCCGACACTAAGCTGAACATTCTGTGCGCCATCGCGGCGTCCATCGCGCCCCAATTGTATGTCAGGATTAAATCGTATTTTTTCAAGAATTTAGCTATATCTCGAAAGCGCCCCACCCCCGGACGACCGGCAAAGGGAGGGGATGCCGGGAAGTCCACCCGCACCGTCGGATCGATCGCCGCGCGGGCGCCCAGCGCTTCCCGATCGGCACTGACGATCGCGTGGCGCGCCTTGTCACCCCAGATGTTCATCAGCCGAATGGCGCGCGCTTCCTTGCCCCCCAGGGTGAAGCTGCCATGGACGTGGAGAATGTGCGGCTTATTGTCAGCCATGCAGGACGCGGGCCAGCAACCGATCGATCGCCGCGATGCTTTCCGGCTCATCCAGTGCGGGCGCATGGCCGACGTCGGGAATAGTTGCCAGTTCCGCCTTTGCGCCAATGTCCGCCACCATGCGCTGCGCCGTTTGCGCGCTCAGCAGGTCGGATCGGTCGCCGCGCAGCAGTAAAGTGGGAATATCGCGAAAGGCCGCCATGACCGGCCACATATCGACGCCCGCCTCGCTGCCCATCGCCCGGATCGGTTCGGCGATGCGCATGTCATAGTCCAGCACGATCCGACCGGCGCTGTTCAGGCGATAGAGGCGCTTCGCCATGGCCAGCCATTGATCCAGGCCGTAGGCGGGATAGACGTCGCGATTGGCTTCCTCCAGCGCGCGGGCGGCATGAACCCAGCTGGGGTGCGACTGATTGACGCCGACATAGCTGCGGATGCGCGCCAGTCCCGCCTCGTCCAGTTCCGGTCCGACATCGTTGAGCAGCGCGCCCGCCAGCCACTCGCGATGCGTGGCCGCGACCAACATGGTGATGAGTCCGCCCAGCGACGTGCCGACCGCAACAAAACGGGTGATGGCAAGGTCCGCCAGCAACCGGCTGATATCCTGCAAATAAGTGAGCGGCACATAGGTCATGGGATCTTTGGCCTGAGCGCTCCCTGCCCGGCCCCGCATGTCCGGGCAGATCAGCCGCCAGTCCCCGGCAAGCCGCGCGGCGAGCGGTTCGAAGTCGCGGGCGTTGCGCGTCAGCCCCGGCAGGCAGAGCAGCGGCGGGCGGCCATCATGCCCCCCGGCATAATCCCGATAGTGTAGCCGCAGCCCGTCGGGGGACCACCAATATCCGTCGCTATAGTCGACCAAGCTTGATCCTTCAGGTGTCGCACCCCCATATCGCCTTATGATCCATATCCCGCAAGCCGCCAAATTCAGCCCCGTCCGCGAAATCGACCTGCTGATGCCCGATATAGCCGATCCGGTGACGGCTGCGGACTTTCCGCAGACGATCCTGCGCTTTCGCAATGATCGGGCGGCAGCAAGCGTCGGCCTGGACGGGCTGAGCGATGACCAATGGATTGCCCATTTTGGACGGTTTGCGCCACTGGACGGATCGCTGCCCCGGCCGCTGGCGCTGAAATATCATGGTCACCAGTTCCGGCACTATAATCCCGACATTGGCGACGGGCGCGGATTCCTGTTCGCGCAATTGCGCGATGGCGCGGGGCGCTTGATGGATCTGGGCACCAAGGGGTCCGGCCAGACGCCCTACAGCCGCTTTGGCGATGGGCGGCTGACGCTGAAAGGCGGGGTGCGCGAGATTTTGGCGACCGAGATGCTGGAGGCGCTGGGCGTACCGACATCGCGCACCTTCTCGATCATCGAAACCGGCGAAGCGCTGGAGCGCAATGACGAGCCATCGCCCACGCGCGGCGCGGCGATGGTGCGCCTGTCCCATTCACACATCCGCATCGGCAGCTTTCAGCGGGCGGCCTTTCATGAGGACAAGGCGCTGCTGGAGCGGCTGACCGACTATGCGCTGACGCGGCTCTATGACGAGCAGCCGGGCGACAATCCGCCCGCGCAACTGCTGGGCCGGGTGGTCGAGCGGACCGCCGACCTGGCGGCTAGCTATATGGTAGCCGGTTTCGTGCATGGTGTGTTGAACAGCGACAATATCAACGTGACGGGCGAGAGTTTCGATTATGGCCCGTGGCGCTTTACGCCCTTGTGGGACGCGGGCTTTACCGCCGCCTATTTTGACCATCAGGGTCTCTATGCCTTCGGGCGACAGGCCGAAGCGATCCATTGGGACGTGGCGCAACTGGCCGTGTCGCTGCGTGCGCTGGTCGAGGCGGAGCCGCTGATCGCAGAGCTGGAGCGGTTTCCGGCTTTATACGGCGAGGCGATGGCGCGCCGCTTTTGCTGGCGGCTGGGGGTTGTGCCGGGGGACGGCGCAAATGCGATGGTCGAGGCGGCGGTGCGCGGCATGGTGGCGAGCGGCACCGGGATAGACCGCTTCTTCCATGACTGGCGCGGCGGGGTTCAGCGCGAAGGCGCGGATTATAGCGACGCGGCCTGGGGGGCGTTTCGGGAGGCGCTGGTGGGATGCGCGCCTGTGCCGGGCGCGCGGGATCATGACTATTGGTCGGACGAGGCGCCCTGCTCCATGCATATTGACGAGGTCGAGGCGATCTGGGCCGCAATTGCGGAAAGAGACGATTGGAGCCCGTTGCACGCCAAGGTCGCGGCGATCCGGCGGATGGGCGAAGCCTATGGCTCGCTCAGGTCATCGGCGGGATCGCCGGGACTGGAGCGCCGACCATGATTGATAGCTGTTTCCTTAACCAATTTCTGCCATGGTTCACACCAAATGGTCGCACCGCTTACATCCCATGAACCCGCCACCGGCGTCTTGCTCTGGCAGGGCGAGGCGGGCGATGTGGCGGCGGAGGTTGCGCGGGCGCGAGGAGCCTGGCCGCGCTGGGCGGCGCAACCGATCGCTTACCGGATCGAGACGCTGCGGCGCTTCGTCAATGTCGTGCGGCGGAACGAGGATGCGCTGGCCGACCTGATCGCGCGTGAAACCGGCAAGCCGCTATGGGACGCGCGCACCGAAGTCGCCGGCGTGATGGGCAAGGTGGATATTTCGGTCGCGGCCTATTCCGAACGCACCGGGCAAAAGCGGCTGGAGGCGGCGCTGGGTGCGCGGCAATCGGTGCGGCACAAGCCCCATGGCGTGATGGCCGTCCTTGGCCCCTATAATTTCCCTGCCCATCTGCCCAACGGGCATATCGTCCCGGCCCTGCTGGCGGGCAATGCTGTCGTGTTCAAACCGTCGGAAAAAACGCCTGCCGTGGGCGAGATGCTGGTGAAGCTCTACCATGAGGCGGGCGTGCCGTTGGATGCCATGCGGCTGCTGCTGGGCGGACCGGACGCGGGCAAGGCGCTGGCGGCGCATCCTGATGTGGGCGGCATATTGTTCACCGGGTCCGCGCAGACCGGGATTGCGATCAACCGGCAATTTGCCGCGCAGCCATCCAAGATTCTGGCGCTCGAAATGGGCGGCAACAACCCCATCGTCGTGTGGGATACGCCGGAAATCAATGCTGCCGCCGTCTTGGTGGTGCAGTCGGCCTTCCTGTCGGGCGGGCAGCGATGCACGGCGGCCAGCCGCCTGATCGTGAAGGAAAGCATAGCCGACGCCGTTATCGCGGAGGTCAAGAAGCTGGCCGACCGGCTGATCGTCGATCATCCCCATGCCGATCCCACCCCCTATATGGGTCCGGTGATCGACAATGCGACCGCCGACGGGCTGACCGAGAGTTTCCTGTGGCTGATGAGCAATGGGGGCAAGCCGATCAAGCATATGGTGCGGCCCAAAAAGGGTCTGCCCTTTGTCAGTCCCGCGATCATCGACGTGACCGCCATGACGGAACGGCCCGATGTCGAACTGTTCGGGCCGTTGCTCCAGGTAATCCGCGTCGCGGAATTTGGCGATGCCATCGCGGAGGCCAACAATACGCGCTACGGCCTGTCCGCCTCCCTGATCGGCGGGACGCCCGACCAATATAACCAGTTTTGGGCCAATGTCCGCGCGGGCGTCATCAACTGGAACCGCCCGACCAATGGCGCGTCATCCTCCGCCCCGTTCGGGGGCGTGGGCATTTCGGGCAATCACCGGCCAAGCGCCTATTATGCCGCCGATTATTGCGCCTATCCGGTCGTATCGGCCGAAATAGAGCAGCCGCGCGCCTCGATCGGCGTCGGGCTGAAGGACATTGATGTCAGTGCGATGGGCGATTGACCCCGCCCCGACAAGATTTCCTAGTCCCCCGCATAACCATTCTGAATTGAACTTCGCCTGCGCCTTGTCCACATGGCGACCATGGCTGACCAACCATCCGATCCTGCCACCCCCGCCACCGTCCATCTGGTCGGCGCGGGACCGGGCGACCCGGAACTGCTGACGATCAAGGCGGTGCGGCTGATCCGCGACGCGCGACTGATCGTGCATGACGGGCTGGTGTCGGAAGAGATTCTGGCGCTGGCGTCCCCGGACGCGGAACTGATCAGCGTCGCCAAGCAGCGCAGCCGCCATTCGATGCCGCAGGACGCGATCAACGCGCTGCTGGTGCGTTCTGCGCTGGCGGGCGAAAGCGTCGTCCGGTTGAAGGGCGGCGATCCGTTCATCTTCGGGCGCGGTGGCGAGGAACTGGAAGCATGCCGCGCGGCGGGTGTGCCGGTAGAGATCGTACCGGGCGTCAGCGCTGCGATCGGCAGCGCGGCGCAGGCGCAACTGCCGCTGACCCATCGCGATGCATCCAGCGCAGTGAGTTTCGTGGCGGGCCAGTGCAAGGGACTGAGCGATCAGGACTGGTCCGGGCTGGCGGGCAAGGGCCGCACGCTCGTCATCTATATGGGCGTGGCGACGGCGGCGCAGATCGCCGACAAGCTGATCGCCGATGGCGTGTCGCCGGCTTTGCCGGTCGCAGTGCTGGAAAATGGCACGCGCGCAGACATGCGCACGCTGCGCACCTTGCTCGCCGACCTTGGCGACATGGTGGAACGTGAAGCGGTGGTCAGCCCGGCGCTGATCGTCGTGGGTGAAGTGGCGCGCTATGCGCTGGCACGCGATGTGCTGGCGGGGTGGGCGCAAAGACAGGAATATGGGGCGGAGACGCGTTCGTGAAGATTTTGACGGGTAATGATCTGGCGTCGGGCGATGTCATCTGGTGGGCTGGCGACGGCTGGTCACGGCAGGTGAGTGATGCGACCGATGTCGGGACGCATGGCGATGAACTGGCGCGCGCGGAAGAGGCCGCTCTGCGCGTCGTGGGCGCCTATGTGATCGATGCGACGCGTGACGAGGATGGCGTCCGCCCGGCGCATATCAAGGATCGCATCCGCGCGTTCGGGCCGACCGTGCGCCCCGACCTTGTCGAACAACCAACCGAAGCCGACATCGGCAAGTGGGTGATCTGAACCATGTATCGTTATGACAGCTATGACCAGGCCATCGTCGACGCCCGCGTCGAGGAATTTCGCGACCAGACGCAGCGCCGCCTGACCGGCGCGCTGACCGAGGATCAGTTCAAGCCGCTTCGGTTGATGAACGGCCTCTATCTCCAGTTGCACGCCTATATGCTGCGCGTCGCCATCCCCTATGGCACGCTGTCGGGCAAGCAGATGCGCAAGCTGGGCGAGATTGCGGGCAAATATGACAAGGGCTACGGCCACTTCACCACGCGCCAGAATCTGCAATATAACTGGATCAAGCTGGCCGATGCGCCGGACATCCTTGCCGAACTGGCGACGGTGGAGATGCACGCCATCCAGACCAGCGGCAATTGCATCCGCAATATCAGTTCCGACCAATATGCGGGCGTTTCCGCCGATGAAGTCGCGGACCCGCGCCCCTGGGCCGAACTGCTGCGCCAATGGTCGAGCTTCCACCCGGAATTCACCTATCTGCCGCGCAAGTTCAAGATTGCGGTGATCGCGTCGGACGATGACCGCGCGGCGATGCGGCTGCATGACATCGGGCTGAAACTGGTCGAGCGCGATGGTGTGGTCGGCGCGGAAGTCTATGCCGGCGGCGGCATGGGGCGCACGCCAATGGTTGCCCCGCTTATCAGAGACTTCGTGGCCGAAGATGAGATTATTTCTTATCTGGAAGCCTGCCTGCGCGTCTATAATCGCTATGGTCGCCGCGACAATAAGTACAAGGCGCGGATCAAGATCCTGGTCCACGAAATCGGCGTCGAGGAGTATAAGCGGCAGGTCGAGGAAGAATTTGCGCATATGCGCACGTTGGGCCTCAATCCGCCGGTCGAGGAACTGGCGCGCATCCGCGACTTCTTTGCCGCGCCCGCTTATGAAAGCGGCCTGTCCGACGAGATCGACCGGAGCGACCGGGCGTTCGCGCTGTGGGTCGACCGGCAGGTCGCGGCCCACAAGGCCCCCGGCTATGCCATCGTCAACATCAGCCTGAAGCCGATTGACGGCATCCCCGGCGATGCGTCGGCGGAGCAGATGGCGCTCGTCGCCGATCTGGCCGAGACATATTCCTTCGATGAACTGCGCGTCACCCATGCACAGAATCTGGTGCTGCCGCATGTGAGGAAGGCGGACCTGCGTGCCGTCTGGCAGAAGCTGGTCGCGGCGGGCCTGGCAGAGGCCAATCTGGACCTGATCACCGACATCATCGCCTGCCCTGGCCTGGACTATTGCGCGCTGGCCAATGCGCGGTCGATTCCCCTGGCGCAGAAGATCGCGTCCCGCTTCGCCGCTGCGGATCGGCAGGCGGAGATTGGCGAATTGAAGCTCAAGATTTCCGGCTGCATCAATGCCTGCGGCCATCATCATGCCGGGCATATCGGCATTTTGGGCGTGGACCGCAGGGGCGTCGAAAATTTCCAGTTGCTGCTGGGCGGATCGGGCGCGGAGGATGCGTCACTGGGCCAGATCACCGGGCCGGGCTTTTCTGAGGACGGCGTGGTCGATGCGATCGAGAAGGTCACCGACATCTATCTGGCCGAGCGGGAAAGCGGCGAACGCTTCCTCGACACCTATCGCCGCATCGGCATGAAGCCCTTCAAGGAGGCGATCTATGGTTGATTATACACAACAGACGTTCGCCCTGAGCCTGTCGAAGGGTTCCGCTGAACGTAGTGAAGCGCCTTCGCTTCGCTCTGGCAAAGGCTTCGACTTCGCTCAGCCCGAACGGAAATTGTAAGATGGTTGAATTTCTCTCCTTCCGCGACGGCGAGTCCACGCAAGAACCCGCCGTGACGGTCGAATCCTTCACTGGCCAGTCCAACGCCACCGCCGTCCGCATCGAACCGGGCGAGGATGCACGCGAATTGCTGCCGCATCTGGACCGCCTTTCGCTGGTAGAGGTCAATTTCCCCGGTTTTGGCGACGGGCGCGGCTATTCGGCGGCGCGTATCCTGCGCGAAGCGGGCTATACCGGCGAATTGCGCGCGGTAGGCGATGTGCTGGTCGACCAGATCGTCGCCATGCGCCGCTGCGGTTTTGACAGCTTTCATCCCGCCAAGGCGCTGGACGATGCCGCCGTCGATCGCGCCCTCAACCGCTATGACGACGTCTATCAAAAGGCGATCGATGGCCGCACGCCCATTTGGGCCAAGCGGCACCCGGAGACACACAATGGCTGAAGCCGCCCGCACGCTCGACATCATCGACGCCCGCCCCGCCTTTACGCAGGCCGATGCGGACGCGCTCAATGCACGGTTTGAGGGTGTAGGTACGCTGGACATGCTCAAATCCGTCTTTGCCGAAGGGCTGGCGGGCAATGTCGCGGTCGTTTCCTCCTTTGGCACCGAAAGCGCAGTGCTGCTGCATTTGGTGGCGGAGGCGGACAAGAGCGTGCCGGTCATTTTCGTCGATACGCTCAAGATGTTTGCCGAAACCCTGGCCTATCGCGACACGCTGATCGACGCTTTCGGTTTTACCGACAGCCGCACGGTGACGCCGATTGCCGACGTGATCGCAAAGAAGGACGAGACCGGCCTGCGCTGGTCCTATGATCCCGATGGCTGCTGCGACATCCGCAAGGTGGAGCCGTTGAAGCGCGCCAAGGACGGGCTGGACGCCTGGATTTCCGGGCGCAAGGCATTTCAATCAGTGACCCGCCAGAATCTCCCCCGTTTCGAGGTCGAGGACGGACGTCTCAAGATCAATCCGCTGGGCGACTGGACCAAGGATGATCTGGAGGCCTATTTCGCCGAACATGCCCTGCCCCGCCACCCTCTGGAGGCCCAAGGCTATCTGTCGATCGGCTGCGAACCCTGCACGTCGAAGGTTCTGCCGGGTGAAGATCCGCGCGCGGGGCGCTGGCGTGGATGGGACAAGGTGGAATGCGGCATCCACTCCCCCGTCACGCCGATCCCGGTCGTGGACCCGGAAGACCCCGCCAATATGCCGGTATTCTGACGGCGCTGCGTAATCTTCCATTGTGGCTGCGTAACTTTATTACAAGCCTCTGGACGGATCGCATCTGCGGCTTAAGAGTCTCCCCTATTCAAAGATAAGGGAGCCTCTGCCATGGACCGTCGTGATTTTCTGCTCTCCTCCGGCGCCGTCGCCATTGCCGTCGCTGCCCCCCGCGCCTTTGCGCAAGGCAGCGACGATGCGCGGCTATCGGCGGCCTTCACCGCCATTTTCGATCGGCAACTGGACCTGTCCCCCACCTTCGTGACCAGCCTGGGGCTGGATAAGGGCGCGCGGGCCGGGGCGAAGAGCCAGTTGGACGACAATAGCAAGTCGGCGATGATGAAGCGGCTGGCAATGACGCAGGCGGCGATCAAGGAACTGGAGGGGTTCAAGACAGCCAATCTGTCCGCCCCGCAGCAGCTTAACCTGGATGTGATCCTCTATTCGCTGGGGCAGCAGACGGTTGCTCCCGCGACCTTCGGCCTCAATAGCGCGGTGCGCCCCTATCGCATCTTTCAGCAGGGCGGCAGCTATTTTTCGACGCCCGATTTCCTGAACACGGCCCACACCATCAACGCCGCCGCTGATTGCGACGCCTATCTGGCGCGGCTGGAGGCCTTTGCCCGCAACCTGCGTACCGACAGCGCGATGCAAAGGGACGAGGCGGCACGCGGTTATCTGGCGCCGGGCTGGTCGCTCGACCTGACGCTGGGCCAGATGAAGAAGCTGCGTGACCAGCCTGCCGCGAGCAGCAGCCTGGTCCAGTCGCTGGTCAAGCGCGCGGCGGCGAAAGGCATCAGCGGCGACTGGCAGGGCCCGGCGGCGGCGATCGTGGAAAAGAGCATCTACCCCGCGCTCGACGCACAGATTGCGATGATCGAAGGGCTGCGGCCCAGGACGGCGGCCGGCGACGGGGTATGGCGCACCCCGCGCGGCGAGGAGATTTATGCCGCTGCCTTGAAGAGCGCGACCACGACCGACCTGTCGGCGGCGGAGATTCAAGCCATGGGCGTCGAACAGGTGGCCGACATCAGCGCGCAACTCGATACGATCCTGCAAGGTGCGGGCTATAGCAAGGGAAGCGTCGGCGAACGGCTGGCCGCGCTCAATGCCGATCCGTCGCAGCTCTATCCCGATACCGGGCAGGGGCGCAGCGACCTGATCGCCGCACTCAATGCCGAAGCCAAGCTGATGCAGGCGAAATTGCCGCAGGCCTTTGCCACGATCCCCGACACGCCGCTGGAAATCCGCGCAGTGCCGGTCGAAATTCAGGATGGCGCATCGAACGGCTATTATAACCGCGCGGCACTGGACGGGTCACGCCCGGCCATCTTCTTCATCAATCTCAAGGCGATTGGCGACTGGCCCAAATATACGCTGCCCGCGCTCAACTATCATGAAGGGGTGCCGGGGCATCACCTGCAGATTTCGACCGCGCAGACGGCAGGCGATATTCCCATGCTGCGCAAGACCGCCTTCATGAGCGCCTATAGCGAAGGCTGGGCGCTCTATGCCGAGCAATTGTCGGACGAGTTGAAAGGCTACGCCACGCCGCTCGACCGGGCGGGCTATCTGCAATCCTTCCTGTTCCGCGCAGCGCGGCTGGTGGTCGACACCGGCATTCATTCGAAGCAATGGAGCCGTGAAAAGGCCACCGCCTATATGGTTGAAAAGACAGGCTTCACCCAGGCGCGTTGCCAGCGAGAGGTCGAACGTTACTGCACCCAGCCGGGCCAGGCGACCAGCTACAAGGTTGGTCATGGCGTGTGGACCAAAGCCCGCGCCGCGGCGCAGGCGGCCATGGGCGACCGCTTCGATATCAAGCAGTTCCACGCCATCCTTGAGGAAGGTGCGATGCCGCTGTCGATGCTGGAAGCGCGCGTCGCGGCGCGGGCGAAGATGGGATAACTTCTAAATCCTCCCCTGCAAGGGGAGGTGACTGACCAAAGGTCAGACGGAGGGGTGTCACCCCAAGGATAGGGCGACACCCCTCCACCATTTGCTACGCAAACGGTCCCCCTCCCCTTGCAAGGGAGGAATTACTCGTAGTCCAGATCCTGATAACTGTCGTCAGCGATGTCGGAAAAGCGCGTGATGCGCGCGTCGAACTTCATGCGGATGCGGCCGGTCGAACCGTGGCGCTGCTTGGCGACGATGACTTCGGCCAAACCGTAGATGCGGTCCATATTCTCACGCCAGACGGCATAGGCCGCTTCATCCTCGACCTTGGGTTCCTTGGCCGCTTCATAATAATCTTCGCGGAACACGAACCAAACCATGTCCGCGTCCTGCTCGATCGAGCCGGATTCGCGCAGGTCGGACAGTTGCGGTCGCTTGTCTTCGCGCTGTTCGACCGCGCGGCTTAGCTGCGACAGGGCCAGCACCGGCACATGAAGTTCCTTCGCCAAGGTCTTGAGACCACGGGAAATTTCCGAAATTTCGTTGACGCGATTCTCGTTGCCGCGCCCCGTGCCCTGCAACAGCTGAAGATAATCGACGACGATGAAGCCGACATCGTGGCGGCGCTTCAACCGGCGGGCGCGGGTGCGCAGCGCCGCGATGGTCAGGCCCGGCGTATCGTCGATGAACAAGGGCAGTTCCTGCAATTCCCGCGCGGCGCGAGACAGGTTCTGGAAATCGGCGCGGCTGATCTTGCCCATGCGTAGCGCTTCGCCGCTGATCCCCGATTGCTCCGCCAGCACGCGGGTCGCCAGCTGATCGGCGGACATTTCGAGCGAAAAGAAGGCAGTCTTGGCCCCCATATTCTTTTCGGGCGGGATGCCGTCCGCATTGTCGCGCAGCCAGCGGGACGCGGCATTATAGGCGATGTTGGTGGCGAGCGAGGTCTTGCCCATGCCGGGGCGTCCGGCCAGAATCATCAAGTCCGAATTGTGCAGACCACCGATTTTCGCGTTCAGGCTGTTGATGCCGGTCGTGATGCCCGACACATGGCCGCCACTGTTGAGCGCGCGTTCGGCAACCTGCACGGCGGCGGTAGAGGCGGCCAGAAAGCTCTTGACCGATCCGCCCTCACCTTCCCCTTCGGATACTTTATAGAGCGCGACTTCGGCTGCCTCTATCTGTTCGCGGGGATTGACATCCTCGCTCGTGTCCATTGCATTTTCAACCAGTTCCCGGCCAACGCTGACAAGCTGTCGCAGCAGGGCCAGGTCGTAGATCTGCGATGCGAAATCGCGCGCGCCGATCAACGCAGCGCCATTGCCGGTCAGCTGCGCCAGATAGCCCGCCCCGCCCAGTTCCCTGAGCGCCGGGTCTTGATCCAGCATGGGTTTGAGCGTCACTGGATTGGCGACCATGTCGCGGTCCAGCAGCTTCATGATCGCGTCATAGATGCGGCCATGCATCGGCTCGAAAAAATGCTCTGCCTTGATCTTGAGCTGAACATCCTCCGCCAGCCGGTTGTCGATCATCAGCGCGCCGAGCAGGGCTGCTTCCGCCTCCACATTGCGGGGGAGTTCAGGGGCGCCGGCTTCTGCGGCGTTGTTCATTTTTACGACTTCGACCATGCCCCTCTATTCCTCCCCCCGCCGCCCGCGTGCAAGGCCCAAGGTCGAAACGACGATGGCTAGCTGTGGATAAGTGCCCGCCCCTGCGATGCCCGCCGCGCATTTGCGCATGATCGCCAAGTCCTGCTTGCATTTCGCGGGCCGTCGCCGCACTGAGGCTGATCGCAATATGGCCGACCCGCGCATCATAGACATCAAGCTCGACGAGCGGACGATCCTGTGGCGCAATGCCGACGTCGAACAGGAACGGCGCATCGCGATCTTCGACCTGCTGGAGGATAATATGTTCGCGCCCCAGCGCGTGCATCCCGACGGCTATGCCGGGCCTTACAAGGTCGTGCTGCGGGTCGAGGAAGGCCGGTTGGTGATAGAGATCAACCGCGACGATGACAGCCCGCTCGAAGCCGTCATCCTGGGGCTGGGCCGGTTCCGGCGACCGATTCGCGAATATTTCGCCATATGCGACAGCTATTATCAGGCGATCAGCAATGCCTCGCCCGCGCAGATCGAAACGGTCGACATGGCCCGGCGCGGCATTCACAATGACGCGGCGGAAATGCTGCGTGAGCGGCTGGAGGGCAAGATCGAGGTCGATTTCGATACGGCGCGTCGCTTGTTCACGCTGATCTGCGTGCTGCATATCAAGGGGTAGGGACAATCGGGCGACTGACTCTGGGGGGATTGCTGGTCCGTGTCGCGCTGGCGCTCACGCTGGTTGCCGTGCTGGCGCTGGCGCTGTTCTTCTATGCGCGCAACTGGGCGCCGAGCCGGGACGATTATCCCGTGCAGGGGCTGACCGTCAGTTCCGACAATGGCCCGATCGACTGGGGGACGCTGGCGGCGCAGGGGGCGGATTTCGCCTATATCCGTGCGGCCAAGGGCGCAGACTGGCGCGACCCGGACTTTGCCGTTAACTGGCGCGGCGCGCGCACCGCCGGGATGCGTTATGGCGCGATGCTGGAATTCAGCCTGTGTCGGCTGGCCAGCGATCAGGCGACCCGCTTCATGACCACGGTGCCGCGCGACAATGCCGCCCTGCCCCCGGTTATCCGCCTGGCGTTCGACCCCACCTGCACCGCGCGACCGGGGCGCGACCTATTGCTGTCGGAACTCAATACGCTGGTCAATCTGGTCGAAAGCCATGCGGGCAAGACGGTCTTGCTCAACGTGACCGAGGATTTCGACAAAAGCTATGACATCGGTTCTGGCATCAACCGCACACTGTGGCTGGACGGCAATTTCTTCCCGCCCGATTACGCCACCAGGCGCTGGGTGATGTGGACAGCCAGCGACATGCGGCATATCGACGGGATCGACGGTCCGGTCAGATGGGATGTGGTGGCGCCATGACGCGCGAGGCGGAAATTGCGGAACTGGTGGCGGCTGCGCGCGCGGCGATGGCCAACGCCCATGCGCCCTATAGCCGCTTTGCCGTGGGCGCTGCGGTGCGGCTGACCGATGGCAGCATCGTCACCGGCTGCAATTTCGAAAATGCAAGCTATGGCCTGTCGCTCTGCGCCGAAACGGTCGCGCTGGCGACGGTCAATGCGCAGGGCCGCTTCGCCGATGTCGCCGCCATCGCCGTGGTCGGCGGCGCCATGGATGGCGCTGGCCAGGCGATCGTCACCCCATGCGGCCGCTGCCGCCAGGTCATGAACGAAGCCGAACAGATGGCCGGACGCCCGCTGGCCATCTATTGCGCGACGCCCGATGGCGGACAGATAGTCGAACATAGCGTCGCGGCATTGCTGCCCCATGCCTTTGGTCCGGCGGACCTTGGCATCACTCCTGTCAGGAAGAACTGAACTGCCCATGTCGATATTGTCGGATAAATGGATTCGCGAACAGGCACTGAGCAACGCCATGATCGAGCCGTTCGTGGAAAGCCAGCGGCGCGACAATTGCATCAGCTATGGCCTGTCCTCCTATGGCTATGACGCGCGGGTGGCGGACGAGTTCAAGATTTTCACCAATATCGACAGCACCATCGTCGATCCGAAGAATTTCGACACCAACAGCTTCGTCGATCGCAAGACCGACTGCTGCATCATCCCGCCCAACAGCTTCGCGCTGGCCCGCACGGTCGAATATTTCCGCGTACCGCGCGACGTGCTGGTGATTTGCCTGGGCAAATCGACCTATGCCCGCTGCGGCATCATCGTCAACGTCACCCCGCTGGAACCGGGCTGGGAGGGGCATGTGACGCTGGAATTTTCCAACACGACGCCCCTGCCCGCCAAGATCTACGCCAATGAAGGCGCATGCCAGTTCCTGTTCCTGAAGGGCAATGAACCGTGCGAGGTCAGCTATGCCGACCGGGCAGGTAAATATATGGGGCAGCAGGGCGTGACGTTGCCGCGCCTGTGACGACGTGCCAGACTATGGCTCATGAAATGGTTGCGGACATGGCTGGCACGCGGAACGCCGACTGAAGCATTGCCCCCGCCGAGCATAGGCGACCGACGCGTTTACGCGATTGGCGATGTGCATGGCCGCGCCAGCCTGCTCGACGCGTTGCTGATATTGATCGCACAGGATGATGCCCAACGCGGCGCGATGCCCCCGCACATCATCCTGCTGGGCGATCTGGTCGATCGCGGCCCATCATCCCGGCAGGTGATCGACCGGGTGATGGCCATGGTCGCATCAGGCGGCGACGTGCGCTGCCTGAAAGGCAATCATGAGGAGATTTTCGTCCTAGCGGCGCGAGGCGAAGTCCGGGCGGTACCTGTTTTCCGCCGGATGGAGGGTGCGGCGACTCTGGCCAGTTACGGGCTTGACCCATTATTGTTCGGCGTCATGACCGATGAAGAGGTCGTGGCGTGGATGCTGAACAATGTTCCGCGTGAGCATGTCGATTTTCTCGACGCCCTGCCCGATCAGGTCGAAATGGACGATTATCTGTTCGTTCATGCCGGTATCCGGCCGGGTGTGGCGATCGACGCGCAGAACGGGGCCGACCTGCGTTGGATAAGACGCGAATTTCTGGATCATGAAGGCGCGCATCCCAAGATGGTCGTGCATGGCCATAGTATCACTGACGATGTCGATCTTCACCCCAACCGGATCGGCATCGACACGGGCGCCTATTATTCGGGGCGGCTGACGGCGATCGGCCTGCAGGGCACCGACCGCTGGTTTCTCCAGACCAACGACTGACGGCGTTCACTCTTTATCTTCTGCGGCGCAGCATGTTGATGATGCAGCGGCGGCAGCCACAAACTGTTGAAAGTCGGGCGCCGATTCGCGGCCAGGAAAATCCATAGCGGATTGCTACCTTTGCTTCGTTTCTAAAGGGCAGAGCGGCCCAGATGCTGCCATCCAGGGGAACAGATCATGCGTGCTATTCATGCGTTAACCGGGCTTTGCCTGGCGTCTTGCCTCGTGCCTTCATCTCAAGCCTTCGCAGCTGCAAAACAGGACTTGGCGCTCACTCAGCGTCACAAGTTCGACATTCATGTCCAGCCGCTCAGCAGCGCGCTGCGCCAGCTTTCCACGCAATCGGGCGTGCGTATCCTGTTCCCCTATGACGAGGTGGCCGCGATCCGCAGTCGCCGTATCCAGGGCTGGCTGTCGACGCAGGAGGCGCTGGGGCGTCTGCTGGCGGGCACTGACCTGAAAATGGAACAGGCGGGCGCGGGCGTGATCGCGCTGGCCGCCCCGGCCAATCGCAGCGCGGCGCGGCGCAGTCCGCTCTCGCTCCAGTTCGCGCAGGCTGGCACAGCGGGCAGCGTCGCCCCGGCCGCGCTCGCCCCCGCCCCCGAACCGATCGAGGATTCAACGCCGATCATCGTCACCGGGACGCGCGCGACCAACCGCACTGTCGCTGACAGCCTAGCGCCGATCGACGTTCTGGGCACCAAGGATCTGGAAGCGAGCGGCAAACAGTCGGTCCGCGACCTGCTGGGCACGCTGGTTCCGTCCATCAACGTGTCGAACAATGGTGCAGGCGCCAGTTGGGCGGTGCGTACCCTGTCGCTGCGCGGCCTTGGCGGGGACCAGTTGCTGGTACTGGTGAACGGCAAAAGGCGGCATAATTCGGCGACATTGTTCATCAACGGGTCAGTGCAGAATGGCCAGTCGCCGCCGGACCTGGACCTGATCCCCGGCAATGCGATCCAGCGGATCGAGGTGCTGCGCGATGGCGCATCGGCGCAATATGGTTCTGACGCCATTGCCGGTGTGGTCAACATCATCCTGAAAAACGATACGGCCGGGGGTGCGGCGCTGACGCTGGGCACCACGATGGACAATGGCGGCGAACAGGGCCGTTGGCAGTTGGACAATGGCTTCGCGATCGGCCCGGACGGCGGCTATATTCACCTTGCGGCGGATGGCGTTCTACAGGCCGGGACGATCGTGAAGGGCTCGCCGATCGCCGGCACCTATTATCCCACCGGCGATCCGCGGAACGACAATCCTGCCCTCGACCGCTACCGCGGCAAGGCCGGCCAGCCCGAAGTCATCGGCGGCAATGTCAGCTATGACGCCATGCTGCCGATCGGTGGCAGCGTGGAAGCCTACAGCTTTGGCACCTATTCCAAGCGCCATGCCGCAGGCTGGCTGACCTACCGCACGCCCGCCGCGCTCAACAATATCATCGAAATCTATCCCGAAGGCTATATCCCGCGCATCCATGTCTATGACGAGGATTTCCAATATGCGCTGGGCGTGCGCGGGGAAATCGGCGGCGGCGTGCATTTCGACCTGAGTTCCACCTATTCGCAGAATGAGGTGAAGTATAAGCAGACGACGTCGCTCAACCCGTCCATGGGCACGGCAAGTCCGACGAACTTTTATCTGGGCAAGATCCGGTTCGACGAATGGACCAACAATCTGGATTTCAGCAAGGAACTGGATGTCGGCCTGGCCGGGCCGCTGTCTGTCGCGGTCGGGGCGGAATATAAGAAAAACAAGTTCATGATCGGCGCTGGCGATCCGGAATCCTATATCGACGGCAAATATGTGTCGCCGCCGGGTGCCTGGCTCGCAGGTCGGCAACGTACCGGCGTCGGCGCGCAGGGCGTGACGGGTTTCGTTCCCGAAGGCACGGGAAGCTGGAGCCGCAGCAACTGGAGCGCCTATCTCAACCTGGAAGGCACGATCGTCGAAGGGCTGGAATTCGGCCTCGCCGGGCGGCACGAGGATTATACCGACTTTGGCACCACCGACACCGGCAAGGCGTCACTGCGCATCGAACCGATGCGCGGCTTCGCCATCCGTGGCACGGCCAGCACCGGCTTTCGCGCACCCACCCTGCAACAGCAGCATTACGCGTCATCCTCCACCATCGGCGTGATCCAGAACGGCGTCAGCGTCCTGTTGCCGGTGCAGGCATTGCCGGTCGAGGGTGCGGCGGCCAAGGCTTTGGGCGCGGTGCCACTCAAGCCTGAAAAGTCCGTCAACTTCTCTGCGGGCATCGTGCTGACGCCCGCGCCGAACCTGAACATTACGGTCGATGCCTATCAGATAAAGATCAAGGACCGCATATTGCTGAGCGAAACGCTGAGCGGCCCGGTAGTCATCAATGCACTGGAAGCGGCCGGCATTTACGGGATCGCCGGTGGCCTGATCTTCTCCAACGCCGCCGACACGCGGACGCGCGGCCTGGACATTGTCGGCACCTATCGGGCGGGGCTCGGTGACATGGGCCTGGCAACGATCAGCCTGTCGGCCAATTTCAACAAGACCATTTTCACCCATATCGATCCTGTCCCCGGACCGATTGCCGCATCCGGCCTGGCGCTGATCGGCCGAACCAAGCAGGGCGACCTGACCGAGGGCACGCCGCGCAACAAGTTCATCGCCAACATCCTTTGGGAAAAGGATGATTTCAACATGAACCTGCGTGCCACGCGCTTTGGCAAGATCACGCAGCGCGCGAATGCCACCGCCTTTCACACGGCCGACTTTACCGCGTGCGCAGTCAATGTCGTGAGCCCTGTCTGCTTCCGCGACTTTGTGGACGAAGAATTGAAGCCCAAGGTCATCGTCGATCTGGAGATCGGGTATAAATTGACCAAGGGGATCAAGCTTTCGGTTGGCGCGAACAATCTGCTGAATACCTATCCCAACAAGTTGAAGCCGGTAAACCAATTCGTCGGCTTTCTCTACAACAGCTATGCCCCCTATGGCATTAGCGGGGGCTTTTATTATGGCCGCCTGAATCTGGAGTTCTAGGCATGAAGAACGAACCGGGCGTGAGCCGGCGCGAGGCGATTGCGGCGGGCGGGATCGGCTTGCTGGCGGCGGGCAGCGTTGCGTCGGTCGCGCAATCGGAAGGCGCGCCGGGGGCAGGCAAGGAGACGATGGTGCGTGTAGAGGACGCCACCAATGTCGCACTCTCCTTGTCGCCCGATGGTAGCCGGATCGCCTTCGACCTGCTCGGCATCTTGTGGACGATGCCGGTCGCGGGCGGACCGCTGCAACGGCTGACCGGCGATTTTGACGATCTGGCCCAGCCCGACTGGTCGCCCGATGGCAAGCGCATTGCGTTCCAATCCTATCGCAGCGGCAATTTCCACATCTGGTCGGTCGCGGCCGATGGCAGTGACATGCGCCAGCATACGGACGGGCTGCTGGACGATCGTGAACCGCGCTGGTCGCCCGATGGACGGACCATCGCCTTTTCCAGCGATCGGGCGGACGGGCGCTACGCCATCTATCTGCTGGATGTGGCGTCAGGCCGGGTGGCGCCGCTGTCCAGCGGAACGAGCAATGACAGCGAACCGTGCTGGTCGCCCGATGGCCAGCGGATCGCCTATGTGGCGGGCGGTACGAAACTGGTTATCGCCGATGTCGCGACCGGCGCGGTCAGCGAGGCGGCATCAGTGCCTCCGTCCCCCGATCGCTTCAATCCGTCGGCCATCATGGCCCCGACCTTCGCGCCGGACGGCCGTATCGCCTATACGCGCGTCCAGCCCGGTTCCGTAACGCTGGTCGTGGACGGCAAGGATGTGGTTGCGGGCGAAGATCTCTACCCCTTCCGCCCCGCTTTCACGGCGGATGGTGAGATCCTCTATGGCTCCGGCGGCAAGTTGCGGCGCTGGCAGGCCGGTAAGGCGACGGTCGTGCCCTTCACCACGCAAGTTCCGGTGACGACGCCCGATTACAGCAAGAAGGCACGCGATTTCACCTCCACGACGCCAAAACCCGTCCTGGGCATTGCCGCACCGATGCTGTCGCCCGACGGCAAGCAGATCGTCTTTGCCGCGCTCAATGATCTTTATCTGATGCCGGTCGGCGGGACGCCCCGCATCCTCGTTGGCGATGCCTTCCACAAATGCGATCCGGCCTGGTCGCCAGACGGCCGGACCATCGCCTATAGTTGCGACCGGGGCGGAACGCTGGACCTGTGGCTGCATGACGTCAGCACCGGCAAGGAACGGCAACTGACCAACATCCCCGACAAGGCGGTCGCCTGGGGCAGCTGGTCGCAGGACGGAAAGCTGATCGCCTTTCTGGATCAGGAAGGCGCGCTCCATACCGTCGAAGTCGCGAGCGGCACGGTGCGCAAGCGCTTCGATGCGATATGGGAACCGGGGCGGCCCAGTTTCGGTCCCGATGGCAAGACCATCGCCTATGCCGCCTTCAAGCCGGTGACGGGCCGCTATCGCGAAGGAGCAAGCCAGATATTGTCGATCGATCTGGCGACCGGCAAAGGCACCTATCGCCCGGTGTTCGACGGCAAGTCGCTCGGCACGCGCGGCCATGACGGGCCGGTCTGGTCGCCCGATGGCAAAGCAATGGCCTTTGTGTTCGCCAGCACGCTGTGGGTCGCGCCCGTCGCACCGGACGGCAGCTTCACCGGCGCGCCGCGCCAGGTCAGCACCGAACTCGCCGATGCGCCAAGCTGGAGCGGCGATTCCCGGTCACTCCTGTATCTGAGCGGCGGCAAATTGTGGCTGGTGCCGGTCTCTGGCGGCAAGCCGCAGACCGTGCCTTGCCGCCTGACATGGGCCAATGCCAAGCCTTCGGGTCGCACCGTCATCAGGGCTGGCAAGGTCTGGGACGCGCTGTCCCCGGCCTACAAGAGCGGCGTCGACGTGGTGATCGACGGCAACGTCATCACCGCGGTCACGCCGCATGATGGCGGCGCGCCGTCCGACGCCAACGCCCGCTTCATCGACGCGCCGGACCTGACGCTGATGCCGGGCCTTATCGACATGCACACCCACCGGCAGATGGCGGGCTATGGCTATGGCGACCGGATGGGGCGTCTTTGGCTCGCCATGGGTATCACCGCGACGCGATCACCGGGCTGTCCGGCCTATCACATGGTCGAGGACCGCGAGTCGATCCAGAGCGGCAAGCGGATCGCCGCGCGCCATTACGCCACGGGCGAAGCAATCGATGGCGGGCGCATCTTCTACAATTTCATGCGGCCAGTGACCGAGCCGGGGCAGATGACGCTGGAACTGGAGCGGGCGCGCCTGCTCGATTATGACATGGTCAAAACCTATGTCCGCCTGCGCCACGACACGCAGAAGGAAGTGGTCGACGCATCGCACCGGATGGGGATGCCCTTGTCATCCCATTATCATTACCCCGCGCTTCACAGCGGCATGGACTGCATGGAGCATATCGGCGCGACTAACCGCTACGGCTATTCGCGCACCGTCACGGCGCTGGGCGGTGGCTATCATGACGTCAATGATCTGTTCTCTGCCGCCAGGGCCGGGCGGACGCCGACATTGTTCGCTGCGACTGCGCTGCTGGGGCTGGACGACAGCTTCACGCGCGATCCCCGGATCACCACCCTCTATCCCGACTGGGAGTTCGCCAAGCTGACCGGACGGGTCAAGGCCATGTCGGGCGAAGGTGGCGCGGTGATGCTGGCGTCGCTGGAACGGCAGGTGGCGCAGATCAAGCAGATGCTGGCGGCGGGATGGCACCCCCTGTCCGGCACCGACGCACCGATTGATCTGACCGCGATCAGCCTGCACCTCAACCTGCGGGGCATGGTGAAATATGGCGTGTCTCCGCTCGACGCGCTGATGATGACGACGCGCTGGTCGGGTGAATTTCTGAACGAGCCGATCGGCCGGATCGAACGCGGCATGTTGGCGGACCTGATCCTGGTGGAGGGCGATCCGTTGAAGGATGTCAGCGCCGTCGCCAATGTCCGGCAGGTGGTGGCCAACGGCGTAGTGCATACGCCTGAGACGCTGATGGCCCCGTTCGCCACCGCAAAGCCGCAGGCCGAGCTGACCCCGGTGCTACCGATGCTGGCCGACGCCCACCAGCATTTCTGGTGGCACGATGCCGAATATGTGGAATCCAGCCGGGCCGCATGTTGTGCGGGCCATGCGGTGGAGCATGTCTAGGCTGGCGGCGGACTGATACGCCATCAGGAATAGCGACTCGAAGAGCGAACGGGCGGAGGTCCCTAACGCCAGCCGTTCGCTTTCGCGGCCTTCTCCCCCGCCGCGTCAACGGGCGCGCCCTCGATCAGCGCGTCGACCGTCGCCATGACCCGCACGTCCGCTGACGACGCCTGACGATAGCCATGCGCCTGCCCCGCGCCGGGCAGCGCCTGCTGCACTTGCCAGCCATCGCCCTCACGACATGCAACGCCCGCGAGTGTCCCGTCGAAGCTGCGGCACCAGCCGCCGCCCTTGCGCTGGAAGGTCAGGCCGATGCGGATCTCGCCATCGCTCTGTGCCGAGGCCAGTTGCGTGTCGAGCGCCTGCGCCAGCCCGCCCTGCGCGATCATGACGCCATTCTGCACGCCGATCGGTCCACCTTCCCCACCGCTCAGGCGACCAAGGCCAAGGCCCAGAACAAGGCTTGCGGCGATCGCGCCGCCCGTCACCCATCCCCGCCAGCGCGGTGCAGGGCGCGCCAAAGGCACGACCCTGGCGCTATCCTCCACCAGAGCGCGCATCGCCTCAGGCAGCGGTTCCTGCGCGATCGGCGCATAATGGCCCGCCAGCCGCTCCCGCAAGCGGCGGTGCATCGCCACGCGCTCGGCCAGTGCAGGGTCTTCCGCCATGGCGCGTTCGACGCGGCGGCGGGTTACATCATCCAGCTCGCCATCGACCAGTGCGATCAGCATGGCTTCGTCAATATCGGTCATGCCGCTTCCCCCATCAGTTCAATGAGCGCTCCGCGCCCGCGCACAAGCCGCGATGTCAGCGTCCCCATCGGCACCCCCAGCACGGCGGCGGCCTCCTTGTAGGACAGGCCCTCCACCAGCACGAGCGCGATGGCTTCGCGCTGTTCATCCGGCAGCGCCTGCATCGCCCGATCCACGTCCGACAGGTGCATATGCGTCTCGATGTCATGATCGCCGGCATGACCGACATGCTCGCCCGCTTCTTCCGACGCGAATGTCTTGGCCGCCCGCTGCCGCGCGCGGGCTTCGTCGATCCACAGGTTGCGCATGATCCGATATATCCAGCTGTCGAGGCGCGTGCCCGGCTGCCATTGGTCGCGCGCCTTGAGCGCCCGCTCCAGCGCAGCCTGGCACAGGTCGTCGCCATCGACACGATCGCGCGACAGGCTGGCGGCAAAGCGCCGCAACCTGGGCAGGATCGCCAGCAAATCATGCTCGAACGACATCGGGCCTCCGTACATTGTTCCTGGGATGAAACGTCCCTGCCCGGTCGTTTCATCCCATAGTCGAAGAAAAAACGGAAATATTCGTGCGATGGATTATCATGCACCCGAAAGGACCGGTGACGACGCAATGAAACTGACCCGCCCCTGGATGATCGCCGGGCTGATGCTGATTGCGCCGGGCGCACAGGCGCAACTGCTGGGCGGCAGCGGGCCTGTGGGTCAGGTGGTGCCCGATGTGTTGAACCGGGTCGACGGGCTGGTCGAAGGCAGCGGACTGGAGCGCCTGTCCCCGGCGCGGCTGGCCGATCGGCTGGCGTCGGCGCGCGCGACACGGGTGGGCGATCTGCTGCGGCGGCATGGCGATAGGGTCGAACTGGACGACCGGCGCGAACCGGCGCGGCGGGGAGTGATATTGCTGACCGGCGCGGATGCCGCCAGTCTCGACGCGCTCAAAGCCGCGGGTTTTGGCGTGGATAACGAGGCGGTGGATGGGCTGGACCTGACCATTGTGCGGTTGCAAGTGCCGCAGGGCCGCAATCTGGCGCGGGCGCTGAAGGATGTGCGCAGGATCGCGCCCAGGGCGCAGGCCAGCGCCGACAATCTCTATTTCCCCGGCGGGTCGGCCAATGGCGCGGCTGCGGGCATACTGGCAGGAGGCGGTACGGTCGGACCCGGCGCAGCGGGACTGATCGACGGCGGCGTCGCGCGCCATCCGGCGCTGACCGGGCCGGTCGAACAGCGTGGCTTCGCGCGTGGTGCGCCGCGCGCAAGCGCCCATGGCACGGCGGTCGCTTCGCTGATCAGCGGGACAGGCAGCGTGCGCGGCGCAGCTCCTGGTGCGCCCTTGTTGGTCGCGGACGTCTATGGCGATGATCCGGCGGGCGGGGGCGCCTTTGCGATCGTGCGCGCGCTGGGATGGATGGCGGCGCGCGGCGTGCCGGTTGTCACGGTCAGTCTGGTCGGGCCTGACAATCCGCTATTGGCGGGCGCGATCCGGCTGGCGCGCGACAAGGGCGTCATGGTGGTCGCAGCGGTGGGCAATGACGGCCCGGCAGCACCGCCCGCCTACCCCGCTTCCTATACGGATGTGGTCGCCGTCACCGGCATTGACGGACGCGGACGCCTGTTGCCCGAAGCGGGCTGCGCCGCCCATGTGGATTTTGCCGCACCGGGTGCGGACCTGAACGCAGCGCGCAGTGACGGTGGCAAGGGCGCGGTGCGCGGCACCAGCTTTGCCGCGCCGTTGGTTGCCGGACGCTTGCTGATGCGGGGCAGCCTGAATGCGCTGCTGGCTGAAGCGGAGGCGCCAAAGGGCAAGGCGCGCGGCTTCGGCAAGGGCATCATCTGCGCCACATGCAGAAATAATGACTAATTTTTAATCGGTTACGATTTTTTCCGCCAGCGCGGGATTAAACGCCTGTCTCCTCCCGTTGTCCCTGCATTGCATCGACAATCAACAAGGAGATGAGCGATGAAGAGCAAGTTCATGATCGTGGCGGCCTGTATCGCAACCCTGACCGCGGTTCCCGCATCGGCCCAATTGCTGGGCGGCGGTGGCGGCGGTGGCGGTCTGCTGGGCGGGTCGATCGGCGGCGTAGGCAGCAGCTTGGGCGGCACGCTGGGCGGGTCGGGCAGCGGTGGCATCGGCCTCGACCGCAGCATCGACCTCGACAATGGCCGGGTCGGCGCGAACGGATCGGGCAATGGCCGGGCCGATGGCAATGCCAGCGGTTCGCTGACCCGCCAGGACAAGAGCCGCAGCGGCAGCGCGTCGGGTTCGGCCAGCGGATCGGCGGGCGGCAGTCTGGCGGTCGACACGCTGGGTACCAGCGATGCGCGTAACGCCGTGGGCAATGTGCGTGATCGGGCCGCCAATGGCGTCGGGGCAGTACGGGATCGGGCGAACGGTGCCGTCAGTACAACCAAGGACCGGGCTGGACAGGCCGTTGGCGCGGTTCGTGATCGGACAGGATCGACCGTTGGCAGCGCAACCGGCGCTGTAAACGGCGCTGCATCGATCGACGCCAGCGGCCAGGTTTCAGGGGGTGGACAAACTGCTGGTTCGACCAGCGCCGCTCCTGAAAGTCAGGCGGAAGATTGACCCCGCAGGGGAAAGGGGGATGGCGGCCAAGTTCCAAGCCGTCATATCCCGCCCCGTCGCCTGACCGGGCCGACGATCCAGACCGGATCGTCGGCCCATTTTGCATCAATCGAGGGCAAGCATCCGGCGGATTGCGCCGGTCAGGTCATTGCGCGATTGCTGCGCGACGCGCGCGGTCGCCACCATGTCGAAAGCATGGATCGCGCCCGGATAGACATGACATTCCACCGGCACCCCTGCCCCGGCCAGACGCCGTACGAAATCCAGATCCTCGTCAAGAAACAGATCGAGCGCCCCGACCGCCACATAGGTCGGCGGCAATCCAGCCAGATCATCCGCCAGCGCCGGAGAGAACCAGCCCTTGCGCGCATCGTCGCAGCCATAATCGCCGCGCAATGCGTCCCAGCAAAACTGGTTGGAAGCGCGTGTCCAGATGAATTCGCCGGTGCCTGCCGATTGCCAGCGGCATTCCGCTCCGCCGGTGCGATGGTCCAGCATGGGATAGATCAGGATTTGGCCCGCCAGCGCCATGTCGCCCCGGTCCCGCACCATCAGCGCCAGCGCCGCCGCCAGCCCGCCACCGGCGCTTTCCCCCAACACGACGATGCGCTGCGGATCGATGCCAAGCGTATCGGCGTGTGCGACCAGCCACTCGATCGCGGCGTAGCAATCCTCCTGTGGCCCCGGAAAGGCTGTTTCGGGCGCCAGTCGATAATCGACGGAGGCGGCGACGAACCCCATGGCCTCTGCCATCGGCCCGATCGAGCGGCTCGCCGCATCAGCCGTCCCCATCACCATGCCACCGCCATGGATGTGCAATATGGCTGGACGGGGCCGAGCGGCAGGATCGGCATTGAAGATATGAAGCGGCACATCCGGCGCGCCATCGCGACCGGGGATCATGCGAATGTCGGGAATTGCCACCGGCCCAGGCCTGTCCATCGCAGCCATGCCCGCCCGCATGATCGGCAGCGCATCGTGGCTTAGGTCCAGATCCGGCAGAAAATCGAGCACGGGGACGATTTCTGGATCAATCAGATGGCGGGTCGTCATGGCCTCTCCTGGGAAATTATATCCTTGGCGGACATTCTCCTATGGCACGCCCGGCCCCGTCACAACGGAAAAGGCCGATGATCCTGTCGGATCACCGGCCTTTACACCCCCCGTTTGGCGCATGACGCGCGAAAGCGTCAGGCGACCTTGGCCTGTTCTTCCAGCGCCTCTTCCGGATCGCGCAGCACATAGCCACGGCCCCAGACGGTTTCGATATAATTGTCGCCGTTGCAGGCCAGCGCCAGTTTCTTGCGCAGCTTGCAGATGAACACGTCGATGATCTTGAGTTCCGGCTCGTCCATCCCGCCATAAAGATGGTTGAGGAACATTTCCTTGGTCAGGGTCGTGCCCTTGCGGAGCGAGAGCAGCTCCAGCATGGCATATTCCTTGCCGGTCAGGTGAACGCGGTTGCCGTCCACTTCCACCGTCTTGGCGTCCAGGTTGACCGCCAGCTTGCCGGTACGGATGACCGATTGCGAATGGCCCTTCGACCGGCGCACCACGGCGTGGATACGAGCGATCAGCTCTTCGCGATGGAAGGGCTTGGTCACATAATCGTCGGCGCCAAAGCCGAAGGAGCGGACCTTGCTGTCCATTTCGGCAATACCCGACAGGATCAGCACCGGCGTCTGCACCTTGGCAGCGCGGAGCTTCTTGAGCACGTCATAGCCGTGCATGTCGGGCAGGTTGAGATCCAGGCAGATGATGTCGTAATCATACAGCTTGCCGAGATCGAGACCTTCCTCGCCCAGATCGGTTGTATAGACATTGAAACCTTCGGTCGTGAGCATCAGCTCAATCGCCTTGGCGGTGGTCGGTTCATCCTCAATCAGCAGCACGCGCATGTGAAGCCCCTTTGCGTCGCAGGTCCGTTCACCCCACCAGAACGGCATCTACTCCAATTCATTAACCAAAAAACTTCTGAAGGACAAAGGTTAATTTTTCGCTAACCCGCAGAAATCCACGAGTCGCCAAAAAACGAATCTATTTACAAAGAGTTGAGGCCGAAACGATTCTCCGCGAGTCAAGAATGATTCACCTGCGAAACGAGCATCAGCAGCCATGGTGCCGGGTGATGAAATCCAGCAGCGCATCGACGCGGGCGGGGCGCAATCGCGACGGCGGCGTGACGAGATGGAGGCCGAAGGGCGGCGCGCGCCAATCGACCAGCACCTCCTCCAGTTCGCCGCTGGCCAGCGCTTCACCCACGATGAAATCGGGCAGTCGGGCGATGCCCACGCCGGCGCGCAGGGCCGGCAACATCGCGTCACCGCTATTGACGGTGAGGCGCGATCGGACCTGCACCACCACATTTTGTTGCCCCGGTCCGGCAAAGCGCCACACGTCCGGCGTGGTGACGTTGGAATAGCAGAAGCAGTCATGACCGCTCAGATCGGACGGATGCATGGGCCGTCCCCGCGCCGCCAGATAGGCGGGTGACGCGACGACATGAATATCCACGTCGGCCAGACGGCGGGCGCGGAGCGAACTGTCGGGCATGTCGGCGATGCGGATGGTCGCATCCAGTCCCATTTCGATAAGGTCGATATGCGCGTCGGACAGATGCAGGTCGATATCGACCAGCGGATGTTCCTGCGTGAAGCGAGCGATCAGCGGGGCGATGCGCAACAGGCCAAAGCTCATCGGCGCGCCAAGCCGGACGACACCCGACAGGTCGGCGGTTTCCTCGCGCGCGGCTTCCTCCGCCGCCTGCCCTTCGGCCAATATGCGATGGGCATGGTCGGCCAGCCTCTTGCCGCTTTCAGTCAGCGCCAGACGGCGGCTGGTGCGGTTGAACAGGCTGGTATCAAGATGCTCTTCCAGCCGGGTCACGGCCTTGGACACGGTGGCTTTCGACACGCTCAGCGCCCTCGCCGCGTCGGTGAAGCTGCGATGTTCGACCACGGCGGCGAACATCGCCCAGGCCTCAAAATCAGGTAGTCGCATGGGGAAACAATCCGTTTCGATGCTGCGTGTTTCGGAAACGATCCTGATCACTAGATTGGCGGAAAGCAAGCCGGAAGTCCGGTCGATATTTGGAAAGGCAAGGATATGAATACGCATACCGCAAACCGTATCGAGCGCCGCCCCTTCGCGTCGCTGGGTCATGCCGATCATGGCTGGCTGAATGCCCGCCACCATTTTTCATTCGCCGATTATCATGACGATGACCGCATGCACTGGGGTGCGATCCGGGTATGGAATGATGACGAGATCGGCCCGCGTTCGGGCTTTCCGCCCCACCCCCATGCCGACATGGAAATCATCACCTATGTCCGCACCGGCGCGATCACGCACAAGGACAGCTTGGGCAATCAGGGCCGCACGCAAGCGGGCGATGTTCAGGTCATGTCGGCCGGCACCGGCATCCGGCACGCCGAATATAATCTGGAGGACGTAACGACCACCCTGTTCCAGATCTGGGTCATCCCGCGCGCACGCGGCGGCAGCCCAAGCTGGGGCGCCAAGCCGTTTCCGCGTGGTGAGCGGTCGGGCAAGCTGGTCGTGCTGGCCAGCGGCTATGACGAGGACGCCGAAGCCCTGCGTATCCGCGCCGACGCGCGCCTGCTGGGCGGCACCATCCGTGCGGGTGAGAGCGTGACCTATGACAGCGCGGAAGGACGCCATCTCTATCTGGTGCCCGCGACGGGACGGATCACTATCGATGGCGAGACGTTCGAAGCACGCGATGGCGCGGCGATCATTGGTGGCGCGCCCATCACCATCACCGCGATCGAGGATGCCGAAATCGTCCTGGTCGACAGCATCTAGGCTTTCCGGCGCGTCCTTCCCCCGGACGGGCTGGCCGCCGCCCGCGCATTCTCCCCCTCCCCTTGCGCGGGCGGCACCCCCTTTTCCCTTCAACCAAGGAGCACATCATGGCTAAGGTTCTGGTTCTCTATTATTCCTCCTACGGGCATGTCGAAACGATGGCCAAGGCAGTCGCCGAAGGCGCTGCCGCCACGGGCGCGCAGGTCGACATCAAGCGCGTACCCGAAACCGCGCCGCTCGAAGTCGCCAAGAACGCGCATTTCAAACTGGATCAGGACGCCCCCGTCGCGAGCGTGGAAGAGCTGGCGGGCTATGACGCGATCGTCGTCGGCACCGGCACCCGTTTTGGCCGCATATCCAGCCAGATGGCGGCCTTCCTGGACCAGGCCGGCGGGCTGTGGGCGCGCGGCGCGCTCAATGGCAAGGTAGGCGGGGCGTTCACCTCGACCGCCAGCCAGCATGGCGGACAGGAAACCACGCTGTTTTCGATTATCACCAACCTGCTGCATTTCGGCATGACCATCGTGGGTCTGGACTATGGCTTCCAGGGCCAGATCGGCGTGGACAAGGTGCGCGGCGGATCGCCCTACGGCGCGACGACGCTGGCCGACAGCGACGGCAGCCGCCAGCCGTCCGAAGAGGAACTGGACGGCGCGCGCTATCAGGGCCGCCGGATCGCGGAAACCGCGATCAAACTGCACGGCTGACGGTTATCGGCCGATCACATCGTCTGTAAGTTGCAGCTGCCGAGCCTCCGGGTCGTACCAGGGTGAAGGCAAGCCGCGGAGGCTGGTGCGTAAGGACTGTGCGCCAGCCTCCTTTTCCATCGCCTATTTCCCGGCGGCGAGCAGGAAGTCAGCGCTCTGTTGCAGCATATCGGCGCGGGCATCACTGTCGTTCAGGCCATGTGCAAGCCCGTCATAAATGACGAGACGGCTGCGCTTGCCCGCCCCTTCCAGCTTGCCCTGCATGATCTTCGCCTGGGTGATGTCGACATTGCCGTCGGCGGTGCCATGGAACATCAGCACCGGCGCGCGGAACTGCGCGGCGTGGCTGGAGGGGGACGCTTCCTCGGCTTCCGTTCCCGTGCCCATGCGCTGCTGCTGCACCAGATAGCTGCTGTCAAACTGGGCACGCCGCAGCCGATCGCCAAAATCGGTAACGGGGGCAATCGCGACGACAGCTTTGAAGAGATCAGGATCGATCACCTGCGCCTGTAACGCCGCATAGCCCCCATAGGACCAGCCAGCGATCGTCAGTCTGGCGGGATCGGCAATGCCCTGCGCGACCAGCCAGCGTCCGGCATCGACAACATCACCGATCGCCGTGCGCCAGGACCGGATGTCGCGCGCAACTGCCTTGCTTGCCCTTGCTCTCTCACAATGGCATCACGGGGCATTACAATCGTACAATAACAACTCTCAGATAGGGGATATGCCCTGATGCGAACGTCGCTGCTGGCCCTTGCGGCCGCCCTCGCCCTCCCGCTCGCCGCTTGTTCCAGCGACGGAGCCGACACGCCGCCCGCTTCGGCATCGGCGACGACTCCGGCTGCGGTCGAACCGTCGATCGACACGATGAAACGGCTGGTGCAGGAGCTTTCGTCCGACGCCTATGAAGGCCGCGCGCCCGGTTCGGCTGGCGAGGAAAAGACTCTGGCCCTGCTCGCGGCCGAATTCGGCAAGCTGGGCCTGAAACCCGGCAACAAGGGCAGCTGGTTTCAGGATGTCCCGCTGGTCGAGATTACCGCGAAAAATGTGTCGCCACTCAGCTTCACCGGCGGCAAGACCCCGGTCAGCGCGACCTATGGCCCGGAAATGGTGATCGGCACCTATCGCACCACGCAGCCGAAAATCGCGGTCAAGGACAGCCCGGTCGTGTTTGTCGGCTATGGCATCAACGCCCCTGAAAAGGGGTGGAACGACTATGCCGGCGTGGATGTGAAGGGCAAGACGGTCATCATCCTGGTCAATGATCCCGATTATGAAACGTCGGGACTGACCGGGCCGTTCAATGGCCGGGCGATGACCTATTATGGCCGCTGGACCTATAAATATGAGGAAGCGGCGCGGCAGGGCGCGGCCGCCGCGATCATCGTGCATGACACGGTGCCTGCCGCCTATGGCTGGAATGTGGTGCAATCGAGCTGGACCGGCGCGCAGCATGTCGCCGACAGTGCGGACGGCAATGCCGGCCTTTCCGCCGCAATCGGCTGGATCCAGAAGGACAAGGCGAAGGCTCTGTTCGCCAGCGCGGGGATGGACCTTGATGCGCAGATGGCAGCGGCCAGGAAGCCGGGCTTCAAGGCCGTGCCGCTGGGCGCGGTCAAGGCGTCGGTGTCGTTCGACAATGACCTGCGCAAACATATGTCCAAAAATGTCGTGGCGCTGCTGCCCGGCAAGACGCGACCCGACGAATATGTGCTTTACAGCGCCCATTGGGACCATCTGGGCCATTGCCAGGCGGCGCCGGACGGCGACGACATCTGCAACGGCGCCGTCGACAATGCGACCGGCACGGCGGCGCTGGTGGCCTTGGCGGAAGCCAATGTGAAGGCCGGGCCGACCGATCGCAGCCAGGTGTTTCTGGCGGTAACGGCAGAGGAATCGGGGCTGCTTGGATCGGCCTATTATGGCAGCAACCCGGTGTTCCCCTTCGCACAGACCGTGGGCGGCGTGAATATGGACGCCCTCTCGGTCGCGGGGCTCGCCAAAAATGTCGTGGTGATCGGCAAGGGCAAGTCGCAGCTCGACGCCTATCTGGACCGGGCGCTTAGCGCACAGGGACGCGTCGCGACGCTGGAGCCGACGCCGGAGAAGGGCTATTATTACCGCTCCGACCATTTCAGCTTTGCCAAGCACGGACTGCCGATGCTCTATTTCGAGGGGGGCGAGGATCTGGTCAACGGCGGCACGGCGGCAGGTAACGCCGCAGCGGAGGATTATACCAAGAACCGCTATCATGGGCCCAAGGACGAATATGATCCCAATTGGGACTGGACCGGGGTGCTGGCCGACCTGAAACTCTATTATAATGTCGGGCGGGATCTGGCGACCGGCAGCGACTGGCCCAATTGGGTGGAGGGCGACGAATTCCGTTCCATTCGGGACAAGGACCGGGCGGGGAAGTAAGCCGTCCCGCCTCCGTTCGTTTCGAGCGAAGTCGAGAAACGCAGCCATTGTGTAGGCGGCTTCTCGACGATGCTCGAAGCGAGCGGCGGTTGGTCATTCACTCGCCCATCGGCGCATATGTCCAGCTTTGTGTCTGGCTGCCATCCATTTTCGCCGTTTCGGCCATCAACAGCCGCCCTTCCGGCCAATAGCGGATGCGTTGCGGATAATCATGGTCGGGATTGGCGAAGCTGATGTCCCGCACGCCTTCTGCAATGGCCGGGAATATCGTCGCTGCTCCCCCTTCCGGTGCGCCGTGGAAGGCGAGCGATCCGTCAGCCGCCCGCACGATCCGCATGACTTCCCAGGATCGCAGCACGCCACCACGCCCGGTCCGCCCCACGCCGATCATCACGCCCCCGCGCGGGAGTGTCCACACCTCCTCGGTCCAGCGATCGTCCCGCACTTGCAGCCATTCGCCCGTCAGCCAGTCGGGCAATTCGCCCGCACGCGCTGTTGCGGACAATGCCAGCAAAAGGGCGGCGGCAACCATCGAAACTCTTCTCTTCACGGCTTTCGCCCTCTGTCCAGACCCGATCCGGCACGCTATGGAGCGCGCATAACGCCCGCTATCACGGATCGGCGCCGCTGCCGAGCAAGGACCATATCATGACATTCCGTATGCCCGCCGAATGGGCGCCGCACGACTGGACCTGGATCGGCTTTCCGACCAACCCGGCCGAATGGCCCGGCGCTTTCGAAGGCGCGCGGACGCAAATCGCCGCCTTTGCCAGCGCACTCCATGCCGAGGGCAAGGGGGAAGAGGTTCGGCTGGTCGCAGCCAATGCAGCGGATGCGGAGGCCGCGCGGGCATTGGTCGCGCCGGGCGTCACGATCATCGAGCACAGGCTGGGCGACGTCTGGCTGCGCGACACTGCGCCCATCGCGGTGCTGAACGGCAAGGCGCGGGCGCTCGTCGATTTCGGATTCAATGGCTGGGGCGGCAAATATCAGATGCCCGGTGACGAGGATATTGGCGCGCGGCTGGCGGCCACGACCGGCCTGCCGACTTCGACCCAGAACTGGATATTCGAAGGGGGCGCGGTGGATACCGATGGCAGCGGTCTGTTCGTGACGACGGAGCAATGCCTGCTGAACCCCAATCGCAACCCGGATCTGGATCGCGGCAAGATCGAGACTCTGCTTGCCGGAAGCCTTGGCCTCTCCGACATGCTGTGGCTGGGCGACGGGTTGCTGAACGATCATACCGACGGCCATGTCGACAATCTGGCCCGCTTCGTCGGCGATGGCCTGCTGGCGCTGCCGATCGCAACGACCGATGATGATCCCAATGCGGCGATCTACGCCGATGCACGCGCGCGGGCAAAGGCCCATGGCATAGAGGTCGTGGACATCCCGTCGCCGGGACTGGTGATCGTGGATGGAGAAGCGATCCCCGCCAGCTACATGAATTTCTATATCGGCAACGCAGCCGTCATCGTGCCCATCTATGGCCAGCCCAATGATCAGGCCGCTCTCGATGCTCTGCGCCCCTTCTTTCCAGGTCGGGATATTGTCGGGCTGCGCAGCGATGCCATATTGTCAGGCGGCGGCAGCTTTCATTGTTGCAGCCAGCAAATGCCGAGTATCTAACCTCAACCGTTCGGGCCGAGCGACGTCGAAGCCCGCGCCCGAGCGCAAGCGAAGGCACCTCGCAATCGCTCGATGGAGCCATTCGACAGGCTCAGGGCGAACGGAGAAACGAACAGCATGACCAAAGTTACCGTTGCCGCGCTCCAACTCGCCTTCACAGACGATATGAGCGAGAATATCGACCGGGTGGCGACCCATGTGGCCAAGGCCGCCGCGCGCGGGGCGAAGATCATCTTGCCGCCAGAACTGTTCGAAGGCCCCTATTTCTGCCGCGTCGAGGATGAGGCGCTGTTCGCAAGAGCGCAGCCGGTGGACGAGCATCCCGCCGTGCAGGAAATGCGCAAGCTGGCCAAGGATCTGGGCGTCTATATCCCGACCAGCTTTTTCGAGCGCGACGGGCAGCATCATTATAATTCGCTCGCTATGATCGACGATCAGGGCGACATCATGGGCGTCTATCGCAAGAGCCATATTCCCGACGGGCCGGGTTATGAGGAGAAATATTATTTCCGCCCCGGCAATAGCGGCTTCAAGGTCTGGCCGACCAGATATGGCACGATCGGCGTCGGCATCTGCTGGGACCAATGGTATCCCGAATGCGCGCGGATCATGGCGCTGATGGGCGCGGAAATGCTGTTCTACCCGACCGCGATCGGCTCCGAACCCTATGATGCGGACCTCGACACCAGCCGGATGTGGCGGCGGGCGATGATCGGCCATGCCGTATCCAACTGCATGCCCGTGATCGCCGCCAACCGCATTGGCGAAGAGGATGGCCAGAGCTTTTACGGCCACAGCTTCATCACAGACCAATGGGGCGATTTCGCTGCCGAAGCCGACGCCAGGGATATGGGCGCGCTCGTCGCGACGCTCGACCTGGCGCAGGCGCGGACGCATCGGGCGGGCATGGGCTTCTTTCGCGACCGGCGGCCCGACCTCTATGGGCGGATCGCGCAGGACGTCTGACCGCTAAAGCAGCAGCCGGGTCGCGCGCGGCGATCGGCGGATCAGCCAGAACATCGCAAACGGCACCAGCAATGCTATCGCCGTCAGCCATGGCTTGCCCAGATAGGGCGAGAGATAATGGATGAACGCCACATGCAGATACATGATCACCAGCGACGCGCGGCCCAGCGATGCCAGCGGTGCGGCATAGGGCGCGACCGGGCGGGCGATAGCGACGATCAGCAGTGATGTGGCAATTGCCGACCCGATCGACAGCAGCGGCCAGCCATAATCGGCGATCTTCATGTTCAGCGTCGGGAACCAGCCCGCCAGGCCCGCGATCGACAGCATGGCCAGCGGCGCAATCAAGCCGTTGCGCCAGCCCACTCGCGCCCATGCCGCGCCGATCCAGAGCAACACAAGCGCCATCGGGACGCTGAGCAGTCCCAGCGGCGACGCTTGCGTCGCCCAGCCCAGCCCATAGGCCATACCCGTCATCGGGATCAGCAGCATCGTCCAGCGCCGGTCCAGTGCATCGGGCCAGCGCGTCAACGCGACGTTGAACAGGATGCGGGCGACCATCAGGCAGGGAATGAACCAGAAGATTGTATAAGGCCCGCGCAGCCAGGAGCCGCCCAGCAGGATCGGCAACAGATCGCCGGGCCATTGGTGAAAGATCGGGCGACCACCCTTTAGCGGCTCGATAATCTGATCCGCGACGATCAGCAGCGTCAGGAAAATGGCGTAGGGCCGCATCTGCGCGGCCAGTTGGCGGCGGGCGAAAGCGCCGACCGGCTGTGGCCGCGACAGCATGCCGGACAGCAGGAAGAAAAGCGGCATATGAAAACTGTAGAGCGCATCGCGCAACGGTCCGCGCGTCCAGACATGGCCGACAACGACCGCGACAATGCCAATGCCGCGCGCGACATCGACCCAATCGAGCCGATCCCCGGCGGCCATGTGGCCGCCGCCATTCTCCCCCCTATGCTCCATAGCCTCCACGCCCTATAGGACGGGACGCGCGCGTCAATGCGCCCCAGCCCTGTTTCCCGATCGGACCCTTTCCTTGGCCCTGCTTACCGACCATGTCCTCTTCATCGATGGCGAGGCCATCATTCTAGACAAGCCAGCGGGCCTGCCGGTCGATGCGCCGCGCGACGGGTCCATCGCGCTCGAAAACCATCTGCAATCGCTGACCTTCGGCTTTGCCCGCTGGCCGCTGCCCGTTCACAGGCTGGACCGCGACACCAGCGGCTGCCTGCTGCTTGCCCGCAATCCCAAGGCACATAAGCGCTTCGCCGGCGCGTTCGAGGCCGGGACTGTCGCCAAACGCTATGTCGCGGTCGTTGACGGCATCCCTGCGGAAGAAGGCGGCACGATCGAATTATCGCTGTCGAAGATCAGCAGCGCGAGCGAAGGCTGGCGCATGATCCCGGCCAAGGCAGGCAAGGTCGCCGTCACCCACTGGCGCAAGGTTGCTGAAAAGGACGGCCGCGCGCTCATCGCCTTCACGCCGCAGACCGGGCGCACGCATCAGATCCGCGTCCACGCGCTCCATGGCCTGGGCTTTGGCATCGTGGGCGATCCGGTTTATGGAACAGGCGGCGTGCCGATGCTGCTCCACAGCCGCTTTCTCAGCATCCCGCGCGGCGACAAGCCAGCGGCGGAGGCGACCGCTCCCTTGCCCACCACCTTTGCCGCGGCCGGGTTCGGACAGGAATTGCTGGACCAAGCCGGGCTTTGACGGGCGCGATCGAGCGGATACAGTCACGCCATGGTCGCCATCGCCATCACACGCTCGATTTCCATCGATAGCGACGAGATTATCGAAAGCTATACCCGCGCATCGGGTCCGGGCGGCCAGCACGTCAACACAACCGACAGCGCCGTGATGCTGCGCTTCGATGTCGCCAATTCGCCCGGCCTGCCAGACGCTGTAAAAAATCGTCTGGCGGACCTTGCAGGAACACGCATGACGCGCGAGGGCATATTGATCCTGCGCAGCGAAGGCGCGCGGTCGCAACTGCTCAACCGCCAGGATGTGCGCGACCGGCTGATCGCGCTGATCCGCGAAGCCACCATCGTCCCCAAAAAACGCCGCCCGACCAAACCCACCAAAGCCTCGCAAAAACGCAGGGTAGAGGGCAAGGTAAAACGCGCGACCATCAAACAGGGACGCGGCAAGGTGCGGGTGGATTAGGCGGGTAGTTCCGCCAAGGGTCGAGACAGTGTCGCGGTTTCCATAGAGGGGGTCCGCGACAAGCGCTCCGCTCCCTTGAGGCTCACCCACGCAATCAAGACACCGATTGGCACGTCGATCAGATAATGCCAGCGGGTAGCGACAGCGGTCACGAAAATGAAGAAGGTGATGAAGGCATAAAGCGGCACCAGAATTCGTCCGTGCTTCCAGGCGAAGCTCAGAAACAGAAACGCCGCTGCGGAATGGAGCGATGGCATGGCGGCCAAGCCTACAGTGAAGGCTTTCCCCCCATTGCGCGCCAGCCAAATTGGCCCTTCCGCGACCGACTGATTGTAGAAGTCCAACATGCTATGCTGGCCCGCCGTCACCATTGGATTCAACCCGGCTTCATAGATGAATGGACCGATCGCAGGCGCAACAAGATAGGCTAATGTTCCTAAGCCTTGCAGAAGCAGCGCGGCAATAACCAATTCCGAAAATTTGTCCGGCGTGCGAAATGCATGATAGCAAAAGCTTCCATAGAACATCGCAATATAGCCAATCATATAAAAATTGGCTTCATAGGGAATAAATACCGCCATCGATCGGCGCAAGACCATGCATATGTCTACCAATGGCCTAAATTTTTGATCTATTTCCCAATAAAATTCGTCGAATAAATATGGATTGATATGCGGTATCCATAGCTTTATGTTAAAATAAACAAACAAAACAACAACATAGCACGGAAGCGCGATCAGAAAGGTTCGCGCTATCGCGCGTCTTTGCCCGTAAAAAGCAAATGCACCCCAAACCCCGACACCCATGAGCGGATATAGATAATGTATGCCAACAAATGCAGCACGTTCACCTGTGGGATACACTATCGGCAATTGAAAAATTGCAGCAAAAGCGACCATCACTGTGATCATCAATAGCGAAATACTGATCTCCGGCGGTAGGTTGGATTTCAATATATTCATGCTGCTGCTCCGCTGGCTCAGCACGCGCTAGCAAAACAAGGTTACCAATGTCTAAATTCAGCCTCTGGCCCTGCCCCATCACCAAGCCTATATCCGCCCCATGTTCGACTTCGCACCCACCGATACCGCCGACAAGGCGACGCTCTATGCTGACCTGCTCTCCGCCGCCGATGCGTTGACGCGCGATGAGGCGGACCGTGTCGCCAACATGGCCAATATCGCCGCGCTGCTTTGGCAATTTTTGCCCGACCTCAACTGGGCGGGATTCTATCGCATGGTGGAGGGCGAGCTGGTGCTGGGGCCGTTTCAGGGCAAGCCTGCCTGCATCCGTATCCCGCTGGGTCGCGGGGTATGCGGCACCGCGGCGGCGACGGGCGAGACGCAACTTGTGGCGGACGTCCACGCCTTTCCCGGCCACATCGCCTGCGACGCTGCCAGCGCCTCGGAAATCGTTGTGCCGATCCTCACCAATGGCGCGGTGATCGGTGTGCTGGATCTCGACAGCCCGCGTCCCGCGCGCTTCGACTCGGACGACGCGCACGGGTTGCAAGCTCTGGTCGCTCGGATTGCCGCCCGGATCTGCTGAAGGCGTTAACCCTCTTTCCCGCCACGGTCGCCTGTTTCGCCCCGTTTCGGGACAGGATTTAACCCTCGCGCTCATGGATAGCCCCCGATCACCATGCTAAACAGAGCGTTAGCAATTTGACCCGCGCGGCGCCTTTCCGCTGTGGGAAAACAGGGAGCGTTAACCATGCGGACATCCGGCCTTCTACTTCTGGGGGCGAGCATCGCGCTGGCGGGCGCGGCTAGCCCGGCACTGGCAGGCAACGGCCCCGGCATGAGCCATGGTGCCAAAGGCGGCTGGTCTGGCGGCGGATGGAAGGGTGGCGGCCGACCGATGACCCACGCGCCCCGACCCGGCATGACCTGGAATGGCGGGCATCGCTGGGGTCCGCGTCAGAACGGTCGCTGGTATGCGGGCTGGCGCGCGCCGGGTGGCTGGAATGGCTATCAGCGCCCGGTCTATGGCTATGTCCTGCCGCGCTACTGGATCAGCCCGGCTTATTATATCGGCAATTATGGCGCCTATGGCCTGCCCGCCCCGGCGGCCGGATATGGCTGGTCGCGCTATTATGACGATGCGGTGATGACCGACCGCTATGGCCGGGTTTATGACAGCCGCAGCAACATCGCGTGGGACCGTTATGAGGGCGGCTATGGCGACGATAGCTATTATGACGATCGCGATGGGTATCGTCGTCCCGACAATGGCCTTGGCGGCGCAGCGATCGGCGCAGTAGTCGGCGGCGTGGCGGGCAACCGCATCGCCGGACGCGGCAACCGCACCGCTGGCGCGCTGATCGGCGCTGGCGTCGGCGCAGTGGCTGGCGCAATGATCGACAAGGCGGAGGATGCGCCCCGACGCGGCGCTGCGCTGCCGCCGCGTCGTCCGGGCGCTGGCTATGATTATGGCTATGGCTATGCCGACGACAGCGTGACCACGCAGAACGACTATGAAGGGCGCTGGACCGGCACCTGGACGACTGCCGATGGCAAGCGGACCAGCGGTACATATGAAGGCCGTTTCGAGGGCGAAGTGCGCGGGGCGGGCGTCGATTATGATCCGCCAGCCTATATGGGCCAGCCACATTGGTCGCAGGGTCCGGTGCAGGTCACGACCCAGGGCGGTGGCGGCTATATATCGGGGGGCTATTATTACCCCGCACCGATCGTGACCACGGTGACGATCGAGCCGGAGGTGACGACGACAACGACGACCACCTATGTCACCCAGCGCGTGGGGCAGCGCAAGCCAGCGCGCCGGGCGTGTCGCTGCAAATAGGCATTTGGGGGCAGCACATCGGGGTCGCGCCTTGTAACGGGCGCGGCCCTGTCATTTTGCCAGAGGTGGCGTGATGGCGGCACAGGGCTGCGGACGGCCCAGATGAAAGCCTTGGCCGATGATACAGCCATGGGCCAGAAGCCGGTCGGCCTGCGCTGCGCTCTCCACCCCTTCGGCGACGACATCCATGCCGAAACTGCCGCCCAGCTTGACGATGGCGTCGACAATGGCCGCGTCACCGGCATCCTCTTCGATGTTCGAGACAAAGCTGCGATCGATCTTCAATATATCGACCGGATATTGTTTGAGGTGGCTGAGCGAGGCAAAGCCGGTGCCGAAATCGTCCAGCGCGACGCGCACCCCCGCCTCTGAAAAATGCTGCAATGCCCGCTCCACCTGCCCGGCGCCGCGGCCCAGGAAAACAGTCTCGGTCACCTCTATTTCCAGATGTTCCGGCGGCACGGCGAACAGCGCAAGTTGTTCCAGCACCCGATCCGCAAAGTCCCCCCGCGCAAAATCGGCGGCGGACGCATTGATCGCGACGCGACCGGGATCATGACCGGCCTGCAACCATCCGCGCACATCGCGCAAGACATTGTCGAGCATCTGTTCGGTCAACGCCACGGCAATTTCGGCATGTTCAAAACCAGCCGCTATGCTGCCGGGCAATTGCAGGCCCAAACGCGGATGATGCCAGCGCAACAGCGCTTCATAACCCAATATCTGGCCATTGCGCAGATCAACCTTGGGTTGGTAATAGGGTGTCACCAGCCGATCGGCGATGATGCTCCGGGCCATGCCGATCATTGAACTGCGCTGCTGTGCCTGCGCGCGCAGATCGGAATGGAACAGGGTCAGGCGGCCACGGCCGGCGGCTTTCGACGCATAGAGCGCCAGGTCCGCTGCTTTAAGCAGATCTTCCGCCCGATCGCCATGATCGCCAAACACCGCGCCGCCGATGCTGACCCCGCAATCGATCGAACGGCCATTATGGACATGGGGCGTGCGCAGGCTTTCGATCAGCTTCGCGCTCCACGCCTCCAGTGCCGCGCCATCGGTCAATGATGGCGCGATCAGGCCGAATTCGTCACCCCCCAGCCTTCCCAACAGCGCGTCCGGCGGGGCAATCGCCGCAAGGCGGCCGGCAAAGGCGCATAGCAAGGCATCGCCCGCGTCATGGCCCAGCGAATCGTTCGTGCGTTTAAGATCGTCAATATCGAGCAGAAGCAGGCCAAAGCGTTTGCCGGTTTGCCCCTGTCGTTCGGCCATATCGTCGAGCGTCGCCTGCCATAAGGCGCGGTTTGGCAAGCGGGTCATGGGATCATGCGTTGCAGCCCAGCGGATGCGGTCCTCGGCATCACGCTGATCGGTCACGTCCAGAAATGTCACGATGACGCGCTGCGCCCGTCCGGATTCAGATCGTGTGGTCCAGCCGCTGCTCCTGATCCAGCGCAAGGCGCCATCGCTGGCGCGGTGGACCCGCAATGTCGCCTCGAAATGGGGCGGAACGGCGCCGGAAGCGACGGCGTCCAGCATGACCCGCAGGGTCTCACGATCGTCAGGATGGACGATCGACAGCGCCAGCTCGCTGGTCGCAGGTTGATCGTCGCTCAGACCCAGCATCGCGCGAAATTCGGCCGACCAGCGGCGTTCGCCAGTCGCGACGTCGAAATCCCAAATGCCCAGCCGTGCCGCCTGCACCGCCAGACGCGAACGTTCCTCGCTGTCCGCCAGCGCGCGTAGGGCAAGCTTCTGCGCGTGCACATCCTCCAGCGTGCCATACCAGCGGACAATCTGCCCCTGCTCGTCGCGGCGCGCCGCCGCGCGGGCACGCATCCAGCGATAGCCGCCATCGCGCAGCCGGATACGATAATCGATGTCGATCGGCGCACCGGATGCCAGATGCTTGGTCCAAATGGTGATAGTCCTGGGCAGATCGTCCGGGTGGAGCGCGACGAGCCAGCCGGTTCCCAGCGCTTTCTTCGCGACCATGCCGGTCAGGTTCAGCCAGCGCGGCCCAACTTCCTCAATCGCGCCATCGGGGGCAGCGGTCCACGGTACCTGCGGGCTCAGTTCGACTGACCAGCGATAATGCTCCCGGCTTTCGGCCAACGCCCTTTCCAGCGCGCGAGCCTGGCTATCGTGGCGATCGTGCACATCTTCCAACGTGCCATAATAGCGGACCAGGCCATCCGCGCTGGTCATCCGCCGCATTCGAACAAGACACCAACGCCGCTGACCGTCCGTGCCCGGCAATCGCACGGTCAGGGGCTGCGGCTGTTCCTCCGCGATCGCGGCCTTCAGCAGGACGCGACGGTCCGCGCGGTCCAGCAATGCGCGCCATGTCTTGCCGGCCAAACCAGCATCCTGGTCAGTCGCCAATATCCGGCCCCGTGCATCGGCGATCCAACGCGACAAGGAAGGCGACAAATGATCAAAGACCGGCGAAAACAGTATTTCATTTCGATCATGTAATGAAATGTCGATCCGCTGACCGTCATCCAGCGCTCGCCGGAAATCATCGAATCGGCGTTCAGCAAAGCGATCCATCGCCAGCCTCCGCCCATGTCGCCATCATTGCGTTCATCATGGCAGGACTAGCCGAGAAAGTTAAACAACCTCCTCACACTCTGTCATTCTGGTCGGATTTACTTGCCGCGCGCGCGAAAATAACAGCAAATCTATGGAATAGGGCCACTATTTGCGAAACATGCTCGCCAGTTCGATTGGCAGCGGAGGCTCGTCACGCTGCGCAACGTGACGAATAGCCTGATCCTGCTCATCAGGATCGAACCGGACCCAACCGGCCCGGCTCAGCTTTTCGAGCGGTCGATAGCGGACCTTATATTGCATCCGCGCCGAACCATCGACCCAGTAACCCAGATAGACATAGGGCAGGCCCGCCGCCGCAGCGCGCAGGATATGGTCCATGATGATGAAATTGCCCAGCCCCGGACGATTGTCCAACTCTGTGTCGAAGAAGCTGTAGATCATCGACAGCCCATCGCCCTGCCGGTCCGTCAGGCAAGCGCCGACCAGCTTGCCGACGCGCCCGTCGACGCCGGGTTCGCGATATTCAACGACATGGCTGTCGACCGGGGTCTGTTCGACCATGTCGGCAAAATCCATCTCGTCCATCTCGGTCATGCCGCCGCCGGGATGACGCGCCGACAGATAGCGCTGGAGCAGCGCATATTGTTCTTCGGTCGACCATGGCTTGCAGGCGGTGACCGTCAGGTCGCTGTTGCGGCGGATCAGCTTGCGCTGGGTCGCGTTGGGGCGAAATTCGTCCGTGACGACACGCACCGAAACACAGGCCGAACAATCAGCGCAACTGGGGCGATAGGCGACATTCTGGCTGCGGCGAAAGCCGATGCGGCCCAATGCATCGTTGAGTTCGGCGGCGTTGTCCCCGTTCAGTTCGGTAAACACCTTCCGTTCGCTGCGCCCCGGCAGATAGGGGCAGGGCGACGGATTGGTCACGAAAAAGCGGGGAAAACGAAAAGGTGCAGTCACGCTCCAATATCCCCTTCGTGGCGGCGGCGCGGGTGGATCATGCCGCGACTATGCCGTTGCGACGCGCCTATGAAAAGAGCGTTTACCACGAAATGTTAAGAGATCGTTCGCGCGTCACGCAACCTCGATCGGCGCAACCTCGTAACCCGCCTCGCCCAGTGCCGCGATGAGCCGCTGGAGATGGGCGCGATCGCGCGTCTCGCATTCCACGTCCAGGCTAAGCCCCTTGGCCGGCAGGTTCGTGAAAATACGCTGATGCGCCAGTTCCAATATGTTGACCGCTTCCTGATCGAAAATCTTGGCCACATGGAATAGCGCGCCCGGCCGGTCCTGCAGGATGATACGCAACCGCGCCAGACGGCCCGACCGGGCCAGATCGCGCAGCAGAACATTGGCCAGCAGTCGGGTATCGATATTGCCGCCGGTCAGGATCAGCCCGACATTGCGGCCGACAAATTGGTCGCGATAGGTCAGCAGCGCGGCAAGACCCGCCGCCCCTGCCCCTTCCACCACGGTCTTTTCAATCTGGAGCAAGAGGCTCAGCGCCTCCTCCAGCCGCCGTTCGTCAACCAGCAGCACATCGTCCGCCAACCGTTCGACAAAGCGGCGCGTCAATTCGCCCGGCTGCTTGACAGCAATGCCCTCCGCCAGCGTGTCGCCGTCACAGGCAAGGTCCGCGCCCTTGATGAAATCATACATGGACGGATAAAGTTCGGCCTGCACGCCGACCAGCCTTATATCCGGCTTCATCGCCCGTGCGGCCGTCGCCATGCCGGAAAACAGCCCGCCGCCGCCGATCGGGATGATCAGCGTATCGATCTCCGGCGCATCCTCCAGCATTTCGAGCGCGACCGTCCCCTGCCCCGCCATAATGTCCGGCTCGTCAAAGGGATGGATGAAGGTCAACCCCTGCTCCACCTCCAGCAGCCGCGCATGGGCATAGGCGTCATCGAACTTTTCGCCATATTGCACCACGGTCGCGCCATGACCCTGGGTCTGGGTGACCTTCACCGTAGGCGTCGTCGTGGGCATGACGATGGTGACAGGCACGCCCAGCCGCTTGCCATGATAGGCCAGCCCCTGCGCATGATTGCCCGCCGACGCGGCTATGACACCCTTGGCCTTGGCCGCGTCGTCCAGCTGCAACAGGCGGTTGAGGGCGCCGCGTTCCTTATAGGCTGCGGTGAATTGAAGATTTTCAAACTTCAGATAGACCTTGCAGCCCAGCATCGTCGACAGAGTCTGGCTGATCAGCGTCGGCGTCTTGACGATCGAACCGGCAATCCGGGTCCGCGCGGCAAGAATGTCATCGACGGTGATCGGCAGCGGCAAGGCGCTCTCTATCTTCGCTAAGCTGTTCATGGCCCGCCCCCTAGCGGAAAATTGCGCGTGAAGAAACTGGCACTGTCGGAAAACTGGCCCTATGGCTTGGTCTGGCGCACTAAATATACGGGGCATATGGCTAATATCGCGTTTATCGGCCTGGGCGTCATGGGCGGCCCGATCGCAGGCCATCTAGCAAAGGCGGGGCATAACCTCACCGTCTATAACCGTTCCATCGGCAAGGCGAAAAGCTGGGCGGAAGCCTATGGCGGCACGGTGGCGATCAGCCCGGCCAAGGCGGCCGAGGAAGCGGACATCGTCATCAGTTGCGTGGGTAATGACGACGATCTGGCCCAAGTGACGCTGGGGCGCGAAGGCGCATTTCGCACGATGAAGCCGGGCGGGCTGTTCATCGACCATACGACGGTATCGGCCCGAATCGCGCGGCAATTGTTCGTCGAAGGCGAAAGCCGGGGCATCCACAGCGTCGACGCGCCGGTATCGGGCGGTCAGGCAGGCGCGGAAAATGGCCGACTGTCGATCATGTGCGGCGGCAGCGAACCGGCGGTCACCGCCGCGAAGATCGTGATGAACGCCTATGCCGCGCGGATCGTCCATGTCGGCGGCGCGGGCGCTGGCCAGACGACCAAGATGGTGAACCAGATCTGCATCGGCGGCGTGTTGCAAGGGCTGGCCGAAGCGCTGCGCTTTGCGCAGGCGGCGGAACTGGATCTGGACGCGGTGTTCGAAGCGATCTCCGGCGGTGCGGCGCAGAGCTGGCAAATGGACAATCGCTGGAAAACGATGGCGCAGGACAGTTTCGATTTCGGCTTCGCAGTCGATTGGATGCGCAAGGATCTGGGGCTGGCACTGGAAGAGGCGCGGGCGAACGGCGCCACCCTGCCGGTGACGGCGATGGTCGATCAATTTTACGCAGACGTGCAGGCGCTGGGCGGCAGCCGGCAGGACACGAGCGCGCTGGTGCGAAGGATCACGCGGGCGTGAAGGCTGACATTCCTATGGTTCGCGCTGCTGCATTGGCCCGCGCAGGTTGCTTGACGATCGCGGCTCTGGCGGCCTCCGCCCTTCCCGCCTTCGCGTCCGGGGTCATCGATAACGTCAACGGCATGGCGGTCGATCCCAATGGCAAGATCGTGCATTTTCGCGCGCTGCTGATCGACGATGACGGCAAGGTCGAAAAATTGCTGCCTGATCGCTATCAGGAGCCGGAATATAAGCCCAAAAAGCCCAAAAAGGGTCAACCCTGGCCCGAACGGCCCAAGGGGCTGTCCTTCCGAATGGATGCGGGGGGCAAGACGCTGATCCCCGGCCTGATCGACGCGCACGGTCATGTCATGGGGCTGGGCCTGTCGCTCATCACGCTGGACCTGTCAGATACCAAGTCTTTGGCGGAGGCGCAGGCCAAGATCAGAGCCTATGCGCAGGATGGCGCTGGCCGCAAATGGATCATCGGCACGGGCTGGAATCAGGAACAATGGGGACTGGGCCGATTCCCGACGGCGGCGGACCTGGACGCGGCGGTCAGCGATATTCCGGTATGGCTGGAGCGGGTGGATGGCCATGCAGGCTGGGCCAACAGCGCCGCGATCCGCGCGGCGGGCGTAACGGCGGCGACCAAGGCGCCTGTCGGGGGCCGGATAGAAATGGCGGCGGGCAAGCCTGCTGGCGTGTTCGTGGACAAGGCGATGGACCTGATCGCAAAGGTCGTCCCCGCCCCTGCGCCCAAGGACCGCGACATCGCCTTTGAAAAGGCGCAACGCGCGTTGCTGGCGACCGGGATCACCGGCATTGCCGACATGGGGACGAGCATAGAGGATTGGCAGGCATTCCGCCGATCCGCCGACCGGGGCGCATTGCGGGTGCGGATCATGGCCTATGCGGCGGGCATCGGCAATATGACCCTGATCGCCGGGCCGGAACCGACACCATGGCTGTATGACGACCGGCTGCGGCTGGGCGGGATCAAGCTGGTGCTGGACGGAGCGCTGGGATCGCGCGGCGCGTGGCTGAAGGCGGACTATGCGGACGCGCCGGGGCAACGCGGTCTGCCGATGATCCCCGACACGCAACTGCGCAACATCATGAGCCGCGCGGCGATGGACAATTTCCAGATCGCCACCCATGCCATCGGCGATGCGGCGAACAGCGAGATATTGGACGCGATTCAGGAATTGTCGGAAACCTATAAGGGCGACCGGCGCTGGCGGATCGAACATGCGCAGATTGTCAGCCCTTCCGACCTGCCGCGCTTCGCGCAGTTCGGCATCATCGCATCGATGCAACCCGTGCATGAAGCGTCCGACTGGCGCATGGCGACCGCGCGGCTGGGCGAGGCGCGACTGGCGGGTGCCTATGCGTGGAAGGCGATGCTGGATAACCGGGTGCCGCTGGCCTTTGGCTCCGACGTGCCGGTTGAAAGCCCCAATCCCTTCGTCGGCATCGCCGTCGCGATGAGCCGCGAGGATGCCAAGGGTGAACCGGCCGGCGGATGGTTGCCGCAGCAAAAGATAAGTTTCGAGGCGGCACTTGACGGCTTCACCCGTCAGGCCGCCTATGCCGGTTTCGCGGAAAAGCGCTTTGGCAGTCTGGTACCGGGGCAGCGGGCGGATTTCCTGCTGATTGATCGGGACATTGCCACCGCCCGCCCGGCCGACATTCGCGCGACGCAAGTGCTGGAAACATGGATTGGCGGCAAGCGGGTCTATGTGAAGGGGCAATAGCCCGCTTCACATGGCGTTGTCGGCCGCTTGGAGCGCATCCTCGAATGTTTCAGGCAGCGGCGGCTGAACCGGCTTGTCGCAGCCCTCTTCCTTCATATGCGCGCGCAGGGCGTCCATGCGGCCCAGGTTCCACCGCGCCAGCGGCACGCCCAGGGGCCGGAATTCGGCGCGATCGAACAGTTCGACAACATAATTATGGCATAGCTCATCGACCTGATCGAGCGTCAGCATCCCCAGATTCATGACCATCGGCTTGCCCGGCACGCCATTGCGGCCGCGCACCAGATCCGTGACGTAAAGGCCGCCCCGCGGATCGACCAGCACGACATCGGCCTGGCTGGAATCGATCAGCCGATGGCTGGCGGCGTAGGGCGCGACGAATGCATGGGTGCGCCAGACCAGAAAGATGCTGGCAAGGCCAGTGATGAACAGGCCGATGATCAGCGGCCTGAGCGCATCGCGCGGCCGGAAACGCGCCCAGCCAAGCCCGGCCAGCAGGCAGAAGGGGCCGATATAGCCATGGGCATAGCGAAAGCCCCAGCCATAGCCCTGAGCCAGCGCCAGCGCGCATCCGGCCAGACAGCCAAGCGCCAGCGGCAACGCAATTTCCTGCCCCCTGATTGCCCGCTTCCACCGCATTGCGGCGATGCCGAGCGCGGCCAGCGGCACCATCAATATATTATTCCAGGCGACGAAGCGGCTGAGATTGACCAGCGGCTGCCAGCGGTCGCCCAGCCGCTGGAACAGGCTGCCAACCTTGTCCGCAACGCCGGCGGCGGGACGGACGTCCGCTGGCGCGCCGAGCATATCGAGCAGGAAGGCCGGCCAGATCTTGGCCCAGACGATGACGATCGCCACAAGGGTCAGCGCATGGAAGGCCGCCACCGTCCAGCGACGAGCAAGCAGCATCCACAGGATGAACGGCGCGATGAAGATGGGCGGGAAATGCCACTGGTGCAGCCCGGCGGCGACCAGCGCTACGACACCCGCGCTGACATGGCCGAGCACCCCGCCCCGCAGCACCAGCGCCAGCCACACCATGTTGAGCGCGAAATGCCCGGTCATGGCATAAGGCGTCATCGCCGTGATCCACAACTGGCTGGACGAACAACCCAGCAGGACGGTCACCCACACCGCATCGGGCCGATCGGGCATCAGGTGCAGCGCGACGCGCCAGAGGGCGAACAGGCCGGTGATCAGCAATACCGGGCCCGCCATGTTGGGATCGCCCAATTGCCAGAATAGCGCCTGGATCGCGCTGTTCACCGGCAGATAGGCCGCCGTCCAATAATCCGCCGCGCCGAAGGGGGAAAAGAATTCCGGCATGATCGCGCGGCGATAGGGTTCCCATTCGATCGGGATCGGCCGGGCGAAAAGCCCCTCACGCATATAGGCGGCGGCGAAACGGGCGACCTCCTCATCGCGGGAAATGGCGTAATCCTGAAACAGGGCGTAATGGCCCGCCCAGGCCGCCAGTCCCATCAGCACGATCAGCGGCACGACGATCCGCGCGGTGGGTCGCGGCAGGATGATCCCGCGCCCTTCGGCAAAAGGTGCGGCGAGCGCCAGCAGCAGCAAGGGCATGATCAGGGCGGGAAAATCCTGATCCAGAAACAGGATGACTGCCAGGCTGATCCCCTGACGATAGGTGACGTGCCACAGGAACGTCGCGCCCAGCCACAATGTCAGGCCGATCGCCCCCGCCAGGAACAGGCGGCGCGCGCTGAAAAAGGACGAGGGCGACTCCATGATCAATCCTGAACCAGCGCCCGGTTGACGAAAATGCCGTCCATTTCGACGAGTAGCGGGAAATGCCCCTTATTATTGGCGAAGAAGGCCGAAGGGATGAAGGCGCGCGCGTCCAGCCACTCGATCATCGCGCGATAGCCGGTACCGCCTTCGTAAATGGGTCGCACCCCCAGTTCGGTCTGTACGCCCGTCATCTGCGCGAGTGCCGCGCCCGCCCCTTCGCAGACCGACAGGTCATGGCCCTGCGTATCCATTTTCAGGAACGGTCGGGAAAAACCATGCTGCGCCTGCATTTCCGGCAGCAGCGTATCGAGGCGGCGACAGGGCGTCGCGACCGTCTGCGTCACCTTGTTGCGGAGGGCGAAAATATCGTCCTGTGCGCTGGACGGCGCCTTGAGCGAGGAAAATTGATCTGCGGCCATGATGTTGAAATCGGCGGTGCCGTCAAAATCCGACAGCGCCATGTTGAACACATGCCAGTGGCGGTCCGAAGCCGCGCGCCTTTGCAGTTCGGCGAACACGGCCGGGTTCGGCTCGAAGGAAAGGATCAGGCCGCGATAGCCCGCATCCTTGCGCGCCATCGTCGCATATTGGCCGCGATTGGCACCGACGTCGAACAGGCAGTCGACCTTGAACCCCGACAGAAAGCGCTTCAACGCCTGAATTTCGGGATATTGATGCACGCGTCCGGCCAGCGCCAGGCGCAGCGCAAGCAGGCGATCGGCGGCCTCACGAACATAACGGTTCATGCGCGCGCGGCCAGCACTGCGTTGTAGATGCCGATCGTCGCCACCGCCATGTCCTTCCAATCCCCCATTATCGTCCCATAGGCGCGCGCCTGGCCGCCCTGTTTTTGCCTGATGGCGGCGCTTTGTACCAGCGGCAAGAGGGCTTGGGCGAGCGCCGATGCATTTCCCGCCGGAAAGCGGGTCGCTACGCCTTCGGGCAATTGGCCGAACATGCCTGCGTCCGACGTCACCATCGCCTTGCCATGGTGCAGCGCGGACAGGAACGCGCCGCTGGAATCGATATGGCGATAGGGGAAGGCGATGACATCGGACTTGACCATATGCGCGTCGAGACGGCCTTCGGTCAGGAAGCCGAAATCGGTCAGCAGACGATCGGCAAAGCCAGCGGCGCGGACCTTCTGGAGCAGGGGCGCGACATCCATGAAGGGTTTGCCCGCCAGCACCAGTTCAAAGGCGTGGCCCGCCTGCCATTGCTGAAGGCAGGCATCGATCAGCAGATCGACGCCCTTATAGGGACGGATCGTGCCGAAGAAGAGGATGCGCGGCGCGGCTGGATCGGGAACGGAGGCAAGGTCTGCGGCAGTGGCCGTCATCAATTGCATCGGCGGGTGCGGCGTCACATGGATATGGGCGGGATCGATCCCCTGCCCCACCAGCGCGGCGCGCGTGGTGTCGCCATGGACGACCAGCGCGTCGAACTGATCGAGCAACGCCCGATAGCCCCTGCCCTGCACCCCGGCATCGGCATGATAGGCGTCGGCATTGTGGACGGTGTGGACCAACGCGGTGCGGCCCTTCAACCGGCGCAGCATCAGCCGGTCGGCAGGCGCCAGCGGCAGCCACTGGACATGGACGACATCGGCACGGGCAAGCGGCCCGATGTCGCCGAGCGCGCAGGACAGTGCATATTCCATCGCCTTAGCGACGCGGAAGGGGCGGCCTTCGCCGATCCGCTTGCGCAGCGCCTCACTATGGCGGAAGAAACGCGGGACATAGCGATAGCCCTGCGGGTTGATCGCGTCAGTCGCGCGCATCGGGCGGGCAAGCAGGGTCACGTCCGCCCCCGCCCCGGCCAGCGCCGCGCAGAGGCTGTCGTCATAGCGCCCGGTAAAGAGCGAGGGATCAAGCATCGCGACCTTCATCGCCGCACCAACCGGCGCAGCGAGACAGCATGCAGGGCCGCGGCCAGCAGCAGCGTCAGCGCATAGAGACCAAGGAAGGCAAGATCGAAACGCTCCGGCCAGAGCAGGCGGGCGAGCGGGACGCTGAGCAGCGACCCGGCGAGGAAGGGAAGCGAACGGGCGAGCAGATGCGAAAAACGACCCAGCGCCGCCTGCACATAGACCGACACGCACAGCAGCGCGAGAGCAAGGAGCGCGACGACGATCAGGATGAGATCGGCGCGATCGATACTGGCGCGACCGTCGAACAATATGGCGAACAGCCGGTCGCCAGCGCCCAGCAGCAGGGCTGACAGCGCCAGGGCGAAGGCCATCGCCGCCCCCAGCGCCCGGCCAAGCAATTGGCGCAGCCGTACCTTGTCGCCCGCATGATAGGCACGGGTGATGCGGGGAAGCGCGGCTTCCACCAGCGCGCGGACCAACATCGACAGTGACCTCGACATCTTGAAGAAGAAATCGAACAGCAGCATCGGCCGGGCATCGCCGGTCGCCAGCGCAATCGTGAAATAGGGGGCGTTATAGGCGATGATGTCGGAAACGGTGAAAGCCGCCGACGCCCCTATGTCGCGCAAATAATGGGTGCGGACATGGCCGCCGCCCACGCGGAAGGCGATCCAGTGGCGCGGCCGCATGCCAAGGCGATGGTGAACATGGGCGATGGCCCAGCCGATGACGAGGAGGCTGACCAGGAGTTGCAGGGCAAGCGACAGGCGCGGGTCCAGCCCGGCCAGGATCGACAGCAGCAGCGCGATGGTGACGACCCGCCGCCCGCAATCGAGCGCTTCCCACAGGAAATTGCCGTCCACCGCCGCCAGCGCCCGCTTGGCCAGCAAGCCCGGCAGGTTGAGGCAGGCGGACAGGAAAAAGAGGATGAACAGCAAGGGCATGGCCGTGCCGATCCATCCCGCCGCCAGCGCGACGAGCAGGATGATCGTACCGCCCGCGACGATCAGGCCAAGGAACAGGAACAGCACCCCCATTTCCTCCAGGCGGAACGCGCCTATGTCGCCTTCACTGCCGCCCAGCCAGTGCCGTCGCAGTCGGGCATAGATGATGCTGGTCAGCCCGAATTCGGCCGAAATGGTGAAATTGCCGAAGGCGACGAGCAGCAGGAAGGACTGGAATTCGGCCAGCGGCAGGGCGCGCACGAACACGAAGGTGACGGCGAAACCCCAGATGAGGATCAGGCCGACATTGGCAAGCTTCACCAGCGCAAGGATACGGGCGGACGCCTCCATCCGCGCGAGGCTGCTCACCGCGCGGCGGCCCCGCCGGGTTTGCGGGCGCGAAACAGCCGGTCGTCCAGCGCATAGAAATGGCGGGTCGCGACGTCGATGCTGGCGGCGTCGATTTCCTCCAGATCGAAACCCGCCGCGCGGATGCGATCGGCAAAATCCGGCCCATATTGGCGGACATGGTCCCACTGGCCAAAGCGGCGCTCCCGCTCGCGCGGGGGCATGGCGAAGCTGCCATCCTCGGTCGGCTTTTCCCACAAAGGCACGATCAGCCAGGCTTCACCGCCGGGTTTCAGCGCGCGCAAAATGTTACGCAGCACGGCCATGTCGTCAGGCACATGCTCCATCACATGGCTGGCGTAGAACAGGTCGTAGCGATCGGTATCGGCAAGTTCCATCAGGTCGACGCGGTGCATGTTCGGCACGGTGTAGCGCGACGGGTCCAGATCAGCGGGGATATAGTCGGCAGCGGCGGCAAAGCGGCGGACAAGGCTGGCTTCATTGGGCGCCATGTGCAGGATCGCGCCGTCGGTCGGCACCGTCAGCGTCCCCTGGGCCATCAGCCAGTTCATCAGCCGCTCACGCGGCGATGCGCCGCATTCCGGGCACCCCCATTCGCCATTGTCGCCATAGCGAAAGAAACCGACGACCGTCGCGCCACAGGCCGGACAGCCGCGGTTGGCCCGCGCGCCCAGCGCCTTGCGCAGTTTCAGCGCGGTTCGGGTCAGATGCTTGCCGACAGCCTTGGCCACCCGCTGAACAGTAATCACGTCATTCTCCGATGGGGAACAGCATTGGCGCTATACAAGATCGCACGGCTTTGACGAGAGGGTCAGCGCGACTTGGCCGGATTCCAGATGGTGACGGTGCGTCCGGTCATCGCCTTGGCCACGCCTTGCAGGGTCGCGACATAGGCGATCAGCACGTCGACCAGTGCGGCGAAGGGGCCGCTTCGGGCACGGATGCCGCGCCAGATGACCAAGGCGACGACCAGCGCGCCGATCAGATAGAGCATCGGCCATATGCGCAGCGCCAATGCGCCCGCCGCGACCGCGCCGGTCAGGATGAACAGCCCGCCGAACCAGCGCACGATCTTTCGCGAGGCATATTTGAAGCGGTCGATCGCAGCCATGCGGCGCAATTGCGGGCGAAGATGGCTGTGCGTGTGCCAGGCGCGGGCAGCGATGCGTACCTTGCGCCGATATTCGTCCTTGCGAGCCGTGACCAGCCGTTCGCGCGCGATCACATCCTTTGCCTTCACCAACCGTTTTCCCGCGAACACCACCGCCATGGAGACGGTGAGGTCGTCGAGCACGCTGTCGGGGAAATCGGGATAGAGGCTGCGGCGGATCGAGAAGATCGAGCCGTCCGCCCCCAGCACATTGCCGGTGCGCGATTCCTCGTCCTTCAACCGCTCCTCGATCCGCCAGTAGAGCGATCCGACCGAAGCGGTCGCACTTTCGCCCTGTCCGACATAATGGAGCGACCCCAGCACGCCGCCAATGTCCGGGTCAGCATAGCGGGCGAGCAGATTGTCGATCGCTTCGGAATCGAGCAGCACATTGGCGTCGGTGAAGATCAATATGTCGCCGCGCGCACGCGCCGCGAGCTGCTTCATGCCATGGGCCTTGCCGCTGCGACCGGGGCCACGGATCAGCGTGACGAGATCGCCCTGCGCCGCGATCAGATCGCCCGTGCCGTCGGACGATCCATCATCGAAGGCCAGCAGTTCCAGGCTGGGGTGCTGGCGTTTGAGCATGGCCAGATTGGCGAGCTTTTCGGGCATCGCATCAGCCTCGTTATAGGCGCAGAACAGCAGCGAGGCGCTGGGCGTCGGTCCCGCGCCAGGCCGTTCGGGCTGTGTCGGCAATGCGCGCAACACGAGCGGATAGAAGAGGAACGGCCACAGCACAGCGACCAGCGAGACGAGAAGGAGCGCGCCCAGCCACAGGTCGGTCATGCTCAATAGGCCTTGTGATGGAAAAGCACGCCCAGCGTCGCGACGATGATCCGCAGGTCGCGCCAGACCGACCAGGCGGTGACATATTCAAGGTCCGATTGCAGCCGGTCGATCAGATCCTGATGATGATCGGTCGATCCGCGATGGCCGCGCACCTGTGCGAGACCAGTCATGCCCGGCTTGATGCAATGACGCGCCCAGTAGCGGGCATCGACTTCCCAATAGAGCGTATCGCCTGCCTTCGCCGCTGCGGCATGAGGACGCGGGCCGACAATGCTCATATCGCCGTTCAATACGTTGAAAAGCTGGGGAAGTTCATCGATGCTGGACTTGCGCAGGAAGGCGCCGACGCGGGTAACCCGATTGTCGTCGCGCGCGGTCAAAGTCTCCGCCCTGCTGTCGCTCGCCTCGGCGCGCATCGAGCGAAATTTGTATATCTGGAAGGACCGCCCGTCCTTGCCAATGCGCGGCTGGCGGAAGATGACGGGGCCGGGGCTGGTCAGCTTCACCGCCAGCGCAGCGACGATGAGAATTGGCGACAGGATGATCGCCGCCGCGCCCGCGACGATGAGGTCGAACAGGCGCTTGATCAGGCGGTCGCGAAACTGGAGCGGGCCGCCAGCGACGATGATGGTCGGCTGGCCGTCAAATTCATCGACCCGCGCAGGCGCGAAGCGGAGCAGTTCGGGCACGATGATTTCGCCGCGCGCCGACAGGGATTTGAGCGCGGCGGACCATCCATCCATCCGGTCGAGCGGACAGGCGACGATGACCCGTTCGGCCATGCCGACCGCCTGCGCCAGCCGCGCCGCCATGTCGGCGTCATGCCGTTCGGGGCGCAGATCGGCGGCGGCCGCTTCGATGATCAGCATGTGGGGGCCGGTTTCCACAGCGACGCCGTCCATGATGACGGCGGTCAGGTGCGGTACTTCGCCCAGCAGGCGCTTGGCAAGCCGCACGACCAGAAGCCGCACCAGCACGACCGCTATTGCGCCCAATCCCAGCCCGACAATGAAGGTGAGGCGCGAAAGCTGTTCGGCGATCTTGCCCAGATAGACGATCAGCAGCATCAGCAAGGCCGCCTGCGCCAGCGCCAGCAGCGCGCGCGAAATGCCGCGACGGACATTTTCCAGGCTGTGGATGCCATAGCCGCCGCCCTGCACGCCAAGCAGCGCATAGAGCGGCGCGATCATCGCGAACATGACGAGGCCGTGCGGCTTGCCCGGTTCCCCCCACAGCGCGCCCAGCACGAACCAGTTGGCCGCCAGAAACGCGCACACCAGCCCTGCCATGTCGCCAGCCAGGCTCAGGGCATAGAGCCGCAGCCGGACCATTTCCTTGGAGACTGTCACTGATGCGCCCTGCTTATCGCCATGTGCCCCGTTGGCACCGGGCGCGATCGGTTGCAAGGGGGAGAGTCACCGCCCCCCATCCGTTCGCTTCGAGCCTAGTCGAAAGGCCGATGGCGCAGTGCTGTCGTTTCTCGACTACGCTCGAAGCGAACGGAGGTCGTGAGACAAACGCTATTCGGGTTAAATCCCGAACAGCCGCTCCAGCGACTTGTCGAGCATCAGCAATTGCCACAGCAGCCGGCCATGATCGGCCATGCCGGATTTATGGTCCGCCGCGATTTTGGCCAATGCCTTGGGATCGAACCATCCCGTGCGCGCCAGCGACGATCCGCCTGCGATCGCCGTCGCCTCGCCTGCCAGCGCGCCGCGAAACCAGGCGCTGATGGGGGTGACGAAGCCCATTTTCTGGCGATAGAGTATGTCCTGCGGCAAATAGGGTTCCATCGCCTTTTTCAGCAGATATTTGCCGCTATTGCCCCTGATCCGCTGATTGACCGGCAGGCGCGCGGCAAATTCGACGAGGCGATGGTCGAGCAATGGCTCGCGTGCCTCCAGGCTGACGGCCATGCTCATCCGGTCGGTCTTGGTCAATATGTCGCCGGGCAACCAGATGCGGATGTCGGCATATTGGGCGCGGTCGAGCGGATCGCGCGCGGGCGCTTCGGCCATTGCCTTGATGTAGCGATCTTCGGCTCGATAGGCGCCCAAACGGCTTTTCATGTCCTGATCGTAGAGCCGGTGGCGCAGCGCATGCGGCGTGACTCCGACCGACGCGGCATAGGCAGCCCCGCCCTCCCCCGCCAGTTCAAGGAAGGTCGATTTGGCCCGCAGCGCGCGCGGCGCCCAGTCCGCCTTGGGATAATATTTGCCGAGCGCGCCGAACAGGGGCTGACGGACTGAGGCCGGGATGAGGCCGCGTATCCGCTCCCCCTGCATCTGGAAGCGATGGCGGCGATAGCCTGCGAATGCTTCGTCCGCGCCATCGCCCGACAGCGCCACTATGACCTGTTCCCGCGCCAGTTCGCAGACCCGGAAAGTCGGCAAGGCGGAGGCGTCGGCAAAGGGTTCGTCGAAATGGAAGGCAAGCCGGTCGATCAGGCCGTAGTCGTCTGGCGACACGATACGGGTGCGATGGTCGGTCGCAAAGCGGCGAGCTATGCGATCGGCAAAGGCGGTTTCGTCGAGCGAGGCGACATCGAAACCGATGGTGCAGGTCTTGACCGCCTGGGACGAAGCTTCCGCCATCAGCGCGACCACGCTGCTGCTGTCCACCCCGCCTGACAGGAAGGCGCCCAGCGGCACGTCCGCGACCATGCGGGACCGGACGGCCTGCCGCATCAGGGCGACCAGTTCTTCCTCCAGTTCCTGCGGTTTCGCCTTGGTCCGATCGGCGAAGCTGACGTCCCAATAGCGTTGGGGCTGGGGCAAAGGGCGACCGCGCACCAGCCGCAGCGTTTCGCCCGCACCCAGCTTGCGCACGCCCGCGACCATGCAGGCGTCGTCGGGGACATAGCCATAGGCCATATAATCCTCGACCGCGCTCAGATCCGGCGAGCGGCGCAGCAACGGATGGGCGAGCAGGCTTTTCAGTTCCGATCCGAAGATCAGGCTGCCGTCGGACAGCAGGACATAATGGAGCGGCTTGACCCCCAGCCGGTCACGTACCAGCCAGAGCGATTGCGCCCGCGCATCGAACAGGGCGAAGGCGAACATGCCGTTGAAGCGGTGGACGCAATCCTCGCCCCATTGGCGATAGCCGTGGAGGATGACTTCGGTGTCGCTGTGGGTGCGGAAGATGTGGCCCTTGGCCTCCAGTTCCGCGCGGACTTCGCCGAAATTATAGATTTCGCCGTTGAATATGACCGCCAGGCTTTCATCCTCGGTCAGCATGGGTTGCGCACCGGCCTCCAGGTCGATGATCGACAGGCGCAGATGGCCAAGGCCCACGCCCGGTGCGGTCCAGATGCCGCTGCCGTCCGGCCCGCGATGCGGCATCGCGTCGAGCATGGCGCGCACCCGCGCGGGATCGACCGGCTTGGCCGTTTCGAGATGAAAGATACCTGCTATGCCGCACATGGTGACCGCCCTAGCGCAAGCCCATCGCGCGGTCAGCCAAAAGCTTCACGTCACCCATATCGCCCAGGAAAGCATTGATGGCGGCGTCGGCGGACTGGCCTTCGCCCTCTTGCGCGGAAATGAGGATGGCGACGGCGCGCTGGTCCTGGCCCAACAGGCGCGCTTTCATCGTTTCGATCTTGACCACGGGCCGGCTGCCCGTGGGGTTTCCTGCCCCCACGACATAGAAGCTTACGACATGACGGACCACAGGGCCGGGCGCCGTGATCTGTTCGCCACGCGCATTGGCGGGCGCGCGAGCGGGCGAGGACCAGACCCATTGGCTGTCCGGGTCCGCCGCGCCCTGACCAAAGCCGACCAGTTCGCGGCCTTCATCCTGCCGGGCATAGGCAATGATGGTCAGGTCGACGACCTGCCCCTTGCCATTGCGATAATGGCCAGTGACGCGATGATCCGCACCGTCGAAGCGGGGTGTCCAGGGATAGCTTTGGTCAGAAGCCGTGCGGGTCCAGCCATCGACCAGCGGCAGATCGATTCGCGAAGGCAGCGGATCGGCGGTGGCGGCGGTCGCGGCGAGCCAGAGCGGCGCAGCGATAATCAGCATCAGGGCGATGCCGGCCACTGTGCCAGCCGACGTCCGATGCCGCACCGCCCCCTGCAACTGCGCCGGATCAAACCATGGATCGCCCGGCTTGCGATCGAAAAAGGGCCAGGCGGTGGCCATCACGACAATCATGATGATCGCGAAGAATATCCAGCCATAGACCACATGGTCGAAACCGACCGCCGCGTCGACGCTGGTCAGATGGGCGACGAGGATGGTGGCGAAGGCGCGCACGCCATTGGCCAGCACCGACAGGCCCAGCGCGCCGGTCATGAAGATGATGCGGCGCGGCCATGTGCGGAAACAGACATTGCACACCAGCACGCCATAGGCCGTCATCGCGATCAGGAATTTTGCCCCGGAACAGGCCTCCGCCACCTCGAAATAGCCTGTCGGCGTCGTGATGAAGATGCCCTCCATATGGGCGGGCACCCCCGACAGGTCGAGGAAGAACATGGCAAGGCGGGCCGTCACCAGTTGAAGCGGCGGAACGATCTCCTCACCAAAGGGGACCATGAAGAAGGCATAGAAGAGCGGGAAGATGAGCGCGCGCGCGACCGCCGGGCCGAGCAGCGCGATCGTCACGCCCTGCAACATCATGACGAGCGCGCCATGGCGAACCATCGCCACGCCAGCCGCCGCGCCAACCAGCCAGGCCAGCGCTCCCAGCGCCAGCCAGACCAGCCCCGGCGGCCATGCCACCGGCTCCAGTTGGCGCAGGCCGGGCAGGCGTTGCTGCACCAGCCAGGCGACGAGCAAAGGGATGAAGAGGCAATGGCCAAAGGTGGAGGCCGTCCACCAGATGGTGACCATCGACCAGAGATCGGCATAGAACAGCGCCAATATGGCAGAGGCAACGATGCCCAGCGCGGTCAGATGGCCGCGCCATCCGGTCCGGTCGATCAGCGGCACCCGGCCAAGCGAAAGCGCCCGAACGCTCATGCCGCCTGCGACCCCGCGTCGTGGCCGAACAGCAGATCGGGCAATCCGGCAAGTGTTGCCGACCAGCGGTAGCGCGCCTCCATCCGGGCGCGGCCAGCCAGACCGATCCGGGCGGCGCGGGCGGGGTCGGCAAGCAGGGCGATGACCTTCGCGGCCTCTTCAGCCGGGTTGGCAGCAATGAGAAATTCGGTGTCGTCGGCTGCGTCGATCCCCTCCGCAGCCTGTGGCGAGGCCACGACGGGCCGGGCCATCGCCATGGCTTCCAGCACCTTGTTCTGGATGCCGCGCGCGATCCGCAGCGGGGCGACGACAATATCGGCCGCTGCCAGCCAGCCGCGCACATCAGGCACGCCGCCGGTGACGATCACGCCGGGCCGATCAGCCAGCGCTTCGACCGCTTTGGTCGGGTTACGCCCGACAATGGCAAAGCGCGCCTGCGGGTGGACGGTCTGGATGGCAGGCAAGGTCTGTCGCGCGAAACTTTCCACCGCCTCGATATTGGGGCGATAGTCCATCTGCCCTGTAAAGACGAGCAGCGGGCCAGCGCCATGGTCAATGGCGAGAAAGGCGGCGGCGGGATCGAAATAATCGAGCGCCACGCCATTTTCGAGTGCCACGATACGGTCCGGTCCCAGCCCTGACGCAGTGCGGAACAGCGCGGCTTCGGCTTCGCTGACGAAGGAGCAGGCGTCGGCGCGAGCGGCTATGGCGCGTTCGAAATCGAGCAGCACCCGCCCCTCGCGCCGGTTGATCCAGGCCATGGGGCCAGCGCCTTCCGCGCCATAGGCGGCATATTTGGCCGAATCGAAATCGACGAAATCCATCAGAAAACTGACATCGGGAGCAAGTTGGGGCACGAAATGCGCCATCTGCGCCGAATAGGCGACCACCGCCGCGATCGGCCTCTGCGACAATGTCTGCGCCACCCATTGATGCAGGCCGGGATGGTCGAACAGGGACACAAGCAGCGACTGGCCTTTGGCGAGGCCGGTCAGCCCGGCAACGACTTTCGACCGGTCGCGCCGCAGCAGGCATTGGCTGGCGGCCAGCTGCGCCAGATCGCCCGCATAGCCCATGTCGCGATCATCATCGCCAAAGCAGCCGACATGGACCGGCGCAATCTGGGCCAGACGCTGAAGTAAATGATAGGAACGGATCTTGTCGCCGCGATCGGGCGGGAACGGGATACGGTGACACAGGAACAATATGTCGCCGGTCATCCCAGCCCCCGCGCGATGTGCGGGCCAATCAAGGTCGCGATTGCTTCGGGCAGCTTCTTCCAAAGCTCCACCTTGCGCCGATATTGCGGCGAGAGCGGATTGACATCGCGCGTCTCCTTGCCGGGCGCCGTGCGCAAATAATAGCCGAGCGGTTCACCGGCAAAGCCCCAGGTCTTTTTCCAGGCCGCCGGGCCAGTGCCGACCTTTGACCGGCCGAAATCGAATGTCGTCAGGCCCCGTTCGCGCGATTGCCGCATCAGGAGGAAATAGAGGACTTCGTTGGAGCGCATCGCCCGTGCGCCCTCCGCCGCGCCATGCCAATAGGGCATGCAGGCGCCGTGATGATAGAGGCTGATCACCGCCGACAGCGGCTTGCCGTCCTTCGATACGATCGCGATGTCGGCATCCTTCCCCATTTGGTCGAGCATGGCGTCGAACAGCCCACGGGGAAATACCGGCGTGCCCAGATTATGCACGCTGTGCGCATAGAGGCGGTAATGAATGTCGCGCAGCCTTTTGTCCCGGCCACATTCAAAGGTCAGGTCGTTGCCCAGTCCTTTGCGGATTTCGGCGCGATGACGCTTGGGCACGGCCTTCAACTCCGCTTCGTCATCGGCGGCCAGCGGTCGGGCGAAGCCCAGATAGGCGTCGGCCTTTTCCTGCCACACCGCGCCATCGGGCGCTTCGCCCCCACGCAGTTCCAGCGTGGAACAGCCCAGTTGTTCCGCCAGCGTCCAGGCCGCGTCGGCGAGCGCGGGGCCAGCCTTGCGATGCGTGGTCAGCAGTCCGCCATCGACCGCAAAGCCACTGCCGACCAGCGCACGGCCAAACAGGGCGGAACGGATATAGGTGAGCGGCAGCACGCCGACAATGTCGCCGCCCGCCCGGCGCGCCACCAGCATCTTCGCTTTCTGGCCCGTCCCGGCCTCTACGCCCATGATCCAGGCGGGGCGTTGAAAGGGCGTCGAATCGGGATGCGCGCAGACCCATGCGTCCAGTTCGGCGACGCAGGCTGCATCCGTGAGACGCGCCTGCTCGACGATGACTGTCAGTCCGCTCATCATATTCATCGACGTTATTCCTATTGTCGCCCCGCCAACGATCTACGCGTGGAGGCTGAACATTTCGTATCCGTTTCAACCCAGTCCGCGCGAAATGAACGGGCCGATGAAATTGGCGATCGGTAGCGGCAGTTTTTTCCAGAGCGCTACGCGGCGCTGATAGCGGGCGCTGCCCGGATCGATGTCGCGCTGCGCGCCGTCCGCCGACCAGGCGTGATAGACGAGGGGCAAGGGATCAAAGCCGAAACTCTTTTTCCACGCCGCCTGTCCGCTGCCCGCCTTTGACCGGCCGAAGTCGAACAGTGTCATGCCGCGCGCACGGCCATGGGCCATCAGGCGATAATACATGAGTTCATTGGAGCGCAGCCGCCGTGCATCGGCAAGGCCTCCGCCCCAATAGGGCATGACCCGCCCCTGATGGTAAAGCGTCAGCACCGCGGAAACGGGTCGGTCGCCTTCCCGAACGATCAGAATATCGGCATCCGCGCCAAACTGGTCCAGCACGGCGCGGAACAGGCGTCGCGGGAAAACCGGCGTGCCAAGGTTGCGGACGCTCGTGGCGTAAATATGATAATGGTCCCGCAGATGGCGCGCATCGCGACCGATCTCTACGCTGAGCGCCGGATTGGCGAGCGCCTTGCGCAGTTCCGCGCGATGCTTGCGCGGGACGGCGAGGAGTTCCGCATCATCGTCCACGGCCAGCGGACGCACGAAACCGACATGCGCTCCATCGAGCCTTTGCCAGTTGTCGCCGGGTGCGGGACCGCCGCGCAGTTCCAGCGACAGGCCGCCGCGTTCGCCCGCAAGCCCCTCCGCCGCCGCCGCCAGCACGGCGATGGCGCGATCATCCTCCGCCAATATGCCGCCACCGACCGCGAAAGCCGTGGACACGAGCGCGGCGCCGAACAGGCGGCTGCGCACATGATGCAGAGGCAGGATGCCCCTGATCCGGCCCGATGGCCCGACCGCTGCCAGCAGGAGTGCGCGATTGCCGGTCGCCTGCTCGATCGCGTGCAGCCAGGCGGGACGATGGAAAGGCAATCCGTCGGCATGCCCCAGCACGAAGGCATCGACCGCGCGCGCCTGCGCCGGATCATTCAGGTCCATCAGGATGACGGCCAGGTCAGCACCATTACCCAACATCATGGCGCGAGCGCCGCCTGCGCGTCAGCCAGCGCATCCACCCGTGTCCAGGCGACATCGCGGGCCAGGCGGCGCAGCTTGGCCACCATGACCGACAGGTTGGTATAATGGCGCAGCCGTGAGCGCAGCGGCGCGTCGGTGCGGCGCGGCTGGCCGGGATCGATCTCCCATGGATGGAAATAGATGATCGCGGGCCGCCCGGCTTGCTCATTGACCTGCCGGATCGCCCAGCGGGAAAATTGATAGGGCAGCAGCCGGAAAAAGCCCCCGCCCCCCGCCGCCAGCGTCCGCTTGCCCAGCTTCGCGGTCGTCACCGGCAGCTCGACCAGATCGGACCCGGCCACCGGCTTCCATGCAAAGCGCGGCGAATCCGGCCAGCCATAATGATCGTGCCGGATCGGCGCGACGCTGGAGGAGTAGCGATAGCCCTCCTCCGCCAATATGGTATGCGCCCATGGCGTGCGCGGGTCGATGGAGAAGCTGGGCGCGCGATAGCCGGTGACCGCCTGCCCGCTGGCATCTTCCAATATGGCGCGAGACTTGCGCAGGTCGGCGCGGAACTGATCGGGCGTGAAGGTGAACACCCGCGCATGATCATAGCCATGGCTGGCAACCTCATGCCCCGCGTCGGCAATGCGGCGCATCAATGCGGGATAGCGTTCGGCGACCCAGCCAAGCGTGAAGAAGGTGCCGGTCACACCCGCTTGCGCGAACATGTCCAGCACCGCATCGGTATTGCGCTCGACACGGTGAGTCAGGCAGTCCCAGTCGGCGCGCCGGATCGTGCGCTCGAACGCGCCGACCTGAAACCAGTCCTCGACATCGACGGACAGGGCGTTCTGTATCATATGGCGCACCTTGGCCGGGCCGCCCGCATGGGGCAAGCCATGTGTCAGGCAGCAGCGCTGTCGCGCGGCGCCGCCATTCGTTCTTCCCGCTCGACCCAATCGACCAGCAGGGTCAGCACGCGGCGCAGTGCCGTGTCCTGTTCCTCGGCGCGAAATTCCAGCGATTGCAACCGCTCCTCGATCAGGGTGAAGCAATCCTTGAGCGCTTCGGGATCGACTGTCTGTGCCGGCGTGAAAGGCACATGCGCCTGCACTGCCCGCAGCGATGAAATTTCCGCGCGCAGCGCTTCAATCTCGGCCAGCATGTCGTGGCGCAGGGCGTCGACCTGATCCGCGTCGATCGTGGCGACAGGTTGCGGCTCGATCTGTTCAGGCTGTGACTGTTCGAAGGTCGACGATTCCACCATCTCTGGCTCCTCCTCCGCTTCCTGCGCGTCCCAAGCTTCGACCGGCTCCTCGACAGCATCGAATGCCGTGTAGAAGGGTTCGCCGATTTCAGCGTCCGGAGACGCCTCTGCCACCGGCGACTCATCGACCTGCGGCGCGGCAAAGGGTGCCGCGAAAGGCGCAGGCGCGGTAGCTTCCGCCTCTTCCTGCCCGACGACAACCTCGTTGTCGGCCTCATCTGCGATCTCAGCGGCGGGTGCCTCCTCGACCTCCGCAACGCTATCGAGCGGCGACGGCGCGACCGGTTCGGGTGCGACATCGACGTCCAGCCCCATATCGGCCACGACAGCCTGCACCACATCCGCGTCAATCTCGCGCAACTGGTCGATCGCGCCCATCAGCAGCACGCGGCTGACCAAAGCGTTCAGGCGGCGCGGCACGCCACCAGTCGCCGCGTAGAGCGCGTCGAAGGCGGCGGGGGTGAATGTCGGGTTGCCGACCCAGCCCGCCACCGTCAGGCGATGGATGATGTAAGGCTCGACCTCCTTGGCCATCATCGGTTCGAGATGATGGGTGGCAATGACGCGCTGGCGCAATTGTTCAAGCTGGGGCGATTTGAGCAGGTCGCGAAATTCGGGCTGGCCCAGCAGAAAAATCTGGAGCAGCGATTGTCCGCCAAGCTGAAAATTGGACAGCATCCGCAATTCCTCGATCGCGGAGACCGGCAGGTTCTGTGCCTCGTCCACGATCAGCAGCGTGCGCCGTCCGGCGCGCGCCTGGCCATGGAGGAAGGCTTCGACCTTTTGCAGCGTCACGGCCTTGGACAAGCCATCGGTCGCCAGACCGAAGCTCTGCGCCGCGAGGCGCAGCATGTCATCGCCGCCCACCTGGGTCGACACGATCTTGACCGCCGTCAGCCGCGCCGGGTCGATCGTCTGCATCAGATGGCCGACCAAGGTCGTCTTGCCCGCGCCGATGTCGCCGGTAATGACAATGAAGCCTTCGCCCTGCGCCAAGCCATAGCCCAGATAGGACAAGGCCTTGCGATGGGTGGCGCTTTCAAAATAATAATGCGGGTCCGGCGTCAGCTGGAACGGGCGGCTCTGCAATCCATAATATTGATCGTACATCAAAATTCTCCAACCGACCCGTTAGAAACTGTAACGCAGGCCGACCTGCCCCATCGCGCTGATCACCGTGTCGAGATCATCCGCCTTCACGCCGTCCACACCGACCGACGCCGACGCCGAAAGACGACGGGTCAAACCCTTGTAATAGCTGGTGAACCCGCCATAGTTGAGAACGTCTGGGCGCGCGTCGCTGGCGTCGAAATAATTGACGTAGACAACGGTATCGATGTTGTCGCGATTGCCCAACATATAGGTCATCGACGCATTGCCGTACCAGTTCTCGTCCTTCGACCCGCGCACCAGGACAGTCTGTCCCTGCGGCGTGACGAACTTGCGCTGCGAATAACCGGCGCCCACGCCCCAGCCCCACTGGCCGCGGCGCAGCGAATATTGCGCCGAAACGCCGCGATAGCGGAAATTGGCGTCAGTGATGCCCGCCAGCGCATCATTGAAACATTGCCCGCCGCCGGTGGTGGAGAAGGCGCAACCGGTAATGTCGCCGGTGAAGGGATTGCGCGCCACGTCGAAGCTGCTGCCCGACAGCGCGGCGGCGTTGGCGGTGATCAGACGACCGAAGCTGTCGATGCCGTCGAACAGGATCACGGCAAAGCTGCTGTTCGCGCCCTGCCAGGTAAAGCTGCCCTGATAGGTCATGCCGCCATAGCGCTGACCGACCTGCGCCTGAAGCGACGTGCGACGGCTGGGCCGCCACAACACGCCCGCGTCCCAGATGATATCGTCAAATTCATAGACCAGCGCGCGCGGCGAGCCTTTGTCAGTGACATAGCGGCCGTTGCGAATGACGGGCACGCCCGTTGAATCCAGCAGCGGCGAACGCTGGCTGATTTCGATCTGTTCATAGCCAAGACCACCGATCAGCGCGACGGTGCGCGATACCGGCAGCGTGGCGTCGACGCGGCCCCATTTGTCCTCGAACCGCTGATCGAGCTGGCTGGCATCCTCCCGGTCATAACCTGCGCTGGCGGTCAGGCCGACGGGCAGCAAGGTGCCGGGGCCAAAGCCCACCGATCCCATCAGATTATGCGTCCAGCTGTCCGCGAAAGATCCACTGACAGGGGCGTTCGAAAGGTTGGAGTCCAGATCGTCCTCGACCCGCGCATAGCCGAGCCGATAGGAAGCGTTGACGGTGATGTCACCGATCTGCGTCGTGTAGGCCGGACCGATATAACCGGCATAGACCTGACTGGTGTAGCTGTCGTTGAGCGTCGATGCGCCCGACAGTCCATCTGTCCGCACCCGCGATGCCAGCCCACCGGTGTGGATGGAGAGGCCGCGCGCGACATTGACGGTCGCGTTGGCGATGCCGCTCAGCACATCCTGGTCACCGATCTGGTTGCTCCAGCTGAAGCTGTGATTATATTGCAGATCGACGGCGGCTTCGACCCGGCGGGTCTGGACCTGCGCCGTCACGCCTGCGGTGACATTGGTGTAGGTCAGCACGTCGCCATCGCCCTTGAGCGGCGCCATCACCACCTGATCAACACCCAGATAGGGCGTGACATTGACGCGCCGGTCCGCGCTGGCCGTCTGGGCGAGCGCAGGGGCACTCCCTGCGGCCAGCACGGCGAGCGATGCTCCGCTGATCCACTGACGGACAGTCATGACGAACTCTTCCCCTTGGCATAATAGCTGCCGAACCGGCGACCGCCGCCGTTGAAGCGGACCGCGTTGAGCAGAAGCTGAACCTGTGCGCCGCCCTTGAGCATCCCGGCAGCATCGCGCAGCGCGCTTTCCGATGTGCTGTCGGCGCGCACGACCAGCAGCGCTATCGCGACATGGCTGGCCAGCACGGCGGCGGGCGATGCCGCCAGCAACGGCGGCGAATCGAAAATGATGATGCGTTCGGGCCGTCCCTCGGTCAGCCGCGACAGCAATTGTTCGGTGCGCGCGGACGCAAGATATTCCGTGTCGGCATTGCTGCGCTGCCCGGCAGGCAGCACTGACAGCGACGGCAGGTCCGTGCGGATGATGATATCCTCTATCGCGATCATCGGATCGGCGAGCGCGTCCATCAGGCCGGGGCCGCTTTCCAGACCCAGCGTTTCGGGGATGCCGGGCTTGCCGAAATCTGCATCCACCAGCAGGATTTCGCGATCCTTCTCCGCCGCCAGGCTGAGCGCCAGATTGATGGCGCAGAATGTCTTGCCATCGCCGCTATGGGCCGAACAGATGAGGATGCGATTGCCACGCTCCTGCCCCTGCAACTGGGCGAGCAGGTCGCGCTTGAGCAGGCGGAACTCCTCGCTCATCGCCGTGACTGCGCCGTCGGGGCGCAGGAAACCGGCCTCCTCCAGCTTGATGCGATCGATCGGCTGGACCGGGCCGGTCCAGGGCAGCGCGCGAAAGGCCGACGGTGAAGGCGACACAGGGTCGGCCATGACCGGCGTTGGCGGCAGGTCCGCCGGAACGTCGACGGCCGGGGCGGCACGACCGCGCAGGGCAGCCGAGAAATCGTAAATCTCCGTCGCCCGCTCGATCAGCGATCCACCCTTGATGGAGCTATGCTGGTTCATGGTTCCTGGCTCCTTCACGCCATACCGCGCTGGACGAATTCGACGACGATCAGCAGCAGGCAGACAGCGGCCAGACCACCGCTGGCGCCTGCGAACCATTTCATCCGCTGCTTGTCGATGGCGACCTGCGCGGCGCTGATCGTCTGGCTGATGGAGCCTGCGACCGGCAGGCCGATCGCCCGCTCCAGCCGCGCGGCGGTGGGGAATGTGCCCTTGAGCTGCCCCATGGCGAAAGCCACGCCGACGCCCGCACCGATCCCCAGGACCAGCACAGCCAGCAACAGCAGCGGCCGGTTGGGTGCTGCAGGCGCGGTCGGCATGCTGGGCGGGTTGATGACCCGGAACTGGACGGAGCCGGTCTCGGTCTTTACCTCGCCACGCAGACGGATCTCCTCCCGATCGGCCAGCAGCTTGTCATATTGGGTTTTCAGAACCTCATAGTCGCGGTCCAGCTTTTCCTGCTCCGACGCGATGCCCGGTTCATCGACCTGCTTGGCCATCATCGTATTGAGATCGGCCTGTAGCTGCGCCTTGCGGGTCGAAAGCGCCTGCACCGTGGCGGCGCGTTCGGCCTGCATCGACTTGATCGACAGATAGGCAGGATTGGGGGTGCCGCCACCGCCAGAACCGGCGCCGCCGCCGGACTTGCGCAGGGCGTCCACTTCACGCTGGGCAGCGATCACGTCAGGGTGTTGCGCGGTCCAGCCGCGCGCGCGCATTGCCGCCAGATTGGCCTGCGCCTGACCCAGCGCCGAAGGGCCGCCCGAAGGGCCGACGCCCGGCAGGCTTTGTGGCGTACCCGCCAGCTGGCCGTTCATGGCACTGAGCGCGCTTTGCGCCTGGACCAGTTGCGAATCGATCGTGTTGATCTCCTGCCGCGCGGCATCCATCCGCTGGCTGATCGAGCCTGCACCGGGCAAGAGGCCGACATAGCGTTGCGCAAATTCAACGCGGCGCTGGTCGGCGGCTTCCAGCTGCTTGCCCCGCGCCGCGATCTGCTGATCCAGGAAGGCAAGGCTCTGCTTGGTTTCATTGCGGTCGCCGGAAAGATTTTCCTCCTGGAAAATATCGATCAGCTTCTGCACGATCTGCTGCGAAATCCGCGCATTCGCGCCGTCCGACAGGCTGGTGTCCGCGGAAATCGCGCTGATGTCGATCATGCTGGGGTCAGCCTGCGCCATCACCGTGATATTCTCGCGCAGCTTCGTGATCTTGGCCGCGATGTCGCGCGGGCCGGACACGCTCTGCGACAGGTCGGTGTTGCGCACGACCTTTTCCAGATTTTCCGCGCTGGCCAGCGTATTGCGGACCCGGTCGAGATCCTGCTGCGACTGGACCTGGGTGATACCCATCTTGTCCTCCAGCAGCGACTGGGTGTTTACATAGACCCGCGCCTTCGACTGGTAGCTGTTGGGGATCAGGGCGACGCCCAGCCAGCCCAGCATGCATACGCCCCAGGCCACGCCGAGCGCGATCCAGCGTCGGCTCCAGACTCCGTGGAGCAGCAGCAGCAATTCTTCGTAGAGACCGGCCATGATCAGAACATGCTTTCAGGGATGATGATGACGTCGCCGGGCGCGAGCATGACGTTCGCCTTCGTATCGCCCTTCTTCAGCAGGTCGTTGATGCGGACCTGATATTCCTGCTGCTTGCCGGTATTCTTGTTGAAGCGGACCAGCCGCGCACGGTTGCCCGCTGCAAATTCCGACAGGCCGCCGACAGAGATCATCGCATCGAGCAGCGTCATATTCGCGCGATAGGGGATGGAGGCGGGCTTTTCCGTCGCGCCCACGATCCGCACCTGCTGGCTGAACGTTCCGCTAAAATTATTGACGATCACGGAAACCAGAGGGTTTTCGATATATTGGGTCAGCGCCAGCTTGATGTCATCGGCCAGCATTTTGGGCGTCTTGCCCACCGCCGGCATGTCGGTGATCAGCGGCGTGGTGATGCGGCCATCCGGGCGCACCTGAACCTTTGCCCCCAGTTCGGGGTTGCGCCACACGAAAATGGTGAGGTCATCGAGCGGGCCGATGACATATTCCTCGCCCGGCCCTTCGCGGGTCGACACGAAAGAGGCTGGCGGCAATTGCGGTCCGCTGGCACCACCCGCAGCGCAGCCCGACAGGACAAGCGCGGGCAGCGATGCACCGATCAGGAGCCTGGAAACCGACACGAAACGCATAATCTCACCTCTTTGTGCGGCCATGCGCGACCAGCCGCCAAAGAGGGCAAGGCGGGCCGGTCAGCACAGGGCTTCCGAGCTCTTCTTGCCGGGAAAGGGTAAAGATACCGTTAGGAGTTAAGTCACCAACAACTCAGCCAAGTAAAACTTCGCGAGGACTTGGGTGACCAAGAAATGCCGCCGGACTGGCCGATGCGCCATAGGCACCGGCAAGGAAAATGGCGATCAGGTCGCCTTCCTGCACAGGTGGCAGCGCGATCCTGTCGCCCAGCCGGTCAATGGGCGTGCAGAGGCAGCCAACGACCGTCACGGGATCGGCGGCTGGCGGCGCGCCGAAATGGTTGGCGAGTGCGATCGGATAGTTGCGGCGAACCACCGTGCCGAAATTGCCGCTGGCCGCCAGTTGATGATGCAGCCCGCCATCGACGATAACGAAGGTTTCGCCCTGGCTGACCTTCACATCGATCACGCGGGTCAGATAGACGCCCGCTTCCCCGACCAGCCAGCGACCCAGTTCGATCGCAAAGGCGCTGCCCTTGAGAATATCCGGCAGCGATTCGAACGCTGTGTCGAGCGCGACGCCGATGGGGCGGATGTCGAGCGGCACGTCGCCGGGGAAGTAAGCAAGGCCAAAGCCGCCGCCCAGATTGACCAGCGGCGGCGTGACGCCCACCGCTTCGGACAGGCGGGCGGCCAGCGCGATCGTCGCCGCCTGCGTTTCGATGATCGCCATCGCATCGAGATTCTGGCTGCCGGCAAAGATGTGCCAGCCGCGCCAGTCCGCACCGCCATCGATCATTGCGCGGGCAAGCGCAGCTGCGCGATCGGCATCGACGCCAAAGGGTTTGGCCCCGCCACCCATCCGCATCCCTGATCCTTTGAGATCAAAGTCCGGGTTCACCCGCACGGCGACGCGCGGGGTCTTGCCGATCCGCTGGCCGATGGCGAGCGCGCGCCGCCCCTCCCCTTCGGATTCAAGGTTCAGCGTCACCCCGGCAAAGATCGCCGCTTCCAGTTCGTCATTGCGCTTGCCCGGCCCGGCAAAGCTGATCCGTGCCGGGTCCATGCCCGCCGCCAGCGCCATCTCCAACTCACCGCCCGACGCAATGTCGAAGCCGTCCACCTGCTCCGCCATCGCTGTCAGCAACGGCGCATAGGGGTTCGCCTTGATCGCATAATGGAGGTGAAGCGCCTGTGGCATGGCTTCGCGAAAACGGCGGATCTGCGCCCGGACAATGTCCATGTCATAGGCAAAGAGCGGCGTATCGCCCACTTCGTCGACCAGACTCGCCGCGCCATAGCCGCCGATCAGCAGCATCCCCTCTTCGCCCGCAAACCAGGCCGGGATCGGTCCCATCGGTTTCAAATGCCATACTCCCGCGCCAGCGCGACTCGATCAATCTTGCCGTTGGGATTGCGGGGAAATGCCGCCAGCACAAGGATTTCGCGCGGTTGCATGAAATTGGGCAGTTCCGCCTTGATGTGCGTGGCGACCGCCTGGGCCACGTCCGGGTCGGCGGAGCGGATCAGCAATTTGACCGCCTGCCCCAGCCGTTCATCCTTCACCCCCAGCGCCACCGCTTCGGCGACGCCCGGCACCGCCACCGCAGCCTCCTCTATCTCGGTCGGGCTGATCCGGTTGCCCGCCGACTTGATCATGGCATCGTCGCGCCCGACGAAATAGAGCAGGCCATCGGCATCGCGTCGCACCGTGTCGCCGGACCAGACCGCCATGCCGCCATAGCGGGACGCGGATGGCGCGGGCTTGAAGCGCTCGGCGGTACGGGCTGCGTCGCGCCAATAGCCCTGGGCGACGAGCGGGCCGCAATGGACCAGTTCGCCCGGCTCGTCATCGTCTGTGATGCTGCCATCGGGACGGACCACCAATATCTCGGCAAAGGGGATCGCCGACCCCATCGAGTCGGGGTGGCTCTCAACCAGGGCGGGCGGCAGATAGGTGGAGCGGAACGCTTCGGTCAGGCCGTACATGGGATAAAGATCGGCCTTGGGAAACAGCGCGCGCAGCCGGGATACCAAAGGTCGGGTCAGCGCGCCGCCACTGTTGGTCAGGCGTTTGAGCTTGGCCGCTACCTCCGGCGGCCAATCCAGTTCGGTCAGTTGAACCCAGAGCGGTGGTACGCCAGCCAGCGTCGTGATGTCGCGCCGGTCGACCAGCTTCATGACGTCACGGGCCGTCAGATAGTCGAGCGGATAGACGCAGCCGCCGGCAAACCAGGTTGAGAGCAGCTGATTCTGGCCATAATCGAAGCTGAACGGCAGGACGCAGGCGGTGCGGTCCTGCGGCGTCAGACCCAGATAGTCGGCGACCGCGACCGCGCCCAGCCAGAGATTGGCGTGGCTGAGCATCACCCCCTTGGGCCGCCCGGTTGATCCGCTGGTGTAGAGGATGGCGGCGAGATCGTCCGGGGCCGCGGTCGATGGTGCAAGCGCGGTACCACCGCTCATGGCGCAGGCGGCGTCATCCTCCCGATGCAACTGGCACCCCTGCGGCACATCGCCCGGGGCCAGCGTCGCGAGTCGCGCCGTCGTGCCGATCAGCAGCGCCGCGCCGCTATCGGCCAGAATATGCGCCACCTGCGCATGTTTGAGCAGCGGATTGACCGGGACGTGGACAAGACCCGCACGCGGCGCGGCGAGCGGCATCAGCGCCGCCACCGGCCCTTTGGCGATCCAGCTCGCCACCCGTGCGCCCGGCGCCAGTCCAAATCCCGCCAGCCAGCCTGCAAGCCGCCCCAGCGTTTCTTCCAGTTCGGCAAAATTATAGCTGCCCGACCGCCCGTCCAGCGCCGCCCGATCCCGATCGCCACGCAGCAGCAGGTGGTCGATCGGCAGGATCGCCATGCTCTGGTCTGTCTGGCGCATGCTTAACTCCATTTCCAGACTTTGCCCCTAAGCCTCACCTTCACGCATGCGGAGATAGTCGGTTGCCGACGACAAGGGAATATCACAGCCTCGCGCAAGTGCGGGACGCGCTGCAAGGCCGTCTCGATCGCGACGCCGTGCCCGGCCTGTTTGGCCGGCTCGACTGGTTCGATCTGCTGCATCGTCATTGTCTGGCCGATGTCCCGGTGCGGGTGGTCATGTCAGAGGATAATGGCACGCAGGCCTGGCTGTTCCTGCTGGAACCTGAAAGCCGTCGCCTGTCTGCGCTGGCCAACTGGTATAGTTTCGACTGGTCACCGCTGTTCACGGGCAAGCCGGATGCGGCGCAGCGGGCGCACCTGCTCGACACGTTGAGCCGCCACCTGTTGCGCAGCGCCAGCCAGATCGACCTCTATCCGGTCGAATCGAGCGTCGAACTGCTGGCCAGCCTGCGCCGGACCGGATGGTTTGCGCTGTCGCGGCCAATGGGCGGGCGGCATATTCTGCCGATTGCCGGGCGGGATTTCGCGACCTATTGGGCCAGCCGCCCCGGTCGGCTGCGCACGCTCGTCAGGCGCCGGGCGCGGGGCAACCGCTATGACCTGTCGATCAGCGACCGGCTGACCGACGATCTGTGGCGCGATTATGTCGATGTGCATGGGCGCAGCTGGAAGGAGGCGGAACCCGGTCTGAATTTCCTGCGCGCGCTGGTCGAGCAGGAAAGTGATGCCGGGACGTTGCGGTTGGGCTTTGCGCGGGAGGCCGAGGGGAACAGGGGCCGCGCGGTCGCCACCCAATTATGGACGGTGGAAAATGGCGTCGCGCTCATCCACAAACTGTCCCATGATCGCGCCCATGACGCGGGATCGCCCGGCACGCTGCTGAGCCATGCGATGTTTGCCCAAGCGATCGATGGCGATCGGGTCGCGACGATCGACTATGGCACGGGCGACAATCCCTACAAGAGCGACTGGATGGAGGAGCGAGTACCGCTCCACCGCATCGACGCCTTCAACCCGCGCCATGCGTCCAACTGGTTGCCTGCGGCTCGGACAGCCATTTCCGCGCTTGTCGGATAGGGCGGGAATGACTAGGACGACGCCCATCATGCGGGCGCAATCTCCTCAGCCGGTCGACCGGACCGATGACATCGAGCTTCTGACGCGGGCGCTGTTGCGCGACGTGCTGGGCCTTTCGCAGGATCAGGTCGACGGGTTTGCGGCTGACACGCCCTTGTTCGGCGCGCTGCCGGAGCTGGATTCGATGGCGGTTGCTGGCTTGCTGACCGAGATGGAAGATCGTTTCGACATATTGATCGAGGATGACGACATCGACGGCGACACGTTCGAGACGTTCGGGTCGCTGGTCGCCTTTGCGCGGAGCAAGGTGGCGCAGTAATATCCGTTCGCCCTGAGCGAAGGCGAAGGGCTCGGCCGACCGATAGGGAGGCCACTTCGCTCCGCTCAGTGGAAGGCTTCGACTTCGCTCAGCCCGAACGGCAAGAAGTCACGCCTCGACCATCGCCTCGAAATCCGCCTCGGCCAGGAATTTTTCCACGTCCAGCGCCGCCATGCAGCCCATGCCCGCCGCGGTCACCGCCTGGCGATAGATTTTGTCGGTCACGTCGCCTGCCGCGAACACACCGGGGATCGAGGTGCGCGTGGTGCCCTTTTCGACCAGCAAATAGCCCTCATCCATCGGCAGCTTGCCGGTGAAGAGTTCGGTTGCGGGATGATGGCCGATCGCGACGAAGCCGCCGTCGGTCGGCTCATGCGACTTTTCGCCGGTTACCGTGTCGATAAGGTCCACGCCGACCAGCCCTTCAGGCGTGCCGCCGCCGACAAATTTATCGACCGCCTTGTTCCACAGCACCTTGATATTCGGATGGGCGTGGAGCCGTTCCTGCAAGATCTTTTCGGCGCGCAGCGTGTCGCGGCGATGGATCAGGGTGACGTCATGGCTGTGGTTGGTGAGGTACAGCGCCTCCTCGACCGCGGTATTGCCGCCACCGATGACCACCACCTTCTTGCCGCGATAGAAAAAGCCGTCGCAGGTCGCGCAGGCGCTGACACCCTTGCCCTGCAAATGCTCTTCCCCTTCTACGCCCAGCCATTTGGCCTGCGCGCCAGTGCAGATGACCAGCGTATCGGCGACATAGACGACGCCGCCGTCCCCGGTCAGGCGAAAGGGCCGCTGCGACAGGTCCACATCGACAATCTGGTCATACATCATCTGCGCGCCGACATGCTCGGCCTGCGCCTGCATCTGCTCCATCAGCCATGGCCCCTGGATCACATCCTTGAAACCGGGGTAATTTTCGACGTCGGTGGTGATGGTGAGCTGCCCGCCCGGCTGCATCCCCTGCACCACGATCGGCGCCAGTCCCGCACGCGCGCCATAAATGGCGGCGGAGAGGCCAGCCGGGCCGGAACCGAGGATGAGCATACGGGTCGAATGGGTGGCGGTCATATCAGGCTTTCAGAAGCGATTCGTGTTGATGGCAGAGATAGGCGGTGACGGCGCGCAGGCAAGCGAAGGATTTGCTTGGGCGGTGCGAAGCGGGGGTGTGGGTAGCGCGAGGGATGATCCATCCGCCGCCGTCGATCAGCGCAACCCTGTGGCGCAAACGAGGCTGCGTCGCCTCCCCCTCCGGCCCTGCTCAATCCAATACGTTGGGCAAATCTTCGAAACCCTTGCGCAGCGCGGCGCTCCAGCCCTGGGAGATCATGGCGAATTCTTCATTGTCGGCTTCGATGCGGGTGCGGACGCGGAAGTCGAACCTGTCGGTCGGAATGACCGTCAGGTCGAGCGGCATGCCGACGGACAGGTTGGAGCGCAGGGTTGAATCCATCGACACCAGCACCGCCTTCGTCGCGTCCTCCAGCGTCGTGTCGCGCGTGATGATGCGGTCCAGAATCGGCTTGCCATATTTATGCTCGCCGATCTGGAAGAAAGGCGTGTCCTCGGTCGCTTCGATGAAATTGCCCGCGCTGTAGACGAGGTAGAGTCGCGGTTTGCCGCCCCGGCGCTGGCCCGCGATCATGATCGAGGCGCTGGCGCCCGAACCACCCATTTCGATGCTTTCGCGGTATCGCGTCTGCATCGCGCGCATCGCATCGCCCACGATCTGCGCGACGCGGTGCATGGTGCTGCAATTGAGGATGGTTTCGATGTCGGGGTCGAGCTTGGCGTCCTTGATCGCCTTGCTCAGCGTGGCCTTCACCCCCTGCGTGATCGACAGGTTACCCGAACAGAGCAGGGTGATCGCCCGTTCGCCCTCGACCAGATAGGTGAAGCTCTTACGAAAGCGGGCGATATTGTCCATGCCCGCATTGGTGCGGGTGTCGGACAGCATGACCAGCCCCTGGTCAACCCGCACCGCCACACAATAGGTCATTCGTCCCCGTCCCCGAAAGCTGAATCAAAGCTGCGCGTTGGACGGCGGGATAGACTGCTGCTGTTGCCGCTGCAACTGCCGTTCCTCGACGCCATCAACCGCCTGCGCGATACGGACGTCCGCGTCAATCGAGATATCGCCCGCAACCGTGATCGTGCCCCGGATCGGCGCGGCCTCATCCGCATCCAGTCCGCTGGCGACGCGCAGATAGCGTTCGGTCACGCAGACACGGTTGGACGGATCGAACCCTACCCACCCCAGTTCGGGCACCAATGCTTCGGCCCAGCCATGGGTTTCGTGCAATTCGCTGCCATCGCCCGCCAGCAGATAGCCCGACACATAGCGCGCCGGGATGCCGAGCGAACGCGCCCCGGCGATGACAATCTGGGCATGGTCCGGACACACCCCTGCCCCTGTCTCTTATACACATCTAGATGTGTATAAGAGACAGCGGGCGCACCGACGACGCCATGAGTCTCGCGGGTTTCGACCTGTCTCTTATACACATCTAGATGTGTATAAGAGACAGCCCCTGCCCCCAGCGCAAAGGCCTGCGCGGCGGTGGTGGCCGATGTCGTGACGCCCGCGCGATAGCCAACGGCGTCGATGACGGCGGCGGACAGCGCGTGCAGCCGGGCGAGCGGGCCGTCGCCTTCGGGCGTGGCGCGGGCCATGGCGGCGATACCATCCGACGCGCGGGTGAGCGGCGTTTCGCGCAGGAAATAGCGCGGATTGACCCGGCTGACGGGCGCACCGACGACGCCATGAGTCTCGCGGGTTTCGACCAGCCCTTCGGCGACGATGACGGCATTGTCCTGCCGATCGTGGCGAATCCAGATCGTTTCCATCTCACCATAGCTGTTGGGGCGAAAATCCGTCAGCACATCGCCATTCACGCTGACCTGCCAATCCAGCACGGTCTGCGCCGGGGTATCGACCGGCATCAGCTTCAGCCGCATCGCCACGCGCCCGGCCGATGCGTCATAGCGATAGACGGTCTGGTGGCGGACAAGCAATTTCATGAAAGGCCCCCCTTCCCCCTTCTAGCCGAAATGATAGGCCTGGGCGATTTCCATGCCCAGTTGATTGGTCATTTGCAGCCCGTGCTGCACCGTTTCATGCAGGCCGAAGCGGAAGATTTCCCCACTGTCGAGCTGTTCGAGCGCAGTCACCATCTGCTGCACCGTCTCATGGCAGGGATTGCGTGTGCCGTGCCACCCTTCCAGCCGGTGCAGGCGATAGGCCAGCTGGTCGTAGCAATAGGCCACGCTGCGCGGAAACATGCGGTTGAGCATCAGGAAATCGGTGATCTGCCAGGGCGTGTAAGTGCCGCCATAGACATGATGATAGGCACGGCTGCCTGACAGTGCATGCAGCACCGATGTCCATTGATAATGGTCGCGATTGCCGCCGATGACTTCGGTTTCCGGCAGCAGGACATAATATTTGACGTCAAGCAGCCGCAGCGTCATCTGCGCCCGTTCCAGCGCGGACCCGCAGCGCAGGAAATCATGGCCTTCATTGCGCAGCTGGCCCGAATGGGTAGCGCCGCGAAAGGTCATGACGCGGGTCTTGACCCAGTCGATAAGGGCCGGAAGTTGCTGCCGCGCTTCGGACACATCATAGCTGTCGAGCTTGCGCCAGCCGTCGTTGAGCGCTTCCCACATATCCTGCGTCAGCATGGTGCGCGCCGATTTGGCGTTGGACCGGGCTTTGAGCAGGCAGGAGCGGATCGAGCTGGGATTGTCGAGGTCCAGCATCAGGAAGGCGACGACATCGCTTTCCGTCACCTGCACCCCTTCGGGAAACTGGTGGCCGCTGCCAGTCGCGCGCACGACGGAACGCCATTCGTCGCGATGATGCGCGCCGGGCAATATCGCCATGCGCTGCCCCATGGTCAGCAGCCGGGCGGTGGCTTCGGCCCGCTCCATATAGCGCGCCATCCAGTAGAGATTTTCGGCGGTCCGGCTCAGCATGAGAAACCCTCAAAACCTGCGTTTTCAACGGGGTGATTGGAGGATCTAACCATCATCAATCCTGCATGACCCATGTGTCCTTCACGCCGCCGCCCTGACTGGAATTGACGACCAGCGACCCTTCGGTCAGCGCAACGCGGGTGAGGCCGCCCGGCACCAGCCGCAATTGCTTGCCGACCAGGCAATAGGGACGGAAATCGGCGTGGCGACCCACGACGCTGGCGGGGCCGAGCGTGGGGACGGTGGACAGGTCCAGCGTCGGTTGCGCAATGAACTTGCCCGGATCGGCGCGGATGCGCGCGGCATAGGCCTCCACTTCGTCCTTCGACGACTTCGGCCCGATCAACATGCCGTAGCCGCCCGATCCATGGACTTCCTTGGCCACCAGATCGTGCAGATTTTCCAGCACATAGGCGCATTCGTCCGGCTTGCTGCATTGCCAGGTCTGGATATTGTCCAGGATCGGCACCTCGCCCAGATAGAAGCGGATCATTTCGGGCACGTAGATATAGACCGCCTTGTCATCGGCGATGCCCGATCCGGGTGCCGAAGCCAGCGTCACGCCGCCATTACGATAGACGTTGAAAATGCCCGGAATGCCCAGCAGGCTGTCCGGGCGGAACACCAGCGGATCGAGATATTCGTCATCGATACGGCGATAGATGACGTCGACGGCCTTCGGTCCCAGCGTGGTTTTCATCCACACCCGACCTTCATCGACGAACAGGTCCGCCGGCTCGACCAGTTCGACGCCCATCAGGTCGGCGAGGAAACTATGCTCATAATAGGCGCTGTTGAGCGATCCGGGCGTCAGCACGACGACGACCGGATCGCCGGTGCAGGCGGGTGGCGCGACTTCTTTCAGGCTCTTCAACAGCTCGGCGGGATAGTCGTCGACCGGCGCGACAATTCCCTGCGCGAACAGTTCAGGGAACATGCGTGTCATGATGTCGCGATTTTCGAGCATGTAGGACACGCCCGACGGGGTGCGGCAATTATCTTCCAGCACTTCAAAACTGCCCGGCCCGGTGCGAACGATGTCGATGCCCACAATATGGCTATAGACTTTGCCGGGGGGCGAAAAGTCGGACATTTCGGCCAGATAGGCGCTGTTCTGGTAGATGATGTCGGCAGGCATGATGCCGGCCTTCACAATCTCCCCGCGATGATAGACGTCGTGCAGGAAGGCGTTGAGCGCGCGGGCGCGCTGACGAATGCCCTTGTCCAGCACACGCCATTCCTGCGCGGTGAAGATGCGCGGCAGCAGGTCGAAGGGGATCAGTCTTTCAGGATCGCCCCCCTCCCCATAGACGGCGAAGGTGATGCCGATGCGGCGGAAGATCGCCTCTGCCTCGTCCAGTCGACGGTTAAGCCCGGAAATGCCCGTTCGCTCCACCCATTTCTGCACTTCAGCGTAGCAGGGGCGTATCGAACCATCAGGCTCAAACATTTCATGGAAGGGCAAGTTGTCGATCCTCCCTCAGCCAATATGGCTGGTTGTGCGTTGCAACATTAGGACGTGGCGCAAAAAAGATTGCAACAGAAAAATCGCGCAGACGCCCGCCATTACGCTATTCCCGCCTCCAAACGGCATGGGAATGATGATGCAGGGCAGAAAAACAGGACTGGTCGCGGCGGCATTGATGCTGGCGTCCTGCGCTTCGGGCATACGCGAACAGATATACAAGGCCGACGCCACGCCCATCAGCGTCGCCCAATGGACCAAGGCGGCGCCCCAGCCTTTGCCGGTACGGACCGAGGACGGTCTGTCACTGACCGGCTATTATTGGCCGGGTGATCCAGGCGATCATGACGTCATCCTCTTCTTCCACGGGCGCGGATCGAACCAGGGGGTCGCCGCGCGCTATGCCGAACATCTGACCGGGCATGGCGATCATGTCATCGTCGTGTCCTATCGCGGTTTTGGCGGCAATCCGGGCAGCCCGACACAGGCCGGACTGGTGGCGGACGGCCGCGCCTTCGTCGCGCGGGCGCGGCAACTTGTCGGAACGGACGCCCATGTCTTTCTGGTCGGCCATTCGCTGGGCGGCGCGGTGGCGCTGCATGTCGGGGCGACAGCGCCGGTAACCGGTGTGGTCACCCTGTCGACCTTCGACAAGCTGGCGGAATCAGCACCGGGCGCAGTCGGCCTGCTGCTGCCAGACAAATGGAACAATCTGGATGCCGCGACCAAGATCCACGCACCGCTGGTGATGATGCTGGGCACTGCCGACGACCGAGTGGAATTGAGCCAGGCCGACGCGCTGTTCGATGCCGCGCACACCCCCGCTACCTTGCTGACCATGCCGGGCGCGGGCCATAATCCGGACATGAGCCAGCTTGGCCCGCTGGTGAACGAAGCCGTCGGCGCGATCGATTCGGGCACGATCGCGGCTTATCCCGCGGCCCTGCCGCCAGGCTGGAGCGTGCGTCGCAAATAAGTTGCGTTCTACCCGCATTACCCCCGTTGACCGACCCGCCCCTGCTGCGTATAGCGCCGCCTCACCGCAGGGCCACACGCCCCGCGCGGCCCCATGGGGCGGAGTAGCTCAGCTGGTTAGAGCAGCGGAATCATAATCCGCGTGTCGGGGGTTCAAGTCCCTCCTCCGCTACCATTTTCCAGACATTTATCCATCGCGAGCGCCCAATGCAGCGTCGCTGCATCGATCGCCGCTGGATTGTTGCGATTGCCGGGAGGACGCGCCGGTCAAGCCGGGTGACGGATCGGGTGAATCGGGTTGCGCGGGAGGCCGCGGATCGTTGCGTGATTTGCTATTTGCCGTCGCCTGCCCTACATGGGCGAGGCTACAGTCGCAAATCGACGGTCTTCGGCGCTTTGCGGCACCTACTTCCTTCTTTCCCTGCCCCTTAGCAACCCGGCGCGTCCACACGGGGTTCGCCGCACAGAAAGAAGGAATACCACATGAGCAGCATCACTGGCGTCGTCAAATTCTTCAACGCCGACAAGGGCTATGGCTTCATCGCCCCCGACAATGGCGGCGCAGACGCATTCGTTCACATCAGCGCCGTCGAGCGCGCTGGCCTGGCTACCCTGCGTGAAAAGGACCGCGTGTCCTATGACCTGGAGCAGGACAAGCGCGGCAAGATGGCTGCGGTGAACATCGCCCACGCTGAATAATTCAGACGGCCCGGATCGGGCGCGGGGGTCTTCCTTCGCGCCCGGCCCATTCATCCTTTGACATCAAGGAGAGCCAAATGGCCGTTACCGACTATCATAGCCTCGCCGCGCAAGCCCGCTCCGATGCCGACGCCGCGACGCTCAGCAATGTCCGCGATCGCTGCCTTCGCGCCGAAGCCGCCTGGCTGGCCATGGCCAAACGTCAGGATCTGACCGACACGGCCCGCGCCCGCCGGGAAGCCGCCGCTGCCGACGCTCGCGCCGAACGGCTGTCCGACGAGGCCGAGTAACTATCCCGCTCTCTTTGTTGTCCGCACCGCCGGAACCCATGGCGTCGCCGCCCGTTGATCGGCCGACATCTTGGACACCAACAAAGGAGCCACTCCATGATCCGCACCCTGATTTTCGGCGCTATCGCCGGCTATGTCGGCAAGAAGCTGTATGACGACGGCAAGCTTGACCAGTTCCGCGACGATCTCGTCGCCCGCTACAATCAGGCCAAGGCCGACCTGTCCGACCAGCGCGTCGCCGACAGCAAGCCGGTGACGCAGGTGAACCACAACACCAGTCCGCTGGTGTCGTGATGCGCAAACCCCTCCTGGCCATAGCCATGGTCGCGATGCTGCCGCTGGGCGCATGCGTATCGGATGGTGGCGGAAACCGAGGCTATGGTTATGACCGCCCCGGCGATCGCCGCGGTCCGCCCCGTTACCAGCGCCGTCCGATCCGCGATGACGAACAGATTTACCGTGATCGCGATGGCCGCTATTATTGCAAGCGCGACGACGGCACGACCGGCACGATAGTCGGTGCGATTGCCGGCGGCGTGTTGGGCAATGTCATTGCTCCGGGCGGTTCCAAGACGCTCGGCACGATCCTTGGCGGCGGCGCAGGCGCCCTTGCCGGACGGGCCATCGATCGGAACGACGTAAGCTGCGAATAACATCAAAAAGGGCGCGGGATTTTCCACCCGCGCCCTTTTTTTTTCATTGGCGTTTGCCTGATTACAGCTTGCCGGTCAGTTCCGGCACCACCTTGAAGAGATCACCAACCAGGCCGATGTCAGCCACCTGGAAGATCGGCGCATCTTCATCCTTGTTGATCGCGATGATGGTCTTGCTGTCCTTCATGCCGGCCAGATGCTGGATCGCGCCGGAAATGCCGACCGCGACATAGACTTCCGGGGCGACGATCTTGCCGGTCTGCCCGACCTGATAGTCGTTGGGCACATAGCCTGCATCGACCGCCGCGCGCGACGCGCCGACAGCCGCGCCCAGCTTGTCCGCCAGCGGGAAGATAACTTCCTCGAACGTCGGCCCATCCTTGAGCGCGCGGCCACCCGACACGATGATCTTGGCGCTGGTCAGTTCAGGACGCTCCAGCTTGGCGATTTCCGCACCCACGAAGGACGACATGCCCTTGTCGCCAGTCGAGCTCACGGCTTCCACCGTTCCCGATCCGCCATCCCGCGACGCCTTGTCGAACGCCGTGCCACGCACGGTTATCACCTTCTTGGCGTCCTTCGACTTGACCGTCGCGATCGCGTTGCCCGCATAGATTGGCCGGGTGAACGTGTCTTCGCTCTCGACCGACAATATGTCGCTGATCTGCATGACGTCGAGCAGAGCGGCGACGCGCGGCGCGATATTCTTGCCATTGCTGGTGGCGGGCGCAACGAAGGCATCATGATGCCCCATCAGTTCCACGATCAGCGGCGCGACATTTTCGGGGAGTGCATGGCCAAAGGCCGCGTCATCAGCGACATGAACCTTGCCAACGCCCGCAATCTTCGCGGCCTCTTCTGCAACCGCGCTGACGCCTTCGCCAGCGACCAGCAAATGCACTTCGCCCAGCTTTGCCGCTGCCGTGACGGCGGAAAGCGTGGCATCCTTGACGGCACCGCCGTCATGTTCGACCCAAACGAGCGTTTTCATGCGGCAACTCCCATAGCCTTGAGCTTGGCAACCAGTTCATCGACATCGGCGACCTTGACGCCCGCGGTGCGCTTGGGCGGTTCGACGACCTTGAGCGTTTCCAGCCGTGCGCCGATGTCGACGCCATAATCGGCCGGTGTTTTCTGCGCGAGCGGCTTACTCTTCGCCTTCATGATGTTGGGCAGCGACGCATAGCGCGGCTCGTTCAGACGCAGGTCGGTGGTGACGATCGCGGGGGTGGACAGCTTGACCGTCTCCAGCCCGCCATCGACTTCGCGGGTCACCGACACGCTGTCGCCTTCAACCTCTACCTTCGATGCAAAAGTGCCCTGCGGCAGGTTCAGCAGCGCCGCCAGCATCTGGCCGGTCTGGTTGCTGTCATCGTCGATCGCCTGCTTGCCCAGGATAATCAGGCCAGCGCCTTCCTCTTCCTGCACCTTGGCGAGCAGCTTGGCCACGCCCAGCGGCTCGACCTCGTCATCGGTCTGGATCAGGATCGCCCGGTCGGCGCCCATGGCGAGCGACGTGCGCAGCGTTTCCTGCGCCTTGGCAACGCCGATCGACACCGCGATCACCTCGGTCGCCACGCCCTTTTCCTTCAGACGGATGGCTTCTTCGACCGCGATCTCGTCAAACGGGTTCATGCTCATCTTGACGTTCGCCAGATCAACACCCGTCCCGTCCGCCTTGACGCGCGGTTTTACGTTATAGTCGATCACCCGCTTCACGGGGACAAGGATCTTCATTTCAACATCCTCCATTATAAATGCCAACACGGGCGCGGGCAGCCCGAAACCGGACTACCCGCACCCAAATGGTGTCAGTTCAGGTGAAAAGCGGCCTCAGGCTGCCTTCCTCACTTCTGCGACGATCTTGCGTGCTGCGTCGCCCAGATCGTCCGCCGGGACGATGGCCAGGCCCGAAGCCGCGAGAATGTCCTTGCCCTGCTGCACGTTGGTGCCTTCCAGGCGAACCACCAGCGGGACCGACAGGTCAACTTCCTTGGCCGCGGCCACGATACCATCGGCGATGATGTCGCACTTCATGATGCCGCCGAAAATGTTGACCAGGATACCCTTGACCGCCGGGTCCTTCAGAATGATCTTGAACGCTGCGGTCACCTTTTCCTTCGAAGCGCCGCCGCCGACGTCCAGGAAGTTGGCGGGGAATTCGCCGTTCAGCTTGATGATGTCCATCGTCGCCATGGCCAGGCCAGCGCCGTTGACCATGCAGCCGATATTGCCGTCCAGCTTGATATAGGCGAGGTCATATTCGGATGCTTCGACTTCGGCCGCATCTTCCTCGGTCAGGTCGCGCAGTTCGGCGATGTCCTTGTGGCGGAACATGGCGTTGCCATCGAAACCGACCTTGGCATCAAGCACCAGCAGGTTGCCCTGCTTTGTCAGCGCCAGCGGATTGACTTCGATCTGCTCGGCATCGGTGTCCAGGAAGGCCGCATAGAGCGAGCCAGCGACCTTGGACGCCTGCTTGGCCAGATCACCGGTCAGGCCCAGCGCGGCAGCCACCGAACGACCATGATGCGGCATGAAGCCGGTCGCCGGATCGACGGAGAAGCTGTGGATCTTTTCAGGGGTCGAATGGGCGACTTCCTCAATATCCATGCCGCCTTCGGTCGATACGACGAACGCGATCCGGCTGCTGGCGCGATCGACCAGCAGGGCAAGGTAGAATTCCTTGTCGATGTCGGCGCCGTCGGTGATGTAGAGGCGGTTGACCTGCTTGCCCGCGTCGCCGGTCTGGATCGTCACCAGCGTGTTGCCCAGCATGTCGGCCGAGTGCGCCTTGACCTCATCCAGATTGAAGGCGAGGCGAACGCCGCCCTTGGCTTCGGCGGGCAGTTCCTTGAACTTGCCCTTGCCGCGGCCACCGGCATGGATCTGCGACTTTACGACATAAAGCGGTCCGGGCAGCTTCTTGGCGGCCTCGACAGCTTCCTCGACCGAGAAAGCGGCATAACCGGCGGCGATCGGCGCGCCATATTTCGCGAGCAGTTCCTTCGCCTGATATTCATGAATATTCATGGAGCGTGCCGTCCTTTTCCATCGAACCGTGATGGCGACGGCTAAAGCACAGACAGGATTGCAGGGCCAGAGTGATTTCGCAAAACGACTTTGCAAAATTGCAAAACCTTTGCGAAGCGTCAGCGCGGATTATTGCAAAATAACGCCTAGAGGGCGCAGTTGATCGCTGCCTTGCTGGTGACCAGAAAAATCTCCGGATCCTCCAGCGCGCGTACCTTATAGAGGAACCGATCCACGCTCATTTCGCCCATGTGAGACTTGCGGAGCGATACGAGCGACTGGAGCCGGCGCAACTGCGTCAGGCTGAGCCGGTCGACCATGCGTTCGGCCATGCAGCCCGCCATCCGGGGCGACAATCCGGCTTCCACCAGCCCGGCACGCAGACGTGATTCGGGCGAAACAGTGGCGCAGGACGCCAGCAGGGATGCGGTGAGGGCGCAGGCAAGCGCGCGAAAAGCGATGGCTGTCATGCGCGCTTCATGGCAACTAGCGCCTGAACGCAGCATAAATGCACGCCGCGCGGCGTGCCAAGGAATAGAGCATGATGGACAGATTTTTCGCCGCCCTGTCACACCGGGTCGCCAGTTGGGCCGGACAACCATTGGCCTTCATCCTGGCGAGCGCCGTCGTGCTGGTCTGGGTCGCCACGGGTCCGATCTTCAATTATTCCGACACTTGGCAACTGGTCATCAACACCGGCACCACCATCGTCACATTTCTGATGGTGTTCCTGATCCAGAACGCGCAGAATCGCGACGGATCAGCGATCCAGGCGAAGCTGGACGAATTGATCCGCGCCGTGGACAATGCGCGCAACGATTTTATCGGCATCGAACATCTGACCGAAGCCGAATTGCAGCGGATCAAGGCAGTGCTGGAAAAGGAATGTGGCGACGACGCGACTCATCATCTCGCGATCGAGAGACTGCTGGAGCGTCGCTGACGTCCGCACCATCAATGGGCGCGGACGATCAGCCTTTCATTTTCCTGCCGATAGGCATCGACCTGTTCGATGTAGCGCTGCGCCATATCTTCATAGGCGGTGCGCCCTTCGCGTGACGGGCTGGCCTGCGCCTTGATCAGCGACATCTGCTGACGGTGCAGCAGATAATTGATGTCCGTCTCCATACTCATATTCGCCCTCCTCCGGTATCGCGACTAGAAGAATTGGTCGATTATTGGCGGCATGGCGCGACGCGCGCAGCCATGCAGCGACTATGGGTATAGCACAGGAACATCGGCTTGGCGAACCGACCTAGCGCAGCGATGGCGCAGCCCAACGCAACAGGGCATAGCCACCAAGAGCCGAGGCGATCGACCCCATCAAGATGCCGCCCTTGGCCTCCTCGACCAGCAGCGCCGATCCGGGGAAAGCAAGCGCGCCGATGAACAGGCTCATGGTAAAGCCAATCCCGCACAGCATCGCCATGCCATAGATCTGCGCCCAGTTCGCACCGTTCGGCCGTTCCGCTATGCCCAGTCGCGCCGCGGCCCAGACGCTGCCAAATATGCCGAGCTGCTTGCCCAGAAACAGGCCCAGCGCCACGCCCATCGGCAAGGGATCCAGCAGTGCGCTAAACACCTGGGCGTTCAACGCCAGCCCGGCATTGGCAAAGCCGAACAGCGGTACGATCAGATAGGCGCTCCAGGGATGGACGGCATGTTCCAGCTTGTGCAGCGGGCTGTCCTCCGCGTCGGGCGCGCCCGGCGTGCAGCGGATCGGAACCGTCATGGCCGCCAGGACGCCAGCGACCGTCGCATGAACGCCCGACAGCAGCATCAAATACCACAACAGCACGAAACCGATGAGATAGGGGATCAGCGACTTCACCCCTGCCCGGTTCAACCCGAACATCACGACCAGCACCGCCGCCGCCCCGGCAAGCGCGGCCATATCGAGACCCTGCGTATAGATCAGGGCGATGATCGCCACCGCGCCCATATCATCAACGATCGCCACCGCCGTCAGGAACAGCTTGAGGGAGGCGGGCGCGCGATTACCCAGCAGCGCCAGCACGCCGATCGCAAAGGCAATGTCGGTCGCGGCAGGGATCGCCCAGCCATTGGCCAGTTCCGGCTGTCCACCTGTTACCAAGAGGTAGACGAGCGCTGGCACGACCATGCCCGCAACGGCGGCGATGATCGGCAGCCGCCGCCGCTCCCACGTCGACAGCCCGCCATCCAGAAACTCCCGCTTTATCTCCAGTCCGACGAGCAGGAAGAAAATCGCCATCAGCCCATCGTTGATCCACAGATGAACGGTCATCGGCCCCAGCTTCGGGGTCAGCTCCGGTCCAAACTGCGCATGGATCAGGTCGTGATAGAGATGACCGCCGCCACCCGGCAGATTGGCCAGAACCATGGCCAGCGTCGCCGCGATCATCAGCAACACAGCGCTGCCCGCCTGACTGGCAAGGAATTCGCGTAATACTGATGGGCGTGGCTTTGTCATTCTTTCGATCTTCCTGTTTTTTTGCCTCCCTTTTGCGCAATTTGCGCAAAAGACTTGGAAGCGGCTGACACCAATGCCATCCTCTCCCCTGTCGAGGCATGGGGGTCAAGGCTTTGGGGGACATTTTGGTCGCTGGCCTTGCGCTCCTTCATCATGAAATCCTGCTATTTGCCGCCGTTGGGCTGGCCATCGGCGGTGTGGACGATTTTCTGATCGACCTGCTGTTTCTGGCGCGCAAGGCATGGCGCGATCTGTTCATATATGGTCGCCATGACCGTATGACGACGGCAACCCTGCCACCATCGCCCAATCCCGGCCGGATCGCGATATTCGTTCCAGCCTGGCGCGAAGCGGACGTGATCGGCCCGATGCTGCGCCATGCGTTGGGACGCTGGGGCGAGGCGGATTATCGCATTTTCGTCGGCGCCTATCCCAACGACCCCGCGACGATCGACGCCATCGCCGCCGTTGCGCAGGGCGATCCGCGCATCCTGCTGGGCATCACCCCCCACCCCGGTCCTACGACCAAGGCCGATTGCCTCAATCTTCTGTGGCAGGCGATGCTGGACGAAGAGACGCGCGAAGGATTCCGTTACAAAGCGATAGTGCTCCACGATGCCGAGAAAGTGGTTGAGGAGAATGGTTAACAGGTCGGCAAAGCGGACTATCGCCGAACGACCAAAGTGCTCAATCGCGCTCGATACAGATTTGCCGATCGAAGACATGCTTTAGTGATGGCGGGATTGGGTTTATAGAAAGACGTGGGTGTCACACTTCGCGGAGATTCTGAATGGAGAGCCAGCTCAAAATGGCAAGTCCGGAAGAAATGTTAAATTACGAGAACAGCTGCATAAACAGTTATCCGATCGAAAAAACTGTGACCCTTGAAATTAAATCTATAATGGCGCTCTTGGGGCTAGCCGATGAGCTACGCGCAGGCATGGAACGAGCAAAGATAAATTTCACCGAAAGCGTCAAATCGCATCGTTCGGGCGATGCTGAAGGCGCAGCGGGTGCATATCGCCTTCAAAGCGAATTGCTTGAGCAACTGCGAAAAATACATTTGGACTTTGCTGGCCCAGATTCCGCTTGGGCATTCTAGTATTCGCCATAAGCGGACCGTCCGCCAAGCACCCATAATGGCCGTCCCCTAAGATCGCAGATTTACGTGGATTTTCGGTGTTACAACCGTAACCACTTGCGAGGATGTCGTCCATGCCGATGAGATTCGTCTGTTCGACGTGATGATCGACAGGTTCCAACTGGTGCAATTGCCCGTGCTGCCGCTGCCGGGCCAAGGCAACTGGCTCTCCCGCGCCATCGCCAATCACTATTGCGACGAGTTCGCAGAAAGCCATGGGAAATATCTGACCATACGCGAAGCGCTGGGCGCGTCCGTGCCGTCCGCCGGGGTCGCCTGTGCGTTCGAGCGGGACACGCTCGCAGCGCTCGCCCGCGATCCAGGCCATGGTCCGTTCGATCCGTCATCGCTGACGGAGGATTATGAAGCCGGCTTGCGGATTCGCGACAATGGCGGGCGCGGCATATTCGTCCGGATGCGCGACGCAGACGGCGAACTGGTTGCGACCCGCGAATATTTCCCGGACACGATCGACAGCGCCGTCAGACAGAAAGCCCGCTGGATCGTGGGCATTTCTCTGGCGGGATGGGACCGGATGGGGTGGCGCGGCGGACCGTTCGAATGGTGGATGCGCCTGCGCGACCGGCGCGCGGCCCTGTCCGCCTTTGTCCTGTTCGCCGCCTATCTGACGATTGCTCTATGGGGGATGCTCTGGCTCATCAGCCTCGTCCTGCCAATCCCGCCGCGTCCGCTGACACCCATGATCGTGGCCCTCCTGTGGATCAATGTCGGGCTGATGAGTTGGCGCGGTCTGATGCGCGTGCTGTTCGTGGGACAGGCCTATGGCTGGCGTCACGGCCTTGGCGCAGTGCCGCGCACCTTCATCGCCAATCTCATCGCCATACTCGCGGCGCGGCGCGCCATCTTCCAATATGTGCGGTCCTTGCTGGGCCGTCCGCTTGCCTGGGACAAGACCCAGCACCGCTTTCCCGACATGCAGTCCGATCCATGATCGCAACCGCCAGTGGCCGTCCACTCCGTTTCTTTGGGCTCTTGATGGTCGGCTGGATCGCGATCCGGCTGTGTAGCCAGCCGGAACCACCCCTGCCATTGATAGCCCACCAGAAATTTGCGGCATCGGCAACCACGCGCCTGCCAGCGTCGCAACCCACAAGGTCGGGGAATGCCACCGAAATGAGCTTTCCTTTGCCGCTCAGGCCGTGGCCAGCCCAATTGGCCTCCCTTGTACCCCCGGCCGTCCCGATCACGACAAATGCCCGTCTCCACTCAGCCGGTCCAGCCCCGACCCACGCGCACGTCCAAGACGCCATGCCGGTCGACCTGCTGAATTTCATCGCCTTTTCCATGGCCTTTGCCAACCGCCACTATGCGAGCGATTCGGATGCTAATTACGGCACTCCCTCCCCCGCGCCGCTGTTGCGCTCGGCGTCGACACGGCCGGATCGCTGGCATGGCAGCGCATGGATGCTGTGGCGGGACAATGGCACGTCACCGACCGATGCCGCCCTTGGTCGGCTGGGCGCGTCGCAGGCTGGCCTGCGCGTCGATTATGACCTGACCCCTTCCGCCCCGTTCCGCACCGTCGCCTATGCCCGCGCGACCAGTGCGCTCCAGCGCCCCGCTGCCCCGGAAGCGGCGATCGGCCTTTCGATCCAGCCCGCGCGCACCGTCCCTGTCAGCCTGGCCGTCGAACGCCGGATCGCGCTGGACAAGCGGGCGCGCAACGCGATGGCGATCATGGCCGTGGGCGGCTTTGGCCCCACACGGATCGGCGGCGGGCTGGAGGCGGAAGCCTATGCGCAGGCAGGCATGGTCGGGCTGAACCAGCGCGACGCTTTCATCGACGGCAAACTCTCACTGCTTGCCCCGATCGACACGACAAAGCTGCGAATCGGTGCGGCCCTGTCCGGCGGAGCGCAGCCGGGCGTCGAGCGGATCGACATTGGCCCGGAAATGCAGATCCGATTGCCTTTGCCCAACATCCCCGCCCGCATCGCGGTCGAATGGCGGGAACGCATTGCCGGTCGCGCCGCGCCCTCCTCCGGCCTTGCCATCACCCTGGCTGCGGATTTTTGACACTGGGCGCATCGCGCGCTTTCACTCGACACATTTTGCCACTACCCCGGTCGGGCCATGGATCTTTACCTGCCCATCGCCAATCTTTCGGTGAACGCGCTGGTCATTGTTGGCCTGGGCGGGATCGTAGGTCTGCTGTCGGGCATGTTCGGCGTCGGCGGCGGCTTTCTGACGACCCCGCTGCTCATCTTTTACGGCATCCCCCCCACCGTCGCCGCCGCATCCGCCGCATCGCAGGTGACCGGGGCCAGCGTATCGGGTGTTTTCACCCATATATCGCGCGGCACGGTCGATTTCCGCATGGGCGGCGTCCTGATCGCCGGCGGCGTGGTCGGCGCCGGGCTTGGCGTGCTGATCTTTCGCCTGCTGCAATATCTGGGGCAGATCGATACGGTCATCGGCATCCTCTATGTGCTGATGCTGGGCGGCATCGGCCTGTTGATGGCCAAGGAATCAATTCAGGCGCTGGTCGCGCTTAAGACCGGCAGGCGTCCGCAGGCGCGCAAGCGGCGGCACCACCCGCTCGTCGCGGCGCTGCCGATGCGCTGGCGCTTCTATCGCTCCGGCCTCTATATCTCGCCGCTCGCCCCGCTGCTGCTGGGGATGGCAACCGGCATCCTGACGATGCTGCTGGGCGTGGGCGGCGGTTTCATCCTTGTCCCAGCCATGCTCTATCTGCTGGGCATGACCACCCAGTCCGTGGTGGGCACATCGCTGTTCCAGATCCTGTTTGTCACCATGGCGACGACGATGATGCACGCAATGACGACCAAGGCCGTCGATCTGGTGCTGGCGATGCTGCTGCTGATCGGCAGCGTCACGGGCGCGCAGGTCGGCACGCGGCTGTCGATGACGATCCGGCCCGAATATCTGCGCGTGTTGCTGGCGCTGATCGTGTTGCTGGTGGCTGCGCGCATGGCGCTGGGGCTGGGCTGGCGGCCCGATGAAATCTTCACGATAGAGTTGAACTGATGCGGCCGCGTGACCTTTGGCGGCTGGCGCCGGTCCTGTTACTGGGCGCGGCCACTGCGCCGCAACTGGTGCCGGATGTGTCGCAGCGCGACATCGAGATCCAGTATAGTTTCACCGGCGCTGACCTGCTGCTGTTCGGCGCGATCGTCTATCCCGATGGCAACCGCCCGGAAAAGCCCGCCGATATCGTCGTGGTGCTAAAAGGGCCGGAACAGTCGATCACCATGCGCGAAAAGCAGAAGGTGGCCGGCATCTGGGTCAATGCCGATCGCGCCAGCTTCCGGTCAGCGCCCAGTTTCTACGCGATGGCATCGTCCCGCCCGATCGACCGCATCGTCGACGAACGCACCGCCGCGATATATGAACTGGGCGTCGACAAGCTGCAATTGTCGCCATCTTCGCTCAACGACAGCGCGGAAATCAGCCGGTTCCAGGAAGGGCTGGTCGATCTGCGCGAACGATCCGGCCTGTTCGTCGAACGCCCCGGCACGGTCGAAATCAGTGACGGCGTGCTGTACCGGGCGCGCCTGCCGCTATCGGCCCGCGTGATCGTGGGCGATTATACCGCGGAGACTTTTCTGGTGCAGGACGGGCGCGTGGTTGCCGCCGCCGTCCGCGACATTACCGTGCGCAAATCCGGCTTTGAACAGTTCATGGCCGTTGCGGCGGAGAAATGGTCCTTCCTTTACGGACTGACCGCCATTGCGCTGGCAGTCGGCATGGGCTGGGCCGCGGGGGCCATCGCCCGGCGCGTCTGACGGCGCTGGCCATCGCCTCTCATCCTTTGGCATGATCCAATTGCGCGGGCGCCTTTTGTCAGACTAGAAGCCGATCAGGGGGAGCAAAAACATGACCGACGACGCGCCGCACCGGGACGATCCTTTCACGGCGCTTCAACTGCGCGATCATCCCCTGCGCGCGCCCCTGTCGCAGGAAATGCATGTGCGTACCATGCCCCGGCTGTCCGCCCCGGCCCGCCTGCTGCAATTCGTCCTGCTGGTGGATGAGGACGAAGCGCGCGAGAGCAGCGGGGCGCTGGCCGCGCTGCTCGCGGCCCATGGCGTCACCGCCGATACTGGCGACCGCTTCCTGACCTGCCGCCTTGGCATGCTCGAATTTTCCTGCGAACGTCACACCGAATTCATGACGTACAGCTTTATCGCGGACGGCGATGGCGACCCTTTCGACCTGACGCCCTTTGCCGCAACGGCGCAGTGGATCGCTGGCCTGCCGGGGCGGATCATCCGATCGACCCAGATCGCGCTGGTCAGGACGCCCCCGTCCGACGCCATGATCGCCAGCCATTTTGCGACCGATGACCTCATCATTTCCGACGTGGCGCAGGGCCGCGCCCGCATCTGGAGCGACTTTCGCCTGCACGCCAATGGCTTTGGTCGCCTGTTGATCCGCGACAACGGGCTGGCCGGTGCGGAGCCATCGCAGTTGATTCAGCGGCTTCAGGAACTGGGCAATTATCGCAAGATGGCGCTGCTGGGCCTGCCCGAAGCGCAGCGGGCGACGCCGGTCGTCACCGCGCTGGAGCAGCGGCTGACCAATATCACGGCGCGCGTCGCGGAAAAGGACGCGGACGCCGACAGCGTGCTGGCGCAACTGTCCGCGCTCAGCGCCGAACTGGCGCAGATCGTCGCCCACACCCGTTATCGCATGAGCGCGACGCACGCCTATGCCGAACTCTGCTTCGACCGCATCCGGCGGCTCGATATGGCGACGGTACGCGGGTTCCGATCGCTCGACGATTTTACCGAACGGCGGCTGCTCCCGGCGATGCGTACCTGCGACGCCTTCACCCGGCGGCTGGAGGACCTGTCGCAACGCACCGCCTGGACCAGCGCCATGCTTCGTACGCGCGTGGACACCGCGCTGGCGCGGCGCAATCGCGATTTGCTGGCGTCGATGGACCGGCGCACCGGCCTGCAACTGCGCTTGCAGCATACGGTCGAGGGACTGTCGGTCGTCGCGATCAGCTATTATGCGCTGGGCCTGTGGCATCATCTTGAAGCAGCGCTGGAACGCCAGGGCGCGCATCTGCCCGGCTGGATCGACATCGCGCTGTTGCCGGCCACATTGGTGACAGTATGGCTGGGCGTCCGGCAGATCAGGAAGGTGAAGCGTCCGCCCGCGCGTGGCGAGGCTGCACCGCACTGACAATCCTTCGATCATCCGGCGATAATCTCCGCAAACATGGCCGGATCGACATTGCTGCCCGACATGACGACAACGCTCGCACCGTCGCATGGCGGTGCGAGGCCCGCGAGCATCGCCGCCAGCGCCACCGCGCCACCCGGTTCGACCACCAGCTTGAGCGTCGAAAAGGCAAAGCGCATCGCATCACGCACCTGATCGTCGCTGACGGTCAGCCCAGCGGTCACCAGCGCCCGCATGATCGGCAGGGTCAATGCACCGGGGCTGGGCGAGAGCAAGGCGTCGCATATGGAGCGCGCACCGGGCCCGACCTGTTCGCGCATGCCGCTGATCAGCGACCGGGCGGTATCGTCAAAATCGCTCGGCTCGACGCTGTAGATGGCGGTGGCAGGCGACTGCGCCTTCACGGCGGTCGCGATCCCGGCGGTCAGCCCACCACCGCCGCAACACACCAATATCTGGTCGACCGAAGCGCCCGCAGCATCCGCCTGCGCCAATATTTCCAGTCCGGCTGTCCCCTGCCCTGCGATGATATGGGGATCATCGAAGGACGGCACGATCGTCGCGCCCCGATCATTTGCCAGTTGCGTCGCTATCGCTTCGCGGCTCTCGCGATGGCGGTCATAGGTCACGACGTCTGCGCCCAGCGCGCGGGTATTGGCCAGCTTGATCGCGGGCGCGTCCACGGGCATCACGATGGTCGCGGGGATGCCGAGCAACCGGGCGGCGGCGGCCACGCCCTGGGCATGATTGCCCGACGACCAGGCAACGACGCCAGCGGCACGTTCTACCGCATTCAGCCGGGCCAGCCGGTTATAGGCCCCGCGAAATTTGAACGATCCGGTATGCTGTGCGCCCTCGAACTTCAGGAAAACCCGGCGGCCAGCCAATGCGTTGAGTGCCGCATTTTCAAGCAAGGGCGTGACGATGGCGGCGGGCGCGATGATGCGGGCGGCATCGGTAACGTCATGGGCGGTGATGGCGAAAGGTGCATTGGACATGGACTGATCCCCCTATTGCTGCCGATCTAGTGCGGCAGGGCCGACCGGAGAAGGGCCATTGCCGCCAGACTGGAGCCGGGGACCAACGGGAAAAGCCGGACTTCGCTGCTGCGCGAAATCCGGCTTTTCGGGAATATTGGTGGAGCCTAGCGGGATCGAACCGCTGACCTCGTCATTGCGAACGACGCGCTCTCCCAGCTGAGCTAAGGCCCCGATGTGCGCGGCTATAGGCGAGGGAAATCGGGCTGGCAACGGTCTTTTGCGCAAAATATTGGCCATGACCCGCCCGATCATCACTCAGGCCGTCGCCTTCCTGAGCAGCGCCATGCGCAGGCATTGGCAGGTGATTTCGTCGCGCTGGTTGATCAGACGATGGGTGAAAGTGACGATTCCCGCGTCCGGGCGGGACCGGCTTTCCTTCAGGTCCGTGACTTCGGATTCGCAGCGCATGGTGTCGCCGATGAATACCGGCTTTGGCATGACCAGCTTGTCATAGCCCAGGTTCGCGACCAGCGTACCCAGCGTCGTATCGCCCACCGACAGCCCGATCATCAGCGCGAAGGTGAAGGTGCCGTTGACGAGAATCTGGCCAAATTCCGAGGCTTTGGCCGCTTCCGCGTCGAGGTGGAGCGGCTGGGGATTATGGGTCATCGTCGTGAAGAGGAGATTGTCCGTCTCCGTCACGGTACGGCGGATGTCATGAGCGATATTGTCGCCGATGGTCCACTGGTCGAAATAGCGTCCGGCCATTTTTGTCCCCTTTTTGGGTCTAACTCTTCGATCTTCGCCCGTATGAGCGATGGGATTTAATCGAAAGTTTAGCGATTACAGTTGGTTATAGCAGATGGAAGTTCGGTAGGACATACGGCCTGGGAAGGCGTGATGCGCGCCTTACCCTTCCGCCTTCTCGATCTTTGCCAGCAGCACACCTTCGCTCACCTGCCCGCCTTCGCTGGCGTTGAGTTCGGCGACCGTGCCGTCGAAGGGGGCGATGAGGCTGTGTTCCATCTTCATGGCTTCCAGCATCAGCAGTTTCTGGCCCTTGACCACTGCGTCACCCGCCGCGACCGACACGGAAATGATGCGGCCCGGCATCGGGGAGAGGATCGCGCCGTCGGAGGCGCTGCCGCCTGCCCCGCCGCTCGCGCGCCACGGGGCCAGTCGCCAGACCTGACCGGCCTGAGCGATCAGGACATCCTCGTGAACGGGATCGCCCTCCCCACCGCGCGGGTCGAAACCTATGGTCACCATTTCGCCGTCCAGCAGAAAGGGTGCCTCTGCCCGCACCGGCGCGTTGAGGCGGAAACCCGCCAACATGCCGCCCTGTGTCAACGCGGCGGCAGCATCGGCCAATGCGTCGGCATCAGGATGATGGGGTGGCATCAGCGCATCGCCTTCGCGTGCGATCAGCCCGGTATCGAGCCGCGCGGCAATGAAATCGGGATGGTACAGCGCCTTGACCAGGAAACCGGCATTGGTCTTGAGCGGCCAGATCGCCGTATCGTCCAGCGCCGTGGCCAGGGCTTCGCGGGCGTCGTTGCGGCTGGAGCCATGGGCGATGACCTTCGCGATCATCGGATCGTAAAAGGGCGAAATCTCCGCCCCCTGCTCTACGCCGGTATCGACGCGGCAACCTTCACCTATCTCGAACGTGTCGAGGCGACCGATAGAGGGCAGGAAGCCCTTGATCGGATCCTCCGCATAAAGCCGCGCTTCCATGGCGTGGCCATTGATGCTGAGCTGGTCCTGCGCCAGCGGCAGCGGTTCGCCCGATGCCACGCGCAGTTGCCATTCGACCAGATCGACGCCGGTGATCTCCTCGGTCACGGGATGTTCGACCTGAAGCCGGGTGTTCATTTCCATGAACCAGATGCGGTCGGCGCGCAGCCCTTCCGATCCGTCGGCGATGAATTCGATCGTGCCTGCGCCGACATAGTCGACCGCCTTGGCGGCGCGGACGGCGGCTTGGCAGATGGCTTCGCGGGTAGCGGCGTCCATGCCCGGTGCGGGTGCTTCCTCGATCACCTTCTGGTGGCGGCGCTGGAGCGAGCAGTCGCGTTCGAACAGGTGGACGACATTGCCGTGCGTGTCGCCGAACACCTGCACCTCGATATGGCGCGGGTTGGTGACCCATTTTTCGAGCAGGACATGGTCGTTGCCGAAGCTGGACGCCGCCTCCCGCTGGCAGGAGGCGAGCGCGTCGGCGAAATCGGCGGGACTGTCGACCTTGCGCATCCCCTTGCCACCGCCGCCCGCGACGGCCTTTATGAGGATGGGGTAGCCGATGGCGTCGGCCTGCGCGGCCAGATGAGCGGGCGACTGGTCCGCGCCCAGATAGCCGGGCGTGGTGGGGACGCCGGCGTCCTGCATCAATTGCTTGGCCGCGTCCTTGAGGCCCATGGCGGTGATGGAGGACGGGTTGGGGCCGACCCAGATCAGCCCCGCGTCGATGACAGCCTGCGCAAATTCGGCATTTTCGGACAGGAAGCCGTAGCCGGGGTGGATCGCCTGCGCGCCGGTCTGGAGCGCGGCGGCGATGATCCGGTCACCCAGCAGATAGGATTCGCGCACCGGGGCCGGGCCGATATGGACGGCTTCATCGGCGGAGCGGACGTGGAGGGCTTGCGCGTCGGCGTCAGAATAGACGGCGACCGTGCGGATGCCCATCGCGCGTGCGGTGCGGATGATACGGCAGGCGATTTCGCCGCGATTGGCGATGAGGAGGGATTGGATCATGGCAGGCGTCCTTCTACCTCCCCGAAACGGGGAGGGGGACCAGCCGAAGGCTGGTGGAGGGGTTGGCGCTCACGGCAGGCGGAGACAATGGCGATGACGACCATGTCGACCGATTGCAGCACTTCTCTCGCGGGAATGCGAATTGTGTCGAACCCGCGCCCGCGCATATGAGCATCGCGGACGGAGTCGCTTTCCGGTTGATCGCCGCGATTATGAACTTCGCCGTCGATTTCGATGGCAAGCCGTGCGGACAGGCAGGCGAAATCCAGAATGTATGGGCCGATCGGGTGTTGGAGGCGGAACTTGAAGCCGCCGGGGCGCTGGCGCAACGCGCGCCACAATATCACCTCAGGAAGATTGCCGGAGCGTCGTTCGCGCCTTGCCATCCTGATCGTCGCGGAGGTGGTGTTGAATGCCCCTCCACCACCCTTCGGGCGGTCCCCCTCCCCGTTCCGGGGAGGTATGGCGTTGTCCTGCCCCACCCCCATCACATCCGGAACAGGCCGAATTGCGCCCTCTCAGCCACCGGCGCGTTTAGCGTCGCGGCGAAGGCCAGGCCCAGTACGTCGCGGGTTTGTGCGGGGTCGATAATGCCATCGTCCCACAGCCGCGCGGTGGCGTAGTAGGGATTGCCTTCCTCTTCATATTTCTGGCGGACCGGCGCCTTGAAGGCTTCGGCGTCTTCCGGCGACCATTTGCCTGCGTCGCGGTGGACGGTGGCGAGGACGGATGCGGCCTGTTCGCCGCCCATCACGCTGATGCGGGCATTGGGCCAGGTGAAGAGGAAACGGGGCTGATAGGCCCGGCCGCACATGCCGTAATTGCCCGCGCCAAAACTGCCGCCGATCAGGACGGTGATTTTGGGCACCTGCGCGGTGGCGACGGCGGTGACGAGTTTCGCGCCATGTTTGGCGATCCCTTCCGCCTCATATTTGCCGCCGACCATGAAGCCGGAAATATTCTGAAGGAAGAGCAAGGGTATCCGTCGCTGGCAGGCGAGTTCGATGAAATGCGCGCCCTTTTGCGCGCTTTCGCTGAACAGGACGCCGTTATTGGCGAGGATGGCGACGGGCATGCCCCAGATATGGGCGAAACCACAGACGAGCGTGGTGCCGTAGAGCGGCTTGAATTCATGAAATTCGGAGGCGTCGACGATGCGGGCGATGACTTCGCGTACATCATAGGGCGCGCGAACATCATCGGGAATGATGCCGTAAAGATCGCTCGCGTCATATTTGGGCGGGCGGGGTTCGCGCAGATTGAGGTCCGGCTTGCGGTCGGGTTGCAGGGTCGAAACAATGTCGCGGACGATGGTGAGCGCATGATCGTCATTGTCGGCAACATGATCGACCACGCCCGATTTGCGACCGTGCAAATCACCACCACCCAGATCTTCCGCAGAGATGACTTCGCCGGTCGCCGCCTGCACCAGCGGCGGCCCTGCCAGGAAGATCGTGCCCTGGTTGCGGACGATGACGGTTTCGTCGGACATGGCGGGGACATAAGCGCCGCCCGCCGTACAACTGCCCATGACGCAGGCGATCTGGGGTATGCCCTGCGCCGACAGGTTGGCCTGGTTATAGAAGATGCGGCCGAAATGGTCGCGATCGGGGAATACCTCCGCCTGATTGGGCAGGTTCGCGCCGCCGCTGTCGACCAGATAGATGCAGGGCAGCCGGTTTTCGAGCGCGATTTCCTGCGCACGCAGATGCTTCTTCACGGTGACGGGATAATAGGTGCCGCCCTTTACCGTGGCGTCGTTGCAGCCGATCATGACCTGTCGACCGGCGACACGGCCAATGCCTGCGATCAGGCCCGCGCCGGGGACATCATCGCCATAGAGGCCGTTGGCGGCCAGCTGGCCGATTTCCAGGAAGGGCGAACCGGGATCGAGCAGCCGCTCGACGCGGTCGCGGGGGAGGAGTTTGCCGCGCGCTGTGTGCTTGTCGCGGGCGCTGGCGGAGCCTCCCGCGGCTGCGGCGGCGACTTTGGCCCGCAATTCCTCGGCCAGAGCGCGATTGTGCGCGGCGTTGTTGCGGAAGGCTTCGCTGTCGGGGAACAATTTGGTGTCGAGGACCGGCGCGCTCATGCCCTTGCGCTCCCGCGCCCGGTGGTGGCAGTGCGGTTCCCCCTGCCCTGTTCGAGGCCGTTCATGCCCACCATCGCTCTCCTTGTCATTTCAAACCTCTTCATGACCGTCGCCTGGTATTGGCACCTGAAAGGCGGAATGACCAAGCCGCTCGTTGTGGTCATCCTGATCAGCTGGGGCATCGCGCTGGTCGAATATTGTTTTGCGGTCCCTGCCAATCGCATCGGATTTGCCCATGGCTGGTCCGCAGGGCAGCTCAAGATCGCGCAGGAGGCGATCGCGCTGCTGATCTTCGGCGGGTTCATGGTGACGGTGCTGGGCGAACCGCTGCACTGGCGCCATTTCGCCGCCTTCGCCTGCATCATGGCGGGGGTCGCGTTCCTGTTCGTGGGCAAGAACTGATCCGTCAAACCAACCTCCGTTCGCTTCGAGCGGACGAGGGTGTCACAGCATGACCCGACCATATTCTATGCCCCGACCAGCTCTCGCCCGATCAGCATGCGGCGGATTTCATTGGTGCCTGCGCCAATGTCGAGCAGCTTGGCGTCACGCATGAAGCGTTCAACCGGCCAGTCCTTCGTATAGCCCGCGCCGCCCAGCGCCTGCACCGCTTCAAGCGCGACCTTCACGGCATTTTCGCTGGCCAGCAGGATCGCGCCCGCCGCGTCGTAGCGGGTGGTGCGGCCTGCGTCGCACGCTTTGGCGACGGCATAGACATAGGCGCGGGCGCTGTTGAGGGCGACATACATGTCGGCGATCTTGGCCTGCATCAGCTGGAACGCGCCGATCGGCTTGCCGAACTGCTGGCGTTCGCGGACATAGGGCAGCACGACGTCGAGGCAGGCCTGCATGACGCCAAGCTGGATGCCCGCAAGCACGGTGCGTTCATAGTCCAGCCCCGACATCAACACGCCAGCCCCCCCGTTGAGCGGGCCCATGATATTCTCTTCGGGCACTTCGCAATCGTCGAACACCAGTTCGGCTGTGGGCGATCCGCGCATGCCGACCTTGTCGATCTTTTGCCCGATCGAAAAGCCGGGCATGGATTTTTCGATGAGGAAGGTGGTGATCCCCTTCGTGCCGTCCCCGGTGCGGGCATAGACGACCAGCGTGTCGGCTTCGGCCGCGTTGGTGATCCAATATTTGGTGCCGTTCAAGACGTAGCGGTCGCCCTTTTTGTCGGCGCGCAGCTTCATCGCCATGACGTCAGAACCGGCTCCCGCTTCCGACATGGCGAGCGAACCGACATGCTCGCCCGAAATAAGCCTGGGCAGGTAGCGCGCCCTCTGTTCGGCATTGCCCCAGCGACGGATCTGGTTGACGCAGAGGTTGGAGTGCGCGCCATAGCTCAGCCCTATGGACGCGGACGCGCGGGCAACTTCCTCCTGCGCGACGACATGCTCCAGATAGCCCAGGCCCAGGCCGCCATCGGCCTCTTCCACCGTAATGCCGTGCAGGCCCAGTTCGCCCATTTCCGGCCACAGCGCGCGCGGGAACCAGTCGTCTGCATCGATCCGGGCGGCCAGAGGGGCGATGCGGTCATTGGCGAAGCGGCGGCTGCTGTCGCGGATCATGTCCGCAGTCTCACCCAGGGCGAAATCGAAATCGGTCATTGGCGTCTCTCCATTACCCCTATCCTAGCGCCAGCATGCCCAAGAGAAAAATTGAAAGGACAGTGCTTAGTGTATAGTTACTGTCTATGATCGAACGCTATCTGCTGCGCTATTTCCTGGCCGTGGTCGACCAGGGCAATTTTTCCCGCGCGGCGGCGCATTGCCATGTGTCGCAGCCGACCCTGTCCGTGGGCATCGCGAAGCTGGAACAGACGGTCGGCGCGCCGCTGTTCCTGCGCAGCAACCAGCGGGTCGAACTGACCGAGGCAGGCGCGCGGCTACTGGGCCATGCACGGCGGATCGAGCGGGAATTCAACCTGGCCGAACAGGCGGGCGCGCGATCGACGCAGGGCGCGCCGCTGCGGATCGGCCTGTTGACCAGCATTCCCGGCGCCTTGGTGGCGCAGGCTGTGGCCGCTTGCAGCCCCGGCGACGCACAGGCGCTGGAACTGGTGCCAGGGACGGAGCGCGAACTGCTGGCGCGGCTGGATGCGGAGCGGATCGACGTTGCGCTGACGGTGGTGCGCGACGGGGCGGATCGTTATGCCGCGCGACCGATCATGCAGGAAGGCTATGGGCTGGCCCTGCCCTCCAGCCACAATCTGGCCGGCCGGGCGCGCGTCGCGGCGGAGGAACTGGCAGGCGAAGTGATGATCGTGCGGCGACATTGCGAGGCGCTGTCGGCCACCAGCCGCTATTTCGTCGATCGTGGCGTGCGTCCGCATTTCGCCTTTCGCGCGACCAACGACGAGCGAGTGATGCAGATGGTTGCGGCGGGCCTGGGCGTGACAGTCATGCCAATGGCCTATAGCTGGCCGGGCATGGTGCGCGCTGCGCTGGCCGATTTTGGCGCACGACGCACGATCGGCCTGTTGTTCAGCGCGCGCGCACAGGGGTTAAGCCAAGCGATGCCGCCCATCCTGACGGCGCTGGAAGCGATTGTTGCTGAAAAGCCACATTCCCCAAAAGACAGGTAATGGGGCCGATTGTATGACAATATCGACCATGCTAATTGTATTCCTGGGACACAAATCAACGATGTCCGGTTCCAGGGAGAGACGCTTTGAAGGCATCCATCAATGCACGTGCGATGTGCGCTTTGTTCGCATCGGTTTCCAGCATCGGGCTGATGCCCGTAGCGCAAGCGCAGACCGACGGCATGGACATCATCGTCACCGCGCAAAAGCGCAGCCAGTCCTTGCAGGATGTCAGCCTGGCCGTGTCGGCGGTCAGCGGCGATGCGCTCGCCAATGCCGGGGTAAACAATCTGCAGGACATCCAGCAGTTGGTGCCATCCGTCACCTTCGGCAATGATTTCAACCAGGCCAAGGTGTTCATTCGCGGCGTGGGGGCCAATACGTCCACCACCGGGTCCAGCACCGGCGTCGCGCTGCATGTCGATGGCGCCTATGTCGCGCGTGCAGAAGCGCAACTGACATCCTTGTTCGATCTGGAGCGGGTGGAAGTGCTGCGCGGCCCGCAGGGCAGTTTGTACGGCCGCAACGCGGTCGGCGGCTCGATCAACCTCATCACGGCCAAGCCGACCGCCGATTTCACCGGCTATGCCCGGATCGGCTATGGCAATTATAGCGCGATGATTGCCGAAGCCGCGGTCGGCGGCCCGATCATCGACGCGATTCGCTTCCGCCTGGCAGGCAAGGTCGAGGCGCGGGACGGATTTGGCGGAAATCCGTTCAAGGGCGGCAGCGATGTCGATGACCTGTTCCGCTATATGGTCCGCGGGCAGATCCAGTTGATCGCGTCGGACAAGGTCGATTTCCTGCTGTCGGGCGAATATTTCCGTCAGAACGACAATAGCGGCGCAGTGCATTATCGCGGCCCCGCCTTCCCCGGTGTCCCCCGGCTGGCCCCGACGGGCACGGGCGGCTTTGCAAGCAAACCGCGCGACCTGGGCAGCGACGAGCCGCCCTCGGTCAACACCAAAAGCTATTCGGTCACCGGCACGCTCAATATTGAGCTGAGCGATGCGTTGAGCATTGGCAACATCACCAATTATCGCGATTTCAAGACGCAACTGATCCAGGATCTCGACGGGTCGGCGCTGGTCGCCACCCTGCCCAACTCGACGTCGATCCAGACCCGCACCATCGACGCGCAGCAGTTCAGCAACGAACTGCAATTCAAATATGACAGCGCCATCGTGAAGGGCGTGGTCGGCCTTTATTATTTTCACGAACGGCAGCGCCCGCGCGATCAGGTGGGCCTGAGTTCGACCAACGATCTGGCGTCCAACATCACCGTGCTGGCGACGCGGCCGACCTTTGTCGACAATGTCGCAGCGCCCGTAGGTTCCGTGACGCTGGCCGAAGCGCTGGCCATGTGCAACTTCCCGGCCGGCACGTCGCCCAACCGCGTCTGCCTGAAATCCAGCCTTGGCACCCGCGCCTATGCCGCTTTCGGGCAGCTCAATTTCGACATGGGTGAGGCATTTGGGCTGAACGGCGTGTCGCTGAAGCTGGGCGGCCGCTACAGCCATGAAAAGGTCGACAGCGCCAACCCGTCGATCATCCTGACCGCCAATGGCAACCCCGCCGTGGCGCAGGTGCGCAAGACGACGGTTGAAGGCACCTATCGCGAAAAGACGTTCAAGGACTTCACCCCGGAAATCGGCCTGCAATGGCAACCCAATCGCGACCTGCTGCTCTATTACACCTATTCCGAAGGCTTCAAGGCCGGGTCGGGCGAAAATGCGGCGGGCAGCACCACGATCGTGCGCCCGGAAAAGATGAAGAACCACGAACTGGGGATAAAGGCGGAACTGCTCGACCGGCGCTTGCAGATCAATCTGGCCGCCTATCATTACAAGCTGGACGATTTGCAGATCAACAAGACGATCGGCGGCGGACCTGCCGGCTTTACCACCATCTTTGAAAATGCCGCCAAGACGTCGGCGACCGGCGTGGAAGCCGACATGATGGCCCGTCCGGTGGATGGCGTGCGCCTGCGCGGCTCCCTGTCCTACACCGACAGCAAATATGACGATTTCATCACGGTCGACCCGCTCAACCCCGTCAACGTCGCGCAGGCGGGGCAGCCCGCCTATAACCCCGTCACCAATCCCGATCCGACCGCCTTTGGCGCGCCGTGCGGCCCCGGTGCGCTCAACGCCAATGCGCCCTGCAACATCCAGCTGGCCGGCAATCCCACGCGCAATTCGCCCACATGGGCCTATAGCGCCGGGATAGAGGTCGACCTGCCGATCCTGACCGAAACCGGGACGATGACGCTGAGCGGCGATATGTCGGGCAAGAGCAATGTCTATTTCACCGAGTTCAAGCGACTGGTGGAGGGCACACGCGCCTATACGATGTTCGACGCATCATTGCGCTGGATCGACCGGACCGAAACGGTGACGGCGTCGCTGTGGATCAAGAATATCAACAACACGCTGCGCGAAAGCAGCACCTTTGCGATCTCCACCGGCCGCATCATCGGCGTCACCTATCTGCCGCCGCGCACCTATGGCATGACGCTGGGCTACAAATTCTGACGACGCCCCAACCCGCGCCGGTGCAAGATGCTCCGGCGCGGGTGAGCGTATGAAGCGGAAATTTCGGGAAAACCGGCAGTCGGGGCCGGGAAATGGTGCGCTTACAGGACTCGATATTGTCGCATATCATCTTGATATCTATCACATTCCCAGACATTCACTTTTGCAGGCCCCCAGCGAAGCCCCACCGCTCGATGGGAATTTTGTGCGCAGGTTCGAGTCCGCATCACGCAGATGTCCAACTCCTCCGAATCGTAAGACAATAATTTCCATGAAGAATTTGGAGGGATTCCACCGGAAATTGGGCTCGGCCTAATGCCCAAATTTCAGCGTCGAATTTCGCCTTCCATTTCCAACCCTGGCAACATTCCTTAAACTCTCTGCGACCAATTTTGCTACCCAAGCGCAGCCCGTCTGCGCTTCCGGCAGTTGTCGACCAATCCAAGTCATCTATAGAATGACGCGCGAACGACTGGCTTGGCAAGAACCCGCCATTCAGTCGGGACCTGAGCTGTCTGGTTGCCAGTGGCTCGGCGACGACCCATACATTCATCCTGCGATGGTGCATCGAAAAGGGGGAACGTGGGGAATGACGGAAATGCTCGGTCGGCTGCGCGGCGGCGACCTCTACGCCGTCCTATCGCTCGCGACGAACGAGGAGCTCGAGCCACTGGTGAAGATCATCACCGCGAAGCTCACGAACTTTCTGGAGATCAAAGACGAATACCAACGCCATCACCCTAACCATCGAAGGTATCATGCCCTGATCGGCGACGAGCTGCGGCTCTACGGCGGCAACTCGCTGATGAACCTCGGTCGTGGTGGCGAAGGACCATCCTACGGTGAGATCGTGGCCGATGTCTGCTGGAAGCTGAGTGTTCCTTACGAGAAGGGTCGGACTGTTGAGAACGAGGCGAATCTTCTCGACATCTTTTTGGAGCAGCGATGGCGCTCGCTCGATCCGGCGGAGCGGGACCTGCTCGCTGGTGCTGCTCGAGAGGCCGCTCTCGGAAAGACCTCCGAGAAGGCGTCGTATGCACGGAGTGGGGCGGCCGCTCTCGCGACCACCCTATTTACCGGCCCTGGTTTGGCAGTCCTCGGCATCAGCTTGCTGGACCCAAGCTACAAGGTGACCGTGCCGTGCGCCCTTCACGTCGCGTTCCTTCGCCGCAAGTTCCTCGAGGAAGGGCGAGCGGGCGCGGACGAGGCGAAACGACCGTCTACAGGGGAGATTGGCGTGGCACCGGTCGATAGGCCCGACGAAGCCTCCACAACCTCGCTCGAGCTGCACGACGACGCGGGCGTGCGACTGCTTACGATCCGCGACGTTCCCGACATAGACGGTCGACCATGGAGCAGAATAGGCGACGCGGAAGACGCCGGCGTCAGTCGGCTCAATTCCCTCGTGCAGGCGGTCCCGGCTTTGGGGACCGCTGCGGAGATCGCGGGCGCTACGGGGACGCGATACATGGAAGTCGTCTGCAATGGAGAGCTCATGAAGGCCGCGAAGGATGGCGGGTACCGCGCGATGTCGAGGAGCGGGACGAAAATTACGGAGCACGCAAACCTGTTCGATGCCGACAAGCTGTCCTTGGTCGCCAACGCGTCCGCGCTGATGAACGTGGCGTCCGTAGCTCTGGCGCAGAAGCATTTGGCTGACATCAGCGAGAAACTCTCGGCACTGAAGAAGGAAGTCGACGGAGTGGCCGACTTCCAGGTCGCCGGGCGGAAGGCGATCCTGACGAGCTCCATTCGCTACTTCGAGCAGATCGCCCCCGCCGTGCTAGCCGGCGAGCACTCGGGCGGCGTAGCCTCCCGGATTGAAGACTGCGAAGCGAAGCTCTTGGAGGTTCAGGACCATCTGGCGCACGACTTTGCCAAGGCGAGCCGAGAATTGCAGGACCTGAAGGACAGGAGCTGGTTCAGCTCGTCCGAATTCATGGACGCGATTGAGAGACACCAACGCCAGCTCAACGATCTGTCGGAACAGCAGATACTGTGCGTCAGGGCTCGCGCGCTCGGTTGGCAGCTACTGTGTGAGTTTCCGGACGGCGAGATCATGAAGAAGCGCCGCCGCGATGACATCGTGGCCTCTCTTAACGAGCTGACGGAGTCGGGTGACCGACTTCGCCGGATGGATGCAGCCCTTCGCGAGAAGCTAAGGAAAGCCTCGTCGCTGTGGTCGGCGAGCGCGATGAACAGTCGCAAGCTGGGTATCATGCAAACCGGCGACGAGTTCCTCACAAAACTGGCCGAGGAAAGCGGCCGGATTATGGCCGGAATAAAAGAGAGCGAGGAAGCGCGGTCAGCGTTGCAGCGTCCTTTCAGGATGAGGTTGATGATCGAGGACGGTAGAGTCGCAGCGGTCCAGCCGCTAGAGGAGGCCGCGCCGGCCTGACCAGCTCTTGACGGGGGACGGTCAGGTTCTGAATCAAAAGCTTCCCTATAACTAAATGGCCATGAACGGCAGCAAAGTCCCAGGTGCCGCCTACCGCTGTCGACCCTTCTGAGACATTCAGGGAGCGAGCTCGGTATCCATCCGGCTGCGCCCGCCTTGTCGTGAGGTAGTGGACTGCTCTTAAGAATGCTCTCGAGAGTAGGCTTAGGAGCGGTTCATGGGGCACATAACGGTAATGACCGGGCCGGAACGGCGGCGGCGTTGGAGCGACGAGGAACGGCTGCAGATTTTGGCGGAAGCCTTTGCGCCGGGATCCAGCGTTTCGGCCGTGGCGCGACGGCACGACATTTCCACGGCGCGGATCTACACATGGCGCAGCAAGCTGCGACAACCGCCCGCCCTGACCGAGTTCGCCGAGGCGGTGGTAGACGATGGCACCCAGCAAGGCTGGCAACAGGCCGGGATGCCGGTGATCATCATCGATCTCGGCGCCAAGGGACGCGTGAACGTATCAGCTGCGGCATCACCTGCATTGGTGTCGGCGGCGCTGAAGGCCTTGCGATGATCCCAGCAGGCGCACGGGTGTGGATCGCAATGGGCCATACCGATATGCGTCGCGGCATGCAGAGCCTCGCGGCGATGGTACAGCAGAGTTTTTCGCGAGACCCATTTGCCGGCGATCTTTGGGTCTTTCGCGGGCGTAACGGGTCGCTGGTGAAGATAATCTGGCACGACGGTCTCGGGATGTCGCTTTATTCGAAGCGGTTGGAACGAGGGAAGTTTATTTGGCCCTCCGCGAAGGATGGCGTAGTGTCGCTGACGAGCTCACAGCTGGCCTGTTTGCTCGACGGCGTGGACTGGCGGAACCCGCAATATAGCTGGCGCCCGCAGAGCGCGGGATAGGCGCAGATTTTCTTCGTCGAGGCCGCATTTTCCGCTTTAACCGGGCGGTTTTCTGTGATTCCATCCTGGTTGTGGACGCCGCCGTTTCGCCCCTGCCTGACGACATTGAAGTGCTCAAGGCGCTGGTCCGGCTCAGCACGCAACGCGCCGATGCGGCCGAACAGCGCGCCACCAGCGCCGAGGCCGAACTGGCCAATGCCCGTGCCCGGGAGAGCGCCACCGAGGCATTGATCTCGCACTACAAGTTGCAGATCGCCAAGCTCAGGCGCGAGCAATACGGCCCCAGCGCCGAACGCACCCGCCGGCTTCTTGCGCAGATGGAGTTTGAGCTCGAAGATTTGGAGGCCGACGCCGCCGAAGACGATCTGGCCGCCGAGACCGCCGCGACAAAGGCGACGAACGTCACCGCCTTTGAGCGCAAGAGGCCGGTCAGAAAGCCGTTCCCCGACCATTTGCCCCGCGACCGCGTCGTCGTTCCGGCGCCCTGTTCCTGTCCGGCCTGTGGCGGCATGCGCCTGTCGAAGCTGGGCGAGGATGTAACCGAGACGCTGGAGGTGATCCCGCGTACCTGGAAGGTCATCCAGACCGTACGCGAGAAGTTCTCCTGCCGTGACTGCGAGAAGATCACGCAGCCGCCCGCGCCATTCCATGTCGTGCCGCGTGGCTGGGCAGGCCCAAGCTTCCTCGCCATGCTGCTGTTCGAGAAGTATGGCCAGCACCAGCCTCTCAACCGCCAGGCGGAGCGGTTCACCCGCGAAGGCGTGCCGCTGAGCGTCTCCACGCTTGCCGATCAGGTCGGTGCAGCTTCCTTCGCCCTGATGCCCATCTTCCGATTGATCGAGGCCTATGTCTTTGCCGCCGAACGTGTGCATGGCGACGACACCACCGTGCCGGTCATGGCCAAGGGCAAGACCGATACCGGTCGATTATGGGATTATGTCCGGGATGACCGCCCATTCGGCGGCGCCGATCCGCCGGCGGTCGTTTTCTATTATTCGCGCGACCGGCGCGGCGAACATCCCCAGGCGCATCTCGCGTCCTGGTCCGGGATTCTGCAGGCAGATGCCTATGCGGGCTATTTCGAGCTGTACGCTCCCGACCGCCAGCCTGGTCTCATCCTGGAGGCAGGATGCTTTGCTCACGCGCGCAGGAAGTTCTTCGAACTTGCTGACGTCGAGGGCGCTGCGCGCAAGAAGAGCCGCGGCGAGCGGACTGGCCCCATCTATCCGATTGCGCTGGAGGCGGTGCAGAAGCTGGACGCCCTGTTCGACGTTGAGCGCGGTATCAACGGCAAGACACCAGCGGAGCGGCTTGCCACCCGTCAGGAGTTGAGCGCGCCGCTGATCGCCGAACTGCACGACTGGTTGAACGCCCAACTCGCCAAGCTGTCGCGTAACCATGATCTCGCCAAGGCCATCAACTATATGCTCCGGCGCTGGGACGCCTTCACCCGCTTCCTCATCGATGGCAGGGTATGCCTCACGAACAACGCAGCGGAACGGGCGCTGCGCTGTGTGCCACTCGGGCGGAAAGCATGGCTATTTTGCGGCTCCGATCGCGGCGGTCAGCGCGCCGCCATCATGTTTTCACTCATTCAGAGCTGTCGCCTCAACAACGTCGATCCCCAGGCTTGGCTCGCTGACGTCCTCGCCCGCATCGCCGGTCATCCGGCTAATCGGCTTGGCGATCTACTCCCATGGAATTGGAAACCAGCAGCGTTGAAGCTGGAGCCGTGATCTCATAGCATCACGGCATGGAATTTGGCCCGCAACCCGAACTGATCGAATCCTCTCTCTGCCGGTCCATCGAACAGGCGGGCGTACGGCTGACCATCAACATCGTGCGGCTCGCCACCGAGCGCGGTTGGTCCCTCGAGGTCGTCAACGAGCACGGCACCTCGACGGTCTGGGACAATCTATTCCCCACCGACCGCGATGCCGATGCTGCATTCCGCGATGTGCTCGCTCAAGAAGGCGTCGAGGCCTTCCTCGGCAAGTAAGATGCCAAATCCTGCAGCGAACCGTCAGTAGCTGCGGTCCTCACCGGATGCATACCGAGCTCGGCTCCCTAGCAGCGGAAATTCCGCTTCCATGCGGCCGTAATGATGACCACATTTACCGCGCGACGTTGCGCGGACCTGGACTTTTCTGCAGAAGTGGCGGCGCGGTGGTCCACCGGCTGCATCAAGCGGGAATCAAGCGACCGGCATAAACGGCGTCTGGCAAATGGACATGTCTCTGGAGAGAGGCGAGGCATGTCTCGCTTCGATATCACCGGGGCAACGATTTCATCCGTAATTTACAGAATCCTTACGTCCTTAATGGAACAAGTCTTGGAGATAGCGGGTGCCTTCGGTACCGTCCGAGCTGTTCAGGGTTCTCGGGTTTGAATGCTCATGGCAGACTTGTCTGCTTCCCCGCATAAGATCAGGGTTCTTCGATTTTGCCGAGTTTTAGGGGGATTGCGTGGAAATTACCGAAGGGCTGGGTCATGGTCTGATCTTCTTCTTTACAAAAATTCCGCTCATTGGTGACGCGATGGCTGCCTTCCTGGCCGTCGTATTAGTTGGAACTGCCTTCGCAATATCCTCTCGTTACAAGCGGAATTTCCATGAGCCGCTTGCCAAAGCGATCGAAGCACGGGTCCGATTGCTTGATGATGTGACTGGTGGCAGTACGGCTGACATCGATTCTGCACGGCTTGCCTTCGCCCGTCGTTTCAATGAAGTCGACGAGCAGATGATGGAGGTTGGGCACCCCGAGGCGCTTCCACTACGCCGGACTTGGGAAGAATTTCGAGAAACGATCGTCGATCCGTCTGCGAATGTTCTCCAGAATTCGGCCCGCCCTGAGCACTTCTTCGTAAATCTGGGAGACAGTCACCGCGGACTCAACTGGTTTGCGAACATCTTTATCGCCATCGGCCTGCTGATCACATTCCTTGGCATCATTGCTGCCCTGTCTACCCTGGACTTCAGCGGTGGGGTCGATGCGATGCAGGAGCGCCTCAATGAACTGATGAAGGTCGCCGGCGCAAAGTTTTGGGCCTCAGTGGGCGGCATCGTGGCGTCCATCGTCCTGCGTTCTTACGATTACCGGTTCGGTAAGCGGATCAATGACGGCCTCTCCATGCTCTGCGACAAGCTTGAGCATGGCATGGCCTATCTGCCGCCGCAGCGTATTGCGAGCGATCAGCTGGAGCAGCTGAAGGAACAGACCCCCGCCCTCAGGACCTTCTCCGAGCAGCTGGCTGCAGCGCTTGATGGCGCTCTCGAAAAGCAAATGGCCCCGATGATCACCCATCTAGGCTCGATCCAGCAAGGCATCGACAAGATCAGTGGTGGCGGCGGAGAAGCTGTCCGTGATGCCATCGCTTCGAGCGCTGGCGCCGAGATGGCGGGCCTTGCCAATGCGATCGGGGCAATGACCGCGTCGTTGGCCACCATGTCGGAGCGGCTTGGGAAACAGACGGGTGAAGCAGAGTGGCAGATCGAGGACGCCGTGCGCCGGTTCGGCCAAGCCTCCGAAGAGATGCGCACTGCGTTCGGTGACCTTAATCGCAACTTTGGCGTGATCGCCGACCGGATGCGCGAGGAAAATGAACAAGCGAGCGCACTTGCCCGCCAGAGAATGGATGAACTGCTCACCAGCCTCGGTTCGACCTTGGACGACATGAAATCTGGCCTGGCCGCGGCAGCCAATCAACTCGGGGAAGCCTCCTCCAAAGCTGCAAATAATGCGGCACGGATCGGCCAGGAAGCGATGGAGAAGTCCTTCTCCGAATTCGTGGAGCGCTTCAATGGAGCAGGCACCCCGCTCGTTGCCAGCATGAAGGACGCCGGCAACGCGATCTCTGGTTCAGCTGATCGGCTATCTTCGGCCCAGACCGCGATTGGTGACCATGCACGGGCCATCGAGCAGGTCGCCGCCCGTTCCAGCGATCTGGCAACAGCATTCGGCACTGTCGCCAATGATGTCGAGGCAGCTGCCGCTCCTGTCCGTCAGTCTGCCCTGTCAATCGCCGAAGCTGTCAAATCGGTCGAGGCTGTCGTCGCCAAGAACGCGCAGTCGTCGGAGAGCGCCCGAGATGAAATGCGTGAACTCGCCGCGTCGCTGAATCAGACGGCAACAGCAGCCTCCTCGGCGTGGTCTGAATATCGGGCCCGCTTTGAGGAAGTCGATCGGTCACTTGGAGCCGCGCTCGAAAAGATTACCGACGCGGCAGGAAGCCATGCCACGAACCTCAACGAACGTGTTGGTCAAATCGACCGCGCATTGGGCGAAGGTGTTGCCCAGCTTGCAGGTGCGCTTGAGCCACTGACCACGCTGCGTGACACGGTTGAGGAACTGGCCGGAATTCTCGCGAACCAAAATCGGGAAGCAGCTGAATAATGGAAGGCGCCGTTCGCAGGAGACCTCCTGAAGAGGGCGAAAGCTACTTCATGTCCATGACTGACATGATGGTTGGCCTTCTTCTCATTTTCATCATCCTACTGGCCTACTTCGCATTGAATTTGCAGTCGAAAACCGAAGAGCTGACCGGAGCTAACCGAACCCGGGCCGAGATTCTCAATGACCTTCAGCAGTCGTTGAAGGACAAGGGTCTGCAGGTCGAAATTGACACGAAGACAGGTGTGCTGCGCTTGCCTGATGACGTGCTGTTCGACAAAGGGCGTTGGGAGCTGAGCGACAGAGGGCAAGCCGCGATCAGCAAGGTTGCCAGCGCGATGGTCGAGGTTCTCCCCTGCTATACCACGTCAAACCTATGCAAAGAGGAACGCTCAAAGCACCTGATCGACGCCGTCTTTGTTGAGGGGCACACTGATTCCGACGCAATGTACGGAGGGATGAACAACTATGGCCTTTCGGTTCGAAGAGCCGAAACGACGTTCTCCATGCTTCAGCTCAATCAGCCTGCCTTGCGAGGGTTCCTCAATAAGCCAGCAGGGCAGCCAGGTTCTGCGCCGATCCTAGGCCTGAGCGGTTACGGACCGGACCGTCCTATCGCGCAAGGCGATAGCGAGGCGGCAAAAAAGCGTAATCGGCGGATCGACCTGCGGTTCCTGATGACCACACCCAGCCCGGGTCTGGACAAGGACATCTTGAGGCAGGTGCAATGAGTTTCCTGCGCGCGGCAATCGATCGGATGGACGCGCTGGCGTCTGCCGGGCTCGCAAAGCCTCCGACAACGCAACCCGAATTACAGCGACAACTCGCCAAGTTTGACGCGAGTATCGGTGAGGCAGAGCCAGTTGTCGAATTGAAGCCTTTCTTGCGCAGTGCGGCCGACAATGGCGCCGAGGCGCTCCCGCGCTTCCAACTCAACCGGGTACTGCGCGGTGCATGGTGTGATCCAGAGTTCGACGAGTTGGGATCTACTGCTCTCGACCGTGCTGTCGAGGAACAGCGGCGCAGTTCCGATCAAGCAATGATCGATGGCTACCTCACCTATTTTCCGATGAACCGGCCTATCATGGGCAAGCTTGCAGAGGCTGCCTCAAGTGCTGCCCTGCGACATGAGTGGGCATGGCGAGAGAGGGCCCAGCACTGGGAGTTATTTGCGCCCTCGCAAGGCCCTACACGGGTGGCTCAGGACTTAATCGCGCGCGACGATGACCATGCCTTCCAGCTGATGCGAGAAGTTGGGCTAGGATCAAATCTGGCGGCGAGCGGCTTTGGGCAGGTAACGTTCGCCAGATTTTGCGTAGCGACAGCAGAGTTGCCGCCGAGCAAGGCAGTCTCGGCGCAGCGCAGCCTGCTGAGGCTCTTTGATAAGGAGGCCCTGGCAGGCCAGATTGAGCTCGTCGTACGCGCGCTGCTGGAACCTTGGGTCAAGGAGAAGCCCGAGCCTGAGCATCGTAAGGCGATTTCCGAGTTTCTCCTTGATCAGGTCGGTGATCCCCGTCTTCAGCGGCCCCGCTGGGACAGGATCGTTCGGTCTTTGGCCGAGAGCATTGGCGAAGAACGCGCACTTACGGTCACACAGGTCTTCAAACGCTGGCTCACGGAAGTCGCAATGCGCGAATTCTTCCGGGCTATCGCTAAGACTACCGATCGGCCCGATCAATGGGCGCAACGCGAAAAGTTCTGGATGGCCTACCTCGACGACGGCCTTATCAGTGATGCATGGCCTGCCTTGGGTGTCCGGGCCCGCAACCAAATCGAGTATCTCATCAGACAAAGCGGCGAACGCCCGGAATATGGAATTATTCGAGGCGGCCCAGCCTCATCTTCCTCAATCATCATGCAGATTGGCGATCTCAGGATTTCCGAGTGGAGCGACAACGGGTCATGCCGCTTTTGGAGTGATAGCGATCCGAATGCTCCGAAGCTTTACGCAAAGATATACGACGGCGGGAAACTGCGGACCACGGCCGGTCGGACAGACTTCGAGTATGAATCTCACGTGCCTGCAAGCCCGGGTTGGGAAGGCAAGTTTGCGGGGATAATTAATCGCCGGACATCAATCTTGCACCCGCGGTTTGGGAAAGGCCGTGGGCGGAACTGGAACGATCGATGGTAAGCACCAAATTCGTCGCAACCCAACAAAGCGATGGCAGCGAGGCGATCACACTGCTGCGCGAGCGGGCGGGCGGATTGTTCAAACGGGCGTCAAGCGAAACGGTGCCGCTCTCGGAATGGCCCAAGGTTGCTCCCGAAGCAGGGCAAGCAGCTTTGGCGCTCGCACGCTCGTTCGATCAGGAAGGGCAAATTGTTGAAGAGGACGGAGGGGTTGTCCTTCCCCCTCACATTGCCGCCCAACTCGACGAGGCCGATGCCTTTGCCCTTGGCTTGCCGCCTGCCACGCCTCTGACACTACAGCTGAACTCGAGTGGATCGCTCGCCGAAGGATCCATCACGGTCAATCCCAAGTGGATGCGCCGCGGCGGCGCGCCGGTCCGTGCTGATATTCTTGGCGTTCGCGTGCGAGAAGGAGGCCGCGTCAGCCGCATTCCAGAGCCCGTATTTTCCGTCTTCCTGGCTGCACAAGCCGTGAAGGCAGCCAGTGACGCCGACGAACGAAGAGCAGCCTTTGTCGAGCTTCGTGGACTATTGGGCGATAAGCTCGGGGCCGGCATCGAAGCCGACGGGTTTCTGGAACGCATTCGCATTGCCTACGCTGCAAACTTCTCGTTGAATGCAAAGACTGATCATGGTCGCTTCGACTTTGACCCGGTCCTCTTTTCAAGACATGTGGGCGAAACGACGGAGGGTGACCTCGTCGATGAAAATGAAGCCTCCTTGCTGACCCCGAAGGATACCCTGCATTTCCAGCGCAGATTTCGGAGCCAGGAAGGGGGGCGGCGTAGTTACCTCCTTTCCGACGGAACGCTGCTGTTCCTTGACCCCTTGCTGGGCAAGGCCCTCGACATCGTTCGGACCAAGCAGGCCAGCAGCTCGCAGGAAAAGCGCGAGTTCCTTCGCTCTCCCCAGCGGGTTTTGCGCGAAGAGCTGAAACTCGATGCTACCGGCGATGACGAAGCGGCCGACCGGCTTTTTATCGAGACGCAACAGTTTTCGGAGCGTGTCAGCGGGATCGAGGTCTGGCAAAAACCGGTCCTGCCTTGGATCAAGCCGAAACCCAACAGCTGGCTGCCCGAAAGCTTCGGCCTGAGGGTCGGTGACCCTCCCGATGCACGGCACATTGCCTTGGCTCCCGGTGACGCTGAGATTCTCGCTGGCGACCTTGAGACGGCAATCAAGGCGGGAGACGAAACCGTCGCCTGGCGCGACGAAAGCATCCCCGCCACCCCGGCTACCCTTCAGGCAACGCGCGGAATTGCCGATCTTGAGCGACAAATCGCAGCGGAGACAGGAGACCAATCGCGATCTGAGGATGAACGTGAACCGGTCGACGTCTTCTTTCTGCAGGTCGGGGAGAATTTCGAGCAACTCGATTATGCGCGTCTGCCTCGGCCGAAGTCCGCTCGAGAGGCATTTCAGGTTCCGGCCCTTCCGCAAGGTCTGAAATCCGAGCCAAAGCCTCACCAACGCGAAGCGTTTGCCTGGCTGACTGAAGCATGGGAACGCAGGTTGCCCGGCGTCCTGCTCGCCGACGATATGGGCCTGGGCAAGACGTTCCAGGCGCTCATGTTCCTGCTGTGGCTGAAATCCAACTCGGCCCACCCCAAACCAGTGCTGATCGTTGCTCCAACCGGCCTGCTTAAGAATTGGCAAGCAGAACTGACCCAACACGTCGAGGCTGGCCTGATCGGGCCCGTGATTGAAGCCTTTGGGACAAATTTGCGCAGCTACCGGCTGGAGGCTGGAAGCGACATTCGCGGGGGCACCTCACGGCTGGATGCCGGCGAGTGGGAAGACGCAGGAATCGTTCTCACGACGTACGAAACGATGCGCGACTATCACATGAGCTTTGCGCGCATTCCGTTTGATGCGATCGTATACGACGAGATCCAGAAGCTTAAGAACCCGGCCAGCCAAATGACCCGGGCAGCCAAGGCGCTCAATGGTCGCCTGCAAATTGCCGTGACCGGCACGCCAGTCGAGAACCGACTTCAGGATCTCTGGTCGATTGCCGATACGGTCTACCCTGGGTTCCTCGGATCGAGCCGGGAGTTCGAAAGCAGCTATCCGGCGAACGATCTGGCAGGCCTTGAAGACCTGCAGCAACGCTTGGTCGAGCGTGACGACGAGTTCCCTCCCTTCATGCTCAGGCGCATGAAAGACGAGATCCTCACCGGTCTGCCCGAGAAAACAGCGCGCAAATACGCGGTCGAAATGCCACCTGCCCAGGCGCAGGCCTATGATCTCGTGCTCGCTAGAGCGCGCGCGCTTCGTGAAAGCGGCGAGCAAGGCGCGATGCTCAAAGTGCTACACATGCTGCGCGGGACATCACTCCATCCGTTGGCGCCGCGCGGCGTCACGGATATTGACGCCTACGTTTCCCAGTCGGCGCGCTTGAAGAAGACCTTCGAGATTCTCGAGGACGTTAAACAGCGCGGCGAGAAGGCACTGCTGTTTTGCGAAGATCTCGAAATGCAGGCCTTTTTGGCCATGGCCATCCAGGAGCGCTTCGGCCTCAAGCACAGGCCGATGTGCATCAGCGGCAAGGTGGCCGGTCATAAGCGCCAGGAGATGGTGAACGCATTCCAGAGCTCAGCGTCTGCCTTTGACGTACTCATTCTGTCTCCTAAAGCAGGGGGTGTTGGACTCACCATCACCGCCGCCAACAATGTGATCCATCTCTCGCGCTGGTGGAACCCAGCTGTCGAGGACCAAGCCACCGACCGCGCCTACCGTATCGGTCAGACACGTCCGGTCACGATCCACATTCCGATGGCTATCCATCCCGATGAGGCGATCGGTCCGTCGAGCTTCGATCAGCGTCTCGATGCCCTCATGGAACGCAAGCGCTCACTGAGCCGTGGCCTGCTGATGCCGCCCGAGAGCGAACGGGATGTTGAGGACTTGCTTGCAGACGTGCTCGACGGGAAACGGGCCGAGCGACAAGATCAATCCGCTATAACGCCCGAAACGGAGCCCCAAGCTACCCGGGAGCAGGCTAGTTACAGCATTGAGCGCCTTGCTGCGAAAGTGGCCCAGGTCAGTGATGATACGCCCAAATTCGCAGCGAGCGAATCCTTGCCGCCCGCGCCTGAGGAAGCGGCAACGCCCAGTCCGACTGAAGACAGAAGCGCGCCATCAGAGGACACAGCCGACGAGGTCGTCTCAGCGCCGTTGGACAGCCCGCTGGTTCGTCGCCCGATTCTCTCGGTGCGAACTCCCGTTGAAGCGGCAGAAGCACGGGCTTCCCACGTTCAGCGCGTGGTCTTCGAACAATATGGGCAGAGAGACTGGACCATTTTTGAGCAGCACGTCCGGGATGCGAAAATCGCACTGCTTGAGATTCAGGATCCGTACTGCTGCGCTGATGGGCAAGCGCGGGGACGACTCATCAGCTTCATCAGTCGCTTTGGTCAGCTCGCTTCACAAATCGCCGCCGTCCATGTTGTGACCTTCGATGCGGACTCGGTTCAGACGCGGGAACCCGAAAGCACTAACGATCAACGCAAAGATCTCGAAGATCGATGGAACCGCATGCTGGCATCGGTGCAGTTGCACCTGGCGCAAAAGTCACGCCGATCCGTCGGAGACCTGCACGATCGTTTCGTTAAAGCCCGGCTCGCCAACGGGGACTCTGTCATCTGGGATTTGGGGCGCGGTATCGACGGGGTCATGAGCGCCCGCTGGTCCTGTGTAGTCAATGCTTTTTACGATAGAGCTTCACCAAGTTCGTCTCTGATGCACTGAAAGTCTCGTCCTCCATCATTGATTATAAAGCAATGTTCAATGATGGTTAGCGCACGGTGGGTAACGCCCGTTACCGGGCGATAATGCAGTTACAGGGGGCGATTCAGCAATGCAGGAACGCGATTTCAAGGCTGAAATCGAAGCTGCGCGCAACGATCCTGCTCAGCTGCGTAAGATTGCGGACGCGATTCAGGCGACCGGTGGTTCGCGTCTTCTGATGATCCGAGCGATCCAGCTGGCCAGAGCCGCAGATACGGGTCCTCATCCCTTGGGCAAAGCAAGCGCCGAACTGGGCTTGCCGCGGCCAACCGGCCTGCCGCTTTACCGCTACAAGCTTGCGCCCGGAATGTTCGAGCGCATGGAGAAGAAGTTATCTTCCGGCCTCCCGTCTGACTGGCAACGTCCATCACTGGCACCAGCCTTTGTGCTGTGGGCCGCAGACTGGTTTCGGCGATCATATCAGGGCGGCGTCCAACGCTGGTCTGACATTGAGACGGTACTCGAGCTGCGGCTTTCGCAGGGTGAATGGCGTGATCTGGCCGACCAGGGGTTTCGCGCCTGGGGTATCGAGCCGCTTATTACGGCCCACGGCAATCAACGGCTATCCAACCTGGCGCGTCAGGGCGGATTCCCGGCCGCCGCGATGGCGAGCGGAGCAAGCTGGCCAAGAAAGTTTCTCGAACGGGCTGTTGGCGAGCTTCTAGGCTCAGACGCGCAGGACATCGGCACAGCAGTCGCCACCTGTGAGCGCAACGAATACCTGCTGCCGACAATCTGGCGCAGCCAGGAAATGTACGCGATCTGCGGCGAGCTGGCGCTCAAAATTGTGGAGTTGCGGGTATTCGCTGACAAGGAAGTACCCGCCGACGGTCGTCCGTACTCGGCGCGCCTTGACCAGGCCTACGAGGACTGGCGCGATGAATTGCCAATGACCTTGGACGGGGCGGCGGCGGGTCTGATCGATACGCTGCTGGAAGCAAAAAAACTCTCCAGCAGCGGCAGCATTCGCATTGGCCGGCTGATTTCCCAACATGGCGAAGAATGGCGTGAATGCCTCGATTTCCATCTCGACGGACGATGGGACGATAAGGACCAGCTGCTTTCGCCCGGCAATCACATTCGCGTATTCCTCCAGCCCTCCGATGGTTTGGCAGACCGCATCTCCGGCAGACTTGCTTACCTCGAGCACGAAGATGCAAACCGCTGGATCGCAAGACCGATGCGGAGCGAAGCTGCAATCGAGTTTCCATTCGACCTTCCGGTTACGGCCGAATTTCATGCACGCGGAGATCGGCTGGCGCGCAGCTTCACACTGCCCGGAGGCAAGCCCGTGCGCGGTGGGCTTCGTGTATTTGAACGCCGCAGCACAAATGCCCAGCACACAGCCTTTGCTCTCATCGGCCAAGGATCCGGCGCCTACAAAGCGGAGCCTGTTCTTATTGATGTTCCAGAGGACTGGTCGGTCCGAGGAAAGGACGGCAACGCCGAGATCGAGGTCGAAGATTTTGCCTTCGCGCCAGGGCGCCGTCTTTATCGGTGCGCGGGCACAATTATAGCTCAGAAGAGCATTGGTGACAGCTTCCTTGTGCGAACCGGGCAGAGTGCGGACCGCAAAGACAGTCTCTCGATCTTGGCCAATTCAGTTTTCGGAGTGCAGTCGCCTGACGGCGATCAGCTCTTCAAGCACCCGCTCCATGCTCAGGTGTCAGATGGCCTTTCTCACCGGGTCGCATCCCGGGGAGAGGTTCGTTGGCGGTTTGCGGGTCAACGTAGCTGGTCTGAGGACTTGGCCGCTGCGGGGCCAGGGTTGTGTGAATTCGCTTGGCTCGATGGATCAACAGGCCATTTGCGCGATCGACTGACTGCGTTCGTATTGCCCGCTGCTTTTGAGCTGACACAGCGGAGCAACGGGACCTATGCCGATATTGAACTGAGCGGTTGGGACGCGGACGCTGTGCTCGGCGAGGAAACGCCCAGTTCGCAGCACAGCTGGAGGATCATGATTGATCCACCGCGCCGAGCTTTGCTGACCTTACGCCTGGCTCCCGCTCAGGCTTCAGCATTCGACCTGAAGGTTCCGCTCCAATCGAAGGAATGGCTCACAACGTGGGGCGGAGACCTCCTGCCTCGCGACGCAGTTCTTGGCCTTGCCGATCTGCGTGACACAGTGGCACGCGTGCCCTCGACTTCGATCCTGATGGGTGAAGTGGCCCATCATGCGGGTGCTGCGCTGGACGCCGACTGGCGAATCGATGGGGAACTTGGCCTGTCGGCACTGCGAACGGATATTGCAGCCCTGATGCGCCCCCTTGGCATCGACGCTCAGGTCAGGCTTGATTTTCACAACGGGAGCAATGACCACTGGTATGTCACGGAATTTGGAAACACCCTCGAGTGGGAGCCAAACGGAGGGCTCCGTCCGAGAACCGCGATAGTCGGTGAGGATGTTCGGGTGTGCGGCCGCTCCCTTGGGGCTCCCGAGAAAGAGCTCGAATTTGGTAGTTACGACGGTCTGCAGAGTGGCCTTGGAGGCCAGCTGATTCACCTGCCGCGCCTCAAAGGTGATTGGCTTGTCTATCTCCGCGAGGGCTCCCGCGTCCTCACTCGGCCCAAATTTGTTTCAGGCGATCCGGATCACGAAGTTCCGCAGCATCGACTTGGCCGGGCCATGGCCCAGCCATTCGTTCGGGCGCAAGAGGACCTGCAGTCCCTCGTCGGCGAAATAGCTCATGATCCGACGACGGCCGAGGCCAGTCAGACGATCCAGGTCGTCATGAAGCTGGCCTTGTCGCTCAATGGGCTCCCACCACAGACATTCGAGATCTTCAGCAAACTGATACACGCCGGTGCACTTGCCCCCCTGTTGCTGTACCGCTGTGAAGAGCAGCACTTGTCGACCATTCTCGAATTGTTCGACGGGCTTTGTTCGAGCTGGGTCCTTTTGCCTTACGGCGCATGGGATGCTGCTTTCCAGGCCCAAGGACACTATCTCGTTTCCCGGCTGGACGATCCCCAATGGGCGTTAACGAGGCTCACTGAGCGCCAGAATGAAATCGCAGCGCGCGCACCGCAGCTAGCCCCGCTGATTTGTCGTGATTTTTCGCCGGCGAGCTGGGAGGACGTGCGCAGTCACTTCACCGACCATACCAGCGAGGGCATCAGCACGGACGCTGGCGGCTTCAACCCTTTCCGTCCCGCCTTCCACGATCTGCTCCCAAAGGAAAATTTTCTCGAATCCCTCATGCGGGTCTTTCATGCACCGTTTGTGGCAGCCTTGGCGGCTATGGGGCGGATCACACTCGACAAGGGACAGATTCTCACGGTGAAAGACGTCGAGCGACGTCATCCTGCATACTTTGCCAAGGCCTATGGCTACGCCCTCACGGAGCTTAAGAATGACCACTAACAATATGCCCCAGCCTGCACGTCTGTCGCCGATGGATGTCCATCGGCGCTTGCGGGGCGGCCTCGCAGAAGCGGTCGTGTCGCGGGCAGGCATCAGGCATGAGGGTCTGAACGCTTTCCTTCGCCACAATCTTGCCAGCACCGATCCCTCAAAGGGTGCTCTGCTGTCGGAACAGCTCTTTCAGGCCGCGCCGGGCTATGTTTCGTCCGGCAAAAGCCCTGATGAACTAGCCTCGCTGCTCCATCCCCGCACGATTGAAGCGATCACGCAAACGCCGGATAAGGAATTGCGGTTCGACTATCCGGCTTACGCCCACCAGCTGAGCACTTGGGAGCTGCTGAGCAGTGCCGACCCTCAATCCGTGTTGGTCTCCAGTGGAACCGGTTCTGGCAAAACCGAGTGTTTCCTCGTGCCGCTGCTCGATGACCTGGTCCGCGCGTCTGAAGCAGAGGGCCAGCTGACGGGCGTGAGGGCCCTCATGCTGTATCCGCTCAATGCGCTGATCGCGAGCCAGGAGAAGCGTCTCACGGCCTGGACGAAACCGCTGACCGGCGATGTACGCTTCGGACTCTATAATGGGCTGATGGGAACGGCGCGGAAATCAAGCCGCGACAAGGCTGAGCACGACATCCCGCATCAAGTTCTCTACCGCGAAACCCTTCGCGCAAATCCGCCACCCATCCTCGTCACGAACCAGACGATGCTGGAGTACATGACGATCCGTCGTGAGGACCGTCAGATACTCGATGCATCTCGGGGCAAGCTGCGTTGGATCGTGATCGACGAGGCGCACAGTTACATCGGTTCAGCCGCTGCGGAGCTGTCCCTGTTGCTCCGACGCGTCATGAATGCGTTCGATGTGACGCCCGATCAGGTCCGATTTGTGGCAACCTCAGCCACGATAGGTTCGGCGGATGACGCGGAGGCGGTTGCTTCGCTCCAGAGGTTTCTCTCCGATATCGCCGGCGTTCCTCTCGATCGCACCCATGTTGTGATCGGCAAGCCGCAACCGGTGGACCTTTCGAAGGTGCTGACTGCATCAGACGATCCGGCGGCCCGCGTGGTGGCCGAGATGCTCGAAAAGAAGCCGCAGACCATCTCGTCGCTGTCGTCTGTGACGACGTCTGCCGAAAAAATCCTGCTCGACCTGTCTGCGCACAATGCCAACGAGGCCAGGCCGGTCCTGCCGATGCGCGCGCACAGTTTCACGCGCGCGATTCCTGGCCTGTGGACCTGCATTAACTCGGACTGCACTGGAGGCACACGGCCGGAGGGCTGGCCGTTTGGACCCGTCCTGTTTGATCAGAAAGACAGTTGCCCGCACTGCCAGTCGCTTGTGTTTGAGGTCCAAAGCTGCCCGGATTGTGGCGAGCCGTTCTTGCCTGCGGACGATCTGGGTGACAGGGTCTTGCCGCGGCGAAGCGATCAAGACACCGACGAGTTTCGCGAAAACAGCTACCGCGATCGCGACCATGAGGATGACGAGGAGGACGAGCGGCAACCTGATGGCATCGGGCATCCGCGTCTGATCGCTATCAATGTGCAGTGCCAATCGACGCCTGTTGGATTTGATCTCATCAGCGGCGAATTGAACGATGGCGCGGGCCAATTCCAGCTGACTCAATTGAACGAGGGTCGCTGCCCTGCGTGCCTCAGCAACAAGCGCCACGGAAGGCCTGCGATGCTGTCTTTCCGTTTTGGCACGCCGTTCCTGACCCAGAATGCAGCGCCAATCCTACTGGAGGGTGTTTCACCGCACCAGACAGAGCATGCTTTGCCTTTCGATGGTCGCCAGCTCATCAGCTTCTCCGATAGCAGACAGGGCACGGCTCGGTTTGCCGCCAATATCGAGACCAACGGTGAGCGCGGATTTGTTCGCGGGTTCATCTACCATGCAGTGCAGAAGGCGGCGCAAGGCAGCGATCTCCCCGAGGAAAAGCGGCAGGAACTAATCCAGAAGCGTACAAAGCTCGCGAGCCTTGTCGATGAAATGCCTTCGTTCAAGGACGACATCGCCAAGATCGACGCCGAGCTTAACGGCGGCAGGGCAGCCGGCGTTGCGTGGAAGGAGCTGGTATCGGCTCTAGCCTCGGAGCCGACGATCGGCATGATGGCCAAGGTCTGGGACCTTGATCGCAGCGAGCGCTATCATGACAATCGCGAAGCGCTCGCGCGCTTCATGATGCTGCGTGAACTTGCGCGCAGACCGCGTAACGCCAACGCCATGGAAACGCTGGGTCTTGCACGCTTGTGTTTCCCCGATATCGAGCGGATCGGCAAAGAAAAGCTGCCCGAGGCCGTTGCAGCAAAAGGTTACTCAATCGAGGACTGGCGCGACTTCCTGTATTTCATGGCCGACTATCTCCGAAGCTATTTTGCGTTGGACGTAGACGACGGCGACGCTCGTTGGATGCCCGGTAGGGCCCGGCCGAGGAACGTTATTGGTCCCGACCAGCCGCCCGGAGCGAAGCGAGATCTCTTTTGGCCCTCGGTCAACACGAAGGGCCGCCAGCCAGACTCCGTCCTCCTTCTTGCTACCGCCCTGGGTTTGGATATCTCGGAGCCGCGCGATCGCCACGAAATCAATCAACTCCTTCGCACAGCGTGGGAACACATGGCGCCGCTTCTCTCCGGTGTCGGCGGCACATTCAGTTTGCGCCTGGAGAAGGCCGCGGAGATCGAAGCCGTGACCAAGACCTGGCAATGCCCGCTTACGCGGCGGGTGCTGCCCCGGCTCGTGTTCGGTCGTTCGCCAAACCGTGTCACCACGGGAACCGGAAGGTTCGACGGCAAGGTGGTCGCGGAAGTCGAATTCCCGAAGCTGCCGCATACCCGGCCGCTCAATTCCGAAGCCAAGCAAAGGCTGGCCGACTGGCTGGCCGATAACGAGTTGGTCCGCTCTCTTCGCGGCCAGCGTCTATGGACCGATATCCATGACCAAGCGGCGCGAGCGACGCCCTATCTGCGCGCCGAAGAACATAGCGCGCAGCAGCCTCCACACCGGCTGCGGGATTTCGAGGAGCAGTTCAAGCAAGGCGACATCAACCTCCTTGCCTGCTCGACGACGATGGAAATGGGCGTCGATATTGGCTCGATTGAGGCGGTCCTGATGACCAACGTTCCGCCCTCGATTGCCAACTATAACCAGCGCGCCGGTCGAGCGGGACGACGGGGCCAAGGGTTTTCGACGAGCCTGACGCTCGCACGCAACACCCCGCTCGACCTGGAAACGTTCGCCGATCCTGCCAGCTACCTCGCCCGCAAGCTCGCATCGCCGCGCGTGTCTCTGGATTCGGACCGGATTGCTCTGCGCCACGCGAATGCCTATCTGCTCGCTCAATGGTTCCGAGAGGTGGATGGCGAGTTCGCCCGGACCAAGACGGGCGACTTCTTCGGCTGCCGCGCCGACCTTCGATCTTTCGAAGGGCTGCCGCCCGTGGACGCCTTCTGCGAATGGGTTCGACTGCCCACTACTGCTGCAAACACAGACGCTGGGCTCAAACGCCTGCTGAAGGGTACTGGTCTCGAATTCGACACCGCGATCCGTGAGCACACGGCTGTGATGTTCGAACAGGAGGCCGCAAGCTTCCGACGGACCTGGAAGCGCCTGAAGGACGATGCAGATGCGCTGGAAGGTCCCGCAAAGAAGGCAATCGAGTTCCAGGCGCGGCGCCTGTGCAAGGAGTTCCTGCTCAAGGAGCTGGCAAATCGTTCACTGATCCCGGGAAGCGGGTTTCCTACAGCCGTTGTTCCCTTCGATACCTTGTGCGCTGAGACCCAGAAGGCGCAGGATCGCCATCGCTCGGACGAGGAGGGTACGCGAGATCGCCGCTATGAATGCCCAACTCGCAATGCCGACATTGCAATCCGTGAATATGCTCCAGGTGCCGAGGTTGTGGTTGATGGCCTCGTCTGGAAGTCGGCCGGCGTAACGCTCAATTGGTTGAGCCCGATTGATAGCGGCCAGCGAGAGCCGCAAAATTTGCGCTGGGCTTGGTGGTGCGATCAATGCGGCGGGGCCGGCTCCGATCATCAAATGCCTGAGCGTTGCGACCATTGCGGCGATCCGAACGTCAAGACGGAGCAATTCCTCGAGCCCGCCGGTTTCAGGGTTGACTGGAACACGCAGCCCCATGCCGACACCGACCAAGCGGTCTACATCGAGCCCAAATCACCAAAGGTCAGCGTCGGGGACGCCTTGTGGCAGCCCCTTCTGCAGCCGGAAAGTGGACGTATCCGTGCTTCGCACGATGGTTACATCTACCACCATTCGCGCGGACCAAACGACAAGGGCTACGAGATTTGCCTTGAGTGCGGACGAGCCGGAGAAGCGGGCACAGATGCTCTCAAGGATCACAGGCCGCTTACGCCGCACGACAAGAAGGCGATTGATCGCTGTCCGGGCAACGATCAGGGATACGCGATTACGCGCCCCTTGGCTCTGGGACACGAGGTTCTGACCGACGTGGTCGAGATCCAAGTGCCAGGGCTTGAAAACGACGGTGCTGCCTGGGCGCTCGGGGCAGCATTGCGCGAAAGTCTCGCTCGCTGGCTCGGGATTGAGCCGCGCGAACTGGGGATCGCTGTAGCTGCGAGGGATGGCCAGTTGGGCCGCAAGACACCTTCGATCTATCTGTTTGACGAGGCATCTGGCGGTGCCGGATACACACCGCGGCTGCTCGACGATATCTATCATGTTTTTGAGCGGGCTTCTCATGTTCTCGATTGCCCCAAAGAATGTGAAATGGGCTGCTCGGCCTGTGTGCTGGCCGCAGATCTCTACAAACAGCAAGGCCAACTTGACCGGCGAGCAGCCTTGATCGCTGTGCATGCCTTCCTCGAGAAGAATGCCGAGTTGCCTGAGGAAGACCGAGCCGTTGCAGACGCCAAAGCTGTCAACGATGCAGCCAACACAATTCTGCTGCGCGCCCGCAGCGGAGATAGCGTAACGGTATTTCCGCCGGAGGCTTTTGACCTCGCCGAACTATCCTCGATCAAGATGCGGTCGTTTTTCTCGTCTGCCTCCGCCCGAGGCGTGCCGATGACGCTCGTTCTGTCCCACAAATCGTTCGATAACCTGGCAGAAGTGGAACGCCGGTTCTTGCGCGATGCGGCAGTGCGCAATGATTTCCGACTTGGTCTGGGACAGGCTGAAAGCGGTCCCTTCGGGAATTGTCGCCTGGCAGAACTGATCTCCTCTAACGGAGCCAAAGCCTTCTTTTCACGCGATGCGAATGCAGCGCAGCCTGGTGAACGATGGGGCGTTGGCGAAACCCATGCGGTCGTTGCCGGCAGCATTACTCCGCCGACGCCTTTCACTTTGATCGCTGCCGTTGACCTCGAGCGCCAAGTTGCTCCCGGTGACAAGGTTGAGGTCATGCTTGGATTTGGCCAATGCCCGATAGGCCAGTTTGGCAAGCGCTTTGGCGCAAAACTGAAGCAGCAGATGGAAGCCGCAGGCATCTGGCATCCGGGCCAGCTTGTCAGAATTTCCTATTCGGACCGCTATCTCAATGCCCCGCTACCCATGCTTCTGTTTCTGCGGACCTGCGAAAATCTTGCCGCAGAACTGAAAGCCGGTGGCGTGGTTGAAGTCAACGTCGTCGTACAGCCGTTGAAGAAAGACCGGGTGCCATATCGGATTTTTAACGACTGGGATCATGAGGGCGACCGGAAGGATGTGGCGCAGTATCTCGGCGAGAGGCTTGGTCTGGATGTTGTAGTCGAGGTTATCGATAGCGCCTTCCACGGACGCAAGCTCGAGTTGGAGTACGCAGACGGGCGCATAGCCCTTGTCCTGCTCGATCAGGGGTTTGGATACTGGCGCATCGTCGGCAGCCCGCCAAGGCACGACTTCCGCTCAGCACCAGCAGCACAGGCGAGTGACCTTTATCGATCGACCGCCGCAGTCTCGGGGACCGGAGAGAGCTACTTTGCTGTGGCACGCCGCTGACGTTCCTTGCTTCGAGCCGGGCGCACAGCAATCTCAGCGCAGCATCGTGAATGTCGGCTAACCGCGATCAGTTCTTCCATAGCGGAATGACCACAAAGTCCCAAAGGTTGCCGGTCACAAATCGTGCGCCGGCGACCCAGACTGGCGAACTGGTGGGCCAGCAGTTGCTCACCGCACCGGATATCTTACTGCCGCCTGTTTCGAGCGATCAGATCCCGCAAGCTGTCTACCGGTATGAGTGTCGAAGCGCCGATCTTCACGATGCCGATGTCGCCGGACTGTATCAGTTCATACAGCTTGGACCGGCCGATCCCTGTCATGCGCACCGCTTCCGGGATACGAACCGTAAGAGTTTCAGTCCTGTCGATCCGCAGAGCCTCATCAGCCTCAACAGGAGGAATTTGCGTCTTTCGGCGTGTCTTGATGATGTGAACCATGTGATGGTCATCCTGCTAAATAAGGGGTAACCGGATCGATCCGGCGAATAGGCGAAGGTGTCATTTCGAGGAAAAGAATGTCGCTCGGCCCTTCCCTGCGAAAGGAAGGCGCCTTTCAGCTCACCCCTCTTCGAGCAGACCATGATCCCGCAGGACCGCTTTCGCGCAGTCCATGCCCAGCTCGAGCGTCTCCGGCGATGTCAATCGGCGTGCAAACGGGACCCCCTATCGGCGCGCAAAAGGGACCCCCTTTCACGATGGCGCAAGGTTGATCGGACACGCGCCTTTGCGCTGCGCGCGGCGTAGGGAGGGCGGAGCCCGACCGGAGGCGCGCGCAGCGCAAAGCATCTTTTAATCGGAGGTCGGTGGGGGCGATCAGCTGCGGTTTTTGAAGCGCCAGCTGTCATTGCCGGTCTCGACGATGTCGCAATGGTGGGTGACGCGATCAAGGAGCGCGGTGGTCATCTTGGGATCGCCGAACACGGTGGGCCATTCGCCGAACGCGAGGTTGGTGGTGATGATGACGCTGGTCTGCTCGTAGAGCTTGCTGATCAGGTGGAACAGCAACTGGCCGCCCGAGCGGGCGAACGGCAGATATCCCAGTTCGTCGAGCACGATCAGGTCGAGGCGGGATAGCTGGGCGGCGAGAGCGCCGCTCTTGCCGATCCTGGCCTCCTCTTCGAGGCGGGTCACCAGATCGACGGTGTTGAAGTAGCGGCCTCGCGCACCCGAGCGAACGACATTGGCGGCGATGGCGATGGCCAGGTGGGTTTTGCCGGTGCCCGTGCCGCCGACCAGGACGATGTTGCGCCGAGCGGGCAGGAACGCGCCACTGTGCAGCGAACGCACCAGCCCCTCGTTGATCGGCGTGCCCTCGAACCGGAACGCATCGATATCCTTCACGACCGGCAGCCGGGCGGCCGCCATCCGGTATCGGATCGAGGCAGCATGGCGATGTGTTGCTTCCGCGCGCAGAAGGTCGGTCAGTATCTCCATCGTGGTGCGCTGGCGCTGAAGGCCGGTGGTGACCGCATCGTCGAACGCGCCCGCCATGCCCTTGAGCCCAAGCCCGCGCATCGCCTCGATCATGTCATGCCGCTGCATCGAAGGTCCTCAGCTGGTCGTAACGGGCGCAGTCGGCGATCGGCGGATGGCGCAAGGCGCTGTCTTCGGAGGTGATGATGGTGAGCGGTCGCGGCGGTTCGCGGCGCCGCGCCAGGATGTTGAGGATCAGGTCGTCGCTCGCCGTGCCGGTCGCCAATGCCTCGCGGACGGCCGCTTCGACCGGCTCCAGACCATCGGTCAGCACGGCCGACAGCACACGGACGAACCGGCGGTCGGCATCGTCGCCATTGCCAAGCTTGCGGCGCAGGCGCGCCAGCGCCGGCGGCAGATCCCAGTCCTGGAAGGGCGCGCCGTTCCGCAGCGCTCCGGGCTTGCGGGCCAGTACCGGCAGATAATGCCAGGGGTCATAGATCGTGCGGTTGCGCCCGAAGTAGCGGGGATGCTCGGCGACAACCTCCTCGCCGCAGCGCACGACAATGCGGTCGGCATAGGCCCGGACCTGCACCGTCCGCCGCGCCACCGTCGAGAGAACCGAGTAGCGGTTGCGATCGAAGCTGATCAGGCAGGTGCCCGTCACCGCATGCTCGCTCTCGTTAAAGCCGTCGAACGGTCCCAGCATCGGCTGCAGTGCCGATCGCTCGATCTCCAGCGCCTGCGCCACGGTCAGCTCGCCCTGTTCCGGGTGTGCCTGTCGTTCCGCCCAGCGCTGGCACTCGGCCTCCAGCCAGCCATTGAGCTCGTCGAGGCTGGCGAACCGCAACCGGGGTTGGAAGAAGCGGCCCCGGATCGTCTGCACCTGGTTCTCGACCTGGCCCTTCTCCCATCCCGCCGCCGGCGAGCAGGCGGTGGGCTCGACCATATAATGGTCGGTCATGATCAGGAACCGCCGGTTGAAGACCCGCTCCTTCCCCGTGAACACGCTCGTCACCGCCGTCTTCATATTATCGTAGATGCCGCGGCCCGGCACGCCGCCGAAGAAAGCAAAGCCGCGCGCATGCGCGTCGAACAGCATCTCCTGACTCTCGCGCGGATAGGCCCGGACATAGACCGCCCGCGATGCACACAGCCGCATATGCGCAACCTTCACGCGCATCGGCTTGCCGGCGATCTCCACATCCTCATGGCTCCAGTCGAACTGGTAGGCCTCGCCCGGCTTGAACATCAGCGGGATGAAGGCGGTGACACCATCGCCGGCATCCTTGCGCCGGTCGGCCTTCCAGCGCGCCGCGTAGCGCCGAACGGCATCGTAGGAACCCTCAAAACCTTCGCGCTCCAGCAGATCATGTATCCGCGTCATCCGCAGTCGCTCGCGCCTGCCGCGCACCTCGTTCTCTTCCAGCAGTGTGTTCAGGCGATCCTGAAACGGCCCGATCCTAGGCAGTGGCTGAACCTTGCGCTGATAGTCGAATGCGCCTTCCGGCGCCCGGATCGCCTTGCGGATCACCTTCCGCGACACATGCAAATCCCGCGCGATCGCCTTGATCGCCTTGCCGCCGGCATACTCGCGCCGAATCCGAACCACTGTCTCCAAAATCAACATCCCGATCTCGCCGCCTGAAAATCCAGCCGGCTGCTTAAACCATCGAAATGAGGGGTCCCTTTTAGACGCCGATCACCCCGCTAACGGGGTCCTTTTTGCACGCCGATCCACACTCCGGCGATCGCCGGGCTAGATCAGCGTGGATGAGTTCCCGCATCTGGAGGACGGTGACAAGCAACTCCTCGCCCGGCGTGCGCAACATTCTGAACGTGGTTTCCGGCAGTGCAAGTTTCCTGAGCATGAGCCGGATCATGGAAGCACAGGGCATTCCTGCACGCGCAGCGCGGTACAAAAGCTGATCATGGAGATCATCTTCAAGGCGTATCGTAATTCTAGCCATAAGCTATCCTATCATTTGGATGCCTGGCCAGCGTGATGAAGCAGAGGAAATGTATGCCGCTGTCTGCCGCTGGTAAAGGGTGGGATGCCGCGGCAGCCAAGGAAGTCAAAAGATTGGTGGGGCGTCAAATGTTGCCAAGGAAAATCAACGACTTGAATTTTTTTGGCTGCCAATCGGCGTCAACGGCACCAAACAGTGCCAAGGGAGATGTCTGCCAAAATCCGTTCAATGTACTGATTTTGTTGTGTAATTTTCTCGCAGCACCCGTGCGTACGGTGCATTACAATTACGCTTTCAGGCGTGCGTCGTTGCTTCGCATGAGCTTCGCGAATGCGCTCGCTCGAATCAGCCGAAGGGCGGCCCTTTCCAGGCGATCGGGTGGCGGCAGAATCCACCCGGCGAATCGATAGGCATCTGCTGCTGTGGGTCAGCCTGCCGCAATGACAGAGGGCGACCGAGGCGCTACAGCGCCAGTCCCATAAAGGAGATGGCATCATGCTTCCCGCGCGTACCTACAGCATATCGATCGATCGCAACTGGAAGGCGCTCTATGAAGCGATCTGGCGACCGGAGATATTCCCCAAATGGGCGTCGGGCCTCACCGAATCCGATCTTCGCCGGGGCGGGACCGGATGGCTTGCCGATGGTCCCGACGGTCCTGTGACGATCCGTTTCACCCCGCATAACGACCATGGAGTGATGGACCATTTCGTGGAGACGGGGGACGATCAGGAGGTCCATATTCCGCTGCGTGTGATAGCCAATGGCGAGGGCGCCGAAGTCATGCTGACGCTGTTTCGCCAGCCCGGCATGACCGACGAGGATTTCGCGCGCGACGCCAAATGGATCACCCGCGATCTGCGCGCGCTCAAGACCTATGTGATGGGGTGAGCGCGGCTTCCAGTTCCGCGATCCGGGCGTTGCAGAGCGACCCGACCATCGCCTGCAGCATCGCGACGCGCTCGGCCAGCCATTCCAGTTCCTCGGCGGTGATGACATATTCGCGCGAATAGCGTGCCTTGATATAGGCTTCACGCAACAGATTATAGGCGCGCTTTTCGAACTTGCTGTCGGTCGGCCAGATGGAACGCAACCGGGGTTCGAGCTGTTCGGTCTGAGTCCGCAACCGGTTCAAATTATGGGTCTTGGGACTGTACAGGGTGCGGACAAGAAAGGTGCAATGGTAGAGGCGCTCTGATGCTTGGTGAAGAAGGAAGGCCGCCTCTTTGGCCCAACCCTTTGACTGATTGTCGCGCGCATTTTGAAAGAAGCGGTTTGCGCTCTCGAACCATTCCTCAAAATAGTCCCGCGTTTCCTTGAGCGCCTCCCCTGCCGATAGCCGCTTGGGCTCCACGAACGGATGGCCGGGCTCCTCATGCAGCAGGATGCCGTCGCGCAAAATATCCATGAAGAAATAGCGGCCAAGGCGCAGCTTCTCGTTCACATCGTCAAGGCTGTGATAGACCAGCCCGACCGGGGTGCGCAGCCGCATACCCTCGGCCAGTTCCTCCAGCAGCCGCTCCTCGGTCTTGGTCCAGAATTCCGCAATGTCGGTCAGGTCTTCATGATCGACGATGACGAGAATGTCATAGTCGGAGAAATAGCGCCCCACTGGATCCTCGACCCAGTCGCCCCGCGCATAGCTGCCGAACAGGATGATCTTGAGAATCTGCCCATTGCGAAAGCGCGGCTGGGTGCGGTGGCGGATGGCCTTGGCAAAGCCCTCCCTGATGATGTCGACGACATGACCAAGCTCCCGACGCTTGGCGTCGGGCAATTTTATTTCCGGGTCGTCGAGCCTCTTCATGATGCCGCGCAGAATCGCGGCAAATCATCGCCTTGCCAAGCCCTGAAAGTCGGCAAGGCGATTTAGGATGTTATTGCATTTCGCGGACGATGATCCGGATGGCCTCGAGCATGTGATCTTGCACCTTTTCGAGCGACATGCCCTCCCTTTGCGCAATCTCGACATAGGTGAGCCCCTCCACCTGACTAGCGAAAAAGACCATATATGCCTTGGGNTTCCGCTGCGTGTGATAGCCAATGGCGAGGGCGCCGAAGTCATGCTGACGCTGTTTCGCCAGCCCGGCATGACCGACGAGGATTTCGCGCGCGACGCCAAATGGATCACCCGCGATCTGCGCGCGCTCAAGACCTATGTGATGGGGTGAGCGCGGCTTCCAGTTCCGCGATCCGGGCGTTGCAGAGCGACCCGACCATCGCCTGCAGCATCGCGACGCGCTCGGCCAGCCATTCCAGTTCCTCGGCGGTGATGACATATTCGCGCGAATAGCGTGCCTTGATATAGGCTTCACGCAACAGATTATAGGCGCGCTTTTCGAACTTGCTGTCGGTCGGCCAGATGGAACGCAACCGGGGTTCGAGCTGTTCGGTCTGAGTCCGCAACCGGTTCAAATTATGGGTCTTGGGACTGTACAGGGTGCGGACAAGAAAGGTGCAATGGTAGAGGCGCTCTGATGCTTGGTGAAGAAGGAAGGCCGCCTCTTTGGCCCAACCCTTTGACTGATTGTCGCGCGCATTTTGAAAGAAGCGGTTTGCGCTCTCGAACCATTCCTCAAAATAGTCCCGCGTTTCCTTGAGCGCCTCCCCTGCCGATAGCCGCTTGGGCTCCACGAACGGATGGCCGGGCTCCTCATGCAGCAGGATGCCGTCGCGCAAAATATCCATGAAGAAATAGCGGCCAAGGCGCAGCTTCTCGTTCACATCGTCAAGGCTGTGATAGACCAGCCCGACCGGGGTGCGCAGCCGCATACCCTCGGCCAGTTCCTCCAGCAGCCGCTCCTCGGTCTTGGTCCAGAATTCCGCAATGTCGGTCAGGTCTTCATGATCGACGATGACGAGAATGTCATAGTCGGAGAAATAGCGCCCCACTGGATCCTCGACCCAGTCGCCCCGCGCATAGCTGCCGAACAGGATGATCTTGAGAATCTGCCCATTGCGAAAGCGCGGCTGGGTGCGGTGGCGGATGGCCTTGGCAAAGCCCTCCCTGATGATGTCGACGACATGACCAAGCTCCCGACGCTTGGCGTCGGGCAATTTTATTTCCGGGTCGTCGAGCCTCTTCATGATGCCGCGCAGAATCGCGGCAAATCATCGCCTTGCCAAGCCCTGAAAGTCGGCAAGGCGATTTAGGATGTTATTGCATTTCGCGGACGATGATCCGGATGGCCTCGAGCATGTGATCTTGCACCTTTTCGAGCGACATGCCCTCCCTTTGCGCAATCTCGACATAGGTGAGCCCCTCCACCTGACTAGCGAAAAAGACCATATATGCCTTGGGCGGCACTTTCTCGATGGCCGCCAGCGCCTTTGCATGGTGCGCGGGATCATGGTCGGTCATGGTTGTCCCCCTCTTCATTGAGGCTATCGAGAAGATAGTCGGCGGCCTTGCTGGCCTGACTGGCGGCGCGGAAGATCGCCTTGCTGTCCTCGCGCAGGACGGCCAGCCACGCCCCCAGATAATCGGCATGGCGCACGGTCGGCACGATGCCGAGTTCGGCGCACAGGAAGGCGCTAGCCATTTCGGCGATCAGTTCCTCGCGCGCATAGGCGGGACTGCCAAAACCGGTATCGGGCAGTCGGTCGAGCCGCGAACGATGGCCGGTCCAGTGCCCCAGCTCATGCAGCGCGGTGCGATACCAGTTGATGGGTTCATGAAAATGTTCGGGCCGGGGCACACGGATATAATCGTCCTGCGGGGCATAATAGGCTTCCCCGCCGCCGATACGGATATCCGCGCCGGTCGCCTCGATCAGCGTCTCCGCGCGGGGGATGGTGATAGCCGGGTTCCATGTCGCGATGGTGTCATCCGATACTGCCACGTCCAGCCCCTCGCACTGGTCGATGTTGAAAACGGTAAAGCGTTTGAGAAAGGCAATCTGTCGCGGTTCGCCATCCGGTCCGGGGGGCACATGGTCCTGTTCTTTGGGCGTGAACCTGTCGGCATAACAGACGGTCGTGCCCTGCTCCCCCTTACGCACATTGCCGCCCAATGCCTGCGCCTGCCGGTAGGTCAGCCAGCGCTGCGAACCATAGCCCTGCTCGAACAGGCGGTGCCACAGGAT
>NZ_VDBZ01000001.1:1881326-3152110 GCF_007693735.1 Sphingobium sp. B2
GAATAGCGCCTGCCGGTCCCGCCGTTGCGCGGCAGGCCCAGCGCGGCCTTGCCATTATCCCATGGCCGCACCCATGGCAGCGTGCCTTCCTCCAGTTGCGCGATGATCCGGTCGGTCACCTCGCTGTAGAGGGTCGCGCCCGTGCGCGTGGTCTTGTCGTGATGTCCCATGACCTTTCTCCTTCCCGCATCGCACCGGCCGCCGGAGTGGCGGGGGTGGGCGGCAGGAGCGAACCGGCAGGCGCCCCGACAGAGGCGGGCCGCACCCGCAAGGGCCGCAACGGATGTGGAGGAGTTGGCGCGAAGCCCGACTTGAGGCCCGCCGCGGGGGGACTAGAGGGTAGCGACGCCCACCCCCGCCGCGCCGACAGGCCGATCAGACAATGATCCAACGCCATCGTGCCGATTGCGCGATGACCGCTGCCGAACCCTTCGCGCTGCCTTTCGCAGCGCTCCGCATCCCCTGGAAATTCCCGCAAACAATGACGCCGGGCGGCGAAGCCGACCGGCGCGAAATTCCGCGCGATCATGACTATCCATTGGCTTAGGAAACCAAGCGGGCGACGTCTCCGCGCCGCCCGCCCCATCGATCAGGCCGCCTGTTGGACCGGCTCGTCTTCCGGCTCGGTTGCAGCAACCGCGCTGTCATCCTGCGTTTCGTCCGCGCCTTGCGCTTCGCCCTCGCCCTGCGTCCCCGCGTCGTCCGCGCCTGCCCCCTCAAGCAGCGGCGCGACCGCCTCCCATCGCTCGACGCTGCCAACCCCGCCCCGCTGGGTATAGGTGGACGGCGGAAAGGCCATCCAGCGCGGCACCCAGCCGTCCCGCTTCTCCCGCCCATTGGTCCCGGCAAGGCAGTCCCGCACGATCTGCCGCTGCACCTTGGCCGTTGCACTGCCATTGCCGGTTGCGGCGTCTTTGCCTGCGACATCGGCAAGGACATGCCCCATCACCTCCCGGTCGCGGATAAGATCAAGCAAAGCATCATCGGCCTGCCAGCAGGACGCCATATCCACGTCCATCTGAACCCCCAGATATTCGATCAGCGGCGTTCCGGCCTCCAGCGTTTCGCCCATGACGACGGCAAGGATGCCCAGCACCATGGCGTCGTCGAGGTCCAGCAGCCGCAGATAAAGCGGGACCAGCTCTCTGTCATAGGCATGGCCGGTCACGGTCGGCGTGTCGGGATCAAGACCAAGCAGGTCGAGGGCGATCCGTCGCTCCCTGTCGAAATCGGCTTCGGACACGCAATTTTCGACGCTTTCGCTGATTGCATCGGTTGCGCCGCGCTGGGACGCGACATCGACCCGCCATAAAGATGATCCGGCAATGGCATGGGCGACGATCAGCCGCAACGCGATGGCAGGCGAAGCCCCGACCTTGGCCCGCACGGCGGCATGACGATGGAGATCGAGATAGCTGGCAAGCGGTGCAGACAGTTCGGGCCGAACCGCTTTCTCGACGCTGCCGCCCTGTTCCAGCTTCCGCGCCTCCTTGAGGGTCACATAGCCTTCATGGAAACTGACGTCCCCGCCATGACCCATGGTCACATAGACCCGCCCGCCCTTGGTCTTGGGACAGCGCTCATGCTCCCATGAATGAAAGGCCTCGCCCCGCGCCATGACGGCAACTTCCTGCCACCCGGCATCACGATAGCCCTCGACGCGCTCGGTAACCGCCGCCTCCTGCATCTGCCAGAAGAGGTCGGCATCGGCGAAATAGCTGTGATCGCCAAACAGGTCAGCCACGATCCCGCCGGTATAGCCCGCCGGATCGAACAGCGCCTTGTCGGTGGCGATGGCGCTACCACCCAGCAGCCACGCCTTCACATAATGGCCCATCGGCGGACGCGCATCCTCGTCGTCCAGCAACGCCAGCCATTCGCGCTGCCGGGCTTTTGACGCCAAGGTCAGATGCCGCACGGTCACAGCATCGATGCTGTCGCTGCGATAGAGGTTGCGGATGCGGGGCAGCAGATTGCCCAAGGCGAGCGTCCGTTTCACCTGCAAGGCGGTGAGGCCAAAGGTCAGCGAGATATCCTCGGGCGACCGGCCTTCCTTCACCAGCCGGGTGAAGGTTTCCCAGCGCGTCACCTCGTCGGGATCGAGCCGGGCGATATTCTCGATGAGCGATGCCTCCAGCGCTGCCGCATCGTCGCCCGCCTCCATGATCGCGCAGGGCAGCGGCTCGACGCTCCCCTCCTCCTGCGCCACGATCAGCGCGGCATGATAGCGCCGCTTGCCCGCGACAATCTCATAGGTGGTCGGTGATCCATTCTGACGCACGATCAGCGGCACCAGCGCACCCCGCGCCCGAATGGACGGAAGGATGTTGGTGAGGTCCGGCACCTTCTTCACGCCGCGCATGTTCGCAGGCGAAACCGAGAGGCAGGCGATATCGATATGCTTGAGTTCCATGGTCCTTACTCCTTGCCAAACACCGGCCCCGGAAAGCGGGGTGGGCGGCAAGAGCGCACCGGCAGGCCCGGATAAGCGGCGGGCTGCATCCGCAGGACCGCAACATTAGTGAAGGAGCCGCGCCACCGGCCGGCTTGCCGCCTGCCGCGACGGGCCTAGAGGGTAGCGACGCCCACACCGCTTGGCCGGGACCGGCCCACGCCATCGCCCACAAGCGATGTCCGCCAGCGATCCGCCAAGGGTCGCGCGTCAGCGATCAGAACCCGAAAGGGCCGAGACAGGCCAAGCTGGCTCGGTGGAGCGGAAGCGCAATAGAGCGCAGCCCAAAGGGGACGCCCAGAAAACCCCCAAGCAAAACAGCTATCCCTTGCTTGGTCCCCACTAACCGGGCCATGGTCGATATTGCGGCTGATACCGCATCGGGGGGATAACAAGGCCATGGCCTTTGGCGTTTTCATACACCGGTCGGATTCGATCTACGACGACAGCCCAGCCGAGCGCTATCAGTTCCCGTCCCAATATCTTGGCCGCGTCTCTGCCTGCCTTGATGACTGGATCGTCTATTATGAACCCGTGAAGGTCAGCGGCACCCGCGGCTATTTTGCGGTCGCCAAGGTGAGTCAGGTCATTCCCGATCCCCAGGCGCCGGGCATGTATATCGCCATGATCGAACCGGGCAGCTATCTTGAATTTGCCAACGCCGTGCCCTTCAACGGTCCTCATGGCCTGGCGGAGCGCGGCCTTCTCAATGAGGCCGGCAAGATTTCCGGTCGCGCCCAGGCAGCGGTGCGCCCCATTTCGACCGCCGACTTCAACCATATCCTCGATCTAGGCCTGGACGAACGCGCGCCGCTTCTGCCGCGTGTCGATGACCTGACGCCGCCCCTCTTCCAGGATGGGGCGATGCCCTTCATCGCCGAACAGGAACGCCGCCGCACGACAACACTCGTTTCCAGGATCGAGCGCGACCGTGTTTTCCGCCGGGTCGTGCTGCGCGCCTATGACGAGCGCTGCGCCATCACTGGTCTCAAACTCATCAATGGTGGCGGCCGCGCGGAAGCGGAAGCCGCGCATATCCGCCCGGTCGAAGCCAATGGCCCTGATAGCGTCCAGAACGGTATTGCCCTGTCCGGCACTGTCCACTGGATGTTCGACCGGGGGCTGATCAGCCTCTCGGACGATCTCGACATCATGATCTCCCGCCAGGCCAATGACAGCGACAGCATCACGGGCCTTGTCAACAAGAGCCGCCGCGCCACTCTTCCCATCCGCGCCCAAGACCGACCCCATCCCCATTTCCTCGCCTGGCATCGGGACAATGTCTTCAAGCTTTGAACCCGCCAATCCCGCCTGACCCGCCTCCAGAAGAATAGCCAAGGACTATCATCCCATGGCCAGATACCGCCCGATCATCCTCGAAGGCCTGCTATTGCAGGAAGGCCGTCAGCCCGTTCTGCAAATGGCAGACGGCGGACAATGGCGGCTTCTGGCCCAGGGCAGACAAGACCATCTTCTGGGCCGCCATGTGCGCGTCGAGGGCGTGCGGGAAGGCCATGATATTGTTGCTGTCGACAGGATCACGGCCCGATGACGCTGACGCAGGTGCAGATAGCTTGGGGCGCTGCGTCCATGCTTATCCGCCGCCATGGGAACCAAGCAGAAGCGCACGCCGAAAGTCGAATATCGGAATTGACCGCAATCGGCGATGACGAAGGCATCCGGATGTGAAAGAAAATCGCCTGTTGCATCCATCAGCGGCGTGACACAGGAACATCGCACTAGCCGCGTCATTTGATATTATATCCGCACAACTCTATCTCAGGTCGATCGCCACCCGTTAGCGGTGGCAATCTTCTTGTCCTCCATTCAGGATCCTAAAAAAATGTCCGAACAGCCGGTTGCACAGGATATGCTCATCACGCTGACCGCCGACATTGTCGCGGCCCATGTTGCCAACAATAGTGTCAGCATCGGCGACCTGCCGCAACTGATCGCCAATGTGCATCAGGCGCTCAACGGCCTTGGCACGAAAGAGCCCGAAACCCCCAAGCTCGAGCCCGCCGTCTCGATCCGTGCCTCGGTGAAGCCGGACTATATCATCTGCCTCGAAGACGGGAAGAAGCTCAAAATGCTCAAGCGCCATCTGATGACCCACTATCAGATGACCCCGGACGACTATCGCGCAAAATGGGACCTGCCTGCCGACTATCCTATGGTTGCGCCAAGTTACACCGCCACCCGCAAGGAGCTGGCTCTCAGGATTGGCCTTGGTCGCAAGCCCAGGGCAGCGGCTGTCGCTCCCGCCGCAAAAACACCGGCCACACGCACCCGCAAGGCCAAGGAACCCGCACTCGTCTGAGCAGGGAAACCGAAAATTCACAAGGGGCGGCATCATGCCGTCCACTGTCGTTCAAGAAGCGCCTGCGCAATGTCCATTTGAGAGGACACGCAATATGCTCCGCATAGGCGCACGCGCTGGCAGCAAGAGCCCGTACCCGAAAGATTGCTGAGATATTTATAGTCCATCTCCCGCAATTAAACCGGCACAGAATTATTCTGAAAATATCAAAATCGCCAGATATTACGCCTTTTAAACCGGCAAATTAACCGGCATGTTATCCGGCATGAACATATTCACGATGGAACCCATGGTGCCGGAAGAGGCCGCTCATGGCCTTGAGGATTGCGCGGTCACGCTGATCGCCGAAGCCAACAGGCTGGCCGGTCGCATCCATCCCATTTTACAGGAATCGGTAGGAACGCTCGTCCGTTCCATGAACTGCTATTACTCCAACCTCATCGAAGGGCATGACACCCATCCGCGCGACATCGACCGCGCCCTTGCTGATGATTTTTCCGTCGAGCCGCGCAAGCGTGAACTCCAGCAGGAAGCGGTTGCCCATATCCATGTCCAGCGGTTGATCGACGAAGGCCGCGATCCGGACATCTGGCCGGCGACGGCGGACTATGCGGCATGGCTGCATCGCGAATTCTGCACACGCCTGCCGCCCGAAATGCTCTGGGTCGGCAATCCCGACACGGGCGAGCGCCTCCCTGTGATCCCGGGCGAATGGCGTGACCGGCAGGTGATTGTCGGGCGGCACATGCCACCGGATCCTGACGACCTGCCGCGCTTCCTCGACCGGTTCGACCGGGCCTATGCGGCACCACCCTTGTCGCGGCTTCGCCAAATCCAGACGGTTGGCGCCGTCCATCATCGCTTCCTGTGGATTCACCCCTTCATTGACGGCAATGGGCGCGTTGCGCGGCTGATGTCCCATGCGCTGCTCAAGCGCCTGGGGATTGGAGCCAGCCTGTGGTCCGTTGCACGCGGCCTTGCGCGGGAGGAAGCTCGATACAAGAATTTGCTGATGCAGGCCGATGGTCCGCGCGAAGGAGACCGTGACGGGCGGGGCAATCTGACCCAGCGGGGCCTGATGGCATTCTGCCAATTCTTCCTCGATAGTGCCATCGACCAGGTCCGCTATATGGGTGAGCTTCTCGATCCCGAGACGCTGCTGCGCCGGATCGAAATCCATGTTGAAGAAGAGGTTCGCGCCAAGACGCTGCCCAAGGGAAGTTATATGGTCCTGCGTGAGGCTGCGCTGGCGGGCGAAGTTGAGCGCGGACGCGTGCCGATGCTCACCGGATATGAGGAACGGGCGGCGCGGAAGGTGACGTCGGCCTTGCTTGATCGCGGCATGCTTACTTCAACCAGCCACAGGGCATCGCTGCGTCTCGGCTTCCCTGCGGATGTCGCCGAACGGTGGTTCCCCCGATTATATCCGGCAGGGATCGGGCGGCCGACATGATGAGCCTCGCCTAACTGAACCAACAAGCAGCGGAACTCGATCAAAGAGGACTTGCGCCAGGCACCCTGCTGATGAGGATAGCAGCGCGCGTCTATATGACCGTTCGTCCTTCACGACGGCAGGGTCAGCCAATCCGGCGCAAAAAAATGCGCAGGGTAACTGCGCACGAGCAACGGTCACTCACCGTCGAACACGGGCTATTTTGCTGCCCCGGAAAGCGAAAAGAAAACAGCCCATCTGTCTATTTTGCGCCATTCTTAGTCGCTCGGCAGCTCGCTCGCCGACCCCAGAATCAGACACTCGTTGCCACAATTATAAAACGCAGGAAAAGGCAATGTCTGGGACTATGTGGCCATTCCCGCCGAAACCGTGAACAACAGGTTCTGGGGAAAACAGCCATTTTTGGGCGGCTCAGCCCGCCCGGTGAGGGCCAGTTTAGGCGGCAAACCAACTTGCTGCTCTGCGCTAGGGAAATGAGCAGGCGGGCGATTAGCACCCAAGCACAGTAAGCGCAAAAATGATCTCTGGCGATCTTTGGTCCAGCACGGCTCGACGAACGGGCTGGCCATTGTGAACGATTAGAGTGCCAGCTTCAGGAGCTACAAGGTGGCCAAATCCGCCACGGTCGCAAAACGATCCGCTTACGACGGGCAGGTTTCCGATTGCGTTCCCTTGGCACGGCCCTGGGTAGCCCTGCTCATCGAACGGTTGTATTTCTCCCCTTTTGGCGGCATCTGGCTGGATCATGCCATTTCACGAAACCTCCGAATTTCCGACCGTCGAGGGCCTAGAGGTTGAGGCGATCAGAGTTAGTCCCACGAATGTGCTGTTGCCATCAAGGCACACCCGTACACCGCAGGTCGAGCATCTTCAGGCACAGTTCGAGAGGTTCGTCGCGTCGAATGCCCAGCTCCGCGCCACCTTGCGCGAACTCGATGTTCTCGGCGCCACCTATTATGCTTATGGGGGCTGGGTGCGCGACAATCTGACAAGCAGCACCTTTGGGAATGAAGCAATCACTGCGAAGGACATCGACCTCGTTGTCGAAAACATAAGCGGCACGCAACTCGGCCAAGTCATCAATCCGCCATACCGTATGACCATATTCGGCGGGTACGCCTGCGATAATGGTGCTTGGCCATTCGATGTTTGGGCACTGAGCGATACATTCCTCATTCGGCGGCTTGGCCTGTCCGCTAATCTAGATACGTTGCTTCGAGTTACCGACTTCAACATTAATTCAGCTATCTTCTCGCCCGCAACAGCTCGCAGTTCGCCCAGCCTCATAGATGGCGGCTGCTTGACTGCGTTGAAATTGCGCACGATCGACTTCCAATGCGAAGTCGTGCCCTTCCCAGTTCTCCAAGCAGCACGGTTACTCATTTACGGCACGAAGCTGAAGTTTCAGTTCTCCGACCGCATATCACGGTTCATCCGAAAGGTCGCTGGAGTACCGGAAAATCACCTGTCGATCGAACAAGGTATTCGCAGCCATGCGCCGCACCATGCCCGAAGCGCCTTGCTCCTTCTTCGCCAGATGAAGGCTGCTCAATGAAGACACACTACTTCTCGAATACTTTCGGCGTGTTCGAAGGTGGTGGCGTGCGGGCTGCGGCATTCGCAGGCGCCTACGCCGAGGCTATCGCTCTCGGGGTAAAATTCAATGCGGTTGCCGGTACGTCTGCTGGCTCGATCGTGGCTGCGCTCATAGCCGCAGGGGCGACACCTGAGTTTCTTTTGGAGGAGCTTGCTCAAACGAGCTTCAGGGATTTGCTGGATGCCCCCCGTGAAGTAGACAGGCCCTTTAACCGTGCGAAGTGGTTAGCGTCGTTGGGGGGAGCGATTCCGGGCGCAATCGGATCTGTGGCGACAATCGTTAAGAACGGGGGCCTTCATAGCTCGGCCAAAATAGAGCATTGGATTGAAGGCCTGCTGCGGCGTGTCCTGACGTTGCGGGGTGTCACTCCCGCTGGAGACCGGGTGACCTTCGCGGATCTCACCTTACCGATCTTCATCGTGTCGGCAGACTTGGCAGCCGGGCGTCCGAAAATCTGGAGCAAGTCAGCGACTCGCGATGAGAGCGTAGCTGTCGCTGTGCGCTGTTCATCATCGATCCCGTTCTTCTTTCAACCGGTTCGGAGCGGCGGCGCGCTGCACGTAGACGGCGGCATCATCAGCAATCTTCCTAGCTATGTGTTCGCGGAAGCTCAGCCGTCTGCGGCTCGTTTCTCGGAACGAGTGCTGGCGTTTCGTCTAAGGTCAGCAAAGAATGACAGTGCCGGTTTCCGCGAGTTCAGCGCATTTGCAGGCTCGGTTGCGGACGCGGTAGTGTCTGGTGGGACAGCGGTGCAGCTGAAGCTTCAATCAAATGTGCATTCCGTGGAGATCGACACCGGTACCATCAAGTCCACAGACTTTGATAAACTTGATGCCGAAGCGCAGATGAAACTCGTCGAGAGTGGCCGAAGCGCCATGCGGTCATTTGTTGCGAACGAGCAGCTCACGATGAGCGCGGTGACCGAGTCGCGCACGTATGAAGGCTACGACGAGCGTATGCTCGCCTATGTGCACATGCTGCAGCGGGGGTCACGGTCGGCTTTGTTTGTCGATCGTTCAAGCTACTTTCTTTTCATGATTTTTCCCGCGCTACTCGCGTCAGCCCGGCGCGGCCTTGTGCTCCGCTACTTCTGCGACCCGACGGCGGATGCCGAGGAAATTAAGCGACGTACGACGCTTAGACGACTTGGCTTCGACGTCATCGAATTGTCCGAGCTGCCTTTTACGGGCTTGTTTACTGACGCCGACCACGAGTTTGCTGTTTCAGCTGTAAGTTCGGTAGAAGGGCGCGTTGGGATCGACTTCCCGTATGAGGTGGGAGAAACACGGCTTTACACGACTGCTACCGACGCGGGGGTGATGTCAGTCCTGCGACGCGCGACAGGTCACGACAGCTTAGCGGCGAAGGTGCGTGATACTTCGATTCGTTTGCAAACTGTGCCTACTGAGCACCTTTTCGATTTGTTACGGCGGGTCCCGCAATATGAGAAGGCAACGTTCGAACTGATCGATCTGCAGCTCGACGATAAACTCCAGAGCATGCAAGCAGAGGTGAAGGAGTTTAAGCTTCTACAAATAGCCGACCTTGCCGAGCAGTTTCGCAGCGAAGGCGTTGCCTTGTTCGCGCCGATGTTCGCCATTCTTCGTGATGGATCGGAGTCCCTGATAACACCTCCAGTGGTGGAAGAGGTAGGCGAATCGCTTGTTCTTATAGAGGGGCACTCACGTGCCTACTACTGCATGAGGCTGGGGGTGCCGTCCATGAAGGCGGTGCGAGTGAGAGGTGCAAGCGAGTGAGAGCGGCGGTGCAAAAACCTACCACGGTAGCGGCGGGATAGTCCCGCTTCGGGCGGCGTAAAAGTCGTCCACCTATGTCCTGTCTGCAGCGTGCAGGGAGGGCCGGGAGATCTATACCGTGGAACTTTATCGGGAGGTCCGCGTCGCCTGTGGGAACGGCATGACCCAGCGCGAGGCGGCGAGGCATTTCAACATATCGCGCGACAGTGTTCGCAAGATGCTGTCGTATTCGACCCCACCCGGCTACCGGCGGCAGGCTCCGGTGCGCCGGCCGAAGCTGGATGCGTTTGTTTCAACGATCGATCACTGGCTTGATGAGGACGTGAAGGTACCGCGCAAGCAGCGGCACACGGCCAAGCGGGTGTTCGACCGGCTTCGCGACGAATGCGGGTTCACCGGCGGCTACACGATCATCAAGGATTACATGCGCGAGCGCGAGCAGCGCCGACAGGAAGTGTTCGTGCCGCTGTCGCACCCGCCGGGCCATGCGCAGGCCGACTTTGGCGAGGCGATGGTGGTGATCGGCGGCGTGGAGCAGAAGGCCCGCTTCTTCGTGCTCGACCTGCCGCACAGCGACGGCTGCTATGTGCGAGCCTATCCGGCGGCGGTGGCCGAGGCCTGGGTGGATGGCCACATCCATGCGTTCGCCTTCTTCGGCGCGGTGCCGCAATCGATCGTCTACGACAATGACCGCTGCCTTGTGGCGAAGATCCTGCCCGACGGGACACGCAAGCGTGCGGCACTGTTCAGTGGCTTCCTGTCCCACTACCTGATCCGGGATCGCTATGGCCGTCCGGGAAAGGGCAACGACAAGGGGAACGTCGAGGGGCTGGTCGGTTATGCCCGGCGCAACTTCATGGTGCCGATCCCGCGGTTTGCGACATGGGATGCGTTCAACGCCTGGCTGGAAGAGCAATGCCGCAAGCGTCAGCATGACAGGCTGCGCGGCGAGAGCGAGACGATCGGGGAACGGCTGCAGCGGGATCTTGCCGCCATGCGTCCATTGCCGGCGGCACCCTTCGATGCCTGCGACCAGGCCAGCGCCAAAGTGACGGCGCAGTCGCTGGTGCGCTACAAGACCAACGACTATTCGGTCCCGGTCGCCTACGGGCATCAGGATGTCTGGGTTCGCGGCTACGTCGACGCGGTGGTGATCGGCTGCCGCGGCGAGATCATCGCCCGCCATCCGCGGTGCTGGGAACGCGAAGACGTCGTCTTCGATCCGCTGCATTACCTGCCGCTGATCGAGCAGAAGATCAACGCGCTGGATCAGGCTGCTCCTCTCCAGGGCTGGGACTTGCCCGGCGAGTTCGCCACGCTGCGCCGCCTGATGGAGGCGAGGATGAACAAGCACGGCCGGCGCGAGTACGTGCAGGTTCTGCGGCTGCTGGAAAGCTTCGACCTCGCCGATCTGCATGCGGCGGTGAAGCAGGCCCTGCATCTCGGTGCGATCGGCTTCGATGCGGTCAAGCATCTGGTCCTGTGCCAGGTGGAGCGCCGGCCGCCGCGACTGGACCTGTCGATCTACCCATACCTGCCGAGGGCGAATGTCGAGACGACCTCGGTCAAGGCCTACATGCGCCTGCTCGGTAACGTTGAGGGGGAGGAAGCGGCATGAGCACCGAGGCCCCCGAGATCCTGCTTGCCCACTATCTCAAAACCTTGAAGCTGCCGACCTTCCAGCGCGAGTACCAGAAGCTGGCCCGGCAATGCGCCGCCGAGGGCGTCGATCATATCGGCTATCTGACCCGGCTTGCCGAACGGGAGATGATCGAGCGCGACCGCCGCAAGGTCGAACGCCGCATCAAGGCGGCGAAGTTCCCGGTCGTCAAAAGTCTCGACAGCTTCGACTTTGCCGCCATCCCGAAGCTCAACAAGATGCAGGTGCTGGAACTGGCGCGTTGCGAATGGATCGAGCGGCGCGAGAATGTCATCGCGCTCGGTCCCAGCGGCACGGGCAAGACTCATGTCGCCCTCGGGCTCGGCCTGGCCGCCTGCCAGAGGGGCCTGGCCGTCGGCTTCACGACCGCCGCCGCACTGGTCAGCGAGATGATGGAGGCGCGCGACGAGCGGCGGCTGTTACGCTTCCAGAAGCAGATGGCCGCCTACAAGCTCCTCATCATCGACGAGTTGGGCTTCGTGCCGCTCTCGAAGACCGGCGCGGAACTGCTGTTCGAGCTGATCTCGCAACGCTACGAGCGCGGCGCGACCCTGATCACCAGCAATCTGCCCTTTGACGAGTGGACGGAAACACTCGGGTCCGAGCGCCTGACCGGCGCGCTGCTCGACCGTATCACCCACCATGTCAACATCCTCGAGATGAACGGCGAAAGCTACCGTCTCGCCCAAAGCCGCGCCCGAAAGGCAGGCTGAAACCCTCACCAAAATCGCCGACGCCGCAAGCGGGAAACTCTGGTCGGGCTACGCCCTCCCGACGTTCCCCGCTTGCGCCGCCAAGTGGCCTACTTTTACGCCGCCGTGTGGCCGGATTTTGCTCCGCCGTTGACAAGCGAGCCTTTGCCGGGCACGCCAAGCCGTTTTGTGGATACCCGTGTCTCGAGCAAGACCCTGCCATCGGATCGGCTCTTCAAGAGTTTTGTTCAGAGTCGGTTTCGCTTGATCGAAAAATTCGTCCGCGAATGATTCACATAGCTGCGATCGAGCTTCAATTGAATGGATGGCCGGATACTCGGTTCGGCAATCACCAGGAGGCGGTCAGCTATCCACACTTTCTGATGCTAGCGCACTTGAAGAGTTGAAGTTGCTACCTGGCACGTCCATGTCTCCCGAACGGCATCTCTGGAGCAGGTTGACGTTCCGCCGACGCGATGATTGGCGTGAGTTGGTCGGCAGGGAAGGCAGCGTGAGCGGCAGCCATCCCTGTATCTACGCTCCGGACCAGACGTTCGCCTATCAGCCATTGTGCGACAAACAGGATTTTCGACAGGGACAGCTACACGACTGCCTGCAATCCCTAGTCGCGACGGGGGCCACCAGCATCGATGCTGGGGCGTTCGCGCTCTATTGCGAAACCACGGCTGTCTTTATCCAGTCGGTGAAAGATGGCCAGGTAGTGAATGCAGCTACCGGTCAGAATTGCGCAAACAGATGGAACTGCTGTCGATCGCCGGGGCAAAATCCCGTCTGGCCAAGATGGGACAGGATAAGGCAACTATCACAAATCCATTCACTGTTCGGGAGTGACTTTGGGGAATCCGCCAATATCTGTGCGCCCACGTTCAACAAGAAATTCCAGCAACCCATTAACCGCTGCCACTTGCGGATAAAGAACATCGACCGGATCGCCACTAAAATAGCCATCTGCCGCGCTGAACTCCACGTCAAATTGGTGAAGCCGAGTGGCAACGTCCAGCGGAAGAAGTAAGCGTGCCGTAGCTATTACCTCTTCGAGAGTCCGCCAAGATTTTTGATATAGGTCGCGGTCAATATGGCTGCCGCCTTGCTCCTCAAACTGATCGATTTCCGCATGCAGAACTTTTCGCAGATGGGCCAAGGCGGACACAGAGTCACTGAACGCCGCCAGTTGTCGTTCCCATATTTTCTCTGACTTGTAGCGGCGCAACGCCCAGTTTACCGCCAGCCTGGCGACCACCAGCGCCCCGCTGAATTGCGCGCCAAGTTTTACAACTTCGAATGTGATCGTCCCCCACAGCGGCATATCGCTCATATAGTCCCCCAGCTAAATATGGGGTGACCCGTTACCCCAAGAATTCCTATGCTTGGCGCGCAATCAATTGCGCCAAACGCGTCGTCAGCGGCAAGTTGCCCGCGTGCTGGCAGATGCGCGCGGCCTGCCTTTGCGGCAATTGCTTGTCGACGAGCGACAGCCAGCAATTAGCGCCAACCATCGGTTGCCTGCCCCAAAAGAGGAATGGCAGCTATAGCGTCCTGCACGCCGGACAGCCGACAGTCTCAAATCGGCCAGAATTTGCCCTGAGAGCTTGCCCCCGCAAAAACCCTGAATCCAACAAATTCTATCGAATAATTTCAATTAGTTGGCACCTGAAAATTCGAGGAAACTGAGGTTTTTTGCGGGTGTCCAGCTAGGCCAACACAAACAGCCGAGATGATGGCGACAAAACGGAACCATCAGACGAGTAGTGAGTCCACAAAGGCCTGATCCGCGCAGCAGCGGAGGTCGGGCCACGTAGGCTTTCATCAGGCCTTTCGCTGCCGCGCGTAGAGCGGTGCCGCTACAATAGCAGCGGAACCGATCCCAACCGTGGCTCCCAGGATTTTCAGTGGACCCGATAGTCTGGCTTCCTGTTCGCCTTCGCTCGTATCGGTCGTACGTTCATCTGCCTGTATGCTTTCAGCATGCGGCGCTGGGTGTGCGGGATAGGGTGCCGTGCTGCCTGGCGGCACGGAAGGCAGATATGTCATATATTCTCTCCTTGGGTGGATCGAACGCGCCAGTGAAAGCGCGGTTGCGCTTGAGCCCGAATCGTTCGGCAACAGGCGCGCCAAATGAGACAGCCTGCGGGCGACCGTCCGACCTCGTCGTTGGAACGCCAGGTCGGACCGCCCCCGATCCTTATCTTCGACCTTTCAGACTGCGCCACAACGTCGCGATGCTGGTCAGCACCGCAGCGATCCCGAGAAGAAACGATCCGTCGATTATTACCATTGCCGACTCCTTTCCTGGCCCATATGTTCGCTATATGTTCTCATGTAGGAAAGAGGGATTTTGCGCGACAGGAGCTCATGTCCGAAAATCGTGTGTCTTTTTCAGACAATTTTCGATCGTCCGGTGGTCCGAAAAACAGCTTCGCTTTTTGGACGAACCGATCAGCTCACCCTTTCACGCGCTCCCGAATTGCGGGTAAATAATTTCGGCGCCATCACGGAGCTGGTCAAGATGGTCGGACCACCATTGTGCCATTTTCACCCTCTCAGCCCAGTGAGCACCGCGATGGTAAGCAGCGCGCACATGATCGCGATCGCTATGAGCCAGAGCGCGCTCGATGGCGTCGGGGTGCCACAAGCCTGACTCATTGAGGAGGGTACTGGCAATGGCCCGAAACCCGTGCGATGTCATTTCATCGCCACCATAGCCCAATCGTCGCAAGGCGACATTGAGCGTATTCTCACACATTGGCCGCAACGACGTGTGGAATGCGGGAAAGAGAAATCCTCCGCTATTCTTCAAGGCTCGAAGCTTGTGAAGCAGGTCCATCACCTGGCGCGACAACGGGACGACATGGGCCTGGCCCATCTTCATTTTTGCGGCCGGGATACGCCATACCGCAGCGCCAAGATCAATTTCCGACCACTCCGCCTTGCGCAACTCTCCGGGACGCAGAAAGACATGAGGAGCGAGCTGCAACGCGATCCTGGTCTCGATTCGGCCGCTGTATCCATCAATTGCACGCAACAGTTCGCCGACCTTTACCGGCTCAAGCACCGCGGCATGATGTTTGACCCTGGGCGCTATCAAGGCTCCTCGCAATATGTCAGCGGGGTTATGCTGGGCGCGGAGTGTGGAAACCGCATAACGAAATATGCGCCCCGAAAAAGCCCTCAGACGGTGTGCTGTCTCGTGATGCCCTTTGCGCTCGAGCCGCTTCAAGGCGGCAAGCAATTCATGCGGTGTCACAGATGCTACCGGACGTCGGCCTACATGGGGGTCCAGAAGATCGCGAAACCAGCGCGCCTTCTTGAGTGTTGCCGGGGATTTTCCCTCCAGTTCCATCTTCATGATATATTCGTCGGCTACGACCGAAAATGTCGTCGCGGCAGCAATTTCGGCCTGCAGCTTCGCCTGGGCCTTTACGGCAACCGGATCGACGCCCCCCAACAACAACTCGCGTGCTTCCTCCAGCTTCTCCCGTGCCTCCTTGACGCCGATGGCGGGATAGTGGCCCAGCGTGATCTTCTTCTCCACGCCATGATACCGGAATTTGACCCGCCATATCAGAGAGCCGGACGGCTGAACCGCGAGATACAGGCCTTTACCGTCGGCTACCTTGTAAGCCTTTTCCCGCGGTTTGAGTGCCTTGATCTGCACAACGGTAAGCATTGGGGGCCTCTATCCAGAAAGATCGTTGAGGCCCCCAGATTCGAGCCCCCAAATCATCCGGATCAGGATGAACAAAGGCGAACGACACCGGAAAGCCGATGCCTCAATATACCAGTATTTCCGGGGGTTTTCGAGGATTTTCAGCCCCATAACAGGGGCTATCCTGGTGCCGCTTACAGGACTCGAACCTGTGACCCCCGCATTACGAATGCGATGCTCTACCAACTGAGCTAAAGCGGCGTTGCGGCGGGCAGATAACAGTGGTTGGGCCTTAGGACAAGCGGGCAATTGCATTGTCGGGTCGGTCTTTTTGCAGGCGGCACGGTATATGGCCGTTCGGCGCTGCCATCTTTACGGCAAATTTACCATCCGATGCCACTGTCGAGTCCCAAAGAGGCAGAATTTTGCCTGAAATAGGGACGGACCGGATGGACACTCTGCGGGGGCATGACGTCGCCAACGACCAGGACGATTTCGATTATGCCGATGATGCGGCGATCGACGCACCGTTGACGGTGGTATCGGACGAGCGGCGGATGCAGGTGCGCGCCTATAATTACTGGGCGTCGCTGCTGGGGGATCGCACCCTGCCTTCGATCGAGGATCTGTCGCCTGACCAGTTGGAAGATTTCGGCCCGCACAGCGTATTGCTGGATTTTTCCACCGGACTCGACAATCCCGCCATCGTATATCTCGGCTCCGCCTTGCGGCAGGAATGCGAAATTGACGGGTCCATCAGCTATATCAACGATGTGCCCGCCCGGTCGCTGCTGTCGCGGCTGACCGATCATTATCTGCAGATTATCGCCAATGCCGCGCCCATCGGGTTCGAAGCCGAATTCGTCAACCAGCGCGATGCAGAGATATTATATCGCGGCATATTGATGCCCTTTTCGTCCGATGACGAGACGATAGATTTCGTGTTCGGCGTGATCAACTGGAAGGAACTGGCCAGCCGCGACGAGCGGCAGGCGCTGGAACTGGAAGTCAGCGCGGCGCTGTCCAGCATCATGCCAGCGCCGACGAACGTGCCCGTATGGGCAGATGGCCCGGCGGGCGGCGACACGGTCGATGCCGCGGTCGATGCTGCCCCCCTGCCCCCTTCCGCCGCCCCTTCCGCCCCCATGCCCGTCGCTTCGTTCGATGAAGAGCCGCTGGACCTGTCCGGCATGGAAAGCCCGACCGATGACGCGCCGCTCGCCGACTGGCTGGCGCTGGCGCGCGACGGTGCCGACCAGTTCCGCACCAGCGAAGCGCGCAGCCATGCCGCGCTCTATCGCGCGATCGGCCTGGCCTATGATTTTGCGCTGGTGGCGCAGGCGCGGCCCGACGACTATGCAGAACTGCTGGCCGATTGCGGCATCAAGGTGCAGGCGCGCAGCCCGATGACCGCGATCATCAAGCTGGTTTTCGGCGCCGGATATGACAAGACGCGGATCACCGAATATGCGACCGTTCTGGACCATGGCCGTGCCCTGGGCCTGGGCGTGGGCATGCTGGCCGACCATCTGACAAACTATGCAGGCGGGCTCAAGGCGCTGGTGCGCGACGAGCGGGCGTTGCGCCGGGCCGAGGCACCGCCGCGCCCCGACAAGCGCGAAACGGCGCGAAACGCGATGAAAGCCGCCGCTGCCATCGATCCGCAGGCCCTGGCCATGGACACAGACGGGCTGGCGCTTGTCGTCGCACGGCGCGCAGCCGACGGCAGCCTGTCTCTTATACACATCTAGATGTGTATAAGAGACAGGGACACAGACGGGCTGGCGATTGTCGTCGCACGGCGCGAAGCCGACGGCAGCCTGGCGCTGGTCGCGCAGTTGCCCGAAGGATCGGACCTGGCGCAGCGGGTCATGCTCGCCGCCGCGCGCTAAGCGGGCAAGCAACCCCTGCGCAATCCCCGCAGGCGTGGAAACGCGAATCGACCGATATTCTGTATCGGCGCGATGACCTGCTTCATGCGCGGGTCTGGCCTGCCGACATTTTCGAAGCCTTAGCGCCCTTACGGAGCGATCAAAGCGCCACAATTCGGAGCCGGAACAGCGCGGGGGTGCAGCACGGACGTCGCTCTTTTGACCGCAATTGCCGCACATCGCCCTTGCCACCACCGGCAAAGCGCGCCAATCAGCGGCGCAATGGGGATAAAGAGGATAGCGGGCCAATGAGCTATTATGACGTATTGATCGTGGGCGCAGGCCATGCGGGAGCACAGGCGGCGATTTCCCTGCGTCAGTCGGGCTTTGAAGGCTCCGTCGCGATGATCGGCGACGAAAAGGATCCGCCCTACGAACGTCCGCCGCTGTCGAAGGAATATTTCGCAGGCGACAAGAGCTTCGACCGCATCCTGATCCGTCCCGCCGCCTTCTGGAGTGAGCGCAATGTCGACATGCTGCTGGGCCGCCGCGTGAAGAGCGTCGATCCCGTTGGCAAGTTCGTGACCGTAGGGGATCAGGAAATCGGCTATAACAAGCTGATCTGGTGCACCGGCGGCAATCCCCGGATGTTGACCTGCAACGGGGCGGACGCGGCCAATGTCCATGCCGTGCGCCGTCGCGACGATGTCGATGCGATGATGGCGAAGATCGACAGCATCAACCATGTGACCATCATCGGCGGTGGTTATATCGGGCTGGAAGCCGCCGCCGTCCTGTCCAAATTCGGCAAGAAGGTCGTGCTGCTGGAAGCGCTCGACCGGGTGCTGGCGCGGGTCGCGGGCGAGGAATTGTCGCGCTTTTACGAAGCGGAACATCGCGCCCATGGCGTCGACCTGCGCACCGGCGCGCGGATGGATTGCATCGAAGTCACAGACGGCAAGGCAACGGCCGTGCTGATGGCCGATGGTGAGCGGATCGTCACCGACATGGTCATCGTGGGCATCGGCATCATCCCCGAAACCGGCCCGCTGATCGCGGCGGGCGCTGCGGGGGGCAATGGCGTGGATGTCGACGAATATTGCCGCACCAGCCTGCCCGATATTTATGCCGTGGGCGATTGCGCCGCCCATGCCAACCGCTTTGCGGGCGGCGCGCAGATGCGCGTGGAATCGGTGCAGAACGCCAATGACCAGGCCAAGACCGCCGTGGCGCACATCATGGGCAAGGAAGAAGCCTATAACGCGGTGCCATGGTTCTGGTCGAACCAATATGATCTGAAACTCCAGACCGTCGGCCTGTCGACCGGCTACGACCAGACGATCCTGCGTGGCGATCCGGCGGCGCGCAGCTTTTCGATAGTGTATCTCAAGGGCGGCAAGGTGATCGCGCTGGATTGCGTCAATATGGTCAAGGATTATGTCCAGGGCCGCGCCCATGTGCTGGCGGGCGCGGCGCTCGATCCGGAGCAACTGGCGGATGCGAGTGTGCCTTTGAAGGAAGTCGGGTTGGCCTGAAACGCCAGCTACCGAAATAACGATCCGTTCGCCCTGAGCGTGCCGAAGGGGCGTTCTTCCTGGCGAAGAAGGGTTGGGCTTCGACAGGCTCAGCCCGAACGGATTGGGCGACAAGTCCCCTACCCCCGGAAACTTGCCTTCATGGCCAGTTCCCACGGACCGCCGCGATAATGCCAGGCGGCAAGGCCCGCGATGACGAACGGGCGCGGCTGGAAATCCGCGCGTAGTGCCTCCGCCAGCGCTTTGGCCTCTGCCGGCTTCACCTTATTCTGCACCGTCACATGCAGGCGCGGCCGGGCCTGGTCCTGCGGCGTCAGCAGGCCGGTGAAGGCGTTGGCCAGTTCGTCGCGCATCGCCGACAGTTGCGGGCTGTCGATCCGGAAGGCCACCCCCTGCCCCAGCAACATCACCTCGCTCAGTCGCGCGACCGGCGCAGGGCCACGGCATAGCGCCTTGATGCGCGCGCTTACCTCCGCCAGCGCGGAAGGCGGCAGTTGATGGAACAGGGTGATGTGCGCGGACAGGACATTGCGGTCGGGCGGAAAATGCGCGCGGCGCAATCCATCCGCCCAGGCAAAGTCCGCCGCGCCCATCAAGGCGCTGACGATAATCGGGGCGCTCACCCGGCGGGATGCGCCTTCAGCCAGTCCAGCACGGGTTCTGGCCGGGTTTCGCCATAGGGGTCGTCATCTTCGCCCATATCGTTAATCCCCGGCTCCTCGAACCAGGCGACGACCTTGCCATCGTCCACGACCATCGCATAGCGCCAGCTGCGGTCACCAAAACCCAGATGATTTTTCTTGATCAACATGCCCATGCGGCGCGTGAAATCACCCGATCCGTCCGGCAGCAGCTTCACATTGCTAACGCCCAGATGCTTGCCCCACTGGAACATGACGAAGGCATCGTTGACCGATACGCAATAGACATCATCCACGCCCAGCGCCTTGAAATCATCATAATAGCGTTCGAAGGCGGGGCATTGTTCGGTCGAACAGGTGGGCGTGAACGCGCCGGGCAGAGAAAACACCACCGCCCGCTTGCCGGCGAAAAGATCGCCGGTATGCACATCCTCCCAGCGAAATGGGTTCGGTCCCTCGACGCTTTCGTCGCGCACGCGGGTCTTGAGCGTTACATTCGGTACGGATCGTCCCAGCATGGTTCATGTCCTTCCATGTCTCGCCGCTTCCGCGCGGCCCTTCACACGTATATGATCAGTCCATGACGCCCCTGCAACGGGACACGTCATAGAGGGAGGGGATTGGATCATGAATATGCCGCGATATTTTGTCGTCATCGCCATCGTCCTTTTGTTGTGGAACCTGATGGGACTGGCTGCCTTTGCCATGCAATATACCGCTGACCTGACCGAATTGGCCAAGTCCGATCCGGTTACCGCACAGGCGTTCGCCGCCATGCCGGCCTGGGTGTGGATCGCCTATGCCATCGCCGTGGGTGCAGGCACGCTGGGGGCTGTTCTGCTGCTGATGAAGAAGGCGGCCGCCGCGAGCCTGTTCCTGCTCTCGCTGATCGCTGTCGTCGTCCAGTTCGGCTATACCTTCCTTGGCACCGATCTGCTGGCGGTGAAGGGACCATCGGTCATCGCATTTCCGGCCTTCATCGTGGTGATGGCTGTCGTCCAACTGCTCTACGCCCGTCATCTGGTTGGGAAAGCCATGCTGCGTTGACGCCATAGCCAGTGCGGAGAGCCACAGGAAAAGGATTGGATCATGCCAACACCGCGTTCTTTTCTGGCCATTGGTCTCGCCGCGCTGGCGTGGAACCTGCTGGGCACCATGTCCTTTGCCGCGCAATATGCGATGGACATGCACGAACTGGCCAAAACCACGCCCGACATGGCGCGGGTTTATGGCCAGATGCCCGGCTGGGTCTGGGCCGTGTTCGCGGTCGCCGTGGGTGCCGGGACGCTGGGGGCGGTTTTGCTGCTGTTGAAGAAGGCACTGGCGGTGCCGGTCTATACGCTGTCACTGGCGGCGATCGTCCTGCTGTTCGCGCAGAATTTCTTGGCGACCGACATGCTGGCGGTGGAGGGATGGGACGCGGTGCTGGTGCCTGCTTTGATCTTTGTCGCCGGGGTTGCGCAATTATTCTATGCGCGGGCGATGAAGGCCAGAGGGGTGCTGCGGTAAAGCACCTCCGTCATCCCGGACTTGATCCGGGATCCAGAGCGCCACGCACGGCCTTCCGACACCCTGGATCCTGACGTTCGTCAGGATGACCGCGCAGCTTTATAGCTCACCCCTCGACCGCCTGATCTCAAACCATTTGCGCACATTTTCATTATGCTGCTGATAGGTATCGGCGAAGATATGCCCGCCCTTGCCATCCGCGACGAAATAGAGCGCCTTGGTCTCCGCCGGATGCAGCACGGCGGCGATCGACAGGCGCCCCGGATTGGCGATCGGTCCCTTGGGCAGGCCAACCATCGCATAGGTATTATAATCGTTGACCGCCGCAATCTCCGATTTGCGGATGCGGCGGCCCAGCGGCTTGCCGCGCGTGATCGGGTAGATGATGGTGGGGTCGGCCTGCAACATCATGTTGGTGCGCAGCCGGTTGCTGTAGACGCCCGCCACCATCTGCCGTTCGGACGGCAGGGCGGTTTCCTTTTCGACGATGCTGGCCAGGATGATGGCCTCTCGCGGGCTTTTGGCGACCGTGTTCGGCGCCCGTTCGGCCCATAGCTTCGCCAGTTCCTTGTCCATCGCCGCCTGCATCCGCGCCAGCACCGCCGCGCGGCTTTCGCCCTTGTCGAAGGCATAGCTGTCGGGCAGCACGCTGCCTTCCTCCGGCACCTTTATGTCGCCGGTCAACTGGTCGTTGGCCATCAGCCGCTCATGCACCAGGATGGACGGCATCCCTTCGGGGATGGTGATCAGGCGGGTCAGCGTCTTGCCGCCTTGCAGAATCGATAGAATGTCGCTGTTGCTGGCGCCGGCGGGGATGACGAATTCGCCCGCCTTGATCGACTTGCTGCCGCCAAATATCTTGGCCCGCGTCAGAAAAGCGTCTGCGGACAGCACCGCGCCAGACCGCTTGAGCAGCACCGCCGCGTCGGAGAGCGTCGCCCCCTCCGGCACCACGATGCTAATATCCTGTTTCGCCGGGCCTTGCTCGGTCCAGCCCGCGACGAAGCGGAAGGCGATAAAGGCAGCGACGGCCAGGCCGATCAGCAGAATGATACAGCCGAACTTCTGCATCGGATTTGCGCCGGATCGTCTCGCCATCATTACAACCGCCCAATCCGCAGCAAGAGAATATCCATTACCGCCAAATCCTCTCCTGCGAGGAGAGGACTATCGCATATGGAACGCACCTCATTCTACTTCGTCATGAAGAGATAACGCAAAGTCAGATGCAATTCCCCTGCCTGCAAGGGGAGGATTTCAAAACCGCCTCAGAGCGCCTTCATGATGAGCGAGGCGTTGGTGCCGCCAAAGCCGAACGAATTGTTCAGCACTGCGCGCACCTTGCGCTGCTTGGCGACATGGGGAACCAGATCCACGCCCTTGCAGCTCTCGCTCGGCTCATCCAGGTTCAGCGTCGGCGGCACGATGCCATCGCGCATCGCCAGGATGCAGAAAATGCTTTCCACCGCGCCCGCGCCGCCCAGCAAATGGCCGATCGCCGATTTGGTCGAGCTCATCGACATGGCGCTGATCTGGTCGCCAAACAGGCGACGGACCGCCCCCAGTTCCAGCTCGTCACCCAGCGGCGTCGACGTGCCATGGGCGTTCACATAGTCGATATCTTCCAGGCTGAGGCCCGACTTTTTGAGCGCCATCGCCATGGAGCGGAACGCGCCGGACCCTTCGGGATGGGGCGCGGTGACGTGATAGGCGTCGCCCGACAGGCCATAGCCCACCACTTCGGCATAGATTTTCGCGCCGCGCGCCTTGGCCCGCTCATATTCCTCCAGCACGACCACGCCAGCACCTTCGCCCATGACGAAACCGTCGCGGTTGACGTCATAAGGACGGCTGGCGCGGGTCGGATCGTCGTTGAAGCCGGTGCTGAGCGCGCGCGCCTGCGAGAAGCCGGCGATGCCGATCGGGCAGATCGCGCTTTCCGCGCCGCCCGCCAGCATGACGTCTGCGTCGTCCATCGCGATCATCCGCGCCGCGTCGCCGATCGAATGGGCGCCGGTCGAACAGGCGGTGACGACGGCATGGTTCGGCCCCATCAGGCCATATTTGATACTGACCTGGCCGGAGATCAGGTTGATCAGGCGGCCATGGACAAAATGCGGGCTGACCCGGCCCGGCCCCTTGTTCGCCAGCACCAGCGATTCGCTTTCGATGCCCGGCAGGCCGCCAATGCCCGATCCGATCGAACACCCCGCGCGCAGCCTTTCTTCCTCGCTCATGTCGAGCAGGCCGGCATCCCGCAGCGCCTCGCTGGCCGCCGCGATGCCGAACACGATGAACAGGTCGACCTGGCGCTGGACCTTGTGGTCCACGTCCAGATTGGCGTCGAAGCCATATTCATGGTCCTTGGGCTTCACTTCGCACGCGATGCGGCACTTATAATCGGTCGGGTCGAACCGGGTTATCGTCGCCGCGCCGGATTTGGACGCGATGATGTTCTTCCAGGTGGTTTCGACATTTCCGCCAAGCGGAGTCACCATGCCAAGACCGGTTACGACGACACGACGCATATGCTAGCTCCGAAATTCCTTGTTGGCGCCTGACGTTCCTGTAGCGGCAATTGCGACTGTTGTGAACGACGCGCCAGATACGAAAAGGCTCCCCGCACCCCGGCATCACCGGACAGGAGGAGCCATTTCTCTCAACGCATTACCGGCCCGCCGCCCCGTGGGGGCAAGCCGCAAGACGCCTTACTGCTTGCTGTCGATATAGTCGATCGCATCCTTGACGGTGCCGATCTTCTCAGCCGCATCGTCCGGGATTTCGACGCCGAATTCTTCTTCGAACGCCATGACCAGCTCAACGATGTCGAGGCTGTCAGCGCCCAGATCGTCGATGAAGCTGGCATCCTCGGTCACCTTTTCGGCTTCAACGCCCAGATGCTCGACGACGATTTTCTTTACGCGATCCGCGGTCTCACTCATGAGTGGTCCTTCTTGACTGGTATCGTTAGTGGGTCTGAATAACTGTTAAGGCAGCCCTAGTGCCAAGCGCCGATACAGGCAAGAGGCAAGGCCGCCAAGCCCCCACATTCGCGCTTGGCCATGATTCCGCAATAAATTCGCGCTCATCGCGCCCTGGCAACGCTTCATTTACCAAAATTTCAGCGGCTTGTGGGAGGGATTAGGCCATGATCATGCCGTCAGCTCCCGACCATTTCATTACGCGCGCGCGCGTCCGGCTGACGGCGGCGCTGGTTCTGGCCGCCACGATCATCGGCCTTTGCACCCTGTTTGCGACCGCCCATGGCACGGTGGATTCGCTGGGGCGACCGCTGGGGACCGATTTTTCGAACGTCTGGACCGCCGGGCAGATGGCCGATCAGGGCCGCGCGCCAGAGGCGTGGGACTGGCCAACCCAGCACGCGGTACAAAAAAAGGTGCATCATGATGACGCCATCCCCTTTTACGGCTGGCACTATCCCCCGCCCTTCCTGATCATCGCCACGCTGCTCGCGCAATTTCCCTATGTCGCGGCGCTGCTGATCTGGCAGGGGTTGAGCCTGACCTTGTGCGTGACGCTGGTGCGGCGCATCCTGCCCGATGATCGCGACGCGGTGCTGGTCGCGCTGGGCGCGCCGGTGGTGCTGGTGTGCCTGGGCCATGGGCAGAACGCTTTTCTGACCGCCAGCCTGCTTGGCGCCGGGATGCTGCTGCTGGATCGGCGGCCATGGATCGCGGGGATGCTGCTCGGCGCGCTGGTCTACAAGCCGCAATTTGCCGTGCTGATCCCCGTGCTGATCCTGGCGCGCGGCAATCTGCGCGCCTTCGTGTCGGCGGGGTTGACCACGACGGCCCTGTGCCTGCTGACGCTGGCAATATGGGGATGGCCCGTATGGCACGCCTTCATCGAGTCTCTGCCACTGACGCGCCACATCATCATAGAGGCAGGCGCTACGGGCTGGGAAAAGATCCAGAGCCCGTTCGCCGCCGTGCGCCAGTGGGGCGGGTCGATCCCGGCCGCCTATGGCGCGCAGGCGATCGTCTCCGCCATCGCCATCGCGGCGGCCGCACTGGCGGCGCGGCGCGGCTCTATGGCGGTGCGCGGCGCTGCGGCCTTGAGCGCGGCTCTGCTTTGCACGCCTTATGTGCTGGATTATGATTTCGTGCTGCTGGGCGTGGCCATCGCCTTCATGATGGCGGACATGGCCAAGCGCGGCCCGCTGCGCTGGGAGCCGACATGGCTGGCCTATGCCTGGATCGCACAGCTGTTTGGCCGGGCCGTCTCTGAAATGACGCTGATCCCGGTCGACCTGATCGCCGCCATCGCCGTGCTGGCTCTGGCAACGCGGCGCGCCATCCTGCTGGACGGCGCGCTCGCAAACGTCAGATCATGGCCATTCCGCCGTTCACGTGAAGAGTTTGTCCATTAACGTAGCCCGCCTCACGGCTAGCCAGATAGACCACGGCCGCGCCAATATCGTCGCCATCGCCGAGATCGCCCGCCGGTATCTTCTGGAGGATCGCGCCCTTCTGCGCATCATTGAGCGCGTCGGTCATCGCTGACCGGATGAAGCCCGGCGCGACGCAGTTGACGGTGATGCCGCGGCTGGCCAGTTCCTGACCCAGCGACTTGGACATGCCGATAATGCCCGCTTTCGACGCGCAATAGTTGGACTGGCCCGGATTGCCGGTGACGCCGACGACCGACGTGATCGAAATGATGCGGCCAAAGCGCGCCTTCATCATCGGCTTGGCCGCCGCGCGGCAGAGGCGGAAAGCAGCCTCCAGATTGATCGCGATCACGCTCGACCATTCCTCATCCTTCATCCGCAGGATGAGGTTGTCGCGGGTGACACCGGCATTGTTGACCAGAATGTCGATCTTGCCGCCCAACGCTTCCACGGCCTGCGGCACCAGCGCATCGACCGATGCCGGGTCGCTGAGGTTGCAGACGATCGTCTTGTGATCGCCGCCCAGTTCCGCTGCAAACGCCTTGAGCTTATCCTCATTGCTGCCCGAAAGCGCGAGCGTCGCCCCCTGCGCGGCGAGCGCCTTGGCAATGGAAGAGCCAATCCCCCCCGAAGCGCCGGTCACCAGCGCGGTCATGCCTGTCAGATCGAACATGTCAGTCTCCCTTGAATGTCGGCGGGCGGCGGTCGAAGAAGGCGTCGATTGCCTCGTCATGATCCGCCGTCGCATGGGCCAGCGCCTGCATGGCGCCTGCCATTTCCAATATATGTGAAAGCTCCGCCGTCTGCGCCGCGCGCAGCAGGCGCTTGGTCATGCGGGTCGCATGGGGCGGGTTGGCGGCGATAGCGTCGGCCTGTCGGCGCGCGGTCGCCATCAAATCCTCGTCCGGCACGACTTCGCTCACCAGGCCGATGCGCAATGCTTCGGCGGCGTCGATCATCTCGCCCGTCAACGACAATTGCGATGCCTTGGAAATGCCCACAATGCGCGGCAGCAACCATGCGCCGCCATCGCCGGACACCAGTCCCAGCTTGACGAAACTTTCGGCAAAACGCGCCGACTGGCCAGCAATCCGCACGTCGCACATGCAGGCCAGGTCCAGTCCAGCGCCGATCGCCGGGCCGTTGACCGCCGCGATCACCGGCAGTTCGATCGCCTGAAACAGCAGGGGCAGGCGCTGGATGCCCGCGCGATAGTTGCGCCGCGTCTGCGCGGGCAACCCGGCACGCAGTCCGCTAGCGTCGGGCCGCATCGCGTTCAGGTCTCCGCCCGACGAAAAGGCACTGCCCGCCCCGGTCAGGATCGCGACATGGATGGAAATGTCGCGATCCGCCGCTTCGAATAGATCGCACAGCGCGTCGACCATCGCCGGGTCGGAAATCGGGTTGCGCCGGTCGGGCTGGTTCAGCGTGACCGTCAGTACCGGCCCGTCACGCTGGGTGAGGACCGCGCTCATAGCGATGCCAGCGCGGCCTCTATGTCATCCATCGTCACGACGCTGCGTACGGTGGCGTCCGGTGCGATGCGCTTGACCATCGGTCCCAGCACCTTGCCGCCCAGTTCGACAAATTCGGTGACGCCCGCTTCCCACATGGCGGCAACCGATTCGCGCCAGCGCACCCGGCCCGTCACCTGCTCGACCAGCCGCGCGCGAATCTCGTCCGGGTCGGCGATCGGCGCGGCCAGCACATTGGCATAGACCGGCAGCAGCGGCGCGTTGATCACCGCCCCGGCCAGCGCGTCCTGCATGGCGTCGGCCGCGGGCTGCATCAGCGGGCAATGGAAGGGCGCGGATACCGGCAGCAGCACACCGCGCTTGATACCATGATCCTTGACCATCGCCACCGCCCGCTCGATCGCGCCACGATGACCGGAAATGACCACCTGCGAGGGATCATTGTCATTGGCGACGGTGCAGACCTCACCCTGCGCCGCGGCGTCGGCCAGCGCCTGCGCCTTTTCCATATCCGCCCCCAGCAACGCGGCCATCGCGCCTTCGCCCACCGGCACGGCCGCCTGCATGGCCTGACCGCGCAGCTTGAGCAGCCGCGCGGTGGTGCCGATGTCGAACGCCTCCGCCGCGCACAGCGCGCTATATTCGCCCAGACTGTGCCCCGCGACATAATCGCCCTTGTCGCTCAGCGAAAAGCCGCCCTCCCGCTGCATCACCCGCAGCGTCGCAAGCGCGTTGGCCATGATCGCGGGCTGGGCGTTTTCGGTAAGGGTCAGGTCGCTTTCCGGGCCTTCGACCATGATGCGGAACAAATGCTGCGACAGCGCGTCATCGACTTCCTGAAACAGCTCAAGCGCGGCAGGGCTGGCATCGGCCAGCGCCTTGCCCATGCCGACCGACTGGCTGCCCTGCCCCGGAAATAGAAAAGCCCGCATTCATCATCCCCTGACCCAAGCGCTGTAAAAAAGCGCGTAATTCCAATGGTGTTACACTTTGTGACATAAATAGCATTGAGGCATACACATGTCTGCGGCAGGCAGGCATACGACACCCTGCCCCCTTCACGGGGGGACTGACGACGGCCCCTTTAACGATGACGGAGTGCTAGGAAAAGGTGCGATATCGCATTGTCTGGATCACGGGAACGGCGCTTGCCCTCTCCGCCTGCGCGGCGGGACCGGACTATCGCGCGCCGCAACCTGCCGCGCTCGGCATCCCCGCCACCTATGATCAGGGCAGCGGCGCCCCCATCAGCGACGCGGACCTCGCCCAATGGTGGACGCGCCTGAACGATCCTGCCTTGTCCACGCTGATCGATACCGCCGTCACCGCCAATCTCGACATAGTGCAGGCGCAGGCCCGGTTGCGGCAGGCGCGGGAATCGCTGGTCCAGGCCAATGCGTCCTTCCTGCCTCAGCTCAGCGGATCGGCCAGCGGCGGCAAGAATTACCGCAGTCAGGCTGGCGGCACCCGCACCGACAGCAGCGGCAATGTCATCAGCCTTGGGTCCAGCAACTGGTCGAGCAGCTATTCGGCCGGTGCGAACGCCAGTTGGCAGATCGACCTGTTCGGCGAACTGTCGCGCAGCGCGCAAGCGGCGCGCGCGGACCTGGCGGCATCGGGCTATGACCTGGCAACGGTGCGGATGACGATCATCTCCGAACTGGTGACGAACTATGTGCAGGCGCGGCTGGCGCAGGAACAGCTGCGCATCGCCCGCGACAGTCGGCAGGTACAGCAGGACAATTATGACATTGCCCGCTGGCGGTTGCAGGCGGGCCTCGTCTCCTCGCTCGACGAGCAGCAGGCACGCGCGCAACTGGCGCAGACCAGCGCGTCGATCCCGCAGATCGAAGCCAGCCTGCGCGGCAGCCTCAATCGCATCGCGGTGCTGACTGGACAGGCGCCGGGCGCCGCCACCCGCGCGCTTGAAACGCCCGCGCCCATTCCGACCGCCGCGATCGACATCGCCACCGGCATTCCCGCCGACACGCTGCGCCAGCGGCCCGACGTGCGCAGCGCCGAACGCACGCTGGCCGCCGCTACCGCACGGATCGGCGTGGCGCAGGCGCGGCTGTATCCCTCGCTTGGCATCAACGGCAATATCGGCACCACCTCCAACGCGTTCAAAGACCTGTTCAGCCTGATCACGGGCGGCGTGTTCGCCAATGTCGCGCAGACCATCTTCGACGGCGGCCGCCTCGCCTCCCAGGTGCGGGCGCAGAAGGCAGTGACCGATGGCGCGTTCGCGGCATACAAGCAAAGCGTGCTTGGCGCGCTGGAGGATGTCGAAAATGCGATGGCGGCGCTCAGCAGCGCACGGCTGCGCAAGGCGGAGTTCGCCACCGCCTATGACGCGTCGAACAACGCCGCGATTTTGGCGCGCAGCCAGTATCAGGCGGGCCTTACCGACTTCCAGACCTTGTCCAACAGCGAATCCACCCTTTTGAATGCGCGCAACAGTCTGGCTGGCGCGCAATCGGATGAAATCCTTGCCCTCGCCCAGCTCTACAATGCGCTGGGCGGCGGCTGGCAGAGCATGGAAAGCCGCCCCTGATGAGCAATGACACCACCACCGATCCGGCGCTGGACGAATTTCTGGGGGCAAAGCCTGCCAGGCCATGGCGCAAATGGGCCGTGCGCGGTGCGATCGGCATCGGCCTGCTGCTGCTCGTGCTGCTTGTCAGCCGTTGTTTCGCGGGCGAGGATCAGCCCAGCTATGCGACGCGCGAAGTGCGCCAGGGCGACCTGACCGTCAGCGTTTCGGCCACCGGCAATCTGCGTCCCGTCAATCAGGTCGATGTCGGGTCGGAACAATCGGGCAAGATCACCGCCGTCTATGTCGATGTGAATGACCGGGTCGTGAAGGGCCAGCGTCTCGCCGAACTCGATACGCGGCGCCTGGTGGACGCGGTGAACCAGAACCGGGCGCAAGTCGCCGCGGCGCAGGCGCAGGTCTCGCAGGCGCAGGCGCAGGTCGCGCTGGCCAAGGCGACGCTGGATCGTCAGCTTAACGTGTTCCAACTGTCGGGCGGCAAGGTGCCCGCGAAAACCGAAATCGATTCAGCCCGCGCCAATTATGAGGGCGCGCTGGCCACGCTGCGATCGGCGCTGGCGCAGGTGGACGTCTCCCGCGCGCAGCTGTCGTCGGCGCAGACCAACCTGACCATCGCCCAGATCGTGTCGCCAGTGAACGGGGTCGTCCTGTCGCGCGACATCGAACCGGGCCAGACCGTCGCCGCCTCGCTCAACGCCCCGGTCCTCTTCACCCTGGCCGAAGACCTGACCCAGATGGAGGTCGAAGTCTCGGTCGATGAGGCTGATGTGGGTCAGGTGAAGGAAGGCCAGAGCGCGACCTTTGCGGTCGACGCTTTCCCCGGCCGCAATTTCCCGGCGAAGGTCACGCGGGTCAATGTCGGGTCGAACAGCGCCAGCACCGCGTCGTCATCCACGACCAGCACGGCCAGCAGCTCGTCCGGCACCGTCGTCGCCTACACAGCCGTACTGAGCGTCAACAACAGCGATGAAACGCTGCGCCCCGGTATGACGGCAACCGCCGACATCGTGACGCAGGAATTGCGCAACGTGCTGCTCGTCCCCAACGCCGCATTGCGTTTTAAGCCAAGCGCGGGCGCAGGCCGGGGTGGCGGCATCACCAGCACGCTCATCCCCCGCCGCCGCGGCAATCGCCCCACCCGCGAAGTCAGCTTCGGCGCGGGCATCAGCCAGACTGTCTATGTCGTGGGCGAAGACGGCAAGCCCAAGGCGATACAGGTCGTGGTCGGCGCCAGCGACGGGTCGCGCACCGTCATCACCGGGGGCGACCTGAAACCGGGCATGCGCGTCATCACCGGGCAATTGGCGGCGGGCCAGGAACCGCCAGCCGAAGATCAGGCGCGCACCGGCGCGGACCAGCGCGCGCCACGCAAGGACAGCGCGCCGCGCAACCCGGCGACCGACGGCACGCCCGCGACCGTGGGCAAGCTAGGCAATTCGGGCGACGCCGCGCCGCAAACCGCCCCCGTGACGGCCAAGCCCTGATCGCCATGCCTGCGGACCCCATCATCACCCTGCGCGGCGTCACCAAAATCTACGGCAGCGGTGCGACCGAATTTCAGGCGTTGAAGGGCATCGACCTCGACATCGCGCAGGGCGATTTCGTCGCGGTCATGGGGCCGTCCGGTTCCGGCAAATCGACGACGATGAACATCCTTGGCTGCCTCGACGTGCCATCGGGCGGCGAATTCCTGTTCAAGGGCCATCATGTCGAACGGCTCGACCGCGACCAGCGCGCGCTGCTCCGCCGCCGCTATCTCGGCTTCGTGTTTCAGGGGTTCAACCTGCTGTCCCGCACCAGCGCGCTCGAAAATGTCGAACTGCCCCTACTCTATCGTGGCGAGGACAAAAAGACCCGTTACGAACTGGGGATGGCCGCGCTCGACAAGGTCGGCCTCAAACAATGGTGGGATCATACACCCGCCGAACTGTCCGGCGGCCAGCAACAGCGCGTCGCCATCGCCCGTGCCATCGTCACCAGTCCCGACGTGCTGCTGGCCGACGAACCGACCGGCAATCTCGATTCCGAACGATCGGTCGAAATCATGGAATTGCTGACCGACCTCAACCGGAACAGCGGCATCACCGTGCTGATGGTGACCCACGAACCCGACATGGCGGCCTTTGCCCGCACCATCGTGCATTTTCGCGACGGGCTGGTCGAACGGATCGAAAAGGGGCTGGCGGCGTGAGTTGCGCACAGGTCAAACCTTCTCCCCGGGGGGAGAAGGATACACAGCCTTGCCCGCGCAGCGGGTTAGGCGAAGTTGGAAGAGGGGGCCGGACGCAGCCTTTGGCTCTTCCCCTCTCCCAGCTACGACTAGGCAGCAAGCTGCCAAGTCTCCGCATCCCTCTCCCCGCTGGGGAGAGGAAAGGATCATCATGCTAGGCACCACCGTCATCCTCGCCTTCCGGGCGATCAACCGGCACAAGCTGCGCAGCTTCCTGACGACGCTGGGCATCATCATCGGTGTCGCCGCCGTCGTCACCATGGTGACTCTGGGCAATGGCGCGACGGCGGCCGTGCGCGAACAGATTAGTTCGCTGGGCGCCAATGTGCTGCAATTGCGCCCCGGCCAGGGCTTTGGCCGCGGCGGCGGCGGGCCGCGCCCGCCCGACTTCAAGCCAGCCGATCTGACCGCGATCGAAAACCAGCTGACCGGCGTTCGCGCGGTTGCGCCCATGGCCCAGTCGAGCGGCACCGCCATTTATGAAGGCAATAACTGGTCCACCACCATCTATGGCACCACTGCCGCCTATTTCGAGGTGCAAAGCTGGAAGCTGACCAGCGGTCGCCTGTTCATGCCGGAAGAGGAACAAGCCGGGCGCCCGGTCTGCATCATTGGCAATACGGTACGCACCAACCTGTTCCAGAACGCCGATCCGATCGGCCAGCGGATGCGGATCAAGGGCGTGTCCTGCCAGGTGATCGGCGCACTTGCGACGCGCGGCCAGGGCGGCTTTGGCGATCAGGACGACGTCGTCGTCATGCCGATCAAATTCGTGCAGCGCCGCTTCACCGGCAATCGCGACATCAGCCAGATCATGATCGCGGTGGACGATGCCTATGACACGTCCACCGTGCAAAACAGCCTGGAAGACCTGATGCGCGAACGACGCCAGATCAAAGCGGGCAGCGAGGATAATTTCAACGTATTCGACACCAAGCAGATCAGCGACACGCTGACCGGCACCACCACCATCCTGACGCAAATTGTTGGCGCTGTGGCGGCCATATCCCTGCTGGTCGGCGGTATCGGCATCATGAACATCATGCTGGTCTCCGTGACCGAGCGCACCCGCGAAATCGGCATCCGCCTCGCCATCGGGGCGGTCGCGGGCGAAGTGCTGATGCAGTTTCTGGTCGAAGCGATCGTGCTGTCCTGCCTTGGCGGGGTGATCGGCCTCTTTCTCGCCCTCATCGCCTCCTGGTCCATAGCGCCGCTGATGCAGGTGCCCTTCATGTTCGACGTGAAGGTCAATCTGATCGCCTTCATCTTTTCCGCCGTCATTGGCGTGGTGTTCGGCTATTTCCCTGCCCGCCGCGCCGCCGCGCTCAACCCCATCGACGCGCTGCGCCACGAATAGCGCTGAGCGGCCCGACCGGCGCCCACCTGAAAAAGGGGCGCCGCAGGCTGCACAGATGAACGGACATTCATCTTTAATCTCAATCTGTTACAATTTCCGACACTCTTTGCCCTTCCGCGACACATGGCTGCGACAAGCGCCGCCTATCTCTGTTCTCGACGCCGCAGAGGGCGCCCGAACACGGCAAAGGAGCAAGACATGTTCAAGAAGATCCTCATGACGCTGGCCACCACCACCCTGGTCGCCAGCCCGATCATCAGCAGCCAGGCACAGGCGCAGGCCTATGGCCAGCCGCATCGTCAGGAACAGACTCGCACGGTCGTCAAGCAAAAGCCCAATGGCCGCACCGTGGTCAAGCAGCGGACGGTCGTTCGAAAGGATGTGCGCAACAACCGCTACGCCGCCTCGCACCATCGCTGGGCGAAGGGCCAGCGTTTCGACCGGCGCCAGGCGACCAACTATCGCGTCATCAACAATTATCGCGGCTATCGCCTGAACGCCCCTCCGCGCGGCTATCAGTGGGTCCAGTCGGGTAACGACGCGGTGCTGATCGCCATCACCAGCGGCCTGATCGGCGCGGTCATCGGCAACGCGATCCGCTAAGCCGATCCATCCCCTTCATGCCCCAGGGATCTCTCCTCCCCTGGGGCATTTTTGCGTGCCCGCTTTCCCTGACACAGGTTAAATACCCGAAATTAACGGCTTGCCCGGCACAAGTCCCAGGGTGAGGGCGGATCGGGAACGGCCATGTCATTATATCAGATCATGTATATCAGCACCGTCACCGGGACGGTAACGCCCGACGACTGCGCCACCATCGCGCGCGAAGCCGCCATCCGCAATCGGCGGGACGATGTGACCGGCCTGCTATTGTTCAACTCGCGCCGCTTCCTTCAGGTACTGGAAGGTCCAAAGGACGCGGTAGAGCGCATTTTTGCCCGCATCTACGACGACAGTCGTCATCGCGGCGTGGTCAAGCTGCGCGAGGGCGCGATCGTGGCGCGCGAATTTGGGCAATGGGCCATGGCCTATGATGACCCTTGTCGCCCGTCCGACAGTCTGAAGGATATGGTCGCCGCCTTGCTGATCAGCGCCGGACCATCGACCAGCGCCCATTTCCTGGGATCGGCCGAACTGCATCGCCCGGCCGCCTGATCCGGCCAGACCAGTCCTTTCAGACCAGTCCGGTCAGATAATAGACCGCAATGACGATGAACACCGTCACAGTCTTGATCAGCGTCAGCGCGAAAATATCCTTATAGGCCTGCCTATGGGTCAGGCCCGTCACCGCCAGCAAGGTGATGACAGCGCCATTGTGCGGCAGGCTGTCCATGCCCCCCGAAGCCATCGACGCGACCCTGTGCAGCACTTCGCGTGATATGCCCGCGGCATCGCCCGCAGCGATGAACTGGTCCGCCATTGCCGCCAGCGCGATCGACAGCCCGCCGGACGCCGACCCGGTAATCCCCGCCAGCGACGTGACGGTAATCGCCTCGTTGATCAGGGGATCGGGGATGGCGCGCAAGGCTTCCTTGACGATCAGGAAACCGGGCAGCGCCGCGATCACTGCGCCAAAACCATATTCGACCGCCGTGTTCATCCCCGCCAGCAGGGCGCCGCCGACCGCCGCCTTCGATCCTTCGGCAAAACGCTTCGCCACCGTCCGATAGGCAAACGCCAATATCGTTGCGATGCCCATCAGCAACGCGCCCTCGACGGCCCAGAGCGCCGACACCTGCGCCACCTTGACCTCGACCGGATCGGCCATGCCGACCAGCGACAGGGTGATGACATCACCGCTGACCCAGCGCGGGATCGCCATGGTCAGCAGCAGATTGCCGACCCCCACGACCAGCAACGGGAGCAGCGCCACCAGCGGATGCACCGTGACCGAAGCGTCCACCGGCTCCGGCTCGTTGACCAGCGTTTCCGGCGCGCCATAGCCCTCCCCCGCCGCCATCATCGCGCGCCGCCGCCAGCCCAGATATGTCAGCCCCATCGCCGCGATACAGGCCGACCCGATCAGCCCCAGCACCGGCGCGGCCCAGGACGTTGTGCCAAAAAAGCTGGTCGGAATGATATTCTGGATCTGCGGCGTGCCGGGCAGCGCATCCATGGTAAAGGTGATCGCCCCCAGCCCGATCGTCGCCGGGACCAGCCGCTTGGGGATGTCGGCGCGGCGGAACATTTCGGCGGCGAAGGGATAGACGGCGAACACCGCCACGAACACCGACACCCCGCCATAGGTCAGCAGCGCGGTGACCGCCATGATCGCCGGAATCGCCCGCCCCGCCCCGACAATGCCGATCACCGCCGTCACGATCGCGCGGGAAAAGCCGGAAATCTCGACCAGCTTGCCGAACAAGGCGCCCAGCAGGAACACGGGGAAATAGAGTTTGAGGAAACTCGCCACCTTTTCCATGAACAGCCCGGAAAAGGCGGCAGGGACGGCCGCCGGATCGGTCAGCAACACCGCCAGCATCGCCAGCAAGGGCGCCATGATGATGACGCTCATCCCCCGATAGGCGGCGATCATCAGCAGGATCAGGGATAGTGCTGCAATTCCGACCGCCATAAGCTAACCTCTCAACCGTTCGCACTGAGCCTGTCGAAGTGCTGTCGTTCTTCTCTACGGGGATAGAAGAAAGGACAAGGCTTCGACAAGCTCAGCCCGAACGGATGGATTTACCTCACACACCCTTGCCTTTCCCCCGCCTTTGCCCCATAGGCGCGCCTTCGCATCGGACCAGAGGTGACTCGGCCCGCTTGCGGAGCATGAAAGACGATAGCCGGAGGGGCGTTCCACATGGGGTGGGCGTCAGCAATCGGCCAACAGAAGAAGGTAGCATCATGGCTCTTTACGAGCATGTGTTCCTTGCGCGCCAGGATCTGGCACAGGCGCAGGTGGACGCTCTGGCGGAAAACGCCACCAAGATCGTGGAAGAAAATAACGGGAAGGTTACCAAGATCGAAACTTGGGGCCTGCGTTCGCTCGCCTACAAGATCGCCAAGAACCGCAAGGCTCACTATGTGATGCTGAACATCGACGCCCCCGGCGGCGTGATCGCGGAACTGGAGCGCCAGACGCAGATCAACGAAGACATCATCCGCTACATGACCGTCAAGGTCGATGAGCTGGAAGCTGGCCAGTCGGTCATGATGCGCAAGCAGGACCGCCCCGACCGTGGCGATCGCGGCCCCCGTGGTGACCGCGGCGATCGTGGTCCGCGCGAAGATCGTGGCGACCGTGGCCCGCGCCGCGAAGAAGCCGCTGGCGAATAAGGAGATCTAGATCATGGCACGCCCATTTTTCCGCCGCCGCAAGAGCTGCCCCTTCGCTGCGAAGGATGCGCCGAAGATTGACTATAAGGACGTTCGTCTGCTCCAGGGCTTCGTGTCCGAACGCGGCAAGATCGTCCCCAGCCGCATCACGGCCGTTTCGGCCAAGAAGCAGCGCGAACTGTCCCAGGCCATCAAGCGCGCCCGTCATCTGGGCCTGCTGCCCTACATCGTGAAGTAAGGGAGTAAGCCCCATGGAAATCATTCTGCTCGAACGTGTCGAGAAGCTCGGCGCCATCGGCGACGTCGTAACCGTGAAGGACGGCTACGCCCGCAACTTCCTGCTGCCCAACAAGAAGGCGCTGCGTTCCAACAGCGCCAACAAGAAGCTGTTCGAAGCCAACCGCGCCAAGATCGAGGCCGACAACGCCGCTCGCCGTTCGGACGCCGAAGCAGCCGCCGGCAACGTCGATGGCACGCAGATCATCCTGATCCGCCAGTCGTCCAACGCTGGCGCGCTCTATGGTTCGGTTGCGGTTCGCGACATCATCGAAGCGCTGCAGGCACAGGGCATCACCAACGTCACCAAGGCGATGGTCGTTCTGGAACGCCCGATCAAGACGCTCGGCGTGTTCGACGTCAAGGTCGCGCTGCACCCCGAAGTCGCCGTCACCATCAAGGTGAACGTGGCGCGTTCGCCTGAAGAGGCCGACCTGCAAAGCCAGGGCGTCGACGTCATGGCCGACCTGTTCGAAAAGGACGAAGCCGGCTTCACCGAAGATTATGATCCCAACGCTGAACCCGGCGATCTCGCCGCGCTCACCGAAGAAGCCCCGGCCGAAGAAGAAGCCTGAGCTTTCGTCAGAGATCAAACAGAAAAGCCGCCCCGTAACGGGCGGCTTTTTTGTTGGGGTCGTGCCAGTTGCAGAGCGGATATTGGCGCGATGACCAAATCTCATCCTCCCCTTGCAGGGGAGGGAAACTGCATATGACTTTTCGTTATACCCCGACGTCATCCTGAATTTATTTCAGGATCCATCGTGCCCAAAAACCGCCGCTTGAGACGAGAAATGGATGCTGAAATAAATTCAGCATGACGGAGAGATGCCGCGAAAGGTTATGTGCAATTCGCCTCCCCTTGCAGGGGAGAATTTTTGATGCCGGATTTATAGCCGCCTTATTCCGCCTCTTCGACCGGCGCGCCCGGCCCGTTCTTCAGCACGGACTCGATCGCGTTTTTCGCGCCGGCCTTGCTGCTATAGCCTTCGGTCCAGAAGATCGTTTCGCTATTATATTTGAACTTGGCGACAAACTCGCCGGCCTTGTTCTTCTCGATCACGAACTTGTGCGCCATGTACCGTTCTCCAGATTCGTTTCGTCAGCGAAACCGGGTCGGAGAATAGGCATCCGCATCAATGCCTGCAACGCTTTCCGGCGGGGCTTCCCCGCGCAGCCGGGCGGCCGCCAGCAACGCGGCGGCGGGCGCGGTCTGGATGCCGAAACCGCCCTGCCCGGCGAACCAGAAAAAGCCCGGCCTATCCGGGTCGAACCCATATACCGGGGCACGATCGGGCGCGAAGCTGCGCAGGCCCGCCCAGACATGCTCGACCCGCGCGATCGGCCAGTCGACCGCCTTTTCGAACCGCGCGATCGCTTCCGCCACCGCCAGTTCTTCAGGTGCAGCGTCGCACGGGGGCGACGGCGCCTCGTCATGCGGGGTCAGCCAGACGCGCCCCTGCCCTTCCGGCTTGAAATAGAATCGCCCGGCCAGATCCATGATCAGCGGCAGGTCGGGCGATGGCATGGATGGCACGCCCAATTGCACCACCGTCCGCCGCAACGGGGTCAAGCCGATCGGCGCGACGCCGCTGGCGCGCGCCACATCGTCCGCCCATGCCCCCGCCGCATTGATCAGGATCGCGCAGGCGATCACTCCGTCCGGCGTCTCCACCTGCCAGCCACCACCCACGGCGCGCGCCGCACATAGCCGCGTGGCCAGCCGCACTTCGCCGCCGCGCCGCCGGAACTGGCGCAAATAGGCCTGGTGCAGCGCAGCCACGTCAATATCCTGACAACTCGCCTCCATGACGCCCATGGTCCAGTCCGGCCGCAACCCCGGCACCAGCGCGGCAGGATCGACAGGCTCCAGAACCACCTTGCCCGCAAATTCCGTCATCAGCGCATCGCGATGCCCTTCATCCCCGGCCCGTCCGACATGCAATGTGCGCCGCGGCGACAGGAAGCTGCCGTCATGAAAATCAGGGTCGGGAACGCTCAGCAACGGCCCTGAAGCGGTCGTCAAAGGCTGTACCGCCGCGCCGCCATAGGTTTCTTCCCAAAACGCCACGGATCGGCCAGTGGCGTGGTAGCCGGCCCGATCCTCCATCTCCAGCAGCAGGACACGCGCCTCTCCCACCAGTTCCGCGCCCAGGCTGGCCCCGGCCATGCCACCGCCCACAATAACGATATCGGGATGGCTCACGCCGCCATCTCGTCCAGAAAGGCGTCGATCCGCCGCAGCGCGTCCAGCCGGACAGGATCGAGTTCGCGCAATATCTCATGCGCGGCCTCTCGCCCATAGACATGCAATCGCGCACCGGGAATCCGCGCGGCGACGCGGCGGATCGCCGGGGTGGACACCAGTTGGTCAGCGCGAGTCGCCAATATCAGCAGCGGCACGGCAAGCCGCGCCAATGCATCACTCTCCGCCAATGCCCGCGTCGATTCCAGCGCCTGACTGACCCAGGTCCAGCTTGGCGGCCCCAGCGCAATGTCACGGCTATGGTCACGCCACCATAGTTCGTCGGCATAGCGGTCCGGGTCATGGGTCAGCCGCTTCTGCCGTATCCGTCGCTGCCGTTCGGACCCTTCCTTCTGTGTCCAGGCTTGCCGCGCGCCCTGGCCCAGGCACAGCATCGCCCGCGCCACGGCCACGGCCAGCCATCGCGGCAAGGGCGCGCTATGCACGTCCAGCATCGGCGCGACCGTCACCGCCGCATCGGGCGCTGGCATCCCTTCGGCCAGCGCGCGCAGCAGCAAATGCCCGCCCATGCTGTGCGCCACCATCGCATATGGCCCGTCTCCCTCCGCGCGCCAGTCTGCCGCCAGCGCCTTCAGGTCCGTGATCCAGTCGGCAAAATCGCCAATATGGCCAGTCATCGGATCGTCGGTCAGCCGACCCGATCCTCCCTGCCCGCGCCAGTCGAATGTGGTGACCGCCCATCCGCGTTCGGCCCAATGGTGGACCACCTCCAGATATTTTTCGATCATGTCGCCGCGCCCGCCCAGCACCAGCATCCGGCCCCGCGTTCCATCGCCCAGTTGATAGCGGCGGATCGGCCAGCCGTCGGGCGCGCTCCAATAGTCCAGCCGCCCGCCCATCGGCCAGGCGCGGCGGTCAAAGGATGGCGTAGTGAAGCGGGGCGAATCCATGCGGGCCATGGTTACGGTTTGGTAAGCCATCGGGTCTAGGGTCAAATCCCATGACGGGGGAATATTTCAAAATCATACTGCTCTGCGCCCTTGGCGCACTGCTGATCGCGGCAGCGGTCACCGATTTGCGTGCGCGCATCATCTCCAACCGGCTCAACCTGGCGGTCGCGGCCCTCGCGCCGCTCTGGTGGCTGGCTAACGGCTATGCGCTCTGGCCCGACATGGCGGTGCAACTGCTGGTCGGCGCAGCCATCTTCACCCTGTTCGCCGCGCTGTTCGCGCTCGGCATGATGGGCGGCGGCGACGTGAAGCTGCTGACCGCGCTGGCGCTGTGGTTCCCGTGGCAGGCGATATTGTCGCTGGTCATGCTGATGGCGCTGCTGGGCGGCGTGGTCACGCTGGTCACCGTCATCCACCACAAGATGACCCACAGGCTGGGACAACCTGAAATTCCCTATGGCGTGGCGATTTCCCTCGCGGCGCTGTGGCTGCTGCCGTGGCCAACGATATTTTAACCAATTTACGTGATGAGTGAAGCACTGGGGGCAGTGCTCCCATTACAGGGAGGCGAATTTCGTCATGGATGCCAAGAAAATCGTGCTGCTGGTAGGAGCGCTTATCATAGCGGTCACTACGGCCTTGCTTGCCCGCAGCATGTTGAGCTCCTCCAGCACACCGCAGGTCAATGCCGCGTCGATGCCCGTGGAGGCCGATCAGCCCCATGTGCTGGTCGCGACCAAGGCTTTGCCGGTTGGCACCATCCTGGATGCTGAAAGCTTCCGCTTCCAGCCCTGGCCCAAGGATCTGATCGAACAGGCCTATTATCTCAAGGGTCAGGCCGATCCGGCGAAACTGGCAGGCAGCGTAGTACGCACCGCCATTTCCGCCGGACAGCCGCTGACCCAGGGTGGCCTGGTCAAGCCCGGCGATCGCGGCTTCCTGGCCGCAGCGCTTGGCGCAGGGATGCGCGCGGTCACCGTTCCCGTCTCGGCGCAAAGCTCGGTCGCGGGCTTCGTGTTTCCTGGCGACCGCATCGACCTGGTCCTGACGCAAAGCGTTGCGGGCGGTGGCGATGGCGAAGCGCTCAAAGTCTCCGAAACCATCCTGCGCAACCTGCGCGTCCTTGCCACCGACCAGCGGATGGATGCGATGGGCGCGGACGGCAAGCCGGAAGTACGTACCTATTCCAACGTCACGATCGAAGTGACGCCCAAGATCGCGGAAAAGATCGCGGTTGCCCAGACCATCGGCTCCCTGTCGATGTCGCTGCGCTCGATCGCCGATACCGCGTCTGATCTGGACGCTGCCATTGCCGGTGCCGATGTCGATCTGCCCGATGGCGCCAGCCCGAACGCGGAAAAGGCGATCATCGCCAAGATCGCGTCGCGCCCCATTGATCGCGGCTCCACCTATTCGACCGGCGCCGACGTGTCGCGCTACCAGCGCAGCTCGGTCCCGGCCAAGGCCGAAAACGGCCCGGCGATGGCTGGCACCGGCGCCCAGATTACCGCACCGGCTGCCGTCAGAGGCCCGGTCATCCGCGTCGCCCGCGGCACCAACGTGACCGAAGTTCCGGTCGGGGGGAAGTAAGATGAAGTCGATGCTCCAGATGTCCGGGCGCAAGGTCGCCGGACCCGCGATCGCGCTCGGCCTTGCCGTCGCCATGACCGCCGTGCCCGGAACGGCCGTCAACGCCGCGCCGTCCAGCGCACAGGACAATGCGATCCTCATGTCGGTCGGCGGCAGCCGTGTCGTCAACCTGGGCGCCAAGATGTCCGACGTGGTGATCGGCGATCCCGAAGTGGTCGACGTCCATGTCCGCTCGCAGAACCAGCTTTACCTGATTGCCAAGAAGGCAGGCGAAACCTCCGTGTTCGCCACCGCCCCCAACGGCAAGGTACTGTTTTCCGGCACGGTTCGTGTCGGCAACAACCTGACCAGCATCGATGACATGCTCCGCCTGGCGATGCCCGGCGCGAACATCGCAGTCAACAAGATGAACGGCATGGTCCTGCTGACCGGCACCATCCAGGCCCCCGAAGATGCCGCCGAAGCCGAACGGCTGACGCAGGCCTTTGTCGGCAAGGAGACCACCGTGGTCAGCCGCCTGCGCATGGCTACGCCGTTGCAGGTGATGCTCCAGGTCAAGATTTCCGAAGTCGCCAAGGATGTCGGTCACAAGATCGGCACGAATTTCTCCAGCCTGGATACGTCTGGTGGCAAGGTGCTGGGCAATATCGGAGGCGGCACACGCAACTTCGTTACTCAGTCAACGACAGCTGCAGGCCAGACCTGGACTTTCAACAACCCTAGCGACGGCAGCTACAGCCTTGGCGGCGTTGCTCGCATATTGGGCATGGACATCGCCGGTGCTCTGGACCTCGCCGAATCGAGCGGCCTTGCCACCACGCTGGCGCAGCCCAACCTGACTGCCTTGTCTGGTGAGACGGCCAGCTTCCTGGCGGGCGGCGAATATCCCTACACGGTCAGCAACGGCACGCAGGGCAACAGCATCGAATTCAAGCAATATGGCGTACAGCTGGCCTTCACACCGACGGTGCTGGCCGATGGCCGCATTTCGCTGCGGGTTCGCCCGACCGTTTCCAGCCTGGATTTCACGCTGAACGCGAACGTCCCAGCACTGAAAAGCCGCACCGCCGAAACCACGGTGGAGCTGGGTTCGGGTCAGGCCTTCATGATTGCGGGCCTGCTCAACAATGAAACCAGCAACGGCATCAACAAGGTGCCGGGCATCGGCAACCTGCCAATCCTGGGCAGCCTGTTCAAGTCGCGCCAGTTCCAGCGCAGCGAAACCGAACTGGTCATCGTCGTCACCCCCTATCTGGTGAAGCCGATGAACGCATCGGACGTGCGCCTGCCGACCGACGGCTTCCGCAACGCCAATATCGGTCAGGGGTTGCTGCTTGAGCAGGGCAATGACGGGATCAGTGGCAAGCGCGGCGAAATGCCACGCCGCGCCCCCGGATCGCCCACGCCGGTTACCCCCGGCCCGCAGGCGTCCGCCGCCGCGCCGGTCGCAAAGCCGGGCAAGCCCGGCAAAGCTGCCCCCGGTTTCAGCTTCTGACGGAAGGACCAAAGACATGACCTATCTGTCCGCCAAGACTCTCACCGCCCTCGCCATATTGGCGCTGCCGCTCGCTGGCTGTGTCACTGACAGCCCCAATCGCAGCGTCGAATCGGTGCATCAGCCGGTTGTCAGCTACGCCGCCTACACGTTCGACGTGCAGGCCAGCGGCGACTCGCTGTCCGCCTATGAAGCAGGCCGTCTCAACGACTGGTTCGCCTCGATCGGGCTTGGCTATGGCGATCAGGTCGCGATCGTCACGGATGCTGGCTATTATAGCCCCGGCATTCGCGAGGGCATCGCCGATGTCGTCGCCCGTCACGGCCTGCTGGTCGCAGAGGATAGTTCAGCCGCCGCCGGCAATGCGCCCCAGGGCAGCGTCCGCCTGATCGTGCGCCGCGCCACCGCCAGCGTCCCTGGCTGCCCCGACTGGAGCAGCAAGCAGGAAACCGACATGAATCTGGGCACCACGTCCAATTTCGGCTGCGGCACCAACAGCAATCTGGCCGCGATGGTCGCCAACCCCGAAGACCTCGTCCGGGGTCAGGGCACCGACAGCAATCTGCGTACGGCCACGTCGAACCGCGCCATTTCCACCTATCGCGACAAGCCGCCAACGGGCGCTGGCGATCTCAAGCAGATGTCAGCAGGAGGCCAGTAACATGAACGCCCCATGGAAACCCGGTTTCAATGGTCAGCGTGATCCGTTTCACGCCTTCGTCTGCGACGATCACAGCTATGATCTGATCCGTTCGGTCTGCGCCGAACTGGGCTGGGCACCGGAAAAGGTGAACAAGGGCGGGATGCGCAACGCAGTCCAGAGCCTGTCGATCACTGCATCGCCGCAAATCCTGTTCGTCGATATGTCCGAAAGCGGCGATCCGCTCAATGACATCAACAGCCTGGCGGAAGTGTGCGAACCCGGCACCGTCGTGATCGCGGCGGGCCAGGTCAATGACGTTCGCCTCTATCGCGATCTGGTGGCCAGCGGCATTCAGGATTATCTGCTCAAGCCGTTTGGCGCCGACCAGTTGCGCGACGCGCTGGCCAATGCGCAGGCCGTGTTCATGGCCCCGCGCGACGCTGCGCCCGAACGCCCGCACATGACCGTTGCGGTCATCGGCACGCGCGGCGGCGTGGGCGCGTCCAGCATCGCCACCTCGCTGGCATGGATGCTCTCGGACAAGAAGAAGCGTCCGACCGCCTTGCTCGACCTCGACGTCCATTTCGGCACCAATGCGCTGGCGATGGACCTGGAACCGGGTCGTGGCCTGACCGACGCGATCGACAATCCCAGCCGCATCGACGGCCTGTTCATCGAACGCGCCATGGTGCGGGCGAGCGACACGCTGGCGATCCTGTCTGCCGAAGCGCCGATCAGCCAGCCGATGATGACCGATGGCGGCGCCTTCTATCAATTGCTGGAAGAATTCCGGCAGGTGTTTGAATGCAGCGTCGTCGATCTGCCGCGCAACATGCTGATCCAGCATCCGCATCTCATGACCGACGCGCAAGTCACGCTGGTCGTGACCGAACTGACGCTGGCGGCGGCACGCGACACGATCCGCATCCTGTCCTGGCTCAAGAGCAACGCACCGCAATCGCGTGTGCTGGTGGTCGCCAACCGCGTCCATCCCGGCTCGCCCGAAATCAGCCGCAAGGATTTCGAAACCTCGATCGAACGCAAGGTCGACGTCCTCATCCCGTTCGACCTGCGGATTGGCGCGCAGGCGGCAAAGCTCGGCAAAACATTGGCCGAAGCCGCCAAGGGCAGCAAGGTCGGCGCAGCCTGCACCGCCCTGCTCGACCAGGTGCTTGGCGCGGCCGATGCGGGCGATGGCGCCACCGGCGCTGCGGCACCGCGCAAGAAGGGCGACTCCCTGCTCGGCAAGATCGGCGACTTCCGCAACATGATGCCCTCTCGCCGCAAGGCCAAGACGGCCGCACTGGAAGATTGATCGCGTCCGCCGCCTGACCGGGCGGCGGCGCTGACTGGGGAATAGGCGAACAGATGGACGGCAATTTCATCCTGATAACGGTTTTGGTGGCAACCATGTTGGGCATGGCCATCATAGCGTTCGCCGGTCCGTCGCCGGAAAAGGCGCGCAAGCGCCGGGTCGCGATGATCCGCGGCCGTCACAGCGATTCGGCAGAAGCGCTGCTGGAAGCGCGGATGCGCAAGGCGATCACGAACCGGTCGACCGGCGTGGAAGCCAAGATGCTGGTGTCGCTGATCCCCAATCCGGAAAATCTGACCAAGCGGATCAGGATGACCGGCAAGAAATGGACGCTCAGCCAGTATATGACCGCCAGCGCGGGCATATTCCTGCTACTGTCGGCGTTCCTTATGGTGCGCGGCTTTCCGTTCCTCATGGCTGTCATGGTCGGCATGGCCGCCGCTCTGTTCCTGCCGCACTGGTGGGTCAGCCGCCTGATCAAGCAGCGGATCAACCGCTTCAACGCCAAATTCCCCGACGCGCTTGAACTGCTGACGCGCGGCCTGCGCTCCGGCCTCCCCATCGCTGAAACGCTGGGCATCGTGTCGAGCGAAATTCCAGGGCCAGTAGGCGAGGAATTCAAGCTCATCACCGAACGGATCAAGATCGGCAAGACGATGGAGCAGGCGCTTCAGGAAACCGCCGATCGCCTCGGCACGCCCGAATTCCAGTTCTTCGTCATCACGCTCGCGATCCAGCGGGAAACCGGCGGCAACCTGGCTGAAACCCTGTCGAACCTTGCCACCGTGCTGCGCCAGCGCGCGCAGATGAAGCTCAAGATCCGCGCCATGTCGTCGGAATCAAAGGCGTCAGCCTACATTATCGGCTGCCTGCCCTTCCTCGTATTCTTCATGATCTGCTACATCAACTTCAACTATATGAGCCCCTTCTTCACGCCCGATCCGGCGGGCATTTTCGGGCTTTCGCTGATGCAGGTGATCGGCATCGGGGGCATGTGCTGGATGGCGATTGGCGCCTTCATCATGGCCCAGATGGTCAATTTTGAAATCTGATCGGGGATAAGAGACATGGACGCCCCTACCCCTGCCGGCACACTTTTCGGCATGACCGCCACCGATTTTGGAACCTTGCTCGCCGCGCTGGCGACGCTTGCCATGCTGTTCGCCCTTTATGCGATCATGACCGTGCGCGATCCGATGGCCAAGCGGGTCAAGGCGCTTAACGATCGTCGCGAACAGTTGAAGGCGGGCATCACCGCATCGACCGCCAAGCGTCGCGCAAAGCTTGTCCAGCGCAACCAGACGACGGACCATATGCGCTCCTTCCTGTCGAGCCTGAAGGTTCTGCAGGACGACCAGCTCAAGGACGCGCAAATTCGCCTGGCGCAGGCCGGTATCCGGTCAAAGGACATGGCCGTCGCCGTCATCTTTGGCCGCATGATCATGCCGATCGTCATCGGCGGCGCAGCGGCCTTGCTGCTCTATGGCGTCGGCATCGAGCCGGAATGGGGACCGGTGAAGCGCTTTTTCGCCTTCGCGATCGCGCTGCTGCTTTCCTACAAAGCCCCTGACATCTTCATCGACAACAAGGTGCAGAAGCGCTCCGCCGCGATCCGCAAGGGATTGCCCGACGCGCTCGACCTGCTGGTCATCTGTGCCGAAGCAGGCCTGACCGTCGATGCCTCCTTCAACCGCGTGGCGCGCGAACTGGGCAAGGCCTATCCTGAGCTTGGCGACGAGTTTCAGTTGACCGCGATCGAACTCAGCTTCCTGACCGAACGGCGCATGGCGTTCGAAAATCTCGCCACCCGCGTCAAGCTGGACGCGGTCAAGGGCGTGGTGACCACCATGATCCAGACCGAAAAATACGGCACCCCGCTCGCTTCGGCGCTGCGCGTGCTGTCCGCCGAATTCCGTCATGAGCGCATGATGCGCGCCGAAGAAAAGGCCGCGCGCCTGCCCGCGATCATGACCGTGCCGCTGATTCTCTTCATTCTGCCGACCCTGTTCGTCGTCATCCTGGGCCCGGCGGCCTGCTCGATCAGCACGGCCTTCTGAAAATTCCGGCGCACGGCGGCCCGCTGCCGTAGCGTTCCCAACCAAAACGCCCGCTTCCGCCAAAAAAAGGCGGTGGCGGGCGTCGCGATTTGCGGCATATCTTCCGGCAAAAGATATGGAGAAACGGATCGCATGAAAGCTGCCACCATTGCCCTTGCCGCCCTGACCACGGCCACCACCCTGCCCGCTTATGCCGCGCAGCCCGTCATAGGTCGCTGGGCCACTGTCGAGGCCAAAGCCATCGTCAACATCGCCCAGTGCGGCAAAAGCCTCTGCGGCAAAATCGAAAAAATCCTAAAACCCACGCCGGGCCGCCCGAATACCGATGTCGAAAATGCCGACCCGGCGCTGCGCTCCCGCCCGCTCGTTGGGTTGCCCCTGCTGACCGGCTTTGGCGACGCCGGCAGTCATTGGAAAGGCACGATCTACGACCCGGAAAGCGGCAAAAGCTACACGTCCAAAATCAGCCGCAACGCCGATGGCACCCTGAAAGTCCAGGGCTGCATCGCCTTCTTCTGCAAGACGCAGACATGGACGGCGGTTCGCTAAGGCCGTGCTGGCGCGCCTCCCTGGCAACAGGGAGCGCCTTGCGACGCCCTCATGTCCAGGTCTTTACCGATCGCGACGACGCGATGATCTGGCTGTTCGAGGATGGCAGCCTGACTGAAGGCTGTCCCTCTAGCCCAGGATGAACTCGACCCCGGCCATGGCATGGATCGACGTGCAGTCGTAGATCGGCAGCACATTGGCCTTTACGTCGACGATCAGTTCCAGCTCGGTGCAGGCCAGCACAACCGCCTGCACATCCTGCTTGGCGATGTCGGTCATTTCCGACTTCATATAGCGTTCGGATTCGCGGCTGATCTTGCCGACAGTCAGCTCGTCATAGACGATGCGGTCGATCCGGTCGGCCAGTTCCATGTCGGGGGGCAGCAGCGACACGCCATGCGCAACCAGCCGCTGGCGGTAGAATTTCTCGGTCATCACGTTGCGCGTACCGATCAGCGCGGCCTTTTCGACGCCGTCGGCCTGCATCTTCTTGCCGACGCGCTCGGCGATATGCAGGATGGGCACATGCACCGCGCCCTGCACCCGGTCATAGACGCGGTGCATCGAATTGGCGCAGATCAGCAGCGCGCCCGCGCCTGCCGTTTCCAGCCGCCGCGCCGCCGCGATCAGCACGTCCGCCGCGCTGTCCCACTCCTCATCGCTGGTGCAGGCCGCAACGGTCGCAAAGTCCAGGCTCTCGATCAGCAGCGGCGCGCTATGCTGCCCGCCACGCGCACGATGCACCGCCTGGTTGATGATCTCATAATAGCGGGCGGTTGACGTCCAGCTAAGACCGCCGATCAGGCCAAGTTTGTGCATTGTCACCCCTATCCCGTCATCCCGGCGAAAGCCGGGATCTCAATTCTCTTCTGCCTGATAGCGAAAGAAAAGAGAGATTCCAGCCTTCGCTGGAATGACGGGAAATAAGGTCGCTATCAGTGCGCCAGTCCCTTGACGATTTCCTCGACCATTTTCTTGGCGTCGGCGAGCAGCATCATGGTGTTGTCCATGTAGAAGACTTCATTGTCGACGCCGGCATAGCCAGCCCCGCCCATGGATCGCTTGACGAACAGCACCGACTTGGCGTTGGCGACGTCCAGGATGGGCATGCCGTAGATGGGCGACGATTTGTCGGTCTTGGCCGCCGGGTTGGTGACGTCGTTCGCGCCGATGACGAAGGCGACGTCGGCCTGGGCGAACTCGCTGTTGATGTCCTCCAGTTCGAATACCTCGTCATAGGAGACATTCGCTTCGGCCAGCAGCACGTTCATATGGCCCGGCATACGACCCGCGACGGGGTGGATCGCATATTTGACCTTCACCCCTTCGGCCTTGAGCAGGTCGCCCATCTCGCGCAGCGCGTGCTGCGCCTGGCTCACCGCCATGCCGTAACCCGGCACGATGATGACGCTGTCGGCCTGCTTCATCAGGAACGCGGCGTCCTCGGCCGATCCGCGCTTGTAGGCGCGGTCGATCACTGGCCCGCCTGCGCCCGCCGGTCCCGCATCGGCGCCAAAGCCGCCCGCGATGACGCTGATGAAGCTGCGGTTCATCGCCTTGCACATGATGTAGGACAGGATCGCACCCGAAGAGCCCACCAGCGCGCCGGTGATGATCATCGCGCTGTTGCCCAGCGTAAAGCCCATCGCCGCGGCGGCCCAGCCCGAATAGCTGTTGAGCATCGACACAACGACCGGCATGTCCGCCCCGCCGATCGGGATGATCAGCAGGAAGCCGATGATGAAGCTGAGCGCCGTCACCGTCCAGAATATCCACGGGCTCTGGTCGGTCACGAAATAGCCGATCAGCCCCAGGATTGCGGCCAGCGTGCCCAAGTTGATGAGGTGGCGGGCGGGCAGCATGATCGGCTTGCCCGACATATTGCCGTTGAGTTTGAGGAAGGCGATGACCGAGCCGGAGAAGGTGATCGCGCCGATCGCCACGCCCAGCCCCATTTCGATGCGGCTGGCATTGTGGATTTCGCCGGTCACTACGTCCAAAATCCCGAAGGCACCGGGATTGAGGAAGGCGGCCGCGCCGACCAGGACGGCGGCCATGCCGACGAGGCTGTGGAACGCCGCCACCAGTTGCGGCATGTCCGTCATCGCGATCCGCCGCGCGATGATGAAGCCGATGCCGCCGCCGATGACGATGGCACCGATGATTTCGGGCAGGCTCACCACATCATGGGTGTAGAGCGTGGTGGCGACCGCAATCGCCATGCCGATCATGCCCATGCGATTGCCACGACGGCTCGTCGCCGGGCTGGACAGCCCGCGCAGCGCCAGGATGAACAGGACGCCCGCGGCCAGATAGGCCAGGCTCACGCCCCATGGGATCTGTGCGATCTCATGCATCACTTGCGCTCCTTCTTCTTGTACATCGCCAGCATCCGCTCGGTGACCGCAAAGCCGCCGAAGATGTTGACCGATGCAAAGACGACCGCCAGCAGGCCCAGATATTTGGCCGCAGCGCTCCCTGCTTCCGCCGACGCGACCAGCGCGCCCACGATGATGACCGACGAAATGGCGTTGGTAACCGCCATCAACGGCGTATGCAGCGCCGGCGTCACCGACCACACCACATAATAGCCGACAAAACATGCCAGCACGAAAACCGACAGGATGGAAATAAAGTCCATTCTAGTCCTCCCCTATCCTCTCTTGCGCCATCGCGACTACCCCGGCGACAGCTGTGTCAAGATCGTTCAAAATTGCGATGGCCGGTATGCGAAGGACTGTCAGTCCTTTTGCCGCAAACCAGCTATCACGCTGTTTATCCTTTACCGGCGCATCGCCCCGGCCATGTGCCTCGCCATCTACCTCGACCACCAGCCGCGCTTCGTGACAATAAAAATCAGCGACATAGGGACCAGAGGGGTGCTGGCGGCGAAACTTGAAACCTTCAGGACGTCCGCGAAGCCCCTGCCATAGCTTCACTTCGGGCAAGGACATGGCCTTGCGAAGCTGCCGTGCCTTGTTCACCTGCCCTTGCAGCACCCTCATCCTCCCCTGCAAGGGGAGGTGGCTGGCGCAGCCAGACGGAGGGGTGTCACGCTATCGAGAGGGTGACACCCCTCCACCACCAGCAAGCTGGCGGTCCCCCTCCCCTTGCAGGGGAGGACAGGGACCAAATCCGCCATCAACTGGCCAACAATCGCTCGTTCACGACCTTGCCGCCCTGCGTCAGGCGGATGGCGTTGCCGATTTCCTCGTCCAGCACCGGCGCACCCTTGTCCTTGTCCCAGAAGGCGGACAGAAAGTTGAACAGGTTGCGCGAGAAGAGGGCCGAGGCATCGGTGGCCAGCCGCGAAGGCACGTTGCGATGGCCCACAATCTTGACGCCGTGGCGCATCACCACTTCGCCCGCCACTGCGCCCTCGACATTGCCGCCCTGCTCGACCGCAAGATCGACGATCACGCTGCCCGGCTTCATCGACGCGATCTGCGCGTCGGTGATCAGGCGCGGCGCGGGGCGGCCCGGAATAAGCGCGGTGGTGATGACGATGTCCTGCTTGGCGATGTGCGAGGATATGAGCTCGGCCTGGGCCGCCTTATATTCATCCGACATTTCCGTCGCATAGCCGCCGGACCCTTCGCCCTCGATGCCCGCGACCTTCTCGACGAAGATCGCCTTGGCACCCAGCGATTCGATCTGCTCCCTGGTCGCGGCGCGCACGTCGGTCGCGCTCACCTGCGCGCCCAGGCGGCGCGCCGTGGCGATCGCCTGAAGGCCCGCCACGCCCACGCCCATGATGAAGGCGCGCGCGGCAGACACTGTGCCCGCCGCCGTCATCATCATCGGAAAGGCCTTGCCATATTCGCTGGCGGCATCCAGCACCGCCTTATAGCCCGACAGGTTCGACTGGGACGACAATATGTCCATCGACTGCGCGCGGGTGATGCGCGGCATGAATTCCATCGCCAGCGCTTCATAGCCCGCCGCCGCATAGGCATCGACCCGCGCCCGCTCGCCAAAGGGGTTGAGCCCCGCCACGATCCAGGCACCCGGACCGGCGCCGGCAATGCTCGCCACATCCGGCCCCTGCACGCCCAGCACAATGTCCGCGCCCGCCACCGTCGCGGCCCGATCCCCAACGCTTGCCCCGGCAGCGGCATAGTCCGCATCGGCCACAGACGCCGTCACGCCAGCCCCTGTCTCCACCGCAACCTGCGCGCCAAGACCAATAAATTTCTTCACCGTCTCCGGTGTCGCCGCAACGCGCTGCTCGCCCGATGCTTGCTCCTTCAGTACCGCTATCTTCATTATTATGGCATCCCCTCCTGTTCGTGCGTGATCGACCTAGCTGGAGATCAGCAGCACCACGAGCGCGGCCACCGCGATCGATGCGATCGTGCCCCACTTCATCACGCCGACAAATCCGGCATAGGTTTCGGTCGCTTTCTTGATATTTCCGTCAGACGCCATGTCCGGTCCCCTTCTGTGGCGGTTGTGGCGAACCTCTTATCCTGTCCCGCGCACCCCCTCAACCCGCACGGGCACAAGAAAATCTTTCGCGGTTAAGGCCGCCTTTACCCCCCGTCCTTACCATAGGTCACCTGTTTCTATTGAGGGGTATAGATGGCGCGCGACGGCATACCGATGCTGATGCTGATCGACGACGAACCGGCGCAAAGACGGCTGGTTTCGGCGCTGGCCGCGCGTGCCGGATGGCGGACGATCTTTGCGGGCGACGGCGAAACCGCAATAGCCACATTGGGCACCCAGGACGGGATGCAGCTAGATGCAATCATTCTTGACCAGTGGAGCCCCGACTATGAACCCGCGGGTCTGATCCGCGAGATTCGCGAACGTCGCCCCGCGTTGCCCATCCTGATTCTCACCGCCCACAATAATGTCGCCGTTGCCGTAGAGGCGATGCGCGCGGGCGCGACCGATTATCTGTCGAAGCCGATCGCGCCCGAACGGCTGCTCGCGGCGCTCAACGCGACGATCAGCGAAGGGGCGTCCCATGGCGAACTGCGCCCGCTCACCGAAAAGATCACCGCTCCCCTTTCTTTCGAGGATGTGGTCGGCTCCGCCCCGCAATTCCGCGCCGCGCTCGCCATCGCGGCCAAGGCGGCCCGCGCCCGCGTGCCAGTCCTGATCGAGGGCGAAAGCGGCGTCGGCAAGGATGTGATCGCGCGCGCCATCCATGCGGCATCCCCCCGCCACAAACAGGCGATGGTCACGGTCAATTGCGGCGCGATTCCCGCCAACCTGGTCGAATCCGAACTGTTCGGCCATGAACGCGGCGCCTTCACCGGCGCGTTCGACCGCCATGTCGGCAAATTCGCCAGCGCCGACACCGGCACCATCTTTCTGGATGAAGTCAGCGAAATGCCGCTGGACGCACAGGTCAAGCTGTTGCGGGTGCTACAGGATGGCGAAATGCAGCCGATCGGCGCGCGCCGCCCGATCCATGTCGACGTCCGCGTCATCGCCGCCACCAACAAGCGCCTGATCGAGGAAATAGAGGCCGGTCGCTTCCGCGAGGATCTCTATTACCGCCTGAACGTCGTCCAGCTGACCATCCCGCCGCTGCGCGAACGGATGGGGGATATTCCCGCGCTCTGCCGCCATCTGCTCGCGCGAATCGCGACCCAGCCGGGTCTGCGCAGCCTGGGCCTGACCGACGATGCGCTGGCGTTGCTGATGCAGCATGGCTGGCCGGGCAATGTCCGCCAGTTGCAGAACGCGCTCTTCCGCGCCGCCGTCCTGTGCGATGGCGACGCGCTGACGCCGCAGGATTTTCCGCAGATCGCGGCCCAGATCAGGACCGGCGAGCCGATCGACCGCCTCACCATCCGCCCGCGCGCCGCCAGCCAGCCGCACCGCGACGGCGCAGGCATCACCCTGTTCGAAGGCGACGGCCATGTGCGCCAGCTCGCCGAGATCGAAGCCGATGTCATTCGCCTCGCCATCGGTCATTATCGCGGCCGCATGACCGAAGTGGCCCGTCGCCTGGGCATCGGGCGATCGACCCTCTACCGCAAGCTCGCCGAACTGGGCATCGACAGCGCGGCGTAAACCGACGCGCCATCGCCTGCTCCCCATCGCTCGACCGTTGTATTCTCATGCTGCCTATGCTTTGGATCGGCGCATGAAACACGCCGCCCTCACCGCCTGCCTGCCCATCCTGCTCCTCGCCGCCTGCGGCCGCACCGAACCGGTGGCCGACATGCCAAGCCAGGAGGAGCTGGCCGCCGCCGCCAATGCCGCCGCTGCCAGCGCGCTGGCCAGCCAACAGGCCGCTGACGAGGCGGAGCCGCGCAATTACGTCAATCTGGAACGCGGCTTTTCGATCAGCTTCCCTGAAGGCTGGACGAAAAATGCAGAGGGCAGCACCGCCGACGGCGCAATCTATGAAGATAAGGGCGCGGGCGCGGACGTGCGCGTATTCTGGCAAAAGAATGATAATGACGAAACGCTCAAGCAGATCGTCGAAGCGGTCAGCAGCGGGGCCGAAGGCGTCGATGGCGAATATATCGGCGAAAATGAATATCGCGGCACCGCCAATGACGGCGAAGGCAATAATGTCGCGGTCCGCCTGCTCAAGCAGCCCAACGGTTCGATCGTGACCGCCACCTTCGTCTATCCCGAAATGCTGAGCGAACAATATCTGCCGATCGTCGACAAGACGCTGGACAGCATGCGCATCTTCCCGCCCAAGGACGAAGCGGAAGCGGCTCCAGCGGAAGCGGGCAACAGCGCAGCCGCCAAGCCGACCGCGCCTTAAATCCCACCTGTGACTTAAATCGCGCTCAACCCCGCGTCGGCCAGCCCGCGCCACAGGTGCAGCGCCTGCACGCTTTCGCGCACATCATGCACCCGCACCATCTGCGCGCCCTGCTCCGCCGCGCGGAACGCCAGCGCGATCGAGCCGCCCAGCCGGTCGGACGCGGGCGCTTCGTTCGACAGCGCGCCGATCAGCCGCTTGCGACTGCCCGCGAACAGCACGGGCACGCCTAGCCCCTGGAAGGTCGCAAGGCGGTTGACCAGCGCCAGATTGTCCGCCAGCCCCTTGCCAAAGCCCAGCCCCGGATCGACCATGATCCTGTCGCGGGCAATCCCGGCGGCTAGTGCGGCGGCAACGCGTGCCTCCAGATGGTCGAACACGTCCGCCACCACATCGCCATAGCCATCAGGATTGTCGTGCGGATCATCGCCTGCGGATGGCGCGTGCATCAGGATGACGGGACAGCCCGCCGCCACGACCACCTCCATCGCGCGCGGATCATGTTGCAGGGCGCTCACATCATTGACGATCTTCGCGCCTGCGCCCAGCGCCGCCTCCATCACGGCCGCCTTGCGCGTGTCGATCGACACCGGCACGCCAGACGCGGCCAGCCGCTCGATGACCGGCACGACACGGGCGATCTCATCGCCCTCCCATAATTTTTCCGCGCGCGGCCGGGTGGATTCCCCGCCCACATCGACCAGCGCCGCCCCCGCCGCCGCCATGGCAAAGCCCGCGTCCGCCGCTGCCTGCGGGTCGCCGACATGCTTGCCGCCATCGGAAAAGCTGTCGGGCGTGATGTTCAATATCGCCATCACCTGCGGCCCGTCGAAACGGATGGTCCGCTCCCCCAGCACCAGCGGGGCGCGCTGCGCCGAGATATTGGCGGCCAGCGTCCGCGCCCGCTGCGCCAGCGGTTCGGGCAGGGCCGCGATGGCATCGCCAAACGCCGCGACCGGAACCGTAACACGCGCCACCCGCTCCCGACCATGCAGGGCGGTCAGTTCATAACCCTGGAACCACAGCAACCCATTGCCCATCCGCGCAGCAGCGCCATCGGGCAGGCCAAAGGGCGACGGCACGAACCAGACCGGGCGCAGGTACAGCCGGGCGTCGGCGGGAATGGTGGGCAGCATCAACTATCCTTCTGACAGGTCCGGCGGCCTGCCCTTAACGCAATCCCGTGCTCCTGCGAAGGCAGGAGCCCAGTTCCGACCCTTCAGGGTAGAACTGTCGGCAGGGCTGGGCTCCCGCCTGCGCGGGAGCACCCCGTCATCTTAAGGCTCGTTCGCCAGCAAATAGGTCTGCCGCAGCGTGTCGATCGGCTGCAACTTGCCCTCAACCTCCACATGCCAGAAGGTCCAGCCATTGCAGCTCGGCGCGCCCTGCAAGGTCGCGCCCATCTTGTGGATCGATCCTGTGTCGCTGCCCACGCTCAACGACCCGTCGGCCCTGACCACGGCGGTCCAGCGACGCTTGACGTCGCTCAGCGTCGTGCCGGGGCTCAGATAGCCGGTCTCGACCAGCGTACCGAACGCCACCTTGGGCTGCTGCCGCGCGGTCTGCATGATGGTGAGCGATGATTCATCGAGCGGCAGCGCCGCCTCGATCCGCTCCAGCGCGACCTCGATATAGCTCTCCTCACGCTCGATGCCGATCCATTTGCGCCCCAGCCGCTTGGCCACGGCGCCCGTGGTGCCCGTGCCGAAAAAGGGATCGAGCACCACATCGCCCGGCTTCGTGCAGGACAGCATCACCCGGTAGAGCAGCGATTCCGGCTTCTGCGTCGGGTGCGCCTTGGTCCCGTTGCGCTTCAGCCGCTCCTGTCCGCCACAGATCGGCAGCACCCAGTCGGACCGCATCTGCAATTCATCGTTCAGCGTTTTCATCGCTTTGTAATTGAACGTATATTTGGCGTCCTCGCCCTGGCTGGCCCAGATCAGCGTCTCATGGGCATTGGTAAAGCGCGTGCCCTTGAAATTGGGCATCGGGTTGGCCTTGCGCCAGATGATGTCGTTCAGGATCCAGAAGCCCTCATCCTGCAACGCGGTGCCGACGCGGAAGATATTATGATAGCTGCCGATCACCCAGATCGTGCCGTTGGGCTTCAATATGCGCCGTGCCTGCGCCAGCCACGCCTTGGTGAAACGGTCATAGGCGCCCAGCGTGTCAAACTTGTCCCAGTCATTATCGACCGCGTCCACCCGCCCGCCTTCGGGCCGGAACAGATCGCCACCCAGTTGGAGGTTATAGGGCGGATCGGCAAAGATCATGTCGATGCAGCCATCGGGCAGCTTGGCCATTTCGGCGATGCAGTCGCCGCGCAGCAGGCGATCCGCCTCGATCGTGACTGGTGCGAGCGCAACCGCCTTTTTCCGTCGCGGCGCGACCCGTTCCATGACACCCATAATGCAACCCCCGTTTGTACTGAGGCCCAGCGATGAGTCCTCGGCAGACTCCCGTCAAGATCAGCGACTTAGCGTTAACCTTTCTAGAAATGGTTAACATGGGTCAGAACGAAGCGGGTAGCCACTATATGTTGAGTCGCGGCGGGCTGGTGGGACTCAATATCGGCCAGTGTGACTCAAAAGACTCAGCCGATCGCCCGCCAGACTTTTTTTGGTTAACGCGTGCGGCATGGGCAAAAATGCCCTCCCGCTTGACCAATTCATAACCTTATGGTTATGGCGCGCTGATGACAAACAGCGCCAATACCCCCGCCACCATCGACGCCCAGTTCAAGGCTCTGTCGGACGGCACCCGCCGCGCCCTGCTGGAATATCTGGTGCGCGAAGGCGAACAGAGTGTCCACGCCCTGACCGCCATTTCCGGCGTATCCCAGCCGATGGTGTCGCGCCACATGGCCAAGCTCAAGCGCGCCGCGCTCGTGACCGCCCGCCGCACGGGCCGCGAAACCTGGTATAGCGCCAGGGCAAAGGGGCTGGCCCCGGTGGTGCAATGGATGGCCGTCTATGGCGCGCTCTGGTCGCAACGCTTCACCGCGCTCGACGGACTGGGCGAATAATTGCGCTGGCGTCATGACGGCGCGGAACGCAGGCTGACAAGGCGCGTTGCCCCGTCATGGAACACCGCCCCCTCATCGAACGCCTGGCCCGCCATCTCGCCGCCACGCCGGACGACTGGCCCGCCCATGTCGAGGATGCCGCCAGCATATTGGCGATCCTGAAACAGCCCGACGACGCCATGCGCGCGGTCGGGGACGCGGGCATGTGGGAAAGCATGATCGATGCGGCGCTGCGCGAACGCTGGACGGTCACCCAGCCAGCCGCCGACGATCAGCCCCCCGCTGGCGCCGACGAGGAAGGCGAGTTCCGCCTGCCCCCCGATGCGGTTGGCGGCAACCGGGCCGACTGGGTCCATCTGCAAGAACCAAAGGAGAGAGCGCCATGAAGGGTCTGCTCAAACTCGCCATCGTCACCGGGCTTGGCGCATTTGCGGTAAAGGGATGGCGAGACTGGATGGGCACCGCGCAGCCGCTTGACGATCGCGGGCCGGTGGGTTCGTCGGGCGTCGTCCGCGACGCCGGGCCGCAAGGGGAAACGGCAGCGCGCGACTGGGACATGGTCGACGAACAATCCGACGAATCCTTCCCCGCCAGCGACCCGCCGGGCAACTATTGAAAAAGCTGAAATACTGCCGCTCGCCCTTGCTTGCCCCTGCCCCGCCTGCCCCCTATTGAGGCGGCATGACGGGCGGTCGATGCACCGGCCCAAACAGGGGAATCACTGTCTATGCCTTCGGGTCTGATCGCGCTGCTCGATGATGTGGCGGGCATTGTTAAGCTGACCGCGACCTCGCTGGACGATGTCGCCGCCGCCGCTGGCAAGGCGGGCACCAAGGCCGCGGGCGTGGTCATCGACGATACCGCCGTCACCCCGCGCTATGTCATGGGCCTCACCCCCGACCGCGAACTGCCGATCATCTGGAAAATCGCCAAGGGATCGCTGCGCAACAAGCTGCTCTTCCTGCTGCCCGCCGCGCTGCTGATCAGTGCGGTCGCGCCCTGGCTGCTGCCCCCTCTCCTTATGCTGGGCGGCGCATTCCTGTGCTATGAAGCGGCGGAAAAGCTGCTGGAGGCCGTGCAGGGCGGCCATGATGTCGCCAAGGAAGCGCTGGAAACCCTCAACTCGACCGAACTTGAAAACCAGAAAGTGTCGGGCGCGATCCGCACCGACTTCATCCTGTCGGGCGAGATCATGGCCATTTCGCTCGGCACCGTCGCATCCGAACCGATCTGGGAGCAGGCGCTCATCCTCGTCGTCGTCGCCATCCTGATTACCGCCGGCGTCTATGGCGTTGTCGGCTTCATCGTGAAGATGGACGATATCGGCCTCCATCTGGCCACCCGCGCCTCCGCCATGTCCCGTGCGATCGGGCGCGGCCTGGTCAAGGCGATGCCGGTCCTGATGCGCATATTGGCGGTCGTGGGCACCGCCGCGATGCTGTGGGTCGGCGGCGGCCTGATCGTCCATGGCCTGCACGAATTTCACTGGGATGCGATCCCCGGCACGATCCACCACGCAGCGCAGGCCGCAGCCAGCGCCCTGCCCTCTGTCGGCCCGCTGGTCGACTGGACCGTGAACGCGATTGGCGGCGCGATTGTCGGGCTGATCGTCGGCGGCATCATCGTCGCCGCGCTGCACCTGTTCAAGAAGCATTGACGTTTCGCAAGGGTCTCACGCGATCGGCCCTTTGACAATTCCGTTCGGGCTGAGCCTGTCGAAGCCCTGTCTTTCCTGAGAAGGAGGACGCCCCTTCGACAGGCTCAGGGCGAACGGAGCCCATATCCTCCCGGCGCAGAAACATGGCACTCATCCACCCCTCCCCCTGGCGTATCGAAGCCGCCGCGCTTGTCGCCCTCGCGCTGCCGATGATCGCGGGCAATATCGCCTGGTCGGCGATTGCCGCGACGGATCTGCTGCTGCTGGGCCGCCTGGGGGCGGAGGCCGTCGCGGCGGGCGCGCTCGCCATCAACCTGTTTCATGCGCTGCTGCTGTTCGGCATGGGGCTGGTCACTGCCGCATCGCCGTTGATCGCCAGCGAACGGGGCCGCCGCCGCCATTCGGTGCGCGACGTGCGCCGCACCGTTCATCAAACGCTGCGCGCCGCCACGCTGTTCGTCATCCCCGCCTGGGCGATATTGTGGCAGAGCGAGGCGATCCTGCTCGCCATGGGGCAGGACGCGGATCTTGCCCATGGCGCGGGCCGGTTGATGCGCGGCCTGCAATGGGCGCTGCTGCCTTTCCTGGGCTTTACCACGCTGCGCACCTTCATCGCCGCGCTGGAGCGCCCGGTCTGGGGTCTGCTGATCATGCTGGCCGCCATCCCGTTCAATATCCTGGCGGGCTGGGCGCTCATCTTCGGTCATCTGGGGTTTCCCCCGCTCGGCCTGTTCGGTGCCGGGCTGGCCAGCACCGCCTCCTCCTGCTTCCTCTTCTTCGGCTTGCTCGCGGTCATCCTGATCGACCGCCGCTTTCGCCGCTACTGGCTGGTCGGCCGCTTCTGGACGCGCGACCGCGAACGCCACCGGCAGGTCTGGGCGCTGGGCCTGCCTATTGCCATTACGCTGGGGTTTGAAACCACGGTGTTCAATGCATCGGCCCTGCTCATGGGCCTGATCGACCGCGATTCGCTCGCCGCCCATGCCGTCGCGATCCAGATTGCGGCGCTGGTGTTCATGGTCCCCATGGGCATCGGCCAGGCAGCGACGATCCGCGTCGGCCTTGCCTATGGCCGCCATGATCGCGCGGGCGTCGGCCGGGCGGGCTGGCTCGCCCTCTTCCTTGGCACCGGCTTTGCCTGCTGCGCGGCGCTTGCCCTCATCCTGATGCCGCGCACGCTCGTCTCGGCCTTTCTCGACCTGCACGATCCCGCCAATGCTCGCACCGTCCAGCTCGCTGTCAGCTTCCTCGCAGTCGCCGCATTATTCCAACTGGTCGACGCAGCGCAGGCGGTGGGCGCTGGCGTGTTGCGCGGGGTGCAGGACACCAGAGTGCCGATGATCTTCGCGATGATCGGCTATTGGCTCGTCGGCATTGGCGTTGGCGCCATCCTTGCCTTTCCGCTGCGGATGGCTGGGTTGGGCATCTGGCTGGGCCTGGCCGCCGGTCTGGGGTCCGTCGCCATCCTGCTGGTCACGCGCTGGAGCCTGCGGGAGCGGCTGGGGCTGGTGTAACGCCGACAGGATTGCGTTGCAGGACAATGGTGCAGCGCACAAAGCAATTGATCGAATCGGACAAATCGGTCAGATATGCGTCATTATGCAAGCCCCGACCGAGATTTTCGAAGCGATCGCGCTCCAGAAGTGCCTGCTGGTGACCTACAACAAGATGGTCGTCACCCTGGCCCCGCACATCCTCTACACGCGCCATGATGAAATGTTCATCGACGCCGTGACCGTGGACCGCGACGGCAGGCCGCCGCGCGAACTCAAACTCGGCACCTTCAAGCTGGTGGGTCTGTCCGACATCAAGGTGCTGGACGAACCGTTTGAGGCGATGCACGGCCTCTACGACCAGAATGACGACAAATATCGGGGTGTCACCCTGTTCGCCGTCGCGCCGGAGAGCGCCGCCGCCTGATTGGCGGGCGGTTGCCCACTACACACCGTTCGTTTCGAGCGAAGTCGAGAAACATTGCGCGCAGGTTTCTCGACTTCGCTCGAAACGAACGGGTAGGTGTTTCCCCCTCACTTCTTCAGGCGATAGCCCGTCCTGAACATCCAGCCGATGATCCCCAGACAGATGGTCAGCATCCCGGCGACGAAGATCAGGCTGAACTCGATGCCCACATCGCCCTTGCCAAAGAAGGTCCAGCGGAACCCTGAGATCAGATAGACGATCGGGTTGAACAGGGTGATGGTGCGCCACGGCTCGGCCAGCATCTGCACGGAATAAAAGGCGCCGCCCAGAAACGTCATCGGCATGATCAGCAGCATCGGGATCACCTGCAACTGCTCGAAACTCTGCGCCCATATGCCCAATATGAAGCCGAACAGGCAGAAGCTGACGGCGATCAGGATCATGAAGCCCACCATCGCCAACGGGTGCGCCACCGGGACGTCGACGAACAGATGGGCCGTCAGAAAGATGATGGTGCCGATGATCAGCGACTTGGTCGCCGCGGCCCCCACATAGGCGATGATCGTCTCGGTCGCGGATACGGGCGCGGACAGCAATTCATAGATGGTGCCGGTGAATTTGGGCATGTAGATGCCGAAACTGGCGTTGAAGATGCTTTCGGTGAACATCGCCATCATGATCAGGCCGGGCACGATGAAGGCGGCATAGGGAATGCCGTCCACCTCCGTCATTCGCGACCCGATCGCCCCGCCGAACACCACGAAATAGAGCGTCGTCGTAATCACCGGCACCAGCAACCCGGTCAGTAGCGTCCGGCGGAAACGGTGCAGCTCGAATTTGTAGATGGCGGCAATGGCGCGCAGGTTGGACAGGCTCATGCCGCTTTCTCCTGATGCACCAACGCCACGAATATATCCTCCAGGCTGCTCTGCGCCGTATTCAGATCCTTGTACCCGATGCCCAGGTCGCCCAGCCGCCGCAGCAGCGACGACACGCCGGTCCGCTCCGCCTGCGTATCGAAAATATATTCGATCTCCTGGCCGTCCCCTTTCAGCGTCACCTGCCACTCCGCCAGTTCAGCCGGCACCGCATCCAGCCGCTCGGCCAGCACGACGGTCAGCGTTTTCTTGCCCAGCTTCTTCATCAGCGCGGTCTTGTCCTCGACCAGCATCAACTCGCCGCGGTTGATCACCCCCACCCGGTCGGCCATTTCCTCGGCCTCCTCGATATAATGGGTGGTCAGGATGATGGTGACGCCGGTTTCGCGCAACTGGCCGATCAGCTTCCACATGTCGCGGCGCAACTCCACGTCCACGCCCGCGGTCGGCTCGTCCAGAAACAGCACGCGCGGCTCATGGCTCAGCGCCTTGGCGATCATCACCCGGCGCTTCATGCCGCCCGACAGTTCCAATATCTTGGCGTTGCGCTTGTCCCACAGCGACAGGTCGCGCAATATTTTCTCGACATGGGCCGGATTGCGCGGCTTGCCGAACAAACCCCGGCTGAACGTCACCGTGTCGATCACCCGTTCGAACTGGTCGGTGGACAATTCCTGCGGCACCAGCCCGATGGCCGCGCGCGCACCGCGATAGTCGCGCACAATGTCATGCCCGGCCACCTTCACGCGGCCGCTGCTCGCCCGCGCTATGCCGCAGATGATGGAGATCATCGTCGTCTTGCCCGCGCCATTCGGCCCCAGCAGCGCGAAAATCTCGCCTTCCTCGATGGTCAGGTCGACGCCGTTGAGCGCCTTGAAGCCCGACGCATAGGATTTGGTCAGGCCTTCAATTTCAATGATGGATGCCATGGGTGGCTTTGCCCCTTTTGCGTTGCGGCAAAGATAGGAAGCCGATTGCCAAACGCAACCTATCTACCACCCTCTATGCGCCGCGGCGCGTGAACCGGAATACCGTTGCGGGCGGAAAGTTGCGTACCGTCTGTCCGGCGCGCTCGACATCCAGGTCCAGCGCGTCGATCACGTCGCGGCTCACCGGCGGGCGCATCGAATAGGTAAATTGCACGAAACTGCCGCCCGGCTGCAACATGCGGAAGGATTCGGACAAAATATCATAATGCACGTGCCGGTCCATCGCCAGCAGCGGCAGGCCGCTCACCACCGTCTGATAGGTGCCCGGCTCTCCCGCCGCCGCCGTCGACACGATCTGCGCGGGGGTTTCCAGCACCGAAACATTGGGAAAATGCCGCCGCAACCCACGCGCGAAGGCCGGGTTGATCTCCACCACCTCCAGCTTTTCGGGTGGCAGGCCGGTCCCCAATATCGCACGCGTGAACACGCCCGTGCCCCCGCCCAGCTCCAGCACCCGGCCATCGGTCGGGTCGATCTGCGCCACCATCAAGCGCGCCAGATAGCGGCTGCTCGGCACGACCGAAGCGGTCTGGCGCGGCTTTTGCACCCAGGCCGCCAGAAAATCGAGATATTCGGTGGCGCGGGCGCGAAACTCCGCGCGCGGCAAAGCGATTGCCCGGCTCCGCTTGGGCTTATGCTGCATGGGCGAAATGCGACCGCTCTCTATCCATCCCGACTCCCTTAACGAGCCGGAGCCGCCCCGTCGATTGGCTTTATGAGCGATTTCCGTCCGGTGGTGTCACCCGACGGGCGGGAGCCTTCAGGCCAGCGAATGTCCATCGCGATGGCCGGACAATGTGTCGATGCGCTCCTGCAGCCATTGCGCCACCGCCGCGATCCGCGCCAGCTTGCGCAGGTCACCATGCATGACCAGCCAGAAACTGCGGACGATCTCCACCTGATCGGGCATCAACTGCACCAGCGCAGGGTCGCGCCGCCCGATAAAGTCGGGCAAAACGCCGATCCCCGCCCCTTCCGCGATCATCCGCTGCTGCATGATGATGCTGGTCGATCGCAATGTCGCCTCCAGCCCCGCCTCCACTTCGTCCAGATAATCCAGTTCGGGCGAGAAGATGAATTCGGGCACATAGCCGATCAGCGTATGGTCCCGCAGCTGCGCCGCCCGGCCCGGCCGCCCCGCCCGCGCCAGATAATCGGGCGATGCATAGAGGTGCAGCCGATAATCCCCCAGCCGCCGTACCAGCAGCCGCCCGCGCTGCGGCCGCGCCAGCATCACCGCCATGTCCGCCTCTCGCTTGGACGGATTGAGAAAGCCCGACGCGGTGATCAGGTCCAGCCTTATGCCCGGATGCCGCCGGTTGAAATCGCCCATGCCCGGCGCCAGCACCCAAGTGCCGAACCCTTCCGCCACCGACAAACGCACCTGCCCCGCCAGCCGATGCTCCTGCCCCTGCGCATCCTCCATCGCCGCCAGCGCCGCGCTTTCCGCCGCTTCGGCATGGCCCAGCAATTCCTGCCCTCGCGCCGTCAGCGTCCGTTCGCCAACGCCAAGCTCGAACAGTTCGGCCCCCAGCGCCTTTTCCAGCCGCGCCAGCCGCCGGGCGATGGTCGTCGCGTCGATCCCCAGCGAACGCGCTGCCGGGGCGACCTTGCGCGCCCGCGCCACCGCCAGAAATACGCGCAGATCATCCCAATCGAACATTGCCGCCACCACCTGCATATTTGCAGCGCGGCTATGCAAGACTTCCCCATTGCTTGCAATAACGCAACCAGACTAGAAGGCCGCCATTAACCGAGAGGATGCCTCCCCATGCGTGAGATTTCGCACAAGCTCGCCTTCGTCCACGATACACAGCCCACGCGCTACAGCGACGTGTTCGATCCCAATAATGGCGGGGTTCAGGCCCGCGTCGCGCTGGGCGACGCTGCGCTGCTCGACCTTGCCGTCGCAGCCGCCAAGAAGGCGCAGCCCGCCTGGGCCGCCGTCAACCCGCAGCGCCGCGCCCGCGTCATGTTCAATTTCAAGGCGCTGGTCGAAGCCAATATGGACGAACTGGCGCACCTGCTCAGCTCCGAACATGGCAAGGTGATCGCGGATTCGAAGGGCGACATTCAGCGTGGTCTGGAAGTCATCGAATTCTGCTGCGGCATCCCCCATGTGCTGAAGGGCGAATATACCCAGGGCGCCGGGCCGGGCATCGACGTCTACAGCTTCCGCCAGCCGATCGGCATCGGCGCTGGCATCACCCCGTTCAACTTCCCCGGCATGATCCCGCTGTGGATGTCGGGCGTCGCGATCGCGACCGGCAACGCTTTCATCCTGAAACCCTCCGAACGCGATCCGTCGGTGCCCGTCCGCCTGGCCGAACTCTTCCTGGAAGCGGGCCTGCCCGAAGGTATTTTGCAGGTCGTCCAGGGCGACAAGGAAATGGTCGACGCCATCCTCGACCATCCGGACATCAAGGGCGTCAGCTTCGTCGGTTCGTCCGACATCGCCCATTATGTCTATAATCGCGGTGTCGCCGCCGGAAAGCGCGTCCAGGCAATGGGCGGCGCGAAGAATCATGGCATCGTCATGCCCGACGCGGATCTCGATCAGGTCGTCAACGACCTGTCGGGCGCTGCCTTCGGCTCGGCTGGCGAACGCTGCATGGCGCTCCCCGTGGTCGTCCCGGTGGGTGAAAAGACCGCGATTGCGCTCCGCGAAAAGCTGATCCCGGCGATCGAGGCGCTGCGCGTCGGCGTCTCGACCGATGCCGAAGCCCATTATGGCCCGGTCGTCACCGCCGCGCACAAGCAGAAGATCGAAAACTGGATTCAGACCGGCGTCGATGAAGGCGCGGAACTGGTGATCGACGGGCGCGGCTTCAAGCTTCAGGGTCATGAGGACGGCTTCTTCGTCGGCCCCACCCTGTTCGACCATGTCACCACGGACATGAGCGCGTACAAGGAAGAGATTTTCGGCCCCGTGCTGCAAATGGTGCGCGCCGAAAGCTTCGAGGAAGCGGTCTCGCTCCCCAGCAAGCATCAATATGGCAACGGCGTCGCCCTCTTCACCCGCAACGGCCACGCCGCCCGCGAATTCGCCGCCCGCGTCGATGTCGGCATGGTCGGCATCAACGTGCCGATCCCGGTCCCGGTCGCCTATCACACCTTCGGCGGCTGGAAACGCTCGGCCTTTGGCGACACCAACCAGCACGGCATGGAAGGCGTGAAGTTCTGGACCAAGGTGAAAACTGTCACGCAGCGCTGGCCCGACGGCGGCGCATCGGCCGACAGCGCCTTTGTCATCCCGACGATGGGGTAAGCCCTATTTCACCGTCATCCTGACGAAAGTCAGGATGACGGTGAAAGTGGATCGAACCCCAGATCCTCGGCAAGATCGCGCCAGCGGGGATTGCCTGCCTCGATCAGATCGAGCTTCCATTTCCGCTTCCAGTTCTTCAACTGTTTCTCTCGAACAATGGCCACTTCCATGGTGTCGCACATCTCGAGCCAGACCAAACGGTTCACATCATATCGCGCGGTGAATCCGTCCATGGCTTTCGTGCGATGCTGATGGATGCGCGCCATCAGGTTGGACGTGACGCCGATATAAAGCGTCCCGTTGCGATCACTGGCCATGATATAAGCGGCAGGTTGACGATCCATAGGGCAATGCTGCGATGCTCCGGATGACGAATCAAGCCAATCATCGTCATCCTGACGAAAGTCAGGATCCAGGGTTCCAGGCGCGACCCATGACGCTCTGGATGCCGGATCAAGTCCGGCATGACGGCAATTTAGGGTAAGGCAATGACCAATCAGTTCGACCTGACCGACGACCAGCGCGAAATCCAGGATCTCGCCCGCCGCTTCACCGCCGACGCGATCACGCCCCATGCGGCGGAGTGGGACGAGAAGCATATCTTCCCGCGCGACACGATCCGCGCGGCGGCGGAACTGGGCTTTGGCGGTATCTATGTCTCCGAAGCGTCCGGCGGCATTGGCCTTGGCCGGCTCGAATCCGCGCTGATCATGGAAGCCATGGCCTATGGCTGCCCCTCGACCAGCGCGTTCATCTCGATCCACAATATGGCCGCCTGGATGATCGACACATTTGGCGGGCAGGCGGTCAAGGACGCCTATCTTCCCGATCTCATCCCCATGAACCGCATGGCAAGCTACTGCCTGACAGAGGCAGGCGCGGGGTCCGACGCCGCCAGCCTCAAGACCAAGGCGGTGCGCGATGGCGACCATTATGTCGTCACCGGCTCCAAGCAATTCATCTCCGGTGGCGGCGAAAATGAAGTCTATGTCGTCATGGTCCGTACAGGTCAGGATGGGCCGAAAGGCATTAGCTGCCTTGTCATCGACAAGGATATGCCCGGCGTCAGCTTCGGCGCGCAGGAACGCAAGCTTGGCTGGCACAGCCAACCCACGGCGCAGGTGAATTTCGATGCCGTCCGCGTCCCCGTCGCCAACCTTGTCGGCAGCGAGGGTCAGGGCTTCGCCATCGCCATGGCGGGGCTGGACGGCGGCCGCCTCAACATCGGCGCCTGTTCGCTGGGCGGCGCGCAGCGCTGCATCGACGAGGCTGTCCAATATACCAAGGACCGCAAGCAGTTCGGCCAGTCCATCGCGGATTTCCAGAATACCCAATTCACCCTGGCCGACATGCAGACCGAGCTGGAGGCCGCCCGCACCCTGCTCTACGCCGCTGCTGTCAAGGTGAGCGAAAACGCGCCCGACAAGACCCGCTTTGCCGCCATGGCCAAACGTTTCGCCACCGACACCGGATCGTCGGTTGTCGACCGCGCGCTGCAACTGCATGGCGGCTACGGCTATCTGATGGATTATCCCATCGAACGCTTCTGGCGCGACCTGCGCGTCCATTCCATCCTGGAAGGCACCAACCAGGTCATGCGGATGATCGTCGCGCGGGATATGTTGCGGGATTAACCCCCCTCTCCCCGTGGGGGAGAGGGTTGCGAAGGCTTGGCAGCGTGCTGCCTAGCCGTAGCTGGGAGAGGGGGACAGGGCCAACGCGGCGCACCCCCTCTCCAACTTCGCCTAGGCGCGTGCCGCGCCAAGGCTTCGTATCCTCTCCCCGCCGGGGAGAGGCAGGAGAGAGACATGACCGACCAAGTCCTGACGTTCATCGAAAATAATATCGGCCGCATCCGCCTGAACCGCCCGAAGGCGATCCACGCGCTGACGCCCGATATGTGCGACGCGATCAACACCGCGTTGCTGGCCTGGCGCACCGATGACAGCGTCACCGCGGTGATGATCGATCATACCGAAGGGCGGGGTTTCTGCGCGGGCGGCGACATCGCCCTTATCGCCAACAGCGCGAAGGCCGATTGCGTGGAGGCTGAACGCTTCTTCCATCTCGAATATCGCATGAACCATCTGCTGTTCGTCTATGAAAAGCCGATCGTCGCCTTCATCGACGGCATCGTCATGGGCGGCGGCGTGGGCATCTCCCTCCCCGCCCGCTACCGCGTCGCGACCGAACGGACGACTTTCGCCATGCCCGAAACCGGCATCGGCCTGTTCCCCGACGTCGGCGGCGGCTGGTATCTGCCCCGCCTGCCCGGCCGGGTCGGCGCATGGCTGGCTGCCACCGGCGCGCGGATTGACGGGGCCGATTGCGCCGCCATCGGCATCGCCACCCATTATATGCCGTCCGACACGCTGGACGATGTGAAGGCGCGTATCCTGGCCGATCCCGCCAGCCTGACCGCCATTCTGGACGCTGCCGCGCAGACCCCGCCCCCTTCCAAGCTCGACGCTGCCCGTCCCGACATCGACCGCCTCTTCGCCTCGAACAAGGCGGAGGAGATCGTCGCCGCGCTTGACGCCGACGGTGGCGAATGGGCCGCCAAGCAGCGCGCCACCCTCGCCACCAAATCCCCCCAGACGATCAAAGTCGCGCTGCGCCAGTTGATCGAGGGCGCGGCCCAGCCCGATTTCGCGTCCAACATGGTGATGGAATATGGCCTGGCCTGTGCGATCATCCGCCGCCCCGATTTTGTCGAAGGCGTGCGCGCGCTGATCTTTGACAAGGACAACAAGCCGCAATGGACGCCGGCGACGCTGGAGCAGGTGAGCGACGCGATGATCGACGCGATTTTCACGCCCCTGCCCGCCGACCGGCAATGGACGCCGCTGCCCGACGTCGCGACCTAAAGGGGGGTAAGCTGTCCTACATGGCAGACGCCCGTTATGATCCCGGCGCGCCTTGCCTGCCCGATACCGGCCGCTTTCCGATAGGATCAGGGCCACGCAAGAATATGTCCGATTTACCGGGAAATATGCGAAGTTAAGCAGGAGAAATGCCATCATGACCCAGACGATCGCCTTCATCGGCCTTGGCAATATGGGCGGCGGCATGGCCGCCAATCTGATCAAGAACGGCTATGCCGTCCGCGCCTTCGACCTGTCGGAAGATGCACTGGCCAAGGCGCAGGCCCATGGCGCGATCCGCGCCAGCAGCGCCGCCGACGCCGCCACCGGCGCTGACGCCGTCGTCACCATGCTGCCTGCGGGCAAGCATGTCGAAAGCGTCTATGCCGGTGAAGTCTATGGCGCGGCCAATCCGGGCGCCCTTTTCCTCGACTGCTCGACCATCGACGTCGCGACCGCCCGCCGCGTCATTGATGCAGCGACGGATCGCGGCTTCGACATGGTCGACGCCCCTGTTTCCGGCGGCATCGCGGCCGCCAATGGCGGCACGCTGACCTTCATGGTCGGCGGTACCGATGCCGCCTTTGCCAAGGCCAAGCCCATCCTCTCCGCCATGGGCAAGGCAGTGATCCACGCGGGCGGCGCAGGCAATGGCCAGGCGGCGAAAATCTGCAACAACATGCTGCTGGGCGCCACCATGGTCGCCACCTGCGAAACCTTCGCCATGGCAAAGAAACTGGGCCTCGATCCCCAGACCTTCTACGACATCAGCAGCGTCTCGTCGGGCCAGAGCTGGTCGATGACCAGCTATTGCCCCGTCCCCGGCGTCGGCCCGCAAAGCCCGTCCGACAATGGCTATCAGGGCGGCTTCGCCGTCGGCCTGATGCTCAAGGATTTGAAGCTCGCCACCGAAGCCGCCGCGCTGGTCGGCGCGTCGGTACCGATGGGCAATGCCGCCGAAGCCCTCTATCAGCTGCTCGCCAATCGGGGCGAAGCAGGCCGCGACTTCTCGCTGATGATCGAAATGCTGGAGGGGAAATAAGCATATTCGTCATCCCGGCGAATGCCGGGATCCAGGGCGGCACGCGCTGAGTCTTGCGCCCTGGATCGTGACTTTCGTCAGGATGACGGGGGCAGTATCTACTTCCCCTTCCCGGCCTCCGCCGCCGCCAGCACGCGAAGCACATTGCCCGACCAGATTTTCTGGACGTCCGCCTCGCTATAGCCCGCCTTCAGCAGCGCGTCGGTGATCCTGGGCAGGTCGACCACATCCTCCATCCCGACCACGCCGCCGCCGCCGTCCCAGTCCGCGCCGATCCCGACATGGTCCGGCCCCACGACCTTCAGCGCGTGCAGCATATGCGTCATGAAATCGTCGAAGGTCGCCCGGTCGGTTTCCGGATAGAGCCGGTCGATCTCCTGCCGCCTGGCCAGCAGTTCGGCGCGCTTCTCGGCCGTTATCGTCCCACCCTCGCGCAGCGACGCGAATAGCGCGCCCATCGCCTTCTGCCGGTCCGGGTTGGGTTTGGATGCTTTCAGATAGCTTCCATAGGCGTTCATCTGAATGACGCCGCCCTTCGCCGCCAGCGCCTTGAGATGATCATCGTCAATATTGCGCGGATGGTCATAAATCGCCTTGCACCCCGAATGGGTGAGCAGCACCGGCGTGGTCGATAGCGCCAGCAGATCGTCCAGTACCTGGTCTGAGCTATGCGACGCATCGGGCACCACGCCCAGCCGGTTCATCTCCTTGAGCAATTCCTTGCCCAGCGGACTAAGCCCGCCATAACGCGGCTTTTTCGACGGGTCGGTCGAACTGTCGGCAAACTGGTTGTGCGCGAAATGGGCAAAGCCCACCACCCGCACGCCCATATCGTAAAATGTCTGGAGCAGCGACACATCCTCACCCAGCGGATAGGCGTTTTCGATCGACATATAGACGACCCGCTTGCCCGCCGCCGCGATCGGCGCTGCGTCCTTGGCTTCCAGCGCCAGCGCAAAATTGGCCGGGTCCGCCGCCACCATCTGGCGGATCGACACGCCGCGCAGGATCGCAAAATCGCGCGCCTTGTGGAAACCCTCGACCGTCAGCGGTCCCTGGCTCGTATAGATCGCCCAGAAACCGCCATCCAGCCCGCCCTTCTTCATGCGCGGCAGATCGACCTGGGTATAATCCAGATGGACGTCATGCTCCTCGTCGATCGACCATCCCGGCAGATCGAGAGAGGCTGGCGTATCGAGATGACTGTCGAGCGTCAGTAATTTCCGGTGCAATTGCTGCACCTTCTTGGGCACTGCCTGCGCCGACGCCGGACCTGCAAGCAGCGCCGCCAGCGCTGCCCCCATCACCAAAGTCCTCCGCATCAGATTTCACCCGAAATGGTCAGCTGGAACGTGCGCGGCGACAGCGGTCGGAAGAAGCCGTCGCCCGTCACCACCGGCGAAATATAGGACAGCGTATCCTTGTCGAACAGATTGTCGACATTGGCGCGCACCTTTATCCCCTTGACCGGACCAAAGCTGATGCCGTCGCCAATATCGACATAAGCGCTGAACACGGTGAACCCCGACACGCTGGAACCGGGCGAGTTGGTGAAGGTCGACCAGCGCCTGGACGTATATTTGCCCGAAATATTGGCCACCAGCCAGCTCGCCGGCTCCACTGTCACGCCGCCGCTGACGATCCATTTGGCGCTGTCGGGGATATATTTGTCGGCGATCAGGATCGGCGTCGCCGCGGGCACGTCATCCTTGAACTTGGCATTGTTATAGGTGACGTTCAGATTGCCGTAGGCCAGTCCGTTCAGGAAGGACGGCTTATAGGTTCCGGCAAATTCCACGCCATAGGAACGGACCCGGCCGACATTCTGGAAAAAGGTTTCGGTCGCCAGGCCGCCGCCCGGTATCAGGCTGGTGATCGACTGGATGCGATTGTCAAATTTGGTGTAGAATGCCGCCAGCGACGCATAAAGCTGTCCCTGGTTGGTGCGGATGCCCAGTTCCATATTCTTGGATCGTTCGGGCGCAGGCTGCGGCACCAGCCCGCCGCCGGGGCGGATGACCGAATAGATGTCGTCCAGCCCCTTGGGCAGCGCCATATTTTCGGCGTAGGAGGCAAAGACCTGCGTGCGCTCGTCAAATTTGTAGAGCAGCCCCGCCATCGGCAGGAAGAAATCGCTATAGTGCGCCGTGTTGATCTGCGGACCATAGCCGGGCACGCCAACCCCGCCGACGACGCGATAAAAATCGTCAAATTCGCGATAGCCGTTATGGACATAGTCCAGGTTCAGCCCCTTGAAGCCGACATCGATGATGAAACGATCATCCGCCAGCTTGAGCGTATCCTTCAGGAAGATCTGAAGCGTATCGCGCTTGGTCCGATAATCGCGGCGCAGATAGACCAGTTCATCCAGATTGGGTGCGCCATCGGGCGCGCCGCCGACCGTATTATACCGTGCCTGAGTCCGATGATATTTATCGACTTCGGCCCACACGCCCGCCTCGACCGTGTTGGTGCCCATCTCCCAATGCAGCTTGCTGGTAATGCCGTACCGGTCACCGCCCACGCCCGACAAGCCATATTGCACGCCCTTGGGCGCGACCACGGGCAGTCCCGCCTGCGCCTGCGGCGTGTAGCGGCCCAGCGAGTTGGCATAGCCGTCGGGCGACACGCCATAGCCGTCCTTATCCTCCCAATAGAGGGTGGATTCCGCCCATACGCCCTCGGCAATCCCGGCATGGAAGGTCGCGCCATACAGCTTGTCCTTCCGCACGTTGATCGCCAGATTATAGACAGCGGTATAGGCGGCGTTCGAATAATAGACGCCGGGCGCGGTCGCCAATGGCGCAAAGCCGGGCGTTGTGTTGGGCACATTTTCGATCAGCGCAAAATTCCGGCCGCACTGGCCCAGCGCATTCCGAACCGTGCAATTATATTGCGCCCGGCTGATCGTGGGCGAGTCATAATCGAAAAAGTCGTTCGACACGAATTTGAACCGCGCCCAGCTGTCGCCGCCCAGGTCCGCGTGAATCTGCCCTTCCCAATGCTCGCGATCGACCGTGCCGGGACCGCGCCACAATTCCGTGTCCAGCTTGGTGCGGCTGACATAGGCCGTAAACGGCCCGACCCGCCCCGTGCTCGCGCGAATGAAGGTGCGGCGCAGATCCTGATCGCCAAAGCTTTGCGACACGAACAGGCCCATCTCTTCCTGTGGCGCGATGCTGTTATACTGGATGACCGGGCCCAGCGTCGAATAGCTGGGCAGGCTGACGTCGCCCGCGCCGATCGCGGCTTCCACGACGCCCAGATTTTCATTGTCGACGTACCGGAATACCGGGCTGCCGCCAAAGGCGTCGCTGCGCCCGGTCGGAATGCCATCGACCACAAAGCCGATCTGGTCGAGGTTGAAGGCGCGGGTCTGCACGCTGTTGCCAAATTCATACAGGCCCAGAGCGCCGTCGGTCTGGACGTTGAAACCGGGCAACTGCTCCAGCATTTTCAGGCCCGAAATGCCCGAAGGGGCCGACAGCAGCGCTTCCCGCGTGACCGCCACGACATTGCTGACCTTATCCTCGCCAATCGCTTCGGACGATTGCGAAATACGGCGGCCAGTGACGGTGATGTTCATTTCGTCGTCGGCGGCCGGTTCCTGCGCGAAGGCCACCGGCGTCAGTGTGCCCGCCGCGCAGGCGAGCAGCAGCGCGCGAATGGACAGGCGGGCGGAAAATAGGTCGGACATGAAGAGGCTCCCTGCATATTATGAGCCTTTCAGGGCGGCGCGCCGCGCCACACCTCTCCATGTCTGTTGTTCCGTTTCCAAGTGAAACGAAAGTGCCGGAAAACCCCTCCATGGGCTGATGCGAATTTGTCAGCAGACTATGAACCGCCCTGGTCCCCTGCAGGCGGAACCCAGTTGAGCGGGCCGACTGGTCTCCCGCCTTCGCAGGAGACCGCCGTACCCGGAACGCTTAGCGCCCTTTCCAGACGCCCGGCCGCTTTTCGACAAAGGCGGTCATGCCTTCCTTCTTGTCCTGCGTCGCCGTCAATATCTGGAACATGCGCCGTTCGGTCAGCAGCCCCTGGGCAAGGCCGGTTTCGAACGCGATATTGACCATTTCCTTGTTCACCATCGCGGCCATCGGCGGCATCGCGGCAATCGCGGCGGCCGTCTTGAGCGCATCGTCCAGCAGATCAGCCGCAGCCACGACACGGCTGACAAGCCCGGACCGCTCGGCTTCTTCCGCGCCCATCATGCGCCCGGTCAGGCACATTTCCATCGCCTTGGCCTTGCCCACCGCGCGGGTCAGGCGCTGCGACCCGCCCATGCCCGGCGCGACGCCCAGCTTGATTTCGGGCTGGCCGAATTTCGCCGTGTCCGCCGCAATGATGAAGTCCGCCATCATCGCCAGTTCGCATCCGCCACCCAGCGCAAAACCGGCCACAGCCGCGATCCACGGCTTGCGCGTCGCAACCACGCCGGTCTGCCAGCCGGAAAAGAAATCCTGCAGGAAGAAATCGGCCGCTTCCTTTTCGACCATTTCCTTGATGTCCGCGCCCGCCGCAAACGCCTTTTCGCTGCCGGTCAGGACCGCACAATGCTGGGTCGGGTCAGCGTCATAGGCGGCAAAGGCGGCGCTCAGGTCCGTCAACACCTGCCCATTCAGTGCATTCAATGCCTGCGGGCGGTTGAGCGTGATCAGCGTTACCGCGTCGCGCTGTTCCACCAAAATCGTCTCATAGGTCATCGCCGTCTCCCTTATGCCTTTGGACAGGCTCTATGGTCGACGCGCGTCGACCGCCAGCCCCTACTCCGCCGCATTTGCGCCGCACCTATCGGCACAGATGCATGAAGTCCCGGTCGTAGCTGCGCATATGCGCGCCGCCATCAACATATAGCGTCTGCCCCGTCACCGCACTGGCGTCGACCAGATAGAGGACCGCCTGCGCAATCTGCTCCGCCTGCGGCAGGCGACCCAGCGGCATCATATGCTCCAGCCGCGCCATCTGATCCGCATCATAGTCAGGCGTCGCGATCGTCAGCCCCGGCGCCACCGCATTGACCCGCACCTGCGGCGCCAGACTGCTCGCGGTCGTCCGGGTCAGACCCGCCAGCGCCAGTTTGGACAATGTATAGGCCAGCTGGTCGCCATGGGGATGGTCGATCCGCTGATCCAATATATTGATGATGCACCTGTCACCCGACCCGGCCGGGACGGTTGCAAACGCCTTGGTCAGCATGGCAGGCGCGGCGCAATTGACCGCATAATGGCGCATCAGATCCTCGGCGGTCACATCGTCCAGCCGGTCCTGCCCGAACAGCGCAGCGCTATTGATAAGGATGTCGGGCGGGCGGCCAAAGCGCGCCGCGACCTGTGCGATCAGTTCCTCGGCATTTTCAGGGTCGGCGAAATCGACGACAAAGCCTTCCCACTGCGTCCCCTCCTCCTCCAGCGTCAGCGCCAGATGCGAATCGAGCCGCGTATCATGGCTGCCATGGATCGCCAGCGAATGGCCCGCCTTGGCCAGCGCCCCGGCGATGATCCCGCCCAGACGCCGATGGCCGCCGGTCACCAGCGCCAGCCTTTTGTTCGCGATCGGCAGGGCACCCGCCTCGCCCTGACCGCGCGCGCTGCCCAATGGGCGATAGGGGACGTCCTCCTCGATCATGACGAGATGAGTTTCAGCACTTCCTCGCGCGACTTTTCATCATCGCGGAATACGCCCAGCATCCGACTGGTTTTCATAATGACATTGGGCGTCCTGACCCCGCGACCGGTCATGCAACCATGGGTCGCCTCGATCACGACGGCCACACCCTGCGGCTTCAGATGCTCCCAGATGCAGTTGGCCACTTCCGACGTCAGCCGCTCCTGCACCTGCAAGCGATTGGCAAAGGCATGCAGCACGCGCGCCAGCTTGGAAATGCCGACCACATAGTCGCCCGGCAGATAGGCGATATGCGCCTTCCCCACGATCGGCGCCATATGATGTTCGCAATGCGACTGAAACGGAATGTCCTTCAACAACACGACATCGTCATATCCGCCCACCTCATGGAAGATGCGCGAGAGATGATAGGCGGGATCGTCATGATAGCCCCGGCAATATTCGCGCCAGGCCCGCGCCACACGTTCAGGCGTCTCGATCAACCCTTCGCGTTCGGGCGCATCGCCCGACCAGCGGATCAGCGTGCGGATCGCTTCCGAAACCTCTGCCGGAACCGGCTCCTTGCCTTCGCCAACCATCTCCGCATCGGGATCACATGCCATGAACAGGGCCACTCCTTATCGTATCGGCCCCGCATATGGCGACTAGCCCCGCCGATGACCAGACCCTTTGACGGTGGTGGACACAAGATCGCGGCGGTGGCAAATCGGACAAAAACAGAAGGTCGCCACACATAATATGCCAATCATTGTCTCGTCTCATGCGTACTGAACGGATCGCAGCTGTCCTGTTGGCGGCCGGCACATCATCGCGTTTTGGTGAGGAGGACAAGCTGATGGCGGAGTTGCGCGGCAAGCCGCTCGCCGCCCACACGCTTGAAACCGTAGCTTCGATGGCGTTTGCCGAACTGATCGCCGTCGTCCGTCCGATAGAGGTCGCCCCCGTCCTGCATCGCAAGCTTGACCGGCGCGGCTACACCATCATCGTCAACGATCGTCCCGAAGACGGAATTTCGGGCAGCATCGTGCGCGCGGTCGAGCATGTCATGCCGGTGAACCGCATCCGCGGCATCCTTATCTGCCTGGCCGATATGCCCGAAGTGCCCCAGACCCACTATAACCGCATCTGCCTGGCAGCGGAGGACATAAGATCGGTCGTCGCCAGCACCGACGGCTTCTCCTCTTCCCCGCCCGCTTTCATAGGCCGCAAGCATTTCCCCGAATTGCTGGCGCTCAAGGGCGATCAAGGGGCGCGGGCGCTGCTCAGCCACGGGCTTCAGATCGAAACCACCGGCAATGTCCTGCATGACATCGACACGCCGGAGGACTTGCCCGGCTGGCGACCGGCACCCTCCGATTGATCAGCTCGATCGCGTCGGGTCCGTCATCGCATCGCCCATTTCGCGCGGATCGGGCGCGCGGCTGATCGGCAGCGATCCGGTCTGCCGTTCCAGCATCCGGTGAACCACTGGCGGAATAGGGCCGGTGTGCAACGCCCAGATCGCGTCGCTATTGGCAATATCGGCCACGGTGCGCCGCTGGTTATGGCGCACATAGTCCAGCCAGGTCGACACATGATAGCGTTCCAGCCATAGTTCAGGATCGCCAAGATCGCGCATCAGCGACCAGCCATGTGCGCCATCGCGCCGCCTGATCCGTCGCCGCTCGCTCATCGCCGCCAGAAAGGGGACGATCGACCCCGCCGGAATGCGATATTCGATGGTCACGACCACTGGCCCGCTACGCGGTTCGACCGGCACGGCGGTATCAGGTTCACGCCAGCTGTTTTGCAGGTCCAGATTGTCATCGCCCGTCTGTGGCAAGCGCCAGACAAGGCCCAGCATCGCCGCGACAAACTGGGCCGCCGCCGACGCATAGAGCGCTTCGACCACGCCATGAGACTCGGCCAGCCAACCAAACAGCCAGGCGCCGATCGCCATGCCGCCAAAGGCAGTCATCTGATAGAGCGACACCGCGCGCGCCACCACCCAGCGCGGCGCGGACATCTGCACCGACACGTTGAACGTCGCCAGCGCCGTCACCCAGCCGAACCCGGCGAGGAGATAGCCCAGCAAGGCCAGCGCCAGCCAGCCGCTCGCGCCGGTGATCGCGGTTCCAAGCGCCAGCGTCAGCGCCGCTGTCCGCACGATGGTTTCGACGGAATAGCGCGTACGCAGTCGGCGCGTGGACAGCGCGCCAATCACGGCGCCGATGCCGAAAGCGCCGCTCGTCACGCCGAATGTCAGCGCCCCGCCGCCCAATATGTTGCGCGCGACCAGCGGCATGAGCGCCGACACCGCACTCGCGCCGATGCCGAACACGCCCGCGCGCAGCAGCACCAGCTGGATTTTGGGCGACATCGCCACATAACGCACGCCTGCGCGCATCGCGACGCCCAGCCGCTCGCGCGGCAACAGCTTGGCTGGCAGGTCGGGCCGCCAGCGGAACAGCACCGCCAGCAGCGCGATATAGGTCAGCGCATTGGTCAGGAATGCGGCTGCGGCACCTGCGGTCGCGACGATGACCCCGCCCAGCGCCGGGCCGACGCTACGCGCCAGGTTGAACCCCATGCTGTTCATCGCCACCGCGCTCGGCAGGATTGCGCGCGGGACCATATCGCCCACCGATGCCTGCCAGGCCGGGCCGTTGATCGCCGTGGCGCAGCCCAGCGCAAAGGTGAAGGCCAGCAGCAGCCATGGCGTAATCATCCCCGCCCAGGCCGTGATTGCCAGCGCAGCCGACACGATCAGCATCGCCAATTGGCAACCGATCATCACCATGCGCCGGTCCAGATTGTCCGCAACCGCCCCCGCCCATAGCGACAGCAGCATGATCGGCAGTGTCGTCGCCGCCGGAACCAGCGCGATCAGCAACGGGGAAGCCGAAAGCGACGTCATCATCCATGCCGCGCCGACAGACTGGATCAATCCGCCAAAATTCGACACCAGACTGGCCGTCCAGATCGCACGAAAAATGGGAATGGAAAGCGGCGACGGGGCTTTGGGGGAATCAACATCGGGCACATGCCCATGAAGCGGAATATCGTCCGGCGGTCAAACCCGTCGGTCTTTGGTCCCTGCCCCTACGTCAGAGCCACGCCACGCAAAAACTGCATTTCTTGCTTGCACTTTACGTAAACGTAAATACATTCATGTGCGTATCCGATGCCCCCGGCAAGGGTGACCCACGGAGAGGGAAAATCTTATGGAAGCCTATATTTATGACGCCGTCAGGACGCCCCGTGGTCGGGGCAAGCCCGATGGGTCGCTGCACGAAATCACCCCGATCCAGTTGGCGACGCAGACGCTGGAAGCGATCCGTGATCGCAACGCCATCGACACCGCCGATGTCGACGATGTGATTCTGGGCTGCGTGACGCCAGTGGGCGAACAGGGCGCGGACATTGCGCGCACCGCCGTGCTGAACGCCGACTATGCACAGACAACGCCGGGCGTGCAGGTCAACCGATTCTGCGCGTCGGGCCTTGAGGCCGTGAACATCGCGGCGGCGAAGGTCATGTCAGGCGAAGCGCTCTTCGCCATCGGGGGTGGCGTCGAATCGATGAGCCGTGTGCCTATGGCATCTGACGGCGGCGCAATCGCGATGGACCCCGCAGTCGCCTACAAGACCTATTTTGCGCCGCAGGGCATCGGCGCGGACGTCATTGCCACCAAGTTCGGCATCAGCCGCGACGATGCCGACGCCTATGCCGTGGAAAGCCAGAAGCGCGCCAAGATGGCGTGGGACGAAGGCCGCTTTGCCAAATCGATCGTCCCCGTCCGCGACGTGATCGGCCAGGTCGTGCTTGACCATGACGAACATATGCGCCCGGACGCCACGATGCAGTCGCTGGGCGCGCTGAAGCCCAGCTTCACCGCCCTTGGTGAGGAGATGCCCGGCTTCGACACCGTCGCCCTGTTGCGCTATCCCGAACTGGAACGGGTCAACCATATCCACCATGCCGGCAACAGCAGCGGCATCGTCGATGGCGCCGCCGCCGTTCTGGTCGGTGGCAAGGATATTGGCGACAAATATGGCCTGAAGCCCCGCGCCCGCATCCGCGCCATGGCTTCGATCGGTTCGGAACCGCTCATCATGCTGACAGGGCCGGAATTTGTCGCAGGCAAGCTGCTGTCGCGCGCGGGCATGACTGCCGCCGACATCGACCTGTGGGAACTCAACGAGGCCTTCGCCAGCGTCGTGCTGCGCTACATGCAGGCGATGAAGCTCGACCATGATCAGATCAACGTCAATGGCGGCGCGATCGCCATGGGTCATCCGCTCGGCGCGACCGGCGCCATGGTGCTGGGCACCGCGCTCGACGAACTGGAACGGTCGGGCAAGGGCACCGCGCTCATCAACCTGTGCGTTGGCGCAGGCATGGGCACCGGCATCATCATCGAACGTATCTAGCTATTTCCGTTCGGGCTGAGCGACGTCGAAGCCCACCATCGAACGCAGTGAGATGCCTTCGCTCCGCTCAGGCGAGCCCTTAGACCGGCTCAGGGCGAACGGGGGAGAGGAGATCAAAATGAACAGCATCACTATCAGCACCGACGCCGACGGCATCGCCACCTTGATGATCGACGTGCCCGACCAGTCGATGAACGTCATCGGCCCGGATTTCATCGCCGATCTGGACGCCGCGATCACCCGCATCGCGTCGGACGACGCGATCAAGGGCGCCGTGATCGCGTCGGGCAAGGATAGCGGCTTCATGGCCGGCATGGACCTTAAATATTTCGGCTCAATGCTTGCCACCAGCGATGGCAGCCGCCCGCAGCCCGCTGCGATCTTCGATCAGGTGTTCGTTCTCAACCAGCTGTTCCGCCGCCTCGAAACCTGTGGCAAGCCCGTTGCTTGCGCGATCGAAGGCACCTGCGTTGGCGGCGGCTTTGAACTCGCCCTCGCCTGCCACCGCCGGGTCGTGGGCGACAGTCCCAAGACCCAGCTTGGCCTGCCCGAAATCCTGATCGGCCTGTTCCCCGGCGGCGGCGGGTCGCAGCGTCTGCCACGCCTCATCGGCGTGCAGGCTGCGCTCATGTACATGCTGCAAGGCAAGCTGTTCCGCCCCGCCGAAGCGGCGATGCTGAAAGCCGTCGATCAGGTCGTGCCGCAGGGCACGGCGCTGGAAACCGCGCGCGAATGGGTCAAGGCCAACCCCAACGCCGCGAGCCAGCCATGGGACGTCAAGGGCTTCAAATTTCCCGGTGGTGCGGGCGGGTTCAACCCCGCCTTCGTCCAGACCATGGTGGGCGCGCTGCCGATGACGCTCAAGCAAACCCAGCGTAACATGAATGCGCCCATCGCCTTGCTGTCGGCGGTCTATGAAGGGGCGATCCTGCCCTTCGATCGCGCGATCCGCGTCGAAAGCAAATATTTCGCGAGGGTCGCAGCCGATCCGCAGGCCGGCAACATGATCCGCAGCCTGTTCGTCAACAAGCAGGCCGCCGAACGCGGCGCGCGCCGCCCCAAGGATCAGCCCAAGGCCCCGACCATGAAGCTCGCCATGCTGGGCGCGGGCATGATGGGTGCAGGGATCGCCACCGTCGCCGCGCAGGCGGGGATGGAGGTCATCCTGTTCGACCGCGACATTGCCTATGCGCAAAAGGGCAAGGCGCATGTCGAATCCGTCCTGTCCAAGCGGCTTGGCAAGGGGATGACGCCGGAAAAGCTGGCAGCGACCCTCGCCCGCGTCACGCCGACCGCAACCTATGCCGACCTGGCAGGCGCGGACTTCGTGATCGAGGCGGTGTTCGAGGATGTCGCGATTAAGGCTGAAGTCACGAAGCAGGTCGAGGCCGTGCTTGGCCCCGACGTCATCTTCGGGTCCAACACCTCCACCCTGCCGATCACCAAGCTGGCGGGCGCATGGTCCAAGCCGGAAAATTTCATCGGCGTCCATTTCTTCTCGCCGGTCGAAAAAATGCCGCTGGTCGAAATCATCCTGGGCAAGCAGACTGGCCCCGCCGCCATTGCCAAGGCGCTCGATTTCGTCGCCCAGATCAAGAAAACGCCGATCGTCGTCAATGACTCGCGCGGTTTCTACACCTCGCGCTGCTTCGGCACCTATGTGCAGGAAGGTGCGGAACTGGTGGCCGAAGGGATCAATCCCGCGCTGATCGAAAATGCGGGCAAGCAATTGGGTATGCCCGTCGGTCCGCTCGCGGTCAGCGACGAAGTGTCGATCGAACTGGGTTACAAGGTGATGACGGCGGCCAAGAAGGAACTGGGCGACGCCTATGTCGCGCAACGTTCCGACGACGTCATGACGCAGATGGTAGAACTCGATCGCCTGGGCCGCAAAAATGCCAAGGGATGGTATGACTATCCAGAAAATGGCAAGAAAGCGCTCTGGCCGGGCATCGCCGATCTGTTCCCCCGTGCCGAGGATCAGCCGGGTGTCGAGGCGGTCAAGGAGCGCCTTCTCTATCGCCAACTGGTCGAATGCGCCCGCTGCTTCGAGGAAGGCGTGCTGGAAACGCCCGAAGATGGCGACATTGGCGCGATCTTCGGCTGGGGCTTTGCGCCTTACACCGGCGGTCCCTTTGCTCATATGGACACGGTCGGCATCGCCCATGTCGTTGCGGTGCTGGACCGGCTGGCAGCGACCCATGGCGATCGCTTCGCGCCCACGGCGCAACTGCGCGAGATGGCGTCCACCGGCGGCACATTCTACCGCCCTGCGCCATCCCGCGCTGCGGCATGAAAAGACTGTAAATCGTAGCGTCGCTCGTTTAGGTCTCCCCATGACATCTGGGGAGACCTATTCTTTATGAGCGACAAACCGACGATCCTGGTAACAGGCGGCGCAGGCTATATCGGCAGCCACGCCGTATTGGCTCTGAAGGACGCCGGCTATGGCGTCGTCGTCATCGACAATCTTGTCACCGGGTTCGACTGGGCGGTGCCCGATGGGGTGCCGCTGGTGCGTGGCGACATTGCCGATCAGCCTTTGGTCGAATCCACCCTGCGCAAGCATGAAATCCGCGCGATCATGCATTTTGCAGGATCGGTCGTCGTGCCGGAATCCGTCGAAAACCCGCTCAAATATTATCACAATAACAGCGCCAAGACCCGCGACCTGATAGAGAGCGCGGTTCGCGTCGGCGTCAACCATTTCATCTTCTCTTCGACGGCGGCCACCTATGGCATTCCCGAAGAAAGCCCGGTCAAGGAAACGACGCCGCAACGGCCGATCAACCCGTACGGCATGTCGAAGCTCATGACCGAATATATGCTGCGCGACGTCGCGGCGGCCCATCCGATGAATTTTTGCGCCCTGCGCTATTTCAACGTCGCGGGGGCAGACCCGCAGGGACGCAGCGGCCAGTCGACCGCAGGCGCCACCCACCTCATCAAGGTCGCGGTTGAAGCGGCACTCGGCAAGCGCGCGGGCGTTTCGGTTTTCGGCACGGACTTCGACACCCCTGACGGCACCGGGGTGCGCGACTATATCCATGTGACGGACCTTGCCGCCGCCCATGTCCTCGCCCTCGAAGCGCTGATGGCCGATCCCGCACGCAGCCATCTGCTCAATTGCGGCTATGGCCGGGGCTTCTCCGTCCTTGAAGTGCTCGACGCGGTGGATCGTGTCACCAACATGACCATCAACCGCACCTTGGGACCGCGCCGCGCGGGCGATCCCGATGCGCTGATCTCCGACAATCGCGCCATTCTGTCCACCTTCCCATGGGAACCGCGCTACGCCGATCTCGACCTCATCGTCCGCCACGCCCTGGCATGGGAGCGCAGCCTGAGCGAACGCGCCTGATGAGCGAAGCCTCCGTACGCGCCTGGTTCGCTGCAAATGCGCCGGACATCGCAATCATCGACCAGGGCGTCAGCACAGCTACCGTGCTGGAGGCCGCGCAGGCGCTGGGCGTCGAGCCTGCCCGCATCGCCAAGACGCTGTCGCTGCGCGTCGGTGACACCGTCGCCTTGGTCTGCACCCGTGGCGATGCCCGCCTGCATAACGCCAAGGCGAAAGCCGCGCTCGGCGCCAAACCCCGCATGCTTGGAGCTGACGAAGTCGAGGCCGTCACCGGCCACCCGGTCGGCGGCGTCTGCCCGTTCGGCCTCGCTGCGCCGCTCCCGGTCTATTGCGACGTCTCGCTCCAAGCCTTCGCCACCGTCTTTCCCGCCGCCGGTTCACGCACCAGTTCGGTCGAACTCACCCCCGCGCGCCTCGCGCAACTGACTGACGCCACATGGATCGACATCTGCACCCTGCCTGAAACCGTGGAATAATCACATGCCGACAGAGTATCATTTCACCGACGGTGGTGCAGCCGCCGCCGACCTCGCCACCCGCATCGCGAGCCTGCTGAGCGAAGCGATCGCAGCGCGCGGCACAGCCAGCCTCGCTTTGTCCGGTGGCCGGTCGCCAAAGCCCGTGCTGGAGGCACTCGCCCGCACCCCGCTCGACTGGAGCAGGATTGTCGTGACTTTGGTCGACGAACGATGGGTGGCGCCCGATGCGCCCGACAGCAATGAACGGCTGCTGCGCGATACCTTGCTGACCGGCCCGGCCGCCGCCGCGCAATTCGTGCCGATGAAAAATGACGCGGCAGATGCTTATGCAGGCCAGCCCGCTGTTGAAGCCGCCTTCGCCGCCATTCCCTGGCCGCTCGACATAGTGCTGCTGGGCATGGGGGAAGATGGCCACACCGCCTCGCTCTTTCCCGCTGCGACGGAACTGGCCGATGGCCTATCCAGCACCGCCCGCACCATCGCGGTCACACCCCCCGCGGCGCCGCACCAGCGCCTCTCGCTGACCGCCAGCGCGATATTGGCCGCGCGCCACGTCTTTCTGCAAATCAGCGGTGACGCCAAAAAGGCGGTCTATGCGCATGCTCTGGAGGATGGCCCGGTCGAAGAACTGCCTATCCGCCTCGCCCTGCGTCAGGACGCCACCCCGGTGGAAGTCTGGATCAGCGCCTAAAACGCCTCCCCTTGCAGGCGAGGGGTCACGACAAAAACGCCGCTTCCCCCCGGAAGCGGCGTCTTGCCCAATTTCAGTTGGCCTTGCTCAGATCCACCTTCTCGACCCATTCGGGGTAGAAGGTCGGCTCACGGTTGGACCAGCCAGCCGCCGTCGCCGCCGCTTCGCTGATCGACTGAAGCAGCGTACGACGCTTTTCGGGATGCAAATGCGGCAGACTGGCCGCCGCGCAGAAGGCGCCCGGAAGCCAGGGCCGTGCCCCCGCACCCAGCAGCCGCTCATAAAGAAAACGATAGGCCGAAAAACTTGCCAGCCGGTCCTGCCCCAGATCAAAGGCGGAGATGGTGACGAGCGGCGCCATGAATGGCTCGACCTGGTCCAGCCCACTATCATCGGGCACGCGCGCCTTGATCTCCTCGATCCGGCCATAGATGCGGGCCTGTGCGCGGATGGAGGCTTCCTCCACCATGTCGCGCGACCACAGCTTCATCGCATCGCGACGATGCAGCCCAATATCCAGCGATCGACGAATATAGCGTTGCGTGGCAGACGGGAAGCTGGCGAATTCACGCAATTCCGCCAAGGTTACGGCCCCGTCCGCAGGTCTTGCACTCGTACCCATTGTCATGCCCTCCGACTCCAAGTCGATCGTAGGAACATGCGCCTCTTATGGTTGCTAAAGGCTTAAGCGCCTGTTCCACGGCCATTCACAACGGACCAGATTTTGTTGTGCGGCGCAACATGAAAATTTGGCCTCGGTTGTGCAATCTTTCACGCGCCCGTCTGTCGCTCCAGAACTGCGCCGATCATGCTGCGCCACACCGCGACATCGCCCGCCTGCGCCATCTGCGCGTCCGGTTCGCGGAGGGTGTGCAATATTGCATAGGCATCATCGACATGGCTGGGCCACGCCGCATCCACCGCGCCTGCCGCATGGGGATCGCTGCCGCCGCCATTCAGGCTAAGCTGACGGCCGGCAAGAACGCGGGCTATGCGTTCGATCGCGGGGGTGGCAGATGTCGGCATGGATGATCGCTCCTCTCAAAAACGCAGGTGCGTATTCGCAGTCCCGCGAAGCAAAACTAGCATGATTTGCGGCAAAGAACCATCAATCCTGCCCTTCCTTGAAGCCCGACGAAGGCACCGGATCGCCCTTGTCACCCGGACGGGTGGCGGCTGGCGGATCGGACGCATCCATCGAATCCTTCAACCCTTCGTCCAGCTTCTCCTCCTCGCTCAGCACATGATCCTGTGCATCGGATTCACGCGCATCGCCCGCTTCCTCGCGACTGTTGGGGCGGACATCATCCTGATCGTTCATCACACTCTCCTTCTTGTATGTTTCAACGGGCGGCGGCGGGCGGCGGTTCCCATGTTCGACCAACGGGCGGGGCAGTTCGACCAGCTACCGTGCCATGGGGCGACATTTCCCCCGCCAGCGCGTAAAAGGTGAAGATGACAAGCCTTCCCGACGACGGCGAACGCGGCGTATCCCCCGCGATCGCGCTTTATTCCATTCTTGGTTTCTGGCTCTTCTACGCCATACTCGTAACCCTGCGCGCCGCCGTGATGGGCTTTGAATCGCAGGGCGAACTGGGTATTCGCCGCGCCGTCGTCACGGTGATCGGCATAGTCGTCACATGGGTTGTCTACCTGGTGCTGCGCCGCTTCGACGCCAAGCCTTTAAGCGTCCGCATCGTCGCCGCCTTCTCGCTCGCCGCCCCCTTCGCGCTCGCCATGGCGTCTGCCAATTTCTACATGTTCAACGTCTATGACCCGGTGAATATCTTCACCGACGGCGATCGGGGCAAATATGCCAGCGAAGAGGCTTTTGCCCTGATCCAGATCGTCGAAGATGCGATCAGCCGCTATTTCTTCCTCGCCGCCTGGGCTGGCCTCTATCTCGCCTTGTCCTACGCCAGCGAAGCCCATCGTACGGAACGCCGCGCTGCCCGGCTGGAGCGCGCAGCCCAGCAGGCCGAACTGCGATCGCTGCGCTATCAGGTGAACCCGCATTTCCTGTTCAACACGCTCAACTCCCTCTCCTCCCTCGTCATGAAGGACCGGCGGGACGAGGCGGAGCAGATGATCATGTCACTCTCCAACTTCTACCGCACCAGCCTGACCGGCGATCCGCTGGACGACGTACCGTTGGAGGAGGAAGTCCATCTCCAGAAACTCTATCTCGATATTGAGGGGGTTCGCTTTCCCGACCGGCTGAATACTGTGATCGATATTCCTCCCGGCCTGATGAGCGCTTGCGTCCCCGGCCTCATCCTCCAGCCGCTCGTCGAAAATGCCATCAAATATGGTGTCTCGCGCACCTCCAGCCCGGTCGAGATCCGTATCACCGCGAGGGAAGATGGCGGATTGATGCACATTGCCGTCACCGACGATGGCGACAACCCGCCCAGCCTGTCGGACAGCGGCAGCGGCATTGGCCTTGCCAATGTGCGGGACAGGCTGTCGGCGCGCTTTGGCGATCAGGGCCAGATCGCCTATGGTCCGCGCGAGGAGAAGGGATTTTCCGTCCTCCTCACCCTACCCATCATCCGCCGGGGTTGCTGACGCCCATGTCCATCCGCACCATGATCGTTGACGATGAACCGCTTGCCGTCGAGCGGCTCCAGATGCTGTGCGCGCGTGAACAGCGCATCGCGCTTGTGGGCACCGCCACCGATGGCGAAGCTGCGCTACGCCTGATCGAAGGATTGAAGCCCGACCTTGTCATGCTCGACATCGCCATGCCGTTACTCGACGGCATCGGCGTTGCCCGCGCGGTCGGGCGCATGGGCATCCGCCCGGCCGTCATCTTCGTCACCGCCTTTGAAGGGTTCGCGGTCGAAGCCTTCGACCTGGCCGCCATCGATTATATGCTCAAGCCCGTGGCCCACGATCGCCTGACCCGCGCCATCGACCGGGTCGAGGCAGTGTTGCGCAATCGCGCGCCAGAAGGCATCCCTACACCCGCTGAACCACAACCCGACTGGGCCGAAGAATTCTGGGTACCCCATCGTTCCGAACTGATCCGCATCGCCACCGACCAGATCGACCGGATCGAAGCGGAGCGCGACTATATGCGCCTGCATGTCGGCAGCCACAGCTATCTGCTGCACCAGACGATCAGCAGCCTGGAGGAGCGGCTCGATCCGCAGCAGTTCGTGCGTCTCCACCGTTCCCATATCGTGCGGCGCGATCATATCGCCCGCCTGCGTCATGACGGCAGCGGCGTCTGGTTCGCCGCGCTCGTCGACGGTAACGAAATCCGCATTGGCCGCACCTTCCTGGCGAACGCCCGTGCCATGACGGGACGCTGAGGCGAAACAACGGCGCGTCGCCCTGCCCTCACGCAAAAAAGCCCGGCATTGGCCGGGCTTCTTCACGATTTGGCGGGTACGCCGGCAATCAGTTCTGCATGCCCTTTGCGCCTGCATCGGCATAGCGTTCGCTGGTTTCGGCGCGAGCGATGGCGGCGTTGACCGGCGCTTCGACATGCGCGATCGCCTGCGTCTTGCACGCCTGCTTGGTGGCGTGGTCGGTCGACTTGCAAACCTGGTTTGCCGCGCGGGAAATGCGCTGACGCAATTCCCGCTGGTCGGACGCCTTGGACAGGTTCAGGTCGCCATGGCGCACTTCGCTCGTGCGGCCATTGGATATAAATTCACCAGCCGAAGCCGAACCGGCGGTGGCGATCAGCGCGAAGGAACCGAGCGCGGCGAAAAGGGTCGAACGGAACATGGGCTTATCTCCTCAAATCTGCTGTGGCTCAATCGCCACTTATCGACCACCGCCTGTTAGGGGCGGGCGGCGGTCCGGGTGCGAACGGGGCGGGCCTGGGGGTCATTTGGGGTCGGCGCCGTCTCCCGTTCGCCCACCCTGTTTAGGCGCGGGCCGATGATGACGCCCGCCTGGTTCGACCGGCGGCACTCCGCATCGGCCAACGACGCTCCCATCGACAAAGCGCCGCACGGCTCGGACAAACAGCGCGACGAACGACATGAACAGGCCGCCAAACGACATTTGCCGTAACGGAAAGCGGGAATCGCAACGAATGGCGGATGCAGGATTCGCTCGCCTGCAATAGCCGGGTCAGCGCATTGGTCCGCGCGCGCCGGACGCGAAAACGCCCCCGGCGCAAGGGATGGCCGGGGGCGTATCCAGGATGCTGTCGGGCACCGGGATCAGGATGAACTGTTGCGGAAAAGACGGTGCGACATGGGCACAGCCGTTTTCTGCATGGCGCTCATCATAGCTGCAATGCCGCTGCGCGAACGCCCCGTTCGACAACCTGCCCCGGCAATACGCCCGGCGGCATTCCCCGGCGACAAACCGCCGACCGACATCCACCAACGACATGGGACGGGCCGTTGGCTGCGTTTCTGCGTTGGCCGGGATAGGCTCAATCGATCGACTGGACGCTACGTCATGGCCGACAAAATCGGCAATGACGCGCAAATCAACCTCCATGTCTTTGGTACAGGGCGGCTAGCTTTGCGCTCCACGGTGCGGATTTTCCCTTCTCAAATCCCTGCCCTCGCCCCATCTGTCGGGACGATCGGCAGATGGACTTGCCCGAACAGAACAAATCTGGAACAACACGCCCCATGAGTCTGACCCACATAAGTGTGCGCGGCGCGCGCGAGCATAACCTCAAGGGCGTCGATGTCGATTTGCCCCGCGATTCCCTCATCGTCATTACTGGCCTGTCGGGATCGGGCAAAAGCTCGCTCGCCTTCGACACCATCTATGCCGAAGGACAGCGGCGCTATGTGGAATCGCTTTCCGCCTATGCGCGCCAGTTTCTGGAGATGATGCAGAAGCCCGATGTGGAGCATATCGAGGGTTTGAGCCCCGCGATCAGCATCGAGCAGAAGACCACATCCAAGAATCCGCGCTCGACCGTCGCGACCGTTACCGAAATCTACGATTATATGCGCCTGCTATGGGCGCGGGTCGGCATCCCCTACAGCCCCGCCACCGGCCTGCCGATCAGCGCCCAGACCGTCAGCCAGATGGTCGATCGCGTGATGCTGCTGCCGCAGGGCACCCGCTTTTACCTCCTTGCGCCCGTCGTGCGCGGGCGGAAGGGCGAATATCGCAAGGAATTGGCCGAATGGCAGAAGGCGGGCTATACCCGCGTCCGCATCGACGGCGAAATGATGCTGATCGAGGACGCTCCCGCGCTCGACAAGAAATATAAGCATGACATCGAAGTCGTGGTCGACCGCCTGGCCGTGGAAAACGACATGGGCACCCGCCTCGCCGACAGTTTCGAGCAGGCGCTCAAACTTGCCGACGGCCTGGCCTATGTCGATCTGGCCGATGGCGTCGTGCCGGGCCGCGAGGATGAAGCCCCCGCCGCCGACAAGAAGATGAAGGGGTCCGGCATCCCCGCCAACCGCATCGTGTTCAGCGAAAAATTCGCTTGTCCTGTCAGCGGTTTCACCATCGCGGAGATCGAGCCGCGCCTCTTTTCCTTTAACGCGCCCATGGGCGCCTGCCCGGCGTGCGACGGCCTTGGCGAACGGCTGGAGTTCGACCCCGAACTGGTCGTCCCCAACGAAGCCCTGAGCCTCAAGAAGGGCGCGGTCGTCCCCTGGGCAAAATCCAACCCGCCCAGTCCCTATTATATGCAAGTGCTCGGCTCACTGGCCAAGGAATTCGGCTTCAGCCTCGACACGCCCTGGGCGGACCTGCCGGGCGAAGTGAAGCTCATCATCCTGCACGGTACCGGCGGCAAGCCGGTCACCCTGAAATTCATGGATGGCCGCAAAAGCTATGAGGTGAAGAAAGCGTTTGAAGGCGTCATCGGCAACCTCAACCGCCGTCTGTTGCAAACCGAATCCGCCTGGATGCGCGAGGAACTGAGCAAATATCAGCGCGCCCAACCCTGCGAAACCTGCCACGGTGCGCGCCTCAAACCCGAAGCGCTGGCCGTCAAGATTGCGGGCGAGGATATTTCCCTCTCTACTCGCCGATCGGTGGTGGACGCGCTCAATTTCTTCACCGCGATGCCGGACAAGCTCAACGATCAGCAGAACCAGATCGCCAAGGCCATTCTCAAGGAAATCGTCGAGCGCCTCGGCTTCCTCAACAATGTCGGCCTCGATTATCTCAACCTCGACCGCACCAGCGGCACGCTGTCCGGCGGCGAATCCCAGCGCATTCGTTTGGCGTCCCAGATCGGTAGCGGGCTGTCCGGCGTCCTCTACGTCCTCGATGAACCCTCGATCGGCCTGCACCAGCGCGACAATGACCGTCTGCTCGTGACCTTGAAGCGCCTGCGCGACCTGGGCAACAGCGTGATCGTCGTCGAGCATGACGAGGATGCCATCCGTCACGCCGACTATATCGTCGACATGGGGCCGGGCGCGGGCATCCATGGCGGGCAGATCGTGACTCAGGGCACGCTGCCTGAAATCCTGGCCGCCAAAGGGTCGCTGACCGCCGACTATCTGAACGGCACCCGCCGCATCGACGTGCCCAAGAAGCGCCGCAAGGGATCGGGCAAGAAGATCACCGTCCACAATGCCCGCGCCAACAATCTGCGCGGCGTCACCGCATCGATCCCGCTTGGCACCTTCACCTGCATCACCGGCGTCTCCGGCTCCGGCAAGTCCAGCTTCACCATCGACACGCTTTACGCCGCCTCCGCCCGCGCCCTGAACGGCGCCCGCATTCTGGCCGGCGCGCATGACAAGGTGACGGGCCTGGAACATTGCGACAAGGTGATCGACATCGACCAGTCACCGATCGGCCGCACCCCCCGCTCCAACCCGGCCACCTATACCGGCGCCTTCACCAACATCCGCGACTGGTTCGCGGGCCTCCCTGAAGCCCAGGCGCGCGGCTACAAGCCCGGCCGTTTCAGCTTCAACGTCAAGGGCGGCCGCTGTGAAGCGTGCCAGGGCGACGGCGTGCTCAAGATCGAGATGCACTTCCTGCCCGACGTCTATGTGACATGCGACGTATGCCACGGCGCGCGCTACAATCGCGAAACGCTGGAGGTGAAGTTCAAGGGCAAGTCGATCGCCGACGTGCTGGACATGACGGTCGAGGACGCGGTCGAATTCTTCAAGGCCGTCCCCCCTATCCGCGACAAGATGGCGATGCTCGCCGAAGTGGGTCTTGGCTATATCAAGGTCGGCCAGCAGGCCACGACCCTGTCCGGCGGCGAAGCCCAGCGGGTCAAGCTCGCCAAGGAACTTTCCCGCCGCGCCACCGGCAACACTCTCTACATTCTGGATGAACCGACCACGGGCCTGCATTTCGAGGATGTCCGCAAACTCTTGGAAGTCCTCCACGCGCTGGTCGACCAGGGCAACAGCGTCGTCGTGATCGAACATAATCTGGACGTCATCAAGACCGCCGACTGGATCATCGACATGGGACCGGAAGGCGGCGTGAAGGGGGGCGAAGTGGTTGCCGAGGGCACGCCGGAAAAGGTCGCCAAGGAACCGCGGTCATTTACGGGACATTATCTCGCACCGTTGCTGGGGTTGGAGAGTGTGGCGGCGGAGTGAACACCCCTTACTCCGCCTATAGCAAAACCGCGATGAATTAATTCCTAAGTTATAGTGAATACTCTGTTTGAATTATCACCTTCAATCCAATGTCTTACAGAATCGGAAACTGCATCCATAACTTCAAATACTGATCCATCGTCATTTAGAAAGTTTGGCTGGCAGACCCCTTGAGGCGAATGAGGATATATCGTGATGAGACCCATACTTGCTAGCGTTAGGAATATTGGTGGGGGAGTTGGGATTTGGGAAAAAAATTAAAACGCTAGAAGCTTTCCAAACATGAATGCCGTAGCCTGCATATAGTCTGCTGGCGTATTTCTGTTAAGCCGAGCCATAGCTTTGTGGAAAACAGGCTCTTTCCCTGATATTTTAGATACAAAAGCCAATGCGATGACCCAATAGCCACTCAAAATACTAGATTGTGCAAAATTAGAACGCACGTATTGTGGTATCATCGCCGATTTTCGATCTGCAAATTCATAACTCATTGTGAACTGCGCAATCCAACGAGCTAGCACATCAAACTCTTCGGATTTAATAATTCCTTTTCCGTAATTCAATCGAGTCAAAATGGGGATCGCAGCATCCACATTATTTTTCATCCAACCACCGTTGCATTCTCGGCAAGCAATTTTTAGCGTTTGAGAACGATTAGAACCTGGCCTATTGAGTGCGCCTTTATATTGCTCAACAGGGAAATCTGGATTAAGATCCTTATAATTTTGAATTATATGAGTCATCTTAGGAGTATTAGAAAAATGTGATAGAGAATGCTTTTTTGACCATTTTCCGTATATTTGTTCTTTTGTTACATTATTGCGGCCACAATAAATGCATATACTTTGCTTGATCGACATATCTCAAAATCATTCCGTAATGAACTGCCTTGTAGGATTTATTATTTTTTATTCATCGCTAACGGCGCTGCGTTCCAACTATGCCTGATCCTGCTCATTTCCCAATACAACAATCAGCGCAGCGCGAGAGGTAACTAAATTTAACCAAGAAATTCATTCGACGGCAACCGCCGCGGGATGATCAGACATCTTCGAAAAGGATAACCCAGCGCCGGCCGCACATCACCCATACTAAGGTCGGAAGAACCAGAATATCCCACCGCCCATGACGCATGGCTCCGTGCAGAAATCGAAGCAGCGATGGCATCTGGCGAACCCGTCATTCCGCACGATCTGGTGATGGCTGGATTAGGAACCGATCCACTCCCTTTGAGCCTGCGCTGTTACATATTGACGCGGAGCATGTTGCGTTGCTCGCCTGGAGTTGGTGGACGCCTTAGCCATTATCGCACGCGCAGAGCGGCACGACGCGCCGCCTAGCTTGGGCGGATCGCGGCAAAATGCGCCGAAAGCGCCTTGATCCCCGCTCGACATGCGGCGCGGGCTGGCCGATAGTCGCGTCACGACCTGCCCCGCCAGCCTGTTCGGGGCATGTTGCGCTGCATCATATTATTTCAATGTTAAGACACTTTATTTCGCAATCAGACTTGAGCCTCCCGAAGGGCGGAGGCATATAGACGCTCGAAAGCCGAGGAGACGCATGGCGGCGATCCAGTGCCTCCTCCGTTCAATTCCAAGCGGGACGAACCCGCATGAGAGGTTAGGCGAATGACGGCGCTGGCGGACGCGAACATCAAGGAAGTCGACAAGTTCATTCGGGAGGCGCTGGAGGCAGCGCTGGAGCGTGGTGCGCTGCCCGGCGAACGCGAAGGGCTGGACGAGCATGGCATTGCCGCCGCCGCCGCCTTTCTGGGCCGCACCGCCAACGGGCGCAAGCCGGGCGAAGCCGCCATCATGGTCGAAACATTGGGCGAAGGCGCCAATGGCCGCTACATGCGGATCGCGATCGTCAACGACGACATGCCGTTTCTGGTCGACAGTATCGCCAACGCGCTCGCGGCCGCCGACATCACCATCCACCGCCTGCTGCACCCCGTCCTGTCGGTAACCCGGCATGCCGACGGATCGATCGCCGCGATTCTGGACGATGACGCGCCAGGCGCGCGACGCGAATCGATGATTTACATGGAAGCGGACCGGGCAGACGCCAAGGCGCGACGGGCGCTGGAAAAGGCGATGCGCGATACGCTGGCCGACGTGCGGGCGGCGGTGGCGGACTGGGCGCCGATGCAGGCGGCGATGTCGGCGGACGCCGATGCTGTGCCGGATGAGGAAGGCGCGGCGCTGCTGCGCTGGTTCCTGGCGCGCCATTTCACCCAGACCGGGCACGAACTGTGCAACCGCGACGGTACCACCCAGTCGCAGCTCGGCATCTGCACCCTGCGCGACAAGACGCTGATCGCCCCGGCTTCGCTGGAAGCCGCCTTCGTGTGGTTCGAGGAAGGCAAACGCACGCCGCTGATCATCAAGTCCAGCCGCCTTTCGCGCATTCATCGCCATGTGCTGCTCGACCTGATCATCATCCCCGTGCGCGAAGGGCGCGAGGTCAAGGCGCTGTCGATCCATGCGGGCATGTGGACCAGTTCGGGCCTGTCGGCGACCCCGGACAAGGTGCCTTTGCTGCGATCGACGCTGTCGAACCTGATGGACAAGTTCGGCTTCGATCCGGCGGGCCATGCGGGCAAGACGCTGGCCCACGCGCTCACCGCCCTGCCCCATGACATCACGATCGGTTTCGATCGCGAAACGCTGGAGCGGCTGGCGCTGACCTTCATGTCGCTGACGGACCGGCCGCGGCCGAAGCTGGCGCTCGCGACCAGCGCTTTGGCGCGCCATCTTTATGCCTTTGTCTGGCTGCCGCGCGACGAATTGTCGACCGCGCGCCGGATGGCGGTGCAGGACATGCTGGCGCAGGCGTCGAACGGGCCGGTTCTCAGCTGGTCGATCGCGCTGGAGGAAGGCGGACTGGCGCTGCTGCGCATCACGCTCGACCTGCGCGAAGGCGGCGTGGTGCCCGATGACGCGGAACTGGACCATCAACTCAAGCAGATGGTGCGCGGCTGGCTGCCCGCCGTCGAGGAAGCGCTGGCCCAGACCGAGGAGCCGGGCCGCGCCGCCGCGCTGGCGCAACGCTACGCCGGGGGTTTCCCTGCGGTCTATCGCAACGGCGCCGGGCCAGCCGAAGCGGCTATCGACATCCGCCTGATCCATGGTCTGTCCGGAGCGGACGACAAATCGATCCGCATCTATCGCAACCCTGAGGATAGCGCGGAACGGCTGCGGCTCAAACTCTACAGCCATATGACGATCGCCTTGTCCGAAGTCGTCCCGGCGTTCGAGAATTTCGGTTTTCGCGTGATCGAGGAGATGACGACGGCCATCGACGCGAATGGCCAGAAGGGCGCGCTGGGCCATGTCCAGCGTTTCGTACTGGAACTGCCCGCTGGCGGCGATGCGCAGGGCGTGGTCGACCGCGCCGACATCGTCACCGAAGCGATCGCCCAGGTACTGGAAGGCCGGGCGGAAAATGACCGCTTCAACGAACTGATCGTTACCGCCGGGCTGACGCCGCGATCGGTCGTGCTGTTCCGGGCGCTGTTCCGCTACCTGCGTCAGACCGGCATGGCCTATGGCATGGCGACCTTTGCCGAAACGCTGCGCCGTGCGCAGGGGGTTGCGGTCAATCTGGTCGCCCTGTTCGAGGCGCTGCACGATCCCGCCACGCGCGATGGCGCAGATGCGCGCGTGGCGGAGGCGCAGGCGGCGATCGACGCCGGGCTGGAAGCCGTGACCGCGATTGACGAGGATCGGGTGCTGCGCCTGTTGCGTGCGGTCATCACCGCGACGCTGCGCACCAATTTCTTCAGCAAGGCCGCAGTCGAGGCGCTGGCGTTCAAGCTGGACAGCGCCCAGGTTCCCGGCCTGCCTGCGCCACTGCCATGGCGCGAAATCTGGGTCTATTCCCCCAGGGTAGAGGGCATCCATCTGCGTGCCGGGCCAGTCGCGCGCGGCGGGTTGCGCTGGTCCGACCGGCGCGATGATTTCCGCACCGAAATATTGGGCCTGATGAAGGCGCAGCGGGTGAAGAACGCCGTGATCGTGCCGACCGGGGCCAAGGGCGGCTTCTATCCCAAGCAATTGCCCAATCCGCAGGCCGATCGTGATGCCTGGCTGGCCGAGGGCACGGAAAGCTACCGCATCTTCATCCGCGCGCTGCTGTCGGTCACCGACAATATCGTCAACGATCATGTGAAGCACCCCGCCCAGGTCGTCGTGCGCGACGGCGACGACCCCTATTTCGTGGTCGCCGCCGACAAGGGGACGGCGACCTTCAGCGACGTGGCCAATGCCATTGCGCTCGACCGCAAATTCTGGCTGGGCGATGCCTTTGCCAGCGGCGGGTCCAACGGTTACGACCATAAGGCGATGGGCATCACCGCGCGCGGAGCGTGGATCTCCGTCCAGCGCCACTTTGCCGAAATGGGCGTCGACGTGCAGAGCGAGCCGATCAGCGTCGTGGGCTGCGGCGACATGTCGGGCGATGTGTTCGGCAACGGCATGTTGCTCAGCAAGGCGATCAAGCTGGTCGCCGCCTTCGATCATCGTCACATCTTCTTCGATCCTGCGCCCGATCCCGCCAGAAGCTGGGAGGAGCGCAACCGTATGTTCCAGCTGCCCCGCTCAAGCTGGGACGATTATGACAAGGCGCTGATCTCGAAGGGTGGCGGCGTATTTTCCCGCGCGCTCAAGAGCATAACGCTGACTCCGGAAATCCAGGCGATACTGGGCGTCACCGATGCCGAGATGGAGCCGACCGCGCTGATTTCCGCGATCCTCAAGGCCCCGGCCGACCTGCTCTGGTTCGGCGGCATTGGCACCTATGTAAAGGCGGCCGCGCAAAGCCACAGCGATGTCGGCGATCCCGCCAATGACCGGTTGCGCGTGAATGCAGAACAACTGCGCGTCAAGGTGATCGGTGAAGGTGCCAATCTGGGCACGACGCAGGCGGGCCGGATCGCCTTTTCGCTGCATGGCGGACGGATCAACACCGATTTCATCGACAATAGCGCGGGCGTCGATTGTTCGGATAATGAGGTCAATATCAAGATCGCGCTCAACAAGGAGATGGCCGAGGGTCGCCTGCCGTTCGAGGAGCGCAATGCGCTGCTGGAAAGCATGACCGATGCCGTCGGCGCGATCGTGCTGGAGGATAATCGCCTTCAGGCGTTGGGACTGTCGATCGCCGAAAATGGCGGCGCGGCGGATCTGGCAAGCTATGTCCGCCTGATCGAGACATTCGAGGAAAGCGGGCGCCTTGACCGGCAGGTTGAAGGACTGGCCGCCAATGACCAGTTGCTGCGGCGTGGGCAGGACGGCCAGGGGCTGACCAGACCCGAACTGGCTGTGCTGCTGTCGACCGCCAAGCTGTCCTTGCAGGATGCGATCGAACAAAGCGACATCGCCAGCGACGACAGCATGACTGGCGAACTGATGGCCGCCTTCCCCCCTGCGATGCAGGAAAAGGAGGCCGATGCGATCGCCGCCCATGCGCTGCGCAGGGAAATCATCGCCACCAAGGTCGCCAATCGCATCGTGAACCGGCTGGGCCTGATCCATCCGTTCGAAATGGTGGAGGAGGAAGGCTGTTCGCTGGGCGACATGGCCAGCGCCTTCCTGATTGCCGAGCGCCTCTATGACATCGACGCGCTATGGGCGGATATTGACGCCGCCGAGATGGCGGAAAGCGCGCGCCTTGCCCTGTTCGGCGACATTGCCAGCGGGATGCGGGCGCAGATTGCCGATATCTTGCGTAGCCAACCGGCCGGAACATTGCCCAGCGCCGGATTGGCCGCCCTTAAGCAGGGAGTTGGCACATTGGCGGCGCAGGTCGACGATCTGCTGACGAGCGAAGCGCAGCGCCGCACCAATGCGGTGACAGACAGGCTGCTGGCGCTCGGCGCGCCAGAGGCTCTGGCGCGGCGTGCGGCGGGTCTGTTCAAGCTGGACGGCGCAGTCGGAATCGCAGCCCTGGCCGGAAAGATGGGCGTGGATGAAGTCGCGCTGACCCGCGCCTTCACCCATCTGGGCGAAGCGGTCGGAATCGACTGGGTCCAGTCCGCCGCCGCGCGCATGGAACCGAGCGACCCGTGGGAGCGGCTGCTGATTTCGGGCGTCGCCCGCGACATGCAGCAGGTCCGGCTCGATTTCCTGGCCCATGGCAAAGGCAAGGACATATCGGACCATGTCGAGCAATGGCTGATCCAGCGCGGCCCCCGCATCCGCCAGTTCCGCACCCTGGTACAACGCGCCAAGGCCGCGGCGACGCCCAATGTGGCGATGCTGGCCGAAATTGCCGGTCAAGCGCGCGGACTGCTGGGCCGGTAACCAGCGCCGCTGAGGGACGAAGGCGGCCATTGATCAAACGAGAAGAAGATGGATGACGACGACTTTGTAGCCAGATTCTCCTGACGACGGGCAATTCGACTTCGTCGGAGACTTCTGCTTCATGCAGTATCTCCGTCGATGGGTTTTGAGCATGGCCAATGGCCATGACCGCCAAATCCAGAAGGTGTGTACAATGACGGCGCGCAATATCCTTGGCGTAGAAATCGCGCCCTCATGTGCGGATCGGAAGCCTGACCAAGGATTGAAGCTGGTCGATTGCCCTTGGGCAGGCCGTTGTGGGTACGCGGACGCTTTCGCCCTATGGCAGTGACGACTGAAGCGTCGCGCAGGACAGAGCAGCGCATCTCGTGAATATTGTCGAGGAGATGACCAACAACTCGATTGCTCCCCGCACGCAGACTGATGCGACGCAAGGTGAACCGGTCCCATAGTCTGGGTTGAGCGGAATGTTGAATTGCGCGGGCCTCATGAAAAGCGGGCAGACCTGTCGGAACAGGTAAAACGCATGTTGGGATACTGGCGCGTCCTGGCGATCAACACGCGACTATACAAAATGGGGTGATCGCTTCGCCAGGAAGGCGGCGACGCCTTCCCGGCCTTCGACTGCGCCGGCGGACTTAGCGATCGAGGCGGTCTCGCGATCCAGTTGGTCGCGCAAGCTAGCGTTCGCCGATTCCATCAGCAGGGCGCGGCATCGGGCCAGGGCGCGGACTGGCCCCTTTGCCAGCGCCGTCGCAACCGCGGACGCTTCGACATGCAGTGCATCGTCAGGGACCACGCGCGTAACAAGGCCGATGGATACCGCTTCCTCCGCCCCGATCCGTCGATTGGTGAACAGCATCTCCTGCGCCCGCCGCATGCCGATAAGCTGTGGCAGCCACCATGATGCGCCGCCGTCCGGCGTCAGTCCAACAGCGCTGTAGGCCGAAGTGAAATGGGCAGAATCGGCAGCAAGTGCGATATCCCCCATGATGGCAAGACTTAGCCCCGCGCCGGCAGCGGGCCCATTGATCGCCGTGACCAGAGGCTTTTCCATCGTAGCAAGCCGATAGATGCCGGCGTGGAAACTCCGCGCGAGAGCGCCAACCGCCGCTTCGGCATCGTCGCCAGCTGCAGAGAAGGCGTCAATGTCGCCACCGACGCAAAAAAATTTGCCGCTTCCGGTAAGGACGACACATCGTATCGCAGGGTCTGCCGCGCAACGCTCCGCCAGTTCATGGAGTCGCAATGCGAATGCGGGATCGACCGAATTGCGCTTGTCCGGCCGCGCCAGCGTCAGCCATGCGACGCTGTCCTGGATGTCGAGCGTGATGGCCGGACTGCTCATCGGGCACCTGCTTTTTCCGCCTGCTGCCACGCAAGGCGCATAAGTTCCGGCAGCACCGCAACGCGCTCACGGGCCTGCGCGGAGGAGGCATTGCCGCGGATCACCCTGCCCTTGATGCCATGGAAAATCGCCGCGAGCCGAAAGAAATTGAACGCAATGTAAAAGTCGTACCCCGGCATGTCCGCTAGTCCCCTGCGCCGACAATAGGCGGCGAGATAGGCCTCTTCATCGGCGATGCCGAGCGAGGCCGGGTCGCGTCCGCCAAGCCCGGCGACGATATGGGGCGGCATGCGGTACATCATCGCATGATAGGCGAAGTCGGCGCCCGGATGCCCCAGCGTCGAAAGCTCCCAGTCGAGCACCGCCAGCACGCGCGGCTGCGTTGGGTGGAAGATCAGATTATCGATGCGAAAGTCGCCATGGACGATGCTCGTTTCTTCACCCGGCGGGATATGGAGGGGGAGCCATTCCACAAGCCGGTCCATATAGGGATCACGGCCTGCCTCTGCATCTTCGGCATATTGGCGGGACCAGCGCGCGATCTGCCGTTCGAAATAGTTGCCGGGTCGGCCATAGTCTGCCAGCCCGGCTGCGATATGGTCGATACTATGAAGATCTGCGATCGTCGCGTTCATCGCATCGAACAGCGCGGATCGTTCAGCGGTTGATATGCCCGGAACCGCTGCGTCCCAGAAGATGCGCCCTTCCACCATGTCCATGACATAGAATATGGTGCCGATAATGGCTGGATCGCTGCACAGGCCATGGACAGCGGCGACCGGGAAACCGGCGTGCGCGAGGCCGGTCAGCACGCGTGCTTCCCGATCGAGCGCATGGGCGCCCTTGAGCAAGGGGCCGGGCGGCTGCTTGCGCAAAACATAGGTCTTGCCGGGCGTGATCAGCTTGTAGGTCGGATTGGACTGGCCACCCTTGAACTGCTCTAAGCCGAGCGGTCCCGCATAATCGGCAACATTGGCGCGCATCCACAGGTCCAGCGCGCCCAGGTCCAGTTCATAACCAGGGCGAACGGCGGCGGTGCCGCTATTGGCATCGACCAAAGCGCTCATCGCCCGCCCTGCTCCTGCGCAATGGCCGGCGGCAACCAATGGCCGTTGAGCATTTCCGGTTTTGGTCCATAGGCGCGAATGACGACGAAAAACGGCCCGGCCGGAGCGGGAAGCCAGTTCCCGCCGGCCGGGGCTTTGTGCTGAATCCGGATGTCGATCGATCCATCCTTCTGCACCTTCAACCCTTTGGTCCGATCGCTTACCAAATAGCGGTCCAAAGGATTGGGATAGAGAGCAAATGTCTTTGCGTCGTATAGCGTGACGGACCAGAAGCTGTTGACGGGTGGCGGTGTTTGCAGCCGGAGCGTGTAGCGGGACGACGCACCATCCAGCACTGCGCCCTTACCATCGACGAAGGTCGTGTAAGAGGCATTTTCTTCGCGCACATTCGCGCCCAGCCCCGCGATATTGATGACGGACCGGCGGACATAGTTGAAACCATAGACGCCCTTGTTGACCTTCATCCAACCAGTACCGGTGGGTTCGCCCAATTGCGACTTGGCACGAGTAAGCATGGCCAGCGCCTCTGCATAACCGCTTTCAATCGCCGCCCGCGCCAAAGGGCTCAGCGCGTCGGGATCAAACCCCTTGTCACCCAATATGCCGATCGGCCGGAAGCGCGATACCAGCGCGTCCTCACCCGGCTGCCAGCCATTGGCACGAAGAACATAGTCGAGGACGCGAAGATAGCCGATGGCCCCCGGCGCAGGCGGCGGCGGGGTTGGAATGCCGGATTCGTTCGCCATTCCAATGCCCTGCGGAACAATAATCCTGACCGCGTCCTGAAAGGCGCGCGCCTTCTGCACATCGCCGTCGGACTGGGCGAAGGCGCGCATGAGTATCCAGAGCTGGGGCGTGGCCGCCCGATATATGCGCACGCCTTCGGGCGGGGTTCCACTCCAGTCACGCGGAACCAGCAAAAAACGACCGCCTTCAAATCCAATCGTCCGGTTGCTCAAATTGCTGGGATTACCGAAAATGTCGAAGATGTTGAGCGTGAAATATTTGAGCTGCGTCGCCGGAATATCGATTTCGACCGGCCCCTTGCTGAGGTCGATCCATGCGGTCGAATAGAGCGTATCGGTGTTGGGAACCTTGAACGTGGCATAGTCAGGCCCGGCAAGGTTGCGATCATGGGCGAAGCGGTTGAAGCCGGTGTAGTTGTCCGAACCGCGATCGAACACCTGCCGATAAAGCTGCTCATAATGCAGATAAGCCGACATGCCATAGACGGTCGCATCGAACGCGATGGTATGAAGCAGGGCGGCGCGGTCCTTCTCGTCCCTTGGCAGCAGATCCTCGCCATAGCCGGAGTGCGTAGCAGGGGCTTCGGGTGCGGCAAAATTCCCAGCCTGACCATGTAGCGACGTCGATGCCAGGAGTGGCAGCAGCAACAGCAGCGATTTCGCGGCGCGCGCATTTCGTCCGGCGATCATGCCTGCCCCCCCTTCCAGTCCCGCTTTATCTTTTTGGCGAGGCTCCATTTGTGGACCTCGGTTGGACCATCATAGATACGAAAGGCACGGATTTCCCGGAACGCCTGCTCCACAATAGTGTCGCCAGATACGCCTGTTCCGCCCATCACCTGAACGCATCGGTCAGCGACACGGAACAGCGCATCCGACACGGCGACCTTGGCCATCGAGCTTTCGGCCGTGCCGAGCGATCCGGTGTCGAGCACGCCCGCGCACCAGTCGATCATCAGTTCCGCCTGCTTCAGATCAATGAGATTGTCCGCCAGCATGAAGCCGACGCCTTCATGATCGACGAGCGGCTTGCCAAAGGCATGGCGACGGCAGGCATAGTCCGTCGCGATTTCGTGCGCGCGCATCGCAAGCCCAAGCCAGCGCATGCAATGAGACAGCCTGGCGGGGCTGAGGCGGATTTGCGCATAGGCAAAGCCTTCACCGCTCGCGCCCAGCATCTGGTCTGCCGATACGCGCAGGTCGACGATGTCGACCTCCGCATGCCCGCCGGGCATTGAACTGTCGATCGTATCAATCACGCGCACTGTTCGGATGGCAGGGTCGGGCAAGTCGACCAGGAACATGCATGCGCCATCGTCGGATCGGGCCATGACGATGCCCACGCGCGCACCATCCGCGCCGGTGATGAATTTCTTGCGGCCGTTGATCACCCAGTGATTGCCATCCAGACGGCAGGTCGTCTGCATCATCGACGGGTCGGACCCTGCCCCCCCGGTTTCGGCAGGCTCCGTCATGAAGAAGGCCGATCGCGCTTCGCCGCTCACCAATGGTTCAAGAAAGCGCGATTTCTGCTCCGCGCTCCCGACCTTACCCAGCAAATACATGTTGCCCTCGTCAGGCGCGGCCGTGTTGCACGCGAGCGGACCGAGAGGCGACAGCCCCGTCTTTATGAGGACGATGGCTGTCTCCCGCTGCGTCAGATGCGACCCGTCTTGCAGGATATGCGGCGTGAGGACGCCCGCCGAGTGCGCCTTTGCGCGCAACTCCCTGACCAGTGCTTCCTCCGGGCCATGGAAACCCAGCCGGCTGTCCTTTTCATAGGGGATTACTTCATTGCGGACGAAGGCTTCCACCTTCGTTGCGATGGCCATGGCTCGATCGGTCATTGTGCGGTGCTCCCCCCATCGATCACCAGTTCGGCGCCCGTCATGTAACGGGATTCATCGCTTGCCAGGAAAAGGATCCCGTCCGCGATCTCCTCCGCCTGCCCGATCCGGCCAATCGGGACGTCCGCCAGCAGGGTCTTGGCGATCTCCGCATCGGCATAGGCCGGCGCGGTCAGGGGCGTGGCGATGTGGCCGGGATGAATGGAATTGGCGCGTACCCCATTGCCTGCCTCCGCGCATTCAATCGCGGTCGCCTTGGTGAACATACGAACGCCCCCCTTCGCGGCGCTGTAGGAACCGGTACCGACGCCGGCGACGATACCGCGAATCGAGGACATGTTTACGATCGCGCCATGACCGGAGGCAGCGAGCAAAGGCAGCATATATTTTGTCCCCAGGAACACGCTGTCCAGATTGACGGCCAGGATCGACCGCCACTGCGCCAAAGTCGTGTCGGCAATGGACGCGAATTTGCCGAAACCGGCGTTGTTCACCAGAATGTCGAGTTTCCCGAACCGTGCGCCGATCCGATCGGCAAGCGCCGCCCATGCCTGCTCGTCGGTTACGTCCATCGTCGCCATATCATGCCCGTCACCGCGCAGCGATGCGCAAGCAGTCGACAAGGCGTCGCCGTTGCGGTCCGCCAACACGACTTTGGCGCCCTCCTCCGCAAAACGCCGGGCCGTCGCGAACCCGATGCCAGAGGCGCCGCCGGTAATCAGCGCGATCCGCGAGTCCAGCCTGTTCATAATTTTTCCTTATCCAGATCAGCCTTGCCTTCGCTGAGTGAGATCAAACTGTCGAACCGGGGATTTTCCCGGTTTAGAATGGCTTGCGTCCTTTGTGCGATAGCCGCGTCGTACCGCGCGGAGGTGAAGACGTAGAACTGATCCTTGCGGATGCCGTCAAATGCCTCCGCGGCGACCTGTTCCGGAGACGGCGCGTTCTGGAACAGCTTGTCGGAAATAGACTGAAATTCGGGCGCTTCCACAGGCTGCCCAAGGGCTGATTGCAAATGGGCGGGCCGTGATCGCTCGGCCTCGTAAATGCGCGTCGCGACCAGACCAGGACATAGCATAGTGACACCGATCGGAGCATTGCGCGCGCGCAGGCCAGCATAAAGGGCTTCGGTAACGCGCACGGCAGCATGTTTTGACGCGCCATAGACAGCCGAGCCTTCGCCACTCACGAAGCCGGCGACGGATGCGGTATTCAGGATATGCCCCGACCGTCCCTCTGCCAGCATCCTGGGCACGAAGCTGCGGATGCCGTTGACTACGCCATCCACGTTCACGCCAAAGGCCCAGCGCCAATCCTCCAGCGCATATTCCCAGACCGGCCGGTGACGCCCCCCAGGCACGACGCCGGCATTGTTGCACAGCAAGGATACCTCACCAAAACGGGACCAAGCGCTGTCGGCAAGAGCCTGAACCGCTTCCGGGTCGGCCACATCGGTCCTTTGGAGCATGATTGCCGAACAGTCGATGGTCGCGGCTACCGCTTCAAGGTCGGCAAGATTGATGTCGGCAAGGACCAGGTTCATGCCCTCTTGCGCGGCGACACGCGCGAGCGCCGCGCCGATGCCGCTGCCCGCGCCGGTAATGACTGCCGTCCGGCCCTTGAAGTCTTTCATCGGGAGCGTACTCCTCTCATGTCGGCCGAATTGGATCGGCCCGTTATAGGGCGCGATGTAGTCGACCGTCCGGTCGGACGTCAACCACCTATGGGACAGTTGACCCCACGCACGAAGCGGCATAGCCATGTTCAACCGACCGGACGGTCTGTATTTTATCGGAGAGACGATGTCTGATCATCTACCCACCCTCGCCAGTCTTGGCCGCCTGCGTCGCGACGCTCCGAAAACGGTCGCGGGCTTCCGTCGCTGGCGCTCCATCATTGATACCGATGGCGCCGTTCCAGCAAAGGTGAAACGATTGTTCGTCGCCTGCGCAGCCACGGTGAAAGGCTATGGGGAGCTTGCAGCGCGGGAATTGGCGGCAGCGCAGGCGGCCGGGCTGACCGAGGCGGAAGCCGGTGCGGCGATCGCGATCCTGGCGAGCGTGCGCGGTGAGGGCGCGTCGCTGCGCTTCCATGCTCTTTTTCGCGAGATATATTCCGGGGCCGCAGACCCCGATTGGCCCGACGACGACATGATCGTGGAAGAGGGCGCAGCAGAGGCCAACTTCCTTCAATATTTCGGCACGATGCCGCCATCCTTGGCCAAGCTGTTGGAGGTCAAGCCGCTGGGTGCCGACGCATATTATCTGATGCGCGAGGGCACGTTATCAGGCACCGCGTTGGGGCCGATTTATGCCGAGTTGCTGCTCGTCACCGTGCTTGTCGCCGACTATAGTTCGTGGGCGTCCGTTCATATGAAAGGTGCGCGCACCGCAGGCGCCAGCGAGGAGGCGGTAGCGGAAGCCGTGATCTGCGCTGTACCGACAGCCGGCCTCTCCGCCTGGGTGATCGGCGCGACAGCCATGGACGCCTGAAAGACGCCCGTTCAAAGACCGCTTACGAGATGCCCGCCATCCACGGCGATGACGGAACCTGTCATGTAGCGCGACTGATCGGAACATAGCAGCAGCAGCGGCCCATCCAGATCCTGCATCTGACCCAGCCGCTTTTGCGGGATGCGCGAGATGAGTCGCTGGCCCGCTTCGGACGCGAAGAAATCCCGGTTGAGGTCAGTCTCGATATAGCCGGGCGCTAGCGCATTGACCCGGATGTCGAGCGTGGCCCATTCCAGTGCGAGCGCCTTCGTCAACTGGATAAGGCCGGCCTTGCTGGCGGCATAGGCCGCCAGTCCCTTGGACACGCGCTCCCCAAGGATAGAGGCCACATTGACGATCGTGCCACCCCTGCTCCGCATTGCTCTCGCGGCCTGTTGGGCCACAAGGAAAGCGCCGGTCAGATTGGGCTGAAGCACCTGCGCCCATTCGGTCGCGTCAAGATCGAGCGCCGCACGGGTATGCGCGACGCCCGCATTGTTGACGACGATCGAAAGCCCCCCTGGGACGTCCCGTTCAATCTGCGCAAAGGCTGCCATGACCGCCTCCGGATCAGTCACGTCCATGGCGACAGGGATGCAAGCTCCGCCCTCCTGCTCGATTTCATCGGAGAGCGCGCGAAGCGCGTCGATGCGGCGCGCCGCAGCCAAGACGGTTGCCCCCTCCCGCGCCAGCAGGCGAGCGAAATGCCGGCCCAAACCCGAACTGGCGCCGGTGACCAGCGCTGTCTTGCCTTCAAGTTGCATTGTTCGCGTCCTTATGCTTGCAATCCTGTGATCCAGCCGTCATCCCTAGAACGAACCGACCAGACGGTCGACTTACCTTTTGGAGAGGTGGGATGCATCCGCTCGGTCAGTTGGGTCATCATCGATTGTGATCCGGCGACCGTTCGGGCTATCCAGTGGCCAGAACGAAAGGCGTCGGCCCAGGCTGACCGGCGCAGACATAGGGAACAAAGCCGACAATGGCGCGACAAGCAGCAAAGAAACGGCAGACGACTGAAGCGCATGACGAAAAGCGCAATGAGATATTGAGGCATTGCGCAGCGCTGTTCGACCGGGTCGGATATCACAAGGCGTCAATGCAGATGCTCGCCGACGAGGTGGGCCTCGGCAAGCCGACCCTTTATCACTATTTCCCAAGCAAGAATGCCATTCTCTTTGCGATGCACGATGCGCACATGAGCGCGCTGCTGGCCGGACTGGATGGCGAGGGAGAATCGGACGATCCGCTCGATCGCCTGCGCGCCGCCTGTATCGACATATTGCGGCAGATAGCCGAGCATCCGGGTTATGTCCGGGCCTTCATGGATCATTATGAAGATCTCGAAGGCAAGATGCGCGACCATATCCGGACGCAACGCAACGCCTATCTTCAGCGGATGCGCGGGATTATCGAACAGGGGATCGCAAATGGCCATTTCCGGCAATGCGATCCCGGCCTTACCACGCTTGGCTTCCTGGGCATGTGCAACTGGGCCTATAAATGGTATCCTCCACTGGCGAAGCGCAGGCCGCCCGAAGATGTCGCTGACGCCATTTGCCAGCCTTTCTTCGAGGGGCTGAGCCTCAAGAACCACTGACCATGTCCGCAACCAACCATTCCTGCACGATGCCGTCCCGCGCTTTGATCGACGCGGTCCGCTTTTCGGAACCTGGCGGCATAGCACCGGCGGCAGAGCGGCTGCGCGACGCCGTTACGGAGATTTGCGGGCTAAGCACGGCGGTCACGCACAATGTGGCCTCACGCGAACCGATGCGCGACGGCAATGGGGCTATTCTTGCAAGCGAGATATTCGGCTTTCGTGGCGCCGAATCGCGCTGGTGGGACGTCCCCCAACTCGCCCTTTCCTCCCCGATCGTTCACGCATGTCGGGTGGAAGCCGAACCCTTCTGGTGTAACGCGCACGGCTTTCGAACCCGCCTGCCCAACCCGCTGCTCGACATCATCGATCTGCACGATTTCCGCATCCGGGCAATGACGGCGGCGGCGATCGTGGTTCCGATCCACCTGCCATTCGGACAGATCGGCGCTGCGAGTTTCCTGTCGCCCGATCCGGAAACCAATGACCTGTCCGATGCCTATGTCCGCGCCGCCGATGCACTGGCGGTGCTGGCCCGCGCGTTCGTGCAAAGCTATGTCAAGGTGACGGCGCGCGCGAGACCGGGTCTGGGGAGCATATCGTTGACCAAGCGCGAAGTGGAATGTCTGCGCTGGGCGGCTGCCGGAAAGACGAACGAGGAAATCGGAATCATCCTGGGCCTGCAACGCACGACGGTGCGGTTCCACATCCGTTCGGCGTCAGTAAAGCTGGACGCCGTTAACCGCGACCAGACGATGTTCAAGGCAGCGCAGCTCGGCTTTTTGGGGATGATCAACTAGCAGCTGTCGCATTGGTCAGAAGCCGACCGAACGGTCGGGCGCTATATCTTCGGAAGGAGATAAGCCGTGCCCGAAACCATGTCCATTCCGATCGCCGATGACCTGATCTGCCCCTATGGCGAGGGCATTGCCCTGCTTGCATCCCGCGATCGTGAGACCGGTCGGCTCAGCTTCCCGGCGCGGCCAGCGAATGACACGCGCTACGCCCAAGTGGTGCTGCCAGGAACCGGCCGGCTTTGGTCGTGGACGGTGCAGCGGTTTCGCCCCAAATCGCCGCCTTATGCTGGCCCGGAAGCGTTTGAGCCTTACGCTGTGGGCTATATCGAACTGGACGATGCCTTGATCGTCGAGGCCCGCCTGGTCGACGTGGCATTTGACGCTCTGGAAATCGGCATGGCAATGCGGGTCGTCCCGCTGCCGTTCATGCTGGCGGACGGTACGCCACGCACCAGCTTTGGCTTCGCTCCCGATAAGGGCGCACAGGCATGAGCGAGGATGTCTTCATCGTGGGCGTAGGAATCCATCCCTTTGGCCGTACGCCCGGCCTGTCCGGCCTTCAGCAGGGCGTGTTCGCCGTCCGGCAGGCGCTCGACCGTGCGGGGCTCTCATGGCCCGATGTCCAGTTCGCCTTCGGTGGATCGGATGCTGCGGGGAATGCGGATACGATGGTGTCGGAACTGGGGCTGACGGGCATCCCTTTCATCAATGTTGCCAACGGATGCGCGACTGGCGGTTCGGCCATGTTCGGTGCCTACAGCACGATAAAGTCCGGCGAGTTCGACCTTGGGTTGGCCGTGGGTTTCGACAAGCATCCGCGCGGCTCCTTTTCCCCTCTGCCGGCGGATTGGGGATTGCCCGACTGGTATGGTGAGACGGGGCTTATGCTCACCACCCAGTTCTTCGCCATGAAGATCCAGCGCTATATGAGCCTGTATGGCATAACGCCGCCTATGCTGGGCGCGGTCGCCGAAAAGGCCTTTGCCAACGGCGTTCTGGCCGACCATGCCTGGCGGCGCGAAGCTGTCGACATCGACACGATCCTGAATTCGCAAATGGTCAGCGATCCGCTCACCAAATTCATGTTCTGCTCACCGGGAGAAGGCGCTGTGGCGCTATTGCTGGCCAGCGGCAGAAAAGCCCGCGAACTTGGCCTTCCGGCCGTACGGCTACGCGCCGCAGCCGTTCGCACCCGGCCTCCTGGGTCATTCGAGGTATTCTCGCCAGCGCTTGATCTGGAGCGGGGCGGATCGCCGACCAGCGTAGCGTCCCAGGCGGCCTTTGCCATGGCGGGGGTCGGGCCGGAGGATATCGATATTGCGCAGTTGCAGGACACCGAAGCGGGCGCCGAAATCATGCACATGGCCGAAAACGGCTTCTGCGCGGATGGCGATCAGGCTGCATGGATCGCAGAGGGACGCACGCGGATCGATGGCCGCTTGCCAGTCAATACCGACGGCGGGTGCCTCGCCTGCGGAGAGCCGATCGGCGCATCGGGCCTGCGCCAGGTCTATGAAAATTATGTGCAACTGACCGGACAGGCCGGCGCGCGGCAGGTGCCCGGCAAGATTCGCCTTGGCTACAGCCATGTCTATGGTGCGCCCGGTGTTTCCGCCGTTGCGATCGTGGAACGCTAAAGCGATGGATCTGGCTCTTACCGATCAGCAGTGTGCATTCCGGGACGATGTTCGCGCATTTCTGGCATCTTCCCTCTCGCCGGAGCTGCGACGCGGGGCGGCGCTGACATCGGGCGTGTTCGCCGAACCCGATATAGCGCGTGAATGGCAGGCGATCCTGGAAGCCAAGGGATGGCTCGTCTATCACTGGCCGACGGAGGCGGGCGGGCCGGGATGGACGCCGATCCAGCGCTGGATATTCGAGAAGGAATGCGCGGACGCAGGCGCGCCGGTCCTGCCCGGAATGGGCCTGAAGCTGGTGGGGCCAGTGCTCTACACATTCGGCACACAAGCGCAGAAAGACCAATATCTTCCGCGCCTGCGCACAGGTGAACATATATGGGCGCAGGGTTTTTCGGAACCGGGATCGGGCTCCGACCTTGCCAGCCTGCGGACCCGCGCTGTGCGCGACGGCGACCATTATGTCGTGTCGGGCCACAAAATCTGGACGACGCAGGCCCAATATGCAAACCGGCTGTTCGCTCTGGTCCGCACCGATACCGAGGTAAAGCCGCAGCAAGGCATCAGCTTCCTGCTGATCGACATGGCCCTGCCGGGCGTGACGGTAAAGCCGATCCTCAGCGCATCGGGCGATCATGAACTGAACGAGGTGTTCCTCGACGAAGTCCGGGTGCCGGTTTCGGAGCGCGTTGGCGAGGAAGGGCAAGGCTGGTCAATCGCCAAATTTTTGCTGGAAAACGAACGGGGCGGCTCCAGCTTCGCCCCGCTGCTTCTGGCCGATCTCGCCCGATTGCGCGCATCGGGAGGGCCGCTGACCGGCGAACTGGCCCATCGCGCCATTCGCCTTCAACTGGAGGCAGAAGCGCTCGAGATGACCGAGTTGCGGACGGCGATGGAGATCGAGCAGGGCGCAGCGCCTGACCCGCGCAGCCTGATCACCAAGCTGTTGGCGTCCGAAATCCGGCAAGGTATCGAGGCGTTGGCGGTCGACGCCTTTGGCCTGGCCGGCCTTCAACTACCCGTCCAACGCCCATTTTATGGCGAGGACGTGCCGATCCCTGTCGAGTCGGCCCAGGCTCAGATCGCGGCGGCGCGCTACCTCAACGCCCGCGCCTGGTCGATCTTTGGCGGCACCAGCGAAATTCAGCTCACACTCATCGCGAAGGCCGCGCTCGGCCTTTAGACAAAGAAGGATGCATCATGCCTGAAGCCTATATCGTTTCCGCACGCCGGACCGCCGGTGGCCGCCGCAATGGCCGCCTTGCCGGTTGTCATCCAGCCGATCTGGGCGCACTGATACTGGATGCGCTGGTGGCGGACGCGGGTGTCGATCCTGCGGCGATCGACGATGTCATCATCGGCTGCGTCAGCCAGGTGGGCGAGCAGACATTCGCCTTCGGTCGCAATGTCGTGCTCGCTTCTAGCCTGCCCGACAGCGTGCCGGCCGTGACGATCGACCGGCAGTGCGGATCATCCCAGCAGGCGGTGCATTTCGCGGCGCAGGCGGTCATGTCCGGCCTTCAGGACATCGTCATTGCAGGCGGCGTCGAAAGCATGACGCGCGTGCCGATGGGATCAGCCATCACATTGGCCAAGTCTGGCGGTATCGGCGCCAATCCCTTCTCCCAAGCCATCCAGCGGCGCTATGGGGTTGCGATGTTCAGCCAGTTTGACGGTGCGCAGATGATCGCCGACAAATATGGCTTCACCCGCGACGATCATGACCGTTTCGCGCTCGCCAGCCATCAGAAGGCGACGGCGGCGATGAAGGCGGGCGCATTCGACCGGGAGATCGTGCCGGTGCCGATCGTAACTGCGGACGGCGAGCAGGCAGTGCATGATCGCGACGAAGGGGTGCGGGCCGATGCATCACTGGAGTCAATTGGCTCGGTCAAGCTGATCAGCGAGGGAGGCACGCTGTCTGCCGCCGCTGCGAGCCAGATTTGCGACGGCGCTAGCGGCGTGCTCGTCGCATCCGAAGCGGCGGTTCGGGCGCATGGCCTGAAGCCCATCGCCCGCATCGTCAATCTGGCGGTGACGGCTGGCGACCCGGTGATCATGCTGGAGGAACCGATCCCTGCAACCCGCCGCGTTCTCGATCGCGCGGGCATGACGATGAAGGACATCGACCTGTTTGAAGTGAACGAAGCCTTCGCATCCATCCCGCTGGCCTGGATGAAGGCACTTGATGCGGACCCGTCCAAACTGAACGTCAACGGCGGCGCAATCGCGCTGGGTCATCCGCTCGGCGCCACCGGCACGAAGCTGATGGCGACGCTCATCCATGCGCTCAAGGCGCGCGGCCAACGTTACGGTCTCCAGACCATGTGCGAAGGCGGCGGTATCGCCAACGCCTCGATCATCGAGGTGCTCTGAACCATGAACCTCGCGCTCAGCGATGAGCAGGCCATGGTGCGCGACATGGTCCGCCGCTTTCTGGCGGACCGATATGACGCCACGACCATGGCGAAGGGGCCGATGCCGCTTGATGAGTGGCGCGCGCTCGGCGAGCTTGGCCTGTTCGCCTTGCTGATGCCGGAACAGGCAGGCGGCCTGGGGAGCGGCGCAGCGGAAGTGATGATCGTGTCGGAGGAGATGGGACGCGCCCTCGCCATCTCCCCGCTCGCTGAATCGATCCTGCTGTGTGGCCGAGCGATCGTCGGCAGTCCGGCTGCTGAACGCTGGGGCGAACGACTCTTGCAGGGAGATGCCCTGCTGGCGTTCGCACGGGGCGGAGAATGTGCGGACGGAAAGCTCAGCGGATCGGCGGCCATCGTCCGTGACGGGATGGATGCTGACGCTTTTGTGGTGGAAACAGCGGCGGGCGGGCTATTTCTGGTCGACGCCATGGATAGCGCAGTCCGCAGGAGGCCGGTTCGCCTGGTCGACGGCAGCATGGCGGCCCAAGTCCATTTCGATGCGGCGGAGGCCGTGGCGCTCACACTGTCCGCGACGCAATGGGATGAAGCACAGGCTCTTGCCGGGCTCTCGATAGTTGCCGAACTGGTGGGTGCGATGGCGACTTTGCTGGACCTGACGGTCGATTATGTCGGGCAGCGGCGACAGTTTGGCAAGCCGATCGCCAGCTTCCAGGTCGTCCAGCATCGCTGCGCCCGGATGTACACCTGGCTGGAGCAATCCCGCTCAATGCTTTTGAAAGCGGCGTTGGTCGAGGAGGAGGAGCGGGTCCGCACCGTCACGGCGGCGAAGGCCTATGTAGGGGATGCCGCCTTGAAGCTTGCGGAAGAGGCCGTGCAATTGCACGGCGGCATGGGCGTGACCGATGAACTTGCGGTCGGGCGCGGCCTGCGCCGTGTGCTTCTGCTATCGCGCCTGCATGGCGGCGGATCTGCCGCGCGTGAAGCGCTGGCAGCCTGAAAGACTGGTCATGGCAGCAAAAGGCAGGGTTGAAGGCAAGGTCGTCCTCGTAACTGGAGCTGGGCATGGCCTGGGTCAGGCCGATGCCGAAGCCTTGGCGCGCGAGGGCGCGCGCGTCATCGTCGCCGACGTCGACGAGCAGGCGGCGCGGCGGGTCGCCGAGGCGCTTCCAGCGGCCATGGCCCTGCATCTGGACGTGACCTGCGAAACGCAATGGCAGGCTTCGTTGGCGAAGATCATGCAGGTCCATGGCCGTCTTGACGCCCTGGTCAACAATGCCGGAATCGCCCGCTTCGAAACCGTCGAGCAATCCTCGCTTGAGTCGTTCCGCCGCGTGACCGCGGTTTCGGCGGAAGGGACGTTCCTGGGGTGCAAGACATGCCTGCCAGCGCTCGCGGCAAGCGGGGCGGGGTCGATCGTCAATATCGCGTCGGTTGCGGCCATTCGCGGCAATCCGGCAGTATTCGCCTACAGCGCGGCCAAGGGAGCCGTCCTCTCCATGACGCGCAGCCTGATCGTCCATTGCCAGCAGCAAGGCTATCCCGTTCGCGCCAACATGGTTCTGCCTGGCTCTCACGATACGGAGATGGTCCGTCAGGCTTATCATTTTGCTGCACCCGAATTGCGTGAAGCCGCCCGTCGTCATGAGGGCAAGCCGCAGCATGTCGCGGATCTGGTCCTCTTCCTGGTATCCGATGAATCGATCCGGTTGAACGGCGCGGAGATCGTCATCGACAATGGCCGGACCGTGGCCTGATGTCAGGGCGTTCCGCAGCCTTCTGAACCGGGCGTGCTGGCCATGTCGATCGGCTGGATGGCTGGCGGATGCCATTGCGCGTCCACCGCCCTATGTTGGGGTCGATAAAGGCGCATCATCAGCATGAATGGTTCGCGCGGTGCCGGAAGCCAGTTGCTCCGCTTGTCCGCTCCGGGATCTTCATTCTGGATAAGGAGGCCAAGCGAACCATCCCTTCCGTAGACAATGCCCGGCGTCCGGTCGCCTATCGAATAGCGGTTGATGGCGTTGGCCGCCAGAAATCCCTTTTCATAGTAGAGCGTGATGGACCAGAAACCGTCCACTGGCGGCAGATCCTGCTTGCGAAAGCAAAGGATATATGTGTTCCGACCGTCAAGCTGTCGTCCCTGCGCATCGAGATGGGCGACCGGATACAGCGCCTCGTCCTTGTCCAGCACATAGATTTGGTCCATCGCCACGGCCGCCCGCAACAGGAAGTCATCGCCAAAGCGGGAGCCCGCATAGCTGGTCGACCATCCGCCAGACATCGTGCCCAGATGGCGTGTCTTCTCCCGAATGATCGCCAGCCCGTCGGCGACGCCACGCTCCATGGCGGCACGCACGGACGGCGACAGCTGCGCGTAGCGAAAGCCATTGTCTATCGTGAGGCCGATCGGGCGTAGCGATGCGATCAGGCCAGCATCCTCTTTTGAAACGCGCCAGTCTTCAAGCACCGTGCCGAGGTCGGCGAGAAGCGCCAGTCCCTTGGGCACATCATCCGCCTCACTGGCCAGAATGCGTTGGGATGCAATGGGTGCCTGAACGAGCCGGTTCGGACCCAACCATTGCCGCAGCCTTATCTGGTCCTGCAACCGGTGGACTTTTTGCAGATCCTGCGGTCCATCAACGAGGACGCGGCCCGCCACCATCAGATAGCGCTGCGTGCTGCGAACAATCTGTGCGCCCTTTGGAACATGACCCCGATAATCCGGTCCGACGATGAAAATGGGGGGCAGCTTGCTGCCATGACTGCTCTGGCCAAAGGATGTCAGGGTCGAACTATCAGCCTCGCCGAACTGAAAGACGTAGTAACGATGCTTGAAGTTCGGCGTGTCGAGTTGGAACGGCCTATCTTTCGTGTCCAGAAAGGCGAGGCTGTACAGCGTGTCGTTATTGGGTGCGACGCCAATTCGCGTATCAGGTCCGGCAAGGTCGCGCGCCTGCCCGATCCGGTTGATCGGGGCCGTGGCGACAGTCTTGGGACGCGGCGCTAGGGGGTGGCTGGGCTGGGTTGCCTTCTCCCGCAACTGCGCCGCGCGCACCAGGGGATAGCCCCATATCGTGGCCCGAACGGCCAGCATATAGGGGTCCGTGCTCTCTCCCGCGAATAGCTGCTGCGAACTGGCCGGGCTGGTCGGCTGCCCTGCGCAGACCGGCGTGATGATGATATTCATCGCGAGCGCAAGCCGCACCGCGAAGGCGCGTAGGGATGGTATGGATATGCTCAAGGCTTCCGAAGATCCGCCGTGTAGAAGCGGCAGGCCCAACCAATACAACCGGCGCCCGCAAGCGAGAACAGGATGACTGTCGCCAGCGCATAACGCAGCGACGTGACCTGCATCCCGCCCGTCGCTGCCAGATAATCGCTGAGGAATCCCGTCACCGCTGGCCCCAGGCCCAACCCGAACAGGTTGAACACGAGCAATGTCACGGCAGAGGTCAATGCCCGGATACGGGGCGGGACGATGGACTGCGGCACGCCGATGATCGGGCCATAATAGAAGAACATGAGCATCGTCGCGACGAAACCGAACGCCAAGGAAGCTGTAAGCGACGGAATGAGAAACTGGGCCAGCGCTGCTGGCACCATCAGCAGCATCGCGACAGCGCTGACCCAGATGCGGCCAGAGGGATTGCGCGATCCTGCAGCGTCCGACAGGCGACCACCCAGATAGATGCCGACGCCGCCGCCCAGTCCGTTCATCAGGGCCAGCCAAGACGCAACATCGGCAAGCGGCATGTGATGGACACGCATGTAGAAGGGCGCGGACCAGCTCATCATCGCATATTGGGCAAAGGCGTGGAGCGTGGTGCCAATCAGCATGTAGCGATAGGTCCGCAGCCGCCACAGAAAAAGCATCGCTTCGCCCACGGGAGGCGCGCCGTCCGCCTTCGCAGACGCCGCCGATCCGGTACGCACAGGTTCCTTGACCAGTAGCAACACAAGCGGGGCCAGAGCCACACCCGCAACGCCAATCACACCGAAGGCGAGCCTCCATCCCAATGCCGAGGCGATCCAGCCGCCCGACGCATAGCCGAACATAATCCCCGCCGGAAGCGCCAGCCCCCAAAGGGCTAGCGCCGTGACCCGCTTTTCGGGCGGATAATAATCAGCGATGATGGAATGGGACGCGGGCACTGAGCCCGCCTCCCCCAGCGCGACCCCGATGCGGAAGGCGACCAGAGACCCAAAGCCGGTGGCCAGGCCCGAAAGCGCTGTCATCCCGCTCCATGTTGCGAGCGAGGCGGCGATGATGTTGCGGCGATTGAATCGATCCGCCAGGCGCGCGATCGGAAGGGATAGCGTGGCATAGAACAGCGCGAAGGCAAGGCCGGTGAGCAGTCCAAGCTGGCCGTCGCTCAGCCCAAGTTCACGCTTGATCGGTTCCTGAAGCACCGACAGCACCGTGCGGTCGATATAGTTGAACATGGACACGAGGCCCAGCATGACCAGCATCGTGCGGCGCAGCCTCGCATCGGACGTCGGCGGCGGCGCGGTGAGGCCGATGGGAGGGCTGTTCATGCGACTACCTCTTGAAAGGCTTTGTGATTGAAGGGAGGCCCGCACCTGGCGCGCCTCCCCGAATTATCGAACATCCCTGTCCAGTGGGCCATCAGAACTTGAAACGAACCCCCGCCGTCAGCGTGCGTCCGGCGACATTGTAGAGCGTGAACAATGTCGGGTAGAGAAGTCCCGGCGCGGCGGCGGCGGCTACCAGCGGGGGCTTGCGATCAAGCAGGTTCGTCGCCGTCACGAACAGCTCCGGCTCCCCGCGGACGTCGAATTTATAGGAAGCCGTCGCGTCGGTATAAAAGACAGGCTTGATCGCCGGCACCGCGTAGAAGGAGGTCGGATCATTCTTCAGGTTGCCGATGGTCACCTTGCCGATCATCTGCTCCTGCACGAAAAGCGTCAGGCCACCATTGGTGTAGTTGGCGCTGAGCGTCCCCCGGAACTTGGGATAGGCATAACCGGTCTGGCTGTTGACGCCATGGCCCCCATAATCGATCACTGGTGCGATCGAGTTGGTCTGCGTCTTGTAGCGATCCAGATAGTTGGCAAAGGCGCGCAGCGTCAGATCACCCTCGCCCAGCTTGGTGCGATACGACATGGTGATGTCGAGACCGCTGGTGCGCAGGAAACTGATATTCTGTGTAATCAGGCTCACGGAAATCGGATAGTTGGCGGCTGTCCGGTCGCTGAAAGGCAGCGGCCGTTCGATCAGGGCGCAAGTGGGCGAGGTGCCGTTGGACGTTTCGCATTCATTGACCACGTCGTTCAGCCCCTGCGTGGCAATGGCGCCCTTGATCTTGAGGTCATAATAATCGACCGAAATGTCAAAGCCAGGCAGGAAACTGGGGCTGAGGACCACGCCCGCGGCGAATGTATCGCCGGTTTCCGGATCAAGGTTGGGATTGCCGCCGCTGAACTGGCGGATCGAACCCGGCGTCCCGGTGTGCGGATCGTTGAAGTTCACCGGCTGGGTCTGAACGCCCGCAAACAGCTCGAACAGCGAAGGCGCGCGAATATCGCGTGAGCGCGTGACACGGAGCGTGATGTCCTGGATAGGTTTGTAAACCGCACCGAGTTTCCAAGTCTTGACGCTGCCGCTGGTGCTATAGTCGGTATAACGGAACGCCCCGTTGAAGCTCAGTTCCTCGGCGAGCGGCTGGTCCTTGAATATCGGTATCAACGTTTCAGCGAAGAACTCCTTCACGTTGAGCTTGCCAAAGGCCGATCCGACATTGGTGTTGTTGAAACGGGTCTGGCGATTGGCCGGCACGCCGCGCAGGCCAGTGAAATCGACAGGCACGGCGGGATCGGAATTGGACGTGAGATCAAGCTTCTGCCGGCGATATTGTGCACCGATGGCGACCGTGACCGGCCCTGCCGGAAGCTCGAAAATATCTCCGCGCGCCGAAACCACGAAATCGTCCGTGATGTTCATGGCCCGATAGCGCGAAACGCCAAGGACCGTTTGCAGATCGGCGGCAGAGGGCGTCCCCGCCCCGAACACATTGAGCGGCGTACAATTTGGATACAGGCCGGGGTTGGTCAGCGTCACGCGGCATACGATCGAGCCGTTTGGCGCACGCACTGCGTCAAGCGCGGCTGCAAGCTTGGGAACCTCAACCTGCGTCTGTGCAAATTTGGTGACGGATTTGCCGTGGGTGTAATCGGCGGTGACGTTCCATCCGCCAAGGTTCCACTCAAGCCCGCTATTGATCAGATAGGCGTCGGTCGACTCGCGCGTCGGGATCGGCCCCTGTTCAGCGATGAAGCGGAACATGGCGAACGAATCATTGGGCCCCATCTGGGCTTGCACCGCGGGATTGAGGAAGGCGTTGCCACTGAAGAAACGGAAACCAAGCACCGATTGCGCCTGCGTGTCATAGCTGGTGACGCTGCGCGAATAGCTGCCCTGGACGTGGGCGGTGAGCGTATCCGTCATGTCATAGGCGATGCGGCCAAAACCCTGCGTCGTCGTCAGGGGGGCGATCAACTGGTTGAAGCCGGGGATATAGAGGCCATCGCCGCCGACATTGGTGCCAGGCGTGCCGGTGGGCGTGCCGCGCTGGATCGGCCGCACGGCCCCGCCAGGCAGGAAGATCGAATTGGTGAGCGAGGGGGCCGTGCTCGACGTGATGATGCCATTATTATAATCATTCGTCGTGAAGCGCAGGTTGGGCAGGAAGGTGAACGGGTTGCCCGCCCGACCCGGTGCTACGGTTGCTCCGGGAACCGACCCCACGGCTGCATAAGCGTCATCGCCATAGACGCGCGCGCTACGTTTGATGCCGTCGCTGTCAAAACGCTCGATGGAGGCAAGCACATGACCCCGGTCGCCTGCAAAACTCATGCCCCCAGCGATGCCGATGCGATAATTGCCAAGGTCTCCGCGCGTCGAAACGCCGCGTTGCGCCACGCCTTTTATCCCCTCGAATTTCTTGTCGAGGACGAAATTGACCACGCCGCTGACGGCATCGGAACCGTAAACCGCCGACACGCCGCCGGTCACCACATCGACGCGCTGGATCAGCAGCTGGGGAATAGTGTTGACGTCCACCGCGCCCCGGAAGGTCGTGGGCGGCACGCGAATGCCGTCGAGCAGGATCAGCGCACGGGTCGGGCCAACGCCGCGCAAATTGAGCAGGTTGCCATGCTCGCCGCTATTGCCCTGCAACTGACTGTTGGATTGCGGGCTGACCGAATTGGCGAACTGCGGCAGCTTGTTGATGGCATCTGCAAGATTGGTGGGCGTCGCCTTTTCCAGTTCCGTGGTAGGCGCGACAGTGACGGGCGTCGGCTGGTTATAGCCGTCGCGCACCACGCGCGTTCCGGTGACGATGATGTCTTGCGCGGATGGCGCAGCGGCATCCGCCGCTGGCGTGGCGCTGGCTGCGGCCGCGGCAGATTGCGCATGCGCCGGCGCGACGATCCCGGCAAACGCGCATCCGGAAAGGAGCGCTACTCGGCCTATTTGAAACCTTTTCATCATCATCTCTCCCTCAGATTTGAGCTATTTTGTCTTGCGCCCAGATATTTCTTGTTGCCTCGTCACACGGTCAGCCTGCGCCAGCCTCATGCGCTGCCAGCCAGGCCGCCTTGGCGAGCGGCTCGATCCGCGTGACGATGTCGCTGGCATTGTTTGCGGTCTGCACGCCGTCACGGGCGCGCCCCGCAATCCCTTGCAGGATCGCCGCAACCCGGAACAGGTTGAACGCGCGGTAGAAGGGGTGGGTCGGATCGCCCCGAATACCCGTTCGCTCGCAATAGCGACGGGCATATTCATCTGCGCTCGGGATGCCGAGCGCGGCGAGATCAGCCCCCTGCAACGTCCCGCGCACGTCCACCCCCTCCGGCCTGAACCATTCCATCATATGATAGGTGAGGTCGCCGAGCGGATCGCCGAGCGTGGACAATTCCCAGTCGATGACCGCCAACACCCTGGGCTCGGTCGGATGCACCAGCAGATTATGGAAGGAATAATCTCCATGGATGATCGTCGTGCGTTCGTCGGTGTCCGGGATGGCATCGGGCAACCATGTGAGCAGCCGGTCCATCTCTGGAATGTCGCGGGTGCGCGATGCCTCATATTGCCGCGACCAGCGGGAAATCTGCCGCGCAAAATAATTGCCCGACCTGCCATAGTCGGCAAGCCCAAGCGCCGCGAAATCGACAAGGTGCAGGCGGGCGAGCGTTTCATTGGCCGAATCATAAATGGCGGCGCGCTGGGCACGGTCGAGGCCGGGCATGCGCGGATCCCAGAAGCTGCGCCCCGGCACATAGCGCATCACATAGAAGATGCTGCCGATGACATCCTCATCCTCACACAGCAGCAGCGGCTCCGCCACCGGCAGCCCGGCTTCGTGCAGGACTTTGGTTATCCGATATTCGCGATCCACGGCATGGGCGGACTTCAGCAGGATGCCGGCCGGTTTGCGGCGCAGGACATAGCTGTGATCCGGTGTCGACAGGAGGAAGGTCGGATTGGATTGCCCGCCTTCGAACTGCTGAACCCGCATCGGCCCCGAAAATCCGGCAATCCGGCCAGAAAGATAGGCGGCCAGGCGGGCCTCGTCGAAGGCGCTGTTGACGGCGACATCGACGGTCGAGCCGATTGTCGCGGCAGGCTGCGCGCCGCTCACGCCCCCTTCCCTTCGGCATATTTGGCCAGTTCCATTCGGGCAAGCTGCCGCTCGTGCACCTCGTCCGGCCCATCGGTCAGGCGCACGATGCGGGTATTGGCCCACAATTCCGCCAGACCGAAATCATCACTGACACCGCCGCCTCCATGCGCCTGAATTGCGTCGTCGACGATCTGCTGCGCCATTTTGGGCGCGGCGATCTTGATCATGGCGATCTCCGCGCGCGCGGCCTTGCTGCCGACAACATCCATCTTGTGGGCCGCCTTGAGGCAGAGAAGGCGCGCCATCTCGATCTCGCAGCGCGCTCTGGCGATCCGCTCCTCCCAGACCGAGTGTTCGGCGATCACCTTGCCAAAAGCCCTGCGCGACAGGAGGCGGCGGCACATTTTTTCCAGCGCCACTTCCATCGTCGCGATGTTGCGCATCGTGTGGTGGATACGACCCGGACCAAGACGGCCCTGCGCGATTTCAAACCCGCACCCCTCGCCCAGCAGCATATTTTCCGCCGGGACGCGAACATTGTCCAGCGCCACTTCGAAATGCCCGTGGGGCGCGTGATCATAGCCAAAAACGGGCAAATGGCGCACCAACGTCACACCGGGCGTGTGACGAGGCACCAGGATCATCGACTGCTGCCGATAAGGCGCAGCGTCAGCATCTGTCTTGCCCATGACGATGAAGAAGTCGCAACGCGGATGTCCAGCACCCGACGACCACCATTTCCGGCCATTGATGACGTAATCACTGCCATCCCGGCGAATATCGGTCTGGATATTGCGCGCGTCGGAGGAGGCGACGGCCGGCTCCGTCATCAGGAAGGCGGAGCGGGTTTCCCCATCGCGCAACGGCACCATGAAGCGCTGCTTCTGATCTGCCGTGCCATAGCGGTGCAGCACCTCGAAATTGCCGGTATCGGGCGCCATGCAGTTGAACACTTCGCTGGCGAAGGAAATCCGCCCCATCAATTCGGCGATCGGGGCATATTCGACATTGGTGAGGCCAACGCTGGTGAAAAATTCATCGTCATGCTCAGATGGCGGCATGAAGATATTCCACAGCCCCGCTTGTCGTGCCTTGTCCTTGAGTTCGTCGAAAATCGGCGGAATCTCGGTCCAGCGATCAATCGCGGCGGACTGCTGGTGATAGAGGGGAACGGCAGGAACGATGTGCTCCTCCATGAACGCTCCTACGCGCTCCATCCACTCCCTGGATTTAGGCGATTGTTCGAAATCCACGCATCCACTCCAGATATACCGCCGGATTCGAGCCGGCTCGCCCCTTTCTTTAGGAGTCACCCGACCGATCGGTCGAGACATAAATAGTCGACCGACTGGTCGGCTGTCAAACTGGTCAGGAGAGAAATTTTCGGTTGACGCCCGACCAGTCGGTCGATCATTTGGATGGCAGGAGAGCATGCGATGACGAATAGCCCATTGATGGATGTCGCCCTGCTGCGGGGCTATGCGCCCTACACGCTGGCTGGCTATGCCAGTTTCCGGTCGGTCATCGAGTCGGATGGCGCGGTTCCCGCGAAACTGAAAGCGCTGTTCGCGACCGTGGCTGCGGTTGATCGCCGCCACCTCACCCTTGCCCGGCAGGAAATGGAACGGGGCGTCGCACTCGGCCTGACGCCGAAGGACGCGACCGCCGGGCTGATCGTGCTCTCCAGCCTTCGCGGCGAAGCGGCGGCACTCGATTTCGCACAGATCATCAGTGACAGCTTTGACGATGTGCAGGCTCCGCAGCCGCAACCATTGCCAAAGGCTGGCCATGGAGAGGCAGAGGCGAATTTCCGCGCCTATTGGGCAGGCGCTATTCCAGCGCCATTGGGCGCCCTGATGCGGCTCGTGCCCGAAGCGGCGGACGCCTATTACCTGATGCGGCGGGGCAGCATCGACGCCAACCCATTGTCCGCCAAATATGGCGAACTGCTTTTGCTCACCATTCTTGCAGCCGGATACAGTCCGATGGCGGCAACCCATGTGCGCGGCGCGCGCAATGCGGGCGCCAGCGAAGAGGAAATTGCCGAGGCGGTGCTTTGTGCCGTCCCATCTGCGGGAATTGCTGCGTGGATGGCGGTGGGGGGGATGCTCGCCCCGCCGGAAGAGGGCGGCATAGCGCGCTGAAACAATCAGTCTTTTTACATCTTTGCCAAGGAGAAGTTACATGGAACCGGAAAAGGACGTCATCCAATATGAAGTGGCCGATAACGGCATCTGCACGATCTGGCTCAATCGCCCCCATGTGAAGAATTGCGTGAGCCCGCAGCTTCTGCGCGACCTTGAAACGGCGGTGGACAAGGCGGCAGAGGATAATTCGGTCCTGGCCGTCGTATTCCGAGGTCGTGGCAACACCTTCTGCGCGGGTGCCGACCTCGGTCAGCTGGTCGGTCCGGTGCTGCATGAGACGAGCACGTCGCTTCAGCTCGCGATCGACTCGGCGCGCACCTACGACAAGATCTACAACATGAAGAAGCCGACCATCGCCTGCGTCGAAGGCTATGCGGTCGCCGGGGGCTTCGAGCTGTTCATCTCGTGCGACTTCGGCATCGCCGCCGACGACGCCAAGATCGGCGACTTCCACATCCGCCGCGCACTGTTCGGCGGCGCGGGCCCGATCTATCGCCTGCCACGCTATATCGGCATGCGCAAGTCGAAGGAACTGATGCTGACGGGCAAGCTGCTTTCGGGCAAGGAATGCGTCGAATGGGGTCTGTGCAATGCGTCCGCGCCCAGCGATCAGCTTGAGCAGTTGATCCAGGATTTCTGCGCTCCGCTGATCGACAAGAGCCCCTTCTGCATGTGGATGACCAAGATGGCGGTGAACCGCGGTATGGACGCCGACACCAACTCGCTCATCACGCTGGAAACCATGACCTGTAACGTGGTGCACCATTCGGCCGATGCGAAGGAAGGCGTCGCGGCGTTCCTCGAAAAGCGCCAGCCGGTCTGGACGGGCAAATAAGCCATGGCGGTCAGCATGGTCGTCCTGGCCAGCCGGCCGCAGGACTGGACTCACGAACAGTTCACCACCTGGTGGCGTGGGCCGCACGCCGACGCCGCCAGGGTTCTGCCCGGCCTTATCGCCTATCGGCATGGGGCGGTGACAAAGGATTATGACAGTCCGGAAGCGCCGGGCTGGGACGGCCATGCCGTGCTGACTTTCGCTGACCGGGCGGCGCTGGACATCGCCTTTGCCTCGCCCGAATGGAAAGCGGCGACAGCGCAGACCAGGGGCATGGGCGGTCGGCGGATCATCCTGATCACCGACGAAATCGATCTGCTTGCCGGAGGTGATCATGACTGACTGGAAACCCGGCTTCACCGCCGCTCAGTTCCGTCTCGACGGCAAACGTGCGCTCATCACCGGCGGACGCGGGGCGCTCGCCGAAGCGATGGCCGCGACACTGGCCGATCTGGGCTGCGCCGTCGCGCTGGCATCACGGACGGGGGCGGATTGCGCCGATCTGGCGGCAGGGATAGCGGATCGCTTCGGAGTGCCAGCCGCAGGCCTGGCTTGCAATATCGCCGACGAAGCGTCCGTCGAGGCCACAATCGCCGGAACGGTAGAGCGGTTGGGGGGGCTCGACATCCTCATCAACAATGCCGGCGCATCCTGGTGGGGTCTGCCGCAGGACATTCCGCTCAAGGGCTGGCAAAAGGTGATGGACGTCAACGTGACCGGCACCTTCCTGGCCTGCCGTCATGCTGCGCGCCACATGATCGCCCAGGGCGGCGGGGCGATCGTCAATATCGCATCGGTTGGCGCCTTTCTGTCTTATCAGCCGGACGCGGGACAGGTCGTCCCCTACACCACCAGCAAGGCGGCGATCGTTCACCTGACCAGCGACCTGGCCGCTCAATGGGCCGGGCACAATATTCGGGTGAATGCCATCGCCCCCGGATCGATCGAAACGGGCATGACGGAAACGCTGGACACCGCCATTCAGGAAAAAACGCGGGCTGGCATATTGATGCGCCGCTTTGGCCGCCCCGACGAAGTGGCTGGCACGCTGGCGCTGCTGGCGTCCGATGCGGGCAGCTTCATCACTGGTCAAACCTTCCTCGTTGATGGAGGGCAATCCCTTGCCTGAAGAACAACGCCATCCGACGTTTCAATGGAACGCCGAGCGGCTCTGGCCGCAGTTCGCGCGCCTTGCCGAGGCTGAACCGGACGCGCTCGCGCTGGCCGATTGCAACGACCGTTTATGGAGCCGGGCCGAATTGCGCGCGCAAGCGGTGGACATTGCAGCGCGGCTCAGGTCTGTGGGGGTAGAGCCGGGCGACCGCGTCCTCGTGACCGGGCACAAGAGCCCGGCGACGATTGCCACGGCGCTTGCCGTATCATCGCTCTGCGCAACATTCTGCCCGGTATCGCCAAAGCTCGGCGCGGGCGATCTTGCCGTGCTCGAACCCTTGCTCGGTCATGCTGCCAAGGTCAGCGGTGCCGACGACAGCTTGCCCGAAGTTACTGCCGGGACAGGCGCACGGTCGCGTGATCCGCGCGACGCCGATGCCGCACTCATCGGCTTCACCTCCGGCAGCACCGGCGTTCCCAAGGGCGTGATGCACGGCCCGGAAGCGCTCAACTATGCAACCCGCGCCTGTGCGGCCATAGCCGGCCTTGATCCTCGCGACGCGATATTGGGCATTGTCCCGCTCGACAGCGCCCCCGGCTTCACTTTCACGGCGCATTTCGCGCTGTCTTTGGGACATCCGCTCGTGCTGGTGGACCCATGGGTGCCCGCCGAAGCACTTCGGCGAGCCGAACGCTACGGATGTGGCTGGGCCATTGCCGTCCCGACCCACCTATTCACGATGGTGGAAGCAGCCCGCCTCGGCGAATGGAGCGGTCGCCTTCCCCTCCGCGCCATGGCTGTGGGGGGCAGCGCCATGACTCCGGAACTGATCGCTGACGCCGATCGGCTGCTGGGGCTCAAGGCGCTGCGCATGTTCGGCATGTCGGAATGCATGGGCCATGCCTCGACCAGCCCCACGGACCCGCTGGAGCGCCGCCAGCTTTTTGACGGCATCCCCTTTCCCGAAACGCAGGAAGAGGCATTCGATCCCGATATGAAAGTGCTGCCTAGGGGCAGCCGGGGGCAGGCAGGCGTCCGCGGGCCATCCCTTTTCCTGGGCTATGCGCAGGGCTTGGGCGCCGGGCAGGAGCGCATGACGCCGGATGGCTTCTACCTGACCGGGGACGAAATCATCCGTGATGAAGAAGGCTTCGTCCGGGTGGTCGGCCGGATCAAGGACCAGATCATCCGGGGCGGCTTCAATATCGACCCTGCCGAGGTAGAGGCTGCGCTGTTGCGGCACCCCGCCATTGCCGAGGTCGCGGTGGTCGCTGTGCCCGAACGCAAGCTGGGCGAGCAGGCCTGCGCGGTCTGCCGCCTCAGGGCCCAAGGCAGCGGCATGGACCTGCCTGAGCTGCTGGACCATCTTTCGCAGCAAGGCCTTTCCCGCAAGAAATGGCCTGAACATCTGGTGCTGGTCGAGGAAATGGCGGTGACCGCCACCGGCAAGCTCGACAAGAAGGCGATGGCCGCCATTGCCGTGGAAGAGGTCGCCCGCAGGCGCGCCGCACCACCCGCCACACAGGACGCATGACATGAACCAGACCGCCAGCAGCGTCGTCACGGACGGCATTGCGCTCATCACGCTGGACAATCCGCCGGTGAACGCCTTGTCAGCCCCCCTGCGGCAAGCGTTGCAGTCTGAGCTGGATCGGGCGTTCCGCGATGATCAGGCGCATGCGATCATGCTGATATGCGCGGGGCGCACCTTCATCGCCGGCGCGGCCATCACCGAATTCGGCCAACCCTGGCAGTCGCCGTCCTTACCGGACCTGTGTGCCATGCTCGACGCCGCGCCCAAGCCTGTCATTGCCGCCATTCACGGCACCGCGCTGGGCGGAGGTTTCGAACTGGCGCTCGCCTGCCACTATCGCGTCGTCGCAGAAAGTGCGCGCGGAGGCCTGCCCGAAGTCAATCATGGCCTGCTTCCCGGCGCAGGCGGAACCCAGCGCGTGCCAAGGGTCGTCGGCGCTAAGGCCGCGTTGGACATCGTCACATCGGGTCGCCAGATCAAGGCGAAAGAGGCGCTGTCGCTCGGTCTGGTGGACGCGATCGCCGATGATCCATCGCTTCAATCCGAAGCGCTGGCCTTTGCCCGGCGCGTGGTGGCGGATGGCGCGGCGAAACCGCGGATCAAAGATCGGACAGATGCCATCGAAGGCGACCGGAACGCCCCGGACCTCTTCACGACTTTCGCAACGACGAACGCACGCCGGTTCAAGGGTTTTCCCGCGCCTGGCGCGATCATAGAGGCCGTGCAGGCGGCGGTGATGCTTGATTTCGATGATGGCCTGGCAAAAGAAACGGCCTTATTCGAGCAGCTGGTCGCCAGCCCCGAATCCGCCGCCCAGCGCCATGTCTTCTTCGCCGAGCGGGAGGCGGCACGGGTGCCGGACATAGGGCCGGAGACGACAGCCATCGATATAGCGGCGGTTGGCGTTATCGGTGCAGGCACCATGGGCGGCGGCATCACGATGAATTTCCTGAATGCCGGCATCCCGGTGACGCTGGTCGAAACCAGCCAGGAGGCGCTGGATCGCGGGATCGCCACGATCCGCCGCAACTATGAGGCAACCGCCAGCAAGGGGCGAATGACCGGCCAGCAGGTCGAGCAGCGCATGGCGCTGATTTCGCCCAGCCTGGAGCTTGGCGCGCTTGCCCATGCCGACCTTGTTATCGAAGCCGTCTATGAGAGCATGGACGTCAAGACCGATATTTTCGCGCGGCTCGACCGGATTGCCAAACCGGGTGCGATCCTGGCGTCCAACACATCCTTCCTCAATCTTGATCGCATCGCGGCAGCGACCAGTAGGCCCGAATGGGTCGTGGGGCTCCATTTCTTCTCGCCCGCCAATGTCATGCGCCTGCTGGAAGTCGTGCGCGGCGCCGCCACCGCAAAGCCCGTGGTCGCGACAGCGATGCGGCTTGCCAAGCGGATCGGCAAGGTCGCCGTGCTCAGCGGCGTGTGTGACGGCTTCATCGCAAATCGGTTGCTCGCGCCCCGCGGGACACAAGCCGAAGCAATGATGCTGGAAGGCACGCCCATTGAAGCGATCGACCGCGTGTTGGTCGATTATGGCTTCGCCATGGGACATTTCCAGATGATGGATCTGGTGGGGCTCGATGTTATTGGCCGGAACGCGACCGAACGCACCGTCATGGGCGATCTGGTCGCCGCCGGTCGGCTGGGCCAGAAGCGCGGTGCGGGCTATTATGATTATGATGAGAAGCGGCGCCCCCATGCGTCGGACCTGACCGCAACCTTGATCAGCGAAGTTGCGGCGGCAGGATCCGTTGCGCATAGCCCAACGGTGGGGGATGAGGCCATTCTGGCGCGCCTGCTCTATCCGGTCGTCAACGAGGGTGCGAGAATATTGGAAGAAGGCATCGCGCTGCGGGCATCCGACATCGATATAGCAGCGGTGCTCGGCTATAATTGGCCGGTCTATCGCGGCGGGCCTCTCTTCTGGGCCGATCAGGTCGGGCTGGGCAAGATCGTGGCGGACATGCGTCGGCTTGAGGCGCTGCATGGCGAAACCTTCCGCCCGGCTCCGCTGCTGGTGCGACTGGCGGAGGGGGGCAAACGGTTCGGCGACCGGTCATGAGCCTCAATCGCTCCTGGCTATTGGCGCGCAGGCCCGAAGGTGCGGTGCAGACGAACGATTTTGCCTATCACGAGGAGGCATTTGAAGCGCCCAGGCTGGACGAGGGAGAGATTCTTGTCCGTACGCGGATCATTTCCTGCGCCCCCACGATCCGCAACTGGTTGAATTCGCCCGAACGCAGCTATCGCGGTGCGATCGGCATCGGTGAACCGATCAAGGGCATGGCAGCAGTCGAAGTGCTGGCGTCGCGTCATGCGCGGTTTGAATCCGGGCAATGGGCCACGGCCGTGGCGCCCTGGCAGGATTATGCAGTCCTGCGCCCCGATGCGGCAGTCGTCCCGGTCACGCCTATCCAGGCGTGGATGGACCCGGTCGACGCCATGACACTATATTCGCCGAACAGCCTGACCGCCTATTTCGGTCTTTTTTCGGTGGGAGAGCCAAAGCCCGGCATGAGCGTCCTTGTGTCCGGTGCAGCCGGGTCGGTCGGCGCGATGGTGTGCCAGATGGCTCGCATCGCTGGCTGCCGGATCATTGCAGTTGCCGGAGGTTCGGAGAAATGTCACTGGTTGGAAGAGGAAGTCGGCGCAGACATCGCGATCGACTATCGCTCGACGGACTTTTCAGCGGCTTTGAAGGACGCCACGCCTGCCGGCGTAAACATCTTTTTCGATAATGTAGGCGGGGACGTGATGCAGGCCGCCATCGACAGAATGGCGCCACATGGCCGCGTCGTGCTGTGCGGACAATTGTCCGCTTATGATTCGGACAGCCCGGCTGCTGGCCCCAGAGATATGATGAAGCTGGTCTATGGACGGATCAGGATGCAGGGTTTTGTCGTTGGCGACTATGCTGACGAATATGCGTCCGCGATAGCCGCCATACGCCAGTGGGAGGCAGAAGGGCGCCTACGCAATCGTTATGATATGCGGGACGGGTTCCATCATATACCCGACGCCTTCGTCGATATTTTCCAGGGACGAAATGCCGGAACACTGATCGTCCGAATCTAGATTTGCGCGTTCGTCGTGGACGATTTTCTGGAGCGATAGTCCAAGATCCCGGCTCTTTGCGCAAATCGTCTCATATATTCGATTATACCATTCCAAGGTATCAGGAGCTTAAGGCAAAAGGCGTCGGTACTGGAAGCCGTGTTAGCGCCGATGGATCGAAGCGCGGCGGCGTACCCTTTGCCATGGGACCACTACATCATCTGCTCTCCAACCCCATCTCTATCGGCAAGGTCCAGCATCGTAGGCTGCTGCATCAGGGACAGCATGTCGCAATCATCGATCAGCAGCCTTGGGACGCCGTGCCGTCTCGTTAGGCAGGTCAACCTGCCGCTGCATTGGCACGAGCAGAAAGCTGCACTCAGATTTTAGTGCTGGCCACCAAAAATCACAGGACACTCGAAACAGCCTCGTGAGACGCGGGGGCTTTCTCTTGGTCAGAGCACGAGAATTATCGTCTCTGCATCCCACGTTTTTGCCACCGCCCGCGAACCACGCAGAACTACGCCGGTTTGGTGCCGCAGCCGGATCGCCGCCTGAAAGGTTTTGCATTTCGGAATGTTTGGCTGGGGCGGCAGGATTCGAACCTGCGCATGGCGGCATCAAAAGCCGCTGCCTTACCGCTTGGCGACGCCCCAGCAGGGCCGACTATCGTCGACGCGGTCAGGCATATAGCGTGTGATTGGCGAAAGGAAAGCCCGGTGGATTGATTTTGACATTTGCATCCCCCTGGCGGCTGGCATGGGCCTGCAAATGTCAAAATCGCAAAATCCACCAGGATAAAAGCGGGCTAGTGGTCCGAAAAGATTCTGACATTTGAACAGGCCTTACCCCATAAGGTAGCAAATGTCAGAATCGGACCACTAGTCATCATCCTTTTGGGACGGCAATAAGATATTTTCCTCCCGCGCTGGATCATCACAGCCATGACCGTTACCAGTTCATCGCCTTCTTCGGCCCAGATGTCGCCCGCTTCCCCGCTGTTCCTGCGTGAGGATGAGATACGGCGCGGGATCGAAATGCTCTATTTCGGCTATTCGGCGCTGACCCGGTCCATCGACGAGGGGTTGGCCGCGATCGGGCTGGGCCGGGCGCATCATCGTGCGCTTTATTTCATTTCGCGCCAGCCCGACCTGACCGTCAAGGATCTGCTGCGGCTTCTGGCCATCACCAAACAGTCACTGGGTCGGGTTCTTAATGACCTGATCGAGCGCGGCTATATCGAAACGCGGCCCGGCGCCAGTGATCGCCGCCAGAAATTGCTGCGACTGAGCGAGGCGGGCGCAGCGCTGGAGGCGGAACTGTTCCGCGCCCTGCGCGAGAAGATGGCGGCTGCCTATGCGCAGGCGGGACAAGGATCGGTCACCGGCTTCTGGCGGGTGCTGGAAGGGCTGATCCCTGATCAGGACCGGTCGATGGTGTTCGGCCTTCGCGGCGGATAGGCGAGCCGACGCAACCTTATCGCGCCTGCTGCGCTTATCTCCTTCCATGCCATGGGGAAAAGGAGACATCATGCGCACTTCAGTTCTGGCCGCCCTCGCGGTCCTGTCTATCGCCAGCCTGTCGGCTTGCTCGGAAAAGACCCAGGATAGCGTCGAAAACGCCGGCGCTTCGATCGGCAATGACATCAGCCAGTCGGTTGATCGGGCTGGCGACAAGATCGACAATGGCCTGGATGAGGCCGGACGGACGATCGACGAGGGCACGGACAAGATCGGCGCCGCGACGAGCGATGCCGCCGCAGACGCGGAACGCAAGGCAGACGCTGCCAAGCGCGATGTTGGCGCGTCGCTGGAAGAAGCGGGCAAGGATCTGAAGAACGAATAATCCGTCCGGGTGCGCGGGCGCATCCCGCGCACCCCTGGCTTGACCGCGCCCTGCGCGGTCCATAGCGGTCGGTCATGACCCATGCCGCCGTCCTAGACCGTAAGCCCGTCCCAAGCCGCTGGCTTATAGGCCGCGCGGAACTGGCCCTGATCGGCATAACGATCCTGTGGGGCGGCACATTTCTGATCGTGCATGGCGCGGTAGCCCATTCTGGCCCGCTCTATTTCGTCGGGCTGCGCTTTGGTACGGCGGCCTTGCTCACCCTGCCGCTGGCGGCTCCGATGCTGCGGGGCATGACGTTGCGCGAATTGTGGGCCGGGCTGGTGATCGGGCTGGGCATATTCGCGGGCTACACGCTCCAGACCTGGGGCCTTCAGACGATTTCGAGCAGTTCTTCGGCCTTTATCACGGCGGCCTATGTGCCGCTGGTGCCGGTGCTGCAATGGATCATCCTGCGCCGCCGCCCGCGTCTTGCAAGTTGGATCGGGGTGGTTCTGGCCTTTATCGGCCTGCTGCTCGTCGCCGCGCCGCAAGACGGGGTGAAGATGGGCAAGGGCGAGTTGATCACGCTGGTCAGCACGGTGCCGATCGCGCTGGAGATTATTTTCATCAGCCTGTTTGCAGGCAGCGTCAACATATTGCGGGTGACGGTGGTGCAGCTCGCGGTAACGTCGCTACTGGCCTTCGCCTGCATGGTGCCCGTGGGCGAGGCGATCCAGCCCTTTTCCTGGGCGGTGGTGATCGCCGCCTGCGGCCTGGGCGCGATGACGGCGATCATCCAATTGGTCATGAACTGGGCGCAGCGCACCGTGTCGCCGACGCGGGCGACCCTGATCTATGCGGGCGAGCCGGTCTGGGCCGGGATCATCGGGCGGATCGCTGGCGACCGGCTGCCGCCCATGGCGCTGCTGGGCGGGGCGATGATCGTCGCAGCGGTGATCGTGAGCGAATTACGGCTGGGCAAGCAGGCCGACGGCCCTAGCCCCGCCTGAACACCGGCGCGCGCTTTTCGAAGAAGGCGGTGAAGGCTTCCTGTGCTTCGGGTGATGTCAGCGATTCGCGGAACAGCCGCGCCTCCTCGTCGATCCGGGCAGTGAGCGTGGCGGGATCGCCCTTCATCAAGCGGCGGGTGACGGCGAGAGCCTGGGGCGGTTTCGCCATCAGTGCGGCGGCCTTGGCGCGGGCATGGTCGAGCAGTTGGTCGGCCGGAACGATGGCGGTGACGAGGCCCACGCGGTCGGCCCCTTGCGCATCCATAGGTTCGCCCAGCATCAGCATCGCTGCGGCCTTCGCATGACCCATCAACGCTGGCGCGAGCAGGCTGGACCCGGCTTCCGGCACGATCCCCAGATTGACGAACGGCATGACGAAGCGCGCGTCGGGCGCGGCGTAGATCAGGTCGCAATGGAACAACATGGTCGTGCCGACGCCAACGGCCAGCCCCTGCACCGCCGCGACCAGCGGTTTGTCGAACGCAGCGATCGCGCGGATGAAAGCGAAGGCGGCAGCGCCACCTTCCGGCCCGGCCAGAAAATCCTTCAGATCATTGCCCGCGCAAAAGGCATCGCCGCGCCCCGCGAAAAGTACAGCGCCAATGTCCGCACGGTCAGACGCATCAGCGAGCGCGGCGGTCATGGCGCGATACATGGCGGCGGTCAGCGCATTTTTCTTGTCGGGTCGGTCGATGTGGATTTCCAGCACGCCAGCCTGCTCGATCACCGCAATATGTTCGCTCATCATCCGCTCCTTGCCTGCTTGTGCGAATCTGTTGGCTCAATGAAGAGGCGGCGTCTATCCCCGATTTTGCGCCCTTCCCTGCCCAAGGCTGACCCATGACCCGCCTTCGTGAACTGATCGATCCATTCCTCTTGCTGCTGCTGGGCACGGTTGCGCTAGCGTCATTGCTGCCCGCGCGCGGCGACGGGGCACGGATCGCGGATGCCGTGGCGGATGCGGGCATCGTCCTGCTGTTTTTTCTGCATGGCGCAAAATTGTCGCGCGCCGCAATCTGGGACGGGGCCAAGGCCTGGCGGCTGCATCTGGCGGTACTGGCGACGACCTTCGCCGTCTTTCCGCTGCTGGGGCTGGCAAGCCAGCAGATCGGCGCGGTGCCCGACGGCATGCGGGCCGGGCTGCTGTTCCTGACGCTTTTGCCATCGACCGTGCAATCGTCCATCGCCTTTACCGCGATCGCGCGGGGGAATGTCGCCGCTGCGGTCGTCAGCGCCTCCTTCTCCAATCTGCTGGGCATTGTCCTGACGCCTTTGCTGGTCGCGCTGCTGATGCAGCGGACGGGCAGCGGCAGTCTGATCTCGCTGGCCTCGGTCGAGGGGATCGTGCTGCAATTGCTGCTCCCCTTCCTGATCGGGCATCTGGCGCGACCCTGGATTGGCGGGTTCGTGGCGCGGCACAAGGCGATGATCGGACGGGTTGATCGCGGATCGATATTGCTGGTGGTCTATGCCGCCTTCAGCGCGGCAGTGGTCGAGGGGCTGTGGCAGACGGTGTCGGCGGGGGAGATGGCGCTGCTGGCGGGGCTTTGCGTTGCCCTGCTGGCGGTGGTCCTGTGCTTCACCTGGGGGCTGGGCCGGATGATGGGCCTGGCGCGGGCGGAGCGGATCGTGCTGGTCTTTTGCGGGTCGAAGAAAAGCCTGGCGACCGGGGTGCCGATGGCCGGATTGCTGTTTCCGGCGAGTAGCGTCGGCGCGATCCTGCTGCCGGTGATGCTGTTCCACCAGATCCAGTTGATGGCCTGCGCCGTGCTGGCGCGGCGTTATAGCGCGCAGGTCGACAAAGCCGACACTGAGCTAGACATATAGCTGGCATGAACGCGGGTTATATTATACGTTCGTAAAATTGATCGGCAGCGTCGGGGGATGCGCGGAAATGGTGGAGCAGGCTGGAAGCGGGGCAGACCCGGATGCGGGCTGGAGCCTGCCAGCCTGGACCTATAGCGACCCGGAATTTTTCGCCGCCGAAGTCGAACGCATCTTTCGCCCTAGTTGGCAGATCGTCTGCCACGTCAGCGACATAGCCCAGCCGGGCGATTTCCAGACGCTCGACTATATCGGTGAAAGCGTCATCGTCATCCGGGGCGAGGATGGCGCGGTGCGCGCCTTTACCAATGTCTGCCGCCATCGCGGCGCGCGGATCGTCGACGGGGTGTCGGGCTGCGCCAGAAAGCTGGTCTGCCCTTATCATGGCTGGACCTATGAGAGCGACGGACGGCTGACCGGCGTGCCGATGAAGGCGGGCTATGCCATGGACCTGGCCGACCATGGCCTGACGCCCGTGCAGGTCGAGGATTTTCACGGATTCCTGTTCGTCCGCCTGATTGATGATGGTGGCCCTTCGGTCGCGCAGATGATGGCCCCCTATGTCGAGGAAATCGCGCCCTATCGCTTTGCCGACCTGCGCGCGCTGGGGCGGGTGACGTTGCGGCCACGCAGCGTGAACTGGAAGAATATCGGCGACAATTATTCCGACGGGCTGCACATCAGCGTCGCGCATCCGGGGCTTAAACGGCTGATGGGCGACGGTTATGGCGTGGAGGCCAGCGCCCATGTCGACAAGATGTGGGGGCCGATCGTCGAACGGCCATCGGCCAACCTGTCGGAGCGCGCCTATCAGCACTTTCTGCCCGCCGTGCCGCATCTGCCGCCGGAGCGGCAGCGGCTATGGACCTATTTCAAGCTGTGGCCCAATTTCGCGTTCGACATCTATCCCGATCAGGTCGATTTCATGGCCTGGCTGCCCGTGTCGCCGACGCAGACGCTGATCCGCGAGATCAGCTATGCGGTGCCGGATGACCGTAGGGAGATGAAGGCGGCGCGCTATCTCAACTGGCGGATCAACCGGCAGGTCAATGCAGAGGATACGGCGCTGGTCGCGCGGGTGCAGGCGGGCATGGCGTCGCACAGTTTCACCGTCGGGCCGCTGCATCAGGATGAAGTGGCGCTGCGCCATTTTTGCGGGCGGATGCGGACGATTATTCCACAGGCGCGGCAGCACCGCGCACCGGCGGCGGGATGGAGCGCAAACGCATGACCAAAAGCTACGACGCCGTCATCGTCGGCGGGGGGCATAACGGGCTGGTGTGCGCCTTCTATCTGGCGCGGGCTGGCTATAAGGTGCGTATCCTGGAGCGCCGCGACGTCGTTGGCGGTGCGGCGGTGACGGAGGAATTTCACCCCGGTTTCCGCAACTCGACCGCCAGCTACACGGTCAGCCTGCTCAATCCCAAGGTCATTGCCGATATGAGGCTGGCCGATCACGGCTATCGCGTCATCGAACGGCCCATCAGCAATTTCCTGCCCCAGCCCGATGGCGGCTATCTGAAACTGGGCGGCGGGCTGGCACGGACGCAGGCGGAATTCGCCCGGTTCAGCGCGAAGGACGCCGCCGCCCTGCCCGCTTATTATGATGCGCTGGAGGTGGTGGCCGACATATTGCGCGACCTGGTGCTGAAAAGTCCGCCCAATGTCGGCGACGGCCTGTCGATGATCATCGACGCGCTGAAACAGGGGCGGCGCATTGCGGGGCTGACCATCGAACAGCAGCGCGATACGCTCGACCTGTTCACCAAATCGGCGCGCAGTTTCCTGGACGGCTGGTTCGAGAGTGATGCGGTGAAGGCTGCGTTCGGGTTCGACGCCGTTGTGGGCAATTATGCGTCGCCCGACACGCCGGGCAGTGCCTATGTGCTGCTGCATCATGTCTTTGGCGAGGTGAACGGGAAGAAGGGCGCCTGGGGCCATAGCGTCGGCGGCATGGGCATGATCACCCAGATCATGGCGCGGGTCGTGACCGCCATTGGGGTGGAGATCAGCCTGGAAGCGCCGGTCGAGCGCGTGCTGGTGGACGGCGCGCGGGCCGTGGGCGTGCGGCTGGAGAGCGGCGAAGAGGTGATGGGCAAGGCGGTGATCGCCAATGTCGGGCCGAAACTATTGTATGAGCGGATGATGGCCCCGGCCGATCTGCCCGCCGATTTCGCCAGGCGGATCAAGGCGTTCAAGGCCGGTTCCGGCACGTTCCGCATGAATGTGGCGCTGAGCGCCCTGCCCGATTTCCCCTGCCTGCCCGGCGTGGGGGAGCATCACCAGTCGGGCATCATATTGGCCCCGACGCTGGATTATATGGATCGGGCGTTCATGGACGCCAGGCGCGATGGCTGGTCGAAAGCGCCGATCGTCGAAATGCTGATCCCGTCCACCATCGACGCCTCTCTGGCGCCGGAAGGGTGCCATGTCGCCAGCCTCTTCTGCCAGCAATTCGCGCCGGACCTGCCCGATGGCCGTAGCTGGGACGATGAGCGGGATGCGGCGGCGGACTGCATCATCGCCACGGTGGAGGCGGCTGCGCCGGGCTTTGCCGGCAGCGTGATCGCGCGGCAGATCCACTCGCCGCTGGACCTGGAGCGCAAATTCGGGCTGGTCGGCGGCGACATCATGCACGGCCATCTGTCGCTGGACCAGATGTGGGCCGCGCGCCCGGTGCTGGGCCATGGCGCCTATCGCGGGCCGGTGAAGGGGCTGTACATGTGCGGCGCGGGGACGCATCCCGGCGGCGGCGTGACCGGCGCACCGGGACATAACGCCGCGCGGGAGGTGTTGCGGGACGGGGCGCTGCTGGGGCGGCTTTGGGGCCGAAGGTGACTGCGATCCCACGGAAAGAACAAGGCTTCGACAAGCTCAGCCCGAACGGATGTCGGGTTTGCGTTCAACTTCATCACCGCTCCCTTGCCCTCTCTCCTCCCCTCGCCTAAAGCGCATCCCATGCCCGAAACGACCGCCGCGCCCGCTTCGTCCGACCTGACCGGTCGGGCGCTGTTTCCGCACAGGCATTTGCTGTCCATTGCGGACCTGATGCCCTGGGAAATCCGTTTTTTACTGGACGAGGCGGAGCATTGGGCGCGGGCGAACCGCAGTGGCGCGCGCAAGCATGATGACCGGCTGGCCGGGATGACGCAGATCAACGCCTTTTTCGAAAATAGCACGCGGACATTGCTGTCGTTCGAGATTGCGGGGAAGCGACTGGGTGCCGACGTGGTCAATATGCATGCGGGCCAGTCGAGCGTGAAGAAGGGCGAGACGCTGATCGATACGGCGATGACATTGAACGCCATGGCCGCCGACGTCATCGTGATCCGCCATGCCAGTTCCGGCGCAGTCGCGCTGATCGCGGACAAGGTGGACTGCCCGGTGCTGAACGCGGGCGATGGCTGGCACCAGCATCCCACGCAAGCGCTGCTCGACGCGCTGACCATCCGGCGGCGCAAGGGCGGTTTCGAAGGGCTGGTCGTCGCGATCTGCGGCGATGTGCTGCACAGCCGGGTCGCGCGCTCCAACATGCTGTGTCTGGCCGCTCTGGGCGCGCAGGTCCGGGCGGTCGCGCCCCCCACGCTGATGCCGCCGGAAGTGGAGATGCTGGGCGCGACGCCCTTCACCAACATGGCGCAGGGGCTGGACGGCGCGGACGTGGTGATGATGCTGCGGCTTCAGAATGAGCGGATGGACGGGGCGTTCATCCCGTCGGCGCGCGAATATCACATGCTCTACGGCCTGACGCCTGAGCGACTGGCGCTGGCCAAGCCAGACGCGCTGGTGATGCATCCCGGCCCGATGAACCGGGGCGTGGAGATTGCCAGCGTGGTGGCGGATCATCCCACGCGATCGGCGATCACCGAACAGGTGGAAATGGGCGTGGCGATCCGCATGGCGTGCCTGGACGTACTGACGCGCGGCGCCCGGGGTGTGGAGGGATGGGCGTGATGAATTCCACAACCTCCGTTCGGGCTGAGCCTGTCGAAGCCCTGACCTTTTCCTTGACGCAAAAGAAAGAACGGCCCTTCGACAGGCTCAGGGCGAACGGTTTAGAGGTGTTTCTCGGTGACTAAACTCGCCATCATCAACGGTCGCCTGGCCGATCCGGCGGGGGATGCGCTGCTCTCCGGCTCCATCCTGATCGAGGGCGATCGGATCGTCGCAGCCGGGGACATCGCCGTGCCTGCGGACGCGGAGCGGATCGATGCGCAGGGACAGGTGGTCGCGCCGGGCCTTGTCGACCTCGGCGTCTTTGCGACGGACAAGCCCGCCTTTCATTTTGGCGGGATCACGCGCGCGGCGCTGATGCCCGACCAGTCGTCGCTGCTCGACGATGCGGCGCTGATCCGGCAGGCAACGCGGGCGGGGAAGCCCGATTTCTGGGTTCACCCGATCGCGGCGGCGACGCGCGGCCTCAAGGGCACGGAACTGGCCGAGATTGGGATGATGCAGGCGGCCGGCGCGAAGGCGGTCGGCACCGGGCGGCAGTGGATCGCGGATTCGGGCGTGATGCTGCGGGTATTATCCTATGCGGCCGGGCTGGGGTTGACGGTGATCGCCCATGCCGAGGATGGCGGGCTGGCGGGCAAGGCGGTGGCGACGAGCGGTGAGACGGCGACGCGGCTGGGCCTGCCGCACGCGCCCGCCTGCGCCGAAGCCATGGCGATCGCGCGGGACATCATGCTGGCGCGGCAGGCAGGCGCGGCGATCCATTTCCGGCTGGTGACGACCAGGGCTGGCTTCGACCTCATTCGCGCGGCCAAGGCGGAAGGGCTGCGGGTCAGTTGCGGCATCAGCCCCGCCTATCTGTTCCTGGCCGACAATGCGGTGACCGATTTCCGCACCTTCGCCCGCCTGTCGCCCCCGCTCCGGTCGGAGGATGATCGCAAGGCGAGCATCGCGGCGGTCGCGGACGGAACGGTCGACGTCATCACGTCCAGCCATGATCCGCGCGGGGCGGAGGACAAGCGCCTGCCCTTCGCCGATGCTTCGCCCGGCATGGCCGGGGCGGAGACGCTGCTGGCGCTCTCGCTCAATCTGGTGCGGGACGGGCATGTGTCGCTCAACCGGCTGATGACCCTGCTGAGCGCCAATCCGGCCAGGATATTGGGCGTCAATGCGGGCAGCTTTGCAAGCGGCAGCGCGGCGGACCTGATCTTTGTCGACCCCGATGCGCCGTGGATCGTCGACAGCGGAAAAATGGCGGCGGCGGCAGGCAACACACCGTTCGACCGGGTGCCGGTGCAGGGCCGCGCGCGGCGGATCATGAAGGGCGGCGTGTTTTTGTAACCCCTGCGGGCGGGAACCGCCCTCCCCCTTCATGCGCTTGCCTGGTGTAGCAACAGGGGAAACCGATGAAGCAGCCAGTCGCGCAGCAGGTGCATGTCGATGCACCGTGGAAAATTCCGCCGCGGGCCTGGTGGGAGATTTTGAAGCGGGTTTATGGCGCGCTGTCGGCCAACCATGTCGGTTTGCTGGCGGCAGGCGTCGCTTATTATGCATTCCTCTCGATTGCGCCGATGATGGCGGCCGTCGTGCTGACCTATGGCCTGTTTGGCGATCCGGCGATGGTCGGACGGCATATGCAGGCGATCATCGCGGTCGTGCCGGCCGATGCGGCCAAGCTGATCAACGACCAGTTGCTGGGCGTCGTCAGCACCGCCAAACCGGCGATCGGCTTTGGCCTGGCCGCAGCACTGGGCATTGCGATCTATGGCGCGACGCGCGCGGCATCGGCCATCATGGAGGCGCTGAACATCGTCTATGGGCAGAAGGAAGGACGCGGCATCATCGCGTTCACCCGTGTGTCGATGGGCATTACCTGTTCCGCCGTGCTGGTGATGGTGGCAGGCGTTTTTACCGCCACGGTCATCGGCCTGCTGCAAAAGCTGCTGGTCAACTGGGGACCGGGCGTGCTGTTCGCGATCAAGGCCGTGACATGGATTTGCGCCGGCCTGTTCGCCAGCCTGATATTCGGGCTGATCTACCGTTTCGGGCCGCACCGGCGGCAGGCGCAGTGGCAATGGCTGACGGTCGGGTCGGTCACAGCCACCCTGTTCTGGCTGGTGGTCACGCTGGGCGTGTCCTTCTATGTCGCGACATTTGGCAATTATAACGAGACATACGGGTCGCTGGGCGCGGTCGTCGTGCTGCAATTATGGCTTTTCGTATCGGCCTATGTCGTGCTGCTGGGCGCGCAGATCAATGCGGAGGCAGAGCGGCAGACCAGTGCCGAAACGAGCATCGCGGATCGGCAGGAAAAAGCTGCATAATCGCGCTTGCCCTGCCCGTCATGCCACGCTAAAGCGCCCTCCTTCGCCGGCACAGGAGTGTAGCTCAGTTGGTAGAGCGTCGGTCTCCAAAACCGAATGCCGGGGGTTCGAGTCCCTCCACTCCTGCCAGGCGTTCCAGCAGCATCCTTGTCTTGCATGAGGTTTGCCGCTAGACGCGCCGTCGAAATTGTGTCGCGAAGCTATGCGGCCGCATCCCCCGGACGCCGATATGGGCGGGATCGGGAGGGCGGACTATTGCTTCGCGTTTTGGTGTTTGTGCAAAGGGTTTGAGGCAGGCGATGGCGAAGGTTTCCCCCGGCGAATTCGTCAATCAGGTGCGGACCGAAGCGTCGAAGATCGTGTGGCCCACGGGTCGCGAAACGATCATGACCGGCGTGATGGTCGTCATCATGACGACGATGCTGGGCCTGTTCTTCTTTGGCATCGACACTTTTTTCGGCGCGATCGTCCAGTGGCTGCTGAGCCTCGCGGCGGGTCGGGCCTGAGCATGACCGCCTTGGTTTTTGGGAGTTTGAAACGGTAACATGGCGCGCTGGTACATCATCCACGCCTATTCGGGCTTCGAGAACAAGGTCAAGGAATCGATCCTGTCCGAAGCCGAGCGCATGGGCCTTTCCCAGCTGGTCGAACAGGTCGAAGTGCCTGTTGAAACCGTGACCGAAGTGAAGCGCGGCAAGAAGGTGCAGGTCGAGCGCAAGTTCATGCCCGGCTATGTTCTGGCCAAGCTGGCGATGAACGACGACATCTATCACCTGATCAAGAACACGCCCAAGGTGACGGGCTTCCTGGGTTCGATGGGCAAGCCGCAGCCAATCAGCGAATCGGAAGCCGCACGCTATTTCGGCGCCCGCAAGGAAGCCGAGGCCGCGCCCAAGCACAAGGTCAGCGTCGATTACGAAATCGGCGATGCGGTCAAGGTATTGGACGGTCCCTTCGCCAGCTTCAACGGCACGGTCGAGGAACTGGATTTCGAAAAGAACCGGGTCAAGGTGTCGGTGTCGATCTTTGGTCGCGCAACGCCTGTCGAACTGGATTTCGAGCAGGTAGAGCTTTCCAAATAAGGAAAGCTCGTGTCCCGGCGAAGGCCGGGATCCAGGGCGTCTGGGCGTGACGTCGCATGATTTCGCCCTGGGGCCGGATCAAGTCCGGCATGACGGGGCAAACAGAATTTCCGGGCGACCGGGAATAAGCGCGGGAGGAGGCTTCGCCTTCGTTAGTACCGCTAAACTTGAACCGGGCGTGGCTTTCGGGTCCGCCCAGCAACAGAGTGAGTCATAATGGCCAAGAAAATTACGGGCTATATCAAGCTCCAGGTCCCCGCTGGAGACGCCAAACCCGCACCGCCGATCGGCCCAGCCCTGGGTCAGCGCGGCGTGAACATCATGGAATTCTGCAAGGCGTTCAACGCGCAGACGGCCAATGTCGACAAGGGCACGCCCCTGCCGACGATCATCACCGTCTATGCCGACCGCAGCTTCACCTTCACCACGAAGCAGCCGCCTGCGACCTTCCTGATCAAGAAGGCGATCAACCTGAAGTCGGGTTCCAAGGAACCGGGCAAGGTCGTCGCTGGCAAGATCACCCGCGCCCAGCTCGCCGAAATCGCCCAGGCCAAGATGGTTGACCTGAACGCGAACGACATCGACGCAGCAACGAAGATTATCGAAGGCTCCGCGCGCGCGATGGGCCTCGACGTGGTGGAGGGCTAAGACCATGGCAAAGCAGACCAAGAAGGCGAAGGCTCTCGCCGCCGCGATCGACAAGAACAAGCTGCACGGCGTTGACGAAGCGCTGGGCCTGATCAAGACCCACGCGACCGCCAAGTTCGACGAAAGCGTCGAAATCGCGATCAACCTGGGCGTCGATCCCCGTCATGCTGACCAGATGGTCCGTGGCGTTGTCACCCTGCCCGCCGGCACCGGCAAGGACGTTCGCGTCGCCGTGTTCGCCCGTAACGACAAGGCTCAGCAGGCGCTCGACGCCGGCGCCGACATCGTGGGTGCAGAAGACCTGCTGGAATCGATCCAGGCCGGCAACATCGATTTCCAGCGCGTCATCGCGACGCCGGACATGATGGGCCTGGTCGGTCGCCTGGGTAAGGTTCTGGGCCCCAAGGGCCTGATGCCCAACCCCAAGCTGGGCACCGTGACCCCGAACGTCGCCGAAGCCGTGAAGGCCGCCAAGGGTGGTCAGATCGAATTCCGCGTCGAAAAGGCCGGTATCATCCATGCGGGCCTGGGCAAGTCGAGCTTCACCGCTGAAGACCTGCGCAAGAATTTCGACGCGTTCGTCGATGCGATCGTCAAGGCGAAGCCGACCGGCTCGAAGGGCAAATATGTGCGCAAGATCGCCCTGTCCTCCTCGATGGGTCCGGGCGTGAAGGTCGATGTGGCGGAAGTCGCCGCAGTCTGATTTTTGCGTTATAGACAATCAGGAAAGCCTCCTTCCTCGCGAAATGGGGAAGGAGGCTTTCCTGTTTTTATGTTCATCCTCCCCTGCAAGGGGAGGGGGACCGCCGCATAGCGGTGGTGGAGGGGTATCACCCTATCGAGAGGGGGGACACCCCTCCGTCAGGGCTTCGCCCTGCCACCTCCCCTTGCAGGGGAGGATGAACATAAAAACAAGATGTGTATAAGAGACAGGGTGGAGGGGTATCACCCTATCGAGAGGGGGGACACCCCTCCGTCAGGGCTTCGCCCTGCCACCTCCCCTTGCAGGGGAGGATGGTATGAAACCGAAGCGTGCGACCTTGCGCTTCGGGCGTCCGATTGAACGGGCGGAAGGAACAGGTCTTTTGGTATCCGTCGGTATATGGCGGGTCGCTATTATCCGATGGAATACAACAATATGGCATTTGAAACTCTCCCCCCCATCCTGGCGCAGGCGCTCACGACCAAGGGGTATGAAAACCTGACCGAAGTGCAGGCGTCGGTCATCGAACCCGAAGCGATTGGCCGCGACATGATCGTGTCGGCCAAGACCGGGTCGGGCAAGACCGTCGCCTTTGGCCTGGCCATGGCGGGCGAATTGCTGAACGAGGAAGGCCGCCTGCCCCCGCCCGCCTGGCCGCTGGCGCTGGTCATCGCGCCGACGCGCGAACTGGCATTGCAGGTCAGCCGCGAACTGGAATGGCTCTACGCCGGAGCGCGGGCGCGCATCGCCACCTGCGTTGGCGGCATGGACGCCGCTCGCGAGCGCAAGGCGCTGGCGCAGGGCGCGCATATCGTCGTCGGTACGCCGGGCCGCCTGCGCGACCATCTGGAACGCGGCGCGCTCGACCTGTCGGCGCTGAAAACCGCCGTGCTGGACGAGGCCGACGAAATGCTCGACATGGGCTTTCGCGAAGATCTGGAGGGCATTCTCGACGCCACCCCTGATGGCCGCCGTACCCTGCTGTTTTCGGCGACCATGCCCAAGCCGATCGTGGCGCTGGCCCGCCGCTATCAGAAGGATGCGTTCCAGATCCAGTCCGCCGGCAATGATCGCGGCCATGGCGACATCAGCTATCAGGCGATGACCGTCGCACCCGCCGACATTGAAAATGCAGTGGTCAACCTGCTGCGCTTCCATGAAGCGGAGACGGCGATCCTGTTCTGCGCCACGCGCGACAATGTCCGCCATCTCCACGCCAGCCTGACCGAGCGGGGCTTTGCCGCCGTGGCGCTGTCGGGCGAACATAGCCAGAATGAGCGCAACCATGCGCTGCAAGCGCTGCGCGACAAGCGGGCGCGCGTGTGCGTGGCGACCGACGTTGCCGCGCGCGGCATCGACCTGCCCACGCTGACGCTGGTGGTGCATGTCGAAATCCCGCGTGACGTCGAGACCATGCAGCATCGCTCCGGTCGTACCGGCCGCGCGGGCAAGAAGGGCACGGCCGTCCTGATCGTCCCCTATCCGCGCCGTCGCCGGGTGGAAGGGATGCTGAAGGGCGCGAAAATCCCCGTCGAATGGACGTCCGCCCCCACCAAGGAAGCGATCGCCGCGCAGGATGCCGAACGGCTGCGCGCGCGCCTGCTGGAGCCGATGGAACTGGAAGAGTCTGACTGGGCGCTGGGCGGCGAACTGCTGGAAGCCAAGAGCGCCAAGGAAATCGCGGCCATGCTGGTGCGGTCTGCCCGCGCCGCGCTGCCTGCGCCCGAAGAGTTGCTGGACGGCAGCGAAGCGCCCGCGCGCCGCGACGGGCCACGTCCCGGTTTTGAAGATACGCAGTGGTTCCGGATCAATATCGGTCGTCGCCAGAATGCCGATCCGCGCTGGATCCTGCCGCTGATCTGCCGTCGCGGCCATGTGTCGCGCGGTGACATCGGCGCAATCCGCATCACCACCAACGACACGATGTTCGAAATCCCCAAGGCGATCGCGTCCAAATTCCTGGCCGCCGTTCGCCGCACCGGCGAAGCGGGTGACGAGGGCGCGGACGTGCTGTTCGATCCGGTCGATGGTGCGCCGCGCGAGGAAGCGCGCGAAAAGCGCAAGCAGTTGCGCCCTGCCAATGGCGACCGTCCCAACCGCAGCGGTCCGCCCCGCGGCGGTCCCGGCAATTTTTCGCGTGGCGGCGCAGCGCCGCATAGCCCACGCCCGTTCAAGGGCGCGGGCGCGGGCGGCCCACGCAAGGGTCCGCCGCGCAGCCGGGGATAACACCCTTTAGAACAGGTAGGAGCCAAAGGGGCCGTCGGTCATTGCTATGAAGCATGACCGACGGCCCCTTTCTCATTCCGGTGCTGGGCGACCAGTTGACGCCCGACATCGCCGCACTGCGGCACGCTGACAAGGCGCGGAGCGTCGTGCTGATGATGGAGGTGGCGGATGAGACCCGCTATGTCCGCCATCACAAGGCGAAGATCGCCTTCATCCTGTCCGCCATGCGCCACCATGCCGATCGGCTGCGCGCGCTGGGGTGGACAGTCGATTATGTGAAACTCGACGATCCGGCCAATAGCGGCAGCTTCACTGCCGAGGTCGCGCGCGCCATCGCGCGGCATCATCCCGCCGCCATTCACGTGACGGAGGCGGGTGAATGGCGGGTGCGCGCTATGCTGGAAGATTGGGAACTGCGTTTCGGGCTGCCGGTCACGATCCATGAGGATGACCGCTTCCTCTGTTCCCATGCGGAATTCGACAGCTGGGCGGCGGCGCGCACGCAGTTGCGGATGGAGTTTTTCTAGCGCGACATGCGGCGCAATACCGGACTGTTGATGACGCTGTCTCTTATACACATCTAGATGTGTATAAGAGACAGGCGCTATGCTGGAAGATGGGGAACTGCGTTTCGGGCTGCCGGTCACGATCCATGAGGATGACCGCTGTCTCTTATACACATCTAGATGTGTATAAGAGACAGGTTGCGGATGGAGTTTTTCTATCGCGACATGCGGCGCAAAACCGGACTGTTGATGACGAGCGCGGGCAATCCGGAGGGTGGCGAATGGAATTATGATGCGGAAAATCGCAAGCCCCCGCCGGGGCGTGACCTGTTGATGCCGCAGCCTGTCCAGTTCCGGCCTGACGTGGTGACGCAAGATGTGCTGGCGCTGGTTGCGGATCGCTTTGCCGACCATATCGGCAGCCTCGACCATTTCCATTTCGCTGTGACGCATGAGGAAGCGATGCGCCAGCAGCGCCGCTTTCTGGACGAGGCATTGCCGCGCTTTGGCGACTATCAGGACGCGATGCTGACGGACGAGCCGTTCCTGTGGCACTCGATCCTGTCGCCCTATATTAACGCCGGGCTGCTCGATCCGCTGGCGCTCTGCCACGCGGTCGAGGCGCGCTATCGGGCGGGCAAAGTGCCGTTGAACGCAGCGGAGGGCTTTATCCGCCAGATCATCGGCTGGCGCGAATATGTGCGTGGCATCTATTGGCACGAAGGGCCGGACTATGCGCAGCGTAACGCGCTGGGGGCGACGCGGCCCCTGCCCGGCTTCTACTGGACCGGCGAAACCGAGATGCATTGTATGGCGCAGGCTATCGGCCAGACCATCGACCATGGCTATGCCCACCATATCCAGCGACTGATGATCACCGGCAATTTCGCGCTGCTGGCCGGGATCGATCCGCACCAGGTTCATGTCTGGTATCTGGAAGTCTATGCGGACGCCTATGAATGGGTCGAACTGCCCAATACGCTGGGGATGAGCCAGTTTGCCGATGGCGGCCTGCTGGGGTCAAAGCCCTATGCGGCGAGCGGCGCCTATATCAACCGCATGTCGGATTACTGCAAATCCTGCCGATATGACGTGAAGCAGCGGGTGGGCGAGGATGCCTGCCCGTTCAACGCCCTTTATTGGGATTTCCTGGCCCGCAATGAAAAGCTGCTGGGGGGCAATATGCGGCTGGCCATGCCCTATCGCAACTGGGCGAAGATGGCGCAGCCCGACCGCGCGGCGATCCGCGATCAGGCCGCGCGGTTTCTGACGTCTCTCGATTAATTGGCTCCGCACAGGCTGAGCATGCGGCCCGCCAATTCCCGTTCCCCCATCACGATTTGCGGCACGCCCAGTTTCTCCAGATAGTCGACCTCCGCGTCGCTGTGCGCGCGGGCGACGACGGCCAAGTTGGGGTTCAAGCGGATCGCATGTTCAAAAATCGCCCCGCCCTCGAAACCTTCCGGCACGGCAATCAGCAGATGATGCGCCTTTTTAACCCCCGCCTTTGTAAGGTGCCGGTCCTCCAGCGCGCTGCCGCGTACCACGGACAGGCCGGCGGATTGGGCATCCTCGGCTTTCGCGCCATCGCCCTCGATCACGACGAACGGCACGGATCGTTCGGTCAGGCGGGTGGCGATGAGTTTGCCGACGCGGCCATAGCCTACCAGCACGACATGCCCCACCGGCGGGCGCTCCGCCGCGACGCGGGCGGCTTCTGCATCCCCCTCGTCCTGCTTGCGGCCACGCACGGCCAGAGAGAAGAGGATGGGGTTGAGGAAGATCGAGACGATGGCGCCCGCCAGGATCAAATCGCGCGCATCGGCGGGCAGGACGCCAAGTCCCGTCCCCAGCGTGGCGAGGATGAAGGAAAATTCGCCGATCTGCGCCAGGCTGATCGCGATGGTCATGGCGGTGTCGGCTGGCTTGCCGAAGAGTCGGACAATGGCATAGGCGGCGATCGATTTGCCCACGATGATGATCGCCACGGTCGCCAGCAGCGGCAGCGGCTGTTCAACCAGCACCGCCGGATTGAACAACATGCCGACCGACACGAAGAACAGCACCGCAAATGCGTCGCGCAGGGGCAGCGTCTCCTCGGTCGCGCGGCGGCTGAGCGGCGTTTCGCCCAAAATCATGCCCGCGAAGAATGCGCCGAGCGCGAAGGAGACGTCGAACGCATAGGCCGCGCCGAATGCCACGCCCAGCGCGATGGCCAGGACCGCAAGCCGGAACAGTTCGCGCGATCCGGTATGCACCACCCAGTGCAACGCCCAGGGGATCACCCGTCGCCCCACCACCAGCATCAGGGCGACGAAGCCTGCAACCTTGAGCAGGGTACCGACCAGCGGCGCGATCAGGGCGCCTACCCCTGCCCCTGCATTGGCGTCGTTGATGACGGTGGCGAGTGCGGGCAGCAGGACCAGCGCCAGGACCATCACCAGATCCTCGACAATCAGCCAGCCGATTGCGATGCGGCCCCGCCGCGTCTCGACCAGATCGGCGCCCTGTAACGCCCGCAGCAGTACGACGGTGCTGGCGACCGACAAGGCAAGGCCAAAGACGATGCCCCCCATCAGCGGCCAGCCCATGACATGCGCCAACGCCATGCCAAGGCCGGTCGCGACTGCAATCTGCACCAGTGCGCCGGGGATGGCGATATTCTTGACCGACAGCAGGTCTTTCAGCGAAAAATGCAGCCCCACCCCGAACATGAGCAGGATGACCCCGATTTCGGCCAGTTCGTTGGCCAGCGCAGTGTCGGCAACGAAACCGGGGGTGAAGGGACCAACCATGATCCCGGCGACAAGATAACCGACGAGCGGCGAGAGTTTGAGGCGATGTGCGATCGCCCCCATGATGAAGGCAACAACGAGACCGGCGACAATCGTGCCGATCAGGGGCGTGTGATGGGGCATAGCAGGCTTTCTATTCTGCACGGCGGCCATGCGCATGACAGGCGCGGCCAGCCGGGCGACCTATCCCTGGGCGATGGGCAGCATGGCGAGCGATAGCGCGGCAGCGGCAATGGCCAGCGCGACCATGACGGCCGGCATGAACCACCAGGGCGGGCGTTTGCGGGGCATGAGCGAAGCTCCTTGTTCCGAACGAAGGCCCGCACAGGCGGGCCGGGACTCGATTCGTCAGGAACTGGCGGGCGGAGCGCGGGCGCGTCTATCGTTGGAGTGGAAGCCCGATCGCGCTCTTTCCCCGACAGGGGCGAAGGCGGGGGCAGCAGATTGCCGCCACAGGATCACAAAAGCGGCGGCAAACGCCGCCAGCAACAGCAGCGGGACCGACGGACCTTCACCGTCCGGTTGCGTGGCCTGCACTGCCTGCGGGGCCAGCGGCGCGCGCGCCTTGATCACGACATCGATCGTCGCGGGATTGAAGGCGGAACCCGCGACCCGGCTGAGCGGCGGCCCAAGCGGCGCAAGCGCGGAGAGCAGGATGACCGCAATCAGCGTCCACACAGCAGCGATGACCGACAGGCGCTGGCCCGCCGATGCTCCACTGTCTGTTGCGATGCGCTTCATGTGTGTCACTATCCCTTTATCCTGCTATAGATAGGGCAAGGCAGGTCGAAAACCACCCCTCGAACCAGCCTATCGTGGTTGACAGGTCCGAGTCATTCCACTACCGGGCCACATTCCCGCGCGGGTCGGCTAAGGCTTCATGTCTTTGGTGATCTGCGTAAAGCAGATTTGAACGAGAAGAGACAAGCCATGTTCGCTATCGTGCGCACGGGCGGCAAGCAATATCGCGTCGCCGCCGGAGACAAGATCGTCGTCGAAAAGATGGCCGGCGAGGCCGGCGACAAGATCACGCTGGACGACGTCCTGCTGGCCGGTGAAGGCGGCGATCTGAAGGATGTGGCCGGTCTGACCGTCGCAGCCGAGATCATCGCGCAGGCGAAGGGCGAGAAGGTCATCGTCTTCAAGAAGCGCCGCCGCCACAATTATCGCCGCAAGAACGGCCACCGTCAGCGTCACACGATCCTGCGGATCGTTTCGATCGGCAGCGAAGCGAAGAAGGCCAAGAAGGCCGCTGCCAAGACCGAAGACGCGGCCCCTGCCGCTGCCGAAGCCTGATCGCTTCGCGACTAGAATTAGGAGTTTAGACAATGGCACATAAGAAAGCTGGCGGTTCGTCGCGTAACGGTCGTGATTCGGAATCGAAGCGCCTTGGCGTCAAGAAGTTCGGCGGTCAGGAAGTGATCGGCGGCAACATCATCATTCGCCAGCGCGGCACCCGCGTCTATCCCGGCCGCAACGTTGGCATGGGCAAGGACCACACGCTGTTCGCACTGGGCGAAGGCCGCGTGGTATTCCACGCTGGCAAGCAGGGCCGCAAATATGTGTCGGTAGACGCCGTCGCACAGGCCGCTGAATAACGGACGATCGATGACGGATCGTCCCTCCGCAAAGGGGCGATCCTCCCGACAGGGCCAATAGGCGCTGTCGGTTTTCGAGGGAAAAAGGGGCGCTCCTTCCACAAGGAGCGCCCCTTTTTCATTGTTGCGGGCCTCCCCTCCACTTTCCCTCAAGTCCTTGGAACTTAAGCCCTTCTCGCGCGTCATGCGGGCGGGGCCAGTCCATGAACCCACGCCGTCGTCAAGCCGTCATCATTGGCGGCTATCGGCGCCGACAAAGAGGAGAGACGAGAATGTTCGCCCGTACCCCCCGCCTGCTCCTGCGTCCGGGCTGGATGGAAGATGCCCCTGCCCTGGCCCAGGCCATTGGCGACCCTGCCGTCCTGCGCAATCTGACACGCGCGCCCAGCCCCTATGGCCTGGAAGACGCGCTCGCTTTTCTGGAAAGGCCGCAGGACGTGCATCTGCCCAGCCTGCTTGCCTTTACCCGTACCCACGGCGCGCCGCGCCTGGTCGGCGGCTGCGGCATCACCCGCGCCGACGATGGCGGCCATGAGCTGGGTTACTGGATCGCCCGCCCCTATTGGGGACTGGGTTTCGCGACGGAAGCCGCACAGGCCGTGCTGCGCATGGCGCGCGCCAATGGCGTCAGTGGCATCCGTGCCGTCCATTTCGCCGACAATGGCGCGTCGGGCAATGTCCTGCGCAAGCTGGGCTTTCGCCAGACTGGCCGCGTCGAACCCCGTTTCAGCCCGGCGCGCGGCGACACTGCGCCCTGCCTGATCCTGGAAGAAGGCGGCGTGGCCCGACGGGGCGATGACCCGGCGATGGATCTATACGCTGACGCCATGCCTGCTATGGCGGCTTGATCTTTCCCCGTTAACGGGGCGGTGACGTGACGGAGGGGGTCAGTGCCCGGACATGAAATTTGTGTCAGGCATCTAAATCCCCTCCACCCGCTATGCCGGTCTCCCTTCCCGTGTCTGGGAAGACGGCGAACGATCGAACAGCCTGATCGCCTTGCCCGCCAGCATCGCATCGCCAAATTCGGCAAAGCCCAGCTTTCCCGCGACCTTGATTGACGCGCCATTATCGGGTTCGATGATGCAGCGGATCGTGGCCGCGTCCAGATTGGCGTCCGCCCAGCCCAGCACTGCCGTCATCGCCTCGGTCGCCAATCCCCGCCCCCAGGCCTGCGGTCCCAGCACCCAGCCGGCTTCGGGCACGCCCTCCAGTTCGGGCAAACCGCGCGCGGCGCTCAGCAATCCCGCCTCCCCGATCAGCATGCCGGTCGCCCGGTCCTCCATCACCCACATGCCATAGCCCAGCAGCGACCACATGCCCGCATAGCGCAGCAGGCGGAACCACACAGCCTGCGCATCCTGCGGCGATCCGCCGATATGGCGCACGACATCGGCGTCGGCCCACAGCGCGCAACAGGCGGGATAGTCCGCAACGCCGTGCGGACGCAGGATCAGCCGGTCGGTTTGGAGCGTCGGGGGATGGAGCATGGCCGCGATAAGACCGCACCCCACCCCGCCGGTCAAGCCGTGGCGGGCGCCGCCATCCGCGCATCGGCATAGGCGCTGTCGGCCAGCGCGATCAATGCCCGGTCGTCCACGCGCCACGGATGAAAGCCCGGCAGGAAGTAGCTCATCCAGGGTCGGGCCACGCGCCGCAATATGCCGGGCCGCACCAGAGCATAGTGCAGCAGCCCACCCCATGCGCGCACATGTGTAATCCCGTCCTGCCGCAACAACTCCATCATCCCGCGCGCGCGATGGTGCAGGAAATGCTTGGTCACGATCAGCATCATCAGCGTCTTGACGCGCCAGCGTTTCGCCCTGCTCCAGTTGCGGGTCGCATGCATCCATGTGTCATGCGCCACCCCCTTATGCTCGATCTCCTCGATCGCGTGCCAGCGCCACATCGCGGCCGCTTCCGGTTCTGCCCCGACCAGGTAGCGCGGATCGCGCAGCAGTTCATGGGCCAGGATGGCGGTAAAATGTTCCAGCGCCATGGTCGCGGCCAGGCTGATGATCGGCGGGCGCTGCCGGGCAAGGTCCAGCAACCGAACCACGTCGGCGTCGAGCAGCGACACGTCATAGCCATTGTCCGTCACTTGCCGGTTGAAGGCCAAATGCTCGCGGCTATGGACCACTTCCTGTTTGGTGAAGGCCGCGATCTCCTGCGCCAGCCGATCAGGCACGCCTTCGCGAAAAGCCCGCACACTGTCGATGAAATAGGCTTCGCCGCGCGGAAAGGTGATCGACAGGGCGTTGAAGAAAGCCGTGGCGATCGGATCGCCATTCAGCCAATGTCGGGCGGACCCTTGCCCGCGCCCGAAACGGCGGTCGCGCGGCGTGATGGTCAAGTCAGTCGGGGTCATGGGGACATCTCCTCACTACTTACATGAATGTAAATATGAGTTGCTTACACTAATGTCAATAAAACGTGCCCGCCTGAGCCCCGATGAAAGCCGTCATGCGGCCGTGGAAGCGGCGCGCGTGCTGCTGATCGAGGCCGGACCGCAAGCCGTAACGCTCAAGGCCGTGGCAGCGCGGATCGGGCGGACCCATGCCAATCTTCTCCATCATTTCGGGTCGGCCGCGGGCTTGCAAAAGGCGCTGGCGGCGCATCTGGGCGAAACGATCACCGCGACGATCGGCAAAGCGGTGGACGCCATGCGGCGCGGCGAAGTCGCCCCGCGCCTGATCGTCGACATGACGTTCGATGCGTTCGACGCGGGCGGCGCGGGCGCGCTGGCCAGTTGGATGCTGGCGTCGGGCAATGAGGATGCGCTCGACCCTGTGGTGGAGGCGATCCACCGGCTGGTCGACAAACTGGTCGCCACCGCGCTGACCCCGGACCTGGGCGATGTAATCCGCGACAATACGCTGATGCTGGTTCTGCTGGCGCTGGGCGATTCGCAGATGGGCGGGCCGATGGCGGCGTCGCTGGGCCTGCCGCGCGAAAAGGCGCGCGAAATCGCCACGCGCAGCCTGGTCGCTGCCCTGATGGCCGAAGCTGCCGCCTTTGCCGCGACCGAAGCGGCGCAAGCCAAGGTTTAACCTTGTGCGATTGCACGCTATTTCTCATTTTCCGCATTCCGCGAGCGCTCGGCTGTTCCAGCAGAGTTCAGAATGCTCTATGGGCGCCCCATGCATTTTCTCGATCAAGCAAAAATCTTTATCAAATCCGGCTGGGGCGGCCCCGGCGCGGTCAGTTTCCGGCGCGAAAAATATGAAGAATATGGCGGCCCGGACGGCGGCAATGGTGGCAAGGGCGGCGACATCATCTTTGAAGCGGTGCAGGGCCTCAACACCCTCATAGACTTTCGCTACACCCAGCATTTCAAGGCGCAGCGCGGCACGCCCGGCATGGGCAAGAACCGCTATGGCGCGGGCGGCAAGGATCTGGTGATCAAGGTGCCGGTCGGCACGCAGATATTGTCCGATCCCAAGCCGATCGAGGGCAGCGAGGATGAGGACGGCATTCCCGATTATGAGGATCAGGAAGTGCTGGCCGACTTCACCGAAGTGGGACAGCGCATCACCTTCCTGCGCGGCGGCGATGGCGGCCGGGGCAACATGTCCTACAAGACCAGCACCAACCGCGCGCCGCGCCAGCATGGCACGGGCTGGCCGGGCCAGGAAATGTGGGTGTGGCTGCGGCTTAAGCTGCTGGCCGATGTCGGCCTTGTCGGCATGCCCAATGCGGGCAAATCGACGCTGATCAATCAGGTCACCAATACCAAGGCGAAGGTCGGCGCCTATGCCTTTACGACCACCAAGCCGCAACTGGGCGTGGTGCTGCACAAGAATCGCGAATTCGTGCTGGCGGATATTCCGGGCCTGATCGCGGGCGCGGCCGAGGGCGTGGGGATTGGCGACCGCTTCCTGGGCCATATCGAACGCTGCCGCGTGCTGCTTCATCTGATCGACGCGACCGGGGACGATCCGATCGAGGCCTTCCACATCGTGCAGGACGAACTGGCCGCCTATGGCGAGGGGCTGGACGAAAAGCCGCAGATCGTCGCGCTGAACAAGGGCGACCTGCTTGGCCCGGAACTGATGGAAGATATTGCCGGCCAGTTGCGCGAGGAAGGCGTGGAAGATGTGTTCATCATCTCGGCGGGCACTGGCGAGGGCGTGGAAGCGTTGCTCGACGCGATCCTGCCGATCGTGGGACAGGCGCTGGACGATGCGAAGGCTGAAGGCAGCGCAGATGAAGAAGGCGAAGGCCCATGGTCGCCGCTCTAGGCGTCAACCAACCCACCCCCGTTCGGGCTGAGCCTGTCGAAGCCCTGCACGTCTCTTCAAGAAAGAACGGCCCTTCGACAAGCTCAGGGCGAACGGAATGATAGCTGTGTCCATGCCCCCCCTCTCCGGCTTTCCCCCCGCCCTCATTCGCCGTCTGGTCATCAAGATCGGCTCTGCCCTGCTGGTCGATCCGGCGGGTCAGGTGCGGGTGGACTGGTTGCGTACGCTGGTCGCCGACGTCGCGGCGCGGAAAAGCGCGGGGCAGCAGGTGATCATCGTATCGTCCGGCGCGATCGCGCTGGGCGCGCGCCGGTTGAAACTGCCCAAGGGCGGACGCGGCAGCCTGGAGGATGCGCAGGCAGCGGCGGCAACCGGACAGATCGCCCTGTCGCAATGCTGGGCCAGCCTGCTGGACGAATGCGGCATCACTGCCGCGCAGATGCTGGTGACGCTCGACGACCTGGAAAATCGCCGCCGCTATCTCAATGCATCGGCGACGCTCGAACGGCTGATGACGCTGGGCGTCGTGCCGGTGGTGAACGAGAATGACAGCGTCGCTACCGCCGAAATCCGCTTTGGCGATAATGACCGGCTGGCGGCGCGTATCGGACAGGCGGCACGGGCTGACGCAGTTGTCCTGCTGTCGGACGTTGACGGGCTTTACACCGCCAACCCGCACGTCGATGCGGACGCGATGCTGATAGAGACAATAGAACGCATCGATGCGCGAATCGCTGCCATGGCCGACGGCGGTTCCGCGTCCGGCATGGGATCGGGCGGGATGACCTCAAAGATCGAGGCGGCCAGGATCGCGACCGGCGCGGGCGCCCATCTGGCCATCATTTCGGGCAAGGTCGATGCGCCCCTGTCGCACTGGACCAATGGTGGCAAGGGGTCGATCTTCCTCGCCGCGCCAGCGAAACGTGCGCGCAAGGGCTGGCTTGCCGGGCGGTTGACCGTGCGCGGGCGGATCATCGTGGATGCGGGCGCGGAACGGGCGCTGGGCCAGGGCAACAGCCTGTTGCCGGCCGGCGTCGCCCGTGTCGAAGGCGTGTTTGCGCGCGGCGACGTGGTCGATATCATGACCCCCGATGGCCGGACGATCGCGCGCGGCCTCAGCGAATATGACAGCGAGGAAGCGGCGCGGATCGCGGGCAAGCGCAGCGAGGATATTGCCGTGCTGCTTGGCCATCTGCCACGATCCGTGCTGGTCCATCGCGACCATATGGCGATGGTCTGACGCCATGACATTGCGGATTGCGATGACCGGCGCGACGGGTTTCGTCGGCACGGAGACGTTGGATCAGGCGTTGGCGGCGGGGCATCATGTCACCGCACTGACCCGCAAGGCACAGCCGCCGCGCGCGCGGCTGAAATGGGTGCCGGGATCGCTGGAGGACGCGGCAGGGCTGGATACGCTGGTCCGCGACGCCGATGTCGTGGTGCATATCGCGGGCGTGGTGAACGCGCCGGACAGGGCGGCTTTCGCTGTCGGCAACGCACGCGGGACCATCGCCGTGATCGACGCGATGCGCAAACGTGGTGTGCGGCGGTTGATCCACGTCTCTTCACTGGCGGCGCGCGAACCGGACCTGTCCGATTATGGCTGGTCCAAGGCGCTGGCCGAACGCCACGTACAGGCCAGCGGCCTCGACTGGACGATCGTGCGCCCGCCCGCCATTTATGGACCCAATGATCGGGAGATGCTGGAACTGTTCCGCATGGCCAAGCGCGGCGTCATGATGCTGCCGCCCGGCGGGCGCCTGTCGGTGATCGAAGTGGGCGATCTTGCCCGGCTGCTGCTGACGCTGGCGGGCGAGCAGGAGATCAGCCTGACGCACATCTATGAGGCGGACGACGGCACTGTCGGCGGGTGGGACCACAAGGATTTTGGCGCAGCGATCGGCCGCGCGATGGGACGCACCGTACGGACGCTGGCGACCCCGGCATGGCTGCTGGGCGTGGCGGCGCGGACCGACCGGATGATCCGGGGCAAGGGCGCGAAGCTGACCCCCGACCGGGTCGATTATTTCTGCCATCCCGACTGGGTCGCCGCGACCGGCGCGCATGTCCCCCGGCAATTATGGATGCCGCAGGTGCCGACCGAGGCGGGGTTGAAGGCGACCGCGGACGCCTATCGGGCCAAGGGCTGGGTGTAGGTCCGCTCCCCTTACCCTCCCCGTTATGATTCGACGGGCTTCTTCGCTCGCTGTTCTGCCAGAAATTCGCTGATCGCCTGCCCGCTGGCATTGAGCAGCGGAAAGGTGCGCGCGTCGGACAGCCAGTCCGGGCGGCGCGCGCCGCTGCCATACATGGTGTCATAGACCAGGCTGAAGGCGAGGAAGATCAGGGTCGCGCCGATCAGTCCCTTGACCGCGCCAAAGCCGCCGCCCAGCACCCGGTCGACCGGCCCCAGCACGGACTGGCGCGTACGGCGTCCAATCGCGTGGGCGACCATCTTGCCCGCTGCGAAGGTGACGCCGAACACCAGTACCAGCGCCAGCACGGCGGCCCCGCTGGTCGTCCCGACAAAGGCGCTGAGCAATTCGGTGGCGGAGGCATGGAACAGGCGAATGGCGAAGATCGCCAGCACCCACGCCATCAGCGAAAGGGTTTCCAGCACGAAACCGCGCAGCAAGCCCAATATGGCGCAACCACCAATGGCGAGCAGGACAAGAATATCAACGGCGTTCATCGCCAGCGTGGCTATCCCCTGCCCAGCATCTGGTCAACCAGCCCTGCGAGGGTGCGGAAGCCATTGACTGCAATTCCCTTCACCCCGTCCGCCGCCGCAGCGGGGATGAAAGCGCGATTGAACCCCAGCTTGGCCGATTCGCGCAGCCGCAGCGGCGCATGGGCGACGGGCCGGATTTCACTCGACAGCGCGATTTCGCCGAACAGCACGACGTCGGCGGGAACGGGCCTTTCCGACAGGGCGGAGACCAGCGCCGCTGCCACCGCCAGGTCCGCCGCCGGGTCCGACAGGCGATAGCCACCCGCGACGTTCAGATAGACTTCGCAGGTCGAAAAGCTGAGGCCACAGCGCGATTCCAGCACCGCCAGCACCATCGCCAGCCGCCCGCTGTCCCAGCCTACCACAGCGCGGCGCGGGGTCGCCCCGCTCGACAGGCGCACGACCAGCGCCTGTATCTCTACCAGCACCGGCCGGGTTCCTTCCAGCGCCGGGAACACGGTCGCGCCGGTCACGCTTTCATCACGATGGGTCAGGAACAGGGCGGACGGGTTGGCGACTTCCTCCAGCCCCTCCGCCACCATCGCGAACACGCCGATCTCGTCGGTGCCGCCAAAGCGGTTCTTGATCGCGCGCAGGATGCGATATTGGTGGCTGCGCTCCCCCTCGAACGCCAGCACCGTATCGACCATATGTTCCAGCACGCGCGGCCCGGCGATGCTGCCATCCTTGGTCACATGGCCGACCAGCACGAGCGCACTGTTGCGCTGCTTGGCGAAGCGGATCAGTTCCTGAGACGATGCCCGCACCTGGCTGACTGTGCCGGGCGCGCCCTCGATCAGGTCGCTATGCATCGTCTGGATCGAATCGATGATGAGCAAGGCGGGCGGCTCCCCCTCCCCCAGCGTCGTCAATATGTCGCGTACCGACGTTGCGCTCGCCAGCATCACCGGCGCGCCCCCCAGGCCCAGCCGCTGCGCGCGCAGCCGCACCTGATCGGTCGCTTCCTCGCCACTGATATAGACGACCGACAGCCCGCGCGCCGCCACCCGCGCCGCGGCCTGCAACAACAGGGTCGATTTGCCGATGCCCGGATCGCCGCCGATCAGCGTGGCGGATCCCGCCACGATCCCGCCGCCCAACGCCCGATCGAACTCGGCAATGCCGGTGCTGGTGCGCGGCGGCAGCTCGACCTTGCTGTCCAGCCCGATCAGCGTGATCGCCCGTCCGCCAGCGTGCAGGTCGTGCCGCGCCGAAAACGCGGTTTCCGGCGCTTCCTCGACGATGCTGTTCCACTCGCCGCAATCCTCGCACTGGCCCTGCCACCGCGGCGAGACTGTGCCGCATTGCTGACAGACGAATTTCCGCTTTGCCTTGGCCATGGCGGAGATATGCCGACCATGCGCGAACATTGCAAGAACATCCGGTGATGGACTGGAAACATCATCGCGGCTCAGGCATTGAAGCGGTAATGAAGACAATCCGCGTTGCCAGCTACAATATCCGCAAGGCCATCGGCACCGACCGGCGGCGGATGCCCGAACGGGTGCTGGAGGTGCTGGGCGAGGTGGACGCGGACATCATCGCGCTACAGGAAGCCGACCGGCGCTTTGGCGTGCGATCGGCGGCCATTCCGCCCGTGCTGATGGAGCGCCTGAGCGATTACAAGCCAGTACCGCTCGACGTGCAGGTCGATTCGATGGGCTGGCACGGCAACGCCCTCCTGGTGCGCAAGGCCGCGCAGATCGACCTGAGCGACGTGCTGCATCTCCCCTATCTGGAACCGCGCGGCGCGACCATGGCGGAAGTGACGCTGAACGGCCTGTCGCTGCGCGTGTTCGGCATGCATCTGGACCTGTCGGGCCTGTGGCGGCGGCGGCAGGCCGCAGCCGTGATCAATGCGGCGGCACAGGGCGCGCCCATGCCCACCGTGCTGATGGGCGATCTTAACGAATGGAGCGCCAATCGCGGCTGCCTGGCCGACTTTGCGCATCATTATAGTTTCGCGCCGTGCGGACGCAGTTTCCATGCGCGCCGTCCGGTGGCGCGGCTCGACCGGATCATGCATTGCAACCGGTTGACGCTGACCGACTGCGGCGTCCATGACAGCGCTTCGTCGCGCAAGGCGTCCGACCATTTACCGATCTGGGCCGATTTCCGCGCCTGACAGCCCCTCGACAAGCTGTCTCCGCTCTGCGACGTTCACGCCATGAAGGAGAGGGAACTCAGGCTTGGGCTGGTCTGCTATGGCGGCATCAGCCTGGCCATTTACATGCATGGCATCACCAAGGAGGTATGGCGGTTGGCGCGCGCCAGCCGCGCCTATCATGACGGCGTCCAGCCGGAGACAGGCAGCGAGGCCATCTATCACAAGCTGCTTGCCGACATGGAGGAGGCCAGCGGGGTGCGGCTGCGCGTGCTGCCGGACATTATCGCCGGGGCCAGCGCCGGCGGGATCAATGGCATCTTTCTGGCGCAAGCGATCGAGACCGGCCAGTCGCTGGAACCGCTGACCAACCTGTGGCTCGACAATGCCGATGTCGACAGCCTGCTCGATCCCGATGCCCGCCCGACGCGCGCGCTCACCAAATTCTGGGCGACGCCGCTGGTCTGGATGGCGGCGCGGCGGCCCGGCGATGCGGTGGAGCGCACGGTCGCGCCGGACACGCGCGAGGAAGTGCGGATGAAATTGTCCCGCTTCATCCGCTCCCGCTGGTTCGAACCGCCCTTTGGCGGGGAGATTTTCACGACGCTGATCCTCGACGCCTTCGACGCGATGGCGGCCAGCGAGCGCGGGCCGGTGCTGTTGCCTGACGGCCATCCGCTCGACCTGTTCGTCACCGTCACCGATTTTGAAGGGCATCCGCAAAGCCTGACCCTCAACAGCCCGCCCCAGGTGATCGAGACCGAACATCGCCTGTCGATCGGCTTCCGGGCGCGGGGCCGGGGTGCGCGCGAATTTGCCGATACCGCCGAACTGGTGTTCGCGGCGCGCGCCACCGCCAGCTTTCCGGGCGCCTTCCCCCCCTTCACCGTGCGCGAACTGGACCGGGTGCTCAAGCGCCGCCATCGCAATTGGCCGACGCGCGACGCATTCCTCGCCCGCGCGCTGCCGCGCCACTGGGCGCGCGGCACGGCGGAGGATGCGGTGCTGATCGACGGGTCGGTGCTGGCCAATGCGCCCTTCGCGCAGGCCATCGGCGCGCTGCGCAACCGGCCGTCGCGGCGGGAGGTCGACCGGCGCTTCGTCTATATCGATCCAAAGCCCGGCCATCGCACCATCCAACTCAACCGCCATGGCGATCAGGTCGCGGTGCCCACGGGCGAGGATGCGCCGCTGCCCGGCTTCTTCCGCACCATCTTCGGCGCGCTGAGCGACATTCCGCGGGAACAGCCGATCCGCGACAATCTTGAGGCGATCGACCGCCATTCCTCGCGCATTCGCCGGATGCGCCGCATATTGAACGCGCTGCGCCCCGGTATCGAGGCGGAGGTGGAAGGGGCGATCGGCGGGATGCTGTTCCTCGACCGGCCAACCCCGTCGCGCCTGTCGGCCTGGCGCGCCAAAGCGCAGCAGCGGGCGGCCAGTTCCGCCGGTTTCGCCTTTCCCGCCTATGGTCACCTCAAATTGTCAGGCATCGTCGAATCGCTCGCGACCCTGCTGTTCCGCCTGTCGGGGGAGGATAGCCGGATGCTGCGCGAAACCTATCGCGCGGCGATATGGGCACAGGTGCGCAAGGATGGCGCGGATCAACTGGACGGGAGCGGCGGGTCGGCTTCCGGGCCGGTCTCCTTCTTCCGCACCCATGATCTGGCGTTCCGCATTCGCCGCCTGCGCTTTCTGGCGCGGCATCTGGCCGACACGCTGGAAAGTGAGGGCGCGGCGGAGGATGAAGCGGTGCTGGCAATGCATGACGCGATCTACCGCGCGCTGGCGCTCTATGCCGAATGCGAGGAGAGCGATTTTCACGGGGCCGCCGTGCTGGCCGCCGCGCGCGATGTGCCGGGCGATGCCGCCGCCGCACTGGAAGCGGTTGCGCAGGAACGCGGCCTGCGGACGCGGGACGAGGGCGCGGACATGATCCTGGCCGAAGCTTTCGCCGCCCTGCCCAAGGCCGGTCGCAGGTCCATGCTGCTCGCCTATCTCGGCTTCCCCTTCTACGACATCGCCACCCTACCGTTGCTTCAGGGTGACACTATGGACGAATATGATCCGGTGAAGGTCGACCGGATTTCGCCCGAAGATTGCTCCGCGATCCGCCCCGGCGGCGCTGCCGCTACACTTAAAGGCATTGAATTCAATAATTTCGGCGCTTTCTTCAGCCGGGTCTATCGGGAAAATGACTATCTGTGGGGCCGCCTGCATGGGGTCGAGCGGCTGCTGGACATCGTGATTTCAGCCATGCCCACCGCAAGCCGCCTTTCCCCCGACGCGCTGCGCGACTATAGGCGGGCGGCTTTTCTGGCGATCCTGGACGAAGAAGAGTCGCGGCTACCGCATGCCGCGGACCTGATCGCCAGCTTGCGGGAGGAAATCGGGTGAGCAGGCGTTTGAGGCTGGTTCCGATAGGCATGACGCTGGCGCTCGTCGCCGGCTGCGGAGATTCGTCACCGCAGGTTGCGCAGGCCGATCCCAGCCCCAGCCCGCCGGTCGTTCCCGCGCCTGCCCCGCCACCCCCGCCCAAAGCGGTCGTCAGCCCACCGCCGCGGCCCAAAGCCGGGCCGGTCGTTACCGTTCGCGCCCAGCCCGCGCCATGGCATTCGCTCGACCTGCCGCCGTCGGACGTCGCCGCCAGCGCGGCCCCCTTCCCGCGCGAAGTGACCCAGTTCATGGTGGAGCGCGACAGTTGCGACCATTTCCGGGGCGAAGAAGCCTATGATGCGGAACGGCGCGCCTATATCGAGGAAAATGTCGCGGAACTGTGCCACGGGTCCGACGCGACGCTGGCGACGCTCCGCCGCCGCTACGCCGCCGATCCGTCCGTCACCGCTGCACTGCATGGCTATGAGGACCGGATCGAAGAGCGCGACGAAGAATAGGCGCTCCCTCACCCGTTCGGTATTACAGCAACCCGTCGACCTGGTGTGCCAGGTCAATGTCCCGCTGCGACAGGCCGCCTGCGTCATGCGTGGTCAAAACCATGTCCACCCGGCTATAGACATTGCTCCATTCGGGATGATGATCCGCCTTCTCGGCCAGGATCGCCACCTGCGTCATGAAACCGAAGGCGGCGACGAAATCCGGAAAGGTGAAACGGCGCGAAATGCCGTCCGGCTCCGCGACCACCGACCATTCGGGCAGGTCGGCCAGCGCCAGCGCGCGCGCCTCATCGCTCAGCTTCTCGATCATGTCCCTATCCTCTGAAAATAGTTTCGCCTATGTGGCAGCCATGTCGCACGAAGGTCAACCGCACCGCTTCGCTCCCACTGCGCAGGATATTGAGGCGCTGGCGCTTGAAGCGCTGGCGCGCCTGCCCGCCCCCTTTACCGACCATCTGCACAATGTCGTCCTGTTCGTCGAGGAATTTGCCGATGCGCAGACGCTCAAGGACATGGACATTGACGATCCGTTCGGCCTGACCGGCCTCTACACCGGCCGCCCCGTCGGGCAGGAGGCGCAGACCGGGGATGCGCCGCCCACCGTCCATCTGTTCCGCCGACCCCTGCTGGACGAATGGATCGAAACCGGGGTGCCGCTGGACGCGCTGATCACCCATGTCGTCGTCCATGAAATCGGCCATCATTTCGGCCTGTCGGACATCGACATGCATGTGCTGGAGGATATGGTCGCGCCATGAGCCGTGCGGCGCTGGCCCTGTCGGACGTCGCCTGCCTGCGCGGCGGACGGATATTGTTTCGCGGCGTCAACCTGACGCTCGATGCAGGCGCCAGCGCGTTGCTGACCGGCCCCAATGGCGTCGGCAAATCCAGCCTGTTGCGGCTATGCGCCGGGCTTCTCCCCGCCTTTTCCGGTACGATGGAACGCCACGGCGCGGTCGCGCTGGCCGATGAACGGCTGGCGCTCGACAGTGAATTGCCGCTGGCGCGCGCACTCCATTTCTGGGCGCGACTGGACGGCAGCGCCGCAAATGCCGTCGCCGCGGCACTTGACGCGATGGCGCTTACGCGGCTTTCCGACGTGCCGGTTCGGATGCTGTCGACCGGGCAGCGCAAGCGGGCGATGCTCGCGCGGGTCATCGCCAGCGGCGCGCCGATCTGGTTGCTGGACGAGCCGGGCAATGGTCTGGACAGCGCCTCGCTGGACCTGCTGGGATCGGCCGTGTCCGCGCATCTGGCGGGCGGCGGCATCGTCGTTACAGCGTCGCACCAGCCGCTGCCGCTGGGCGCGCCGGTCGTGCTGTCGCTGGCCGACCATCTGCCCGATCCGGCGGAGTGGGACGCATGAGGATGCTCTGGTTGCTCGCCTCGCGCGATCTGGGCACCGCCTGGCGCTCGTCGGGCCTGTGGCTGCCGGTTGCCTTCCTGCTGCTGGTCGCCAGCCTCTATCCCTTTGCGGTCGGCCCGGACCTTGGCCTGCTGCGCCGCACCGGGGGCGGGATGGTGTGGATCGCCGCGCTGCTGGCCAGCCTGCTGCCGGTCGACCGACTGATCGCGCCGGATCGCGACGCGGGGGTGTTGGATCAGATGGCGCTGCGCGGCATTGGCGATGAAATGGTCGTGCTGGCCCGGCTGATCGCTCACTGGCTGGGCTTTGGCCCGCCACTGATGATCGCCACCCTGCCCGCCGCCGCCTTGCTGAAACTGGATGGCGGGACGATCTGGATGCTGGAGGCTGGCCTGCTGATCGGCACGCCTGCGCTGGCGGCGCTCGGCCTGCTGGTCGCGACGCTGACAGCGGGCCTGCGATCCAGCGGTGCGCTGGCGGGATTGCTCGCTCTGCCGCTGGCGGTGCCGCTGCTGATCTTCGGTGCGGGCACGCTGGGCGATGGCAGTGGCGCAGCACTCAAATTCCTCGCCGCCGCCTCGCTGCTGCTGGTCGCGATCACGCCATTTGCCGGTGGCGCAGCGATACGGGCGGGGCGGGAATAGTCCGGCATCCGCCGATGGCGAGGCTGTAGAAGGCGAACAAGCCCGACACGGCCCTGTTCCTTCCGCCTCTCGACATCGCCCTTCGCCTGCGCCACAGCCACCCCCATGCTTGCCCTTGCCGCCTCGATCCTGTTCGTCCTGATCTGGTCCACCGGATTCATCGTCGCCCGCGCGACGGTGCCGCACGGCGCGCCCGAACTGGTGCTGGCGATCCGCCTGACGCTGGTTGCGATTCTATTGTGCGGCGCGGCGCTGTTCGCGCGGCAGGACTTTCCGCGCGGGCGCAGGCTGGCCCTCCACCTGCTTGCCGGCGCCATGTTGCACGGCGTCTATCTTACGGTCGGCTGGTGGGCGATCAGCCGTGGCATGCCCGCCGGGATCATGTCGCTGCTGGGGGCGCTCCAGCCGCTGATGGTCGCGGTCGCCAGCGTCGTCCTGCTGGGCGACCGGCTACCGCGCCGCACCTGGGTGGGGCTTGCCATCGCGATCCTGGGCGTCACCTGCGTCCTGCTGCCCGCCATCATGCGCAGCGGCACCGGCTCCATCTCCATCGGGTTGGCGATTGCGGGCCTGGTCGCGGTCATCGCCATGACCGGCGGCACGTTGATCCAGCGCGGCGGACTGGCGGGTGATCCGATTTTGGTGTCGGGCGGGGTGCAGAATATCGGCGGCGCACTGGTCGCGATCACCGCCACGCTGATCGTGGGCGAATGGCGTTGGGACAATGATCCCATGCTCTGGGCCGCGCTCGGCTGGTCAGTGCTGGTCCTGTCGGCGGCTGGTCTCAGCCTGCTCGTCTGGCTGGTCCGCCATCAGGGGCCGACCGCCATGTCGATGCTGTTGCTGCTCGTCCCGCCGCTGGCCGCGATCGAGGCTTGGCTGCTCTTTGGCGAACGGCTTGGCCCTATCCAGCTTGTCGGTTTTGCGCTGGCGCTGGGCGGGGTGCTGCTCGGTCGATCGGCGCCCGCCAGACAAGCGGACCTGACCGAACCGGCCTGATCAGCCTTCGCGCAGCCTTTCATGATGGCGGATCACTTCGTCGATGATGAAGCGCAGGAATTTTTCGGTGAAGTCAGGGTCCAGCTTCGCGTCCAGCGCCAGCTGCCGCAACCGGGCAACCTGCCGTTCCTCCCGCCCTGGATCGGCCGGGGGCAGCGCATGGCTCGCCTTATATTCGCCCACCGCCTGCGTCACCTTGAACCGCTCGGCCAGCATGAACACCAGCGCGGCGTCGATATTGTCGATGCTTTCGCGGTAGCGCTGCAATGTGTCGGTCACGTTCATCCTCCGGTCAATCGGCGCGCTTTTTGCGCCATCTGGCCTCACAGGCAAGCTATTCCCGCTTGCCATCTGCATTTTGCCCGGCCAAGGGACGCACATCATGACAGCACCCGCCCCCGGTAACGTCCACCCCATCGGCCGCGCCAAAAGCGCGCCGTCGCTGGCCCCCATCATGAATCTGGTCGCCGACGGCATGAACCAGGTCAATGCCGTGATTCTGGACCGGATGCAGTCGCGCATCCCGCTGATCCCCGAACTGGCCGGGCATTTGATTGCAGGCGGCGGCAAGAGGCTGCGGCCTATGCTGACTTTGGCCTGCGCCGATCTGGTCGGCTATGCCGGATCGCGCCACTACAAGCTGGCCGCCGCGGTCGAATTCATCCACACCGCCACGCTGTTGCATGACGATGTCGTCGATGGATCGGGCCTGCGCCGGGGCCGCAAGACCGCCAACATCATCTGGGGCAACAGCGCCAGCGTGCTGGTCGGCGACTTCCTCTTCTCCCGCTCCTTCGAGCTGATGGTCGAAGCGGAATCGCTCAAAGTCCTGAAAATCCTGGCCAACGCATCGGCGGTGATCGCGGAGGGCGAAGTCAACCAGCTGACCGCCCAGCGCAAGATCGACACCAGCGAGGACCAGTATCTCGACATTATCGGCGCCAAGACCGCAGCGCTGTTCGCCGCCGCTTGCCGCATTTCCGCCGTGGTCGCCGACCGGGACGAGCGGGAGGAGCAGGCGCTCGACGTCTATGGCCGCAATCTCGGCATCGCCTTCCAGCTGATCGACGACGCCATCGATTATGAATCGGACGGCGCGACCATGGGCAAGGATGCGGGCGATGATTTCCGCGATGGCAAGGTGACGCTGCCGGTGATCCTGGCCTATGCCCGTGGCAGCGATGAGGATCGCGCCTTCTGGAAGGCGGCGATTGCGGGCCACAAGATCAGCGATGATGATCTGACCCACGCCACTGGCCTGCTGCGCCGCACCGGCGCGATCGCCGACACGCTCGCCCGCGCCCGCCATTACGGCCAGCGCGCGATCGACGCGCTGGGCATGTTCGACAATGGCAAGGCCAAGGCCGCACTGACCGAAGCCGTCGAATTTGCAACGATCCGCGCCTATTGAGGATTTGGGTCTGCATTTCGTTCCCATTACCGTTCGGAATTTGCACAACCAGACCCGTTCGTCCTGAGTAGCTGCTGAGCTTGTCGAAGCGGCGTATCGAAGGACAAGCCCCACATGCTTCGATACGGGCCTTCGACTTCGCTCAGTCCCTATTCAGCACGAACGGTTTTGGTGGCTCGGTCCAACCCGGCTTTTTCAAGGCTTTCATGATCCTGACTCCCGAAACCCTCGCCTTCCTGATGGCCGCCGCATTGACGGCGAGTTGCATCGACGCGATGGCGGGTGGCGGCGGGCTCATCACCCTGCCCGCGCTGATGGCTGCTGGCATTCCGCCGGTGCAGGCTGTCGCCACCAACAAGCTGCAAAGCTGCTTTGGCACATTCGGTGCGTGCCTCGCTTATGCCCGGCGCGGGCATATGGACCTCAAAACCTACAGGACGCCGGTGATCGCCGCATTCATCGGCTCGGTCGGCGGCGCATGGCTGCTCCAGCGGGTCGATCCATCGATCCTGGCCGGGCTGATGCCCGCCCTGCTCATCACCATCGCCGCCTATTTCACCTTCTCTCCCAAGCTGGGCGAGGCAGACCGGCACGCGCGCGTCGGCATTGCTGCGCTAAGCGGCCTGATCGGCGTCATCGGCTTTTACGACGGCTTTTTCGGTCCAGGCGCGGGCGCTTTCTACACCACCATCTTTCTGGCGCTGGGCGGCCTGTCGATCCTGCGCGCCACCGCCCAGACCAAGGCCGCCAATTTCGCCAGCAATGTTGCGGGCCTGCTGACCATGGTGGCTGGCGGCCATGTGCTATGGGTCGCGGGCCTCACCATGGCGATCGGCAGTATCATTGGCGGGCAGGTGGGATCGCATCTGGCCATGCGCTTCGGCTCCAGGCTGATCAAGCCGCTGCTGATCATCATGTCGCTGGCGCTGACGACCAAGATGCTGATCGATCCGAAGAACCCGATTCACATCTACCTGTTCGGCTGATCGTCGGACTGGAGCAAGGCGGCGACCCGGCGGCGCAATTCCTCGACGGCGAAGGGCTTGGTCAGCACTTCCATGCCATGTTCGATATGCCCGTGGTTCAACACGGCATTTTCGGCATAACCCGTCACGAACAAGATGCGCAGGTCCGGCCGCAATGCCCGCGCCGCGTCGGCTACCTGCCGCCCGTTCAGCCCACCGGGCAAGCCGACGTCGGTAACCAGCAGGTCTATCCGCGCCGGTGATTCCAGCACCTTGAGGCCCGATGGCCCATCGCCCGCTTCGACGCAGGCATAGCCAAGATCGGTCAGGGCATCGACCATCAGCATGCGGACCGATGGTTCATCGTCGATCACCAGCACCGTCTCGCCCGCTTCGGCTTCGGTGGCGGCGTCGGGCAGGGCCGGACTTTCCTCATCCTCTTCGCCGCGATGGCGCGGCAGATAGACGCATACCGTCGTCCCCTGTCCGATTTCGGAATAGAGGCGGACATGGCCGTGGCTCTGCCGGGCAAAGCCATAGACCATCGACAGGCCCAGCCCCGTCCCCTGCCCCATCGGCTTGGTGGTGAAGAAGGGATCGAACACCCGGTCCAGAATCGTCTTTTCAATGCCGGTCCCGGTATCGCTGACGGACACGGTGACATATTGGCCCGGCGTCAGACCATGGTCGCGCGCGGTGCGATCGTCCAGCCATCGATTGGCGGTCTCGATGGTGATCTTGCCCCCGTCCGGCATGGCGTCGCGCGCATTGATGCACAGGTTGAGCAGCGCATTTTCCAGCTGGTTGGCATCGACCAGCGCAGGCCATAGCCCGCTCGCCGCGATCGTCTCCACCTCGATCTGCGGCCCCACGGTCCGGCGCACCAGTTCGGTAAAGTCGGTGAACAGGCGGTTGATGACCGTTGGCTTGGGCGTCAGCGTCTGACGGCGGGAAAAGGCCAGCAGCCGGTGGGTCAGCGATGCAGCGCGCCGGGTCGCGCCCTGTCCGGCGGCCAGATAGCGTTCGACATCCGCCGTGCGCCCCTCGGCCAGGCGCAGGCCGATCATTTCAAACGCGCCGGAAATCCCGGCCAGCAAATTGTTGAAATCATGGGCCAGGCCGCCGGTCAATTGCCCCACCGCCTCCATCTTCTGCGCCTGTCGCAGCGCGGCTTCCGCTTCCTCCCGCTCGGCCAGCGCCTGCGCGATCCGCGTCTCCAGCGTTTCGTTCAGCTGCCGCAACTCGGTTTCGATGCGAATGCGATGGGTCACATCCTTGAACAGAACCGCAACCTGCTTGTCCTCCAGCGCGCCGATGCGAAAGGAGGAAATGTCGAGATGGCGGCCGGTAGCGATCAGTTCGCGCTGGAAGTGGATCGGCTCCCCGGTACGCAACACGCGGCCATATAGTTCCAGCCAGCCATCGGCCTCGTCCGGGACCAGTTCACGCAATGTCTGGCCAACGACATTGGAAATGCCGGCATGGCGTTCATAGGCGGGGTTCGCCTCGATATGAATATAGTCGCTTAACGGTCCATGCGGCCCGTCGAAAAATTCGATGACGCAAAAGCCTTCGTCCATCGTTTCAAACAGCGTACGATAGCGTTCCGCATCTTCGGTAAATGCCGACATGCCCTGTTTATCCCCCAACCCTATGCTCGCGCGCGCAAGGGCTATAATTTCTGCCTATCACGCAAACGCCTGAAACGGCTAATCTTTCCCTCACCGCGCAATTTCCGTTCCGCTTGCGATTTCGCGTCAATGGGGCGAGAGGAAGGGCCATGAGCGCCCTGCCCATCCATGCCGTCCTGCCCGACCTGCTCGCTGCGCTGCGCACCGGCAGCAACGCCGTGCTGGTCGCGCCGCCGGGGGCTGGCAAGACGACGGCGGTCGCGCCCGCGCTGCTGGACGAACCGTGGTGCAGCGGTCAGGTCTTGCTGCTTTCCCCCCGCCGTCTCGCCGCCCGCGCCGCTGCCGAACGGATTGCCGAAATGCTGGGCGAACAGCCGGGCGGCACGGTCGGCTATGCCACGCGGATGGACAGCAAAATGTCGGCGCGCACCCGTCTGCTGGTGCTGACGGAAGGCATTTTCGTCCGCCGGATTCAGGACGACCCCGAACTGACGGGCGTGTCGGCGGTGCTGTTCGACGAAGTGCATGAGCGTAGTCTGGACAGCGATTTCGGCCTCGCGCTGGCGCTCGACGCGCAGGAGGCGCTGCGCCCGGACCTGCGCATCGTGCCTATGTCCGCAACCCTCGACGGCGCGCGCTTCGCCGCCTTGCTGGGCGACGCACCGGTGATTGAGAGCGAAGGCCGCATCCAGCCGCTCGAACTGCGTCATATCGGCCGCCATGCGGAACGACGGATCGAGGATGAAATGGCTGCCGCCATCCGCCGCGCCATCAGCGAGGAAGCGGAAGGCGACCTGCTCGCCTTCCTGCCGGGCGTGCGAGAGATTGAACGCACGGCGGAGCGGATCGACGGCGGCCCCTATGACGTGCATCTCCTCCACGGATCGCTTGATCCCGCCGCCCAGCGGGCCGCAATCCGGCCATCACGGGCGGGCGCGTGGAAGGGCATATTGGCGACCAGCATTGCGGCTGTCTCTTATACACATCTAGATGTGTATAAGAGACAGCTCCTCCACGGATCGCTTGATCCCGCCGCCCAGCGGGCCGCAATCCGGCCATCACGGTCGGGCGCGTGGAAGGTCATATTGGCGACCAGCATTGCGGAAACCAGCCTGACCATCGATGGTGTGCGGATCGTCGTCGACAGCGGGCTGGCGCGGCGGCCCCGTTATGACCGGGCGGCGGGCGTCACCCGGCTGGTGACCGAACGGGCAAGCCAGGCGTCGGCGACCCAGCGTGCGGGCCGCGCCGCGCGGCAGCGGCCCGGCGTCGCCTATCGCCTGTGGGAAGCAGCCGCGAGCGCTGGCATGCCGCCCTTCGATCCGCCGGAGATATTGGAAAGCGACCTTTCCAGCCTGCTGCTCGACTGCGCGCTGTGGGGCGTGAGCGATCCGGGGACGCTGCGCTGGCTCGATCCCCCGCCCGCCGCAGCCGTCGCCGAAGCGCGGACCAGGCTGACCGCGCTGGAGGCGCTGGATGGCGACGGTCGGATCACGCCCCATGGCAAGGCGCTGGCGAAACTGCCGCTCAGCCCGCGCATCGCGCATATGCTGGTGCGCGCAGCCGAAATGGGGCTGGCCCAGACCGCCGCGGATATTGCCGTGCTGCTGGGCGAACGCGGCATTGGCGGGCAGGACACCGACCTTACGCTGCGCCTGCAACGCTGGCGGCGGGAGGGCGGCAAGCGGGCCGATGCTGGCCGCGCGCTGGCCAAGCGCTGGGCGGGTCTTGTGGCGACGCCCAACCGTCTTGCTCCCCTCCCGCTTGCGAGAGGGGTCGGGGGAGGGTCTGTACCAGCTAATCTGGCGACACGCCCTCCCCTAACCCCTCCCGCAAGCGGGAGGGGGACAGTCAGCGCGACGGAAGCCACCGGCCTCTGCCTTGCGCTCGCCTTTCCCGATCGCGTGTCGAAACGCCGCTCCGCCGATGGCGCGGACTGGGCCAGTGTGGGCGGACGCGGTTTCCGGCTCGACCCCCTGTCGCCGCTCGCCCGCGAAGAATGGCTGGCGGTGGGAGAGGTGCAGGGCAGCGCGGCAGGCGCGCGCATCCTGTCCGCCGCGCCGATCGGCGAAGCGGACGTGCTGGCGCTGTTTCCGGACCGGATCATCACCAGCCGCACCGTCCGCTTCCGCCCCGCCAATGGCGGGATAGAGGCGCTGCGGGAACGGCGGCTGGGCGCGGTGCGCCTGTCGTCAGGCTCCGACGACCGGCCCGATCCGGCGGCGGTGGCGGCGGCGTTGCTGGACGGCGTGCGGCAGGGGGGCCTCGATCTCCTCCCCTGGTCGGAGGCCGCGCAGTCGCTGCGGATGCGCGCCGACTTTGCCGGGGTGGAGGCTCTGTCCGATGCCGCCCTGATCGCCAGCCTGGACGAATGGCTCCCGCCGCTGCTGGCGGGCAAGCGCCGCCTGTCGGACATCGACCGGTCGCACTTGTCGGGCGTGCTGGACGGCCTGATCGGCTGGGACGGCAAGCAGCAGGTGGACCGGCTCGCTCCGCCCGATTTCCGCTCTCCAGCAGGCAGCACCCATGCGATCGACTATATGGCCGATGGCGGCCCGCGCGTCGAATTGCGGGTACAGGCGCTCTACGGCCTGGCCGAGCATCCGACCGTGGGCAGCGCGCGCATCCCGCTCGTCCTGTCGCTCACCTCGCCCGCTGGCCGCCCGATCCAGACGACGCGCGACCTGCCCGGCTTCTGGGCGGGCAACTGGCGCGATGTGGCGAAGGAAATGCGCGGCCGCTACCCCCGGCACCCATGGCCCGACGATCCGACCGCCGCCCCGCCCACGCTGCGCACCAAGCGCGCCGATGCCCGCACGCGCACTTGACTTCACGCCGGACGCTGGTGCAACGCAGCATGACGATTTACCGGAGTCTTTCGCGATGAGCGCGCGCATTTACCAGATCCAGAAGAACGCCCTGCAATCGGGCAAGGCGCTGACCCATAAATGGGTGCTGGAATATGCACCGGCAGAAGCGAAGCAGGCCGATCCGTTGACCGGATGGGCAGGCTCCGGCGACACGCAACAGCAGCTCAAGCTCAGCTTCCCCTCGCAGGAAGCCGCCATCGCCTATGCGCAAAAGCAGGGCGTGCCCTACACCGTGATAGCGACACCCCCCAAGACGCTGAAATTGCAGGCCTACGCCGACAATTTCCGCTAAAGGCGCAAAAACACCGTGCAAATTCGGGCGCGATGCTGCCCGATTACCGCCTTATTCCCTTGCCATAGGGCAGGCCAAGGCGGCAAAAGCCGTGCTTTACGGAAAGACAGAAGCAAAAGATGACGGATCGCACCGAAATTTTCGACAGCGTCGCCGCGCAGGTCGCCCCCTTCAACAAGAAGGGCGTCGCGCTGACCGAAACCACCACCTTTGCCGGCGATCTGGAATGGGACAGCCTGACGGTCATGGATTTTGTCGCCGCGATCGAGGATGAATTCGACATTCTGATCACCATGAACATGCAGGCGGAAATTGAGACGGTCGGCCAGCTGGTCGATGCCGTCGCGAAGCTGAAGGCCGCCTGAGTTTGTCGTCACCCCGGACTTGATCCGGGGTCCAGTGCGCCAGGCACTCCGCATGGAACGCTGGATGCCGGATCAGGTCCGGCATGACGAATTGGGAAAGACAGAAGAGATATGACCGACACCGCCACTGAAACCCGCGACCTGCTGTCCAAATTCGATCCCCTGATCGCCGAGCGGCAGGCGCTGCTCGACACCGGCGTGCGCGATCCTTTCTCGATCGTGATGGATCAGGTGCTTTCGCCCACGCGCGCGATCATCAAGGGCAAGGAAACCATCCTGCTGGGCACCTATAATTATATGGGGATGACCTTCGACCCGGACGTGGTCGCGGCGGGCAAGAAAGCGCTGGACGAATTTGGCGCTGGCACGACCGGCAGCCGCGTCCTCAACGGCACCTATCAGGGCCATCGCGAAGTCGAGGACGCGCTCAAGGAATTTTACGGCACATCGTCCGCCATGGTCTTTTCGACCGGCTATCAGGCCAATCTGGGCATGATTTCGACGCTGGCCGGACGCGGCGACTATGTCGTGCTGGACGCTGACAGCCATGCGTCCATCTATGATGGCTGCTTCCTGGGCGACGCGGAAATCGTCCGCTTCCGCCACAACAGCGTCGAGGATCTGGACAAGCGCCTGGGCCGCCTGCCCGCCGACGCGCTCAAGCTGGTCGTGCTGGAAGGCGTCTATTCGATGCTGGGCGACATTGCCCCCCTGCCCGACATGGTGGCCGCGGTGCGCAAGCATCAAAATTGCATGATCCTGGTCGATGAAGCGCATGGCATGGGCTTTTTCGGTCCCAATGGCCGGGGCGTCTATGAGGAACAGGGCGTCGAAAAAGACGTGGATTTCGTCGTCGGCACCTTTTCCAAATCGGTCGGCACGGTCGGCGGCTTCTGCGTTTCCAACCATCCCAAGTTCGAAATCATGCGACTGGTCTGCCGTCCCTATGTGTTCACCGCATCGCTGCCGCCCAGCGTGGTCGCGACCGCCGCGACCTCCATCCGCAAGCTGATGCATGCGGGCGAAAAGCGCGCCCACTTGTGGAAGAACAGCAAGCGGCTGCATCAGGGGCTGACCGACCTTGGCTTCACCCTGGGCACCACGACGCCCCAATCGGCGATCATCGCGGTGATCCTGACGGATCAGGCGCAGGCCGTGGCGATCTGGCAAACGCTGCTGGAACTGGGCCTCTACGTCAACATGGCGCGCCCGCCCGCAACCCCGGCCGGCACCTTCCTGCTGCGCTGCTCGCTATGTGCCGATCATAGCGACGAACAGGTCGAACAGATTATCGGCATGTTCAAGGCCGCGGGTCAGGCGACCGGCGCGATCGCCTGACCGGCACGCCGTTGATCAGCGCTGTTTCGCTGCTATGCTTGTTCCGCTAGTGTGACGAGTGATGGCGGACAGCGACACTTTGGATCATGAAGGCAGCAGCTTGCGCGTTAAGGCGCGGCGCCTGCTGCCATTCCTGCTCGGCATCCTGCTGGTCGGGTCGCTCGGCGCTTTGCTCTATAGCGCCAGCAATGCCTCGCGCGATCATCAACTGGCGCTGGCAGAACAGCAGCGCAGTTTCGAGATCATCGCGCTGGCCCGCGCGTTCGAGGCTCAGACCGCACGCGCGGAAGTGACGCTGGCCCGCTATGTCATCGGCCTCAACCCCGATACCGGCCGCCTGTTTCAGGACCAGTGGCGCACTGCCGGCGCGCAACTGAAGGCGCTGGCCTTTGCGACGCGCGGCACCGGATGGCAGCGCGGCAATGTGGAGGCGCTGCAAAAAGCCTTCATGGCGCGCGGCAAGACACTCAACGAAATCGGCCTGCGCACCACCTACGACCAGAAGATGGCAGCCCTCGGTCGCTTTCACGAAGCGGGGACGTCGCGCGACCTGAAACGCATCACCGCGCTGCTCAACCGCGTCATAGAGGCGGAAAATCTGCGCCTGCGCGAACGCAGCCTTGCCGTGGCGCTCGCGGGGGACCGTACCGAATGGATGGGGCAGACCTCGCGCCTGCTGGGGCTGGCGATGCTGGTATGTGTGCTGTTCGCCGCCTGGTTCGCCCATGTCGCCTATAGCGATCGCCGCAACGCGCGGCGACTGGCGGAGGCGGAGGCGGAACGGGCCGACCGGCTGGACCTGGCGGTGCGCGCACGCACGGCGGAACTGACCGATGCCTATGAGCGGTTGCAACAGGAATCGATCGATCGCGCGGCGGCGGAGGAAAATCTGCGCCAGATGCACAAAATGGACGCGGTGGGTCAGCTGACCGGTGGTATCGCCCATGATTTCAACAACATGCTGGCCGTTGTTGTCGGTGGACTGGAACTGGCGAAGCGCAATATCCGGCTAAAGCCGCAGGAAGCATCCCGTCATCTCGACAATGCGATGGAGGGGGCCAATCGCGCCTCCGCCCTCACGCGTCGTCTGCTTGCCTTTGCCCGGTCCGAACCGTTGCTGCCCAGCGCAGTCGATCCCGATGCGCTTGTGTCGGGCATGGCGGACCTTATCGACCGCACCATCGGCGACCAGATCACCGTGGCGCTCGCACCCAGGGCGCAGGGATGGCGCATCTTCGTTGACCAGCACCAGATGGAAAATGCGATCCTGAACCTGTGCGTCAATGCGCGTGACGCCATGGACGGGCGCGGGCGGCTGACCATCGGCACCAGCCAGACCGCGCTGGCGGCGGGTGAGGTCGGCGATTGTCAGGCGGGCGACTATGTCGTGCTGAGTGTCACTGATGATGGCTGCGGCATGAGCGCCGAGGTACTGGCGCGCGTGTTCGAGCCGTTTTTCACCACCAAGCCGGTCGGCAAGGGCACGGGTCTAGGCCTCAGCCAGATATTCGGCTTCGTGCGCCAGTGCGAAGGCGAAATCCGCATCGAGTCCGAACCGGGCAAGGGCACCAGCGTTCATGTCTACCTGCCCCGGCGGATCGGCGACGCGGCAGCCGATGCCAGCGAGGCCGCATCCTCCCCGCACGACGCAACGCTTCATCCGCCCACCCGCATCCTGGTGGTGGAGGATGATCCGCGCGTGCTGAAACAGACCATGGCGGCGCTGGCGGAACTGGGGCACCTGCCCATCGCCTGCGATCATCCGTCCAAGGCCGCAAAGCTGCTGGCCAATAATGGCGATATTGGCCTGATCATGAGCGACGTGCTGATGCCGGACCTGACCGGGCCCGAAATGATCCGCGCCCTGCCGCAGCAATATCGCCATCTGCCGGTGCTGTTCGTCACCGGCTATGCGGGCGACGCAACCGCCAGCGCCGATTTTGCGGGCCATGAAGTGCTGCGCAAACCCTACACGCTGATGTCGCTCGCCAATGCCCTGTCCATAGCGCTCAGCGGATCGAACCAGAACGGAACAGTCGCGGCAGCAGAGTGACCGCGCCCAGCAGCGGCCAGCGCCGCTGCCATGGCTTGATGACGATCGCCGTCCCGGCATGGCGGTTGATTTTCCATGCCAGATAATCGATCCCGCCCGCATAGGTGAAGCTCGCCTTGGCCAGTCGCACGACCGACAGCCACTTGCCCCGCCGCTGAAGCGCACGCCAGCGCTGCGCGGCCTGCTCTGGCGACGGGGGCAGGCCATCGGCCAGCGCCGCCTCACCAAAACGACGGTAGCGATCGGGGTCCGCATCAACGATGGACAGCGACCGCCCCTTGCGCTCCGCCCGCAACTCGGCCTGATAGGTCAGGGTGAAGCCCGCCTTCCACAGGGACAGCGCATCCTGACCTTCCGCCATGGGCAGCGCGAGTGACAACAGGGTCGGTGCGGCTTGAGCCACCGCCGCGATGGCCCGCGCCCGCGCATCCTCATCAACCGCCCACAATAGTCGCGACGGCTGCGCAAAGCGCGCCCAGACCGACACATTATCCGCCGCAGGACTGCACAACCGGGCGAAGTCCGCTTCGGACAACACCGCATATTTGGCGATCAAGCCATTATGTTCAAACGGAAAGACATTGGGTGGGATCAGCGCATTGGCCCGCGCCAGCCAGCTTTTGCCATAAGCGGCGCGATAGTCCGACACGATCAGATAGAAATCCAGCATCAGCCCGTCGAGATTGGCCTCCCGCAGGCAGGAGCCGTAGAATAGGACCGCGCGGGCCGCATGCGGATATTGCGCCGCGATCGCCCCGGCCATGGTCGCCGCACGCGGATCGGCGGGCTGGAGCATCTCGGCGGCGACAAGGGGGAGGAGTTGGCTGGACATTGCGCTCCCCTTATCCGTTCGGCCTGAACTTGTCGAAGGCCTGTTCCTGTTCGCGGGACTGTAAAGCGCTTCGACAGGCGCAGCGCGAACGGATTTCAGAAGGCCGCTCGCCTGAAAATCAGCGACAGATTGTTCGCCGGCATGTCCACCATCCTGTCGAGGCGCAGCCCTTGCGCCTCCGCTGCGGTCACGACATCCTCCACCCGGCGCAGACCCCAGCGCTGGTCGCGGGCCTTGAGCGAGGCGTCGAACGCCAGGTTGCTGGGCGCAGTCTCCACATCATCGCGCATATAAGGTCCGTACAGATACAGCGGCCCACCCGGCGGCAGAACCCGCCCTGCCCCCTGCATCAACCCCAACGTCGCGTCCCACGGACTGATATGCACCATGTTGATGCACAATATCGCATCGACTTGGTCGACCGGCCAGTCTCCCGCCGCGTCCAGCCGGATCGGTTCATGCAGATTGGAAAGGTCCGCCTCCGCCCGCCATGCCGCGATGGAGGCCAGCGCAGCCATATCGGGATCGCTTGGCTGCCAATCGAGCGCGGGCAGCGCGGCGGCGAAATGGATGATATGTTCGCCGCTACCGCTCGCCACCTCCAGCACCAGACCGGATGGCGGCAAGGCATCGCGCAGGATGGTCAGGATGGCGTCCGTGTTCCGCAGCGTCGCGGGGGCGTGGCGCTTCTGCGCCTCGCCGCCCGCTTCACCCGGAACCCAGGGCGTCATTCCGCCGCCTGCGCCAGCGTCGGCGCTTCCCATGTCAGCACGGGCTTTCGCGCCGCCAGCGTTTCGTCGAGGCGACGGCGCGGCGCATGATAGGGCGCGCCCTTCAATGCCTGATCCCCTGCCTTGGCCCGCTGCGCCAGGCTGCGCAGCGCCATGATGAACTGGTCGAGGGCCGCCTTGCTTTCCGTCTCGGTCGGTTCGACTAGCATCGCGCCATGGACGACCAGCGGGAAATACATGGTCATCGGGTGGAACCCCTCGTCAATCAGCCCCTTGGCGATGTCGAGCGTGGTAAAGCCATCGGCCAGCCCCTTGTCGCTGAACAGCGCCTCATGCATGCAGGGGCCGCTGCCGCCGAACGGCGCGTCCAGCACGTCGTCCAGGCTACGCAGGATATAATTGGCGTTGAGGACCGCATCCTCCGCCACCTGCCGCAGGCCGTCCGCGCCGTGGCTCAGAATATAGGCCAGCGCGCGGGTGAACATCCCCATCTGGCCGTGGAAAGCGACCATCCGCCCGAACGTGCCGGCATGATGATCCTCGGCCGATTCCTCCTCGATCAGGACGAAGCGATCGCCCTGCCTTTCGACGAAGGGCAAAGGCGCATAAGGGGCAAGCGCCTCCGACAGCACGACCGGGCCGGAACCGGGACCGCCCCCGCCATGGGGCGTGGAGAAGGTCTTGTGCAAATTGATGTGCATCGCATCGACGCCCAGGTCGCCGGGGCGGACCCGGCCGACGATGGCGTTGAAATTCGCGCCATCGCAATAGACGAACGCGCCCGCCGCATGGACCGCGTCGGAAATCGTCTTGAGATCCCGCTCGAACAGGCCGCACGTATTGGGGTTGGTGATCATCACCGCCGCGACGTCCGGTCCCAGCCGCGCGGTCAGTGCCGCCAGATCGACACGGCCCTCCGGGGTCGCCGGAATATCCTCGACCTTATAGCCACAAAAGGCTGCCGTGGCCGGGTTTGTGCCATGCGCGCTTTCAGGTACCAGCACGACGCTGCGCGCGTCACCGCGCGCCTCCAGCGCCGAACGGATCGCCAGCAAGCCGCACAATTCGCCATGCGCCCCCGCCTTGGGCGACATCGCCACCGCATGCATCCCCGTCAGCGTCACCAGCCATTCCGCCAGTTCATGAATCACCGCCAGCGCGCCCTGCACCGTCGATTGCGGAGCGAGCGGGTGAAGATCGGCAAAACCGGGCATCCGCGCGACCTTTTCGTTGAGGCGCGGATTATGCTTCATCGTACAGCTGCCGAGCGGAAACAGGCCAAGATCGATCGCATAATTCTGGCGGCTAAGGCGCGTATAATGCCGCACCGTTTCCTGTTCGGACAGGCCGGGCAAGCCGATCGCCCCACGCGCCAGTCCGCCAAGGCGGGTGGCAAGCTTGGGCGCGGGCGCAAAATCGACGCCGGTGGTATCGGTCGATCCAATCTCGAAGATCAGCGCCTCTTCCAGCATCAGCGCGCGGTTTCCCGTCGCCGTGGCCGGGGCCATATGCGCGTCCTTGACGGTGACGGGCGCGGTGGGACGGCCTTCCTTGAGCATGGTCATGCGACAATCTCCTTGTTCGCGCCGTATTCCCGCGAAGGCGGGAACCCAGTCCCGCCCTTGCGGGTAGCTGAACGGCCGGACTGGGCTGCCGCCTTCGCGGCAGCACTGAGGCTATAAACCGTCATGCCAGTTCCTCCTCCAGCGCCTGGGCCAGCGTTTCGATATCCTCCGCCGTCACCGTCTCGGTCACAGCGACGACCAACCCGTTGCCGACCGATGCGTGTTGCGGAAACAGACGGCCCAGCGACACGCCGGCCAGCACGCCCTTGTCGGCCAGGCTGCGCACCACGTCCCGCGCATCCTTCGTCAGGACCAGCGTGAATTCGTTGAAGAAGCTCTCATTGAGCAGCGTCACGCCCGGCACCTGCGCCAGACGATCCGCCGCCTGGCAGGCCAGCCCATGATTGAGCGCCGCCAGTTCACGCAACCCGCGCTCACCAAGCAGGGTCATGTGAATACTGAACGCCAGCGCGCAAAGCCCTGAATTGGTGCAGATATTCGACGTCGCCTTCTCGCGCCGGATATGCTGTTCACGGGTGGAGAGCGTCAGCACGAAACCGCGCTTGCCCGCTGCGTCCACCGTCTCGCCACACAGGCGGCCCGGCATCTGGCGGACATATTTCTGCTTGCAGGCGAAGAGGCCGAGATACGGCCCGCCAAATTGCAGGCCGACGCCGATCGACTGGCCTTCGCCCACGACGATGTCCGCGCCCATCTCGCCGGGCGGCACCAGCGCGCCCAGCGCCACCGGCTCGGTCACCACCGCGACCAGCAGCGCACCGGCGGCATGGGCGGCGTCCGCCAGCGGGGTCAGGTCGGCAATGCGGCCCAAAATGTCGGGATATTGGACGACGACGCAGCTCGTCTCCTTGTCGATGCCGGCGATCAGCGCGTCGATATCGGGGTCGGCGCTCAGGGTCGGCGCGTCATGCACCAACTGGTCGCCGGTGAACTTCGCCATCGTATTGGCGACCGACACATAATGGGGATGCAGGCCCGACGACAAGATCGCCTTGCCCCGCTTGGTGATCCGCCGCGCCATGCCGATCGCTTCCCAGCAGGCGGTCGACCCATCATACATGGATGCGTTCGCCACGTCGCAGCCCAGCAGGCGCGCTACCTGCGTCTGGAACTCGAACAATACCTGCAACGTCCCCTGCGCGATTTCCGGCTGATAGGGCGTGTAGGCAGTCAGAAACTCGCCGCGCTGGATCAGATGATCGACGCTGGCCGGGACATGATGCCGATAGGCGCCCGCCCCCAGGAAAAAGGGCGCTTCCCCCGCCGACAGATTTTGCCGCGCCAGCTTGCTCATATGGCGTTCGACCGCCAGTTCGCTCGCATGATCGGGCAGGCCCGCGATCTTGGTCGAAAGGCGGGCTTCAGCGGGCACGTCGACGAACAGATCGTCGATCGACGCCGCCCCGACGACGGACAGCATGTCCGCGCGGTCAGTGTCGGTCAGGGGTAGGTAGCGCATCAATTTCTCCTTCTCCCCTTCAGGGGAGGGGCCGGGGGTGGGCGCTGTCCGCTCGACGCGGCGCGTTAGGCAAGCCCCCACCCCAACCCCTCCACTTCAGGGGAGGGGCGATTAAAATATCAAAGGCTGGCCACAAACTTCTTGTAGGCCGCTTCGGTCATCAGCCCTTCCAGCTCGGACGGGTCGGTCATGCGCAGCTTGAAGAACCAGCCATCTTCCTCCGCGTCGCTGTTGACCAGCGCGGGTTCGTCCTCAAGCGCGCCATTAGTTTCGATCACTTCGCCGGAAATCGGCGCATAGACGTCCGACGCGGCCTTCACCGATTCGACCACGGCGGCATCGTCGCCCTTGTCGAACGTGGTGCCTTCGGCGGGCAGTTCGACGAACACGATGTCGCCCAACTGCTCCTGCGCATAGTCGGTAATGCCGACCGTGGCGATCTCGCCCTCGACATCGATCCATTCATGTTCGTCGGTGAAATAGCGGCTCATGGGTCTGTCTCCCCTATCGGACAAAAAATTCAGGCTTTGCGGCGATAATTGTGCGGCACGAACGGCATGGGCGCGACCGTTGCCCCGATGCGCTTGCCGCGCACTTCAATTTCAAGCGCAGTGCCGATGGCACTATGGGGCAGGCTGACCCAACCCATCGCAATCGGCGCGCCCACGGTCGGGGCGAAACCGCCGGAGGTGACGTCGCCCACCTGCACATCGCCGACATAAATCTGTGCGCCCTCGCGCGCGGGCAGGCGACCCTCGATGGTCAGGCCCACGCGCTTTGCGCCCGGCCCGTCCGCCAGTTCCTTCATCACCCGGCCATGGCCGATGAAACCGCCCTCCTCACGACGACGCTTTGGAATCGCAAAGCCCAGATCAGCGCCGATCGTGCCGACCGCAGGGGTCAGGTCATGGCCATAGAGCGGCAACCCCGCCTCCAACCGCAAGGAATCGCGCGCGCCAAGGCCGATTGGCTTCACCTGCGGCAGGGCGCACAAGGCGTCGGCAAAGGCATTTGCCGCATCGGCGGGCAGGCTGATCTCGAACCCATCCTCGCCGGTATAGCCCGACCGGCTGATCCACAGCGGCACCCCGTTCCACTCGAACGCGCCGCACTGCATGAAGGTCAGCTCGGCGGTCCCCGGCACCAGCACGGCCATCGCCTCGCCCGCTTCTGGCCCCTGCAACGCCAGCAGCGCCTGATCGGCCATATGGTTCATGGTCACGGCATCGGGCAAATGCTCGATCATCCAGCCAATATCGTCATATTTGGTCGCGCCGTTTACGACCATGTAGATCGCCGCGTCATCGAACGCCCCATCGCCAAGGCGCGATACCATCAGGTCATCCAATATGCCGCCATCGCGATCCAGCAACATCGAATAGCGCTGGCGAAAGGGCTTCAATCCCTTGACATCGCTGGGCAGCAACAGCTCCAGCGCTTCGTCCACGCCCTCACCCGAAAAGGTCAGTTGCCCCATATGGCTGACGTCGAACAGGCCCGCATGTTCGCGGGTCCAGCCATGTTCGGCCATGATGCCATCATATTGGATCGGCATGTGATAACCGGCAAACCCCACCATCCGCGCGCCGCGCGCGCGATGCCAGGCGTCGAGCGGTAACGCCTGCAGCGGCAGGCTTTCTTCCAGCGTGGCGATATTGTCCGTGGCGGTCATGAAACGACCTTTCCGTAAGAGGGCACAGCGACGATCGACCCGGCCAACGGACCGCCTTTTCGTCACCCCCTCTGTCACGGGAACCTGAGAGCTTTGACCGTCCTTTGCGGGAAACGGCTTACCCCTTCGGTGGGACAGGTTCCCCCGTCCGCTTTCCAGAGCGTCTGCGCGTGATGCGGTCCTTTGGCCTGAGAGATTCCGGGGCGGTTGCTCCTTCGGCGACAGGCTTGGCCTGAAAGGCCGCCCATACTCTCCCGCATCATGCCCGGCGCCGAATCCTCAGCGCCGACGACATGATTTGCATTGCGTCAAACGCACCGGCGCGTCAATCCGCCACCGCCCCGAATATCTCGGCATGGCGCTTTTCGGCGTAACGGTCGGTCATCCCCGCGATGAAATCGGCGATGTGGCGGCTGCGATCGGGTTCGCCGGTCACGCACTCATCGCGCCATTCGCCCGGCATCAGCGCGGGATCGGCCTGATAAGCGGCGAACAGGTCGGTGACGATCACCCGCGCCCGGTCGGCAGCGGCCAATTGTTCGGGATGATGATAGAGGCTGGCATACATGAAACGCTTGAGATCACGCTCTTGCGCCGCCAGTTCGGGCGAGAAGGCAACCAGCGTGCGGCCCAGCGCGCGCGCATCCTCCACCGTCCGCACCCCCGATTCTGCGATATTGGCGCGGGTCGCGGCAATCAGGTCATTGGCCATCACGCCAATCTGTTCGCGCACCAGTTCGCGCAGCAGTCTGTCCTGCGCGACGTCGGGATAGCGGGTCCGCACCCGGTCCCAACAGCGCGCCACGAACGGCACCTCCAGCAACTGCTCCAGCACCAGCAGCCCCGCGCGCAGCCCATCGTCAATGTCGTGATTGTCATAGGCGATATCGTCCGAAATCGCCGCCAGTTGCGCCTCCAGCGAGGCATGGCTGGTCAGGTCGAGCGGGAATAAAGCGTCCAGCTCGCGCATCGCCCAGCCGGGATTGCTGATCGGCCCATTATGCTTGGCCAGCCCCTCCAGCATTTCCCAGCTCAGATTGAGTCCCCGGAACCGCGGATAGGGACTTTCCAGCAGCATCAGCGTGCGCAGCGTATGGGCGTTATGATCAAAGCCGCCATGCGCCTCCATCGCCGCCTCCAGCGCATCCTCGCCGGCATGGCCAAAGGGCGGATGGCCAATGTCGTGAGCCAGGCACAAAGCCTCGGTCAGATCCTCGTTCAGCCCCAGCGTCCGCGCGGTGGTACGCCCGATCTGCGCAACCTCCAGACTGTGGGTCAGGCGGACGCGGAAATGATCGCCATCGGGCGACACAAATACCTGCGTCTTGTGGCGCAGGCGGCGAAATGCGATCGAATGGATGATGCGATCCCGATCCCGCTGGAACATGTCGCGCGGGCCACGCACCTCGCCCCCCTCTTCGGGGTGGAGGCGGCCACGGCTGGCGGCGGGATGGCAGGCATAGGAAGCAAGGGTCGTCATGGGACGCCCCTCTACTCGCCGCTCAGCCTTTCGACCACCTCTCCGGCATCACTTTGCCAGGCAAAAACATCTGCACCCTCGCCCTTCAGCTTGGTTTCGAGCGTCCTGGCGCGGGTGAAGCTAGCGAAAGGACCGACGACCAGACGATTGGTCCGGCCCCAACTGGCGATCCAGGCGCTTTGCGGGGCCAGTTCGTCATATTTCTTGCGCAGCGCCTTCAGCGTGAATGCCAGCGCGCTCTTGTTCGCGCCGGTCGCGATCTGAAGCCAGTTGCGTGACGGATTGTCGGCCAGCCGCTTCTTTTCCTCCGCCTCCTTCTTCGCCTTCGCATCGGCTTCCGCCTTGGCCTTGGCTGCGGCGGCTTTCTTCACCTTTTCGGCAGCCGCCATACGCTCGGCGCGGCGCGCGGCCTGCATTTTCTCAATCTCGGCCAGATCGACGGCCGCGACGGTGGGCCGCCGTTCCGCTTCCGGCACATCGATGGCGCGGATGATGTCGGCCAGGGTGCGGGTCGCCTGCGGATCAGGCTGAGGCGGCGGCGCGGGCGGAGTGGGCTGCACAACAGGCGAAGCAGCGGGCGTCGATGCCGGTGCGGAAGCCTGGGCCAGCGCGGTGGCATTATTCGGTACCGTGGTTGTAGGCTGGCTGGCGGCAGGCGCGGCGGTCCGCGGCGTGTCGAGCGATTCAAGACCGGGCGCTGGCGGCCCCTGTACCTGCGGCGTGGCGGCGGCAAGCTGCCGTGGTGGAGCAGGCTGGGTCGGGGCCGGTGCGCCGGGCGTCTGCTGGACCATCTGCACCTGCGCCGGTGCGGGCGCCGGTGCCGGTGTCGGTTGGACGGTTTGCGGCGCAGGCTGCTGCGGGGTTGGCGCAGAACTCGGGGTGGGCGCTGGAGTTGGGGTGGGCGTCGGTGCCGGCGTCGGTTGAACCGTCGCCGTTCGCGGCGTTTCGGCCCGCGCCAGCCGCGTCGCCTCGCGGCGCTGACGCTGCTGCTCAGCACGACGCGTGCGGCGATCCTGCGCCGGGCTGGTCGGGGCGGCCGCCACAGCGACCGGCGGTGGTGCCTTGGTTGCCACCGGCTGGCTGTAGCCGGGAGCCGGTGGCGTCGGCACGATCGCGGCGATGGTGGTGCCGACCTGCGCCGGGAAATGCCCGAAATGAATCGCAGCAGCCTTCTGCGCTGGGGTCAGATAGGGCATTTTGCGCAGATAGGGCATCATCGCGGCGGCGAGCTGCGGCGGCATGGTCTGCTCGGCTATCTTCTGCGCTTCAGCCTGCCGGTTGTTCATCGCCAATATGAATACGCGCGATCGCCATGCCGCGCGATCGCTCTTGTAGAATAGCGGCTGCATGACCTTGTCCGACGCATCGATCTGCCCGGCTATCCCCAATGACGATGCATAGCGGCGAATCAGTTCCGCGTCGTCGGGCGTGCGTTGCAGCGCCGCCTGATAATCGCGCTGTGCCCCGGCCTGATCCCCGGTCATGTCGCGCGCCAGCCCGCGATCAGCCAGGATCGTCGCGTCGGGATAGCCCAGCCGCGCCGCCTGATCGAACAGGCGCAACGCTTCGCCGGGATTTTGCAGCTTCAACATCACCCGCCCCAGCCCGGCCTTGATCCGGCCATTACCGCTGGCGATCGCATCGGCGCGGGCAAAGAAGCCGGTGGCGGCGCGCGGGTCATCCAACGCCAAGGCTGCCTCCCCCGCGCCGATCAGCGCCGCTACATCGCGCGGATTGGTGGACAGACGGGCAAGGTAGCTGTTGAGGTCGGCCGCATCTGGTGGACGGACCAGCTGCGATTGGTCAACCTGCGCGAATGCGCCGCCCGGAAGCATCAGCGCGGCAATTATCCAGGGAAGAGAGCGTTTCACACTCGTGCCTTAACCGATGCCGCCATGAATGGGAAATGACCGCCAACGAAAAAGCGCGCCCGGTTGCCTTGTGGGACCGACGGCGCGCTTCTGGTGGAGCAGATGCCCCGGCAAGCGGATCGCTTACTGGTTGTTCTGGCGATTGAGGAAGCGCGGAATGTCCATCCCCGGCGCGCCTTCGTCGGCGGCAGGCGACTTTTCCGTGCCGCGCGTCAGGCCCGCCATCCGCTCGAACAGGGTGCCGCCCGATGCGACACGCGGCGCTGGCTCTGCTGGCGGAGGTGGTGCTGCACTTTCCGCGCCGAGGACCAGTTCATCCTCTGCCGGGTCATCGTCCGAAAAGACAGCGACCGGGCGCGGCGCAGCGAACGGCGCGGGCGCGGCGGCTGCCACCGGCGCGGGGGCCGGCGCTTCGGGGACGTCCAGTTCCAGCGTTTCCGGTTCAGGTGCTGGCGCGGGAGCCGCCTGTGGCGCGGGCGCGGGTGCAGCGGCCTTGGGCGCTGCCGACTGGGGCACCGACACCGCAGGGCGGCTGGCGAAGCTGAAAGGCTGAGTCAGCGGCGCGGCATGATTGCCAACATCATTGTCGATGCCGGTCGCGACAACCGACACGCGAATCTTGCCATTCAGATTGTCGTTGAACGCGCTGCCCCAGATGATGTTCGCGTCCGGGTCCACCAGTTCGCGAATATGGTTGGCGGCTTCGTCCACTTCCATCAGGCGCATATCCTCGCCCCCGACGATCGAGACGATGACACCCTTGGCCCCGCGCATCGACACGCCGTCGAGCAGCGGGTTGGCGATCGCCTTCTCCGCCGCCTGAAGCGCACGACCGTCGCCTTCGGCTTCGCCGGTGCCCATCATCGCCTTGCCCATTTCGCCCATCACGGAACGCACGTCGGCGAAGTCGAGGTTGATGAGGCCGGGCATGACCATCAGGTCGGTGATGCCGCGCACGCCCTGTTGCAGCACTTCGTCCGCCATCTGGAACGCTTCCTTGAAGGTCGTGTTCGGATTGGCGATCAGGAACAGATTCTGGTTGGGAATGACGATCAGCGTATCGACATGCTTTTGCAGTTCGTCGATGCCCGATTCCGCCGACTTCATGCGGCGATTGCCTTCGAACGTGAACGGCTTGGTCACGACGCCAACGGTCAGGATGCCACGCTCGCGCGCCGCCTTGGCGATGACGGGGGCCGCCCCGGTACCGGTCCCGCCGCCCATCCCGGCCGCGATGAAGCACATATGCGCGCCCTCCAGCGCCTGCTCGACCGACACGATCGTTTCTTCCGCAGCCGCCTTGCCGATTTCGGGACGCGATCCCGCGCCCAGACCCTCGGTGATTTGCGGGCCAAGCTGGATGCGGCGTTCGGCTGGCGAGGCGTTGAGCGCCTGCGCATCCGTATTCGCCACGATGAAGTCCACGCCCTCGACATGGGCTGCAATCATGTTCGCGATGGCATTGCCGCCCGCGCCGCCGACACCGATCACCGCGATACGCGGCTTCAGTTCATCCACATGCGGAGGGCTGATCTCAATGCTCATATATTCTGCTCCCTCAGCTTCCTCGTCAGGAAGCAACAACCGACATCAAATGTTAACACCAGAAACTGGAGTATTTCACCAGTTAATTTCGTCTTACTGTAAATTCGTTCAATAGTTCGTCTTTATCGCCCGCATCATCCGCTGCCACCACAAGGGTGCGCCCAGACGATGCACCGTTTGCGGCGCGGGCGCCATCGTGCGGAGATCAACCGGGTTGGAAGCGCCGTAAAGCGCCAGCCCCGCCAGCGTCGCGAAGGCCGGGCCACTATGCGCTTCGGGCATGGCGGACAAGCCCCTTGGCCTACCGATCCGCACCGCGCGGCCCAACGCGCCCTGCGCATAGTCGGCAATGCCCTTCATTTCCGCGCCGCCCCCGGTCAGCACCACCTGCCGCCCGGTGGGGGAATTGAATCCCATGCCCGCCAGCGCAGCGTTCACTTCGGACATCAACTGATTGAGCCGTTCGCAGATGACGCCGACCAGCGCGGCGCGCGTGATCTTGCCCCCTTCCGCATTGGGACCGGCGCTTTGCCCCGGCAGGGCAACATCGCCATGAGGGGTTGCGATCTCGATCATTTCGCGGAAATCACGTCGGTTCTGCATCGCCGAACCATAGAAGCATTTGATCCGCTCCGCCTGGCTGCGGCGAATGCCAAAGGCCGATGCAATATCATCGGTAATGTCGGACGCCCCGATGGGGATGGAATGCAGGCCCACCAGCATCCCCCCAGCATACAGCGACACATTGGTCACCCCTGCCCCCAACTCCACCAGCGCCACGCCCAGATCGCGTTCTTCTTCGGACAGGCAAGCGAGGCCCGTCGCGATCGGCGATGCGACGATGGAATTGACGTTCAGATAGGCACCACGCACGCACAGGTCCAGATTGGCGAGCGGCGCGCCGTCGGCCAGCACGACATGAATATCCACGCCCAGCAGGTCCGCATGCATCCCGGCGGGTTTCTTGACCGGCACCTTGCCATTGATGGTGAAGCAGGTGGGTTGCGCGTGCAGCACCACGCGACCATCCGGGTCGATGCCCTGTTGCCCGGTCGTCAGCAAATCGTCGATATCGGCCTGCTCGATGCGATAGCCGCCCATGTCGCGCTCTACCGTCACGACGTCGCTGACCAGGCTGCCGCCCGAAAAGCTGACCCACACATCCTCGATATTGGTGCCAGCAACCCGCTCGGCCTGCTCGATCGTTTCGCGCACCGCCAGTTCGGTGCGCTCCATGTCGGCGATGAAGCCGCGCCGCACGCCCCGGCTTTCGCGCTGGCCCGTGCCCAAAATCGCCAGTTCACCTGTGTCGGTTCGCCCCGCGATCAGCGCAGACACTTTCCACGATCCGATGTCGATCGCGGTGATCAGCTTTTCGACCTTGGGCTGCGCCATGGGGCTTAGCCTTCCTCGCCCAACGGCGCGGCGCTGGCCGCGGTGTCGGCCGCATCGACCGGCCGTTCCTCGACCTTGCCCTGCGGCAGGCGCAGGACGAACCGGTCAGGATCGCGCATGTCGAATTTCACGATACCCCGGCCCAAGAGCCGGTTGACCCCGTCCATCCGTGCGAAATTGACCAGAGCGGCTGCGGAAACCTTGTCCCCTTCGGGCAAGGACAGCGTCTCGCCCGACTGGAAGCGCAAATCCCAGCGGCGATTGCCGACCCAGGTGGCACCCGCCAGCATCGGCTTGAGCGCCGGGGCATTTTCCATCAGCCGATTAAGCCCCGCCGTCTGGCGATTGGCGTTGGGGCCGACCACCAGCGGCAGGTCCGGCATGGCGCTGGCCGACACGGGTTGCAGCACCACGCCCGCCACGTCGATCAGGTGCAACTGCCCGCCATGCTGCCACACCGCCACCGGATCGCGTTCGACAATGTCGACCACCAGCGTATCGGGCAGGCGGCGGGAAATGCGCGCATCCTTGACCCAGCCCAGTTTCAGCATGTCGGCGCGAACCTTGGGCAGATCGAGCGAGAGCATCGAACGATCCACCTGCCCCAGCGCGATATTATAGACCGGCAACTCGTCCATTCGCTCGACGCCGCGCACCTCGACCTTGTCGACCTCGAAACCGGCGCGCGCCGCGATCAGCGCGGCCTGTTGCTGCATCATGGCGGGCAGGCCGAAGAAAATCGCAAACCCGATCAGGATCGCGGCGAAAATGCCCACGATCGTCCAACTGGCCATGCGTTGCAGCGTGGCTTCGCTGACCGGCAGAGCCTCGATCAGTCGGTCGAGTGAGGACTGGCGCTTGAGCGTCCGGCCGCGACCGCCCTTGGTCGCCCTGCCCTTCGCGCTGCTCAGTCGCGCCGTGCCCCCGCGCCTGATCCGTGCTTCAGCCATGTTTCGCTCCCGCCCTGTCCGGCATCCGGGCACCTGCCAGTGCTTCCTCGACAATAGTCTCTACCAGCGTGGCATAGTCAATGCCCAGCTTCGCCGCCTGTTCGGGAACCAGGCTCAGCGGCGTCATGCCCGGCTGGGTATTGACCTCCAGCAGGAACAGCCCCTCGACGCCGCGTTCATCGTCCCAGCGGAAATCGGACCGCGATGCCCCCTTGCACCCCAGCAATTGGTGCGACCGCAACGCCAGCGCCTTGCACGCCTGCGTAATCTCGTCGGGAATGTCGGCGGGGCAGACATGCTCTGTCATGCCATCGGTATATTTGGCGTCAAAATCATAAAAGCCGCTCTTGGGCCGCAACTCCGTCACGAGCAGCGCTTCGTCGCCCAGCGCGGCAGTGGTCAGTTCACGCCCGCGAATATAGGGTTCGGCCAGCAATTCGGGGAAATCCTGCCATGGCCCCACACTGTCGCGCGCGATGGGGTTGCCATAATTGCCCTCCGCCGTGACGATGGCGACGCCGACCGAACTGCCTTCATTGACAGGCTTCAATACATAGGGACGCGGCAGCGGATCGCCCTCGAACAGGCTCTCGCTCTGCACGATATGGCCGCCGGGCATGGGGATGCCGTGCGGCACCAGCGCCTGTTTGGTCAGTTGCTTGTCGATCGCGATGACAGAAGTGGCAAGGCCCGAATGGGTGTAGGTCAGCCCCATCAGGTCCATCATCCCCTGCACGGTGCCATCCTCGCCCGGCACGCCATGCAGCGCGTTGAACACGACGTCGGCTTTTGTTTCCGCCAACCGCGCCGCGACATCACGGTCCATATCGATCCGCGTGACCCGATGCCCACGCGATTCCAGCGCCTTGGCGACGCCCTCCCCGCTCATGAGGGACACAGGCCGCTCCGCCGACCAGCCGCCCATCAGGACGGCGACATGCCAGGGACCACGCATTAAAATCCTCCCCTGCAAGGGGAGGGGGACCGTTCGCGAAGCGAATGGTGGAGGGGTGTCGCCCTCTCGATAGCGCGACACCCCTCCGTCAGCACTTCGTGCTGCCACCTCCCCTTGCAGGGGAGGATGAAATCAATCCCACTCACTTCACCAACCCCACGATTCCCGCTTTGGCGTCGTCGGCAAACATGCCCACCCGCTGTATTTCCCATTCCAGCTCCACGCCGCTCTTGTCCTTTACCCGCCGCCGCACTTCCTCGCCCAGCGCTTCGATGTCGGTGCTGGTCGCGTCGCCCGTGTTCAGCAGGAAATTGGTATGCTTCTCGCTCACCTGCGCGCCGCCCAGTTGCAGCCCGCGACAGCCCGCTTCGTCGACCAAAGCCCAGGCCTTGTGCCCGTCCGGGTTCTTGAAGGTCGATCCGCCGGTCTTGCTGCGCAGCGGCTGGCTTTCCTCGCGCGCGGCGGCGATGCGGTCCATTTCGGCCTGGATCGCGGCGGGTTCGCCCGGTTCGCCCCGGAACGTCGCGCTGACCACGATCGCGCCGTCGGTCAGGTTCGAATGGCGATAGGTGTAATGAAGATCGCGGTTGAGCAACGTCACTTGCTCGCCCGACCGCAGCACCACCTGGCATTCCACCAATATATCGCGGGTCTCACGCCCGTAGGCGCCGCCATTCATCCGCACGAAACCGCCGACCGTGCCGGGGATCGAGCGGAGAAATTCAAGCCCCGCAATGCCCGCATCCCGCGCGGTCGATGACACCAATATACCCGACGCGCCGCCGCCACAGGTGAGCGTCACCTCGTCCAGTCGCTCGACCTTTGCAAACGGCTTGCCCAGCCGCACCACTACGCCCGGCACCCCGCCATCGCGGACGATAAGGTTGGAGCCAAGGCCGAGCGCCATGACCGGCACATCAGGGTCCAGCATCGCCAGGAAATCCGACAGGTCGTCGGCATCTTTCGGCTCGAACAGCCATTGCGCCGCGCCGCCCGCCTTGAACCAGACGAGCGGGGCCAGCGGCGCATCCGCCTTCAAACTGCCGCGCACGGGCGGAAGGGCAATCGTGGCCGTCAACCGCGCATGCCCCACAACTTCATCCAGCTTTTCATCGCCGTCAGCCCCGCCTCGCCCGCCTGATTGGCGGCCATGCCTGCCTTGGCATTTTCCTGCGCCGCCTGCACCATGTCGCGTGCGGCCTCCACGCCCTGCATCTGGACGTCGATCATGCGCTTCTGCATTTCCAGTCCAACCGCGAACAGTTCGAACATCAGGCCGACTCCTTGACCTTGGCGGAAACGGCAGCGGCCAGCCCCGCCGCCCATTTGGTGATGTCGCCAGCACCCAGGCAGATGACCATATCATCTGCCTGAATGTCGGCGGCCAGCGCCGTCGCCAGCGCATCGGCGTCCGCGATGGTGGAAGCATTGCGATGCCCCCGCCGCTTCAGCCCCGCGACCAGCGCCGCGCTGTCCACACCCTCGATCGGCTGTTCGCCAGCGGTATAGACGGGCGCGGCATAGACGATGTCGGCATCGTTGAACGCCTGCTGGAAATCATCCATCAGGTCGCGCAGCCGGGTGAAGCGATGCGGCTGGACGACGGCGATGACCCGACCCTGCGCGCCTTCGCGGGCGGCAGCCAGCACGGCTTTGATCTCGACCGGGTGATGGCCATAATCGTCGATCACGGTGGCGACGCCGCCATCGACGGCGATCTCGCCGACCTTGGTAAAGCGCCGCTTCACCCCGCCGAACTTGGCGAAACCCGTCTGGATCGTCGCATCGTCGATCCCCATGTGCAGCGCCACGCCGATCGCCGCCATGGCGTTCAGCACATTATGGCGACCGGGCATCGGCATTTCGATCCCCTCGATCTTGCGCGTCGACCCGTCCCGTTCGCGGATCTGCACGTCGAAGCGGTTGCCGCCGGGGAAACTCACCACATTGTCGCCACGAATATCCGCCTGCGCGGAAAAGCCGTAAGTGACGATCCGCCGGTCCTGCACGCGCGGCAAAATCGCCTGCACTTCGGGATGGTCGAGACACAGCAACGCCGCGCCATAGAAAGGCACATTGCCGACGAACTCGACAAACGCATCCTTCACCCGGTCGAAACTGCCATAATGGTCCAGATGTTCGGGATCGATATTGGTGACGACCGCAATCGTGCCGTCGAGCCGCAGGAAACTGCCGTCGCTCTCGTCGGCCTCCACCACCATCCAGTCGCTATTGCCCAGCCGCGCGTTGGAGCCATAGCTGTTGATGATGCCGCCATTGATGACGGTCGGGTCCACCCCGCCCGCGTCCAGCAACGCCGCGACCATCGACGTCGTCGTGGTCTTGCCATGCGTCCCCGCCACGGCAACGGTGGATTTGAGCCGCATCAGTTCGGCCAGCATCTCCGCGCGGCGGATCACCGGCACGCGCGTTTCCAGCGCCAGTTCGACCTCCGGGTTGCCGCGCTTGATCGCGGTGGACGTCACCACCACGGCGGCATCGCCCAGATTTTCCGCCTTGTGGCCGATCATCACGCGAATGCCCTTGGCCCGCAGCCCTTCGACCACATAGCCTTCGGCCACGTCGCTGCCCTGCACATCATAGCCCAGATTGTGCATCACCTCGGCAATGCCCGACATGCCAATGCCGCCAATGCCGATGAAATGGATCGTGCCGATGTCCGTGCCGACACCCTTCATGAGCGAGATTCCTTGTAATTCATTATAATAGATCCTCCCCTGCAAGGGGAGGTGGCTGGCCGAAGGTCAGACGGAGGGGTATCACCCTCTCGATGGGACAACACCCCTCCACCATTCGCTTCGCGAACGGTCCCCCTCCCCTTGCAGGGGAGGATGCAGTGCGGACAGCCAGCCTCAAGCAGGAACCCCCGCCAGGTTCAGCGACGTCGGCGTCGGCCCGACCCGCACCGCATCATTGACGATCGGCGCATGGCCGATGCTTTCCAGCAGGTCCGCCATGTCCCGCGCCGCATTGGGACGGCCACAGCCGCGCGCGCGCTTCGCCGCATTTTGCAACGCGCCCGGCTCCATCGCCATCTTCTGCATCTGCTTGGCCAGTTCCACCGCGGTAAAGCGCGCCTGCGGAATGGTGCGCGCGCCACCTGCCTCGGTCATTTCACGGGCATTGGCGGTCTGGTGATCGTCCATCGCGCTTGGCAACGGCACCAGTATCGCAGGCCGCCCGGCGCATGTCAGTTCCGCCAGCGTCGACGCGCCCGCGCGCGCGATCACCAGATGCGACCAGCCCAATTTCTCCGGCACATCGTTGAAATAGGTGGCAAGGTCGGCGGGGATCTCCATCTCCGCATAGGTTTTGCGTACTCGCTCAATATCCTCGGCCCGGCATTGCTGCGTCACCTGCAAGCGGCGGCGCAGCGCGACCGGCAGCATCGACAGCCCTTCCGGCACGACGCTCGACAGGATCGAGGCGCCCTGGCTGCCGCCGATCACCAGCACCCGGAACACGCTCTCTTCGGTCAGCGCCGGGAAATCCTCCTCGCGCAACTGCTTCACTTCCTCGCGCACCGGATTGCCGATCAAATGCACCTTGGCGGCATATTTTTCCTTCAGCCGCTCGACCCCCGGATAGGCGGTCGCAATCGCATCGACGCGGCCCGCCACCAGCCGGTTGACGCGACCAAGCACCGCATTCTGTTCATGCACGGCGGTTGGCACGCCATCGGCCAGCGCGGCGAGCAGAGCCGGCATCGCCGGATAGCCACCAAAGCCGACGACGGCGGTGGGGCGGAATGTTTCATTGAGCCGCCGCGCCATCGCCCGGCCCGCCAGTATCGCCTTCAATGCGCCCGGCCAGCTTTTGGGATTCTTGGTCATGCGCCCGGCAGGCAACACATGAACCTGCGCCTTGTCGAAGATGCCGGGGATCTTCGCCCCCCGCTCATCGGTGACCAGCGCGACATGATGGCCGCGCGCCATCAATTCCTCGGCCACGGCATGCGCTGGAATCATATGACCGCCCGTCCCGCCGGCAGCGAGGACGAAGTGACGGGAAATGCTCATCGACCACTCCATTTGACGACCGTATGCCGACCCATGAAGGGGTTGCGTCGCGTGAAGGCGAGCAACAGGCCGACGCCGATGCAAAGCGCCAGCATAGAGGAGCCGCCATAGCTGATAAAGGGCAGCGTCATCCCCTTTGACGGAAATATCTGCGCATTGACGCCCATATTGATGATCGCCTGCAATCCGAACTGTGTCGTCAGCCCCGCCGCCGCCAAAATGGTGAAACTATCCTCCTCGTCCAGCAGGCGCAGCAGCACCCGCACGACGACGGCCAGATAGACCAGAGCGATGGCGATACAGGCCAGCAGGCCGAACTCTTCCCCGATCACCGAAAAGATATAGTCGGTATGCGCTTCGGGCAGGCGGAACTTGTGCTGCCCGCCGCCCGGTCCCACGCCGGTAAAGCCGCCATGGGTGATGGTGCGGAAGGCCAGGTCCGTCTGATCCGGCCCGGCGCTATGATCGACGCCGATCCCCAGAAAATCATTGATCCGCTGGCGGCCATTTTCATAGAACATATAAACCGCGACCAGCCCAGCCAGCCCCATGCCGCCCAGCGCCGCTATCCATCGCATCGGCAGGCCCGACAGCAGCAGCAGGCAGCCCCAGCAAGCCAGGAAAATGACGGTCTGGCCAAAATCGGGCTGACGCATCAGGATCGCCGCGATCAATAGCGTCATCGCGCCGGTCAGCGGGATCACCGGCAAAGTCGCATCCTTGCCGCGCAGCGACAGCAGCCAGGCCAGCGTCACGACATAGACGGGTTTCAGAAACTCCGACGGCTGAAAGCGAAATCCGGGCAGGTCGATCCAGCGCTTCGCCCCGTTCACCGTGCTGCCCAGCAACGGCACGAACAACAGCATGATAAAGAAAAAGACGCACAGAAAGGTCGCCAGCCGCCGCGCCTGCGGTCGGGGCAGCATGGATATGACCAGCATGATCGGCAGGCCGATACCGACCCACACAAGCTGGCGGTACAGATAGTTGAGCGGGTTGACCGCAACCTGCGCAGTCGAACGGTCGATCGCCGCCACCGGCGATGCCGCCGCGACCGCCACCAGACCGATCGCCATCAGCGCGACGATCAGCGACAGAAGGACGCGGTCGATTTCCCAGAACCAGATGGCGAGCGCGGTGCGTTCGCGCGGCACGGTGCGGGTGCGAAACCCCTTCACCAGTTCGCCTGCCCTAGACATGTGCCCCATCCCTTCCCTGTTCGGCCCGTGCCATCACCCTATTCCAGCGCCCCGACCGCCGCGACAAAAGCATCGCCGCGCGCCTCGAAATCGCGAAACTGGTCGAAACTGGCGCAGGCGGGCGACAGCAGCACCACGTCGCCGGGCTGCGCGATCCGCGCGGCGCGGCGCACCGCGGCGCTTAGCATCTCGCTATCGTCCACCGCCATAGACCCGCGCAGCAGGTCAGCGAACATATGCCCCGCCTCACCGATCGTATAGGCATGGGCGACATTGCCGAAATGCGGCACGCACTCGTCCAGATTGTCGGACTTGGCTACCCCGCCCAAAATCCAGTGGATGCGCGGCTTGCCTTCGACCGGCGGCCATGCGGCGAGCGCTGGCGCGGTCGAGGCGGCATTGGTCGCCTTGCTGTCATTGACGTAGAGAACGCCATTGCGCGTGCCGACCGCCTGCATCCGGTGCGGGAGGCTGGCATAGCTGACGAGCGCATTGGCGATGGTCGCCTCATCAATGCCCAGCGCTTTGGCCACAGCAATTGCGACAGCGGCGTTTTGCGCATTATGCGGGCCTTGCAGGGCGGGCCACGTCAGTTGGGCGACGGGATCAATGTCGCTCGACCCAACCTCTTTCACGTCATCCCCGCGCAGGCGGGGATCCATTTCTCCAACCTCGCCTTGGCCCGTAATATCGGGAGATGGGTTCCCGCTTTCGCGGGAATGACGGAGGTTTTGAGCAATCGCCCGGCTCGGTTCATCCTCCGTTGCGATCACCGCGACATGATCCGCCGACTGCATCGCAAACAGCCGCGCCTTGCTCGCCACATAGCCCTCAAACCCGTCATAGCGATCGAGATGGTCAGGCGTGATGTTGAGCAGCACCGCCACATCGCAGTCCAGGCTATGCGTCAGGTCGATCTGGTAACTCGACAGTTCCAGCACATAGACGCCCGGCCCCTTCAGGTTCGGCTCCAGCGGCGGCTGGCCCAGGATCGGCAGGCCGATATTGCCACCCATCACCGTCGGATAACCGGCCTGCGCGATGATATGGTGGATCAGCGCCGTGGTCGTCGACTTGCCGTTCGTGCCGGTGATGCCGACCACCTTGTGCGGCGGCAGCGTCGGGCGGGCCAGCGCGAACAGTTCGATGTCACCGATGATCGGCACGCCAGCCAGCTTCGCGCGCATGGTGATGGGATGGCGATTGAGCGGCACGCCCGGCGACACGACGATGCCGTCGAAGCCGCTAAGGTCGATCTCCATCGGATCACCCAGTTCCGCCTTGCCCGCGACTGCCGCACGCGCTTCCTCGCGCCCGTCCCACGCCACGACCCGCGCGCCGCTGGCCGACAGGCAATTGACGGTGGCAAGGCCAGACCGCGCCAGCCCCAGCACCGCATAGGTCTTGCCCGCAAAGGCGTCCGAAACGATCATCGCAGCTTCAACGTCGCAAGGCCGGCCAGCGCCAGAATGAAGGCGATGATCCAGAAACGGATCACCACCGTCGGCTCGGCCCAGCCCAGTTGCTCGAAATGATGATGGATCGGCGCCATCTTGAACACCCGCTTGCCGGTGCGCTTGTAGAAGAACACCTGGATGATGACGCTCATCGCTTCCACCACGAACAGCCCGCCAATGATGCCCAGCACGATTTCATGATGCGCAGTCACCGCGATCACGCCGATCGTCCCGCCCAGCGCAAGGCTGCCGGTATCGCCCATGAATACAGCCGCAGGCGGCGCGTTGAACCACAGAAAGGCCAGCCCCGCGCCAATGATCGCCCCGCAAAGGATCGTCAGATTGCCCGCGCCCGGCACATGCGGGATGCCCAGATATTCGGCAAAATCCGCGCGCCCCACCAGATAGACGATCAGCATGAAGGCCAGGCAGGCGATGATCACCGGCATGGTCGCGAGGCCGTCCAGACCGTCGGTCAGGTTCACCGCATTGCCGAACGCCACGATCACGAAGGCCGCAAACAGGAAATAGAACGGTCCCAGTTCGATCGCCGGGCCATTATAGAATGGCACGTAAAGCGCGGTATTGCCGTGCTGCGACACGATCAGCCAGGCGGCAAAGCCCGCGATCAGAAATTCGAACAACAGCCGCGCCTTGCCCGACAGCCCCTTGTGGCTGGCCTTGGTCACCTTGTCATAATCGTCCAGAAAACCGATCGCGCCGAAACCCAGCGTCACGAACAGGCAGGCCCAGACATAGATGGAACTCAGGTCCATCCACAACAGGACCGACGCCACCATGGAGGTCAGGATCATCAGCCCGCCCATCGTCGGCGTGCCGCGCTTGGCCAGATGGGTCTGCGGCCCGTCGGTACGGATCGGCTGCCCCTTGCCCTGCCGCACGCGCAGCCAGCCAATGAATTTGGGACCGATCAGCAGGCCGATGAACAGCGCGGTAAAGATCGCCGCGCCCGCGCGGAAACTCAGGTAACGGATCAGGTTGAACCCGCCCGCAAAATCCATGGTCTGGGCAAGCCAGTAGAGCATTAGTTGGTCTCTCCGTCGCGGGCGGGTTCGCCAAGCGCCGCGACAAGGCGGGACAGCCCGATGCCGTTGGAGCCTTTGACGAGGACAGCATCGCCCGCGCGTATCTCGGTGGTCAAAAGGGTGGTGGCGCTGGCCGTGTCGGGAACGTGCACATAGGCGATGCTGCCGTCCAGCGCATCGGCCAGCGGCGCCATTTCCGCGCCGACCAGGATGGCATAGTCGACCTGCCCCGCCTCCAGCGGCCCGGCCAGATCGGCGTGCAACTCAGCGCTGCGCGCGCCCAGTTCGCGCATCCCGCCCAGCACGGCAATGCGCCGGTCGGCCTGCTCGCGCCCCAATTGCTTGAGCGTTGCGGCCATGGACAGCGGGTTGGCGTTATAGCTTTCGTCGATCAGCAGCGCCTCTCCGCCCGCAACCGGCACTATGCGCCGCTCGCCGCGCCCCGGCAGGCCCGGCATTTCCGCCATCGCCAGCCCGGCCGCCGCCAGATCACCGCCAACAGCGGAAACAGCCGCCAACACTGCCAGCGCATTGGACACCCAATGATCGCCCGGCGCTGCGACGGTGAAGCAGAGTTCCGCGTCCGGCAGCTTCGCCGTTACCAGCGTCCCGCCGCCCGGCGCCGCTACGGCCTCGCGCGCATGAACGTCCGCGTCGGCACTCATGCCAAAGGTCAGGATATTGGCGGCGTGCCGCTCCGCCCTGTTGTAGAGCAGCGCTACATGCGGACTGTCATAGGGGATGATCGCGGTGCCGCCCGGTTCCAATCCTTCGAAAATCTCCGCCTTGGCCTCGGCAATCTTCGCCTCGGTGCCGAAATATTCGATATGGGCGGGCGCAATGGCGGTGACGATCGCGACATGGGGGCGCACCTGCCGGGTCAGCGCCGCCAGTTCGCCCGCATGGTTCATCCCCATTTCGAACACGCCAAAGGCCGTATCGCGCGGCATCCGCGCCAGACTAAGCGGCACGCCGACATGATTGTTGTAGCTCTTGACGGAGCGGTGCACCTGCCCCGGATGGGCGCGGTCCAGCGCCTGAAACAGCGCTTCCTTCGTGCCCGTCTTGCCAACCGACCCGGTCACGCCGATCACCTTGCCGCCCATCCGCTTGCGCGATGCCCGGCCCAATGCTTCGAGCGCTAAAGCGCTGTCCTTCACCAATATATGCGGGTGATCGACCGCTTCGCTGACGATCGCCCCTGCCGCACCTTGGGCAAAGGCCTTGCCGATGAATTTGTGCCCGTCGGTCGCCTCGCCCTTCATCGCGACGAACAGGTCGCCGCCGGTCACTTCGCGGCTGTCGAACGCGACGCCTGAAACGGCAAACGGCGCCGACACGGCGCCGCCCGTTGCCTCGGCGATCTCGGCAGAGGTCCACAGGTCCGCCATCAATCGCCCCCACCGTTCGGGCTGAGCGAAGTCGAAGCCCTCCACTGAGCGGAGTGAAGTGGCCTCCCTATCGGTCGACCGAGCCCTTCGACTTCGCTCAGGGCGAGCGGAATTGAGGACCGCATCAACCCACGCACTCCCGCGCCACGGTCACATCGTCGAAAGGCAGCACCTGTCTCTTATACACATCTAGATGTGTATAAGAGACAGGCCCTCCACTGAGCGGAGCGAAGGGGCCTCCCTATCGGTCGGCCGAGCCCTTCGACTTCGCTCAGGGCGAGCGGAATTGAGAACCGCATCAACCCACGCACTCCCGCGCCACGGTCACATCGTCGAAAGGCAGCACCCGGTCGCCGATAATCTGGCCCTGCTCATGCCCCTTGCCCGCCAGCAGCACGATGTCATCCGCGCCCGCCTGCGCAATCGCCGCCGCAATCGCCGCGCGCCGCCCGCCAATTTCCTCAGCGCCAGCGGCACCCGCCATCACGGCGGCACGGATCGCGGATGGCTCCTCAGACCGTGGATTATCGTCCGTCACGATCACATGATCGGCCAGCTGTGCCGCCACCTGCCCCATCAAAGGCCGCTTGCCCGCATCGCGATCCCCGCCCGCGCCGAACAGCACGATCAGCTTGCCCTTGGTATGCGGCCGCAGCGCTTCGATCGCGGCGCGCAGGCCGTCGGGCGTATGGGCATAATCGACATAGACCGGCGCGCCCGCCTTGCTGATGACCGCGCGCTCCAGCCGACCGCGCACCGGCTGAACCCGGCCCAGCAACTCCAGCACCTTCGCCACGTCCCCGCCAGTCGCAATCACCAGGCCCGCCGCCGTCAGCGCATTGGCCGCCTGATAGGCACCGATCAGCGGCAGATTGACCTTATATGTCTTGCCGTCCGCCTCAATGCCCAGCGTCTGTCCCAATTGCGTCGGCGTGCGCGTGACGAGCCGCAGCGCTTCGCCTTTCTCGCCAACGCTCAACAGGCGCAGGCCGCGCGCGGCCACCCGCGCAATCACCTTGTCCGACCAGGCATCGTCCGCCCACACCACCGCCGCGCCATCCGACGCCACGACTTCATCGAACAGCCGCATCTTCGCGTCGAAATAGCTGTCCATGTCGCCATGATAGTCGAGATGGTCGCGCGACAGGTTGGTGAAGCCGCCCGCCAGCACCGGCAGCCCTTCGGTACGATATTGCGCCAGCCCGTGGCTCGACGCCTCGAACGCGGCATGGGTGACGCCTTCGCGGCGCAGGCCCGACATGTTCGACAGGAAAGTGACGATGTCCGGCGTGGTCAGCCCCGTCGACACCTGATCCACCGATGTCGTGACGCCCAGCGTGCCGATCGACGCGGCATGATGGCCCATCATCCGCCACAGCTGCCGGGTCAGTTCGACCGTGCTGGTCTTGCCGTTCGTGCCGGTGACGGCAACCGTCACATCGGGAAAGGGCGCGAAATAGCGTGCGGCAAGCTGCGCGAACAGGCGGCGCGGATTGGCGTGGGCGATATGGATCGCGCCTTCGACCCTGGCTTCTGGCCGCGCGACGACCGCGATCGCCCCCGCCTTCACCGCGTCGGCAATATAATCCTCGCCATTGACGCGCAGCCCCTGAAAGGCGCCGAACACCGTGCCGGGCGCAACCTTGCGATTGTCGATGGCAAAGCCGGTGACATTGGCGTCCAGCACCGCTCCGGCGCTCACAGCCGCGTCCAGCCCGTCGATCAGCCCGGCAAGGCGCGTCATTCGGCTTCCCCCTTGGGTTTCCAAAGCAATGGCGTCAGGTCCGAAATATCGACGTCGCGACGCTCGTCGGGCATCACGCCCAGCATCGGCCCGGTACGCTCGATCACACGCTTGACCACCGGCGCAGCGGTCCAGGCGGCAGTGCGCAGGCCGATCGCGCTGGTCGCGCCATCCATCATGGTCAGGACGACATAGCGCGGATTATCCATCGGGAAAGCAGCAGCAAATGTCGTCACCAGCGAACTCTTATTATAGCGACCATCCTCAGGTTTCTCGGCGGAACCTGTCTTGCCGCCCACCCGGAACCCCGTGGCGTCGGCGCTACGCCCTGTACCCGCCGCAACGATCAATCGCAACAGCTGGCGCATCCGCGCGCTGGTGGCGGCGGAAAAGACGCGCTGTCCGACCGGCGCTTCGCCGGGCTTCAACTTGCGCAGCGTCGCGGGGCGATACATGCCGCCATTGACCAGCGCGGCATAGGCGCTGGCCAGATGCAGCGGCGTGACCGCAATGCCATGGCCATAGGATACGGTCATGGTGGTGATCCGTCCCCAATTGCTCGGCCAGATCGTCCCGGCCCGCTCCTTCAGTTCGATCGGCGCGCGCTGGTCGAATTTGAGCGTGCGGAAAATCTGCTGCATCGGCGCAGCGCCCATTTCATCGGCAATCCGCGCGGTCGCGATATTGGAGCTGTGGACCAGCGTTTCAGGCACGTTGATCCAGCGTCCCAGCGAATGGTCGTCCTTGATGCGGAACCCGCCGATGGAGATCGGCGCGGTCGCGTCATAACGCTTGCTCATAGACGTCACGATGCCATGGTCCATGGCCGCCCCGATGGAGATCGGCTTGAAGGTCGATCCCAGTTCGTAACGGGCCTGCACCATCCGGTTGCACAGCGGTGACTCGCTGCAAGATTTGCCCGCATAATTTTGCAGCTTGTTGGGATCGAACACGGGGATGGAGGCCATGGCGATCACTTCGCCCGTGTTGGCGTCCAATATGATGCCGCCCGCGCCCTTGGCATGTTGCGCGACCATCTGGGCGTAAAGCTCGCTTTCCAGCGCGCCCTGCACCCGGCTGTCGATGGAAATGGCAAAGGGCTGGCCGCGCAGCGCCGCATCGGTCAGCCGATCGTTGAACGCAGCCTCCACGCCCATGCCCCCGACCCCGTCGGCATTGGGCGCAAAGCCCAGCACATGCGCGGCAAGTGTGCGCTGCGGGTAGAGCCGCTCCTTCTCGCGCGGGAATTCGATGCCGATTTCGCCCAGCGCATTCACCGCCGCCACCTGCTCAGGCAAGGCCCGGCGACGCAGATAGGCCCAGCCACGGCCGGTCAGCTTCTTGTAAAAGACCGCCTCGGCCTCATCGGGAAAAATCTCGTGCAGCTTGCGCGCCAGTTCGGCCGGTTCGCCGATCAGCTTGGACGGGCGCACCGCCACCGAATAGGCGTCCATCGTCCGCGCCAGCGGCACGCCGTTGCGATCGACTATATCGGCGCGGGCCGGCAGGAACGCCGACAGGGCGTCGTCACCCGTTCCGCTGTGCGCGAACACGCCGACCCACAGCAGCCGGCCGACCAGCACCATCGTCACCGCCATGAACAGGATCAGCAGCAGCATCAGCCGGTGATGCGCAATGGCGGTCAGGCTGACCCGTTGCCGCCCCGCCCGCGCCACGCCCGGCTGAACGATGATCGTCGCCATATCAGCGCGCTCCCTTCTTGCGCTCGCGCGCCGCCGTCGCGCTCAGTTCGCCCAGCGTATTGTCGTCCAGCAGCTTGGCGTCCAGCATCGCCATGCGCTCCGCCTTGCGGGCCACCGGATTGGGCCTCGACACATCGGCGTCGACCTTCGCCTGCACCGCAGGCGTGCGCGGCGCGGGTTTGGCCAGTTTCTCGACATTGTCGGCGGCGTGCGCCTCGCGAATCACGGCGATGTCGCTGCGGATCTGGGTGGCGGCGGGGCTGGCGGGCGCTGCCTGCGGAGCGGATGGCAGGTCAGCGGGGGTTTCCACCATCGCGACCATCACCGGCGGCGCGACATAGTCCGGCCCGTTGGGCTGCACCCCGTCCAGCTGCGCCAGCGCGCGTTCGCCCGCCAGATATTGGCCAGCGGTCGGCGTGCCATACATGAAATCATGCTGGTTCCAGCTTTCCAGCTGCCGCATCGACGCGCGCGCGCTGAATTCCGTTTCCAGATAGCGAATATCCCCCTTCGCCCGCGCAATCTGCATCCGCACCTGCATCAACTCGTTGCGCTCGGTCGCGACCTTGAGCGACACCAGATAGGCACCCAGCGCGCCCAGCGCGACCAGCAATACCCAGATCAGGCTCTGCAACCTTTTGACGGCGATCATGCGCGGGGACTCCCGGAGGACGAAACAGGGGCAGATGTACGCACGGCACTACGCAGCGTGGCTGATCGGGCGCGGGGGTTGCGCGCCAGTTCAGCATCACCCGCGCGCACCGCCTTGGCGGGCTTGGCAAAGGTCGGCGCATCGGCGGCGCGCTTTTCGGGCATGTGGCGCGACCAGCCGCCTTCCCCGCCGCTGCGGTTGCGCAGGAACTGCTTGACGATGCGGTCCTCCAGGCTGTGGAAGCTGACGATGGCCAGACGCCCGCCTTCCTCCAGCAGCGCCTCGGCCGCCTCCAGCGCGCGCTCCAGTTCCTCCAGTTCGCGATTCACATGGATGCGGATCGCCTGAAAGGCGCGGGTTGCAGGGTCTTTCTTGTCATGCGGCTTGTGGCCCAGCGCGCGGCGAATGACATGGGCCAGCTGCCCGGTCCGCTCCAGCGGGCGCGCCTCGACGATCGCGCGGGCGACGCGGCGCGAACGTGGCTCCTCGCCATAGCGGTAGAGGATGTTGGCGATCTCCTCTTCCGGCGCATTGTTCAGGAAATCGGCCGCGCTCATCCCGTCCTGGCTCATGGTCATGAGCAGGGGGCCATCGGACTGGAAGGAAAAGCCACGGTCGGCCCGGTCCAGCTGCATCGAGGATACGCCAATGTCGAGCGTGATGCCCGACACCTTGTCGATCCCGCGTTCCGCCAGCAATTCCGCCATGCGCGAAAATTCGCCCGCGATCAGCGTGATGCCATGCGCATCGGCAACCGCCTGCCCTTCGCGGATCGCATCGGGGTCGCGATCCAGCGCATAGACCGTCGCCCCCGCCTTCGCCATTGCGCGCGAATAGCCGCCCGCGCCGAACGTGCCGTCCACATGAATCTCGCCAGGGGTGATGGCAAGAGCATGGAGCACTTCGTCGAGCAGCACGGGGATGTGCGGGGCTGTATCAGCGTCAGACAGGCTCACTTGCCGCCCTCCGCTGCGCGCGCGTCGAGCCAGCGCTTCACCTTGTTGCGGATCAGCGCCGGGCGATCGGGGCTTTCCACAAGGGCTTCGGGCTTCCAGATCTGGAAATAGCGGCCCACGCCATAGAAAAACGCCACGTCGGTGATGCCCGCTTCTTCCTTGATATCGGGGTGGAGGAAGAAGCGGCCGCCATCATCGAAATTGACGTCCTCGATCGTGCCGAGACGATTTTCGCGTTCCAGATCGCCGTTGAAGGGCCGGTTCGCCTCACGCGCCAGCCGTTCCAGTTCAGCGACTTCATCGAACAGGAAACGCTTGTGGGACAGGCCAAAGCCGGTGGCGCAGCCATTGTCCATGTGGACGGACAGGCACAGGCGATTTTCATCGCCGCTCGCCTGGCGAACCAGCTTGCGCATCTCCAGGGGCAACACGAAACGGCCCTTGCCGTCCGCGACGCTGAACGCGTTGCCCGAATAGAGAATGACATCCGACACGCTGGAAATTCGCCCCTTTCATGCGGGGCACAGGCCACCCGTCGCCGGAATCACTGGAATGACATCCGGCACGCAGGAATCGCCAACACCTGATTAACCCCAATTGCTGATTACCTACCAAGCAAGGGGCCAACTGAAAAGGGAAAAGTCGGGAGAAAGTGGGCTGAGCTGTTAGAAAATGGGTCTAACGGATTTTCCCCGGCTTTTCCAGCATATTTTCATGATTTGTTCTCATCCTCCTCATTGTTCAACTCGCTGTTCAGTCCGGCGGAACAGCACCATTCCCAGGATCGCCCATCCCGTCCCAAAGATCAGCGCCCAGCGTAGCCCTGTCACCACGTCGCCCGCCTCGCGAAACCAGTGACGCCCTTGTGCAATCGAAACACCCAGCCAGTGCCCGACCAATGCGGGCGTATCCGCCGCCCAGGCGCGCGGATCGAGCGGACTGGCCGGATCGGCGAGCCAGAGCCGGTCGTCGATCAGGTCGGCATCGCCCACCAGTACGACGCGCCCCTGCCCGATCCGGCAGCGCATGATCGCACTGCGCGGCGGGACGCAGCCCGGCTGCCTCCCCATAAATGCCTGCGTCCCGGACAGGGTGACAAGCTGCCCATCATCCAGAAAGTGGCGCGTCTCCGCCTCGTCCAGCCCGCCCGGCTCAACGCCCCAATGCGCCAGCAGCGGCGGCAGCAGATTGACCGATGGCGCGCGCCGACGGTCGCCGGGCGGCAGCACTGTCGGCCAGCGCAACAGCGGATCGGCCAGCACCAGCGCGGTGCCGCCTGCCCGTACCCAGGCGTCGATGGCTACCAGTTCCTCCGCCGTCATCGCGCGCGGCTGGGCCAGCAGCAAGGCGCGCGCACCCGATCCGGCCAAAGCACGCGGATCATCCAGCGGCCGCACCGTAAAGCGCGTTCGCAGCACAGTGATGATCGGCGCGTCGGCGCGCGCCCCTTCGGTCCAGAATAGCGGCAGCGCCGTGATCACCGCCAGCGCGGGCCGGTCGGCCACCGCCGTCAACGGTTGCGACGGACCGCGCCAGGCCAGCAACCCGGCCAGCACAAGCAGCCCGACCGCGATCAATCTTGTCCCGCCTTCGCGCAGCCCGCGGCTGCCGAACCCCGCCAGCAGCGTCATAAGCAGCAATCCCACAGCCGCCCAAAGATCGGGCGGACGCGCCGCGGCTATCGTGCAGAAAATCAGTGCCGCCCCGGTCGCGCCGATCGCGATCCATAGCAACCACCGCCACAGATTTTTCGCCAGCAACTGCCCCATCAGCGCCACCATCAGCGCAGCAGGCAAGGCCCATGTCCATGGATCGGCCTGCCCGCCCGATCGCCAGGCGCGCACCAACCCCGCCACCAACGCCGCAACAACGGGCAGAAACAGAGTCAGAAAGATCGTCAGGCGGCGCGGCACCTTCACCCGCCCATCATTCAACGCGGCTGCGGATCGCGGTCCATCGGCTTGCGCAGATTGGGATCGGGCTGAAGATCGGGCACGACAGGTGCCTGATCGGGCACCACCGGCGCCTGCTCCGGCGCGGGCTGCACGCCCAGTTCAGCGAGCGGATCCTTGGGCGACACGACATTGGTGGGGGCAGTGGACAATGTCGGCACCACTGGCGGCGGCAGCGCGGCATCGTCCTTGCGCGCCTTGTCGATGACGATATTGGCCAGACCCACCAGCAACACGACACCTGCCAGACCGGTCAGCCCGATCTGAACGCGCTGCAACCCTTCCAGTCGGCGGGGTGTTTCAGCCATGCCTGCGCTCATTTGTACATCGCCGCGACCCGTGTCGGCGCTCATGCAGTCTGCGCCAGCCAGGGAAAGACCGTCAAGCCCTTAGATTCAAGCCATTGCCGGTTGTATAGCGTCGACAGATAGCGAAAGCCGGTATCGCACAGGATCGTCGCGATCCGCTTCCCCGGCCCCAACTGCCGCGCCAGCGCCACCGCGCCCGCGACATTGATGCCTGACGAAAGGCCCAGGCACAGCCCTTCCTCCGCCAGCAGGCGACGGACCCACTCCAGCCCTTCCTCGTCGGAAATGCGGAACTGCGTGTCGATCGGCGCGCCTTCCAGATTAGCGGTGATCCGACCCTGCCCGATCCCTTCGGCAACAGAGCTACCCTCCGCCTTCAGTTCGCCACAGGCATAATATTGATACAGGGCCGCGCCGTGCGGATCGCTCAGCGCAATGGTGATGGCCTCATCCTTGGCCTTGAGGCCCAACCCCACGCCCGCAATCGTGCCGCCCGTGCCCGCAGCGCAGGTAAAGCCGTCGATCCGGCCTTCCATCTGGGTCCAGATTTCCTCGGCAGTGCCGACGATATGCGCCTTGCGATTGGCGATATTGTCGAACTGGTTGGCCCAGATCGCGCCTTCCGTCTCCTCCGCCAGCCTGCGCGAGGTGTGGACGAAATGCCCCGGATTGGAATAGGGCGCCGCGGGCACCGTCACCAGTTCCGCTCCCAGCGCGCGCAGCGTGTCCATCTTCTCGCGGCTCTGGGTTTCGGGCATGACGATGATCGTCTTGTACCCCTTGGCATTGGCGACCAGCGCGAGGCCGATGCCGGTATTGCCCGCCGTCCCTTCGACGATGGTGCCGCCGGGCTTCAGCAGCCCCCTCTCCTCGGCATCATTGACGATGAACAGCGCAGCCCGGTCCTTCACCGACGCACCGGGATTGGCAAATTCGCACTTGGCGAAAATATCGCAGCCCGTCGCAGCGGAGGGACCGGCAAGGCGCACCATCGGCGTATTGCCGATCAGCGCGAGACTATTGGATTGTAGCAGCATGGCGCACGCATAGCGGACCCCATACGCCTTTGCCAAGCAAGGGAATGATGCGCGGTCAAAAGAGGCGATTTCACCGCCGCGTTAACCCCCGCCCCTCACCTTGTCCCAACACGGCACAGGGCGGAATCGGGGGAGGAAGTGGAAAGGAAATGCGTCTATGGGCGGCATGGGCGACGGTGCGTCGCCGCATATGAAGGATCTGGACATGGGCGCGATCGGGTGGAAGGGACGCAGCGGCATCGTCGCCCTTGTCCTTGCCGCGCTCGTCGCACCGCGCTTCATTACCGCCGCCCCGCTCGACATGCTCGACGGGCAGCAGTCCCATGACGACCCGGCCGAAGAGGCCGCCGCCAACTTCCCCGGCTCGGCCTTCTTCTTTGCAGAAGGCGCTTTCGATCCCGTTCCCGGCGCGCAGACGGTGCAAAGTGAGCATGTCATGGGGCTGGACGAGGTGAAGGCCGCGCCCGCCGCCATCTTTCGCGGCATGACCGGCCTCGACAGCTATCGCGCGCTCAACTGCCTGACTTCCGCCATCTATTATGAAGCGGGCAACGAGCCGGACGATGGCCAGCGGGCCGTCGCACAGGTCGTGCTCAACCGCGTACGTAGCCAGCTCTGGCCCAATACGGTGTGCGGCGTCGTCTATGAAGGCTCCGAACGCACCGACTATAAATGCCAGTTCACCTTCAGCTGTGACGGCGCGATGGCGCGCCTGCCTGCCGCTGCCCAATGGGTGCGCGCGCGGCGGGTCGCGCAGGACGCACTGGCGGGCCGCGTCTACGCCCCGGTCGGCCTCGCGACCCATTATCACACGCTGGCGGTCCGCCCCGCCTGGTCGTCCAGCCTGCACCCGGTCGCAGTGATCGGCGCGCATATCTTCTATCGCAATCCCGGCTTCAACGGCACATTGGCGGCTTTTCGCACCCCCTATCTGGGGCGGGAAACCATCTCCGGTCCCGCGCACCGGGTCTGGCCGACCAAGCCGGTCGGGCCCGTGGAAGCATTCGCCGTGCCTGCACCTGTCGGCAACGCAATCGCCGCGAACCCATCGACGGGCTGGATCGCGCCCGTCGCCCGTCCTGCGCCATCCGCTCGCGAAGACAGCCTGCCGGAATCCACTATCCGCCCAGAATATCGCAACAGCGGCCGCCCGATCGTCTGAGCAGCGCCAACTTTTTTCAGGTTAACGCGCGCTGCACCAGCCAAATGTCTGGAATTACGCGGGATTAAAAAATGCATTTTTCCGGGCAGCGCGGGAACCGATCCGCGCCATTGTGGGTTCTTCACTTCGGATAGCAAATCTTTTGCCCCCCGCTCTTGCTATCCACATAATATGAGCCCGGAACGCCTCCCCCCCCCCCGACGCGTTCCGGGCTCAGATTTTTTGGGCGACCTTCCTGTTGAAATCATTAAATTTTTGATGGTCGGAACGCTTGTGTAAGAAGCGGGTTCTGTTCCTCGTCACCAACATGGCTCACCCCATATGGTCGCATGTTTCTCAAGGAGAGTTTCGATGACGAAAAAGATCCTCGCAGCTTTGCTGCTCACTGGTTCGCTGATGGTCGCCGCCTGCAACACCGTCGAAGGCGCTGGCCGCGACGTGCAGAGCGCGGGCGAAGCTGTGGAGAAGGCGGCGAATTGATCGCCGCCAGCAATACGACTACCCAACTCCCCTAGCATCGGCCCGCCCCTTAAAAGGCGGGCCGCTTTTTGTTCAGGTCGACGCTTCCTCGACCTCTTGCATATTGGCCTGCCGCCGGTCGGTGAACCAGATCGCCACGATGGTGATTTCGTACAGCAGCAACAGCGGAATCGCGAGCATAAGCTGCGACACGACATCGGGTGGCGTCAGCACGGCGGCCAGGATGAAGGCCGCTACGATCATGTAGCGGCGCAGGCTGATCAGCTGCGCGCGGCTGACGAAACCGGCCCGGTTGAGCAGCATCAGCAGCACCGGCATCAGGAAACTGATACCGAACGCCAGGATGAACTGCATCACCAGCCCCAGATAGGCGTCGGCGCTTGGCAAAGCCTCGACCTGCAAACCGCTGCTGTCGCCCTGAAATTCCAGAAAGAAATGGAAGGCAGTCGGCATCACCACGAAATAGGCAAGGCTCGCGCCCATCGCGAACAGAAAGGGCGTCGCCAGGATGAAGGGCAGCAAAGCCTTCTTCTCCTTGGCATAGAGGCCCGGCGCGACGAACGCCCATAGCTGGTTGGCGATGATCGGGAAGGACAGGCAGAAGGCCCCGAAAAAGGCGATCTTCACCTGCACGAAAAAGGCTTCGTACAGTTTGGTATAGACCAGCTTGCCGCCGCCATCGCCAAAAGCTTCCTTGAGCGGATGGACCAGGATCGCGAACAGTTCGGCGGAAAAATAGAAGCAGAGCGCGCCGGTCAGCGCCAGCGCATAGACGCATTTCAACAAACGGCCACGCAACTCGATCAGATGGTCGAGCAAGGGCGCCTTGCTATCATCAATATCGCCGATCATGCCGCCGACCCGCTCTTCTGGTCAGCAGCCGCTTCCCCGGCCAGATAGGGGGGTGCGTCGGCCGTCGGCGCCACGGGCGCGGATTCCGCTACGAAGGGCGGCGGGCCGTCCGGCGCGGCCTCAACATCCGGCGGCGGCAGCGCCTCCATGGCTGGAGCGGCGACCTCTGGCGGATGCTCTTCCATGATCCGCTTGTTCTGCGCGGCCCACTTCTTTTCCAGTTCCTCCAGCTCGACCTCTCGCACCATGGCGTCGAGACCAGTGCGGAAATGGCGCGCCATGCCCTGCGCCTTGCCGACGATCTGACCCACCTTGTAAAGCGCGCGCGGCAAATCCTTCGGCCCGATCACGATCACCGCAACGATGACGATCAGCAGGAACTCGGTCGAATCGATACCAAACATGCGTGGCTACCTTACCACCCGGCGCTTGAACGTCAGGCCTTGGTCTTTTCTTCGGTAGCGCCGGTCGCCGTTGTCCCCGCATCCTGTTCGGGCACGCGATGGCCCTCCAGCCGGGTTGCGGGCTTGGCCGGGGCGACATCGTCGTCATCGTCCGCCATGCCCTTCTTGAAGCTCTTGATGCCCTTGGCCACGTCACCCATCAGGCCGGAAATCCGGCCGCCACCGAACAGCAGCATGACGACCAGGAGCACGATCACCCAGTGCATCAGCGAGAAGGAACCCATTTCAAATACTCCTGTAAGGCAACCTATCTAGGCCACATCATCGTCATTTTCCAGAACGGATTGCCCGCCCAGACCCTCCAGCACCAAATCGACCGGATCGAGCAGCCCGGCCGCACGCAGATCGTCGATACCGGGCAAGTCCCGGCGGCTGCTAAGCCCGAAATGTGACAGAAAATCTACGGTCGTCGCATAGATGAGCGGTCGTCCCGGCACCTCGCGCCGTCCGGCGGGACGCACCCAGCCTGCCTCCATCAGTACGTCCAGCGTTCCCTTGGCCACCTGAACGCCCCTTATCGCCTCTATCTCGGCGCGGCTGACCGGCTCATGATAGGCGATGATCGCCAGCGTCTCCATCGCCGCGCGCGATAATTTGCGCGCCTCATCCTTCTCGCGCCGCAATATATGCGCCAGGTCCGCCGCCGTCTGGAAATGCCAGCGACCGCCCCGCTCCACCAGGTTGATGCCGCGCCCGGCATAATCGTCCGCCAATTGCCGGAGCGCCGCCGCCAGATCGCCCGCATCGCCGACATGCAGCCTCAATTCCGCAAGCGTCAGCGGCGCTTCGGCGACGAACAGCGCCGCCTCTACCGCGCGCAGATAATCGTCGGGTTCCCCCTTCATGCCCCCGCCTCCATGTCCGGCACCCCGGCGCGCAGAAAAATGGGCTGGAAAATCCCGTCCTGCTGGATTTCCAGCCGCCCCTGCCGGGCCAGTTCCAATGCCGCGACAAAGCTGCTGGCCAGCGCCGACTTTGCCTTGGCATTGTCCAGCCCGGCGGGCAGAAACGCCTCCAGCCGCGTCCAGTCAATCGCCGCGCCGACCAGCGCACCGACCCGCTGGATCGCCTCGTCCAGCGTCATGACTGGCCGCACCGCGATGGTGTGGACGACGGGCTGGGTCCGGGCGCGGATCTGCCCATAGGATTGGATGAGGTCGTAAAGGCTCGCCTGCCATTTGGCCTTGCGCACCAGCCGGAGCCCTTCGGGATTGCGCCGCACGAACACGTCGCGCCCGATCCGGTCGCGCGCCATCAGCCGCGCCGCCGCATCGCGCATCGCATGCAGCCGTTGCAGCCGCAATTGCAATCGCAGGGCCAGTTCTTCGGGACTGGGATCGGCCTGCTCCTGACGCGGCAGCAGCAGCGCAGATTTGAGATAGGCCAGCCACGCTGCCATCACCAGATAATCGGCGGCCAGTTCCAGCTTCACCTGTTGCGCGCCGTCGATGAACTTCAGATATTGTTCGGTCAGCGCCAGAATCGAAATCTCGCGCAAATCCACCTTCTGCGACCGCGCCAGCGTCAGCAGCAAGTCCAGCGGCCCTTCCCACGCATCGAAACTGACGGTCAGCGTGTCGGGGCTGGGAATGGCCGGGGCAATGAACAGGTCGTCCACGTCTAGTCCCTCCCGCATGGGCCAGGATTATGGCATATGAAACGGCCCTCTATTTCACCGTCATGCTGAACTTGTTTCAGGATCCATTTTTCCAGCTCACACAGTTGCTTGTGACGAGAAATGGATGCTGAAGTAAATTCAGCATGACGTTGGAGGGATAACCGAACGTCATGCGCAATGGTCGTCGCCCTATGGGAGGCATTTTCGAGTTCGCCCCTCAAGCCGCCACCAACCCCAGCAGACTGTCCCGCGTCGCCAGCAACTCCGCCAGTTCCGGCTGATCGCCGCCACGCTCGACCGACCCCATCGCCCGGTCGAGCCGCGCGCGCGCTACGTCCGTTATCTCCGGCAACTGGTCGGCAATGCCCAGCATGTCGTCCATCCGCCCCCAGCAGTTGAGTGCCAGATCGCACCCCGCAGCGACCACGCCCGCCGCCAGATCGGGGATGTTGCCCTGCAACGCCTTCATGTCCAGATCGTCGGACATGAGCAGCCCGTCAAAGCCGATCCTCGTGCGGATAACATCCTCGATCACGGTCGGCGACAGGCTGGCGGGGCGCTGCGCGTCCCAGGCGGTGTAAACCACATGCGCGGTCATCCCCATCGGCGCGTCGCGCAAGCGCTCGAACGGTTGCAGATCGCTCGCCAGCATATCGGCATCCGCGCGCACCACCGGCAATTCCAGATGGCTGTCCACCAGCGCCCGGCCATGGCCCGGCATATGCTTGACGATACCTACCACCCCGCCATCGGCCAGCCCTTCCAGCGTTGCCCGCCCCAGCGCGGCGACCCGCATCGGCTCGGCGCCCAGCGTGCGATCGCCCATGATGTCGCTTGCCCCATCCTGCCGCACGTCGAGCAACGGCAGCGCATCGACGGTAATGCCGACCTCCGCCAGCGTCAGCGCGATCGCACGGGCATTGGCGCGCGCCGCGGCGATCGCGCTGGACGGCGCGACGTCATAAAGCCGGTCGAACACCGCTCCCGCCGGAAAGGCAGGCCAGACCGGCGGCTGCATCCGCGCCACCCGCCCCCCTTCCTGATCGATCATGATCAGCAGGTCGTTACGCCCATGCAGCGCCCGCAATTCATCGGTCAGCGCGCGAAGCTGCGCCCGATCGATGATGTTGCGCCGGAACAGGATATAACCGGCCGGTTGTGAATCCGCGAAAAAAGCGCGTTCGTCAGGGGTCAGTGTTGCGCCGGACAGGCCGAAGATCACGGGTTTCATGCGGCAGATGGTAGCGCCAAGTCCCGCCCCTGTCGAAGGCGAATTGATGAACGGCGATCAGGCTGGCGCAGCCGCCGCCGACCTTTCCGCGTCCATCATCGCCTGCAACATGCGCCGCCCCTCCACCGCGTTGCGATCGGTCTTGATCAGCAGTTCGTCGGGATTCTCGCCGACGATCGCCAGCATCTTCTCAATCTCTTCAGTGGCGAACTTGTCCTCCTCCAGCACGGGCTTCAGATAATCGAACATGAAATCCATGCCCGCCACATCTTCGGACGCCATGGCGAAGAAATAGATACAGCTATGCGGCGTCGCGGGCGTGACGGCGTGATAGACCCGGCTCGTCACGATCATCTCGCCGGGATGTTCGGGGTGGTCCTGCGGATAGGCCATGTCGCCAATCCCGGCATGAAAGCCCGGCAGGTAGAAATCCATCCCCGTCACCCGGTCGATCTTGCCCGCATAGCGCCCGGTCGCCGCCATCACGGCAGGCGCGTCGGCATTACGGATATATCGGCGGCAACTCAGAAATCCGGGGCGCTTGACCAGTTCTTCAGGCGCCTGCGCATTTTCCACCGTGCCGATGCTGCTGGCGTGGAGGAAGGCAAGGTGCGACAGGTCGAGCAGATTGTCGTTGAGCAACTGGTAGCGCCCTTGCACCTCCTGCACATAGAAGGGCCGCGCCGTCATGCCCGCCGCAGTCACCCCGATCTCCTCCAGATCGGGCAGCAGCGCGACATCGGCCTTGTCCGCGTCCCCCATCCATATCCACGCCCACAGCCCATGCTCGACCAATGGATAGGTCGGGATCTTGTAGGCGCGCGGCACGACATCCTGCGATGGAATATCGACGCACCGGCCATCCGCGCCAAAGGCGATGCCATGATAGCCACAGACGATCGCATCACCCTTCAGACAGCTTTTGCCCAGGGGGAAATGCCGGTGCGGACAGCGCCCGCCGACCGCAACCGCCTCGCCATCTTCCTTGCGATACAGGACGACCGGCTGGTTCAGGATCGTCCGCGCCAGCAGGTCACGGCCAAGTTCGTTGCGAAACGCGGCAACATACCAGCCATTGCGAACGGCAAACGACCCTTCCCGAAATGGGTACATGGCATCTCTCCCTGACAAAGGCCGGCATCCTCGTCTGTCGCGATTGGTGCCGGGCCAGCTAAACTAACGATGTTAGTCTAACACTGTTAGGGAACAGGATCAAGGCCATGGATCAGCGCGTCCAACCCCTCGGCAAAGGCGGCGTCGATGGGCAATTGGGATTGGAGATAGGCCGCGTTCGGTCCCTGCGCGAACGTGGTCCAGCCAGTGACCAGCGCCTGCACCGACGCCTGCATCATCATGGCGCGCTCCGGTTCCAGCCCCAGCGCAATCAGGGGCGCGCTGGTCGCATCCTGCATCGCTTTGAGCACCTCGACCGGCTGCCCCGCCCCCAGGATCAAGCGCCCCGCGTCGCGCGTTGCATTCTGCGCCTGCCACAGCGCCTTGCCGAACGCGCGCAACCAGTCGCGCCAGTCGGCACAGGCCGGAATTTTCGACAGGCAATCTGCAAAGATGCTTTCGGCCAGCAGCGCCAGCAACATATTCTTGTCGGCGACATGCCAGTAGAGCGAGGGCGCTTTGACATCCAGCCGCGCCGCGACCTTGCGCAGGCTTAACTGGTCCAGCCCCTGTTCGTTCAGCACATCCAGCGCCGCCGCCGCGATCGCGGCGCGGGTCAGTTTCCGTTCGGTCATGCCCTTCCTTCGGACAGCATGACGCCTATGTCCATCGCAACGCGAAGGCTCAGTTCACCACCATGCAGCTTTCGCCCGCCACCTTCAGCTTGCCGCAGATCAGGCTGGCCTGCCCGCCAGCACTCGCACGCAGGCGATAGACGGTGCTGCCGCCAACTTCCGCCGGTTCGACGGTCATGGCGAGCGGGGCGAGATAGGCAAAGCGCTTGGACAATCTGGTCCAGGCATCCTTTGCGCCGGACGCGCTGCCATAGGCGCCCAGCTGGATCAGCGCGCCGCCACTCGCCGCCTTGGGCGCCACGGTCGCGCGATCGCTGGTTTCGTCGGCGACGCGCGCGGTCACGCTCTGTGCGGGCTTGGCCGGGACGGCCGGCTTGGCGCCGGTGGGCGCGGGCGCGGTCTTGGCGATCGGTGCTTCGGGGACGCGGCTGGCGTCAATCCGTCCATCGCGCGGCACGCCCTCGCTTGCCGCAAAGCTCGCATCGCCCTCACCGTCGAATTTCTTCGCGTCAGCCTCATTGGCGGCGATCTTGTAATTGTCCGCGGGCGCCTCGATCAGTTGGCCCTCACCCGCAGCGCCGGGACCATTGCGGTTCTGCAACCACCATATCCCGGCCACCACGACACCGATCAGCGCGAGACCGAGCAGGATCAGGCTCAGCAGCCGTAGTGGCGAGATGCTGTTGTCATCCTCGTCATCGACCGCAGGCTCCAGCCAGGGCAGCCGGTCCTCATCGTCAAAATCCAGCCGGCCTCGTGCATAATCGCCCATCGTCCGAAACTCCGCCCGCCTTTAGTTCAGCTCAGTCAATGCCGCCACGCCCATCAGCGCAAGGCCATTGCGCATAATCTGCCCTATTCCACGGCTCAGGAAAAGCCGCGACGACGTAACGGCTGGATCGTCGGCCAGAATGACGCGCGCGCGCGGATCATCATTGCCCATATTCCACCAGCCGTGAAAGGCCGAAGCCAGATCATTGAGATAGAAGGCAATTCTATGCGGTTCGCGGGTCAGTGCCGCGCCTTCGACCACACGGGGGAACTGCGCCGCGAGCTTGACGAGGCCCAGCTCTGCCGTCCCAAGAAGGGACAGGTCCGGGGCTGGCAGCTCGATCCCCGCCTCTTCCGCCCGCCGTCCCAGCGATGAAATGCGGGCATGGGCATATTGGACGTAAAAGACCGGATTGTCCTTCGATGCCTCGACCACCTTGGCAAAGTCGAAGTCCATCTGCGCATCGGCCTTGCGCGTCAGCATGGTGAAGCGAACGACATCCTTGCCCACTTCCCGCACGACATCGGCCAGCGTCACGAAATTGCCCGCGCGCTTGGACATTTTCACCGGCTCGCCATCGCGCAGCAGCCGCACCATCTGGATAAGCTTCACGTCGAAACGCGCCTTGCCTTCCGTCAGCGCCGCGACCGCCGCCTGGATGCGCTTTACCGTCCCGGCATGGTCCGCGCCCCATATGTCGATCAGCTGATCGGCGCTCTGGGCCTTCTGATAATGATAGGCCATGTCGGCGCCGAAATAGGTCCAGCTGCCGTTGGACTTCTTGATCGGCCGGTCCTGATCGTCGCCAAATTTGGTCGACCGGAACAGCGGCAGCACGACCGGCTCCCAGTCATCGGGCAATTCGCCCTTGGGCGCTTCCAGCACCCCGTCATAGACCAGATCATGCGCGCGCAGCCAGGCTTCGGCCTCGTCAGGCTTGCCCGCCGCCTGCAATTCGGCCTCGGACGCGAAAATGTCGTGATGGATGCCCAGCAGCGCCAGATCGGCGCGGATCATGTCCATCATCTTTGCGACGGCAAAGCTGCGGAACTTGACCAGCCAGTCGGCTTCCGGCGCCTTCAAGAAGCGGTCGCCATATTCAGCAGCCAGCGCCTGCCCAACCGGCACCAGATAATCGCCGGGGTAAAGACCCTCAGGGATTTCGCCCACATCCTCGCCCAGCGCCTGCGCGTAGCGCAGATGCACCGATCGGGCGAGGACATCCACCTGACCGCCAGCGTCATTGATATAATATTCGCGGATCACCTTGTGCCCGGCATATTCCAGCAGGGTGGCGAGCGCGTCACCCACCACGGCGCCCCGGCAATGCCCCATATGCATGGGGCCGGTCGGGTTGGCGGAAACATATTCGACATTGACCGTGACACCTTGCCCGATGTCGGACCGGCCATAATCGTCGCCCTCTTCCGCCATCACGGAAAGCTCCGAGCGCCATGTCGCGTCGGTCAGCGTCAGGTTGATGAAGCCCGGCCCGGCGATCGACGCGCTCTCGACCTCGGCCAGCCCCTCCAGCTTGCCGACAATCGCCTCGGCCAGCGCGCGCGGGTTCGTCCCCGCCGGCTTGGCCAGCACCATCGCGGCATTGGTCGCCAGATCGCCATGGCTGGCGTCACGCGGCGGCTCGACCGTCACCGGCTTGCGATTGAGGCCGGCAGGCAGGACGCCGTCGGCTTCCAATATGTCCAGCACAGTGTCGAGATGGGCGGTGAAACGGGTATAGAGGGACACGAGACGAAACTTTCTACAAGTCCCGTTCGCCCTGAGCCTGTCGAAGGGCTGCTCTTGTCTTCAAGAAGTGCAAGGCTTCGACTTGTCTCAGCCCGAACGGATGATGGGCTGGCCGTTAACGCGTGGCGTTATATTGGAGCTGGTCCTGGGTCAGGTTGAACCCCACGAGCAGCTCGAAACTGGTTCGTTGCAGCGCCGCCTTGACCTCTGGCTGGGCGAAGGGATCGATCGCGGCATCCGCGTCGCCCGCCTTGCGCTTCTGCGTGATCTTGGCCTGGATGTCGGCGGGCAGCGTTGCCGATGCCTTGTCGACATAGGAGCCCGCCTTCGCCTGCGCGCTGGCGCGATACTCGCCCGCGGCAAAGTTCAGCGTCACCTGGCCGACCCGCTTGGCGATCACACTGTTGCCGCCGCGCACCACGGCGGAGAAATAGGGCAGCGTCACTTGCCGCGCCACGCTGGCGTCGCTGCGCCGGGCGTTCACGGTGAAGCTCGCTTCGGTATAGAATTGCGCCCCATCGGCGCAGGTCGAGCGCAGATTGGTAATGTCGGCCACCACGTCGATCGCGGAAGCATCGCGGCTCTGGGCCGGATTGAACAGGGTGATGTCGCCGGTATAGGCCGGGACGGCCGCCGTCGGGCAGGCAGAGCGCACAGCGACGATACCGCCGGATGCGTCGATTTCACCCCGGCGCGAACAGCCCGCCAGGGCCAGAGCCAGCATGCCGGTCACAACAACACGGTTCAGGGCAGTATGAGGCAGGCAGATGTTCCTTGGCACAGGCAGAAATTCCTTGGCATGGCCCGTCGGCCAGAAGCTTTGCGCTTCCTTATCCATCCCCCGCCCCTCGCGCAACCGCAAGGAAGCGGCTTTCCTCCCGGCCCACATTCGCCTAAGCGCAAAGCCATGACCGACAGCGCCGCCGCCCGCCCGCCCATGACCCTTCTGATCGCCGCACCGCGCGGTTTCTGCGCCGGGGTCGACCGCGCCATCATCATCGTCGAACGGGCGATCGAAACCTATGGCGCGCCGGTCTATGTCCGCCATGAAATCGTCCATAACAAATATGTGGTGGACAGTCTGAAGGCGAAGGGCGCGATCTTCGTAGAGGAACTGGACCAGGTGCCCGACGGCGTGCCGGTGGTCTTTTCCGCCCATGGCGTGCCCAAGGCCGTCCCTGCCAAGGCGGAGGAACGCGGCCTTTCCTATCTCGACGCCACCTGCCCGCTGGTCAGCAAGGTTCATCGCCAGGCCGAACGGCAAGTCAAGGATGGCCGCCACATCCTGTTCATCGGGCATAAGGGGCATCCCGAAGTCATCGGCACGTTCGGCCAGGTGCCGGACGGCACCATGACCCTGATCGAAACGGTCGAGGACGCGCAGGTCTTTACCCCCACTGATCCTGCCAATCTCGCCTTCCTGACCCAGACCACCCTGTCGGTCGATGATACAGCCGCGATCGTCGCCACCCTGCAAGAGCGCTTTCCAGCGATCGTCGCGCCCAAGGGCGAGGATATTTGCTACGCCACATCCAACCGCCAGACAGCGGTGAAGGCGATCGCCGCGCGTTGCGAAGCGCTCTATGTCATCGGCGCGCCCAACAGTTCCAATTCCCTGCGACTGGTCGAAGTCGCCGAACGCGAAGGCACGCCAGCCCGCCTGATCCAGCGCGCCGACGACATCGATTTTGGCTGGCTGGACGGCGTCACGACGCTGGGCCTGACCGCCGGGGCATCCGCACCCGAAATATTGGTGCGCGAAGTGGTCGACGCAATCGCCAGCCGCTTCACCGTGACCGAGGAACAGGTTGAAACCGCGCGCGAGACCATCGCTTTCAAGCTGCCACGCGGGCTGGAGACCGTCTGAACCATGGCCGTCTATACCCATGTTCCCGCCGAAGAGATTGACGCCTTCCTCAGCCGCTACGACGCAGGCCGCCTCGTATCCGCCAAGGGGATCGCCGAAGGGGTGGAAAACAGCAATTATCTGCTGGAGACCACCGGCCATGATGGCTCTGGCCACCGCTATATCCTCACGCTCTATGAAAAGCGGGTGGATGAGGCCGACCTGCCCTTCTTCATGGACCTGCTCGATCATCTGGGCGCACGCGGCTGCCTTGTGCCGCGCTTCATCGCCGATCGCGACGGTCAGCGGCTCCAGACCTTGTCGGGCCGCCCCGCCTGCCTGATCGAATTTCTGACCGGCATTTCGCTGACCGAGCCGACCCCGGAACAGGCGCGCGCGACCGGCGCGGCACTGGGCGAGTTGCACCGCGCGGCGGAGGGCTTCCCGCTCGAACGGCGCAACACGCTGGACCTTGCCGGATGGCATGATCTGGCGGCCCGATGCGGTGAGGATTTCGATCAGATCGCCCCCAGCCTTGCCGCCCGCGTCCGCGACGAACTCGCCTTTCTCGACGCGCACTGGCCCGCCGACCTGCCCCGCAGCGTCATCCATGCGGACCTGTTCCCCGACAATGTGCTGATGCTGGGCGACAGGGTGACGGGCCTGATCGATTTCTATTTCAGCTGCACCGACATTCGCGCCTATGACCTGGCCATCACCCACAGCGCCTGGGTGTTCAGCCATGACGGCGGCAACTTCTTTGCTGATCGCGCGGCGGCGCTTGGCGCTGGCTATGACTCGGCCCATGGCCTGACCGACGCAGAGCGCGCGGCCTTCCCCATATTGTGCCGGGGCGCATCGCTGCGCTTCCTGCTGACCCGCGCCTATGACTGGATCAACACGCCGCCCGACGCGCTGGTGACCCGCAAGGATCCGCTCGCCTATCTGCGCCGCCTCGATTTCTACGCCAGCGCCAATCCAGCGGAATTATTGGGCGCATGAGAGCAGCAGACAAAAACGACGCATTCCCGCACAGCCGGGAACCCGGTTCCATGCCTGCCTATCCTCGCGGCGGTACCGGGCTCCCGCCTGTGCAGGAGCGCGCGGCATGAGCACTGACCTGCCCATCGTCGACATCTTCACCGACGGCGCGTGCAAGGGCAATCCGGGTCCGGGCGGCTGGGGCGCGGTGCTGCGCTTTGGCGACACGGAAAAGGAAATGTCGGGCGGCGAAGCACTCACCACCAACAATCGCATGGAGATGATGGCCGCGGTAGAGGCGCTCAACGCGCTCAAGAAGCCGTGCCGCGTCATTCTTCATACCGACAGCAAATATGTGATGGACGGCATCACCAAATGGGTGTTCGGCTGGCAGAAGAAGGGCTGGCGCACCGCCGACAACAAGCCGGTCAAGAATGTCGACATCTGGCAGGCTCTGGTCAAGGCCGCCGCCCCGCATCAAATGACCTGGAAATGGGTCAAGGGTCATGCCGGCCACCCCGAAAATGAACGCGCCGACCGTCTGGCCAGCGCTGCGGCCGACAGTTTTCGCCGTTAGAGACACGCCCGAAGCAACAGCGTATCTTGCCAGACGCATCGCCAGACCCCAAAGCGGGCCTTCGGGGGAAGAAATGACAGAAAAGCCAGTAAACCGTAAGGGAATTTCAAAGACACGCGCGCGCTTCATTCGCGAAAGCGCGGACGTGCGGCGACAGGCGCTGATCGAAGCGACCGCGCGGTGCCTTGCCGAAAAAGGCGTCGCTGGCACGTCCGTTCGCGCCATCTGCGCGCGCGCGGGTGTTTCGTCTGGCCTGCTCACCCATTATTTCGACGGCGTCGACGCCCTCATCCTCGCCACCTATGAGGATGTCGGCGTGCGTGTGTCCGCCGCGCTGGAACAGGCGGTCGAGGAAGCGGGCGACGATCCGCGCGACCAGCTCCGCGCCTGCCTTCAGGCCAATTTCCGCGCGCCCATCCTTGATCCCGATCTGCTCGCGACCTGGACCGCTTTCTGGAGCCTGGTCAGGACCGATCCCGGCATCGCCGCCATCCATGCCGATGTCTACCGGCGCACCCGCGCCCAGCTCGAAGCGCTGCTGCGCGCGATCGTGCCGGAAATGCCACAGGACCGCGCCCGCCTGGCGGCGATCAGCCTGACTGCTCTGGTCGATGGCCTGTGGCTCGAAATCTGCCTCGATCCCACGACCTTCTCCGCCGAGGAAGCCCAGGCCATGGTCGAGCGCGCGATGATGCTCGCGCTGGGGCAATGGCGGGGCGACGCGGGGCGCGGTGACTGGATCGATCAATCAGATAAGCCGTGATCGTTTTTCTCACTCTCCAAGTCCGATAAAACCAATTTCCCTCGACTCAGCCGCTACCCTACATGGGGTCGGCAACAGCAACCCCTCAGAAGGAACTGACAAGCCCATGGCTCTCATCAACACCACCATCAAGCCGTTCGCCGCGACCGCCTACAAGGAAGGCAAGTTCGTCGACGTCACCGACGCGGACGTGAAGGGCAAGTGGGCGATCTTCTTCTTCTACCCCGCCGACTTCACCTTCGTCTGCCCGACCGAACTGGAAGACCTGGCCGGCATCTACCCGACCCTCCAGTCGCTCAACGTCGAAGTCTATTCGGTATCGACCGACACGCATTTCAGCCACAAAGCATGGCACGACACCTCGCCCGCCATCGGCAAGATCAACTATTACATGCTGGGCGACCAGTCGGGCACGATCACCAATAATTTCGACGTGATGCGCCCCGGCGTTGGCCTGGCTGACCGCGCGACCTTCCTGGTCGATCCCGAAGGCGTGATCCAGTTCATGGAAATCACTTCCGAAGGCGTCGGCCGCAATGCGACCGAACTGCTGCGCAAGGTGAAGGCCGCGCAATATGTCGCCGCGCACCCCGGTGAAGTCTGCCCGGCCAAGTGGGAAGAAGGCGAAGAAACCCTTGCCCCCTCGCTCGACCTGGTCGGCAAGATCTAAATTATCGTTCCCCTAGCGGGTCGCAAAGTGGCTCGGAGTGGAACCTCTCCTCCGCTCCGGGCCATTATTGTATCTAACGTAAGGATTATTCCATGCTCGACGCCACCCTGACGCAGCAGCTCAAGGCCTATCTGGTCAACATCCGTGAGCCTATCGAACTCGTCGCCTCTCTGGGTGACGACGCCAAATCACGCGAACTCAATGACCTGCTTAATGAAATCGCCGCCCTGTCCGACAAGGTCAGCGTGACCACCGGCACTGACAAGCGCGTCCCCAGCTTCATGATCCGCCGCGTGGGCACTGACATCGGTGTACGCTTCGCGGGGATTCCGATGGGCCATGAGTTCACGTCGCTCGTCCTCGCCCTCCTCCAGGTCGGCGGCCACCCGTCAAAGGCCGCGCAGGATCTGATCGAACAGGTAAAGGGGCTGGACGGCGACTTTGCCTTTGAAACCTATTTCTCCCTGTCCTGCCAGAATTGTCCGGACGTGGTGCAGGCTTTGAACCTGATGAGCGTCCTCAACCCCCGCATCAGCCACGTCGCCATCGACGGCGCGCTGTTCAAGGCGGAGGTGGACGAGCGCAAGGTGATGGCCGTCCCCACCATCTTCCTGAACGGCGAACCCTTTGGGTCGGGCCGCATGGAACTGGAACAGATCGTTGCCAAAATCGACAGCGGCGCGGCCACCCGCGCGGCGGAAAAGATCAAGCGCCAAGACCCGTTCGAGGTGCTGATCGTCGGCGGCGGGCCTGCCGGGGCCGCGGCGGCCATCTATGCCGCGCGCAAGGGCATCCGCACCGGCGTTGCCGCCGAACGCTTCGGCGGCCAGGTGCTCGATACGATGGACATCGAAAATTTCATCTCCGTGTCGCGCACCGAAGGGCCAAAGCTCGCTTCCGCGCTCGAAGCCCATGTGAAGGATTATGACGTCGAGATCATGAACCTGCAAAAGGCGACGAAGCTGATCCCCGCCCGTACCGAAGGCGGCTATCATGAGGTTGTGCTGGAAAACGGCGCGTCGCTCAAGGGCCGCACGCTCATCCTCTCCACCGGTGCGCGCTGGCGGCAGATGGGCGTGCCGGGCGAGGACGAGTATCGCAACAAGGGCGTGGCCTATTGCCCCCATTGCGACGGCCCCCTGTTCAAGGGCAAGCGCGTCGCGGTGATCGGCGGCGGCAATAGCGGTGTCGAAGCCGCGATCGACCTGGCGGGCATCGTCGCCCATGTGACGCTGATCGAATTTGACAGCCAGCTGCGCGCCGACGCGGTGCTGCAACGCAAGCTCGCCAGCCTGCCCAACGTCAAGATCATCACATCGGCGCTGACCAGCAAGGTCGACGGCAATGGCGACCGCGTCACCGGCCTGTCCTACAAGGACCGCAACAGCGGCGAGGAACATGACATCGAACTGGAAGGCATCTTCGTCCAGATCGGCTTGGTCCCCAACACCGAATGGCTGAAAGACACGGTCGCCCTTTCCCCCCGCGGCGAAATAGAAATCGACGCCCGCGGCGAAACCAGCGTGCCGGGCATCTTCGCGGCAGGCGACTGCACGACCGTGCCCTACAAGCAGATCGTCATCGCCATGGGCGCAGGCTCCACGGCGGGCCTGTCAGCCTTCGACTATCTGATCCGCCTGCCCGCCAGCGAAGAAGCCGCACAGGCGGCGTGACGGGACAAGTCCGACAGCGAGTTGGACATATGTGAAGCGGCCGATCCGGGGACGGGTCGGCCGCTTTTTTGGGGTGGGTTGGGGAATAGGCGGCAGTGCGCCAATTCAGGTCATTAGTTTCCCATCATCGAACGGCTGTTCCTGACAAGAACGGCCTTTCTCGCTTGACCAATCGGACGATCGGCAACGCTCCCCTTGTTGCCGATTGGCACCGGGGTGGGAACGAACGCTATGGGGCGCCGTCTCCAATACAAAACACACCTCCGCGTAGATCAAGAATAACCGCCGCTTGGCTAAAGAATTCGAGCGGACCATAAAATCCGCAACCGCGCTTCTATATGCCGTCCCTGCCATCATCCTCATCCGACGCACCGCTCGTTACCCATGAGATTCAGGGCAGGCTTTTAGATGTAAGCCAGAGAGATTTCTTTTCTTTTGTCAATCAAAAGAAAATTAGAGATTTGGTCGGGATAACTAGCATAGCAGCTCTGCCGGTTCGCATCATGTTCAAGGCCAGCACTGTATTGGCAATAGTCACGTTCCGCCGGATCACCCCAAACGCCAAAATGCCCGGTCAAGCAGCGGTTTATTTGTTCATAATATTGTTCCCCCGCCTCATTAAGGCACTCTTCCAAATTATTATATGCATATGCCGTATTATACGCCGATAGAATAAAAGAGACAAAAGCAACAGAAGCAATTTTCATCATCTTCATTGTAAAATCTCCGTAATAAATATAAATACAGCAGGTTTTATTATTATTTGTTTTATCGTTTTAAAAGTCAATGGCGAAAATTTTCTTGTTTTGCGTTTAATGATCATGAACAATTTTTTTACTCTATTATGGACAGATTTCTTCTAGATGCCGGCGCAATCTACGTTGAACACGAGCAATCAGCGTCGGATCTTGTTTTGTTCGTGCAGGTTGGAAGCGTCACAGCGTTGGATGCGAATGATCCCAATCGGATGCGAAGCTGATTATGCCTCATCATCGCGCCGCGTAACCTCTGGTTTTCAAATCCTTCCCAAACTCTTCGAGCGGATCAGGCGGTGGCCGGCCTTCGTCTTTGAGGGCAGACTGGATCAGTCAATCAGGCGTCTGTTCCACCGCTCGCTGGAATCACGGCGCTGCTGAGTGGCGCAAGGAAAGGGTCGCTATTCTGAATGCTCGCGGCCTCCATGGCGGTCAAGTTAGCGTAGAAGATAGCGCTGGCGATGGAAACTTAGCCGATGCCGCAGTTTCGGCGGTAATGCTCTACCGGGCTAGTGGGCCGTTGATCGATGCCTTGATTGCGGAACTTGGGATGTCTGGCGGGAGACTGAACGGAATGTTGGGAGGCGCGCCAGCACTATCAGCACCTGCTGCGGGCGGCAAAACTATCGTAACATCCAAAGACGCGTAATACCGCCAGGAAATTTTTGGAAGAGCCTTGGCGAACGATCTCCACAGCACTTCTATCTTCATACTGTGGTCGGGGCCGACCGGCAGCTATTTGCTTGGCTGCTTGATGTGCTGCCTGCCAGCGGACAGGCCGCTATCCTCATCCAACAGCCGAAACCCGAAATTCCGCTACCGGCCAATCCCCGCCCGCCCCCTCAACGCCGACCCCAGACCCCGAAAATATCCGGGTCGATCTCCAGCAGCGGCACCCGCGTCGCCGCGCCCGTCCGCATGGCGCTGCCGCCCATGCCGCCCTCCATCCCGAACGTCACCACGCTGCTCCCCTTGTCGCCCAGCACCAGCGGGTCGAGCAGGATCGCGGCGTTCAGACGGTTGGCGGTCACCTGCGTCAGTGTGCCGATCTGCGTCAGGGCGAAGAGTTGCCGGGCGAAGGCATAGGGCAGGCGGATGCAGCCATGGCTGGCGGGGTAGCCGGGATTATGCCCGGCGTGGAGCGCTATGCCGTCCCAGGTCAGCCGCTGCATGAAAGGCATGGGCGCATTGCTGTAGAGGTTGGAGCGGTGCCACTGGCGCTTTTGCAGGATGGGGAAGCTGCCGGTGGGGGTGCGGTGGCCCTTCGTCCCCGTGGACACGCTGGCCGCGCCGATCAGCCGGTCGCCGCGATAGACATGGACGCGCTGCCGTTCCAGGCTGATGATCAGGTAGAGCGGCCCGCTGGCGGCGGCATCATCGGCCCAACGATACGCCCCCGGCGCCAGCGGCAGGTCGGCCAGTTCCGCCCGCGCGGACGGCATGCCCAGGATCAGACAGCATGACAGGACGAACAACCGGGCGAAAAGCATAAGCCTTTCTTAACCATATGCCAGCGTCGCGCCAGAGGGGGACGCTGCGCTTTGCCGCATTGGTCCCGACTTGGGACAGGGGAGAGAACAGCGTTCCCCGGTCGTTTCGAGCTCTTCGATTGCCCGCCTGCGGCAGATGCTCTGGATAAACTATGTCGAGAAACGGTGCGCCCTGTTTCTCGACTACGCTCGAAACGAACGGAGCTTGTGTGGGACAGTGCCCTTAAATCAGCAGCATCTGCGCCACGGGGGCAAAGCTGCGCCGGTGCAGCGGCGTTGGCCCATGGGTGCGCAGCGCGGCGAGATGCTGCGCGCTGCCATAGCCCTTGTTGCTTTCCCAGCCATAATGGGGGTGGATGGCGGCCGCCTCCCGCATCATCCGGTCCCGCGCTTCCTTGGCCAAGATGGAGGCCGCGGCGATCGACAGGCACCGCGCGTCCCCGCCCACGACCGGGGTGGCGGGCCAGCGCCAGTCGGGCACGCGGTTGCCATCGACCAGGACATGCTGGCAATCGCGCCCCAGCGCCTCGACCGCGCGGGTCATGGCCAGCATCGTGGCCCATAATATGTTGATCCGGTCGATCTCCTCGACACTGGCGACGCCCAGCCCCCAGCACAGCGCCCGCGCCTTGATCTCCGCCTCCAGCGCGGCGCGGCGCTTGGCCGACAATGCCTTGCTGTCGTCCAGCCCCTCCGGGCAATCCTCCGCCCGCAAAATCACCGCCGCCGCGACCACCGGCCCGGCGAGCGGCCCCCTGCCCGCTTCATCCACTCCGGCGACCAGCCCCGGATGGTGGCGCAGTTCATGGGCGAAATCAGGCACGGAAGGGCGCTTCGAACCCGCGCGGCGCGCCCATCGGCCCATGCCCGCCACCCAGCCCCGGCGCGATCGTCAACGCCGCGCGCACATAGGCCCGCGCCCGCGCGATCGCGCCCGGCAGCGCCATCCCCTGCCCCAGCCCGGTCGCGATCGCGCTGGCCAGGGTGCAGCCGGTGCCATGGGTGTGCGGCGTGTCGATGCGCGGATCGGTCCAGTCGGTGACCAGCCCATCGGGACCAAGCAGCCGGTCGACCAGCACCGGGCCGACGCCATGCCCGCCCTTGGCCAAAACATGCGTGCCAAAGCGGGCGGCAACCCGCTCCCCGCCCAGCGCCAGAAGTTCGGGGATATTGGGCGTCACCAGCGTGGCGATCGCCATCAGTTTCTCGAACGCCGCGATCGTTTCCGCATCGGCCAGCACCGACCCGCTGGTCGCCACCATCACCGGATCAAAGACGATCGGCACATCGCGCAAACCTGTCAGCAGATCGGCCACCGCCATCGCCGTTTCCGCTGACCCGATCATGCCGATCTTCACCGCATCGACGCCAATGTCGCTGATGCAACTGCGCATCTGCGCCAGCACCATGTCGGCGGGCACCGGATGCACGCCCTGCACGCCCAGCGTATTTTGCGCCGTGATCGCGGTGATCGCGGTCATAGCGAAACCGCCCAGCATCGTCACGGCCTTCAAATCCGCCTGTATGCCCGCGCCGCCGCCACTGTCGGACCCGGCGATGATCAAAATGCGCGCGATGCTCATCCCTTGAAGTAACGCACGGTGGACGCGGGATTGCCCGCCAGCGCCTTGCCGGTGCGGGTCGGCCTGTCCATCAGTTCGCCGCCGCAATTGGGGCAGCGATCGTCCAGCGCCTCGGCACAGGGCGCGCAGAAGCTGCATTCGAACGAGCAGATGAACGCGCCGGGCGCATCGGCGGGCAGGTCCGTGCCGCAGCGTTCGCAATCGGGGCGCATTTCAAGCATGGAGCCACCTCCCATCCTCGTCATGCCGGACCTGATCCCGGATCAAGAGCGCCGGGCGCTGCGAGAGAGACTCTGGATCCTGACTTTCGTCAGGATGACGGTTGGCAACAGGCCTCACGCCGCCGCCTTCTCGACCGCGGCGCAGATGCGATCGACAACGTCGCGCACTTGTTCCTCCCGGTCGCCTTCGGCCATCACCCGGATCACAGGTTCCGTACCGGACGGGCGGATGACCAGCCGGCCAACGCCGGTCAGTTCCGCCTGCGCCTGCGCAATGACGCGCCGGACATCGTCATGCTCCAGCGGCTTGCCCCCGGAAAAGCGGACATTTTTGAGCAATTGCGGCACCGGATCGAACTGATGCAGCGTCTCGCTGGCGGGCTTGCCGGACCGGACGAGCGCAGCCAGCACCTGCAACGCCGCGACCGTACCGTCCCCGGTGGTCGCATAATCGGACAGGATCATATGGCCCGACTGCTCACCGCCGACATTGAAGCCGCCGCTGCGCATCCGCTCCAGCACATAGCGGTCGCCCACGCTGGTGCGTTCGAGGGCAATGCCCTGCCCGGTCAGGAAACGCTCCAGCCCCAGATTGGACATGACCGTCGCCACCAAACCGCCGCCGCGCAGCGTGCCCGCGCGCGCGAAATTGGCGGCGATCAGCGCCATGATCTGGTCGCCATCGACGATCTGGCCTTTCTCATCGACCACGATCAGCCGGTCCGCGTCGCCATCCAGCGCGATACCAATGTCCGCGCCCGACGATACGACGGTTTCCTGGCACAGCAGGGGCGCGGTCGATCCGCAGCCGTCATTGATGTTGGTGCCATTGGGATTGACGCCAACCGCCACGACGGTCGCGCCAAGTTCCCATAAAGCGGACGGCGCGACCTGATAGGCGGCGCCATTGGCGCAATCGATCACGATTTTCAGGCCATCGAGCCGCAGGTCGGCGGGAAAGCTGGATTTGACCGCATGGATATAGCGGCCACGCGCATCCTCGACCCGGCGGGCACGGCCAATATCCTTGGACGCAGCCAGCGGCACCTGCTGCTCGATCAGCGCCTCGATCTTCAATTCATCCTCGTCCGACAGCTTGTAGCCGTCCGGGCCGAACAATTTGATGCCATTGTCGAAATAGGGATTGTGGCTGGCGGAAATCATGACGCCCAAATCCGCGCGCATCGAATGGGCCAGCATCGCGACAGCGGGCGTCGGGATCGGCCCGAACTGCACCACGTCCATGCCCACCGCGGTAAAGCCAGCGACCAGCGCATTTTCAACCATATAGCCCGAAAGCCGCGTATCCTTGCCAATCACAACGCGATGGCGATGGTCTCCGCGCTGGAAATGGGTGCCCGCCGCCATGCCGACCTGCATCGCCAGTTGCGCCGTCATCGGCCATGCGTTGGTGCGCCCGCGTATGCCGTCGGTGCCGAAATATCGTCTGGTCATGCGTTTCTCATGCACCGGAGAGACGCCCGGTATCAACCCCAGAACCGTTCGGGACGAGCGGGATGAGCGAAAGCCAAGTTTTTCTTGATCGACTTTCCAGCAGCCTCGCGGCATCCCCGCGCGATGGACAGTTTCAATGGCTTTATCGACGCGCTGTCGGGCGCGGTGTTTTTCAAGGTGCCTGTGGCAGGCGCGCAGATCGAACTGATCGTGCTGTATCTGGCGCTGCCGATGCTGTTCTTCACCCTGTGGCTGGGCTTTCCCAATATCACCCAGGTCGGCCGCGCGATCCGCATATTGCGGACCCAGCCGGACAAGGGCGAGGCAAAGGGCGATGTCAGCCAGTGGGCAGCGCTCAGCACGGCGCTGTCCGGCACGATCGGGCTTGGCAATATCGCGGGCGTTGCGGTGGCGCTGACCATGGGTGGACCGGGCGCGATATTGTGGATGTTCATCATCGGCTGGTTCGCGATGACGGTGAAGATGGCGGAGGTCACGCTGGGCCTCAAATATCGCATCTTCGACGATGCCGGTCATGTCCATGGCGGGCCGATGTATGTACTCAAATCCGTCGGCGCTGCGCGCGGATGGCCAAAAATCGGCATGATATTAGGCGGTGCCTACGCCTTTTTCGCGCTGTTCGGTGCCATACCGATGGTGCAGGTCAATCAGAGTTTCGCGCAAGTGAAGGTGGTGACGGGCCTGACCAACGGATGGGCCTATGGCGTGTTTCTGGCCGGGGCCGTCGCGCTGGTGACGCTGGGCGGCGCGGCCTGGCTGGGGGAAGTCGCCAAAAGGCTGACCCCGCTCAAGGTCGCGGTCTATCTGGCTGGCGTGCTGGCGATCCTGATCCTGCATCTGGATGCCATCCCCGGTGCGCTGGCGCTGATCTGGGACGGGGCGTGGAATGGCCAGGCGGCAACAGGTGGCGCTGTGGGCGCGTTCGTCGCCGGGATGCGCCGCGCGGTGTTCGCCAGTGAGGCGGGCGTCGGATCGGCCGTGATGGCGCACAGTCTGGCACGGGCGCGCCACCCCGTGTCCGAAGGGCTGGTCGCGCTGCTTGAACCCCTGCTCGGCACCATGATCGTGTGCGCGTTGGGCGGTCTGGCGCTGGTCGTCGCGGGGACATGGAATATGGGGCTGGAGGGCATTGCGATTACCTCCGCCGCCTTTGCGCAGGTGTCGCCATGGTTCCCCTGGCTGCTGGCGGTCGTGGTGTTTCTGTTCGCCTATTCGACGCTGGTCGCTTGGGGATTTTACGGCTTGCAAGCCTGGGGCTATCTGTTCGGCCATGGTCCGCGCGCGCAATGGACCTATAAAATCCTCTACATCGTCGCCCTGCCGCCCGCAGCAGCGATCGACCTTGGCCGTGTCGTCGACATTGTCGACAGCAGCTTCTTCCTGATGGCGATCCCCAATGTCATCGCGCTATATCTGTGCGCGGGCGAATTGCGCCGGGACGTGCGCGCCTATCTGGCGGATAAAGAAAACCCCGCCGGATAAGGGCGGGGCTTTCTCCTGCTTGGGAGCAAGTCGAAATCAGATTTTGTCGCCAAGGGCGCCCTTGACCGATCCGGAAACGTCCTGAGCCGTGCCCTTGGCCTTCTGCGCCTTGCCTTCGGCTTCCATGCGCTCATTGTCGGTCGCCTTGCCGATGCCTTCCTTGACGGCGCCCGCCGCCTTGTTGCCAGCGGCCTTCAACTTGTCGGTTACTTCACCCATGTGAATACTCCTTGCGTGATTTCCACAAGTTAAACCAACGCGGAGAGAAAGGGTTTCAGCCAGAACGCAGGCGTAACGTTACTTTTCGATCACATCGTGGCGCATCGGCGCGAGTTTGGAGAGAAAGCGGTTTTGCGCCTGGAAGCTGACCCCTTCCTCCCTCATCGCGCGCTGAAGCGTTTCGACGAGGCGGTTCATGTCTGCCTTCTGCACGCCCAGATCCTTGTGCGCGCTGGCCATGTCCCGCCCGCTATAGGTGCAGCCGGCATTCAGGATGAAACAGAATTGCTCGAACAAGGTGCGCTTCAGGCGCACCTTGTCATGATTGGCGAAAATCTCGCCAATCACCGGGTCGGCGAAATTGATCGCGACGAAGCGATCGACGATGCGGCGGATGCCATCCTGCCCGCCAAACGCCTTCGCCATGCCGTCGCCCGTAAAAGGCACGGCCCCGGCGTGGCGATTGTCGGCGACATAAGGGTCCACGGCGGCCTCCCCCGGCAAAGCATAGGGCGCCTGCAACAAGAGCAGCGAGAGGATGATGGACATGGGCATGCGTCCTTTAGAAGGCGGTCTGAAGCTGGAGAAACACGCCACGCTGCTTCTTCACCGTGGCGATCGAGCCCAGGTCGGCATAGGCGATGGTCGCAGTGACATTGCGGCTGATGGCGACGGCGGCAAAGGCGTCGAACCAGTCATCTTCCCGCGCGATGTTCAGATTGTCAGGCTTGCGCCGATATTCCCCGCCGATCGCGATGCGGCGCGACAATTGCCAGGCGGCCGATCCTTCAAACTGAAGCGTATGATTGCCCTGCTTGCCGCCGCCAAAGCCCAGCAGCCCCATCTGGTTCGCCTTGGTCAGGCGCGCGGTCGCCGACAGCAGGATGGAGCGCGCGAGGAATAATTTGCTGACCGACGCATAATAATCGACGCCTTCGTCTCCTTTGGCCCCTACCGCCCGGACGATCGCACCCTGATTATTATTCTTATACTGAACGCCGACCGCGATGGCTGGTAGCCGGTCATAGACCAGATCGCCCGCAACCCGGATTTTCGCACCGAAAATATCCTGCGAAAAGGCGAAATCCTTGCCCAGTCCCAGCGCCGCACCAATCTCGTTCGTGTTGAAATCCTGATGCGTGTAGCTCAGCTCGATGCGATCGCGGATGCCGATCGCGACGCCAGCGCTTTGATAGTCATAATCCTTGACCTCGACCAGCGTGCCATGGGCCGACAGGCCGAAGCCGTCCGATGTTTCATTGCCGGCGATCACCGCCCAGGGCGTCAGGCCACCGCCCGACGCCCCTTCCAGCGAGCTGATGCCATTGGTCAGCAGCAATTTGCCACCATTGCGGATCGGTCTGGCCATGCCCTGTTGCGGGGACAAAGCAGCCAGCGCGAGCATGATGCACAGGAGAGGACGGAAACAGGTCATGATCGGCAGATAGGCAAATCATGGTTAAAATAATGTTTCCCGTCCCGTCAGCGTGAAAATGCGGTCCATAACGAACTAAACATTTGTTCAATGTTTGCTTTTACCAACAGTAACCATGAACGAGCCACGCCTTTTCCTCGCCGTCCTCTCCCTGATCGCCAGCCCGGCCATGGCGGGCGACATCGATCTTCGGATCGTCGATGCCGCTGGCCGCCCGGTCAGCGATGCGGTCGTCACCGTCCGTCCCGCCGGGGGCATCCCGTCCGGCCCGATCCGCTTCCCATGGGGTACGACCATGGTGCAGCAGAATATCGCCTTTTCACCCCATGTGCTGATCGTACCCGTCGGCGCGACGGTCAAATTCCCCAACAAGGACAAGGTGCGACATCATGTCTATTCCTTCTCCAAGGCGGCCAAGTTTGAAATCAAGCTGTTCGGACAGGATGAAAGCCGCAGCTATACCTTCACCAGTCCGGGCGCGGTGGCGCTGGGCTGCAATATTCATGATGCCATGAGCGGCTTCATCAAGGTGGTCGACACCCCCTTCGCCGCCAAGAGCAATGCCGCCGGACAGGCGCGGATAAACGGGCTGGCGACCGGCACGGCGCGGGTCACGGTCTGGCACCCGTTGCTCAAGGGCAAGGATAATGAATTGCTGATCAACCTGCCCATTCCGGCGAGCGGCATGGTGAGCAAGACCGTGCCATTGGCGTTGCGCGCGTCCAAATGAGCCTACCCCTTCGCCTGAAAAGACGGTGGCTGCACTGGCGGCGCGCGGTGCAGTCGACCCTGACGATCAGGATGACCTTGTTCTACGGCGCGCTGTTTCTGGCCGTAACGACGCTCACGCTTTTGGGCACGCGCCAGGCCATCGAAAGCTATGCCGAAAATACCATCCGGCATGAAATGAATGTCGGCAGCGCCCTGTTCGACCGGATTTCGGCGATGCAACGGCGTCAACTGAGCCAGGGGGCCGACGTGCTGGCCAGCGATTTCGGCTTTCGCGAGGCGGTGGGCACCAATGACGCCCCGACGATCGAATCCGCGTTGCATAGCCTGAAAGGCCGCTTCCAGCTCGACCATGCGCTGTTCGTCGGGGTCGATGGCACGGTGGTGGGCGACCTTCAACATCTTGGCCGTACCGATCAGGACCAGCTTTACGACGCGCTCGACGCCGGGCGGATGCAGGGCGTGGTGCGATGGGGCAGCGAGGGCCATATCGTCGCAGCCGCGCCCGTCCGCGCGCCGATACTGACCGGCTGGGTCGTCTTTGCCCGCAACATGGGCCCGACCGACCTGAAGGCGCTGGCGAAACTGTCCTCGATCGACCTGCATCCGCAACTCATGCCGCTGGTGCGGGTCGCCCGGACGGACACGGCCAATGGTGGCCTGCGCGAAGTCGTGCGGAACGGCGAACTGATGCTGGTGCAGACCCGGCCCGTGGAAACGCTTATAGAGACTGCGCCGGAAATGCTGGTGCTGGAATATAGCCTGACCCGCGCGATGGCTGGCTATGCGCCGATCCTGTGGGCCTTGTTCGGTTTCGGCGCGGTTGGCGGCGTATTGGCCGTGGCTGGCGCATTTGCCGCATCGCGCAGCCTGTCGCGGCCGATCGTCGCGCTGGAAGCGGCCGCCCGCAAGGTGAGCGCAGGCGAACATGCGCAAGTGAAGGTCGAAACGCGCGACGAAATCGGGCGGCTGGCGCAAAGCTTCAACCGCATGGTCGATGCGGTCGAGGCGCGCGAGGCGCAGATTGCGCATATGGCCTTCCACGACGCGCTGACCGGCCTGCCCAACCGGGCGATGCTGCGCGAACAGGTTGCGCTTGGCCTCACCCGCGCCGAAGGCGGCAATCTGATGCTGTTCTGCATCGACATCGACAATTTCAAATCGATCAACGAATCGCTTGGCCATCCGGTTGGCGACGCCCTGTTGTGCGAAGTCGGCGCACGACTGAAGGCGACCTGCCCCAGCGGCTTTGCCGCCCGGCTGGCGGGCGACGAATTTGCCATCAAGCTGCGCGCCGGGGGCCAGACGGCCGATCAGGCGGGTCGCGCCATCGTCGCGGCGCTGGCCGAACCGTTCGACATAGATGGTCATCGCATCATCGTCAGCGCCAGCGTGGGCATCGCGCTCAGCCCTCAGGACGGCGCGGACGCAACCAGCCTGCTCAAAAATGCCGAACTGGCGCTGCACCGGGCCAAGAGCGAGGGCAAGGGCAGCCATCGCTTCTTTGAAAGCGCCATGGACGCAGAGGCGCAGGCCCGCCGCGCACTGGAAACCGACCTGCACGACGCGCTGCGCAATGGCGAACTGGCGCTGCATTTCCAGCCGCTGTTCGGCCTGTCGCAAAATCGCGTGACAGCGTTCGAGGCACTGCTGCGCTGGCAGCATCCCACGCGCGGCATGGTGTCGCCGGTCCATTTCATACCGCTGGCGGAGGAAACCGGCCTCATCATCCCGATCGGCGAATGGGCGCTGCATGAAGCCTGCCGGATCGCCGCGACCTGGCCCGACCATATCCGCGTGGCCGTCAACATATCGCCCATCCAGTTTCGCAGCCCCAATCTGGCCGCTGTCGTACTTCAGGCGCTGGCGCGGTCGGGCCTTGCGCCCAACCGGCTGGAATTGGAGATCACCGAAAGCCTGTTCATCGACAATGTCGAGGCGACGCTATCCTCGCTCCATAGCCTGCGGGCGCTGGGCGTGCGCGTGGCGCTCGACGATTTCGGCACCGGCTATTCCTCGCTCAGCTATCTGCGCAGCTTCCCGTTCGACAAGCTCAAGATCGACCGCAGCTTCATCGTCGATCTGCTGGAACATAAGGGCGCAACCGCCATCATCCGCGCGATTACGACGCTGGCCGACGCGCTGGGCATCGAAACGACGGCGGAAGGCGTGGAGCATAGCGACCAGCTCGACATATTGCGCGCCGAAGGATGCGGCCAGATCCAGGGCTATCTGTTCAGCCGCCCGATCCCGGCGCAAGATGTCGACGCGCTGCTGGACAAGCTGGACGGCGCGCGCAAGGCGGCCTAAGCGCATCGTCGCGCCAGATTGAACCTACCTCCGTTCGCCTAACCGCGCGCAGCGACGATCCGTTCGATCAGCACGACATCGTCCGGCTTGTCGGCGTCGATACAGGCTTCGGCCTTCTCCATCGCCACCAGCCGCGCGGTCAGCCCGAAGCGCCGCCCGATCCGCGCGATCCCGCCGCGCAGCGTCAGCAGGCGCAGCAGCGTGCCGATCAGCGCCACCGGGCCAAAGGCCGATACGATCTTCCACCCCTTCTTGCGGTCCTGCTCGACCTCCTGCCACAAGGCGATGATGGACCGCGCCCGGTCGCTGCCGAACCAGAAGATGTTGGCGCCCGACCACCAGCCATCGCGAAATTTGAGCCATGTGCGGCGCGACCTAGGATAGCGCGCCAGCAATATGCGCCGCTCCACCATCGCCACGGCGATATCGGCGCCTGCGGCCTCTTGCGTAAACTGATCGAGCATCGCGCTATCGAGCAACACATGATCGGCAGTGGTGAGCAGGATCGGAAAGGGGACATCGCCCCGCTCCAGCAGCGCCAGCAGGGAGGAGGCTATGCCCGCCCCGCTCTGCTCGAACCGGACCTGCTTGTGTGTCGTCAGCCAAGCCGTCGCGGGATCAGCGGCAAAGGGGGCGGACGACTGGGTCAGGATGATGACCTGTCCCACCGCCGGATGCGCCAGCAGCGCGCGCGCGGGGTGATTGATCATCGGTTCGCCCGCGACCGGGGCGAGCGGCTTGATCGCCACGCCAGCAGCGACCGCCAGAGGATCGGGCGTTGGCCGTGATCCGGCAAGCAGGATGGCGGTGATGGGCGTGGTCATGTGCGCCCTCTACCCAAGCAGGGGCAGCGCGGAAAGCGGCTTATTTCCCGCTCGTCACCGGCCCCAGCGCCTTTTGCGCAAAGCGGTCCTGCTCACCGACATGCAGCCCCTTATATTGGGCCAGCTTGGCGCGGAATGCGGACAGTTCGGCCCCGGCCAGTTGCGCGGTTGTGGTGAACTTCACCGACAGCGGATTGATCGTCGCGCCATTGCGATACAGTTCATAATGGAGGTGCGGTCCGGTCGACAGGCCCGTGGACCCGACATAGCCGATCACCTGCCCACGGCGCACCCGCTGGCCCGGCGCGGCGGCGATGCGGCTCATATGGGCATAGCCGGTGGCCAGGCCCCCGCCATGCTGGATGCGGACATAATTGCCATGCCCGCCATGCCGCCCGGCAAAGGCGACAACCCCGTCCGTCACGGCATAGATGGGCGATCCGTAGCGCGCGGCAAAATCAATACCGGCATGCATGCGCGTATAGCCCAATATCGGATGGCGACGCTGGCCATAGCCCGACGTCATGCGCCCGGCGACCGGGGATGACAGCACGCCGCGCCGTTCGCCCACGCCCGACGCCTCGAACCATTCGGTGCGGCCATCCTTGGTCCAGCGCAGCATGTCGATGGACTTGCCGCTGGCGCGCTGGAGGCCGGCATAGAGAAGATCGCCCACCTCGACATCGCCGGTTTCGGCGCGGCGATAGGCGGTGACGATGTCATAGCGGTCCCCCGCCCCGATCCTGCCCAGATCGACCTGCCCCGCAATCACCCGCAGGAAAGCCTGCACCGCCTTGGGCGGCGCACCGGCTGCGCGGGCCGAGCGATAGATGCTGTCGCCAACCACGCCCTGAATACGCAGCGGCGTATCGTCGACGCGAATGGGGATGCGCTTGACCGACAGCACGCCACCTGCGCGCGTCAGTTCCATCCCCAGGTCGAGCCGGGCGCGGAACGCCAGCCTGTCGAGCGGCCGGGGCCGGTCGCGACTGGCGCGGCGGCCCAATATGATGTCGAGCCGCGTGCCCGGCTTCACCCCGCCAGCGATATCGCTGCCGACCAGCGCGTTGATCGTCGCCACGTCACCGCTGCTCACGCCAGCGCGCGACAAGGCGCGCGACAGCGTATCGCTGCTGCCGACCTGGGCGTTCAATTCGATCTGGGGGCGTTCGGGTGTCTGGCGCAACGGCTGGACCGCATCGGTCGATCCCATGCGATGGCCACTGTCCGCACCCAGCGCCAATGGCGTGATCATCTGGCTGCGCACTTCGTCGAACTGCTTTTCGCCAAGCAGCGCACCGGGCGCGCCGGGCACCGGCTGAAAACCGGGTGACAGATAGATGGCCGTGGCGCACAGGCCGATACAGGTGGCAAGGCCGCGAAACCAGGTCAGGCTGCCGACGCGCTGGCCAAGATCGGGGACCAGTTCCACCGCGTCCGACCATTCGCGCAAACGCGCGCGCCAGTCCTGCGGCGGCTGGGCTACCGGCGTCCGGGCGATCGAATCGGCCAGCCACAGCGACACGGACGCGCCGCCCTGTTGCGATCCAAACTGGCTTTCCTGAAACAAACCCGCGACCCCCAGGGCATTTTCTCATTGCGTCCGCAACGGCCCCGCGCGCCGTGCGTCGAGCGCGACTGTTGTGAACGCCCAAGGTTAAAGTCAATTTAAGACGGGGCCGCGACACGCATCCATGCGACGAACGGTGCCAGCGGTCCGACAGGATCGCGGCAGACCATGGAACCACGGAATCCGCTTGCCCCCGAACCCGTCCTGCCCGACAGAATGGGCCATGGTCCAGTTCACCCGTTCGCCCGTTACCGCCGTTCTGGGCCCGACCAATACCGGCAAGACGCATCTGGCCGTCGAACGCATGTGCGGCCACTCCAGCGGCATGATGGGCTTTCCGCTGCGATTGCTGGCGCGCGAAGTGTATGACCGGGTGGTGGCGATCAAGGGACCGGCCCAGGTTGCGCTGATCACGGGCGAGGAAAAGATCGTCCCGCCGCAGGCCCGCTATTTCCTCTGCACCGCCGAATCCATGCCGCTCGGCATAGGCCGACAGGCCGGAGCCGTAACTCAGGGCCAGTCCGATTACGCCTTTGTCGCTCTGGACGAGGCGCAGATCGGCGCGGACCCGGAACGCGGCCATATCTTCACCGACCGGCTGCTGCGCGCGCGCGGGCGGGAAGAAACAATGATCCTTGGGTCGGCCAGCATCGCGCGGCTGGTCAAATCGCTGATCCCCGATGTCGACATTATCGGCCGCCCGCGTTTTTCCACCCTGTCCTATGCGGGCGCAAAGAAGCTGTCCCGCCTGCCCAAACGATCGGCCATCGTCGCCTTCTCCGCCGAAGAAGTCTACGCCGTCGCTGAAATGCTGCGCCGTTTTCGCGGTGGCGCGGCGGTGGTGATGGGCGCGCTCAGCCCCCGCACCCGCAACGCGCAGGTGCAGATGTGCCTGAATGGCGAAGTCGATTATCTGGTCGCCACCGACGCGATCGGCATGGGCCTCAATCTCGATGTCGCCCATGTCGCCTTCGCCTCGCTGCGCAAGTTCGATGGCCGCCGCAGCCGCAGGTTGACCGTCGCGGAAATGGCGCAGATCGCCGGGCGCGCAGGCCGCCATCACAAGGACGGCACATTTGGCAGCCTGGGCGGGGAAGATGGCCATGCCGCCTTCACCCCGGAAGAGATAGAGGCGATAGAAGCGCACCGCTTTCCGCCCATCGAGCATCTATACTGGCGCGACGGCGCACCCCGGCTCGACAGTCTGGCGATATTGATCGCCGATCTGGAGACGCGGCCCGACCGCCCCGAACTGCGCGCCGCGCCGGAAGCGGTCGACCTTGCCGTGCTGAAGCGCATGGCCGCCGACCCGCAAGTCATCGACCGGGTGCGCGGCCCGCGACAGGTCGCCCGGCTGTGGGATGCGTGCGGCCTGCCCGACTTTCAGAAACTGGGCGCGGATCATCATGCCCGCACGGTCAATCGCATCTGGCAGTTTCTGTCGGAAGGAAACGGCCATATTCCGCGCGACTGGTTCGCCCAGCAACTCGCTCGGCTCGATTCGGTGCAGGGGGATATCGACACGCTGTCGGGCCGGATCGCGGCGGCGCGGACATGGGCCTATATCGCCCATCGCGCCGACTGGCTGGCCCAACCCGCCGAAATGGCCGAATGGACGCGCGCGCTGGAGGAAAAACTGTCCGACGCGCTGCACACCGCGCTGACGCAGCGTTTCGTCGACCGCCGCACCACCGTTCTGTTGCGCGACATCGGCCAAAATGTGAACCAGTTGCCCGTAACCGTGGAGGCCGACGGCAATGTCTGTGTAGATGGCGAAACGATAGGACGACTTGACGGCTTCCGATTCTCGGTCGATCCCGCTACGCGCCATCAGGACAGGAAATTGCTGTTGGCTGCGGCGGAAAGGCGCCTTGGAAAGGTATTACGGGTGAAGGCAGACGAATTGATCGGCGCGGCGGACGTGGATTTCGCGCTTCTGGACGCAGCGGGCGACGCGCCCTGCATCGCGTGGAACGGCACGCCGGTCGCGACGCTGCTGGCCGGGCCAACCCTGCTGACTCCCGAAATCCGGCTGGATCGCGCGATTCTGGCGCTGGATCAGGATGTGCAGAAGCAGGTATCGGCGCGCCTGACCAACTGGGTCGATGCGCAAAAGCAGAAGCATCTGCTGCCGCTCGTCAAGATGGCCGAAAGCGCCGCCGATCCGCAGGTTCCGCCCGTGGTGCGCGCTGTGTTCGCGCAACTGGGCGACGCTGGCGGGGTCAGCCCGCGCACCGATCTCGATTCGGCGCTGGGCCATCTGGACAAGGATCAGCGCCATTTGCTGCGCCGGGCGGGTATCGATATTGGCGTGCTCGACCTGTATCATCCCGGCCTGCTCAAGCCCGGCGCGGCACGCTGGCGCGGCGCGTTGCTGGCGGCGCGGATCGGCAAGCCCTGCCTGCCGCTGCCCCTGCCCGGCCTTACGCTGATCCCGGCGGGCGAGAAATTCGACCAGATGGGCGCGCGGATCGCGGGCTTCCGCACCTTTGGCGAACAGATGCTGCGCATCGACATGGCCGAACGCATGGCCCGCACCGCGCATGAAGCCATTGCCAAGGGCGAAGCCTTCACCGTCGCCAGTCCGCAGATCGTCTCGCTCGGCCTGTCCGAACCCGCCTTCCTGGCGCTGATGCGCGCGGCGGGCTTCCGCCCGGTCGAAGGCGCGGAAGAAGGCAAGCCCAACTGGATATTCAAGGGCCGCCAGAAAGCGCGCGCACCCCAGCAGCAGCCCGCCCCGGCGCGCGAGGGCAAGCCACGCGGCGGCAGGCCAGCGCCCCGCCCTGCCGCCGCAACGCCCGCCAGAGCGCCCGCAGCGCCTGCCAACAACGCCTTTGCCGGTCTTGCCGCGCTGCTTGGCCGCAATGGCTGATCCGGTCGCGGTGGGCGGCCATGGCCCCACGCTGCGCATCGACAAATATCTGTGGTTCGTCCGCCTGTGCCCCACCCGGTCGAGCGCGCAGAAACTGGCGGAGGACGGCCATATCCGCGTCAATGGCCGCCGCATCGAACGCGCCCACGCCGCCATCCGCGTGGGCGACCTCATCACCTTCCCCCATGGGCAGGGCGTGCGCGTGGTGCGCGTGGCGCAATTGCCGGTCCGCCGTGGCCCCGCGTTGGAAGCGCAGCGCTGTTATGAGGAATTGACGGTCGGGGGATGAAGCCCAAGCTGTCGGCTGCCAAGATTATCCTCATTGACCTTGAGCGTGCCTGCGCATAGCAGGACCGCGCTTTTCCAACCAAGAGTGCCCTGACAATGACCTATGTCGTGACCGACAACTGCATCCGCTGCAAATATATGGATTGCGTCGAGGTCTGCCCCGTGGACTGTTTCTACGAGGGCGAGAATATGCTGGTCATCAATCCAAGCGAATGTATCGACTGCGGCGTGTGCGAGCCGGAATGCCCGGCCGAAGCGATCCTGCCCGATACCGAGAATGGCCTGGAAAAATGGCTGGAACTCAACACCAAATATTCGGCTGAATGGCCCAACATCACGGTCAAGGGCGAAGCGCCCGCCGACGCCGACGAAATGAAGGGTGTTGAAGACAAGCTGGAGAAATATTTCTCTCCCGAACCCGGCTCAGGCGACTGATCCGGGCGGCCCCACGCCGCTGCCCTCTTGTTCCTTTTGCCAACCGCGCCCGGCGATTATGTCCGGGGGTGGCAATTTTGTTACGAATCTGCTATGTACCTTCGCAACGGTCGGACACCCTCCTGTCCGTCCCTGGAGAATTAGCTTCATGTCCTGACGGTGGCGCCGTGGACCCCTCATGCATATGCCCCTAGCGCATATGTTCCGCGACGGCCCCGTTCCCCGGTTGATTGGAAAGGTTCCAAATGGCTGCCAAGGCGCTGTCCTTTGACGTTGGTGATTATGTCGTTTACCCCAAGCATGGCGTGGGCCGTGTGATCGAACTGCAAAAGGAGCAGATCGCAGGTATGGAGCTGGAGCTCTATGTGCTCCGCTTCGAAAAAGAGCGCATGACGCTCCGCGTGCCGACCAACAAGGCGGAAGGCGTGGGCATGCGCAAGCTTTCGTCCAACAAGACGCTCGAAGAATCGATGGAAACGCTCAAGGGCAAGCCCAAGGTCAAGCGTACCATGTGGTCGCGCCGCGCGCAGGAATATGAAGCGAAGATCAATTCGGGCGACCTGGTGTCGATCGCCGAAGTGACGCGCGATCTGTTCCGCGCCGATGACCAGCCGGAACAAAGCTATTCCGAACGCCAGATTTTCGAGGCTGCGTCCAGCCGCCTCGCCCGCGAACTGGCGGCGATGGAAGAGACGGACGAGCCTGCCGCGCTCAAGAAGATCCTCGCGATCCTCAACGAAGCCGCGCCGAAATATGCCAAGGTCGAAGGCTGACATCAGCCACTGACGCAAAAAAGGGGCGCGCCTTTCGCAAGGCGCGCCCCTTTTTTATGAGCGCAATGCGGGCTTATTCGCCCTTGCTGCCAACTGCATCCTGTGCCGCGTCGCCGACATCGCTGGCGGCCTGCCCCACCTGCGTCGCGGCGCTCGTCACGGCATTATCCTTGCTCGTCTCGCTGCTGACCAGGAAGAAGGCGGCGACCGCCACCACGACGACCAGCAGCAGGATCGCAAATGTCATGCCGCCACCGCCGCGCTTTTCGATCACTGTCGTCGTCGTTGCCGGACGCTCCTGATAATCGGCCATGATCCTCTCCTCCTCAACATGATAGAGCTGATTGTGATCTGACGGAATCGTGGTGGATTTCCAAGGCGCGGGATTTCTGATTCACTGTGCTGGCTGTTGGAGGTTGGCATGGATGACCAGAGCTTATTCCCAGGATTTGCGCGATCGGGTGATCGCAGCGGTTGAGGTTGAAGGTTTGTCGCGGCGGGAGGCCGCGCGGCGTTACCGGATCAGCGATGCAGCGGCGGTGCGGTGGCTCCAGGCATTGCGGCAAGGGCGGCGCGGGGCCTTGGCGCAGGGCGGCGACCGACGGTCACGCCTGACGGGGCATCGGGCCTGGCTCTTGGCGCTGATCGAGGCGGAGCCGGACCTGACGTTGCTCGCGGTCGCGGAGCGATTGCTGGCCGCGCATGGCGTGAAGGCGGACGCCGGGATGCTGAGCCGTTTCTTCACCGGCAACGGCATCAGCTTCAAAAAAAAAGCGTGTATGCCTCAGAGCAGCTGCGGTCTGACGTCGCAGTCCGGCGAGAGGCATGGCGCGCCATGCAACCGGTCTTGAGCGCCAGTCGCCTGATCTTCCTCGACGAAACCGGCGTCACCACCAACATGGTCCGCCGCTATGGACGTGGTCCGCGCGGCAAGCGAGTCCGCGGCTACGCGCCAGCGGGACACTGGAAGATGACGACCTTCCTTGCAGGACTTTCCAGCGAAGGGATCGTGGCACCCTTCGTGGTCGATGAGCCGATGAACCGAGCGATCTTCACCCAATATGTCCGCCAGTATCTGGTTCCCCAGCTCAAAACCGGCGACATTGTCATCCTCGACAATCTCTCCAGCCACAAAGGGCTCGAAGTTGCTGCTCTGGTCGAGGCGTGCGGCGCAACCTTGCTCTTCCTGCCGCCATACAGCCCCGATCTCAATCCAATCGAGATGGTCTTCGCCAAGCTCAAACACCTCCTGCGAAAAGCTGGTGAGCGATCACGCGAAGGTCTGTGGAACCGCGTCGGGTCACTCCTCGACGACTTCCCTCCACAGCAATGCAAAAACTACTTCCGACATGCCGGATATGCTGCCGTATGATCACAAACTGCTCTAGATGGCCGCATAATGCGCGGCTGTTGAGGGAGGTTCCCGCCCGGCAGGGTCGGACCTATTGGCCGATCGGAACGAAGGCGCCCTTCGCGCGGTCCTTCACGACCGCGTCGGCCCGGAATACAGACCCGCTCATCGTGATATAGATTCCGGGCTCCGCCACCTGAACGGTGGCAAAGGCCATGCCCAGATTAAAGCTCGCGTCGCTCTCGCCAAATCGCGCCGGAGCCAGCGCACCCACCAGCACCACCGTCTTGCCCGGAATATCGGCCAGCAGCTTGGCCGTATCGGTCATCGTGTCCGTGCCATGGGTGATGACGATATGGCTTTCCGGCGCAGCGGCGACGCGGGCACGGATCAGCGCCCGATCGGCATCGTCCAGTTCCAGACTATCCTTGCGCACGACTTCCTCGACGCGGAAGGGCCGCTTGACCCGCGCCACATCCAGCAAACGGGCCATGACGGTTTCGCCGACCTGATAGTCGGACAGCGCATCGAAATAGATTTTGTCGATCGTGCCGCCAGTGGTGAGGATCAGGATAGGCGTGTCGGGGGTCAGCATAATGGCTCCGGTCAGGTTCAAGCCCCGCGCGCCATGGCTTCGCCACGATCGCGGGCAGCGGCCAGCGTGTCGGTCATCAGGGTCAGCAGGCGGTCGTCGGCGTCCAGCACATTCATTCCCTCGCGCGTCATCCCGCCGGGGCTGGCGACCCGGTCGGCCAGCACGCCGGGACTGTCACTCGCCCGCGCAGCCATGTTGGCCGAACCCTGCACCGTCGCCAGCGCCATCCGCGCGGCCTGATCGGCGGGGATGCCCAGCGCTTCGCCAGCCCGCGCCAGCGCGTCGATGAAGCGGAACAGGAAGGCAGGGCCGCATCCCGATAGCGCCGTCACCTGATTGAACAGCGCTTCGTCGCCAATCCATTCGGCCAGGCCCAGCGGCTCGATCAGTCCGCCAATATCGGCCTTGGCTTGCACGGATGTCCCGTCGTCGGCAAACAGCGCCGTGACGCCCTCTCCCAGTCCCACCGGCAAGTTGGGCATCGCCCGCACCATGTCGCGCACGGCCGGAAAGCGCGCCCGCAAATCGGCGATCGGCGTACCCGCCAGGATGGAGACGATCCGCACGTCCGCCCCGCACAAGGGCGCCAGCGCCGTGGCGACATCAGCAATCTGATAGGGCTTCATGCCCAGCAATATGGTCGTCCCGGCCGGCAATGTGGCGGGGTAGGTCATCACGACTGCCACGCCATCGGCAACCGACCGCCCGCTTGGCCGCAGCACCGTTACCCGCGCGGGATCAAGCCCGCAGTCGAGCCAGCGCGCCAGCATCTGCCCGGCCATATTGCCGCAGCCGACAAGGAAAAGATGATCGGGCCAGCAGATCGTCATCGCGCGCTCAGGCCTCGCCGCGGGTTTCGATCAGGCTGGCCGCAATCGCCTCGGTCGGGCTTTTGCCGCCCCACAGCACGAACTGGAACACCGGATAGAAACGCTCGCACTCGTCGATCGCGGTTTCAACCAGCAACTGCGCCTGATCCAGCGTCAGCGTTCCGCCAACGCCCAGCAGCGCGCCGTGGCGGAACAGGATGATGCCGCTCGACGACCAAAGCTCGAAATGGCCCAGCCACAGCTGTTCGTTGATCAGCCCCAGCGCCTCGTAGATCGTGCCCCGCTTTTCGTCGGTGACGCGAATGTCCGGCAGCGCCAGCAGTTGCAGCACCTGATCTTCGTCACGCCAGATGCCGCGCAGTTCATATTGCGCCCACGACCCTTGCGTATTGGCGACGATCTCATCCTCGCCGACCTGCTCGTAGGTCCAGCCATGCGCCTCGAAATAGGCCGCCAGCATGTCGATCGGCGCGGCTTCCTGGCCGCCATGTTCAAACTCGTCACTGTCCATCATCGGCGCGCCTTAACACCGTGAAGGATGAAAGGACAGACAGGATCAGTCCACCTCGCCGGGCTTGGGCTTGGTCGCCTTGACGCTTTTCTTGACAGGTTCAGGGGTCTTGCCTTCCAGCGCGTCGATGCGCGCCTTGAGCAATTCGACCTCTTCGCGCGCACTGGCGGCCAGCGCCTTGACCGCGTCAAATTCCTCACGCGACACAAAGTCTGCGCCGCCCATCCATTCCCGCGCCTTCTCGCGCGCATTGGCTTCAAACTCGCGGCTCATGCCCGCCACGGTCCCGGCTGCGCCGTTCACCAGCTTGGCCAGATCGTCGAAAAAGCGGTTCTCGCTCTGCATGATGCTCATCCTCTCAACGGGCGCGGAAAGCCGCGCCAAAACTCATATCTGGGTCTGGAGCGCGGGCGCGACAAGGGTTTCCGCGTCCGGGTTCAGGCGATTAATCTCAAAATTGAGGAAAGACGCGAAGGCCAGCCATGCCAGATAGGGCAGCAGCAGCCAGCCCGCGACACGGCGGATGCGGCTGAACAGCCAGGTCGTGATGGCGACCAGCACAATCAGGACAAGGATCAGCACCAGCGCGCTGCCGACCTGATGTGCGCGGAAAAATAGCGGTGACCAGGCGAGGTTCAGGACGAACTGCACGACGAACAGGGCGATGGCGGTGCCCCGCCCTTTGGCCCCGCGTGCATGCAGCACGATTGCCAGCGCCAGCGCCATGGCGATGTAGAGGATGGTCCAGGCAACGCCAAACGCCCAGCCCGGCGGCATCAGCGCCGGTTTTTCCAGCGCGTCGAACCAGCGATTGCCAAAGCCGCTATTGGCGAGCTGGCCCGACAGAAAGCCCAGCAGGACGATGACCGGCACAGTCACCAGCGCCCAGCGCAGATAAGCAAGGCGCAACTGGCCGGGGGACGCGATTTCGTTCATCGGCAACGCTTCTCCACGCTCATCCTATTCGGCTGGATCGGGCGAATCCTTCAACGCCGAATCCAGCTTGCGACCAACGGTTTGCGGAGAAACGGTCCGCTTCGCAACACGCGAATAGAATATGGGGATCAGGAATAATGTTATCAGCGTCGCCAGACTGACCCCGAACACGATGACCACGCCGATCGAATTGCGCGCAGCAGCGCCAGCGCCCCCGCGAATCACCAGCGGAACCGCGCCGATGACCGTGGCGATCGACGTCATCAGGATCGGCCGTAAACGCCGGGTCGCCGCCTCGCGAATGGCCTGCGCCACCTCCATCCCCTCGTCGCGCAACTGGTTGGCAAATTCGACGATCAATATGCCGTTCTTGGCCGCCAGCCCGACCAGCATGACGATGCCGATCTGGCTGTAGAGATTGACCGATCCGCCCGTAACGATCAGCCCCAGCACACCGCCCGCCACCGCCAGCGGCACCGTGGCGATAATCACGCCGGGGTGAATGAAACTTTCGAACTGCGCGGCCAGCAACAGATAGACGATCAATATGGTGAGGCCGAAGATCAGCCAGATCGACCCGCCGGTTTCGCGCAAGGACTGGCTTTCGCCGCGATAGCCGATCGCCAGCACTTCGGGCGACTGGCGCGCTTCATTTTCCAGAAAGGCGAGCGCCTGCCCCAGCGACGTGCCGGGGGCCAGCGCTGCTGACAAAGTGATCGCGCGCAGCTTGTTGTAGCGGTTGAGCTGGCGCGGCCCGGCGACTTCGCGCACCGTGACCAGCGCCGATAGCGGGACGAGCGCCCCATTGTTCGCGCGCACTTGAATCCGCTCCAGATCGGCGAGCGTCTGGCGTCCCTCCTGTTCCGCCTGCACCAGCACGCGATATTCCTCGCCCCGGTCGACATAGGTGGTCACGCGCCGCGACCCCAGCAGGCTTTGCAACGCCTGGCTGATGTCATTCACCGACACGCCCAGATCGCCCGCGCGCTGCTGGTTGACGTCGATCCGCATCTGCGGCTTGGTTTCCTTATAGTCGCTGTCCAGGTTGATCAGCCCCGGATAGTTGGCCGCCGCCGCAAAGACGCGATCGCGCGCCGCCACCAGCCCTTCATAGGTCGAACCAGCCAGCACGATATTGACCGGCAGCCCGCGCCCGCGCCCCAGGCCCGACCGGGGGGCGGCGTTGCCGCGCACGCCGGGTTGCTCGGCAATCACCTTGTTGATGATGGTCGCGACTTCCGCCGTCGTGATCGTGCGGTCCTCCCATGGGCGCAGGAAGGCGATCACGTTGCCGCTGTTGAAATCGTCCGACGTGCCGAAACCGGCGGGCGTGCGGACGACCAGATTCTGGAGCGTCCCGTCTTCCCGCAGCGGCGCCAGCGCCGCTTCGATCTTGCGCATATAGGCCAGCATCCGGTCATAGCCGGTGCCCTCCGGCGCGCTGATCTGGCTGTCGACGACGCCGGTATCCTCCGCCGGCGCCAGTTCGTTCGGCAGCAGGGTGAACATCCCCCCGGCAAGCGCCAGGAACAGTCCGACGCCGATCAACGGCAGCAGTGGTTTGCGCAGCACATGGTCCAGCCAGCGGGAATAGCGGCCCTCCAGCCGCTGGAACCGGGCATCCACCCAGCGCGCCAACCGCCCGCGTTCGGCATTGTTGAGCAGCTTGGAACAGAGCATCGGCGCCAGGCTGAGCGATATGAAGCCCGAAAAAGCGATGGCGGCGATCATCGCGACCGCCAGTTCGCGGAACAGCAGCCCGGTCTGCCCCGCCAGGAACATCACCGGCACGAACACCGCGCACACGACCAATGTGGTAGAAATGATCGCAAAACCCACCTGCCGCGTACCGAGATAGGAGGCGACCAGCGGGTCTTCTCCCTGCTCGATCCGATGATAGACATTTTCCAGCACGACGATGGCGTCATCCACCACCAGCCCGATCGCCAGCACGAAGGCCAGCAGGGTCAGCAGGTTGATGGACAGGCCAAGCAGCCACATGACCGCGCAGGTCGCCAGCAGGCAGATCGGCACGGTGATGGCGGGAACGATCGTCGCCCGCACCGAGCCTAAGAACAGGAAGATGACGAGGATGACGAGCAGCGCCGCTTCAAGCAGCGTGTCATAGACATTGTCGATCGCCCGGCTGATGAACAGCGACTCGTCGGAGCCGACCGCCACCCGCATCCCCTGCGGCATGTTCGGGCGCAATTGTTCGACCAGTGCCTTGGCCTTGTCCGCCACCTCCAGCGTGTTGGCGCCCGATTGCCGCACGATCCCCAGGCCGATGGCCGTCCCCGCGTTGGAACGGAAGCTGCTATAGGGATTTTCCGCCCCTTCCTCGATCCGGGCGACATCGCCAAGCTTGACCTGATAGCCATTCGCGCCCCGGCCAACCACCAACTGGGCGAACTCGTCGGGCGTGGCGAAGGGCCGCTCGACGCGCAGCGTCTGGTTCTGATCCTTCGATTCAAATCGACCGGCGGGCAGTTCGACATTCTGCGTGCGCAGCGCATTTTCGACGTCGGCCGGCGTCAGGCCGAAGGCCGCAAGCCGTTCGGCGTTCATCCACACACGCGTCGATGGACGCGCCTCGCCACCGATCGTGACGCGGGCCACCCCGTCAATGGCGGAAAAGCGATCGGCGATGTTGCGGTCGATATAATCGCTCAGCTGGATTTCGCTCCAGCCGGGGCGGGAAAAGGACAGGTATAATATCGGCCGCGCATCGGCGTCGACCTTGCGGATTTCGGGCGCCAGTGCCTCTTCCGGCAAATCCTCCACCACCGATCCGACCCGATCGCGCACATCGTTCGCCGCAGTGTCGATGTCGCGCGAGGGGTCGAATTCGATGCTGATGTCGGACGTGCCGTCCTGGGATGTCGACGTGATGGTGCGGATGCCCTGAACGCCTGCGACGGCATCCTCGATCAGCTGGGTGATCCGGGTTTCGACGACCGACGCGGCCGCACCCGTGTAGATGGTCTCCCCCGACACAATCGGCGGGTCGGCGTCAGGATATTCGCGCACCGCCAGGCTGAGATAGCCGACCACCCCGACGATGCAGAGCAGGAGCGCGATAACGGCGGAGAATACCGGGCGGCGGACGGACAGGTCGGACACTGTCTCTTATACACATCTAGATGTGTATAAGAGACAGGATGGTCTCCACCGACACAATCGGCGGGTCGGTGTCAGGATATTCGCGCACCGACAGGCTGAGATAGCCGACCACCCCGACGATGCAGAGCAGGATCGCGATAACGGCGGAGAATACCGGGCGGCGGACGGACAGGTCGGACAATTGCATGGCGGTGCCCTACCCCGCCGATTTGGAGGACGGCGCGGGCTTGTCCCCCGCCAGGCGCACCGGCACGCCATCGCTCAGCTTGACGACGCCATCGGTCACCACCTGCTGGCCCGCCTTCACCCCGCCCAATATCTCGACCAGCCCGTTCTGCCGCAGCCCGGTATCGACCTTGACCCGCTTGGCCTTGCGATCCTCCACCACGAACACGAAGCGATCCTCGCCATCGCCCACCACCGCCAGTTCGGGCAGCGCGAGCGACTGGCGCTGGCGCGACACGATGCTGACGGTCAGCAACATGCCCGGTTTCAGCGCATGATCAGGATTGGGCAGGATCGCGCGGACGCGCACCGCGCGCGTGGCGGGGTCGATCACCGGGTCGATGGTCGCGATCGTGCCGTTGAATGGCCGGTCGGGCCAGGCGGCGGACACGGCGCGGATCGTCTGCCCTTCGCGAATGGTCGACAGGCGGGTTTCAGGCACGGTGAAGTCCAGCTTTATCCGTGAAATGTCGCTGACCGTGGCGATGGCCGTGCCCGCCGTCACGATTGCGCCGGGCGACACGGTGCGCAGGCTGAGCCAGCCGCCAAAGGGCGCGCGGATCACCCGGTCGTTGATCGCGGCTCGGCTTTGGTCGGCACTGGCCTTGGCTGCGTTGGCCAGCGCAAGTTGCTGGTCCAGCAAGGCGGCCGTGGCAAAGCCGCGCGCCTTTAGCGCCTGTACCCGTTGCAGTTGCTGTCCCGCCTGCAATGCCTGCGCCTGCGCCGCGGCCAGTTCGGCCTGTTCCTGCGCGATCGCCATGGTCGCGATCACCTGCCCTTTGGCGACATAGCCGCCATCGGCGAAGTTGATCGAGGTGACCCGTTCGGTCACGGGCGCGGACAGGATCACCTGTTCATTGGCCAGCGCCGTGCCGACGGCATCCAGCGTATCGGCAAAATCCGCCTTCGCAATCGGCGCTGCCTCGACCAGCGCAGCCTGGCGTGGCTTGGATGTCTTGTCGCCACTGCAACCGGCAAGGCATAGGGCGGTGATAAGAAACAGGGATTTGCGCATGGTGGAGGGCTATCGGGCCTTTCGATGCGACACAACATGGCCTTTTGTCGCAAGATGTAACAACGTCGCAAATAACGAATACAGGACGCTTATCCACCAAGCCGGGCGTAGAGTAAAAATTCGACATTGCCCTGCGGTCCCGTGATCGGGCTGGGCGTGATGCCGATGGTGGTCCAGCCCTGCCCCTCTATCCACGCGCGCACGTCCTGGCAGACACGATCATGGATCACCGGATCGCGCACCACCCCGCCTTTGCCGACCTCCTCACGTCCCGCCTCGAACTGCGGCTTGATGAGCGCCACCAGCGACGCGCCGGGCCGGGCGAAGGTCAGCGGCCGTTCCAATACCTTGGCCAGCGCGATGAAGCTGGCGTCGCACACGATGATGTCGATCGGCTCGACAATATGGGCCTGTGTCAGGATGCGCGCGCTGGTCTGTTCATGAACGATGACGCGCGGATCGCTGCGCAACTTCCACGCCAGCTGATTGGTGCCGCTGTCCACCGCATAGACGCGAACCGCACCATTGGTCAGCAGCACGTCGGTAAAGCCGCCGGTCGAGCTGCCCACGTCCAGCCCCACCATGCCGGTCACATCGATGGCATATTCGGCCAGCGCATGGGCCAGCTTGATGCCGCCGCGCGACACCCAGGGGTGGTCCCGGCCCCGTACGTCCAGTTCGGCATCGGGCGCGACCTGCTGCCCGGCCTTGTCGATCTTCCTGTCGCCCAGAAAGACGAGGCCAGCCAGGATCAGCGCCTGCGCGCGCGCGCGGCTTTCCGCCAGGCCATTGTCGACAAGCAACTGGTCGGCGCGAATCTTCGCCATCAGCCCACCAGCGCCGTCAGCGTCGCGGGCGTCAGCAATTGCGGCAGCGTCTGCGCCTCCTTGCCCGGCGCATACCACAGATAGAGCGGCACGCCCGACCGGCCCTGGCCTTCCAGAAAGCGTGTGATCGCCGGATCGGCATTGGTCCAGTCGCCGACCATCACCGTCACACCCCCCTTGTCGAAGGCGGCGCGGGTCTCGGCGCGGTCGATCGCGGCGGCTTCATTGGCCTTGCAGGTCAGGCACCAGTCGGCGGTGAAATAGAGGAATACCGGCTTGTTCGCCGCGCGCAGGCTGGCCAGCCGCGCTTCGTCGAACGGCAGCGCCGCCCCCTCCTGCGCGGCGGCGGCAGGCGCGCGCGACGGCAGCAGCGCCGCCGCCCCGCCCAGCACTGCAAGGGCCGCCAGCGCCACGATCCAGCCACCGCCCCGCCCGGCCCGCTGTCGGTTGCCCAGCCACCAGAGCAGCAGCACCAGCGCCAGCATCGCGGCCAGCCCGATCGTCATGCCCGTCACGCCGCGCTGTTGCCCCAGCAGCCATGCTAGGCCCAGCGCGGTCAGGAACATCGGGATCGACAATATCTTCTGGAACCGCCCCATCCACGGCCCCGGTCGCGGCAGCCGTGTGCGCAGCGCGGGGATATAGGCCAGCAGCAGGAAGGGCAGCGCCAGCCCCAGCCCCAGCCCGGCAAACACCGCCAGCGCGGCGGCCAGCGGCAGCACCAGCGCCGCGCCCATCGCCGCGCCCATGAATGGCCCGGTACAGGGCGTCGCGACGAAGGCGACCAGCGCCCCAGTCCAGAAGGCACCCGCCATGCCGCCCTTGCCCGCCAGCCCCTCGCCCCCGCCGACCGCCTGCAATTCGAACAGGCCCGCGAGGTTGAAAGCGATCGCGCCGACCAGCAACAGCAGCGTCAGGATGATGCGCGGGTCCTGCAACTGGAACGCCCAGCCGACAGCCGCCCCCGCCGCGCGCAACGCCAGCAGCGCCGCGCCAAGCGCCAGGCAGGTGGCGATCACCCCGGCGGCATAGGCGATCGCTTCGCGCCGCACGGTCCGTTCATCGCCCCCGGCCTTGGCCAGTTTCATGGCCTTGAGGCCCAGTATCGGGAAGACGCAGGGCATGATGTTGAGCAGCAACCCGCCCAGCAGCGCCCCGCCCAGCGCGATCAGGATCGCGCCGGTCACGCCGCCGCCCGATGCCGCCACCTGGCCGGGACGGGCCGTCAGCAGAAAGCCGACATGGTCGCCCGTGGCCAGCACCGCCTGCACCGCGCCGCCCTTGCCGCCCTCGCCCGCATCGGTTTCGACCAGCAGCCGGTCGCCATCGCGGGTCACGCTCTGCGGCGCGGCATAGCGCGCCAGCCCTTCGCCCAAGGGAAACAGATGCACCTGATCCGCCTGCGCATCGGCGGGAAAGGGTACGGACAGGCGCAGCTTGCCATCGGCAATCGCATAGGTCGCTTCGGACCCCAGCGGCCTCGGCAGATGGCTGCGCCAGGCGTCGAACCGCGCCCGATCGGCTGTCGCCACCTGCCCGTCGCCCGCGACCAGATCCAGCGCCATCTCGCCACTTTCCGGCACGCACACCTTGTCGGTGCAGGCCAGCCATTGCGCCTTCACCCGCACCGGCAGGCGCGTGCCTGGCGCGACATCGGGCGCAACCGTCAGGGTCGCCAATATGCCATAGGGGCCTTCATACACATGGTTCATCAGGCCCGAAATCAGCAGCGTTTCGGGCACCGGATAGCGCAGGCGACCGACGCTCACGCCCTTGGGCAATGTCCAGCTCACCGTCATGCCAAGGCCGGCGTCGCCCGGATTTTCCCAATAGCCATGCCATCCCGCCTCCGGCACCATGGCAAAGGCTATGTTCGTCGTCTTGCCCGGTGCGGGCGTGGCGCTTTCGGCCACCAGATGCGCGGAAATATGCGGCGCACCGCCCCCGAACGCGCCCTGCGCCTGCGCGCCTGAAACCCCGGCCAGCAAAGCCAGCGTCATCAATATGACATGAAAAATCCGCATCGGGCCTCTGGTCGCGTGGGTGTCAGCGGGCTAGGTCGGGTGACGTTCGCCGTCAAGGCTGGAGAAGGTAGAGTAGATGTTGAGAAAAGTCGCCACCGCCCTGCTGCTCGCCACCGCGATCCCGGCCACGGCCCAGACGACGCCGCCCAAGCTGATCGTCGCCATATCGGTCGACCAGTTTTCCGCCGACCTGTTCAGCGAATATCGCCAATATTATAGCGGCGGCCTGAAGCGGCTGACGCAAGGGGTTGTGTTTCCCAAGGGCTATCAAAGCCATGCCGCGACCGAAACCTGCCCCGGCCATTCGACCATCCTGACCGGCAGCCGCCCGTCGCGCACCGGGATCATCGCCAACACATGGTTCGACCTGTCGACCGCGCGCGAGGACAAGGCGGTCTATTGCGCCGAGGATGAAAGTCAGCCGGGCAGCAACAGCGGCAATTATGTCGCCTCCCCCATTCACCTGAAAGTCCCCACATTGGGCGGCCGGATGAAGATCGCCAACCCCGCCACCCGCGTCGTATCGGTCGCGGGGAAGGATCGCGCGGCGATCATGATGGGCGGACCCACCGCCGACCAGACATGGTGGATCGGCGGCGCGCAAGGCTTCGTCAGCTACAAGGGCGTCGGCACCCCGCCACTGGTGGCGAAGATCAACGAAGCCTTTGCCGCGCGACTGGCCCAGCCCAATGCGGGATTCGACCTGCCGCAGCAATGCGTGGCCAAGGATTTCCCGGTCGCGATCGGCGCTGGCAAGAGCGTTGGCACCGGCCGCTTCGCGCGCGCAGCCGGTGATTTCAAGGCCTTCCGCGCCTCGCCCGAACAGGATGCGATGACGCTGGTGCTGGCTGCTGGTGCGATTGAAAGCATGGCGCTGGGCAAGCAGGCGCAGACCGACATCATCTCGATCGGCCTGTCGGCGACCGATTATGTCGGCCACACCTACGGCACCGAAGGCACCGAAAGCTGCATCCAGATCGACCGTCTGGACCGCGAACTGGGCGCTTTCTTCGACCGGCTCGACAAGGATGGCATCGACTATGCGGTGGTGCTGACCGCCGACCATGGCGGCCACGACCTGCCCGAACGTCACCGCGAAAATGCCATGCCGATGGAAAACCGCGTCGACGCGGCATTGACGCCCAAGGCGCTGAGCGCGACGATCGGGGCCATCACCGGCCTGTCCGGCAAGACGCTGATCTGGGGTGACGGCCCGGCGGGCGACCTTTATATCGACAAGGGGCTGACTGCCGCCCAGCGCGCGAAGGTGGAGGCCGAGACGCTCAAGCTGCTGCGCGCGCATCCGCAGGTCGAGGCAGCCTTTACCAAGGCGCAGATCGCCGCCGTCCCCTCCCCGTCCGGCCCGCCGGAAAGCTGGTCGCTGCTACAGGAAGCGCGCGCCAGTTTCGATCCGGCGCGGTCGGGCGACATCCTGTTGCTGCTCAAGCCCCGGATCACGCCGATCGTCGATCCGACCAAGGGCTATGTCGCCACCCATGGCAGCCCGTGGGACTATGATCGCCGCGTGCCCATCCTCTTCTGGCGCAAGGGGCTAACCCATTTCGAGCAGCCGCTGGGCGTGGAAACGGTCGACATCATGCCGACGCTGGCGGCTCTGATCGGCCTGCCCGTCCCCAAGAGCGAGATTGATGGCCGTTGCCTGGATCTGGTGGCGGGTGAAGGGAGCAGTTGCCCCGCGCAATGACGGGGCTTTGGCCGGGCTATTCCGGTTCGCGCCGCGAATATCGCTCGCGACCGCGGTTTCTCATTTGCCCGAAGGCAGGAACAGGCAGATTTCAGCGCGCAAGCCCCCTTCGGGCCGGTTCGCGAGCGTCAGCTTGCCGCCTTCGGCATCGACCGCCTTCTGCACGATCGCCAGCCCCAGCCCCAATCCGCTGGTATTGCGCTGGCGCGCGGTGTCGAGCCGGGCAAAGGGTTTGAGTACGGCGTCAAGCTGGTCGCGCGGGATGCCGGGACCATCATCATCGACGCGGATCAGCACCTCATTCCCTTTGCGCTCCAGGCTCACGCGGGCGCGCTTGCCATAATGCAGCGCATTTTCGATGAGGTTACGCACCGCCCGGCGGAGCGAGAGCGCCCGCACCGCCAGTTCCAGATGATCCGGCCCGGCATATTCGACATCATGGCCATGGTCCTGAAACGAATCGACGATCGTCGCGACCGTGACCGCCAGGTCCGTACGCACCGCAGGTTCGGGGTCTTTCTCACCGCCCAGAAAATCGAGCAGCGATTCGATCATCTGCCCCATTTCCTCCAGGTCGCCATCCATCGCCTCGCGCGTTTCCCCGTCGGGCACCGTCTCCAGCCGCAATTGCAGCCGCGCCAGCGGCGTACGCATGTCATGCCCAACCGCCGCCAGCGTCTCCGTCCGTTCATCGATCAGGCGATGGATGCGGGTCTGCATCACGTTGAACGCGCGGATCAGGTTGCGCACATCGTTGGTGCCCGCTTCTGGCAGGATCACCTCGCGCCCCAGGCCGATCTGCTCGGTCGCGCGGGTCAGGTCGCGCAGCGGGTCCAGCGTCTTGCGGATCAGAACCCAACCCGCAATCAACAGCGCCAGCACGGGAATGAGCGCCATCCCCATCCGTCCGATGGTGAAGGCCCATTTGCCCCCGCCATGGTGCATGCCGAAATAGAGCCAGCTGCCATCGGGCAATTGCAGCCCGCCATTGATTTCCGAATGGCGGCCCGGCGATGCCAGCCGCAGCCAAAGGCGGGATCGTTCCAGACTGGGTTCCCAGGCGATGATCTGCTGGCGCATCCGCTCCAGTTCGGGCGACAGGGGCGGCGGCGGTGGCGCAGCAGGCGACCAATGCACGTCATAGCGGTCCGTGGTCAGCTGGACGCCCATCGTGCGCCGCTCCTCGACCGGCTGTTCGGTCAGCAGCTTGCGCGCGATCACCAGATGCTCGGCCAGCCGCCGCGCCTCGTCATCCTGCAAGGATAGCTGGCTGGCCCGCTCGTACATCAGCGTGCCGACGGCAAATTCCAGCGTCACCGTCAGCAAAAGGATCGCGAAAATGCGGCCGACCAGCCCCAGCGATCCTTTGAAATGCCGTTTCAAGCGCGGCTGACCTCGGCATTGAACATATAGCCGACGCCTCGCACGGTGGTGATAGGCGCTGGCCGATCCTCTGTGGTCAGCTTGCGGCGCAAGCGGCTGACCAGCACATCGATGCTGCGGTCGCTGCTGTCGCCCATGCGGGTGCGCGACAATTCTATGAGCCGCTCACGCGCGATCACCCGCTGCGGATGGCTGAGGAAGCTGCCCAGCAGGTCGAATTCCGCGCCCGTTAGGTCGACGATCGCGCCCGTGGGCGACCGCAGTTCGCGGCGGGGGAAATTGACCACCCAATCGTCGAAGCGCGCTTCATTTTCGCGATGATCGTCCGGCCCGCGCTCCAGCCCGACACGGCGCAGGATGGCGCGGATGCGGGCAATCAGTTCGCGGGTGCCGAACGGCTTGGGCAGATAATCGTCCGCGCCCAGTTCCAGCCCGACGATACGATCTGTCTCGCTGCCCTTGGCGCTGATGAAGATGATGGGAACATCGCTCTTGCGCCGGATCTGGCGGCACAGGTCTATGCCGTTGGTGCCCGGCAACATGACGTCCAGCACGACCAGATCGACCGGCCCGGCATCGAACGCCACCCACATTTCCGGTCCCGAAGAGGCAGGACGAACCTGATAGCCATGTTCCTGCAACGCCCGCGCGGTCAGCGTACGCAGTGGCGGGTCGTCCTCGACCAGGATGATGGTGGGGGCGGTCATGATGGGAACGACAGGACGTTGGTCATGTCAGCAGGGATAAGGTCGCCCGTAACAGGGGTCAACCATGAGACGCTTGGGAAACGAACTGCAAGCGCGACAGCAACAATTTGTCATGCCCGCGACATCGGCGGGTTGGCGCGGCGGGACAGGTTGCGCCGGGCCTGCGTGACAGGCCCGGCGCATCTGGATCAGAAGGCTGCGGTCAGCGAGAAGACGACCTTGCCGCGAGCGATCGACGAACCGTCTGCATCGGAGAAGTTCGGGCGGAGGTAGTTTTCTTCGACGCGCGCAATGTCGGTGTCGACATAAGAAACACCCAGCGTCAGCGGCGTACCGGGAACGGCGACGTCGGCACCGACGAGCCAGTCGAGATATTTGCCGGTCGGGGCGATCGACGTGCCGTTCGGACCAAGGCCGGAATTGCCCTTCGACCAACCCAAATGGGCCTTCAGCGTGAGCGGCGTGTTAGGCACCGCACCGTTCACGTCAGCCCAGACATAGAAATTGTCTTCCTTGGCGCCCGGATTGAAGATGGTGCAGGCCGCGTCGCTGCAAACCTTGCCGAGCGCTTCCTGCTTGGGTGCGTAGGCGACACCGATCAGACCATTGACCGGGCCGAGCGTGCTGGACAGCTTGACATAGGGTTCGGCGAAATCGGTCGTGTTGGCGCCCGACGGATACATGTACCAGGTCAGACCAACGTCGAGCGTCGCGCCGCCCAGCGGAATGGCGTAACCGGCGAACAGGTCGAGTTCCATGTTGGAACCGCCAAAAGTACCCCAGCCAGACAGGTTCGATGCCCAGGTGCCGACATAGGCGCCGCTTTCATGCGTGGCGGTGATGCCGCCCTGAACGGCCATGCCCTTGTCCGTCTGCGACACGCCACGGAAGCGATAGTCGGAAACCAGGGCAACGCTGCCCGATATGGTGACGGGACCGGCAGGTTCTTCCTGCGCGAAAGCCGGGACGCTCGACATAAGGGCGAGGGCGGCGGTAGCGATCTTATACTTCATGAACATTCCCCTTTACGAAAGAATGTTCCGTCCTGCGTCCACTGGCCCGAAAGTCTGTTGCTGCCGCTTCCAGTGCCTGTGGTCGACGTCTGACTAATTCTCAAATGCCCGGCAGGCAAACAGGTTTTTCTCGCATATGCGAGATGTTGGAAATTGCTGTGACATAAAAGTAACGATTTGACTGTCGCCCTCGCCGCTCTGAAACGGCAAAATGCCGCCGTGTCGGGAGGAACACGGCGGCATTTTGGTCGCCTGATCGAGGGGGGGGATGATCAGGCGACGAGCTGGCGCATCCGTCCGGTTGCGCCGAACAACTCCACGGGGGAACCGGCACCGCGGCGGCGATCGACCCATTCCCGCACCATTTCGGCGCAGGTATGGTCGATATGCCCCAGCCGCTCGACATTCAGGATGACGAGGCCGGCCGCAGGCAGCGAGTCGAGCTTGGCCGACAGCTTGGGCAGGTTGAGGAAGGTGGCCGAACCGCGCAGCGCCACTTCATGCGTGTCGCCACGGCTTTCTTCCTCCATCTTCAGCCGCAGACGGCTCAGATGCGGGATCAGTTCCAGCATCGACAGGCCAATGCCGACCAGCACGCCGGTCAACAGGTCCGTCGCGACCACGCAGATCAGCGTCGCGGCCCACACGATGGCCGGCAACGGTCCATAGCGGTGCAGCAGATGGCGAACATGATCGACACTGACCAGACGGACGCCGGTGACAACCAATATGCCCGCCAGCGCAGCCATCGGAATTTCACGCAGCAACCAGGGGAGCAGCGCCACGAAGCCCAAAATCCAGATGCCATGCAATATGGTGGACATCCGGGTCTTGGCCCCCGCCTGCACGTTGGCAGAACTGCGCACGATAACGCCGGTCATCGGCAACGCCCCGGCAAAGCCGCAAAGCAGATTGCCAACGCCCTGCGCGCTCAGTTCCCGGCTATAATTGGTGCGTACGCCATCATGCATCCGGTCGACGGCAGCGGCCGACAGCAGGGTTTCGGCGCTGGCGATGAAGGCGATCGCAACGGCGGTGGTGATCACGGTCGGATTGAGCAATTGCGCCAGCAATCCGCCTTCGGGCAGCGTGATGGCGCCGACAATCGATTCCGGCACGACGACCCGTGCAACCGGCAGGGCGAGCAGGAAGGCGACCAGCGTGGCCGCAACCACACCAACCAGTGCGCCGGGCACCAGCTTGAGCGAGGCGGGGCGGAATTTCTCCCAACCCAGCATGCCAAAAATGGTGATGAGGCCGACCGCGAAGGCCGTCGCCGCATCGCCGTTGGTCAGGCCGAAAATCTGGCCCGGCATGGCGATCAGATTGTGCAGGCCGCTCGACAAGGGCTTGTCGTCGAAAAGCACATGGAACTGGCCGACCACGATCAGCACGCCGATGCCAGCCAGCATCCCGTGTACGACCGCGGGCGAAATCGCGCGGAACCAGCCGCCGACCCGCAAAAGCCCGGCGATCACCTGGATCGCGCCTGCCAGGATCAGGATGGGACCAAGGGCGGAAAGCCCCTGTTCGCGGACGATTTCAAAGACGATGACGGCCAGGCCCGCCGCCGGACCACTGACCTGCAAGGGCGAACCGGCCATCAGGCCAACGACGATGCCGCCGATGATGCCGGTGATCAGGCCCTTTTCCGGTGGCACGCCGGAAGCAACCGCAATGCCCATGCACAGCGGCATCGCCACCAGAAAGACAACGATCGACGCTACGAAATCGCGGCTGAATGTGCCGCCGGAAAAGGCTTTCAACATGGCTTACTCCGCCGCCAGGGCATATTCGCCTTCGCCAGCGAGGCGACGGGCGTGGGGGAGCGCTACGGGCAGCGGCTGGCCTTCGCGCAGCGGCGAGAAACGGCCGGTTTCGCCATCAAGGCCCATCACCAGACCGGCATGAATGTCGACATACCAGCCATGCAGCGCAATTTCGCCACGGGCGATGCCCGATGCGACCGATGGATGGGTGCGCAGATGGGCGAGTTGCGCCACGACATTTTCCAGCGCCATGTTGCGCAGCTTTTCCGCGTCGCTCAGATCGGCGGGATAGCTTGCCTTGCAGACCTGCTGTGCGGCATGGCTGTGCCGCAGCCAGGCAGCGACATTGGGCATGGCTGTCAGGTCGGCCTCGGTCGACAAAGCCTTCATCGCGCCGCAATCGCTATGGCCGCAAACGATGATGTCGCGGACGCCCAGAACCATGACGGCATATTCGACCGTGGAGGTGACGCCGCCATTTTGCGTCGCGTGCGGCGGGACGATGTTGCCTGCATTGCGGCATACGAACAGATCGCCCGGCTGCGCCTGCATGATATGTTCGGGAACGATTCGCGAATCGGCGCAGGAGATCATCAGCGCCTTGGGGCTCTGACCGTCACTGGCGAGTCGGTTGTAAAGCGCGCTTTCGTTCGGAAAAGTGTGCTTTTCGAAGTTGAAAACGCGACCGATGAGCTCGTTCATGGAGTCTCTCCTTCGTTGTTTTGCCAGTCGGAACGGACCGGCCTGTCACGTTAGATAGGAGAGCGGCTTTGCTAGGTCGCAGCGGCTTTGTTAAATAGTATGTCTGAACGTTGAATCGATGTTGCAGTGCGGCGAAAGCATATTTCAGCAACGATCGACGGTGGCACTGAACATGTAGCCGATGCCGCGGGCGGTCACGATCGGCGCGGGCTGGTCGCCATGGCGCAATTTGCGGCGCAGGCGGCTGATCAGCACGTCGACGCTGCGATCCGACGATGGCGCGTCGCGCACGCCGGCCAGTTCCATCAGCCGCGCCCGCGCGATCACCGTCTGGGGATGGTCCAGCAACACAGTCAGCAATGTAAACTCCGCCGCCGTCAGATCGACCGGCGCGCCGGCTGGATCAAGAAGCGTCCGCCGTCCGAAATCGACTGTCCAGCCGTCGAACACCGCCTGGGTCTGGCGATTGAGGCCTGGGGACCGATCGCTCCTCCCGCGGCGCAGCACGGCCCGCACGCGCGCAGCCAGTTCCCGCCCCGAATAGGGCTTGGCCATATAATCGTCCGCCCCCAGTTCCAGCCCGACCACCCGGTCCACTTCGCTGCTGTTGGCGCCGACCAGTATGACAGGCACGTCGCTGCGTTCGCGTACGTCGCGGCACAGGTCCAGCCCATCCGCCCCGCGCAACGCCGAATCCAGCACCACGACGCCCACAGGCACTTTACCGAGCGCCTGAAACACATCGTCGGACGATTGGGCAGGCAGGACGCGAAAGCCGCTTTCCTCCAGAAATTCGCGGATCGTCCGGCGCAGATCCGGCTGCGTCTCGGCGACCATGATCAACGGCGCGGTTACCGGCATCGCGGACCATTCGGCGCGGCATTGTGCGTCATCATCGCAACTCCTGCTCAGGCGAAAGCATCCGGCCCCTGCGAAGCCGGCGCGCCCGAATTAGGGCAGGCGAATGTCTCCGAAATTTGCCGGAGGTAACAAATTGTTGCTAATGGCCGACGGCAGATTTGGATCAGTAGCAGGACATCAGCGGCATCCGCACCGGCGGAGCAGCGGCAAGGTCGGGCCAGAGCTGCGCCATGACGCATGCCAGCCACAGGGCGTCGCTGCCTGCTCGGTGCCGCGTCGGACAGCGCTGGTCGGCGATCCGCACGGACGCACTGATTTGCGCTTCATCGACCTGCCGTTCGTCCAGCAGCGTTGCGACATGATCGATCGCAAACGGGGCCGCCCGACCGGCCGCAGCCGCCAGCGTCTCCAGCCAATAGGGATCGATCAGGCTGTCGGCGACCACGCGCTGGCCACCCACCGCCTCGACCAGTTGATCCAGCACGACATGGGCAGGCAGCCCGTCCCGTTCGATCCGCGCCCGACTCAGCCCGTGCAAAGCCTCGGCCTCCGCCGTCCAGCCCCAGCCTGCCCAGTCGGGATGCGGCCTTATGATCCAGCTGCGCGCGCCATCCGCTCCCGCCAGTCCGACCTCGATCGGAAAGGACCGCCCGTGGCGCGGCAGGCAGGATGCCTCGAAATCTATGGCCAACATGATGGGGACCGCCTTCGCCTGCTATTTCCAATCCCCCTCTCGCCCCCAACTATGTCAGGGCGAAGTCACCTGCCACCGCTTCGTCGAAAAATCATGCGGGCCGTGGCCTGATTGGGATAGGACGCCATCCCCGCCATCTGCTAATCGAACCTCGCCTTGCCCCAAGCCGGACCTGTTCATGACTGTCATCGCTGCCTATCTCTATCGCAACGGCGCCCGTGTCCGGTCGGTGTCGATCGACGAGCGAATCGACTGCGCCCACGACAAATCCGAATTTGTCTGGATCGGCGTCGCCGACCCCACGCTGGCGGAGATGCAGGCGCTCCAGCGCGCCTATGATCTGCATCCGCTGGCTGTCGAGGATGCGGTCAAGGCCAACCAGCTGCCCAAAGTCGACCTCTATGGCGACCAGCTGTTCGTCGTCGCCCGGACCGCCCATGTCGAAGATGACAGCATCTGCTACGGCGAAACCGCGATCTTCGTGGGGCACAGCCATATCATCACCGTCCGCCACGACTCTTCCCGCGCGCACCTTGCCCTGCGGCAGGATCTGGAAGCGGTGCCCGCCCGCCTCGCCCAGGGGGTCGATTATGTCCTGCACGCCATCCTCGACTTCGTGGTCGATGGCTATCTGCCGATCATCGAGGGGATAGAAGAAGAGGTGCTGGCGATGGAACAGCATACCATCGACACGTTCCTGGGGCATGACGACATCACCCGCATCTTCAATCTGCGCCGCCAGCTGCTGCGTTTCCAGCGTATCCTGACGCCGATGCACGAAGTCGCGACCAAATTCGTCAAGCAGGAACTGCCCTGCATCGATGCGGAGGCCCGCCCCTATTTCAGCGACGTGCGCGACCATGTGCGCCGGGTCCAGACGATGGTGGAGGATCTGCGCGAGATTCTGGCGTCCGTGTTCGAATTCAGCAATTTGCTGGAACAACAGCGCACCGGCGTCATCACCCGCCAATTGGCGGCCTGGGCCGCCATCCTGGCCGTACCGACCGCGATCGCGGGCATTTACGGCATGAATTTCGAGAATATGCCCGAACTGCGCACCCGCTATGGCTATTTCGTGGTGCTGGGCGTGATCAGCATCGTCTGCGCCCTGCTCTATGTTCGCTTCAGGAAACTCAAATGGCTGTAACCAACGCCCTGGAACGCGCCGCCCGCGCCATGTACGCCAATATCGTACCCGACTGGGACTGGGACGATCCCGATGCAGAACCGATGCGGCGCATGTATCGCGACAATGCCCGCGTCGTGCTGGCCACAATCCGCGATCCTGACCTGTCGATGGATAGCACCGCGCTTGCCGCCTGGCAGGCGATCATCGACGCCATGCTGGCAGAAGGCTGAACGGGTAACGCATGCCCGCGCTGGCGCCTGAGGCTGTAAAAAATGGTGCACCCGACGGGATTCGAACCCATGGCCCTCAGATTAGGAATCTGATGCTCTATCCTGCTGAGCTACGGGTGCCCATCGCTTGGCCTCTATTATGGGCGGGCGACGCGGTCAATTCTTCGCTTCGGGGGGAATGACGGGAAAAGGCAGCGGCGCGACCGGCACGCCCTCTTCCATCAGCGCTTTCGCTTCTGCCGGGGCGACCTCGCCATGGATGCTGCCGCTGGCCTGTTCGCCATAATGCATGGCGCGCGCCTGTTCGGCAAAGCCGCGGCCAACCCAGGTGGACCCTTCCAGCAGCTTTTGCTGGGCCTGCGCCAGTGCTTCGACCATCGCGCGCATCTTGGCCGCGTCGCCCGTGCTGATTGCGACGGGGGCGTCGGGCGTGGGCGCGGCGGCGTCCTGCACCACGACCGAGCGGCTATTACCCTTGGCCGCCACCGCGGGCGCCATCACCGCCTTGGTCACCTGCGGGTCGCCACATGTCGGGCAGGCCAGAAGCCCGCGTTCCTGCTGGTCCGCATAGTCGGCGCTGGAACCGAACCAGGCTTCGAACACATGGCCCTGCGACTGGCATTTAAGGTCGAACACGATCACGAAATTTGCACTTCCTGCGCAATGGCACGGCGGTTGGCGATGGCGGGCACACGCGCCCGCACATCCCCTAGCCGCGTCAGGTCAATATCGACAAGCCCCAGTCCCCCGGCCTCCCCCATGTCGAGCAGCACCTCGCCCCATGGATCGACCACCAGGCTATGGCCATAGGTCACGCGCCCGTCCGCATGCGCGCCGACCTGCGCCGTCGCAATGACGAAGCAGCCCGCCTCGATCGCGCGGGCGCGCAACAGCACATGCCAATGCGCCTGTCCGGTCGGCACGGTGAAGGCAGCCGGGGCCAGAAGGATCGTCGCCCCGGCATTGGTCAGTGCGCGATACAGGTCGGGAAAGCGCATGTCGTAGCAGATCGAAAAACCCATACGGCCCCAGGGCGTATCGGCAGCGACCACCTGTTCGCCCGGTCCATAGACCGACGATTCGCGCCAGCTTTCGCCCGTCGCAAGATCGACGTCGAACAGGTGGATCTTGTCATATTGCGCCCGGATCGCGCCGGTGTCGTCGATCAGGAAGCTGCGATTGGCCCAGCGACCGTCGGCGCGCTCATCTTTCAGAGGCAGCGATCCGATATGAATCCACAGGCCCTCCCTGGCCGCCGCTTCGCGCACGGCGGCGAGCACCGCATCATCGGCTTGGGATCGCAATGTGGCGGCAGCACGCGCGCGGTCGCGGTCCAGATAGCCCGCCATTTCCGGGGTGAAGAGCATGTCCGCCCCCTCCCCCCTGGCCCGCGCCGCCATCGCCACGATGGCAGCGGCATTGGCGGCAGGATCAATGCCACTGGTCATCTGGAACAGCGCAGCGCGCATCGTGGTCACAGCCCCAGCAGCGGGTCGAGCTTGCCCTGCCGGTTCAGCGCCGCCATGTCGTCGCTGCCACCGATATGCTGTCCGTCGATGAAGATTTGCGGCACGGTGCTGCCGCCCCGGCTGCGTTCCAGCATCTCGGCGCGCTTGGGCCCGCCCATCGTGATGTCATATTCCTCGAACGCGACACCCTTGTCGTTCAGCAGCGCCTTGGCCCGCGCGCAATAGCCGCAAAACGCCTTGGTATAGATTTCGACCTTTGCCATCTGTCCGTCATTGCTCCTTATTCCCTGAAATTGGGGCTTTGCTCTATATTGTCAATCAGCGCTTTCGCGTGGCAAGGCCCGCGCCCAACACAGCAGCCGCACCTCGCCAGCCCCGCCGCGCTTGAGAATATGGGTGCAGGCGGCCGCCGTCGCGCCGCTGGTATGAACGTCGTCGATCAGCAGGATGCGTCGTCCCGTCATCCGATGCCCGGCAGCCAGCGCAAAGGCGCCGCGCACCGCCCTTGCCCGCTGCCCCGGATGCATGCCGCGCAAGGGCGCCGTCCGCTTGACCCGCAGCAGACCATGTTTGTCCACCGCCAGCCCCGTCAGCCGCCCCAGATGATCCGCGATCAGCGCCGACTGGTTGAACCCCCGCCCCCATAATCGCCAGCGATGCAGCGGCACCGGCACGATCAGCGGCGGATCTTCGCCGATTGCGGGGACTTGGCGCAGCATCTGCCGCGCGACCAGCCGGGCAAGGCCGATGCGCCGCCCATATTTCAGCCGCAGCGCAACCGTGCGCGCGACATCGCCATAGGCCAGCACCGCCCGCGCGCTGTCGAAGGGCGGCGGATCGGCCAGACAGGCGCCGCACTCCGCGCCCTCCCCCATGTCATGCGGAAAGGGTATGCCGCAGCGCGCGCAACAGGGTTCGCCCAAAAATTCCATACCGCCCCAGCAGGACAGGCAGAAACCATGATCCTGTCTCTTATACACATCTAGATGTGTATAAGAGACAGGGACAGGCAGAAACCATGATCTTCCCCCACGATCACGCCGCAACCGGGACAGCGCGGCGGCAGCGCATAATCAAGCGCGGGGCGGATCGCGCTCTTGAGAAGCGGCAGGAAAGGCATCATCTGCCTTGTCCCCCCTTCCCGCCCGTTGCACAAGGCCCGGCATGAGCAGCCCCGACATATTCGACCGTTCCCTGCGCAGCATCCGGCGGGACCGGATGCTGGCCGATTTTGCGGCCCATGACTTTCTCTATCGCGCCATGCTGGACGAACTGCTCGACCGGCTGGGCGATGTGCAGCGCGACCTGCCCGAAGCATTGGTGATCGGCTGCCCGGACGGCAGCGCCAGGGCCGCTCTGGAAGCGATGGGCAAGCGGGTCGCCTGCATCGATCCCGGCTTCCGCGCCGCCCGTGCCAGCGATGGGGTGCAGGGGGATGAGGACGCCCTGCCCTTTGCCGACAATAGTTTCGATCTGGTCATCGCCTGCGGCACGCTCGACAGCGTCAATGACCTGCCCGGTGCGCTGATCCTGATGCGGCGGGTGCTGCGGCCCGACGGGCTGATGCTGGCGACCTTCACCGGCGCTGGCAGCCTGCCGCGATTGCGCGCCGCGCTGATGGCGGGCGAAGGCGACCGGCCGGGCCAGCATATCCACCCGCAGGTCGATGTGCGATCGGCAGGCGACCTGCTCAGCCGCGCGGGCTTTGCGATGCCCGTGGCCGATGGCGAGACGCTGAGCGTCCGTTATGGCCATCTGCTGCGCCTGATGCATGACCTGCGCGGCATGGGCGCGGGCAATGTACTGACGGCGCGCCCCCCCGCGCTGCGTCGGGACGCGCTTGTCGCCGCCGCACGCCATTTTGCCGATGCAGCGGACCCGGATGGCCGGACGGCGGAGCAGATGGCGATCCTCTATCTGTCAGGCTGGAAACCCGACCCCAGCCAGGCCGCCCCGGCCCGACGCGGCAGCGCGACAGTATCGCTGGCGGAGGCGTTGAAGGGGAAGGCGGGATAACGCCTGCCCCCTGCCCCACTTCATTCGATAGTGATGCCTGCTATGCGCCACTGCCCATCCTCGCGATCCAGACTGACCGTCTCGATCGCCTCTCCCTTGTTGGCGAAACGGGTGCGGAATTTCACCACTTCATAACCGGAAGGCGGCGCGGGCAGATTTTCCTGACTGAGGAAAATGCGGGATAATGCTGCGCCCAAAGGCACGCGCACCTCTTCCGAAGTGTCGGCCCACACCTTTGCCGTGTTCATCCGGCGAAAGGTCACGGTAGTCTCGCGATAGCTTTCGTCCCAACGCCCCTCGTCAACTAGCACCAGCCATCGACGCGCTACATCCACCACTGCCGGATTTTGTGCTGTGCTGGCAACTGGCACCGGGGAAGAAGGGGCAGAAGTGAGTTGCGGCAGAGCGGTGAGGGCCAACAGGCCAAGGGCAAGCGTCATGAGAGCTACTCCGATGATGATCCAGTAAGGGCGGATGGCCCGCCCTGCGCCGCTAATCGGCGCGCTGTCCTGATCCACCGGACTATCCGGCGCGTCTGCCCGGATTTCCTTGTCCCCCACATAATTGGGGGACGGTCCCGCACCGTCCCCCTCCACCTCCAGCAGCAACCGGGCCGCTTCCCGGCTGCTCGACACCGCCATTTTCCGCCGCGCATCGCGCAACCGCTCGTTAATTGTATGGACCGACAGGCCCAGACTTCGCGCGACCGACTTCGCGTCATGACCGCGAACGATCAGGCGCAGCGTCTGCTTCTCCTTCTCGGTCAACGCCCAGCCCATATCCGTCCTTTGCGTGTCCATCATGTTGACGGCCTAGGTTACGCTAAGGAAAGCAGCTACCCCCAAAAATTTGTAGTGTAGTCGGGCCGCCATATCCTCACTCCACGATCTCACCGATCCTTGGAGCGTCCGCCAAGTCCCGTGGCGTCCAATCCTGCCCGTCGCGGACATATTCCACATGGCTCGCCCGGCGAAAGCCTGCGCCGTCCCAGACGATCACTTGCAACTCCATCGCATTGTTGCGCCGGACGTGCAGCCAGTTGAAGCTTTGCGGTTCGGCGTTGCGCAGCCGGGTCGATGTCGCGGTGCCGGCCTGGATGATCAACGCGCCGCCCGCCCGTTCCACCATCTTGCGTGCCGCCTGCGCATAGGTGCGGTGAAAATGGCCCGCCAGCGCCAGATGGACACCTGCTTCGCATGCCGCCTGGACCGCGTCGTCATGCTGGCCGACAGCCTCGCTCAGTTCCCCGCCCCGGCCGATCGGCATGGCGAACAGGGGATGGTGCGTCACCAATATGCGCGTCTTGCCGCTGGCGACCGGCGCGAAATAGTCCCGCAGCATGTCCATCTGGTCATGATTGATCCGCCCGTCCTTGATGGTCAGCGAGCGGGCGGTGTTGAGGCCAAGGATCGCGACCTCCTCATCCTCATACCAGGGGCACAGGTCGTGACTGATATAGCGTTTGTAGCGTTTGAGCGGGGCAGCGAAGCGCCGCACCACGTCATAGAGCGGAATGTCATGATTGCCGGGGATGACCAGCAATTTCAGCCCCGCCGCGCGCAGCCGGTTGAGCCATGCGGACGCCGCGCGGAACTGCTCGACCCGCGCGCGCTGGGTCAGGTCGCCGCTGATGATGACCAGGTCGGGCCGACGCTCCTCCAGCCAGGCTGTGGCGGCGTCGACTATGCGCGGATCGTGCGCGCCGAAATGAATGTCGGACAGATGAGCGATACGGGCCATGATCAGGTAACGATCCAGCGGGACATGGTTTCCCCGGAGCCGAACCCGCCTTCGCGAGTTGTTGTGGCATGATAACGAAATCCTCCAATCGCCCCCTCCCGCGTCAGGCCGCGCTGATCGTCAACGCGCACAGCCGCAAGGGCGAAGCGCTCTTTGCGGAGGCGAAGGAAAAACTGGAGGAGGCGGGCATCGACCTGCTCGCCGCTCATGCGGTCAAAAACCCCGCACTGATGGAAGAAACCGTGGGGAAGGCGATTGCCGATGGCGCGCCGATGGTGATCGTGGGTGGCGGCGATGGCTCCATGTCCAGCACGGTCGACCAGTTTGTCGGCAAGGATTGCGTGTTCGCCGTCCTGCCGCTGGGCACCGCCAACAGCTTTGCGCGAACGCTGGGCCTGCCGCTCGATCTGGACGGCGCGATCGCGGCCATCGCCAACGGACGCCGACGCCGGGTGGACCTGGGCATGATCGACCAAGATTATTTCGTCAACGCCGCCTCGCTCGGCCTGTCGCCGATGATCGGCCGGACGGTGCCGCACAAGCTGAAACGCTATCTGGGACGGATCGGCTATCTGCTATGGGCGATCAAATGTTCGGTCGGCTTCCGCGCCTTCCGCCTGATCATCGACGATGGTCAGCAGGAACGGCGGCTATGGTCCACCGAAGTACGCATCCTGAACGGCCCCTTTCATGGCGGGGTCGAACTGTCCGATCATGCCGACGTCGATAGCGGCGAAATCGTAGTCCAGGCGGTCGTCGGGCGCAGCAAGCCGCGGCTGGCGTGGGACTGGTACGCGAAATTCGTCAAGCTGCGCGATCGCGACGCGCATACGCAGGAATGGCATGGCAAGGCTTTCACCATCACCACCCGCCCGCGCCAGCGCATATCCATCGACGGCGAAGTGCTGGCGAAAACGCCGGTCGTGGCGCGGATTGCGGCGGGCGCGGTCGATGTCGCCGTGCCCGCCAACCCATGATCAGAGCGGCTTTTCGTACAGCTGATAGACTTTGTTGACCTTGCTGTTGATCGCCTGCGCGATGGCGTTCATGCCCTGATTGTCATCCAGAACCCAGCCAATCTCGCCACGGGTCGCGCCATAGTGGGCGATCGCTTCCAGCCTTATCGCCTCGATCATCATGAAGGCCAGCTGGCTGGCCAGCCGGGACGATTGCAGCCGTTGCAGCACGCCCATCAGCGGCACCCGCATCGTACGCACCTTGGGCTTGCGCAGCCACCAGAGCAGCTTGGCCCAGCCAAAGGGAAACAGCGCGCCGTTGAGCGGCTTGATCGCCTCGTTAAGGTCCGGCAGCGTCATCATGAAGGCGACCGGCTCACCGTCCAGTTCGGCGATCATGATCAGATCTTCGAACACGATGGGTTTCAGCTTCTTGCCGGTATGCGCGATCTCCGCATCGGTGATCGGCACAAAGCCCCAGTTGCGGCCCCAGGCGTCGTTCAGGATGTTGAGGATGATCGCTGCCTCCGCGTCGAATTTCGACTTGTCGACCTTGCGAATGCGGATGCGCTCGTTCTTCTGGCCCGATGCGATGATCCGCTGGATCAGCGGGGGGAAATTCTGGGTGATGTCCAGCTCAAAACAGTTGAGCGTCTTGACCGGCTGATACCCTGCCCCCTCGACCATCGCCTGATAGGCCGGGCTGTTGTGCCCCATCATGACCGTCGGCGGATGGTCATGCCCGGCGATCAGCAGGCCAGGCTCCTCCCAGATCGACAGCGAGATCGGGCCGACCACGCGGGTCATGCCCTGTTGAAGCAACCATTGCTCGGCCTGCGCGATCAGCGCCGCGCCAATCGCGTCATCTTCCGCCTCCAGCAGGCCGAAATTGCCGGTCCCTGGCCCCATGCCCTGTTCCGGCGGCATCGACAGCGCCAGTTTGTCATAATGGGCCGAAATGCGGCCAACGACACGGCCGTTGCGGCGAGCCAGGAAATATTGCGCCTTGGCATGTTCGAAAAAGGGATTTTTGCCGGGCGTCAGCAATTCGTACATTTCCGCCTTCAGCGGCGGCACCCAATTGGGGTCCGTGGCGTAAATCGACCAGGGCAGGTCGATAAAGGCCTTGAGGTCGCCCTTGCCCGAAACGGGCGTAATCACCAGATCAGAATGTGCCACGGCTGCCGCTTTCACCAAAAGATGGCAGCAGTTCGCCGCTTGTTTGCGGATTGTCAATCACAGCCCGCCGCCAGCCCGCTATTGGGCGGATAATGTCATCGTGCTGCCACGATGTCAGCGCATTTGGAGATTAGGACGCCTGCCATGACTGTGCATGATCCCATCCTTGCCGCCGCGCAGCGCGCCCGTGCGACCATTCCCGATGACGTGGCGATGCTGCGTGCGGCGGCCGAACTGACGCGCGACCTGTCCACTGCCAATCCGCGCATCTACTGGCCCGACATGCTGGCGTCCGCGCTGATCGGCTGGGGCGCGCTGGCGGGTGCGATGCTGGTGGATAGCGTGCCGCTGGCCATTGCCTGCGGCGTGATTGCGATGCTGGCGCTGTATCGGGCGGCCAGCTTCATCCACGAACTCACCCATATCCGCGCTGGCGCGCTGCCCGGTTTCCGCGCCGCGTGGAACCTGATCGTGGGCATTCCGCTGATGATCCCGTCCTTCATGTATGAAGGCGTCCATACCCAGCATCACGCCCGCACCCGCTACGGCACGGCGGAAGATCCGGAATATCTGCCGCTGGCGCTCATGAAGCCCTGGTCGCTGCCGCTGTTCATCCTCGTCGCCGCGCTGGCGCCGGTCGGCCTTATCCTGCGCTTTGCTGTGCTGACGCCATTGTCCCTGATCATCCCGCCGCTCCGCGCGAAGATGGTCGGTGAACTGTCCGCGCTGTCGATCAATCCGGCCTATCGCCGCCGCAAGCCCGAAGGGGCCTTCGCCCGCATGTGGGCGTGGCAGGAGGCTGGCGCGTCCCTGTTCGCGCTGACGCTGGTCGGCAGCGTGTTCGTGGTCGGGTGGAAGCCGTTGCTGGTCTATATGGCCGTCCATTCGGCGATGACCGTCATCAACCAGCTGCGCACCCTGGTCGCGCATTTGTGGGAGAATGAAGGCGAACCGATGACCGTGACGGCGCAATATCTCGATTCGGTCAATGTGCCCCCGCCCGGCAGCCTGCCTGCGCTGTGGGCGCCGGTCGGCCTGCGCTATCATGCGTTGCACCACCTGCTGCCCAGCGTGCCCTATCACAATCTGGCCGCCGCGCACCGCAAGCTGGTGGCGACGCTGGACCCGCAATCGCCCTATCATCGCGGCAATTATCGCGGGATGATGCCGCTGGTCGGCAAGATCGCCCGCAGCACCATGGTGGCGCGCTAGGCTATTCCTCCGTCCTGAACAGCACAGTCTCACCGACCAGCAGGAACAGCAGGAAGGGCGCCCAAGCCGCCAGAAACGGCGGATAAGCGCCCAGGCTGCCCATCGCCAGCGAGAAATTGTCGGCGACGAAATAGGCAAAGCCCAGCGCCATGCCCATCACTGCGCGCACGAACAACTGGCCCGATCGCGCCAGCCCGAACGCCGCGACCGACCCCAATATCGGCATCAGCAGGGCCGAAAGCGGGCCGGACAGCTTGTGCCACAAATTGGCCTCCAACTCCGCCGTGGGTCGCCCGGCATCATGCAGGTCGGAAATCGCGGCCTGAAGCTGGCGGAAGGTCAGGGCATCGGGATCGACCTTGGCCAGGGTGAACTGGTCGGGGCGAATGTCGCGGCCAAAACGCACCGTGCCGACATTGGTCACGGTGCCACGCGCCACGTCGAACTGGCGCGCCTCTTCCAGCACCCAACTCTTGTCCGCCGCGTCATAATGGCCGCGCGGCGCCTGGATGATGGTCGTCAGGCTGTTGTTGATGCGGTTGAAAATCTCCACCTTGCGCAGCTGCACCTGCGTACCGCGCCCGGCGACGATGGCAGCGTTGACCAGATTATTGCCGTCGCGCACCCAGGGGTTGCTCTTGACCCCGCTGTCGCGCGGGATCGGGCCGTAATCGACCGCCTGCCAGGCACTGAGCGCCGCAGTGGACCGGGCGACGATCCGGTCGTTGAAGGCATAGCTGATGATCGCCACGCCCAGTGCGGACACCACGAGCGGAGCCAATATCTGGTGCGCGGACAGGCCTGCCGCCTTCATCGAGATGATTTCGCTATTCTGGTTCAGCGTCGCCAGCATCACCAGCGTGCCGAGCAGCACCGAAAAAGGCAGGAAGCGCGCCACGATCTGCGGCACGCGCAGGCCGACATAATGCCACAATTGCGCGTCGCCATTGCCGGGATAAGCAAGGATGTCGCCTGACTGTCCCAGCAGGTCGAGCGTTTGTAGCACCAGCACCAGCAGCGCCAGCACCGCCAGCGTCCGCGTAAGGAACAGGCGCGCCATGTACCAGCTGATCTGGCGCGAGGGGAAGAAAGCAAATTGCATGGGTCAGGCGGCTCCTTCCGCCGCGGGCGGGCGTCGACGGCCCAGCCGCAACAGGCGCACGATCTGCTTGCCCACCTTGGCAAAGGCGACTTCCAGCGCGCCGATCGGCTGCCCGCCGGGGCGGTGCGCGATGACATGATACATCCAGAAGATCAGGCCCGCCGTCAGCAGAAATGGTCCCCATAGCGCGATGATCGGATCGACCTTGCCCAGCGCGCCCACGCTTTCGCCATATTGGTTGACCTTGTGATAGGTCACGATGAAGATGATCGACAGGAACACGCCCAGCGCCGATGTCGACCGCTTGGGCGGGATCGCAAAGGCGAGCGCGGCCAGCGGCAACAGCATCATCATCACCACCTCCACCATGCGGAAGTGGAAATTGGCACGCACTTCGTTGCGCAATTTGTCCGGGGTGGCCGGATCGCGACCAATCACGATCAGTTCGGGGATCGTCTTTTCCCGGTCGACGTCGCGCCCGCGGAAATTTTCGATCTGCGGCAGGTCGATCGGCAGGTCGTGGCTTGAAAAGGACAGGATTCGCGGCGTCTTATATTTGGGCGCGTCGTTGACCAGCACGCCGTCGCGCAGGCGGAAGATGATCGTGTCGGGATCGTCCGTCGCCAGGAACATGCCCTGCGCCGCCGTGACCGCGACCGATTGTCCGTCCCGGCTGACCGCGCGGACGAAAATCCCCTGCAGATTGCGCCCGCCGTCCAGGCTGCGTTCGATCCGCATCGTCATCCGCTTGCCCAGATTGGTGAACTCGCCGACCTTGATCGACGCGCCCAGCGCACCTGACCGCAATTCGAATCGCAGCGCTTCATAGGCGTGGCGGGACAGCGGCTGGACGAAGCCGACAATGCCGAAATTAAGCAGCGCGAGCGCAATCGCATACATGTACGGCACCCGCAGCAGCCGCCCGTAGGACAGGCCGACCCCCCGCATCACGTCCAGTTCCGACGACAGCGCCAATTTGCGAAAGGCCAGCAGGATGCCCAGCATCAGGCCGATGGGAATGCCGAGCGAGAGATATTCGGGCAGCATGTTCGCCAGCATCCGCCACACGACGCTGACCGGCCCGCCTTCCGCCGCGACGAAATCGAACAGGCTGAGCATCTTGTCCAGCACCAGCAGCATCGCGGCGATCACGAGCGTACCCAGCATGGGCACCGCGATCAGGCGGGCAAGATAACGATCGGTGGCGGTCAGCATTCTCTAAGTCGTCGTCCCATCACCATGTTTTGGCCGCAAACCCATTCCATATTGGAATCAGGAAAATAGCGGGGCGAACAGGGGCTGCCGTCCGACCCGATCGGGCGGCTATAGCTTCCAGGAGTCTAATGGTCATGGTAAAAGTTGCAGTGGGTCTGATGTCGGTGGCAGCGATGATCGCAGCTATCCCGGCAATGGCCCATGGTCAGGTCATTCCCAACGATCTGGAACGTTGCGGCAACAGCCGGAACGGCCCGGCCGTGTTGGTCGACGTGCGCGGCTTTGCGGCGGAAACCGGCAAGGTGCGCGTCCAATCCTACCCCGCCACCAAATCCGCCTGGTTGAGCAAGGGCGAATGGCTCAATCGTATCGACATTCCGGTTCGCCCGTCCAATGGCACGATGCGCTTTTGCATGCCGGTGCCGCAGCCGGGCAAATATGGCATCGCCGTGCGTCATGATCGCGATGGCAATGGCAAGACCGACATCAGCCGCGACGGCGGTGGTTTTTCCAACAATCCGTCGATCAACATCTTCAATCTGGGCAAGCCTGGGGTCGAAAAGGCCGCTTTCTATGCCGGTCCCGGCGTGACGAAAATCACCATCACCCTCAAATATATGTGATCAAAAGCCATGGTCTGCGTCGCGCTCCTGTCCAATCCCAAGTCCACGGGCAACCGCCAGACCCTGCCGCGCGTTCGCAGCTATTGCGCCAGCAACCCGGACATCTTCCATTATGAAGTGGAGCATGTCGACCAGATCGGCCGCGCGCTCCAGACGATTGCCCGCGTCGATCCCGTCGTCATCGTCATCAATGGCGGCGACGGTACGGTGCAGGCGGCGCTGACCGAGCTTTACCAGGGCGAACATTTCAAGGGCCGGGTGCCGCCGATCGCCGTGCTGCCCAATGGCAAGACCAACCTGATCGCGCTCGACCTTGGCATTCATGGCGATCCCATCAAGGCGCTGGAACGAATCGTCGCGCTGGCCAAGGCTGGCGTTGACGACCATGTCGTCGCGCGCGAACTGATCGCCCTGTCGGACGGGCAGGTCGGCAGCCGCCCGGTGCTGGGCATGTTTTTGGGCGGCGCGGGACTGGCCGATTACATGCTCTATTGCCGCAACCAGATCTATCCGCTGGGCCTGTCCAACGGCCTCAGCCATTTCCTCACCGCTATGGCGGTGCTGGTTTCCCTGATTTTCGGCATTCGCGCCAAATTCCTGCCGCCATCCAGCAAGCCGGTCAGCATATCCCTGATCCGCGACGGGCAACTGGCCGGTCGATTCTCCGTGCTGATCGTCACCACGCTGGAACGACTGCTGCTCGGCGTCCAGCCGGGCGACAGCCGCCGGGGCAATATGAAGCTGATGGCGGTGGAACAGAGCTTGCCAGCCCTGCTGCGCCTGATCTTTGCAAGCCTTTTCAAGCGCGTGGGCAAGAGCCAGATGCAGGGCATCCATCTGGAACAGGGCGACACCATCCGGATCGAGGGCAACCACAGCAGCGTCATTCTGGACGGCGAACTGTTCGAAGCGTCGGAGGGCAAGCCGATCGTGCTGCGATCGACCCAGCCCGTGCCGTTCCTGCGGCTGGCGGCGTAGGGCGAGAAGCGACCATTTCTTGCCATCTAGGTCCGCTTCGCTCTTACCCCATTGCAGACAGTGTAGCCGACGCTATTTTGGCTGAGGACCCTGACACGGTCGGCGTGGGCAGACGCATTGAGGTGCGGCCTGTTTGGCGGGTTCGAGTCCCGCTCATGGGTTCCGCCGCTAACGACCACTTGCAGACTTTAGCTATCGGCGTAAGGATGCTTGGATGCGGACAGCCAACATATTAGCAGTCTTTTCCAGCACGCTTTGGCTAGGCATGTTTTATATAGGACGAAACCTGACCTACGGTGTTTACACACATGGCGAAGGCGTATTTCCAAACTCAGAACAGATCGACCACTACATAGTTATTCCGATCTGTGTAGCTTTAATCCTTGCAGCATTTGCATGGGTATTTAACGGTCTGCGATCACCGCAGCCGTTGGTTGCTATTTCCATTCTAAGTCTTGTGGGGCTGCTGCCGTATATTTTCACTTACACTGGCGGAATGTGACTGACGACGACTGCTTTAGACGCGATCGTCCAGATAGCCGCCAGTCTGCAATCCACCCGCCAGCGCCGTTCTCTCGTTCGGTTTCATGCGGATATAAACCGGACTGGCAGCACCGGCGCGACTCGCCACGCCTTTGACCAGGTCAAATCGCCGGGATGGGTGGTTAGCGGACTGTCGGCTTAAAGGGCCCATGTCTGAAAAGCGGTCGTTCAATCGTGAGGCTGTTGCGATTTTACAGTGCGATATTGGCGCACGGCACACCGAGAAACCCGCCATGCCCAAATAGCCGCCAGTGTCACCATCGGAACCAGAACAATTGCGCTTTCAACGGTGCCCGGCCTCTCATCAGGATGGAACCAAGCGCTGTAAGCAACTCCAAACATCAGCGGGATGAAAGGCACGAGCGATGAGAGCCCATTCAGTCTGGGCCATCCATTTCCTAAATCGCGATCTATCCAACTTAGGTAACGCTGCCACATTTCCGATCTCGACGTTTTGTGATGATCCGCCGTCATGGCCGATGCATGTAACGTCCGCAATCAAGAACGCCGCAGACAGCCTCCACGGTTAGGAAATGGTCGATGGGCGACAGGCAGCTATTTCCGCCCGCGATCGTGTCGCCTGCCCTAAAGAGGACCGGCGGCTATCCCCTCTTACCCGCCGGTAAGGCGACATTCCGAAATCGTTTAGAGTTTCGGACGCCGAGAGGCGTCGGAAAGTCGGCGGTGCCCGAACCCGCGGGCCCCCTGCGATGGTCTATGGGGATTTCGACTTTGGGCGGCTCTGGGCGGTGGCGGGCGCGGTGGATAAGCGGACGTATTTGAAAGCGGACGGTCTGCTTTCCGGCGGTCGCGAAGGTCGCTCACAGTCGGACGGTCCGCTTTCGGGCAGTTGGCGTCCGCTTTTCGACAGGTGGGAAGCAGACTCCGGCCTTCCCGGGAGCGCGGTCGTCACGGGGTCTGTCGATGATGTGCCGTGCCGGGTCACGACGCCTGTCTCTCGGATGATGCTGCGAAGCATGGGGGCGCGCGAGGCTGGTACCGGCGTTCCAAGATCTCGATGACGATCATGCGTCCACCGCAGCACGAGCACGGCGGCCGGGCATCTGGCGGTTCGGCGGGCATGTCATCGACAGCAGGCGGCGCGACCGCGAGCAGTTGGCGGGCCCGTTCGAGACTGTCCTTGCGCGTACCGCTGGCGAGCAGGCCATAATGACGGATGCGGTGAAAGCCCTTGGGCAAGTCGTGGAGCAGGAAGCGGCGGATGAACTCGTCGGCACCAAGCGTCATCACCTGCTGCCGGTCGGCGCCGCCGCGGCGATAGTCCTTGTAGCGGAAGGTAACGCCGTCCTCGTCGAAGCGGAGAAGGCGGCTGTTCGAGATGGCGACGCGGTGAGTGTAGCGCGACAGATAGGCGAGGACCGCTTCGGGCCCGGCGAATGGCGGCTTGGCATAGACCACCCAGCGCTTTTTGCGGACCGGCGACAGGTGGCGCAGGAATGCGCGCCGTTCGGTGAGATGCGCCATGCTGCCGAAGAAGGCGAGCTGTCCGGCATCGTAGAGCGCGAGCAGTCGTGTGAGGAACAGGCGGCGGAACAGCGCGCCGAGCACACGTACCGGCAACAGGAACGCCGGACGCGCCGAGACCCAACGCGTGCCGTCGAGCGCGATGCCGCCGCCGGGGACAATCATGTGGATGTGCGGGTGGTGGGTTAGCGCCGAGCCCCATATGTGGACGACCCCCTCTTACAAGGTCTTTCTTGGGCATTAATTTGATCAGATCGCTTGCTTCCATATGTCCGGCCTTTTTGCGCGCTCGAGTGAACGCTGGCCAAGATGGTTTCCGCGACGTCGGTTCCAGCCAAGTGTGCGACCTCGAAGGCCATTGGGGCTACCGGATTTTCCTACGTCGGGATCGATCGATCACACCATCTGCTTTTTCCTTGCAAGTTCGGGCATCGGCTCAGCGCGGTTGCATCTCTTTGCTCCCCGCGTTGGCTGACCTCTATGCGGCGACGGCTATCTCGACCGGTGCAGTCTTGCCGGCGTAGCTTTGGCCGGTAACCATCAGCTTCCAGGCTATGCGAGCCATCTTGTTGGCGAGAGCAACGGCGACGAGTTTGGGAGCCTTGCGCTTGAGCAACTGTTCCACCCAAGGCGCGAAGGCATTTTTGCTGGTGCCCGCGGCGACGTGCCTGACGACCGCTGTGGCGCCCGCCACCAGGACGCTGCGCAACCCTTCATCGCCTGCGCGGGTGATGCCGCCATGCCTGACTTTGCCGGCGGTGGAGTGATCTTTCGGTGTCAGGCCGATCCAGGCAGCGAACTGGCGCCCTGAGGCAAACCTCTCTGGTGCCGGCGTCTTCATCACGAGCAATGCGGCGCCGATCGCTGCGATACCGGGGATCTTCGCTAGGCGATTGCAGTGAGGCTCAGTTTTCTGCCAGGCTGCCAGCTTGGCATCGACCTCCGCGATTTTTGCCTGAAGCTGCTTATATTCTTCCGCGTGGGCCGCGAACAATTCGCGGGCCAATGAAGGAAGGCTGTTGTCGGCTTGCAGCTGATCAAGCAATCGACCGAGATGATCGATACCCCGGGCGGCCGTCAGCCCGAACTCTGCAGCAAAGCCGCGGATAGCGTTCGAGAGCTGCGTCTGGTTGCGGATCAACCGGTCACGCACACCCATCAGCATCAACACGGCCTGCTGATCGGCCGTCTTTACTGGCACAAACCGCATAGTCGGTCGGCTCATTGCTTCGCACAGGGCCTCGGCGTCGGCTGCGTCATTCTTCCCACGCTTGACGTACGGCTTAACCAGCTGTGCGGCTATCAGCTTCACCTCGTGACCGAATGAGGTGAGCAGGCGCGCCCAGTGATGCGAGGCACCGCACGCCTCGATCGCCACGACGGTCGGCGGCAGTTTTTCGAAGAACGTCACCATGTCCTTCCGACGCAGCTTGCGACGAAGAACGACCTCCTCGGCCGCATTCACTCCATGAAGCTGAAAAACACTCTTCGACGTATCCATTCCGATTCTGATAAGCTGTTCCACGGGCGGCTCCCTTGTTTGAGCGTTGACAACTCATTCTGGCACATTCGATGCCGCTGGGGGTCGTCCACTCCAACAGGTGTGGAGCACGGCGGTGATGCCGATCCGTGCGCCGAGATGCTTCGGGTCCGCGGCGATGATCTGCATCGTCTCCGACGCTGCGCGGAACAGCAGATCGTAGATCAGCGCCTTGTTGTAAAAGGCGATGGCACCGACCTCGGCCGGCAGGGTGAAGACCACGTGGAAGTAGCCGACCGGCAGCAGGTCGGCCTCGCGGTCGGCGAGCCACGTGCGCGCGGCAGCGCCCTGGCACTTGGGACAGTGCCGGTTGCGACAGCTGTTATAGGCGACACGCCAATGGCCGCAGTCCTCGCAGGCCTCGACGTGGCCGCCCATTGCCGCCGTGCGACACTGTTCGATCGCCGACATGATCTTGAGCTGGTGCAGGCTCAGATGCCCGGCATGGGCCAACCGATACGTCGGCCCTGCAGTTCGGAAGATATCGGCGACCTCGATGGAGGTGCGCACCTCGCCTCAACCGTCGGGCGTTCCCCCGCTCGGGATCATCAGCCGGTCGAGCGGACTGGTCACCGCGCGCATCGTCTTGGTCGCTACCTGGGTGTAAAAGGCGGTGGTGTTGAGCTTGGCGTGACCAAGCAGCGCCTGGATGACGCGGATATCGACACCGTCTTCGAGCAAGTGCGTGGCGAAGCTATGCCGCAGGGTATGCGGGCCGACCCGCTTGGCGATATCGGCTGCCTCGGCCGCCTCGACGACGATGCGATACAGCTGCCGCGTGCTGATCGGCACTGTTGCGTTCTGGCCCGGGAAGAGCCAACCGTTCGGAAGCATGATCCCCTGCTGCCGACCAGCGCGCCACCACTCACGTAGCAACACGAGCAAGCCTTCGGGCAGCATGGCGTTCCGGTAGCGCCCGCCTTTGCCGCGCTCGATCCGTAGCAGCATGCGCTTGCTGTCGACGTCGCTGACCTTGAGCACCGAGACCTCGGAAACGCGCAGTCCGGCACCATAGGCGACCGACAGTGCCGCCTGATGCTTGAGGCAGGTCGTGGAATCGAGCAGCCGCTTCACCTCGGCCAAGGTCAGCACCACCGGGATCTTACGAGCATGCGCGGTGCGGACCAGCTTACGCGCGAGTTCGGGTCGGTCGAGCGTGTGGGTGAAGAAGAACCGCAGCGCCGCGACGATGCTGTTCATGGTCGGCGCCGGAACGCCGGCGTCCTGCTGCTCGATCTGGAACCGCCGGACATCCTCGGCGGTCGCGGTGTGCGGCGAGCGCCCCAGCCAGGTCGCAAACCGCCCGACGTCGCGCAGGTAGTTGCGCTGCGTCTCGCGTGAGAACCGGCGCATCGTCATATCGTCGATCAGCCGCTGGCGTAGCGGGCTGATCGGGCCAACCGGAACAAGCTCGTTCATCGTTCGACTCCTCATGTTGAAGGAGCCAAAAGGGTCGGCCCATTACGGGCACTGCTCAATCCAGGCGGGACGTTCTCGTTGTCATGGATAGCTCACCATGGGCACCACTCCCGCGCAGCGGGTTCGTGCATCGGCCATTTTTGGTCATTGATCAATGTTCGTCGTCACGCCCAAACCAGACTCTTATCCACCAAATACCAGCGGCAACAGGTAGCGCTCCTGCCGCCAAATAAAGTGGATAAAACATCGCAGCCAGTGCAGCGGTGGAATTTTCAGTTAGATCGGTGGTCCGAAGGAAATCGTGATACGGATACAATAAAATTATAGCAGCAGTGGAAAATAGCCAACGCATCCAGACATCAGGAGAGCGGCGCGCAAGCCATAGAAGCCCAAATTGGGATGCTCCTACCACGGGCGCAAAGATAAATAGCGCAGGTATTCCAATGAACCACTGAGCAATCGTTTCAAGGATAGAGTATTCGTATCCGGATCTATCAACTGTATCCGGACCACGCGTAAAGAGCATAATCAAAATAGGAAATGCGCAAGCTGCAGCATTAATTTTCATTGGGAGGTCGAGACTTCGCCACCAACCAATGATCCGAGCTAACATATTTGCCATGCGGCCATGATGCAAGAATGTTTGAATTTTGCAATGTCCGATTGTCGGGCGACATGCCTCATAAGCCGACATTCCGAAATCCACCCTTTTTCGTCCTTCCCGCGAAAGCGGGAACCCATCTCCCAAGCTCTCAACGCGGTGCGAAGGCGGGAAATGGATCCCCGCATTCGCGGGGATGACGGTGTGGGAAGGGCACGGCGGCTACCCACCCAAACCGCCCTTCCTCCCCCCCGCAATTCCACCCAGGTCGGCGCATGGTCGCTGGCCTTCTCTCTGCCGCGAAATGCCTTGTCGACCTGCGCGTCGACCAATCGGTCGGCGGCGGCGGGGCTGAGCAGCAGATGGTCGATGCGGAAGCCCGCGTCGCGGGGCCAGGCGTTCATCTGATAATCCCAATAGGTCCACACCCCGCCCGCGGGATGGCGGCTGCGTAGTGCGTCGGTCCAGCCATCGGCCAGCAACCGGCGATAGGCTGCGCGGCTTTCGGGCTGCATCAGCGCGTCGTCCGCCATCGCCTTGACCGAATAGACATCATCGTCGCGCGGGATGACATTATAGTCGCCCGCCAGAATCGCGGGCACTTCCTCCGCCCAGATTTCCGCCGCACGGGCGCGCAGGCGCTTCATCCAGCGCAGCTTGTAATCGAATTTGGGGCCGGGCTGCGGATTGCCGTTGGGCAGGTAGATGCTGGCGACGCGCACGCCCTTCACATCCGCTTCCAGATAGCGGCTATGCTCGTCCTCCGGCTCACCCTCCAGCCCGCGCCGCACTTCCACCGGGGTTTCGCCGCGCGCCAGGATAGCAACGCCGTTAAACCCCTTCTGCCCGTGCCAGATGACGCCATAGCCCGCCGCTTCTATATCCTTGGCCGGGAAGGTCTCGTCGGACGTCTTGATTTCCTGCAGGCAGGCAATGTCAGGCCGCGTTTCGTCCAGCCATTCCAGCAGGCGCGGCAGGCGCGCCTTGATGCCGTTGATGTTGAAGGTGGCGATGCGCATGACCTGACCCAATCCGTTTCGATTCCAATGTCGATGCCCCGCCCATAGCATGAAATGCGCTCCCGCGAAGGCGGGAGCCCCGTTCCGAGGGCTGGACTGGACTCCCGCCTTCGCGGGAGCACGTCATGGATGAAATCAGACCGAGAAGCTTGTGCCGCAGCCGCAGCCAGCAGTGGCGTTGGGATTGGTCACCTTGAACGCCGCGCCGCCAAGGTCGGAAACGAAATCGACCGCCGACCCGCGCACCAGGTCCAGGCTGACGTCATCCACCACCAGCGTCACCCCGTCGCGCTCGACCGCCAGGTCATCCGCCTCGACCGCATCGGCCAGACCGAAGCGATACTGGAAGCCGGAGCAGCCGCCCCCCTCCACCGCCAGCCGCAGGATGGCAGGCTTGCCCTGCTTGGCGGCGATCGCGGCGACACGGGCAGCGGCAGATGAGGTGAGATCAATATCGGTCATGCTACCCTAGATAGGATGACGCAAAAGGCCCGGCAACCCACAGGGTGCCGGGCCTTTTGCGAAAGTCGATAAAAGCGCGATCAGTCGATGCTCTTTTCCTGCGCCTTGGTCGGGCCGCCCATGGCGACCGGGGGCTTGGTGTTCATCGCCACCAGATAGTCAGGTCCAGCGACGAAGGGCAGCGGGTTGATCGCGGCGCCGTCGACACGGACTTCATAATGAAGGTGGCTGCCGGTCGAGCGGCCGGTCGATCCCATCAGGCCGATGATCTGGCCGCGCTTGACGAAGCTGTTGGCGGGCACCAGCAGCTTGGACATATGGCCGTAGCGCGTTTCCATGCCATTGCCATGAGAGATCTGGACGAGATTGCCATAACCGCTGGCCCAGCCAGCACGGTTGACGATGCCGTCGGCGGTGGCGTGGATCGGCGTGCCGACGGGACCGGGAATATCGATGCCCTTGTGCATCCGGGCGCTGCCATTGAACGGATCGGACCGGACGCCGAAATTGGAGGTCAGCGCCAGTTTTTCGACCGGACGGCCCGAAGGGATATAGGCAGCGGTCTTGGCATTGCCATCGAGGCGTTGAAGGCTGGAGAAGAGGTTGGAGAAACCGACATCCTGCGGCCCAAGGGCGCTGGTGTTGATTTCCGACGCATCGCCATAGGGATCGTCGGTTTCCGTCGCATTGGCCGATGCAGCGGCGCAGAGCGCGCCCGCGATACCGAGTCCTGCGAAAATCTTTGTCGCCTTTACGGCAGAATGGAACAAACGCGCACCACGAGTATTGATCATATGACGTTCAAACATGCCGACCCCGACTATGTCACCGGAGGCTTATGCCCCTCGGCGCTTCCCGTGTTACTTTTTGGCGACCTGGATCGCCCCCGCTGTTAGGCAGACTGCAAATCGGCGGTCATGTTGCAAGCGCGGCGTAGAATTCTAGCGTCAAACCGGCCTGCCGACGCGCTGAGTCGTTGAACGGTGGCTTAACCGAACCACGAAAATGCCTTTTCACAAGCATTTGGTAATGATTTGGGGCGGACAGGCCCAATCGGTTCGTCGCCGCAAGAAACCATGTCGTCCCCGCAGCGACATGGCGAATCTCATCCGCCATGATGCGGCGCAGGGACTTTGCCGACACAAAGTCGCCTGCCCCTTCGAACCGCTCGACCGTCGCTGGCGTGATGTCTAGGGCGCGCGCTTCCAGCACCATCGGGACGATGGCGAGCCGGGCTAGAACGTCGTGCGCCGTCTCCTCCGCCGCCTGCCACAGCCCGTCATGGGCGGGGAGCGCGCCGTAATGACTGCCGCACTGGCGCAGCCGCCGGTCGAGCAGCGCGAAATGCATCGCTTCCTCAGCACCGACCTGCATCCACTGGTCGACGAAGGCCGGTGGGAACTGGTCCCCGAAACGACCGATCAGGTCGAACGCAAGGTCGATCGCGACAAATTCGATATGGGCGAGCGCGTGGAGCATGGCGACGCGCGATCGCGCAGACCCCATCTTGCCGCGCCGGGGCATCTGGCCAGGATGCAGCAGGACGGGCGCGTCCGGGCGCGCGGGCTGATCGGGCATCGTCCCATCGAAGCGGTGCGCCAGCCGTCCCAGCCGCCACGCCCGCGCGATGGCGCGCGCGGCCATGACCTTGGCATGGGGATCGGCAGTCAGCAGGACATGGCGGCACGCCGCCCCGACACTATCGGGCAGGGTCAAAGCGCCTTCGCCGCCTCCAGCACCTCGGCGGCATGCCCCTTGACCTTCACCTTGGGCCAGACCCGCGCGACAACGCCGTCTGCACCGATCAGGAAGGTCGCCCGCTCGATCCCCATATATTTGCGGCCATAGAGCGACTTTTCGACCCATGTCCCGAACGCCTCGCAGGCATCGCCCGGCTCGTCCGACGCCAATGTGACCGTCAGGCCATATTTGTCGGCGAATTTCTTGAGCTTGGCGGGCTTGTCCTTCGACACGCCGACCACCGGCACACCCAGCGCGGCAAAATCGCCGGCCAGTTCGGTGAAATCCTTGGCCTCATTGGTGCAGCCGGGCGTGTCGGCCTTGGGATAGAAATAGACCACGACCGGCTTGCCCCGATAGCGAGCCAGGGTGAAGTCCGCGCCATCGGCATCCTTGAGCGCGACGTCTGGCGCGCTGTCGCCTTGTACCAGCATCACATATCCTCCTGATAGGGCGCGGCGAGCGCGGCCCAGGCTTGGGCTATGCTTTGCCGCGCCTTGGCATAGCTTTCAAGCAACCTGTCCCAATGTTCAGCACCACAGGCGCGGGCGACCAGCGGGCGCGTCGCTTCGGGCGGTTCGGTCGAAGAAGGCGACACTAACCTCGACACAATCAAATAGCGCGTGATGAGCGCATGGGCCTCGATCAGATCGGCAGGCAGATGACCCGCCTCCACCAGCATGGCCAGCGCCTTGCCCAGATCAGGGTCGAACGCCATGCCGTAGCGGAATTGATTGATGTGGATCAGAAATTCCAGATCAACCAGACCACCCGGCACCAATTTGACGTCCAGTTCGCTGGCTGGCGGCTTATGGGTTGCGATGTCGCCGCGCATCTTGACGGCCTCTCGCTGTAGATCATTGATATTACGATCTTTTTCTAGCGTTTCGGTCAGAATGGCGGCCAACGCCGTGCGGGCCATGGCCGATCCGAATATCGGCCGCGCCCGCGTCAGCGCCAGATGCTCCCAGGCCCATGCCTCTTCGCGCTGATATTTGGCGAAACTGTCGAAACTGACCGCCAGCAGGCCCTGCGCGCCGGATGGGCGGAGCCGCGTATCGACCTCATAGAGCGGGCCGGACGCGGTATGGACCGACAGGGCATTGACGATGCGCTGCGCCAGCCGGTTGAAATATTGGGTCGCGCCCAGAGGCCTCCGACCATCGGATTCGGCGCGGAAATCGCCGGTGAACAGGAAGATGACATCCAGGTCCGATGCATGGGTCAACACCCCGCCCCCCAGCCGCCCCAGCGCCAGAATGACGATCTCGCCCCCTGGCACCCGGCCATGTGCTGCCTCGAACTCCGCAACCGTCCCAGCCGCCAACGCCTCGATCGCGGCCTCCGCCACCCGGCCATAGCCGCGCCCGGCCTCCAGCGGATCGCCGCCCCGGATGATCTGCGCGCCCAGCGCGAAACGGCGATCGCCCACGCGCTGGCGCACCCGGTCGAGCAAGGCCTGATAATCTTCGCCCGGCTCCAGCGCGGCCAGTTGCCCGGCCAATATCTCGACCGGCGGCGGCGGGTCGAAGGCCGTGGCGTCGATCAGGCCGTCGATCAGTTCCGCCCGCCGCGCCAGCGCATCGGCCAGCGTCGGCGCATGGCTCAATATCTCCGCCAGCAGCGCGACCAGCGCAGGCCGCGCGGCGAGCAGCTTGAAGAAATTGATCGCACTGGGCAGTCGTCCGATCATGTCGTCCAGCCGGTTGAGCGCGCGCGACGGATCGGGCGCGGTCGCCAGCGCGCGCATCAGGCCGGGCAGCAGGCTTTCCAGCGCTTCGCGTGAGGGACCGCTGCGCAGCGCCCGCACCTTGCCCGCGCGCCAGTGGGCGATCCGCGCCATCGCCGTTTCAGGATCGGCAAAGCCCATCTCGACCAGTTGCCCGGCCAGCAGCGCCTCATCCTGCGACAGGGAGGCGTCATCCTGTTCGGGGCTGAGCCGGTCATAATTCTGCCCGACCCATTCGACCTGCGGCCGCAACAGGTCCAACAGCGCGTCGCCATCGGCCACACCATGGAGCCGCGAGACATTGTCCATCGCTTCCGCCGATTTGGGCAGTTCGTGGGTCTGCAAATCCTCCACCATCTGAAGCCGGTGCTCGATGGTGCGGAACAGGACGTAAGCCTCGTCCAGCCGCGCCGCGACGTCAGGCTCGATCAACCCCGCCTGCGCCAGCGCCGCCAATGCCAGCCGCGTATTGCCCGATCGCAGCGCCGGGTCGCGACCGCCATGGATCAACTGGTGAACCTGCGCGAAAAATTCGACCTCGCGGATGCCGCCCCGCCCCCGTTTCAGGTCAAATCCCGGCCCGAACGCCTGCCCCTGCGCATAATGGTCGCGAATTCGGCGGCTGATGTCGACGATCGCGTCGATCGCGCTGAAATCCAGATGCCGCCGCCAGACGAAGGGACGGATCTGGCGCAGGAAATAGTCGCCCAGCGCCATGTCCCCCGCCGCCGCGCGCGACCGGATGAAGGCCGCCTGTTCCCACCCCAGGGCGGTCGATTCATAATAGCCGATCGCCGCTTCCACCGGCAGGGCGATCGGCGTCGCTTCGGGCGAGGGACGCAGGCGCAGGTCGACCCGGAATACATAGCCGTCGCCATCGCGCGCGGTCAGCAATTCGCTCATCCGCCGCCCGATCCGGACCGCCGCATCGGCGGGATCTTCGCGCGGGCCGTGCGGCAGGGTGGCGGGATCGTAGAGCAGTATGGGGTCGATATCCGACGAATAATTCAGCTCGCGACTGCCATGCTTGCCCAGCGCCAGCACGACGAACCCTTTATGCTCGGCATCGGGATAGCGTTCGGCCATGGCGGCGGCCAGCGCTTCCTCCACGGCGGTATCGGCGAAATCGGACAGGGTGCGCGTCACCCGGTCCAGCCCCCATGCCCCGGACAGATCGGCAGCCGCCGTCACCAGCGCGATCCCCGTGCGCCGCCGCCGCAAGGACCGGGCGACGCCATCCTCCGGCTGGCCAAGCGCCTGCGCCACAGCCAGAGCCGCGTCCATGTCTCCGGTCGCCAGCGCCGCCGCCACTTCAGGGTAGCGATCCAGCGCGCGCGTCAGAAAGGGCGAATGGCCGCGTATCCGCGCCAATGTTTCGGACCAGTCCGTCACCATCGTCTCTCCCCTTGCGCCGGGCCTGCTGTCGCGCGCTATCGCTTGGGCTTGCGACGAATGCCAGAAACTTTTGCCTGCGACGTCCGTTCTACTGACATGGAAATGCAGCGCAAATCGTCCGGCCGATCGGCACCGGGTCGCCAAGGCGACAAGGGACGGGTTGTGACTGTCGCGCTTCCCCTGCCTTATGAAGGCGTTGGCAATGCGCTGCGCGCTACCTACGCACCGCCGCGCGATGGGCTGCCCGACGATATGACCGCCCTGCTGGCCCGGCTCGATGTGTTCAGCCGGTAAAGCGCTGGTCGGCACAGGCATTTATTTACCGATTTTGGATATTGTCGCCCGGTCGATCAGCAAGAAGTCCAGGCGATGATATACCGCAATTTTGCCATCTGCACGGTGATCGCAGCACCCCTGGTCGTGCTGGCGGTACAGGATGTGTTGCCCAGGCGTCCCGAATCTTCCCCATTGCAGCCCGCCATCATCGGCACGTCGCCACCGCCGTCCGTCACCGCGCCCGCAGCGCAACCGGCCGTCCTGCCACCCCCGCCTGCGGATGCGCCAGCCTTTGGCCAGCCGATGGCCGGAGCCGGGCAACCGATGCTCGCCCCCGGCGCTGGCCTGCCGGAAACAAGCGCCGCGCCAACGGACGCCAACGGCCAGATGTTCGACCCGGAGGCAGATCAGGCCGCATCAACCGACGATCAAGGACAATAGGCTCAGAGCGATCCGTTGAACGTGTCGCACTGGGCCGGATCGCCGGTCGACAAGCCCTTGCGCAGCCAGGCCATGCGCTGGACGCTGCTGCCATGGGTAAAGCTTTCGGGCACTGGACGACGTCCCGCTGCCTTTTGCAGCGTGTCATCGCCAATCGCCTCTGCCGCGCGCATCCCTTCTTCCAGGTCGCCCGCTTCCATCAGATTGGTGTCGCGCGCCGCCCACACCCCGGCATAGCAATCCGCCTGCAATTCCATCTTCACCTGCAGCGCATTGCCCTCCGCCTCCGATGCGCGCTGCTGCGCCCTGCGAATCCGGTCCGCCTCGCCCGTGATGGTCTGGATGTGATGGCCGACCTCATGGGCGATGATATAGCCGATCGGGAAATCGCCCGGCGCGTTGAACCGCGTCTCCATTTCCTTGAAGAAATCGGTGTCGATATAGATGCGCTGGTCGGCGGGGCAGTAGAACGGCCCCATCGCCGCCTGTGCCGCGCCGCAGCCTGACTGGCCATTCTGGCTGTAGAATACCAATGTCGGCGGGGGATAAGTCTGTCCTTCCGCCCTGAAAATCTCGTCCCAGCGGCGCTCGGTCGATCCCAGCACTTTGAGGGATGTACGCTGAATATCGGTCAGTTCGGTCGTCGCAGGGCGCTGCGTCTGCACAGGCTGGCCGCCCCCGCCGCCGCCGATCAGGCTCAACGGGTTCATACCCATGACCATCATGATGATCAGCGCCACGACAATGCCGCCGCACCCAAATCTGCTGCCGATCAGCGGCAGGAGCATGCCGAGGCCGCCACCAAAGCCGCCTCCGCCGCCCCGGCCGTCCTGCACCTCGAAATGGCTGCTTTCCTGTTCGTCGTCGAGACGCATGACGCCCTCCCTGTTCAGGCCTGTGCCTAGCCGATTCACCGGATGCTGCAAACCGCCGGAATGGCCAGAGGGTTGCGGACAAAGCAAATTTTATCTGGCGACATAAAGTTGGATTGCCGTTCGCAAAGCCTATATTGCACTGCATCATGGATATTCAGCCAAAGCCCCTCCGCCGCGCCCGCACGCCTTTGCCCCTCCCCCGCGAAGTCGCGCTCCTGCTTCAGGGGGGCGGCGCGCTGGGTTCCTTCCAGTCTGGCGTCTATGAACGGCTGGACGAACTGGGGGTCGATGTCAGCTGGGTTGCGGGCATATCGATCGGCGCGGTCAACGCCGCGATCATCGCGGGCAACCCGCCCCACCGGCGGATCAGCCGCCTCAAGAAATTCTGGTATACCGTATCGGGCGGGATGCCCAATATCCTGCTGCCCGACATCGACCATATCCGCGAGATCGCGCATCTGGCCGCCGCAGGGACGGTCGCGACCTTCGGCGTGCCGGGCATGTTCCGCCCGCGCCTGTGGCCCGCGACGATGATGCCCGAAGGATCGGCCGGCGCGATCAGCTTTTACGACAGCGCGCCGCTGAAAGACACGCTGGACGCCTGTATCGACTGGGACTTGCTGAATGACGGGCCAGTGCGGCTTTCGGTTGGCGCGGTCGATGTGGAAACGGGCAATTTCGCCTATTGGGACACGCGCGGGCCGGGCGGCAACACCCGGATCGACGCGCGCCACATCATGGCGTCGGGCGCGCTGCCGCCTGGCCTGCCGCCGGTCGAGATTGACGGGCGCTGGTATTGGGACGGCGGTATCGTATCCAATACGCCGCTGGCCCATGTGCTGGACCATCAGACAGAAGACATGCTGGTGTTTCAGGTCGATCTGTTCCCCGCCGAAGGGCCGATGCCGCGCCAGATGACCGACGTCTATTCGCGGACCAAGGACATTCAATATAGCAGCCGTACCCGGCAGGTGACGGACCAGTATCTGCGGCTGCGGCGCGAACATGGCACGATCCGCGCTTTGCTCGACAAACTGCCCGAAGAGCTGCGGAACGATGCGGATGCGCAGCAGTTGCGTCAATATGTCGAAACCGGATCGATCAACATCGTCCACCTCATCTACCGCAGCCGCAACTGGGAAAGCGGCGCGAAGGATTTCGAATTTTCCCGCGCCACGATGCTGGACCATTGGAGCCAGGGCCGCGACGCGGTGGAAGAAGTGATGCACAAGGGCGACCTGATCGCCCGCAACATATTGGATGGCAAGAGCGCCACGTTTGACCTCGACCGTCCCGATCATCTCAAGGAGAAAAAGGCATGAGCAAGTCCCTCGCTGGCAAGACCGCTTTGATCACCGGATCAACATCCGGCATCGGCCTCGCTTATGCCAAGGCGCTGGCTGGCGAAGGCGCGAATGTCGTCATCAACGGCTTTGGCGACAAGGACGCGATCGAAAAGGAGCGGTTGGGCCTGGAGGAACTGAGCGGGGCCAAGGCGCTCTACAGCGGCCATGATCTGACCAAGCAGGAAGAGATCGAGGCCATGATGGCGGAGGCCGCCGCTACCTTTGGCGGGGTCGATATTCTCATCAATAATGCCGGAACCCAGCATGTCGCCCCGGTCGAGGATTTCCCGGTCGACAAGTGGAACCTGATCATCGCGCTCAATCTGACCAGCGCATTCCACACGACGCGGCTGGCCGTCCCCTATATGAAGAGCAAGAAATGGGGCCGGATCATCCAGACCGCCAGCGCGCATTCGCTGACCGCGTCCCCGTTCAAAAGCGCCTATGTGACCGCCAAGCATGGCCTGGCAGGCTTTACCAAGACCGTGGCGCTGGAAGTCGCGACCTGCGGCATTACCGCCAACTGCATTTCGCCCGGCTATGTCTGGACGCCGCTGGTTGAAAACCAGATCCCCGACACGATGAAGGCGCGCGGCATGACGCGCGAGCAGGTCATGAACGACGTGCTGCTGGCGGGCCAGCCGACCAAGCAGTTCGTGACGGTCGAACAGGTCGCCGCAATGGCGCTGTTCCTGTGCAGCGACGCCGCCGCCAATATCACGGGCGCGAATATGAGCATTGACGGGGGATGGACGGCGCAATGATGACGCGCCGCCCGGCCTGACGTCAGGCCGGGCTAGCCTCCAGCCGGCGCAGCACCGCTTGCAGACCCTCCTCGCTCGCCGTCGCCAGCGGCAGCGGGCGGTCGGCCATGCCGTCATGCTGGCTGTTGAGGAACAGGATCGCGGCAGGCGCGCCCAGCCTCTCGATCGCGATCCGGGTGACGCGGCCCTGTCGCTCGGCTTCCGCCGGGGACAGGCGCACGGCATTGTGCGGCGTGAAGCGCCGACCCGGCGATGTGCGGTTGGAAGCGGGCGCTGGCGCGGACTGATCGGGTGTGTCGGTCGCCATCGTTCAGCTTTTCAACGTCACGATGCCGACCGGGCCGGGCTTGGTAGACGGGTTGGACGCATTGGCCTTGGGCGGTTTTCCCGCCTTGGGCTTGCGGATTTCCCGGTTCGATTTCTTCTGACCCTTGGCCATGATCTGGATCTTTCCGCTATGTGAGAGGGAGGTCAGCGCGCCGCGTTCAACGCGGCTTCGGCGTCATCTTCAGCGCGAAATTCGGCGGCGATTGCCTCATCCTCCGTCGTGATCGTGCGCGTCGCGCGGCGGCGTTCGGCGCTCGCGGCCAGCTTGGCTTCCCGGCCCCAGGCATTGGCAGCGGCCAGCGCCACGCCACGGGCGTTGGGCAGGGTTTCGGACAGGGAACGGGCGTGATGGATCGACTGCTGGGCAAGGCAGAAGGCGGATGTCTGGGCCATGGAGCAGGCTCCTTTGCGCGAGGGATCGGGATAGCAGGGCAACAGGATGCGCTTCGTCGGACGCGCGCGGATCTAGCATGTCGCAGGAGGATGGACGATCATCGCGCCACGCAATGCGGCGGATCGTTCCTTTCACTTGTGAAATAGTATCGACGGGACGGGTTTACAAGGGCCGCCGCTTTTTCGGCATTTGGCACGCAGCCCCCCTTTCACCGCCCTGAAATCGCCTTATGCTGCGGGCAGCCAAGGGAGACTTTCATCATGCGCCATGCGCTCGCAGCCATATTGGCCGTCGCCAGCTTCACCTCCATCGCGATCGCCCAGACCGATCCGGCAACGGCGCCGACAGCCCCGGCGGAAACGCCGCAAAGCGCGATCGGCGCGACCATAGCGAAGGATATGGAAGGGCTGATGGCGCTCTATCGCGACCTCCATGCCAATCCCGAATTGTCGGAACAGGAAGTCAATACCGCCGCGAAGCTCGCCAAACGGCTGAAAGCGTTGAAGTTCGACGTAACCGACAAGGTCGGCGGCACGGGCGTGGTTGCGGTAATGAAGAACGGGTCCGGCCCGGTGCTGCTGATCCGGGCGGATATGGACGGGTTGCCGGTCGTCGAACAGACCGGGCTGCCCTTCGCGTCGAAAGTGCGTACCAAGACGCCCGAAGGCGTCGAGACGGGCGTCATGCATGCCTGCGGCCATGACACGCATATGACCGCCTTTATCGAAACGGCCAAGCTGCTGGCGGCGGCCAAGGATGAGTGGAAAGGCACGCTGGTGATGATCCTCCAGCCTGCCGAGGAAGTCGGGCGCGGCGCGCGGCTGATGCTGGAGGACGGGCTCTATACCCGCTTCCCCAAGCCGACCCACGCCATCGCCTTTCACGACGCGGCCAATCTGGAGGCGGGCAAGATCGGCTATACGCCCGGCTATGCGCTGGCCAATGTCGACAGCGTGGACATATTGGTGCGGGGCGTGGGCGGCCATGGCGCCTATCCACAAACGACCAAAGACCCGATCGTGCTGGGATCGCGGATCGTAGGGACGCTGCAGACGCTGGTGAGCCGGGAGCAGGAGCCATCCGACCCGGCGGTCGTGACAGTGGGCAGTTTCCAAGGCGGGGCCAAGCATAATATCATCCCTGACGAAGCGAAATTGCTGCTGACGATCCGCAGCTATTCGGACGAGACGCGGGCCAAGCTGATCGACGGGATCAAGCGCATTTCGCGCGGCGAAGCGATCGCGGCCGGGGTGCCGGACGACCGGATGCCGGTGGTGACGGTGAAGGACGAATTCACCCCCTCCACCTACAACCCGCCCGAATTTGCCGAACAGATGGCAGGCGTGCTGAAAGGGCATTTCCCCGAAGGCCGGGTGGTCAAGACCCAGGCGGTGATGGGCGGCGAGGATTTCGGCCGCTTCTATCGCGCGGACAAGAGCATCCACAGCTTCATCTTCTGGGTCGGCGGCGTGCCCGCGGACAAGATGGCGGCGGCACAGGCGGGCCAGGGATCGCTCCCGTCGCTCCACAGCCCTTTCTGGGCGCCGCAAGCCGACGCGGTGATAGCAACGGCGAGCGAAGCGATGACGGTGCTGGCGCTGGATATATTGAAGAAGGAGTAGGCTGCCTATTGCGGCCGATGCCCCTTGCGCCATTTGGTCCACAGGTGCCGGGCCAGCATCAAGGGCGGCATTCTTAGCCAGTGGGAGCGCAGGAAGAAGGCGAACACCAGCGCCTTGCGGGTCTCGCGGCCCCAGCCGTCGCGGGCCAGCAGCCGGGCGCGGATCAGGCGATCCCACAGGGTCAGGCGCGCGCCGGGGCCGTAGAGCGCGGCGGCGAGTCGCTGCGCTTGCCGGACATGGGGCGTCAGGCCATGGCGGGCGGCGCGGGTCGCCAATATGTCCGGGTCAGTGTCGGCCAGCAGATGATGGATGTCCCACAGGTTGCGCAGCCCGCCCTGCAAATCGCCATCGGCCAGCATATGGGCGACGGCATGGACGACCCGATCTTCGGGGGACAGGACGAAAAGGCCATCCTCCACTGGCACGGCGTCGGCGATCATCGCGGCGGCATCGGGGGTCTGCCGCGCGGTCAGCGGCAATATCGTGTGATGCACGTCGATCATCCGGTCGCGCGTCGCGTGGATCATCGGTGGGAGTTCATGCATCCACTGGCGATAATAGGCATCGTCATAGGGATCATCCTTCACCCATTCCCAGCCCGCTGCGATCAGCGCCTGTTCGACCGCCGCCATCGCCTCGACCGGCACGAGGATGTCGAGATCGCCGATGAAGCGGCCCTGCCCGGCCTTCAGTCCGGCGGCGGCATAGGCCGTGCCCTTGAGCAGGACGACACGCACGCCCAAAGCCCCAAGCGCCTGCGCCGCGCGGTCAGCCTCCCATAGCGCCTGCCGCGCTTCGCGGGCGGCATCCAGCCGCGCATCGGACAGGATCGGCGTGAGCGCTGAGGGCACCGTCACCCCATCAAGGCGAAACGCCAGCGTCCCGATCAGCCGTTCGGCACGCGCGGCGGCGATCAGGCCGTTCCAGCCGGATGCGTCCAGCCCGGCGACGGACGCAGGGTCACGCAGCGCGCGCACCAGCAGCGCGGCGCTCATGCCCTCTCCTCCCACAGCCGTTCGACCATGGCGATGGCGTCCTCACCCGTCGGGAAGTCGATCGCGCGGGCGGGAACATCGCGCACGAACCGGGTCAGCGCCGTGAAAGCGGGTTCGCCCAACGCGACATAATTGGTCGAGGCTTGCGTCAGGCGCATGAAGATTTCCGCCTGGCCAACGGCACGCACATCGGCGGCGTGGCCGAAGCGGGGGAAAAGCAGCAGTGCGGGCAACGCCCCCTGCCCCATGCGCGCGACCGCATCATGGCGGGGGACCATATGGCGAATGTCGCCCTTGGCCGTGGCGGCGAGCAGCGGCCCCATGCGCCCCTCCCCGACTTGGCCCGCCACCACGTCGATCGCGCGATTCTTGAGGCTGACGAGGCGGGGAAAAGGCAGGATCGCGCCGCTATCAAGGTCCAGCAAGGCAAATTCATCGCCCATGAAGCGCCAGCCACGTTCGCCAAGCAGGGCCGCGAGGGTCGATTTGCCCGAGCCAGACTCGCCGGTCATCACCAGCACGCGACCATCTTTTTCGACGCTGGAGGCATGAAGCAGCAGGTGCCGCCGCCAGCCCAGCGCCATTTGCAGGTTCATCCCCATCTCCGCCGCGAGCAGGCCATGGGACAGGCTCATCGGCGCGGCATCGGCCAGGCCATGGTCGCCGGTGATGAAAATGGACGGACGGATGAAGCGGCGCACAAGACTGGTCGGCTGGAGCCGGACGGTGAAATCGGCGATGGCGTCGACGGGTTGCGGATAGGCAGCGTAGAGGCTGGCAAGCCGGGCGATCGGCGCTGGCCAGGCGGAGCCGATGCGGAAGGTCGCCGGGCCAATGCGCAACGTCAGATGGTGCCTCATGCCGGACGCACCAGGCCGAGCGCCACCAGCGCGTCGAGATGGGCGGCGATTTCGTCCATCGCCTCGTCTGCCGGGCCAAGGTCGAAGCTGCGGGCCAGCCGGTCATGGATCTGCGCCACGCTGGCCGGGCCGCCATCGGCCAGTTGATCAAGAATTTCGGGGACCGGGCTGATCACCATATGGGTCTGGCCCGACCGGGGATGATAGAGCAGGACGATGTCGTCGAGCGCGCAGGCGGTCACCGAATCCGCTTCGTCCCGCCGATAGAGTTTCGTCGCTGTCACTCTCTGCTACCCCATAAGCAGCGCCCTGCTCCGGCGCTATTGCATATGGTGCCACCACATGCCCGTCATGCTGAACTTGTTTCAGCATCCATTTCTCGTCCCAAACAACTGCTTGATCTGGTGAAATGGGCCCTGAAACAAGTTCAGGGTGACGATGAAGGAGATGTTGGCCTCACATACATCCGCCCTGCCCTAACGCAGAGGGGTAGCCAAGTGCCTAACGCGGCATCTGGAGCGAGGCGTAGCAGGTGAAGCCGCTGGTGCCGGACTGAAGGCGGCGGATATAGTTGAGATAGGCCTGATTCTGCTGATAGCTGGTGCCCGGCAGCGGGCGTCCCCGCAAGGCTTGCTTGACCTGTTCGCCGGTGAAGGGGCGCCCCGCGCCGGGAAAGGCGCCGGGCGTCCCGGCGGGGACGAGCTGGCCATTGGGGGCGATCAGATTGCCCGCCCGGCCGGCATCCGGCACGGGTATCGTGCAGTTGAGGACCGAGGCGGCGGTATTGGCCAGCGCCGGGCGGATCGACACGATCGCGGACGCCGCCGCTGCGCCACCCATCAACAACTGGCGACGCGAAGGCAGGGCCAGATCGGGCGTGTCGGCCTGCGCAGCCATATCGGGCTGCTGGTCATCATCCTGTCCGGTCATCGGCTCGCTCATCTGATCCTGGTCCGCTATCGGGCTTGCCAAAGCGTCATGATTGCACGCTATTGGGCCAGACATCGCAGCAAATGCGCGACAAATCCAGTGCGGTAACCATGAATCGACTCAGTCCTTCCCAGATCATCGCCTCCTTCGCCGTCCTGCTGCTGAGCACGGGCGCTGCCCTGATGATGGGCGCATCCCCCTTTGCCGTCATGCTGCCGGTGCTGGCGGGCGTGATCGTCCTGGCCATTACCGCCGAAGCCGGTACGCCACGGCGCGACGTACCGAAAGTGACGCTGGACGAGCCGGACCTGATCGACCATCCCGATTTTGCGAGCCTGCTGGAGGGGATTTCCGATCCGCTGATGCTGGTGGAGCGCGGGCGGATCGCGCGGGTCAACCGGGCGGCGCAACGCCTGCTGGGCGCGCATATCGAGGGGGAGGATGCCCGCATCGCCATCCGCCATCCTGCCGCCGCCGAACGACTGGCGAGCCTTGCCCCGCTGGCCGAACCGTTCATGATCGAACTGGTCGGGCTGGGCACGCGCGAGCAGCGCTGGCAGATGCGGGTCGCGCCGGTGGGCGCGGTGGCGGACATGCGCCGCCTGGTACATCTGGTCGACCATAGCGGCACCCATGCCGCCGAGCGGATGCGGGTCGATTTTGTCGCCAATGCCAGCCATGAACTGCGCACGCCGCTGGCCGGGATATTGGGCTTTATCGAAACGCTGGCCGATCCCGAACTGGGCAAGGATGACGAAACCCGGCAGCGCTTCCTGAAAATCATGGATGGCGAAGCGCGGCGGATGCAGCGACTGGTCGATGACCTGATCTCGCTGTCGCGGATCGAGGCGGAGAAATATCGCGCGCCCGCGGACGCTGTCGATCTGGGCGAACTGGTCGCCGAAGCGGTCAACGTGTTCCGATCCAGCCACGGCGAGCGTGGCCGCGAGGTGGAGATGGATGTCGCGCCGGGGCGGCAGGCGGTGCAGGGCGATCGGGCGCAGCTGTCGCAACTGCTGCACAATCTGATCGGCAATTCGGTCAAATATGGCCGCCCCGGCACGCCGATCCGGGTGACGCTGAGCGAAGGCGGCAGCCGCATGTGCCGGCTGTCCGTCGCCGACGAAGGGGAAGGCATAGGCCCGGACCATCTGCCGCGCCTGACCGAGCGCTTCTACCGCGTCGATTCAGGGCGCAGCCGGGCGATGGGCGGCACCGGGCTGGGGCTGGCGATCGTCAAGCATATTGTCGAACGGCATCGCGGGCGGCTGGACGTAGCGAGCGTTTTGGGCAAGGGAACGACCGTAACCGTGCTGCTGCCGCTGATGAACGAGGCGGAAGCCGGGCAGGTTTGACCAAAATAGCGATCCTGTCATCATCGCCTTTTGCGATGTCATCAAACTGCAACCTGAATGTCACAATGCCGCGATGGAGCGGCCCTATAGCGCCGGTCAAAGGAGGCAGCGAACAGCGAATCGCGGCCTTTCATAATGGAGGTTTCCGTGCATAAATTCACCCTGTTCGCCGCAACGGCATTGAGCGTCATTTCCCTGTCCGCCTGTGGCGACCAGAGCGGCAGCGGCGGCGCGGGCCAGACTCGCGACCAGATTCGCGCGGTCGGATCGTCGACAGTCTATCCCTTCGCGACGGCGGTTGCCGAACTGTTCGTTCAGGGCAATCCCGGCATGAAGTCGCCTATCATCGAATCGACCGGCACTGGCGGCGGCATGAAGCTGTTTTGCGCGGGCGTCGGCGCCCAGCATCCCGACATTGCCGATGCATCGCGCCGGATGAAGAAATCCGAATTCGACATGTGTGCGACCAATGGGGTCAAGGACATCGTCGAAATACAGGTCGGCGTCGACGGCCTTGCCTTTGCCGAATCCAAAAATGGCCCCGACTACAAGCTGACGCCGAAAATCGTCTATGAGGCGCTGGCGGCCAATCCCTATGGCAAGGGCCCGAACAAGGCGCAGACCTGGAAGGATGTCGATCCCAGCCTGCCCGCCATCGCGATTTCGGTATTCGGTCCTCCTTCCACCAGCGGCACGCGCGATTCGCTGGCGGAACTGATCCTGGAAAAAGGTTGCCAGTCCGACCCGGCGATGAAGGAACTGAAAGAGAAGAACGAGGACGATTATAAGGCGACCTGCACCCGCGTCCGCGAGGATGGCAAATATGTCGATTCGGGCGAGAATGACAATCTGATCGTCCAGAAACTGGGCGCGAACCCCAATGCGGTCGGCATATTCGGCTACAGCTTCCTGGAAGAGAATAAGGACACGCTCAAGGACGTGCCGATCAACGGCATCCAGGCGACTTATGAAACGGTCTCGACCGGCCAGTATCCGGGTGCGCGTCCGCTCTACATCTATGTGAAGAAGGCGCATATTGCGGCCATTCCGGGGCTGCAAAACTATCTCAACACCTTCGCCGCCAACTGGGCGCCCGATGGCGCCCTCACCAAGCGCGGCATGGTCGCGGCCCCCGAAGATGTCCGCAAGGCCAGCGCCGAAACGATCAAGGCGCTGACCGTGCTTGACGGCTCCAAGCTGAAGTAAGGGCCATAATGACCGGTCCCGCACTTTTCCTGCTGCTCGCTGGCCTGGGCGCTATCGCCTGGGTCAGCGCCCGCGCCCGCGCCATGCGTTTGCAGACCGTGGCACGGGCGACCGGGCGGCGCGATGCCGTCCATTCGCTGCCGGGCTATCATGGCTGGTATGTCGCCTTGTGGGCGATCGTCCCGGCGGTCCTGTTTCTGGCGGTCTGGTCCAATATCGCGCCCGGTCTGGTGACGCAGGCGGTGCTGGCCGATCCGGCGGCGCAAAGCTTGCCCGCCGACGATTTCTCGCGCTCCGCCATATTGGGTGAGGCACGGGCGATCGCGACGGGGGCGCAGGCGGGCGCGTTCAATCCGCTGTCGCAGGGACTGGTCGAACCCTATCGCGCCGCCATCAGCAAATATGGCCTGGCGGGCGCTGTGCTGGCGATCGTGCTGGCCTTTGCCGGCGGTGCCTATGCCTTCACGCGCGTTCGCCCCGATTTCCGGGCGCGCACGCGGGTCGAACGGCTGGTGATGGCGACGCTGCTGATCGCATCGCTGATCGCGATCGTGACGACGGTGGGGATCGTCGCGTCTCTGCTGTGGGAAAGCTTCCGCTTCTTCTCCATGGTCAATCCGCTGGACTTCCTGTTCGGCACCAAATGGTCGCCGCAATCGGCGGCGATGGGCTATGGCAACAAGGATGCGTTCGGCGCGGTGCCGCTCTTCTGGGGCACCATCTTCATCGGCGCGATCATCGCCATGGTCGTCGCCATTCCGCTGGGCCTGATGAGCGCCATCTATCTGACCCAATATGCCCAGCCCGTCGTGCGCAAATGGATGAAACCGACGCTGGAGATGCTCGCGGGCGTTCCAACGGTTGTCTATGGCTATTTCGCGGCGCTCACCATTGCGCCTGCACTGCGCGACTTTGCGGTGACGATCGGCATTCATGGCGCTTCGTCGGAAAGCGCGCTGGCGGCTGGTCTGGTGATGGGCGTGATGATCATTCCCTTCGTCTCCTCCATGGCCGACGACAGCATCGCCGCCGTGCCGCAGTCGATGCGCGACGGCAGCCTGGCGATGGGCGCGACCACCAGCGAAACGATCCGCAAGGTGTTGATCCCGGCCGCCCTGCCCGGCGTGGTTGGCGGCGTATTGCTGGCGGTCAGCCGCGCGATCGGCGAAACGATGATCGTGGTCATGGCCGCCGGTCTGGCCGCGAACCTGACCCTCAACCCCTTTGCCAGCGTGACCACGGTGACGACCCAGATCGTCCAGTTGCTGACCGGCGACCAGGAATTTGACAGCGCCAAGACGCTGGCCGCCTTCGCGCTCGGCCTGGTGCTGTTCATCGTCACACTGCTGCTCAACATCGTGGCCCTGCGGGTCGTGAAGAAATATCGCGAGGCTTACGAATGAGCCGGAACACCCAACATCCGTTCGCCCTGAGCGAAGTCGAAGGGTTCGACCGACCGGAGGGAGGTCACTTCGCTGCGCTCAGTGGAAGGCTTCGACAGGCTCAGCCCGAACGGGGAGAGACAGAATGACCACTCGCAACCCCACCGACTGGAAGTCGGACGCGATGCGCAAGCGGATTGCGCGGCGCTATGCGGCCGAGCGACGGTTCAAATTCGCTGGCCTGTTCGCCGTGGCGCTCTCTGCCGCCTTCCTCGCCTTCCTGCTGTTCACGATGATCGGCAACGGGCTGCGCGGGTTCACCCGCACGGAAATCGCGCTTCAGGTCAACTTCCCGGCATCCCCGCTGCTGCTTGATCCGGCCAACATCACCGACGCAGCCTTGGCCAATGCCAATCTGCCGATGGTGACCGGGCAGGTCGCCAAGGCAGCGCTCGGCCCGGACGCCGACGCCCTGCTGTCGCCGACCGCCTGGATCAGCATCCGCGATGCGATCAAGGCCGATCCCGCGATATTGGGACAGACGGTGACGATCCGTGTTCCAGCCTCGACCACCATAGACCTCGCCGCCAAGCATGAAGGCGCGCCGGAAGCCGAAGCGGCAGTGGAGCGCCTGCGCAAGGCAGGGTTGCTGACGACCGGCTTCAACTGGGGCTTCCTGACGTCCAGCGACGGCACCGATCCGACCCAGGTCGGCATCTGGGGCGCGTTCAAGGGTTCGTTGCTGACGATGCTGGTGACGCTGGCGCTCAGCTTCCCGGTTGGCGTGGCCACCGCCCTCTATCTGGAGGAATATGCGCCCAAGACGTGGTGGACCGACATTATCGAAGTGTCGATCAACAATCTGGCGGCGGTCCCCTCCATCATCTTCGGCCTGCTTGGCCTGTCCATCTTCCTCAACTTCATGCACCTGCCACGATCGGCGCCGCTGATCGGGGGCATGACGCTGGCGCTGATGACGATGCCGGTCATCGTCATTGCCGGGCGCAACGCGATCAAGTCCGTCCCGCCCAGCATCCGCGACGCGGCGCTCGGCATCGGCGCCTCGCCGGTGCAGGTCGTGTTCCACCATGTCCTGCCGCTGGCGCTGCCCGGCATCCTGACCGGCACGATCATCGGCATGGCGCGCGCGCTGGGCGAAACCGCGCCGCTGCTGATGATCGGCATGCGCGCCTTCATCGCAACGCCGCCGGGCGGGATCAACGATCCCGCGACGGTGTTGCCGGTGCAGATCTTCCTGTGGTCCGATGAAGTCTCCAGGGGCTTTGTCGAAAAGACGTCGGCCGCGATCATCGTGCTGCTGGCCTTCCTTCTCGCGATGAATGGCCTGGCCATCTATCTGCGCAACAAGTTTGAAACACGGTGGTAAACGCGCCCATGACCGAAGCAACAAACCCTCTGGCCATTGCCAACCCCAAAATGTCGGCCCGCGACGTCAAGGTCTTTTACGGCGCGAAGCAGGCGATAAAGGGCGTGTCGATCGACGTCGACATGGACCATGTCACCGCCTTCATCGGCCCGTCGGGCTGCGGCAAGTCGACCTTCCTGCGGACGTTGAACCGCATGAACGACACGGTCGCCAGCGCGCGGGTGGAAGGCACGATCACGCTGGATGGGGACGATATTTATTCCCCGTCGATGGACGTGGTGCAACTGCGCGCGCGGGTCGGGATGGTGTTCCAGAAGCCCAATCCCTTCCCCAAGTCGATCTACGAAAATATCGCCTATGGGCCGCGCATCCATGGCCTGGCCCATGCCAAGGCGGACATGGACGTGATCGTCGAAAAGTCGCTGCGCCGCGCGGGCCTTTGGGAAGAAGTGAAGGACCGGCTGCACGACAGCGGCACTGCCCTTTCCGGCGGGCAGCAGCAGCGGCTATGCATTGGCCGCGCTATTGCGGTGGAGCCGGAGGTCATCCTGATGGACGAACCCTGTTCCGCGCTGGACCCGATCGCAACGGCGAAGATCGAGGAGCTGATCCACGAACTGCGCGGCCGCTATGCGATCGTCATCGTGACCCACAACATGCAGCAGGCTGCGCGCGTGTCGCAACGCACCGCCTTCTTCCACCTCGGCGATCTGGTCGAATATGGCGTGACGAGCGACATCTTTACGAACCCGACGCAGGAGCGGACCAAGGATTATATCACCGGTCGCTACGGCTGATCGCGGGAGAAACGAATATGGCTGAACATACGATCAAGGCGTTCGACGAGGAAATCGACAGGCTGCGCGGCCTGATCGCGGAAATGGGCGGACGGGCCGAAGCTGCCATCGAAAGCGCAATGACCGCGCTGCAACGGCAGGATCTGGCGCTGGCGGCGCAGGTGGTGGCCGACGACAAGCGTATCGACGCGATCGAGGCGGAAGTCGAAAAGCTGGTCATCCAGGTGATCGCGCTCCGCGCGCCGATGGCCAACGACCTGCGCGACGTCATCGCCGCGCTCAAGATTGTCGGCGTGGTCGAGCGGATTGGCGATTATGCCAAGAATATCGCCAAGCGGGTGCCGCTGATCATGGTCAACCAGCGCACGCTGGAGCCGGTGTCGCTGTTGCCGTCCATGGGACAGGTGGCGAGCGAGATGGTGCATGACGCGCTCAACGCCTTTGCCGCGCGCGATCCCGATCTGGCGGTCGCCGTAGTCGAGCGCGACACGGTGGTCGACGATTTCTACAACAGCGTGTTCCGCACGCTGGTCACCTATATGGTCGAAAATCCCAAGACGATCAGCGAATGCGCGCATCTGCTGTTCATCGCCAAGAATATCGAGCGGATCGGCGACCATGCGACCAATGTCGCTGAAATGGTCTATTATGCGGCCACGGGCCAGACCCTGCCCGACCGCGATCGCGGCGGCGCGGCGGCGGAGGAATAAGGACCATGGCCCGTGCAAAAATGCTGCTGGTCGAGGATGACGCAGCGCTGGCCGAATTGCTGATCTGGCATTTCAAGCGTGAGGATTTCGACGTCGCCCATACGGTCGATGGCGAGGAAGCCCTGTTGATGGCGCAGGAAAATGTGCCCGACATCGTGCTGCTCGACTGGATGGTGGAAAGCCTGTCGGGGATCGAGGTGTGCCGCCGCCTGCGCCGCGCCAACGGCACCGCCAATGTGCCGATCATCATGCTGACCGCGCGCGGTGAGGAAGAGGATCGGGTGCGCGGGCTGGAAACGGGCGCGGACGATTATGTGACCAAGCCGTTTTCGCCGCGCGAGCTGGTGGCGCGGGTCGGCGCGGTGCTGCGGCGGGTACGCCCGGCGCTGGCCGGCGAAACGCTGACCTTTGCCGATGTCGAGATGGACACGGTGGGGCACAAGGTACGGCGCGGCGGGCAGGTGATCCCGCTCGGCCCCACCGAATTCCGCCTGCTGCGCCATTTTCTGGAGCATCCCGGCTGGGTATTCTCACGCGAACGTCTGCTCGACAGCGTGTGGGGGCAGGACAGCGACATCGAACTGCGCACCGTCGACGTCCATATCCGCCGCCTGCGCAAGGCGATCAACGGCGATGGCCAGTTTCAGGACATCATCCGCACCGTGCGGTCGGCGGGCTATGCGCTCGATACTGACGGGGTGAGCTGACACAGCCCCCCGTCATGCCAGCGAAGGCTGGCATCTTCCTTGTTCTTGCAGCGCCGCGCCAAAGGAAGCGAGATCCCGGCTTTCGCCGGGATGACGGACATAAATCAGGCGGCGCGGCGGGCCTTGGTCAGCTTCTTCATCAGCATGTCGCGCTTCATGCGCGACAGATGGTCGATGAAGAGGACGCCCTCCAGATGGTCCATTTCATGCTGGAGGCAGGTGGCGAGCAGCCCGTCGAGCTGTTCCTCATGAATGCGGCCGTCACGGTCCATCCAGCTGGCGCGGATCGTCGCGGGACGCTCCACCTCCGCATATTGGTCGGGAACGGACAGGCAGCCCTCGTTATAGACGGACAAATCCTCCGATTCCTTGAGGATTTCGGGGTTGATGAACACCATCGGCTTCTTGACCGGGGGAGCGTCCTCCGCGTCGGATTCCGGTTCCTGCAAGTCCATCACCAGCACCCGCTTGGGCACGCCGACCTGAATCGCGGCCAGGCCGATGCCCGGCGCGTCATACATAGTGTCGAACATGTCGTCGATCAGACGTTGCAGATCGTCGTCGATCGACTCCACGGGGGTCGAAATGGTGCGCAGGCGCGGGTCCGGCGCCTCTAGGATGGGAAGAATGGCCATCTTCATAAAATAGCGGAAAGACGCAGGATTTCAAGCGATCCACGGTGCGGGCAAAAGGTTTCGCTCCCCTACCCCACCGGCCTTCGCGCCCGCAGCGCCTGCGCCAGCGTTCCTTCGTCCAGATAGTCCAGTTCGCCGCCCACCGGCACGCCATGGGCCAACTGGGTCAGGCGGATCGGGAAATGTTCGAGCCGCTCGGCCAGATAATGGGCGGTCGTCTGCCCCTCCAGCGTGGCGTTCATCGCCAGCACCACTTCATCGATGCCGCCCTGTTCCAGCCGGCCGACCAGCGCATCGATCGTCAGATCCTCCGGCCGCACCCCTTCCAGCGCGGACAGGCGACCGCCCAGAACATGGAAGCGGCCGGGAAAAAGGCGGGACTTGTCGAGCGCCCACAGGTCGGCAACATCCTCCACGACGCACAGCGCACGCGGGTCGCGGCGCGGATCGGCGCAGATGCCGCAGGGGTCGACCGTGTCGACATTGCCGCAGACTTGGCAGGTAACGAGCCGGTCGTTCACCGCCTCCAGCGCGCGCAGCAGCGGGGCCATGGCGGCCTCGCGCTTCTTGATGAGGTGCAGCACCGCCCGCCGCGCGGAACGCGGCCCCAAACCGGGCAGGCGGGACAGGGCTTGCGTCAGCGCTTCGATTTCGGGAGAGGCCATGCCGTGAGATAAGGGCTTGCAACCCGTCCCGACAAGGGCTTTGAGATGACGCTATGCGTATCATCTACATGGGCACTCCCGATTTCGCGGTTCCCGCGCTCGACGCACTGGCAAAGGCGGGGCACGACATCGTCGCGGTCTATAGCCAGCCGCCTCGTCCCGCCGGGCGTGGCAAGAACCTGACCCCCGCCCCCGTCCATCAGCGGGCCGAGGCGATGGGGATTGAGGTTCGGACGCCGGAATCGCTGAAGGACGCGGCGGTACAGGCCGCCTTCGCGGCGCTCGATGCCGATGTAGCGGTGGTCGCGGCCTATGGGCTTATCCTGCCGCGCGCCATATTGGATGCGCCGCGCCATGGCTGCATGAACATCCACGCATCATTGCTGCCGCGCTGGCGCGGGGCGGCGCCGATCCAGCGGGCGATCCTGTCGGGCGACAATGTCACCGGGGTCACGATCATGGACATGGCGGCTGGCCTGGATACCGGGCCGATGCGGGCCAAATATGTGACCAAGATAGAGGGCAAGACGGCGGGTGCGCTGACCGCCGAACTGGCGCAGGCGGGCGCGGACCTGATGGTCGAGGTGCTGGACGATGTTGCGCAGCATCCGCCAATGGCCCAACCCGAGGAGGGCGTCACCTACGCCGCCAAGATCGCCAAGGTCGAGGCGCGGATCGACTTCACCCGGCCCGCGCTTCAGATCGAGCGGCAGGTTCGTGCATTCAATCCTTTTCCCGGCGCCTTTTTCGAATATGGCGGGGAGCGGTTTCGCATCCTGACAGCGCAGGTCGAGCATGAGGATGGCGCGCCCGGCGCGTTGCTGGACGACGCGCTGCTGATCGCATGCGGCCATGGCGCGATCCGCCCGACATTGATCCAGCGCGCGGGCAAGGCAGCGATGACGCCGGATGAGATGCTGCGCGGGTTCGACATGCCGGCCGGGAGCCGGGTGGATGGGTGAGATGGCGCGTCCCCCGTTTCTCGACCATGTTCGACACGAACGCCCCTGAGCCATGACCCGTTTTGCCTTCACCGTCGAATTTGACGGACGGCCGTTCATGGGATGGCAGCGGCAGGCGCATGGGCCGAGCGTGCAGCAGGCGATCGAGGATGCGATCCATGCCGTGACGGGCGAGCGGGTCGTGGTTCATGCCGCCGGGCGCACCGACGCCGGTGTGCACGGATTGGCGATGCGCGCCCATGCCGATGTGGCCAAGCCGATGACGCCATTCCGCCTGATGGAGGCGATCAACGCGCGGCTGGGACGGCAGCCGGTGGCGATATTGGGTTGCGAAGAAGTATCGGACGACTGGCACGCGCGCTTTTCCTGCATGGGCCGATCCTATGTCTATCGCATCGTCAACCGCCGCGCGGCGCTGACCTTCGAAGCGGGGCTGGCCTGGCAGGTGAAGCCGCAGCTTGATGCCGCGGCGATGCATGACGCGGCGCAAGTGCTGGTCGGGCTGCATGATTTCACCACCTTCCGGTCGGCCCATTGCCAGTCGGCCAGCCCGGTCAAGACGCTCGACCGGCTAAGCGTCGAACGGGAGGGGGACCGGATTGCGATCCATGCCGGGGCACGATCCTTCCTGCATCATCAGGTGCGGTCCATGGTCGGTTGCCTGGCGATGGTGGGAATGGGGCGATGGTCGGCCGATGACCTGCGCGATGCGCTGGAGGCCCGTAACCGTGCCGCGCTGGGGCTCAATGCGCCGCCAGATGGCCTCTATTTCGTGCGGGCCGATTATCCGGCTTAAAGCCGGGCGCGGAACGGCGTGAAATTGGTGCCCTGGTCATAGACGTCCAGCCCTTCGCGCCGCTTGAGCATATTGACCACGCCATAGGTAATGGGCGTCAACAATGCTTCCCAGCCGACCTTCATCGCCCAGTTCGTGACCATGACGGTCAGCACCTGCGCATTGCTCCACTGCCCGTAAAAGGCGAGCGGATAGAAGAGCAGGCTGTCCACGCCCTGCCCCACGACTGTCGACCCGATCGTTCGCATCCACAGATGCCGCCCTTGCGTCAGCACCTTCATGCGGGCCAGGACGAAGCTGTTGGCAAATTCCCCGGCCCAGAAGGCGATGAGGGAAGCGAACACGATGCGCCAGGTATTCCCGAACACCGATTCATAGGCGTCCTGCCCCGGCCAGCCGGGCGCTGGCGGCAGCGCGACCACCACCCAGCTCATCAGCGCCATGAACAGCATCGCGACAAAGCCCGCCCAGACGCAGCGGCGCGCGCGGGCATAGCCATAGACTTCGGTCAGCACGTCGCCGATGACATAGCCCAGCGGGAAAAACAGGATGCCAGCACCAAAGGTGACGCCGCCCAGCGTCGACAGCTTGGCCGCGCCGATCAGGTTGGACAGAAGCAGGATGACGACGAAGGCCGCCATCACAAAGTCGAAATAGCGCAACGGGCGACCGCCCAGCGCATCGGCATCGATTTTCTGAACGGCCCCGTCGATCATGCAGCCGTGCATATCGCACAGGCCGGTGATTGCAAGCTGCCGCGCGCGCCGCTATCGGGGCGAAGCATGGCCCCGTAGCTCAGCTGGATAGAGCATCCGCCTTCTAAGCGGATGGTCGCAGGTTCAAGTCCTGCCGGGGTCACCATCCATCATAGAGGGACGATCAGCACCGGGCGCGCCGTCTAACGCGCCCGGCGATCCTGGATCAGAGGATGGTCTGGCCGGTCTTTTCCCAGTCGGCCAGGAAGCCTGCAATGCCCTTGTCGGTCAGGACATGGTTGAACAGCGCCTTGATGACCGCGGGCGGCGCGGTCATCACGTCGGCGCCGATGCGGGCGCTTTCCAGTACATGGATGGGGTGGCGGACCGAAGCGACCAGGATTTCGGTGTCGAACCCATAATTGTCGTAGATCAGGCGGATGTCCTGAATGAGGGCCATGCCGTCAAAGCCGTTATCGTCATGCCGACCGACAAAGGGCGAGATGAAGCTGGCGCCCGCCTTGGCCGCGAGCAGCGCCTGATTGGCGGAAAAGCACAGCGTGACGTTGACCAGCACGCCATCGTCGGTCAGCGCCTTGCAGGTTTTCAGGCCGTCGATGGTCAACGGCACCTTGATGCAGACATTGGGCGCGATCTTCCGCAGGACGGCGGCTTCCTTCATCATCGTCTCATGATCGAGCGCGACGACTTCGGCGGAGACGGGGCCTTCGACCAGCCCGCAAATTTCCTCGACCACTTCCAGGAACTTGCGGCCCGATTTGTGGATCAGCGACGGGTTGGTGGTCACGCCGTCGAGCAGGCCGGTGACGGCGAGATCGCGGATTTCGGCGGTGTCGGCGGTATCGACAAAGAATTTCATGGAATGCGGCTCCGGGGATGGGCGAATCCGGTCCCTTTAGCGGCTGACGGCGGGATTGGCCATGTCGGATCGGGTGATTGTGTCGTCCCGCCACTGCGATTATAGGGCGCGCACCTTGCCAAAGGACCAGAGATGCGCCGCCATTTGCCCCTCAGCCTGCTGGCAGGCGCCCTGCCGGTCATGGCGATGCTGTCGCCTGCGGTCGCCGCCACCCAGGAATCGCAATTGTGGATCACGGAAATGGCGACGATCCACGCCAGCAAGGACGATCTTGTCACCATTGATGCGAGCCAACGTGCGCGGTCCGACACTGGCAGCGGCGGCGAGCAGTTTCTGGCGCGGATCGCGTTGGACCATCGCGTCAGCCCGGCGGTGCAGGTGGGCGGCGCGATCGCCTATCTCAAGAGCGAGGTTGACCAGGAACTGCGCTTTCATCAGCAGGTGACGCTCAGCAAGGGCATCTGGCAAGCCCGCACCCGGATGGAGGAGCGCTTTTTCGACAATGTCGATACCGCCAGCTGGCGCCTGCGCCAGCGACTCCAGGCCAGCGTACCGCTGGACCGGGCGAAACAGTGGACCATGATCGCGGTGACGGAATTCTTCTTTCACCTCAATCGCGCCCGGCCCAGCGACAGGACCGGCCTTGCCGTGATGCGGCAACAGATCGGCCTGCGCCACCCGATCGGCAAGAACCTCGATGCGCAACTGCTCTACATGCGGCAGCAGACTTTTCGAGAGGCCCGGCCAGATGTCGTCGCCCATATACCCTGGCTGACATTGAGCTGGCGGATATAGCAGGCGGCATTTGCCTGCCGGGCGTCAGGCGCTAAGGACGGGGCATGTCCCGCGCCCGTGTCCTCCTGCTCAACGCTGCCTTGGGGCCGCTCGACTATCGCGTGCCGCACGGCATGAACGTGAAGCCCGGCAGCATCGTCGTCGCGCCGCTTGGCCCCCGCCAGCTGGTCGGCGTGGTGTGGGAGGAAGATAGTTTCCCCGATGTCGAGAGCGTGGGCGACAACCGGCTGCGCAACCTGGTCGAGGTGGTTGACGCCCCGCCTTTGCCAGAAACGCTGCGGCGGCTGATCGAATGGACGGCGGACTATTATCTGTCGCCCCCTGCCGCCGTGCTGCGCATGGCGCTGGCGTCGATGGCGGCGCTGGAAGGCACGCGCACCGTCATCGAATATAAGGCCAATGGCCGTCAGCCCGACCGCATGACCGATCAGCGCGCGCAGGCGCTGGAGCGGATCGGCGAGCGGCAGGGGCTGGTGCGCGAACTGGCGCTGATCGGCGGGGTGAGCGACGCGGTGATTCGCGGCCTCATCAAGCAGGATATTTTCGACGCCATCGAAGTCAGCGTCGACACGCCCTTCCCCGCGCCCGACCCGGACCATGCCCCACCCACCCTGTCAGCGGCACAGGCGGACGCGGCGATGACGATGGCGAACGCCGTGCGCGACCATGAATTTGCGCCTTTCCTGCTCGACGGCGTGACCGGATCGGGCAAGACCGAAGTCTATTTCGAGGCGATCGCCGCCGCCATCCGGGCCGATGCCCAGGTGCTGGTCCTGCTGCCCGAAATCGCGCTGACCGAGCCGTTTCTGGAACGGTTCGAGGCCCGGTTCGGCACGATCCCGGTCAACTGGCATAGCGGCCTGCGCCAGACCGAGCGGCGGCGGGCGTGGCGGGCGATTTCCAGCGGGCAGGCGCAGGTCGTCGTCGGCGCACGCTCGGCGCTGTTCCTGCCCTATCCGAAGCTCGGCCTGATCGTCGTCGATGAAGCGCATGAGGCGAGTTTCAAGCAGGAGGATGGCGTCCATTATCACGCCCGCGACGTGGCGGTGATGCGCGGCCTGATCGAGAAATTCCCGGTCATCCTGGCGTCCGCCACGCCCGCGATCGAGACGCGGCATCAGGTCGAACTGGGCCGCTATCGCGAAATCAAATTGCCATCCCGCTATGGCGGGGCGGAAATGCCGCAGATCGAGGGGATCAACCTGCTGACCGATCCGCCCGAACGCGGTCGCTGGATCGCGCCGCCTCTGGTCAAGGCCATCGACGAGGTGATGGCCAAGGGCGAACAGAGCCTGTTGTTCCTCAACCGGCGCGGCTATGCCCCGCTGACCCTTTGCCGCCATTGCGGCTATCGCTTCCAATGCCCCAATTGCACCGCCTGGATGGTCGAACATCGGCTGACACATCGGCTGGCCTGCCATCATTGCGGCCATGTCGTTCCCGCGCCCCGATTCTGCCCGGAATGCAAGGAGGAGGATTCGCTGGTCGCCTGCGGTCCGGGGGTGGAGCGGATCGCTGACGAGGTGAAGGCGCTATGGCCGCAGGCGCGCACGGCCATCGTCACGTCCGACACGTTATTTTCGCCCGCCAGAGTCGCCGATTTCGTCAAATCGGTGGAGGCGGGCGACATCGACATCATCGTCGGCACCCAGTTGGTGACCAAAGGCTATCATTTCCCCAATCTGACATTGGTGGGGGTGATCGACGCCGATCTGGGGCTGGAGGGCGGCGACCTGCGCGCGTCGGAGCGCACCTTTCAGCAGATCATGCAGGTGGCCGGGCGCGCCGGACGCGGGCAGAAGCCGGGCCGCGTGTTCATCCAGACCCGGATGCCCGAAGGCGAGGTCATCAAGACGCTGATCGAGGGCGATACCGAGCGTTTCTACGCGGTCGAGACCGAAAATCGACGGCGCGCCAACGCCCCGCCCTTCGGCCGCTTCGCCGCGATCATCATTTCGAGCGAGGATGCCGACGAAGCAGCACAGGTCGCGCGCCTGATCGGCAAGTCTGCGCCGCTGATAGAGGGGATGCGCGTCTATGGCCCCGCCCCTGCGCCGCTCTCCGTCCTGCGCGGACGGCATCGCCACCGGCTGCTGATCCACGCGACGCGGCAGGTCGACATACAGGCAGCGATTCGCGAATGGCTGGGCAATATCGTGTGGAAATCCAGCACCCGCGTCGCCGTGGATGTCGATCCCTACAGTTTCATGTGATGGACACGCCTATTGCCAGCCCATGCCGCAACCTCTGCGCACTGGACGCAGCGCGGATCTGCACTGGTTGCGGACGGACGATCGACGAAATCGTCCATTGGCGCAGCATGAGCGACGAAGCCCGTGCCGCCGTCATGGCGCGGGTGCGGGATTTCCCGTTTTCTTCGCCTTCTCTGCCGACGTCTGGGCCGCCTGGCCATCCAGTTCCGCCTTCAACCTGATCGCCGCTTCGCGCATGTTAGCCCGTATAATTCATCGCGTTGTTGATCGGGCGTCAGGCTGTCTCTTATACACCTCTAGATGTGTATAAGAGCCAGATGCCCATCATGACGAATATGGCTTCCAACCCTGTCTCTTATACACCTCTAGATGTGTATAAGAGCCAGATGCCCATCATGACGAATATGGCTTCCAACCCTGTCTCTTATACACCTCTAGATGTGTATAAGAGCCAGATGCCCATCATGACGAATATGGCTTCCAACCCTGTCTCTTATACACCTCTAGATGTGTATAAGAGCCAGATGCCCATCATGACGAATATGGCTTCCAACCCTGTCTCTTATACACCTCTAGATGTGTATAAGAGCCAGATGCCCATCATGACGAATATGGCTTCCAACCCTGTCTCTTATACACCTCTAGATGTGTATAAGAGCCAGATGCCCATCATGACGAATATGGCTTCCAACCCTGTCTCTTATACACCTCTAGATGTGTATAAGAGCCAGATGCCCATCATGACGAATATGGCTTCCAACCCTGTCTCTTATACACCTCTAGATGTGTATAAGAGCCAGATGCCCATCATGACGAATATGGCTTCCAACCCTGTCTCTTATACACCTCTAGATGTGTATAAGAGCCAGATGCCCATCATGACGAATATGGCTTCCAACCCTGTCTCTTATACACCTCTAGATGTGTATAAGAGCCAGATGCCCATCATGACGAATATGGCTTCCAACCCTGTCTCTTATACACCTCTAGATGTGTATAAGAGCCAGATGCCCATCATGACGAATATGGCTTCCAACCCTGTCTCTTATACACCTCTAGATGTGTATAAGAGCCAGATGCCCATCATGACGAATATGGCTTCCAACCCTGTCTCTTATACACCTCTAGATGTGTATAAGAGCCAGATGCCCATCATGACGAATATGGCTTCCAACCCTGTCTCTTATACACCTCTAGATGTGTATAAGAGCCAGATGCCCATCATGACGAATATGGCTTCCAACCCTGTCTCTTATACACCTCTAGATGTGTATAAGAGCCAGATGCCCATCATGACGAATATGGCTTCCAACCCTGTCTCTTATACACCTCTAGATGTGTATAAGAGCCAGATGCCCATCATGACGAATATGGCTTCCAACCCTGTCTCTTATACACCTCTAGATGTGTATAAGAGCCAGATGCCCATCATGACGAATATGGCTTCCAACCCTGTCTCTTATACACCTCTAGATGTGTATAAGAGACAGACATCCGCCAACCCCCGATGAATTATACGGGTTAGAAGCATGGGGCGAATAGGCGATGGGATCGAGCAGCAGGGAAGCTGTGGCATAGTCGCCCCGCGCCGCCATCGCGCGGACGACATTGAAGCGATAGTCAGGACTTTGCGGCAACAGGGTGAAGGCCTTGTAGAGCCCATCATAGCCAAGATCTGGCATCTTGCCGCCTCGCATCGCGTGATAGCGGTAGAATAGCGCCAGCGGCACGGGGTCCTCCGTGTCGGCGCGGTTGGCGCGAACGATGGCGGTCAGCGCCGCCTTCCAGTCGTCCGCCTTGTCGCTGTCATGCGCGCGCTCCAGCAAAACCTGCGCGCGAACCGCATGGGCACGCGATGACCGGGCATCCATCGCGATCGCCCGGTCCGCGTCCGCCAACGCGGCGTCCTTTTCCTCAGCGGCCCATTCCGCTTCCGCCAACAGGGCTGCCGCATAGGCAGAATCCTGGAATTGGGCGGCGGTCGCGCGAATGGCGGTGACGATGGCGGGCAGTTCGTCGGCCTTCGGGTGATTGATGAGCCGCAGTTCATCCTCGACCAACGCGCCCTGCGCCGGATCGACAGGGCTGACGACAATCTCGCCAATCTTCATTTCATTGGATTTGAGCGATGAGGCTGACAGACGGTGGCGCATATAGGCCCTGAGATCCTTTTCCAGACCTGCAAGCCCACCTTCAAAATAGCTGTCGGGCGAACGGTCTGGAACGCCCCTGACCAAATCCGCCAAATAGCTGGCGATCTCCTTGCCACGCTGCGTCTTGTTATATTGATAGAAGTGGGTGAGCAGCCAGGCGGTACCATAATAACGGTCCCCGTCACGTCGGCTGAGATCGCCCGTGTCGCGGGCGAACAGATATTCGAGCGGATAGGGTTGGCCCAGCACCAGTCCGGGCAACCGCGCCATGGGCACATGGCCAAACTCGATCGCGCCGCTCTTGGGAAATTTCACGACAGAGAAAAACTCGGCAAATCCCTCGACATACCAGGCTGGATAGGCAGCCGGAAAGTGATGCAGCATGAAATGATGCGTATATTCGTGGAAAAGGATTTCTTCCGCGCCGAAATCAAATTTTCCGGTCTTTTCGCCGCGCGCCAGCACCGCAAAGGCGCTGCGATCCGATGTCGTGTAAAAGCCGCCAATGTTGGGATTGCCCGCGAGTTTCTGCACCTTCCTGTCGTTGGAAAGCAGATAGACCTGCACCGAGCTACCCTGTTCGGGATCGGTCACATCATGGAGCCGCCGCAGCAGAAAATCGAACTTCTCCAACCGTTCGGCCAGGCCGCGCAGTTTTTCGTCATTGCCTTCGCTGTAAACGGTAAAGTGACGGCTTTTCGCCTGCCACCACGCTGCCTGCGCCGTGCCGGGCAGCGCCATCATCCATCCGATGCCCAGCAACAGGGCCGCCCACATCCGCATCGTTATATTTCACCCAAAGACCGGCCCCCAGAGTGGCGGAGGCCGGACCGATTGGAAAGTGCAATCTGATCCGCTATTTGCGCTTTTCCCGCGCGAGCAGCGCCTGCTTCCGCTCCACGCCCCAGGCGTAGCCGCCCGCCGTGCCGTCGCTGCGCAGGACGCGGTGGCAGGGGATGAGGACGGCGAGCGCATTGTCGCCGCAGGCGGTGCCAGCCGCTCGGACGGCGCCGGGGCGGCCGATGGCGGCGGCAATCTGGCCATAGCTGCGAGTCTGCCCGGCAGGTATCGCGCGCAGGGCGGACCACACCGCCTGCTGGAAGGCGGTGCCGCCAACATCGACCGGCAGGTCCGGCGCGCCGGTCGGATCATCCACCAGCGCCACGACGGCAGCGGCGAGCCGATCCAGAGCAGCGTCGGCGGGGCGCAGGTCCGCCTGCGGGAAGCGGTCGCGCAGCGCCGCCTCGCCCTCATCAAAGCTGATCCGGCACAGCCCCTTTTCGGTCGCTGCGATCAGCATCGGGCCAAGGCTGCTGTCGATGGTGCGCCAGCGAATCGTGACGCCGCGCCCGCCCGCGCGCCAGGCGCTGGGCGTCATGCCCAGATGGGTTGCCGCGTCGGCATAGGCGCGGCTGGGCGCACCATAGCCCGCCTCGTAAATGGCCGCCGTCACGCTGCCGCCCGCATCCAGCGCGGTCTTCAGCCGGTCGGCCCGCAGTGTACGGGCATAGGCGGCGGGTGTCTGCCCGGTCTCGCGCTTGAACAGGCGATGGAAATGATGCGGGGCATAGCCGACATGGGCCGCGATCGCCTCCAGCCGGGGGGACTCCTCCGCCGCTTCGATCAGCGCGATCGCGGCGGCCACCGCCTGCCTGTCCCGCCCCGTTTCGTCCGGGCGGCAGCGCAGACAGGCGCGGAAGCCCGCTGCGCGCGCCGCAGCGGGATCGGGCAGGAAGGTCATATTCTCCCGCCTGGGGTGCCGCGCGGGACAACTGGGCTTGCAATAAATGCCGGTGGTAGCGACGCAACTGACGAAGTGCCCGTCCATCGTCCGGTCGCGCCGCAAGACCGCCGCCCAGCACTGGTCGGGATCGGGCATGGAGGGCGCGGGCGTGGACAGGCGGGTCATCTGGTTCATACATTATGGGATATAGCGAAAGCGCTGGCCATGCTTCCCGCAGCTTGCGCTCAAAAAAACCACGCACTTTTCCCGATTGCGCAACGCCCGCCTTTGCATATGTATGCGCGCCTATGGTCGCTCTTTTCCGCTTCATCCTCCTGGCGCTCGCCCTTGCCGCGCCGACGGTCTCCCGCGCCGAACAGCAGGACATCGCCGCTGCCGCGCGCGGGGTGGTGCGTGTCGTGCTGGTCGCGACCGATGGCAGCGAAGCCTATTTTGTCGGCCATGGCAGCGGCCTGGCGGTCGCGCCCGACAAGATATTGACCAACGCCCATGTCGTGGAACTGGCGCGGGAAGAGAAAAATCTCGTCATCGGCGTCATCCCGTCCGAAGGCACCAACAGCTATGGCGGGCGCATCATCGCCTTTTCGCCCGGCAACGACCTGGCCCTGATCCAGCTGGAACAGGGCAGCCTGCCGGTCAGCACTTTCTACGCCGGGGCCGTGACCGACGGCCAGCATGTCACCGCCATTGGCTATCCCGGCACGGTCGACCGGGCGCAGGGGCTGGGCCTCAAGCAGATGGTCGAACCAGTGGCAACCGTCAAAACCAGTGGCAATGTGTCCGCCGGCCGCGCGAGCCGCAGCTTCGACACGCTGCTGCACACAGCGCCCTTGGCGGCTGGAAACAGCGGCGGGCCGCTGGTCGATGATTGTGGCCGGGTGCTGGGGGTCAACAGCTTCGGATCGGTATCGGACGGCAGCGACGCCGAATTCGGCTTTGCCGTATCCTGGCGGGAAATCGCCTCCTTCCTGCGGCAGGCGGGCGTATCGTCGCGCCATACTGTCGTGCCGTGCCGTTCCTTTGCCGACGCCGATTCGGCCGAGGCCGCGATCCTCCAGCGCGAATCGGCGATGAGCGAGCAGAAGCTGCGCGCCAGCGACAGCGCGCGTCAGCAGGCAATGGACCGCGCCCGCGACGCTGCCGAGAGGGAGGTGATTTCCGCGCGCGAAAACGCGATGGCCGGGGCAGCCGTACTGTTGGCCGTGGCCGTGCTGGCGCTGGGCGCTGGCGGGCTGTTCTACAGCCAGAAGCGGGAAAAGCATGCGACATGGTCACTGGCGATCGGCGGGCTGCTGCTGTTCGGGGCGGCGGGGCTGTTCTTCTTCCGACCCAGCTTCGCCAGCATCGACGAAAAGGTCGCGGTGGCGCAGGATGGGGGCGTGGTCAGCAATACCGCCTTTGCCTGGGCGGGCGACAATATCTGCAAGGTGGACATGGCGCGCAGCCGCCTGACCCTGTCGCAACCCGATGACATCGCCTTCAACTGGGCGGAGGGCGGCTGCCTCAATGGCGACACCCAATATGTCGCCAGCGGCACTGGATGGCAGCGGGTGACGATCCCGGCGGAGGGCCATTATCTCGCCTCCAGCCGCTTCGATCCCGTCAATGGCGTGCTGCGCGTCGACCGCTGGCTGCCCGATGCCGACACCATGGCCAAGGCGCGCGCGCTGGTGGGGGCCAAGCCGATTCCCGCCTGTGGCAGCAATCCTGAAGCTCTGGCCCGGATTGCCGCGCTGCAATCGCATATTGCGGCAATCGTCCCGGCCCAGCCCAACGAACGGATTGTCTATCATTGCCAGAAAGGTCGGCTTGCCCCGGTCGATCCGGCGCAATAACCGATTCGGTGCCGCGAAAAAACTCAGTCAAATGCCAGCGGTTTCGCACTATTGCCGGAATCGCGCAGCATGACTTGCATAGTCATAATCGCGCTGCTAACCGGCCCCACAACAAGGGGGACGGGCGTAACTGCTCCCCCCTCATTGCATGACCGGCACATCAAATGGAGGACGGTAAGCGCGTGGAGACTACCGGCGGTATACAGGCCAGCCTCAGCGGCCGCTACGCGGTTGCGCTGTTCGATCTGGCGCGCGATGGCCAATCGCTCGAGACCGTGGCGGACAGCCTTGCCGCGTTGAAGGGTGCGATTGCCCAATCGCCTGATTTCAAAGCGCTTATCAACAGCCCGGTGCTGAGCCGCGATGCGTCTGGAAAGACGATCGCCGCCGTCGCATCCTCCATGGGGATCGATCCCCTGACCACGAAATTTCTGGGCGTGCTTGCCGGGAACCGCCGGCTTGGCCAGCTTCCCGCCGTCATCCGCGCCTATGAAACCCTGCTGTCGAATCACAAGGGCGAGGCCCGCGCCGAAGTGACGAGCGCGCACCCGCTGACCAAGACGCAGATCACCGCGCTCGGCAAAAGCCTGCGCGCCCGCGTCGGCCGCGACGTCGCCATCGATGCGAAGGTCGACCCCGCGATCCTGGGCGGGCTGGTCGTCAAGATCGGCAGCCAGATGATCGACAGCTCCATTCGTACCCGTTTGAATAGTCTCGCCATGGCGATGAAAGGCTGAACATGGATATCAACGCCGCAGAAATTTCGAAGGTCATCAAGGACCAGATCGCCAATTTCGGCACCGAAGCGCAGGTTAGCGAAGTCGGTTCCGTGCTGACCGTGGGTGACGGCATCGCCCGCGTCCATGGCCTCGACAATGTCCAGGCGGGCGAAATGGTCGAGTTTGCCAACGGTATTCAGGGCATGGCGCTGAACCTGGAAGCCGACAATGTCGGTGTCGTGATCTTCGGGTCCGACAGCGAGATCAAGGAAGGCGACACCGTCAAGCGCACCGGCACCATCGTCGACGTCCCCGTCGGCAAGGGCCTGCTGGGCCGCGTCGTGGACGGCCTTGGCAACCCGATCGACGGCAAGGGGCCGATCGTGTCCGATCAGCGCATGCGCGTTGAGCGCAAGGCGCCCGGCATCATCCCGCGCACCTCGGTTCACGAACCCGTGCAGACCGGCCTCAAGGCCATCGACACGCTCGTCCCCGTTGGCCGTGGCCAGCGCGAACTGATCATCGGCGACCGCCAGACCGGCAAGACCGCCGTGGCGATCGACACCTTCATCAACCAGAAGGCCGCCAATGCGGGCGATGACGAGAGCAAGAAGCTCTACTGCATCTATGTCGCAGTCGGCCAGAAGCGCTCGACCGTTGCCCAGATCGTCAAGCAGCTCGAAGAAAATGGCGCGATGGAATATTCGATCGTCGTCGCCGCGACCGCTTCGGAACCCGCTCCGCTCCAGTATCTCGCCCCCTATACCGGTGTGACCATGGGCGAATATTTCCGCGACAACGGCATGCACGCCGTCATCGTCTATGACGATCTGTCGAAGCAGGCCGTCGCCTATCGCCAGATGTCGCTGCTGCTGCGTCGTCCTCCGGGCCGTGAAGCCTATCCGGGCGACGTGTTCTATCTGCACAGCCGCCTGCTGGAGCGCGCGGCCAAGATGAACAGCGACAACGGGTCTGGCTCGCTGACCGCGCTGCCGATCATCGAAACGCAGGCAGGCGACGTGTCGGCCTACATCCCGACCAACGTGATCTCGATCACCGACGGCCAGATCTTCCTGGAAACCAACCTCTTCTACCAGGGCATCCGTCCGGCCATCAACGTCGGCCTGTCGGTGTCGCGCGTCGGGTCCGCCGCGCAGACCAAGGCGATGAAGAAGGTGTCCGGCTCGATCAAGCTGGAACTGGCCCAGTATCGCGAAATGGCGGCCTTCGCCCAGTTCGGTTCGGACCTCGACGCATCGACCCAGAAGCTGTTGAACCGCGGCGCGCGCCTGACCGAACTGCTCAAGCAGGCGCAATTCTCGCCGCTGCCGTTCGAGGAACAGACCGCGTCGATCTTCGCTGGCACCAACGGCTATCTGGACAGCGTCGCTGTCAAGGACGTGACCCGCTACGAAGAATTGATGCTGGCCTATCTGCGCCACGATCATGCCGACGTGCTGACCATGATCCGCGACACCAAGGATCTGGGCGACGAAGCCAAGGGCAAGCTCAAGGCCGCGCTCGACAGCTTCGGCAAGACTTTTGCTTAAGTCTGGTGCCTAAGTGATTTGATGAAGGCCGCCGGGCGACCGGCGGCCTCCCTACACTGAATTCGGGATTGAGATGGCAAGCCTCAAGGAACTGAAGATCCGCATCGGGTCGGTCAAATCGACCCAGAAGATCACCAAGGCGAAGCAGATGGTCGCCGCCGCGAAGCTGCGCAAGGCGCAGGCCGCAGCGGAAGCCGCGCGCCCCTATAGCAGCCGCCTGGAAGCCGTCGTCGCCTCCCTCGCCTCGAAAATCGCGGGCGGTTCGGGCGAAGGCGCATCGCCGCTGCTGGCGGGCACGGGCAAGGATGACGTGCATCTGCTGGTCGTCGCCAACTCCGACCGTGGCCTGGCCGGTGCGTTCAACGCCAACATCGTCAAGGCCGCCCGCGCCAAGGCGGACGAGCTGATCCAGCAGGGCAAGACGGTGAAATTCTACCTGATCGGTCGCAAGGGCCGTCCGGTGATCAACCGCATGTATCCCGGCCAGATCGTCGCCCAATATGACACGACCGGCGCCAAGCAGCCCGGCTATGATCAGGCGCACGCCATCGCTGGCGAGCTGACCGACATGTATCTGAACGGCAAGTTCGACATCGCGCATCTCTTCTATTCGCGCTTCAAGTCGGCGCTGGCGCAGATCCCGACCGAACAGCAGATCATTCCCGTCAAGATCCCCGCCGACGCCGACCGCAACGCCATCGCCGCGACGGTCGAATATGAACCGAGCGAGGAAGCGATCCTGGACGACCTGCTGCCGCGCAACGTCGCGATCCAGCTGTTCAAGGCGCTGCTGGAAAACAACGCATCCGAACAGGGCGCGTCGATGACCGCGATGGACAATGCCACGCGCAACGCAGGCGACCTGATCAACAAGCTGACGATCCAGTATAACCGCAGCCGTCAGGCCGCGATCACCACCGAACTCGTTGAAATCATTTCGGGCGCTGAAGCCCTCTAAGCACACGCACGCAAGGAAGCAGTCATGGCAACCACCAACAATGTAGGCCGCATTTCGCAGGTCATCGGCGCCGTCGTCGACGTGACCTTCCCTGATGCGCTCCCGTCGATCCTGTCGGCACTGGAAACCAGCAACAACGGCCAGCGCCTTGTTCTGGAAGTCGCCCAGCATCTGGGCGAAAACACCGTCCGCACCATCGCGATGGACTCGACCGAGGGCCTGACCCGCGGCCAGGAAGTGACCGACACCGGCGCGCAGATCAGCGTTCCCGTTGGTCCGGCCACGCTCGGCCGCATCCTGAACGTCGTTGGCGAGCCCATTGACGAGCGCGGCCCGGTCGCGACCGAACTGCGTTCGCCCATCCATGCCAAGGCTCCCGAATTTGTCGACCAGTCGACCGAAAGCGCGATCCTGGTCACCGGCATCAAGGTCATCGACCTTCTCGCTCCCTATGCCAAGGGCGGCAAGATCGGCCTGTTCGGCGGCGCGGGCGTGGGCAAGACGGTTCTTATTCAGGAACTGATCAACAACATCGCCAAGGGCCATGGCGGTACGTCGGTTTTCGCGGGCGTTGGTGAACGTACCCGCGAAGGTAACGACCTGTACCACGAATTCCTGGACGCGGGCGTCATCGCCAAGGATGCCGATGGCAACGCCATCACCGAAGGGTCCAAGGTTGCGCTGGTCTATGGCCAGATGAACGAACCGCCGGGCGCCCGTGCCCGCGTTGCGCTGTCGGGCCTGACCATCGCTGAATATTTCCGCGACGTCGAAAATCAGGACGTGCTGTTCTTCGTCGACAACATCTTCCGCTTCACCCAGGCAGGCGCGGAAGTGTCCGCTCTGCTCGGCCGTATTCCTTCGGCCGTGGGCTATCAGCCGACCCTGTCGACCGATATGGGCGCGCTGCAGGAACGCATCACCTCCACCAACAAGGGGTCCATCACCTCGGTGCAGGCCGTGTACGTCCCCGCGGACGACTTGACCGATCCCGCGCCTGCGACGTCGTTCGCGCACTTGGACGCGACGACCGTTCTCAACCGCGCCATTTCGGAACTGGGCATCTATCCGGCGGTCGATCCGCTCGACTCCACCAGCCGCGTTCTGGAACCGCGCACCGTGGGTCAGGAACATTATGACACCGCCCGCGCCGTCCAGTCGATCCTGCAGAAGTACAAGTCGCTGCAGGACATCATCGCCATTCTGGGCATGGACGAACTGTCGGAAGAAGATAAGCTGACCGTCGCCCGCGCGCGCAAGATCCAGAAATTCCTGTCGCAGCCCTTCCACGTCGCCGAAGTCTTTACCGGCATCAGCGGCAAGTTCGTCCAGATCGAGGACACGGTTAAGTCGTTCAAGGCCGTGGTCGATGGCGAATATGACCATCTGCCCGAAAACGCCTTCTACATGGTCGGCGGCATCGACGAAGCCATTGAGAAGGCCAAGAAGCTGGCCGCCGAAGCGGCTTAAGCGACCTGTTGCATCCCCTCCCTTGAAAGGGAGGGGCTAAGGAAACGAACATGGCACTGCATTTTGAACTCGTGACCCCCGAAAAGCTCTTCCGGTCGGAAGAGGTCTATCAGGTCGTGGTGCCCGGCACCGATGGCGACTTCGGCGTGCTGGAGGGTCATGCGCCCTTCATGTCGACCGTGCGCGACGGTAGCATCCAGATCTATGCGACCGCAGGGGCCGCGCCCGAAATCATCCCGGTCGAAGGCGGCTTTGCCGAGGTCAATGAAAAGGGTCTGACGGTCCTGGCCGAAAAGGCCGGCTGATCACCGCATATGAAAGGACCGGCCCGGCGTGGCGCGGTCAGCAGAAGGGGCGCTCGACAGCGCCCCTTTTTGTTGGACGGTCATTCATGAAGGGGCCGGATTTCGATTTCGCTGGGTCCGGGCATAGGGTTTGGGCAACGCTTCGCCCAGGCGACCGCCTCGTCCATATCCCTGACATCCCATAGCCAGAAGCCTGCCACCTGATCGCGGCTGGGCGTGAACGGACCATCGATCACGGCCCGATCCGCGCCATCAAAGGCGATACGCTTGCCCTGCGATGTGGGGGTCAGCCCATCGGCGGCAATCAATATGCCAGCGTCGCGCAATGCGTCATTATAGCGGCCCATCGCCGCCATCATTTGACTTGTCCAGGGTTCGGGAAACAGGCCGGTCTCGCTATCCGGCGTCGCCTTCACCAGCACCATCACCCGCATCGCCTGTCTCCCTGCTCAATGCAGCGCTATCGCGTATGACTTAGCGTTACCCCCAAACGTCATGCTGAATTTATTTCTGCATCCATTTATCGTCGCAGACAACGGCATGGGCTGGCGAAATGGACCCTGAACCAAGTTCAGGGTGACGAATAAGATAGGCATGGTGCCATATGCGATAGCCCTGCTGTCCTATGGGGCAATGTTGGCAATCTGCATCCTTACCGCAACTTTTTTATGCATGAGGCGGGCAACGCCGATTGCCGCACTCGCCCCGCCTTGTCATGAACAAGCCCGATGATCGCCCCGCCCCCTTCCCCCGCGCTCCAGCGGCCCCTGCCCGGCAGCTGGCTAATCGCCTTGCTGGCCGGCTGGCTGGCCCTCGACCAGTTGCTGCTGTGGCGGTTCCTGAACGTCATGCCCCTCTGGGCCTATGGGCTGGGCGCGCTGCTGACCGGCTTGCTCTGCGTCGCCATCGTCCGGACGGCGCGCGACTTTGCCGGACCGACAGCCGCGACATGGCTGATCTGCATCGGCGTGGCGACGATACTCCTTCTCCTGGGTGGGGAGGGACGCTTTTTCTATGCCAATATCGACTGGCAGGTGCGCTTCGCCGTGCTGCGCGACATGAGCATCAACCCCTGGCCGTTCGTCTACACCGCAAGGGGCGAGGCCGAACTGTTGCGCGCGCCGGTCGGCATGTTCCTGATCCCCGCGCTGGTGGCCAAGGCGCTGGGTGGAAGCGCTGGCGACATCGCGCTGCTGGTCCAGAACAGCCTGCTGACCGGCACGCTGCTGGCGTTGGGATCGACGCTATTTGTCACGCGCCGCGCGAAAATGATCGCGCTGGCGGTCGTCGTGGGCTTCAGCGGCCTCGACGCGCTGGGGCGCATCGCGTTTCGGGGCGGATTGTCGGATCATCTCGAAAACTGGGCCTATCTTCAATATTCATCGACCGTCACCCTGGCCTTCTGGGTGCCGCAACATGCGATTTCAGGCTGGATCGGCGCGCTGGGTTTCGTCCTTTGGCGTGCGGAGAAATTGCCGCTGGGCGCTTATCTGGCGCTGCTGCCCTTGACGGCGCTCTGGTCGCCGCTGGGGTTGATGGGCGCCATGCCATTTGCAGCACTGGCGGGCATCAGCAGCCTGCGCGCGCAGACGATCCGACCCGCCGACATCGCCCTGCCCGCCCTCACCACCCTGCTGTGCGTCCCCGGCCTCTTCTATCTGGCCGCCGCTGGCGACGGCGTGGGCGCGCGGTTGATGGCGCTGTCCCCGCTGCAATGGGGCCTGTTTGAACTGCTGGAAGTGCTGGTCTATGTCGCGCCGCTGGCGCTGCTGGTCCATCGCCCGCGTTTTGGCCGCAATTCGCTGGTCGTACTGACCTTGTGGCTGATCGCCATCCCCTACGTCCAGATCGGCGCATCGACCGATTTCATGATGCGCGCATCGATCAGCGCCCTGACGATCCTGGCGGTCATGGTCGCCGATGCGCTGCTAACTACGCCGCGCACCCGCCTGCCGCTGGTCATATTGCTGGTGATCGGGTCAGTCACCGGGGCGATGGAGATCCGCCGTGCGCTGCTCCATCCCGCCGCGCCGCAGGTCCGGTGCAGCCTGTTCAAGGCATGGAACCAGAGCTTTGGCGATTTTCCGATCGATTCCTATGTCGCGCCGCTGGACCGGATGCCGTCGCTGGTGCGGCCCACCGATCCGGCACCCGTCAACGCCGCCGATCCCGCCCGCTGCTGGCAGGGGCCATGGCATCATCCCGACGATCCGTCAGGCTGACAATATCGCGTAGAGCGACAGGCCGATCGGGAAGCGCACGCGGCCAAGCAGATGGCGTTCCCAACCGAATATCCGCCGCAGCACGCCATTGACCGGCGGCGACGGCTGCGCGTCCAGTCCGCCCTTGCGCCCCAGCAGCCGGTGCGCAGTACGGGTTGCGACCGCCAGCGGAAAAAGGAGGCTGTTGAAATAGCCGATGCCTTCGACCTTCAGCCCGGCGTCCTGTGCAACGGCACGCAACCCTGCCAGCGTATAGCGGCGCTTGTGATGGTGCAGCACGTCATGGTCGGACCATAGCCATGGCACCGCCGGGACAGTGAGCAATATCCGCCCCCCGTCCGCCAGCCGCGCCCGCAATGCCGCGAGCGACGCGCGATCCTCCTCCACATGCTCCAGCACGTCGAGCAGCGCGATCAGATCATAGCGAGCGGCATCAAAGCCGATCCGGCCAGGAAGCATCCCCGGTTCGATGCGCGCAATGCCGCGTTCATTGGCATGTCGACGCGCATCATCGTCATATTCCAGCGCATCGACCGTGCCATGGCGCGCCAGCATCGCCAGATTGCCGCCGGTGCCGCAACCCGCCTCCAATATGCGCGCGTCGGCGCGCGGCGCGATCCGGGTGCGGATCAGCGCGTCCACTATGGCGCGGCGGGCGACGAACCACCAATGGCTCCCCTCCTGCGCGCTCAGGCTCGCATAGGCTGATCGGTCCATTCATCCTCGTCCCTGATTGGTTCGGCAACCGGAGCCACCGGCACAGTCGATTGATCCGCGACCACATAGAGCGGCCGTTGCCGCACTTCGCGCGCGACCCGGCCCAGATATTCGCCGATAATGCCCAGGCTGAGCAGGTTAAGCCCACCCAGCCCCAGCACCGCGACCATGATGGAGGCGTAGCCCGGCGTATCGACCCCGGTGATGATCGTATGGGCGACCAGAAAGGCCGCATAGGCAAAGGCAAGGCACGCAATGCCACCGCCGATATAGGACCATATCCGCAGCGGCATGGTGGTCGACGCAGTGATGCCGTCGATCGCCAGCGACCAGAGCTTGCCGAGCCGCCATTTGGTCGTCCCCGTCCCGCGCGCGGCGCGGACATAATCGACCGTGGCGACGCGAAAGCCGATCCAGCTGAACAGCCCCTTGTTGAAGCGCGCCTGCTCGCCCAGTTGCTTGATGACGTCCACCGCCTGCCGATCGAGCAAACGGAAGTCGCCGACATTTTCGGGGATCGGATAATCGGACAGGCGATTGAGCAGGCGATAGAATCCGCGCGCGCTCGTCCGTTTGAACCAGCCGTCCGTGGAGCGGTCGGACCGGCGCGCATTGACCACCTGCGCGCCCGCCAGCCAGTGGCGGACCATATCCACGATCACCTCCGGCGGATCCTGCAGATCGACGTCGATCGGGATCACGGCGTCACCGCTCGCATGGTCGATCCCGGCCGCCAGCGCCGCTTCCTTGCCAAAATTGCGCGACAGGGTGACGACGCTTATGTCGGGGTTCAGCCGCGCCAATATGGTCAATATGTCGCCGGTCCGGTCGCTGCTGCCATCATTGACGAACAGATATTCCGCCCGCGCATCAGGCCCGATCAGCGCCAGCGCCCGCCCCACCGCAGGGCGCGCCGTCTCCAGGAACAGCGACAGGCTGTCCTGCTCGTTATAGACCGGGATGACGATCGACAGCGTGCGCATGGGCGCAATGATCCTCGCGAAAAACTGACTCCGCTATCGGCTAGAATGGTTAATGGATCGTAAGTGTGCGCCATCATCCTTACGCTTCATTTACCATATTGCGCCATCACCGGCCCATGCGCGCCATCGCCTCCCTTGCCAGCCGGCACCCGGTCTGGACGCTGACCCTGCTGGGCTGCGGCCTGATGCTGCCTGCCTTGCTATGGGGACCGGGCGCGACCCACAGCCATCTCTACAATCTTATGTGGACCCGCCATTTTGGCGATCAGATCGCGGCAGGACATTTTTACGAACGCTGGCTCCCGCACAGTTTCGAAGGGCTGGGCAGCCCGACCTTCTATTTCTATCCGCCGCTCGCCTATTGGCTGTCGGGCGGGCTGAACGCGATCGGGCTGAGCGTAACACAGGCGATAAGCTGCGCTGGCCTGCTGTTGCTGATCGCATCGGGGCTGGCCATGTATGCGTGGCTGGCCGCGAGAGGAACGCGACCATTGATCGGCGCAGCCCTCTATATGGTTGCGCCCTATCATCTGTTCGACCTGTATGTGCGCGGCGCACTGGCGGAATTTGCCGGATTTGTCTGGCTGCCGTTGATCGCGCTGGGCATTGGCTGGCTGCCGTCGCGGCGTGGCGTGGCGCTCCTCGCCAGCGCCTATGCCGCGCTGATCCTGACCCATTTGCCACTGGCAACGCTGACCGGCCTGTTCCTGATCGCGCCATTGATGCTTCAGCGGATCGTGCAGGACCGCGCGACGTTGCTACCGGGCCTTGTTGCCGGCCTGCTCGCCTTTGCGCTCGCCGCTTTCTATCTGCTCCCCGCCGCGACGCTTCAGGCACACATGTCGACCGCGCTCTTATGGACTGGCAAATATCAGGCAAGCGTCTGGTCGATCTGGCGCGAGGACTTTGAACTCTTCCCCTCCATCGCGCTGGGCCTTGTTCTGCTTGCCTGGCGCGCGCGATCGCTATGGACCGCCATCACGATCGGCACGGCGCTGGCGGCGATCAACCTGATCCCGCTGCTGTGGAGCATAGACCTGCTCGACAAGGTGCAATTTCCCTGGCGGATATTGGCCATCACCGAATTTGCCGCCGTCACTGCGATCGCCGCCTGCCCGCCTCGCCGCATCATTGCGTTTGGCGCGGCTTTGGTGCTGGCCTTCCCCTTCCTGCTCACTGGCCTGATAGCCCATGCCCTGCTGCGCATGCCTGTCGACTATAACAGAATCGAACGGCACCAGCCGGACGCACCGGAATATCTGCCCGCCGGATTCGATGCTTCGCTCGTCGATCGGGTCGATCGCTGGACCGACCTTGGCCGCTTTGCCACTCTTCCGCGCGGCGACAGCATCACCGTGACCCGCTCCGGCCCGGTGACGATGGGCCATGCAGCCTTTCCCATCTGGCGCGTGACGCGCGACGGGCAGGCCATTGCGAGCCATGGTCCGCTGATCAGCTTCGACGCGACGCCGGGCACCTACCGCATCGAACGGGTGCGGTTGTGGCAGGAAACGGCCGGCGCTGCGGTCAGCCTGATCGCGCTACTGATACTGGCGCTGCTGGCGGGCCGCCGGTCCATTAGCCATTTGTCAAAGTTTCCATCTTATTCACCTTCCCAAGCCCTATCTGATCGGCCCTCAACCGGGCAGCTTCGATCGCGAATTACTGGCGGAGACTTATGAGCGCCTTTGGACGGAAAAATGGACCTGCTGGCATCAAGCCCGGCTTTGGCGTTGCCCGGCCGATGCAGGGAGGCGGCGCGCCCAAGGAAGAAGCGCGCGGCGGCGATCAGTTCCCCCCGCTCGACATAGCGGCCCTGCCAGGCGAAACGAGCGTCGATCCACTGGCGGCACCGACCAGCCAGATGCAGCGCAATGCCGACGCCATCCAGCGCCTGTCCGACCGCGCCAATCACGAACATGTGGCCGACGCCGGACCGCAGGGTTTTGAAGCCAGCGTCCACAAGATCAAGGAGCAGGTGCTGCCCCGCCTGCTGGAGCGTGTCGATCCGGAAGCCGCCGCAACCCTGACCAAGGATGAACTGGCCGAGGAATTCCGCCCGATCATCATGGAAGTGCTGGCGGAACTGAAGCTGACCCTCAACCGGCGCGAACAGTTCGCGCTGGAAAAGGTGCTGGTCGATGAACTGCTGGGCCTTGGCCCGCTTGAAGAATTGCTGTCCGACCCGGACGTGACCGACATCATGGTCAATGGTCCGGACCAGACCTATATCGAAAAGAAGGGCAAGCTCCAGATCGCGCCGATCAAGTTCCGGGACGAGGAACATCTGTTCCAGATCGCGCAGCGGATCGTCAGCAAGGTCGGCCGCCGCGTCGACCAGACCACGCCGCTGGCCGACGCCCGCCTGCCAGATGGCAGCCGCGTCAACGTCATCGTGCCGCCGCTGTCGCTGCGTGGCACCGCCATCTCGATTCGTAAATTCTCTGCCAAGCCGATCACCATCGACATGCTCGCCCAGTGGGGCGCCATGAGCCCCAAGATGGCGACCGCGCTCAAGATTGCAGGCGCCTGCCGCTTCAACATCGTCATTTCGGGCGGTACCGGTTCGGGCAAGACGACGATGCTCAATGCCCTTTCGAAAATGATCGATCCGGGCGAGCGTGTGCTCACGATCGAGGACGCGGCCGAATTGCGGCTGCAACAGCCGCACTGGCTGCCGCTGGAAACCCGCCCGGCCAATCTGGAAGGCAATGGCGCGATCACCATCGGCGATCTGGTCAAGAACGCCCTGCGTATGCGCCCGGACCGCATCATCCTGGGCGAAATTCGTGGCGCGGAATGTTTCGACCTGCTCGCCGCGATGAACACGGGCCATGACGGCTCCATGTGTACGCTCCACGCCAACTCGCCCCGCGAATGTCTGGGCCGTATGGAAAATATGATCCTGATGGGGGACATCAAAATCCCCAAGGAAGCCATTTCCAAGCAGATCGCCGACTCGGTGGATCTGATCATCCAGGTCAAGCGCCTGCGTGACGGTTCGCGCCGCATCACCAACGTGACCGAAGTGATCGGCATGGAAGGCGAAGTCATCGTGACGCAGGAACTGTTCAAGTTCGAATATCATGATGAGGATGACAGCGGGAAGATCGTCGGCGAATATCGGTCGATGGGCCTGCGTCCCTACACGCTGGACAAGGCGCGGATGTTCGGTTTCGATCAGCCTTTCCTGGAAGCCTGCCTGTAAGCGTTGGCTGAGACAAACGGCGAAGCTGTTTCATGACGAAGCGTGGCTGGCGGGGATTTCCCCTCCAGCCCCCTTGCATCGCTTCGCCGCGACCGGCACACCCTCCTCCTGACTTTTCAAGAGAGGACTGCCGATGAACCGTCTCGCCCGTGCCGGACTGCTGCTGACCGGCCTTGCCCTGCCTGCCCTGCCCCTGCTCGCCCAGCATGCCGGGCATGGCGATCATGCCGCGCCCAAGGCGGCTGACCCGATCGCCGCCGCCATCGCGGCGCCCAGCCGCACGCCAGCCAATGTCGCGCGCGACAAATATCGCCACCCGGCCGAAACGCTGGCCTCTTTCGGCGTGACACCGACCCTGTCTCTTATACACATCTAGATGTGTATAAGAGACAGCGACCACACCCAGCGTACCGCCCGGCTTGAGCCTGTCTCTTATACACATCTAGATGTGTATAAGAGACAGCGACCACACCCAGCGTACCGCCCGGCTTGAGCCTGTCTCTTATACACATCTAGATGTGTATAAGAGACAGCCCAGACAGTGGTCGAATATGCGCCCAGCGGTGGCTGGTACACCGAAATATTGGCGCCGCTGCTGCACGATCAGGGCAAATTCTATGCCCTGCAACCGACCGGGCGGTATCTGGACGGTTACAAGACCTTCCTGGCCGCCAAGCCGACCGTCTATGACAAGGTAACGGTCGTCCCCTTCCCCGACGAAAGCGCCGCGATCCCCGCCAACAGCGTGGACACCGTCCTCACCTTCCGCAACGTCCATAACATGGTGATGGGCGGCACGGAGGCGGCGACCTTCGCGGCGTTCTTCGCGATGCTCAAGCCGGGCGGTACGCTGGGTGTGGTCGATCATCGCATGCCCGAAGGACGCGACAGCGCGCTGGAAAAGACGAGCGGTTATCTCAAACTCTCCACCATCCGCCGCATCGCGGAAGCCGCCGGCTTCACCTATGCCGGCGCAACGGAGGTGAACGCCAATCCCAAGGATACGGCGGATTGGGCCAAGGGCGTATGGACCCTGCCCCCGACGTTGAGCCAGAAGGATGTCGACCGCGACAAATATCTGGCCATTGGCGAAAGCGATCGCATGACGCTGAAATTCGTCAAGCCGATGCAATAGGATTTTGCCGTCCCTTCCCGGTTGCGCGATGGCGCAACCGGGCTAAGGCGGAGCGGTGACGCCTGCCCCGCCCCATTCCCGACCGCATCGACCGCTATTCGCCATCGGACTTCGGCTGTCTGCTGTCATCTGCCTGTCCATCATGTTCGTGACGGTGCGGGTAGTCGATGGACGGGGCGTCCATGTCGTCGAATCGCTCTTCTATCGCCAGGCGCTGGCCCTTCCCTTCGTGCTGGGCTGGGTGGCGATGGCCGACGGGTTGCGCAGCGTCCAAACCCGGCGCATCGGCGTCCATGCCAGCCGCATGCTGCTGGGCCTGACCGGCATGCTGCTCAACTTCCTGTCCTACATCCTGCTGCTGCCCGCCGAAGCCGCGACAATCGGGTTCACCATGCCGATTTTCGGCACGATCCTGTCGGCGCTGATCCTGCGGGAAGCGACGGGCATCCATCGCTGGGCTGCGGTGCTGATCGGCTTTGTCGGCGTGCTGGTGATGGTGCGGCCCGACGCCGCCCATTTCCCGCTACAGGGCGTCGCGGTCGCCATCGCCGCCGCTTTCGTGACCGCCAGCGTCAGCCTGGTGCTGCGCGAACTGGGCCGTACCGAAAGCGCTGGCGTGGTGGTATTCTGGTTCACCACGCTGTCGATGATCCCGCTGGGCATCGCCATGCCCTTTTTCGCGCAGATGCATGATCCGGTCACATGGGGCCTGTTGCTGCTGATCGGCCTGTTTGGCGGCATCGCGCAGATTTGCCTGACCGCCGCGCTGCGCTGGGGTCCGGTGTCGGTCGTGCTGCCGATGGATTACAGCGCAATCATCTGGACGACGCTGCTGGGTCTGGCGATCGGCGCGCCATGGCCGCTGGCGACGACCTGGATCGGGGCAAGCCTGATCATCGCCAGCGGCCTCTATATCGCCTGGCGCGAACATGTCCGCGGCAAGGCGGCACGGGTCAGGACAGCAGCTCTGCCTCCAGACTGATATCGGCCTTCAGCAATTTGGAAATCGGGCAATTGGCCTTGGCCTTTGCCGCCAGATCCTGAAATGTCGACTCGTCGACGTCGGGGATGCTGGCCTTCAGCGTCAGATGGCTGGCGGTGACGGCAAAGCCATCTTCCTGCTTTTCCAGCGTGACGACGGCATTGGTTTCCATCTTGCTGGCGGTAAATCCCTCTTCCCCCAGGATCAGCGACAGGGCCATGGTGAAGCAGGAGGCATGGGCGGCGGCGATCAATTCTTCCGGGTTGCTGCCCGGCACCCCTTCAAAACGCGTCGCAAAGCCATAGGGATAGGCGTCCAGCGCGCCGCTCTGGGTCGATATCGCGCCCTTGCCGTCCTTCAGCCCGCCGCTCCACACCGCCGAACCGCTGCGATTGATCTTCATGCTTCTATCTCCTGCTAATCGACAAGGAACCCCCAGCGTCGCTCGTGGTTGCATAGATATAACCCCACTGATGCAGGAGAATGACAATGTCTGAAACGACAATGATCAATCATGCGGCCAATCATGGCGAACTGATTGCGTCCGACCGGGTGGAGGGTACCGCCGTCTATAACCGGCAGGGCGAAAAGCTCGGCAAAATCTCCAACTTCATGGTCGACAAGATGTCGGGGCAGGTCCGTTATGCGGTGCTGTCCTTCGGCGGCTTTCTGGGGATCGGGAATGACCATTATCCCCTGCCCTGGTCGATGCTGAACTATGACACCGAACAGGGCGGCTATGTCGTCGACCTGGACAGCAAGGTGCTGGAGCAGGCCCCGCATTACATGGCCGATCAACGGCCCGACTATGACGAAGGCTATGGCCGCAACGTCTATCAATATTATGGCCTGATCTACCCCTGGTAAAATGGTGCTGGCGGACGGGCGCCGCCGCAAGGCCGCTCCTGTCCGCCGCCACGTTTTCCGCTTCTTCGCCTCCCTTCCCACCTACCCATTCCAATTGCCCGGATTCTGCCACATTCCGTCGTTGACCAATTGTCTATCGAAATAGTAGAATTACGGTCATGGCCTGGATAGACAGGATTGAGGACCAGATCATGGAGCGATTCGGATTTTCGGGAGACACGCGCCAACCGCTCGTGCTGACCATTCCCGGCCTGAACAATAGCGGGCCGGACCACTGGCAAAGCCTGTGGGAAGAAACGCGCGGCGATTGTGAGCGGGTGGATCTTGGCAGTTGGGCCAGCCCCAATCGCAATGCCTGGGTCACCCGGCTGGACGCGGCGATCCGCGCCGCCAACGGCCCCGTCATATTGGCGGCGCACAGCCTGGGCTGCATGGCGGTCGCATGGTGGGGCGCCTTGCAGAGCCAGGCCTATGGCTGGCCGGTGACCGGCGCGCTGCTGGTTGCCCCGCCCGATTGCGACCGGATGGAAACGCCCGAAATGATCGGCGGCTTTGGCCCCACGCCACGCGCGCCCTTGCCCTTCCCCTCCATATTGGTGGCCAGTCGGGACGATCCTTATATTTTCTTCGAGCGCGCCCATAGCATCGGCAAATATTGGGGCAGCGAATTTGTGGATGCTGGCCATGCCGGCCATATCAACGCGGCTTCCGGCCTTGGCGATTGGCGCTTCGGGCAAGGACTGCTCGAAAGGTTGATCGACCATGCGCGGGAACAGGCGTCCGCCATGCGTCAGTCCCGCCCGGCCATGCCACTTGCGCGGCAGCCGCTGATCGCTGCCAGTGCGCGCGCCCACCGATGATCCTTGGCTCCGGCAGGGAGCGACAAAGAGAAAGTTGCGCGCCATCTATATTTGCTTTTTTGTCTATCATTTTAGTTGATATATAGCGCGGAACGGAGGCCATATGAAAGACACCTTACCAACTGACTTGCGCAACGGCCGTACCGAAACCCAGCGCTCCGACATCATGGTCAGCATCAACAAGGTGCGCGCCGTGCTGACGGGCCTGAAGTTCGGATCGATCACGCTGACCGTCCATGACGCCCGCGTGGTCCAGATCGACGTTACGGAAAAGACGCGCCTGACCAACTGACCATATAGGGCGCGCAAGAGCGACCGGGTCATCACGGCCCGTGCGGCAAGGGGGTGAGCCGCATCATCCAGCATCACCCCGACATTACAGGCTTTGACCGGACCACCGGAAACGCCGCGATCGACAACCACCGGACCGCCGGAAAAGGGGACCAATATGATTGCGCGTTTTCTGTTGCTTGCCAGCGTGGCAAGCGCTTCCTTCATCACGCCTGCCGCCCATGCGCAGGACACGACGCCGCAGCCGGTCGATCCGGCCGCCGAAACGCAAAACCCGCGCGGCGACGTCATCGTCGTGACCGCCCGCCGCCGTCAGGAAACGGCGCAGCAAGTGCCGCTGGCCGTTTCCGTGGTCCGTGGCGACAGCATCGAAGCCACCGGCAACTTCAACATCGTGAAGCTGCAACAACTCGCGCCGACCTTGCAGGTCTATACCACCAACCCGCGCAACACCTCGGTCAACATTCGTGGCCTGGGCGTGCCATTCGGCCTGACCAGCGACGGCTTTGAACAGGGCGTCGGCATCTATGTCGACGATGTCTATAACAGCCGCGTTGCCGCCGCGACCTTCGACTTTCTCGACGTCGCGCAGGTCGAAGTGCTGCGCGGGCCGCAGGGCACGCTCTACGGCAAGAACACCACGGCAGGCGCGATCAACATCACGACCAACCAGCCGACCTTCGATTTCGAAGGCCGCGCCGAACTGACCGTGGGCAATCTCAACCTCAAACAGGCAAAGGCGGCTGTTTCCGGCCCGTTGTCAGACACGGTCGCCGTGCGCATCGCCATGGCGTCGACCAGCCGACGCGGCACGCTCTACAATGTGACAAGCCAGCGCTGGATCAACGAACAGGACAATCTGGGCCTTCGCGGGCAATTGCTGTTCAAGCCGAGCGAGGATTTCAGCATCACCCTGTCGGGCGACTACAGCCGCCAGAACCCCGAATGCTGTGGCACCACCTTCGTGCGCGTCGGCAAAACGCAGCGCCCGCTTAACCGCCAATATGACGCGCTGGCGGCGGCGCAAAATTATGTCGTCCCCAGTCGCAATCCCTATGACCGGCTGACCGACCTCGATTCCAACCTGAACGCTGGCAACAAGATTGGCGGCGTGTCGGCCAAGATCAAATGGGATGTCGGCCCCGGCACGCTGACGTCGGTTACCGCCTGGCGCTTCTGGGACTGGAAGCCGGAAAATGACCGCGACTTTACCGGCCTGTCGATCGTATCCCGATCGCAAAACCCCTCTCAGCAGAACCAGTATAGCCAGGAATTCCGCTACAATTACGAAAGCCAGCATGTCGATTTCGTTGTCGGCCTTTTCGGCTTCAAGCAGCGCGTCGACACCCAGGGGACGGAGCAACAGGGCAGCGCCGCCGCGAAATGGAGCCTGGCACCATCGACCGATCCGGCCAACCCCGCCAATAACCCCGCGACACTCGCTGGCCTGACCGCCAGCAACACCCAGTGGCTCAAGGCGGACAGCGCGGCGCTGTTCGGGCAACTGAGCTGGAAGGTAACCGACGCGCTGACGATCCAGCCGGGCCTGCGCCTGAACTATGACAAGAAATCAGGCTTCTATCAGCGCGTCGTCACCAACGCTCAGGGTCAGGCCATCAGCTGCACCGCCGTCGCTGAACCGGGGACGATCAAGGGAACCTCACAGCAATGCGGCGTCTATCAGCCGCAGGTCAGCGCGCCGTCCGACAGCGCCTGGAATTTCACCTACGACTTCAACATCAATTATAAGATCGCCCGCGACGTGCTGGCCTATGCGACCTATGCCAAGAGCTTCAAGACGCTGGGGATCAACCAGAACGGCCTGCCGCTCAACGCCGACAACACGGTCAATTATGACGCCAGCACGGTGAAGCCGGAATCGGTCAACCATTATGAAATCGGCCTCAAAACCCAGTTCCTTGACCGGCGGGCGACCTTCAACCTCACCGCCTTCCGCACCGACATCAGGAATTTCCAGGCAACGGTGAATGGCGGCCAGTTCGGTACGGTGCGCGGCTATCTGGCCAATGCGGGCAAGGTCCGGTCGCAGGGGATCGAGGCGGACTTCAAGATCGTCGCCAGCGACCGCTTCACCGCCTATGCCAATGGCGCCTATACCGACGCCAAATATAAGAAGTTCGTGGACGCGCCTTGCCCGCCCGAACTGTCGGGCGGCACGTTCCAGGCGGCCAATGCCACGCCCGACTATTCGCAGCCCGGCGTGCCGGGCGCACTCAGCCCGCGCCAGTGCGACATTTCCGGCGCCGATCTGCCCGGCGTATCCAAATGGGCCTTCTCCTATGGTGCGGAGATCAACCAGCCGGTGACGCTGCTGGCGAAGGAAGGCCAGGTCTATTTGGGCGTGGACGGTAACTACCGTTCGCACTGGAACAGCAACGCCTCGCCATCGATCTACACCAATGTGAAGGGCTATGCGCTGACCAACTTCCGCGCCGGTTTCCGGGGCGAAGGGTTCGACATGTTCGGCTGGGTCCGCAATGCGCTCGACGTCGACTATATCGAAACGCTCCAGGTCGCACCCGGCAACACCGGCCTGATCGCCGGCCAGCCTGGCGATCCGCAAACCTGGGGCGGCACGATCAAATTCAGCTTCTGATCCCTCTCACCCCCGGTGGGCGGAGCGGCACGACCATGCCACTCCGCCCATTGCTGGCCATTTGCGCCGCGCGACTGGCTGGGCTAGAGCCTGCCCATGTCCACGACCTTCACGCTCGACACCTCGACCAGCCGCGCCAATCCCACGCCCGCGCCGATGAAGCGCCTGACCGTGCCCGCCATCCAGCGGCGCAAGTTTGAGGGGAAAACGACCGAGCCGCTGGTGATGCTGACCGCCTACACCGCGCGGCAGGCGCAATTGCTCGATCCGCATTGCGATATGCTGCTGGTCGGCGATTCGCTGGGACAGGTGATTTACGGCCTGCCCTCCACCCTTGCCGTCACGCTCGACATGATGTGCGCGCATGGCGCGGCGGTGGTGCGCGGCAGCTATCATAGCGTCGTCATCGTCGACATGCCGTTCGGCAGCTATGAAGCCTCACCGCAACAGGCCTTTGCCAGCGCCAGCCGCATCATGGCGGAAACCGGCGCGGCGGCGGTGAAGCTGGAAGGCGGTCAGGTGATGGCCGAAACCATCTCTTTCCTCAGCCAGCGCGGTATCCCGGTCATGGCCCATGTCGGCCTGACCCCGCAGGCGGTCAATGCGCTGGGCGGCTATGGCGCGCGCGGCAAGAGCCAGGAAGAACATGCCAAGATCATGGCCGACGCCCGCGCCGTCGCGCAGGCGGGCGCCTTCGCGCTGGTGCTGGAAGGCGTGATGGAGGAACTGGCCGTCGCCATTACCGACAGCGTCGATGTGCCCGTCATCGGCATCGGCGCATCGGCCCATTGCGATGGGCAGGTGCTGGTGACCGAAGATATGCTGGGCATGTTCGAACGGGTGCCGCGCTTCGTCAAACGCTTCGACAATATCGCCGAAACGATCGCCAGCGCGGCGGAGCGTTACGCCCATGACGTGCGGGCGCGCAGCTTTCCTACCGAAGAACAGGTCTATCGCCCTAAAAAGTGATTTGCCTGTGGCATAAGCGCCGCTATTGATCGCGCCTTCTGCCCATCTGTTTCTGATCCATGTCCCGGAGAATAAAGTGGCCCTGACGCCGCAAAATAGCGAAGCCTTCATGCGCGAGGTCGATGAAGCCGTCCGTCAGGACCAGCTTTTGACCGTGTGGCAGCGCTACGGGCGCTGGATATTGGTCGCGGTCGTGGCCGGGCTGGCGGCTTTTGGCGGCTGGCTCTACTGGCAGCATCACAGCAAGACCGAGGCGGAAGCTGTGTCGGAACAGATGGACGCCGTGCTGGCGACCGCAACCGGCGGCGGCACTCCTGACGCCAAGCAACTGGACGCGCTGACGAAGGCCAGCCAGCCGGGCTATCGCGCGTCGGCACTGCTGGTGCAGGCGGGGACAGCGTCGCGCAAGGGCGATACCAAGGGCGCGATCGCGCTCTATGGCGCGATGGTCGCCGACACGGGGCTGGACCAGCCCTATCGCGATGTGGCGCTGATCCGCCAGACCGCCCTGGAATTTGACAGCCTGAAGCCGGAGCAGATCGTCGATCGGCTGAAACCGCTGGCGGTCGAGGGCGCGCCCTGGTTCGGCAGCGCGGGGGAACTGGTCGCCATCGCCTATATGAAGATGGGCAAGAATGACCTCGCCGGGCCGCTGTTCGCCGGAATCGCCAAGGACGCCAACGTCCCCCAGTCGATCCGTTCACGCGCGCGACAGATGGCGGGACTATTGGGGATCGACGCGGTGGAATCGCCCGCTGATCCGGCACAGGGATGAATGAGCGCATGGGAATGGACAGCATGAAGACAAAGGCGCCCATCGGCCGCGCTGTGACGCTCACCCTCATGATCGCGCTGCTGGCCGGCTGCGGCATTGTCGGCGGCAAGAAGGGCGGCCCCAAGACCCCGGTGCTGGGCAACCGCGTGTCCATCCTGAACAATGAACAGGGTATCGAGGTCGAACCGGCTCTGGCCGACGTGCCCGTCGCCCTGCCCGCCCCTTATGTCAACGATCAATGGGCGCAGCCGGGCGGCGATCCGTCCAAGGCGATGGGCAATGTCGCGCTCGGCGCATCGCCGACGCAGGTGTGGAGCGCTTCGATCGAGGGCAGTTCGCCACAGGCGCGCCTCGCCGCATCGCCGGTCGTGTCGGGCGGCAAGCTGTTCGTCACTGACGCTGGCGCCCATGTCATCGCGTTCGATGCGGCCAATGGCAGCAAATTGTGGCAGACCAGCCTGCCTGCCGAGGGCAAGGGCAATGGCCGTTCGCTCTTCGGCGGCGGCGTCAGCGTCCTGGGCGACCGGGTGTTCGCCAGCACCGGCCTTGGCGACGTATTCGCGCTCAACGTCGCCGATGGCGCGATCATCTGGAAAAAGCATCTGTCCGGGCCGCTGCGCGGCGCGCCGACGCTGGAAAATGGCCATGTCTATGTGATGGGTCAGGACAACCAGATTTTCGCGCTCAACCAGTCCGACGGCGAAACCCAGTGGACCGACAGCGGCACGTTGCAGGTGACCGGCGTGTTCGGCGTTGCCGCGCCCGCCGCGGCGCAGGGCACGGTGATCGCGGGCTATAGTTCGGGCGAACTGACCGCCTATCGATATGAAAATGGCCGGACGCTGTGGGGCGACGCGCTGTCGCGCACCAGCATTTCCACCGCCGTCGCGACGCTGACCGACATCGACGCTGATCCCGTGATCGACCGGGGCCGGGTGTTCGCGATCGGTCAGGGCGGCCGCATGGCCTCCTATGAACTGACCAGCGGCCAGCGCCTGTGGGAAATCAACATTGCGGGCATCTCCACCCCGTCGGTCGTCGGCGAATGGGTGTTCGTCGTCACCAGCGACGCCCGCCTGCTCTGCGTCGCGCGCGCCACCGGCAAGATTCGCTGGGTCAGCCAGCTGCGCCGCTGGCAGAAGGAAAAGAAGAAGGACAAGGCGATCCGCTGGACCGGCCCCGTTCTGGCGGGCAATCGGCTGATCGTCGTGTCGACGCGCGGCCAGATGGTCTATGTCGATCCCACCAATGGCAGCGTGCAGGCCGATGTGGACATGAATCGCTCCATGTCGCTCCCGCCCATCGTCGCCAACAATATGCTTTATGTGCTTGCCGATGATGGAAAGTTGACGGCACTCCGCTAAGAGCAACAAACATGCTAAGCCCGCTCCCGCGAAGGCGGGAGTCCAGTTCCCCGATACGGACTGGGCTCCCGCCTTCGCGGGAGCGCGGCGTTTGTCGATTTTGAATTTTTCGGAAGGATACGGGCCTCCATGCTGCCCACAGTAGCCATTGTCGGGCGTCCCAATGTGGGCAAGTCCACCCTCTTCAACCGCCTGGTCGGCAAGAAGCTGGCGCTGGTCGACGACCAGCCCGGCGTCACCCGCGACCGGCGGGAGGGCGAGGCCCATTTGCTTGGCCTGGATTTCATCATCGTCGATACCGCAGGCTATGAGGATGAGGACGCCAACAGCCTGCCCGGTCGCATGCGGATGCAGACCGAAGCGGCGGTCGACAATTGCGACCTTGCCCTGTTCATGATCGACGCGCGCGCGGGCATCACCCCGCTGGACGAGGAAATAGCCCGCTGGCTGCGCGCCAATGACGTGCCGGTCGTGCTGGTTGCCAACAAGGCGGAGGGCAAGGCCGCCGACGACGGTGTGATGGAATCCTTCAGCCTGGGCCTTGGCGAACCCATCCCCTTTTCCGCCGAACATGGTCAGGGCCTGGCCGATCTGTTCCAGGCGCTGCTCCCGCATCTGGAGCGGGAAGAATTTGAATCCGAAGACAAGACTTTTTACGAGGATGAGGAAAGCGCCCCGCTCAAGCTCGCCATCGTCGGCCGTCCCAATGCGGGCAAATCCACGCTGATCAACCGGCTGCTGGGCGAAAACCGGCTGCTGACCGGCCCGGAAGCGGGCATCACCCGCGACAGCATCGCCGTCGACTGGATGTGGGTCGATGACGAGGGGCTGGAGCGTCCCGTCCGCCTGATCGACACCGCCGGCATGCGCAAACATGCCAAGGTGCAGGACAAGCTGGAAAAGCTCGCCGTCACCGACGGGCTGAACGCTGTGAACTTTGCCGAAGTCGTCGTGCTGCTGCTGGATTCGACGCGCGGGCTGGAGGCGCAGGATCTGCGCATCGCCGACAAGGTGCTGGAGGAAGGGCGCGCGCTCGTCGTCGCGCTCAACAAATGGGATACGGTCGAACATGGATCGGCCCTGTATCAGGGCATCAAGCAGGCGCTGTTCGACGGGTTGGCGCAGGTGCGCGGCGTGCCGATCATGACCGTGTCGGCCGCGACCGGCAAGGGACTGGACGATCTGATCCGCGTCGCCTTCGAAACCCGCTCCACCTGGTCGAAGCGCGTGTCCACCGGCGTCCTCAACCGCTGGTTCGAAAGCGCGCTGGAGGCCAATCCCCCGCCAGCGCCCGGCGGCAAGCGGATCAAGCTGCGCTACATCACCCAGGCCAAGACGCGCCCGCCCGGCTTCATCCTGTTCGGCACCCGGCTCGATGATCTGCCCGAAAGCTATCGTCGCTATCTGGTCAACGGCATCCGCAAGGAACTGGGCTTTGGCGCGGTGCCGGTGCGGCTGACGCTGCGCAGCGCCAAAAATCCCTTCGGCAAATAGGCGCAATGGCCGACCCGGTCATCGTCAATGCACGCGGCATGAAATGCCCCTGGCCCGCCCTGCGCGCGGCACGGGCCATGCGCGATACGCCCGCCATCAGGATCGCAGCGGATGACCCGATCGCCGGGCGCGAACTGGAAGCGCTTGCCCGGCAAAATGGCTGGCTTTTCGCGGTCCTCGACACGCACCAATATGCGTTGTCGCGCATGGCTCCGGATTGACGCAAACAATCGGTTGCTGCTCGCCACGCTTTAACGCTCTATTTACGCGCGCCACTTATTTTCCCGTTCGTAGAACAAGGAGTGGCACGGGTGCCTCATCAAGACGCCGACCTCGTCAATTGGAGCGATTTTGCACGAACCCGCGGTGAGCTGGGTGCGGCATTTCTGCGCATCCTTGGCTATTTCCGTGAAGATGGCGCCAAATCCATCAGCGCGGTCGAGGATGCCTTTCGTGCCCGCAATGCCGCTGCGCTGGTGACGCCGGCCCATACGCTCAAGGGCGAATCGGCCCAGTTCGGTGCTTATCGGCTGAGCGCCATGGCCGAAGAAATCGAGATGGTCGCCCGCCGATGCGTGGAAACCCGCGAAGGCCCGGACGAACTGATCGAAACCGTCGTTGCGCTGCGTCCCTGCTTTACCGAAACGATGGCGCTGCTCGACCGGGACGCAAATCCGCTGGTTGCCCGCCGCCCCGTGACCTTTGGCCGCCGCGCAGACACCCCGCCACAGGGATTTGGTCGCGCCGTCTGATTTCCCGTATTGAAATAAAACTCATCATGCCCCCATATAGCGGGCATGACACGTTTTTCCCTGCTCGACCTCGTCCCCGTCCGCGAAGGCGACAGCGTATCCACCGCGCTCGCCAATGCTGCCGATCTTGCGGCCCATGCCGAGGCGCTGGGCTATCATCGCTACTGGGTCGCCGAACATCATGGCATGCCCGGCATCGCGTCGGCCGCCACATCGGTCGTGCTGGCCCATATCGGCCATGCGACCTCCACCATCCGTATCGGCGCAGGCGGCATCATGCTGCCCAACCACGCCCCGCTGCTCATTGCCGAGCAATTTGGCACGCTTGCGGCGCTTTTCCCCAACCGGATCGACCTGGGGTTGGGCCGTGCGCCCGGCTCCGACCAGCGGGTGGCGCAGGCGATCCGCCGCAATCTGGCCGGCGGCGCGGATCAGTTCCCGCGCGACGTCATGGAATTGCAGGCCTATTTCGCGGGTGACGAGCGGCTGGGCATAGAAGCGACGCCGGGCGCGGGCGAGGATGTGCCGCTGTGGATATTGGGGTCCAGCCTCTATGGCGCGCAGCTCGCCGCCGCGCTCGGCCTGCCCTACGCCTTCGCCTCCCATTTCGCACCGGGCGCGCTGGATGAGGCAATCGCCATCTACCGCCGCGATTTCCGTCCGTCGGCGCAGCTGAAATATCCTTATGTCATGGCGGGCTATAACGTCTTTGCCGCCGACAGCATGGAAGAAGCGCAATTGCTGGCCAGTTCGATGCAGCAGGCGTTCGTGCGCCTGCGCACCGGGCAGCCGGGCAAGCTCCAGCCGCCGGTGGAGGGCTATTATGACAGCCTGCCGCCCCAGGCGCAGGCGATGCTGTCCGACGTGTTGAGCGTTTCCAGCATCGGCACCCAAGCCGATGTCGAGCGCGACATTGCCGCCTTCCTGCGCCGTACCCAGGCGGACGAGTTGATCCTCACGGGCCAGATCCATGATGTGCAGGCGCGCAAGCACAGTTTCGCCATAGCCATGGCCGCGGCACAGGCGCTTACCGCCCGCGAACCGGCTTAACGCGAGCGAGGTTTCAACCGGCCACCGCTCAGCACGCTCGCCGCGCCGGGCGCGATCCGGCGCAGCCCGGTAGCGATCAGCATGACCGCGCCCAGCACCAGCAATGGCTGGATCAGCAGGTAGACGGGATAGAGCGGCGATCCGAGCTTGCCGAACAGCTTGCCCAGCAGTGGCCCGAACAGCCAGATCAGGATCAGGTGCGCGCAGAAGAGGAAGAAGGCAAAAGGCTCGATCCGCAGCAGCACAGCGCGCGCCCTGCTCCCCGCCAGCGTCCATGCCAACCGCCAGAAAGCGAGCGTGGCCGCGATCCGCACCATCAGGTCGATCGCATTGCGCACCGGCGCGTAGGGCATGTCGACCAGCCCGACCATCAAGCAAAACTGCACGCCGATCATCAGCGCAAAGGGCAGCAACGCCCCCGCCAGCGGCAGGGCGATCGCCCTCTGCGCCCACGCGCCGCGCCGGGCAAGGATGCCGAGCGTGAAGAAGCACAGGATCGACGCCCGCATCAGCAATGGCGGCCCCAGCCCCGCCACATGCGCCGCAGCGGTCGCCATGACCACCAGCCACAGCCCCCATCCCGGCGAACGCACCAGCATGGGCGCGGCGACCATGCACAGGAACAGGTCTCGCAGGAACGGCATCTGGACATTGATGTCGGGGTTGCGGCTGATGATCAGCACTTCCTGCACCACCCACCAAAGCGATGTCGGCACCGGCGCGCTCAGCGACCAGAGGTAGGCCGTGCCCGACACGAGCAGGATCGCCAGCCCGTTCCACAGAATCATCGGCAGCAATATCGTGCGCGCCTTGCGCCGGACATGCGGCGCCCAATGGCGCGCAGTGTCCGATCCCGCCACCAGCCAGCCGGAAATCAGCCCCAGCAGCGGCACCGCGCTGCGCCCGAATGTCTCCATCAATGCCCAGCGCAGATTATCCTGCGCACTGCCGCGCAGCGCCGCGAGCGCTTCCCCATTCTGCCCGGTCCAGGCATGGACATAGACCACGCCAAGGATGCAGATGACACGGGCAATGGCGATCGCGTCGGAGCGACGCGCTCCATCGGCCAATATCGTTTCGGACAAACAAAGATCCTGACAGTTACGCGGCAACAATGCGCCAATTGGCCCGCTGTTCCCCGCATGGCAAGGTCGATCCGTTTCGGACCCGTGCCTACGCCCTGTTAACCGTCCGCGCGTATAAGCCAATCTTTACCTTCATCGCCTAGACAAGTCTCTGTTTGCCGGAATCCGCTCCGGTCAAAGGGATGACAAAGGCTCATGACCCAGATGCCGGGCGTACATGAATTTTGTAATGCTGTACCGTCCGCGCACCCCGCCTTGGGGCAGGCCATGGGTATGGTGTTCCAGATCGCCGGGTCGAGTTCCAAGGTGATGATAGACCCTGTGCGGCTCGCCGTCCTGGGTCAGGATTTCGATCCCTGCACCGCCATGGCCGGGCAGGTCGGCAGCCAGGTGAAGATGCGGGTGGGCGAATGCTGGCTGGTCGCCAGCGTCCGCGCGATGACGCTGGATCAGGCGAGCCAGAGCATCATCGCCGACATCGATTTTCTGGGCGAGGGCGAAGAGGAAAAGCTGACCGGCCGCATCCATCGCTTTCGTCGCGGCGTTACCCGCTATCCCACGCCGGGCACGGACATTTTCCCCGTGTCGGGCAGCGACATGCAGCAGATTTACGCTGCGGACGACCGGGCCAATGTCGAAATCGGCACCGTCTATCCGACCAACGACACCCGCGCCGCCCTGTATGTCGATTCGATGCTGGGCAAGCATTTCGCGCTGCTCGGCTCCACCGGCACCGGCAAATCGACCAGCGCAGCGCTGATCCTGCACCGCATCTGCGACCTGTCGCCGCAGGGGCATATCGTCATGATCGACCCGCATGGCGAATATGGCGCGGCCTTCGCCAGCAACGGGGCCGTGTTCGACATCAATAATCTGGCCCTGCCCTATTGGCTGATGAATTTCGAGGAACATTGCGAGGTGTTCGTCACCTCGTCCGGTTCCGAACGCACCGTCGATTGCGACATTCTCGCCAAATGCCTGCTCGCGGCGCGATCGAAGAACCGCCTGGCCGAACAGATTGGCCGCCTGACCGTCGATTCGCCCATTCCCTATCTGCTGTCGGACCTGACCAACATTCTCCAGAATGAGATGGGCAAGCTCGACAAGGGTACCAACTCGCTGCCCTATATGCGGCTCAAGACCAAGATTGACGAGATCAAGGCCGACCCGCGCTACAGCTTCATGTTTTCCGGCATGCTGGTCGCCGACACGATGCAGGCCTTCATCGCCAAGATTTTCCGCCTGCCATCGGACGGCAAGCCTATCTCCATCATCGACGTGTCGGCCATGCCGTCCGACATCACCTCCACCGTCGTGTCGGTATTGTCCAGGTTAGTGTTCGATTATGCCATCTGGGCGCGCGACGAACCGCAGCGCCCCATCCTGCTCGTCTGCGAAGAGGCGCATCGCTACATTCCCAACAGCACCACCGGCGCGGGTCAGGCGGTGCGCAAGATATTGGAGCGGATCGCCAAGGAAGGCCGCAAATATGGCGTCTCACTGGGCCTCATCACCCAGCGCCCGTCCGATCTGGCCGAAGGCGTGCTATCCCAGTGCGGCACCATCATTTCGATGCGCCTGAACAATGATCGCGACCAGGCCTTCGTGAAAGCCGCCATGCCCGAAGGCGCGCGCGGCTTCCTCGATTCCATCCCGGCGCTGCGCAATCGGGAAGCGATCATCTGCGGCGAAGGCGTCGCAGTGCCCATCCGCGTCGCGCTCGACAATCTGGAAGAACATCGCCGCCCCGCGTCGGGCGACCCCAGCTTCACCGAACTCTGGCGCCAGTCGGGCGGCGAAGACGCCATTCTCGACCGCACCATCACCCGCTGGCGCAATCAAGGGCGCTAAAGCGGCTTTTTGTTGAATGTGCCTTAGCACATTCGTGCCGCACCGGCCCTCTCCCCCACCCGGCCACCCCACGATAGTAGCCTATGGGTGGCCGGGTGGGGGAGAGGGCCGGTGCGGCTGCAAAAATGCGCCCTTCGGCGCATTTTTCAAAAGACCCCTTACCCGGTGGGCGCGATCCGCCCGGCCGGCTCCGCCTCGCTGTTCACGGCCTCGCGGCACTCTTCCTCATGCACCGGCACCAGCAGCTTGGCCTTGCGCCAGCCGCCATGGGCATAGACGAGGAACGCCAGCAGCAGCGACACGAACGACCCCGCCGGGAAGCTGAACCACAGCGCGTCCGGCCCGATCAGCGGATAACCGACATAATAAAAGCCGATCCGCACCACGAACAGGGTGAAGATCAGGATGATGAGCGGCTTTACCACCACGCCATTGGCGCGCATCACGCCAAACAGGATCATGGTGCAGCCAAAGGCCAGGAAGCTCCAGCTCACCCGCAACTGCATGTGCCAGGCTTCGGCCATCACCGCGCTGTTATTGCCCAGGAACAGGCTCAGCAGCGGCTCGTGGAACGCCAGCATTACCGCGACCATCGTGCCGGTGATCAGCAATTGATAGCCGATGCCGACCCCTGTGATCCGGCTGATCCGGTCCCACCGGCCCGCCCCCACATTCTGCGCCGCCATGGCGCTGACCGCCGCGCCCATCGCCATTGCCGGCATCTGGAGATAGGTCCATAGCTGTTGCGACGCGCCATAGGCCGCCGTCACCGCCAGCCCTTCGCGATTGACGAGGCCGATCATCACCAGCCCCGACGCCGACATGACGATCATTTGCAGCCCCATAGGCAACCCCTTGCCCAGCAGCACCCGCATCTGGTCGGCGGCGGGACGGAGATAGGCAAGCTCCGGGCCGCGCAACCGCAGCGGCAGATCCCTGGCATAGCTATAGGCGATGATGCCGATCAGGCTGATAAAGCCCGCCAGCGCCGTCGCGGTCGCGGACCCGGCGATGCCCATGGCGGGAAACGGCCCCAGCCCCAGGATCAGCACAGGATTGAGAATCAGGTCGACGCCCACGCTGACGATCATGAAAATGAGCGGCGTGCGGGCGTCCCCCACCCCGCGCAGGCCCATCATCATCATCACCGACAACAGGGTGGCGGGCATGGCGATGAAGATGACGCGCAGATAGACCAGCGCCATGTCATAGGCTTCCGCCGGGGTCGCCAGCACCCGCAGCAAAGCGGGCGCGCCCAGCCAGCCTGCGGTCGAAACGACGACCGCCAGCCCCATGCAGAAACCGACCGCCGATCCAAACGCGCGCCGCGCCGCATCGACATCCCGCTGCCCCATCGACTGGCCGATCATGACGGTGGCCGCCATGCCAAATCCGAACACGACGGAGAACATCAGGAACATGATGATATTGGCGTTGGCCGTCGCCGCCAGCGCCTGCGGCCCCAGAAAGCGCCCGACCCAGATCGCATTGATCGAACCGTTGAGGGACTGGAGGATGTTCGACGCCAGCGTGGGAATGGCAAACAGCAACAGCGTGGACGCGATCGGCCCCTGCGTCAGGTCTTTTCCGCCCGCTGTGCTCGCTGCCATGTTCGTTCCTCAGCCCACCCAATCGAACGGAGGATGGAACCCTCCACCCCCGTTCGCCCTGAGCCTGTCGAAGGGCCGTCCTTCTTGAAGGAAAGGACAAGGCTTCGACAGGCTCAGCCCGAACGGGTCTATATTCTGCTACGCCAGACTACTCACTTACCCCAGCCGGTCCAGCGCTGCTTTCAGCCGTTCGGCCTCGGCGCTCTTTTCGGCATGGTCCTCGCGGGCCTTGGCCACCGCTTCGGGCTTGGCCTTCTCAACGAAGCTGGGGTTGGACAGCCGGCCGCCCAGCGCGTCGCGCTCCTTCTCCGCGGCGGCCAGCGCCTTGGCGAGCCGCGCTTTTTCCGCCGCGATGTCGATCACGCCTTCCAGCGGCAGGATGAAGGTCGCCTCATCCACCACGATCTGCGCCGCGCCGCCTGCGGGTGGCTCGCCAAAGGTCAGGCTTTCGATCCGCCCCAGCCGCGCCAGCGCCGCGCCCTGCCGGTCGAGGCGACGATGCGTCTCTTCCGATCCGTCGCGCACCACCATGGGCAGCTTCGCGCCGGGCGGCACATTCAGTTCGGTGCGCCCGGTGCGGATCGCGCTGACCAGCCGGATCAGCCAGTCAATCTCCGCCTGAGCCTCCGTATCCACCGCCGCCAGCGCCCTAGGCCATTGCGCGACGATCAGCGCGCTCGCGCGGTCGCCGGTCAGGTGCCATAACTCTTCGGTGATGAATGGCATGAACGGGTGCAGCATCACCAAAATCTGGTCGAACGCCCATCCGGCGACGGCGCGCGTTTCGTCATCCATCGCGCCCTTGGTCAGTTCGATATACCAGTCGCAAAACTGGTCCCAGACGAAATGATAGATGGCGTTGGCCGCCGCATCGAAACGCAGGTCGGCGAGCGCCGTGTCGATCGCCTGCACGGTGGCCACCGTCTCCGCGATGATCCAGCGATTGACCGGCAGGGTGGCGGCGGGCGCATCGATGCTGGTCGACGCCGTGACACCGTTCGACTGAAGGAAGCGCGCGGCGTTCCACAGCTTGGTCGCGAAGTTGCGATACCCCTCGACCCGCTTCTCGTCCATCTTCACGTCGCGGCCCTGGCTCTCCATCGCGCTCATGAAGAAGCGCAGGGCGTCCGCGCCATATGTGTCGATCAGGCCCAGTGGATCGACGACATTGCCCTTGGACTTGGACATTTTCTGCCCGTCCGCCGCACGAACAAGGCCGTGGAGATAGAGTTTGCGCCATGGCACGTCCCCCATGAACTCCATCCCCTGCATCGCCATCCGCGCGTCCCAGAAGAACAGGATGTCGAAGCCGGAAATCAGCAGATCATTGGGGTAATGGCGGGAGACGAGCGATTGACTCCCCTTTTCCTGTGCACCATCCGGCCAGCCCAGCGTCCCAAATGGCCACAGCGCCGAGGAGAACCAGGTGTCGAGGACGTCGGAATCGCGGGTCAGCTTCCTGTTGCCAGCCATAGCCTGCGCTTCGGCTTCGGTCTCTGCCACATAGGATGCGCCATCCTCGTCGAACCACGCTGGAATCTGATGGCCCCACCACAACTGCCGGGACACACACCAGGGCTGGATATTCTCCATCCAGTTGAAGAAGGTCTTTTCCCACGTCTTGGGGACGATCTCGATCCGCCCGTCGCGCACCGCCTGCATCGGCGCGACGGCCAGCTTGGCGGCGTCGACATACCATTGGTCGGTCAGCCAGGGTTCGATCACCACGCCGGAGCGGTCGCCAAACGGCGTCTGGATGACGCGCGGCTCAAAGTCCGCGGCGACATCCTCGCCTTCCTTGTTCTTCGTGACATGCGGCACCAGGAAGCCCAGCGCCTTCATCTCGGCCACTACCGCCTCACGCGCGCCGTCCACGCCATCGCGCTTGAAGCGGTGCAGGCCCAGATAGGCGTCGGGCACCAGACCGTCCACCGTCTGCACGACATTGGCATCCGCATCGAACATGTTGAGCATCGCGCCAGCGGCGATCCCGGCGCGCTTGCCGACCTCGAAATCGTTGAAATCATGCCCCGGCGTGATCTTGACCGCGCCCGATCCCAGTTCGGGGTCGGCATAATCGTCGCCAACGATCCGCAAGCGCCGTCCGGTGATCGGCTGCAATATCTCCTTGCCGATCACGCTGCGATAGCGCGCATCGTCGGGATGGACCGCGACCGCCATATCCGCCAGCATCGTTTCGGGCCGCGTCGTCGCGACCACGATATGATCGCTCCCGTCCGCCAGTGTCACGCCATCGGCCAGCGGATATTTGAAGCGCCAGAAGCCGCCCTGCGTCTCCTTCGTCTCCACCTCAAGATCGGAAATGGCCGAACGGAAATGCGGGTCCCAGTTGACCAGCCTTTTGTCGCGATAGAGCAGGCCGCGCTGGTGCAGTTCCACGAACACCTTGACCACGGCCTTGCTGAAATGCGGGTCCATGGTGAATTGTTCACGGCTCCAGTCCATCGAACAGCCCAGCCGCCGCAGCTGGCCGGTGATCGTGCCGCCGCTTTCCTGCTTCCATTCCCACACTTTGGCGATGAATTCGTCCCGCGTGTAATCGGTGCGCTTCTCGCCGCGCGCATTCATCTGCCGCTCGACCACCATCTGGGTCGCGATGCCCGCATGGTCGGTGCCGACCACCCACAGCGCATCCTTGCCGCGCAGCCGCTCGTAACGGATCATGATGTCCTGCAACGTATTGTCGAGCGCATGGCCGATATGCAGGCTGCCGGTCACGTTTGGCGGCGGATTGACGATCGTATAGGGCTGCGCGTCCGGCCGTTCGGGGCGGAACAGGCCGTTCGTCTCCCAATGCTTGTACCAGCGGGCTTCGATATCGGCGGGGTCGAATGTCTTGGGCAGATCGGTCATGGAAGCGCCCTTAATGGCCCTTCCCGTTCCATTCCAGCCGAAAGATCAGCCCAGCCAGCGCCAAATGCCCGCAGGCCAGCCAGTCAGCGGTATATGCGCCCAGGTCGCAACCAACCAAAGGACCGTTCCCCCTGCCAGCGCATGCAGACCGAAATGCCCGAAACGCGCCCGTCCAGCCAGGATGGCGGCGAACGGCCAATAGCTGGTCCGCGATTCCCACAGCGGCCACGAATCAGGGGTCAATGCCGCTTTCTTGCTGTCCTGCAGAGCAGCGCCCACCAGCGACAGGATGATGATCGCCACGGACAGGATGATGTTGGCGATGACGGGATAGACCAGAATATGCGCCACGCCCCACAGCGCGATGGCCCACATCATGGGGTGGCGGGTGATGGCAAACACGCCCCTGGCTTCGGCGGGCACCATGGCGCTGCCATCAGGCGCGGGCAAGGCGGGGTTGCCGACCAGCGACCCCAGCAGCAGGATCGACGCGATCAGCATGATGACCGTCACCAGCGCCCACAGGCCGTCCCCCACCGGCCACAGCATGGGCGTGACCGGCGCGGCACGATAGGCCAGGATCATCCAGATCAGCGTCGCCGCCGCTACCAGCGAATAGAGGCCCAGAAAGCCTTTTTCCCCCAGACGCGACACCAGCGGCGCGCGCAGCGGATGCGACATCAGGAAATGCGTTCCGACAAACGCCGTCGCCGCGATCAACAGCATCATATCGCCATGCCCCCAGCCATGCCAAGCCAGGGGCAGCATATCATGATTGGAACAATCGCGTCAGTCGTCGAACAAAGGAAAAATCAGCGCGCGGTGATGCGGGCGATTTCCTTGGCCACCATATCCTCGACCAAGGCCGGCAGGCGGGCGTCCAGCCATTCCTTCAGCATCGGCTTCAGCATCGACCGGACCAGCCCGTCGAGCGTATTGTCGGCACCCTCGGGCGCGGCGATCAGCATGGAGGACAAGGCGGACAGCGAGTGGCGCGCGGCGACTTCGCTTTCGACCGACAGGATCGACTCATCCGCCGGGGCTGCGGGCTTGGCCGCGGGCGTCGCCTTCGCGGCAGCTTTGGGAGCGGGCATCACATCCTCCACCACGACCTCATCGGTCAGTTCCAGCACCTCGTCGACCAGCGGCGCGAAGGATACGGGGGCCGGTTCGTCAGGCGTGCCAGTTTCGATCACGGGCTTGGGCGCGGCGTCAGCCCGCCCGCGACGCGGCGCCGCCTGTACTGCCTCCTCGCCTTCCTCGGCGATGATCCGCTTGATGGACGAGAGTATCTCTTCCATCGACGGTTCCTTTGTCATGTCGCCCATGCCGTCCCCTGACTATCGGCCCCGCAATCACAGCCCCTTATGGCTGTTGTGCCGTTTCGGGACTCACATTGGCGTTTTGTGGCAGCGTGTCAACGGTGCGCGTGGCGACCGGCATGGGCGCTGCACCATAGTCCCAGTCGAACCATTTGCCCTTCACCCGGTCATAATTGACCATCGGATCGTAGAGCGTGCCGCTGGCCAGCCCCAAATCGTCCGCTTCGGCATGGCCCATCGCGGCGAGCAGGCTGAAGCCGGCGACATAGGCGTTGCGCCGCGCCGACACCAGCTGGACGCGGGCGTTGAGCGCTTCCTGCTCGGCATTGAGAATGTCGAGAATGGTGCGGCTGCCGACCGAATTTTCGGCCCGCACGCCTTCCAGCGACAGCGATGCCGCCTCGACCGCCTTCTGGTTCGAATCGATCGTCTGGAGCGACGCCTGCCAGCTGGCATAGGCGGCGCGCGTCTGTGCGATCACACCGCGCTCGATCTCGATCTCCTGTTCGATCGCCTGCGATTCGAGTGCCTGGGTCTGGCGCACCTGCGCGGCCGGACGACCGCCTTGATATAGCGGGATGGTCAGCTGCACGCCCGCGACGGCCTGCTTGTTGATCTGCGGCCCTTCGACCGCATTGCCATTGGCGTCGAGCGCGGTGCTGTCGAGCGAATGGAGATAATTGGTGTAGCCCGCCTGGGTGAAGGCCGACACGCGCGGCAGCACGCCGCCCTTCGCCGCCTTCGCGTCATAATGGCGCGCCTCGCGCTGCTTCTGCGCCGCCAATATGTCCGCATTGTCGCGCAGGGCCACCTGCACGGCGGTCTCCGGGTTGGCGGGCAGACCCGGCAATTGCGGCGGCGGTTCCAGATTGTCGGGCGCCTCGCCGACCAGCGCAATGTAATTTTCCCGGCTGGTGATCAGGTTGGACTGGGCGATCTGGAGGTCGGACCGGGCCAGCGCCAGCCGCGATTCGGACTGGGCAACGTCGGTGCGGGTCAGGTCGCCCACCTCGAACCGGTCGTTCGTCGCCTGCAGGTTGACGTCCAGCACCTTCACATTGGCCTGGTTGAGCGCCACGATGGCGCTGTCGCGGATCACGTCCATATAGGCCGCGACCGTCTGCGAAAACACGCTTGCTTCGGTGCCGCGCAGGTTAGCCTGACCGGCGGCGACGCGGGTCTTGGCGGCCTTCACGCCATTGCGAACGGTCCCGCCGGAATAGATCGGCACATTCAATTGCGCCTGCGCATTCACGGTGCGCTGCGGCGCGGTGAAGCTGATCGTGGGCTTCAGGATGCTTTCGCTATAGCTGCCGCTCACGTCGGCCGCGGGACGCCCGTTCGCCTTCTGGAGCGGCACATTCTCGTCCGTTGCACGCTGCCCCGCGCGCGCGCCAGTCAGCGTCGGGTTGGACGCATAAGCCTTCGCCAGCGCCCCCTGCAGCGTTTCGGCCATGGCCGGACCGGCCAGGCAAGAGGATAGCAACAGCAAGGCTGTAGCGGTGGTCCGCCGGAAATTAGGTCGCTTTGCTGTCATGATCCCCGTCTCAAAAAACGAATCGCTCCGGTGCGGCAAAGCCCGGCAGCACCACCATCTCAATATCCGCGACGCTGGCCAGGCCCAGCACGCCCGCGACGACCCGGCCACTCGCCAGCCGGGTGACGCCGCGTTCGATCAGGCCCGTGACGACCCGCGCCCCATCGCCAAGCTGCCCAACGAGCGCGGCGGGCACTTCCGCCACCGCGCCGTCGATAAACAGCAGATCATAAGGCGCACCAGCGGGCGATCCGGCATTGAGCGGACCACGCACCACGCTCACGCCGGCAATGTCCGGCCCGCCCTCTTCCTCGATCGCCGTCACCTGCGCGCCCAATGCGGCCAGCAAGGCGGCGCTGTAGCCGGTCGCCGCGCCGATCAGCAGCACCTTGTCGCCGGGCGCAACCTTCGCCTCGGTCAGCAGGCGCCCCGTCACCAGCGGCGGGTTCAGCGCACGGCCGCCGCTCAGCGGGATCGGGCGATCGACATAGGTCATGGCGCGGCGTTCGGCCGGGACATAATCCTCACGCGGCACGCTCGCCATCGCGGCGATCACGCGCGGATCGTCCACGTCGCTGGTACGCAACTGGCTTTCGACCATGGCGGTCCGCATCGAAGAAAAATTCTGCTCGGTCACGATCATTCTCGCTTGGTCGATTGGACTTGGCACAACTGTATTGGTAATGCAATACAGCAAGGGGATCAACGGACCTCTAAATCAGCGCGCAGGCCACGCCAAGCGGCTTTGCACGGCAAAGGACCAGAATCTTGCGCCCACTGCCCGATCCGCCGCTTGACTTTGCAACCAAAGCCGCACATTTGCGGCGTCCACCGCGACGGATGGCCCGATGGCGGAGTGGTTACGCAGAGGACTGCAAATCCTTGCACGCCGGTTCGATTCCGGCTCGGGCCTCCAAAATCCTATCTGGCGACGTCTGCCAACAGTTGAAAAATCCCTGATTTCCGGTAGCTTATAAGCATTCGCTGATTGTCAGTGGATGCCCTTGCTTGCCTGCAATCGAGGCCCCCAATGGCGCTAACCGATACCGCTATCCGTAATGCCAAGCCTGCAGGTAAGCCTTACAAGGTTACTGACTCCCCAGACTTGTATTCGCTCGTCAATCCAAGCGGCAGCAAGCTGTGGCGAATCAAATACCGTTTCGACGGCGTGGAGCGGAAACTGTCGATAGGGGCGTATCCCGAGATTACGCTGGCCTAGGCGCGCGCCGCCAGGGATGCGGCGGCACAAGCACATAGTCCTGTGCGGGCGCATAGAAGGCGCGATTGCCGCCGACACGGAAGTCGATGCCGCTGGCCGCGGTCACCTCCTCGGCGACCGGCACGATCTGGCGTTCGGGCAAGGGGGCCGGATCGGACGCGAGGCCGGGGCGCAGTCCCTCGCACTGCGCGACGTTGAACACGGTGAAGCGTTTCAGGAAGGGAATGGACTTGGCGTCGCCGCCGGTTTCGACGGCGCGGACCTTTTCGGCCTCGGGAGTGAAGCGGTCGGCATAGACGGCGGCGGTGCCGCGCTCGCCCTTGCGGGCGCAGCCGCCTGCCTCAAGCGCCTGTTTGAAGGTAAGCCAACCCTGCGAGGGATAGCCCTACTCAATGACTGCGCCCCACAGGATAAGGACGTTCACGCCAGAGTAACGGCGCGCGGTAAGGGCGTTGCGCGGCAGGCCGGGACTGATCGCGCTGCCATCACCATCGGGATGCCCCCAAGGCTGAACCCACGGAACGCGGCCCGCCTCAAGCTCGGCAATGATCTTGGCGGTCACCTCGTCATAGAGGTTGACGCGCGAAGGGTCGGCGTCCATCCGGCCTTCTACCGGGGTGGCAGTTCCATCGCTCGACGCCTTGAGTCTCCGGCCCTTGCCGCGCGCGGGCAGTCGTGGGAGCACGCATCATTCACCTCCTGCACCGCCCCAAAACCACCATGGCCTCCCCCGGAAGCGGGGGTGGGCGGCAAGATGCGAACCGAAGAGGACCGCTTGAGCGGCGCCGGCACCCAGAGGGCCGGAACGTCAGTGGAGGAGCCGGGCGCAGCACGGCTTGCCGGGGACGCGAGTGGGCATAGCGGGGAGCGCCGCCCACTCCCGCGCCACCGGGAGAGGCCTCCAACAGCGCCGCCGCGCAAGCGGCGACTGCAGCGCTTCCCGACGGCGGAGCCGCTGCCAACGAAAGAATGGCCCCCGGCCGGCGCGGTCGGGTCAGCGGTGCAGGGTCGGGATCCGCAGGCCAAGGCGGCACTTGTCGCCAGCCTTGCGAAACCGGGCGCACCGCCCGACCGAGAGGACGGAGTGCCTGCGGGGCCGCCACCGGGCGCCGCACCCTGTCCGGCGGCGCAGCCGTCCGGCAGTGTGCGTCCTCAGCCCCACTCCATCAGGTCAGCGGACGCTGACCCGCGCCAGCCGATCGTTACCGCGAGGCCGAGACCCGGCGACGGGGCTCGGCGGCGAGAAGCCTGGCTTCGAGCCGTAGAGCGCGGTCGCGCCGCTTCACCGGCGCGAGGCGTTTGCTTCCCACCTAGTTGCGAACCTTTCGGTATCTTCTTTGCGATCCTGAAATCAGTCGTTCCCCGTGCCGCCGTTTTGGCGGGAACAGACCCTTCCTGAACGCGCAGCGGTCGATTTTGACTTCCTAGGTGCAGACCGTCGGCTATTCCGGCTGTGGCCGACCAGAGCCGGCTGAGGAACGACCGATCCGGACAGGAGCTGCCGTTCGCGCCGTTGCCTGTTACGCTTTGTCAGTCGCGGGGCCGTAAGCCCGTGGGGCGATCGACGCTGGCGACGCAGCACATGGTTGGCGGGACGGCAGGACGGCAACGCCGGCGCATCCCACTCAGGCGCGTGGATCGACCTCGACGATCCATGTGACACCGAAGCGGTCGGTCAGCATACCGTAGAGCGGCGACCAGGCAGACGGTCCAATCGGCTGCAGGATCGTCGCCCCCATGGCCAGTGCGTTCCAGCGCTGGTGGATCTCGTCGATCGATGATCCCCGTAGCGAAACGTAGAAGGCGTTCGCGCCTGCGTCATAGTCTTGCCCCGCCCGCACGTCGAACGCCATGATCTGGAAACCGTCATCGCTGATGACCTGGCCCCAGATGACGTGGTCCGGAGAATCAGCAAGCTGTGGCTGCCCCATTGCGCCGTAGGTCATCAGCATCTGTTCGCCACCGAATACCTGTTTGTAGAAATCCAAGGCCGCGCGGGCCTGACCACGAAAATTAAGATGCGTCGTGACAGCAAAGGGCATGTTTCAACTCCTGGTTGTTCGGCGGCGCTCGATTTTGCCGTCCGAATCCCGCATAGCGGCCCCCAACTGCCAATTTCCGTCAGTAGGCCTATGTCGCGCTCTGCTCGTCTCCTTCGGCTGCTTCACGCGATGCGTATCTTGGCAGCACCGATCACTGCGGCGCGTCTGGCGGAAGAGATGGGCGTCTCGCCGCGATCGCTCTACCGCGATATCGATGCGCTTCGCAGCGCCGGTGCGCGGATCGAGGGCGAGCGCGGTTATGGCTATCGCCTTCTGGAAGATCCGGCGTTGCCGCCGCAGATGCTCGATCAGGATGAAATCGAGGTGCTTGCACTCGGTCTGGCCGAGGTCCGTGCCTGGGGCGATCCGGCGCTGGCGCATGCTGCGGATTCCGTCCTCGCCAAAATCGGCGCGACCCTGCCCGACGAACGGGAACGGCAGTTGCTCCATGCGATTACGCAGGTATTTCGCCCAGAGCCGCATTACGTCCCAACCCTCGATCTTGCCCCCTTGCGGGCTGCGTGCTGGAAGGAGCACGGGGTCGATATCCGCTATGTCGATGGCTGTGTGACGACAGTTATGTTGGCCGCCTGACGACAAACGAGATGGCCGGATCGTGATACATTTGTGTCAGCTTTGCCCCCTGCGATCGCAGGGGGCAAAGCTGATGCCAGGTGAGTGGATCACGGACCGCCAGTACAGGCGGTATATGGAACGTAAACAGCAGGGTGACACGCAGGTCCTGGCGGCGAGCCGGGCAGGGATTAGTGAACGCAGCGCGCGCCGGATCAGCGCGGCAGCATCATTACCAAGCCAGTGTCGCAAAGCGCGTGGACGGACGCGGCTAGACCCGCTTGCGGATGTGTGGGACGAGATTGTCGTGCCGATGCTGCGCCAGGTGCCAATGCTTCGTGCAACGAGCGTGATGGAGGAGCTGGATCGTGAACATCCTGGTCGGCTGCATGAGCGTCATCTACGCACCTTGCAGCGACGGATTGCGACCTGGCGCGCGAGCGAAGGTCCTGAACGCGAAGTCATCTTCCGGCAGGAGCATCCGCCTGGTTATCAGTCGCTATGTGATTTTACCGAGCCGGCAGATTTCGACGTAACTATCGACGGCTTGCCGTTTGATCATCTGCTTTTCCATTTCTGGCTGGCCTTTTCAGGCTGGCAGTATGTCAAGGTGATCGAAGGCGGCGAGAGCTTTACCGCGCTTACCGAAGGGATGCAGGAGGCGCTTTGGCAGTTGGGCGGCACGCCAGCGACCAACCGCACCGATCGCTTGTCGGCAGCGTACCGCAACCTTTCCCCGCACGATGACGCTGCAGCCGGGTACCAGGCATTTTGTGACCATTACGGCATCGAGCCGACCCGCAACAATGCCGGCGTCAGCCATGAGAACGGTTCGGTCGAGGCCGCGCATGGCCATCTCAAGCGGTCACTGCGCGAAGGGCTGGCCTTGCGCGGATCGCGTGATTTTGCCGATGTCGCTGCCTATCAGGCCTTCATCAGCGAGCATGTGGCTCGGCGCAATGCGCGCCGTCGTGGAGAGGTTGCGCTCGAGTTGGCGCAGATGAAGCCGCTGCCCAGCTTCAAGACGACAGACTTCAGCCTGGCAACCGTGACCGTGACGCGAACGTCGACGATCGCTGTACGCGATGTCCTCTATACGGTGCCCTCTCGCTTGATTGGCTCCCGGCTGCGGGTTCATATCTATGACGGTCGGCTCGTTTGCTATCTGGGCAACACACAAGTGCTGACACTGCCGCGACGCCGGCGTAACGCGCAGGGGCCAACCCATGTGGTCGATTATCGCCACATCATTGGGTCACTCGTCAAAAAGCCGCAGGCATTTCGCCGCTCGGTGCTGCGCGATGGCATGTTCCCGCGCGAGGTCTTTCGCCGCACCTGGGATATCCTTGATGCAACGCTGGAGCCTCGGCGCGCCTGTCGCGTCTATGTCGGCCTGTTGCATCTGGCAGCGACGCATGCCTGCGAAGCGCTGCTTGCCGATCATCTCGAGGCCGTACTGGCGGCAGGTGACTTGCCCGATGTCGAGGTCGCGCGAGCCGCTGTGGCGCCACCGCCAAGCGCATCGCCTGATGTCAGCATCAAGCAGACTGACCTGACCATCTATGATTCTCTCTTCCAGCATCAGGAGACCCCCGATGTCCAAGCCTTCTAATGACATTATGATCGACGCCGCCCGCCTTCCAGTGATGTTGTCGAGCCTACGGCTGCCAAGCTTTGGTCAGCACTGGCAGGGCTTTGCCGCACGCGCAGACCGCGAAGACTGGGGCGCTGCCCGGTATCTGGCAGCATTATGCGAACATGAGATCGCCGATCGTGATGCCCGTCGTATCGCCCGACACCTGGCAGAGGCGGGCTTGCCACGAGGCAAGACTTTCTCGACCTTTGATTTTGCCGCTGTCCCTACCATTCGCAAAGCCCATGTCATGGCGCTCGCCGATGGCGACGCCTGGCTCGACCAAGGCGCCAATATCCTGTGTTTTGGTCCCTCGGGCACCGGCAAGAGCCACGCGGCAGCCGCAATCGGGCATGCGCTCGTCGAGGGTGGCCGCCGGGTTCTGTTCATTCGTACCACCGACATGGTCCAGAAGCTCCAGGCTGCGCGGCGCGACCTGTCGCTGCCGGCCATGATCGCCAAGTTCGATCGGTTCGACTGCTTGATCCTCGATGATCTTGGCTATGCCAGCAAGGATCAGGCCGAGACCAGTGTCCTGTTCGAGCTCATCGCCGAACGCTATGAACGCCGATCGCTCATCGTCACCTGCAACCAGCCTTTCTCAGAATGGGGGCAGATTTTTCCAAACGCCGCCATGACGATCGCTGCCGTCGACCGCCTCGTCCATCATGCCACCATCCTCGAGTTCAACGCCGAGAGCTATCGCCGCCGGACGGCCGCCAAAAATGCCCAGCTCACACCGTAAGTGTCGCGGACTGTGTCGCAGGGTAATTGTCGTCGACAGTTGTCGTCGCGCCAGCATCGCGTCATGCTATTGCCATGTTCGCACCCGACGACATCATCATCCAGGCCGATATCCATATTGTCGATATCCAGCCTGTCATCAGCCGCCGGTTCGAGCTTCCCGGCAACCTCAACCTGGCTCAGCTCCATGAGGTGATACAGGCCTCGTTCGAATGGACCGACAGCCACCTTCATCAGTTCGATATCGGCGGCCTGACTTATGGTGCTCCCGAGTTCGACGAAGGAGACTGGTCTGATCGTCGCACCTTCGAAGCAAGCGACGTCCGCCTGTGTGACTTTGCAACCTATGGTCCAGCGCCGCTCATCATCTTCTACGAATATGATTTCGGCGACAGCTGGATGCATGTCATCGAACTCACCCGCAAAGCAAAAGAACCAGGCGTCAAATATCCGCGCTGTGTCGCCGGATCGCGCCGCGCGCCGCCCGAGGACGTCGGAGGCCCCTCTGGCTACTTCGATTTTCTCGAAGCTTGGCACGACACCCGCCACCAAGACCATAAAGATATGCGTCGATGGGCTGGAAGGACCTTCAACCCCGAACGCTTCAACCTCGACGTCAACAATAAGGCCATCGCCAAAGCCATCAGGCATTCAAAAGGCAGCTATCGCTTTCGTTTCGAACCATGAAATCCGGCCATCTCGTTTGTCGTCACCCGGCTACCGAATTTGTCGTTGCACAGATGGCGATGGCGCCACGAGCGACAGGGCGATCCTCCCGCTTGCGCTGTTCTACACCGAGACGTGCGTGACCGCTCTCAGTTGGTGCTGCCTGCGCGAGGACTTCCGAATGTTCCGGACCGATCGCATGATCGAAATCCGTCCGAACGGCACGAGCTTTCGTCCGCGTCGGGTGCCGTTACTCCGTGACTATCTGGAGCAGCTGCGCATGCGGCGCGTGGCTCGATCCAATCGGAGCTGAAAGCTGGGCGTTGGATTTTACTCATCATGAACGCCCCTTAACCAAGGCGTGTTCGGGGCGGCGACGTGAAAAACCGAAATTCCCAATGATCCGGCAAACACGTGCGGTGGCAGACGTCCAAAGCACTTCGTTCAACGGCGTTGCAGCAGACGTCCAGATTGGACGAAAGCCGCCGCTCGGCGGTCAGATTGCTCGGTAAGCGAACATGCTGGTCTCATACGGGAAGGCGACCTCCCGGCCTCCGGCCAGTTCCGCAGTTCCGTCAATCAAGTCCTGCACTTCCCGCTCGACCGCATGCCGTTCGATCGCGGGCAGACCGGCGATGAAGCTCACCGACATTGTGCGTTTGAGAACGACCTGTTCAGGCGAACCAATATGGTAGTTGCGCACGTGCCGATCACCGATGAACTCGAAACCCGGAGCGGGGAACGCCTTCCGCCAAGCGCCGGTTCGGTATCGCGGCGTGTCGCCTTCGCGGCGATCGGTGATCAGGGAGAGCGCAGCGACCCATGGGACACTCTCGTCGCGCCCATTCCAGATGAGGCCTAGCGTCCCGCCTGGCACCAGCACGCGACGCATTTCCGCGACCGCTTCGACGGTCGCAAACCAGTGAAATGCTTGCGCACAGACGACTACATCTACCGAGGCGTCCGGCAGAGGGATGGCGTCAGCCGAACCGGCCACAGCAGTCACATCTGGAAAGGACCGGACCAGCAGCTCCCGCATCTCGGTGATCGGTTCGACCGCAATGATGGTCCCGCCCGCTTCTTGCAGCGTAGGGATGAACTTGCCGGTTCCAGCGCCGATCTCTACGATCTTCTTGCCCGGAGCGGCCCCCAGGACGTCGCGCAACCATTCGATCGCTTCCGGCGGATATCCCGGCCGGCCGGCGACATAGTCTTGGGCACCCGAATGGTAGCCTTGGGATTTCTCGTGAACCGACATGGGAACCATCCCTAAATATAACTGCAGCCGAAATCAGGAATGGACGCTTCTGCACCCCCGGAGCGAAGGCGCGCAAGTCATGCTGACGTTGTCCCGCGCCGGTCTTGGATCGCCGGCACGGGACAACCATCAACACGCCTGGGAGAGAGTGACGGCGTCCGAACCAGCGGGGAAGTGGAGTTGGCTTCCAGTATCGTGGACGGCGTTCCAGACGCCCTCAGCTACGTCACTTTCTTTGGTTGTCAGCGCGGGTTTTCCGAACGCCTCGATGATGGGGCCGGCGAAGTCGGCGTAGTCGGCGGGGATGAGCTGATCGAAAGGAATGATCGCATTGGCGCCGAAATTCGTGGTCGGCGCGTAACCGGGTTCGACCAGCTTCGTGCGGATACCAAAATGTGCGAGCTCATGTGCAAGCGAGCCCGTGAAGCCTTCGATCGCCTGCTTGCTGGCCGTGTAGGCAGCCGCCAAGGGGAACGCCCCAAGCGTGACGCTCGACGTGACGTTGACAATCGTGCCCGAACGGCGCTCGCGCATCTGTGGTATGACCGCCTGGCACATGGCCATTACGCCGATCGTGTTGGTCTCGATAAGCTGCCGCACCAGCGACATTGGCGTCACCTCAAACGCACCCACGGCGCCGACGCCGGCATTGTTGACGAGCACGTCGATCGAGCCAGCCACTTCGATCAATGCTGCGATACTTGTGTCGCTGGTGACGTCCAGCGGCAACACCCGGAGTCGAGCGGGATCGCCATTGAAAGACGCGGTGTCGGGGCGCCGCATCGTGGCGATAACATTCCAGCCATTGGACAGGAAATGCTCTGCGATGGCCTTGCCGTACCCGGAAGAGGTGCCGGTGATGAGAATTGTTCTGGTCATAGCCTGTCTCCGCGTGGTCGATGACGAATTGATAGACTAGAGCGAAACGACGATATATAATCAGATATCCAGTTTTAATTATGGATCGTCCAAATGGACCCTTTGAGTGACGTCATCGCCCTGCTTCGCCCAAGTGCAGCCCTATCCAAGCCCATCTCAGGTAAGGGGCGGTGGGGCGTAGAGTACGCGGCGCATGACGCCCCTGGCTTCTCGATCATCCTCGCTGGCGAAGCGTGGTTGACCTTGCATGGCCATGAGCCACTGCAGTTGGGTCGGGGTGATTTTCTGCTACTTCCGACGACGCCGCCCTTCTCTCTTAGCAGTGAGAAGCGGATGTCTTGCGCTCCGGTTGCACCGCGCAATGAAGCGGTGCGGCATGGCGAACAAGAGGGCGAGCCAGACTTTGTTGCTATGGGGGGCAGTTTCACGTTTGAGCGCGTCAACGCGCCGCTGTTGCTCAGTTTGCTGCCCAGGCAAATCTACATTCCCGCGTCGGCGGGACGTGCGACCCGATTTGGTCGCTTGATTGAACTGCTGGCGGAGGAGTGCGCGACAGACTATCCGGGGAAGGAACTGATCATCCAGCGCATGCTGGAGGTACTCCTCGTAGAGGCGCTCCGCTGGCAAAGCATTGAAGGCCAAGGAGTCACTGCAGGATTGCTCAATGGCATGAAGGATCCCTCCCTCGTGCGGGCGATCCAGGCGATGCATTCTGATGTCCGTGCCAGTTGGACGGTTGCCGGCCTCGCCAGCATCGCCGGCATGTCGCGGTCGGCATTCTCAGCCAGGTTTGGCGAAACGATCGGATGCGCGCCGATCGAATATCTGGCGCGCTGGAGAATGGCGATCGCCAAAGAAGCGTTGGTAAGCGGGGTCAAAACGCTCGATCGCATTGCTGCTGATATTGGCTACGAGTCGGCCAGCGCATTCAGCACCGCTTTTCGCAAGCGCTTGGGATGTCCACCGGGCCAGTTTGCGCGAATGAGTGCATGATCACGAATTTCGCAATGCCGTTATGCGGCCCTGCCAGGATCCGCTTGATGGTACGGAACGTCCAGTTCACGACCTTCAGTTGCTGTGCTGTGGAGGACCGTCTGTGCCGAAAGCTGCCATCAGATGACGGAGCTTGTCGGGATTACGAACTATATAGATCGCTGCGATCCGGCCATCGCGCACGTCGAGCGCGGTGGTCTGCAGCACGTCGCCACGATCGATACTGATGTAGCCGGGCAAGCCGTTGATCGTCGCTGTCCGCAGGAGCGTAGGCGCTGACGTGTACTTCCGACGCAGCCCGGCGAAGAGGCGAAGCGCTCGCTCGATGCCACGCACCACATTGCGGAAGGCAATCACCTTACCGCCGCCATCGGAATGAATTTCAACTTCGCGCGCCAGCATCGCAGACAATGCGACTGTGTCACCGTCGCGGGCAGCAGCGAAGAAGGCGCGCGCGATCCGATCGGCCTCAGTTGCCTTAACCGCGAAACGCGGTCGCGCATGCTGAACGTGCTTGCGTGCGCGCGAGGCAAGCTGCCGGACGGCGGCTGGCTCGCGGTCCAATGTGGTCGCGACATCGGTGAGCGCCATATCGAACACGTCGTGGAGCAGGAACGCAGCACGCTCCAGAGGGGACAGACGCTCCATCGCGAGCATCAGTGTGAGCGTCACGTCATCGGCGATAGTCTCCTCATCCTCAGTTGTGCCCATCAACGGTTCCGGTAGCCACGCACCTACATATGTCTCCCGACGCACGCGGGCGGACTTGAGCTGATCGAGGCAAAGCCGAGTGACGATGCGGGTCAGATAGGCTGCCGGCGTGTCAACGCTCTGCGTCGTCGCCGCCCAACGCAGCCACGCGTCCTGCAAGATATCTTCCGCCTCGCTGAGTGAACCAAGCATCCGATAGCCAAGACGCAACAGCCTTGGCCGCTCAGCTTCAAAATCGGCGAGACGTTCATCACTGTGCAGCAAGACTGTTCCCCGCCGAATGTGTTCGGTGACTGCGCTTGGCGTCGCGCCACGCCCAGAGGGCAAGGACGGTCGTCAATATAGCCGGTAATGTCACCGCAGGAAAATCCTGGGCCAATGCATTAGGACCGCAGATGCCGACCGCCACTTCCCAGAAATGGAACAGCGCATGTCCCGCAAGCCAGAGCGCGGCGGCGGACCACAGAGAAACGCGTGCCACGGGCCGGAAGACACCTGTGAGCATCGCGATTGCGACGAGCAAGAAGATCAGGCCTATGTCGCGCACGAAATGCTGGTTGAACGGACCGGTGGTGGTGACCCCGGGCACGGCGAAATACCAGTTTGCTGGTGAGATCAGCATAAACGCGCCGTTTACAGCGGATGCGAGACCAAGGACTGCGGCAAGTGTCAGCGGAAGGTGCCGACTCATACTGCGCTCTCCTGCGTTTCGGCGGCAAGCCACTCATCGAAGCGCGTGGGCGCGATCCTTGGATTTTCGTCCGGAACCAGCGAGCGGTCGTCGGCGGCCACGCCGAAATAGTCATGATCGGCGGTGACGCTGATCCGGCGCGGATCGTCGCGTGCCCCGAGCCAGCTGGCGGTAAACTCGGCCAGCGGCGCGCGCTCCGGTCCTGCCACTTCGATGATGCCACCGACCGGGGCGGCTGTGGCGATCTCGGCAAGAAGGGCCGAGACATCCGCTGCGGCGACCGGCTGGAGCGCGATGCCCGGCAGGTACACTATATTGTCCCGTGTGTAGCCATCCGCGATGGTGGATAGGAACTCGAAGAACTGCGTGGCGCGCACGATCGTGTACGGCATGCCGCTGCCGGCAATCAGATGCTCCTGTGCCAGCTTGGCGCGAAAATAACCCGATGCCTGAAGGCGATCAGTCCCCACGACCGAAAGTGCGATGACGTGACGCACTCCCGTATCGCGCGCTGCTTTCAGCAAGTTGGTTGTCGTGCCACGAAAGAAGGCGAGAGCAGCGTCGTCCTCGAAGGACGGGGCATTGCTGACATCGACCACGACGGCGGCATCATTCAGCGCTTGTGCCAGGCCGGCGCCGGTCAGCGCGTTGATGCCGGTGCTTGGTGAAGCGGCGACAACCTCATGACCCTTGGCGCGCAGCAATCCGACCAGGGGTCGACCTATCAGTCCGGTGCCGCCGATAATAACGATCTTCATGTCCATGTCTCCGATGCAAGCGTCTGCCTGCATGACGAGATGGCCGCCTCCGGTGTGACATGGGACGACCGCTCGAACGAAAAATATCTGAGCCATGATGTCACGTTACACCGGCGCACCTCGTCAAGTCCGCGAGCGCCGATGCTCGGCGCCAATGACGAGGAAAGCAGTATGACCGAGATGAAGCGTTTGAACTGGTCGGAAATCGCACCCGAGGGCGCCAAGGCTCTGTTCGGGATCCATCATTATGTGACAAGGAAGACGGAGCTTCCTGAAGAACTGATCCATCTGATCTTTCTAAGAGTGTCGCAAATCAACGGCTGCGCCCATTGCATCGATATGCACACCCGTGATCTGCTCAAGACCATGGCGATCGACAAGGTCTCGCTGGTCCCCGTCTGGGCGGAGGTGCCGCATCTGTTCTCCGACCAGTATCGAGCAGCGTTGGCATGGGCGGAGGAAGTGACCAATGTTAGCACGACCCATGCTTCGGACGAAGCCTATGCCGCTACCGCGGCCGTTTTTGCTGAAAAGGACTTGGTCGATCTCACGCTAGTGATCGCGGCAATGAACGCGTTCAATCGCCTCGGCGCGCCATTTCGCCTGCCGGTCGCCGCGAAGCCCTAGGATCGTAAGAGGGGGAGCATGCCCTTGCTTCCCCTTTCGACAGCACGCGACCAGACCATGCCGTTCAGCAGTAGGCGCTTCAATGTCCGGACACGCCGTAATCTGACATTGGCAAATATCTGACCGTCCAGACCCAAGCGTTCTACGATTCGGCGTTCCGCATCCCACTGCAGGACATCAAAGTTGGTCGGTGGAATGGGCATGGGAGACTGTCCAATTCGGCCAAGATCCAAGGGCTGCGGTGAACATGCCTGTGGTGCTTTGGCTTGACCGTCCCAAGGCACAAAAGGGATTCCAGTTCGTCCAAAATCACGCGGCCCTTGCCAGCCTGCGGAGTGCCTGAGGGGGCTGGCCGTATTGGCGCATGAAAGCCTCGCGCATGCGGCGCATGTCGACGAAGCCGCTTTCCCGCGCGATCTGGTCCAACGGGTGGCGCGTTTCTTCCAGCATCAGTCGCGCAGCCTCCAGCCGCATCTGCTCCACGGCCTTGGCCGGGGTCTGCCCGGTCTCCGCGCGAAAGGCGCGGGCGAACTGGCGCGGGGATAGCGCGGCAACCTCGGCCAGTTCGTCCACCGTCAGCGCGTTGGCAAGGTTGGCCTTGGCAAAGATAAGCGCCTTCTGGATGCGGTCGCTGCTCGGCGCGAGTTCCAGCAACTCGGAATGTTGCGACTGCCCGCCAGCGCGGCGATGATGCATGACCAGCCTCCGGGCAATCGCTCCCGCCATGTCACGGCCCATGTCCTTCTCGATAAGCGCGACGGCAAGGTCCAGCCCGGCGGTCAGCCCGGCCGAGGTCCAGACCGGCCCCTCGTTGATGAAGATCCGGTCGTCCTCCACCCGCACATCGGGAAAGGTCTCGCGCATCTGCCGGGCATAGGCCCAGTGCGTGGTGGCCCGCCGTCCCTCCAGCAAGCCCATTTGCCCCAGCAGGAAGGCCCCGGTGCACAAACCCGCCACCCTTCGCGACTCTCGGGCCATGGCGCGCAGCCTGTCCAGAGTCTCTTCATCCTGCTGCGGCGGCGGGACAAGGCCGGCCAGCAGCAGCAACGTATCCACCGGCCCGACATCGGCCAGCGGCGTGGTCGGCACGGCGAAGCCGCTTGATGACATGACCGGTCCGCCCTCAACCGAGGCGATGGACAGGGTGTAGAATGGCTCCCCCTTAACGGCGTTGGCCAGTTCGAAAGCGGCCTGCACCCCCAGTGCAAGAAACTGGAATCCGGGGGTCAGGACCATTGCAACGTGCGGCATTTCGGACTCCCGAAAGCATTTGTCAGAAAAACGTAGTTTCTACGTCATATCAGCCAAACACCGTTCCGTCCATAAGGTCCTTGTCGAGAGCGAAGGCGCTCTCACCGCAACGAAAGGACCTGACCCATGACCACCACCGCATCCAACCTCGGCACCGCTCTCATCACCGGCGCATCGACCGGGATCGGCGCAATCTACGCCGACCGCCTCGCCGCCCGCGGCTACGATCTGATCCTCGTGGCCCGCAACAAGGACAAGCTCCAGACCCTTGCCGCGCAGATTTCCGACAAGACCGGCCGCTCGGTCGAAGTGCTTGCCGCCGACCTCGCCGACGCCGCCGATGTAGCCCGAGTGGAACAGGTACTGCGTGAAGATGCCTCGATCACCGCGCTGGTCAACAATGCCGGGGTCGGCACGCACACCACGCTGCTTGAAAGCGATGTCGAGCGGATGGATGCGATGGTCCAGCTCAACGTTACCGCCCTGATGCGGCTCACCTATGCGGCGGTGCCCGGCTTTGTCGCCCGCGGCGGCGGCACGGTGATCAACATTGCCTCCATCGTCGCCGTGGCGCCCGAACTGCTCAACGGCGTCTATGGCGGCACCAAGGCCTTCGTGCAGGCCTTCACCACCTCGCTCAACCACGAACTGGCGGACAAGGGCGTGCGGGCCCAGGCCGTGCTGCCCGGCGCCACCCGCACCGACTTCTGGGCCAATGGCGGCCTGCCGGTCGAACACCTGCCGGAAGAAATCGTCATGGACGCCGCCGACATGGTCGATGCCGCGCTGGCCGGGCTGGACCAGGGCGAAACCAGCACGATCCCGGCCCTGCGTGACGCGCACCTCTGGACGGAGTTCGAAGCCGCTCGAGCCGCCCTTGGCCCGCAGCTGTCCGCCACCCGCTCGGCCCCGCGCTTTCACGTCGCGGCCTGAACCCTTCGCCTGCCTGTCTCTCTCAACCTTCTCCAAGCAAAAGGATATTTCCCCATGAAACTAACCGGCAACACGATCTTCATCACCGGCGGCACCAGCGGCATCGGCCGTGGCCTCGCCGAAGCGCTCCACCGTCTTGGCAACAAGGTGATCATCTCGGGCCGCCGCACGGCGCTGCTCAAGGAAGTCACCGAGGCCAACCCCGGAATGGCCGCGATCGAACTTGACGTGAATAGCGTGGACAGCATCCAGGCCGCCGCCCGCGAGCTGATCGCCAGCTATCCCGATCTCAACGTGGTCTTCAACAATGCGGGCTTCATGCCGTTCGATGACGTGTCCGGCGTGGTCGACGATGCCCTGGCGCAAGAGCTGATCGCCACCAATCTGCTTGGCCCGATCCGCGTGACGTCTGCCCTGATCGAACACCTTAAGCAGCAACCCGACGCAACCGTGCTCTATACCAGCAGCGTCCTCGCCTATGTGCCGATCGCCACCAACGCGATCTATTCCGCGACCAAGGCGGCACTCCACTCCTTTGCCCTGTCGCAGCGGTTCCAGCTGCGCGACACCAGCGTCCGGGTGCAGGAAATCGCCCCGCCGTGGGTGGACACCGACCTCATCTACAAGAGCGGCGACCCGCGCGCGATGCCGTTGGCCGACTTCATCGAACAGACGCTGGTTGCCCTTGCCACGGACGCGCCCGAAGTGATCGTCGAAGCGATCCGCCCGATGCGCGACAACCCCGGCGCGAACGAACACGCCCTGTTCGAAGCCTTCAACCAGAGTCTGGTCGAAAACCCCATCCCGGTCGGTGCCTGAGCCGGCCCCCAACCTTCCAGACCCCTCAAGATCCCGAAAGGAACCCATCATGTCCCGCATCGCCACGCCCGCCCCTAAAGCTGTCCCCGAAGCTTCGCAGGCCACCCTGTCCGCCATCGCCGCAAAGCTTGGCAGCGTCCCCAACTTCTTCCGTGTCCTGTCCAACAGCCCGGCCGCGCTGGGTGCCCATGGCGCGCTCAGCCAGACGCTCGGCAAGGCGCTCGACGTCAAGACCCGCGAACGGATCGCCCTGGCGGTCGCGGCGGTGAACGGCTGCGAATACTGTGATGCCGCTCACACCTATACCGGCTTCAACCTTGCAAAGCTCAGCCGCGAAGAGATCGACCTCGCCCGGCAGGGCAAGTCGGCAGAACCGCGTGCCGCTGCCGCAGCCGCCTTTGCCCGCCGGGTTGCGGAAGCCCGCGGCAAGGTCTCGCAAGAAGATGTCGAGGCGGTCCGCGCCTCCGGGTTCAGCGAGGCCCAGATCGTCGAGATCGTGGCGGTCGTGGCGGAGAACTTCTTCACCAACCTCGTCAACAACGTGGCCGCCACGGAGGTCGACTTCCCGGCGATCTAAATCAGCGTACCGAAACGGCAAAGGGCACTCGCCTGTGCGTCATAGGACCGCGCAGGCGAGTGATCCGTCGAATGGCAAATACCGGCATAGCAAGACGTTCGCAGTAGTGGCGCTGTATGGCACAAATGTCCCAGGCCTTTGCCTTCCGATGTCGACCAATCCCTGCCGCTCAAAGCCGTTGTCCGACTGCCCGAAAACGGACATGATTTTCAGCTGCGCGCGGAGCACTCGGCGTCGGAAAAGTTCGACGTTCCGGAAAGTCTCCTTTGAGGCGGGCAAACGAGATAGCGGAAGTTCCAGACGCTGAACCAGCATGGCAACTTCGCGCCCAAACGCCGTCATTCTCCAACTCGCAGTAAAAAACCTGGACGCTCCATTTGCCTCACGGCGATTGCGATAGCTCCACCCGCCCCTGGCCCGAAAGCGTTCTTGCGCGGCGAGCTTCAGCGAGGAACCGACACGCGCAGTTCGGCCCGGCGGCTTTGCCAGTCGGCGTTGCCGCTTGGTTTTGCGACGGTGCCAACGACTTTAAGGTCGATCGAATCTTCCAGCACACCCAATCCGGTGAGGATGGCGGCGATCTTTTCACCTCTCAGGCGCGCCATGTCTTTGCGCTCCGTGACAATTTCTCCATTGTCCAGCAAGGTCGCGCCGCGAAATGCGCTAACCGAAACTTTCGCACCAGGCGTCGCGTTCGCGAGCCGCGCAAGTTCCAGCATCACCATTGCATCCGGGCCGGAGGCGCGGTCACGCTCGAACGGAAAATAGATAGTCTCTGTACTGCCCAGCGCTACTTTGGGCACCGGCAGCGCTGGCAAGCGCATGATTTGCAACGAACTGGATGGGTTCGCAAGGATCATTGCGCGCTGTTCGTCGCTGATCCCTGGCCTGCGCCCCAATTTGAGTGCGAGAATCTCCGGCCTGGCGGGCGCGATTTCGTTACATTCCAGCGAGAGTTCAGGCAGAACCGACGCGCGACCTTCGATGCGCAGACCACCGCATTCCTGCGACCCTTTGCTCACCACGCCCTCTACCAGCAGCTTGTGCCCAAGCTGCGGGTTGCCCCAATCGATCGGAAGCGACACACCGTAACGCACACCGCCATGCATCACGAAGAAGCACAGGTCGCTACGTTCTCCTGTGTCCTGCGCCACCGGACAGGCGACGAAGTTCAGATGTTGCTGCGCCGATACCGGTGCCGCGACTGCCAGCGAAGCAAGCGCCAGCGATGAACCGAGAGAGCCGAAACGCATTTTCACAGCACGCTCATGAAATTGACTAAATCCTGCTTTTCCTGCTCGGTATATCCGATGTTGAAACGACGATCGTAGAAGTCCACCATCTCTCGCAACGTGTCGGCCGCCCCTCCCATGAAATAGGGGGCGCGCGCGGCCAGCCCGCGCATCTGCTGCGTCATGCTCGCACCGATATCCCGGCATTTGCCGGTTACCAGCGCGCGACCCGGATCGTGCGTGTAGATCACCCTGCCGAGATAGGATTGCGGCACCGCATCCGCGTGGCAGGTTGCCTTGAACAGAGGAAGATCCTCCCGCCGGTTCCAGGGCCAATTGTTCAGCCCCAAATCCATGAAGCCGGGTGCCAGATCCATGCCTGTCAGGACGGTGTTGTGACAACCCGACGCACAGCTGCGCTTGAACGGATTGCCAAGCCCCTTGTCATTGTAAACGCCTACGTCCTTAATGAAAAAGCGCTTGTCGAAAAAGACGTTTGCGCCTCGTGCGATGGATGCTCGGAATGCCTCCTGGGGAGAATGCAATGCCGCGCCATTGTTGCGTGGATTGAGCCACATTTCGAATATGCCAAATACCCGGTTGACCGGATTGTTACCCAGTTCGCCAGGGGGCCCATCACGCAGCGCTTCTGGGCCAAGTCCTGGCGGCGTGCTGGGGCCGTGCAGTTCTCCTGCCTGATTGCTGAAGCTCTGTGCGACATAGATCGCGCCCTCAAATGCTTCGATCTGGCGGAGTTCGTTAGCGTCCGCGCTCGTGGTGTAATTTCCGGTGTAGATTGAGGTTGTCGCATGGGGTGGGGCATGCCCCACCCCATGCGATTTCGATCTCGGTGGCCACCGGGCTCATCGGTAAGGTGGAGTTACCACACTTCACACGCCCACCGAGGAGTTGATCCCGATGACCGACGACAGACTACCGCTTGCTGAACTGATGGCGAAGACCGGAGATGGAGATTTCCTGCGCACGATCGCCGAGAGCGTGCTGCAGATCATTATGGAGGCCGATGTCGACGGTCTCGTTGGCGCTGGCCGGCACGAACGCTCCGGCGAGCGCACGACCTGGCGCAATGGCTACCGTGACCGCAGCCTTGATACCCGGCTCGGCACGCTTAACCTGAAGATCCCCAAGTTGAGGACCGGCGCCTACTTTCCCGGCTTTCTGGAGCCCAGGAAGACCGTCGAGAAGGCGTTGGTCGCGGTCATCCAGGAGGCATGGATCGCCGGCGTCAGCACCCGGCGCGTCGACGAGCTGGTCCAAGCGATGGGCATGACCGGCATCTCCAAGTCCTCGGTGTCGAAGCTGTGCAAGGACATTGACGAGCGCGTCCATGCCTTCCTCAAGCGGCCGCTCGCCGGCGAATGGCCCTACCTCTGGCTCGATGCCACCTACCTCAAGGTGCGCGAGGGCGGGCGGATCGTCAGCGTCGCGGCGATAATCGCTGTCGCCGTCAACACCGAGGGCAAGCGAGAGATCATCGGCTTGCACATTGGCCCTTCCGAAGCCGAGCCGTTCTGGTCGAGCTTCCTCAAGGATCTAGCCCGGCGCGGGCTGACCGGCGTGAAGCTGGTCATCTCCGATGCCCACGAGGGCCTCAAGGCGGCGATCACCCGCGTGCTCAGCGCCACCTGGCAGCGCTGCCGTGTCCACTTCATGCGCAACGCCCTGGCCTATGTACCCAAGGGCCAGAACACTGTCGTCGCGGCCGCCATCCGTCAGGTCTTCCTCCAGCCCGACCATGCCGCCGCAACGCAAGTCTGGCGTCAGGTCGCTGATCAGTTGCGCGCCCGCTGGCCAAAGCTGGGCGCGTGCATGGACGATGCCGAGCATGACGTCCTCGCATACATGACCTTCCCCGAGCAGCACCGGGTCAAACTCCACAGCACCAATCCGCTGGAAAGGCTGAACAAGGAAGTGAAGCGCCGCGCCGACGTCGTCGGCATCTTCCCCAACGAGGACAGCATCATCCGCCTCGTCGGCGCCGTCCTCCTTGAGCAGAACGACGAATACCAGCTCCAGCACCGCTACATGCAAATCGAGGGCATGGCCGCCCTTACCACACCAACAATCGAGGAGGTTCAGCCGCTACAGATTACACCCAAGGCCGCCTGAAAATGCAGCCCGCTGGCCACACCCGAATTTACACCACATTGACGGACGCGACCCGGAGTTCTTCCTTGGTCAGTTTGGCAATCATCTCCAGATGCGTTGACCCGGCATCGGTCGCCTGGCCACGTAAGGTCGGCAGCCTGCCGTCCGACATCAACTGAACAGAGACGAACTCGCCAGTGTCGGGATCGGTCGGGAGCAGGCTTTTATCGTTGTACATGAAATATTCGTGTGGTGTCACACCGTGGGGAAGGCTGAGCATATATTTCATGTTCGCCACCGGCCGTGGTCGGCGATAGACGGAAACCGCAGCATCCTTGCCAGACAAGCCGTATTTGGGATCGAGATTGCAACCCGTCGGGTCGCTGATCACCTGAAGATCGAATTCGGGCTCTATCACGCTGCCGTCCGCCGCCCTGGGAGGCCATGGGCGTGCGATACGGAAAAGCCCCTTGTTCAGCAGCAAGGAATGGGACGCTTCCTCCCTTTGCGGCAGGCTGGGGCAGTTGGCCCCGTCAATCGCGGCAAACAGCGGATCCTGGCCGCCGGTCGCATCCCAACGCGCGCGGATGGTTTTCACCGACAGGCTCATCGCGTCGGATGGCTGGTGGCATGTGACGCAGGCGCGGCCGTTTTTGCCGAGGGGTTTGAAGAAGGGGTGGTCCGCCGTATTGATTGGATCGCCAGCGTTAATGAGGCGAAGGCGTCCGTCCGCATTGACGAACTCGATCGCCTCGCCAATGACATGCTCCTCGCCCGGTCCCCACCACTGACTGACATCATAAGCAGCGCTCCGGCTCATTGCGGCAGCGCTGAACACCAAGGATGCGCTGACCAGCAGGACGCCCGACATGGGGCGAAATGAAAAGCTGCTCACAGTCCGTCTCTCTTCGGGAATTTGAGGAGCGAGGCTCGCACGTCCTGCCTCATCCTTTTCTGCGTTCTGCCCGCCTTCCAGACGCCTGCCGCCAAGAGCGGGGCCAGCGACGCGACAAGCGCCACAGGCGAGCGCTGCAGGCAGTTCGGCAACCCCCTTGCAGATGGTCCATTTCTCATTCCGGCGTGCGTCGCAGGAGCCCGCGCTCAACCATCCAGTTGATCAGGCGCTGGCCCCACAAATCCGGCGTCATCGAGAAATTGGGAACGTCGAAAACATGCAGTTCGGCAGGCTTGCGCTGCTCGATCCACATCTGGAACAGGTCCACAAGCCCGTCCGTTACTGGCCCATGCCAGGCCTCCGTCATCAAAAATAGCGGCGGGGCATGCTGGGGCACCGTGATATCCTGAAGGGCGGGGCCAAAATTGGAGATGATGAAATCAGGCATCGCGCCCTCTTCGCCCGCCATCATCGTGCCAAACGCAACGCCGCCACCTGCAGACGTGCCGAACATGCCGACACGATCGGGGTCTATATGCCACTGTGCAGCCTTGCTCCGCACCAGGCGAAGCGCCGCCTGTCCATCTGTTACTGCCAGATGCAAAACCTTGTTCAGCGCCGGGTCGTCCGGTGCAGGATTCGCATTGGCGTTGCGGATTTCCATCTTGGGGAATTCGGCAGGTCTGGCTACGGGCGGGCGCGGCACCGTTGATTGTGCAATCTGCGCCGGCGTACGTTGCAGCGTACGGTATTCCAGCACGATCACCGCTACGCCTTTCGCGTTCAGCAACGCGATGGTCTTGTGCATGTCCGCACCCATGCTCAGGACGCGAAGCCCGCCACCCGGCAAAAGGACGATGGCCGCGCCATCGGCCTTGCCGGGTTCTGGCAAAAAGACCTGCAAGCGCGGCTGGGTAGTGTTGTAACGGTCCTCCCCGCCATCCTTGGGGTGTACGACCAAGGGCTCACGCCAGTCCTTCGAACCGACGGCTGGGCCTTCATAGAGGTTGAGTCTATACTGCTGAGCCAGTGCCGGGCCAGCACATGAGAAACCCAGACAGACTGCGGCCAGACCAGACAAAATGGCTTTGCGGTACATCATGTCAGAGCCCTTTCGACTGGTAGGTCCAGTCCGCATCCTGGCACAGGCCGCAATTCTTACCGATGAACCAGCGTGATGCCGCCTGGTCGCCGCGCAATTGCCATTCCAGCCACTGCACCGCGATTCTGGCAACCCTTCCACCATTCGGTTCGCGAAAGGTGCCGCCATGTCCGACGTCCAGACTGGCCACGGCGACCGGCACTTGGTCGATACGCTGGAAATCATCCATGCCGTTGGGATAGGCGATGTCGCTCTTACCGCCGAGAATGTAGAGAAGCGGCGAATGGATCCGACCCAGTTCTTCCTTGGCGACGGAGAAGCCGGTAATGGGATTGAACGCGCTAGGATCCAGCACGCCACTGTTATGCACGATGGTGGTGGCGATGCGCGGATCGGCGGAGACGCTGATGGCCTGCAAGCCGCCGCAGCTGTGCCCGGCAACGGCAACCTTTTTCGGATCAACCAGCCCATAGAAGGGGCTTGCGGCGCGTTTGTTTTCGGCCAGGATCCAGTCCAATCCAGCCAGAAGGTCGGCAGGCTTTGTCGCAACCGGCGGGAAGGCACCTTCTCTTGGCGGCGCGGCGCGCGGCGGCGCGGGCAGCGCGCCGGGGCCACTATAAGCCTTGCCGGGCGCGATCACGACATAGCCATATGACGCAATTTCCAGCAGGTGAAAACGGGCCGAAGCTGCATCGGCGGAGCATCCGCCATTTCCCCACAGCACAACGCCAAGCTGCCGATCCGCCACCTTGCCCAGATCACGCGGACGATAGAGTATATGATCGGGAAGGTCCGTCATGACATCGCGCATGGCAGGATATGGACCGCTTCCCGGCGAATCCGGCACCAAAGCCAAGGCACCGTCTGCGGGCCGATGCGCTGCCGCCTGCCCCGTCTGCATCGCTGCCTGCCCCGCAGGCATGCAGCCCATTAGTACAGCCGACATGGCAAGAACAGCGGGGCGCAGCAGGTGGGCAATTGTCACGTTTCTCTCCATAGGCAAACAAAAAGCGGCCGGCATGCCACGCTTGCCGGCCGCATCGTTCAGAACCCGGCGCGCACGCCAATGGCGATCGTGCGTCCGATCGGATTATGCGCATTGGGGTCGAAGGCCAGGTTGCCGTTGGGCACATAAGGCGGATCGTTGTCGAAGATGTCCTGCACATCCAGTGTGAAGGTCACGTCTTTGGCAAAGGAGAATGGCTGGTTCAGCTTATACCGCAAGGACAGGTCGAACTCCGTTTGCGAAGGCACGTCCTGAACCGGGGTGACTGCGTCGTTTTTGTAGCTGCCATAGTGATTGACGAATACAGTGCCCGACAGGCCGCCGACTTCCGCTCCGACATAGGCGCGGGCGATAAACGATGCCGGATTATTGATGGTGTTCAACACATCGCGCAGCGGAGTGCCCGATATGATTGAACGATCGAAGGACAAGATTTTGGTCGCGTTCACACCTGCGCGCCAGGATCCCCAGCCCGCAGTAGCTTCGTAGCTGCCGATAAACTCCAGCCCGTCCGTCTTGTTCGCACCCAGGTTCACCTTGCGGCCATCGACGATGGCTTGGACGTCTCCCGGCGATGCCGGGGGAGCACTGAACAGGCCGCCAGCCAGGATCTGGTTCACCAGCGCAAGCGGCGGATTGTAGGTTACGATCGATGCCAGCTCTGCCTTCTGCAACGCCAGCAGGTCATTGCCCGGCGTGGCGATCCGGTTGGTATAATCAACATTATAATAGGTGACGGACAAGCTGAGGCCCGGAAGCGAGACCGGCTTCCAGTCAGCGCCCATGGACCATGTAGTGGCTTTTTCCGGCTGCAGACCGGGATTGCCCCCGCGCAGGAACAGGACGTTGCGCAGAGCGCCGTTTCCGTCAACCAGTTGTCGATACTGGTTGAAGGGCGAACCCTTGTCAGACAGCGTCGGCGCGCGGAAAGAGGTGCCATAGCTGCCGCGCAGGGTCAGCGACTCCACCGGGCGGAAGGTCACGCCGAATTTCGGATTCACCGTATCGCCAACGTCATTATAGTCGTCATATCGCGCAGCGGCCGACAGGTTAAGCTCCGGCCCGCCACCACCGATGATCGGCACAAACACTTCGCCAAAAACAGAGTTGATGGTGCGGTCGCTATTGGTCTGGAAAGGCGCAAGATCCTGCCAGTTGATCTGCTGGCGCGCCGCGCCGAGAGCGACCCGCACGTCGCCGGCGGGCAGTTCGAACACCGGTCCGTCCGCCGACAGACCATATTCCTGGATTCCGTAATCGGTATCGACGCGGAAGCCGCCGACCAGCTTTGCCATGGTGGCAGGATTGTTGTTTCCGGTGGAACTGAACGGATTGAAAGCCGTGGCCCGATTGGGATCGGCCAGCGCCGCATTCAGCGCGGCAGCGTTGATCTGCCGGGTCAGGGAGCGCTCGCCGTCGTGGCCGTAAGCGTAAAAGACGTTCCCCGACCAGTCCGACCCCAGTTTCACATTCAGTCCGCCCGTGATGTGATAGGCTTCCTGAGAGGACGGGCTCCGCTCAAAACCCAATTCGTTCTTGAAGGAATAGGCTACCGTCACAGGACTCCCCGGTGTGCCCGGATTGACATAGAAGGGATTTGTCGTCGGCACGTTGAATTGCGCGGTGAGCGCGGTCCCATCCAACGTGCCGTCACGTTTTGCATAAAAGCCCTGGGCGTAGAATTTGATGGCGTCCGTGATCTCCTGCTCGAACGTCGCCGCGACGCTGTAGCGTTCCTGCTCGGGAAGGACCCCCGCGCCCAGAAAGGCGCTCTGAAGATTGCGCGTGCCAGCGGTGAAATTGCCCGCCGTCAGGTTTGTGCCATCACCGGCCGGAATAGCGTAGGTCACGCCGCGAACCGTCACATTGCCGGGCGCAGAATTCGGAGAGCGAAGGTCCGGTCCGCCAAAGCGCGTGAAATCATCGGTATAGAAGTAGCGCTTCGACGCGAGCAAAGCGCCGCGCTTATTATACTCGCCCGCCACCATGATGGAGCCGCCGCTCCAGGTCTTGCCTAGCGCCGCGCCAGCCTGATACTCGTCAAAACCGTCGGCGAACTTGGTGCGGCCCATCACTTCGGCGCCGTTGAAGTTTTTGCGAAGCAGAAGATTCACGACCCCGCCCACGGCGTCGGAGCCGTAGATACCGGAACTGCCGTCGGCCAGTACTTCCAGTCGTTCAATCGCCATGGTCGGAATGACCGACGGATCGAAAAACTGGCTCTGCGTCCCTGCTGCAGGCAGGCGCCTGCCGTCGAGCAAGGTCAGGGTCGATTCTGTCCCCAGTCCGCGCAGGTTGATACCCGTGCCGAACGTGCGGTTGGCATTCTGGTTATTGGCGGAGGTAAAAGATGCGTCGGTCGCGCCGAAATTGAATACTTGCGGCAGTTGTGAGAGCAACTCCGTCGTCGTCGTCGCAACGCTCTGCTCAATATCAGTCCGGCCCAGACCGATCACCGGCGATCCTGTCGGTTCGATACCGCGGATGCGGCTACCGGTTACGATGATCGCTTCGACCTGCTCCTTGTCTTCGGCCTGGCTGCCGGCATCCTGCGCCAGCGCCGCGACCGGCAGGCACAGAGCGATCAGAGAGCCTCCCGCCAGCATGGCACCAAGGTTTGACCATAGAGTTTTGCGCATGTCATTCATCCCCTCACCAACCAGCACTTCGCCGGCATATTTTTTCATGAAATTCGAAAAGCTTACGGCGTTCATCGCGCCGGACGAGACGTCGGCGGCAGACTTGAACCTCTCCATGATAATCATCTCCCCTCCAAAAATTTTGTCTGTTGAAATGGGCCATGTGGCCTACATCCACTCCGGCCCCCGGTGGCTTGCCTGGGCGCTCAGGCGGATAGCGGCGTTGGCTGCGCCAAAAGCGTCATAATCACGGCGCTCGACGACTTCGAAGAACACCCGCTTGGCGACCGCTCGGCTGTAGAACTGGAAATATTCCCCCTGTTCATCGCGATCGTAGAGAATATTCGCTGCCCGCAGTCCCTTCAGCATGTCCGGTTCAAGTCCGAAGCGCGCTTCGATATCGTCGTAATAGTTGGGCCCGATCTCCAGGAGCGGCAGACCGGCCGCGCTTGCTGCTTCTGCCGCCTGGAAAATATCATCGGTGGCCAGGGCGATATGCTGTACCCCCGCACCGAAATAGTTGCGGATAAAGCGTGAACTCAACGACTGGTGCGCCAGTGATCCGTTGAGGGTAAAGCGCACGCTGCGATCGGCGTTCTGCACGGCCTGGCTGTAGATCAGGCCCATGGGATCGGCGATCTCCAGCTGCGCCGTCCTATCCATGTCGAACAGCGAAACATAGAAGAGCACGCAGCTCAGAAACTCTCCCTGCTGCATCGTCTGCGCGACATGATCTATGCGCGTCAAAATGGACGGCGCGCCTTCCTGCTCCTGCCGGTGAGGAAATTCATCCGCCCACATAGCCTCGCTTCGTGTCGCATCGACAAGGTAGAGCAGGCTGCCACCCAGGCCGCGCAGGCTGGCTATGTTCCATTCGTCCGGCGCCACGGCCTGCTCGAACCGCTCGATGCCAAGTGCCTCTGCGCGGGCGAGCGCAGCATCCTTATCGGTGACGCTGAGTCCGATCGCGCAAACCGATCCGCCGTGCACGACCTCGTAACTGTGAGCATGGCCATCAGGTTCGCAATTGAGGACGAGGTTGATTTCGCCCTGCTTCCACCGCGTGACATCCTTATTGCGATGTCTGGCCACCGGCGTGAAACCAAGTGCGCGGAAATAGCGGGCAAACTCCTCCGCTTCCTCGTGGCTCGCCGCAAATTCGATAAATTCGGTGCGGATCGCGGTGACGCGGTCTGGCAGCGCCGGAGTACGGCCAAGCGCACGCGCTGCTTCATCTTCAAGGAAGCGCAGCGAACGATGGCCGTCCACCGCCAGTTGCGCCGCGGCACCCGCGCGGAACTGATCGTTAAAAATCTCGAGACTGAACCACCCATCATAGCCTATGCGCTGAATGGCGGCGACATAATCAGCCATCGGCCAGTCGCCCTGCCCCGGCAACACACGGAAGTGGCGGCTCCAGCTGAGCGTATCCATCGACAGGCGTGGTGCATCGGCCAATTGCACGAAGAACAGTTTTTCCGCGCGAATGTCGCCTATGCTGCTGCTGGGAACGTCGCGCGAGAGCGAGTGGAAGGAATCCAGCACGAGGCCAATCGAAGGGTGGTCGACGTCGCGAACGAGCGACCACGCATCGCGATGGTCTTTTACCTGGCGTCCCCAGGCCAGCGCTTCATAGCCGATCCGCTTGCCATGCCGGGCCGCCAGCTCGCCAAGTTCGTGCAGATCATCGAGCATCCGCTGCCGTTCCGGCAGGGCAGCAGGCGAGCAATTCGAACATAGCAAAACCAGATCAGTGTCGAGCGCGTCCATGATGTCGAACTTGCGCTCCATACGCGCAAAGGCGGCGCTGCGCTGCGGTTCGGGCATGCCTTCAAGGTCGCGAAACGGCTGGAAAATCGTGCAGTTCAAGTCCAAGTCGCGCATCATCTTCCCGATCGTGCGCGCATCCTGTGGCGCCCCGATCAGGTCATTCTCGAATATTTCCATACCGCCAAAGCCAGCGTTCGCTGCGGCTTGCAGTTTATCGACAAGTGGGCCGCTCAGGCAGACGGAGGCGATCGATGTCTTCACACTGCACCTCGCTGATCCTGCCCATGGCCGGCGTTGAGCGCGGTCAGCATGCGGTCGCGGTCAGGTTCCACGCCGGTAAAGCGAAGAAACGCCTCGGCAGCCTGGCCCACGACCATCGGCGCGCCGTCGGCGGTTGCCAATCCGCGCCGACGCGCCGCCTTCAGCAGTTCGGTCTCGCGTGGAAAATAGATGACGTCTGCAAGCCATTGGTCGGCCGTGAGCAACGCCGGATCGAATGGCATGCCCGGGTGCCGCGCCATGCCGACGGGAGTGGATTGGACAACGCCGCAAGCCCCATCAATTGCAGCGGCTGGCGTGGCGCATGCGATCAGGCGCGCGTCCGGAAAGGCTGATTGAAGGCGATTGGACAGTGCTTCGATCCGGACGGAAGAAGTGTCATGAATGCGCAGTTCGCGCGTACCTGAATGGAGCAGCGCAAATGCTGTGGCCGAACCGGCACCGCCCGATCCTATCTGGGCGACTATCTCACGCTTTTCCTGCGGCAATGCCACGTCGAGCATGAACTGAAAGCCTATCCAGTCGGTGTTGCTGCCGCTTGTGCGCCCTTCATGGAACGTCACGCAGTTGACCGCGCCGAGCGATGCTGCGGTGGGGTCCACCGCATCCAGCAGCGGGATCACCGCCTGTTTGAATGGATGCGTGATATTGACTCCGCTAAAGCCGCGCCCGATCAGTTGCGAAACCATGTCAGCCAGAGCATCGTCGGCCAATCCAAGCACGTCGAAATCGAACAACTCATAGGTGAGCGTAAGGCCAAGACAGCCAGCTTCGGTTTCGTGGATCGCCGGGGAAGCCGATGCGGTAATTCCGCGCCCCAGCAAACCGACCTTTATCGGGGAGGTGGAAGGCATCATGCGCGCTGCTCCGGAACGACGACAAACAGCACCAGCAATCCGGCGATTACGGCCGGCACCGCATAGATGGCGAATATTGTTCCGACGCGAAGGTCGGCCTCGACCAGATAGCCGCCAAAAAGCGGGCCGAGCACGGCGCCGATCCGGCCGACCCCCATCGACCAGCCGATACCTGTGCTGCGGATGTCGGTGGGATAGAAGCGTGCGGAAAGGGCCCAGAAGCCGTTAAAGCCGCCCTGCACGGTTACGCCGACGACCAAGGCCGAAAACAGCGTCAGCGCCAGAGGCATCGGCACGTTGCCAAAAACCAGCATTGCCGCTGCGGAGCCGAAGAAAAACAGCGCGATGACGCGCGGCAGGGCAAAGCGCACCGCCAACCAGCCCATCACACTCGTGCCGAGAAAAGCACCAAGATTATAGGTCGCCCCGGCATAAATTGCCTGGTCAACCGGAAGGCCCGCCCGCGTGGTCAACTCCGGGATCCAGTTGATCGCGAAATAGAGGACGAAGTAGCCAAGCGCGACGGCAGCCCAGAGTATCAGCCCCGAACGCAGACGGCCATCGTCGAACAGGTGCAGCAAGCCGATCCTGGTCGCGGCCTCCGGCTTGGTCGGCAATGCGACAAGATGCTTGCGCCCCAGTCGGGCGCCAAGCTTGTTCGCTCGCTCCAGCGCGTTGGCTGGCTGGCTGCGCAACAGGAAATTGATCGATTCAGGCATCAGCACCAGCGCGACGAGCAATAGCCCCAGGCTGAGAATGCCGATCGCCAAAAGCACCGTGCGCCAACCATATTCGGGCAGCAGCGTCACCGTCAGGAATGCGGTTATGATCGATCCGAAGGGCCAGCCCGCCTGGACGAAGCCGACCGCAAAATCCTGGTAACGCGAAGGCGCAAACTCCGATGCCATGGCTGTCATGGTGACGCCGATGGTGCCTACCCCAAGGCCCACCACAAAGCGCACAAGAACCATCGCTTCGACCGAATGCACCCGGGAGGAAAGCACCATTGCCACCGCGACAACGGCAAGCGCGCCGATGATGAGCGGGCGGCGACCAAAGCGATCGGCCAGCGGAGCGATCAGGAGGCATCCACCTGCCATGCCGGCAAGGCTGGCACTGAAAATCACGCCAAGATTTGCCGGAGCAATCGCCCATTCGTGAGAAAGGACAGGCGCAACAAAGGACATGACCAACAGGTCCGCCCCGTCAAGCATGTTGAGCAGGAAACAGAGGCCGACAGCAACGACCTGTAGCGGCTGCCACCCGCCAGTTTCAACGGCATCGGGAAAAGTGCCCGTCGCGCTCATCCGGCGATCCGGAGTTCGGCAAAAGCCGCGCAGAAGGTGCGGGATGCGATCATGACGTCCTCTCTGACCCCTTATCCTCGCAGGAGGTCGGGTGCAGCCTCAATAAACGGACCGTTTGGTCCGGTCAACAACAAACATACTGGTTGGAATGTTATTGCTTCGCGGCGGGATTATTGGCTATTGGTCGTTGAAAGGTCGAACAGGGTGAGGATGGGTAGTGGCGGAATTGGCGATACAGGAGCGGCGCAAACGCAATTCTTCAGCGACGCGCGCCGAACTCATATCAGTCGCGACTGAAGAATTTGCCGAGAAGGGCTTGGCTGGCGCGAGAGTTGAAGAGATCGCCTCGCGCACCGCGACCAGCAAGCACATGATCTATTACCATTTCGGCAGCAAGGATGGTCTTTATCGCGCTGTGCTGGAACAAGCCTATGAGGAATTCCGCGTCGCCGAAGGATCGATCGACTATGACGATCTGCCGGCGCTCGACGCACTTTCTGCGCTGGTGGGCGCGACGTTCGACGTGCATGCCTGCAATCCGCAGATCGTCCGCATCATCATGGCTGAGAACATCAATTTCGGCCAACAGATCCGCTCGATCGACAGCTTCGAACAGCGTGAACTCGCTCTGGATACGATGCGGCGGATACTGGATCGTGGAGCTGCGGACCGCACGCTTCGAAGTGGACTGGACCCGCTGCAGATACATCTCAGTGTAAGCGCCCTGTGTTTCCACTACATCGCCAATGCCCACACTTTTGGCCATGTTTTCGAACTTGACGCCCATTCGCCCGATCAGATGAAGGCCCGTCGTGACGAGATCATCGCTACCGTAACCAGTCGATGCGCCGCGGGGTCGCAAAAGGAATAATGATGTTCCATTCGAAAGCCATTGCGCCGACAGGCCTGCTAGCCTTGCTCGGCGCCTGCGCCGCAATTGGCCCGGCCTCTCCAAGTGCCGGTGAAAGCCCCCTCTCCCTTTCCGATCGGTGTACCGCGCTCAGTGCGAAACTGATGACAGGCGCGCCCGTCAACACGCTCGTCGTCTCGACCAGCGAATGGAAAGAAGGAGGCGCGGCGAAGCAGGCGGGCGCGGATGCGCAAGCACCGCTTCCCTCCCACTGCCTCGTTGAAGGCTATTACGGCGAACATCAGGGCCGTGTTGGTGGTCCCTACCGGACCGGATTTCGTATGCGGCTGCCGCTCGACTGGAACGGGCGCTTCTTTTTCGAGGGCGGCGGCGGGTCCAATGGCATGATCCGCGACGCGACCGGGCTCAATGGCGCTGGAAACCCTTCGGCACTGGAACGGGGATATGCCGTGATCGCCCAGGACAGTGGGCATGATAATGATAGCAACAATGTGCCGGCCTATGGCGGGCAGATGGTTTTCGGTCATGATCCCCAGGCCCGGGCCGATTATGGCCACGCCAGCCTGAAGCCGTTAGCGTCCGCGCTCGTGGTGTAATTTCCGGTGTAGATTGAGGTTGGCGCATGGGGTGGGGCATGCCCTGTCTCTTATACACATCGATGTGTATAAGAGACAGCGGCAGCGCTGCCAGGTGGCGCTGAGCACGCGGGTGATCGCCGCCTTGAGGCCCTCGTGGGCCTGTCTCTTATACACATCGATGTGTATAAGAGACAGCGGCAGCGCTGCCAGGTGGCGCTGAGCACGCGGGTGATCGCCGCCTTGAGGCCCTCGTGGGCCTGTCTCTTATACACATCGATGTGTATAAGAGACAGCGGCAGCGCTGCCAGGTGGCGCTGAGCACGCGGGTGATCGCCGCCTTGAGGCCCTCGTGGGCCTGTCTCTTATACACATCGATGTGTATAAGAGACAGCGGCAGCGCTGCCAGGTGGCGCTGAGCACGCGGGTGATCGCCGCCTTGAGGCCCTCGTGGGCCTGTCTCTTATACACATCGATGTGTATAAGAGACAGCGGCAGCGCTGCCAGGTGGCGCTGAGCACGCGGGTGATCGCCGCCTTGAGGCCCTCGTGGGCCTGTCTCTTATACACATCGATGTGTATAAGAGACAGCGGCAGCGCTGCCAGGTGGCGCTGAGCACGCGGGTGATCGCCGCCTTGAGGCCCTCGTGGGCCTGTCTCTTATACACATCGATGTGTATAAGAGACAGCGGCAGCGCTGCCAGGTGGCGCTGAGCACGCGGGTGATCGCCGCCTTGAGGCCCTCGTGGGCCTGTCTCTTATACACATCGATGTGTATAAGAGACAGCGGCAGCGCTGCCAGGTGGCGCTGAGCACGCGGGTGATCGCCGCCTTGAGGCCCTCGTGGGCCTGTCTCTTATACACATCGATGTGTATAAGAGACAGCGGCAGCGCTGCCAGGTGGCGCTGAGCACGCGGGTGATCGCCGCCTTGAGGCCCTCGTGGGCCTGTCTCTTATACACATCGATGTGTATAAGAGACAGGGCCACACCCGAATTTACACCACATTGACGGACGCGACCCTGAAGCCGACCTACGATCTTGGCCAGTATATTGTGACCTCATTCTACGGGCGCGAGAGCAGCACCAACATCTTCTGGGGCTGTTCCAAGGGCGGGCAGGAAGGAATGGCGTTCGCACAGCGTTACCCGAAAGCCTTTGACGGGATCGTGGCCATGGCACCAGGCATGTCGTTGCCACGCGCCGCGCTTGCCCAGGCGTGGGACACGCAGGCGCTGGCAGAAATTTTCAAGGCGCGAGGGGAAAAACCGACGGTCGAAGGCTTTCGAACCCTGTTCTCGCGCCAGCAATTCGATCTGGTGAACAAGGCCACACTGGCAGCCTGCGATCGCCTCGATGGGACGCAGGATGGAGTCGTGGCGGCCATCGGGCAATGCACCACCGCAGTCGTCGAACCGGAACTGCGCGCGCGTCAATGTTCCGCTCAACGTAAAAATGACTGCCTTGATAAGGCGCAGATAGATGCGCTGGTCAAAATCATGGACGGTCCTCATGACGCTGCAGGCAAGGCGCTGTACGCCAATTGGGCGTGGGACAGCGGTGTTGGGTCACCGGGCTGGCAGGTCTGGAAAACCGGCCTGGTGGGCGGCCCGCCATCGCTGAACGTCGTGCTGGGGGGCAACGCCCTTGCTTCCATCTTCACCACACCGCCAACACCGGTTCAGCCTGACCCCGAACGCTTGCTTGCGTGGCAACTGGCCTTCGATTTCAAGGCAGGGGCTGGTAAAATTTACGCGGCAGAGCCGCCTTTCGCCACCAGTGCGTGGCAGGACGTAGGCATGCGTTCGACCGATCTGTCAGCCTTTCGCGATCACGGCGGAAAGCTGATCGTGCCACATGGCGGTAGCGACCCCGTCTTTTCAGTGCTCGATACGATCAATTGGTGGAACGGCGTGAATGCGGCCAATGCAGGGGTGGCGGACAATTTTGTCAGGGTGTTTCCTGTTCCAGGCATGACGCATTGCGGTGGCGGCCCCGCGACCGACCATTTTGATTCGCTGTCCGCACTTGAACGATGGGTCATCGATGGGAAGGCGCCAGCGTCGATTCCGGCCTTCCCAGGCAAGGAAGCGCCCTGGCCGGGACGTGAAATGCCTCTTTGTCCCTATCCGCAAATTGCCCTGGCGAACGGCGCGAACGGTTATCGCTGCGGGATGCAGCCATAGGAAACCAACCGCCGCCTTTCCCAACTGGTTGGCAGCTTGTTGACGGAGAAGTTATAATGCGGGTGTTAATGATGCCGCTGGCGGTCAGGCGCGTCTGTGCGCCGATTGGACTGCCGCTTGTTGCCAGTGCGCTTCTCACGGCTTGCAGTTCGCTTGGCCACGCGCCGGCCACCGCGCCGCAGCGCGCTGCCGACGCCGAGCTGGATGCTTACGCTGCCATGCCAAACGGGCCCGGCACAGGCGACTATCCCGCGATCATGGAAGTCGATCCGTCGTTGCCGGGGCATGTCATTTACCGGCCTGCGGATCTTTCCCGGCTTCGTGAACGCAAGCTGCCGATTGTCGTTTGGGGCAATGGCGGATGCAGCGCCGACGCGGCGGGATCCCGCCTGCACCTGCTTGAGATTGCCTCTCACGGATACCTCGTCATCGCGGCTGGCCGGATATTGAGCGGGCCCGGCGCGCCAAATATGCGCGAAGCCGTGGCCCAACCCGCCGCCGATGGCACGCTCCCCGATGCGGCCGTAACCGCGCCCGATCTTGTGGCTGGCATTGACTGGGCGCTGGCCCAGAACGGCCGCCGCGACAGCCCGTATTTCCAGCATATCGATCCGCAACGGATAGCAGCTTCGGGGCGAAGCTGCGGGGGCCTGCTGGCCCTACGCGCGGCTGCCGACCCTCGTGTGCGCGCCGTGGTGGTGCATAACAGCGGCACCTTTCCTGTCGACAACAAGCTTATGGTCGGCGGTGTCGAAGGCAGTCGCACCTTGCTGAATGACCTGCACACACCGGTGATTTACATAATGGGCGGAAAGACGGACATCGCTTATCAAAACGCCCTGGATGATTTTGCGGCTATCGAATCACAGCCGGTCTTTTTGGCGAGCCAGGACGTCGGCCATGGCGGTTCCTTCCGGCAACCGAACGGCGGGGAAGGTGCGCGCATTGCGGTCGCCTGGCTCGATTGGCAACTCCAGCGTTCCCGGCGCGCAGGCAGGCTCTTCACGGGAAAAGCGTGTGGATTGTGCAGGGCCACCGGCTGGACGGTCATGCACAAGTCCATGCCGGGAGAAGCGAAATGAACCGGCGGAGCGCATTGCAGGCCTGCCTCGCAGCCGGAGCATCATTCGTCGCTAGCCCGGCCCTTGGCAAGATTGCAGCGAGCGACACCACGCACGAGTTGATCACCTCCACTATCACGATCGACATGCACAGCCACATTCCACCCGACGCAACTGTGGCCGCCTTCCCGATCAAGGCTGGAATGAAACAGGCAGGGCTGGATGCGATTTGCGCCAGCTTCCCCGTCGATGTCGTTCCGCGCCAGGCGGAAGGGGATTGGTACAAAGTGTATCTCGACTGGGTGCAGCAACTGAAGAAGCTGGCAAAAGACTCAGGCATCCGGGAAATCAAGAGCCTCGCCGACCTTAAATCCTGCCATCGAGATCGCATTCCAGGCGTCCTGCAAGCAACGGAAGGCGCGCATTTTCTGGAGGGCCGCCTGGAACGATTGGCCCCGGCGTATGCTGGCGGGCTTCGCCACCTCCAGCTTGCCCATTCCGTGCAGGATCCCATTTCACCAACGGGCGACCTCCAGACATTGACCCCGCAGTTCGATGGACTGACATCGTTCGGTCGGTCCGTCATTGCGGAATGCAATCGGCTCGGCATCGTGACCGACCTTGCGCATTCGAGCGGCAAGACGCTGAAAGATGCGCTTGAGGTGTCTTCGGTTCCGATCATCTTTTCGCACACGGCCCTGCTTTCGCCCGTAGGCCTCGGCGCGGTTCCCATCTGGGCGGACAGCCGACTCCCGATGCGTCTGCTACGCCCGGATGAGGCGCAGGCCATTGCCGCTGCGGGCGGCGTCATCGGGGTCTGGCACATCTTCCCGACCGTCAGCGCCTATGCGGCGGCAATCCTCGATCTCGTGAACACTGTGGGCGAGGACCATGTAGGGATCGGAAGCGACACCGGGATCGCGGGCGCGATATATAACGCCAATCACCGCTGGCCCGGACAGCATAATGGATTCCTTCATGCCGTTGTCGGCGAACTTCGCAAGCAGAAGTGTCCGCCTGCGACGATCCGCAAGGTCATCGGCCAGAACTATTGCCGCATACTGCGCGCCGTTGAGCAGGCAAGAGATGCAAGCCACGCAGCCAGGACTTAAATAGTTCAATCTTCACAGGCGCGGATAGGGCCGTGCGTACATTTGGGCGAAAGCGAAGATTCTCCTTGGCTCGCTGTTTCACTGTGCCATCCGTAACCAATCACCGCATTGTTTCGTTGTTTCAACGGATCAGCCGGAACCTCCGCGTCTACAGCGCCGCTACTCAAAGGTGACAGGCCGCTTCTGGCCCGATTCCCGTCGCCGCCTCTCCCCTGGACCAAGCGCAGCTTTTGGCAAGAGAATCCTAAGCTGCGAATGTCGGCTTTGTTAGCGCGTGCCGTCAGTCAGTTTGGTCGAATACGACTGGTCGCTTTTGTCCGACATGGACGGTCGCGCCGCACATACGAACGTCGTGATCTGGTCAGCAGCAGGAAAGGGGAGGGCTGGGACATAACCGCCGTTACTGAAAGTGACTGGCACGACGGCTTGCGGCAGGAGCGGACATTCGGCCAGACGGTAGCTCCCAATGGGCTAGATCCGTTGACTGGCTTCGGTATACGTTCTCTTCAGACTCAAGACGTTCTTCAAACGGCCAATCTGTCCATCGGAGAATGATCATGGACGTGCCTGCAAATGAAATCACCGCCACTAAACGCCAGGTCTGGAATGCCGGAAGGACCGTCGGCGCGAAGCGTGCTTTGAAACCGAAGCAAATATGGGAAATCCGATTCTATCTGAACCAGCGCCGCCGCTTGCGAGATCGGGCGCTATTTGACCTGGCGATCGACAGCAAAGTTCGGGGCTGTGACCTGGTGCAGATGAAGATCGGCGACATCGTCAGCGGCGGGCAGATCCGAACGCGCGCAATCGTAGTGCAACAAAAAACAGGTCGACCTGTTCAATTCGAACTGCTCCCAGATGCGCGCGCCAGTCTGCTGGCCTGGCTTGAGCGGCGTGGCGGCTCGGTGGACGGCTACGTCTTTCCCAGTCGGGTTGACCATAACGGGCATCTTGGCACCCGTCAGTACGCCCGGCTGGTTGATGAATGGGTCACCGGGGTCGGCTTGATGCAAAGCGAGTATGGCACCCACTCGCTTCGGCGAACCAAGGCGTCAATCACCTATAGGGCAACCGGCAACCTGCGCGCCGTCCAGATTCTTCTTGGCCATAGCAAGATCGAGAATATGGTACGCTATCTCGGGATCGACGTGGAAGACGCGCTTGCGTTAGCGGAGAACACCGAAATCTGAAGGTATAAGCTCCTCGTCTTCAGGCGAGGAGCCAACCTTTCGGAAAATTGGAGCATTATTGCCTCATGCTGGCCCTGACTAAGCGCCGTTCCGGCCAAAATCTGGCCTCACGTTCGGATTAGCGAAAGAGAGGGGCGTTGAGATCGACCTAATCCAAGTTTGTCGGCGTGAAGGCCTGCGTCACGGCAAACAGGCCGACTTTGGCGGCGCTGGAAATCTGCGAGAAATCAGCGGACCGCGCATCACAAAATCGATCTTGCGATGCTTGGGCTTGAGCGCACCAGTACCGCCATCCCCGTCTTCGATATCCTGTCCGCCGTGAGGCGACCCTCCAGCGAGTAAAATATTTTCTGAGCCTACTGTGGTGCTCGCCACGCAGCGCCGTCGCTCCGACGAAACCAGGTGAGTGTGGCGATGAGTGAAGCTGTCCGGACCTTTGTAGCGGATCGATATGCGGCGCAGCATGGGGCCAAGCCCTGTATGGATTATGGGCAATGGCATGTCGTCCACGCCCGGTCCGAACAGCCGATGGCGGCGCTGGCGGTGCGTCGCGCCGCGGACGAAACGCTGTTTCTGGAGACCTATCTGGAGTTGCCAATAGAAGCAGCGGTCTCCATGGCATTTGGCCGCCAGGTCGTGCGGGGAGACATCGTAGAGATTGGCTGCCTCGCTGCGGCCCCGACCCCGGCAATGCTGAGATTGTGGGGCGAGGCCGCGGTCAGCCTGTCCGATCAGCATCGCGTCGCGGTGGCCACACTCACCCTGCCGCTGCGAAGGATGTTCGCGCGCGTGGGCTTGCCGTTCGTCGAACTGGCCAAAGCTGATCCTGCCCTTCTGCGAGGTGCCGCACGGCATGATTGGGGCCGCTATTACGAGACCCAGCCTTTCGTCTGCGCCGGCGACATCGCGGCGGGGTCCGCCGCCCTGAAAGCCTTTGTGACGGGAGAACGCCCATGAGCGCCCTGCTCGAGGCGATCTTCGCCAGAGCCGATCAGGATGCTGATCGGGTCGCGCTCGATGATGGATCGCGCAGGCTTCTCTATAGGGATTTGCCCTGCGCCGTCGCGGCGATGGCCGTGATGATCGGCGACGCGATCCCTGGACCCGGTCCAGTCGCGATCGAACGCGACAATGGCATCGATTGGGTGATCGCCGATCTCGCATTGCTGTCACTTGGACGGCCGAATATTCCGTTGCCGCCCTTTTTCATGCCGGCGCAGCGTGCAGCAGCGCTTGCCGATGCGGGAGCGGCGGGGTCTATTACGGGCACGGGCATGGTGCTGTTCGACCACCCTGTCGCCGCCATCCCGGCGGGCACGGCCAAGATCAGCTACACGTCTGGTTCGACCGGTGAGCCGAAGGGCATCTGCCTGGACGATCGCCTCATGTTGGACACGGCGCAGGCGATCGTGGCACGCCTTGGCGAAGGATTGGCGGATGTCCATTTCCCCGTGCTGCCGCTGGCGGTGCTGTTGGAGAATGTAGCCGGTCTCTATGCAACCCTCCTCGCCGGCGGAAGCTATCTCGTTCGACCGGCCGCTGCTGTCGGACTCGCCAATCCCTTCGCGATCAACGACGCGCAGTTGGTGGCGGCGATCGACGCAAGCCATGCGACCAGCCTCATTCTCGTGCCCGAATATCTGGCGCGCATCGTCGATCATCTCGAACGCACCCGAAACCGGCTCGACAAGCTCCGTCTCGTCGCCGTCGGCGGGTCTCGGGTGCCTCTGTCGATCATCGAGCGCGCCGACCGGATCGGTCTTCCGGTGGTGCAGGGCTATGGATTGACCGAGTGCGGGTCAGTGGTTTCGCTGGAAGCGCTGGGTGATCGCAACCGCGGCACCGTCGGTCATCCACTCAACCATGCCAGCATCTCTCTGGCGTCTGATGGAGAGATCGTCGTTACCGGGCACTTCCATCTCGGCACGATCGGTCACCCTCGCGCGGATGGTCCCATTCACACCGGCGACATTGGCACTGTCGACGAACAAGGCCGGCTTTCGATCGTCGGGCGTAAATCGAGCCTTATCATCACCAGCTTCGGTCGAAACGTCGCGCCGGAATGGGTTGAGGCGCAGTTGGTCGCCCAGCCCCAGATCGCTCAGGCGATGGTCTATGGCGATGGGGAAAGCCGTTTGCGCGCGCTGATCGTACCCTCCGCACGCGATGCCGATATCGCGGCGGGGGTGGCCGCGGCCAATGCTGCCTTGCCGGCCTATGCGCGAATCGGGCTCTGGCAGCCCAGCCACCCTTTCACCCCTGCCGACGCTACGCTGACCCCCAATGGCCGGTTGCGCCGGGCGGCGATACTCGCCCGCCTGGAGGTCCGCCCTTTCTTCGATCGTCTTTGTGCCGAAACAGCGCCAGCCCGCGCGCGGCTCTTGTCAGTGCCTCAGCTTCAGGCGGGTCTTGCCGGGCGCATCAGCCGGACCACCTATCTCGCCTATCTCGCACAAGCCTATCATCACGTCAGCCATACCGTGCCGCTGATGCGACTGGCGCGATCGGGGCTTGCGGCAAAGCCCATGCTCGTAGAGGCGCTCGACGATTATATCGCGGAGGAGGAAGGCCACGAACAGTGGATCCTGAATGATATCCGCGCGGCGGGGGGCGATACCGATGCGGTCGTGCGGGACGGCCCGTCGTCGGCTACCGCGCGCATGGTCGATCATGCCTATGCGACGCTCCAGGACGGCAATCCGGCCGCCTTTTTCGGTATGGTGTTCGTGCTCGAGGGCACCAGCATCGCGCTCGCGAGCAACGGCGCTGAAGCGGTGCGAGCGAGCCTTGGCCTGCCGGAAACAGCTTTTACCTATCTGACCTCGCACGGCGCGCTCGACCAGGAACATATGCGCTTCTTCGAGAAGCTGGTGAACGGCCTCGACGACGTGGCTGACGAAGATGCGATCATTGCAATGGCGAACGACATGTTCGACATGTTCGGCGGCCTGTTCGCTGCCATACCGATGGAGGATGATCGTGCAGCGGCTTGACGGCAAGCGTATCGCCGTAACCGGCGCGGCGGGCGGGCTAGGCGTTCCGCTTACGCGGTTGCTTCGGGAACGGGGCGCTTATGTCGTGGGCATCGACCGGGTCGACTGCGTCGGCTGTGATGAGAGCATCGTCACTGACCTGTCCGATGAAGCGGCGCTTGCATCGCTCGCTGGACGGCTTGCGGACGAGACGCCCGACATTCTGGTGAACCTTGCAGGGGTCATGCGCTTTGGCCTGCACGAGGATCAGCCGAGCGAGGCGCTCGCCCTGTGCTATCGCGTGAACCTCTACGTCCCGGCGGTCCTGGCCCAGGCGGTGTCCGCGCCGATGCGCGCGCGTGGTCATGGCCAGATCGTCAACATAGGTTCGGTGCTGGGCGCGATCCCCTATCCCTGGTTCGCTGCCTACTCGAGCAGCAAGGCCGGGCTGGCCGCGTTGAGCCAAAGCCTGCGGCGTGAGCTGGCGGGAAGCGGCGTCGCCGTCACCCATGTCAGTCCGCGCGCCGCCAAGACTCCGCTCAACAACAGCGATGTCAACCGCTTCCTCGCCATCACCAACATGAAGGCCGACGCGCCGGAGATGGTCGCGCAGCGGATCGTCGAGGCGATCGTCCTGCGGCGCCAGACGGTCACCATCGGCTGGATGGAGCGGCTTTACGCGATCGTGAACGCGCTGGCGCCGCGCCTCATCGACAATGGCATCGCCCCGCAAATCCGGCGCGCGCGCGCTGAATTTCGTTGATCGAACATAGGAGAGAAAAACATGAAGTCATATGCCGTGTTGGTAGCGGCCTTCGCCATGGCCCTGCCGGTCGCTGCTTCCGCCGCAATGCCCGATGAAGTGAAGGTCATCAACGACAACTGGGCGCGCATTTCCTACCAGATGAATGGTTCGAGCCATCAGACGACCGCGCTGGACAAGCTTGCCCATCTGGCCGATGTGACCGTCGCGCGCTATCCCGGCCAGGCCGACCCGCTGTTGTGGCAGGGGATCGTGGTCAGCGAACAGGCCAATCGCGCCAACATCTTTCATAAGCTCGGCCTCGCCACCCGCGCCCGCGACATCCTTGCCCGCGCCTATGCCATCAATCCGCGCGCTGGCAATGGCGGCGCGGCGATGAGCCTTGGCGTACTCTATTACAAGGTACCCGGATCGCCGATCGGCTTTGGCGACAAAGCCCGCGCCCGTCAGTTGCTTCAGCAAGCCTTGGCGCTCGATCCGGACGGGCTGGACGCCAATTATTTCTGGGGCGACTATCTGTACGATCAAGGCGACAAGGCCGGCGCGAAGGCGGCGCTGGTGAAGGCACTCCATGCGCCCCACGATCCAGCCCGCCCCGTCTGGGATGCTGGTCGACGGGGCGAAGTGCAGGCTTTGCTGCGGAAAATCGGCTGATGGGTTTCGCCGCCGCGCTCGCCCGACAGCTCGCCATGCCGAGCGGGGTCACAGGCGCACTGTGTGGCGCGGCGATGGACCTGGCCAACCGCGCGCCGTTGCGGATGGCGGTCGATCTGCTGGCGCCTGTTGCCGGGGAGACCGTGCTCGATGCCGGCTGCGGGACGGGTGCTGCCAGCGAAGCGATGCTGCGACGGGCGGACTGCCGGATCGTCGCCATCGATCAATCGGACACGATGGTCCGCCGCGTGCGCTCACGACTGGCGAAGGCGAGCAAGGGGCGCGCGGTCGCGGTGTATCAGGCGGCGCTGGAGGCGCTACCATGCGCGCCCGCCAGCATCGACGCCGCCCTCGCTCTCAACATCCTTTATTTCTGCGGCCCGGACGGCGCGATGATCCGGGCGATCCGCCAGGCGCTGCGGCCAGGCGGGCGTCTCGTCGCCTATGTCACCGACCGGGACAGCATGCAGCGATGGTCGTTCACGCGGGAAGGTTTGCACCGGCTGTATGACGAAGGGGAGTTGCGAGCCGCGCTGATCGATGGCGGTTTCGCTCCCGCACGCATCACTATCGAAGAGAGAGCCGTCGCCCCCGGCATCACCGGTCTCTTCGCGCTCGCTTATGCGGATTGACCCTTGTCAGTTCAATAATGCAGATCGATCATGATCGACTTGCTCTGATCGTCCATGGTAACCTTTGAAGCCTTGAAGCTGGGCGGCCCCATCACCCTGGGGTTGTTCGACAGGCCCCAACCTTCGGCCGGGAACATGCCGAAGCGCAGGTCGAGCTTATCGTTGGCGTTGGCATCATGATAGACCATCACTGCATAGTCCCCCGGTGGCAGCGCCTCGAACCGGACCGACGCTGTGGCTGAATTCGCCGGCGCCTTGAGCACGCGGAACGCGCGATCCTCATGACGAAACCCGGCCGCGCCGCGATAGAGCACGACATGGATCGAACCCGATCCCGGCGCGATGTGCTGGGCCTTGACGTCCAGTTCGCCAGCCTGGGCCGGTGATGCGAGCAGCCAGAGGCTGGTCGCCGCCGCACAGAGAAGCCCGATCGTCTGACCGGTATCGAAACGAACCATAACGCAGCTCCCATCTTTTCCGACCGCTTGCGGCCGATCGAGATCAGGACGCCGCCAGCGCTCTACCGCCACAGCTCGGCGGGCCTTGCACAAGACGAATTTTTCAGAAGGTGCATGCCGGCGGACTGAGGGGGCGATGCGGTGGTGGCGTCTGGCGACGTTGGCTTTGTCCCAAACCCTGCCATGGAGATCGCGTATGTCCAGCACGTCCATCCTTCTCATCTCTGCCCTTGCCCTCATGACAGCCGCGCCGGCCGCGCTCGCCGGCACTTATCCGCTGAAGGGCGCGGCCGACGGCGCTGGCGGGCAGGTGACGCTGACCGATGGGCCAAGGGGCGTAATCGTGCGGGTCGAAGCCCATGGCCTGAAACCGGGCTGGCACGCCGCCCATTTCCACGAAAAGGCCGATTGCTCCGATGCAATGTTCAAGTCGGCCGGCGGTCATGTGCATATGATGATGCCCGCCATCCATGGCCTGCTGAACCCGGCCGGCAACGACTTTGGTGATCTTCCCAATCTTTTCGCCGGTCCCGATGGGACTGCCACGGCCGAGTTCTTCTCTCCTTTCGTCTCCTTGCAGGCCGGAACCGCCCGCGCGAACCTGCTCGATACGGACGGATCGGCGCTCGTCATCCATGCCAGTCCCGACGACTACACCACCCAGCCGATCGGCGGGGCGGGAAATCGGGTCGCCTGTGCAGAAATACGTTAAGGCTGCGCCTTGAACGGTGGGTATGGACGCAGGAATTTTCTGCGCGACTTCTTCTATCTTGATGGGCAACATGCCGGAGAAGCGAAAGCGATATCCGGTATGGAGACCAGGAGGTCCACCGTCGAAAACGAAAATGACGACGCTGGCGGCCTGACGGCCGTTCTTGTGGCGAACCGGCACCAGCTCATCCGATTCTTCACCAGCCGCACCGGCAGCGCGGCGGAGGCCGAGGATGTCGTGCAGGAAATCTGGCTGCATGTCGCACGCGCCGACACCGGGCCGGTCGTCAACCCGCTTGCCTATCTGCACCGGGTCGGCATGAATATCGTGCTGGATCGCATTCGCGAGCGACAACGCCGGGGCAGGCGCGAGCAGGGCTGGTCCGACGTCTCGATCGAACAACGGAGCGGGGAAGCCACTGACGACAGCCCTTCTCCCCATGACATCGTCGATGGCCGTCTGCGCGCGCGGCGGCTTGCAACGGCCATCGAGGCGCTGCCGCCCGGCGCTGGCCGCGTGTTTCGTCGTCACAAGCTCGATGGGCTGAGCCACAGCGAAGTCGCTGCGGAACTGGGAATCAGCAGAAGCGCGGTCGAAAAACATATCGCGGTAGCGCTGCGTCATTTGCGGGCGGCGCTCGAATGATGGTGACAAGGAAAAGCAACTGGGGTGGTCTGTCGATGGCGGCGTCTCTTTGCTGGAAAACGGATGGGGCGTTTGGAGGTCAACATGACCCGTACTGAGCAACAACAGGGACGGATCCACAGCGAAGCGGCTGAATGGCACGCGCGGCTCGAATCGCCCGATATGGATTGGGAGGCTTTCGGCGCGTGGCTCGATGCCGATCCGGCGCATCGCGACGCTTATGACGCCATAGCGTTGCTCGATGCCGAGATCGAAGCCCGGCGTGATGCGATCATCGCCGGCCTGCCCGCCAATGATGTGGATGACGAGCAGCCCGTTTTCGGTGCGCGACGTCACTGGTGGATCGGCGGCGGAATGGCGGCGGCAGTCGCAATTGCCGTACTTTTCGTGCCGAAGATGGCGACGGCCCCCACCGTTCCGATGGTGGCCTACAGCACCGGACCCACCCAGACCCGGATGATCGACCTCAAGGACGGAAGCCATATTCTGCTCGACCGCAATTCACGCCTTGCCTTGGCAGACGGTCCGTCGCCCAGGGTCGAGATGCAGGGTGGAGCGGCCTATTTCGATGTGCGCCACGACCCTTCGCGCTCCTTCCTGATTCAGGCCGGAGACTATGAGGTTCGCGATATCGGCACGACTTTCGACCTTGTGATGACGCCCCAAAGGCTTGGCGTCGCCGTCAGCGAAGGCAAGCTGATGGTGGCGCCGAAGAATGGCGATGGCACATCGATCGTCGCTGGCAAACGAATCGATATCGTGATGCCGACCGGCGAGGCAAAGGTCAGCCCTGTCGCCAGCGCGAGCGTTGGTTCATGGCGGAGCGGCCAACTCGTTTATCAGGCGACGCCGCTGGCACTGGTCGCGAACGATCTGACCCGCTATGTCGGTCGCCCGGTAGTCGTCGATCCGGCGATTGGCGACTTGCGGGTTTCGGGGGTGCTTGCGATCAGGGATGGTGCTGGACTTGTCCAACAGATCGAAGCGGTTCTTCCGGTCAAGGCCGTGGATGCGGGCGGTTCGGTTCGCCTGGTCAGCAGCGGCACTCGCTAGCCTGTCTCACGGTGTCGCGCTCGCGGCGCCACGCAAAGTAGATATACCGGCCGGCTCACTGCAATCAGCGCTCACGGAACTGTCTAGCCAGATCGGCATATCGGTGGGCATGGCGGGGGCAATCCCGCCACATCCCACCCCGCGCGTCCGCGGGACCATGGAACCTGAAGAAGCGCTTGCGCGCCTGCTGAAGGGTTCGGGCCTCCGAGCGGTCCGAGTTGGGCCGACGATATGGCGTCTCGAACGGCAGCCGGTCAATTTGTCAGCGCCGGCCAAGGCCTCCGTCGCGATCTCGCTTGACGACATCGTGGTCACGGGTCGCAAGCGCGATGAACTGCTGAGCGACGCGCCCATTGCGATCAGCGTGATCCAACCCGACATGACGAGCCAGATGACCGCCCGCCGCGGCATCCATGATGCGCTCGCCTTTACCGCAGGGGTGTTTACGACCAATCTGGGACCAGGCCGCGATCGCATCTTCCTGCGGGGCGTTGCCGACAGCGCGTTCAACGGTTCGACGCAATCGACGGTCAATCTCTATCTGGACGATGCGCGGGTCAGCTATGCGACCCCTGATCCCGACCTGCGCCTCCTCGACATCGACCGTATCGAACTGCTTCGGGGACCACAGGGCGCGCTTTACGGGTCTGGCGCGTTGGGGGGTATCATTCGGATCATACCCAACAAGCCCGACTTGCAGAACTGGTCTGGCGTGGCGGCAATCGAGGGCAGTCTGGTCGCGCATGGCGGCCCGGGCGGCGCGATCGAAGGTGTAATCAACGCACCGCTCATTCCCGACCGGCTGGGTCTCAGGCTCGCCATATATGGCGATCAGGGCGGAGGCTGGATCGACGATCCAGCGCGCGGCGCGTCGAATGTGAACCGAAGTCGCCGTTCCGGCGCGCGCGCGATGCTGGGGTGGCAGATCACCGATGGTTGGCGCGCCGATGTCGGCCTTACGACCCAATGGCTCAACGTCCGCGACAGCCAATATGCCTTTCGCGGCCTTGAACGGAGCACGGCGCGGGCCGAGCCGCATGACAATGACTTTCTGGCTGCGACGGCGACTGTGCGCGGCAAGCTGGGCGCACTCGAGCTGACCTCCTCAACCGCTTATGTGACCCATGAGTTCGGCAGCATCTATGATGCGACTTCGCGAGAAGGCGCGCTAGACCTTGCGTCCCCTCTGGGCTTCGAGGAACATCGTCTCCTGCGTCTCGTGACTCAGGAGATCCGCCTGAGCGATGCAGCATCCCGCCGGCCTTGGGTCGCGGGGCTCACCATGTTGCAAGCCGAAAACACGCTGGAGGACAGTTTCTTGCCAGCAACGTCGCCTCCTGTCCCGCTTCTTTCACAGCATGATGACAGTCTTGAGATGGCGTTGTTTGGCGAGATGACGCAGCCCCTAGGGACAAGTTGGTCGGCGACCGTCGGCGCGCGCGCATATTTCGCCCGCGTCGATAATGAGCAGGATGGCCAAGCCAGGCGGCGGGCGCGTAAAAATGGGATTACGCCGAGCCTGACCCTATCCTGGCATCTGCTCGATCGGGGCGTCGTCTGGCTGCGGTACGCGAGCGCGGTGCGACCGGGCGGCATCAATACAGATGGTGATCCCGCTGCCCGGTTTTTTCTGTCGGACGAGCTTAAGAGCTTGGAACTGAGCTGGCGTCTGACGCTAGCCAGGGGCCATCTCCTTTTGAACGGCAGTCTGTTCGGTCTCCGCTGGGAGAATGTCCAGAGCGACACGCTGGGGACCGACAGCCTGGTCAGGACCATCAATGCCGGGCGCGCGCGCAATATCGGCGCTGAACTCTCGGCCATGCTGCGCATCGAGCCGTTTCGGCTGGAGGGTAATCTCACGCTTCAGCACGGACGGCTTTACCGCCCGTCGGCGGCGGCCAATATCCTTGGCGATGATAGTCGCCTGCCGGTGCTCCCAGATCATGCCGGAGGCCTCAAACTCTCCTATAGCCGGCCTGTCGGCGTAGCGACCGTCGGCGGGTTCATCTCAACTCGCTATACCGGCTCCGCCAGGCTTAGCTTCGATCCCGCCCTTAACCGATCGATGGGGGATTTCTGGGTCGGTGACATCGGCGCCGAACTGTCGCGCGGCGATTGGAAGGCGGCGCTGACGATCGCCAATCTTTTTGATCAGCGTGAAGACAGCTTCGGCTATGGCAACCCCTTCACGGTGCGCCTGATCGCCCAACGCACGCCGATGCAGCCCAGAACGCTGACTTTGCGATTACAGAAGAATTTCTGAACGCGACTGGGGTGCTCAATCGTCGGTGCCGTCCTGCCTCGGATCGGGGGAGACGGGGATGGACAAAAGACTTTGGGTTGCGGCGTTGGCCGGAGCGATGATCGTGGCTTCGCCGGGTGAAGCGAAATCGCTCCATCATTGGGACCAGGCAAGCACGGCTGCCGCCGGCGCGGTGGCGGCGCTCGCGTTCGGCGTTCCGCTGGCCAAATCCGATGGCGCTGGAATGGAACAGGCCGGCCTTAGCATGGCGCTCGGCACAGGGAGTGCGTTCGCGCTAAAAACACTGGTCGATGAGCGACGCCCCGACGGCAGCGACCATCACAGCTTTCCGTCGGGCCATACAAGCTTCGCCTTTGCCGCCGCTGCCTCTCTTGAGAACCGCTATGGCTGGGAAGTTGGGCTGTCAGCTTTCGCGCTGGCCAGCTTCGTCGGCGTGGCGCGGGTCGAGGCGAAGCGGCATCATTGGTATGATGTGGCCGCGGGAGCCGCGATTGGATCGGCATCGGGCCTCTTGCTCACTCGCCGTGCTGGTCGCGCGATCGATCTATCCGCTTGGGGCGGCGCGGGAGGCGGCGGGTTGGCGCTACGCGCAAATTTTTAACCGTCCGCGCGCAAGGCAGTTGAAGCCGCTCCGATATTTACGGGCTTGTCCGGATCGGCCCTCTTGAACGTTCAGACTCGAACGCGGGCTGCGCTGCCGAGCGCTGTCGATCGAGCATATTACAGGTATCAGCGAGACATTGCGCAGGTTGCGGCTCCTGCTCCTGCACGGAGATATGCCATCATCATGCAAACGACTAACCGTGCTCGCTACCCGGAGATCGAGGATCAGGAGCAAATGTCGGCTTCGAGGCACAAACCTGCCCTTCTCGAAGGAAACGGGAATGGCGTGATCTGGTCGACTGCTACCGGAAGCGACGCAACGCGAACGGCAGCTATCCGCCCCCCTCCAAAGCGACGTTCGCTTGTCGGCCATTAGCAAAACCCGACGAAAAGACAGAGTGGGATCGTCAGCCGGTGAGCAAGCTCGCCATGGATACTGGCAGCTACCCTATTTGATCCGCCTACGCAGTTCTATTCATGGTCCGTTCCCTTGTGCCTGCCCTTGTGATATAAGTAACTGAGAATCCAATGAGATTCCCGATTCCAGCAAGAACGAACTGGGGCCGTTCTGGGGGCCTTATCGCTCATCTCATTTTCATTACATAATTGAAAACTAAAGTAGATCTATTCTGCATTGGATTCCGGCTCGGCTCCATAATCCTGTTTCGTCGCTGCTGTCCCGCCCCTCGACTTCTGCGCGCCGCTCCGGCTAAAGCGGGTGCATGATGAAGCTGTTTATCGGGAACAAAGCCTATTCGAGCTGGTCGCTGCGCGGCTGGCTGGCGTGCAAGCTGTCCGGCCTGCCCTTTGAAGAGGCGGTCGTCCCCCTCTATGACGAAGCGTGGGAAAAGCGGCGCGAAGGCGACGAATTCGCCCCCTCCTCCGGCAAGGTGCCGATCCTGTGGGACGGCGATGATATTGTCGTGTGGGACAGCCTGGCGATCGTCGAATATCTTAATGAAAAAACCGGGAACGAGAAATTCTGGCCCGCTGATCCCGCCGCGCGCGCCATGGCCCGGTCGATGGCGGCCGAAATGCACTCCAGCTTCGCCGCGCTCCGCCGCGAGCATAGCATGAACATCCGCCAGATTTACGATGCGGTACCGCCATCCGAAGCGGTCAAGCAGGATCTGGCGCGACTGATGCAGCTCTGGGCGCAGGCCCGCGCCCGCCATGGCGGCGAAGGCGACTTCCTGTTCGGCCCGTTCGGGGCGGCCGACGTCATGTTCGCGCCGGTGGTCACGCGCCTCATCACCTATCAATTGCCCGTGGCCCGCTTTGCCGAAGCCTATATGCACGCCATCATCGCCCACCCCTGGATGCAGGAGTGGATTGGCGGCGCACAGGCCGAAGATTGGGTCATCGACCGGTTCGAGGTGCCGCCGCAGGTGGCCTGAAACGATGAGCGACGCACCCGACACGCCCCAGGAAGCCCGTGCACAGGAAGCTGCCGCGATCCGTCGCCGCTGGATCAGCCTGGGTGAAATGCTGGCGGTCTTGGCGGTGGGTATTTCCGCGCTGACCCTTTATCTCAACTGGTCGGACAAGCGCGATGCACGCGCCGACAAGGCCAGCGAAAGCCGTCAGGCTTCGGCCCGCGCTGCCAAGCTGGTGCTGGAGGCGAAGGCGGACGGGGACGACCGGCTGGTGCTGAAGCCTGCCGCGCCCGACCAGATCGTGCAGAGCCAGACGCTCATCTTCCCTGCTGCGCTGGGCGTTGCGCCGGTATCCACGACAGGCGAGCCGCGGATCGAGGCAGACTGGTTCGACGACGCACTCAAAAAGGCCAGGGCGAAGGCCAAGCTGCCCGACAACAGCGTGGGCGATGAAAAGCTGCCGGTCGTCATCACCACGCGCTTCGTCGTCAATGGCGAAGCGCGGGAGGATAGCGCGATCTACGACATCGGCTATGGCATAGCGGGCCGCTGGCTGTCGGGGCATGACGTGACGTTGCGCGGCCTCTCTCTGGTGACGCGCAATGTCGGCAAGGCGCCTGTGGCCGCAATCGACACCCGCTGGTCCACGCTGGTGGCGGCCCGCAAATAGCAGAGCCATGAAAAAGCCCGGCCCTTCACCGAAGGGCCGGGCTTTTTCAGACCGATAGGATCACGGGCTTTAGCCGACGATTTCTTCCGGCTTGAAGAAGAAGGCGATTTCGGTCGCGGCATTTTCTTCGCTGTCCGAACCATGGACCGAATTGGCTTCGATCGATTCGGCCAGTTCCTTGCGGATCGTGCCAGCGTCGGCATTGGCCGGGTTGGTCGCGCCCATGATGTCGCGGTTGCGCTGCACGGCGTTTTCGCCTTCCAGCACCTGCACGACGACGGGGCCGGAAATCATGAAGGCGACGAGGTCAGCGAAGAAGGGGCGTTCCTTGTGGACGCCGTAAAAGCCTTCGGCCTGTTCGCGGCTCATGCGGATGCGCTTCGATGCGACGACGCGCAGACCGGCTTCCTCCAGCATCTTGGTGACAGCGCCGGTCAGGTTGCGACGGGTCGCGTCGGGCTTGATGATCGAAAAAGTGCGCGTGACGGCCATGGCCCTCGATACTCCGAATGGTTGGAAATGCTGCGCGCGCCTTTAGACGGGGCCGGGCCGGGCCGCAAGGGGCTTCGCCTAAGCCCCTGCTATGCCATTTGCAGCCACTTGCGGCCGTCCTGCTTGAAGTAGCGGGATTCGATCCCGTCGCGCTTGGCCAATGCCCGCCAGCTCGCCCGCGCCGGCTCGATCGTGCTGTCGTCGAAGAAGTGGAAAACCCGGTCGAAATCGAGCGCCTGTTCGCGCCACAACCCATCGGCCAGCGCGACATGACGCGCGCCATTGGCGGCATCGCAGGACGTACCGAGCAGGATCGGCTGATGTCCCTCCCCCGCTTCGCCTGTATGGCCATGCGCCAGAAAACTGTCGGGCGGGCCATTCCACAGCCCGGCGGAAATCCGCTCCAGCCGGTCCGGCTCCTGCGCCACTACCAGCAGGCGCGCGCCCATCGCCAGGATGCGCGCGGCGATGGCCGGCAGCACCTGATCGACGGGATCACGGCTCAACTGATAGAAATCGACCTGCATGGCCTTAAAATCCTAACTCCGTTCGCCCTGAGCTTGTCGAAGCCTGTCCTGAGCGCCTGCCTTGGCAGGCAGTCGAAGGGGGTCGTTCTTCTTTTCGAAGAAGGACAAGGCTTCGACAGGCTCAGCCCGAACGGGCGTGGGGGCATCTTACCGTTCGAACTTGTCCGCGACAAACTGGTCGAGCAGCCGCACGCCATAGCCGGTCGCGCCCTTGTCGAACGTCGCACCGGGCTTGTCGGACCAGACCATGCCTGCAATGTCGAGATGCGCCCATTTGACGCCATCGTCGATGAACCGCTTGATGAACTGCGCGGCGGTGATCGACCCGGCATAGCGGCCACCGATATTCTTCATGTCGGCGATCGGGCTGTCGATCAGCTTGTTGTAAGCGTCGGACAGCGGGAAGCGCCAAAGCGGTTCGCCAGCCGTCTTGCCCGCCGCGGTCAGATCGTCCGACAGGCCGTCATCGTTGGAGAAAAGCCCGGCATATTGATCACCCAGCGATACCAGGATCGCGCCGGTCAGCGTCGCCAGATCGACCACCGTATCGGGCTTGTAGTTTTTCTGCGCCCAGGTCAGCGCGTCGCACAGCACCAGCCGCCCTTCGGCGTCGGTGTTGATCACCTCGATCGTCTGACCCGACATGGACGTCACAATGTCGCCGGGGCGCTGCGCATTGCCGTCGGGCATATTTTCGACCAGGCCGCAAATGCCCACGACATGCGCCTTGGCCTTGCGCCCGGCCAGCGCCTTGATCGCGCCGGCGACCGCGCCCGCGCCGCCCATGTCCCACTTCATGTCTTCCATGCCGGCGGCGGGCTTGATGGATATGCCGCCCGTGTCGAACGTCACGCCCTTGCCGACGAGCACCAGCGGCGTTTCCACCGCGCCGTCAGTGCCGTCCCATTCCAGCGCCAGCAAGCGCGCGTCGCGCGCCGAACCCTGCGCCACGCCCAATAGCGCGCCCATGCCCAGTGCTTCCATGGCCGGGCGGTCCAGCACGCTGATCTTCACGCCCAGTTCGGCCAGATGCTGGCAACGCTCGACGAAGCTTTCGGGATAGATGATATTGGCCGGTTCCGACACGAGCTCGCGGGTCAGCGCGACACCCGCCGCGACGGCGGCATGCCGCTCCCACGCCGCGCCAGCGTCGGCCGAAACGATCGTCACCGTCGTCAGCGTCGGCTTGGCCTTTTCCGGCTGGCGGGTGCGATATGTGTCGATCCGCCAGCCGCGCAGCAGCGCGCCCAGCGCCAGCCGCGCCGCGCCAGCGCCACTCGCGCCGCCGACAAATTCGACCGCTGCATGGGTCGCCCCGCTGGTCAGCAGGCGGGCGGTCAATGCGCCGCCGGCGCGCTCCAGGTCCGCGTCACTCCCCGTCCCCGTGCCCAGCAGCACGATGCGCAGCACCTTGCCGCCCTCGTCCACAAAACTCTCGAACGTCGTGCCCACTTCTCCGGTAAAGCGCGCAGCCGCAGCGCCCGCCACCAGCGTCGCGGATGCGGCGACCGGCAGGCGGTCGGGCGTGCCCTTGGGCATGGCCAGGACCAGAGTGTCGGCATCGGGACGGGTCGGGCTGATCGCGATATCCATCAAGGGACCTTTTCTGCATGGGGCTGTAAGACGTAATCTTTGCCAAATAGTGCGGCTTGCCCCGTCTGGCAAAGGCGTTCGACCGATTTTGCTGGAAAAGAGCGCAGCAGGGCGATTGCGGCGCGCGCCAAGCAATGCGATAGGCAGGCGCTGATACCGCCCCTTCATGAGGCCCGACCTTTTGGCTATCCCCCCTGCATCCCTTACATTGCGTCCTGCCCTGCTGGTCGGTTGCGCCCTGACGTCCCTCGCTATCGCCAGCCCGGCCATGGCGCAGCAGTTGAACGAACCGCAGGCGCCGATCAGCGCGCCCGACGCGCCGGTACCGGCCAGCGACGACCAGATCGGCTTTTCCGCCGACGCGCTGGAATATGACAGCAATAGCGACATCGTCACCGCCAGCGGCGCGGTCCAGTTGCTGCGCGACGGCAATCGCCTGCGCGCCGACAAGGTCGTGTGGAATCGCAACAGCGGCAAGGTGGAAGCGATCGGCAACGTCTCCGTCACTGATCCCGACGGCAATATCGCCTATGGCGACCGCTTCGACGTGACCGATACGCTCAAGGACGGCCTGGTCGACAACATCTTGCTGGTGCTACAGTCGGGCGGTCGCTTGGCGGCGGCCACCGGCACGCGCACCAACGGCCTCTACACGCTCAATCGCGCCGCCTATACCGGCTGCGCGGTGGAGGACAGCAAGGGCTGCCCCAAGGAACCGACATGGCAGATCAACGCGGTCAAGGTTGTCTATGACCCGACCCGCCAGCGGGTCACCTATACCAACGCCAATATCGAACTGTTCGGCCTGCCGCTCATCCCGCTGCCCGGCCTGTCCCATCCCGTCGGCGAAGGCGGCGGCAGCGGGCTGATGGTGCCCAATCTGCGCTATGACCGGAACAATGGTTTTGAAGTCGCGCTGCCCTATTATTTCAAGCTTGCGCCCAATCGCGACCTGACGGTCACGCCGCATGTCTATACCGACAGCCTGCCGATGCTCGAAACGACCTTCCGCCATCTCTATGATCGCGGCGCGTATCAGATCACCGGCTATGCCACCTATGGCAGCCGCGTCGCGACCGGCGACAGCAGCGTGGGCACCCCGCCCGCAGCGTCGCAAAAGGATTTTCGCGGCTATCTCGACGCCAGCGGCGCGCTGCAACTGACGCCGGAATGGAGCGTCGACGGATCGATTCGCGTCGCCAGCGACCGCACCTTCCTGCGCCGCTACGACATCAACCGCGACGACCGGCTGCGCTCGACCATCGGCGCGCAGCGAATCGGCCAGAACAGCTATTTCTCCTTGCGCGGCTGGGCGGTGCAGACCCTGCGCGCGGGCGATTCGCAGGGGCAGACGCCGATTGCGCTGCCGGTCATGGACTATCGCCTGCGCCTGAAAGATCCGCTGCTGGGCGGCGTGCTGCAATTGCAGGCCAATACGCTGGCGATCACGCGCACCCATGGTCAGGATACGCAGCGCGCCTTCTCGGCGGCCGAATGGAACCTGCGCACCCTGACCGGCATGGGCCAGGAAGTGACCTTCACCGGCTATCTACGCGGCGACGTCTATCACAGCAGCGACAATGACCTGACGCCCACGGCCAGCTATGCGGGCGAACCGGGCTGGCAGGCGCGCGGCATCGCCGCTGCGGCGGTGGACTTGCGCTGGCCGTTCATGGGCGAGGCGTTCGGCGGCGTGCAGCGGATTACCCCGCGCATCCAGATCGTCGCGGCACCCAAACTCGCCAATCTGCGGCTACCCAATGAAGATGCCCGCGCCGTCGATCTGGAGGACAGCAACCTCTTCGCCCTCAATCGCTTCGCAGGCTATGACCGGTTCGAGGATTCGACCCGCATCACCTATGGGCTGGAATATAGCCTGTCCCTGCCCGACTTCTCGCTCCAGAGCATCGTCGGGCAAAGCTATCGGCTCAACAGCCGCACCAGCATCCTGCCCGACGGCACGGGCCTGTCGGACCGCACGTCCGACATCGTTGGCCGCACCACGATCCGCTACAAGGATTTCATCAGCTTCACCCACCGCTTCCGGCTGGACAAGGATCATCTGTCCGTCCGGCGCAACGAACTGGACGCGACCGTGGGCAGCAGGGATACATACGCCATGGTCGGCTATCTGCGGCTCAACCGCAATGCGCTGGCGGGGCTGGAGGATTTGCAGGACCGCGAAGAATTGCGGCTGGGCGGGCGCGTTCAGTTCGCCCGCTTCTGGTCGGTCTTCGGCTCGACCGTGATCGACCTGACCGATGCAAAGGAAGATCCGCTCAGCATGGCCGATGGTTATGAGCCGGTCCGCCATCGCCTTGGCATCGCCTATGAGGATGATTGCCTGACGCTCGGCATCACCTGGCGGCGCGATTATCAGGCCAATGGTGACGCGCGAAAGGGCAATGCTTTCCAGCTTCGGCTAGCTTTCCGCAATATTGGCATATAAGGATCACCCTTCCCGCTTCCCTGTCAGGGCTGGTTCAGGCGGATTGGCGCATCCGTGCCAGACCGTATTGGAGATATTTGCCGACGATGCTGCCTGTCGTTTCCACGTCCACCCGCATGTTTCCGGCCGTTCGTTCGGCCCTGCGCACCCTGTTCCTGTCGACCGCGCTGCTTGGCGTGGGGGTGCAGGGCGTCACCGCGCAAACGGTCGATGATGGCGGCGACATCGCCAGCCAGCAGCTCAACCTGCCGCAGGACGTCACCGTTTTCGGCAAGAGCGACCCCAATGTCCGCAAGGCGACGGCGATCGTCAACGGCCGCATCATCACCGGCACGGACATTGACCAGCGCCTCGCGCTGATCATCACCGCCAATGGCGGCAAGGTGGCGCCGGAGGAAAAGGAGCGGCTGCGGGTGCAGGTGCTGCGCAACCTGATCGACGAAACGCTCCAGATTCAGGAAGCCGCCGCCAACGACATCAAGGTCGATCCGGCCGAAATCGAACAAAGCTATGAACGTGTCGCGGCCAATTTCCGCCAGTCGCCGACGCAGTTCGACGCCTATCTGCGCAGCCAGGGCAGTTCCTCGGCCAGCATCAAGCGCCAGATTGAGGGCGAACTGGCCTGGAGCCGCCTGCTGCGGCGCAATATCCAGCCGTTCGTCAACGTGTCGGAAGATGAAGTGAAATCGGTGGTCGACCGGCTGAACGCGGCCAAGGGCAGCGACGAATTCCGCATCGGCGAAATCTATCTGTCGGCGACCCCGGAAAATCGCGACCAGATCATCGCCAACGCCCGCAACATCATCGAACAAATCAAGCAGGGTGGCAGCTTTGCCGCCTATGCCCGGCAATTTTCCGAAGCATCGACCGCAGCGGTCGGCGGCGATCTGGGCTGGGTCCGCCCCGCCCAGCTTCCGCCCGAACTGGCGAATGCCGCCGTCGAAATGCAGGTCGGGCAGATTGCCGGGCCGATCGAGGTCGCTGGCGGCGTGTCGCTGATCTACGTGATGGACAAGCGCAAGGTGCTGACCGCCGATCCGCGCGATTCGCTGCTCAGCCTGAAACAGCTGTCGGTTCTGTTCCCGCAGGGCACGACCAAGGAGCAGGCGAGCGCCAAGGCCGCAAGCTTCGCCGCCGCGATCAAGGAGATCAAGGGCTGCGGGCAGGCCAATGAGGTCGGCGCAAAGATCGGCGCGGACGTGGTCGACAACGACAATGTGAAGCTGCGCGATCTGCCGCCCCAGTTGCAGGAAATTCTGCTGAACCTTCAGGTCGGCGAAGCCACGCCCCCGTTCGGCTCCATCACCGACGGCGTGCGCGTCCTGATCGTGTGCGGCCGCGATGATCCAGTGTCGGCCAATGCGCCCAATCCAGAACAGATCATGGCGCAGCTGGAAGAAGAGCGGGTCAACAAGCGTGCGCGCATCTATCTGCGCGATCTGCGTCGTGATGCGATCATCGAATATAACTGACACCGCGCCCCTGCCCGGCCAGTCGCCGCTGCCCTTTGCGGTTTCGCTTGGCGATCCTGCCGGGATCGGGCCGGAAATCGTCGCCAAAAGCTGGGTCATGCGGGACGCGCGTGGCCTGCCGCCCTTTTTCGCGGTGGGCGACGTCGCGGCGTTGCGCGCGGTCTGGCTCGGCCCGATCGCGCTGATCAGCGCGCCGGAAGACGCCGCCGCCGCCTTCGGGTCGGCGCTGCCCTGCCTTCAGGTCGGACAGGCGGGGGAGATTATTCCCGGCACCCCCAGCGTCGATGGCGCGCGCACCGCGTTTGAATCGCTCGAAGCCTCGGTCGGCCTCGCCCGGTCGGGATCGGCGGCGGGCATCGTCACCGCGCCCGTGGGCAAGGAACAGCTGTACGGCGTGGGCTTCACCCATCCCGGCCAGACCGAATTCGTCGCCGAACGCTGCGGCGTATCGCCCCATAATGCAGTGATGATGCTGGCCGGGCCATCGCTCAAGGTGGTGCCGGTCACGATCCATATTCCGCTGAGCGAAGTGCCCGCGGCGCTGACCATCGACCTGATCCGCGCCCGTGCGATCACGACGGCCAAGGGATTGCAAAAGAATTTCGGCATTGCCCGCCCCCGCCTCGCCGTCGCCGGGCTGAACCCTCATGCAGGGGAAGGCGGCGCGCTGGGGCGGGAGGAAATCGACATCATCCGCCCGGCCGTCGAATCGCTGCGTGACGAAGGGTTCGACATAGTCGGGCCGCTCGCCGCCGACGGCATGTTCCATGCCCGCGCGCGCGAAACCTATGACGCGGCGCTGTGCATATATCATGATCAGGCGCTGATCCCGATCAAGACGCTGAATTTCGACGATGGCGTCAACATCACGCTCGGCCTGCCGATCGTGCGCACATCGCCCGACCATGGCACCGCCTTTGGCATTGCAGGCACCGACAGCGCCAATCCCGGCGCGATGATCGCGGCGCTGCGCATGGCCGCCGACGCCGCCCGTGCGCGCCTCGCCTATGCCGCCTGAAGCCAGGGTGAAGCTGCCGCCGCTGCGGGACGTGATCGCCACGCACGGGCTTCAGGCCAGCAAGGCGCTGGGGCAGAATTTCCTGCTCGACGAACAGTTGCTCGACCGGATCGCCGCCATCCCCGGCGCGATCGACGGCCAGCCCGCGTTCGAGGTCGGCCCCGGCCCCGGCGGCCTGACCCGCGCCATATTGCGCGCGGGCGCACGCCTCGTCGCGGTCGAGCGTGACCGGCGTTGCCTGCCGGCATTGGCGGAACTGGACGCTGCCTTTCCGGAGCAGTTGCGCATCCTGTCGGGCGACGCGATGGAGATCGACGCCCGCGCGGAAGCGGGCGATGGCGCGCATATCATCGCCAACCTGCCCTATAATGTCGGCACGGCGCTGCTGATCGGCTGGCTGTCGGCTGACTGGTCGCCGCTGCCCTGGTGGTCCACGCTGACGCTGATGTTCCAGATGGAGGTCGCCGAACGCATCGTCGCCCAGCCCGGCACCGACCATTATGGCCGCCTCGCCATCCTGTCCCAATGGCGCAGCGACGCGCGCATCGCGATGAAGGTCCACCGCAGCGCCTTCACCCCGCCGCCCAAGGTCATGTCCGCCGTCGTTCACCTGACGCCCAAAGCCGCACCGGAGGGCGTGCAGTTAAAGCATCTCGAACGCCTGACCGCCGCCGCCTTTGGCCAGCGCCGCAAGATGCTGCGGCAAAGCCTCAAGGGCTTGCCCGGTGCGCTCGAAGCCCTGGCAGAGGTCGGCATCGACCCGCAACGCCGCGCCGAAACGGTCAGCGTCGATGAATTTGTCGCGGTGGCAAGGGTGCTGGGGCGGTAGGCTCGCGCTGCGCCTTAGGCGCGATGATTTCACGGAGGTAGAGAACTGAACCTAAACGCCCCACACCGGGCGCACGGGAACCACTGTCCTACACGCCGCCCGCCCTGCTACTATCGCGCCGACCGGCTCTTTCTCACCGTCGACAGCCAAACGGATCGCATAACAATCTATCCCGGCCCGATAATAAAATATCGCGTTCACCGGGAAATATGCGAAGTTAAGCGGCGCAAATCCTATTTTACGGCGTCTCGGTCGGCACCGTCTTGGGCGCGGTCGGGACGGCATCCTTGGCCGTCAGGGCGACCGCAGGCGGGCCTTTCTGGATCGCGGCGGCCAGCTGGCTGACGGGCGCGCACTCGCCCTTGCACAGCGTCTGCGCCTTGGCCAGCACCTCCTTGGCCTTGGCCAGCGCGCCCTTTTCCACCATCGCCTCGCCCTGCCCCGCCAGCGCGACCACATCGGTCGGGTCCAGCAGCAGCGCTTCCTTGTAGAGGCGGATCGCCTTGCCCTGCAGCCCCTGCGCACGGGCGACCTGCGCCAGATCGATATAGGCGGCGCGGTTGCGCGGATCGACCGCCAGCGCGCTTTCCAGCGCATCGGTCGCACCGCTCAGATTGCCCGCCGCAAAGGCCGCAGCGCCCGCCTTCTGCCATTCGATCGATCGCGGCTCGATCTGCGCATCGGGCCGCTGGCTCAGCCCGACGCTGGACACAGTGGTCAGGACGATGGCAAGCGCGATCGAGGCGGGGGTAAAACGCATAAGAGTCTCCAGCCATGTTTCAGGCGTTGATTTTGTCCAAGTGTCGCTATTTTGCGGGCGCTTGTCCATGGCCTGTTTCACGCCCCCGCTTTCAGGCAGACCGGCGCAGGCGCGCAAAGAAAAAGCCGTCCGTCCCGTCATGCCCCGGCGTCAACAGCCAGCCGTCGCCATGGGCGCGGCCCAGCGGCATATCCAGCGCTTCCGTCGTCCATCCATCATGGCGGGCCAGAAAGCCATCCACCTGATCGCGTCCCTCCCGATCCGTCAGCGCACAGGTAGCATAGACCAGCGCGCCGCCCGGAGCCAGCAGGGGCGCGGCAAAATCCATGATGCGCGCCTGTTCCGCGACCAGCCGGTCAAGCCGCGCCTGCGTCAGCCGCCAGCGCGCCTCCGGATTGCGACGCCAGGTGCCGGTGCCCGAACAGGGCGCGTCGACCAGCACGACGTCGGCCTTGCCATGCAGGCTGTCCAGCCCCCGCCCTTCATGCCCCTGATCGATCAGCAGCGTTTCGATGAAGGTCGCGCCCGCCCGCTCCGCCCGTGGACTGAGCCGCGCCAGCCGCGCGCGGATCGTATCGGCGGCGATCAGCATGCCCTGCCCCGCCATCGCGGCGGCCAGCGCCAATGTCTTGCCCCCTGCCCCGGCACACAGGTCCACCACAGTCATGCCGGGCGCTGCGGCGCAGGCCAGCGCGATCATCTGGCTGCCGCCATCCTGCACTTCCACCAGGCCCTGTTTCCATGGGTCGGCCTGTTCGACCGGGAAGCCTTCGGGCAGGCGCAGGCCATCGGGCAAGCCCGCGATCGGCTGCGCGTCGGGCAATTGCCGCGCGACCGTGGCAGGCGTCGCCTTCAGCCGGTTGACCCGCAGATCGACCGGCGCGCGGCCCAGCAGCGCCGCCTGCTCGACCGGCGCGGCGAGCAGCGGCACAAGCCAGGCTGGCACCGCCCCGGCGCTGGCCCCGACCTCGCCCGGTTCGATCGGCATTGGCGCATGGGTCGATCCGTCGAACAGCGCGGCCAGATCGGGCCGTTCGATCGCCAGTCCGATCATCGCTTCGCGCCCGGTGTCGGGCCGTTCGCCCGCGCGGCGGATCGCATCATAGACATGATCGCGCACCGCCCGCCGGTCGCGCGACCCGGCGTAGCGCCGCTCCTTGAAATAGCGCGCGATCAGCGTGTCGGCGGCAGGCCCGCCGTCCCGCGCCGACGCAATGATCGCGTCAAGCAATTCGATCGCGGCCTGAAGGCGGGCGGCGGGGGTCAAGACTCCCCTCCCTTTAGGGCAAGCGGAAGGGGAATATCATCAGCGCGTCGGATAATTGGGCGCTTCCCGCGTGATGGTGACGTCATGGACATGGCTTTCGGACAGCCCGGCATTGGTGATCTGCACGAAACGGGCGCGCTCCTGCAAGTCAGGGATGGTGTGGCTGCCGGTATAGCCCATCGCCGCCTTCACGCCGCCGACCAGCTGATGGATCACATCCTTGGCCGGACCCTTGAACGGCACCTGCCCCTCAATGCCTTCGGGGACCAGCTTCATCTGATCCTTGATGTCCGCCTGGAAATAGCGGTCGGCGCTGCCCCGCGCCATGGCGCCGACGCTGCCCATGCCGCGATAGCTCTTATAGGCGCGCCCCTGATAGAGGAAGGTTTCGCCCGGTGCCTCGGCGGTGCCTGCCAGCAGCGATCCGACCATGACGCAACCGGCGCCAGCCGCCAGCGCCTTGGCCACGTCGCCGCTCGTACGCAACCCGCCATCGGCGATCACCGGCACGCCCAGCTTGGCGGCAGCTTCGGCCGAATCCATGATCGCGGTCAGCTGCGGCACGCCCACGCCCGCGACAACGCGCGTGGTGCAGATCGACCCCGGCCCGATGCCGACCTTCACGCAATCCGCGCCCGCGCCGATCAGCGCGCGTGTCGCCTCGGCAGTGGCGACATTGCCCGCGACCACCTGGACATGGTTGGACAGGCGCTTGACCGCTTCTACCGCAGCCGAAACCTGCTTGCTGTGGCCATGGGCGGTATCGATGACGATCAGGTCGCATTCCGCGTCGATCAGCGCCTCGCTCCGCTCCAGCCCCTTGTCGCCCACCGTGGTCGCCGCCGCGACGCGCAGGCGGCCTGACCCGTCCTTGGTGGCCTGCGGGTATGTCACGGCCTTTTCCATATCCTTGACCGTGATCAGGCCGACGCAGCGATAGGCGTCGTCCACCACCAGCAGCTTTTCGATCCGGCGCTGATGCAGCAGCCGCTTGGCTTCGTCCTGGCTGACACCGGCTGGAACGACGGCCAGATTGTCCTTGGTCATCAGTTCGCTGACCGGCTGGGCCGGATTTTCGGCAAAGCGGGTATCGCGGTGGGTCAATATGCCGACCAGCTTGCCCGATTCCTCCACCACCGGAATACCGCTGATCCGATGCTTCTGCATCAGCATCTGCGCATCGGCCAGCGTGGCGCTGGGCAGGATGGTGATGGGGTTGACCACCATGCCGCTTTCGAACCGCTTGACGGCGCGCACTGCGTCCGCCTGCTCTTCCACGGTCATGTTCCGGTGCAGCACGCCGATGCCGCCCAGCTGCGCCATGACGATGGCCATGTCGGCCTCCGTCACCGTGTCCATCGCCGACGACAGGATCGGGATGTTCAGCTTTATCTCGCGCGTGACATAGGTGGACGTGTCCGCCTGACTGGGCAGCACGTCGGATTCGCCGGGCTGCAACAGCACGTCGTCAAAGGTGAGGCCGAGGCGGATGTCCATGGAAAATGCCACTTTCTGATGCGAACCCTGGGGTTGGTTCCGGGGGATTTGTGGCGGCCCATGTAACCACTATGGGCGCGGACGGCCAGTCCCTTTGGCCCATTTTATTGCGCGGGTTGCGGGGACATGAAAAAGGGCGCGCAACCCGATGGTCGCGCGCCCCATTTCCTGTCCTTGCCGATCAGGCTCCGGCGGGAGACGGGTTTCCGAAAGGCCCCTTGCGCTTGCCTGCGCGCGGGATGGAAGACCCTGCCGCCGGAATGACCGACGGCTTGATCGTCGTGCCATCGTCGCGGGTGATCTCGCCCTTTTCCAGCAGCGCCTTGATCTCGTCGCCGCTCAGCGTTTCATATTCCAGCATGGCGTTGGCCAGCAGGTGCAGCTGGTCCTCATGACCGGTCAGCAATTCCTTGGCCCGATTATAGCCCTGCTCCACCAGCCCGCGAATTTCCTTGTCGATCAGCTTGGCGGTCTCGTCCGACATATGGACGCGGGCGCTCTGCGAATAGCCGAGGAAAGTCTCGCCCTGCTGCTCTTCATATTGCAGCGGACCCAGCTTGTCGGACATGCCCCACTGGGTGACCATGTCGCGCGCCAGCTTCGTCGCATATTGAATGTCGCCCGATGCGCCGCTCGACACCTTGTCATAGCCGAAGATGATCTCTTCGGCGACGCGGCCGCCCATGGCCACGGCCATGTTCGCATGCATCTTGTCGCGGTGATAGCTGTAGCTGTCGCGTTCGGGCAGGCGCATGACCATGCCCAATGCGCGGCCTCGCGGAATGATCGTCGCCTTGTGGATCGGGTCGGACGCAGGCTCATGGACCGACACGATGGCATGGCCGGCCTCATGATAGGCGGTCATCTTCTTCTCATCGTCGGTCATGACCATGGAGCGGCGTTCCGCGCCCATCATCACCTTGTCCTTGGCCGCCTCAAACTCGTCCATCGCGACCAGCCGCTTGCCGCGCCGCGCCGCCATCAGCGCCGCCTCGTTCACCAGATTCGCGAGGTCCGCGCCGGAAAAGCCCGGCGTGCCGCGCGCGATCGTGCGCGGTTCGACGTCGGGCGCCAACGGCACCTTCTTCATATGGACGGCCAGGATCTTCTCACGACCTTCAATATCGGGACGGGGCACCACGACCTGACGGTCGAACCGGCCTGGACGCAGCAGCGCCGGGTCCAGCACGTCGGGACGGTTGGTGGCCGCGACGATGATGATGCCTTCATTGGCTTCAAAGCCATCCATCTCGACCAGCAACTGGTTCAGCGTCTGCTCGCGCTCGTCATTGCCATTGCCAAGCCCCGCGCCGCGATGACGGCCCACCGCGTCGATTTCATCGATGAAGACGATGCAGGGCGCATTCTTCTTCGCCTGCTCGAACATGTCGCGCACGCGGCTAGCGCCTACGCCCACAAACATTTCGACAAAGTCGGAGCCAGAAATGGTGAAGAACGGCACGCCTGCCTCGCCCGCGATCGCGCGGGCCAGCAGCGTCTTGCCGGTGCCGGGCGAACCGACCAGCAACGCACCCTTGGGGATCTTGCCGCCCAGCCGAGCGAACTTGGTCGGGTTCTTCAGAAACTCGACGATCTCCTGCAATTCCTCGCGCGCTTCGTCGATACCGGCAACGTCATCAAATGTGACCTTGCCATGCTTTTCGGTCAGCAGCTTGGCCTTCGACTTGCCAAAGCCCATCGCACCGCCTGCACCGCCGCCCTTCTGCATCTGACGCAGCACGAAGAAGGCGATGCCAAGGATCAGCAGGAAGGGAAGCGACTGGTAGATCAGGATCATCCAGAAGCTGGGCTGTTCCTCGGCCTGTCCCGAATATTTGACATTATAATCGTCAAGCAGGCCGGTCAGGCCCGGATCATTGACCGGAACGGTGCTGAACTTCTGGCCGCTGGCCAGCGTGCCCGAAATCTTGTTGGGCGCGATGGCGACATCCTTGACCTGCCCTTCCTGCACCTTCGATCGGAATTCGGAATAGGCGATGCCGGTCCCTGCCGTGGAGGCGGAACGGCTGTCAAACATGGACACGAACAGCAACAGGGCGACAATCACCCCCGCCCAAATCATCGCGCTCTTGATCCAGGGGTTGCCCTGCGGGTCTTTCTCGTCGTTCATCATCACTCTCTTTCACCGGCCAAGATAGGGCGCGTCGGCCAAAGCGCAAGCTTGGCAACCCCCCTACAGGACAAGGATTAACCGGCGGTGAGTTGGACGATCGCGAGACAGGCCAGCGCCAGCGCCAGGCCCGCTGACAGGCCGCACAGCAGATAGCCCAGATACAGCAGCAACGGCGGGTGCGGCCGGGCCAGCTTATGATTACGTTGCGCTGCCGAAAGGATGACACTGGCCAACAGGCCATAGGTCAGCGCCGCAAATTCCATCATTACTGCAAATCTCCGCTCATTCGGATGCAGGATGAAGCATGGGCGGCGTTAAAGAAAGACTATTGCGGCGCACAAAAACGGTAGGTCGTTGGGTTCATGCGTCGGACTGCGGAACTTTTTGGAAATGCCCGCGCGGGGGCGCGGCGCGCAGTGTCCATACTGGCCCGCCGCGCAACAGCCAGTCGCCCAGATTCGCTTGCCCTCCCGCCTGCGCGGCAACGATCGCCCGGTCGAGTGCATCGCCCCGCGGCAGGGCCGCATCCGGCGCAGCGGCATTGAGCATGTGGAGGACCAGACGGCGCAGATATTCGCGCGGCAGGTCAGTGCGATCGAGCCGCCACCGATCGCCATCGCGGCCCACATGGCGTGCGGCCAGTTCGGCCACGCTCCAGTCCAGCGCCACTTCCGCCTCCGCCAGCGCGGCAGCGCTGCGGGCGGCCGCTTCCGGGTTCAACCAGTCCGCTCCGGTGAGGGCCACGCGCAATGCCGCACGGTCGAACCGTGGGTCAGCGTTGGAAGGGTCATGGACATGCGGCACTGCCTCTTCGTCGACAAGCCGCTGCAACGCCGCCTTGCGCACGCCCAGCAGCGGGCGGATGACCGTGCCGGACCGCCCCCGCACCCCGGCAAGGCCACCGACGCCCGATCCGCGATTGAGCCGCATCAACAGCGTTTCAAGCTGGTCGTCGGCATGATGGGCGGTCATGATCCAGTCTACGCCCTGCGCACTGCGCCATTGTTCGATCAGACGGTAACGCTGCGCCCGCGCCCAGGCCTGAATATTGCCGGAGGGCGGCGCGTCCGGCGTTGCGACATGATGGGCGATCCCCTGCCCCGCGCACCAGCGCGCGACCATGGCCGCTTCGTCGGTGGAAGCGGGACGCAGGCGATGGTCGACGGTCACCGCCGCCACCCGTTCAGGAAAGGCGCGGGCCGCCAGATGGAGCAGCGCCATGCTGTCCGGCCCACCCGACACCGCGACGCCAAAACGCGCCGCCGGGTCATCGCCCGCCAGCGCGTGGGTCGCCGCGATCAGCCGCGCTTGCAGACCGGATCGGTCACTGCTCAGCTGCACTTCGCCTTGGTGCGGCCCTTGTCCATCATGCCGCGCAGGCTTGCGGACAGGCTCGTTCCATAGACCTGCTCCAGCTCTGCATAGACTTTGCAGGCATCGGCAGGCTTTTTGAGCTGGATCAGCGCTTCGCCCAGATAGGCGAGACTGTCAGGCGCGCGGTCGCCGCGCGGGCGCTTCTGATAATTTTCATAGAAAGCGACCGAGGCCAGAGCAGGCTTGCCATCGTCCAGATAGGCGCGGCCAAGCAGGTTCTGCGCCCGGCTGGCAACGGATGCGTCGCCATATTTGTCGACCGTGGCCTTCAGCTGCGCCTGCGCTTCGGGATAAAATTTCGCGTCCCACAGACGAAAGCCATAGCTGTAGGAGTCCATGGCGGCGTCGCCGGTCTCCGGCCGCTCGATCGCGGCGATCGCTGCCTTGCGGGCTTCGCTGGCGGCCGGTGTCGCGGGCGCGGGCGCAGGCTTGGAAGGCGCTGGCTTGGCCGCGACCGGCGCCGGGTCGGCCGCAACAGGCGCAGCCGCCGTCGGCCTGACTTCAGGCGGGGTTTCAGGCTGGAGCAGACGGCCTTCGATTTCGGCCTTATATTTGGTGAAAGCCTCTTCCAGCTGCTTGAGCTTGAAGCTGTTTTCCTCGACTTGGCCCGTGATCGAGGCCAGCTGCGATTCCAGCGCTCCCACGCGCGCCGTCAGGTCCGATATGGGCGAGGAGGATGGCGATCCGGGGGCGACGGTCGGGGCGGCGGGACGAACGATCTGCGCTTCGACGGGCGCGCCAGCCGGAAACACCTTGCGCTGAACGGCTTTCATTTCCTTTTCCAGCCGGTCGACCCGCACCTCGACCGGCGCATTTTGCGCAATGGCGGGCGGCGCGATCGCCAGCAGAAGCGGCGCGCTCCATGCCAGACAGGAGGTCGCGAAAAAGGCGTGACGCATGATATTCCCCGACTAATTCTCTCGCCTTAACCATAAGGCGTTATTTCGCGCGGTAAAGCGTCACGTTTCACGCTGCCCGCGTCCGGAACCAGGCTTAGCCACCCGTTCCGTCGCCCGATGCCGCTGACGCGGGCGCTGGTGCCGCGGGCGCGGTTTCGCCAGCGGCGGACGGCCCGGCCTGACGCTGGGCCGCCGGGCGCTGCGCGGGCCGGAGGGATGGCGCTGCGGCAGACGAAGCGGCAGCGGGCGCTGCGGCGGCAGTCCCGCGCGCCAGCAGCGCTTCGGCGCTGACCGGCACGTCGGCGATCGTCCGGTCCGGCGCACCCAAAGGCGCAACCACCTTGCCCCCGACAGTGACGCTGAGCGCCTGTGGCCGCCCGGTCAGGATCATCGGATTACGCGCGCTGGCAGGCAGAGTGAAAACCTCACCCTTCTTCATCAGGCCATCCTTCAGCCGCTCGCCCGCCTCGTCATAGATACGCAGCCAGACATCGTCGGTTGCGGTAAAGACGACTGGCTGCGCAGCAGGCGCGACCTGTGCGGTGCTGGCGGCGACCGGAGCCTTGGCCTTCGCCTCTTCCTGCGCCATTTCCTCGCCCGTCGGCGGCGTCAGCGATTGCGATCGCCAGAGCGTGTAACCGGCGATCAGCAGGATGACGATGATGGCCGCCGTCCAGGCCAGCGCGCGCGAGGGCACGCGAGCGGGATCGACCGGCTCGAACACTTCGTAGCGATTGGTCGCCATGTCGCTGCTATGCACGGCCTCGCGCACTTCGGCGGCAATCGCCACTTCGTCCAGGTCGACCGCGCGGGCATAGGCGCGCGCGAAGCCGACCGCATAGGGGATGCCAGGCAGGGCGGCATAATCGTCGCGCTCGACCGCTTCGAGTTGCCGCAGCGCGATCCGCGTGCGGGTGGCGACTTCCGCCAGCGACAGGCCCGCTGCCTCCCGCGCGGCACGCAGCTTCGCGCCGGGGGTGTCGGGCTGCATTTCCGGCGCGGGGCCCGCACCGGTGTCCAATTCTGTTTCGTCTGCCATGCTGCTCCGCGACCTTCGATGGTCGGGCTTGTCTCACTGTGGGACGGGGATTGTCAACGGCGCGCCGCGCCTTTGCCGTTCACCTCACCCCAGTTCGATGTTCCGTTCAACCGCCCACTGGGTCAGGCTCGCCCGAATGTCGCGCACGCCCCCATCCAGCAATTCGCGCATCAACGCCTGCAGTTCCGCCGCATCGACCGCGCGGATCATCGCCTTGACCGGACCGACCGAGGCTGGCGTGATCGACAGGCGGCGAATGCCCAGGCCAACCAGCGCCATCGCTTCGAGCGTGCGCCCACCCATTTCGCCGCACACGCCGACGGGCACCTGATAGTCGGCGCAGGTCCGCACCACCCGGTCCAGGAAGCGCAGAATGGCGATACTCAACCAGTCATATCGTTCCGCCAGACGCGGATGGGCGCGGTCTGCGGCGAACAGGAACTGGGTCAGGTCATTGGTGCCGATCGACAGGAAATCGAGCCGCGGCAGCAATATGTCCAGCACTTCGGCCAGCGCAGGCACTTCCAGCATCGCGCCATATTTGACCGCGATCGGCAGCTTCTTCTTGCGCTCCTGCAACCACAGGCGCTGATGTTCGACCAGTGCGCGCGCCTGCTCATATTCCCAGGGTTCCGACACCATCGGGAACATGACGTGCAACACCTTGCCCGCCGCCGCTTCCAGCAAGGCGCGGGCCTGCGCCTTCATCAGACCATCGCGGTCGAGCGCCAGCCGCAGCGCGCGCCAGCCCATCGCCGGATTATCCTCCAGCTCCTCGTCATCGTCGCGCTGCATATAGGGCAGCGCCTTGTCCCCGCCGATGTCGACGGTGCGGAAGATGACGGGGCGGTCGCCCGCCGCATCCAGCACATCCTTGTAGAGCCGCTGCTGCTTTTCCCGCTGCGGCAATGTGGCGGACACCAGAAACTGGAATTCGGTGCGAAACAGGCCGATGCCGTCCGCACCCACCATGTCGAGCGCCTGCGCATCCTCGCGCAGTCCCGCATTGACCATCAACTCCACCCGCTGGTCGTCGGCCGTGACAGACGGCAGGTCGCGCATCGCGGCAAATTCGGCGCGACGCTTCTGCGTGACATGCAGCTTGTTGTCGAACGCCTCGTCCATGTCGGGCGTCGGGCGGATCAACAGCGTATTGGTGTTGACGTCCATCAGGATGAGGTCGCCCTCATTGACCAGATGGCGAATGTCGCGGACGCGGCCCAGCACCGGCACGCCCATGGCGCGCGCGACGATGGTGACATGGGCGGTCAGCGATCCTTCCTCCAGGATCACGCCCTTCAACCGGCGGCGATCATATTCCAGCAGTTCGGCCGGGCCCAGGTTGCGCGCGATCAGGATCGCATCCTGCCGCAGACCCATCTGCGCCGCCGTGCCCAGTTGCCCCGACACGATCCGCAGCAGCCGGTTGGCCAGATCCTCCAGATCATGCATCCGGTCGGACAGTAGCGGATCGTCAATCTGGCGCATCCGCATGCGGGTGCGCTGCTGCACCCGCTCGATCGCCGCTTCGGCGGTCAGGCCACTGTCGATCGCCTCGTTGATCCGGCGGGTCCAGCCTTCGTCATAGGCGAACATCTTGTAGGTTTCCAAAACCTCCTGATGCTCGCCCTCCATGCCGAACTCGGCCGCGCCGGTCATGCGGTCAATCTGTTCGCGCATCTTGGCGAAGGCGGAAATGACCCGTTGCCGCTCGGCCTCTATATCCTCCGCAACCGTATGTTCGATGTGGACGCGCGGCTGGTGGAATACCGCATGGCCCCGCGCCATGCCCATCACCAGTTGCAGGCCGTGCAACATGGTCGTGCCGGTATCGGCGACGCGCTGGTCGCTTGGTCCGTCATCGGCCAGTTCCGCATTGGCGATCAGTTCGGCCATCACCATAGCGACGGTCTGAAGCGCCTCTATCTCCACTTCCTCATATTTGCGCGGCTCGGCATGTTGCACGCACAGCACGCCGATCGACCTTTCCCGCCGCACGATCGGCACGCCGGCAAAGCTGTGGAACAGCTCCTCCCCGGTTTCGGGGCGATAGCTATAGTCGGGGTGCGACGCGGCCTCGTCCAGGTTCAGCGTTTCGACATTGGTGGCGATCAGGCCCACCAGCCCCTCGCCCATCGCCATGCGGGTGACATGGACCGCTTCCTGCTTGAGGCCACGGGTCGCGAACAGTTCCAGCACGCCTTCGCGCACCAGATAGATGGAGCAGACCTCGCTCGACAGCGACTGGCCGATAATCTCCACCACCTTGTTCAGTTTCGCCTGCGCGCTGGTGCGCGACGCCATCACTTCCTGAAGGCGGGTGAGGATCTGGCGGGCGGCGGCGGCGGGCGTGCTGGGCATGATAGCAGCGCTATCAGATCGGCGGCCTGCTTTCCAAGCCATTCATGCAGCGCGATCGCCGACAGATGTCATTTGCATGGCGGAAACATTCTGTACGATCGTCTAAGAAGATAAAATCGGCTTTCTGGGAGAATGGGACCATGGCGACACGGAATGAAACGGCGTTTGAGCGCGACCTTCTGGACCGCGGCTATTCGCGGCGGCAACTGGCCAAGGCAACCGCCCTGCTGGGCGCTGGCGCAGCGGCGATCCGCGCGACGGGCGCCCTGGCGCAGCAGGCGGCCAAGCCGGTCGCGGGCGCTGTCCGAATCGGCGCGAACGAATGCTGGACCGGCCCTTTCCCGATTGCAGCCGAAGCCGGTTTCAAGCTGGTGACCGAAGGCAATCGCTACGAACCGGATAATGAGCATCAGAAATTGTTCGACGCCGTATCCGCGGTAGAGGGCATCCCGGTGGATCGCATCGTCGCCTGGCCCGGATCGTCCGATCCGCTCAGCCGCGTCGCTGTCGCCTTTGCCTCACCCACGCGCGGCATCGTGACGGCAAACCCCACCTATGAAGCGATCTGGCGGACCGGCGACTGGCTGGGCGCGAAAGTGACCAAGGTGCCGCTGACCAAGGATTACGCCCATGACGTCAAGGCGATGCTGGCGGCGGACCCCAATGCCGGGCTTTATTATATCTGTTCGCCCAACAATCCGACCGGCACCGTAACGCCGGTCGCCGACATTCAGTGGCTGGCCGACAACAAGCCCAAGGACGCGATCCTGGTCGTGGACGAAGCCTATATTCACTGGACCGAAACCGGCACCGCCGCCAAAATGGCCGCGACCCGTGACGATGTCATCGTGCTGCGTACCTTCTCCAAGCTGTTCGGCATGGCGGGGATGCGGCTGGGCCTCACCTTCGCCGCGCCTGCGCTGATGGAAAAGATGATGCGCTATGATGGCGGGCAGGTGACGGCGATGTTGCCGATGACCGCCGTGGCGTGCGGCACGGTGTCGGTCGCCCAGGCGGACCTCATCAAGGCACGGCGGGCCGAAATGATCGCCAATCGCGAAAAGGCGATCGCCTTCCTGACGAAGAAGAAGATCAAGGTCATCCCCGGCAGCCATGCCAATATGTTCATGATCGATTGGGGCAAGCCCGCTAAGCCCATGGCCGATGCGCTGCTGGCGGAAAATGTGCAGATTGGCCGCAGCTGGCCGATCTGGCCCAATGTCTCGCGCGTGTCGGTTGGCTCTGCGGCGGACATGGATGCCTTTTGCGCCGCCGTGGACAAGGTGTGGAAAGCCTGACGGCACCCCGCTTTTTCAACGTCAAAAAGTTACGATTTCTGGCGGCGGCGCATTGCGGAAATGCGCCGCCGCTTCGTTTTACCCCCTGAACGCCCGGAACGAACGCCCGGATGGCAGGACAAAGGGGACAGACGACATGACGATGATGCTCGACAAGGATGCCAGAGACGATCTGATCGAACGCGGCTATTCGCGCCGCCAGCTGGCCGAAGTGGCCGCCCTGCTGGGTGCAGGCGTCGCCGCCAGCACATTGCTGGGCAGCGGCGCGATGGCGCAGCAGCAGGCCGGGCGCGGCATCAAGGGCGCGGTTCGCATCGGTGCGAATGAATGCTGGACCGGCCCCTTCCCGTCCGGCGTCGCCGCCGCCGCCGAGGCTGCATCCTTTGGCAACTGGTATGATCCCGACAATTATCGTGGCGATCTGGTCAAGACCGTCGCCTCGGTCGAGGGACTTCCCGAAACCCATGTCATGCCCTGGCCCGGTTCCGGCGGCCCGCTGGTCAGCATCGTCGCGGCCTATTGCTCGCCGACCAAGGGTCTGGTCACCGCCGACCCGACCTTCGAATCCGCCTGGCGCACCGCCGACTATATGAAGGCCCCCATCGCCAAGGCTCCGCAGGCCATCGGCAAGGGGCATGATGTAAAGGCGATGCTGGCCGCCAATCCTAATGCGGGCCTCTATTATATCTGCACGCCCAACAACCCGACCGGCACGATCACGCCGCTGGCCGACATCCAGTGGCTGCTCGACAACAAGCCCGCCGATTCGATGCTGCTGGTGGACGAAGCCTATATCCACTTCTCGGAAAGCCCCAGCGCCGCCACGCTGATCGGCAACCGCAAGGACATCATCGTCATGCGGACCTTCTCCAAGCTGTTCGGCATGGCCGGCGTGCGCCTTGGCCTCACCTTCGCCGATCCCGAAGTGCAGAAGCGCATCATGCTGTTCGGCCCGGCAGCCGGCGGTCTGGCCATCACCGCGATGCATTGCGGCAATGCGGTCTATACCGAAGCCGCCCTGATCAAGGCGCGCCGCAATGAAATGATCGCCAATCGCGAGGAAACCATCGCCTGGCTCACCAGGAAGGGCATCGAGGTCCAGCCGGGCAGCCAGGCCAATATGTTCATGGTGAACTGGAAGAAGCCCGCCAAGGACATGCAGGCCGCGCTGCTGGCGACCCCGGAAAAGGTACAGATCGGCCGCAGCTGGGCGATCTGGCCCACCGTATCCCGCGTCACCGTCGGCTCCGCCGACGACATGGCCAAATTCCGCGCGGCAGTCGACAAGGTCTACAAAGCGTAAGGCATCCCCTTTCCTTACGAAACGAAGAAGGGCGTCCGGGCAACCGGGCGCCCTTTTTGGCTAGAGGGGAGGTGCGGGAGGTACGAAAGAAGTGCCCTATTCCGCCTTGGGCCTGGAATCGCCCGTCACGGACTGGATGACATTTTCCCGCAGTCCGGCATCCTGAAGATGCTTGGCATTTTCCAGCCTGATCTGGGCCGCCGCTTCATCATATAGAAATGGCAAAACCGCATATCGCTCGCCGCTGGTCACGGGCAGAACTTCGTGGAGCAGCGAGCAGGAGAATATGATCGCCCCGCCAGTCGGTGGCCGATAGGTGCGCGGGCCGAATTCGGGGAAACGCAGATCCCCGCGTTCATAGCGATCAGCGTCGAGACCGATGGAAACCGCAAATCTGCGATGCGCCGTTCCCAGCGTCGTATTGTCCTTGTGAGGGCGAAAATGTCCCCCGGACTTGGAATCATAGCGCGCAACGATGTATCGCTCCATCCGGGACACCGTGAACTGAAATGCCCTGGCGATCGGCGGAACAAGCCGCCGGCGAATGCGCGCTTTCAACGCATTGCGCAGCTGCTCGTCATCAATGCTGCAGTCGGACCGGCGCTTGTGGACATGATCGAGTACCTGGACCGTTTCGCCGGTCTTTGGGTCCGTTTTCATATAGCCGCTGTCGTTCAGCCCGACCGTTTCGGCATAGGTGATCAGCTTATGGCAGAAATCCGGTTCCAGCACGTTGGGCACCACCAATATGGGCGCCCATGCATCCATATCCGCCTTCGGCGCCGGTTGCCCGTCCAGCGCAGCACATATGTCGTCATAATGCGTCGCCAGATCATTGATCGGCAAAATCCTGAGCACGCGCATACCTGGGTCGAGTATCCAGGTCATGAGCGCCACGGCGGAGCCATTTTCCTTCTGACGCCCGACAGCCCCGAATAATGTCGCCATCTCCAGGTCGAAGTCGAGGAATAGCCGGATTCCGGGCTGACGCTCCGTCAGCAACCCGCTCTGTTCATCGCGCGGGTCGTTCGTGACGATGAACGCGCATGCGAACCTGTCGTCCAGGTACTTGGTTTCGGCGTGCATGGCCGCCAGAAACGCCTGCGCGCCGGGAGAAGCGCCGCTGCCCAGGAAGGTAACGACGATGTAGCGCCCGGCTGCGCTATCGAATGAAAACCGGGGATTTGTGACTCCTCGAACGAAGAATGAGGGGACAGGGTCACCGACCAGCAGCATGTCAATTCCTTGAGGATCACGATCGTTCGCACAGGTCTGCCCAAGCCCGGCGTTCAACGCAACCTTCGCCGCCTCCAGTCGATGTTGGAGAGAGAGCGCCCGGTCGCCCGCCCCCTCAATCCAGGTTCGGCCTCAAATAGCGCTCCGCCGTATCAATATCGATCCCCCGCCTTACTGCATAATCCTCCAGCTGGTCGCGGCCGACACGAGCCACGCCGAAATATTCCGCCTGAGCATGGCCGAAATAGAAGCCGCTGACCGCAGCAGTGGGGAGCATCGCAAAACTCTCGGTCAGCGTGATGCCGGTGGCGTGATGGGCGTCCAGCATCTCGAACAATATGGGTTTCAGACTATGTTCGGGGCAGGCGGGATAGCCCGGCGCGGGGCGGATGCCGCGATATTGTTCCTTGATCAGGGCTTCGTTCGTCAGCTGCTCGCCCTCCGCATAGCCCCATAGCGCCGTGCGGACATAATGGTGCAGGCGCTCGGCAAAGGCTTCAGCCAGGCGGTCGGCCAGCGCTTTCAAAAGTATGTCCGAATAGTCATCGATCGCCGCCTTGAACCGGGCGAGATGCGGCTCGATGCCGTGCATGCCGACGGCAAAGCCACCCATCCAGTCGCCGTCATGGCTGATGAAGTCGGCAAGGCACATATTGGCCCGGCCTTCGCGCTTCTGGATCTGCTGGCGCAGCATCGGCAGGGTATAGTGCTTCTCATCCTCGACATGGACGATGATGTCGTCGCCTTCGCGACGGCACGGCCACAGGCCCGCAACCCCGCGCGCGACCAGCCATTTTTCGTTGACGATCCTGTCCAGCATCGCCTGCGCATCGGCAAACAGGCTCGACGCGCTTTCGCCTACCACCGGATCGGTCAGGATCGCGGGATAATTGCCCGCCAGTTCCCAGGCACGGAAGAAGGGCGTCCAGTCGATATATTGGATAAGATCCTTCAGATCCCAGTCGGGAAAGCGATGGACGCCCGGCAGGCGCGGGCGCGGCGCTTTCAGGCTCTCGTCAATCTCGAATGCATTGGCACGCGCGTCCTCCAGGCTGACGAGCGCGCTTTGCCCCTTGTTCGCGCGGGCGACGCGGACATGCTCATAATCATCCTTGGTTTTCCGGACGAAATCATTGCGCTGCGTTTCGGAGACGAGCGCCGTCGCCACCCCGACCGCGCGACTGGCGTCCAGCACATGGACCACAGGGCCAGTATAGGACGGGTCGATGCGCAGCGCGGTATGCACCTTGGACGTCGTCGCGCCGCCGATCAGCACCGGCATGGTCATGCCGGCGCGCTGCATTTCGGTGGCGACCGTCACCATCTCGTCCAGCGAAGGGGTGATAAGGCCGGACAGGCCGATCATGTCGGCGTCATTCTCGTTCGCCGCCCTGATGATGTCGGGCCAGGGGACCATCACGCCCATGTCGATGACCTCAAAGCCGTTGCACTGAAGGACCACGCCGACGATATTCTTGCCAATGTCGTGGACGTCGCCCTTGACCGTGGCCATGATGATCTTGCCCTTGCCCTTGGCGCCCGGTTCCTTGGCGGCCTCGATGAAGGGCAGCAGGTGCGCGACCGCTTTCTTCATGACGCGGGCGGACTTGACCACCTGGGGCAGGAACATCTTGCCCGCGCCGAACAGGTCGCCAACCACGTTCATACCGTCCATCAACGGCCCTTCGATCACCTCGATCGGCTTGTCGGCGGACAGGCGCGCTTCCTCCGTATCGTCGACGACATACATGTCGATGCCCTTGACCAGCGCATGTTCCAGCCGCTTGGCGACCGGCCAGCTGCGCCAGGCTTCGGCGGCCTTGTCGGCGACCGCGTCGGTGCCGCGATATTTTTCCGCCAGCGTGACCAGACGGTCGCCCGCTTCCGGGTCACGGTTCAGGACGACATCCTCGCACGCGGTCCTCAGTTCCGGGTCGATCGTGTCATAGACGTCGAGCTGTCCTGCATTGACGATCGCCATGTCGAGGCCAGCGGGGATGGCATGATAGAGGAACACGCTGTGCATCGCGCGGCGGACGGGCTCGTTGCCGCGGAACGAGAAGCTGAGGTTCGACAGGCCGCCGGAGATATGGACGTGCGGGCAGCGCGCCTTGATCTCGCGGCAGGCCTCGATGAAGTCGACGCCGTAGTTGTTGTGCTCCTCGATCCCCGTCGCGACCGCGAAGATATTGGGATCGAAGATGATGTCCTCCGGCGGGAAGCCGATGGTCATCAGCAGCTTGTAGGCGCGCTCGCAAATCTCGACCTTGCGCGCCTTGGTATCGGCCTGCCCCGTTTCGTCAAAGGCCATGATGACCGCGGCGGCGCCATAGGCCATGCATTTGCGGGCATGGAATAGGAAGGCCTCCTCGCCCTCCTTCATGCTGATCGAATTGACGATCGGCTTGCCCGACACGCATTTGAGGCCCGCTTCGATGACCTCCCATTTGGAGCTGTCGATCATCACCGGTACGCGGCTGATGTCCGGCTCAGACGTCATCAGCTTGAGGAAGGTCGTCATGGCCTCGACCGCGTCGAGCAGCCCCTCGTCCATGTTGACGTCGACGATCTGCGCGCCATTTTCCACCTGCTCGCGCGCAATGTCGATCGCAGCGGCATAATTGCCCGCCATGATCAGCTTCTTGAACTTGGCCGATCCGGTAACATTGGTGCGTTCGCCGACATTGACGAAGCTGGCGGTGGATTTGGTGGTCATTCGCTTCTTCCAAAAATCCTCCCCCTTAGGGGGAGGGGGACCATGCCGCAGGCATGGTGGAGGGGTATCACGCTATCGAGGGGGAGGATGGTATTAGGCAGCGATATGCATCGGCTCCAGCCCCGCCAACCGCGTAACGACGGGCAATTGCGGTACCGCGCGCGGCTTGTGTCCTTCCAGCGCCTTGGCCACCGCACCGATATGCGCGGGCGTCGTGCCACAACAGCCACCGACCATGTTGACCAGCCCTTCGTCCACCCATTCGCGGATCAGCCGCGCGGTGGTGGCGGGCAGCTCGTCATATTGCCCCAGTTCATTGGGCAGGCCCGCATTGGGATAGGCCAGGATCAGCGTGTCGGCATTTTTGGACAGTTCAGCGAGGTAGGGCCGCAACAGATCCGCGCCGAACGCGCAGTTCACCCCGATCGTGAGCGGCTTCAGATGGCGCAGCGAATACCAGAAGGCGTTGATCGTGTGGCCTGAGAGATTCCGGCCCGACATGTCGGTGATGGTGAAGCTGAGCATCAGCGGCACCGATCGGCCCGCCGCCTCCTCCGCCTCGCGCGCGGCCATGCCCGCCGCCTTGGCGTTCAGCGTGTCGAAGCAGGTTTCAACCAGCAGGAAATCGACCCCTCCCGCGATCAGCGCATCACATTGCTCGCGATAATCAGCTTTCAGCGTGTCGAAGTCGACCTCGCGGAAAGCGGGGTCGTTGACGTCGGGGGATATGGACAGCGTCTTGTTCGTCGGGCCGATCGAACCGCAGACGAAGCGGGGTCTGCCGTCCTTGGCCGTCGCCTTCTCGCACGCGGCGCGCGCCAGCTTCGCGGCGGCGATGTTGATGTCCCACACCAGATGTTCGCAGCCATAATCGGCCATCGCGATCTTGGTCGAGCTGAACGTATTGGTTTCGATCATGTCCGCGCCCGCGTCCAGATAGGCGCTGTGGATGCCTTCCACGATGTCGGGACGGGTCAGGCAGAGCAGGTCGTTATTGCCCTTTTGATCCTTGGGCAGGTCGAGCGTGCCGCGATAATCCGCCTCGGTCAGGCCATGTTTCTGGATCGACGTGCCATAGCCGCCATCGAAGATCAGGATCTTGTCCGCGGCCAGCGCCCGCAATGTCTGTTCGGCTGTCATATTAAAAACTCCGTTCGGGCTGAGCGCGTCGAAGCCCTTGTCTGAGCGGAGGCGAAGATACCTCCCTGCGGTCGGTGGAACCCTTCGACAAGCTCAGGGCGAACGGATGAGTACAGATCATGCCGTTCCCCCATTGCTCGCCGTCGCCCGCAGGCCCAGCAAATGGCAAATCGCAAAACTCAGTTCAGCGCGGTTGAGCGTGTAGAAATGAAAATCGCGCACGCCCCCGCCGTAAAGGCTGCGGCACAGTTCCGCCGCGATCGTCGCCGACACCAGCTGGCGCGATGCGGGATGATCGTCCAGCCCTTCGAACAGGCGGCCCATCCAGCTGGGCACCTGCGTATTGCACATCGCCGCCATACGCTGCGTCGCGGCGAAATTGCTGACCGGCATGATGCCGGGTACGATGTCAGCCGTGATTCCCGCCGCCAAAGTCTTGTCTAGGAACCGGAAATAGGCGTCGGGGGTGAAGAAGAATTGCGTGATCGCACGGGTCGCCCCGGCGTCCAGCTTGCGCTTGAGATTATCAAGGTCGCTCTGCGCGCTCGCCGCTTCGGGATGCACCTCTGGATAGGCGGACACGGAAATTTCGAACGGATGCCGCTGCATCAGCCCTTCGACCAGTTCGGCTGCGCCCTTATACCCCTCCGGGTGCGGCTCGAACGTGCCGCCGACTTCGGGCGGATCGCCGCGCAGCGCCACGATATGGCGCACCCCCGCCTCCCAATAGGCGTCTGCAATCTCGCCGATTTCCGCCTTGCTCGCGCCCACGCAGGTCAGGTGCGCGGCGGCGGCCAGCGGCGTTTCCCGCGCGATCCGGGCGACCGTATTATGCGTGCGCTCACGGGTCGATCCGCCCGCGCCATAGGTTACGGACACGAATTTGGGCTGAAGCGGCGTCAGCGTTTCGATCGCCGACCACAACTGCGCTTCCATCTTTTCCGTCTTGGGCGGGAAAAATTCAAAGCTGACATGGCAGTCGCCCGCAAGGTCCGCATAGAGCGGCGCGGCGGGATCGTTCAAAGTCATGCGGAAATCCGTCCTTCTTGCTGCCGGACAGGCGCGCCCTTGCGTCGCCCCAGCCACAGTTGCACTGTCAGTTCATGGCCGGGCAAAGTCTCCACCCGTTCCAGTTGCAGGCCCGCAGCGGCGAACCAGCCTTCCATCTGTTCGTCGGAAAAGCCCAGCCGCGCATGCTGGTCGCGCACGCGCAACTCCTCCCGCTCATGCGGCGCGAAGTCGGCGATCAGTACCCGGCCATTGGCCGCAGTGACGCGCGCAGCCTCCCCTATCACCTGCTCAGGCGCCTGCGCATAATGCAGCACCTGATGCAGCACGACCGTATCCACGCTGCCCGGCTCCAGCGGCAATGCGCCAAAATCACCCAGCAGCAGCGCATATTTGTCGCGCGCATCCTCAGGCAGCTTGGTCCGCGCCAGCCGCAGCATGTCGGGGCTGCGGTCGATCGCGGTCACCGCCTGCGCCGCGCCGCCGAACAGTTCGATCATCCGCCCGGTGCCAGTACCGATGTCGAGCAAGTGGCCGATCGGCTCACGCTCCAGCAGCGCTGTCATCGCCGCCTCGACATCCGCCTCGGCCACGTGGAGCGAGCGGATCGCGTCCCATTCTTCGGCATGGTCGGCGAAATAATCCTCCGCAGCGCGCGCCCGATCCGCCCGCACCGCCGCCAGTCGCGCCAGATCCGCCGCCTGCCACAATGTTTCGCTTTCCGACGGCGTCAGTCGGTCGAACAGCGCGATGAAGGGCGCAACATCATCCCCCTTGCCCAGCCGCAGGAATACCCAATTGCCTTCCTTGCGCCGTTCCACAAGGCCAGCTTCGGCCAGGATACGGACATGGCGCGACACGCGCGGCTGGCTTTGCCCCACGACCTGCGCAATCTCCCCCACGGCCAGTTCCATCGCGCGCAGCAGGTGGATGATGCGCAGCCGCGTCGGGTCGCCAAGTGCCCGGAAAATATCGAGTGCCGTGTGCATTGCGGCATCATATAAAGAAATCTTTATATACGTCAATGCCCGCAGAATTTCCGCAACTGCGAACAAAAGCGCCCGGCTTTGCGGCCCGGATTGCAGGAATGGGATTGCCTTGCATCATCCAAAGCATTACGAATCGATGCGCAGGCGCAATGGGGGGTGAGCTTTTCTCCGAGAGTGGTCTGCACCGTTTTTATTCTCAGAGAGGGGTTTCTGCCCATGACCAAGTCTATCGCTCTTTCGCTCGTTCTCGCTGCTTCGCTCGGCCTGGCCGCCTGCTCGGGTGGCGCGGAAAACGCTGCCGACAACGCCGCCAACTCGGCTGAGAACGCATCGAATGCTGCTGACAACGCCATGAACGCTGCGATGAACGCCGCCGACAACGCCGCCAACGCTGCGTCGAACGCGACCGAAAACGTCGCGAACGCGATGTAAGTCCAGCAGGACTTTTCAGAATTTGATTGGGGGTCGCGCCGGAAACGGAGCGGCCCCTTTTCCATTGGGGACCGATCGATGATCCGCACCATCTTCATCGCCGCGGCGCTGCTGCCACTGACGGCCTGCGGTTCGGGGTCGCCCGATGGCGTCGGCGGGGTCAGCGCCAGCGAAGCCAGTGCGCTCAATGATGCAGCGGCGATGCTCGACGCACAAAAGGGGGCGGCGCAAAATGATAGCGCAGGTCTCAATCCGGCGGCCAGCACGGCGGCCCGCGCCGATCGCAGCCGGGTAGCGCCAGCGCCAGCCTCCAACCCCTGACGCAGAAAGGCCGCCTCGAACGAGACGGCCTTTCCCTTATCCTGCATAACCCGCAGGTCTCACGTCACCCGCTCAGCAATCGCGATCGATCGCGCGACCCGCAAGGGCACCGACGCCTGCGCCAATGATCGCGCCGGCCGTGCCGTCACCGCGACGGCCATAACGGCCCGAACCCTTGCCGACCTCATTGCCCAGCAGGCCACCAGCGATCGCACCGATGATGGTGCCGCCCGTGCCATTGTCCCGGCAGCGATAACCGCCGCGATAGCCACCACGATAGGCGTTGTTGCGATAATAGCGGTCATTGCCGCGATAATAGCGGTCCCCGCGATAGCCGCGATAACGGTCACCGCGATAATAGTCGCCACGGTCATAACCGCGATAATAGCCATCGCGGGCCATAGCCGGGGTTGCAGTCACGGCCAGGGAAGCAGCGCCCATTGCCAGAGCGGCTCCCATATTGATCAGAAACTTCATCTTCATGGCGTTGCTCCTTCCAAAACCATCAATGCCTTGGCGCGTCCCACGCACGGGTTTCGCCAGTCATGATCATCTTATGACCGATTCGCCTTGAGCCGACCCTGAATGGGGCTGACAGCCATGGTTCAGAGTCGACCTCCGCTGAAAAGTACAATTTGAGGCGCACAACCGCTTGCTGCGCCCGGCAGGATATTATCCTATGGCGAAGGGAATGTCGCGAATCCTGATCGTCCTGGCGCTCGCCATCCTGCTGCTGCCCGCCCCGCACAACAGCAAACCCGCAACCGTGCAGCCGGGCGCGCTGCTCGTGACGGCGCGCGCGCTGCCGCTCAGCACCAACGATCCTGCGCTGCGACGCGTGGGCGCGCTCGACTATCTGGGCGGTTGGGAACTGCGCAGCGCCAATCCAGGCTTTGGCGGCATTTCCGCCATGCTGGTGTCGCCGCCGGGCGATGTGCTGGCCTTGAGCGATTCCGGCATATTGATGGGGCTGCATGTCGGGCCGGGCGAAGCGCGCCGCCGCCCGTTCATCGCCCCCCTGCCCATTCGGCCACAGGACCGCGATCGCCCCTGGTGGGCCTGGGATTCAGAATCGCTGACCCACGATCGTGCGACCGACCGTTATTGGGTGGGGTTCGAATTGCAGCAGGCAATCTGCCGCTATTCCCCCGGCTTTGCGCGGGTGGAGGCGTGCCGCACCTGGCCGCAGATCATGGCATGGCCCCCGACCGGGTCGATCGAATCACTCGCGCGCCTGCCCGATGGCCGCTTCATCGCGATCGGCGAGATGGGGATGACGGCCGATGGGCGTCATGACACGCTGCTATTTCCCGGCGACCCGGCAGAAAGCGACACCGCCGATCCGTTCCATCTGCGCTACACCCCGCCGCAGGGCTATCGCCCGACCGACGCTGTGGCGCTGGATGCCCGCCACCTGCTGGTCCTCAATCGCCGCCTGACCTTGCAGGAACTGTTCACCGCGACGATCGCGATCGTCGACCTGCCCGAACGGCTGGAACCGGGCATGGAGCTAAAGGCCCGCACCCTCGCCCGTCTCGCCCCGCCGCTGCTGGCCGACAATTTCGAAGGACTGGCGATCAGCCGGGAGAACGGACGGACAATCATCTGGGTCGTGTCCGACGATAATCACGAATTTTTCCAGCGGACCTTGCTGCTGAAATTCGCACTGGATTGATAGCTGCGAATGGGGTGCAGGGTGGATCGCAAGTCGTGAATTTCGAGAACCGGCGCGCAGCGTACTTCAGTACGTGAGCACCGGAAGCGCAGAAAGGCGCGGCTTGCGGGCCATCCAGCGCCCCATTCGCACGCAAAAAAGCGGCCCGTTGCGGGGCCGCTTCTTATGCCGAAACGAATCGAGAAATCAGGCGGCTGCGGCAGCCTGCTTCTTGACGATGTCGCGCTTCAGGCGACGCGCCTTGAGCGACAGCTTGTCGTCGCTGGTCTTGAGCAGCCAGTTGTCCAGGCCGCCATTATGTTCGACCGAACGCAGACCATGGGTCGACACGCGCAGCTTCACGCTGGTTTCCAGCGCTTCGGAGATCAGCGAAACATTCTGCAGGTTCGGCAGGAACACCCGCTTGGTCTTGTTATTGGCGTGGGAAACATTGTGACCCACCTGGCGACCCTTGCCGGTCAGCTCGCAAATGCGCGACATAGTCAATCAACCTTGTAATTCGGGTTCGTTCGGAAAGCCGCGCCGATAACGGGATTCCCTCTGGCCGTCAACCCGCCGCTCGGCGTGTCGCAACCCTTTTGCGCGGCGAAGCGTTGTCGCCCCGTAACATATGGGAGGTTGAAATGCGATTCATTGGCGGGCTGTTGATCATTCTGTTGCTCGTGCTGGCTGGCGGCATCGCCACCGGCTTCATCGACTTGCAGAAAACGCGGGACGGACGGCTTCCCGAAATCGCCGTCAAGGAAGGCGCGCTTCCCAAATATGAAGCCAGCGTCGCCAAGGTTGAGGTTGGCACCCGCAACGAAACCGTCGAAGTGCCGACTGTCGCCGTCAAGAAACCCTGAGTTCGCGTGACGGGCAAGATGCTGTAAGGGCGGGGATGTCATGTCCTCGCCCTTTCCCTTGCCCGATCCGATGCGCCGCGCGCTGGCGCTGGCCCGCGCGGCCGAAACGGCGGGCGAAGTGCCGATCGGCGCGGTGGTGACCAGAAACGGCATCATCATTGGCGAGGGCGAGAATCGCAACCGCCGCGATCATGATCCCACCGCCCATGCCGAAATCGTCGCGATGCGGGCGGCGGCCATCCATCTGGGCGATTTTCGCCTGACAGGCTGCGACCTGTGGGTCACGCTGGAGCCTTGCCCGATGTGTGCGGGAGCCATTTCCCACGCCCGGATCGCGCGACTATATTATGCCGTGGGCGATCCCAAGGGCGGCGCGATCGAGCAGGGGCCACGTCTGTTCGCCCAGCCTCAATGCCTGCACCGGCCCGAAGTCTATGGCGGATTGGCCGAAGCCGAAGCCTCAGCGCTGCTCAGGGATTTTTTTGCCGCCCGACGCTGAATAATCGATGCGGTAGAGCTGATAGGGCAATGTCATGCCGCTGTTCAGCGTCACCGGCACCAGCCAGCGCGGAATTGCGCCCCGCATCAGGTCGGCATAGAAACCCTGCGGGCTGCGCGACTGATAGATCGTGCCTTCGGGGAAATTGGGGCACACCAGCAAATAGGTCGCGTGATGCCGCGCCGCGATGGGGCGGAAGGCATCGGCCGGGCCGTCATAGGCGTGGTGCATGTCCAGAATCGTCGCACCATTGCGATGATAGGGACCGGCCAGCGCACTATGATGCGTCGTCGCGATCAGGCGCGGCCCCAGATCGACCATGGTGAAGATGGTCGCGGGGGGCAGCTGGTCCAGCACCTCCAGCGCGGGCAGCGTGCGGCACCGGCTATTGGCTTTCTTGATCGCATCGTTGCGGGCGATGGCGGATGGCCGCCAGGGCCTGGGCTTGTTGCCGGTCAATTCCGCCCATCCGCGCATGATCTGCGGATAGAGCGGATAGGCGCAGGCGATCGCCGCCAGCAGTGCCACCCCTGCCCCCGCCGCGATTCGCACCCGGCGCGTGCCGGTGAAGATCGCGACGATCAGCCGGTGCGCGGCCCAGGCGGCAGGCGGGATCGCCAGCAGCTGCGCCGCTGGCCCCGCGCGCAACTGCCAGAACAGCAAGGCGGTGGAAAAAAGCATCATCAGGCCGACAGTCGCCCAGGCCCATAGCCGCTCCGCATCGCGCCGCGCGTCCCACAAGGCCCAGATCAGCCCGACCAGCCCCGCCAGCGGAATCGCCAGCAACGGCACGACCAGGCTTTGTGCCTGCGCGGTGATCGGCTTGGCCTCACGGATATTGGCCAGCCACAGTCGTTCGAGTTCGGGCGAAATCTGATAGGGGCTCAGGCATTGCGGCCAACTCAGCCAAAAGAAGGCCGCCACCGCGCCGCCTACGACTGCGCCTGCCGCCAGCCGCATCGCCCAACCGCGCAAAGGGGCAAGCGAGAGCAGCACCATGCCCGCCGACGCCGCACCGAACACCGCCACCCAGATGGGCGAAATCGCATCGCACACCATCGCGCGATTGGCATAGCTGGCAAACAGCAGATAGCAGAGCGAAGTCGCCCCGCCCAGGCTGAGCGCATAAGGCAGCATCCGCCGTTCCGCCCCTTCGCGGAACACCCAGCGCAGCGCGATCAGCCCGCCGCCCGCCGCCAGATAGACGATCATCTCCATGCCGATCGCGATCGACAGCGCACTGCTGACGCCAGCCATCAGCCCGCCGCGCAGCCGGTTGGTGTCGATGACGCCGGCCAGCATCGTCACCGCCAGCGCCAGTTGCCAGCCATGATGGTCGATCCGCATCGGCGCATACATGCCCAGCCCCATCTGCGCGGCCAGCGGGGCAAGCGCGGCCAGCAACCAGCCATGCGGCCCGGCCAGCCGCCGCCCGATAAAGCCCAGGCTGAGCATCAGCAGCAACAGCGGCAGCAGCGGCGCGATGCCGCAGGCCAGCCGATCGGCCAGCCCCTGGTCGACAAAGGCGCGGAAGAACAGGATCAGCCCGGCAATGGGAATATCGACCAGACGCGACCAGTGGATATTGGCGCCGCCCGGCGGATCGAGCCGATATTGGCGCAGGTCGTACCAACCCTGCCCGGCCAGCCAGTCCTTCACCTGCACATAGCGGATATTGTCGTCCGTATCGCCCAGCACCAGCCAGTGTATGGCGGGCCAGCGGCTGACGACCATGGCGACCGCAATCGCGATCCAGATAAGGAAGGTCAGCCACTTCCAGTGCCGCGCGCTCCACGCCAGCAGGACAGGCCAAATATGGGTCACCCGCGCGCGCAGGGTATCGGCGCTTTTCAAGCTCATTCTTGCCCCCTAAACGAGCCGTGGCAAAGCGCAACGGGGACCATGGCCATCATCAACCGACTTTCACCGCAGCATCGCGCGCTCTTCTGGCAAATCGTCCGCTATGGCGTGACCGGCCTGTTCGTGACCGCCTGTCAGGCGGTCATCTACTGGAGCCTTGCCGCGCTGGCCGGCCTGCATCCGCAACTGGCCAATCTGATCGGCTATGGCGCCGCGGTCGTCATCGGCTATGTCAGCCACAGCGCCTTCACCTTCCGCGGCCACGGCACCCGCGACAAGGCCGCATCGCGCGGCATCCGCTTCGTCGCGGTGTCGCTGGTCAGCTATGCGCTCAACGCGCTGTGGGTCTGGCTGTGCGTGACCCATATGGGCTGGCCCGAATGGTCACCCATCCCGGCAATGCTCTTCGTAACACCCGCAGTCATGTTCGGACTGAACCGCCAATGGGTGTTCAAATAGTCCATTGGATGATTTTTAACACAGCCTGCTCCCGCGAAGGCGGGAGCCTGGTTCCGCCCTCTGGACTGGGTTCCCGCCTGCGCGGGAACACGGTAGAATTTCGGCATGGCCAAACCCGGTTACGTCTATCTGATGGCAAGCAGCCAGAACGGGACGCTATATCTTGGCGTGACCAGCGATCTCGTTCAACGGGCCTGGCAACATCGCAACGGCTTTGGCGGTGAATTCAGCGCCAAATATCGCTGCCACTTGCTGGTCTGGTACGAAGCCTATGACGACATTCAGGAAGCGCGCCAGCGCGAGTTGCGGATGAAGAAATGGGAGCGCAAATGGAAGCTGCGCATGATCGAGGAAATGAACCCAACGTGGCGCGACCTGTTTGAGGATATCGCCACATAAGCCGTGTTCCCGCGCAGGCGGGAACCCAGTCCCGTCCTGCGAACTGGATTCCAGACTGCGCGTCAACATGATGTTCTATTTAATGTACGAACCGCGCCACCACGTCGCGGTAGGAGCGGCTGACCTTTACCTGGGCGCCTGATTCCAGCACCAGGAAACATTCGCCATTGGTGTGCGGCTTGACCTGCTTCACCTGACTGAGGTTCACGATGGTGGAGCGATGGACGCGCTGGAAATTGCGCGGGTCGAGCCGCTTTTCCAGATCCTTCATGGTTTCGCGCAGGATCAGGCTGTTGTCGGCGGTGTAGATGCACATATAGTCGCCCGCCGCGTCGATCCGCTCGATCGAATCGACATCGACGCGGAAAATCTGGCCGCGATCCTTGATGTTGATGAGCTTTTCGAAGCGATTGGACGCCGGACCTTCCTCCTCCGCCACGATGAAGTCGCTCATCGCCTGGGGCGCGACTTCAGCCAGCACCTCGCGCAGCTTCTCCGCTTCCTGCACCTGCCGCTTGTCCGACAGGCGCAGGCGCACCCGGTCGAGTGCGTCGGCCAGACGGCCTTCCTCCACGGGTTTCAGCAGATAATCGACCGCCTGCGCCTCGAACGCGCGAATCGCATGGTCCATATAGGCGGTGACGAAGATGAAGAGCGGCGGTTCGACTTCCATGATCCCCTGAACGACGGAAAATCCGTCAAAACCGGGCATCTGGATGTCCAGGAACACAAGGTCGGGCTTATGCGTCTTGATAGCGCGGATCGCTTCGCGCCCATTGTTGCAGGTTTCGATAATTTCGACATCCTCATGCGCTTGCAGACGCAGCATAAGCCCTTGCGTAGCAAGGCTTTCGTCGTCGACGAGGATTGTTCTGATGGTCATGCGGCCACTTTCGATGAATCTTCCAAATTGAGCGGAATTTCGATGATCACCGAAAAACCGCCGGGACTTGAACGTGTTTCAAAGCTCTGTCGTTCCCCGAAAGCCTGAATGAGCCGGTCGCGGATGTTTGGCAGGCCCACGCCCGTCCCTTCGCTGACGGCAATGTGTGGCTTCATTCCGCTTTCATTCAATCCCGGCCCGGTATCGGATACGACGATCCGCACATTTTCGCCGGCAGGCTGCGCGCTGACGGTTATGTCCGCCCCCTCCTCCTTGGGCGTCACGGCATATTTGATCGCATTTTCGACCAGCGGCTGAAGCAGCAGGGATGGCAGGCGCGCCCGCGCGACCGCCGGGTCGATGGTGAATACCGGACGCAGCCGGTCCTCGAACCGCATCTTCTCAATCTCCAGATAGAGTTTGAGCGTTTCGATCTCCTGCTCGATCGTCACCTGCGCGGTCGGCTCGTTGATGAGGGTATAGCGCAGGAAGGAGGACAGGCGCGAAAGCATCGCATTGGCACGATCGGTCTGTTTGAGCAGCACCAGCGTGGAGATGGAATTGAGCGTGTTGAACAGGAAATGCGGGTTGAGCTGATAGCGCAGCATCGCCAGCTGCGCGCTCGACGCCTGATTTTCCAGATGGAGCAGCTGGTCGGCCTGTTCCTCCACCGTCAGATAGAAATTGATTGCATAATAAAGCGCCGACCATGCGCCCAATAGCGTCATCGACAGATAGAAAGCGCCCAGGAACAGTTGCAGCCCCGCCGTCTCGCTGCCCTTGTTCTGGGTCGAAAAGACCCAGGCGTCGATAAAGGCGACCAGCGCGGCGGCGGCCACGACCGTCAGGATCGATGCGCCCCAGGTGACGATCGGTTTGCGCTTGAGCAGGAAGCGAAACATCACCGCGATCAACAACGTCACCGAATAGCCGGTGACGGTGGAAATCAGCACCGGCACCAGGCTGGATAGCGGCTGGCCATTGGCGATGGTGGACGATCCGCGCAACAGGAACGCGCCGGCCCAGCCCAGCGATTGCAGGTTCCAGAAGGCGCGATTCTTGTCCGCGAAAAAGGGCTGGGGTTGAAAGGGATGAACAGACATTGCAGCCAGCCTAGGCGATTTGAAGCGGCTGGTGAAGCCGCCACCGCCCAGAACGTCCTCACCCTGGCCGCGCTGCGCCCGCCCGTCAGGCGGCGGCAGCGGAATCCTCCGCCATCGGGGTAACTTGGTCGGGGCACAGCCAGACCAGGTCGTTCAGGTCCAGTTCGCGCCCGTCATGCGCCTGTATCGTGACCCTGCGGATCGGCAGGCCGTCGCGCCGGTCGGCCAGCACCTGGCACGACACCGTGCCGCAGCTCCATTTTTCGCCCCACTGGCGCAGGGCGATCATGACCGGGGCCAGTTCCCGCCCCTTTTCCGTCAGGCGATATTCCACCTTGCGCCGGTCGCACTGCATGGGTTGGCGCAGCATGATGCCGTTTTCGACCAGCCGGGCGAGGCGGTTGGCCAGGATGTTGCGGGCGATTCCCAGCGTAGACTGAAACTCCTCGAAATGGCGGATTCCCGACAGGGCGCCACGCAGGATAAGGAAAGACCAGCGCTCTCCCATCGCCTCCAGCGCACTGGGGAGCGCGCATTGTTCCAGATCCTGTGCCAGATTATGTTTCATGGTGATGACTAGATAGCCCAAAGCAGCGACAGTTGCAAAAGCGCTGTGTATTTAGGGCAGATGGGATTTTTTTGTTGCGCTGCAAGGCACTTCCCACACAATCGGGAAACGATGTTACGCCAGTATGAACTAGTCGAGCGCGTCAAACGCTATGATCCCAACGCGGATGAAGCGATGATCAACCGCGCCTATGTCTTTTCGGTCCAGAAGCATGGCAGCCAGAAGCGCGCCAGCGGCGACCCCTATTTCAGCCACCCGATCGAGGTGGCGGGCATCCTCACCGACTTCGGGCTGGACGACCAGACGATCGTGACCGCCCTGCTGCACGACACGATCGAGGATACGCTGGTCACCTATGCGGAGATAGAGGCGGCGTTCGGCAAGGATGTCGCGCGCATGGTCGATGGCGTGACCAAGCTCTCCAAGATCGAGGCGATGAGCGAAAATGAGCGGGCGGCGGAAAATCTCCGCAAATTCCTGCTCGCCATGTCGGACGACATCCGGGTGCTGCTGGTCAAGCTGGCCGACCGGCTGCACAATATGCGCACGCTGCATTTCATCAAGAATCCCGACAAGCGCCGCCGCATCGCCAAGGAGACGATGGATATCTACGCGCCGCTCGCGGAACGGATCGGCATGTATGATTTCATGCGCGAAATGCAGTTGCTGGCCTTTCGCGAGATCGAGCCGGAAGCTTATGCCAGCATCACCCGGCGGCTGGAGCAGCTGAAGGAAGGCGGCCATGACAAGGTCGACCGGATCGGCGCGGAATTGCAGCTGTTGCTGGGCGGATCGGACATTCCGGTCACCGTGTCGGGGCGCGAAAAACATCCCTTCTCGATCTGGAAGAAGATGCAGGAGCGCCATATCAGCTTTGAACAGCTGACCGACGTGATGGCGTTCCGCGTCATTACCGAGACGACCGCGGACTGCTACCGCGCGCTGGGCGTCATCCACCAGACGTTCAAGATGGTGCCAGGCCGGTTCAAGGATTATATCTCCACGCCCAAGCGCAACGGCTATCGCTCGCTGCACACCACCGTCATCCATCAGGACAATGCCCGGATCGAGGTGCAGATCCGCAGCCGCGACATGCATCATGACGCCGAACTAGGACTGGCGGCGCATTGGGCCTACAAGCAGAAGGGCGACGCGAGCGACCGTAATGCGGCATGGCTGCGCGACCTGGTCGAAATATTGGAACAGAGCCAGGATGCGGACGAGCTGCTCGAACATACCCGCATGGCCATGTATCAGGACCGCATCTTCGCCTTCTCGCCCAAGGGGGAACTGCACCAGCTGCCCAAGGGATCGACCCCGGTGGACTTCGCCTATGCGGTGCATACATCGCTCGGCAACCAGACGGTGGGCGCGAAGGTCAACGGACGGGTCGTGCCGCTGCGCACCAGCCTGGACAATGGCGATCAGGTCGAAATCCTCAAATCCGACGGGCAGGAACCGCAGCCGGGCTGGCTGACCTTCGCCATCACCGGCAAGGCGCGCGCGGCGATCCGCCGCTATATTCGCCAGAAGCAGCGTGGCGAGGAAGTCGCGCTGGGCGAAAAGCTGTATGAGGAAATTGTCGGCCGCTTCTCGCCCGATCTGGCCAGCGAACTGGGCGACAAGGCGCTCAAGGCCGCGCTCAAGCGACTGAAGCTGGACGATCGCGCGGCGCTGATGGTCGCCATCGCCACGCATCGGCTGCTTGATTCGGAAGTGATGGAGGCGCTGGTTCCCGGCTCCACCACGGGCAAGGACATGGAACAATCCCATCCGCGCCAGCATGCGCCCATCTCCATCCGCGGGCTGACGCCGGGCATCGCCTACAGCCTGTCCGCTTGCTGCCACCCGGTGCCGGGCGACCGCATCGTCGGCATCCGCCGCACCGGCGGGCCGATCGAGGTGCACACGATCGACTGCCGCACGCTCGAAGCGGGGCAGGATGACGACTGGGTCGACCTGTCATGGGACAGCAAGTCGAAGGGCGGCACCGCGCGATTGCAGGTCATCGTCCAGACCCAGCCGGGCGCGCTGGCCGCGGTCACCAATGTGTTCGGCGCGACCAAGGCGAACATCCTCAACCTGCAACTGGTCAACCGCGAAGGCCCGTTCCACACCGACATCATCGACCTGGAAGTCGCCGACGCCCAGCATCTGATGCGGATATTGTCAGCGCTGCGCGCGCTCGACACAGTGGTGCAGGCGGACCGGGTTTAAGGCATCAGCCGTTCGGGCTGAGCGAAGTCGAAGCCTTCCCCTGAGCGCAGGCGAAGGCACCTCGCTTCGCTCTGGGCGAACGGTGTCAGGACTGTCTCTTATACACATCGCGATGTGTATAAGAGACAGGTGGTGCAGGCGGACCGGGTTTAAGGCATCAGCCGTTCGGGCTGAGCGAAGTCGAAGCCTTCCCCTGAGCGGAGGCGAAGGCACCTCGCTTCGCTCAGGGCGAACGGTGTCAGGAATTTCCGCGTGACATTGCGCCCCTTCCCCGCTAATGGCCCCGCAGCGAACCCCTTGCGGGTTCACCGTCCGAGACAGTTGGTGAGGGGAATTTGCCCCTCTTAATGTCCAGCCTAGACGGGGAAAAGTTCTTTACCGGACGGGCCATCATGGTCTGTTTCGGGTCTGCCGCCTTCCTTCATACGGACGAACGGCCAGTCGATCTCTCCCCTTCGGACTAAACATCCCGTGTGCTTGCACGCGGGTTTTTGCCGTTCATCGGGTTTTCCGGTGGACATGAAGTGGAGAATGGCATGGATCGTAATCAGAAATCTGAGGTCGTCACCACGCTGAACGCTACTTTTGCCGACCTGGGTGTTGTCGTGGTCACACGCAACCTGGGCATGACCGTCGCACAGTCGACGATCCTGCGGCAGAAGATGCGCGAAGCTGGCGCGTCCTACAAGGTTACGAAGAACAAGCTCGCCAAGATCGCGCTGAAGGACACGCAATACGAAACGATCAGCTCCATGCTGACCGGCCCGGTTGCGCTGGCCACCTCGGCCGATCCGGTCGCCGCCGCCAAGGTGGTGATCGATTTCGCCAAGACCAACGACAAGCTTGAGATCGTTGGCGGCGCAATGGGCGGTGTGCTGCTCGATGCAAATGGCGTCAAGGCGCTCGCATCGATGCCCTCGCTGGACGAACTGCGTGCAAAGATTATCGGCCTCATCCAGGCCCCGGCAACCAAGCTCGCTACCGTCATCCAGACGCCGGCTTCGCAGCTCGCTCGTGTCTTCAACGCCTATGCGGAGAAGGAAGCGGCCTGATTGGTCGCAACCAGCTTCCTGTAATCGTTTCAACATATTGCGGGGTTCACCCCGTTTAGAAGGAAAAATATCATGGCAGACATCAACGCACTGGTCGAACAGCTTTCGGCCCTGACCGTCCTCGAAGCCGCCGACCTGTCGAAGGCTCTGGAAGAAAAGTGGGGCGTTAGCGCCGCCGCAGCCGTCGCCGTCGCTGGCCCCGCCGCTGGCCCCGCCGCCGCCGCCGCTGAAGAGCAGACCGAATTCGACGTGATCCTGACCGGCGACGGTGGCAAGAAGATCAACGTCATCAAGGAAGTCCGCGCCATCACCGGCCTGGGCCTGACCGAAGCCAAGACCCTGGTTGAGTCGGCTCCCAAGGCGATCAAGGAAGGCGTGAACAAGGAAGAGGCCGAGAAGGTCAAGAAGCAGCTTGAAGAAGCCGGCGCGACCGTCGAACTCAAGTAATCGGGATGCCTCGCTTCATGCGAGGCTGACCGGCTGGCCTTAGGGCTGGCGGATATAGGGCGGTGCCGGAAGGCGCCGCCCTTTTTCTGTATTGCGATGTTGCGTTCGCACTCTCCGTCATCCCGGACTTGATCCGGGATCCCTTCACCGGGCGGTCGTGATTCTACGAGAGGTAGAGCCAATGGATCCTGACTTTCGTCAGGATGACGGCAGTGGTGATGGCGGGTGACGACCAGAAACTGCCAGTCGTCCCGTGTTCCGTAATTCTTGATTGCCGACGTCCCGTGCATAGTTCAAATTCAGAGAATGGCCGATCTGTCTAAATCTAAGCGCATGGAACTGCGGCGAGCGTTGGGAAACCGAGTTGTTCATGAGCCATATGTGCCGCCTCGGCATCGTGGCCCAGAGTGCCTCTGGCCACATGCTTGCTTCGAATGCCGGAAGTCGTGGAAGCTGGCTGAGGAAGCGAGCGCCATACGCCCTGAATGCAAGGCTGATCTCCATTGGATGGGGCGTGCGTTTAAGGTGCCCCGAAAATCAGACGTTGAGCAATGGGCCAAGGTTCGAGCGCTCTGGAATGCGGGATTTCGCTTCATCAATCATACGCAATGGCGAGATATTGAGGCTATGCCAGAACGCCTGCGCGACGTTGAGGATTTCATCCGGCGCAATCCCCAGCATCCCTTCCGAATAAAGAGGGTAACGTCTGCTATCGACGAATTTTTCTGAAAAAATGACTGTCGCCTAACCACCCCCTCCCCGTCATGCTGACGAAAGTCAGCATCCAGTGTCGCGCAGCGCCCCCCCTGTATCCCGCCCTGCGCCGCAATCACGAAGCCCCTGCGCAACCGCCCCCCCTCCCCGCCCCACAGTGGCACGCCCCTGTCCCAAAAACCCGTTCCCACTTTCCCCCAGTCTGTTCTACAAGTGGAACAGATATGCCGCGCGCCCTTTCATCCGAAACGCTTCATGCGACCAGCGTGGCCATTGGCGGCCGCGCGGTGCTGCTGTGCGGGGTGAGCGGGATCGGGAAGTCGGACCTGGCGCTACGGCTGATCGACCGGGGGGCGGTGCTGATCAGCGATGATTATACGCTGGTCAAGCGGGTGGACGGGCAACTGGTCGCCACTGCGCCCGCGACCATCATCGGCAAGATGGAGGTGCGCGGGCTTGGCATCGTGGCGATGCCCCATGTCGCCGATGTGCCGGTCGCGCTGATCGTCGATCTGTTCGACAAGGTGGACCGGATGCCGCTGGAGCCGGTCATGCGGACGGTGGCCGGGATCAACGTGCGCGTCGTCAAAATCGCGCCGCTGGAGGCCTCCGCGCCGATCAAGGTCGAACTGGCGCTGCGGATGCTGGATCAGGGGGCGGGCACCCCATGACCCAGTCTCACCCCAAATCCATCCTTCTCCTGTCCGGCCTGTCGGGCGCGGGCAAGACCACGGCGCTCAAAACGCTGGAGGATATGGGCTGGGAAGTGGTGGACAATCTGCCGCTGGTGCTGCTCGACCGGCTGCTCGACACCCCCCTGCCCGCGGGCCATGCGGGCGCGGACGACCGGCCATTGGCGCTCGGCATCGACGCGCGCACGCGCGGGTTCGACGCCAATGCCATCGTCCAGCGGATCAAGGCGCTGCGCGACAATCATGGCCATGATGTCGAAACCCTGTTCCTCGACTGCTCCGGCACCGAACTGGAGCGCCGCTTTGCCGAAACCCGGCGGCGGCACCCGCTGGCGCTCGATCGCCCGGCGGCCGACGGGATCGCGCGCGAACGCGAACTGACCGAGCCGCTGCGTCGCTGGGCCAGCCAGGTGATCGACACGACGAGTTTCTCCAGCAACGCCCTGCAACAGGCGATCCGCGACCGTTTCTCGCGTGAGCGGCTGTCGGACCCGGTGCTGACCATCTTGTCCTTCGGCTTTTCGCGCGGGATGCCGCGCAACGCCGACCTGATGTTCGACATGCGTTTTCTGCGCAACCCGCATTGGGACGACGCGCTGCGGGACAAGACGGGGCAGGACGCGGATGTCGCCGCCTATATCGTGGCGGACCCCGCCTATGAGGAAGCGGTCGGCAAGATCGAGGAACTGCTCAAAATAGTGTTGCCGCGCTACGCGGAGGCCGGGAAAGCCTATATTACCGTGGCGTTCGGCTGCACCGGGGGACGGCATCGGTCGGTCCATGTGGCCGAACGCGTCGCCAGATACTTGCAAGACGCGGGCTTTTCGCCCACGGTCTCGCACCGCAATATGGAATCGGCGCCACAGGATAGTCTGGAGAAGCGCCCACCGGGAGGCCCGAAAGCAATATCATGAAGCAGGTGGGCCGCAAAAGCACATGATCGGACTTGTACTCGTCACCCATGGGTCGCTCGCGACCGAATTCGTCGTCGCGATGGAGCATGTCGTCGGCCCGCAACAGCAGATCGAAACGATCTGCATCGGGCCGGATGATGACATGGAATTGCGCCGCGCCGACATCGCGACCGCCGTTGCGCGCGTGAATGACGGCAGCGGCGTCATATTGCTGACCGACCTGTTCGGCGGCACCCCATCCAATCTGGCGATTTCGTTGCTCAAGGCGGGCGAGATCGAGGTAATCGCGGGCATCAACCTGCCCATGCTGATCCGGCTGGAAAGCGCGCGCAAGGTGATGGACGTGAAAGCCGCCGTCGCCGCCGCGCGGGAGGCGGGACAGAAATATATCAGCGTTGCGTCGGAACTGTTGGGCAGCACCACATGAATGAAGTCAGCCAGTTAGTCCTTATCAGCAACAAACGCGGCCTCCACGCCCGCGCCAGCGCCAAATTCGTGACGCTGGCCAGCGGCCTGCCCGCCAACATCATCGTCAGCAAGGATGGCAGCGACGTGACCGGCACGTCGATCATGGGGCTGATGATGCTGGGCGCGGCCATGGGCGACAGCATCACTATCAAGGCAACCGGCCCGGATGCGGCCGATTCCCTGGGCAAGCTGGTCGGCCTGGTCGAGGACAAGTTCGGGGAAGAGTAGACATATCCGTTCGGGCTGAGCTTGTCGAAGGCATCCACTCAGCGGAGCGAAGCTCCTTCCTGTGGTCGGCTGAGCCCTTCGACAAGCGCAGCCCAAACGGATATAACCTGCGGCCCTATTGCCCCACTTCGCCTTCCCGCCGCATCTGGGTAAAGATGTTCCACGTCGCGATGAACAATGCCGCGATCACCGGGCCGATGACGATGCCGTTAAAGCCGAACATCTCGATCCCGCCCAGCGTCGAAATCAGCACGACATAGTCAGGGATTCGCGTTTCGCGGCCAACCAGTATCGGGCGCAGCAGATTGTCGACCGATCCGATGATCAGCGCCCCGGCCGCCACCAGCACCGCGCCCTGCCAAATTGCCCCGGTCGCAAACAGATAGAGGGCGACCGGCGCCCACACCAGCGCTGATCCGATGGCGGGCAGTAGCGAAAATGCGCCCATCAGCACGCCCCACAGCAGAGCGCCCTGAATGCCCAGCATCCAGAAGATGACCCCGCCGATAAAGCCCTGCACGATGGCGACCACCAGGCTGCCTTTCACCGTGGCGCGGATCACCACGACGAAACGGTGCAACAGCGCCTCGCGCTGATGCGGGCGCAGGGGCGCAGCATCGGCGAAGCGTTGCGACAGCCGTTCCCCGTCGCGCAACAGGAAGAAGGCGAGATAGAGCATGACGCCCAACGCGACGATGAAGCTGAACGCCCCCTGCCCGATCAGCAAAGCCTGCCCGGCCAATGTACGGAAACTGCTGGTAATGCCGTTGCTCACGGTGACGCGGGCGGCATCGAAATTGCTGAACCCGATCCGCCGCAACATGCCATGCGCCCATTCCGGCAAGCCGTTCTGCATCTGCGCGAACATGCGCGCAAAATCGATCTTGCCCGACTGGATCTGGGCATAGAAATGCACCGCTTCCTGGATCAGCGCGACCGACAACAGGATGGCCGGAATAATGACGATCGCGATGATCAGCAGCAGCGTCAGCAGCGCCGCGCTGTTGCGGTGCCCTGGCATCCGGGCCGCGATCCGCTGGTTTATGGGCCAGAACAGGACCGCGATGATCACGCCCCACAGCACTGCGGCGAAGAAAGGCTCCAGCACAAAGGCAAAGGCTATCGTGACCAGAATGACGAGGCCGAGGAAGAATCCGTCCTCGATGCGGTTGTGGTTGGTATGCGGCGTGGTCATTTCACCCCCGTAAGCAAGATCGGGCGGCAAATCCATGGGGGTGCGCGCAGGTTCCATGCCCCCTGTCCTTTTATGCAATCCGCCGGTAGAGAAGCCGCTCCTTCCGCCAATCGGGAACAGACGCAACGTGGCACGCGAAATCACCGGATTTTCCAACCCGCTGGTGAAGCGCGTCCGATCCCTGCGCGAAAAGAAATTTCGCAAGGCTGAAGGGCTGTTTCTGGCCGAAGGCTTGCGCATCCTGACGGAAGCGCGCGAGGAAGGCGTGCTGCCCGAAATGCTGTTCCATGCCGGGTCCACCCACCCGCTGGCGATCGATCTGATCGCGGCAATGGAGGCGGCAGGCGGTGACGTCATCGAAACGTCCGCCGACATCCTCTCGAAAATCAGCGGCAAGGACAATGCGCAGGCCGTGGTGGGCGTTTATCGCGACCGGCTGACCCCGCTGGACAGGCTGGACCGCAACAGCGCCGACATCTGGATCGTCGCGCAATCGCTGCGCGATCCGGGCAATCTGGGCACGATATTGCGCACCGGCGATGCAGTGGGCGCAGGCGGGCTGATCCTGATCGACGATTGCGTCGACCCCTTCTCGGTCGAATCGGTGCGCGCATCGATGGGGGCGCTGTTCACCCAGTCGATCACCCAGGCGCGCTGGGGCGAATTCATGCACTGGTTGCGGCAAGGACCGGGCGAACTGATCGGCACCAGCCTGAAAGCCACGCAGGATTATCAGGAACCGCGCTATCAAAGCCCGTCCTTCCTGCTCGTCGGCAATGAAGCGCAGGGACTGCCCGAATCCTACGAGGCGGAATGCGATCTGCTGGTCAAGATGCCAATGCTGGGGAAGGCCGACAGCCTGAACGCGGCGGTGGCGACCGCCGTGATGGCCTATGAACTGCTGAACCAGAAAAGAAAGGGTTGAGGATGGCGGGTGCGGGGGCACGGATGAGCGGCATCGGTGAAATGTGGCGGTACAAGCGGGTGCTGACCGCCAGCCTGGTCGGCACGGCAGTCGAGTTTTACGACTTCTACATCTATGCGACCGCCGCCAGCCTGATCTTCCCCTCGCTCTTCTTTCCCTCCTCCTCTCCCACGGCGCAGCTGATGGCGTCCTATGGCAGCCTGGCCCTCGCCTTCTTCGCGCGTCCTGTGGGCGCAGCGGTGTTCGGCCATTATGGCGATCGCGTCGGGCGAAAGGCGACGCTGGTCGCCTCGCTGATGCTGATGGGCGGCTGCACCCTGTTGATCGGCTTCCTGCCGACCTATGCGATGATCGGTTATTGGGCGCCGCTCATCCTGTGCGTGCTGCGCTTTGGTCAGGGCTTCGGGCTGGGCGGCGAATGGGGCGGCGCGGCCCTGCTGGCGGTGGAAAATGCGCCGCCCGGCTGGCGCGCGCGCTTCGGCATGTTCCCGCAACTGGGCGCGCCGGTCGGCTTCATCGCCGCCAACGGCCTGTTCCTGATCCTGGGGGCGCTGCTCAGCGAACAGGATTTCCTGGCCTGGGGCTGGCGCTTGCCGTTCCTCGGCAGCGCCGTGCTGGTAATATTGGGCCTGTGGGTGCGGCTCAAACTCACCGAAACCCCGGAATTTGCCGCTGCGCAAAAGGAAACGCCGCCGCCCGCCGTACCGCTCGCCACGCTGCTTTCCACCCATCTGGGTGCGGCGATCGCCGGCACCTTCGCCTGCGCCGCCTGCTTTGCGGTCTATTATATCGCCACCGCCTTTGCGCTTGGTTACGGCACCACCGCGCTGAGGATCGACCGGGAAATCTTTCTCGCCATCCAGTTGGGGGCCATCCTGTTCATGGCGGCCAGCATCATCCTGGCCGGATGGTGGGCCGACCGCAGCAGCCCCACCACTGCCCTGGCCTGGGGCTGTGTCGGTACGGTCGGGATGGGGCTTGTGTTTGGTCCGCTGATCGGCACCGGCGCGCTGCTGCCAATCTTCGTGGCGCTCAGCCTCGCGCTCTTCATGATGGGCTTCATCTACGGCCCGCTGGGCGCCTATCTGCCTGCCCTCTTCCCGATCCAGTTGCGCTACACCGGCGCGTCCTTCGCCTTCAATCTGGGCGGCATCATCGGCGGCGCGCTGGCCCCGATCGTCGCGACCTGGCTGATCGGGGCGCAGGGCGTTGCGCTCGTCGGCCTCTATATGTCGCTGGCGGCGTTGATCAGCCTTGGCGGCCTGTGGTGGACCAGCCGCGGGCGCAGCTTGCCGGATCACTGACAAACAGCGTTAATTCAGGCTTTACCATGTCGTGGCAAAGCCGGTCGGATGACGATCCGACGCCTGATCCTGGCTGCCAGCATGATGCTGGCATTGGCGACCGCCCCGGTCGCCAATGCTGCGCCTGCGACCGGCGGGTCCAGCGCGACGATATTGGGCGCACTGCGGATCGAGAAAACGAGCGATCTCAATTTCGGGCAATTGGCGGTGCCCGGCCAGCCGGGCGTCGTGCGGATCCGCGCCGACAATAGCCGCGTGTGCAGCAACGGCCTGGTCTGCATGGGCAGCGCCAGCGCGGCGGCCTTTACCCTGCATGGCCGGCCAAATGAGCGGGTGGAAATCAGTCTCGACAAATCGACGGTGAACCTCACCAACACGGCTGGCAACCGCATATCGGCCAGCCTCAGCCAGTCCCATTCTCACATCCGCCTGAACGGGGGCGAAGCGATGTTCCAGATTTTCGGCACGCTACAGGTCCGCGCCAATCAGGCTCCCGGCGCCTATCGCGGCAGTTTCAGCGTATTGGTCCAATATGATTGACCGCACGGCCGTTCAGGCAACAGCCTTGCGCATCAGCATCATCGGCACGCCGCTATCCTCAAAAGCGCGCACGTCGACAAAACCGAAACTGCGATAGAGCGGCGCGCCCGCCAATGTGGCGGACAATTCCAGCGCAGCAAAACCTTCCGCCCGCGCCGCGGCCTGGCAAAGCGAGAGGACCAGCGTGCCCACGCCTTTGCGGACATGGTCGGGATGGGTGTACATCGCCCGCACCTTCGCCGCCTCCGTCGCCGGATCGAGCAGCCGGTCGTCACGCCCCGCGCTGTGATTGCCGCCATAGGCTGTCGCGCGACGGCTCCAGCCGCCACAGCCCGCGATCGCATCCCCCTCCTCCACCACGAAATAGGTGCCGTCGGCGATCAGGCGGCTGTCCAGCCCCATGAAGGCATGGCTGGCCTGCACCTGATCCGGCGTCAGGAACGGCCGTTGCAATTCATCGATCGCCCGCCGCATCAACGCGGCAAGCGCGGGTTCGTCGGCCAGCGTGGCAAGGCGGTGGGTGAGACGCATATTTTTCTGCTGCATAATCCCCTCGCCTTTTCAATCCCCACGCGGTCTCGTCCGGCAATGCTTCGGCCAATATCGAAGAATCTGTGACATTTGCACGACAGTAAAAAAGATGCCGCGCAATGATGTGTCGGCATGGCGGGTTAAACCCGACCACTCGTTTTACACGTTAGCGATAAAACCGACGGTCAGGGGATGGACGGAAAGGCCCATACACCAAAAAATAGGGGGCTATTTGATGATGAACAATTCACTCGCCGGGGGACTGGCCAAGGCTCTGCTAGCGACCACCGCACTTGCCGCTGCTATGGCACCGGCCTTCTCTCAAACGCCTGCCGCAGAGCCTGCGGTCGAAGAGGGTGCCACCATCGTGGTCTTGGGTACGCGCCGCACGGACCGATCCGTGACGGACTCGGCCTCGCCGATCGACGTGATCGGGGCAGCGGAACTGGCAACCCAGCCCGCGGCCGACATGCTGGAAATCGTGAAGAACCTCGTCCCCAGCTTCAACGTGGCGCAGAATGCGATTTCCGACGCTTCCACCTTCGTTCGCGCGCCGTCTATCCGCGGTCTGGCGGGCGACATGGCGCTGGTCATGATCAACGGCAAGCGCTTCAACCGATCCGCGCTGGTGCAGGTCGCGGCTGGCGACCCGACCAACAATCTCTCGCAAGGCTCCGACATTTCGGTGTTGCCATCCATCGCCTTTGGCAACCTGCAAATCCTGCGTGAAGGTGCGACCGCGCAATATGGTTCGGACGCAATTGCTGGCGTGCTGAACTATACGCTGCGCGAGGACGAGGGGCTGGAAGTCAGCACCCGCTACGGGCAATTCTATGACAATGGCGGCGACGGCATATCCCGGCAAATCGCGGGCTATGCCGGCGTCAAGCTGGGCGACCGTGGATTCATCTCGGTCGCGGGCGAGTATAATAAGGACGACGGCACCATCCGCAACGCGACGCGGCCGAGCGCCGTCCTGTTCGCGCAGGCAAATCCGGGGCTGGCATCGCAACTGCCCAATTATCCCGACCCGGTTCAGATTTTCGGCAATTCACCGGCTGAAGGATGGAAGGCCGCGGTCAACGCCCACTATGAGGTGACCGACGCAACCCAACTCTATGCCTTCGGCAACTTCGCGCATTCGAAGATCACGCAAAGCTTCAACTATCGTCCGCCCATCACCTATTCTGCGACCGATACGGCTGGCGTCGTGCGCGCGCAGACACGCAACAGTGCGTTTGGCCACCCCATCTACCTGACCCCCTGTCCTGCGAACAGCCAGACCTGCGCTGCGGGCGGGTTCGTGAAGGACGGCAACACCTTCTCCTTTTCCGAACTGTATCCGGCAGGCTTTACGCCGCAGTTCGTCGGCGTGAAGGACCAGGCGTTCGGCGTATTGGGCATCAAGGGCGACCTGATCGACAATCTGACGTTCGACGTGTCGGGATCGCTCAGCCGTAACGCGCTAACCCTGTCCATGTTTGACTCGCTCAGCCCGTCCTATGGACCGCTCTCGCAGACGGAATTTCAATTCGGTTCGTTGATCCAGAAAGAGACCAACCTGAATGCCGATTTCGTCTATTCCCTTGATGCTGGCCTCGCCAGCCCGGTCACCATCGCGTTCGGCGGCGAATATCGCAAGGAAACCTATTCGGCGACCGAAGGCGACGAACAATCCTATGGCATTGGGCCTTATTCCAACCAGGCGCTGTATGTCGAAACGGCTCCGGGTGTATATACTCTGGATTCCACCGTCACCATGCCGCCGGGCGCGAGCGGCTATGGCGGCACCAGCCCGGATGCAGCCGACAGCTTTTCGCAGCATTCCTATGCCGGCTATCTCAGCGCGGAGGTCGACTTGACCGATACGTTGTCGGTGGGCGCCGCCGGTCGCTATGAGCATTATAGCACATTCGGGTCAGCCACGGTCGGCAAGGTGAACGCCCTGTGGAAGATTACACCGACAGTTTCGGTACGCGGCACAGTTGGCACCGGCTATCACGCGCCCTCGCCGGGCCAGAGCAACGTCCAGATTCTGACGACGGCCTTCACCAATGGTATTCAGGTGCAGACGGGCACCTATCCGGTCTCCAATTCGATTGCGCAATATTTCGGCGCAACCCCGCTGAAGCCGGAAAAGTCCACCAACTATGGGCTGGGCTTCGTGTTCAAGCCCATGCCGAACTTGACCGTGACGGTCGATGGCTATTGGATCAAGATCAAGGATCGTATCGGCACATCGCAGACTTATAGCGTCACTGCCGCGGACATCATCGCCCAGCCCGCCCTGCTGGCCGTGGGAGAAGGCGGCGATGTCAATTACCCGACGAGCGCATACGACTCACGTACCGCCGGTATCGACTTTGTCAGCACCTATCGGACGGGCCTCGGTAATGGTCTGCTCAACCTGACGCTCGCTTATAACTATAACGAGACCAAGGTAACGAAGTTCGATCCGACGATTATCAGTGCTTCCCAGAAAAAGGATATTGAAGGCACCATTCCCAAGCATCGCGCCACATTCACGGGCAATTATTCTATCGGTGATCTCAGCTTCACCGCACGTGAAAACTTCTACGGCTCGTTCATTCTGGAAGACGCTTTCCCTGGTCAGACATTCGGGTCCAAATTCACCACGGATCTGGAGGTCAGCTACACGATTGCCAAGCACTATACGCTGGCGGTCGGTGCGACCAATTTGTTCAACACCTATCCGGACAAGATCAAGGCGACGACCGCCAACCCGATCTACGTGCTGACCAACAGCCTGTCCAATGGCCAGGTCTATCCCAACAGCGGCGGGCCTTTCGGTGCCAATGGCGGCTTCTGGTACGCCCGTCTTAAGGTGAAAATCTGACAGCCAGCGTAACGCGAAAAGAAATCGGGCGCCTTTCGGCGCCCGATTTTTATGTCTTGTCGCGAAGTGGCGAAGAAGACGCTCGCAGCGCCTTCAACATCCAGCCCTTCAACCCTCGGTGCGCACGTCGCGGCGTTCGGCGATGCGCGCGCGCTTGCCGGTGCGGCCGCGCAGATAATAGAGCTTCGCACGACGCACGACGCCGCGGCGGACGACGACGATCGAATCGAGGTTGGGCGAATAGAGCGGGAACACGCGCTCCACGCCTTCGCCGAACGAAATCTTGCGGACGGTAAAGTTGGAGCCCATGCCCTTGTTCGAACGCGCGATGCACACGCCTTCATAATTCTGGACGCGGCTACGGTCGCCTTCGACGACCTTCACGCCGACGCGCAGCGTGTCGCCGGGGCGGAAATCGGGAATGTCCTTGGCCAGGGCGGCAATGCTTTCCGCCTCGATCTGCTGGAGGATGTTCATGAAACGTCAGTCCTTCAAGTCGCGTTGCGCGCCAGAGGGCGACTGGACCCGAACGCCGATGTGACGTTCCCAAAGGTCCGGCCGCCGTGACCGTGTATCGACCTCCGCCTGTTGTTTCCGCCAGGCGGCGATCTTCGCATGATCCCCCGATCGCAACACTTGCGGGATCGTGCGCCCCTCCCATTCGACTGGTCGGGTATAGTGCGGATATTCGAGCAGCCCCGTTTCAAAGGACTCCTCCACCCCACTGGAAGCCGCGCCCATTACACCGGGAAGCAGCCGGACGCAAGCATCCAGCAGCATCAGCGCGCCCATTTCCCCGCCCGACAGGATGATGTCACCCATGCTGACCTGCTCGATTGGCCGGGCGTCGAAGATTCGCTCGTCAAACCCCTCGAATCGCCCGCATAATATCGTCGCACCGGGACCATCGGCCAGCGCGCGGACACGCGCCTGGGTGATCGGCGCGCCGCGCGGGGTCATGGCGATGACCGGCAGGTCGGGCCGCTGCGCGATCGCATGATCGACCGCACGCGCCATGATGTCCGCACGCAGCACCATGCCCGCGCCGCCGCCTGCTGGCGTATCATCGACCGTGCGATGCCTGTCGGTGGCAAAATCGCGGATCTGGATCGGCGCGCAGGACCAGCGCCCTTCCGCCAGCGCCCGCCCCGCTAGCGAAACGCCCAACGGCCCCGGAAACATCTCCGGGTAGAGCGTCAATATCTGCGCGGAAAAGCTCATCGCCGACGCGCACGCAGCCAGGCCGCCGACACCCCGCCTGCCAGGCACAGCGCGCCACAGGCCAGCAGCGCCAGTCCGATGGCGCGCAGCAGGTCGGCAAAGGGGCGCTCAGGATGGATCAGGCCGGGCAGCAGCACCAACAGCGGCACGGGACACACCAGCCCGATCGCCGCCGCCAGCTTCGCGCCACGCGACCAGCCAAGCCCGAACAGCCGCCAGCCAGCGGCCAGCATCGCAAGGAGATAGAGGGCGGTAAGGATCTGGGCCATGATCGCCGCTTAGGCGATGCGGACGGCAGCGTCCAGTTCCCGGCGGAAGGGAAGCATCAGCGCGTCCAGTCCTCGATTTGCAGGCCGGCTATATCGGCAAAGTCGGCTGCGTTGCGGGTTACCAGTGCGGCGTCCAGCGACAGGGCATGCGCCGCAATCAGACGGTCGAAACTGCCGCGCCGAAAGGGAAGCGCCGCATAAGCCTGCGCAGCCGCCTCGTCGAAGGGAAGAATAGCGATCTCCGCGACAAAGGCCGCCAGTATATCGGGCGGCGGCGGCTTGCCCCGCACCGTCCCATAGGCCAGTTCCGCATAGGTGATGGACGATATGAAGAGGCTGCCAGCCGCCTGCTCCGCCATCCGGGCAATCAGCGACGGATAGATGCCGGTAAAGACATAGATGCAGCTATTGGTGTCCAGCAGCCGCATCATGCCCCGGACGCATCACGACCCATCAGGTGCCAATCGCGGGGACTGTCATCGAAATCCTCGCGCGACAACGGCTCCAGCCATGGTGCCTTGCCCGCGAATTTGCTGACATCGATCTTGCGCTCGTTCTGAGCTGGCTCGAACGTGAAGCGGCCATGATCCTCGCGCAGGGTCATTTCGGCCCCTTCCTTGAAGCCAAGAGCCTTGGGCAGACGCAAGGCCAGGCTGTTGCCCGACTTGAAAATCTTGGCCTTATACTCTTCGCTCATCGCGGATCTCCGTATATACGTTCAGTATATACTATTCCACGAAAGCCGCGTCAATCACCGCCCGTTCGGCTTCCAGCGTGACGGCGTGCATCGGGGCCATGAAGCGCTTGCCCGGCTTGCCCTCGACCGATGGCCGCTGGACCTCGATAATGTCGCCAGCGCCGAAATTCTCTATCGCGATGATCTCGCCCAGCGCTTCGCCGTCACTCGACAGGCAAGACAGGCCGATCACGTCGGCATGATAATATTCGCCCTCAGCCAGCGGCGGCAGGGCGGAACGCGGGACGGTCAGCGCCGTGCCACGCATGGCTTCGGCCGCGCTGCGATCGCCGATTTCGGCAAAGCGCGCGACCGCACCATTGGAACCGGGGCGCACCGACTTCAATGTCAGCCTGCGCCCGCCCGCATCGAAACCGTCATAGCTTTTGAGGCTTTCCACCCCGTCGCCAAACAGTTTCAGGCGGACTTCGCCCGCCACCCCATGTGCGCCGATGATCGCGGCGAGAGTGACGGGCTTGTCGGTCAAGAGAATCAGCCCTCGGCCTGTTCGGCAGCGGCTTCTTCAGCAGGCGCTTCTTCGGCGGCAGGCGCTTCGGCAGGTGCCTTGGCGGCTTCCTCGGCGGCGATGCGGGCTTCTTCCGCCTCGGCCAGCTTGGTCGCGCGATCTTCGGCGCGGTCCTTGGCCTTCTGGCCCGGCACGCCCTTGTTCGGGTTGTTGCGCACGATCCGCTCCTTCACGCCAGCGGCGTCGAGGAAACGGGCGACGCGGTCGGTCGGCTGGGCACCGGCGGCAACCCAATGCTTCGCGCGTTCCACGTCCAGAACGACGCGCTTTTCGTCGCCCTTGGGCAGGACGGGGTTATAGCTGCCGATGCGCTCGATGAACTTGCCATCACGCGGCGCGCGGCTGTCGGCCACGACGATGCGATAATAAGGGCGCTTCTTGGAACCACCGCGCGAGAGACGAATGGACGTTGCCATGGAACTTACCTTTCTGACGTAAACTACGAATATACTTGCATTAATCGTCATGCCGGACTTGATCCGGCATCCAGAGCGGCTGGTCATTCCCATCCGACACTGGATTCCGGCATCCGCCGGAATGACGGGCTACTTCTTCATGAAATTCTGAAAGCCGGGCGGCAGCTTGGGCATGTTGCCGCCCAATCCGCCAAGGCCGCCCAGCCCGGACAGATCGGGCGGGCCGCCCTGTCCGCCGTCGGGACCGCCCAATCCGCCCATGCCACCGCCGGTGAACATCTTGGCCAGCCCTTTAAGGCCGCCCATCTTGCGGATCTTCTTCATCGCGCCTTCCATTTCCTGATGCATTTTCAGGAGCCGGTTGACTTCCTGCACCGTAGTGCCGGAGCCTTTGGCGATGCGGATCTTGCGCTTGGCGTTGATGAGCGCCGGGCGTTCCCGCTCCTTGGGCGTCATCGATCCGATCATCGCGTCGAGATGGATCAGCGTCTTGTCGTTCGCGCCACTATTGGCCATCGCCGCCTGCGCTTTCTTAAGGCCAGGGATCATCCCCGCCAGCGCGCCCAGCCCGCCCATGCGGCGCATCTGACTGAGCTGCGCGCGAAGGTCGTTCATGTCGAACTGACCCTTGGCCATTTTCTTGGCCAGCTTGTCGGCTTCGTCCGCATCGATGCTTTCGGCGGCGCGCTCGACCAGCGACACGACGTCGCCCATGCCCAATATGCGCTGCGCCACGCGCTGCGGGTGGAATATCTCGATCGCGTCGAGCTTTTCGCCGGTACCGGCAAATTTGATCGGACGGCCAGTAACCGCGCGCATCGACAGCGCCGCACCACCGCGCGCATCGCCATCCATCCGGGTCAGCACCACGCCGGTCAGCGGCACCTGCGCGGTAAAGCTCTGCGCCACATTGACCGCGTCCTGGCCGGTCAGCGAGTCGACCACCAGCAGGATTTCGGCAGGCGTCGCCACATCGGCCACCGCCTTCATCTCGTCCATCAGCGCCTGATCGACATGCAGACGCCCGGCGGTGTCGAGCATCACCACGTCGAAGCCCTGGAGCTTGGCCGACTGGAGCGCGCGGCGGGCGATGTCCACCGGCTGCTGCCCGGCGACAATCGGCAGGGTCGCCACGTCGCACTGGGTGCCCAGCACCGCCAGCTGTTCCTGCGCGGCCGGGCGCTGGACGTCGAGCGACGCCATCAGCACCTTCTTGCGGTCCTTGTCCTTCAGCCGCTTGGCGATCTTGGCCGTGGAGGTCGTCTTGCCCGACCCCTGCAAACCGACCATCATGATGACGGCGGGCGGGGCCACGTCGATCATCAGGTCCGACGTGTCGGACCCCAGCGTTTCGGTGAGCGTGTCGGACACGATCTTGACGACCATCTGCCCCGGCGTGACCGACCGCAGCACGTCGCTGCCCACCGCCCGCTCCGTCGCCTGATCGACGAACTGGCGCACCACCGGCAGCGCGACGTCTGCTTCCAGCAGCGCGATTCGCACCTCGCGCATCGCGGCGCGGACATCGTCCTCCGTGAGCGCACCACGCCCCCGCAGCTTGTCGAATACCCCACCCAGACGATCGCTCAGCGAATCGAACATCATCACCTCAATTGGCCCAAGGGCCTGAAAATCCGCGCATCCCTGCCAAACGACAAAATCGCCGGTGGGCGAAACCTCGCCAACCAGCGTCCATACAAAGCGCCTGATGCTTGTCCCTTTGCCGGGCGCGCGCTCAATGGATATGTCAGGGACCGGACGTCAAACCGCCCGATTGCAGTCGCGCCCTTAGCCCAGCCACGCCCGCGATGCAACTATGACCGTGCAAGCGCCTCCGTCAGCGCAATGACGGGCGGCGCCGCGGCCAGGATCGGGACGGCCAGCCCCTCGATAGCGATCACCGCCGCGCCGATCCAGCAGGCGGCATGCACCCTGCCCCGGCTGCGCAGATCGTGAACCATGGCGACCAGCACGAACAGCAACTGCCCGCTCATCACCGCCAGTCCACCCCATGGACCCAGCAGCGGCATCGGCAATATGCGTCCGAAGGCCGGGCCGATCATCGCCACCATCGCGCACAGCATCAGCCGCTTGTGCCAGTCGGTCCGGCGGCGCAGGCGGATCGCCGCGATCAGCAGCCCGCCAAAGGCGGAAACTTCCAGCAGGTTCAGCGCCACGAAGATCGTGTCGGGGAAGAAGGGCGGCACCCGGCCCATCCGCACCGACATCGCCGCCGTCCCCAGCGCCAGCGGCACCATCACCACCGCCAGCCCGGCTGCGATCCAGCCAAGCCGCCGGTGCAAGGCCCGCGACCCGCGCTGCGCCAGCACGGCCTGCGCCACGAAGATCAGCGTCCACGCCATGAACACCGCGCCATGGACATGCACCCAATAGGGCACGCGCGCGATGTCCACCTGCCCACGCAGGGCGAAGGAGCCGAAGCCGCCGATCACGGTTGCCGCGATCGCAACCGCCATCCCGACATGGAAACCATGATCGCGCGCCACCCCATGCGATCCGGCCGCGATACGCCCCCGTCTATCCATTGCCGCTACTCCCCCATTTCCGCAATTTTACACCCGTCCCATCGCCCTGTCTTGCAAGAAGTCGTCGCGTGCCAGCACAGCCCTTGCGCGGGCCGTCGCTTTGGGTCAGCAATCGAGCGACACAGAAAGAATGAGGGGCCGAACATCATGAGCTGGACACGCCGCAAGCCGATGGAGGCGATGACGCCCAGCGGCGACCAGCACCGCATGGCGCGCACCCTGTCCTGGCCGCATCTGCTGGCGCTGGGGGTGGGCGCTATCGTCGGCACCGGCATCCTGACGCTGATCGGCGTCGGCGCGGACCGGGCCGGTCCTGCCGTCCTCCTCTCCTTCGCCATAGCGGGCGCGATCTGCGCCTGCGCCGCGCTTGCCTATGCCGAACTGTCGACCATGATGCCCGCAGCGGGCAGCGCCTACAGCTACTCCTATGTCGTGCTGGGCGAAGGCATCGCCTGGATCGTGGGGTGGAGCCTGATTCTGGAATATAGCCTTGTCGTATCGACCGTCGCGGTCGGCTGGTCGGGCTATGCCGCGCCATTGCTCACCGCGATAGGCTTTCCCGAAGCGCTGACGCAGGGGCCGGAGCTGGGCGGCCTCATCAACCTGCCCGCCATCTTCATCATCGCCGTCGTCGCGGGCTTGCTGATGCTCGGCACGCACGAAAGCGCGCGGCTGAACACCATTCTCGTGGCGATCAAGATCGCGACGTTGAGCCTGTTCGTCTGGTTCACCCTGCCCGCCTTCGACGCCCAGAATCTGGAGCCGTTCATGCCCTTCGGCTTTGCCAAGCATATGGGACCGGACGGGGTCGAGCGCGGCGTCATGGCAGCCGCCGCAATCATCTTCTTCGCCTTTTATGGCTTCGACGCCATCTCGACCGCAGCGGAGGAAGCCAAGAATCCGGAGCGCGATCTGGCCATCGGCATCGTCGGATCGCTGGTTGCCTGCACGCTCATCTATGTGCTTGTCGCCGCCGCCGCGATCGGCGCCATGCCCTTCACCCGCTTCGCCGACAGCCCGGAACCGCTGGCGCTGATCCTGCGCGAAATGGGCCAGGGCAGCGTGGCGCGCATCGTCGCCATCGCTGCCGTCATCGCCCTGCCGACCGTGCTGCTGGGCTTCCTCTATGGCCAGAGCCGCATCTTCCTGGTCATGGCGCGCGACGGCTTCCTGCCGCAAAGCCTCGCCAAGATCTCCAAGCGCGGCACGCCTGCCCGGATCACAATGGTGACCGCCATATTGGTCGCGATCATCGCCGGCCTGCTGCCGATCGACGAGATCGCGGCGCTCGCCAATGCCGGTACGCTGATCGCCTTCACTTCGGTCGGCCTGTGCCTGCTGGTTCTGCGCAAACGCCTCCCCGACATGCGCCGCCCCTTCCGCACCCCTGCCGCCTGGTTCGTCGGCCTCGGCGCGATGGGCGGCTGCGCCTATCTGTTCATCAGCCTGCCGATGCAGACGATCCTGGCGTGTTTCGGGTGGAACGCCATCGGGCTGCTCGTGTATTTTCTGTATGGGCAGAAGCGGGCGATATTGAAACCATAACGAACTGATAAGGCTTATGGAATAAAGGTTGCGTATCTTGTTGCGGTAGTAAATTTACAGGGCGATATCGTGTATAAATCAACGTCCAGAGGTATGCAGAAGGCGCGAGGACGCGACCTGTCCAAAAGAGTTGGCCGGTTACCACGCAGCATACCAATGCGTTCCGTTCGTATGCGATGGTATGCACGAGTAAGAAATGCGCACGAGCGAAATCAATTTTTGCCAGCCGGAATGCCAGACTGGTTGTCTGGTGAAATCAGAGCTGTAACTGCCGAAAAGTGGCTAAGAGTTTGCGCCATAACTAAAGGACATTTCCCTGGCGATACGAACGTGATGCGTTAAGCCCTCGCTCCTCTGGCACTTTTCCTCATTTCCCCCTACATGCGCCCCCATCATGGGACGCTTTTCCAAAATGCATGGCCTGGGCAATGATTTCGTCGTGATCGACGCGCGCGCGCACGCGCTCGACATGACGGAAAGCCGCGCCCGCGCCATTGCCGATCGTCATGCCGGAATCGGCTGCGACCAGTTGATCCTGATCGGCAACGCGCCCGACGCCGACGTGTCGATGCAGATTTTCAATGCCGATGGCAGCGAAGTCGAAGCCTGCGGCAACGCCACGCGCTGCGTGCCGCTGTTCGTGGGCCGCGACGTGCTGATCCGCACGCGGGCGGGCCTGCTCGACGCCAAGGCAGTGACAGGCGGCGCCAGCGTCGATATGGGCGCGCCGCGCTTCGATTGGGACGCAATTCCCTTGGCCTACGCCATGGACACGCTGACCATGAGCGCGAGCTGGGAGGATCTGCCCCCGCCCGCCGCCGTCAATGTCGGCAACCCCCATGTCATCTTCTTCGTCGAAGATCTGGACGCGGTGGACACCGCCCGGCTTGGCCCGATCATAGAGACGGACCCGCTCTTCCCCGCCCGCGTCAACGTCAACTTCGCGCAGGTCGTGGGCGACAATCATCTCCGCCTGATCGTGTGGGAACGCGGCGCTGGCCTCACCCGCGCCTGCGGCACCGGCGCCTGCGCCACCGCCGTCGCCGCCATCCGTCGCAAACTGGTCAGCGGCCCCGTGACCGTCAGCCTGCCCGGCGGCGATCTCGTCATCGACTGGGCGCCCGGCGGCACGATCCGCATGACCGGCCCCGCGACCCATGTGTTCGATGGCGAGGCCGACTGGTCACGCTTCTAATGAGCGGCCCGGACATCATCACGCTGGGTTGCCGCCTCAACATTGCGGAGAGCGAGGCGATCCGTGAAATGGCGGGCGGGCAGGACGATCTGATCGTCGTCAACAGCTGTGCCGTCACCGCCGAAGCCGTCCGCCAGACCAGGCAGGCGATCCGCCGCGCCCGCCGCGACCGGCCCGACGCGCGGATCATGGTGACCGGCTGCGCCGCGCAGACCGAGCCGGACACCTTCGCCGCCATGCCCGAAGTCGATGCCGTGATCGGCAACCGGGAAAAGATGGCGGCGGCAACATACCAACCTCCGTTCGCTTCGAGCGTAGTCGAGAAGCGCTTCTCGACTACGCTCGCAGCGAACGGAGGTTGGTATGTTGCCGCCGCCATCTTTTCCCGGTTGCCGATCACGGCCTGTCTCTTATACACATCTAGATGTGTATAAGAGACAGGCCGTGATCGGCAACCGGGAAAAGATGGCGGCGGCAACATACCGACCTCCGTTCGCTTCGAGCGTAGGCGAGAAGCGCTTCTCGACTACGCTCGAAGCGAACGGGGCTTTTGGCGCAATGCCAGAGGTCCGCGTCGCCGACATCATGGCCGTGCGCGACACCGCGCCCCATATGGCAAGCGCCTTTGCCGATCATGCCCGCGCTTTCCTGGAAGTGCAAAATGGCTGCGACCATCGCTGCACCTTCTGCATCATCCCCTATGGCCGGGGGAACAGCCGCTCCGTCCCCGCCGGGGCGGTGGTTGAAAAGGCGAAGGAACTGGTCGCGGCGGGCTACCGGGAAATCGTGCTGACCGGGGTGGACGTCACCAGCTATGGTCCCGATCTGCCCGGCAGCCCCTCGCTCGGCCTGCTGGTCGAGCGCATATTGACCGGCGTGCCCGACCTCCCTCGCCTGCGCCTGTCGTCCATCGACAGCGTAGAGATTGACGACAGGCTGTTCGACCTGATCGCCCATGAACCCCGCATGATGCCGCATCTTCACCTGTCGCTCCAGGCGGGCGACGACATGATCCTGAAGCGCATGAAGCGCCGCCACAGCCGCGCCGACGCGGTCCGCATCGTCGATCGCCTCCTCGCCGCGCGGCCCGACATCAGCATCGGCGCGGACATCATCGCCGGTTTCCCGACCGAGGATGAGGCGATGTTCGAAAACAGCCTCGCGCTGGTGTCCGATTGCCGCATCGTCCACGGCCATATTTTCCCCTATTCCCCGCGTACCGGCACGCCCGCCGCGCGCATGCCGCAGGTGGACCGCGCGACCATCAAGGCCCGCGCCGCCCGTCTCCGCGCCGCCTGCGAAGCCCGGCGCGCGGACTGGCTCGCCAGCCTTGTCGGCACCCGCCAGTCGGTGCTGGTCGAACGCAGCGGGCTGTCCGGCCATGCCGAAAATTTCGCCCCGGTGCGCTTTGCGACCCCGCAGACCCCCTCCGCGATTCTGCACGCAACGATCACCGGCCTTGAGAATGGCGCGCTGATCGCGCAAGAGGCGCAGTAATGACCGATAATGCAATTTCCTGGCGCGATCGCCTGTTCGGCGGCCTGAAGCGCACATCCGACAAGCTGGGCGAAAATCTCACCGGCCTGTTCGGCAAGGCAGCGCTCGACAATCAGACGCTGGACGAGATTGAAGAAGCGCTGATCATGACCGATCTTGGCCCGGCCATGGCCGCCAGGGTGCGCGACCGATTGGCCGAAGGCCGGTTCAACAAGGAACTGACCGAGGAATATCTGCGAGAGATTATCGCGGAAGAGATTGAGAAGGTGCTGGCCCCCGTTGCCCGCCCGCTGGAGATAGAGGCCTTCCCCCGCCCGCAGGTCATATTGGTGATCGGCGTCAATGGCTCCGGCAAGACGACCACCATCGCCAAGCTGGCGCATAATTTTCTGGAACAGGATTATGGCGTGATGCTGGCGGCGGGTGACACGTTCCGCGCGGCGGCCATCGGTCAGCTCAAGGTCTGGGCCGACCGGCTCGGCATCCCCATCGTCGCTGGCAAGGAAGGCGGCGACGCGGCTGGCATCGTGTTCGATGCGGTCAAGCAGGCGACGGCCACCGGCATCGACGTGCTGATCGTCGACACGGCGGGCCGCCTTCAGAACAAGACCGAACTGATGGACGAACTGGCGAAGGTGCGCCGCGTGCTGGGCCGATTGAACCCGGCCGCCCCCCACGACGTTGTGCTGGTGCTGGATGCCACCACCGGACAGAATGCATTGAACCAGATAGAGGTTTTCAAGGAAGTCGCCCATGTCACCGGCCTGGTCATGACCAAGCTGGACGGCACCGCGCGCGGCGGCATGCTGGTCGCGGCGGCGGAGAAATATCGCCTGCCGATCCATGCCATCGGCGTGGGCGAAAAGATCGAGGATCTGCGCCCCTTCGATCCGGGCGACATGGCGCGGGCCATCGCCGGGACCGCCTATGCACGGTGAAATCGCCGTCATGCCGGACTTGATCCGGCGTCCAGAGTCCGCCACGCAGCGCTTCGACGCCCTGGATCCTGACGTTCGTCAGGATGACGATAGGAAAAACAGCCATGGCTGACACCAAACCCGCCCAACGCCCCGGACATGGGGGCACGCTTAGCCTGGCGCTCGATTTCGGGCCGCTGCTGGTCTTTTTCCTGGGCTATAAGTTCCTCGGCATGATCGTCGGCACCGCTGCCTTCATGGCGGCCATCGTCGTCGCGGTGATCGTGTCGAAATGGAAATTGGGCAAAGTCTCGCCCATGCTCTGGCTGTCCGCCGCGCTGGTGCTGTTTTTCGGCGGCCTCACCATCTATTTTCATGATCAGCGCTTCATCCAGATCAAGCCGACGATCATCTACAGCTTTTTCGCGCTGATGCTGTTTGGCGGGCTGATGCGCGGCAAGCCGCTGCTCAAATATCTGCTTCAGGCCGCCTATGATGGCCTGTCCGAAACAGGTTGGCGCAAATTGTCGCGCAACTGGGCGATCTTCTTCGTCGCCATGGCGATCGCCAACGAAGTGATGCGCCGCACGATGAGCTTCGACAGCTGGCTGGCGGTCAAGGTATGGGGCGTGACCATCGTGTCGGTGGTCTTTGCCGCCGCCAACATCCCCATGCTGATGCGCCATGGCCTCAATCTGGGCGACCGGCTGGACAGCGACGAAATTGGCGGCACATCGCCACCGCAGGGCTGAACGGCCGCCGCGCAAGGCCCGACAACCCGACCTGTAAGTCTAGGCGATCGTTACGCTGATGTCACATGGATATTTCCGTAGATGAAAAGCGAAAATATCCTGTTTTCGGTCGCGTAATAAGCCTGCTAGTGGCACGGAGCCTTCAGGTCGCAGTTTCGTTATGCGATCGTCCCCATCAACGAACCGAGGAGTTTTCCCATGGCTTTCACGCTGCCAGACCTGCCCTATGCCAAGGACGCTTTTGGCGAAATCCTGTCGGCCGAAACATTCGACTATCACCATGGCAAGCACCACAACGCCTATGTCGTGAAGGCCAATGAACTGGTCGCCGCCGACGCGTCGCTCCAGGGCAAGTCGCTGGTCGAGCTCATCAAATCGTCCAAGGGCGGTCTCTTCAACCAGGTCGGCCAGATCTGGAACCACAGCTTCTACTGGCTGTGCCTGTCGCCCGAAAAGAAAGCGCCGTCGGGCAAGCTGCTCGACATGATCAACGACAGCTTCGGCTCGGTCGACGCCCTGGTCGACAAGCTCAAGGCCGAAGCCGTTGGGCATTTCGCCAGCGGTTGGGCCGCGCTCGTCCTCAAGGACGGCAAGCTGGAAGTGACGTCCTACCATGACGCCGACACGCCGGTCGCGCATGAAGGCCATGCGCCGCTGCTGATCCTCGATGTGTGGGAACATGCCTATTATATCGACTATCGCAACCTGCGCCCGGCCTATGCCGAAAAGCTGCTGAAGGAAGCGATCGACTGGGACTTCGTCGCGCTCAACCTGGATGGCGAAGGCGTCAGCCGCGCCGACCAGCCGGGCTGATTCAACGGCCATGGCCCTGCATCGCATGGTGCAGGGCCATTGGTATATTTACGACCGTAATTATACCTACCGCAACGGTTTCTTAAGCTGCCGTACGCATCATCGGCCATCCGTAGACACGGAAGGGCGAAGCGATGGACATGACCGAACTGCGCCGACAACATGACGAGATCAGCCACATTGCGCACCGACTGGCGCAGGCGACGGCTGACCGCACCACCCCCCGCAGCGTGGGTTCCATCCGTTGGCAACTCGCGCGCCAGTTGATGGGGCATCTGGCGCTGGAGGACCGCATCCTCTACCCGGCGCTGCAACGCGCCGACGACGCGCATACCCGCACCACAGCCGCCGCCCTCCAGGCCGAAACCGGCGCGCTCGCCGAAAGCTTTTCCAGCTATATGACCGCGTGGAGCGACGATCGCGTCGCACGCGAATGGGCCGATTTCTGTATCGCGACGCAGGCCGTTATCCGCGCGCTGACCGAACGGGTCGACCGCGAGAACCGCACCCTCTATCCCCTCGCCGACAGGATCGACAACAGCGCCCCGCCGATCGCCCGCGCCGGCTGACCGGGTCAGGCAGTTGGCGGCGTCAAGGCCAGCGTCCGCGCCAGCTCATCCAGATCGGCGCCGGGCCGTACCAGCAGCCACTCCCGGCTGGCCGCGCCGTTCACCACCGTCACCGCGCCTTTGGGACACACGCCCAGGCAACTGACCTCGATGATGCCCGCCGCGGCCTTGCGCCCTTTCTTCAACGACAGGTGCCGCCGCAGCGCCTTGGCCAGCCGCTCGTCGCCATCGGGGCCAAAGCCGCCATCCAGTTTCTTTTCGCATTTGCGGCAGACAAGGATGGCATTCTGCCAGTTGGACCGGACCAGATGTTTCAATCCACCGCCCCGCGCGGCTTCCACGTCCGCCGCTCTTCCGCCGCGCGCAACACTTCATAGGCGGCCTGGATCGTCTGAAAACGGGCGGCGGCCTGCGTGTCGCCGGGCTTGACGTCAGGATGATTTTCCTTGGCCAGCATCCGCCAGCTTTTCTTCACCGCCTCGAAATCGGCGTCATCCTCCAGGTCCAGCGCCTTTAGCGCATGGAGTTCGTCGCGCGACCGGCTGCCATCGCCCGGACCGCCCCAGCTATGATAGGCGCTGCCCTGATAGCCGCCTGCGTCGCGCCGCTCGTCCCGCTCGCGCTGTTCGCGCTCTTCCTGGTCCAGCCCCTGAAAATAGTCCCAATTGCGGTTATATTCCCCGGCATGTTCGGCGCAGAAATACCAGCGTTCCGGGCTGTTGGGGGATTTGGGCGCGGGGCAATCGCCCGGCTTGTCGCACCCGAAACGGTCGCACATACGCACGCGCTGCGCCTCACGCGCTGCGCCATAGGCACGCCAGCGGGGAAATCCCCAGTCATTGGATCGGCTGTTTCGTGCCATTTGCCCGAATTAGGGAAGGTGCGGACGGAATGCCAGCCCATCGCGCCATATTTTGAAAATGCGCGAAAGAGCGCATTTTGAAGCCCGTACCAGCGGCAATACTCAAATAAATGCCAGAGGGCCTGTAAGCCGGGTTCTGTCCACCCCGCCAAGCCGTGAAGCCGGCGGGGATAGGCGACCATTCCTCTAGGGAACGGATTGCTCCGTTCCTCCAGCAACCAACCCGGACGGTCTCGGTCGAAACAGACCTAGCAGCATGAAGCTGCGCGCCGCCCCTATTCGGTCTTGCTCCCGGTGGGGTTTACCATGCCGTCTTGCGTTGCCGCAGACGCGGTGCGCTCTTACCGCACCCTTTCAATGTCACTGGGTCGAAACCTTAGCGACCTGCTTTCTGTTGCACTGTCCCTTGGATCACTCCAGCCGGTCGTTAACCGGCACCGTCATTTCGTGGAGCCCGGACTTTCCTCGCCGTGGAAGTTACCCGCCACGCCGCGGCCGCCCGGCCCTCTGGCGCGACGGTTCCTAGCCTCGTTCCGCTATCGCGTCACCTGCTTATTCATCGCCCCTTGGCTTGGGCAGCAGCAAAGCCAGCAGGATGGCGCGACATTCGCCGCAAATCACCCCGTCGATCAGTTCGGGACGGAAGCGCCGCTGGAACGCCACCACCGCCGCCTGCGGATCGGCGATGTCATAACCGAACCGTTCGAGCGCCAGCATGAAGCCACCATCGGTCCAGTGCGGGTCCATCAGATTCTTGGTCGGGCGCGGCAGGGCCAGCCGCAGCCGCGCCAGTTGCCCCCAGGGGAATAATTCGCCCGGATCCTGCTTGCGCGCGGGCGCAATGTCGCTGTGGCCGACGATGTTGCCGCGGGTGATGCGATGGCGCTGGACGATGTCGTGGACCAGCGGGATCAGCGAACTCATCTGGGTTTCGGGAAAGGGCCGATAGCCCCATTCATGCCCCGGATTGACAATCTCTATGCCGATGCTGGCGCTGTTGACGTCATCCACCCCGCGCCAGTGGGACCGTCCCGCATGCCAGGCGCGCTTGGCTTCGTCGACCATGCGGATGATCTGGCCATCCTCGGTCACGACATAATGGGCGGAAACCTTAGATTCGGGATTGGCCAGCCAGTTGATCGCACTCGCCGCGTCCGGCATCCCGGTATAGTGCAGCACCAGCATCGTGACCGGCAGGCTGCGCTCGTCGAAATTGGGCGACGGCGTTTCGATTATCGGCAGCTCGTTCATCATGCCCTTTCGGCCCGCCCGTGCAGTCGCGCGGCCTTGGCACGACATTGGCGCAGCGCGGCGCGGCAATCAAGCATGGTTAAAGCAGGCGCGAAGCTTTAACCCGCCCGCCGCACCCGGCCGATCGCGCCCTCCGGCAAGGCCGCCTGCCGCGCATAGGCTCCGCGAAATTCGGAATGGGCAATGAAATCATCGCCTTGCCCCATCACCGTTTCCCCCGCGCCCAGCAACAGGACCGATCCCGCATGGCTGTGCCGGGCCAGCAGCGACAGCACCGCCTGCCGTCGTTCGGGCGTGAAATAGAGCAGCACGTTGCGGCAGAGCAGCAGGTCATAGGCGCCCGTCGGCGCTTTCGCATCGAACAGATTGTCGTGGCGGAAATCGATCATCCGCCGCAATTCGGGACTGGCGCGCCAGTCGTCGCCCGACGGTTCGAACCATTTGAGCAGGTCGCCCACTGCCAACCCGCGCTGCACGTCCATTTGCGAAAATATGCCCGACCGCGCCTGATCGATCGCGGCGGTCGAAATGTCGGTCGCCATGATCTCGATCCGCCATCCGCTCCAGCGCGCCGCGTCGTTGCGCAGGCGGATCGCCAGCGAATAGGCTTCCTGCCCGGTGGAACAGCCCGCGCTCCATATGCGCAGCGTCCGGTCGGTCTTGGTGGCATGGATCGCGGGCAATATCTGCCGCTGGATCATGTCGAAAATCTGAAGGTCGCGGAAAAAGCTGCTTTCATTGTTCAACAGCGCATCGACGACATGCTGTTCCAGCCGCGCGTCGCCCTTGCGCAGCAACCGGGCGGCCAGTTCGTCCATGTCGTTCAGGCCATGATTGCGCAGCACGGGCCGCAGCGCGGTTTCCATTCGCCAGGCCCGGCCCTCGGTCAAGATCTGCCCGGTGCGCGCTTCCAGCAGCCCGGACAGGATGCGCGCCGCGCCCTGGAGTGTCGATGCGGGCGTGGGAGGCATGACCATCAAACAAGAACCTTTCCGCGCCGCGACACGAAATCCATAATGGCATGCGGTTCCATCACCGCGCAGGTCAGCCCCGCGCCCGCGACCGATCCGGGCATGCCCCAAACGACACTGCTGGCTTCATCCTGCGCGACGATCCAGCCGCCAGCCGCGACAATATCGCGCGCGCCGACCGTGCCGTCGCGGCCCATGCCGGTCAGCACGATACCCACCGCGCCTGCGCCATAGACTTCCGCCATGCTGGCAAACATCGGATCGACGCCGGGCAGGTTGCCGGCGGGCGTGCGTTCCGGGTTCAGCGTTATCGTCACCCGCCCATGCAGGCCGCGACGCAATTGCAGATTGGCGTCGCCGGGGGCGACATAGACCGTGTCGGCCATCAACAGATCGCCGGTTTCGGCGACTTTGACCCGCAGGCTGGTCATACGCGACAATTGCTGCGCGAAATAGACGGTGAAGCTGGCGGGCAGATGCTGGGTCAGCAACACCGGCACGCCCAGCGGCGCGGCCAGACCTTCAAACAGCTGTCCCAGCGCATGAATGCCCCCGGTCGACGCGCCGATGCCAAGGCAGGCGATTGGCTGCGCGGCAGGCTGGACGACGGGTGGCGCCAGCGGGCGCTGCGGCGGCGATGGCGCGGGACGATCGGTGAACAGGCGATTGAGCCGCTCGATCAACGTCTGGGGGAAATGCTCGCCAAAACTGCCGCTGCCCGGCTTCGACACAATGTCGCTCGCGCCCAGCGCCAGCGCTTCGATGGCGGCCGCGCTGCCCTCCTCGCACTTGCCCGACAGGATGGCGACCTTGACGCCGGGATTGGCGCGCAGGATGGCGGGCAGCGCGGCAAGCCCGCTCTGCCCCGGCAATTCGATGTCCAGCAGCACCAGGTCGATGTCATGCTCCGCCAGATAGCCCAGCGCCTGTTCGGCACTGTTCGTCTTGTGAACGACGGCATAGGCCGGGTCCGCATTCAAAATGCGTTCGATAACGGTGCGGACAACAACCGAATCATCAACGACCAGCGTGCGAACCACCTGGGGTTCGCTCCTCTGACTGGTCATGATCGGCGCGATGAAGGTCATCACGGGGCTTTCTGCACGAAGGATGAAGAAAAGGTCGGAAATCTCCCAAGGAAAAGGACGTGCGTCCCGCCCGCTAAATCACCCCGACGATGACCAGCTTGCTTTCCAGCGTTTCCCGGTCAAACGGCTTCATCACATATTCGTCGGCCCCGGCCTCGACGGCCGCCTTGATATGGCCGATGCCATTTTCGGTGGTGCAAAAGATGATCTTGGGCCGGGCCGTCATCTTCGCGCTCGACAGCGCCTGAAGAAACTCCATGCCGCTCATCACCGGCATGTTCCAGTCGAGCAGGACGACATCGGGCGCAGAGGCTTCGCACTGGGTCAGGGCATCCTGACCATCCACGGCTTCGCTGACGGTCAGGTCCAGCGATTCCAGTATGTGGCGCGCCACCTTGCGGATGACCTTCGAGTCGTCAACGACCAGGCAATTCTTCATGAGGCGTCCCTTTGGTTTTCGCGTAACGGCTGAAGGTTTAACCACCAAAGCCAAGCAATTGGTAAACGAGGCAGGCAGGATTATTCGGTTGGTCGCAAATCCGGGCGCATCTGCCGGTCACGCCGCCTGCGCCAGCGCCCCGCCCTCGATGAAGGCGGCCAGCGACACCAGCAGCCAGGGATGCCCTTCATGCTCCACGATGGCGCGCGCATAGGGGGTCCAGGCCGGGTCGATCTGGCCGCGCAGGGGCAATTCGCCTTCCGGCACGCGGCAAATGTCCGTGACGCCGTCGACCATCAGGCCATAGCTGTGGCCGCTGATGTCGGCGATGATGGCCAGTCCCCGCTCCACCCGCGGACTGGCGACGCCATGGATCAGCGCAGCGACGTCGATGATGGTTAGCACCCGGCTGCGCAATGCCGACAGCCCGGCGATATGCGCGCCCATGCCCGGCACGGGCGACACGTCGTTCAGGCGGACGACCGCCTCGACCTCGCTCGTCTCCACCGCGATCCGCGTGCCTGCCAGCGTGGCGAAAAGAAAGAGTCTGTCCATGGCCTTACCCGTTTCCTCCGGCCATCTGGCCCCCGGCGATCGCCGCCATCAGCGCATCCTGATCATAGCGATAGATGCTGTCATCCTGTGGACCGGCCGCGCGCGGCGAAGCGCGCAGATGGACGATGCGGCATCCGATCATCCCGGCCATGACGCCCGCCGTCTGCGCGGCATCGGCGCCGGTCAGCAACAGCACGTCGCGCGGGTCCACCGCCGCATCATCGGGGAGGCCCAGTACGACCTCTTGCCCTGCCTGTCGCAGCAACGGCGCCAAAATCTCGCGGGTCCAGCCATCGTCGGCGTCGGCCAGCAGGCAACGGCCGCGCGTCCGCTCCACGATCGCACGGTCGGGCAGGCTGCCGAACAGCGCGAAGGGATTGATCACTTCCAGATGTTCGCCGTCGATCACCGCGACGCCGCTGATATGGCCGTGCATCGCCACCATGTCCGGCACCATCGGCATCTGCACGATGTCCAGCACGGCAGCGACAGGATAGCAGGCTTCGATCGAACCATCGCGCAGGCGCAGCGCGGAGATTTTGTCGCGCCCGAATTCGGTCAGGCCGTTGGCCACCGGCACCAGTCGGCCATCCAGCCGGACAAAGGCGTCGCCGCCCGACCGGCCGAACAGCGATGCGTCAATATCCTCGACCCGCTCGATCAGCGACAGTTGCAACAGGCGGCGCTGGCCCGAACATTCCTCGAACCGCAGCGCCGCGATCATCTCGATCCCGGCCTGCGCCTTTGTCTCCTGCTCGGACTGGCGAAGGGTGCGGTCGTCGATCATCGTGGGCAATCTGGCCGCGCTGGCAATACCCGCCGCGTCGAGCAGCAGCATCGGCTTGCCATTGTCGGGCAGGGTCATGCCCGCATAGACGCCCGACGCCATCACCAGCGGCGACGCCGGACGGATCACCAGTTCCTCATGATTGTCGACCGCCGACACGCCCATGGCAAAGGGTACGCCCGTGGCAGACCGCACCACCATGATGGCGCGCGGCTCGGCCTCGACCGGCTTTTCCATGCCCAGCACATCTTCCAGGTCGATCATCGAATGACGGACCGACCGGATCGTCGCGATCTTGGCCCCGCCCACTTCGCTGATCTGGAGCGTGTCGTTATTGTCGTGCAGAATTTCCACCACCGCGGCGCGCGGGATCGCGAAATGCAGGCCGCCTGCGCGGATGATCAGGCCCGGAATGATGGTCAGCGTCAGCGGTACGCGCAGGGTGATGCACAATCCGCGCCCCGGATGATTGTCCAGCGCGATCAGGCCGCCGATACGCTCCACATTGGCGCGCACCACGTCCATGCCCACGCCGCGTCCGGAAATCGCCGTCACCTGATTGGCGGTGGACAGCCCGGCCTGAAAAATCAGCTCCAGCCTGTCCGCCTCGCTCATGCGGGCAGCCGCTTCAGGGGTCAGGCGGCCAGCGGCAATCGCCTTTTCCACCAGTCGCGCAGTATCGATGCCCGCGCCATCGTCGCTGATGACGATCACGATCTGGTTGCCCGACTGCCGCGCCTCCAGCCGCAATGACCCGACTTCGGGCTTGCCCGCCGCGCGCCGCTTTTCTGGCGTTTCGATGCCATGGTCGATGCTGTTGCGCACGATATGGGTGAGCGGGTCGACGACCATCTCCACCATCTCGCGGTCCATCTCGACGTCGCCGCCCTCCAGCGTCAACTCGATCCGCTTGCCCAGATCCCGGCCCAGATCGCGCACCATGCGCGGGATCGCGGCAAACAGCCGCTCCACCCGCTGCATCCGGGTCTTGGAAATCACGTCGCGCATGTCGGCCACGCATGTCGACAGCCGCTCGAACACTGTGTCCAGTTCGGTGTCGACCGATCGCTCGCGCAGCTTGCGCGACAATTCGTTGCGCGCCAGCACCATGTCCGACACGCCGTTCATCAACTGGTCGATCAGGCTGAGTGGCAGGCGAATGGTGCGGGGGCCGGACTGGCCGCCTTGCCGCGCCACCGCGACCGGCGCGGCCGCATGGTGATGCTCCTCCCCGCCCGTCGGCAATGTCTCGGCCGGGGTGGTCAGCGCGGCGATCAGAAATTCGTCATTCTCATTGGGCAGCGCCGCCCCTGTCGCCACCGCTTCGGCCAGTTCGCCGATCCGGTCCATCAGGCCCAGCACCGCGCTCACCGTCGCTGGATCGGCAACGCGCTTGCCCGCGCGGATGTCCGACAGCACATCTTCGGCCGCATGGCTCAGCCGCTCGAACCGGGGCAGGTTCAGGAAGCCGCAGCTACCCTTGACCGTATGGAAGAAGCGGAAAATCGCATCGAGCCGGTCCCGATCCGACGGATCGGCTTCCCAGGCGACGACTTCCCCCGCCAGCGCCTCCAGCGTTTCCTGGGTCTCGGATATGAATTCTTGTAACAGTTCGTCCATGCCCATGGTCCCACGGATGCGCGCAACGGGCACCATGGCGGGACGTGGTTAAGAGCGGGTTAAAGCGCAAAAAAACGTATGGCCCGCCCCGTTTGCCAGTAGGATTTTACGGTGTTCTGATCCTGTCTCTTATACACATCTCTGGAGTTGGGCATTGATGCCATGCCTGTCTCTTATACACATCTCTGGAGTTGGGCATTGATGCCATGCCTGTCTCTTATACACATCTCTGGAGTTGGGCATTGATGCCATGCCTGTCTCTTATACACATCTCTGGAGTTGGGCATTGATGCCATGCCTGTCTCTTATACACATCTCTGGAGTTGGGCATTGATGCCATGCCTGTCTCTTATACACATCTCTGGAGTTGGGCATTGATGCCATGCCTGTCTCTTATACACATCTCTGGAGTTGGGCATTGATGCCATGCCTGTCTCTTATACACATCTCTGGAGTTGGGCATTGATGCCATGCCTGTCTCTTATACACATCTCTGGAGTTGGGCATTGATGCCATGCCTGTCTCTTATACACATCTCTGGAGTTGGGCATTGATGCCATGCCTGTCTCTTATACACATCTCTGGAGTTGGGCATTGATGCCATGCCTGTCTCTTATACACATCTCTGGAGTTGGGCATTGATGCCATGCCTGTCTCTTATACACATCTCTGGAGTTGGGCATTGATGCCATGCCTGTCTCTTATACACATCTCTGGAGTTGGGCATTGATGCCATGCCTGTCTCTTATACACATCTCTGGAGTTGGGCATTGATGCCATGCCTGTCTCTTATACACATCTCTGGAGTTGGGCATTGATGCCATGCCTGTCTCTTATACACATCTCTGGAGTTGGGCATTGATGCCATGCCTGTCTCTTATACACATCTCTGGAGTTGGGCATTGATGCCATGCCTGTCTCTTATACACATCTAGCTGTGTATAAGAGACAGCATCATACCTGATGCCGGGGAAAAGGGGCGGGCCATCCCATAAGGGGCGCCGCGATCCAATCGCGACGCCCCTTCCAATCTTGATCGGTAAAAAGCGCTTACTGGTGCTTTTCGACCGCATCCTCGGCCTTTTCGCCCGCTTCGCGGGTCGCGTCGGCCTTGTTTTCCAGCGCGTCGGCGGCGTGTTCAGCCGTATTTTCGGCGGCGCCGGTCAGGTTGTCTGCCATGGCTTCCATATTGTCAGCCTGATTGTCGATCGCATCCGCCTTGTTTTCGTACGCATTCTCGACCTGGTTTTCCTTAGCCGAATCGCACGCGGCGAGGGCCACAAGGCTGGCAAGGCCAAGGATTTTGACGAAGGTTTTCACGGCGTATTCTCCTGTTGCGCCCCCAAGGGCAGACCGTATGGCTCACCGGGCGGAACGGCGTTACGCCGTCCCAACCCTGACCGCGATCAACCGGCCACGCCCCCAATGGTTCCCGCCGACCGCTCCGTTCGTCGCATAGAAGATTATTTTCGCAGCGAATCGCGAATTTCACGCAGCAGGACGATGTCCTCCGGCGTGGGCGCTGGCGCGGGCGCGGCCGCCTCCGGTTCGGGCTTGGCCGTCAGCCGGTTGACCGCTCTCACCAACAGAAAGATGATGAAGGCCAGGATGATGAAATTGACCAGCACGGTCAGGAACTGGCCCCAGCCGAACATCGCGACGCCCGCCGCCTTCAGGTCTGCATAGCTTTGCGGGTTGCCCTCATAATCGGCAGGCAGGTCGCCCAGCCGGATGAAATATTCGGAAAAATCCGCGCCGCCGAAAATATAGCCCACCACCGGCATGATGAGGTCATCGGTCAGCGACTTGGTGATGGTCGCAAACGCGCCGCCGATGATGACGCCGACCGCCAGGTCCATCACATTGCCGCGATTGATGAAGGTCTTGAATTCGCTGATCAGTCCCATCGCTACCGCTCTCCCTTGCAAAGATAATCACTGGATGGCCCGTTGCGTGCGACAGGACAACCGCCTATTTCGTGACGCAGATAATTGCCGAGGATCTTCCATGACCTTCCTGCGCCGCTTTGCCCCTTTCCTTCTGCCGCTGCTGGGCGTTTTCGCCCTGTCCGCCTGCGGCATCAACAGCGTCCCCGCCGCCGAGGAAGAGGCCAAGGCCAAATGGGCCGACGTCCAGGCGCAATATCAGCGCCGCGCCAACCTGATCGGCAACCTCGTCGCCACGGTCAAGGCGGCGGGCAAGCAGGAACAGGACACGCTGGTCCGCGTCACCGAAGCCCGCGCCAAGGCAACCTCGGTTCAGGTCAATGCCGACGATCTGTCCGACCCGGCAAAGGTCGCCCAGTTCCAGGCCGCGCAGGCCCAGCTGAGCCAGGGGCTTGGCCGCCTGCTTGCCTCGGTCGAGGCCTATCCCGACCTCAAGACCAACGCCAACTTCCTGAACCTGCAATCGCAACTGGAAGGCACCGAAAACCGGATCGCCGTCGCCATCCGCGATTATAATGAAGCCGTGCGCGCCTATAACACCCGCATCCGCACCTTCCCCGACGCGATCGGCGCCAAGATCATCCACGGCGCCAAGCCCATGACCCCGTTCCAGGCGACGACGCCCGGCGCGGAAGAAGCGCCGAAGGTCGACTTCGGCAATTGATCGCGTGATCCGCCGCTTTCTTATCCTCCTCGCGCTGCTGGCCTTCGTGCCCGCAGCGCAGGCCCAGTCTTTTCCCAAGCTGACTGGCCGTGTGGTCGATGACGCCGCGCTGCTCTCCCCGGCGCAGGAACAGGCGCTGACCGGCAAGCTCGCTGCGCTGGAAACGCAAAGCGGGCGGCAACTGGTGGTCGCGACCATTCCCGACCTTCAGGGTTATGACATTGCCGATTATGGCTATCGCCTGGGCCGCGCCTGGGGGATCGGCGAAAAGGCGAAGAATGACGGCGCATTGCTGATCGTCGCGCCCAATGAACGCAAGATACGGGTAGAAGTCGGCTATGGCCTGGAAGGGCTGCTGACCGACGCGCAATCGTCCCAGATCATCCGCGACGCCATCGCCCCGCGCTTCAAGGCGGGGGACATGGCTGGCGGCATCGACGCGGGCGTGGACCAGATCGGCGCGATCATGACCCTGCCGCCCGAAGAGGCGAAGGCCCGCGCGGCGGCGGCGGAAGCGGCGGCGCGCAAGGGATCGGGCGGTCATGTCAGCGGCATGGCGATCATCTGGGTCATCGTCATGGTCGTCGCCTTCATCGCGCTGGCATCGCGGCGGCGCGGTACGGGCAAACGCTATCGCAGCCGTTCGGGCGTGCCGATCATCCTGTGGGGTCCGGGGGATTCCGGCTGGGGCGGTGGCGGCTGGGGCGGCGGTGGCGGTTCCGGCTGGGGCGGCGGCGGCTTTGGCGGTGGTGGCGGCTTTTCGGGCGGCGGCGGCAGCTTCGGCGGCGGTGGCGCGTCGGGGGACTGGTGATGCAGCTTCATCTTTCAGCCGCCGACCACGCACTCGTGTCTGCCGCCGTGGCGGAGGCAGAGGCCCATACGTCCGGCGAAATCGTGACGATCGTGACGCGCCGATCCGATGCCTATCATGATGTCGGGCTGCACTGGGCGATCGCGGCGGTGTTCATCGCGCTATCGGTGGCGGCCGCCTTTCCGGAGCAATTGCGAAATTTCCTGTCCGCCCTGCTGCGCGACTGGGACCATGAACTGGCGGACTGGAAATTGCTGACCGGGCTGCTGGGCCTGCTGATCCTCAAATTTCTGGCTGTCCGCTATCTGCTGGCCATCCCGGCGCTGCGCATGTGGATGACCCCGCGCGCCACGCGGGCGCGGCGCGTGCGGCGACGCGCGATCCTGCTGTTCCGCACCGCTGCCGAAGCCCGCACACAGGGCCGCACCGGCGTCTTGATCTACCTCTCGCTGGACGAACATCGCGCCGAAATCGTCGCCGACGCCGCGATCAATGACAAGGTCGCACCGGAAGAATGGGGCGCGGCGATGGCGGCGCTGATCGACGCGATCCGTGCGGGTCGCGCGGGCGAAGGGCTGGCGCAGGCGGTGCGTCAGGTCGGGCTGGTGCTCGCCACCCATTTCCCGCGCGCCGATGACGACATCAACGAACTTCCCGACAGGCTGATCGAATTATGAGTGACCCGGATGCGTCTGCGCCTGAAGAAGTGATGTGGGCCGGGCGCTTCATCACGGCGAAGCGACGCGGCAAATGGGAATATGTCGGCCGCGCGCGGGGCATCAGGGCGGCTGTCATTCTGGCCATCGATGACGGGCATGTCCTGCTGGTCGATCAATATCGCGTGCCGCTGGGACGGCGCTGCATCGAATTGCCCGCGGGCCTTGTCGGCGATCATGACGCGGACGAGGATGCCGGCATCGCCGCCAGTCGCGAACTGGAGGAGGAGACCGGCTATCGCGCCGCGCGCCTGGAATCCGTCGGCGAATTTTTCAGCTCGCCCGGCATGGTCTCGGAAAGCTTCACCCTGTTCCGCGCCCATGATCTGGAAAAGACCGGCGAAGGCGGCGGCGTGGAGGGCGAGGATATTCACGTCCACCGCGTGCCCCTTGCCGGGCTGACGGCGCAGATCGCCGCTTGGCGCGCGGAGGGCTATGCCATGGACGTCAAGCTGCTGTTGCTGTTGGGCGCAGCGATGATCGGCTGACGACTTGGGCGCATCCTGGACGCAGTAGAATGTTTGCCAATCCTCCCCTTTAAGGGGAGGTGGCTGACCGCAGGTCAGACGGAGGGGTGTCCCCCTCCCGATAGCACGACACCCCTCCGTCAGCACGTCGTGCTGCCACCTCCCCTGCGAGGGGAGGATTCATCACACGCCGCATATTAGATTGGCCTGCAATTTTGCTAGCCCGCTTGGGCAGTCAAAAATCTCCCACATCGCATTCTCGCCTCAAGCAACCCGATACCATCCCGCCACCCGATCGAGCGCCAGCGTCAGCACCAGCTTGCCCGCGCGGCTGGGCCAGCCCAGCGCCCGTTCCGCCGCGACCAGCCCTTCGCCCGCGCATACCACCCGCCATAATATGTCCGCCAGCCCCGGCCCTGCCGCGCGGATCGCGCCATCGAAGCGTTCACGCGCCGACAATTGCATCAGCGTCGGGTCCGGCTGGCGCGCGGGCACGGCCCGTCCTCCCGCGCGGGGCGCCGCGTCCCAGCGCATCGTGACGCGCGCGCCCAGCCCGGCCTTCTCCCAGTCTGCACGCAGCCGATCGCCCGCGAGATAATGCCGTTCGCTCAAATGGCCGCGCGCATGGAGCCAGGCCAGCGGCGATTCCCCGATATGGACCAGCACGGTCTGATGGCGGCCCTGCGGGTCTTCGATCGTCTGTTCGACATGGGTGGCGGTCATGCGGCCTTCTCCTTGGACGATGGGTGGGGAATCAGCCTTGCCACGGCGGATAGTTTGTAGGAAAGAGGAAACCAAATAGGTTATTCAGCGAGGCAAAGATGATCACCCGCATCCGCGAGGTCCGCAAGGCGAAGGGGCTGACGCTGGAACAGGTCGGCGCGCTATGCGATCCGCCAACGACCGCGCAGACGATCGGCCGACTGGAAACCGGCACCCGTACCGTATCGATCAAATGGCTCAACCGCATCGCGCTGGCGCTTGACGTCGCCAGCGCCGAACTGGTCGCCCTGCCGGGGCAGAGCGAGGTGCCGGTGGCGGCGCTGCTGGGACCGGACGGTGCCCGCGCGCCGACCCGCACGCTGGCCTTCCCCTCCCCCATTGCGACGGACGGCATGGTCGGCGTCCATGTGAGCGCCAGCATCGGCGATTATCGCAGCGGTGACGCCATCTGGTGCCGCCGCATCGCGCCGCAGGATTTCGCCAGCGCGCTCAACCGCGACATTCTGTTCCCGCGCCCGGCGGGCCGCTTCCTGTTCGGGCGCCTGATCGGGCGGGAAGGCGACCGGCTGCAACTGCTGCCGCTGGGTTCGGGCGCACGCCAGTTGGTGCTGACAGACCCGCCATGGGCCGCAGTCGCGGAACAGCTCGTCCGACGGCTCTAGCCAAAAAGTCACCAGCCTCTTAACCCAATTGCAAAGGCTGCTGCGCGAAAGAGAGACCATGACGCTCAACGTCCTCATGCTATCGACCCTCTTTCCCGACATCAGCCGTCCCAATTTCGGCGTGTTCGTGGAACGGCAGGCGCGCGAACTGGCCAGCCGCCCGGAAGCGAACGTCACCGTGATCGCGCCGGTTGGCCTGCCGCCATGGCCGCTTTCGCTCGCACCGCGCTACGCCGCGTTGCATGCGTTGCCGCGCCGGGAAAAATGGCGCGAACTGACGGTCTATCGCCCGACCTTCCCGATCATCCCCAAATTTGGCGGGGGCACCAATGTCTGGACGATGACCCGCGCGATCCTGCCTCTGGTCAGGCAATTGCACGCGCAAAAGCCGTTCGACGTGATCGACGCCAGCTTCTTCTTTCCCGACGGTCCGGTGGCGCAGCGCCTGTCGCGCGCGCTAGGTATCCCCTATTCGGTCAAGGCGCGCGGCGCGGACATCCATCATTGGGGCAGTCAGCGCGGCACGCGCAAGATGGTGCTGCGCGCGGGTGAAGGCGCGGCAGGGCTTCTCGCCGTATCGGACGCCATGCGCCGCTCCATGGTCCGCATGGGCATGGATGAAGGCAAGATCCGCGTCCATTATACCGGGGTTGATCTCGACACATTCGAACTGGCCGACCGGGCGGAGGCCAAGGCCACGCTCGATTTCAACGGTCCGGTCGTGCTGTGCGTGGGCGCATTGATCCCGCGCAAGGGACAGGATCTGCTGGTCCGCGCCCTGCCCATGCTGCCCGATGTCACCTTGCTGCTGGCGGGACAGGGGCAATATCGGCGAACCCTTGAAAATCTGGCGGAGGAATTGGGGGTCGAACGGCGGATCGGCTTTCTCGGCTCCGTCCCCCACCATAAATTGCCGCGCATCTTCGCTGCCGCCGATGTGATGGCCCTGCCCTCGGCCTCCGAAGGCCTCGCCAATGCCTGGGTAGAGGCGCTGGCCTGCGGCACCCCGATCGTGATCAGCGATGTCGGCGGCGCGCGCGAACTGCTCGACCGGCCGGAAGCGGGACAGATTGTCGATCGCGATCCACAGGCCATCGCCACGGCCATTCAGGCGATATTGGACAACCCGCCCGACGGCGAAGCCGTGCGCGCCGCCGCGCTGCGCTTCACCTGGACGGCCAATGGCGACGCCCTGCTCGCGCATCTGCAAGGCATTGCCGCCACCGCCCGATAAGCGGTTTCGCCTGTCCTACATCGGCCCGCTGCTCTAGCATGCGGGCAGGACGCAGCCGACTTTGCGATAGGATCAGCGTCGCGCAACAATATATCGCATTTGCCGGGAAAAGTGCGAAGTTAAGCGAATCTCGCCCGTCCGTCCGGCGTCGGAAAATGCCCGCCATCGAACGGCACCTCGCCCCAGCGCCAGGGGGTCAATTCGTCATAGGCCGGGTTGGAAATCGGCGCGTGCCGCCGCAGGTTGAGCAGCCGCCCGCCATCATTGCCATAAGCGGTCAGCCGCCCATGTTCGCGATAAATGTCGGTTGGCCGCTCATAATGGAAAGCATCGCCCCAGCCCATCGCCTGCGCCACCTTGGTCAGCATCCACCAGTCTGGCCGCGCCTCCCCCGGCAGGGGGAATAGTCGACGCTGACGACTGACCAGCCGGTCCATGCCGGTCAACGTCCCGTCCTTTTCCACCCATGTCGCAGACGGCAACAGCATCGACCAGCCTTCGCCCTGCTCCGCCAGACTGTCGGTCGATCGAACCGCCAGCGGGACCAGCGCCCTCGCCTCGCACAGCCATGCCTGCGCCGCCGGGTCCGCGCCAATGCTCCATAGCGCCCTGACCTGTCCGTCGCGCATCGCCCGCAACAGCGCCTCCCCCTCCAGCCCCGGCCCTTCGACCAGCAGCCGCGCGCCCCAGAAGCGGGCGACGCTGGCGCGCGCGTCAGGCGCGAAATCGCGATGGGCGGCCAGGCTGTCCGCCACGCAACCAACCTCGCGCGCGCCCATGCCATTGGCCGCACCCGTGATGGCGAAGGGGGTCGCGCCGGGCCGCCCAATCCGTCCGCTGGCAAGGTGAAGGTTGATGACCGCCGCGGCCAGATCGGCACACTCGCTCCCGGGGAACAGAGTGACGACGCGGTCGGTGGCGATCCACTCGTCGTAAAAAGCCCGGATCACCGCTGGCGTCAGCCCGGTCGCGCGGGCGATCGACCAGATGTCATGCCCCGGTCGCAACCGTTCCCAGAAATCGGCCGGCACCGCCACGCTCTGCGCCAGAAACGCCGTGTCATGCCGGCCCTTGTCATGGCCATGCAACAGCGCGCCGGTCAGCAACTGCGCCGCGCTGCCGGGCTTCAGCGTCAAACGCAAATCAGCCTCTATCGCCACCCCCGCATCGGTCAGCAGCACCAGCCGCGCGCCCGCCTCCCGCGCCGTTTTCACCCGGTCCAGCAGCACCGGCTGCGCCATGATGCCGCCCCCCACCAGCAGGATCGTCGCGGCGCGATCAATATCCTCATAGGCTGCGGGCATGACATCCTCGCCGAACGCCCGGACGAGCGCCGCGCTGCTCCCGTCGCGCCACGGTGCATGGACATGCGCCGACCCGAAAAAGCCCTTCATCAGCTTGTTCGCGACATAATAATCCTCGGTCAGCAGACCGCCGCCTATATGCAGCGCAATGCTGCCAGGTCCATGGCGCGCCATCATGGTCGACAGCCGCCGCGCCACCTGCGCGATCGCGCGGTCCCAGCCAGTCGGTCGCCCATCCACCAACGGTCGCAGCAACCGCCCTTCCAGCGATATGGCGTCGTCGCCCAGCGCCTGCCCGCGATCGCACAGCAAGCCGCCATTGGCCGGGTGCAGCCGGTCGCCCTCTACCGTGACGCGCCGGTCGGTGTCAGTGACCGCGCGGATACCGCAGCCGACACCGCACTGGCCGCACTGGCTTCTGACGATCGCCATGTCAGCGCGGTTTCCTGAACATGCCGCCTGCTCTAGCCGATTGATCCCCTCTGCAAAAGTACCGTGCGCCACTTGCTTCGCCAAATGGCGCACGGCACACAGGCGGCATGTTCCTGCGCTTCCTGTCTGCCATCGCCCTGTTGCTGCTTCTGGTCCCGACCGCCCGGGCTGCGTCACCCGATCGCGGCCCGCTGATCCTCGCCGCCGCCAGCATGCAGGAGGCGATGACCGCCGCCGCCGACGCATGGCGCCGGCGCGGTCATGCCCGACCCGTCCTGTCGTTCGCTGGCTCCTCGGCGCTGGCGCGACAGATCCGGGCGGGCGCTCCGGCCGACCTGTTCCTCTGCGCGGATGAGGACTGGATGCGCGATGTCGAGCAGGCCGGGTTCGTCGTACGCGGCACCCGCGTCGATGTCGTCGGCAACCGGCTGGTGCTGGTCACGCCGAAGCGCAAGCCGGTGCGCCTGCGGATCGGCCGCGCCATGCCGATCGCGCGGGCGCTGGGCATCGGGCGGCTGGCCATGGCCGATCCTGACAGCGTGCCAGCGGGCAAATATGGCAAGGCAGCACTCACCAGCCTTGGCGTTTGGCCAAGCGTTGCTGGCAAAATCGCGCGCGGCGACAATGTCCGTGCCGCGCTGGCGCTGGTGGAACGGGGCGAAGTGCCGCTGGGGATCGTCTATGCCACCGACGCGCGGGTTGCGGGCGGCGTGGCGATCGTCGGCGCCTTCCCGGCCAGCAGTCATCCGCCGATCCGTTACCCGATCGCGCGCCTGACCAGCAGCCGCCACAAGGATGCCGAAGCGTTCCGCCGCTTCCTGTTATCGCCATCGGGCAAGGCCATCTTCGCCCGCTACGGCTTCACCGCGCCCTGATCGTCAGGGATCGCTCAGTTGCGGACCCGCCGGATCAGACCGCGCTATTGGACGCGATGAAATCGCTGACCTGGGGCGTCACCAGTTTCAGATGACGGCGGGTTCCGCGCCCGACCGGCGCCAGTCGATCCGCCGCATTCTCGACCAGCATCTGCAAGCCTTCATCGCTCAGCAACCCGCCGCGAATCAGGCAGCGATCGGCCAGCACCTGCCTGAAGGCGGAATAGAGCGCCATGTCGGGTGGCGACGGATTGGTCCAGAATGCGTCCAGCCCCTTCACGCTGACGATGCCGGGGATCTTGTACACCGCATGTCCCAGAACCAGCACCGGCTTGCCGCTGTTCAGCGCCAGCGTGCCGACCGTGCTGTTCACCGTGACCACGCCGATCGCGTTTTTCACGACGGCGGCAATATCCCAGTCCGACAGATAATGGATACGGTCCGCCACGCCATAATCTTTCGCCAGACGACGGATCAGCCGGCCCCAGGCGACCAGCCCGGAATCGAGCGGATGCTGCTTGATCACCAGCAGCACGTCAGCGGGGGCATGATGGGCAAAGCTTTTGATGACGAAGCGCAACGCCGCCCGCATGTTGCCAAAGGGCGAATGGACGCGCAGCTGATAATCGGAATTCAGCTGCAACGGCAGGGTGAAATAGCGCTTTCCTTCCACCCTGGCCCAGGCCTGGGCCGACTGCTCCAGGTCGCGGCTGCGCATCATCAACTTCCGCGCCCAGGACAGCGATTCCATGACGAAACTGTGCGGCCGGTGGGTCCGGTAAAAGGGGAATAGCGGGCGCAGCATGGCAGCAGCAAAACCATTGCGCATGGTATTGCGCGCGCGGGTGCTGAAGTTCGAAGGGATTGTCGGCTGATTCTCCTCCAGCGGGGGGAGGCCCATCGCTTCGTCGCGATACCATTGCGGGTCCAGCGGCAAGGTGGAATTGCCGTTCACGCCATCGGCCTGAAGCGTCAGGAAATCGGGGCGGATATATCCTTCCTCCACCACATGCACGCGCAGGTTGCGCAGCCGGGCCATGCCGTGCGCGCTGGCATGATAGGGGCGGCAATCGCCATAAAGGATCAGGTCAGTGACGCCATGGGCGACGATGAAATCGTCGAAAAACAGCGGCCAGTTACGGAAGGTGCCATGATAGTCGGTCGCATCGCCGGGCCAGTCGACCTTGTCGCCGCCATTGATGTTGATTCGCAACGCCACATGCCCGCGCTGCCGCAAAGCGTCGGCCAGCATCGCGAAATAGGGACCATGCGGTCCTTGCAGAAACAGAAAGGTCTTCTTGTTGCGGTCAGCCATGCAGAAACTCAGCGGACAAGGTCATAAAACGTCGAAACTTCCCCTGTAGCGCCCGCAACGCGATGAGCCAGGTCATCGGCGGCGTCGATCCATCCGCCATACGATCCACCATGATTTCGGGACCGCACGGCAACCGCGTTACCGGATCGAGATAACGAGGATAGAGAATGAGAGCGGCCGCGACAAGCTGATCCACGGTGAGTTGACGCCCGCGCCGCACACAGGGTTGCGCCAGATCGCGCGTCAGGCCCCAGCCTGCGTAGAAAGGCATCCCATGGACCGTTACGGAACGGCCGCGCATCAGCGCCTCGAAACCGGTCAGGGAAGAGAGGACATGGAGTTCATCAACAGCCTGCACCAGTTCCATCAGCGGCGCACCGCTGTCGATCGCATCGGCGTGGGCGAGAACAACGGAGTCGGGCAAATGCCCCTTGCGATGCCCCGCCTGCACATCGGGATGGGGGCGATAGACGATCCAGGCGTCCGGTTCGGCCCGGCGCACCCGCTTCAGAAAATCCAGATTGCCATCGACCCCGGCCCCGCCCAGCCGCACCGACAGATCGTCATCGACCTGGCCGATCGCCAACACCGTGCGCCTGCCGGCCGGAAGATCGATCATCTGCCCGGCTTCCGGCCCATATTTGGTCACGCCGGTGGCGCAGACCCGTTCGCGCAGGCGGCGGGCGCGATCGACCAGCGCGGGCGAGAAATCATGCGTCGCCAGCAGCGTTTCCAGATCATTGGCGGCGCGCGCATTATAATAGATGCCCGTGCGATCCACCACGACGGAGCCGGGCGGGTGCAACGCGGCACCCAACCCGCGGGAACGCAGAAAGCCATCTTCCACCCGCGCCAGCGCCACGCCCTGATCAGCGGCATCCTGCGGCAGGGTGACAGGCACGCGCGACGGCCAGACCGCCAGCGCCCCCTGCTCCCGCCGGGCGCGGCGCAGTCCCCGGTCGGCGGACAGAAATGGGGGCGAGGCAATGCCGTCCCACAGGAAATGACGGATCGCGTCACGCTTCCAGAACGCCATGCCGCTCGCCGCCACGATGCCGCGATTGCCGTCGATATGCCGCCGCCAGTCAGCGAGCTGCGTCACCGCCTGCATCGCATCGACCGGCGCACCAGTAAAACAGTCGCGATAGCGGGCGGCTGCGATCCGCGCCTTGAGGGACGCGCGCAGCTGACCCGGATCGATGACCGCGCCATCAGGGCCGATCACGGAAACGCCCAGCAGGCCCGCGATCAGCGCCACGTCCTCGTCCGCCTGCGCATGGATCGACTGCACGGAAGCGACCAGTGCCCAAGGATCACTCTCAGCACGATCCGAACGGCCCGGTTCACCGGGTCTTGCGCCCCAAAACGCGCCGCCGACCCGCGCCGCGACAATCGCATCCAGCACATCGTCGCCAACCGGCGCAGCGCCATCGCCCGTTTCGCGCATCACGCTGACAGCGGCGAGTGAAGCAGCAATGCCGGGAAAAGGCGGGGACCGCAGGAATGGCGTGGGAATCATAATGGCAGTCAGTTCATGGGCTTGGGCCGATGCAAGGTCAAGAAACAGAACTTGTCACATCTTCCAGCAAATCGATGACGATATCGAAATAGTCCCGCCAGGTCGGCGCGCGCCAGACCGAGAGCCGCGCGATCTGCGCCGCGCGATCGGGCGAATCCGGCTGACTATAGTTCAAGATCGCCTTCATCCAGCCCAGCCCGTCGAGCGGATCGAGATAGTCGGGCGCGTCGCCACCCACTTCGCGATGAGCCATGATGTCGCTGCATATCACCGGAACGCCAGCGGCCAGCGCCTCCACCACCGGCATCCCGAACCCTTCGGCGAAGGAAGGCATCAGCATCGCGCGCGCGTTGGCGACCAGCGCCTGCATCCGCGTGTCGGACACCTCGCCCGCCTCGATCACATGGCCGCGCAAGGCTTCGGCGCGATCGAGCAGATCCACGACATTTTCATTCTCCCACCCGCGCCGTCCGATCAGCACCAGCACCGGGGCTGCATCGCCCAGTTGCTCGACCAGCCGCCGCCAGATGGTGAGCAGCAGCAGGTGATTCTTGCGCGGCTCGATGGTCGAAATATAGACGAAATAAGGGCGGTCAGGCAGCGTTTCGCCACGGCCGCCAAATATGTCCACGGCGTCCGCGCCGAAATGGGCGACACGGACCACGCGCCCGGCCAGCCCGCTGGCCATATGCGGCGCCAGCGCGTCGATCGTCGCCTGGCTATTGCCGATGATGCCGCTGGCAAAGCGATCGATCGTATGCACCCGCCGCCGATGTTCATCCGCCCCCTGTGGCCGGGCATATTCGGGATGGCTGAGCGGGATCACATCATGCACCAGCGTCACGAATTTCGCGCCCTCCGCGCGCAGGATCGCACCGACCTGATCGGCATTGTCCAGATGGTGTGGCGACACTTGCAGATAGAGGCGGGGTCCGGTTGCGCGTGGCACCGGGCGCGGACGCAGCGCGAACATGTGCCGCACGATCGCCGCCCGCCCCTCGCGCGCATCGGCCGCCCCGGCGTTGCGCCATTTGGCCGCTGTGAAGGCCAGAAATTGCCGCACCGCCGCGCTGTTGAGCCGACCATAATAGCCGCCTGCCGGATGAACCGCTGCAAAGGACAGCCGGTCTGGAATCCGCTCCAGCAGTTCGCGGGCATAGACATATTCCACCCGGTCGATGCCGGTCGGCGCGGGGTGGAAGGAACGCGACAGCAGGCGCGACAGGTCGAGGACAACCTCGCCCTCGCCCCGCCGCCCCTGGAACAGCGGACTGGCCCGCTTGGTACGCAAAGCCAGCCGGGCACCGGGCACGTTGAAGGGACGCAGGACCATGTCAGCGTCCGCCAACACAAAGGGGCGTCTGCCCCGCAAAGCGATGGAAACGCATCAGAGGTGCGCGCGTATCTCTTGCGCCAGCGCTTGGAGCGCATCGGCGTCCGCGAACTGGCCTTGTCCATGGGCGACGAAGCCGGTCGCCTGCCCTGCCCAGCGCGGCACGATATGGACATGCAGATGGAACACCGTCTGCCCCGCCGCCGATCCGTTGAACTGGGCGATGTGCAGGCCGTCGGGGTTGAGCGCGGCCCGGATGGCAGTCGCGACCTTGCGGGTCGTCGCCATCACCTGCGCCAGCGCGTCCTCCTCAATCTCCAATATGTTGCGCGCCTTCGACCATTTGGAAATGACCAGCGCATGGCCCTTCGACTGCGGCTGAATGTCCAGAAAGCAGAACGTATGGGCATCCTCATACAGGGGGACCGAAGGGATTTTGCCCGCAAGGATGAGGGCAAAGACATTGCCCTCATCATAAGTACCATCAAGGCTCATGACGCTGTCAGACCAGATAGTGCGCGGTGGTCTTGGCGGCGACCTCTTCCGCCGTGACGCCCGGCGCCATTTCGACCAGTGTGAACGGGCTGTCATGGTCGGGACGCTGGAACACGCACAGGTCGGTGATGATCATGTCGACCACATTCTTGCCGGTCAGCGGCAGGGTGCAGGCCGGGATGAACTTGGGATCGCCATTCTTGCTGGTGTGCTCCATCACGACGATGATCTTCTTGACGCCCGCGACCAGATCCATCGCGCCGCCCATACCCTTGATCATCTTGCCGGGGATCATCCAGTTGGCGATGTCGCCATTTTCCGCCACTTCCATCGCGCCAAGCACGGTCAGGTCGATATGCCCGCCGCGGATCATCGCGAAACTGTCGGCCGAACTGAAATAGGCGGTCTGCGGCAGTTCGCTGATCGTCTGCTTGCCCGCGTTGATAAGGTCGGCATCCTCCTCGCCCTCATAGGGAAAGGGACCGATCCCCAGCATCCCGTTTTCCGATTGCAGCGTCACTTCCACGCCTTCGGGAATATGGTTGGCGACCAGCGTCGGGATGCCGATGCCCAGGTTCACATAGAAGCCGTCCTGCAATTCCTTTGCCGCGCGCGCGGCCATTTCATCACGTGTCCAGGGCACTATATGGCCTCCTCTGCTTAATGGGGCTTCCACCGGTTCTTGGGGAAAATCTCGTTAAAATCGCCTTCGGCGCCCTTGCCATAGACGGGGTTGGGCAACAGGAACCATCCCTGCCCCCACATCCGCGCCAGCATGGGCGATCCCATGGCCTGCCGCCGTTTCACCACGGGCAGGCGGCCGTTTTCCTTCACGTTGAACAGGTCGCTGAAATCGCCGAGCTGGTCGCCCGCCATCGCCACGACGCACCATGTCTCGGCGATCGTGGCGCGGCGCCCGTCCTTCTTGCCATCGCCAGCACTGTCCAGAAACAGCGTCTTGCCCGGCTCCGCCACGCCCAGCCCGGCATGGGCCAGCGCTTCGGCGGTTTCCTGCATGCTGGCGGCGCTGCGATTGCTGTTGAAGATCACGGCAATGTCCGCCTTGCGCAGCGTATCGACCGCCTCGACCGCGCCGGGCACCGGATCGACCAGCTTCGCGCCGTCCTTTTCCCACTTGGCCCAGGCATCCTTGTCGAAAGCCCGCGACTGTTCATAGCTTTGCTGCTTGGCCGCCGCCCAATATTCAGCGCCGGTGTTCAACAGCAAGGTCTCGTCAATATCGAACACGACGGCGGGCTTCTTGTCGCCGCAGCTTTCGAAGGCTGGCCGGTCGAGCGTCGCGCCGGGCGCCAGTACCCGCTGCACCACCGGCTCGCCCATGCGCCAGCGTTCCGCCTGTATCACCGCAAAAGCACGCAGCGCGTTGAACGCCTGCCGGCTGGTCGCCGCCCCTTCCGCCGAACCATAGAGCCACTGGAACTCGCGCCAGGGCTGGTCGCTGTCGGGGCGCGTCTGCGCCGTGGCTGGCGCGCCCGCCAACAACGCGGCCACCGCCGCCAGCGCGCCGGTCAGGCGACGCATCACGCCGCCGCCCGCTGCCTTACCGTGCGGAACTCGATCTTCTTGTCATAGGGCGCGCCCACGATCATGCGCTTGACGTAAATGCCGGGCAGGTGGATCGCGTCCGGGTCCAGGCTGCCGGTCGGCACCACTTCCTCGACCTCCGCAATGCAGATTTTTGCGGCAGTCGCCATCGGCTGGTTGAAGTTGCGCGCGGTCTTGCGGAAGATCAGGTTGCCGCTCTCGTCAGCCTTCCAGCCCTTGACGATCGCAACGTCGGCGAAAATGCCCCGCTCCAGGATATAATCCTGCCCGTCGAAGCTCTTGACTTCCTTGCCCTCGGCCACGGCAGTGCCGACGCCGGTCTTGGTGTAGAAACCGGGGATGCCTGCCCCGCCGGCGCGGCAGCGTTCGGCCAGCGTCCCTTGCGGGCAGAATTCGACTTCCAGTTCGCCCGCCAGATACTGGCGTTCAAATTCCTTATTCTCGCCGACATAGGAAGAGATCATTTTCTTGACCTGCCGGGTGCGCAGCAGCTTGCCCAGCCCCTCGCCATCGATACCGGCATTGTTGGAAGCGATGGTCAGATCTTTCACCCCCGAATCGCGGATCGCATCGATCAGCCGTTCGGGAATGCCGCACAGGCCAAAACCGCCCGCGCACAGGTGCATGCCGTCGAAGAGAAGCCCGTCCAGCGCGGACGCGGCATCGGGGTATAGCTTGTTCACCATCGCTTATTTCCTCCTCAACTGACCCAGCCCATAGGCGACAAGATAGGCGGCGGTCAATTTGCTGCACAAGCGAAAGACGCGTCAGATAAGCCCTGCCAGGGGACTGGACGGATCGGCATACATGCGCTTGCCCATGCGACCGGCGCGATAGGCCATGCGCCCCGCCTCCACGCCTGCCTTCATCGCGGCGGCCATCAGCACCGGGTCTTTCGCTTCGGCGATCGCGGTGTTCATCAGGACGCCGGTGCAGCCCAGCTCCATCGCCTGCGCCGCTTCGGACGCCGTGCCCACGCCTGCATCGACGAGCACGGGCAGCTTGGTGCCCTCGACGATCAGGCGGATGGTGACCCGGTTCTGGATGCCGAGGCCCGAACCGATCGGCGCGCCCAGCGGCATGATCGCCACCGCGCCCACATCCTCCAGTCGCTTGGCTGCGATCGGGTCGTCGACGCAATAGACCATCGGCTTGAAGCCTTCCTTGGCCAATATCTCGGTCGCGCGCAGCGTTTCGACCATATCGGGATAAAGCGTACGCGCCTCGCCCAGCACTTCCAGCTTCACCAGCTCCCAGCCGCCCGCTTCCCGCGCCAGCCGCAGCGTGCGGATCGCTTCCTCGCCGGTAAAGCAGCCCGCCGTGTTGGGCAGATAGGTGATGACCTTTGGATCGATATAGTCGGTCAGCATCGGCGCCTTGGGGTCCGACACGTTCACCCGGCGCACGGCGACGGTGACGATCTCCGCGCCTGATGCCGCGACCGCCGCCGCATTCTGCTCGAAATTCTTATATTTGCCCGTGCCGACGATCAGGCGCGACCGGAAGGTCTGGCCCGCCACGCTCCAACTATCGTCGGCGACCGAAGCGACGTCGCCACCGCCGACAAAATGCACGATTTCCAGCTCGTCGCCATCCTCGACCATGACCTGCGCCAGCGTAGAGCGCGGCACGACCTCCAGATTGCGTTCGACCGCGACCTTTTCGGGCACGAAACCCAGCTCACTTGCCAGTTCGGCCAGGGTCAGCCCGTCGCGCACGCGGCGATGTTCGCCATTGATATGGATGGAAATAGTGCCGTCGACGCTCACAATATGCGGTCCCGTTCATGCAAGATGGAAACGTGTCTCGACTTGGCGCGACACGAAAGGCTAAAGGTCTTGGCCACATATAGGGGCGCTTGTCCCCTGCTCGCAACAACCAAGGGGGATCGTCGTGGCGGATACGCGCAAAATCTATGTGCTGAACGGCCCCAATCTCAACATGCTGGGAACGCGGGAGCCGGAAATATATGGCTATGACACGCTGGACGATATTGCGGAACGGATGGAGGATGCCGCCACCCGCGCCCATGTCGTCATTGATTTTCGCCAGTCCAACCATGAAGGCCATCTGATCGACTGGTTGCAGGAGGCCCATGGCGAAGGCGCCCATGCGGTCATCCTGAATCCCGGCGGACTGACCCACACGTCGGTCGCCCTGCATGACGCGATCAAGGGCATCACCGTGCCGGTGATCGAAGTGCATCTGTCCAACCCGCACAAGCGTGAGGCATTCCGCCACAAAAGCTATGTCGGCATGGCGGCGAAGGGCACGGTCGCGGGATTTGGCCCAATGTCCTACATGCTGGCGCTGGAAGCCGCGCTGGAACTGTAACAGCCGTTGCACTGCTTCGGGTCGACGCTACAAAGTTGCGCTTTGGCGCAAATCGGCATAGGCGCTTGCCGCAATTATCAGGCTTAGATACGAAATAAGGGTCAACCATGAACGACAAGCAGGAAAAGGGCGCAATGCAGGTGGATGTCGCGCTGGTGCGCGAATTGGCCGCGCTGCTCGACGATACCCACCTGACCGAGATCGAGGTCGAGGATGGCGATCGCAAGATCCGCGTCGCCCGCAAGGCTGGCGGCGGCGCGCCCATCTATGCGCCATCCTTCGCCCCGGCCCCCGCCGCCCAGGCAGCTCCGACTGCCGCCCCCATGGCCGCGTCCGCCGCTGAATTGGCGGCGCCCGCAGGAACCATGGTCCGGTCGCCGATCGTCGGCACCGCCTATCTGTCGGCAGAACCGGGCGCCGCCCCGTTCGCACGGGTCGGCGCACAGGTCGCCGCCGGCGAAACCATCCTGATCGTGGAAGCGATGAAGGTGATGAACGCCATTCCCGCGCCGTCGTCCGGCACGATCAAGGCGGTATTGGTCGATAATGGTCAGCCGGTCGAATATGACCAGCCGCTGATCGTCATCGAATAAGGCCGCGCAGCCCATGACCATCGAAAAGCTGTTGATCGCCAACCGCGGCGAGATCGCGCTGCGTATTCACCGTGCCTGCCACGAAATGGGGATCAAGACGGTCGCCGTCCATTCGACCGCCGACGCCGACGCCATGCATGTGCGGCTGGCCGACGAAGCGATCTGCATCGGGCCGCCCGCCGCACGCGACAGTTACCTGAACATCGCGGCGATCATTTCGGCCGCCGAAATATCAGGCGCGGACGCGATCCATCCGGGCTATGGCTTTTTGAGCGAAAACGCCAAATTCGCCGAAATCGTCGAGGCCCATGGCATTGCCTTTGTGGGGCCAAAGCCCGAACATATCCGCACCATGGGCGACAAGATCGAGGCGAAGCGGACCGCCGGTGCGCTGGGCCTGCCGCTCGTCCCCGGTTCCGACGGCGCGATCAGCGACCTTGAGGAGGCCAAGGCGATCGCGGAAAAGGCCGGCTATCCGGTCATCATCAAGGCAGCATCGGGCGGCGGCGGTCGCGGCATGAAGGTCTGCACCTCGCCCGATGAGCTGGAAACGCTGATGCAGCAGGCCGGGTCGGAAGCGAAAGCGGCATTTGGCGACGCGACCGTCTATCTCGAAAAATATCTGGGCAATCCGCGCCACATCGAAATTCAGGTGTTCGGCGACGGCAATGGCAACGCCATCCATCTGGGCGAACGCGATTGTTCGCTCCAGCGCCGCCACCAGAAGGTGCTGGAAGAAGCGCCCTCCCCGATCCTGAGCCAGGCCGACCGCGAGCGGATCGGTGGCGTCTGCGCGAAGGCGATGGCCGATATGGGCTATCGCGGCGCAGGCACGATCGAATTCCTCTGGGAAGATGGCGAATTCTACTTCATCGAAATGAACACCCGGCTTCAGGTCGAACATCCGGTGACCGAGATGATCACCGGCGTCGATCTGGTCCGCGAACAGATCCGCATCGCCGAAGGCAAGCCGCTGTCCGTCGCGCAGGAGGATCTGCGCTTTACCGGCCATGCGATCGAATGCCGGATCAATGCCGAAGACCCCCGCACCTTCGCGCCATCGCCCGGCACCGTGACCCGCTATCATGTCCCCGGCGGCATGCATGTCCGCGTCGATAGCGGCCTGTATCAGGGTTATAAGGTGCCGCCTTATTATGACAGCATGATCGGCAAGCTGATCGTCTATGGCCGCACCCGCGAAGGCTGCATCATGCGGCTGAAACGCGCCTTGCAGGAATATGTGATCGAGGGGATGAAAACCACGATCCCGTTGCATCAGGCGCTGCTGGAGGACCCGCAGTTCCTGAACGGCGACTATACGATCAAATGGCTGGAAGATTGGCTGGCTCGTGAGGGGTAAGGAAAGCATCCGGGGGATTCGTTTCTCCGAACCAGCCTGCCAACTGGCGCGGGACGGCCAGGGATGAAGGCCACCATCTGGCATAATTCCCGCTGTTCCAAATCGCGCGCGGCGCTGGCGATCCTGCAGGAAACGCCCGGCGTCGACGTGACGGTCGTGGAATATCTCAAGACCCCGCCCAGTCGGGCCGAGATCGCGGCCGTGCTGGCCAAGGCCGGACTGAGCCCGCGCGATGCGCTGCGCAAGGGGGAGAGCGTCGTCAAGGAAATCGCCCTCGACACCAGCGACGATGCCGCGATCCTCGATGCCATGGCCGCGCATCCGATCCTGATCGAGCGCGCAATCGTCATGACCGACAAGGGCGCAGTGATCGCCCGTCCGCCGGAAAAGGCGCGCGACGTCCTGTAACGTCACCATGGCGTAACATTGCCATGATTGAGGGCTTGCTTTGGCGGGCGGAAGCCGTAGCTTCCCCCCATGGCAAAGGAACCGGCATTGGCGACTATCGCCGTTTACAGCCTGAAGGGCGGGGTGGGCAAAACCACCTTTGCGATCAATCTCGCCTGGGCGTCGGCGACCATTTCCAAACGGCGGACATTGCTGTGGGATCTGGACCCGCAGGCGGCATCGAGCTGGCTGATTTCCACCGACAGCAAGAGCCGGGACGCCGCACAGGCGATATTCAGCAAGGATGTAGAAGTCCGCAAGCTGATCCAGCCGTCGACGGTGCCGGGACTGGACCTGATCGCCGCCGACACGTCATTGCGCAGCCTGGACCATCTGTTCCGTGAGATGGACAAGAAGAAGCGGCTGTCCAAGCTGATCGAAAGTCTGGGGAAGGATTATGACCGCATCATCCTCGATTGTCCGCCGGGCCTGACCGAAACCAGCGAGCAGGTGCTGCGCGCTGCAAACATCATTGTCATTCCCGTAATCCCATCCCCCTTGTCGCAGCGCGCGATGGGCGAAGTGGCCCGCTATCTGGTGCAGCGGGGCGGCAGCCATGCGCCGATCCTGCCGGTTTATTCGATGGTGGATCGCCGCCGGACATTGCATCGCAAGGCGCTGGACGAACAGCCCGACTGGCCCGCCATCCCGATGGCCAGCGCGATCGAGCAGATGACCGTGCGCCGCAAGCCGCTGGGCGCCTTTGCCCCGGCATCAGCCCCTGCGAAGGATTTTGCCGCGCTCTGGACCATGGTCGAACGCCAATTGCAGGGCAATTAGGCCCGCGCCCGCTCCCGGGGCGGCGGAAAAAGGCCAATGGCGTCCTGCGCGGCCATCGGGCGGCCGAAATAATAGCCCTGCACCTTTTTGCAGCCCAGTTGCCGCACCATCTCCAGCTCGACCTCGGTTTCCACGCCTTCAGCCGTGGTCGTCATGCCCAGACTGTCGGCCAGCGTCACGACGGCACGGATGATCGCCAGGCTTTCAGGCGTGTTTTTCGACGCGCCGACCACGAAGCTGCGGTCGATCTTGATCGTGTTGAAACGGGTACGGCTGAGATAGCCGAGCGATGAATAGCCGGTGCCGAAATCATCGAGCGAAAGCTGGATGCCAAGGCCGAGCAACTGGTCGAGCACCCGCAGCGCGCCAGCATCCTCGTTCATGAACACGCTTTCGGTGACTTCCAGTTCCAGCCGCCGTGCTTCCAGCCCGCTCTGCGCCAGCGCGGACACGACCGCAGATACGAAACTGGGGTTGGTCAATTGTTCAGCCGACACGTTGACGGCAATCCGCACATCGTCGGGCCAGCGCATCGCTTCCATGCAGGCGGTGCGCAGCACCCATTCGCCGATGGGTGCGATCAGCCGGGCTTCTTCAGCGACAGGCACGAATTTGGCCGGCGAAATCGGCCCCATTTCCGGATGGGTCCAGCGCACCAGCGCTTCAAACCCCAACACGCGGCCGCTGGTCGCATCCACCACCGGCTGATAGAGGACGTGAAGCTGGTCCTTGGCCAGCGCCTCGCGCAAGGCCAGTTCGAGCAGCCGCCTTTCTTCCGCCTTGGCATGCAATTGCGGCTCATAGGCGCAATGCAGCCCACCGCCTTCATCCTTCGCGCGATAGAGCGCCAGGTCCGCGCTGCGGATCAGCGATTCCGACTCTCCCCCGTCCATCGGCGACATCGCCGAGCCGACCGATGCGCCCACATAGAGCATATGCTGATCGACCTGATAGGGCGCCGACAGCGCGCTGATGATGGCGGAGGAAAGTTGTTCGATGCGGTGACTGTCAGAGACGGTCGGAATGACCACGCCAAATTCGTCGCCGCCGATACGCCCGCAAAATTCCGGGCCTGAACAGATTTGCCGCAGACGGCGCGCGACCTGGCTCAGCAGCTTGTCGCCGGTCTGGTGCCCCAGCGTGTCATTGATCGCCTTGAACCGGTCCAGATCGATCATCAGGAAGCCACAGCCCGGCGTTCGTCCACGGGTTGCCGCCATTGCCTTGTCCAGCGCTTCGCGCAGATGGCTGCGATTGGGCAGGCCGGTCAGCGGATCGAAGCGCGCCAGCCTGGCGATCTTGTCCGCCGATTCGCGTTGCGCCGTGACGTCCGACGCAACCCCGCGAAAGCCCAGAAAAAGCCCGTTTTCATCATGGCGCGGCGAAGCGGACAATTCCCACCAGCGGGTCTCGCCCTTCACCTCGACCGGAAGGACCAGGTTGCTGAAACTTTCGCGCCGCTTGAGATGGTCGGCCAGACTATGCAGTCCGGCAGCGAAACGGCCGCTTTCCCAACTGCTGCCCGCCAATATCTGGACAAGGGGTTCGCCCTCCAGCTGGGCTGGGTCCAGCCCCATGGTTTCGGCAAAGCGCGTCGACACGCTGCTGATACGGCGCAGTGAATCGGTCTGCCATAACCAGTCGGACCCGCCGCCTTCATATTCGCGCAGCAACAGGCTGACGACTTCGCTCTTTTCCTCCAGTTGCACGCTGGTGCTATGCTGACGCGCGAAGGTGCGGGCATAGATGACACAACCGATCAGCAGCGACAGCGCATAGCTGGTCGCCAGCGCGCGCAGCGGCAACTGGGCGCCATCGTGGAACATGCCGAACAGGCCGGCGATGCAGGGCAAGAGGAAGGCGGCGGCAGACAATGGAGTCGCGGCATAGCTGATCGCGCCACACACCATGATGCAACTGATCAGCGTCCACAGCGCCACCAGTTCCTCGGTCTCCCCCGCATGCGCGACAAGCATCATGCAGCCGGCCCATATGATGCCCTGCAACAATGCGCCAAGTCCGTGCCGACGCAGATCGCGGCTCGTCAGGCGACTATTGTTCGCGGTGCGCCGGGCGCGGTCCATCTGCACGCCAACCAGGGTGCAGCCGATCAACCCGGCGCTCCAAAGCCCCAGCATGACCGGCGAACAGCAGTGGGTAAAAACCTGCCAGATGAACACCAGGCCGCACAGGTTCATCACCTGCCGCAACAAGGCGACGCTGTCTGCCGTGCGCAATTGCGCTTCGAGCACTCGCGTTCCGACATCGTCACTGACCTGGCACAGGCCCGTCATCGCGCGCAGCGATGCGCGTTCCTGACGGTCCGGCTCGACGATATGGTTCGAATTGCTGCCCACGATCCCGCGATAGCAGCGATGCGTTATGATTTGGTAAGTCCGCCGATCGCGCGACAGTCAGCCTCAGGCCGCGATGTCGTAAGGGCGGATCTCACCAGTCAGATAGAGGTTACGTGCCTTGGACCGGCTCAATTTCCCCGAACTGGTGCGTGGCAGGGTGCGCGGCGGCACCAGTTCGACGACGCAGTTCATGCCGGTGATCGCGCGGACCCGTTCGCGAATCTGGTCGCGCAGGCGGGACCGTTCGTCATTGTCGGAGGTGCGGCAATGGACCAGCACCGCGGGTGCTTCTTCCCCGCCCGGCGTGGTGATGGCGAAGGCGGCGATGTCGCCCTGCTTGAAGCCCGGCAGCTGCTCAACCGCCCATTCAATATCCTGCGGCCAGTGATTCTTGCCGTTGATGATGATCATGTCCTTGGCGCGGCCGACAATGTAGAGATAGCCGTCACTCAGATAGCCCATGTCGCCGGTGTCGAGCCAGCCGTCAGCCATGCAGGCATCCGTCGCGGCCTGATCCCGGAAATAGCCGACCATCAGCGACGGGCCGGTGGTCCACACCTTGCCGATCTGGCGCTCGTTCAGCGGGCCGCCATCCTCATCGCGGATTTCCACGGTCATGCCGCGCGCGGGCTTGCCGCAATTGACGATCGAGCGGAAGCGCTGGGGGCGGCCTTCGGTCGCGTCGCCGCCCGACAGGTCGGTTTCCTCGACCAGTTCGACGATGATCCCTTCACCCGGCGGCATGATGGTGACGGCCAGCGTCGCTTCGGCCAGGCCGTAGCTTGGCAGGAAGGCGTTGGGCGAAAAGCCCGCATCGGCAAAGGCATCGACGAAGCTCTGCATCACGTCAGGACGGATCATGTCCGCGCCATTGCCGGCCAGCCGCCAGCGGGACAGGTCGAACCGATCCTGCGCCTTGGTCTGGCTGGACATGCGACGCGCGCAAATATCGTAGCCGAAGGTTGGCGAATAGCTGATCGATGTGCCTTCATTGCGGCTGATGAGGTCCAGCCAGGCCAGCGGGCGGCGGGCAAAATCCTCGGTCTTCATATAATCGGTCGACACCTGGTTGGCGACGACGGACAGGAAGCAGCCCACCAGCCCCATGTCATGATACCAGGGCAGCCAGCTGATGCAGCGGTCGCTGTCCTGCACTTCCATGCCATGGCTATGCGCTGCCAGATTGCTGAGCAGCGCATGATGCGTCACGGCAACGCCATGGGGGAAGCGGGTCGATCCGCTCGAATATTGCAGATAGGCGATGTCCTGCGCCTGCGCCCTGGGCAGGTCGGCCGGAACGGCATCGCGGGCGATGAAATCTTCAAATGCGATGCTCTCGACCGCCTTCTGACGGCCCGATTCACCCGCCATCTCGGCCAGTTCTGCGGGGAACAGGAACAGCATCGGGTCGCAGCTGGAAAGCTGGACGTTAAGCTGGTCGATATAACTTTCCTTGCCGCCAAAGCTGGTGGGCAGCGGCAATGGCACCGGCCAGGCGCCCGCATAGATGATGCCGAAGAAGAGTTGGGCGAAATCGACGCCGGTTTCCGCAACCAAAGCGACCCGGTCCTGCGGCTTGACGCCATGCGCGATCAGCCGATGGGCGCAGGCGATGGCGTCGCTGCGCAACTCGCTGAACGGATAGGGCCGCGCCAGATTGCCGCGGGCATCATGGAAATTGAGGCCGCGCACACCCTGCGCCGCATAGTCGAGCGCCTCGCCCAGCGTCTCGAAGTCCGAGAAACGGCGCGGCAGAACATCAGTGGTCGGCGTCGGTGCCATCATCTCTTGCGAACCCGTCATATTGGTTTCACCCAATGTCATAAATTATGTGATCGGCGCGGCCGCTATCATCTTTGACCGCGACATGCACCGGATATTAGATTCCAGTCCGCCCTTTTAGCGCATAAGGCACGGTGAAATTCCGGCCCGACTGTGGCATAAAGATGGCGGCCGGCGCATGAAGGCGCAATATGACCAGCAAACGCCCCCGCCCACCGCTTGACGAAGACAGCCTGCGCGACGCCGCGCTGCGTTATGTCAGCCGGTTCGCGACCAGCCGGGGCAAGCTGCTTGCCTATCTGCAACGCAAGATCAGGGAATGCGGCTGGGGCGGCGAACAACCGGCTGACCTGCCCGCCCTGGTCGATCGGCTGGCGGGCCTCGGCTATGTCGATGACAGCCAATATGCGGTGATGAAGAGCGCGGCGCTGGGTCGCCGGGGCTATGGTGCGCGCCGGATCGACGAAAGCCTGCGCGCCGCGGGCATCGCCACGGCCGACCGCGCGGATGCCGATGCGCAGGTGGACGCGGAACGCTGGATCGCGGCGGAACGCTATGCCCGGCGCAAACGGATCGGCCCCTATGCCAGCGCAGCGCCCGACCCCAAGCAGCGGGAAAAGGCGATCGCCGCCTTTCTGCGCGCGGGCCATAGCTATGCGATCGCCCGGCGCTGGGTCGATGCCGCGCCCGGGCAAATGCCGGAAGCGGAGGAATGAAGGTTAACCCCCTCCCCTCGCCACGCAAATCGCATTAGGCAAGCGCAATGACGCGCTTTCCCGCCCTGATCGCTCTGGCCATGCTCGCGGCCTGTTCCAGCCAGCCCCCATCGGCAGGCGGCAATTCGGCAGGCGGCAATATGGTCGGTAATGAGGCTGCCAGCGCTGCGCCTTCCGCCGCGCTGTTGCCGCTGGTCATCCAGAGCAGGAACGGCGCGCGGCGCTTCGCCGTCGAGGTTGCCGCGACGCCGCAGCAGCAGGAAGCGGGACTGATGTTCCGCAAGGAACTGGCGGATAATGGCGGGATGCTGTTCCCCATGGACCCGCCACGCACGGCGAGTTTCTGGATGAAGAATACGCTGATCCCGCTCGACATGCTCTTCATCCGCACCGATGGGACGATCGCCTTCATCGGTGCCGACAGCGTCCCCTATTCGCGCGAGCCGGTGTCGGCAGGCGTTCCTGTGGCCGCTGTGCTGGAAATAGGCGGCGGGCGCGCGGCGGAGCTGGGCATCAAGGAAGGCGACGTCGTGCAATGGGGCGGCTGCGCCGTGCCGACGGAAAAACTGCGGACGGAATTGAATTTCTGCCCCGGATGATCGTCACGCCCCGGCGAACAAGCGGATTTTTTGCAGCCGCGCTGCCCCTGATGGGCATCATCACACTCCCAAAACGCCTTGCCAATCCCCCGTCGCAGCGGCTAAGCGCGTGAGCCATGGGAATCCTCGGCAAGATCTTCACCTGGTGGGATGGCGCGACCATCGGCACCTCGCTTTTCACCGCTCGCAAGGGTCAGAAGGTGGGCGAGGATATTCAGGGCAATGTCTATTATGAAGGCGGCAGCGACGTCCATGGCGTGCCGCGCCGCTGGGTAATCTATAACGGCACGAATGACGCGAGCCGGGTTCCGGCCGAATGGCACGGCTGGCTGCATCATTCGATCGAAGGGACGCCCGAAAGCTTCCTGCCGCCGCCGCGCATCTGGGAACGGGAATTCACGCCCAACGCCACCGGCACCGCACTTGCCTATCGCCCGTCCGGCGCGATGGAAAAGGGCGGCCTGCGCCAGAAGGCGACCGGCGATTATGAGGCATGGAGCCCCGACGCATCATGATCCGCCGTCCGGCGGGGGCTTGCCTGTCGATCCTGCTTGGCGCCCCCCTGTTGGCGCTGTCCGCCTGTGGCGGCAATGACGTGCCCACTACCAACCAGACCGGACCGGTCAAGGTAGAGGGCTCGCCGATCCAGTCGAGCAACGCCGCCACCCTGCCCGGCACGCCGATGGCGGACCGGGTGGCCGTGATCGGCCTGCTCAACAAGCGCAACGGCCTGACCCGCGACCTGACGATGAAGCCGGGCGAGGCGTTGCGCGTGGGCGATGCGATCGTGCGGCTTCAGGCCTGCGAAACCAGCGCGCCATGGGAAAATGTCCAGGAAACCGGCGCCTTCGTGCAGTTGGACGTGCGCAGCAGCGCGGACGGCAAATGGCGGCGCAATTTTTCCGGCTGGCTGTTCCGCGAACGGCCGGACCGCAACGTCGTGCAGCACCCGGTCTATGATGTGTGGGTCAGAAGCTGCGCGATGGCATGGCCCGAAAGCGGCCCCGCATCGGTCAAGATCGGCGGCAAGGGCGAACCAGTCACCGCATCCCGTGCCAGCGGCGCGAACGCCAGTTCCGCAGCGACACCCGCGCCTGCCGACAGCACGCCCGATCCCGCCCCCAGCGGCACGCCACCAACTGCCGCCCCCAGCAACTGAAGATAATCACGCTGGGCGATCTCCACCGCGCCGAGTGAGCGGAGATGTTCGGTCATGAACTGGCAGTCGAGCAGGGTAAAGCCCGCAAACCGCAGCCGCGCAACCAGCCAGGCCAGCGCGACCTTTGAAGCATCGGTGCGGCGCGACACCATCGATTCGCCGAAGAAGGCGCGGCCCAGCGACACCCCGTACAGCCCGCCGACCAACTCCTCCCCCTCCCACACCTCGATGGAATGGGCAAAGCCGTGCGCGTGGAGTTGGCGGTAGGATTGTTCGATCGGACCATTGATCCAGGTCGATGGCCGATCCGGCGCGGCCTGCGCGCATAGCGCCACGATCCCGGCGAAATCGCGATTGGCCGTGACACGAAACTGGTCGCGACGGAGCGTTTTCGACAGCGAGTGCGACATATGAAAAGCATCGAGCGGCAGGATCGCCCGGCGCTTGGGTTCCACCCAATAGACTTCTTCTGCCTCCCGATCGTCCGACATGGGGAATACGCCGATGGCATAGGCTTGCAGCAGGAGCAGCGGGTCGATCGTCATCGCCTTCCCCTCTAACGGCATCCGTCCATGCGGTCATCACCGGACTCGACAGGATCGCGCAAAAGCGCCACCACATTGCCGGCTTCGGGGGGAGCGGAAACGATGGCACAGGACCGGACGGGCAGCGACGCCGCCAGCCTCTTTGCCTCACCGGCGCGGTTGCTGGTGGGGACGCTGATCTTCGTCGCCATCGTCTTTGTTGCGGCGGTGTCGGCCTATGTCGCGGCGGGATGGCCGATCGCGGACGCCGCCTACATGGTAACTTTGACCATATTTTCAGTGGGTTATGGCGAAGTCCGGCCGATCGCTACGCCCTATCTGCGCGTCGTGACGATCGCCACGATGGTGCTGGGCTGCACCGGCATGATCGTGCTGACCGGCGCGCTGGTGCAGATGTTCGCGGCCATTCAACTACGCCGATTGCTGGGACTGGATCGCATGCAGACTTTGATCGAACGGCTGAATGGCCATGTGGTGATTTGCGGCTTTGGCCGGATCGGCGTGCAACTGGCCAAGGAACTGCACGCGGCGGGCACGCCCTTTGTCATATTGGAGCGCGACGGTGGCAAGATCGCCGAGGCGCAGACGCTGGGCTATCTGTGCCATCGCGGCGAGGCGACGGAGGAAAGCGCGCTGCGCGCCGTCCGCATCGACCGGGCAAAGATATTGGCCACCGTCCTGCCCGATGACGCCGCCAATGTGTTCATCACCCTGTCCGCCCGCAACATCAATCCGGACCTGGAGATCATTGCGCGGGGCGAGGCGCCGACCACGGAAAGCAAGTTGCTGCACGCAGGCGCGGACAAGGTCGTGCTGCCCACCCATATCGGCGCGGAGCGGATCGCCGAGATGATCCTCTATCCATCGACCGCCGGGTTCATCGCCGATTCGACCGAAATGGGGCAGATGAAGCGCGGCCTGCACGAATTCGGGCTGGAACTGGAAATGGTCGTCGTGCCGGACAAGGGCGCGATGACCGGCGTGACCGTGGGAGAGGCGGAACGACGCGGCCGGGGCGCATTCTTTATCGTCCAGATCGACCATGCCAATGGCAAGAGCATCCAGCATCCCGGTGAGGAAGTGCGACTGGAGGCGCAGGATCAGGTGCTGCTGGTGGTGCGCGGCAGCCGCGTATCGGCGGGCGCGATCTTCACCGCCCCGGCGCAACGCCAGCGCACCGGGCGGACATTCTTCGGATAGCCAGCCGGCGATTGACTTGGGGAAACGCAGGCCTACCCTCGCCCCCATGAAATGCCTTCGTCTTGCGGCGCTGCCGCTGCTGTTCGCCGCCCTGCCCGCGCAGGCCGCGCCCGATCCCTATGCGGCGCGGATCGCCCGCGTCCTCAAAGCCACGCCGCTGATCGACGGCCATAATGACTGGCCCGAAGCCCTGGCGGAAAAGGCGAAGGACGCGCGCTGGACGATGGACCTGACACAACTCGATCCGAAGCAATATCATACCGACATCAAGCGGCTGAAAGCTGGCGGCGTTGGCGGGCAGTTCTGGTCGGTCTGGGTATCGGCGGACCTGCCGCAGGACCGCCAAGTCAAGGATACGCTGGACCAGATCGGCATGGTGCACAGTCTGGCCGAACGCTATCCGCGCGACTTTGCGCTGGTGACGACCGCAGCGCAGATGCGGGCCGCACACAAGGCCGGGCGGATCGGATCGCTGATCGGGGTCGAGGGTGGCGGGCAGATCGACGGCAGCCTGGCGGTACTGCGCGCCTATCGCGGGCTGGGTGCGGCCTATCTGACGCTGACCCATAGTCGCACCATCGATTGGGCCGACAGCGCGACCGACAATCCGAAGCATGACGGACTGACCCCGTTCGGCGAGGATGTGATGCGCGAACTCAATCGCCTGGGCATGCTGGTGGATCTGAGCCATGTCAGCGAGGCAACGATGCTGGACGCATTGCAGGTGACGAAGGCGCCAGTCATCTTTTCCCACTCCAACGCCCGCGCGCTGTGCGACACGCCGCGCAATGTATCCGACGCGGTGCTGAAGCAGGTTGCGGCCAATGGCGGGGTCGTGATGGTCAATTTTGCCGCGCAATATGTGTCCGAAGCCCGCCGCGTCTGGGGCGCGGACCGCAGCGCTGAGATTGCCCGTTATAATGCGCCGCCCTTTGGCGGGCTGTATATCGGCGATCCCAAGGGCGCGGAAAAGGCGCTGGCGGCATGGGAAGCGGCGCACCCAGAGCCGGTAGCGACGATCGGACAGGTGGCCGATCATATCGAGCATATCGTCAAGATTGCTGGACACGACCATGTCGGCATCGGCAGCGATTTCGACGGCGTGGGTGATTTGCCCGAAGGCTTGGGCGGGGTCGAGACCTATCCCGCATTGCTGGCCGAACTGATGCGGCGCGGGTGGAGCGACGCGGACGTGGCCAAGCTGGTCGGTGGCAATGTGCTGCGGGTAATGGAAGCGGCGGAGAAGGTGGCCGGTTAGCGGGGTGGGCCTGCGCACGCTGGCGCTGGCCCACCCCTTGTTACCGTCAGTTCGACGCTGCGGCCTGCACCTCGGTGATCAGCTTGAGCACCTGTTCTGCATGTTCCTTCCGGCAGATCAGCAGGTCGGGCATGTAGACGTCGCGCTGGTTGTAGATCAGCGGGCTGCCGTCGATGCGGCTGGCATGCAGGCCGTGGGCGAGCGCGACGGCGGCCGGGGCCATGCTGTCCCATTCATATTGCCCGCCCGAATGCAGGTAGATGTCCGCCTGCCCCAGGATGATCGCCATAGCCTTCGCCCCGGCGCTGCCCATCGGCACCAGTTCCGCGCCCAGTTTCTCCGCAACCGCCACCGCTTCGGCGGCGGGACGGGTGCGGCTGACCACCATGCGCAGTTGCGCAGGGGCGGGCGGCACGACGCGCGGCTGGTCGGTGCGAATGACGGCGCCGCCATCCAGCCCCGGCAGCGCGACCGCGCCGATCGCGGGCTTGCCGTCGATCGCCAGACCCACATGCACGGCCCAGTCGGCGCGTGCTTCGCCATATTCGCGGGTGCCGTCGACCGGATCGACGATCCAGACACGCGACTGGCTCAGCCGATCTTCATTGTCCTTTTCCTCTTCGGACAACAGGCCATCCTCAGGCCGCACCTCGCGCAGGGCGTGGCACAGGAACTGGTTGGCGGTCTGATCACCTGCCTTGCCCAGCGCCTTGGGGCTGAAAAGCCCGCTGGCGCGCACCTCCAGCAGGATGCGCCCGGCGGTTTCGGCGAGATGGACCGCGAGTTCCGCGTCAGTCATGCCGCCGCTCATGGGATCAGCCTCGCGACGATGGCGTCAGCGGCTTCTTCGGCTGTCATTGCCACTGTATCGACGCGAATTTCCGGGTCGAGCGGGGTTTCATAGGGACTGTCGATGCCGGTGAAGTTTTTAAGCTCACCCGATCTTGCCTTTTTGTAGAGCCCCTTGACGTCGCGCGCTTCGGCATCGGCCAGCGGCGTGTCGATATGCACCTCGATAAATTCGCCCGGCTGCATCATCTGGCGCACCATGTCGCGTTCCGAACGGAAGGGCGAGATGAAGGCAGTGATGACGATTAGCCCCGCATCGGTCATCAGCTTGGCGACTTCGCCCACGCGGCGGATATTTTCCACCCGGTCGGCGTCGGTGAAGCCCAGATCCTTGTTGAGGCCATGGCGGACATTGTCGCCATCGAGCAGGAAGGTATGGCGGTTCATCCGTGCCAGCTTCTTTTCGACAAGGTTGGCGATGGTCGATTTGCCCGCACCCGACAGGCCGGTGAACCACAGCACCGCCGGCTTCTGATTCTTCAGCCCGGCGTGGAATTCACGGCTGACGTCGGTGGCCTGCCAATGTACATTCTGCGCCCGGCGAAGCGAGAAGTGCAGCATGCCCGCGGCGACCGTGGCGTTGCTGATCTTGTCGATCAGGATGAAGCCGCCCAGCGTCCGGTTCTGGGCATAGGGTTCGAACACGATCTGCTTGTCGGTCGACAGGTTGGCGACGCCGATGGCGTTGAGATCCAGCGTCTTGGCCGCCAGATGCTCCATCGTGTTGACGTTGACCTGATATTTGGGCTGCTGGATGGTCGCGGTGACCATCTGGGTGCCAATCTTGAGCCAGTAGGAGCGGCTGGGCAGCATCTCCTCATCGGCCATCCACACGATCGTCGCCTCGAACTGATCGGCGGCCTGCGGCGGATTGTCGGCGAGCGCGATGACATCGCCGCGCGAGCAGTCGATTTCATCGGCGAAGCAGAGCGTGACCGACTGGCCAGCGACGGCCTGATCCAGATCGCCATCCATCGTGACGATGCGGCTGACGGTCGAGGTCTTGCCCGACGGCAGGACGCGGATGGCGTCGCCGGGCTTGACCGTGCCGGTGGCGATCAGGCCGGAAAAGCCACGGAAGTCGAGGTTCGGGCGGTTGACCCACTGCACCGGCATGCGGAAGGGCTTGTCGGCGTCGACCGCGCTGTTGACCTCGACGGTTTCGAGATGCTCGATCAGCGCGGGGCCGGTGTACCAGGGCGTGTTTTCCGACGGGCCGGTGATATTGTCGCCCTTGAAACCGGAAATCGGCATCGGCGTGAAGGCGGTGATGCCGATGCTGTTCGCAAACTCGGTGTAATCGGCGACGATCTTGTCGAATACCGCCTGATCATAGCCGACCAGATCCATCTTGTTGACGGCCAGCACGATGTTGCGGATGCCGATCAGATGGGCGAGGTAGCTGTGGCGACGGGTTTGCGTCAATATGCCCTTGCGCGCGTCGATTAGGATGACGGCCAGGTCCGCGGTGGACGCGCCGGTCACCATGTTGCGGGTATATTGTTCGTGGCCGGGCGTATCGGCGACGATGAACTTGCGCTTTTCGGTAGCGAAGAAGCGATAGGCGACGTCGATCGTGATGCCCTGTTCCCGCTCGGCGGCAAGGCCGTCGACGAGGAGGGCGAAGTCGATCTCCTGCCCCTGCGTGCCGACGCGCTTGGAGTCGGCCTCCAGCGCGGCAAGCTGATCCTCGAAGATCATCTTGCTGTCATAGAGCAGCCGACCGATCAGCGTCGACTTGCCGTCATCCACCGACCCGCAGGTGATGAAGCGCAGCATCGTCTTGTGCTGATGCACATCCAGATAGGCGTCGATATCCTCGGCAATAAGGGCGTCGGTCTTGTAGATGGGGTCTGTGAGGGTGTCGGTCATATCGCTACCTCGTCATCCCAGCGAAGGCTGGGATCTCGTTGATCTTGGGAAGAGTCAGGCGGCCTGAGGCCCCAGCTTTCGCTGGGGTTGACGCTTCGGAACGCTGCGCATTCCGTGGCGCGTCAAAAATAGCCCTCCTGCTTCTTCTTCTCCATGCCAGCGCCGCCGGCGTCCTTGTCGATCGCGCGGCCCTGCCGTTCCGACGTCGTGGTCAGCAGCATTTCCTGAATGACTTCAGGCAGGGTCGCGGCCTCGCTCTCCACCGCGCCGGTCAGCGGATAGCAGCCCAGGGTGCGGAAGCGGATCGAGCGTTCGACCGGCACTTCGCCCGGTTCGAGCGGGAAGCGGTCATCATCGACCATCAGCAACATGCCGTCGCGCTCCACCGTCGGGCGCTTGGCCGAGAAATAGAGCGGAACGATCGGAATGTCGTTCAGGTGGATATATTGCCAGATGTCGAGCTCCGTCCAGTTGGAGATGGGGAAGACGCGAATGCTCTCACCCTTCGCCTTGCGGGCATTGTAGAGGTTCCACAGTTCCGGCCGCTGATTCTTGGGATCCCAGCCATGGGAAGCGGTGCGGAACGAGAAGATGCGCTCCTTGGCACGGCTCTTTTCCTCATCGCGGCGCGCGCCGCCAAAGGCTGCGTCGAAACCGTAGAGGTTGAGCGCCTGCTTCAGCCCTTCGGTTTTCCACATATCGGTGTGGAGCGCGCCATGGTCGAACGGGTTGATGCCCCGGTCCTTGGCTTCCTGATTCTGATAGACCAGCAATTCCATGCCGCTTTCCTGCGCCATCCGGTCGCGCAGCTTGTACATTTCCTGAAACTTCCAGGTCGTGTCGACATGCAGCAGCGGAAAGGGCGGCGGCGAAGGATAGAAGGCCTTGCGCGCCAGATGCAGCATCACGGCTGAATCCTTGCCGACGGAATAGAGCATGACCGGCTTTTCCGCCTCCGACACCACTTCCCGCAGGATGTGGATGCTCTCGGCTTCGAGTCGCTCCAGATGGGTCAGGGTTTTTGCGTCTACCATGCGGTCCTCGGCTTGATTGTGCGTCCCCTATGGCAGCAAAGCCAAAGGACTGGACCTCCCATATGGGAGGATGTATGAACATGGCCCATGCGGCTGGACGATGGCGGATTATTGGCGGCCCTGCACGAAGGGATGTTTCAGCAACCGCTGTGGCATGACTTTCTTGAAAAACTGCGAATGCGCACCGGCGCCATCTATACGACGCTGGTCTTTCGCCCGGTGGACGAGGATGCGATCGTCGAATTGCATGCCGGACCGCCGCCGCCGACCCATTTGCACAGCCTGTTCATCGAGAAGTATGGCCGCGACCCTTTCCCCTATCGCCACATGCGCGAAGGCCGGGCCTATACGCTGGCCGAATTGCTGGAACAGAGCGCCCCGGTCGATCGCGCCCTGCCCCGCGACCCGGTGCTGCCGCAGGGGATAACGGACATGCGGTCGATCCGCGTAACCGAGCCGAGCGGCGTGGATGGCTGGCTGGCCTGTGCGGGAGGAGCCTCGATCGGATCGGCGGTCAGCGCGCTGCTGACCGGGCTGGCGCCGCATCTGCGCATCGCGTTGCGATCCTTCGTAGCGCTGGAGCGGGAGAAATTGCGATCGACGCTGACGACCGAAGCGTTCGGGCGGCTCAACTTCGGCTGGCTGACGCTCGATGCGCGCTGCCGCATCATCGACATGACGGCCCATGTCGAACAATTATTCCAGCGTACCAGCGTGTTGCGGCGCGGGCGCTATGACCGGCTGACCCCGGAATCGCCGCTGATCGACCGGGAACTGACCGCGCTGGTCAAGCAGATGGCCGACGACCCGGACAGTCGACCGCGCGCGATCAACCTCAGCCGCGATCCATGGATGGACATATTGGTCTCGCCCATCCGGGGACGGTCGGTGTCGGCGGGATCGACCCCGGTGGCGATCGCCTATCTGAGCGGCGATCGCTGGTCGCAGGCGGACCGGTGCGAACAATTGGTGGAACTGTTCGGCCTGTTGCCAAGCGAGGCGCGCCTTGCCTGGGCAATCGCGCAGGGCATTCCCATCAGCGAAGCGGCGGCAAATCTGGGCATCACGGTGGAAACCGCACGCAATTACAGCAAGAAAATCTATGCCAAGACCGGCGCGCGCGGACAGGCGGAACTGGTGCGAATCGTGCTGACGAGCGTGCTGGCGATCGCGTGATTGGGGAAATCCGATGAGCACCCATCATCCGTTCGTTTCGAGCGAAGTCGAGAAACCTGTGCGCGACGTTTCTCGACTTCGCTCGAAACGAACGGAGGTTGGAGTTTACCCTGAAATGATCATGCTTCAGGTGACCGCCGCCTCCAACAACCTGATCGTTCCAGCGCCTGCGTCCATTTCCGCCTGCACCCCTTCCGGCAAGCTGAACTGGTTGGCGACATGGCCAAACAGCGCGCCCTGAAACGCCGGGACGCCGAGTGGCTCCAGATGCTGTTGCAGCACTTCTGACAGAGTGAAGCCGCCATAGGAGGGGCCAGCGGCGGTGCAACTGCTGCACTGGCCGAATATCACGCCCGCCAGCTTTCCCAGCACCCCGCCCAGCGCCAACTGGGTCAGCATCCGGTCGATCCGGTAGGGGGCTTCGTCAATATCCTCGATAAACAGGATCGCGCCGGTAAAGTCGGGCAGCCAGCCAGTGCCCATCAGCGCCGCCAGCACGGTAAGATTGCCGCCCAGCAACCGCCCGCGCGCCACGCCGGGGCGGAAGGTGCGGATACGCCCGCTGCGCTGGACCAGCCGGTCCTCCGTCCCCGGCGGATTGGCGAAGGTCGGGGTTTCCGCGTCGAACGCCACGGCACGAAAAGCGTCCCAGGATAATTTGCCCCAGCTGCTCGCGGCATTGGGACCATGAACGGTCGTAAAGCCCGCCTTCGCCGCGAAAGCCAGATGCAGCGCGGTGATGTCCGAAAAGCCGACCAGCAGCTTGGGGTGGGCGCGGATCGTCGCGAAATCCAGATAGGGCAGCAGGCGCGCGCAGCCCCAGCCGCCGCGCACCGCGAACAACGCCTTGACCGATGGATCGGCATAGAAGGCGTTGATGTCCGCCGCCCGATCCGCATCCTTGCCCGCCAGATAGCCATGGCGCTGCGCCAGATGGGGCGCATCCTTGGGCTTCAGCCCCATGGCGACGATGGTTTCGCGCACCAGATCAAGGTCGAACCCGTCATCGGTAAAGCCCGCCGGTTCGATTAGCCCGACCGTGTCACCGGGCCGCAGGCGGGGCGGCTTCACCAGCGTCGGCGGCGCGAGGGGCGGAGACTTGGCCGCGACCAGCAGCGCGCCCATGCCGCCCATCAGCGCGCGGCGATCCAGTGCGATCGTCAAAAGCTGCTCCTGTCCTTGCGCCTATAGCCGCCATCCGTCCACAACAGGCCTATGTCGGGATAATGGCAATCCCCCGACGGCGGACGACCAAAGGCGAGATACGCGCAATCATCGTCGCTTTCGTTCAGCAGATGACGGCCATTGGGTTCGCCCTTGGGACAGACCGCCATATCGCCCGACCGCATGAGCGTGCGGGCGAGATGTGTATAAGAGACAGGCTTTTGACGATCGCACTGGATCTGTCTCTTATACACATCTAGATGTGTATAAGAGACAGGGTCTATGTCGGGATAATGGCAATCCCCCGATGGCGGACGACCAAAGGCGAGAAACGCGCAATCATCGTCGCTTTCGTTCAGCAGATGATGGCCATTGGGTTCGCCCTTGGGAAAGACCGCCATATCGCCCGACCGCATGAGCGTGCGGGCGTCATTCTCCACCAGCACCGCCTCGCCTGCCAGCATGACGACAAATTCATCCTCATCCTCATGCCAGTGGCGCTGGGACGAAGCGCCGCCGGGCTTCAGCACGACATGGCTGACACCGAAATCGGTAAGGCCAAGCGCCGGTCCCAGCCGCCGCACCCATCGATGCGCCACGGCCTGATCATGCGGCGGCGGATAGCCGGTGGTGTTCGTCAGCGCGACAATTTCTGGATCGATCCGGGGCACGGCCTCTTCTCCTGCTGCTGCTGGTCAAGCGGCATGGCTTTCGCTAACGCACGGGCATGACCATGACCAGAGCCAATGATGACGTGGTGGCGCTTGCCCGGCAGCTGCTTGCCTGTCCGTCCGTAACGCCAGCGACCGGGGCGGTGTTCGCCGCGCTTGAGGACATGCTGCTGCCTTTGGGCTTTACCGTGGATCGGTTCGTGGTCGGCGAAGCGCCCGACGGGCCGGTCGAAAATCTGCTGGCATGGCGCACTACCGGCGCTGGCCCGCACTTCGCCTTTGCCGGACATCTGGACGTGGTGCCACCCGGCCCCGGCTGGACCAGCGATCCGTTCGCGCCGGAGATTCGCGGCAACCTGCTCTACGGACGCGGCGCGGTGGACATGAAGGGATCGATCGCTGCCTTCGTCGCCGCGCTGGGCACCCTGTCCGACGACCTGCCCGGTACGATCAGCCTGATCATCACCGGGGATGAGGAAGGCCCGGCCGTTTATGGCACGCTGGCGCTGATGGAGCGGATGGCCGCGCGCGAACTGCGCCCGGACCTGTGCGTCGTGGGTGAACCGACATCGTCGGCCCGGCTGGGCGATGTGGTCAAGATCGGGCGGCGCGGGTCGGTGAATATGTGGATCAGCGTGGCCGGAACCCAGGGCCATGTCGCTTATCCGCACCTGGCCGACAATCCCGTGCCCCGTCTGGTCCGCATCCTGGCCGCAATCGATGCGCTGGTGCTGGACGAAGGGACCGACTGGTTCCAGCCCAGCAATATAGAGATTACCGACATGGAGGTTGGCAACCCGACCACCAATGTCATTCCCGGCGCGGCGAACGCGCGCATCTCTATCCGCTTCAACGATCAGCATAGCGGCGCTTCGCTCGTCGAACGGATCAGTGCGATCGCGGCGGCCGAGGGCGGCACGGTGATGGCCAAGATCAGCGGCGAGCCCTTTCTGACCGCACCGGGCACATTGTCCAACCTGGTGTCGGGCGCGATCCGGCAGGTAACAGGCCTGGAGGCGGAACTGTCCACTACGGGTGGCACGTCCGACGCGCGCTTCCTCTCGCGTCTGTGCCCGGTGGTGGAGTTTGGCCTGAACAATGCGACCATGCACAAGCTGGACGAGGCCGTCGCGGTGCAGGATCTGCGCGATCTGGTCGAGATTTACCGGCTGATCGTGGAGCGGGCGCTGGGTCAGTCGGCGGGCGCTTAACCCGCGTCGCGTTCCAGCATGGCGGGGTTCCCGGTGTAGCGGCCCAGATAATCCTGCTCGCCGGTCGGCATCGCCAGATGATAGCCCTGGAACAGGGTGCAGCCGATGACGCGCAGCATGTCCATCTGCGCCTGATTCTCTATGCCTTCGACCACTACTTCCATGCCCAGCCCCTGAATCAGGCCGACGACCGCCGAACAGATGGTCCGCGCTTCGGATGATGTGGCAATGTCGCGCACCAGGCTGCGGTCGATCTTGACCCGGTCGACCGGCAATTCCTTCAATCGCGACAGGTTGGAATAGCCGGTGCCGAAATCGTCGATCGCGATACGCAGCCCGTCGCGGCGCAGGGCGGCAAGTTGGTCGAGCACCCGCGCTTCCATGTCCATCGCGAGCGATTCGGTGATTTCCAGTTCCAGCATGCCGTTTGGCACCTGATGCGTGGCGATGGCGTGGCGCAGGCGCAGGAAAAAATCGGCCTGACCCAGTTCGCGGGTGGAAATATTGATGGCGATCCGCTGATGAATGCCTGCGCGCGACCAGCGGGCGGCCGTCTCGCAGACCCGGCTCATCACCCAGTCCCCCAGCGCGACGATGGTGCCGCTTTCCTCCGCCACCGGCACGAACACGCCGGGCATGACGATATCGCGCTCTGGATGCGCCCAGCGCACGAGGGCTTCGGCGGCCACGGCGCGGCCCGTCTGAATGTCGATCTGCGGCTGGAATTCCAGCAGAAATTCGTCGCGCTCCAACGCCAGAAGCAGGTCGCGCTCCAGATCGGCGCGGTCGGACGCCTCCAGCGCCAGCGCGTCGCTGTACATTTCCGCGCGGCCACGCCCTTCATGCTTGGCATGATACATGGCGATGTCGGCGGCGCGCAGCAGGGTGGACAGCGTATCGCCATGGTCGGGATAGCAGGCGATGCCGATCGACGCGCCCAGATCGACATGCTGGCTGCCAAGGTCAAAGCGCTCACCCAGCGCGAACTGGATAGCGCGGGCGATGCGCGCGGCGGCGTTGTGGCCCGACAGGGTCGGGAAGAACATCGTGAATTCGTCACCGGCCAGGCGACCGATGACCGCGTCCCCCATCCCGGCGCCGATCTGCGCCATCACCACTTCGCGCAGCCGACCCGCAACGCGCGCGAGCAGCTGGTCGCCCGCGGCATGGCCCAGCGTGTCGTTGACGCCCTTGAACCCGTCCAGGTCGATGAAGAACAGGGCGGCCATGCCCCCCTCCTCCCGCTCGGCCAGCAGGCGTTCGACCTGGCGGCAGAAGCTGGTGCGATTGGCAAGCCCGGTCACCTGATCGAACAGGGCAAGCGCCTGGACATGGTCGAGATTGGTGCGGACCTGACTGAACAGGCTTTCCAGCGCGACCGACAGATCCGGCAGTTCCAGCCCGATCTCCCTTGGCACCGACGACTGGAGATCGCCATGGGCGGCGGCCAGCAGGCGTTCGGTGGCGGCGTCGATGGCCGTCGCGGTGGTGGCGATGGTGCGGCGCGCCGACGCCCAGCTCATCGTACCGCACAAAATGGCGATGATCAGCGCGCGGCCGATCTGGACGATGTCATCCTGCGCGCCGGGGGTATAGCCCAGCACCAGCGACAGGATGAACACCAGCGCGCCCGCGGCGCAGGCAAAGGCAGCGGCGCGGCTTTTCAACGTTACGCCGTGCATCTGCCTCCTTACCCCCGCAAACGACCCCGAACAGGATCATGATCCGCCGGATATGAAGGACAGTGGTTAAGAAAAGATCAGCGAAAGCGGGGGATGGCGTTATTTTTTGCGCCGCAAAACAAGGTAGAGCGCACCGTCGCCGCCATGGCGCGGATGGGCGATGCGCACGCTGGCGATGCGGTCGGCATAGGGGCTGGTTTCGATCCAATGACCGATTTCGCCACGGATGGCCCCACGCCGCGAAGCGCCATCCGCAGCGTTTTTGGGCGGCTTGCCGGTGACGACATGCAGGACGCGGGCGTCGCGCGCCAGCGCCGATGCGATCGCCTGATGTAGCCGGACATGCGCCGCCGACAGGCTGTGGCCATGCAGGTCGATGCTCATGTCGGGGCTGATCGTGCCGCCGCGAATGCGCTTTTCCCAGCCGGTATCGAGCACGGCGGCCGGGGTACGCACCGCGACGGGGGCCGGGGTCGGCGTCTGGCGCAGCGGCGGCGTTAACCCTGTTTTGGGCGTGATGGCCACTGGCTGCGTCGGGAGCGCTGGCATCACGCGGCCATGCGGCCGGATTGGCCGGACCGATCGGGTCAGCGCGGTCCAGAGCGCGGCTTCATCAGGGGACAGGTGCCGCCGCGCCATCGGACGACTGGTCAGGGCCTTGCGAGGCGCGCCGCCGAACCGATCGGCAGCAGGACCAACGCGCTGCCGCGCGCCGACATGCCACCGGCAATGCCCCGCGCCCGCGCGCCTGCGCCCCAGAAACTGTCGAAGCGATTGGCCCCCTTGATCGCGCCGCCAGTATCCTGCGCGATCCACACGCCATTGGGTTCGGCCCGATCAAGCGAAAGCAGCACCGGCGCGCCCAGCGGAATGAATTTGGGATCGGCGGCCACCGTCGCCTCCGCCGTCACCGGCACGCCAAGAGCGCCGATCGGCCCGGCGCCGGTCAGTTCGCGGAAAAAGACGAAGCTCTTGTTTTCATTCATGATCGCCGCGCCCTCGACCGGGTTGGCGCGCAGATAGGCCATAATGTCCTGCATCGACCCCACCTGGATCAGGCCGCGATCCTTCATCAGCTTGCCGATGCCGCTATAGTCGCGGCCATTCTGCCCGTCATAGCCGATCCGCATGACGCTGCCGTCGGGCAGGTTGAGACGCCCGCTGCCCTGCACCTGAAGGAAGAAAAACTCGACCGGATCAGCCGCCCAGGCCAGTTCCAGCCCGCGTCCGGCCAGCGAGCCCGCCACGATCTGGGCGCGTTCGTCATAGGGGATGAATTTGGTGCCGGACACCTTGCCCCGGATCGTGCGGCCTTTCAGAGCGTCGCTGAACTGGCCGAGATCGACGTCGATCAGGTCGGTCGGGCGGCGGTAAATCGGAACCTCATAGCCCGGTTGGCGGGTGCGCGATCCCGCGATTTCCGGCTCATAATAGCCAGTGACGAAGGCCGTGCCGGTGCCCACCTGCACCGCTTCGAAATAGCGGGAGAAAAATTCGCTGGCCGATGTTTCGGGCCAGCTTGCCGCCGCCGCGCAGCTATTATTCCAGTCGGACCCTTTGGTCAGGCCGCTCTGGTCGGTGCGGCGCATCAGCGTGGGGCAGGATATGCGGAAGGCCTCGAGCGCCAGCCGCGATCGTTCGCCCGACGGGATCAGGCTAGCGATGTCAGGGCCGCGCGTAACGCCAAGGCCCGCGGCGGTGCTGCTGTCCATCGCCGGATCGGCAGGCATTTCGACCGGCAAGGTCGGACGCGGGACAGCAGGCGCAGGGCGCGTGGCCGTACCCGACGGCACGGGACGCGACGGAGCGGGGCCGCCGGCAGAGGGCGGGATCATGCCGCCCGCGCAGGCGGACAGTGCCAGCGCCGCCATCAGCGCGCCCGCCCTATTCCGAAAATTCATGCTGCGATCACGCCTCGTCGGTTTCGCTGAGCTTCCAGTTGGGATCGGCGCTGCGAATGTCGCGGGTGAAGGTCCAGATGTCGTTGGTGCCGATCGCGTCGGTCATCGATCCGGCAACCACATTGCCGTCCTTGTCGCGGGTGATCGCGGCAATGTCCGCTTCGAATTGAAGCGCAACCTGCGCGATCCGGCCATCGACCGACGCCTCGACGATCCGGGCTTTTTCGATACGGACCAGCCGGTTGTCGAGGACATGCCCCTCCGCCTCGCGGGCGGCGATTGCCTCCTCGAACGAAGCGCGCACATCGTCGTCGCACAACCAGGCGATTTCATCCCGATCGCCGCGCCAGAAAGCTTCCAGCACCATGCGATAGGCGCTCTTTGCGCCATCGACAAATTGCGGCACGTCGAAGCTGCGGTCGGCGGCGATCAGCGCACGGACGCCCATTTCGGCCCCCGGCGCGATCAATCCATCGGCCAGACGCACCGAATCGCCCGACATCTCAGTGGCGGGGCGCGGTTGCAGCACCGTCACCTTGGCGCGGTCCTCCGCCGGGCGCAGCGCAGGCTCCTGCTCATGCCCGGTACGCTTGCCGAGCACGGAATAGAGCCGCAGCGCCAGAAAACCGGCGATCATGGCGAGGATGACAATCACATACACGGAAGGCTATACCCTTTGTGTGGGAACAATGTTCCGAACAACATAGGCATGTTTGCGCACAACTTCAAATAGGGGGTTGCACGGCGCGGCATTGCCCTGCCCTTCCGCCCCTGCTAAGCGCGCGGGTCATCGCACAGGGGGGCTTGCCGCCCACCGGACAACAGGGAAAGCCAGGACAGACAATGGCCGACGAAGTCGACACCAATTTCACCATGAACAGCCAGATGAATGGCGCCGATACCGCACCGCAGATCGCGCTGATCAGCCAATATGTGAAGGATCTCTCTTTCGAGAATCCGAACGCGCCCGCTTGCTACCAATGGCAGGACCAGCCGCAGATCGACGTCCAGTTCAACATCGGCGCCGACAAGGTGGGTGACGAGGTGCTGGAAGTGTCGCTGAAGATCGAGGTCAAGGCCGTCGCACCGCAGGGCACCGCCTTTGCCGTCGAACTGCTCTATGCCGCGCTGTTCGGCATGCGCAATGTGCCCGAAGATCAGGTCCAGCCCTTCATGCTGGCCGAAGCGCCGCGCCTTATCTTCCCCTTCGCCCGTCGCGTGCTGGCCGACGCGATCCGCGACGGCGGCTTCCCGCCGCTGCTGCTCGACCCGATCGACTTTGGCGCACTGTACCTGCAACAGGCGCAGCAGATGGAAACGACCGCAGGCGAGCCTGCTGGCCACGCCTGAGCCTGTATGAACTCACCCTCCGTTCGGGCTGAGCCTGTCGACGCCTTGTCCGTCCTTGCGCAAGAAAGGACGGCCCTTCGACAGGCTCAGAGCCTGCCCTCCCGCGCGATCGGGGGCGAACGGGTGGAGGAGATATTGTCATGGGCCTGCTGAGAGCCACCTCCACCATCGGCGGACTGACGCTGATCAGCCGGATATTGGGGATGGTGCGCGACATGCTGGTCGCGCGCTTTCTGGGCGCCGGGCTTGCGTCGGACGCCTTTCTGATCGCCTGGCGCCTGCCCAACCTGTTTCGCGCCCTGTTTGCCGAAGGCGCCTTTGCCGCCGTGTTCGTGCCGATGTTCAACCGGACGATGGCGGAAGGGGACAGGGACGCGCCGGGCAGCGGCAAGGCGGCGGCGGTCGCCTTTGCCGGGCAGATATTGTCGATCCTGTTCCCGGTGCTGGTCCTGTTCACCGGCCTCATGATGGTGCTGGCCGCGCCGGTGGTCTGGGCAATGACCGGCGGTTTTCCCGATGGCGGCCCGGCCAAGTTCGACCTGGCCGTCACGCTGACCCGCATCACCTTCCCCTATCTGGCGCTGATCAGCCTGGTGTCGTTGCTGGGCGGCATATTGAATTCGCTCGACCGTTTCTGGGTGAATGCCGCCGCGCCCGTGCTGCTGAACCTGTGCATGATCGGCGCCGTGCTGTTCTTTCGCGGCGCTACCCCGATCGAAACCGCGCATACGCAGGCGATTGCAGTCACGGTGTCGGGGGTGCTGCAACTTTTATGGCTGACCTGGGCCTGTCGCCGGGCGGGCGTAGTGCTGCGGCTCCAGCGTCCGCGCCTCTCGCCCCAGGTGCGCCGGTTGCTGTCGTTGATCGGCCCGGCGGCGCTGGGCGCGGGGGCGATCCAGTTCAATCTGCTGATCTCGACCAGCCTTGCCGCCCGCTTCCTGCCACAGGGCGCGGTCAGCTATCTTTATTATGCCGACCGGCTGAACCAGCTGCCGCTCGGCCTCATCGGCATCGGCGTCGGCACCGCCATCCTGCCCGCGCTTTCGCGCCAGATCGGGTCTGGCAATGAGCAGGCGGCCAGCCATACCCAGAATCGGGCGATGGAACTGGCGCTGTTCCTGGCCCTGCCCGCCGCCGTCGCGCTGTGCCTGTCGGCGACGCCGCTCATTCGCGGGCTGCTGCAACATGGCGCGTTCACGGCCAACGACACGATCGGCGCGGCGGGCGCTCTTGCCGCCTTTGCCCTTGGCGTCCCCGCCTATGTCCTGATCAAGGTGCTGACGCCCGGCTTCTACGCACGGCAGGACACGAAAACGCCGGTGCGGGTCGCGGTGTTTTCCATGCTGTTCAATCTGGTCGGCAATCTGACCCTCATCTGGCCATTCGGTCATGTCGGCGTGGCGATTTCCACCGCGATCGCCGCCTGGGTCAATGTGCTGGTCCTCTACTGGCTGCTCCACCGCCGCGACCAGTTGCGCATGGATGCCCGTTTCCGGGGCAAGGCGCTGCGCATCATCCTGGCCAGCGCGATCATGGGCGCGGCGCTGCTGCTGCTCAATCCGCTGGTCGATCCCTATATGGCGGGCAGCGTGACGCAGCGCATCATCGCGCTTGGCCTGTTGTGCGGCATTGGCGGTCTGGTCTATGGGGCGGCGGCCCTGATCGTCCGGGCCTATAGTATCAGCGAATTGCGTGGCGCCCTGCGCCGTGCGCCCAAAGCGAGTTAATCGATCCATGCGCGTCCTTTCCGGCATCCAGCCCACCGGCAATCTGCACCTTGGCAATTATCTGGGCGCGATCCGCAACTGGGTGAAGATGCAGGACGAGATGGACTTAGAGAGCCAGTGCTTCTTCTTCCTGGCCGACATGCATTCGATCACCGTGCATGAGGGGCGCGAACAGCGCATCCGCAACGTGCGCGACATGGCCGCCGCGCTGGTCGCCGCCGGGATCGACCCCGACCGATCCGTCCTGTTCAACCAGGCCCGCGTGCCCGCCCATGCCGAACTGTGCTGGTTGCTGAACGGCACCGCACGGATCGGCTGGCTGAACCGCATGACCCAGTTCAAGGACAAGGCAGGCAAGGACCGCGAAGGCGCGTCGGTCGGCCTGTTCGTCTATCCGGTGCTGCAAGCCGCCGACATTCTGCTCTATCAGGCCAGCCATGTGCCGGTGGGCGAGGACCAGAAGCAGCATCTGGAACTGTGCCGCGACATCGCGACCAAGTTCAACACGGATTTCGGCAGGGACGTCTTTACCCTGCCCGCGCCGATCATCCCCAAGGAATCGGCGCGCATCATGTCGTTGCGCGACGGGACGGCGAAAATGTCGAAATCCGACCCCAGCGATCTCAGCCGCATCAACCTGACCGACGATGACGATGCCATCATGGCCAAGGTGAAGAAGGCCAAGAGCGATCAGGACATGCTGCCCGAAACTGCCGAAGGGCTGGCCGGGCGTCCCGAAGCGACCAATCTGGTCGGCATATTGGCGACGATGACTGGCCGCACGACCGATGCGGTCTGCGCCGAATTTGCCGGCAAGGGCTTTGGGGCGTTCAAGCCTGTGCTGGGCGAAGTGCTGGTCGAAACGCTGCGCCCGATTCGCGAACGCTTCCTGCAATTGCGGACCGACGACGCGATGCTGGACGCGATCCTGGACAAGGGCGCGGCAAAGGCGGCGGCGGCGGCGGAGCCGACGCTGCGTGCGGCCTATGATGCGATGGGCCTGATGCGCTGACGGGTCTGGCGGGTCGGCGACGTCCTTCAATCGACAGAACATGCTTTGCGCCCGTTCGGTTACTTCGTGCGTTCAAATGATGTTCAGTTGCGTTTTGCTATCGCAACGCGCACATAGTTGATTAGGCTTCATGCCTGGTACAGGACGCAGAAAAATGACCCGTTTCAAGAAGTTCGGCATGTTCGCGGCCCCCGCTCTGGCGCTGGCTGCGCTTTCTGGCTGCGCGACGCCGTTCAAGGCCGACGTCGCGCGCTTTCAACAGCTCCCCGCCCCGGCTGGCCAGAGTTTCACCATCGTCGCGGACAATCCGCAACTGGCTGGTGGCCTTGAATTTTCCCATTATGCCGCGATGGTCGGCCAGCGTCTGAGCCAGACCGGCTATGTCGCGGCTGGCGATCCGGCCAGCGCCGACCTTATCGTGCGCGTCGCCTATGATGTCGACAATGGCCGTGAAAAGGTGCGCTCGACCGGCTTTGGCGGCCCCTATGGCGGTTGGGGCGGTGGTCCCTGGGGTGGCTGGGGTGGCCGCTGGGGTCGCCCGTGGGGCTATGGCTTTTATGATCCCTGGCTGTTCGGCGGCCGCGGGTTCGACGATGTGTCGAGCTACACCGTCTATACCAGCGACCTGAGCCTCAAAATCGATCGCGCGGCCGACAATCGCCGCCTGTTCGAGGGGAAGGCCAGCGCGCAATCGCTGTCGAACAAGCTGACCTACCTCGTCCCCAACCTGATCGACGCCATGTTCACCAACTTCCCCGGCCAGAATGGCGAGGATGTGAAGATCACCCTGCCGCCCGAAAAAAAGAGCTGAGGCAGGCACAAGTTACGGGGCGGCTCCCAGCCTGACCCGATTGGCCCGGTCATCCCATGCGGATGGCCGGGCCTTCTTTTTTTGGCGGCATGCGCTTTGCCAGCCCGGCATGAAAAATTCCTCCCCTGCAAGTGGAGGGGGACCGCCGCGTAGCGGTGGTGGAGGGGTATCGCCCTGTCGAGAGCGCGACACCCCTCCGTCTGGCCTCCGGCCAGCCACCTCCCCTGCAAGGGGGGGATGATCTTTGTCCAGGTGCGGAAAGACGTTGGGGCGTTCATTTTGGCAGCGAACGCCGCCTCCAAGCCGCAAACGGGGCCGATCCGCATTTTTTCCTGTCATCCTGCCTGCAACAACCATTAGCCTGTCGGCGCGCGCCGATGCGCCGGGAGGAAACCAGCCTATGTCCCTGACCGTCCGCATCCTGATCGCGCTGCTGCTGGGGCTGGGCCTGGGCATCGCGCTGACCGAATGGGGTGGCGCGTGGGAGGGGGATGTCGTCGCGCTGGCGCAGCCGGTCGGTTCGGCCTGGCTCAATGGCCTTCAGATGCCGCTCATCCCGCTGATTTTCGCGCTGCTAGTGACGGGCATCGCGCAGGCGGCCACGACCGCGCGGAGCAGCGGCATGGCCGGGCGCGCGATCCTGCTGTTCGCCCTATTGCTGACCGCTTCTGCCGCCGTCGCCGCGCTGGTCGGGCCGCTGATGCTGCATCTGTGGCCAGTGCCGCCCGGCGCGGTGGGCGCATTGAGCGGGGCGGAAGAAATAGCGCAGGTGCCGGACGTGCGCCCGTCCGCGCAATGGCTGCTGGGCTTCATCCCGACCAATCCGATCCGGTCGGCGGCTGAAGGCCAGGTGGTCGCGGTGGTGCTGTTCGCCCTGATCTTCGGCTTTGCCGTCACCCGTATCGCCGAGGCCCGTCGCGCCCAATTGACCGGCCTGTTCGAGGCGATGGCTGACGCGCTGCTGGTCGTTGTCGGCTGGGTGCTGTGGCTTGCCCCGATTGGCGTATTCGCGCTGGCGCTGGTGGCTGGCGCGCGATCGGGCCTCGCGACGGCTGGCGCGCTGCTCCATTATATCGGCTTCATCGTGCTGATCTGCGTCATCGTGACGCTGCTGGTCTATCCGTTGGCGGTGCTGCTGGGCCGGATCGGACCGGGCCGATTCGCGCGTGCTGCCCTGCCCGCTCAGGCCATCGCCTTTTCGACCCAAAGCTCGATCGCCTCGCTGCCCGCGATGATCCAGGCGAGCGACGGGCCGCTGGCGGTGCGAGAGACCAGCCGCTCGATCGTCCTGCCGCTTGCCATATCCCTGTTCCGCATCACCAGCCCGCCCGCCAATCTGGGCGTCGCCCTTTATGTGGCGGCGATGAACGGCGTGGCGCTGGGACCGACGCAACTGGTGATGGGGATATTGGTCGCCGCGATCGTTAGCCTGGCGGCGGTCGGCCTGCCCAGCCAGATCACCTTCTTCACCACCACCGGTCCCATTTGCCTCGCCATGGGCGTGCCGGTGGAGGCACTGCCGCTGCTGCTGGCGGTCGAAACGGTGCCTGACATTTTCCGCACCGTCGGCAATGTAACGGCGGATATGGCGGTAGCGCGGATTGTGGACCAGCAGGGTGAAACATGATCGACTGGATTGTCAGCACGATCTTTGAAACAATATGGGATGGCTTCGCACATCTGGCCCGCCGGATCGGCGGGAAAGGATGCTTCTGGGTAGTTATCCTCGCGCCCTTCGCGCTGGTTCTCGCGATCTATCTGCTGATCGCCATCACGGCACCCGCCGCGCCGTGAGGATCTTCACCGGGGTTTCCAGCATCTGCCCCTTCATCACCCCTTCCCCGGCGGTCGCGGATTTGGGCGCGGTCAGTATGGCTTTTACCACGTCCAGCCCCTCGACCACATGGGCGAACACGGCAAAGCCCTGATTGTCGCCAGCCGCCTCCGGGTGCGCGTCCATGCCGGGCATCTTGCCCAGCACGATGAAAAAGTCGGCGGTCGCGCTGCCTGGCGCATAGCGCGCCATCGACAGCGCGCCATCATCATGGGTCAGGCCCGTCAGCGTCGTCGGCTCATGCTTGATCGGCGGCAATAGTCGCTTGGGATCATTTTGCGCCCCACCCTGGACGAACCCATAATCCGCCGCGCCGACGCCGCGATAGAAATTCGTGCCATCGAGACGCTTGCCATCGACATAGGCCAGGAAGTTGGCGGCGGTAATCGGCGCCTTGTCGGCATGGACAGCCACCACGATACGCCCCGCCGTCGTATCGAGCGCGACGCGCACATCATCCTGCGCAATGGCAGGCAAAGGCAGGAGGGCGACGAGGAAGAGAAGCAGGGCGCGAATCATGCCCTCAGTCTAGGGTCTCGATACTCGATCCGAAAGTGTGTTCCCGCCTGCGCGGGAACACAACCACCTACGCCCTGTGCGCGCCGATCACCCCTCCAGCTGGCGCAGCAGCGCGCGCACGTCGGCGTCGATGTCGGGATTGCTTTCGCGCAGCCCCTCGATCGTGCGGACAGCGTGGATGACGGTGCTGTGGTCGCGCCCGCCAAAGATACGGCCGATTTCCGGCAGCGAACGCGGCGTCATCTTCTTGGCCAGATACATCGCGACCTGACGCGGGCGGGCGACGGCGCGGGCGCGCCGCTTGGACCGCATTTCCGACGCGTCGATCTTGTAGTGGGCTGCGCACAGCTTCTGGATTTCATCCACCGTGATGCGCCGGGCATTGGCGCGCACGGCGTCGGCCAGCATCCCCTGCGCAAAGTCCAGGTCGATCGCGCGCCCCGTCAACTGGCCATAGGCGACCAGCTTGTTGAAGGCGCCCTCCAGTTCGCGGACGTTCGACCGGATCGATCGGGCCAGGAAATCGATCACCGCGTCGGGGACCGGCGGATCGCCCGCCACGGCACGCTTGGCCTCCAATATGGCGAGGCGCAGGTCGAGATCGGCCGGCAATATGTCGGCGACCAGCCCACCCGCAAGGCGCGACAGGATGCGCGCGTCGATCGATTCGAGCCGCTGGGGCGGACGATCCGCCGTCACGACGATGCGCGCGCCCGAATCGATGAGGTCGTTGATCGTGTGGAGAAATTCCTCCTGCGTCGATCCCTTGCCCGCGATGAACTGAATATCGTCGATCAGCAACAGGCGGGCTGCGCGCAGCTTCGCCTTGAACGCCATGGTTTCATTGGCGCGCATCGCGTTGACGAATTCCACCATGAAGCGTTCGGCCGACATGTAGAGGACCGGCGCGGCGGGCGAATGATCGGAAAAGGCGCGGGCGATGGCGTGGAGCAGATGGGTTTTGCCCTGCCCGGTCCCGCCATGGATGAAAAGCGGGCTGAAACGCGGTTCCGCCTCCCCCGCCATGGCAAGGGCCGCCGAGCAGGCGAGCCGGTTGCTGTCGCCGGTGACGAAGTCGGCAAAGGCGTGACGCGGCTGAAAATTGGAGGCGACCGGCTGCGGCGCGGGCGCAACCGTCGGCTCGACCCGGACAACTTCCAGCAGGCGCGGACCTGTCGCATCAGCGGCACGGTGCAGGCGGACTTCGCGCACGCCGACATTGGCCGCGCGCCACGCCATGCGCAGCCGATCGCCAAATTGGCCGGACACGAAATTGGCACTGAAATCGGTGGCCACGAGCAGGTCGAGTGTCTGCGATTCGGGGCAATAGTCGCCCAGCCGCACCGGCTTCAACCACTGGTCGAACATGCGCGCGCCAATATCGCGGCGCAGCCCGGCACGGATAGCGGCCCAGGCGGCCTCCAGGCCGGAATCAGCCTGGCGTCCCTCTCCATCCTCCCAATCCGTCACTAACGCATGATCCTTCATAGACTTCGCCGACCCTACCCGCTGCCCCCCGGTTATGGGCAGGAAAAAACACGCACGACACCCGATCGGAAAAGCCCCCGCTTTGCCGAGTATGATGCGTCAACCAGTCACAAGACGACCGCCAAAAGGTGATTCGATGGCGGCCGGATTTCAAAAATAGACAGGGGTGCAGGGTGGGATCAAGGGCGCGGCCATTCAAAAAAATGAAATAAAGCCGTTGACTCAGCAAACCTGCGGAAAATGAAGGACAATGAAATTATCGTTCTTTTTCAATAATTTATATCGCTACCACTATGCTGCAATGCGTCGAATCGCCGGAAATGCGCGTGTCTGCATTATGACTGGTCCGTGACGGACGTGGCGAAACGACAAAAAGCCCGCCCCGATGATGGGGGCGGGCCTTTTTTGTACCGTTACTGACCCGGACGGGTTCAGCCGAGCGCGCTGACAGCCTTGGTCAGGCGGCCAAACTTGCGCGCGGCGGTGTTCTTGTGCAGCACGCCACGGGCAACACCACGCGCCAGTTCAGGCTGCACGGTCTGAAGCGCGGTCGCGGCCGCTTCCTTGTCACCGGTGGCAAGCGCGGCTTCCACCTTCTTCACCAGGGTGCGGATCCGGCTGATGCGGGCGCCATTGATGGCAGCGCGACGTTCGTTGCGGCGGATGCGCTTCTTGGCTTGCGGCGTATTGGCCATTTAGAGTCCTCGGTTCTCGTCAATATATGAAAAGAGACCAGTCGGACTCGCCAACCCGCCTCATGAAGGTGCGCGCCTTACAGCGGTTCATTCCAGCCGTCAACCAGTGGGCGGCATCCTACTTCTGGCATTTCGGGCAGAAAAAGGTCGATCGCCCGCCATCCACCCGGCGCTGCACCGTGCCGCCACATGGGCATGCCTCCCCTTCGCGGCCATAGACGCGCCATTGCTTGGAAAAATAGCCCAATTCCCCGTCGGGCCGGGCATAATCGCGCAGCGTCGATCCGCCAGCGACGATGGCGGCCCCAAGCACCGCCCGAATCGCATCGACCAGCAGCGCCAGGCGCGCCCGACTGATCCTGCCCGCCGCGCGGGTCGGCGCGATGCCCGCCATGTTGAGCGCTTCGCACACATAGATATTGCCAAGCCCGGCCACGATTCGCTGGTCGAGCAGCGCGGCCTTGATCGACGTCGCCTTGCCATCGAGCGCACGCGCCAGCGCCGCTGCGTCGAAATCCGGCCCCAGCGGCTCCGGCCCCATCCGGGTGAAGGGGCGATAGGTTTCCCACGCATCGCTGCGCACCAGATCGACCGAACCGAAGCGGCGCGGATCGTTGAGCGCCAGCAACCGCCCCGCCCCGGTTTCCAGAATCAGATGGTCATGGGTGCCGATTTCGGCAGGGTCCACCCGCCAGCGCCCGGACATGCCAAGGTGAAATATCATCATGTCGCCCCGGTCGGTAGCGATCAGCCCGTATTTGGCGCGGCGGGTGAGCGCCGTCACCGTCGCGCCGGTCAGCCGCTGGCGCAGGTCGACGGGAATGGGAAAGCGCAGGTCCGCCCGGCGCGGCTCGACACGGGCAAGAACCGCACCCTCCAGCACGGATCGCAGGCCTGCTACGGTGGTTTCGACTTCGGGAAGCTCTGGCATGAAGGACATCTAGGCAAAGCCGTTCCCAATTCCCAGCTTCTTGGCTGGAACGACGCGCAATCTCTGTCTAGAGGATCATCCCATGAGCGAAACAGCATCCTTTGGCTATCGGGACGTCGATGCCGCCGAAAAACAGGGCATGGTCCGTGCGGTCTTTTCCAATGTCGCGGGCAAATATGACCTGATGAACGACGCCATGTCGATGGGCGCGCACCGGCTGTGGAAGGACCAGTTCGTCAGCCGGGTGAAGCCCCGGCCGCATGAGGCGATACTGGACATGGCCGGCGGCACTGGCGACATCGCCTTTCGCATGCATAAACATGGCGCCAACGTCACCGTGTCAGACATCAACCCCGAAATGCTGGGCGTGGGCATGGAGCGGGCGCAGAAAAAGGGGTTGGATGGCCTGATCTGGTCGGAACAGAATGCGGAGGAACTGACCTTCGCCGACCGCAGTTTCGACGCCTATACGATCGCCTTTGGCATCCGCAACGTCACCCATATCGACAAGGCGCTGGCCGAAGCCCATCGGGTACTCAAATTTGGCGGGCGGTTTTTCTGCCTGGAATTTTCCACGACGACCTGGCCGGGCTTTTCGGATGTCTATGACGTCTATTCGCACAAGCTGGTTCCGCAACTGGGCAAGCTGTTCGCCAATGACGCCGACAGCTATTGCTATCTGATCGAATCGATCCGCCGCTTCCCCCCCATGCCCAAGTTCGAGGGCATGATTCGCGATGCCGGGTTCGTGAACACGAAGGTCGAGCCGATCCTGGGCGGGCTGGTGGCGATCCATTCGGGCTGGAAGATTTGATGGCCGCGCCGACAAAGCCCCTCCCCTTCAGGGGAGGGGTTGGGGTGGGGGCCATCCCCGCACGCTGCGCCATCCGGCACGCCCCCACCCCCGGCCCCTCCCCTAAAGAGGAGGGGAGGAAATAATATGACCGCCCACATCACCCATATCTGGCGGCTCCTGAAATGGGGCCGCACTTTGGCGCGTCATGGCGCGTTGCGCGGGATCGAGCGCGATCCGCTGACGCCCGCGCCCGTGCGGCGGCTGGTGCGGCTGGCACGTTTCGGCGCGCGCGTGCCCAAACAGCCGCGCTATGCCGATGCGTTCCAGTCGATCGGCCCTGCCGCGATCAAGCTGGGCCCGACGCTGGCGACCCGCCCCGATCTGGTGGGAGAGGCCGCCGCGCTGGATCTGCTACGCCTGCAGGACGCGCTGCCGCCGGTTCCCTTCGCCACGATCCGGGCCGAGATAGAGGCGAGTTTCGGCAAGCCGCTGGAGCAGATCTACGCCCGCTTCGATGAACAGCCGGTCGGCGCGGCCTCCATCGCGCAGGTCCATCGCGCGCTGACCACCGACGGGCGCGACGTCGCGGTCAAGGTGATCCGGCCCGGCGTCATCGACCAGTTCAACCGCGACATACAGACCTATGAATGGGCGGCGGCTCATGTCGAGCAGCTGGGCGGCGAGATCGCCCGGCTACGCCCGCGCCTGGTCATCGCCAATATGAAGCGCTGGACCGCGCGCGAACTGGACTTGCGGCGGGAAGCGGCCTCCGCGTCGGAACTGGCCGAAGCGATGGTTGCCGAACCGGGCTATCGCGTGCCCGCGATCGATTGGGATCGCACGACCGGCAAGGTCATGACGATGGCCTGGATCGATGGCATCAAGATTGCCGATCGCGAAGCGTTGATCGCGGCGGGGCATGACCTGCCCGCGCTGGCCGCGCGGCTGGTCAACGCCTTCCTGCGGCAGGCGATCGCGGAAGGATTCTTCCACGCCGACATGCATCAGGGCAATTTGTTCGTCTGTCCCGATGGCGACATCGTCGCGATCGATTTCGGCATCATGGGGCGGATCGACCGGCGCGCGCGCATGTGGCTGGCGGAAATTCTCTACGGGCTGATCACCGGCAATTACAAGCGCGTCGCCGAAATCCATTTCGAGGCGCAATATGTGCCCGCCCATCATAATATCGCCGAGTTCGCAACCGCCCTGCGCGCGGTGGGCGAACCGATGCGCGGCAAGCCGGTACGCGAATTGTCGGTCGGCGGGATGCTGGACGGCCTGTTCGCCATCACCCGCGATTTCGACATGCAGACCCAGCCGCACCTGCTGCTGCTGCAAAAGACGATGGTGATGGTCGAAGGGGTGGCGACATCGCTAGATCCCGACATCAACCTGTGGGAAACCAGCGGCCCCTATGTGAAGAACTGGCTGCGCGACGAACTGGGGCCGGAGGCGAAGGTCGCCGACACGCTGATCGAAAATTGGCGCACCCTGCAACGCCTGCCCGGCCTCATCCGCAGGATCGAGGACGCCTTCCCGGAGAAGGGCGGCGCACCGCCTCCACCGCCATTGACCGAAGTGAAGCTGATCCGCGTGGACGGCGGCTGGCGCTACGCCCTGGTGGCGGTGCTGGCTGCGGCCGCTGGCGTCGGGGCGACATTGCTATTATCTTCATCGCTATGACCCGCGAGGAAGCCATTGCCCGGATCAAGCCGCATGAGGCCGAACTGCGCGCTGCGGGGATTACTTCGCTCGCCTTGTTCGGCTCCGTGGCGCGGGGCGATGCGCGCGCGGATTCCGACATTGATCTGATGTGCGAGATCGACAGCAACAGCCGGATGGGCCTGCTCGAATTTATCGACGTGCAGTTGCGGCTCGCAGACTTCACGCAATGTCCGGTCGATCTCGTCGAGCGTGTCGCGATGAGACCCCGAATCCGCGCAGCGGCGGAATCGGACATGGTGGCTATCTTCTGAGCGTGGCTCTCAATCGCGACATTGATCGACTGGAGTTGATCGTCGAACTCATCGACCATATCCGCCGTCGGTTGACGAGGGTGACAGAAGAGGCATTCCTGCGCGATCAGGATGAGATCGACCTGACTTCCTTTCGTCTGCTCCATATTGGCGAGGCAGCCCATAAGCTGTCTGCGGACATCAAGGCGCGGCACCCAGCCCTGCCATGGGCCGCTATTTACCAGATGCGCAATGTTATCAGCCACGACTATCCAGCGATCATACCCTGGCGCATATGGGACACGGCAACGACCAAACTGGACGCACTCCAGGCGCTGTGCCGTACCGAACTGGATAGTCTCATCGAATGACCCCTCGCATCCTCCTCATCATCTCCGGCGGCATCGCGGCCTATAAGTCGCTCGAACTCGTCCGCCTGCTGCGCAAGCGCGGGGTGAGCGTGCGGGCGGTGCTGACGGAGTCGGCGCAGCAATTCGTGACGCCCCTGTCGCTGGGGGTGCTGACCGAAAATCCGGTCTTTACCGACCTGTTCAACCTGAAGGACGAACAGGAAATCGGCCATATTCAATTGAGCCGACAGGCCGATCTGGTCGTGGTCGCGCCAGCAACCGCCAATATATTGGCCAAGATGGCGAACGGCATTGCCGATGACCTCGCCACCACCCTGTTGCTGGCGACCGACAAGCCGGTGCTGGCGGTGCCTGCCATGAATGTGCGGATGTGGCATCACCGCGCGACCCAGCGCAATCTGGAGCGGCTCCGGGCCGATGGCGTCCATATCATGACGCCAGACGATGGCGAGATGGCGTGCGGCGAATATGGCACCGGGCGACTGCCCGACCCTGAGCGGATCGTCGCGGAGGTGGAGCGGCTGCTGGCCTTGCCCAAGCGGGATGATCTCCTGTCCGGGCAGCCGGATTTTGCGGCGGGCGCGCAGCGCTTCTCGACTGCGCTCGAAACGAATGGCGTTCATTTGGCCGGTCGCCATATCCTGATCACCGCCGGCCCCACGCACGAACCGATCGCCCCGGTGCGCTACATCGCCAATCGATCGTCGGGAAAGCAGGGCTTTGCCATCGCCGCCGCCGCTGCGCGGGCCGGTGCGCGCGTGACGCTGATCGCTGGCCCGGTCCATTTGCCCACGCCCGAAGGCGTCACCCGCATCGACGTGCAGACCGCGCGCGAGATGCTGAGCGCCGTCGAACAGGCGCTGCCCGCTGACGCCGCGATCATGGTCGCCGCCGTCGCCGACTGGCGCACAGCGGACGCGGCCGACCAGAAGCTGAAAAAGGATGGCTCCGGCCAGCCCGCTCCGCTGGCGCTGGTCGAAAACCCGGACATTCTTGCGACGCTTGGCCGTCACGCACAGCGCCCCGCGCTGCTCATCGGCTTTGCCGCCGAAACCCAGAATATCGCGGGCCATGCGCAGGCCAAGCTGGCGCGCAAGGGCGCGGACTGGATCGTCGCCAACGACGTGTCGGGCGATGTGATGGGCGGTGACGCCAACACGGTGCAGATCGTCACCACGTCCGGCATCGAAACCTGGCCTGCCCTGCCCAAGGGCGAGGTCGCAGACAAATTAATCGCAAAGGTCACCGATGTCTTCACCCCTCGCTCCGATTGAAATTCAGCTCAAGCGCCTGCCTCATGGCGCGGGCCTGCCGGTTCCTGCCTATGCCACTGCCCATGCGGCGGGCATGGACGTGGTGTCGGCGGAGGAACTGCTGCTGCCGCCGGGCGGACGCCATGCCGTGGCCACGGGCTTTGCGATGGCAATTCCCGAAGGCTATGAGGTGCAGGTCCGCCCCCGCTCCGGCCTGGCGCTCAAGCATGGCATCAGCCTGCCCAACACGCCCGGCACCATCGACGCCGACTATCGCGGCGAATTGAAGATCATCCTCATCAATCTGGGCGATACCCCCTTCCCCATCCAGCGCGGCGACCGCATTGCCCAGCTGGTCGTCGCCCCGGTGCAGCTTGCCAGCTTCACCGAGGTCGATATGCTGGACGATACCGCGCGGGGACAGGGCGGCTTTGGTTCGACAGGAGTGTGATACGCGATGACGATGCTGCTTTCGCTGATGCTGGCGACCACCCCGGTGGCCGATGCCCTGCCGCCAATGCCGCAGGATCTGACGAGCGTGCCCGTTATCGAGGGCTGGCTGGGGCGCAAGATTTCGCCGCGCTGGTCGGAAGATGTCGCCAAACTGTATCGGCGCGGCAAATGTCGTGGTGCGGTGCCCTATGAAGGGTCGAACCTGCTGGAGATCGACGTCCTTTTCCTGCTGTCGGAAGAGGGGAAGCCGCTGAAGATCGCGCCGGTCAACGCCAATTGCCCGGACGTCGAGAATTTCGTGAGCCGCCGCATCCTCAACACTTTGGGCAATTCCTTCCGCACCAAGGGGCAGGTCGTGACAAAGCCTGTGACGGTGGACGGTCGCACCATCGGCACGGCCCGCGAAACCGCCGATGACAATCGCCCGGCAGGCCCGGTCTGGATGCGGTCGCAAGTGCGCTTCCTCTGGTCCGACGCGCCATGACGCTCAGCGACGACCAGCTCGACCGCTATGCCCGCCATATCGTGCTCAAGGAGATTGGCGGCGCGGGACAGGCGCGGCTGCTGTCGGCGGACGTCGCGGTGATCGGCGCGGGCGGCATTGGCAGCCCGGCGATCCTCTATCTCGCCGCCGCCGGTGTCGGCACCATCCGCGTGATCGACGATGACATGGTGGCGCTGTCCAACCTGCAACGGCAGGTGATGTTCGGTACGCAGGATGTCGGCGCGCCCAAGGCGGAAGTCGCGATGGCGGCGGTTGCGCGACTGAACCCGGACGTCAAGCTGATCCCGATCAACGGGCGGATCGATGCGGACAATGCGGCGCTGATGCTGCGCGATGCGGACGTCGTGCTGGATGGCAGCGACAGTTTCACGACCCGACTGGCGGTCGCCGACGCCGCGCAACGGTTGCGCATACCGCTCGTCTCCGCCGCGGTCGGCCCGTTCGAGGGGCAGATCGCCACCTATCGCGGCTGGGAAGCGGACAAACCCTGCTATCGCTGCCTGGTCGGCGAAGCGCAGGACGCGCCGGAGCGCAATTGCGCCGAAACCGGCGTCATCGGCGCGCTGACCGGGGCGATGGGCAGCCTTGCCGCGCTGGAGGTGATCCGCGCCCTCGTGCCGTTCGGCACCGACATGGCCGGGCGGCTGTTGATCGCTGACCTGCTCTCCATGCGTTTCCGCACGCTGGACGTTCCCAAAGATCCCGCCTGCCCGGCCTGCGCCGTGCAACTATGCGTCCCTTAAGGATTATCGTCACCACCGCTGACGCTGAACGGCTGCGCGGCGCGCTGATGCTGGCCAGTGCGCAGGCGGCGCTGGGCGGAGCGGCGGCGCTGTTCCTGCAACTCGACGCCGTCGCCCTGCTCCGCACCCCGATCATCGCGCCACAGAATGCCGCACATCAGGCGGCGGGCCTGCCCGACCTCGCCACCGTCCTGGCAGAGGCGCAGGCGCTGGGCGTCACGATCAGCGTCTGCCAGAGCGGACTGGCGCTGTGCGGCATGGCGGCGAACGCGCTACCGCCCGGCGTCGATGTCGGCGGGCCGCTGAGTTTCATGCAGGCAACCGGCGATGATGCGCGGCTGCTGCTCAGCTAACGATCAGAAATCACGGCCCCACGCCTTGGCGACATTAGGGTCCGCCGCGCAGGACGCCCGCAGCGCGCGCCACTGCGCCGCATCGAGCGCGGGGCGATACCGCACCCCCGGCTCGACCGCAGCGGCAAAACGCTTGCGCCGCTCGGTTGACAGCGGGTGCGAGGACAGCCAGGTCATCGCCTGCCCTTCGCGTACTGCATCCCCGTCCCCGCCAATCCGCTTGAAGAAATCGGCGGTACGCGCCGGGGAAATAGCCGCCTGTTGCATCTGGTCAATTGCCACACCATCGGCCGCCGCCTCGGCATCGCGGCCATAGCTGAGCGCCAGCACGCTGTTGAGATAGCCCCCGCCGCTGCCGCCAAAGCCGCCCAGCACGACGCTCAGCCCCAATTGGCGCACCAGTCCCGCTACGGTGTCACGGTGCCGGACATGACCCAGCTCATGGCTAAGGATGCCAGCCACCTCATCGGGCGACCCGGCCTGCTGCACCAGTCCGTCGAACAGGATGATCCGCCCGCCCGGCAGGGTGACGGCGTTGACCAACGGAATGTTGGCGATCGCGACATCGCGCGCCTCCCCCTTGGGGTCGATCCGCGTGACCAGCGCCCGCAATGCCACATCACCCGCCTGCGTATGGCAGAAGCGCCCGCCAAAATCGCCCACCATCGCGTCGCCCATCCGGTTTTCCCAGCTGCGCGAAATATGCGGCGCGATCCACCCGGGGGCTGCCAGCGCCGCCCAGACAACCAGCGCTGCAACCACCGTGAAAGCCCCGGCCGCTGGCCAGAAACCGAAACGGTCGATCCAGCGGCCATAACGCTCCGCCTTGGGCAGATGGATGGCGATGGGTCCGGGCGCTTCTCCGCCAAAGCCCATGCGCCAGCCGGGCATGGCGCGATGGCCATAGACCGAACGCCCTTTCTCCGCACCGATGACTGTCAGGTCAGCCCAATCGACCGGCGAGCCGGTCCAGCCGCTCTCTGCCTCCTCCAGCTGGAATCCAGCCTCGTGCGGACGCAGCGCGACATTGCGCCGTACCCCGCTAACGCCGTCATAATGCCAGAGCTGGAAACCGCTCATCAATCACTCAGAAAGCGCCGACGTCGAACGCATCCAGCAGGCCTTCGCCATGACTGGCGGTCCGGGTCTGCGACTGGGTGAGGTCTTCGGTGTAGATTTCGCCGGTCACGCCCAGATGGGTGATAAAGAATTTCCAGTGGCGATATTGCAGGAAAATCGCCCCGATCCCCAGCGTGGCGATGACCAGCGCGATGTCGCCCAGAAAGAGCATCAGCCATTCACGCGTCTTGGCATAAAAATGGAAGTTCAGCCCCGCCATCGACACCCCGTCGACCGCCACGCGAAAGAATTTGGCGTAGAAGGCGACCGCGATCAGGCCGAGAAGCGTGTAGGTAAGCACAACGAAACCTATGGCCATGACCATGCCACCGAAACTGAGCGCATTGGGATTGCCACCGCTGTTGCGCATCAACCCCGGCCCCGCGACCACGAAGAATATGCCCATGACCGCAAACAGGATGAATGGGAAAAGATAGAAAAGCAGAAACCGCTTCATCGTCGGCCCATGCTCGGCGGCCGCCTCGAACATATGCGGGCCAAAGCTCATCTTGTTCCAGCGCTCGTTCCACAGCGACATCAATGACCAGGGAATCATCAGCCCCGCTGCCAACATGCCAACGCCGCTTTTCCAGATATAGGACAGGCCATAGCCGAAGCCTTGGTCATCGCTGCCGCCGCGAATGCCGTGCCACCAGGTGCGGCTCAACCGATAGCGCAGCGCCCGGAAGCGGGCGAGGCCGACCATATAGTAGATGATCAGAACAGCGGCGAAGGTCAGGATGCCAGCAAGACCGGCTCGCCCCTGAAGGATCAGTGCCTGCGCGCCGACCTGGATGAACATGAAGGGAATGCCCGCCAGCACCAGCACCATCAGGAAGCCGACGAACAATTCCTTGCCCTGTCTCTTATACACATCTAGATGTGTATAAGAGACAGCCCCTGAAGGATCAGTGCCTGCGCGCCGAACTGGATGAACATGAAGGGAATGCCCACCAGCACCAGCACCATCAGGAAGCCGACGAACAATTCCTTGCCCGTGCCGGTCCATTCCAGCTGGTCATCGATGAACCGCGTGTTAGCCCACAGATAGCGGCGCGTCCGGGTCGTCGCCCAGAAGCGATAAAAGCCCAGAGTGACAATCGTCAGCGCCAGATTGGTGAAAGCGATCGGCGCATAGTCGCGCCAGTTCCCCTCGAAGGCAAAGCCGTCACGGCCAACCTGTTCTTCATCCATGGACGCCCCCTATACTCTTGTCTGACAAGAAACAGGGGCGAGGCCTGAACGTCAAGGGGGTGCATGAGAGTTTGTCTCGAAATGTCCCATTGGCGCGGCAACCGAAATACGGCCTGTCGCGCATTTCGGGACAGACTCTCAAGGACGCGCGATTTTAAAAGTCGCGATAGCGTTCGTTGCCGACGAACCCCAATTTCGTCACGCCCGATCGCCTGATGTCGGCTAGCACTTCATCGACAGCGAGATAGCGGGCCGCCGCGTCCGGCTGGAACTGCAATTCAGGTTCGACCGGCATCCGCAGCGACGCGGCCAGATATTGGCGCAGCGTGAGCCGGTCGATCGCTGCGCCGTTCCAGCGGATCACGCCATCGGCATCGACGCCGACCTTGTTCTTGACCGGATCGGGCATCGGCGGCTGCGGCGTCACGGGGTTTGGGGCAGGTCGATGCCGATGCTGTGGGTTTGGATCGGGATGCTGATGATGAACATGATGAGTAGCACCAGCAACACATCGATCAACGGTGTCGTGTTCATTTCGCCCATCGGCATTTCGCCGGACGGGACAATGGATGATGACAGGCGTGAGACCATGGAAACCCTCCTGTAATGACACATCATGTTATTACATATCCTATGCACCTTTAACAGCTTGCCGGCAAGTCCCCTTCCCTTGACAGGCCGGACCGCCCATTTATGGGGAAGGCGCGGCATGTGTGGCCGCGCCATGCTTTGCCTTTCAAGGAAATCCTGTGTCCGCCATGCTCAAAATCACTCTGCCCGACGGTAACGTGCGCGAAGTTGCGCCCGGTACTACCCCGGCGGATATTGCAGCGGCGATCGGACCGGGGCTGGCCAAGGCGGCGATTGCGGCGCGGGTCGATGGCGAATTGCGCGACATCAACCGCCCGCTGGAGCAGGACGCGACGCTGGCGCTGGTGACGGCCAAGGATGAGGCCGACGCGCTGGAACTGGCGCGGCATGATTTTGCCCATGTCCTGGCCGAAGCGGTGCAGGCGCTGTTTCCCGGCACGCAGATCACCTTTGGCCCGTCGACCGACGATGGCTTTTATTATGATTTCGCGCCCAACCCCGACCGTGGCCCTTTCACGGACGAGGATCTGCCCGCGATCGAGGCGAAAATGCGCGAGATCATCGCCGCCAACAAGCCGTTGCGCCGCGAAGTCATCGCCCGCGACACGCTGATCGCGCAATGGCAGGCGGCAGGCGAGACGTTCAAGGCGCAGTGGGCCGCCGAACTGCCGCAGGGCGAGGAACTGACCGTCTATCATAGCGGTGACGGCTGGTATGACATGTGCCGTGGCCCGCATCTTGCCTCGACCGGGCGGCTCGATCCGTCCGCCTTCAAGCTGACACGGGTGTCGGGCGCTTACTGGCGCGGCGACCAGAACAATGCGATGCTCAGCCGCATCTACGGCACTGGCTGGCTCAACAAGAAGCAGCTGGCCGAACATCTGACGCGCCTCGAAGAAGCGGCCAAGCGCGACCATCGCAAGCTCGGCGCGGAGATGGACCTGTTCCACCTGCAACAGGAAGCGCATGGCAGCGTGTTCTGGCACCCCAAGGGCTATCTGATCTGGCGTCAGCTGGAAGCCTATATGCGCCGCGCGATCGACGATGCGGGCTATCGCGAGGTCAAGACGCCGCAGGTGATGGACGCACGCCAGTGGGAAACGTCGGGCCATTGGGGCAAATATCGCGAAAATATGTTCGTCATCCCCGACGAAGTGCCCAACGTCGACGATGAAGGCCCGCTGGTGTCGGACGATGCCGACTGGATGGCGCTCAAACCCATGAACTGCCCGGCGCATGTGCTGATCTTCCGCCAGGGGATCAAAAGCTATCGCGACCTCCCGATGCGCCTGTACGAAAATGGCTGCTGCCACCGCAACGAGCCGCATGGCGCGCTGCACGGGCTGATGCGGGTGCGGCAATTCACCCAGGATGACGCGCATATCTTCTGCCGCGAGGATCAGATTGTCGAGGAAGTCCGCGCCTTCTGCGCGCTGGCCGACCGCATCTACAAGGATTTCGGCTTCACTTACTCGATCAAGCTGGCGCTGCGCCCCGAAAAGCGGTTCGGCAGCGAAGAGATGTGGGACAAGGCGGAGAATGAACTGCGCGCAGCCGTCGCCGCCGCGGGCCTCAACACGCCGGAGTTCGGCTGGGAGGAATTGCCGGGCGAAGGCGCTTTCTATGCGCCAAAGCTGGAATGGCACCTGACCGATGCGATCGGCCGGACCTGGCAGGTCGGCACGATCCAGTCGGACCGGGTGCTGCCCGAACGGCTCGACGCCTCTTATGTCGGCGAAGATGGCGAGCGCCATCGCCCCGTCATGCTCCACCGCGCCATTTTCGGCAGCTATGAACGCTTCATCGGCATTCTGATCGAACATTATGCCGGGCGCTTCCCGGCCTGGCTCGCGCCGGTGCAGGCGGTCGTCGCGACCATCGTGTCGGACGCGGACGAGTATGCGGGCGATGTGCTGGCGAAGCTGCGCGCGGCGGGCATCAGGGCCGAAGCGGACCTGCGCAACGAGAAGATCAATTACAAGGTGCGCGAACATAGCCTGGCCAAGGTGCCCAACCTGCTGGTCGTTGGCCGGCGCGAGGCGGAGGAAGGCAAGGTCGCGCTGCGCGTGCTGGGCAGCGAGGGGCAGAGCTTCCTTTCGCTCGATGAGGCGATTTCGCGCCTTGCAAATGAGGCCCGCGCACCCGATATGCTATAGAGGCTGCAAGGCCACAGGGTTCGTGATTCCTTGATTGAGGGTCGCGGACCCCTTTGCGCTTTGCCAAAAAGCCGCTAAGAGCCACTCGTTTTTGCAACGACCATAGGAGATACTGCTATACGTCCCCCGATGATGCGCCGCCCGCTGGCGCCGCCGCCGAAGTCCGGCCCTCGCTATAATGAATTCATCACCGTGCCCAAGGTGCGCGTGATCGATGATGAAGGCGAAAATCTGGGTGTGATGTTTACGCAGGAAGCGATCGAACAGGCGGCCGATGTTGGGCTGGACCTGGTCGAAGTATCGCCCAATGCCGACCCGCCGGTCTGCAAGTTTCTGGACATCGGCAAGTTCAAATACGAAGCCCAGAAAAAGGCGAATATCGCCCGCAAGACGCAAAAGACGCAGGAACTCAAAGAGATCAAGATGCGTCCGAACATCGACGATCATGACTATGATACGAAGATGAAGAAGGTGCATGACTTCATCGGCGACGGCGACAAGGTGAAGATCACCCTGCGCTTCCGTGGCCGCGAACTCAGCCACCAGCAACTCGGCATGGCCCTGCTCCAGCGCGTCGCGGAAAATGTCGCCGAAGTCGCCAAGGTCGAAGCCTATCCCCGCATGGAAGGCCGCCAGATGCTGATGGTGCTGGCCCCGAAATAAACGCGGGCTTCCGGGTTAAGAGATAGAGGGCGGTGCCGCGAGGCGCCGCCCTTTTTCGTTGCGGGAGATTTGGAGCGGCGGCACCGGCCGGTTGGCAAAATCATTCCAGGCGTGCGCAATCGCTGTATAATGGACGTTAGTAGAGTGCCTCGAAAAACAGGTGCGCCGCCTCAGTATGGCCAACGTCTTTAAGTCCCCGCTGATCAAGGCATCTCCAAACGACGTGGAAATGTTACCTTTTGAAACGTCCCTTGTAACAGTTTGGAATTATCCAAGTGCGCGTGATAGCCTATTTTCATGAACCGCAGTGAGTTAAACGGAAAGAAGCTAGAGCGACTGGTCGCGACGCTCGAAAGGACGTTGGCCGGAACTCACGCCACAATCGAATCCCCGAGCCGTCGCTTGCGTGATCGCGATACAAATAAGCGCCGAGAACACGACATTTTGATAACATGGGATCACGGCCATCATCAGATCATAACTGCCATCGAATGCCGTGATCGCTCCAGGCCTGTTGGCGTCCCTGAGGTCGAAGCCTTTGCAGACAAGTGCTCCTCTACCGGTGTCAACGCTGGCGTCATCGTTTCTGCAACTGGCTTTCGCACGAGTGCCCGTGCAAAGGCCGCCATGCGGTCGATAACATGTATGGATCTAACAGAGGTAGAATGCTTCGATTGGCTGGCGCCCGACGCAGTGTTCGTTGGATATGAACGTAGATTTGGACATATGTCGGTAAAAATCATGTTCAAAGATGCTCAGCCTGATGCAATCGACGCTGTTTTCGATACCGCAGGTGCAGAACTTACCAGTAATCAGATTATTCAAGCGATAGCCAATGGAGTGCCTCAATCGGACAATCCTGAGGACGAAGTGGATAAGCTAATTCCGCTTCACATGTATGTCCAGACTATCGGCTGGACAGTACGCGACAACAAAGGGGCCATTTGGAGTGTCGACCATATTCTCGTCGATACAACCGTCACGATAACGAAATATTTGACCCCAGTTCAGAGACATCGCTATTTTGGCGGCCGCAAAGATTACGCCGTTGCGACTGCTGACACAAAAATTGCGGGAAGAGCGGGCACGTTTGTTATGGTTCACAAGGAGGATGACACAATCTCGCTTTCCTTGACGTTCGATGAGCCAATTCAAGCGCCGCAAAGTTAGCGGACAAAGCCCTCATACTGTCGTAGCGTAGGGACCAAAATGCACGCTATCTGCCTGCCATCACCACCCAAACCACCTCAAGCCGACGGCTTGTCCCGATACAGCGCCGGGAACATCGCCTTGAACGCCGCCAGCTTGGGGGCGTCCCAGCGCAGGATGTAGGGATGGCGCGGGTTTTTGCGCATGAAGTCCTGATGATAGGCGTCGGCGTCCTGAAAGCCGGTGAAGCGCTCCACCTTCGTCACCACCGGGTCGCGCCACAGGCCGGCCTTGCCCAGTTGCGCCAGATAGGCGGTCGCGGCTTTGGCCTGTTCGGCGTTCAGCGGGAAGAGCGCGCTGCGATATTGGGTGCCATGGTCCGGCCCCTGATAATTCAGCGTCGTGGGATCGGCGATGACCGAGAAGAAGATGCGCAGCAGCGTGGCGTAGCTGACCTGTTTGGGATCGTAGGTGACGCGGACGGCTTCGGCAAAGCCGGTGTCGCCGCCGCTGACCATGTCATAATCGACGCGGCGGTTGCGCGGGCCTCCGGCAAAGCCCGACTTGACGAGCTGGACGCCCTTCACATGGGAAAAGACGCCTTCGACGCCCCAATAGCAGCCGCCTGCGAATATCGCGGTTTCCAGGCTGCGGGTGGGCTCGGCGTCAATGGTGGCGACAGGGGCAAGGACCGGGCGCTCGGCGCGCACCGGGGACGCGACGGCGATCGCCGCGAAAATGGCAAGGGCGATGCCGTCAGCGCGCCGCATGATGGGCGCTGGTCGCGGCGATCGCCGGGGAACTGAGGATCGGCTGTTCATCGGGCTGGAGCATGACCATGCCGACCGCACCGATCGCAAACCCGCCCAGAAAGCGCAGGAATAAATCGGATTTCAAAAACGTCATCATGGCCTGTGCCTTTCTTGTTCTTTGGTTTCGGCTGATCAGGCCGATCGGTTACATCCCCGTGCCTTGCCCCTTGCTGAATATCGCGCCGCGCGGGTGCGGCTTTCGACAGAGGCAAGAAACAGAACGACGAACGGAGAGTCGCCTTAAATCAGTTTCGTTATGCAACGCGGATATAGAGCGTTCCGCGCTGCCTGCAAGACGGCGCGGGTGGAAAAGGACCGTTTCCCTTTTCGTCACCCTGAACTTGTTTCAGGGTCCATCGCGCCAGATCAAGCGGCGGCTGGTGGGGCACAATGGATGCTGAAACACGTTCAGCATGACGGTAGAGAGAAAGCGGAAAGTCCCGTGCCGGGGAGGATTATTTCAGCGCGGCGCAGGCTTCCTGGATGCGGGTGCAGGCCTTTTTCAGCACCTCTTCCGACGTCGCATAGCTGATGCGGAAGGCGGGCGAGAGGCCGAAGGCCGCGCCATGGACGGCGGCGACCTTGGCCTCGTCCAGGAAATAGCCGATCAGCGTTTCGTCGCTGTCGATCGTCACCCCCTTGGGCGTCACCTTGCCGATCACGCCGCTGGCGTCGGGATAGACGTAGAAAGCGCCTTCGGGCGTCGGGCAGTCGAGGCCCGGCGCGTCATTGAGCATCGCGACGACCATGTCGCGGCGCTTCTTGAAGGCGGCGTTGCGCTCTTCCAGAAAATCCTGCGGCCCGGTGAGCGCGGCGACGGCGGCGGCCTGGCTGATCGAGCAGGGATTGCTGGTCGACTGCGATTGCAGCTTGCCCATCGCCTTGATGATCCATTCGGGGCCACCGGCAAAACCGATGCGCCAGCCGGTCATCGAGAAAGCCTTGGAACAGCCGTTGACCGTCAGCGTGCGGTCATACAGTTCCGGGCAGACCTGCGCGATGGTGGCGAAGGGGGTCGTCGCGTACCAGACATGCTCATACATATCGTCGGTCATGATGAGGACATGGGGATGGCGCAGCAGCACGTCCGCCAGTTCCTTCAGCTCCGCCGCGGAATAGGCCGCGCCGGAGGGGTTGGACGGCGAATTGAGCATCACCCATTTGGTGCGCGGGGTGATCGCGGCGTCCAGCTGGGCGGCGGTGATCTTGTAGCCCTGGCTCGCCGGACCCTCGATGAATACCGGCGTGCCGCCAGCGAAATTCACAATGTCGGGATAGCTCACCCAATAAGGCGCCGGGATGATGACTTCATCGCCCGCGTCCACGGTGGCGACCAGCGCGTTGAACAAGGTGTGCTTGCCGCCGGAATTCACCGTGATCTGGCTGCGCTTGTAGGTCAGGCCGTTGTCGCGCTGAAACTTGAACATCACCGCTTCCTTGACGTCGGCGGTGCCGTCCACGTCGGTATAGCGGGTCAGGTTGTTGCGAATGGCGGCAATGCCCGCTTCCTTGACGAAATCGGGCGTGTCGAAATCCGGCTCCCCGGCCGACAGGCCAATCACGTCCACGCCCTGCGCCTTGAGCGCATTCACGCGCGCGCTCATGGCGAGCGTGGCGGACGGCTGGATACGACCAAGGGCGGCGGAAGTCTGGCTCATGACAACAATCTTTCGAAAGAATCCCCAACGCCCGCAACATTAGCGGACGCGGCGGTCCTTAGTGCGCAACGGACGCAGGGGCAACCGGCCAGTTGCCGCTTCCTGGCTTTACGGCAGAATGATGTGGCTAATGCGCCAGTGTCGCGGCGACCATGCCGCGCGCGGCATTGCCGATGAAGAAGCCATCGTCGAGATCTTGCGGGCGAAGATCGGCCTCCACCGCCTCGCCCATGTCGATCAGGCTCTGGCGCAGGATGCCGGGCAGCAACCCGCGCGATCGCGGCGGGGTGAGCAATTTGTCGCCCCGCTCGACAAAGATCGAGGAGAAGCAGCATTCGGTGAGATAGCCCTGCGCATCGATCAGCGCGACTTCATAGGTGCCGCCACGTTGCAGCGCATCGCGGTAGAGCGAACGGTCGGTGGTCTTGTGCAGCAGGCGCAGGTCGTCGGCGGGCGCATGGCGCGGCACGACCTTGACCGGCACGATCGCGCCCGGCCAGGCGATCCGGTCGCGCACCTCGATCGCCACAGCCCCGCCGCGCGACACCATCAGCCGCACCCGACTATGGTCGCGCAGGCGGAAGGTCGCGGCCTGCAATTCATTGCGCACGCCATGGCGATCGAAGGCGAAGCCAAGCGCATCGGCGCTCGCCTTCAACCGGGCAAGGTGCAGCTCCAGCAACCTGATGCCTTCGAGCGGGTCGAAGGCCATGGTTTCGAGCAGATCATAGCGTCCATCAGCCAGTGACATTCGAGCTATTCCAAACCTTTGGCGGCCAATATGTCAAGCGCCCGCAAGAAACCGCCCCTTGGCCAGACATTCCGCCCACTCAGAGCCAGCCTCTGAATCCACCACCAGACCAGAGCCAAGCCCCAGCCGCCCGACGCCCGCGCCCTCATCGATCGTCAGCGTGCGGATCGCGACGTTGAAGGCGGCGTCGCCATCCGGGTCAATCCAGCCCATCGATCCGGTATAGACGCCGCGTGCGTGGGGTTCGAGCGCGTCGAGTATCTCCATCGCCCGCACCTTGGGCGCCCCGGTGATCGATCCGCAGGGGAACAGCACCCGCAGCACATCGACCGGCGACAGGCCGGGCAGGATGCGCGCACGCACGGTCGACACGAGCTGATGGACGGTCGGATAGCTTTCCACCTTGAACAGGTCCGGCACGGTCACGCTGCCCGCGCGCGACACCCGCGACAGATCGTTGCGCAGCAGGTCGACGATCATCAGATTTTCCGCGCGCTGCTTGGCGTCGCTTTGCAACCATCGGGCAAGCGCCGCGTCCTGATCCGCATCGGCATGGCGCGTGGCGGTGCCCTTCATCGGGCGCGCGGTCAGCTGGCCGCGTACCAGCGTGAAGAAGAGTTCGGGCGAGAAGGACAGCAACGCCTGCCCCCCGGTGCGGATCACCCCGCCATAGCCCGCCGCCGCGCGGGGCCGGACCGCGGCATAGAGCGCCATCGGATCGCCGCTCACCCTGGTTTCGCAGGGGAAGGTCAGGTTCGCCTGATAAATGTCGCCCGCGCGAATATAGTCCTGCACCGCGTCGAACGCCGCGCGATATTCGGCTTCGTCGATCAGCGGGCGGGGCGGCGTCACGCTGGCCCCGGCGGGATCGGGCAGCAGGTCGGGCAGCGTCCCCGGCGCGATCAACCGGACGCCTTCGAACAGGCCGAACCACAGCAACGGCGCGGCACCGCCCTTTGCCTCTGCGCGAGCGGCGACCGGCGCGAGCCTGTCTTCCAGCGCCAGCCCCGCTTCATAGGCCATATAGCCCGCGACATGCAGACCATTTTCCCGCGCGTCGGCCAGCCGGTCGAGCGCGGGCTGGACCTCCTCCATGCGATGGGCTGCAATGATGCCGACCGGATCGCGATAGAGCCGCGCCGGGGCTGCGCCACGCACGCGCGCATCGTCGAACAGGGCAAAGATTTCGGACGGACCGGGGAGACGCATGGCGGCTTATTAACAGGCTTTTGCGCAGGCGAAAGAGTCAGTAAGGGAATATGCCATGTTGCGCAGCACCGCCGCAGCCACTACCTCAGCGCCCATGCCCGACCAGACACCCGAAGCCGCACCCGATCGCCCGCTCGCCGCCGCCATCGGCCTGGCGCTGCGCGGGCGCTGCCCGGCCTGTGGCGAGGGACGGATGTTCGCCCGCTTCCTCAAGCCCACATCGGCCTGCGCCCATTGCGGCCAGCGCTGGGACAGGCATCAGGCCGACGATTTCCCATCCTATATCGTCATCCTGCTGCTGGGCCATATATTGGTCCCGCTGATGATAGAGGTGAACCGCGCGCTCGACATTCCGCTGGGATGGCAGGCCGCGATCTGGCCTGGCCTGGCGCTGCTGCTGGCCGTGGCGATGATCCAGCCGGTCAAGGGCGCGGTGATCGCCTTTCAATGGTCCCGGCGGATGCACGGATTTGGGTGAATAAACTCCGCGTCACGCCGGTCGGCGGATGAAATTCAGTTCCATTGCTTCGCGCAGCGTCTCATCAATCTCGCGGCGTCCTTCGGCCCCATGGGTGACGACGGTGGTGTCGCAGGTGGCGACGCACACGCCCTTCTGAAACCCGGCCGAACTGATCGTCCAGCTGGTGCGGCCGATATGGCCGATCGCGCAATGGACGTCGAACGGATAGGGGAAATGCGATTCCTCGATAAAATTGAGATTCACGTTCGCCACCAGCCAGCGCACGCCCTGTTCCTGCGGATGGCGACCCATATGGTGGTGGAAACGGATACGCGCGGTCTCGAATATGCCGGAGATCGCCACATTGTTGATGTGGCCCATCGTATCGAGATCCTGAAAGCGGGAATCGATGCTGGTCACGAAGCGATAGGCTTCGGGACTGAAACGCCAGGATTCGGGTTTGGCCATGTCCTGCTTTCCAATAAAATAGGGATGGTCATGCCATAGCCGTCATGGCCAGTGATGCAATCACGCCCGCGAAAATGGCGCGACTGCGACCTTTATGACACAATCCATATCAAGATACGCATCACAGGAATGTCATGCAGGCGACGCCAATTCGTCAAGCTCCTCTCATTGCGGTGCAACATCACGCGCCTACGGCCCCGAACCAAGCCGATTACGGTTCTTGAAGGGGAAAATTCATGCGTCCTGCCACTGCCCTGCTGCTCGCCTCCACCATGCTGGCGGCTTCGCCCGCCTTTGCCCAGACGGCCGCGCCCGCCGCCGATGCAGCGCCCGACGAAGCGACGATCGTCGTCTTTGGTCGCGGCGAAACCCGCCAGGTGCAGGAAATCAAGGCGCAGGAGATTGTCGTGCTGACGCCGGGCACCAATCCGCTCAAGGCGATTGAAAAGCTGCCCAGCGTCAATTTCCAGTCCGCCGACCCGTTCGGCAATTATGAATGGTCGCAGCGCGTCACCATCCGCAGCTTCAACCAGAACCAGCTTGGCTTTACCTTCGACGGCATTCCGCTGGGCGACATGAGCTATGGCAACCATAATGGCCTGCACATCACCCGCGCGATCAGCAGCGAAAATATCGGCAGCGTCCGCGTGTCGCAGGGTGCCGGTTCGCTCGGCACGCAGGCGACCGGCAATCTGGGCGGCACGGTCGAGACATTCTCGGCTGATCCGACCGGCGAGATGGGCGCACAGGGCAATCTGACCTATGGCAGCAACGACACGGTCCGCGCTTTCGCCCGCCTCAATCTGGGTACCAGGGACGGCGTGCGCGGCTATGTGTCCTACGGCTATGGATCCACCGACAAATATAAGGGCCAGGGCAAGCAGGACCAGCATATGGGCAATGCCAAGGTGATCGTGCCCATAGGCGAGGCCAAGATTGACGGCTGGCTGAGCTATTCCGACCGGCGCGAGCAGGATTATCAGGACATGTCGATGGGCATGATCAATCGGCTGGGCTGGGACTGGGACAACACCTTTCCCGACTATGCCCGCGCGATCGACTATGCCAGCCGCCTGAACGACGTGGATCTGGTCAGCAACAGCGGCGGATCGCCCTTCCCCGATGGCCGTTTCGACTATAGCGGCGCGTCCGTCGCCACTGGCCAGACCTATCCGGGCAATGTGACCAGCGCCGACGACGCCTATTATGACGCGGCGGGGCTGCGCAAGGACTGGCTGGGCGCGATCGGCCTCAACACGCCGCTGGGCGAGAAGGCGACGCTGAACCTCAAGGGCTATTATCACAACAATAGCGGCATGGGCCTGTGGGCGACCCCCTATGTGCCCAGCCCCAACGGCGTCCCCATGTCGGTGCGCACCACCGAATATAAGATGGACCGCATCGGCGCGTTCGGCAGCGTCGATTTCACCATCGGCAGCCAGAATCTGAACGTCGGCGCATGGTATGAAAATAACAAGTTCAACCAGGCCCGCCGCTTCTATGCCTTCTCCAGCCGCACCGAGCCGGGCCTGTCCTTCCGCGACTATCCGAAAAATCCCTTCTTCACCCAGTGGGAGTTCGATTTCACCACCGATACGTTCCAATATCATGTGCAGGACAAGATCGACCTTGGCATGGTGACGATCAATCTGGGGTGGAAGGGCTTTTCGGTCACCAACAAGGCGGAGGCCGTCGTCCAGGCCAGCTTCCCGCAGGGCAAGATCAAGGCGCAGGACTGGTTCCAGCCCACCGCCGGTTTCGTCGTGAAGGTCAGCCCCGACGCGGAAGTCTTTGGCGGCTTCAGCCAGTCGACCCGCGCCTTTGCCAGCGCCACGACCACCGGCCCCTTTTCGACCAATCAGGCCGGGTTCGACGCGATCAGGAATAATCTGAAACCCGAAGAGTCGGACACCTACGAACTCGGCCTGCGCTACAACACGCCGGTCTTCAGCGGCACGCTGGGTGCCTATCTCGTCAATTTCCGCAATCGCCTGCTGGCGGTGCAGGTCGGATCGGCGATCCAGGGCAACCCCTCGGCGCTCCAGAATGTCGGCGGCGTCCGCTCCGTCGGCGTCGAAGCGGCGGGCGACCTGAAACTGGGCGGCGGCTTCAGCCTTTACGCCAGCTACAGCTACACCGACGCGACCTATCGCGACGATGTCTTGAACGGCAATGGCGATCTTGTCGCGGCGATCAAGGACAAGACCGTGGTGGACAGCCCCAAACATATGGCGCGCGGCGAATTCAACTTTGACGATGGCCAGCGCTTCTTCCGCGTCGGCCTCAACTATATGTCGCGCCGCTACTATAGCTACACCAATGACGCTTCGGTCCCCGGCCGCCTGATCGTCGACGCCTCGCTTGGCTATCGCTTCACCGACAAGGTGGAAGTGCAGCTGAACGCCACCAACCTGTTCGACAAGCGCTATGTCGGCACGATCGGGTCGGGCGGTTTTGGCAATAGCGGCGATGCCCAGACCCTGCTGGTCGGTGCCCCCCAGCAATTCTTCGCCACGCTGAAGGCCGGCTTCTGATCTGAAAAAAGGCCGCGCCTATCCACGGTCATAGGCAACGCAGCGTTTCCCGGCAGGGCAATGGACTTCATGACGCGCGGGGCATAGCTTCGCCGTCAGGTCCATCCTGCCGGGGGTTTCATGCCACGCTACAGCCTTGTCGCCATCATCCTGCACTGGGCGATCGCGGCCCTGCTCGCTTTCCAGATCAGCGTTGGCTGGGCGCTGGAGGATCTGGGCGCGCGGGGCTTTGCCCTGTACCAATGGCACAAGTCGGTCGGCATCACGATATTGGGGCTGACCCTGCTGCGGATCGTCGTGCGCTACTGGAAGCCGCGCCCGGCAAAGCTGGAGGGCGGCTGGCAGGGCGCGCTGGCGTCGGGCGTGCATTTTGGTCTCTACGCCTTCATGCTGGGCGCGCCGCTGAGCGGCTGGGCGCTGGTATCGACCGCCAGGGTGAAGGTGCCGACCCTGCTGTTCGGCGTCCTGCCCCTGCCCCATCTGCCCTTGCCCGCAAGCGCGCATGAACTGGCGGAGGGCGGCCATGGCCTGATCGCGTGGCTGGGCGTCGCGCTGTTCCTGCTCCATGTCGCGGGCGCGCTGCGCCATCATTTCCTGATCCGCGACGGGCTGATCTGGCGGATGATACCGGGCCGGTCGACCGCGCTGCTGATCATCCTGCCCGCGCTGATGCTGCTGGGCCTGGTCGTCGGCAAGGCGATCCTGCCCGCCCCAGCCGCCAAGGTCGCCGCCCCGGTCGCAGCCTCCGAGACGCCGCAAGCCCCCGCCGCATCGGAAAACATCGCCGAACCAGCCAACGTCGCCGCGCCCGCACCCGACATCGCCGCCGCCAACGTCACCGAGGCCGCCCCGGAAGCGCCCCCCGCCCCGCCGCCTGCCTGGACCGTGCAGCCGGGCGGCACGATCGGCTTTTCCGTCGGCAATGATGGCCAGACGATCAGCGGCAGCTTTGCCAAATGGACCGCCGCGATCGTCATGGACCCGGACCATCCCGAAACCGCCGACATCAAGGTGACGATCGACATGGCCAGCGCCAGCGTGGGCGACGCCTATCAGGACGGGATGCTGCCGGGCGACGAATTTTTCGCGGTGGCCGCCCACCCCACCGCAACCTTTACCGCGAAGGGCGCGGAGAAGAGCGGCGCGAACGCCTATCGCGCCACCGGCACGCTCAGCCTCAAAGGCGTCGCCAAGCCCCAGACCATCCGCTTCACCCTGTCGGGCGACGGCGCGACCCGCAAGGTCAGCGGCACCGCGACCATCGCCCGCGCCGCATTTGGCGTGGGCAATGGCGAGAGCAGCGGCGGACTGGCCCCCCAGGTGGCGCTGACCTTCGCCTTCACGGCGAAGCGAAAGGATTGAGGCACAAATAAGCGTGCTCCCGCGCAGGCGGGAGCCCAGTCGAGGCGCTGGAACTGGGCTCCCGCCTGCGCGGGAGCACTATTATACTATTCACGACCTGTTGTTTGGAAATCCTATGCGCGCACTCCCCATCCTCATCGCGACTGCCTCGCTGGCCGTCGCGTCCCCCGCCCCGGTTTCGGCGCAGGGCTTCATGTTCGAAAGCGGCACATCGCTGCTCACAAAATGCCGCAACAAGGCGCCCGAATATGCGCTGGCCTGCACCGCCTATATCGTCGGCGTGGTCGATGGCATCCGCAAGGACAGCTTCATCGGCCGTGGTCGCCCGATCTGCTGGCCTGACAAGATGAGCGCGGACGATGCCCGCCGCACCGTCGTCGCCTATCTCGAACGCTGGCCAGACCAGCGGCGCGGCCCCGCTTCCGTGCTGGTCAGCGTGGCGCTCAACGAACGCTATCCATGCCAGAAATAGCGAAACGATCAGTCTGATCGAAAGGATCATTGCGCCCGCGCGCCGGAATACTGCTATAAACTTGCCTTGGACGGCGCGGCGGCGTAGGTGCGGCCCCTGTTTTTTTGGTTCATTTAGGAGACTCGTCGTGGCGGCGAAATGGACGCCGGATAGCTGGCGCGCGCATAAGGGCATTCAGATGCCCGCTTACCGGGACACACAGGCGCTCGCCGCCGTGGAGGCCCAGCTTGGCCAGTTTCCGCCGCTCGTCTTTGCAGGCGAGGCCCGCAACCTGAAAACGGACCTGGCAAAGGTCGCGGCCGGTGACGCCTTCCTGTTGCAGGGCGGCGATTGCGCCGAAAGCTTTGCCGAGTTCCACCCGAACAATATCCGCGACACGTTCCGCGTGCTGCTCCAGATGGCGGTCGTGCTGACCTTCGCCTCGAAGCTGCCGGTGGTGAAGGTCGGCCGCATGGCGGGCCAGTTCGCCAAGCCGCGCTCGGCCGATACCGAAGTGGTCGGCGGGGTCGAACTGCCCAGCTATCGCGGCGACAATGTCAACGACATTGCCTTCACCGCACAGGGCCGCGAGCCGGACCCGCAGCGGATGGTGCAGGCCTATAACCAGTCGGCAGCAACGCTCAACCTGCTGCGCGCCTTCTCGACCGGCGGCTATGCCAGCCTGGATCGCGTCCATGGCTGGATGCTCGACTTCATGGGTCGCAGCCCCTGGGCCGCGAAGTTCGAGGCGATGGCCGACCAGATCGGCCAGGCGCTCGATTTCATGCGCGCCTGTGGCCTGGACGCCGAAACCGTGCCGCAGCTTGGCGGGACCAGCTTCTACACCAGCCATGAAGCGCTGCTGCTGCCTTTCGAACAGGCGCTGACCCGGCAGGACAGCCTGACCGGCGACTGGTATGACACGTCCGCCCACATGCTGTGGATCGGCGACCGCACCCGTTTCGAAGGGTCGGCCCATGTCGAATATCTGCGCGGCATCGGCAATCCCATCGGCATGAAGTGCGGCCCCAGCCTGGAGCCGGACGCGCTCATCCGCCTGCTCGACCTGCTCAACCCGTCGCGCGAAGCCGGGCGCATCACGCTCATCACCCGCTACGGCCATGACAAGATCGAGGCGGGCCTGCCCAAGCTGGTCCGCGCCGTCCTGCGCGAAGGCCATCCGGTGGTCTGGTCCTGCGACCCGATGCACGGCAATGTCATCAAGGCCGCCAATGGCTACAAGACGCGACCGTTCGAGCGCATCCTGGCCGAAGTGCGCGGCTTCTTCGCCGTCCACCGCGCCGAGGGCAGCTTCGGCGGCGGCATCCACGCGGAAATGACCGGCCAGAACGTCACCGAATGCACCGGCGGCGCCATCGCCATCACCGACGAAGGCCTCGCCGACCGCTACCACACCCATTGCGACCCGCGCCTGAACGCGGCGCAGAGCCTGGAGCTGGCCTTCCTGCTGGCCGAAATGCTCAACGAAGAACTGAAAGAACGCCGCGCCGCAGCGTGAGAAATGGCTTGATGCTCCCCTCCCGCGTGCGAGCGTCGGGTCGGTCATGCCCCCGGCATGACCTGAACAGTCCGGGGGACTGTTCACCCGCCGCTAGGCAGCGAGACTTGGACGCGCAGCACCTTAGTCGCAGCGGGGTGGGCCAACGCAAACTCGCGCAAGCCCGCCCCCTAACCCCCTCCCGCCTGCGGGAGGGGGGGCGCGCTATAGGAATCCCCTATGTTCACGGACGATCGTTTCTGGCTGAATTGGGTGGATTGCGGAATAGCGGCTTTGCGCCAGAAATCGACATTAGCAGACGTTCAATTCACGATGGTGCAGCCCCATCCGTCATACTCACCGCCACTATCCCGCGCCGCTCTGAAGAGATCCATCGTTACATCGTCAATTTGATCTGGCCGATCAATCCTATCGAACGTGACCTGAAATTCGCCGTTTGTAGCGTCAGCTTCACCGATGATAGCATATCCCCTTGCGGCGAGATGTTTGACAAAGATATTTCTGGCCTCTTGCGAACCAAATACGGCAAAATGATCAATTGTTCTGGGTTCATCGATACGGTCGCCCTGTTCCAATAGGCGACCGACAACATCTCGATTCCCTATGCGTTGAAAATCTTCTGGTGATGGATAAAGGAAACGCCAATACGTTGACCACTCCTTATCGGGGCGACAGCCGGTCTGATATTCATAGGAAGGCCAATTTTTCATAGCTTTTTCAAGGAAATTTTCGATCGATTCATTTTGCGTGTAGAAGTAAAAATCTCGATTTCCGCTTGATGTATTCCGCCCAACATAAAGATATTTCCCGGCGCGCTCTGCTGCTTCTGCTACGTCTTTCTCCAAAGAAATCAGACTATCGTATTCATCTTGACTGGATAGCCCATCCGGCCGGGGATTATTCATCCTGACACGCAAATACGCCATAATGGGAAAATCAGCGATCTGCGTTTCTTTCGTGACCCCGAGATCGACAAAGATCGACGCTGGCTCGTCATCGACAAGGAGAGCATAAAAATTCCAATTGTCGGACATCTGCACATCTCGCTGATTGAGAATGATCACCTGCGATGCACGTCTACATGGCAGCTTTGAGGATACGCAATTGCTTATGCGGCTGACCTACAGTGGTCGTTAGCTGATGCTGCCTCCCGCAAGGCGTGATTTCCACTCGAGCATCGCAATTAGCGCGATCACCAAGAGGCAGATGACGCGCCAACTGCTTGGAAGATCGATAAACAGCAATAGGGCTGGCGCTATGGTTGCAATAACGGAAATGCTATCGATACGAACTGACCTTCGCGCTTGAAGAGTCAAATAGGTCGCGGTCCCAAGGCCCAGCACGGTAAGAACCACATAGCAAATAGTATAGACGATGGGCGACAGGCCGAAATAGCGAAAGAAGGCGCTGGCTGCGCTAAGCATGGCCAGCATCAGCCATATGTCGCGCGAAAGTCTGAGGGTGATCATGGTGGCACTTTAGCGGTGAGCAGAATGTCCGCAATTGGGAACGACAGCCCGTAGTCTGAATGGCAAATTCTGGTCGGTTTCAGATGGGCAGGTCTGTTCCCAAGAATTCCACTTCATCCAAAGACGCAACAATGCTTTCACCGTCGAGGGTACGAAGACCTATTATCGGCTTGCCGTCAGCTTCGGCTATATGACACTCAGCCTGAACCACGATTACCGGAACCGCTGATCCGCCCTCGTCCTTCCAGAACGCATATTGCGGTATGACAATTGGATAGGCCTTGGCCGAACTGTCGTGAGTTCGCTGGCTGAAAACCGCTTTGCCCCGGTCCACATCACCAACGCGCGCAGATCGTCCTGCAATGAACCCGTTTTGTGGTAGCCCTGGCCAAGAAATGCGCGGCTGTGAAGGGAGATGCCGCTTATAGCGCTTGAACCATTTGCCAATCATACGCCCTAGTTTTGCAGTATAGCCGACCGTCTGCAACTAGAGAGCTTTTGACGCTGCGTGAATGGCGAAACATGGCTGCTCACATCCCCTCACCCAACCTCGCGCCATTCCCCCGGCTGCACACCTTCCAGCGTCCATTCGCCAATCGCCCAGCGCACCAGCCTGAGCGTCGGATGTCCCACCGCTGCGGTCATGCGCCGCACCTGCCGGTTCTTGCCCTCCCTTATCGTCAGGCTGATCCAGCAATCGGCCACGGTCTTGCGAAAGCGCACCGGGGGGTCGCGGGGCCACAGCGCCGGGTCGTCGATCCGTTCGGCCTCGGCGGGCAAGGTCCGCCCGTCCTTCAGCTGTCTCTTATACACATCTAGATGTGTATAAGAGACAGGACCTTCGCTGTCCGTGTCCAGCCGCTGTCTCTTATACACATCTAGATGTGTATAAGAGACAGGCAGCGCGTCGAGCGCCGCCTCGTCCGGCTCGCCCTCCACCTGCGCCAGATAGGTTTTGGGCATTTTGAAGCGGGGGTCGGCGATCCGTGACTGCAAGCGGCCATCGTCGGTCAGCAGCAACAGACCTTCGCTGTCCGTGTCCAGCCGCCCGGCGGGATAGACGCCCGGCACATCGATATAATCCTTGAGCGTCTGCCGCTCCGGCCCATTGGGTTCGGGGGTGAACTGGCACAGGACATTGAACGGTTTATTAAATAATATCAGCGCCATGGCCTAAACCTCTTCCTCAAACGCCAGGCTGCCCTGATTGACCAGCATGGTCAGCAACGCCAGCCCGGCATCGGACGGATCGACGCTCACATGATCCTGCGCGCAGAGCGTTTCGGCCAGCGCCGCCACGTCGCCGGCACAATCGAAACATTCGCCATCGACGAACAGCAGCAGCCCGTCGCCGTGCCGCACGAAGGAAAAGCGGCTGGCGGGATTGCGGCACAGCGCCGCCCCTTCCGCCAGCATCGCCGCGACATCGCCCGCTTCCATCGGCTCTTCGGGGCGCCAGTCGGTATCGGGATATTTGGGGCTGCTGCTATACTGGCCGAACCAGCGGGCAAAGGCGGTGCGGTCGGCCAGCGCCTCCGTCACCAGCGCGTGCAGCCGGTCGATCGCCGCGGGCGCGATCTCGCCCGGATTGGCCTGCCGCGCCAGATCGGGATCGGCATAGCGATCCTCGTCCGGCATCGCGTCCACCAGCGTTTCGGACCAATGTTCGACCAGTTCGGCGCGCGACGGCGCGCGAAAGCCGATCGAATAGGTCATGCAGTCATCCCCCACCGCCACGCCATGATGCGCGATGCGCGGCGGCACGTAGAGAATGTCGCCCGGCTCCAATATCCATTCCTGTTCCGGAACGAAATCGGCCAGCAGGCGCAGATCGTCATGCGGCAACAGCGGCGTGGTGGAATCGCACAAGGCCCCCACCTGCCAGCGGCGACGCCCCAGCCCCTGCACCAGGAACACGTCATATTGGTCGAAATGCGCGCCCACCCCGCCGCCGTCGGTCGCGTAGCTGACCATGACATCGTCGATCCGCCAGTTGGGGACGAAGCGGAACGGATCGATCAGCGCCGCGACCTGCGGCACATGATGGTCCACCGCCTGCACCAGCAATGTCCAAGGGAGCGCGCCCAGTTGGCCAAAGCGGGTTTCGGGCAGCGGCCCGCTCTCCATCGCCAGCCGATCATCGCCCAGCGTGATCAGCCGCGATTCCACGCCCTCCTCGCACGCCAGCCCCGCCAGCTCGTCCGGTTCCAGCGGATTGCGCCACTCCCCCCACGGGTTGCGGATGAGCAGCGGCTTTTTCTGCCAATAGTCGCGCAGGAACAGGGCGGGATCGAAATGGGAAAGCTGCATGACAATGCCCTGCCCGCTGGGCACCCGACTGTCAAAGCGCGTTTGGTTTATCCTGTTCCTCCCCTGCGAGGGGAGGATCTCCGCCCCGCTACATTTCCAGCCCGATCAGCGTGCCGCTGCCGATGCGGTCGACATGGCGCTTGCCGTCGATTTCCAGCCAGTCTGGCGTCACTTCCAGCCGCCGTCCCCGGATGGTGGTGCGCAGATGCTCCACCGCGATCCGGTTACGCGACACAATGCGCAGCACCGCAAGGCCATCCCCGCGCGACGCCATCATCGAATAGCGGTCGCCGCGCAGCAGGAAGTGCCAGCTGCCATCGGTCGGCAACCATTCATTGCCGTCGATCACCTGCACCGGCTCGCCATCGGGCGCGCCCAGCCGCACGCTGATCCGCGTCGCGCCATTGGTGCGGCGGGGCGGGGCAAAGATCAGGATCGGCTCGCCATCCAGCGTGATGGGGATCGGCGTGTCGCGCAACAGGCGCGATCCGCCGACGATCAGTTGCGGCAATTCGGCGGAAAAGGGCAGACGGTCCCGCGCGAAATGGCGCTGGCGCACGACCGGATTGGCGTGAAAGCTATGCACCTGCGTCGCGGTCAGCCGCCCTTCCTCCACCAGCCCGTGGCATGTCGGGCACAGCAACGTCGCGCCGTTGCTGTCGGGCAGGCTCAGATAGCGATAGATGGTCACCCCGCACCGCACACAGGCAAAGCCGCAGGCCTGCCTTATGTCCGCGCGCTGCTCGGCCGTTAGTTCCGTCAGTGACGGCATCACTCGCAAGCCCATGCAGACGACCCCTTGTCCGCGCCGCGCCACATCATGCGGCCCGGCGTTGCTCCTTCTGGCGTCCTCTGCGGCTGGGAACTCTTCCGGTCCCTCTATCTGCTATCGTTGAAATATATGCGTCAAAGTCAAGGGGTAGCGTATAAATCCCCTATCGCTGTGGCAACAGGTCCAGATTGCGCGCGGCGGCGATGGCGCGGATTCGGCCGGGCCGGGGCATATTCTTGATCGCGATTTCGGCCATATCGCCCGCGCTGAACAGCTCGACATGGCCGACGTCGAAGATGCGCTGGCCCAGCGATTGCGTGATCCGCACGCTGCGAATGCTCGACAGGGCGATCTCGGTGCGCTGCTTGGCCAGCAGCCCCCGCTCCATCAGCACCTCCCGCTCGCTCAGTGCCAGCCGCTCGCCCTTGTGCATCACCCACCACACCGCGATGGCCAGGATGCCGACGACCGACACCAGCAACAGCATGAACAGCACGGGATGCGCCCGGAACATCGCGGGATGCTCATCATATAACCAGCTCTCGCTCATGCCGCCTCCTGCGCCTGGAACGCGCCGTTTTGATCATGCCCCTGCGCCATCGTCAAGCGGCCGATCCGCTGATCCGCCCGGCAGGTTGGTTAACGAAATCTTCGGGAAAATCGGCTATCCTTATATAGGAGAGTGGAAACCGATCATGGCACATAATCTCTACGAACCGGGCGATCGCACCTTCGACCCATCGGGCGCCTGGCTGCATGACAGGCAGGACGGCCCGGCCACCATCGTCGCAGGCGGGATCATCCTCGTCGCGCTGGTGATCGCGGCGGCCGCCATCCTGCTGTTCAAGGATCTGATGCCCGCTGCCGATCATGGCGCGGTCGCTGCCCGGCCGACCATTTCCGAACAGTTCAGGCTGTGCGACGATCTGACCGGCGCCGCCTGCGTCCTGTCGGCGGACAGCTATGCCTATAGGGGCCATTATTATCGCCTGGCCGACATCAGCGTCCCCAGCCAGATCGGCGCCAAATGCCCGGCCGAAGCCGAACGGGCGCAGCAGGGGCGTATCGCGCTGGCCGCGATGATGAATGGCGGCGCGTTCGAGGCCCGGCCCGATCCCATAGACCCGGACCCGGCGGCCAGGGTGCTGGTGCGCGACGGCGTGTCGATCGGCCAGTTGATGATCCTCAAGGGCCATGCCCGGCCCTGGTCGCCAAAGCCGATCCACTGGTGCGCGGGCCAGCCGCGCTGAGCCTCTGTCCCGACATGCGCGCAAGAGCGCATGTCGGTTGCTGCACCGGCCCTCACCCCCACCCGACCGCCCACAGAGTGTATCCTGAATGGGAGGTCGGGTGGGGTTCAAACGAGGCACGTGACTCGTTTGAAGGCCAGTGCCGATACGCCAAAAAATACTGTCCTACATATAACCATATAGGTTATATGGCCCGCCATGACCAGCCGATCCCTTCCGCGCGCCACGGTGCAGCCTGTCCATCTGGATTTCACCCCCATCCCCCGCCGCTATCGCCATGATGGCTGGACGCCGGAGCGTCAGCGCGCCTTCATTGCCGCGCTGGCGGAAACCGGATCGGTCAAGCACGCCGCCCAGCGCGTCGGCATGTCGACCGATGGCGCCTATCAGTTGCGACGGCAAAAGGGCGCCGACAGCTTCGCCGCCGCCTGGCTCGCCGCGCTGGATCAGGGGGTGCAGCGGCTGGAGGACATCGCGCTGGAACGCGCCATCAACGGCATCGAAGTCCCGGTGTACAGCTATGGCAAGCTGGTCGGCACCCGCCGCGTCTTTAACGACCGGCTGCTCATGTTCCTGCTGCGCAACCGCGCGCATGATCGCTATCCCGAAGGCGCGATCCGCGGCGCATCCCGCCCCGTCGATATCGAAGCGCTCAAGCTGGAATGGAAGCGTGAGGAAATGCGCCCCGGCGGCGAGGCTGATCTGGATCTCAAGAAAATCTTGAAGGAAGTCGAAAGGCTCCGCATCGAGGAGGTTGCCATCATAGAAGCCAACCGCCTCGACCCGCGCGGCCGCATCACCATAGAGGGCGACGAACGCGAAGCCTTCGACCGCTGGCGCGCCGCAACCCAAGGCCTCGCCCTGCCAGCCCCGGACACGGACGCACACCACCGTCGCGATGGGCCGCAGGCGCGTACGTTTTGAGGATGGGTGTGACAAACCGTCGTCAAGCCGCAAACATCTGCCCCAATATCCGCAAAAGCGCCGCGCCGCTCGCCGCATCGACCCGGCCCAGCCGCTTCACCAGCCGCACCTTATCCACCGTCCGCATCTGATCGGGCAGGATCAGCCCGTCCTTGCCCTTGAACCGCAGCGCCACCCGGAACGGCGCAGGGCGACTCCCCGTCGTCATCGGCGCGACGATCACCGTGCGCAGATGTGCGTTCAGTTCGTCGGGCGACACGATCACGCAGGGGCGGGTTTTCTGGATTTCGCTCCCCACCGTCGGGTCGAGCGCCGCCAGCCATATCTCGCCGCGCAGCATCGCCGGGCCTGTCACCATGTCAGGTCCGCATCGCCCTCGACAGCGAAACCAGCCCAGTCCTGCGCCTCATCATCACCTTCCGCCCCGATCGCCTGCGCTACGCCTGCCCAGCCGGCCCGCTGATCCATGGCCACAGGCGTCGCCACGATCCGCCCGTCCTCAGCCCGAATATCCAGCGCCTGCCCGGTCGTCAGCCCGATCTCCCCCAACAAAGCCTTGGGCAGGATGATCCCCGCACTATTCCCCATTTTCCGCACAACCGTTTGCATGGCCTACTCCTTTCCGGGCTGGATCGCCCATGACATCGCCTGATCCCTCACCGTCATGCTGAACTTGTTTCAGCATCCATCCCCCGTCACGCGCAGCGGCCTGATCTGGAGACTAGACCCTGACCACAAAACCGACGCGGCCAAGCGAGGCTTGGGCAGCGGTGAGGAAAGGCACCCTGATACAGGAGAACCCCAATCGTTGGCGGGATATAGCATAAGCGGCTAGTTATTACAATGTTATAACACGCATCTGTGTTGCGCGGCACGGGTCAAACACTGGCCATCCATTACCATGCCCTGCCGTCATGCCGGGCATGACCCGGCATCCCGCTTTTTTTCGCGCAAAGGCGAGATGCCGGAGCGAGTCCGGAGCGACGGTTAAGGCAATGTCGGACGCTGGCCGATGCACGAACCCGCTGCGCGGGAGTGGTGCCCATGGTGAGCTATCCATGACAACGAGAACGTCCCGCCTGGATTGAGCAGTGCCCGTAATGGGCCGACCCTTTTGGCTCCTTCAACATGAGGAGTCGAACGATGAACGAGCTTGTTCCGGTTGGCCCGATCAGCCCGCTACGCCAGCGGCTGATCGACGATATGACGATGCGCCGGTTCTCACGCGAGACGCAGCGCAACTACCTGCGCGACGTCGGGCGGTTTGCGACCTGGCTGGGGCGCTCGCCGCACACCGCGACCGCCGAGGATGTCCGGCGGTTCCAGATCGAGCAGCAGGACGCCGGCGTTCCGGCGCCGACCATGAACAGCATCGTCGCGGCGCTGCGGTTCTTCTTCACCCACACGCTCGACCGACCCGAACTCGCGCGTAAGCTGGTCCGCACCGCGCATGCTCGTAAGATCCCGGTGGTGCTGACCTTGGCCGAGGTGAAGCGGCTGCTCGATTCCACGACCTGCCTCAAGCATCAGGCGGCACTGTCGGTCGCCTATGGTGCCGGACTGCGCGTTTCCGAGGTCTCGGTGCTCAAGGTCAGCGACGTCGACAGCAAGCGCATGCTGCTACGGATCGAGCGCGGCAAAGGCGGGCGCTACCGGAACGCCATGCTGCCCGAAGGCTTGCTCGTGTTGCTACGTGAGTGGTGACGCGCTGGTCGGCAGCAGGGGATCATGCTTCCGAACGGTTGGCTCTTCCCGGGCCAGAACGCAACAGTGCCGATCAGCACGCGGCAGCTGTATCGCATCGTCGTCGAGGCGGCCGAGGCAGCCGATATCGCCAAGCGGGTCGGCCCGCATACCCTGCGGCATAGCTTCGCCACGCACTTGCTCGAAGACGGTGTCGATATCCGCGTCATCCAGGCGCTGCTGGGTCACGCCAAGCTCAACACCTGTCTCTTATACACATCTAGATGTGTATAAGAGACAGGCGCATTCCTGCGCCACCTGTCGCCCTGTCTCTTATACACATCTAGATGTGTATAAGAGACAGGCGCATTCCTGCGCCACCTGTCGCCCTGTCTCTTATACACATCTAGATGTGTATAAGAGACAGGCGCATTCCTGCGCCACCTGTCGCCCTGTCTCTTATACACATCTAGATGTGTATAAGAGACAGGCGCATTCCTGCGCCACCTGTCGCCCTGTCTCTTATACACATCTAGATGTGTATAAGAGACAGGTCTTCACCCTGCCGGCCGAGGTCGGTGCCATCGCCTTTTACAACAAGGCGCTGATCTACGATCTGCTGTTCCGCGCAGCGTCGGAGACGATGCAGATCATCGCCGCGGACCCGAAGCATCTCGGCGCACGGATCGGCATCACCGCCGTGCTCCACACCTGGGGCTCGGCGCGAACCCACCACCCGCACATCCACATGATTGTCCCCGGCGGCGGCATCGCGCTCGACGGCACGCGTTGGGTCTCGGCGCGTCCGGCGTTCCTGTTGCCGGTACGTGTGCTCGGCGCGCTGTTCCGCCGCCTGTTCCTCACACGACTGCTCGCGCTCTACGATGCCGGACAGCTCGCCTTCTTCGGCAGCATGGCGCATCTCACCGAACGGCGCGCATTCCTGCGCCACCTGTCGCCGGTCCGCAAAAAGCGCTGGGTGGTCTATGCCAAGCCGCCATTCGCCGGGCCCGCAGCGGTCCTCGCCTATCTGTCGCGCTACACTCACCGCGTCGCCCTCTCGAACAGCCGCCTTCTCCGCTTCGACGAGGACGGCGTTACCTTCCGCTACAAGGACTATCGCCGCGGCGGCGCCGACCGGCAGCAGGTGATGACGCTTGGTGCCGACGAGTTCATCCGCCGCTTCCTGCTCCACGACTTGCCCAAGGGCTTTCACCGCATCCGTCATTATGGCCTGCTCGCCAGCGGTACGCGCAAGGACCTGTCTCTTATACACATCTTAGATGTGTATAAGAGACAGCGCTTGGTGCCGACGAGTTCATCCGCCGCTTCCTGCTCCACGACCTGTCTCTTATACACATCTTAGATGTGTATAAGAGACAGCGCTTGGTGCCGACGAGTTCATCCGCCGCTTCCTGCTCCACGACCTGTCTCTTATACACATCTTAGATGTGTATAAGAGACAGCGCTTGGTGCCGACGAGTTCATCCGCCGCTTCCTGCTCCACGACCTGTCTCTTATACACATCTTAGATGTGTATAAGAGACAGCGCTTGGTGCCGACGAGTTCATCCGCCGCTTCCTGCTCCACGACCTGTCTCTTATACACATCTTAGATGTGTATAAGAGACAGGGTTCGGGCACCGCCGACTTTCCGACGCCTCTCGGCGTCCGAAACTCTAAACGGCTGCGGAATGTCAGGTTACGGATTGAAAGGGTAGATAGCTGCCAATCACTGCGCACCAAAAAGGTTTGCCTCGAACTCTTCCCGCGATGGTACGTGCCCCTTACGGATAAAGCTGATGAGCACTGCGCGCACAAGCTCGAACGTTTGAAGGAGATCGTCAGCACTGTGACGCGGTTTCCCATGAGCGGCAGCGGATCGCATGTCGTATAACTTGGCGATCCGGCGCTGGTGCTTTAGGCGCTCAGATCCGGGCGGATAGAGGTAAGCAGCAATAAGGGCTGATACCCGAAACCTAAGCTCTCCAGTGCTTGGCGAAAATATGGCTTCGAGTGAACCCCACAAAGACACCATCGCAAGTGCAGTCTCTTGATAGGACTGCCCCGCGTCCAGCGCGCTAGCAGCCAAGCGAAACTCTGAGCTCGATTCCATGAGGTTTTGAGCAATCTCGAAATGCTCTGAAGTCCATGCTAACGCATCTGGAATTCCATCGCTAGAGACGGGCATCAGTTGGAAGTGCCGTTGACGCATCGGCGGATGAAGTAATATCGCCGCAGCATCCTTTGCATGGGGAATGTCTGCAAACGCCATATTCGAGCCGACAACCAATTCGACCCCGGGATGCACCCAAAGTTTCAACAGCAAAATGATTGTGTGAGCCAGCCCTATTCTATCTCCTTTTTCGGGTGCAGCGCTGCGAGGGATAAACAATTCGGTGGAGATGGTTCTCCCACCGCCGCCTCGCGTTTCTTTCCATGGTCCAGGATGGTGGCAACCTGGAGCGGCTGGAGCAAATGCCATGATAGCGGGCTGCATGAGGTACGCATATGTTTTGCGCAGCATGATGCCGCGGGGAAAAGCGATAGGCGCGTTGCCTATGTCGATTCCATCCAGACCGAAAAAAGTCCCGATATCATCTTCAACCGTTCCCTCTGTCATTTGGCCTCTAAACTACGTCGCAGACGCGTCGTACAGGTCGCATTCGTTAAAACAGCAAATTTTGGGAGAATTTCCAGGCCGCTTGAATGGCAATATCAGCGGCACCCGCCCCCCCTACCCCATCTTCCCCCGCACCGCCGCCAGCACATCCCGCGCCAGTCGCGCATAGTCGGCGCAGGCTGCCTGCATCGCCGTGCCGCTATCCCCGTCGCGCCAGCCGCCATAGCAGTGCCGGTTCTGCGCCGCGCGCATCGTGCGCAGCCGCCCGCGCTCGACGCCTGCCAGACCCAATTGGCCGCCAGCCCGTCGCCATGCCTCGGCCGCGCTGAAAATGCGCCGCCCCGGATGGATACCGGGGTCGCGCCCTGCCGCCTTGCCCAGCCGGTCGATCCGCTGCGCCTCGACAATCATGTCGGTCAGGAACAGGTCCAGTTCGCGCAGGCCATTGCCGATCAGCCGGGCGGGCATCGCGCCACGCCGCCGGATCGCCGCGTCGGGGCACAGGCCGCGCGACATGCCATTGGCCAGAAACGCCGCCGCCCGCTCGATCCGGTCCAGTTGGCCGGTCAGGGCGGCGTGCGCGTCGGTCAGTTCTCGTCGCCCATCCGCAGCGTGGCGATGAAGGCTTCCTGCGGAATCTGGACCGATCCATATTCGCGCATCCGCTTCTTGCCTTCCTTCTGCTTGTCGAGCAGCTTCTTCTTGCGGCTGATGTCGCCGCCATAGCATTTGGCGGTCACGTCCTTGCGCATCGCGGCGATGGTTTCGCGGGCGATCACCTTGCCGCCGATCGCGGCCTGGATCGGGATTTTGAACAAATGGCGGGGGATCAGGTCTTTCAGCCGCTCGCACATACCGCGCCCGCGCGATTCCGCCGATCCGCGATGGACGATCATGCTGAGCGCGTCGACCGGCTCTGAATTGACCATGATGCTCATCTTGACCAGGTCGCCCTCGCGATAGCCGATCTGGTGATAGTCGAAGCTCGCATAGCCGCGGCTGATGCTCTTCAGGCGATCGTAAAAGTCGAACACCACTTCGTTGAGCGGCAATTCATAGGTCACCTGCGCGCGGCCGCCGACATAGGTCAGGTTCTTCTGGATGCCGCGCCGGTCCTGGCACAGTTTCAGGATGGACCCCAGATATTCGTCGGGGCAATAGATGATCGCCTCGATCCACGGCTCCTCAATCTCGTCGATCTTGGTCGGGTCGGGCATGTCGGCGGGATTGTGCAGCTCGATCTCGCCCGCGCCATAGGTCAGCTTGATCTTGTACACCACCGACGGCGCCGTGGTGATCAGGTCCAGATCATATTCGCGGGTCAGCCGTTCCTGGATGATTTCCAGATGGAGGAGGCCGAGGAACCCGCAGCGGAAGCCGAAGCCCAGCGCGGCGCTGCTTTCCATTTCGAAGCTGAAGCTGGCGTCGTTCAGGCGCAGCTTGCTGATGCTGTCGCGCAATTTGTCGAAATCATTGGCGTCGACCGGGAACAGGCCGCAAAACACCACCGGCTGCACTTCCTTGAAGCCCGGCAGCGGCGCGGTTGCGCCATTTTTGACCGTGGTGATGGTGTCGCCCACGCGGGTCTGGGCAATTTCCTTGATCTGCGCGGTGATGAAGCCGATTTCGCCCGCCGCCAGTTCGGGCAGCTGTTCGATCTTGGGCCGCATGCAACCGACGCGGTCAATCAGATGTTCGGTGCCGCCGATCATGAACTTGATCGCCTGCCCCTTCCTGATCACGCCATTGACGACGCGGACCAGGATGACGACGCCCAGATAGGGGTCGTACCAGCTGTCGACCAGCATCGCCTCCAGCGGTGCGTTGCGGTCGCCCTTTGGCGGCGGGATTTTCTGGACGATGGCTTCCAGAATTTCGTCGATGCCGATGCCCGATTTGGCGCTGGCCAGCACCGCTTCGGACGCATCCAGGCCGATGACATCCTCGATTTCCTTGCGCACCTTTTCCGGTTCCGCGGCGGGCAGATCGATCTTGTTGAGCACCGGCACGATCTCATGATCATGCTCGATCGACTGGTAAACATTGGCCAAAGTCTGCGCTTCCACGCCCTGCGCCGCGTCCACGACCAGCAGCGCGCCCTCGCACGCGGCAAGGGAACGGCTGACCTCATAGGCGAAGTCGACATGGCCCGGCGTGTCCATCAGGTTCAGCTCATAGGTCTGGCCGTCTTTCGCGACATAGTCCAGGCGCACCGTCTGCGCCTTGATCGTGATCCCGCGCTCCTTCTCAATGTCCATGTTATCAAGGACTTGGGCGCTCATCTCGCGGTCGGACAGGCCGCCGGTCCGCTGGATCAGCCGATCCGCCAGCGTGGACTTGCCATGGTCGATATGGGCGATGATCGAAAAGTTACGGATGTGGCTAAGCTCAGTCATTGCGCGCCGATAGCAGGTGTCATCGGCCCTGTCAGCAGGATCGCGAAAGCCCCGTCCGATAAGATGACAATGGCCGTCACCCCCACCCCGCTCCGCTTGGAAGCATGACGGCGCTATGATATGATACGCGAAAATATCGGGGCGCGCACAAATTCAGATCAAGCAACAAACGGGGTTCTTGAAAATGCGTGTATTAAAGACGTTGACAGCCGCTACGGTCTGTCTGGCACTGGTCGCGCCGCAAGCCATTGCCGCTGACAAGGGGTCGTCGGGTCGTCAGGCCCAGACGAAAAAACAGATGGAAATCCCCCGCTGCACCAAGCGCCTCGGCACCGTCGCGATCGTCGAGCCGGACAATCAGTGGTGGCGCGAACTGAGCCTGGGCAGCCCGGAAGCGATCATCAAACTGTTCGTCCAGCAGTCCGGCTGCTTTGGCCTGGTCAATCGCGGCCGGTCGATGGCCAGCCGCAATCTGGAACGCGCCATGGCGGATTCGGGCGAATTGCAGGCGGGCAGCAATCTGGGCAAGGGTCAGGTCAAGGCGGCCGACTATTTCATCCAGCCCGACATCGTGACCACCAACAAGAATAGCGGCGGCAATGCCTTTGGCGGCATGCTCGGCGGGATGCTGGGCGGCCGGGTCGGCGGCGCGCTGCTGGGCGGCATATCGATCAAGAAGAGCGAAGCCAACGTCATGCTGTCGGTCGTCAATGCACGCACGACCGAAGAGGAAGTGATGGCGGAAGGCTATTTCCGCAAATCGGACCTCAGCTTTGGCGGCGGTGGCGGACTGGGCTGGATGGGCGGCCTGGCTGCGGTCGGCGGCGGCGGCTACCAGAATACCGATATCGGTCAGGTTATCGTGCTCGCCTATCTGGACGCCTATACCAAGATGGTGACGCAGATGGGCGGACTGCCCGAAAATGCGGCTGCGGCAGCACCTGTCGCACGATAGGATCAGAAAGGGCGCGGCCGGTCTGTCCGGCTGCGCCCTTTATCAGGCCGGAACGATCGCGACAGCCGGCCCCGCGCGCCGACGCTTCCACCAGCGCAATATCGTCTCCCCCGCTGGCCGTTCGACCGCGCGATTGATCGCCGTTCCCAGCAGCAACGCTACGGCGAAGGCGGCGAAGAAGCCGACCCACGGGCTATAGCCAGCCTTGGCAACCTCCAGCATGACGATGAAGCCAACATGCTGGTGGATGAGGTAGAAGGAATAGCTGATCCCGCCCAGCCAGACGAGCGGGCGCAGGCTGAGAAAGCGCAACCGTCCCGCGATCAACGCTGCGAAGGTTAGGATCAGGACGCAGGCAACGATAGTCACGTCCCAGGTCTCGATCGTCGCCACGGAGGCCAGCGACAGAAGCATGTAAGGCGTCTGCTGCCGCCAACTGCGCTGCCCGGACCATACCCGATAGGACAACATGCCGATGACGAAGAAGGGCAGATAGCGCAGCACCAGCAGCATGATGATGCGTTCGGGCATGTCGGGCCAGGCGAAATAGAGCCAGCGTATGGCCAGCCACACCGCCAGCATGGGTTCAAGCCGCTTGAGGCCCGCAAAGCGCCACAGCGCGATCATGCAGACATAGAAGCCGATTTCCACGGTCAGCGTCCAATAGGCCCCGTCGACTTCGGGCATGAACGCAAAGCCCTGCAACATGGTAAAGTTGGCAAGGATCGCCACCGGTCCGACCAGCAACTGGGTCGCATGCGCCAGATATTCGATGCCCAGCGTCAGCAGCATGGCGACGATATAGGCGGGGTAGAGGCGCGCAAAGCGGTTGACGACAAAATCGGCCACCGACCCGATCCGGTCGAGCGTGAAGAAGATCGCGAAGCCCGAAATGGTGAAGAACAGCAACACCCGGTAATTGCCGCCGGGAAAGCTGAAAGGGACATGGCTGGCTTGCGGAAACAGCTCGTGGAAGCGGGTGGAATAATGGAAAATCAGCACGCACAACGCCCCGATGCCGCGCAAAGCGTCCAACTCGGTCAGGCGAGTACGGGAGGAAGGCGATCCGGCCATGCCGCGCTATAGCAACATGACAGCAATAAATCCGTTAACATCGTGGTTAACCAGGGCGCCTTAACCCTCTTTTGTTGCTGATTTTTTGCCAGATCGCACCAGTCGATCGGTCAATGGGCCTCCGCCGCACGTTTCAGGCCATGTAATTGCTCGTTCAGGACCTGATCAACCAACGGAGCAAGCGCTGCTGCACCAGCGCGTACATAGCCGCCGACGACATAGGTCATCGTGACGCGAACGCCCTTGCCCGACGGCTTGATCGTGACATCGAGCGTGCCAGCGACGCCTTCGCTCTGAAGCGGTCCCAGCGCGGCGGACAGGCGCAACTGCTTGTCGGGCACGGCATAGATGACCCGCCCATGTTCAACGCTGCCGGGCTTGCCGGACGGATTGGGCAGGGCTTCGCAAAAACAGCCACCCGCGCGCGGGTCCAGCACCATATTGGCCGAATCGCCGCTATAGGTGTGACTGTCACTCCACCAGCGACCGGGCATTGCCAGCAACGCATAGACAGCGTCAGGTTCCGCCGCGATCTCCACGCTGCTTTGCGTTGCAAAGCCTATGTCGCTGGTCGCTGTAACAGCGCTATGGGCCGGCGCGGCCATCGCCGCACCAGCCCATAGCAAAAGTCCGATGATGCGCATGATGCCCTCCCCCGTCGCGTGCGGAGGGCAATCTAGCTCAGGCTGCGCCGCCGTCCAAGATGGCAGCGATCGCAACGCTCACATCGTCCATATCCGCCATGCCATCGACACGCGACACAATGCCGCGCGCTTCATAGATTGGCAGGATCGGCGCCGTCTTGGCACGATATTCGGCCATGCGGGTGCGGACGGTTTCTTCATTGTCGTCGGGACGACGCTTGAATTCCGTACCGCCGCATTTGTCACAGACGCCTTCGACCTTGGGCTTCTTGAATGTGTCGTGATAGCCATCGCCGCAGCTGGCGCAGGTGAAGCGACCGGTAATGCGTTCGACCAGCGCGTCTTCGTCGACTTCCAGTTCGACGACATGATCGAGCGAACGGCCGCGCTGTTCCAGGATGGCATCGAGCGAATGCGCCTGCGCCTCTGTCCGCGGATAGCCATCAAAGATGACGCCGGTGTCGGAGGAAAGCGCGTCCAGCGCCTCGCCGATAATACCGGACACGACTTCGTCAGGCACGAGTGCGCCCGATTCCATCAGCGCCTTGGCCTGCAGGCCTACGGGCGTTCCCGCCTTGACCGCAGCGCGCAGCATGTCGCCGGTCGACAGCTGGACCATGCCACGGCTATCGACCAGACGGCTGGCCTGCGTCCCCTTGCCAGCCCCCGGAGGGCCAAGCAGAATGATATTCATTGCGCGCATTCTCCCCTGTTGTGCGCCCTGAGCCGGTCTGCGCCAATTAGCGCATACGGCCTTTCAGCTTCGCCTTCTTGATCAGATCCCCATATTGATGGGCGAGCAGATGGCTTTGAATCTGGGTCACCGTATCGACCGTAACATTGACAACGATCAACAGGCTAGTCCCACCAAGGTAGAATGGAATTCCTGCCCGGGCGATGGCGAATTCAGGCACGAGGCAGATGAACGCCAGATAGGCCGCGCCAATCACCGTGATGCGCGTCAGCACATAGTCGAGATAATTTTCGGTATTCTTGCCCGGACGGATGCCGGGAATGAAGCCGCCGTTGCGCTTGAGGTTGTCCGCCGTCTCTTCCGGATTGAACACCACGGCGGTGTAGAAGAAGCAGAAGAACACGATGCCAAGCCCGTACAGCGCCATGTAGACCGGGCTGCCATGCGACAGATACTGGTTCAGCGTCAGCACGAAGTCGCCCAGCCTGCTCTCACCCGCGACGGTCTGACCCGCGAACTGCGAGATGGTCAGCGGCATCAGCAGCAGCGAGCTGGCGAAGATCGGCGGGATGACGCCGGCGGTGTTGACCTTCAAGGGCAGATGGCTGCGATCCGCCTGCATCAGCCCCTGGCGGGTCTGGCGCTTGGGATACTGGATCAGCACGCGGCGCTGGGCCCGCTCCATGAAGCAGATCAAAAGGACAAGGCCGACGGCCATCACCATGATCAGGAAGATCAGCAGGCCTGAAATCGTGCCTTCGCTGCCCGATTTGAAAAGGTTGCTCAACGTCACCGGCAACTGGGCGACGATGCCCGCCATGATGATGAGCGACACGCCATTGCCGATGCCGCGCGAGGTGATCTGTTCACCCAGCCACATCAGGAACATGGTGCCGCCAATCAGCGAGACAACGGCGGTCAGGCGGAACAGCATGCCCGGTTCTATCACCGCGGCCACGCCCGACTGCGCGCCGAAGCCTTCAAGCCCGACCGCAATGAAATAGCCCTGGACCGCGGTCAGGCCGACCGTGCCATAGCGGGTATATTGGTTGAGCTTCTTGCGCCCGCTCTCACCTTCCTTCTTGATCGCCGCCAGCTTGGGCGAGAGCGACGCGCCAAGCTGCACCACGATCGATGCGGTGATGTAGGGCATGACGCCGAGCGCGATCAGGCTCATGCGCGACAGACTGCCACCGGAGAAGGTGTTGAAAATGTCGAGGATGCCGCCCTGCGTCTGGCTGTAGAGCTGCGACAAGGCGGTCGGATCGACGCCGGGCAGCGGCACGAAGCTGAGGAAACGGAACACGATCAGCGCGCCAAGCGTAAACCACAGGCGCTTCTTGAGGTCGGTCGCCTGGCTGAATTTCGCGAGGCTGAGATTGGATGCGAGCTGGTCGGCTCTCGATGCCATGGTGGCTGCCCTTCAAATCATGCGTGCCGGAGCATCAAGGCCCCGGAGCGGAATCGCTCATCCCTTAGCGGGACGGGTTAGCCGTGTCGAACAGGGAGTTGCCGCGCAAGCGACAAAATACCCCCCCCAGATACGCACAGCCCCGCCAACCCATATCGGGCAGCGGGGCCATACATGCAAGTCTGGGACGGCGAATTACGCCTTCCGCGCAGCCTTGGCAGCGGCGAGCGCAGTGCCCTTCTTGGCCTTCGCCTTGTCGGCTGCGGCGACCACTTCGATCACCTCGACCTTGCCACCGGCCTTTTCGACGGCTTCCACCGCGCCCTTGGACGCGCCGGCGACCAGGAAGCTGACCTTGGCGGTCAATTCACCCTTAGCGAGCAGACGGACGCCATCCTTGCCACCACGGGCAAGCGCGGCGCCCTTAAGCGCGGCATGGTCGATGGTTGCGTTGGCGTCCAGCTTGCCTGCATCGATCGCCTTCTGCACGGCACCCAGGTTCACGATCGCATAATCGTTCGCGAAGATGTTGTTGAAGCCGCGCTTCGGGATGCGCATGTGGAGCGGCATCTGGCCGCCTTCGAAACCGTTGATGGCAACGCCCGAACGCGCCTTGGCGCCCTTCTGGCCGCGACCGGCGGTCTTGCCCTTGCCCGAACCGATGCCGCGTCCGACGCGCATACGGCCCTTGCGGGCGCCATCATTGTCACGGATGTCATTGAGTTTCATATCGTGCACTCGCTTTCGCTATGTTCGCGCTGTCCCCCGATAGGGAACCAAAGAGGCCGGGCCGATAGCCCAGCCTTGGAAAAAACGAAAGAGGGGTTTCCCCCTCTTCCGCATCATATCGTCGGATCGAAGGGCTGTTAGCCCTCGACCACCTGCACCATGTGGGGCAGCTTGCGGATGGCACCGCGGACTTCCGCTGTGTCTTCCAGTTCCACCACGCGGTGCATCTTGCCCAGGCCCAGGCCGATCAGAATTTTCTTCTGGTCGGCGGGACGGCGGATCGGCGAGCCGATCTGCTTGATCTTGATCTTGGCCATATCGCTTACTCCGCAATCGCTTCGGCGTCGGCGGCAGCCAACTCGACCGAGGCGCCACCACGACGAAGCAGGTCGGCGACCTTCTTGCCGCGACGCTGCGCCACCGACTTGGGGCTGGTCTGCTCGCCCAGCGCCGCAAAGGTCGCCCGGATCATGTTATAGGGGTTCGACGTGCCGTTGGACTTGGTCACGACGTCCGCAACGCCCAGGCTTTCGAACACGGCGCGCATCGGACCACCGGCGATGATACCCGTACCGGCCGGAGCCGAACGGACGGTCACCTTGCCCGCACCGAAATGGCCGAGGCCATCATGATGCAGCGTGCGGCCTTCCTTGAGCGGAACGCGAACCATTGCCTTCTTGGCAGCGGCGGTCGCCTTGCTGATCGCTTCAGGCACTTCGCGCGCCTTGCCATGGCCGAAGCCAGCACGACCCTTGCCATCGCCAACGACGACCAGAGCCGCGAAACCGAAGCGCTTGCCGCCCTTGACGGTCTTGCTGACGCGGTTGATGTGAACCAGCTTCTCGATCAGTTCTTCGCCCTGATCTTCGTCGCGGTTGCCGCCACGGCGATCGTCACGACGGCCACGGCCGCCGCGATCGCCACGGTTGCGATCACCGCCACCGCCACGGTTGCCACGACCGCCACGGCCGGGGCCGCGACCTTCGGTCGGTGCAGCGTCCGCGCCGTCGACGGGCGCAGCGACTTCAATGGTGTTTTCGTCTGCCATGCTCAGAACTCCAGCCCGGCTTCACGGGCCGCATCGGCCAGCGCCTTGACGCGGCCATGGAAAAGGAAACCGCCGCGATCGAACACGACGCGGGTGACGCCAGCCTTGGTCGCGGCTTCCGCCACGCGCTTGCCGACATCGGCAGCCGCATCAGTGGTTGCGCCGGTCTTGCCGCGCACGTCCTTGTCCAGGGTCGAAGCGGCGGCGACGGTGGTACCGGCGGCGTCGTCAATGACCTGGGCGTAGATGTGACGGCCCGAACGATGGACGCTCAGACGCGGGCGATTGCCCGACACGGCCTTAAGGGCGGTGCGAACGCGGCGACGACGCCGCGCGAAGAGGGAAAGCTTTGCCATCTTACTTCTTCTTCCCTTCCTTGCGGAAGATGAATTCGCCGTCGTACTTGATACCCTTGCCCTTATAAGGCTCAGGCTTACGCCAGCGACGGATTTCGGCCGCAACCTGTCCGACCTTCTGCTTGTCGATACCGATGATCTCGACCGTGGTGTTATCCGGGGTCTTGATCTCGATCCCTTCGGGGATCGCGTAATCGACGTCGTGGCTGTAGCCCAGCTGCAACTTCAGGTTCTTGCCCTGCGAGTTGGCGCGGTAGCCAACGCCGGTGATCAGCAGCTTCTTGGAGAAGCCTTCGGTCACACCGGTAACCAGGTTCTGGACCAGCGTACGCTGCATACCCCAGAAGGCGCGCGCCGCTTTGGTCTTGTTGGCAGGCTGCACCGAAATGCCGTCATTTTCCAACGTATAGCTGATCTCGTCGCGCAGCGGCATGGCGAGGGTGCCCTTGGGACCCTTCACCGAGAGCTGCCCGCCCTCGATCGTCGCGGTGACCCCTGCGGGGATCGCGACCGGTTTTTTACCGATGCGGCTCATTAGAACACCTCCGCCAGCACTTCGCCGCCGACATTCTGCTCGCGCGCTTCCGCGTCGGACAGAACGCCGCGGGGCGTCGAGACAATGGTGATGCCCAGGCCGTTGCGCACTACCGGCAGTTCCTTGGAACCCGAATAGACGCGGCGGCCAGGCTTGGACACGCGAGCGACATGCTTGATGGCCGGCTGGCCTTCAAAATATTTCAGCTCGATGCGCAGGCCGGGGTGGGCGCCAAGCGCTTCCTCGGAATAACCGCGGATATAGCCTTCGCGCTGAAGCACGTCGAGAACGCGGGCGCGCAGCTTGGAGGCGGGGGACATAACGCTGTCCTTCTTCGCCTGCTGCCCGTTGCGGATGCGGGTGAGCATATCACCCAGGGGATCGGTCAATGCCATGAGATGATATCCTTACCAGCTCGACTTGGTGACGCCGGGGATCAGGCCCTTATTGGCCAGATCGCGCAGCTGAATACGGCAGAGCCGGAATTTGCGGTAATAGGCGCGCGGGCGACCCGTCAGTTCGCAGCGGTTACGCACGCGAGTGGGGTTACCGTTGCGGGGAATTTCCGCCATCTTCAGACGCGCGATCAAACGATCACCGTCGTCAGCATTGGTATCATTTGCGATCGCCTTGAGCTTTGCATAACGGCCGGCATATTTCTTCACCAGCTTCTTGCGACGCTCATTCTTGTTGATCGAACTCAGTTTCGCCATGACTTAAGTTCTCTTCCTTAGCTAATGCGTTGGGAGAGAAGCCGGGCCAAAATCCCTAAGGACTTTAAGCCGCCTGCTTCTCTTCTTCCTGCGGGAAGGGGAAACCGAACAGGCGCAGCAGCTCGCGCGCCTCGTCGTCCGTCTTCGCGGTGGTGGTCACGATGATGTCCATGCCGCGCACCTTGTCGACGCGGTCATAGCTGATCTCCGGGAAAATGATCTGTTCCTTGATGCCGAAGGCATAGTTGCCACGGCCGTCAAAGCTCTTGGGGTTCAGACCACGGAAGTCGCGCACGCGGGGGAGCGCGATGTTGATCAGACGATCCAGGAATTCATACATGCGCTCGCGGCGCAGCGTGACCTTGGCACCGATCGGCATGCCTTCACGCAGCTTGAACTGCGCGATCGACTTCCTCGCCTTGGTGATGACCGGCTTCTGGCCGGCGATCAGTTCCATTTCCTCGGCAGCCTGGGTGACCTTCTTCTTGTCCTGGGTCGCTTCGCCCACGCCCATGTTGAGCGTGATCTTTTCGATCCTGGGGACTTCCATGACGTTCTTGTAACCGAACTTGGCGGTCATCGCCTTGGCGATTTCAGCGTCATAGAGCGCCTTGGAGCGCGGAATATATTTGTCGGCCATTACAGCACCTCACCGGACTTGACGGCGACGCGAACCTTCTTGCCGTCGCGCTCCTCGAAACGAACGCGGGTCGGCTTGCCGTCCTTGTCGGCGACCGCCACGTTCGAGATGTGGAGCGGCGCAGGCTTGCGCTCGATGCCGCCCTGCGGGTTCGACTGGTCGGGCTTGCGATGCTTCGCATGCACGTTGATGCCTTCGACCAGGACCTTGTCGTCCTTGGGCATCACCTGAAGGACAGCGCCGGTACGGCCCTTGTCCTTGCCAGCCAGGACGACGATCTTGTCGCCCTTCTTGATCTTAGCAGCGCTCATTACAGCACCTCAGGGGCTAGGCTGATGATCTTCATGTGCTTCTTGGCACGCAGTTCACGAACCACGGGGCCAAAGATACGGGTGCCGATCGGCTCCTCGTTCTTGTTGATCAGCACAGCGGCGTTACCGTCGAAACGGATGACCGAACCATCGGCGCGCCGAATGTCCTTGGCCGTACGCACGATGACGGCGCGATGAACGTCGCCCTTCTTGACCTTGCCGCGCGGAGCCGCTTCCTTGACGGAGACGACGATGATGTCGCCAACGCCGGCGAAGCGCCGCTTCGACCCGCCCAGCACCTTGATGCACTGGACGCGCTTGGCGCCGCTATTGTCCGCGACGTCAAGATTGGATTGCATCTGGATCATGGATCCGGTTCCTTCTTATTTGGCCTACCGGAAAAATTCCGGCGGTTCCGAATTTCGTGCCTGGACCCTGTGAGTCATACGCGAAGCGCGGGCCTGTAACCTCTTCTGAACGAAAAGGCCAGCCCCGCGTCGCAATTAGACTCAAAGAGTCGGTGACCTATCCCTCAGGCCGCCGTTTCCGGCGACTTGTGGGTGTCCACGCGCTCGATGACCTTCCAGGTCTTGAGCTTGGAAATCGGGGCGGTTTCCTCGATGCGGACCGTCTCGCCTTCCTTGTAGACATTGCCCTCGTCATGGGCATGATATTTTTTCGAACGGCGGATGATCTTGCCGTAGAGCGCATGCTTAACCTTGCGCTCCACGCGAACGACCACCGTCTTGTCGGTCTTGTCGGAAACCACAGTTCCCGTCAGCACGCGCTTGGGCATCGTGTGGTTCCTTTACTTGGCAGCGGAGCTGTTACGCTCCGTCTGCAGGGTCTTGATCTGCGCGATCGACCGGCGGACTTCCTTGACCCGGCTGGGCTTTTCCAGCTGGTTGGTGGCCGCCTGGAAACGCAGGTTGAACTGCTCGCGCTTCAGGTTGTTCAGCTCGGTCGACAGCTCGTCGTCCGTCTTGGTCTTGAGATCAGCAACTTTCGCCATGACCTTAGCCCTCCAGATGCGAGGTGTCGCCGAGGCGGGCAACAACCTTCGTCTTGATCGGCAGCTTCATCGCGGCACGCGAGAAAGCCTCAGCTGCGAGCGGACCGGGCACGCCGTCCAGTTCGAACAGGATGCGGCCGGGGGCGACGCGAGCCGCCCAATATTCGACCGAACCCTTGCCCTTGCCCTGACGGACTTCAGCCGGCTTCTTCGTCACCGGAACGTCGGGGAACACGCGGATCCACAAACGGCCCTGGCGGCGGATGTGACGGGTGATCGCACGGCGAGCCGCTTCGATCTGGCGCGCGGTGATCCGTTCCGGCTCCATGGCCTTCAGGCCGTAGGCGCCGAAGTTCAGCGCGGTGCCGCCCTTCGCATCGCCCTTGATCCGGCCCTTGAAGGTCTTGCGGAACTTCATTTTCTTCGGTTGCAGCATGACGCTATACCCTATTCAAAATCAGCGCGCCGGGCGCACGCCGGAGGTCTGAGCCTCCAGCATGAGCCGGTCGGTCGCGAACGGATCATGGCCGAGAATCTCGCCCTTGAAGATCCACACCTTGATCCCGCACACGCCATAGGCGGTGTGCGCGGTGGCTTCGGCATAGTCGACGTTCGCGCGCAGCGTGTGCAGCGGAACGCGGCCTTCGCGATACCATTCGACGCGCGCGATTTCCGCGCCGCCCAAACGGCCGCCACAGGTGATCTTGATGCCTTCAGCGCCCAGACGCAGCGCCGACTGCACCGCACGCTTCATCGCGCGACGGAATGCAACGCGGCGTTCCAGCTGGTCGGCAATGCCCTGCGCGACGAGACGGCTGTCGACTTCCGGCTTGCGGATTTCGACGATGTTCAGCGACACGTCGGACGAGGTCAGCGCGCCCAGCTTCTTGCGAAGCTTCTCGATGTCCGCACCCTTCTTGCCGATGATGACACCCGGACGGGCGGCATAGATCGACACGCGGCACAGCTTGGCGGGACGCTCGATCACGACCTTGGAGATCGCGGCCTGCGGCAACGTCTTGAAGATGAACTGGCGGATCTTGAGATCTTCCAGCAGGAGACGACCATAGTCGGCACCTTCGGCGAACCAGCGGCTGTCCCAGGTACGGTTGATCTGGAGACGCAGACCGATCGGATTGCTCTTGTGACCCATGTGCTTAGGCCTCCGCTTCTTCGCCAGCTTCACGCACGACGATGCGCACGCGGCTGTAAGGCTTGAGGATCCGGGTCGACTTGCCGCGGCCACGGGCATGGAAGCGCTTGAGCGTGAACGCCTTGCCTACCGATGCTTCCGCGACGACCAGCGCGTCGACGTCCAGATTGTGGTTGTTTTCTGCGTTGGCGATGGCCGAAGCCAGCACCTTGCGCACGTCGACCGCCATCGCCTTCTTGGAGAAGGCGAGGATGTTCAGCGCATCTTCGACCTTGCGGCCGCGGATGAGCGTGGCGACCAGGTTCAGCTTCCGGGCCGAACCACGGATCTGCGTGCCAACGGCCAGCGCTTCATTGTCGGCGACGCGACGCGGAGCTTTTTCCTTGCTCATTAGCGCTTGCCCTTCTTGTCGGCAGCGTGGCCGGGGAAGAAGCGGGTCGGAGCGAATTCGCCCAGCTTGTGACCCACCATTTCCTCGTTCACGGAGACCGGAACATGCTTGCGGCCGTTATAGACGTTGAACGTCAGACCAACGAACTGCGGCAGGATGGTGGAACGACGCGACCAGGTCTTGATCGGCGCACGGCCACCCGCGTCCTGCGCGGCTTCCGCCTTCTTCAGAAGGCTGAGGTCCACGAACGGACCTTTCCAGACGGAACGAGCCATCTCGCTTACCTCTTCTTCTTCGCGTGGCGGCTACGGATGATCATCTTATCCGTCGCCTTGTTGTGGCGGGTGCGAGCACCCTTGGTCGGCTTGCCCCAGGGCGTGACCGGATGACGGCCGCCAGAGGTCCGGCCTTCACCACCACCATGCGGGTGATCGACCGGGTTCTTGGCAACACCGCGGGTCAGAGGACGAATGCCCTTCCAACGGTTGCGGCCTGCCTTGGCGAGGTTGGTGTTGCCATTGTCCGGGTTGCTGACGGCGCCGATGGTGCCCATGCAATCGGAACGAATGTAGCGCTGTTCACCCGACGACAGGCGAACCATGACCATGCCGCGATCGCGACCGACCAGCTGGGCGTAGGTGCCCGCCGAACGGCAGAGCTGACCGCCCTTGCCCGGCTTCATTTCGATGTTGTGGATGATCGTGCCGACCGGCATCTGACCCAGTTCCATCGCGTTGCCCGGCTTCACGTCGGTCTTCTTGCCCGCGATGACCTTGTCACCGGGCGCAAGACGCTGCGGTGCCAGGATATAAGCCTGGGTGCCATCGGGATAGTTGACCAGCGCGATGAAAGCGGTGCGGTTCGGGTCATATTCCAGACGCTCGACCGTACCTTCGACATCCCACAAGCGACGCTTGAAATCGATGATACGATAGCGCTGCTTGTGACCGCCGCCGATACCGCGCGAGGTCACATGACCCTTGTTGTTGCGGCCACCGGTCTTGCGCTTGCCTTCGGTCAGCGCCTTGACGGGCTTTCCTTTGTGCAGGCTCGACTTGTCGACCAGGATCAGGCCGCGCTGGGCGGGGCTGGTCGGGTTATAGTGCTTGAGTGCCATGGTCCGCGCCTCAGATACCGGTGGTGACGTCGATGGACTGGCCTTCGGCCAGCGTCACGATCGCCTTCTTGACGTCCGAACGCGTGTAGGGCTTGCCCTTCCAGCGCTTGGTCTTGCCCTTCTGCACCAGCGTGTTGACCGCCTTGACGGTCACGCCGAACAGCGCTTCGACAGCCGCCTTGATTTCCGGCTTGGTCGCATTGTTAGCGACCTTGAAAACCACGGCGTTGTTTTCGCTCAGGAGCGTCGACTTTTCGGTGATGTGCGGCGCGACGACGACGTCATAATGACGGTTGTCGACGGTTCCGGCTTGCTTTTTAGCCATTGAAACGGGCCTCCAGCTTTTCGACTGCAGCGCGCGTAAGCACCAGCGAGTCGGCTTTCAAAATGTCGTAGACATTGGCGCCGACGGCCGGCAGCAGGTCCACGCCGACAATGTTGGCCGATGCCTTGGCAAAGCTGATGTTCACAGCGTCGCCGTCGATGAACAGCACCTTGTTGAGGTTCAGCTTGGCGAGGCTGGCGACCAGCGCCTTGGTCTTGCCTTCGGCAACATCCAGGCTGTCGCTGATCGTGAGCGTACCAGCCTTGACCTTCGACGACAGCGCCATCTTCAGACCCAGCGCGCGAACCTTCTTGTTCAGCGAGGGATTGAAGTCACGGACGCGGGCACCGTGGGCCTTACCACCGCCGATGAACACCGGCGCACGGCGATCGCCGTGACGAGCGGTGCCGCCGCCCTTCTGGCGACCGAACTTCTTGCCGGTGCGGGCGACATCGCTGCGCTCGCGCGTGGCGCGGGCGGTGCCGCGGCGCTTTTCAAGCTGCCAGGTGACGACGCGATGCAGAATGTCGGCGCGGGGCTCGAGGCCGAAAACGGCATCGTTCAGCTCCAGATCGCCAGCTTCTGCTGCGTCGAGGGTCTGTACCTTGACCTTCATGGTTTAGCCCTCCTGGCCTTCGGTGACGTCGGTCGCCACGGCGTCTTCGGCCGGGGTGTTCGCAGCGTCGTTGCTATTGTCAGCCTTTTTCAGGCTGGCGGGATAGGGCGCGTCCGCCGGACGAGCGACCTTGACCGCGTCCTTGACGGTGAGCCAGGTGCCCTTGGCGCCCGGAACGCTGCCCTTGACGAACAGCAGGCCGCGCTCGACGTCGGTCCGCACGATCTCCAGATTCTGCTGGGTGCGTTCACGATCGCCCATGTGACCGGCCATCTTCTTGTTCTTGAAGACGCGACCCGGATCCTGGCGGTTACCCGTCGAACCATGGGCACGATGGCTGATCGACACACCGTGGGTGGCACGCATACCGCCGAAGCCCCAACGCTTCATGGCGCCGGCAAAGCCCTTACCCTGGGTGTGACCGGCCACGTCGACCAGCTGGCCGGCGATGAAATGGTCAGCGGCGATTTCTGCGCCGACATCGAGGAGCGCGTCCTCGGCGACACGGAATTCGACCAGACGAGCCTTGGGCTCCACTTCCGCCTTGGCGAAGTGACCGCGCTGCGGCTTGGCGACATTCTTAACTTTCGCGGTGCCGGCACCCAGCTGCACGGCCACATAGCCGTCGCTGTCCACATCCTTCCGAGCCACGACCTGGTTGCCTTCAAGGGCCAGAACCGTAACCGGAACGTGACGCCCGTCCTCCTGGAACAGGCGGGTCATCCCGACTTTCTTCGCGATCACGCCAGTGCGCATGATCCATACTCCCAATAGAGGCCCGCCTTATCAGCGGGCGTATCCAACGAAAAAACCGCTCAGGATCTCTCCTTCGCGGCCAACCCTTAGTTTGCAGATCACCCCGTCTGGGTTGGATGCCACCCCCTATTCGGGAACAGCGACGGGGGACCAGGGCCACGGCCGAAGCCGCGCGGTATCCCTTGTGTCGTTTGAGCTTCCACCCTTCCTTGCAGAAGGCGGGGTGGAATACCCGATACCCTGGCGACTTTTCAGTCAGCAGGAACTTGCTGGCTTGCCTGCCCGGCCATCGCCGGGGCTAAAGGCAAACCTGCTTAAGCGAGCTTGATCTCGACATTCACGCCGGCAGCCAGGTCCAGCTTCATCAGCGCGTCGACCGTCTGCGGCGTCGGCTGCACAATGTCAAGCATACGCTTGTAGGTGCGGACCTCGAACTGCTCGCGCGACTTCTTGTCGACGTGCGGGCCACGGTTGACCGTGAACTTTTCAATGCGCGTCGGCAGAGGAATGGGGCCGCGAATGAGGGCGCCGGTGCGGCGGGCGGTGTCGGCGATGTCGCCGGTCGCCTGATCGAGCACGCGATGATCGAACGCCTTAAGGCGAATGCGGATGTTGCTGTCCATGTCCTACTACCGATGCGAAAGAGCCAAAAAACAAACCGCCCCGTTTAATCCTCTAGCGCGAAGCCGGCGAGGATCGGTCCGGGGCGGTTAAAATCCGAGCCGCGCGAATCAGATGACCCGCGCGGCTCGCTGCCTATATTACTTGGTAACTGCCGAAACAACCCCCGAACCGACGGTCCGGCCGCCTTCGCGGATCGAGAAGCGCAGACCCTGCTCCATCGCGATCGGGGCGATGAGCTTGACGCCGAGCTTCACGTTGTCGCCGGGCATGACCATTTCGGTGCCTTCCGGCAGAACGACTTCGCCGGTCACGTCGGTGGTGCGGAAGTAGAACTGCGGACGATAGTTGGCGAAGAACGGCGTGTGACGGCCACCCTCTTCCTTCGACAGCACATAGACTTCCGATTCAAACTCGGTGTGCGGCTTGATCGAGCCGGGCTTGCAGAGAACCTGGCCACGCTCAACGTCTTCACGGCCAACGCCACGAACCAGCGCACCGATATTGTCGCCAGCTTCACCTTGGTCGAGCAGCTTGCGGAACATTTCGACGCCAGTGACGACGGTCTTGCGGGTGTCCTTGAGGCCGACGATCTCGACTTCTTCACCAACCTTGACGATGCCGGTTTCAACGCGGCCGGTCACAACCGTACCACGACCCGAGATCGAGAACACGTCTTCGATCGGCATCAGGAAGGGCTTGTCGACCGGACGGTCGGGCTGCGGGATCCAGCTGTCAACCGACTGCATCAGCTTCAGCACGGCGTCGTGACCGATTTCAGGGTTCGTGCCGTTCAGGGCGCAAACAGCCGAGCCAGCGATGATGGGGATGTTGTCGCCATCAAAGTCGTAGGACGACAGCAGCTCGCGGATTTCCAGTTCGACCAGTTCCAGAATTTCCGGATCGTCGACCAGGTCAACCTTGTTCATGAACACGACCATCTGCGGCACGCCGACCTGACGGGCCAGCAGGATGTGCTCGCGGGTCTGGGGCATCGGGCCGTCGGTGGCGGACACGACCAGGATCGCGCCGTCCATCTGGGCGGCACCGGTGATCATGTTCTTCACATAGTCAGCGTGACCGGGGCAGTCGACGTGCGCATAGTGGCGCAGCTCGGTTTCATATTCGACGTGGGCGGTCGAAATGGTGATGCCGCGCTCGCGCTCTTCGGGCGCCTTGTCGATGTTGTCATACGAGGTGAAGGTCGCACCGCCGGTTTCGGCCAGCACCTTCGTGATCGCTGCGGTCAGCGAGGTCTTGCCATGGTCGACGTGACCGATGGTGCCGATGTTGCAATGCGGCTTCGTCCGCTCAAACTTAGCTTTCGCCATTTTATCCTACCTTCTAATCAAATCCGATGGGTTTGACCGCTCGGCCGCGCCTTGCGAAGGCGCGTCCATAGCAGCAAATTTGCATAATGAAAGCCCTAACCGCCCCGTTCGCACAGGGCGGATCAGGATTTTCAGGCCATCTTGGCCTTCACCTCGTCAGCGACATTCTGCGGCACTTCGTCATAGTGCGAGAACGACATGGAATAGCTGGCCCGACCCTGGGTGAAAGAGCGCAGCGTATTCACATAACCGAACATGTTGGCCAGCGGGACCATGGCATCGACGGTCTGTGCGTTGCCACGGCTGTCGGTGCCCTGAATCTGGCCACGACGGCTGTTCATGTCGCCGATGACGTCGCCCAGATAATCTTCCGGGGTAACGACTTCGACCTTCATGATCGGTTCCAGCAGCTTGATGCCCGCCTTCTGAGCCGCTTCGCGCATGGCGCCGCGGGCGCAAATTTCGAACGCCAGAGCCGACGAGTCGACGTCGTGATAGGCGCCGTCATAGAGATGGACTTCAAAGTCGATGATCGGGAAGCCGATCAGCTGACCGGTCAGCGCGGTTTCACGGAAGCCCTTTTCGACCGAAGGGATATATTCCTTGGGAATATTGCCGCCCTTGATCTCGTCGAAGAACTGGTAACCCGAACCACGCTCGCCAGGAATGACGGTCGCCTTGATGCGGCCGAACTGACCCGAACCACCCGACTGCTTCTTGTGGGTGTAGTCGATGTCGACCTTCTTCGCGAGATATTCGCGATAGGCCACCTGCGGCGCGCCGACATTGGCTTCGACCTTGAACTCGCGACGCATGCGGTCGACGAGGATTTCCAGGTGAAGTTCGCCCATGCCCTTGATGATGGTCTGGCCCGATTCATGATCGGTCGACACGCGGAAGCTGGGATCCTCAGCCGACAGGCGATTGAGCGCGATGCCCATCTTTTCCTGGTCCGCCTTGGTCTTGGGCTCCACCGATAGTTCGATAACCGGTTCAGGGAATTCCATCCGCTCCAGCACGATCGGCTGACGCTCGGCGCACAGCGTGTCGCCAGTGGTGGTTTCCTTCATGCCGGCCAGCGCGATGATGTCGCCTGCAAATGCCTCTTCAACGTCCTTACGTTCGTTGGCGTGCATTTCGAGCATGCGCCCGACCTTTTCCTTCTTGTCCTTCACCGAGTTCAGATAGGTGCCCTTGACGAGCGTACCCGAATAGATGCGGATGAAGGTGAGCGAACCCACGAACGGGTCGTTCATCACCTTGAACGCGAGCGCGCTGAAGGGCGCATCGTCGGTCGCGGGACGGCTGTCCGGCTCGTTGCTGTCCATCTTGACGCCCTGCACGTCTTCAATGTCGAGCGGGCTGGGCATATAGTCGACGACGGCGTCGAGCAGGGGCTGAACGCCCTTGTTCTTGAACGCCGAACCGCAAACGACCGGCACGAACGACTGGTTGAGCGCGCCCTTGCGGATCAGCGACTTCAGCGTCGCCGTGTCGGGCTCGGTGCCTTCGAGATAGGCTTCCATCGCCGCATCGTCCTGCTCGACGGCCAGTTCGATCAGGTCGCTGCGATATTTCGCCGCCTTGTCGGCCATGTCGGCCGGGATTTCTTCAAAGAAGAATTCGGCACCCAGCGACTCGTCCTTCCAGATGATCGCGCGGTTCTCGACCAGGTCAACCAGACCCTTGAAATCGCTTTCCGTGCCGATCGGCAGATACAGAACGGCAGGACGCGCGCCCAGACGATCGATGATCGACTGCACGCAATAATAGAAGTCGGCCCCGGTGCGGTCGAGCTTGTTGATGAAGCACATGCGCGGAACTTTATACTTGTCCGCCTGGCGCCACACGGTTTCAGACTGCGGCTCAACGCCGGCAACGCCGTCGAAGCAGGCAACCGCGCCGTCGAGCACGCGCAGCGAACGTTCGACTTCGATCGTGAAGTCGACGTGGCCGGGGGTGTCGATGATGTTGATGCGGTGACCGTTCCAGAAACAGGTCGTCGCAGCCGAGGTGATCGTGATCCCGCGCTCCTGCTCCTGCTCCATCCAGTCCATCGTCGCGGCGCCGTCATGGACTTCGCCGATCTTGTAGGACTTGCCGGTATAATAAAGAATACGCTCGGTCGTCGTCGTCTTGCCGGCGTCGATATGGGCCATAATGCCGATATTGCGATACAGTTTGAGCGGATGGCTGCGGGCCATGATGCTTCTCCGTTGCCGGCGCACCGGCGGTTGGGGATTCGTGTTCTTGCGTGGCCCCTAAACCAATCCGTCCGCCATGGGTAGGCCCACGACGAACGGATGGATTTTTAAGAGCGATAGGCGGGGCAGCGGCCGATTGAACGCCGCCCCGCCAATCTTTTTACCAGCGATAGTGCGAGAAGGCGCGGTTCGCTTCCGCCATGCGGTGCGTGTCTTCGCGCTTCTTGACCGCGTTGCCGCGGTTGTTGGCTGCATCCATCAGTTCACCCGACAGACGGGCGGCCATGGTGGTTTCGCTGCGGTTACGCGCTGCGGCGATCAGCCAGCGAATGGCCAAGGCCTGCGAACGCTCAGGACGCACTTCGACGGGAACCTGATAGGTCGCACCGCCAACGCGGCGGCTGCGAACTTCGATGCCCGGCTTGATGTTGTTCAGCGCGTCATGGAACATGCCGATCGGATCCTTCTTGGCGCGGGCCTCGACGGTTTCCAGGGCGCCATAAACGATCGATTCAGCAACAGCCTTCTTGCCGTCCTGCATGATGGAGTTCATGAATTTCGACAGAACCTGATCGCCATATTTGGGATCGGGCAGGATGATGCGCTTTTCGGGGCGACGACGACGTGACATAGGTTGTTCTCCCCTTACTTAGGACGCTTGGCGCCGTACTTGGAACGGCTCTGCTTGCGATCCTTGACGCCCTGGGTATCCAGAACGCCGCGAAGAACGTGGTAACGCACGCCCGGAAGATCTCGCACACGACCGCCGCGGATCAGCACGACGCTATGTTCCTGAAGGTTGTGACCTTCACCCGGAATATAGGTGATGACTTCGCGCTGGTTGACCAGGCGAACCTTGGCAACCTTGCGGAGCGCCGAGTTCGGCTTTTTCGGGGTCGTGGTATAGACGCGGGTGCAAACGCCACGCTTTTGCGGGTTCGCATCCATGGCAGGGACCTTCGATTTGGCCTTCTGCGGTTCGCGGCCCTTGCGGACCAGCTGGTTGATTGTTGGCATGAAGCCCTTCACCTTTTTCAGTTACTTTACCGCAACATCCCTGCGTTTCAGTGCCGCCGGGAAACATGTCGCTTCCAAACAGCAAAGGCCCCGGCGGGTGCAATACCCCCCTGGAGCCGCAAGAGCATCCGGTAATGTTCAGCTCTGTATTGCCCGCGTGGGATGATGCGAGGAGACGAGTCTCGACGCGGCAGACCGCTGGGCAGGCGGGCCTATAGCGATGCCGGGGCAAAGGGTCAAGCCGATCGCCGACCGCCTGGCCATCCCATTGATCTGGCGGGGCCAAAGGACGCTGGTTAGGGAATTGCTAACCGTGCCTGCCCTATTTTAGCCCCCGGCACCATCGGGGCGCCTTGACTGGACTGGACGTGAACGGGCTTTCGACAATCAGCGGCGAATTTCGCCTGGCCGAGCGGGAGTCGGCGTTCCAGTCCGAGCGCCTGCCCGAATCGCGGCGTCATGCCCGCAATCTTTTCATTCTTTCCACGATTCTCAACACGCTGTTCCTGTTGAGCGACTGGCGCTTTGCCGGGACCGCGCATTTCTGGGTCGCCGTGCCCGCACGATTGGCCGTGATCATCTGGTCGATCGTCAGCCTGTGGCTAACCCGTCGGATGACAAGCTTTCGGGCGGTTGAACGCATCTGCTTCGCCTGGCAGGTCGTAACCGCCATCGGCGTCGCCTTTCTGGTGAGTTCGCGCAGCGACATCGCCATCTTTGTCCTCGTCATGCTGCCGCTGGTTTTCTATCTGGTCGTCCCAACCAGTTATCGCGGCAATGTCGGCGGCGGGCTGGCCTGTGGCATCGTGCTGCTGATCGGCTATCTCGCCCCTGCCCCGCTGTCCTCCACCATGCCGGGCATGGTTCTGGCCATGCTGATACTCCATTGCGGCATGTGCATCGCGATCGCGCGCAACAACCGGCTTCAGCGGCAGGAATGGACCGCCGGGCAGGTCGCGCAGGCCGTACAGCTGGAACTGGCCAACAGCCGCGATACGTTGCAGCGCATGTTCATGGCTGTGCCGTTACCCTTGCTGGTCACGCGCTATGACGGTCACCTCCTGCATCTAAACCGCGTGGCCATCGACGCCTATGGAGCGGGCCATGACGTCCGGCTCGACATTGTCGAGCCGGACGTCATCTCCCGCTCCATAGGCGTCGATCTGTCTCTTATACACATCTAGATGTGTATAAGAGACAGGGACATGACGTCCGGCTCGACAATGTCGAGCAAACCTATGTGGATTTGCCGGTGCGCGACGAGCTGTTCGCTACGCTTCAGCGTGGCGGCGCGGTGGACAATTTCGAGTGTCGGCTGCGCCGCGCCGACGGGGCCATCCGCCATGCAATGCTGTCCGCCCGCCCGATCGTGATCGACGGCGAACCCTGCTTCATGACCAGCGTGGTCGACATTACCGAACGCAAGCAGGCCGAACGGCATCTCGAACGCCTCGCCATGACGGACGCGCTGACCGGCCTTGCCAACCGCGCGCATTTCATGGCCGCCGTGACGCAGGCGACGGCGGCATCGAACGACCGGACGCAACTCGCGGTCCTGCTGATCGATCTGGACGAATTCAAGCGTGTCAACGACACGGCAGGACATGATGCAGGCGACGCGCTGCTATGCGCCGTGGCCGGACGGCTGCGCCAAGCGCTGCGGCCGGGTGATCTGGTCGCGCGGATGGGCGGCGACGAATTTGCCGTGCTGCTGACCCGCCTGCCCGATGCCGACGCGCTTCAGTCGATCCTGACACGCATCGCCGATCATCTGCACGCGCCACTCGACTATCGCGGCCGACCGATCGAATCTCGCGTCAGCATCGGCGTGGCGCTGTTCCCCGACCATGGCGAGGATGTGACCGCGCTGGTCAAACATGCCGACATCGCCCTTTATCATGCCAAGAATAACGGCCGGGGGCGCGCAACCATATTCGGGCCGGACCTGCTGGAAAGCTGGGACCGGGAAACGGCGATGCTCGACCGTGCCCGGCATGTTCTGGCGCAGGAACACCCCTGCCCCTGGTATCAACCCAAGATCGCGCTCGATACCGGCACGATCATCGGGTTCGAAGCGCTGTTCCGCTGCCCGACCGGCAATGGAACGGTCATCATGCCGGCCGACATCGCTGCGGCGTTCGAGCATCCCGAACTGGGACCGGCGATCACCAATCAGATGATCGCCGGCATCATTGCCGACTGCACCCGCTGGCGCGATGCCGGGCTGGATGTTGGTCATGTCGCCCTCAACGTGTCGGGCGCGGACCTTAACGATGACAATTTTACGGGTCATTTGCTGGAGCGGCTGGCGCAGGCGGGCCTGCCGCCAACGATGATCGAGCTGGAAGTCACCGAGTCGGTCTTTCTGGGTCGCAATGCCGACCGTGTCGGTCAGGTGCTGCACCGCCTGAGCAAAGCGGGCGTGTCCATTGCCCTTGATGACTTCGGGACGGGCTACGCATCCCTTTCCCACCTCAAGCAATTTCCAATCGACATCATCAAGATCGACCAGCGCTTCGTCCGCGATCTGGAGACGGACCCGGACGACGCCGCCATCGTCCGCACGGTGCTCAACCTGGCCTATAGCCTGGGTATCCGCACCGTGGCCGAAGGGGTGGAGAATAGCCGTCAGGTCGATTATCTGCGCGCGGGCGGATGCCATTATGGCCAAGGTTATCATTTTGGCGCAGCCATGCCTGCGGCGACCATAACAGAGCTGCTGGCAAAACAGAGACTCGCCAGCCCTGCCCTCAAATAGATTGAAACAGCGCTGAAAATTGTTTTCGACGGCAAGGAACAAATAAAGGCCCCAATCATTTCGCCGCGCTGAGGCTTCGACTCGTCACGACTCCGCAACGACGGATTCGCCTAGTTCGCAATGCTTTGCTATCGGCCCGACTCGAATAAGAGTGCGGGGTCGCAATTGTCGCAGAACAGCAAAACGGGAGCCGCCGCTCTCCGCGCGCGGTTGAACGCGCTTTGCCCTGAGCGGGAGATTTTTCTCCGCTCCGGGGGGCAGGTGAAGTTCCTGCGAATCTCGCGCCGGGCGCAGCTTGCCGCTATTGCCATCGCCTCCACTGCGTTGATCGGCTGGGGCGGCGCAACCATCTCGATGCTCGCTGGCAAAGCCGCTGTGGCGCAGGAGCGCGCACGGCTCGCCGAGCAGGGCAAGGCCGTCGCCAGCACAGCGGACAAGGTCGCGGACTATCGCAAATCGGTCGAGGATCTGGCGCAGGACTTGGAAGCGCGCCAGGATTTCATGGATGAACTCTACAAGACGCATTTCGGTGCGGAGGACGGCAATGCCGCGGGCGCCGATCTGGTCGGCCCGGCCAAGAGCGGCGAAAAGGGCAAGCTGACGGCCAAGATCAGCATGGCCCCCGAAGCCGCGCCTCTCGTCCGACTGGCCCAGCGGCAGCGTCAGTTCGCGATGATGCTGACCAGCGCGGTCGAGCGGCGCGCAGACAAGGCCGCCGCCGCGATCCGCAGCTTTGGCCTGAACCCCGACAGCCTGACCCGCAACGCCGCCCGCGCGCAGGGCGGCCCCTTCGTCCCGTGGAAGGGCGACAAGGGTGCGATGACCGGCGAGCTGGAAGAGTTGGCCAGCGCGCTCAACCGGATGGAATTGCTGGAGCGCAGCCTGCTCACCATCCCGTCGGGCAAGCCCACCACGGCACCGATGCAGACCAGTTCCTATGGCTATCGCCGCGATCCGTTTAACGGCCATGCCGCTTTCCATGCCGGAATCGACTTTCCCGGCCGCTATGGTCAACCAATCCACGCGGCCGCTGGCGGCAAGGTCAGCTTCGTGGGCCAGCGTCAGGGCTATGGCAATGTCGTGGAGGTCGAGCATGGCAATGGCCTGATGACCCGTTATGCTCATCTTTCCGGCTTTGTCGGTCGCGTGGGCGAGTCGGTTTCACGCGGCGACACGATCGGCCGCATGGGATCGACCGGTCGATCGACCGGCACCCACCTGCATTTCGAGGTCCGGCTGAATGGCCAGGCCATCAACCCGCGCCGTTTTCTGGAGGCCCGCCAAGATGTTCTCCAAGTCCAGCAAATCGCAAAAGCGCGTTTCGCCGATGTCGGCAACCGGGGCTAAAAACACGCCCTTTTCGCTGATCGGCAGCGATGTGACCATCAGCGGCAACCTGACTGCGTCGGTCGACCTGCATGTCGACGGCACGGTTGAGGGCGACATCAGCTGTGCCGCGCTGGTGCAGGGTCCAGACAGCCGCATCGTCGGCCATGTCACCGCGCAAAGCGCGCGCCTGGCGGGTCTTGTCGACGGATCGATTGCCGCGCGGGAACTGGTGGTCGAGAGCACGGCCCGGATCACAGGCGACGTGCGCTATGAACGGATAACGATCGAGCCGGGCAGCCGGATCGAAGGACATTTCGCGCATGAGGACCATAGCCCGGTCACGGAACTCAAACTGATCGCTGGCGACGGCGCGGCCTGATCATCCCCTTCCCTAACCATATTTGTCACTGGTAGCAGCCGCATCGCAGCGATACCCCTCCCCCGTCATCGACATGGGGAGACGACACCATGGACACGCCCGATTATTGGCCAGATATTCGCCGCTTTCTGATCGGCTTTGCGATTGGCGGCGTCGCCATCGGCCTTTTCACGCTGATCAGCGTCCAGCCAATCCCCTGATCCGTCAGCCGGCCAGCCAAAGCACACAGGCGCCCAGCCCCACGCCCCACAGAAACAGCACAATGAACATGCCCGCGCGGCTCGATGGCCGGTCGGCGCGCGCCGTCGCCTCGATCCGATAGCGCGCCATCAGCGCGGCCGGGATGCAACGGACCGCCAGCGCAATGCCGAGCGGCACGATCAGCAGATCGTCCAGCAACCCCAGCACCGGAATGAAGGCCGGAATCAGGTCGATCGGGCTAAGCGCTGTCTCTTATACACATCTAGATGTGTATAAGAGACAGGCGCAATGCCGAGCGGCACGATCAGCTGATCGTCCAGCAACCCCAGCACCGGAATGAAGGCCGGAATCAGGTCGATCGGGCTAAGCGCTGTCTCTTATACACATCTAGATGTGTATAAGAGACAGGGCTAAGCGCATAGGCGGCGACCAGCAGGGCGATCAGCCGTGCGGGCAATGGCGTATCGGGACTGCGCGCGGCAATCCACAATGCCAAGACTTCCCGCTTCAGCCGCCAGGCCCAGGCTTTGAGCGTGGCGAGCATCGCTGCGTCAGTTCACCGGCGCGCGCCGGCGATAGCTGAGCGCTTCGGCGATATGGACGCGCCCGACCTTTTCCGCCCCGGCCAGATCGGCAATCGTCCGCGCGACCCGCAATACGCGGGTATAGCCGCGGGCCGACAGCTTCATCGCGGCGGCGGCCTGCGCCAGCAACTGCCGGCCAGCCTCGTCCGGCCCCGCGACCTGTTCCAGCGCCTCGCCATCGACTTCGGCGTTGGTACGCACCTTGCCGTCGCCATAGCGCGCGGTCTGGACCGCGCGGGCAGCGGCGACGCGCGCGGCGACCTCAACGGAACCTTCCGCCGGCGGCGGTAGCACCAGATCGGCAGCGGTCACCGCCTGCACCTCGACATGCAGGTCGATCCGGTCGAGCAGCGGCCCGGAAACCTTGGCCTGATAATCCGCTGCACAACGCGGCGCGCGCGAACAGGCCAGCGCCGGATCGCCCAGATGCCCGCAGCGGCAGGGATTCATGGCGGCAATCAATTGCACTCTTGCCGGGAAGGTCACATGGGCATTGGCGCGTGCCACCGTCACCTCGCCCGTCTCCAGCGGCTGGCGCAGCGAATCCAGCACGGCGCGCTGAAACTCTGGCAGTTCGTCCAGAAACAACACGCCCAGATGCGCCATGCTGACCTCCCCCGGTCGCACGCGCAGCCCGCCGCCGACCAATGCCGCCATCGAAGCGCTATGATGGGGGGTACGAAACGGCCGGGCGCGGCTGATCCGCCCGCCCTCCAGCGTCCCCGCGACGCTTGCCACCATCGACGTTTCGAGCGCTTCGCCCGGTGTGAGTTCGGGCAATATGCCCGGCAGGCAGCTTGCCATCAACGATTTGCCCGCGCCCGGCGGCCCGACCATCAACAGATTATGACCGCCTGCCGCAGCAATCTCTATGGCACGCTTGGCCGTTTCCTGCCCTTTGACCTGCTTCAGGTCAGCGGTGCGAACCGGCGCGTCTACGGCGCCCGGTTGCGGCGGCGACAATGCCGATGTGCCCTTGAAATGATTGAGCAGGCTCAGCAGATCGGGGGCAGCGACTACCTCTACCTGCCCTGCCCAGGCGGCTTCGGCCCCCTGCGCTACCGGGCAGACCAGCCCCATATCCTGTTCGCCCGCATGCAGCGCGGCCAGCAACACGCCAGGCGATGGCGCGGTGCGGCCGTCCAGACCCAGTTCGCCGACGACAACATAGCCCGACAGCGTTTCGGCATCGATCACCCCCATCGCCCCCAGCAGCGCCAGCGCGATCGGCAGGTCATAGTGCGACCCTTCCTTGGGCAGGTCGGCGGGGGAAAGGTTGACCGTGATCCGCTTGGGCGGCAGCGACAGGCCGATGGCGGCGATGGCATTGCGCACCCGCTCGCGGCTTTCGGCCACCGCCTTGTCCGGCAGGCCGACGACGATGAAATTGGGCAGGCCGGGAACCAGCTGGCACTGTACCTCGACGCCCCGCGCCTCCAGACCCAGATAAGCGACCGTCGATACCGTTGCGACCAAGTGACCCCCGCTTCTTTCCGCTATGCGTCAGCCATCCGGCCCTATTCGGCGATCGGCGCGCCTGTCCGGTCCCGCGCCGGTTCATCAGGTCGCCCCTTGAACCCTTGCGCCACGACATACCATTCCACGCTGCCCTTGCGGCTGGCGGGGGGCTTGGCATGCTTGATCGTCGTGAAATTCTTTTTGAGCAGCACCAGCAGTTCGCCGTCGGTCCCGCCTGCAAAGACCTTGGCTACGAACGTGCCACCCTTGCGCAGATTTTCAACCGCGAACCAGGCCGCCGCCTCGACCAGCGCCATGGTACGCAGATGGTCGGTCTGGGGATGGCCCACGGTGTTGGCCGCCATGTCGGAAATCACCAGATCCGGCGCGTCCCCCAGCGCATCGCGCAGAAGCTGCGGCGCTTTGTCATCCATGAAGTCCATCTCGAACAGGGTGACACCCCCGATCGGATCGACCGGCAGCAGGTCGATACCCACGACAGCCGCCTTGGGCACCAGCTTGCGCACCACCTGCGACCAGCCGCCCGGCGCGACACCAAGATCGACAACCGCGCGCGACCCTTTCAGGAAATGGAATTTCTCGTCCAATTCGATCAGCTTGAACGCGGCGCGGCTGCGCCAGCCTTCCGCCTTGGCCTTATGGACATAGGGGTCGTTAAGATGGCGTTCGAGCCAGCGCACCGACTGCGCGGTGCGGCCCTTCGCGCTCTTGACCCGCACCTTGCCTGCGCCAGATCCTCTCATATGGCGCCCTTCACATCATTCTCCCGTCGCGGTCCATCAGCCCGCGCAAAATGCCTTCCCTGATACCCCGGTCGGCAACGCCCAGCCGCTGCGCAGGCCAGATGTCGAGGATCGACTCCAGTATCGCGCAACCCGCCACCACCAGATCGGCCCGTTCGGTGCCGATGCAGGGCAGCTTCTGCCGCTCGCCCAGCGTCATGGTCGACAGCCGCTCCGAAATGGACCGCATGGAGGTGCAGGGCACGATCAGCCCGTCAATCGCCTGCCGATCGTAGCGCGGCAGGTTGAGATGCAGGCTCGCCAGCGTCGTCACCGTGCCGGACGTGCCAAGCAGGCGGATGTCCTCCGCAGCCTGCGGCAGGCGGCGCGCGAGCGGCGAGAATGCGTCGCTGACCCGCGCGCGCATCCTGCCATAAGCGGCCAGCCGCGCATCGGCATCGTCATGCTCGAACGCCTCGCTTTCGGTCAACGATACGACGCCCCATGGCGCGCTTACCCAATCGACAATGCGCGGCGCGCCCGACGAGCCCTGAGCATCGACCAGCACCAATTCGGTCGATCCACCGCCAATGTCGAAGATCAGGGCCGGGCCGTTGCCCGGTTCCAGCAAGGCATGGCACCCCAGCACGGCAAGCCGCGCCTCTTCCTCCGCGCTGATGATGTCGAGCGCTATGCCGGTTTCGCGATAGACGCGCTGGATGAATTCAGCGCCGTTGCTGGCACGGCGACAGGCTTCGGTCGCTACCGATCGCGCCAGCGTGACATGGCGGCGGCGCAGCTTGTCCGCGCAGACAGACAGGGCAGCGATCGCCCGGTCTATCGCCGCGTCGCTGATCCGGCCAGTGGACGCCAGACCCTCGCCCAGACGCACGATCCGCGAAAAAGCATCGACGACGATGAAACCGTCAGCCGACGGCTTGGCGATCAAAAGGCGGCAATTGTTGGTGCCAAGGTCGATCGCGGCATAGGATCGCCGTTCGCGCGCGCCATAAGGCGCAAAGCCCCGCTGCGTTGACGGGGGAGGAATGGCCGCAGCCCTGCTCCCATCGCCCGGACCGGAAGCGGCGCGCTTGCCCGCATAACGGCCGGTCGGGCCGGAACTCTGCGGCGATGGGCGGCTTTGCTGCACCATGCCGTAACTCGCTTCACATATCGCCAGCCCCAATGCGGAGCCAGAACTTGGGAACCATGCTTAAGCAGATACGCGACAATGCGCAAGGCGCGCGCCCCGCCCTCCATGAAATGCGGAACGGATCAAGGATGAGGCGCGCCTATCGGGCGAAAAGAGCAACGTCCCCCCATACTGTCCGGCCTGTCGGGGATTTTTGGATTTCCGTGATTTGAGTACCATCAGATGATTCCATCTGGCTGAAAATCCTTCTATGGCCACAATCCTATTGCCAAGAGGAAGCCGAATTGATCCTGGACATTGCCGCTGCCGCTTCGGGCGCGATCCGCTTTGACGATCTGGGCGTCGGCCCGGTTGCGCTCGACCTCGGCTTCTTCACGCTCAAATGGTACAGTCTCGCCTATCTGGCGGGGATCTTGATCGGCTACTGGTATCTGCTCAAGCTGATCGCCCAGCCGGGATCGCCCATGGGTCGCCGCCATGCCGACGACATGATCTTCTATGCTACATTGGGGATCATCATCGGCGGACGGCTGGCCTATGTGATCTTCTACCAGCCCGAAATTCTTGCGCATCCGCTCGACATCTTCAAGCTGTGGAATGGCGGCATGTCCTTCCATGGCGGCGCGGCGGGCGTGTCGCTCGGTATTCTCTACATGGCGCGCAAGGAGAAGCTGAGCTGGCTGCGCATCCATGATTATGTCGCCTGCTGCGTCCCTTTCGGCCTGTTCTTCGGGCGCCTCGCCAATTTCGTGAATGGTGAATTGTGGGGCAAGGAAACCAATGTTCCCTGGGGCATCATCTTCCCGACCGGCGGCCCCTATCCCCGTCATCCCAGCCAGTTGTACGAAGCGGCGCTGGAAGGGCTTGTCCTGTTCGCCATCCTGGCCTTCGCCTTTTGGCGCACGCGCGCGCGCTATCAGCCGGGGAAACTGGTGGGCATTTTCCTGCTGGGCTATGGCATTTTCCGGTTCGGCGTCGAATATGTGCGGGAAGCGGACGCGCAGTTGATGGAATTTGCCGCGCGTACCGGCCTGCATATGGGCCAGTGGCTGTGTCTGCCGATGATTTTGGGCGGCCTCTACCTGATCGTCACGTCGAAGGGGCGTCGCGCGCGGGTGGAGCCCGTCGCCGGAAACGCGAGTGTCAGCTGAGCCGCTAACCCTGGCTGAACGGCTTTCGCGCCAGATTGCCGCGGGCGGGCCGATCTCCGTCGCGCATTTCATGGCGGAGGCGAACCAGCATTATTACGCCACCCGCGACCCGTTGGGCGCGGATGGCGACTTCACCACCGCGCCGGAAATCAGCCAGATGTTCGGCGAACTGGTGGGGCTGTGCCTGGCGGATGTGTGGATGCGGTCGGGGCGCAAGCCTGGGCCGCTTTACGCCGAGCTGGGGCCGGGACGCGGCACATTGGCCACCGACGCACTGCGCGCGATGGAGAGCGCCGCCCTCGCGCCGCGCGTTCATTTCGTCGAGACCAGCCCCACCTTGCGCGAACGGCAGCGCGCACTGCTGCCCCATGTCACCCACCATGACAGTATCGACAGCCTGCCCGACGACGGGCCACTGCTGGTCATCGCCAACGAATTTTTCGATGCGCTGCCGGTGCGCCAGTGCATTCGCGTGGGCGAGGAATGGCGCGAGCGGGTCGTCATCCGGCGCGAAGAAGAAGGGCGCTTTGTCGCCGTTCCTGGCTATCGCCGCATCGAATCGGGCCTGCCCCCAATCGCGGCGCAGGCGCAGGACGGGGCAATCATCGAAACACCGATCGTGGGCGCGGGGATCGCCTATGCACTGGCCCAGCGGATCGCCAAGCAGGGCGGCGCGGCGATCATCATCGACTATGGCTATGCCGGGCCGTTGCTGGGCGATACGCTGCAAGCGGTGAAGGCACATGCATTTGCCGATCCCTTCGCCGATCCTGGCGAGGTCGACCTGACCACCCATGTCGACTTCACCATCATCGGCAACATGGCGCGGCAGGCGGGATTGCGGGTGTCAGGCCCGGTCGATCAGGGGCCGTATCTGCGCGATCTGGGCATTGACGCCCGCGCCGAGCAACTGGCCCGCACACATCCTGCGCGCGCCGCTGAAGTGGAGGCCGCCCGCGCCCGGCTGACCAGTGCCGAAGCGATGGGCAGCCTGTTCAAGGCGATGGCCTGGGTCCATCCCGACTGGGCCGACCCGGCAGGCTTTTGACGGCGGATTGCCCTCAATCGTCCTGGTGATAACGGCCCAGCTTGCGGATGAAGCCAATCAGGCCGGTCTGGCGGCTGCGCTTCATCCGTTCGGCATGGAGGATGGTCTGCACGCGGCTGAAGCAATCATCTGCATCGACATTGCACAGCACATAATCATAGCCGTCCCAATGCGCGATTTCGCCCGCCGCGCGGGCCATGCGACCGTCAATGACTTCATCGCTGTCCGTCGCGCGGCCGCGCAGGCGGCGCTCCAGTTCCTCCATCGAGGGCGGCAGGATGAATACCCGCACCACGTCGCCCCCGGCAATCTGATGCAATTGCTGCGCGCCCTGCCAGTCAATGTCGAACAGCACGTCCTGCCCGCTTTTGAGCATGGCCTCCACCGGCGCGCGGGGGGTGCCGTAACGCTGGCCGAATACGTGGGCCCATTCCAGAAATTCCTGATCGGCGGTCATCCGGCGGAATTCCGGCAGGTCGACGAAATGATAATCCTTGCCGTCGACTTCGCCCGGCCGCATCGGTCGGGTGGTTGCCGACACCGACATGGACATATCCGGTTCGGCGGCGAGCAGCTTGCGCGCAATGGTGGACTTTCCCGCGCCAGAAGGCGAGGAGAGGACAAAGAGGACGCCGCGCCGCTTGAAGTCGGGCGTTTCGATCAGGATGCTGTCGGCCATGGCCGCTAGTGCCGCTTGATGCGGGCTTTTGCAAGAGGGGGAAATGGCAGGATGCGCAACAGGCGGATGGTCCATCGCAGGGGGTTGATCGCAGCGGGGTTGATCGCCCTGCTAAGCTGTGCCCTGTTGCTGCTGATGGACAGGCCGCCGATCTGCACCTGTGGCCGGGTCGAATTGTGGCACGGAGCGCTGGACAGTGGCAACAGCCAGCATATCGCCGACTGGTATAGCCTGAGCCATGTCATTCACGGTCTGCTATTCTACCCAGCCACCCTTTGGCTGTTGCGCAAGCGCCCGATGGGGGTGCGGTTGGCGCTGGCTGTGGCGGTGGAGTCGGCCTGGGAGATATTGGAGAATTCCCCGATCATCATCGACCGCTATCGCACGGCGACCATTGCGCTTGGCTATAGTGGTGATTCGGTCCTCAATTCGATGAGCGACATCGGCATGATGACGCTGGGCTTCCTGTTCGCTTCGCGCGCCCCGGTCTGGCTGTCGGTCGCAGTGGCGATCGGGTTCGAATTGCTGGCGCTCGCGGTGATCCGCGACAATCTGACGCTCAACATATTGATGCTGACCTTCCCGCTCGACGCCGTGCGGACGTGGCAGGCCGCGCTTTAGGGCTTGGCTACTTTGCGCGCGCTATTGATCGGCACCGGTTCCTTGCTGAGGTCCGGCAGGGCCTTGATCGCGCGCTTGCGATCAACCTCTCGCTTGGCCTCATAAAGCTTGCCCGCCATATAGGCGCCGGTGACGACCAGCGCGCCGACCGGATAGCGCATGATGATCCGCTTGGCCCCCATCCCGGCGAGCAGGCCGAACACCCCCTTCTTGCCGGTATCGGCCGCGACGCGCGTGGCCACGACGGTCGCGCCGACGCGCGCTGCCTTGCGCAGCAGGCCGGTCTTTTTGGGAGCGGTGACGGAGACGCGCGGGGCTTTAGGGGCGAGAGGCTTTTTCATACTGGGTCAATGTATCGGACGGCGCGCGGTTCCGCCATGCCGATGTCGATCATGTCATATTTTCCGGCCGCACCAGCGCGTCGAAGGTCGCCGCGTCCACCAGCCCCAGTTCAAGCCCGGCGGCTTTGAGCGTCTGGCCGGTCTTGTGCGCGTGCTTGGCGATGGCGGCGGCATTGTCATAGCCGATCGCGGGGGCGAGCGCGGTGACCAGCATCAGCGATCGATCGACCAGTTCGGCGATGCGCGTCTCGTTCGCCTCCAGCCCCTCGACACAGCGTTCGGCAAAACTGTCCATCCCGACGGCCAGCAGATGGATCGAGCGCAGCACTGCCGCGCCTATCATCGGTTTGAACACGTTGAGTTCCAGATGGCCCTGCATCCCGCCCACGGTCACGGCCTGATGATTGCCGATGACCTGCGCCGCCACCATGGTCAGCATCTCGCACTGGGTCGGATTGACCTTGCCCGGCATGATCGAGCTGCCTGGTTCGTTGGCGGGCAGATCCAGTTCGCCAAGGCCAGAGCGCGGACCGGACCCGAGCAGGCGGATGTCGTTGGCGATCTTGGTCAGCGCGACGGCCAGCGTGGCGAGGGTCGAGGACAGGTGAACCAGCGGATCGTTGGACGCCAGCGCTTCGAACTTATTATCGGCGGTGCGGAACGGCAGGCCGGTGATGGTGGCGATTTCCGCCGCGACCGCGACATCGAACCCTTCGGGCGCATTGAGGCCGGTGCCGACCGCCGTGCCGCCCTGCGCCAGCGCCATCATGCCGTGCATCGCGGCGGGTTCGATCCGCTTGCGACTGCGATAGACCTGATGCGCGTAACCGGAAAATTCCTGCCCCAGCGTCAGCGGGGTCGCGTCCTGCAAATGGGTGCGACCGATCTTGACGATATGATCCCATGCCTTCGCTTTCGCGTCTAGCGCGGCATGGAGCCGGTCTAGCGCGGGAAACAAGGCTTTGGTGACGGCCAGAGCCGCCGCGATATGAAGCGCGGTAGGGAAGCTGTCGTTGGAGGATTGGCCGAGATTGACATGGTCATTCGGGTGAACCGGATGCTTGCCGCCGCGCGTGCCGGTGAGCGCTTCATTGGCGATGCCGGCAATCACTTCATTGACGTTCATGTTGGATTGGGTGCCGCTGCCGGTCTGCCAGATGACGAGGGGGAACTGATCGTCGTGCTGGCCAGCCGCCACGGCGGCGGCGGCGGCTTCGATGGCGTCGGCCTGGGTGGCGGCCAGCCCATGATGGCGGTTCACCCGCGCCGCGGCCTGCTTCACGACAGCCAGCGCATGGACGATGCCGATCGGCATCCGCTCCATCGCGCCGAACGGAAAATTCTCGATGCTCCGCTGCGTCTGCGCACCCCAATAGGCGTCCGCTGGCACCTCTATGGCGCCGATACTGTCACTTTCGGTGCGGGTTGCGGGCATTTGGGGGCGCCTTTCAGTTAAGAACAATTCGCAAGTCTGAAGCCGATTTAGGATGAGCAGAAAGAAATCCAAGGGGTTGTGAGTAGAGCGGTGACCGAGGCGGGTTGGTTGGAGGGGATGGCGTGTGAAAATTCGTTAAGTTCGCCCATGTCGCATATGGAGAGTTAGCGCCGGGGGGCGATGTAGGACAGGAGGAATTGCACGGTGGCGACGGGGTGTGCGCCTGTGTTCATACGTCGCGTGACTAGCGGGATGCTGTTGGCCGGGATAGTTTCTGGCTGAGTTGGGTGGGGAGCGGACAGGCGGCTTTCGGATAAGCATCCCGCAAGGCAGACGTTGCAGAGGGCGGTCGATCTGGCCATCATCGCATCATGCAGTGCCGCTTTATGAGACTCGCTCCTGCCATGTTGTTGTTGACGCAAGGGTGTGAACAGCCACCAGAGCGGCTGTCGGATAACGCTATTCAGGAGATGCGACAGGGTATGCCGGGCGTCACCGAGCGATGCCTCAACAAGATTAAATATGGTGGTATAGAAGCGATGCCGTTGGGCACGGACGAATGCTTCGAAATGACACCAGCCCGTCATTGGAAAGGCCTATGGCGGAGAGAATTCGAGAACTCCCGCTTTTGCCCAACGCCTGCTGTTTCCTGCTCCTATCACACCGCTGGCGACCGCATATGGTTGTCTGGCAAGGCTCTAACCTCTCCGGGTACCAACGAAGGCCTCTACGAAATTGAGTTCGTGGGACGACGAACGGCTCGCAAGGGAAGCTACGGGCACTTGAGCGCATTTGACCATGAGATAATCGTTGATCAGGTAATGGACTTACGTCCGGTTTCAGATGCGGCAACTTTGACTGAATAAGGCCGCGAATGGGCGTTCCCGATCATCCTCCCCTGTAAGGGGAGGTGGATGGCCGTAGGCCAGACGGAGGGGTATCAGCCTCTCGATAGGGCGACACCCCTCCACCACTTCGTGGTCCCCCTCCCCTTGCAGGGGAGGAATGTGCGGGCGCTGCTGGTCGATTTTGCTCGGTCAGCTTTCTCGCCGAAGACAGGACGGGCTGCTGTCGAGACGATCGACGCTAAAGCGTCATGGAGAATAACGATCAAGGCTGAGGAGAGGAAGCTCGTCAAAGAGCAGATTGGATGCTAAGTTTCATGAGATGTCTAAATTAGTAGAGCATATCTTTGGCTTCGTTTTTTCGGCTGGGGGGTCTGCCGGTCTCGCAATTTATGTATTTATCGCCATCAAAGAGCGCCGAGTTTACTGGCGCAATTTCATAGACGATCCTTGGGTGGACCGTGATGTGCGGCCTATCACATTTTGGTTGGCGATCAGCTTATACAGTTTTTTATCGGGTGCCTTCGCCCTGCTGTGCATATCCGGTATGATGTCGTGAAACAGTGACAGCGGAAATTTCCGCTTTTGGTCGTTCCCGATCACCCCCCCTGCAGGGGAGGAATTTGCGGGCGCTGCTGGTCGTTGCCCGCCAATGCCGAGCCGTCATCCTGACGAACGTCAGGATCCAGGGTCATAAGCGCCGCTCTGGATCCCGGATCGGGCCTGTCCTGAGTTAGTCGAAGGGTTCGGAATGACGAAGGGGGGGGACGGTCGTGCGAACAGGCGCGGCCTAGCCGTCGCCCGCGCCTACTTCTTCTTGCCGAAGTCCACCGTCACGACGTTGGAGCCATCTTCCGCCACGACTTGCGGGCCGTCATTTTCGGCTTCGTCATGGGGTTCGGGCAGGGCGTCGCCTGCGACCTGGAATTGCAGGGCGAAGTTGACGGCGGGGTCGACGAACGCCGTGATTGCCGCGAAGGGGATGACGAGGTGGGCGGCGACCTGGTTGAAGGTCAGGCTGACTTCGAAATGATGGTCGCTGACCTTCAAGTCCCAATATTTGTTTTGCAGGACGATGGTCATTTCGTCCGGGAAGCGCTCGATCAGTCGCTTGGGGATGTCGACGCCGGGGGCCTGGGTCTTGAAGGTGATGTAGAAATGGTGGCTGCCGGGCAGGCCGCCGCTGGCCTGCACCTCTCCCAGCACGCGGCCGACGACGGCGCGCAGGGCTTCCTGCACGATTTCGTCATAGGGAATCAGGCTATCGGGCAGGTCATCGCTCATGGGCCAATGTCCTAACGGCGCGAAACAGGGGGTCAACCCCCCTGCCGGTTTGGATGGCCCGCATCGCACGACCAGATTGCAAGATGGGCGGCACGCGCTATAGGGCCAGCATGCGCACGGCCGAGATTCACCGCAACACGGCGGAAACCCAGATCGACGTAACCGTCAACCTCGACGGCACGGGTCTTTACACGGTGTCGACGGGCATCGGCTTTCTCGACCATATGATCGAGCAATTGTCGCGTCATTCGCTGATCGACATGAGCGTCAAGACCGTGGGCGACCTGCATGTCGACCAGCATCACACGACAGAGGACAGCGCGATCGCCATTGGCGAGGCGGTGGCCAAGGCGCTGGGCGACAAGCGCGGGATTTCGCGCTATGGCTCCGTCTATTCGCCGATGGACGAGACGCTGACACGGGTGGCGCTCGACATTTCGGGGCGGCCGTGGCTGGTGTGCAAGCTGCCCTTCACCGTGCAGAAGATCGGCGAGTGGGACGCGGAGATGGTGGAGCATTTCTTCCACAGCTTCGCGCAGGCCGCCGGCATCACGCTGCACATCGAATGTCTGTATGGCAGCAATAATCACCATATCGTCGAAAGCGCGTTCAAGGGGCTGGCCCGCGCGCTGCGGCAGGCGGTGGAGATCGACCCGCGCAAGGCGGACGCGATCCCGTCGACCAAGGGGATGTTGTGAGCGGGGTCGCCCTTATCGACTATGGCGCGGGGAATCTGCATTCGGTCTATAATGCCCTGCGCAAGGCGGGGGCGGGCGATGCCGTCATTACCGCCGACGCCGATGTGGTGGCGCGGGCCGACCGGATCGTGTTGCCCGGCGTAGGCGCGTTCCGGGCGTGCCGCGATGCGCTGGTGGCGATCCCCGGCATGGTCGAGGCGATGGGGGATGCCGTGCATCAGCGCGGCGTGCCGTTTCTGGGCGTGTGCGTGGGCATGCAGTTGCTGGCCGACGCGGGCGAGGAATTCGGGCGGCACGAAGGGCTGGGCTGGATCGGCGGCACGGTGCGGCTGATGCAGCCGGGCGACGCCAGCATCAAGGTGCCGCATATGGGGTGGAACGATGTCGTGCTGAACGGCGCGCCGCCCCTAATCGAAGCGGGCGAGGCCTATTTCCTGCACAGCTATCATTTCGAGGCGACCGATCCGGCGCATGTCGCGGCCGTGACCGACCATGGCGGCCCGCTGGTCGCGGCGGTGGCGCGCGACACGATCATCGGTTGCCAGTTTCACCCGGAAAAGAGCCAGACCTATGGCCTTTCCTTCCTGTCGCGCTTTCTGGAGTGGAAGCCGTGATGATGCCAACCCGTGTTCCCGCGAAGGCGGGAACCCAGTTGAAACGTCGGAGCTGGGTTCCCGCCTTCGCGGGAACACGCTGCCCCAATATTGTCTGGTGAGCCCATGTCTCTAATCGTCTTTCCCGCCATTGACCTGAAAAACGGGCAGGTCGTGCGCCTGGCCGAGGGCGATATGGACCGTGCGACCGTTTATGGCGACGATCCGGCGGCGCAGGCGGCGCTGTTTGCGCAGGCGGGGGCACAGCATCTGCATGTTGTCGATCTGGACGGGAGCTTTGCGGGCCATGCGGTGAACGCCGCGGCGGTCGAGCGGATTGTCGAGACCTTTCCGGGGCATGTCCAGCTGGGCGGTGGCATCCGCAACCGGGAGGCGGTGGAACGCTGGTTCGACCTTGGCGTATCGCGCATCGTCATCGGCACGGCGGCGCTGAAAGATCCGGCCTTCGTCAAGCTGGCCGCGCGCGATTTTCCCGGCGGGATCGTCGTGGCGGTCGATGCGCGCGACGGGTTCGTCGCGACCGATGGCTGGGCGGAAAAATCGGACATGCCCGTGATCGACCTGGCCCGGCGGTTCGAGGATGCGGGCGTTGCCAGCCTGCTCTTTACCGATGTGGGCCGCGACGGGATGCTGAAGGGCTGCAATGTCGAGGCGACGGTCGATCTGGCGCGGGCGACCGACATTCCGGTGATCGCGAGCGGCGGCGTGGCGGGGATCGCCGACATCAGGATATTGAGCCTGCACGCCGACGACGGCATCGAGGGCGTGATTACCGGGCGGGCGCTGTATGACGGGCGGCTGGACCTGAAAACGGCGCTGGCCGTGGCGCAGGCAGCGGCGTGATCCGATGACCGTCCGCACGCGCGTCATCCCCTGTCTGGACGTCGCCAACGGGCGCGTGGTCAAGGGCGTGAACTTCGTCGATCTGCGCGACGCGGGCGATCCGGTGGAGCAGGCGAAGCTGTATGACGCGGCGGGCGCGGACGAGCTGTGCTTTCTGGACATTACCGCAACGCATGAGGTGCGGGGGACTATCCTCGACGTGGTGCGGCGCACGGCCGAAGTCTGCTTCATGCCCGTTACCGTCGGCGGCGGGGTGCGGACGCCCGACGATGCGCGCGCGTTGCTGCTGGCAGGCGCGGACAAGGTGGCAGTGAACAGCGCGGCGGTGGCGCGGCCCGAACTGGTGGCGGATATTGCCGATCGCTTCGGCAGCCAGTGTATCGTGGGATCTGTGGACGCGCGCAAAGTCGGTGAAGGGCGTTGGGAAATCTTCACCCATGGCGGGCGCAAGCCGACCGGGATCGACGCGCTGGAGCATGCGCTGCGACTGGCGCAGCTGGGCGCTGGCGAACTGCTGGTGACGTCGATGGACGGAGACGGGACGAAGGCGGGCTATGACCTGGCGCTGACGCGGACCATTGCCGACGCGGTATCGATCCCCGTCATCGCCAGCGGCGGCGTCGGGACGCTGGAGCATCTGGTCGAGGGCGTGACTATGGGTCATGCCAGCGCGGTGCTGGCGGCGTCGATATTCCATTTCGGGCAGCACAGCATCGCCGAAGCCCATCGCGCGCTGGCGGCGGCGGGTGTGCCGGTGCGGGCGGCCTGAACCCGCAAAAACGTCGATTTACTTTACAGTAACCATATTTCCGGCAGCGTCGTTAACCCTGAAAATGGCGGAAATCTGCTGGATGGCACCATCCGGCATGAAGGCTGCATTAACCCTGACGGGTCGCGTTCGACCATATCGGTTCAACGGAAACAGGGTGACATTCATGAAACTCAACAAGATGCTTTTGGCGGCAGGGGCCGCTGGCCTGATCGGTGCGGCGACGCCGGCGCAGGCGACATGGTGCTGGTTCGGCAAGTGCGGCGGCGGCACCAGCAGCGGTGGCACCACCAGCAGCGGCGGCACGACGTCCAGCTCAGGCGGCAGCACCCCGACTCCGGTGCCTGAACCTGAACAGATGGGCCTGTTTGCGATGGGCGTGGCCATTGTCGGCTTCCGCCTGCTGCGCAGCGGCCGCAAGCGGAAATAATTTTCCCATTGACGGGTGGCGCGCGCGGCGCTTGATGCGCAGCCATGCGCGCCACCCTCTTTACGCTTGAACAGACGATCCGCCAGCGGCGGTCGGCTGACCCGTCCACATCCTATGTCGCCAAGCTGACGGCGCGGGGACGCGGCAAGATTGCGCAGAAGGTCGGCGAGGAAGCGGTCGAGGCAGTGATCGCCGCGATGGCGGGGAATCGTGACGAACTGGTCGGCGAAAGCGCGGACCTGCTGTTCCACCTGCTGCTGCTGCTGGCCGATTGCGACATTTCGCTGGATGCCGTGTGCGACGAGCTGGAGCGGCGCGAGGGCGTATCGGGCATCGCGGAAAAGGCATCGCGCCCTACCGATTGACAATTACCGGATAGATTTTGCCTCCGCTGCGTTCTGGCCTAGCCTTATGGGCGGGACAGGGAGTGGAGAGCATGATGATACGGACGGTAATCGGCGGCCTGCTGGGCGGCTTTGCAATGTTTATCACAGGCTTCCTGTTCTGGGGCACGCCATTGAGCGCGCTGGCGATGAGCCGCGCGGAGGGACAGGCGAGCGCCAATTTGCAGGCGGCACTGGCGCAGGCGCTCAACACGACCGGCACCGGCGTCTATACTGTCCCCGATCCGGCGACGGCGGAGGGCACGATCCTGTACGGCAAGGGGCCGATAGCGCAGATTTTCTACAACAGCAGCGGCTTTCCGGTGACGGACAGCGCCAGCCTGATCGGCGGGTTGATCCTGTCGCTGGTGGTGGGCGTGCTGATCGCGCTGGCGCTGCGGTTCGTGACGACCGGCTTTGCCGAGCGGGTCCGGGTCGCCCTGATCTTCGCGCTGGCGGGGGTCTTGTGGATGCATGTCGGGCAATCCGTGTTCAACCATGCGCCCTGGGGCTATATTCTCTATCTGGCGTTCAGCGACTTTGTGGCGCTGGCCGTGGCCGGACTGATCGCGGCGAAGATCATGGACCGGGCGCAACCCACGGTCGGGACGGTCCACTAAGCCGCGATGCCGTCACTCTGACCCGTTGGAGCTTCAAACCATAGCTTCCTGCGCCATGCGGATCATGCAGGCGGCGTGGCGATGGGCGACGGCCATGCGGTCCTCTCCATAGCCGCCGCCCATGGTGCTGGCGACCGGGATGGCGCGGGCGCGGGCCTGGCGCATGACATAGCGGTCGCGCGCATCCAGCCCCGCGTCGGTCAGGGCCAGCCGCCCCAGCCGGTCGTCGCCATGGGGATCAACCCCCGCCTGATAGAGAATGAGGTCGGGCGCGAAATCATCCAGCACGCGCGGCAGCGTGTCCTGGAGAATGGCGAGATAGGCCGCATCCTCCACCCCGTCGGGCAGGCCGATGTCCAGCGTAGAGCGCGCCTTGCGCACCGGGAAATTTTTTTCGGCATGGATCGACAGGGTGAAAATATCCGCCCGCCCCGCCAGCAGCGAAGCCGTGCCGTCGCCCTGATGCACGTCGAGGTCGAGGATGAGGATACGATCCGCTTCCCCTTCCGCGATCAGGCGGTTGGCGGCGATGGCAAGATCATTGAACACGCAATAGCCCGCCCCGCTATCGGCCAGCGCGTGGTGGCTGCCCCCTGCGGCATTGGCGGCAAAGCCGTGGATGCGCGCCAGCCGCGCCGCCGCCCAGGTGCCGCCGGGCGACAGGGTGGAGCGGAGCATGACCCGCTGGGTCACCGGAAAGCCGATCCGCCGTTCCTTGGCCTGCGGGACGGTGAGGGTCAGCACTTCTTCCACATAGGCGGGATCATGCACCGCCTCTATCCAGGCGCGCGGCATCGCATCGGGCGTGTGGAGCGTCATGGCGGGCGCCACTTCGCGCAACGCCTCCATCACCAGGCCATATTTGTCGAAACGAAAGCGGCTGCCGGGTGTTGCGGGAGAGACATAGGCAGGATGGTGAACGACGTGCAGCATGATCTTTTCCGCTATCGTGATTTGAACGGTGGCCGCTTTGCGCTATCTGGTCCAGCATGAACCGTCCCGATATGATCCGTTTTTCGGCGCTGGCCCTGCTTGGCGCCAGTGTCCTTAGTGCCAGCACCCTGCCCGCTTACGCCCAGACGCCGGTAACACAACCCCCGGCCGTGGCGCCGACACTGCCCCCCGCGATGGTGCAGCCATTGCCCCCCGCGCCATTGCCTGCCCCCATTCCGCCGCTGTCGGCCACGCAGGAGGCATGGGCGAATGACTGGTTGCGCAGCGGAGCCGAACAAGGGCTGACGGCGCGGCGCAAGGCGACCGCCACGCTGACCGGCGACGCGCTGGTCAGCGCGCTGTTGGACCGGGCGAAGGCGCTGTCCACCGGACGGGTCGATGCCGCCGATTTTCTGGAAATCTGGGCGCTGCGCCCCGAACCCTATGACCCGCGCCCAGGATTGGCGGAGGCCGTGGCCGAGGACCGGCTGGCACAATGGGCAAATGCGCTGACGCCGCCCTATGCGGGCTATGAAGGGTTGCGCAAGGGGCTGGCGACCTATGAGGCGATCCGCGACAAGGGCGGCTGGCCGGTGCTGACCGCAACATCCGCGCCCATGGTGGTGCGCGCGCGCATCGCGCTGGAGGACAAGAGCGTCACGCCGACGGAAAATCTGACCGACGTGCTGCAACGCGCGCAGCGGCGCTATGGCCTCAACCCCACAGGGTTGCTCGACACGCGGACGCTGGCGGCGCTCAATGTCAGCGTGGACGACCGGATCGCCGCGATCATGGCCAATATGGAGCGGTGGCGCTGGATGCCGCGCCGCCTGCCGGTCAACCGGGTGCAGGTGAACATCGCCGCCGCCGTGCTGACCGTGTTCGAGGGCGACCAGCCGGTCACGTCGATGCGCGCCGTCACCGGCAGCCCGCAAAATGCAACGCCGATGCTGTCGTCGAGCATCCATTCGATCGTGGTCAATCCGCCCTGGAACGTGCCGATGTCGATCGCCAGGCGGGAATTGTTCCCCAAGGGACGCGCGACGCTGGCCAAGCAGGGCTACAAGATCGTCAAGACGCCCGAAGGCGGCGAACGGATCGTCCAGCCCGCAGGCCCGAACAGCGCGCTGGGGCGGTTGAAATTCGATTTCGCCAACCCGTTTGCCGTCTATCTGCACGACACGCCCGCGCGCGGGAAATTTTCAAGCTATGACCGGCTGGCCAGCCATGGCTGCGTCCGGCTGGAAAAGCCGGTGTCGCTGGCCGAACTGATGGTGGCGAGCGACCCGGACCTGAACGGCCAGATCCAGACGCTGATCGATAGCGGCAAGACGCAGCGCGTATCCCTGCCGCAGGAGGTGGCGGTCTATCTGCTCTACTGGACCGCCTTTGCCAGCAGCAACGGCACGATGAGCTTCCGTCCCGACCCCTATGGCTGGGACAAGTTGCTGGCTGAAAAGATCGAGGCGTCTAGCAGCCGGGCCGACCCGACCGCCGCGCCCGCACCCACCCCAACCATCGCATCGAAGGACTGATCACCCATGCGCAAAATTGCCCTGTTCGCCCTTGCCGGTGCCCTGGCCCTGTCCGCCTGCGGCAAAAAGGAAGAGGAACCGGCAGCGACCAATAATCTGGTCGAGCCGCCGGTCGAAAATGTCATCATCGAGGAACCGGATGCGGTGCTGCCGCCGCCGTCGAACAATGCGGTCGCGACTCCCGCGCCGCCGCCGTCGGTTTCCGAACAGCAGCAGATTCAGGATGATGCCGACGCCAGCGGCATGACCGCGCGCCTGCCGCAGGAAGGCGAAGAGAGCCAGCCTGCGGACGAAGCGAGCCATTCCGCGCCATAAGGCGCATCGCCCCGCTCTTGGAGCGGGGCGGCGACTTTGCTATATTCGCGCCATGGATCGCCGCAATTTCACGAAGTTCGCCATGAGCGGACTCGCTTTTTCGTTTCTATCCGACAGCATCGGCCGGGCGGCCGTGCCGGTAACAGCGCCCCTGCCCGCCGCCGCGCCATCGCCTGCCAAGCCCATTGTGCAGCCGATCGCCCCCAAACCCTATGCGTCGCTGCTGGAAAAGGCCAAGGCCGCGCTCGACCGGCATGGCGACGCCTTCACCCTGCGCGACCGCGTGGCGATCGCCGATTTTGCGGCTCCGTCAAAGGAATTGCGCTTCCACGTCGTCGACCTGATCGGCGGGCAGAGCAGCAGCTATCTGGTGGCGCATGGCCGCGGATCGGACCCGGCGCATAGCGGCTGGCTGCACAGTTTTTCCAACGAACCCAATTCGCTGGCCAGCAGTTCGGGCGCTTATGTGACCGGCGAGCAATATGTCGGCCAGCATGGCCGGGCGATGCGGCTGATCGGGCTGGACCCGCAGAACAACAATGCCGAACCGCGCGCCATCGTCGTCCATGGCGCGGATTATGTGGGCGAGGATCATATCGCCGCCTGGGGCAAATGCGGGCGGAGCGAAGGCTGTTTCGCGGTCGCGCCGCACATGCTGCCGCAACTGCTCGGGCTACTGGGCAGCGGGCGGCTGCTCTATGCGGACAAGATCGGGGCCGAGGCGTAAAGACACGCCCGTTCCGGCGCCGCATGCCTGCGGATCAACTTGTAAGGGTCGTTGCCCTGAGCCTCCCCAAGGGACAGGCTCAGGGCGAACGCTGTGGGGTGTCAGCCCGCCTTGGCAGCGCCGGTCAGCGCCTCGGCCGCAGGCTTGTTGGTCGCATCGACCGTGCCATTGGCCAGCATCGTCTTGCTGAGCGTCACCGCTTCGGTCTTGAGCGCGGGGTCGCTGCTGGTCTGGCTGGAGCCGATAAGGGCCGAGAGAAGAATATTCTTCGTCACCTTGTCGTTCGCATTTTCGGACGCGGACTTGCGGGCGAGGGTCAGGGCTTCGGCGTAGAGCGGCGCGGACCCGACCTTGTCCTGGGCAGCGAGCTTCTGGTTGCCCATCTGGATCAAGATGCCCGCCAGGATGTTGCGGCTGGCGGCGTCAGCAGGCTTGGCCTCCACGACCTTGCGCCAATAGGGCAATGATTCGCCGTAAAGGGCGATTACCTTGTCCATCTGGCCCAGCGCGCCATAGGCCGCAGCATCAGCATAGAGGGCGTTGGCGAGGAAATTGACATTCTCGATCTTGGACGGGTCAACCTCTACCGCGGTCCGGATGGCGGGCAGCGCCGCATCATATTTCGCAACGGCACCGGCATTGTCGCCAGCCTGCTGGGCGGCCTGCCCGGCAGTGAAGGCCGTAACCGCGCTGTTGAAGGCGGTGATCTGTTCCGGCGTCATTTCCGCAGCGGCCGGGGTCGCGGATTGCGTGGCAGCTTCCGTGTCAGGGGTAGCAGCGGCGGGGGCGGCGGGGGCGTCCTGCGCCATTGCGGGGGTAGCCAGCGCCAGCGGCGCGGACAGGCTCATCAAAGCGATCAGGGCGGACTTTGCCAATGTTAGGGTCTCCTTGGTCGTTATTCCATAATGTCGAACGGGCGACTGCTACGCCTTTCAACATGAATAATGAACGAAGGAGCAGGCTGGTTCCCAGCCTTTCAGGGACGGCTCATCCCGCAAAAGGCTCCAGCCACGGCAAAATCGGCCGCGCGCCGTGCATTACGCGCGGCGGCCTGCGCATCGTCGCCCCATTGTTCGACCTGCCAGGTTTCGTCGATTTCCGCCGCCTGCCAGATGTCGTCAAGATCATGGCCGCCATCGACAATGGCGAGGCCGCAGATCAGCGAGCCGCTGAGATTGACGAGCGTGGAAAGGCCCGCGAGCAGGAATGGATCGAAGGCTTCGACCACCGCGCCGAGGCGGGCGAGCGTCTGTGCCGGCTGCGCGACCGGCAAGACACCCTGCGTGACGACGAAGGCCACGTCATAGCGGGCGCGCGCCCAGTCGAGCAGCGGGTCCCACGCCGCCGCCTGCCGCTGGACCAGCGTTTGCGGCGCTTCGGCACGATAGCAAAGCAGGTCGCTTTCGCCATAGCGGGCGATCCCGGCGGCAAAGCTCTTATGGTTGGCGACGACATGGTCGATCGCAGCGTTGGCGAGGCCGGTGAAGGGCATCGTCGCGGGATCGACGCTCTCCCCCTGCGCGCGCCATTCGGCAGCCACCGCCTCAGCCAGGGCGGGCGTAGGCAGCGCCAGCAGCGCACGGGCAGGGGTGCGGACCGGGCGGGCGTCGAGCTGGACGGCAAAACCCTGATCGGACGCGATCACGGCGACGTCCTTGTAAAAGCGCTTCATGGCTTCGTGCGCTTGAACAGGGCCAGCATCAGGCGGGGCACGATGACGAACTGGAACAGGCCGACGATGACCATGATCGCGCCGAACGCCTTGGCCTTGTCCCCCTGCACCCAGGTGAAGCGCTGCATGATGGCGAGGAAGCCGAACATGACGATCAACGCACCCGACAAGCGGAACAGGCCGATGGCGAAATGCCGCTGGCGCGCGATCTTTTCGGGATCAACGGGGGGTGGAGGCGGAAAGTCGGTCATGGCGCGCCGATATGGCGGCGCAATTCGCCGCTGTCCATGGCCACTGCCTGCGCACCTGCCGCGATCAGTTCGTCAGGGGCGTGATAGCCCCAGGCGACGCCGATGCTGCGCACGCCTGCCGCCAGCCCCATGTCGATGTCGAAACTGGTGTCGCCGATCATGACGGTCGTGTCCGGGGACGCGCCGGCTTCGGCCATGGCGGTCAGCAGCATGGAGGGGTGCGGCTTGGACGGGTGGCGATCGGCGGTCTGGAGCGTGACGAAGCGGTCGATCAGGCCATGATGGGTAAGGCAGAGCGCCAGACCCCGATCCGACTTGCCCGTGGCGACGCCCAGCAGCCAGCCTGCGCGATCCAGATCATGCACCAGATCGGCCATGCCGGGATAGAGCGGTTCGGACACCGCATTTTCGCGCCGCAGCGCCTGAAAGGCCAGCTTGTAGCGTTCCGCGAGATGAGCGTGGAAATCCGCATCCGCATCCGGCAGCAGCCGGGCCATGGCATGGGGCAGCGAAAGGCCGACTGCGGAGAGGATGGCCAGCCGGTCGGGCGCGACCAGACTGGCTTCCTCGAATGCGCGGGCCATGGCGGTGCAGATGCTGTGCTGGCCATCGACCAGCGTGCCGTCGCAATCGAACACGACTAACGGGTTGGCCATAGACGCTGTCCCTATCCGCCTCCGCCCCGCGAGCGCCGTTCGCCCTTGCGATCCTTGCGTATCTGCTTGGCATGCTGGCGCGCGAATTTCTTTTCATCCTCGCGCGTGGGGCTGCGGTCGATCTCGTCATCCAGCGGCATGTCGCCCAGGCTGAGGTCGAAGCCGAGATCGGCAAGGCTTGAGGCGAAATGGGCAGGCAGGTCCGCCATCACGTCGACACGGCCACCATCGGGGTGATCGACACGGATGCGGCGGGCATGAAGGTGCATCTTGCGGCTGATCGTGCCGGTCAGGAAACTGTCCTTGCCGCCATATTTGCCGTCGCCGACGATGGGATGGCCGATTGCCGCGAGATGGACGCGCAACTGGTGGGTGCGGCCGGTATAGGGTTGCAGCTCGACCCACGCGGCGCGATTGCCCGCGCGTTCGATGACGCGATAGCGGGTGCGGGCGGGCAAGCCCTCCGCTTCGTCGACATGCATTTTTTCGCCGCCGGTGCCCGGTTGCTTGGCCAGCGGCAGTTCGATCATGCCGTCCGCGATGGACGGCACGCCGATGACCAGCGCCCAATAGACCTTGCGCGCGGTGCGGCTGGAAAACGCCTTGGCGAAATGGGCGGCGGCGCGGCTGGAGCGGGCGAGCAGCAGCGCGCCCGACGTGTCCTTGTCCAGCCGGTGGACCAGCTTTGGCCGCGATTCGGCGTTGAAGATCAGGCCGTCGAGCAAGCGGTCGACATGCTCGTCAGTCTTGGTCCCGCCCTGCGTGGCTAGGCCCGGCGGCTTGTTGATGACGATCGCCTGCGCATCGCGATGGATGACCATTTCCTGCGCATAGGCGATTTCGTCCGGCGTCAGGTCTATGACCGGGACACGCCGGGCGGGGCGTTCGGACGGGGCGGCCTTCGCTTCGGCGGGCGGGACGCGGATCATCTGCCCTTCGGCGATGCGATCCCCCGGTGCGGCACGCGCGCCGTCGACCCGCAACTGGCCGGTGCGCGACCAGCGCGACACGATATTGAAGCCGACATCGGGCAGGTGGCGCTGGAACCAGCGGTCGAGGCGGATGCCGTCATCATCCGCATGAACCCGATATTGGCGCACGTCGAGCGAGACGCCCTTCGCGGCCGAAGGCTTGGGCGCAGCGGCCTGAACCACTGGCGCAGCCTTGGCAGCGGCGGGTTTGGCGGCGGGCTTTTTCGGGCCGGACTTGAAGGGCGGTTTCGACGCGGGCTTGCCGCCCTCCCCCTTGCGCGCGGTAGCAGCCTTTGCGCCGCCACGGGCGCGACCGGGTGCGCCGGACGGCTTGCCGAAAGATTTGCCGGGGGTTGCGGGTTTGCGACCGCGTGGTGCGTCGCCCTTGCCGGGAGGACGGCCCTTCATGCGACGATGCTCCGCATCAGCGACAGGCCCAGCGCCAGCGCGACGATCGCCCCGATCACCGATGCCAACGCATAGGTCAGGGCGACAAGAAGCTGGCCACGCTCGATCATCAGCAAGGTTTCCAGGCTGAAGGCGGAGAAGGTGGTGAAACCGCCCAGCAGGCCGACGCCCAGCAACAGCCGGATCGGTTCACCCGGCATCGTGCTGCCACGCGCCAGCCAGCCTGCAAGCAGGCCCATGGCGAAACCGCCGAGCAGATTGGCGGCGAACGTGCCCCATGGCCAGGCGGCGCCGGGCACCATGGCGCCCAGGACGCGGCCCAGTTGGTAGCGCAGCGCAGCGCCCACCGCGCCCCCGCCCATAACAAGGAAAATATTGGTCATGCCGCTGCCCCTACAGGCAAATGGCGATCAGGGGAATGGGGCGGCCCGATTCGCCGCCTTTGCCCCTATTTTCCGTTGTCGGCGATGATGTCGATGTTGGTCTTGCCGCCCGGCGCGTCGGTGAAGAGAATGAAATAGGCGCTGCCATCCGCCTTGCGCGTGCCGCCCAGCACATGATCGCCACCCAATATCTTATGTTCGCCATCATAGCCCGCGCGGCGGGCGAGCGTATAATAATAGTCCATCACCCCCTGACGCGGGACAGGCGTGACGAAGCTGACGGCGCGCAGGGTGCAGCCATCACGTTCCGCGCCGGCCGCTTCGACCAGTTGCGCACCGGGATACACAGTGAAAGGATCGGGCAGGCGTTGTGCCCATTCCATGCCATAGACGAGCTGCTTGCTGCAATTGGCGTTGCCGCCGGTGCGGGACGCCTGTTCGCGCGCGACCGCGCCCAGGGTGACGGTCGATGGCATCGCATCACCCGCGCTGGGTGCTGGCGCGCTGAGCAGCTTGCCGCCCGCCTGTTGCAGCGCGGCCGCCTGCGCCTTGCCCGCATCCCCGCCGAGCAGCGGCACCGCGCCATTGGCCGGACGATCGGCCGTGCGCACGGCATTGCGGTTGGACTGGCCGACCAGTTGGGGATCAACCACGATCGGGTCGGCAAGCGCGCCTTTCAGCGCGGGGTCGACCGCGTTGTTGGTGAGTTGCGCATCGAGCGCCGCGAGGCTGGCATCCTTGTCCCCCTTGCCACAGGCGGCGAGCGCCAATGTCAGCGCGATAATGGAAACGGGCCGGAAAAACGCCATGCTGCACTCCTTCGTAAACAAGGCATGAAGAGTGCGGGTTAATTTTTCGTTAGGACATTTGGTGAATCGCGGGAAATTTCCGCATCATCGGGCCAGTTTCTGGTCACTGGCCTGCACGCCCGTCTTGTCGCCATGCGGCGAAACCGCCATCTAGGCGGAATGCTGAACATATTATCCGGCTTTATCGGCCTGGTCACCCTGGTCCTGATGATTCCCGCCTTCATACCGCTGTTGGGGGCGCTGAACTGGTTGCTAGTGCCCATGGCGCTGTTCGGCGCGGTGATCGGTGCCATCTCTTCACGCAATGGCGGGCGCAATTTCTGCCTGATCGTCGCGGCCTTTGGCGCGCTGCGGCTGTTTCTGGGCGGGGGGATATTCTGAGCCAGGCGCAAAATTATACGCGCAATGGCCTGATCGCCGCGATCTTCGCCTATGGCTTTTGGGGGCTGCTGCCGATCTTCTTTCGGCTGCTCCATCATGTCGATCCGATCGAGATCGTCACCCAGCGGATATTATGGTCGTTATTGCTGATCGTCACGCTGCTGGCGGCGCGCCGGACTTTGGGGCCATTGTTGGTGACATTGCGCGACCGTCGGCTGGTTCTGCCGCTGGCAGGGTCTGCGCTGATGATCGCGATCAACTGGCTGACCTATGTATGGGCGGTCAATGATGGCCATGTCGTCGCGGCAAGCCTTGGCTATTTCCTGAACCCGCTGGTCAATGTCGCGCTGGGCGTGATGGTGTTGAAGGAAAAGTTGCGACGGCCGCAATTGATGGCGATCGGCGTGGCGGCGGTGGGCGTGGCCATATTGGCGGCGGCGGCGCTGACGACATTGTGGATCAGCCTGACGCTGGCGTTCAGCTTCGCCTTTTACGGCCTGCTGCGCAAAGTGACGCCGGTGGCGCCGATGACCGGCCTTGGCGTCGAGACGCTGCTGCTGACGCCGCCTGCAATTGCCTATCTGATCTGGGAAGCGAGCCATGGCGGCGTGAGTTTCGGACAGGACGCCGCGACCACCGCGCTGCTGGTGACATCAGGCGCGGTGACGACAGTGCCGCTGGTGCTGTTCGCCATGGCGGCGCAACGGCTGCCGATGGCGACACTGGGCATATTGCAATATCTGGCCCCAATGCTGCAATTTTTCTGTGGCATCATGCTGTTCGGCGAAAAGCTGAGCCATGGCCAGATGCTCAGCTTTGGCCTGATCTGGATCGCGCTGATCCTGTTCGCGACCGACGGGGTGCGGATGGCCCGGCGGAACCGGGCGGCGACGGTCTAGTGGATTGATTTTGACATTTGCATCCCCTGGCGGCTGGGATGGGGCTGCAAATGTCAAAATCGTAAAATCCACTAGAATCAAAAGATTGCTAGTGGTCCGAAAAGATTCTGACATTTGAACACGCCTTATCCCATAAGGTAGCAAATGTCAGAATCGGACCACTAGTATCAGCGTTGCGCCGTAACTGATCCTCCCCTTGCAGGGGAGGTGTCGGGCCGAAGGCCAGACGGAGGGGTATCGCACTATCGAGAGGGTGACACCCCTCCGTCAACGCTTTGCGTTGCCACCTCTCCTTGCAGGGGAGGATGCATGGTGGCGTGCAGCCTTGATCGAATGTGAATCAGGAAAATTCGGTCGCCTCGAAACGCACCGGCTCTCCGACCGCTTCATTGGCCAGCGCATCTTCCCACATCACGCGGTGGCCGCGGATGATGGTGCCGACCGCCTTGCCGGTCAGGTCCATCCCCTCGAACGGCGACCAGTTGCAGCGGGATGCAAGCCAGTCGCTGCCGACGGTCCAGCGCTTCTTGAGGTCGACCACGGTGAAGTCGGCGTCATAGCCGAGCGCGATCCGCCCCTTGCCGACCAGCCCGCACACGCGCTGTGGACCGGAGGAGGTCAGTTCGATGAAGCGGCGCAACGTCAGCCGCCCTTCCGCGACATGATTGAGCAGCAGCGGCACGAGCGTCTGGACGCCGGGCATGCCGCTGGGGCTGGTCGGATAGGGCTTGGCCTTTTCCTCGATCGTGTGGGGGGCGTGATCGCTGCCCAGAACGTCCGGCACGCCCTGGTTGAGCCAATGCCACAGCCCGTCGCGGTGCGCACCCGACCGGATCGGCGGGTTCATCTGGGCATAGGTGCCAAGGCGCGGATAGGCATCCTCCCCTGCCAGCGTCAGATGCTGGGGCGTCACCTCGCAGGTCGCGATATCCTTGTTCTGGCCGATATAGGCGAGTTCGGCGGGGGTCGTGATGTGCAATATATGGATGCGGCGGCGCGCGGCGCGGGCCAGGCCGATAATGCGTTTGGTGGCGATCATCGCGCTTTCATCGTCGCGCCATACCGGATGGGTGGACGGGTCACCCGCCAGCGCCAGGCTCTTGCGCGCATTCATCCGCGTTTCATCCTCGGCATGGATGGCGACGCGGCGCGTGCCGCTGGCCAGCACGCGGGCCAGCGCATTGTCATCGTCCACCAGCAGGCTGCCGGTCGACGCGCCCATGAATATCTTGACCCCTGCCGTGCCGGGGATGCGTTCAAGCTCTTTGAGCTGTTCGGCATTGTCGGCGGTCGCGCCGACATAGAAGGCATGGTCGCACCACATGCGATGATGCGCGCGGGCAAGCTTGTCCTGGACGCGATCGGCCGTGTCGGTGTTGGGATTGGTGTTGGGCATTTCGAACACGGCGGTCACGCCGCCCAGCACCGCCGCCCGGCTGCCCGATTCGAGATCTTCCTTATGCTCCAGCCCCGGCTCGCGAAAATGGACCTGGCTGTCGATGCAGCCGGGCAGCACGTCGAGGCCGGTGCAATCGATCACTTCCCCCGCGTCACCAAGCCCCGTGCCGATCGCCACGATCCTGCCGCCGCGCACGCCGATGTCGGCCCGCTCCGCGCCGCCCGGCGTGTGGATGGTGCCGTTCTTCAGGATCAGGTCGAAAGTTTCGGACATGGTGGCTCACCGCTTGGATATGGAAGTCGCCTGTCCTACCTAAAGCCGATGACCGGCACCACCCTCACCGACCGCGCGATCCTCAGAATTTCAGGCGAGGAGGCGCGGCCCTTCCTGCAAGGCCTGCTGACACGCGATGTCTTGACGCTGGCACAGGGCGTGCCGCGCTGGACCGCGTTGCTGAGCGCGCAGGGGAAAGCGCTGTTCGACATGATGCTGTGGGCAGATGGCGACGATGTGCTGATCGATTGCGAGGCGGCGCAGGCCGATGCGCTGGCCAAGCGGCTGACGTTGTACCGGCTGCGGCGGAAGGTCGTGATCGCGCGGGACGAGTCGCTGGCGGTGCATTGGGCGCTGGATGCAGCGGACAGGCCGCTTGATCCGCGCTTGCCTGCCCTTGGGCATCGCTGGATCGCCGCGCCGGGGGATGGCGACGCTGCGGCGGCGTTCCGCGCGCACCGGCTAAGCGAGGGCGTGTTCGAGGGCGCGGGCGAACGGGGGCAGGACCAGACACTGTGGCTGCTGTCTCTTATACACATCTAGATGTGTATAAGAGACAGGATTATGACAAGGGATGCTATGTCTGTCTCTTATACACATCTAGATGTGTATAAGAGACAGGTTCGAGGGCGCGGGCGAACTGGGGCAGGACCAGACACTGTGGCTGGAAACCAATGCCGGTGAACTGAACGGCGTCGATTATGACAAGGGATGCTATGTGGGGCAGGAGAATACCGCCCGGATGCATTATCGCGCCAAGGTGAACCGGCGGCTGGTCGCGGTGCCGCTGGCGCAAGCGGAGGAGAAGCGCCAGCGCGCGGCCCTGCCGGACATGGACCTGTCGATCGAGTTGCGGCGGGTGGAGGATCTGGACCCGGCGCTGCTGCCCGACTGGCTGGCGGCGGCGATTGCGGCGCAGGCAGCGGCGGAATGAAGCGGCTTCTGTTCGCGCTATTGGGCGCGCTGGCGTTCGCGACCCCCGCCCTGGCCGAAACGCCCTGGACGCTGGTCAAATCCTATCCGCATGATTCCGCTGCCTTTACCGAGGGGCTCTTTTTTCATGACGGCGCGCTTTATGAAAGCACCGGGCTGGAGGGGCGGTCGGACATTCGCAAGGTGCGGCTGAAGGACGGCAAGGTCATCCAGCGGCGCGTGCTGGAGCCGCGCTATTTTGGCGAGGGGATCGTCAATTGGGGCGACCGGCTGATCAGCCTGACCTGGCGGCACGGTCAAGGCTTTGTCTGGAAGCTGGCCGATTTCGCGCCGGTCGGGGATTTTCGCTATGCCGGCGAAGGCTGGGGCCTGACGCAGGACGGGCGGCATATCATCCAGAGCGACGGCAGCGCGCAATTGCGCTTCCTTGATCCCGACACGCTGGCGGAGCAGCGCCGCATCACCGTGACGTGGAACGGGCGCGCGGTCCAGCGGCTGAACGAGCTGGAATATGTGCGCGGCGAGATTTGGGCGAATATCTGGTACGAGACGAAGATCGCCCGGATCGATCCCGCGACCGGCGCAGTGATCGACTGGATCGACGTTACGCCGCTGGTGAAGGCAGCTGGCGTGCGGGACAGCGAAGCGGTGGCCAATGGCATCGCCTATGACGCCGCACGGGACCGGGTATTTATCACCGGCAAATATTGGCCAAAGCTGTTCGAGATCCGGGTGGGGAAGTAAACGGGGTTGAGCGCTTACCCCCTTTCCGTTCGCCCTGAGCCTGTCGAAGGGTCGTCCTTTCTTTCAAGAAGGACAAGGCTTCGACAAGCTCAGCCCGAACGGATGTTGGGGTTCGGCGCTATCGCTTCCAGCGCGCCCAGATGGCGGTGGGGAGCAGCAGCCCGCGCGATTCTTCGCGGACGGCGAGTTCCCCCGCTTCCACCTCGCCGGGAAGGTCGGCAAAGGCCTGACGCAGCAACTCACCGATCGCCAGCGCCGACATGCGGACCGCATAGACGGTCAGGAACAGGAAGCGACTGTCGGCATCGAGCAGCTGGCGGCAATTGGCGATGAGCGCCGGGAGGTCTTCCTCCAGACGCCAGACTTCGCCGTCGGGGCCACGGCCATATTTGGGCGGATCGAGCAATATACCGTCATAGCGGCGGTTGCGCCGGACTTCGCGGGCGACGAATTTGGCGGCATCCTCCACGATCCAGCGGACGGGCCTGTCCGCCATGCCCGACAGGTCGGCATTGGCGCGGGCCTGAGTAACGGATTTTTTGGAAGCGTCGACATGAACCATGCGCGCGCCGCTGGCCGACATGGCCAGCGTTCCGACGCCAGTATAGCCAAACAGGTTCATCACCTCCGCGTCGGCTTTGTCGGCGGTCCGTTCGCGCATCCAGTCCCATACCGGCGCCATGTCCGGAAAGAAGCCCAGATGGCGAAAGGGGGTGCAACTGGACTGGAAGGTGACTTCCTTCCAGCCAAGCGGCCAGCCTTCGGCAGGGACGGGCTTGTCGTAGAACCAGCGGCCCCCGCCCTCCTCGTCCGAACCGGGCACGAATTCGCCGTCCGCCGTCCAGTTTTCGGTCGCGGGCGCCCACATCGCCTGCGGTTCGGGGCGGATGAAGCGGAAGCGGCCATAGCGCTCCAGCTTGCGGCCATGGCCCGAATCGATCAGGCCATAATCGGCCCAGGGTTCGCCGATGAGGGTTTGAAGGATCATAGCAACTCTCCGTTCGGGCTGAGCGAAGTCGAAGCCCCCGCCTGAGCGACAGCGAGGGCCTCACTATGTTCGGCCGAGCCCTTCGACAGGCTCAGGGCGAACGGACAATATCTAGCCGCGGGGCGTCGCGCGTTCGGCGACATAGGCTGTCACCGCCTCGTACGTGCCGGGCAGCTTCACATAATGTTCCTCACGCGCGAACAGATCGCCGACGCGCGCAGGGAGCGGCGGACGGGTGCCTGTGGCGCGCTCCACCGCGTCGCGGAACTTGGCGGCGTGGGCGGTAGCCAGCGTGACGACGGGGATCGACGGGTCGAGATCGGTCGCCTGCGCTGCGGCCAGCCCGATGGCGCTGTGCGGGTCGATGATCTGGGCCGCCGCATCATAGGCCCAGCGCATCGCCATGGTCATGCCGTCGGCGTCGATCCGGGCCGAGGTGAACAGGCCTGCCGCCCCTTCCCGCTGCGCATTGGTGAGGCGCATCGCGCGGGTCGCTTCAAAGCCGCCCATCTGAGCGGCGAGCGCCAGCCCGTCCCGTCCACCCGCGTCGAACAGCAGCCGCTCGAAATTGGAGCTGACCTGAATGTCCATGCTGGGCGTCGCGGTCGATACGACCTGACCCTGGCTGTAATCGCCCTGCGACAGCGCGCGGTGCAGAATGTCGTTGACGTTGGTGGCGACGATCAGCCTGGCGACGGGCAGGCCCATTTTCGCCGCGACATAGCCAGCGAACACATCGCCGAAATTGCCGGTGGGGACGGAAAAAGCGACAGGACGTTCGGGCGCGCCCAAGCGCACGGCGGCGTAGAAATAATAGACGACCTGCGCCATCAGCCGCGCCCAGTTGATCGAGTTGACGGCGGACAGGTTGAAGCGACGCTTGAAATCCGCGTCGTTGAACATCCGCTTCACCATCGCCTGCGCGTCGTCGAAACTGCCGTCGATCGCGATATTATGGACGTTGGGGGCGCGCACGGTGGTCATCTGACGCCGCTGAACGTCGGACACGCGGCCTTCCGGGTGGAGCATGAAGATGTCGACCTTCTCGCGCCCCGCCACCGCGTCGATCGCGGCGGACCCGGTATCGCCCGACGTCGCGCCGACGATGGTCAGATGATCGTCGCGGCGCGACAGGAAGCGTTCGAACAACTGGCCGAGCAATTGAAGCGCGACATCCTTGAACGCCAGCGTCGGGCCGTGGAAGAGTTCGAGCAGCCAGTTGCGATGGTCCAGCTGAACCAGCGGCACCACCGCCTGATGGCTGAAGCGGCCATAGGCGGCCTGGCACAATTCGCGCAGTTCAGCCTCATCCAGCGATCCGGCGACGAAGGGCGTCATCACCCGGACGGCGGTTTCGACATAGGAGAGGCCCGACAGGGCGCGAATATCATCGGGCGAAAAGGACGGCCAGCTTTCCGGCACGTACAGCCCGCCATCGGACGCGAGGCCCGCCAGCGTGACATCCTCAAAACCGAGCGCCGGTGCGCTACCCCTGGTGCTGACATATTGCATGATGGGGAAGCGCGGTAGCGATGCGCGCGCCCATGGGCAAGCGTTTAGGGCGATTTGGGCGCGCCGCGCCGGCGCAGGGCGAGAATATAGAGGATCGTCGCTATGCCAGCGAAGAAGAACCACTGCACCGCGTAGGCGAGATGATTGTTGGGGACATCGGCAGCACTGGGCGGCGCGGAGGGCTTGAGGCCTGTCTCTTATACACATCTAGATGTGTATAAGAGACAGGCGCGGAGGGCTTGAGGCCTGTCTCTTATACACATCTAGATGTGTATAAGAGACAGGAATATAGATGATCGTCGCTATGCCAGCGAAGAAGAACCACTGCACCGCATAGGCGAGATGATTGTTGGGGACATCGGCAGCACTGGGCGGCGCGGAGGGCTTGAGGCCATCCGGCGCAGCGCGGGCGATCAGCATCGGGCGCAGCGGCATCGCCTTGCCCCCGATGCGGGTCAGCAGGGCGCGATGGTCCGGCTCCTCGCTGATCCAGCCCGCCACCTGCCCGCCGGTCCAGGCCGGTTTCGCGTCGGGTCGCTCCGTCACGCCCAGCGCAACGAGGGCGCCCGGCCCCTCCGCGCCGGTCGCGCATTGCGCGATATGGCGATAGCCGGTGGACCCATCCGCCGCGCGCCCCGCCTCCACCTGCCAGCCGATGACGCGCAGGCAGTGGACCGACGAGGGGCGAAACAGCTGTTCGGGCGACACGGGAGGGAGCTGCGGAAAGGCGACCGGGGGGCGGGTCGGGTTGCTGGCGGCGAGTTGCAGCGCCTGCGCCTTTTCCCCGCGACGCTGCAATTGCCAGATGCCAAGGCCGATCATCACCAGCACCGCAAAAGCGACGAGGATGGTCGGGATGAGCGGAATGCGCGCCTTGTTCATGCGTCCGGACCTTTGTTCGCGATACGGCCTTCGCGCGCACGGTTGCGATATTCCAGCGTCAGCAACGCGCCCTTGGCAACGCGCAGGCTGGCGACCACGGCGATCGTCGTCAGCGGCGTCCAGAGCAGGATATGGACCCAGAGCGGCGGGTGGAGATTGAGTTCCAGCACGAGCGCCAGCACGACCATCACCGTGCCGACAATGAGTGTCAGGAAGGCCGCAGGGCCATCGCCGACATTGAACTGGACATAGTCGAGACCGCAGGCGCGGCAATGGGAGGCGAATCGGACCGGGCCGTCGAACAGCGTCGCCGCGCCGCATCGGGGGCAGGCACCCCGCGCCGCATCGACCAGAAGTGGCGCGGCGGGACGGGCGGGTTCGGTGGGCGGGTTCATGGCCATGGCATAGCGGGCGGCGGCCCAAAAGAAAACGGCCGGGGACAAGCCCGGCCGTTATTCATGATGTCAGGGATAGACCGTCGATCAGCCGCCGTGGACCGGCGCGCCCCACCCGCCCCATACATAGATGGCGACGAAGAGGAACAGCCACACCACGTCGACGAAATGCCAGTACCAGGCAGCAGCTTCAAAGCCGAAATGCTGGCGCGGGGTGAAGTCGCCCTTATAGGCGCGGATCAGATTGACGGTCAGGAAGATCGTGCCGACCAGAACGTGGAAACCGTGGAAGCCGGTCGCCATGTAGAAGGACGAGCTGTAGGGGTTGCCGCCGAAATCGAACGGGGCGTGGGCATATTCATAAGCCTGCACGCAGGAGAAGATCGCGCCCAGGATGATGGTGCACCACAGACCCTTGATCAGGCCGTCACGGTCGCCATGGATCAGCGCATGATGCGCCCAGGTCACGGTGGTGCCGGAGCACAGCAGGATCAGCGTGTTGAGCAGGGGCAGCTCAAAGGCGTTCATGACTTCCACGCCCTTGGACGGGAACAGGCCGTCGATCGGCGGCAGCGCGCTGGGGAACAGCGAGAAGTCGAAAAAGGCCCAGAACCAGCCGACGAAGAACATCACTTCCGACGCGATGAACAGGATCATGCCGTAGCGCAGGTGCAACTGGACCACCGGGGTATGATCGCCCGCATGGGCTTCCGCGATGACATTGGCCCACCAGCTGTAGAAGGTGAACAGCACGCCGCCCAGACCGAGCAGGAACACCCAGCCCCCGCCAGCCGGCAGCGCATCGGGATGCATCCACATGACCCCGCCAAAGGCCATGACCAGCGCCGACATGGCACCAAACAAGGGCCAGATGCTGGGCGGGAGAATATGATAATCGTGATTCTTGGCGCCTGCCATGACTGCTCTTCCCTGTTCGCTTGTCCGTGTTTTCAACTCGTGCCTTAGCTTGGCTTCTTGTCCTGCTCAACAGGGTAGAAGGTGTAGCTGAGGGTAATTTGCTGCGTATCCTTGTTATCCGGGTCATCGAGGATCTTGGGATCGACGAAATAGAGGACGGGCATCCGCACCTCCTGCCCCGGTTGCAAGGTCTGCTGCGTGAAGCAGAAACATTGGATCTTGGTAAAATAGGCACCCGCCTGGCTGGGGGTGACATTGAAACTGGCCGTGCCGGTGACCGGCCTGTCCGACATGTTCTTTGCGATGAAGATCGCCATGTCCTTGCGCCCCACGGTCACCGTGTCGGTGCGATGTTCGGGGTAGAATTGCCAGGGCATGCCCGGCTGGACGTTGGAATCGAAACGGATCGACATGGTGTGGCCCACCGCTTCGCGCACCTGGACATCGGCCGATGCGCGCTTCGTCGTGCCGCCAAAGCCGGTCTGTTCGCAGAAAATGCGGTAGAGCGGCACCGAGGCAAAGCCGAGCGCCAGCATCGACAGGCCCACGCCCGCCATGGCCATCATCGTCCGGCGGTTGCGCCGGTCGCGGTCGAACGGAGAAGGCGGGAGCGTCGCCATCAAATCGCGCTGCTCGCGCCGATCTTGGCCATGGTGATGGCGTAGAACAGAATCACCAGCGCCGCGAGGATCAGGCCGGTGACAAGAGCGCGCGACTTTTGCCGGGCACGGATCAGCTTTTCTTCATCCGGGGTCATGCAAGCAACCAGCGGTCGACGACCACTGCTCCAAAGAGAAGGAAAAGATAGAGGATCGAATATTTGAACAGGCGCCGTTCCGGGCCCATCTTCGACGGATCATTTTCGCGGCGGCGATAGACCTGGAAGGCGAAGACGGCGAACAGCAATGTGCCAAGCAGCGCGACGGTGCCGTAGAGCAGGCCGGTAAGGTGCAGCAGCACCGGGGCCATCGCCGCGACCGCCATGATCGCGGTGTAGAACCAGATCTGGCGACGGGTTGCGACTTCGCCCGACACGACCGGCAGCATCGGGATGCCAGCGGCGGCGTAATCGGTTTTGACGAACAGGGCTAGCGCCCAGAAATGGGGCGGCGTCCAGAAGAAGATCAGCATGAACAAAGCGATCGGCAATGCCGTGACATCGCCAGTCACCGCCGCCCAGCCGATAGCCGGCGGGAAGGCCCCTGCCGCACCGCCGCTAACGATATTCTGCGCCGTCCGGGGCTTGAGCCAAATGGTATAGACGAACACGTAAAAGAGGATGGAAACCGCCAGCACGGCCGCCGCCAGCCAGTTGGTCGCCATGCCCATCAGAATGACCGAGAAGAAGGACAGGCCGACGCCGAAATGCAGCGCCGCTTCGCGGTCCATCCGCCCGGCGGGCAGGGGACGGTTCGCGGTGCGCTTCATCTTCGCATCGACGTCCACCTCATACCATTGGTTGAGCGTGGCGGCTGCGCCTGCGCCCAGCGCAATGCAGAGGATGGCGGTGAAAGCGAGGACGGGATGGATATGGCCGGGTGCCGCAAGCAGGCCGCAAAGGCCGGTGAACACCACCAGCGTCATGACGCGCGGCTTGGTCAGCGCCAGAAAGTCGCGCCAGTCGGCCGTGATCGGTGCGGTGGTCAGCATAGCGGTCGTCATATCGGTTCCGGCCCCGTCAGGTCGAGGCGTATAGCATAAGGGGGCGGGCTTTATCACCCGCCCCCTCTATCATGTCACTGTGTCTGGCGATCAATGATGCGCGGCATCGTCGATCACAGGCAGGGTTTCGAACTGGTGGAAGGGCGGCGGGCTGGACAGGGTCCATTCCAGCGTGGTGGCGCCTTCGCCCCAGGGATTGCCGACCGCCTTCTTGCCAGCGGCCAGCGACCAGAACACGTTGATGAAGAAGATCACCATGCCGACGGCCATGATTTCATAGCCATGGGTTGCGACCGAGTTCCACTTTTCAAAGGCGGCGGGATAGTCGGGGTAACGACGCGGCATGCCCGACAGGCCCAGGAAGTGCATCGGGAAGAACAGCATGTTCACGCCGACGAAGAACACCCAGAAGTGCAGCTGGCCGAGGAATTCATTATACATGCGCCCCGACATTTTCGGGAACCAGTAATAGAAGCCCGCGAACAGCGAGAACACCGCGCCCAGCGAGAGTACATAGTGGAAGTGCGCGACGACATAGTAGGTGTCGTGCAGCACATCGTCGACGCCGCCATTGGCCAGCACGACGCCGGTGACGCCACCCACGGTGAACAGGAAGATGAAGCCCAGCGCCCAGACCATCGGCGTCTTGTAGCTGATCGAGCCACCCCAGATGGTCGCGATCCACGAGAAGATCTTGATGCCGGTCGGCACCGCGATGACCATGGTGGCAGCAGTGAAATACATCTTCACATTCACCGACATGCCGGTGGTGAACATGTGGTGCGCCCACACGACGAAGCCGACGACGCCGATCGCGACCATGGCGTAGGCCATGCCGAGATAGCCGAACACGGGCTTTTTCGAGAAGGTCGAGATGATCTGGCTGACGATGCCGAAGCCCGGCAGGATCATGATGTACACTTCGGGGTGACCGAAGAACCAGAAGAGGTGCTGGTACAGTTCAGGATCGCCGCCACCCGATGCGTCATAGAAGGTGGTGCCGAAATTGCGGTCGGTCAGCAGCATCGTGATGGCAGCGGCCAGGACCGGGAGGGCCAGCAGCAGCAGGAAGGCAGTGACCAGCACCGACCAGACGAACAGCGGCATTTTGTGCAGGGTCATGCCCGGCGCGCGCATGTTGAGGATGGTGGTGATGAAGTTGACCGCGCCTAGGATCGAGCCTGCGCCGGCAATGTGCAGCGACAGGATCGCCATGTCGACCGCCGGGCCAGCCGAACCGCTGGTCGACAGCGGGGCATAGACCGTCCAGCCGGTGCCTGCGCCATAGCCGGTGCCGCCGGGGACGAAAGCCGAACCGAGCAGCAGCGCGAAGGCGGGGATGAGCAGCCAGAAGCTGATATTGTTCATGCGCGGGAAGGCCATGTCCGGCGCGCCGATCATGATCGGCACGAACCAGTTGCCAAAGCCGCCGATGATGGCGGGCATGACCATGAAGAACACCATGATCAGGCCGTGCGCGGTGATCAGCGCATTCCACAGATGATAGGCCTGATCGAGCGAGGCCGGTTCAGCGCCCAGCATCGCATGCTGGATATTGGCCCAGCCCTGGAGATACTGGATGCCCGGCTGCGCCAGTTCAGCGCGCATCAGGCCGGAAATCGCCCCGCCTACGACGCCCGCGAAAATCGCGAAGATGAGGTAGAGGGTGCCGATGTCCTTGTGGTTGGTGGACATGAACCAGCGCTGGAAGAAGGCTGGCTTGTGATCGGCGTCATGATGATCATGCGTATGATCGCTATGATGATCGGCGGTAATGGTGGTCATGGCGGTTCTGCCCTTACATCAAAGCTTGGCGTCAGCGACGGGCGCGGCGGCAGGCGCAGCGGCCTGGGCCGTTTCGGCGGCGGCTGGCGCTGCACCGGGCAGCTTGCCACCCTGCGAAAGCACCCACTGGTCGAATTGCGCAGGCGGCAGCGCTTCGATCGCGATCGGCATGAAGCCGTGGCGCGCGCCGCACAGTTCCGAACACTGGCCGTAATAGACGCCCGGCTTTTCGATGGTGAAGCTCTTTTCGTTCAGGCGGCCGGGAACGGCATCCATCTTCACCCAGAGCGACGGCACGGCAAAGCTGTGAATCACGTCTGCGCCGGTGATGATCAGCTTGATCGGGCGGCCCACGGGCAGGACGAGGCGGTTGTCGGCGGCCAGCTGATGCGGTTCGCCGCTGGCCTTGGCCTGCTCTTCGGTCAGCATGTTCGACACGAATTCGGGGATGCCCGCATCGGGATATTCATAGCCCCAATACCATTGATAGCCAGTGACCTTGACGGTCAGCGCATCCTTGGGCGCGGGCTTGTACTGGTCGGCCAGCAGGCCGATGGAGGGCACGGCGACGACCAGCAGGATCAGCACCGGCGCCACTGTCCAAATGACTTCGATCAGCGTGTTGTGCGACGTCTTGGACGGGATCGGGTTTGCGCTCGCCCGGAACTTCCACATGGCGTAGAGCATCAGGGCAAGGACGAGGATGGAGATCGCGAAGATCAGCGGCAGTAGCATTTTGTCATGCAGCCAGCGTGCGGTGTGTCCCGTCGAGGTGAACTGTTCCTGCAACGTGACTTCGCCAGGCTTGGGCATGCCAATGCCTTCGGTCGGCTTCATGCGCGGCGGCGCGGCGACCTTGGCCACAGGCGCAGCCTCGGTGGCGTTGGCAGCCGAATCAGCCGGAGCGGCTGCATTGTCGGCAGCCGGCGCAGCAGCGGCGGCGACATTGTCCTGCGCCAGCGCCTGACCGTTCATCGCGATTGATGGCGCGAAGGCCAGCAATCCGGCGAGAACGAGCGATTTCACCTTGTTCATAGCGTGTTCTTACCCCGTAACCCCTTGGCGCCGCTGCAACGAAGACGCGCGTCTGCGCATCGCCCCCGCCCGGTCGGTTCTGCCGCGGCTTATAGGCATGGTTTTTTCATGCCTCAAGCTTCCATGACCAGATTTTCTTCACTGTTGCAACGCCCCCTTTGGCCGCCTATTTCGCAGCAGCGCGCACAGGGGCGCGATCATGGCGCGTCTTGTTGCGTCATGTTGACAGGGATTTGATGGGGGTCAGAGCGCCCGGATGGCCCGCGACAGGATTGATGAACGGCATGAACGACGAAGAGGTATTGGCGGAATTCCGGGCAGCAGGGGCATTGCTGGAAGGACATTTCATTTTGTCGTCGGGCCGCCGCAGCGCCAATTATCTGCAATGCGCCCGCGTGCTGATGAATGCAGAGCGCGCCGGCAAGCTGGCCCGCGCCATGGTGCAGAAGCTGCCGCGCGAATTGCGGCAGGAAATCGACCTGGTGGTTTCGCCGGCCATGGGCGGGCTGATCGTGGGCCATGAAGTCGGCCGTGCGCTAGGCAAGGATGCGGTGTTTCTGGAACGGCCCGAAGGGACATTCGAACTGCGCCGCGGCTTTGCCATAGCGCCGGGCCAGAAAGTGCTGATGGTCGAGGATGTCGTGACCACCGGCCTGTCGTCGCGCCAGGCGATCGAGGCGGTTGAGAAGGAAGGCGGCGTGGTCATCGCCGAAGCCGCGCTGGTCGACCGGTCGGCGGGCGAGGTGGAACTGGGCGTCCCCTTCTATCCGCTCGTGTCGATCAATTTCCCGGTCTATGAAGCCGATGCAGTGCCGCCCGAACTGGCGGCGATCCCGGCGATCAAGCCCGGCAGCCGGAAGATATAGGATATGCCGCATTCCCCCGCCCCACTGCGACTGGGCGTCAATATCGACCATGTCGCCACCATCCGCAACGCGCGCGGCGGGGATCATCCCGATCCGGTCAAGGCGGCTTTGCTGGCGGTGAAGGCGGGGGCGGACGGCATCACCGCGCATCTGCGCGAGGACCGGCGGCATATTCGCGACGAAGATGTCGCGACGCTGATGGCGGCGCTCAGCGTGCCGCTCAACCTGGAGATGGCGGCGACGGCGGAGATGCTGGACATCGCGCTGCGCTACAAGCCCCACGCCGCCTGCATCGTGCCGGAAAAGCGCGAGGAGCGCACGACCGAGGGCGGGCTGGACGCGGCGGGCCAGTTCGAGACTCTCAAGCCGATCGTGAAGGCGCTGGGGGACGCAGGTATCCGGGTGAGCCTGTTCATCGAGGCGGACACAGCCCAGATTGACGCGGCGATCCGGCTGGGCGCGCCGGTGGTGGAATTTCATACCGGCGCCTATGCCCATCTGGGCGGCGAGGCGCGGGCGGCGGAATTGCGCAAGATTGCCGATGCGGCTGCGCTGGCGGCCAGGAACGGGATAGAGCCCCATGCCGGGCATGGCCTGACCTTCGACAATGTCGCCCCCATCGCCGCCATCCCGCAGGTCGCCGAACTCAATATCGGCCATTTCCTGATCGGCGAGGCGATCTTCGGCGGGCTGGAAGGCAGTATCAGAGAGATGCGGCGGCAGATGGATCTGGCGCGGTGATCATCGGCCTCGGCTCTGACCTCTGCAATATCGAGCGTATCCAGAATTCTCTCGACCGCTTCGGGGTACGATTCGAACAGCGCGTATTTACAGATGTCGAGCAGGCCAAGGCCAATCGCCGTCCCTTCACCAAGGCAGGGACGCTGGCCAAGCGGTTCGCCGCCAAGGAAGCCTTTTCCAAGGCGGTCGGGACCGGGTTCAAACGCGGCGTGTTCATGAAGGACATCGGCGTCGTCAACGCGCCATCGGGCGCGCCGACGCTGGCGCTGACCGGCGGGGCGCTGGCGCGGCTGGAGAGCATGGTGCCAGCAGGTCACAAGCCGGTCATTCATCTGACGCTAACCGACGATCATCCATGGGCGCAGGCCTTCGTCATCATAGAGGCGGTGCCGCTGTGAGCGCCCTGCCCCCCGATCCCAGCGAGCAGACCCCCATGACGGCAACCGACCTGCACGACGACATGCCTGCACCGGAAGCAAAAGCGCCCGCGCCCTGGGTCAATTGGTGGCAGGAGGTCAAAAGCCTGTCGCTGCTGATTCTGGCGGTGCTGGCCTTTCACAGCTTCGTCGCCAAGCCTTTCTATATCCCGTCCGAATCGATGATGCCGGTGCTGCTGACCGGCGACCGGCTGGTGGTGAGCAAATTCCCCTATGGCTGGTCCTATGTCTCGCCCAGCTTCCACCCCCTCCCCTTCCTGAAAGGGCGTCTGTTCGGGCGCATGCCCCAACGCGGCGACATCGTCATCGTGTCGCCGCAGAACCGGCGGGAAGACTATATCAAGCGGGTGATCGGCCTGCCCGGCGACATTGTCGAGGTGCGCGGTGGGCAGGTGGTGCTGAACGGCGTGCCGGTGAAGCAGAAGGCGCTGAAAACGCTGCGCCTGCCCGTCGATGCCAACGCGCCCTGTTCGCCGATGCAATTCCCTGGCGCGCGGGTCAGTGGCGCGGACGGCAAGGACTATTGCGAATTGCCGGTGCGGCAGGAAATCCTGCCCAATGGCAAGACCTACCTCACGATCGACATGGGGCCGAGCGCGCTCGACTGGTATGGGCCGGTCAGGGTGCCCGCCAACCATGTGTTCCTGATGGGCGACAATCGCGACAATAGCGCCGACAGCCGCGCACCGCTGGAAGAAAATGGGTTGGGTGGGCCTGTGCCATGGGAAGCGATTGGCGGGCGGGCCGAATTCATCACCTTCAGCCTGGACGGCGATACGACATGGAACCCGCTGAGCTGGGTCCGGTCACTGCGTAGCGGCCGGGCCGGGAACAGCCTGCGGCCAGCGAGCGTTACCGACCCGAAATAGTCAAAGACCAAAGGGGTATCGGGTTTGAGCGACACGCAACATCATGTCGAGGCGCCCGGTCCCAGCGAAGTGCGCAGTCCGCTGGTCGCCCATGAATTGCAGCGTGCGGGCGTATGGTTTGCCTTCGCCATCGTCATAGGGCTGATCGCTCTGCTGGCCCAGCCGATCCTGCTGGTGCTTGGCGCGCTGGTGCTGGCGACGATGATGGATGGCGGGGCGCGGCTGTTGAACCGCATATTGCCGATCGCGCGCGGCTGGCGCCTGACGATCGTGCTGCTGGGCGCCGTCGCCTTCATGGTCTGGACCTTCTACCTTACCGGATCGAGCCTGATGGATCAGGCGCAGGCGATGCGGACCATCGTCGAAGCGCAGGTCGCGCGGGTGGGCGGCTGGATGCAGCAGATGGGCGTGTCGACGACGCCGGAGGATTTGAAGAGCCTGGCCAGCCAGGCGATGAGTTCGATGGGCCGGGTGACGGCAGCGGTCGGCACCGCGGTCGGCGCGATCACCAGCGGGGTGATGATGCTGGTGCTGGCGATTTTCATCGCGGTCGATCCCAAGCTGTACGAACGCGGGGTCGCCTGGATGCTGCCGATGGACAAGCGCAGCCATTTCTACGCCATCGCCGACAAGATGGGCTGGACGTTGCGGCGGCTGATGGCCGGGCGGCTGATCGGCATGACGGTGGAAGGGGTCGGCACCTGGCTGCTGCTATGGGCGGGCGGCGTGCCGATGGCGGGGCTGCTGGGCATATTGACCGGCCTCTTCGCCTTTTTGCCCAATATCGGATCGATCATTTCCGGCGTGCTGATCATCCTGGTCGGTTTTTCCGGCGGGACCAACACGGGGCTTTATGCCTTTGGCGTCTATCTGGCGGTGCAACTGGTCGACGGCTATCTGATTGTGCCGATGGTAGCGAAGAAGGCCACCGATCTGGCCCCGGCGCTGGTGCTGGCGGCGCAGATTTTGTTTGGCGCGCTGTTCGGGATCATGGGGCTGTTTCTGGCCGATCCGATCGTGGCGATGATCAAGGTCTATCTGGAGGAACGATCCAAAAGACTGGAAGAGGTGCGGGCCAGGCAGGTGAAGGACAGGCTGGCGGTTTGATGGACAGCCCGCCCTATCGAGCCTCAACCCGGCAATAGGAGACTGGCTTCCAGTCCGCCGCCCGGTCGGTTCGCCAGCCGCAATTGGCCCTGATGCTCCGCCATGATCGCGCGCACCAGCGCCAGCCCCAGCCCGGCCCCGCCGGTTTCCCGGTTGCGTGACCCTTCCAGCCGGGTGAAGGGTTCGAGCATTTCGTCCATGCGGTCCGCGGCAATGCCCGGCCCTTCGTCGGCCACGGCGATGCGGATCATCGCCCCTTCGCGGCTGACCGACACATGCGCGCGATCACCATAGACGATGGCGTTTTCGATGAGGTTGCGGAGCGCGCGGCGGATCTGCTGCGGGCGGACGAAGGCGACGGCGCGATCGCTGTCGGTCATGGCGACCGGCGACCCCAGTTCGATGAAATCCTCCACCACCGCGTCGGCGAGGCTGGCGAGATCGACCTTCTGCGCGGCTTCGGTACTGCGCCCGGCGCGGGCGAGCGAGAGGATGTCCTCCAGCATCCGGTTCATTTCCTCGATGGTTTCGGACATGCGCGCCCGTTCGCCATCATCCTCGACCGATTCGGCGCGGACCCGCAGCGAAGCGAGCGGCGTGCGCAGGTCATGGCCGATCGCGCCGAGCATCCGGTCTTTCTCGTCCAGCATGGCGATGATGCGTGATCGCATGGCGTTGAACGCCATGGTGAGGTCGCGCACGTCGCCGGGGCCGCTTTCATCGACCGGATCGGCCGCGCCGGTGCGGGCAAATTGCAGGGCAGAGCCGGTGAGCTGCTTCAACGGACGCGCCAGTCGGCTGCCGACCCACAGCAGGGGCAGCAGGACGATGACGTAGAGGATGAGCGTCTGACCGACCAGCCAGCCGCCAAAGCGTTGCGGCCGGTCACCGGTGCGCGCCTGCGTCACCACCCATTTACCCGCTTCATATTCCGCCGCCAGCGTCAGCCGCGCGACGCGATGGTCGGGCGGACGATCGCCATTGGCGCGAATGCGGATGCGTTCCCAGCGGCGCAGGGGCATGATGGCGTCATCCTGCACCACGCGAACATTCAGGATATTGAGGCCAATATCATCGAACATCGCCATTGCGCGCCGTTCGATGTCCGGGCGCGGCTGTCCTTCCAGCGTCGGCGTGCCCTGGACGAAGCGCGCGCGCATGCGCGGCGGGGCGGGACGGTCGGGCCGGTTGTCGAGCGCATCGATCACGCGATAGACGGCAGGGGCCGTCTGGCCGGTCAGTTCCAGCCGGGTCCGTTCACGAAACAGCAGCGTGAAATTGATCGCCTGCGCGACAAACAGCGCCAGCGCGACGATCAGGATGATCTGGCCCACCAGACTTTGCGACCATAGGCGCAGCCGCCGCCACCCCTGCGCCATCACAATTTGCGGACTTCCGCCGACAGGGTGTAGCCGCCGCCCCACACGGTCTTGATCAGCGTGGGGTTTTTGGGGTCCGGCTCGATCTTCTTGCGCAGGCGGCTGATCTGATTGTCGATCGCCCGGTCAAAGGCATTGGCCTCACGCCCCTGGGTGATGTCGAGCAACTGGTCGCGGCTGAGCACGCTGTTGGGGCGCGTGGCAAAGGCCAGCATCAGATTATATTCGGCGGTCGAAAGCGGCAGCGACACGCCCTCGCTATCCACCAGCGTGCGCTCCTGCGTCTTGAGCAGCCATCCGGCGAAACTGTAATTGGCGCCATCGGGCGCGGTGACGCGCTGGCCGCCGGTGGCGACGCGGCGAAAGATCACCTTGATCCGCGCGACCAGTTCACGCGGCGAAAAGGGTTTGAGCACATAATCGTCCGCGCCCATTTCCAGCCCGACGATGCGGTCAGTCTCTTCTGCGCGGGCGGTCAGCAGGATCACCGGGATCTCGCTGGTTTCGCGGATATGGCGGCACAGCGACAGGCCATCCTCGCCAGGCATCATGATGTCGAGGATCACCAGGTCGATCGCGTTCGCGTTCAGCCGGATGCGCGCTTCGGCCGCGCTGTCGACGGCGGTGACGCGGAAGCCGTTGCGCGAGAGATATTGCGCCAGCGGTTCGCGGATCGAACGCTCGTCATCGACGAGGAGGAGGTGGGGTTTTTCGCTCATGCTGCCTGTCTGTCACGGCTGAACAAAGGTTGGAAGGGCGAAGGCGCAAGGGGGGACGCCTTCGCCCTTCCAGGTGTCGCGACCGGGTTCAGGGACATCAGGGGAAATGCCGGGCCGGACGCGAATGGGGAGAGGTCAGCCTGCGGGCGGCGGCGGAGCCTTGCGGTCCTTCCACGCGCCACGCATCGCCTGGCGGGCTGCCTTCATTTCATCGGCGGTCACCTTGCCATCCTTGTTGGCGTCCGCCTTGTCGAACATCGCGGTCGGCGCGGCCATGAATTCCGCCTTGGTGATTGTGCCGTCCTTGTTCGCGTCGGCGCGCATGCCCATCATGCCGTGACCGCGATGATGGCCGCGACCCTGCCATTTGCGGCCTTCACCACGCTCGGCGCGCTTGTCGGCGCGGGCTTCGTGGGCGGCGGCAAATTCCGCCTTGCTGACTTGGCCGTTCTTGTCGGTGTCCAGCATGGCAAAGCGCTTGTCGAGTCGCTGGGCGCGCATGGCGTCGCGATCGGCCTGGGTCAGCTTGCCGTCCTTGTCGACGTCCATCTTCGCAAAGCGTCCTTCGAGCGCGGCGGTCATTTCCGCCTTGCTGATCGCGCCATCCTTGTTGGTGTCGGCCATTGCCATCATGCCGCCGCGACCGCCCCGATGGCCGGGGCCATCAGCGCCCGGCTGGGCAAAAGCGAGATGCGAGGCGGCGAGACCGCCGACGAAGAGCGAACCCAGCGCGACGGTGCCAAAAAATTTGCGGATCATATCCTGTTACCTTCCCAGTGATTGTCATGAACGACAAGTCGCCGTCCTTGAAATCCGTTATGGGCAGGATTTGTCCCGCAACTATGTCAGTGCAACCGGCAAACTGTCGCAATTTGTAACCGCGTATCAGCCCGAAATGAAGGCGCGGGCGTCACGCGTGGCGGCCTGCGTATCGAGCGCGAGCTTCTTCACCTCCGCCGCGACGACGGAAAAGCCGCGCCCCGCCTCCCCCGCGCGCGCCGCTTCGATCGATGCGTTGAGCGCCAGCAAATTGGTCTGGCGGGCAATGCCGTCAATCGTATCGACAATGCCGCCGACTTCGCAGAGCACCTGCTCTATGCTGGCGCGGCGGTCGCGTTCCTGGCGATTGAGGCGCCTCTCGGCATCCTCGCGCGCGGCGATCGCTTCCTGTTCGGCGCTGATGTCGGTCGCGAATTTGATGATGCCGATCTGCACGCCCTGATCGTCGAAGATCGGATTATAGCTGCCCCTGATCCAGATCAGCCGACCGTGCCGATCCTGCCGCCGATAGACGCCAGTGTCGAACTGTCCCGCGCGCAACCTGTCCCAGAACGCCGCATAACCGGGCGTATCGGCAAAGCCCGGTTCGCAGAACAGGCTGTGCGGGCGCAATTCTATATCTGCGAAAGCATAGCCGAACAGGGTCAGGAAATTGTCGTTGGCGCCAATGACGCGACAATGCATGTCGAAGCTGACGATCGCCGTCGAGCGTTCGATTGCGCGACAGATTGACGATGTTTCCAACTCTATACCGTACATGCCCATGCCTCCGAAATGGAGGCATGGGCTACAATCGGTTAACGCTTGCCTAACCATGCGGCAGGCCGCGCGTGATACCTGTCAGCGGTCCCGCCGACCCAGCAAGCGCAGCCGCAGCGCGTTCAGCTTGATGAAGCCTGCTGCGTCGCGCTGGTCATAGGCGCCCGCATCATCCTCAAACGTCACGACTTTTTCGCTGTAGAGCGAATAAGGCGACTTGCGGCCAACGACATAGACGCCGCCCTTGTACAGCTTGAGCCGCACCGTGCCGGTGACCTTTTCCTGGCTATGGTCTATCGCCGCCTGCAACATCTCACGCTCCGGGCTGAACCAGAAGCCGTTATAGATGAGTTCGGCGTAGCGCGGGGCCAGCTCGTCCTTCAGATGCGCCGCGCCGCGATCCAGCGTCACCTGCTCGATGCCGCGATGGGCGAGGTGATAGATGGTGCCGCCCGGCGTTTCATACATGCCGCGCGACTTCATGCCCACGAAGCGGTTTTCGACCAGGTCGAGACGGCCAATGCCATGTTTGCGGCCATAATCGTTGAGCGTTTCCAGCAGCGTTGCCGGGGACATGGCGACGCCGTTGATGGCCACGCCATCACCGCGCTCGAAATCGATGGTGATATATTCGGGCGCGTCGGGCGCGTCCTCCGGGTTGACCGTCCGCGAATAGACATAGTCGGGCACTTCATCCCACGGATCTTCCAGCACCTTGCCCTCGGACGAGGTGTGCAGCATGTTCGCGTCGGTCGAAAAGGGGCTTTCGCCGCGCTTGTCCTTGGCGATTGGAATCTGGTTCTTTTCGGCAAATTCAATCAGGCGGGTGCGGCTGGTCAGATCCCATTCGCGCCACGGCGCGATCACCTTGATGTCGGGCGACAGGGCATAATAGCCCAGTTCGAAACGGACCTGGTCATTGCCCTTGCCCGTCGCGCCATGCGACACGGCATCCGCGCCCACCATCTTGGCGATTTCGATCTGGCGCTTGGCGATCAGCGGCCGGGCGATCGAGGTGCCGAGCAGATAGAGACCTTCATAAAGCGCATTGCTGCGCATCATCGGGAACACATAGTCGCGCACAAATTCTTCGCGCAGATCGTCGATGAAGATATGCTCTTCCTTGACGCCCATCAGCCGGGCCTTGGCGCGCGCGGGCTCCAGTTCCTCGCCCTGCCCCAGATCAGCGGTGAAGGTCACCACCTCGCACTGGTAGGTCTGTTGCAGCCATTTCAGGATCACGCTGGTGTCGAGGCCACCGGAAAAGGCAAGGACGATGCGGTTGATCTTGTCTGACATGGCTAGCGACTCTTCTGTGCAAGGGTGGCGCGGATGATGCGCGCGGCGCGTATCAGCCAGTGTGCAAAAGTGCAACCGGACAGGCAAAAAGGGACCGAAAGCGTAGCGCCTCCGGTCCCTTCACTCTGTCTTCAGTCCAATCAGGACGTGCGCGGCTTCAGAAGGCCGGTACGCACACCATCATTGCCGAAGCGATAGACGGTCTGGCTGCGATCGACCGCCGGAGCAGGGGCTGCAACCGGGTCAGCCGCGCGGGGCGCTGGCGGGGTTTCGATCGCCTGGCGCTCGGCCAGCAGGAACCTTGCCCGACGCAGCCGCTTGGCATGGGTGAGGAAAGGATTTTCCGCGCTGGGCGGCGCGGCCACCATCGCCGCGATCGTGCGCTCCTCGTCCGTTGCCGGGGCAGCGGGCGTAAGAGCGGTACGCGGCGCGGCAGGCGCTGGCCTGACGGGTTCCGGCGCGGCCTCAACCGGCATCGTCGCGGCAACAGGCATCGGCTGGGCCATCGGCGCGACGGCCTGATCGTCCACAACCGCGTCAGCGGGACGCCGACGGCGCATCATTGCAGCGCCACCCAGTCCGGCAAGCAACAGAGCGACGCCGCCCATGGCGAACAGAAGCGCATTGTCGGTCCGGGCTGGCTGCTCGGCCATGACAGGCTCGGCGGGAGCCTGGGCCATCGGCTCAGGCGCAACGATTGGTGCAGCGGGAGCTGGCGTCACTGTCGGCGGCGCAACAGCCGGGGCCGACTGGGCAGCAGATTGGGCTATGGCGGCAGGTGCTACCGGCGCAGCGGCCCGTTCCACGCTGCGCGGCGCGGCGCGGCGCGGGGCAGGCGCAGGCGTGGCGGCGGCCTCCGCTTCAGCGGCGGCAATGGCTGCGGCGCGACGCTCCTCGACCGACGGGGTTGCCTGCACGACCGGCGCGCTCGGCGCAAATGTCGGCGTGGCTGGCGCAGCGGCAACGGGCGCGGCCGCGGGTACCGAAGGCGTGGCGGGGGCCGTCACGGTGGGGGCAACCGGCGGCGGGGCGATTTCCTGCGCCAGCAAAGGGGTTGCACTGAGAGCCAAAACAGCGGCGATCGCGGCCCTGGCGGGGCGAATGGGGCTTGTGTGTTCAGTCATAGCGAGAGAAGAACCCGCGACATCTTCAATCGACTGCAAGGCGACTCTCGATTCCGGGACGGAAGGAGGCGGATAAGCGGCAGATTGATTGAGATGAACAATGGTTCATCTTCAAATGAACCGCAGATTTACAGAACTATACTATGTTTCGTCTGAACGGCGACTTTCCCTATATGCGCCATCCAGCAAAGCGTCCTGCCGCGCCTGATCCGTGCCCTGCGCGATCCGCTCCGCCTTCGTCCGGCCGAATTTGGCGCGATTGCTGTCTGCCGCGCGCGCCTTGTCGGCCCGCGCCTTCACCTTGCGCGCCTGACGCAGATTGACGACATTGCTCATGTGCCGATGACCCTTCATGTGCGGCTCGTTCAGCATCTATCATAGGAGTCGCGATCATGACTTGCCAAGCGTGGCGTCTCCCTTCCATGACAGGCTTATGACCAGCATCCACGACGTCGCCGCTTTGGCCAAGGCATCCATCAAGACTGTGTCGCGTGTCGTGAACAACGCCCCCAATGTCAGCCCGGACCTGCGCAGGCGGGTGCAGGCGGCCATCGATCAGCTTGGCTATCGCCCCAATCAGTCGGCACGGCGGCTCGCGGGCGGGCGTTCCTTCATGATCGCCTATCTCTACAGCAACCCCGCCCCCGGTTATATCAGCGGCATCCAGTCCGGCGCGGCGGCGCGCTGCCGCGAACTGGGCTATCATCTGGTGGTGGAGCCGATTTCGGCAGCGGGCGAGGAATGGTTCGACGTGCTGGACCGGCTGGTCGCGGCGTTGCGGCCCGACGGCGTGCTGCTGGTGCCGCCCTTGTCGGACAATGAAGCGCTATTGGCGCGCCTGGCGGAATTGCGCCTGCCCTGCGCACGGATCGCGGGATCGGTTGTCGCGGCCAGCTTCAACATCCACACGCCCGAACGTGCCGCCGGGCGGATGGTCGCCGACCATCTGATCGGGCATGGCCACCGGCGAATCGGCATTATCCCTCCCCCGCCCTCGCACCGCGCGGCGCTGCGCCGGGTCGAGGGGTTTCGCGACGGGTTGAGCGCGGCGGGCCTGCCTGTCGACGACGCGCTGTTCGTGCCGGGCGGTTTCGATTTCACGTCGGGCATCGCGGCAGGCGAAGCGCTGCTGGCCCTGCCGCAGCCGCCCACGGCGATCTTTGCGACCAATGACGACATGGCGCTGGGCGTACTGACCCTGGCCCATCGCATGGGCCTGAACGTGCCGGACGATCTGTCGGTGGTCGGTTTCGACGATACCCCCGCGAGTCTCACCAGCTGGCCGCCGCTGACCACGGTGCGTCAACCGCTTGAGGAAATGGGCCGATCGGTCATCGACGCGCTCGCCAACGGGCCGCTCGACGAACCGGAATTTCTGTTCACGCTGGTGGAGCGGGGCAGTTGCGGGCCAAGGCCGGGCTGATCTGCTGAGGAAGGGCTGGAGCGGGTAGCGGGGATCGAACCCGCATCACAAGCTTGGAAGGTTTGGAATATTCCCCGCGCATAGTTGTCCATAATTCTACAAACTTGAGAAATCCGTTTGTTTTAACATGCCTTCGCCGCTTATGGTTGGAACGGAAATGACGGTATAGGCCATGGCGTGCTTATCCAGTGCTTATCTGGAAGGTGTGATGAAAGCGAAGTTGACCAAGGAATTCGTTGATCGGCTGGAGCCCGATCCAGACCCCAAGAAGCGCCTCACCGTTTGGGATACCGAGCTCGCTGGCTTCGGTGTCACCGTAACTCCACCCGGCGTCCGAGGCGGCGGGGTGAAGTCATATATAGTCCAGTATCGTCCAGGTGGTAGCGCCAAAACGAGACGGGTCACAATTGGAAGGCATGGCCCAGAGTGGCAACCAAAAGCGGCGCGCGAAGAGGCGGCTGAAATCCTTCGGATGCGCCGCAAGGGCATAGACCCATTCGAGGAACGTGCCCGGCGCCGGATGGCGGAGCAACAGGCCCATGATGATGCCGCCATCGCTAGGAACATCGCAAACGATCGGGCCTACAATTCGTTCTCAGAGCGATTTATCGAGGAATATGCGAAACCGCACCAGCCGCGCAGTTGGGAAGGAACCGCAAGGGCGCTGCGCGACATCGGTCGGTTGTTCAACAATCGTCGTGTCGACGAGCTGAAGCGCGAAGAGATACGCATCGCGCTTGCCAAGCTTGTCGAGCGAAGCCCCTCCGCTGGGATCGCAGCCCACAAGGCGCTCCGGAAACTGTACAATTGGGCCACCGCCGAGACGATCTTTTTCTGGCATCCCATGAAAGACATGCCTGCGCCGGCAGAGACCACTGTGCGCGATCGAGTTTTGAGCGGGCCCGAGATGAAGATCATTTGGAAGGCCGCCCTTGCCATGGGCTATCCCTTCGGCACCATGTTTCAACTTCAGCTCGCCACTGGGCTGCGAATTCGTGACGTGGCCAACCGTAAGTGGGGCCAGTTTCAACTGGACAATGAGGCAATCCTTATCCCTGCCGCCGAGATGAAGCGGCCGAAATCAGACAAGCGCGGCGACTTTCTCGTTCCGCTGAACGAATATGCCATGAGGGTAGTGGAGATTCTTCCCCGTATCGCCCCTCCCGCTGGCATCACGATCGCGGAAAAGGATCGGCCGATGTTCACATCGAAAGGCATCAAGCCTGTTGCGGGGTTTAGCGCAGCGAAGGCCGACCTGGATGCCATGATTGAGGAAATACATGACTCTCCCCTGCCCCATTGGACCAGCCATGATTTCCGTCGGACGATGGCAACTGTGATGCAAGCGTTGGGCATTGCCTCCAACATCATCGACCGGCTTCAGGATCACAGGGACCGGGATTTGTCGAAAACGGCGCTGCACTATCAGCATTGGGACTTCTTCGAGGAAAAATGTGAGGCTGCCGAGCGCTATGGCGAATATCTTTGCGGCGTGCTGGACGATGATCAGCGATACGCCGACCTAGCGCGCAAAGTGGAATTCAGGCTGCGACAAAGCGAGTAAAAAGAGCGACGTATTGTATCCGTTACCATCGCTACAAACGCTTAAAAACAAAGAAAATTGCAATTATCTCATTGATAATAATGAATTTTCTAGTCGATACAACTTTTCTAAAATCGCTTTAACTGTCCCTGTCACTCATTGACGATGGAGTGACGTATGGACGGAAAGTTGTGTTTCATTCGTGAACCGGAGGTGCGCCGCCGGACCGGGCTGTCTCATTCGACGATCTGGATAATGCGCAATGCTGGCGACTTTCCTCAGCCGGTTAAACTTGGTTCGCGCGCGCTCGGGTGGGTGGAGCACGAGATAGACGAGTGGCTGGACGCTCGCCTCCGCGCGCGGGAGGCCGCGTAATGGTCGCGGACGCTGGTGACGAATATCTGACCGTTGAGAATCTCGCTTCGTACACCTCTCTGACCCGCGATTTCTGGAACAAGTTGCGGTGTGAAGGAGGCGGCCCCCGCTACGTGAAAATCTCTGCGCGCGTAGTTCGGTATCGGCGTAGCGATGTCGATGCTTGGATGGCCGAACGGACACGCCTATCGACCTTCCAGGAGGCGCCCCAGTGACCGCGCGGGCTTCACCAAAAGAAATGGCCCCCGCCGGCAAGCAAGGGGCCATCTCCATCATGATTTTCGATAACGCCCGATCGTACCTCAGCCGAATCACCATCGCAAGCGCGGAGGTGGGCCGTGGGTGAAGTGATCGCATTTCCCGGAAGGCCTCTCCGCGGCTGGCTCGTGTTCCCGGATGGAGAATTGTGGGGCGCCCGGAAGATTGGCTTTGGCGGTGAAGCAGAAGCGTACCCACCATCCGAAGCGCTTGTCACGTTCGGCTGCATCATGTCGATCATTCGCGAGCATGACGTGCGCATGGGCTTGCCGATAATCGTCAATCCGTTGGCGACGGCCCTCGGAGGCGCGGCATGACTTCTCGTGTCATCGAGGTCGCCCCGCTGCCCACTCGCGACGGGTTCAGCGTGATAGTCCCGCCTCCGATACCGGACGAGCCCCTCGACGCCGAGCTTCCGGACTATGACCTGTCTCTTATACACATCTAGATGTGTATAAGAGACAGCCGCTGCCCAATCGCGACGGGTTCAGCGTGATAGTCCAGCCTCCGATACCGGACGAGCCCCTCGACGCCGAGCTTCCGGACTATGACAGAGCACGCGCCTGGGCAGATGGTCTTCGCCGCACGCGCGGCTCGCGGATCATCGACAGATCAGGGGAAGCGATATGAGCTTCGACGCGCTCGCTTGGGCTAGCAAGCAGCAGCCCGGAAAAATGGCAGCGAAGATGGTTTTGCTGTGCCTGGCCAATTACGCCAACGAAGATGGCGAAGCCTATCCCTCAACGGCTGCGATCGCAGCCTTCGGCGACATGAACCATAAGACCGCTACCACAGCCCTTGATCGGCTGGAGGAGATTCAACTGATCTCTGACACCGGCCGCCGACAGGGTAAGTCGGGCCAGATCAAGGTATATCGACTGCACCTTGAAAGGGGGCCGGAAAAGGTAGCCTCCCTAAAAAGGAAGCCGCCCGTTTCTTCTACTCAAGCCGACCTAAAACGGGAGGTTGAAGCCTCCCGAAAACGGGTGACGGATACAGTCAAGGAACCAATCAAGGATACCCTTCCTCAGAGAGCCGCGATTTCTTCAGAAAAGATCGGCGCGCGCGGCACTCGACTTCCCGACGGCTGGTGCCCTGGTCCATTGCCGGGATCTGTGGCCCAGCTGGTCGCGCAATGGCCAGCGAAACGTGAGGAACGTGAGCTTGATAGCTTTCGTGATTTCTGGCGGTCGGCAGCTCGCAATGCGACAAAGCTCGACTGGGATAGAACGTGGCACAACAGGATTCGGGATGTGCATGACCGCGTATTGCGCACAACCAGCGCGGCTACCGCACCGCAGGAATACAGCAACCCACTGGTGAGGGCCGCAATGCGCTTTGAGGCCGAGCATCTGGCTCGCGAACTTCATGATCACCAATTCCACGCAGGAAAAAGCGGATGAACGCCCATATCGCGATCGCTGATCAGTCGGGCAACGTGCTTGCCCGTGAGGCGCATCGATTGTTGCCACCTAAGTTAAGCAAGCTGCTCGACGAAAGTGCCGCATTCAATGATCTGCCGGTGATAGGGCCGATTAGCGCACAGAAACTGCGAGATTACGTCCTCGCGTGCCAAGCCACAGCCGCCACTCCCCTGCAAATCAATCGAATGATTGCGCACGTGGCCAACATGATGCCGTGTCCTCGCGGGATGACGGACGAAGAAGCTGCCGAGCGGATGACGATGATGCGCCATGCTCTTCGCAGCTTAGCAGCGACCGATCTCAAAGCCGTGTTCGATGCGATCCTGCGCACCTGTCGCTTTTTCCCGACCGTCGCCGAAATTGAGCAGATCAGCGCTCCAATTCGCGCCAGACGCATGGCCCGCGCCAACCGCGCAGAGATGCTGGTGATGAAGCACGATAGAGAATGGCAACAGCCGCTCCGTGATACCGGAGATGGAAATGACTGACCTTACCCCGTTCAAATTCGAGAGCCGCCCCGTGCGGATCACTGATCGAGATGGCCAGCCTTGGTTCGCGCTGGCAGACGTTTGTGCGGTCCTCGAGCTTCAGAACGTAGGCAACGCAGCCGCTCGGCTCGATGACGACGAGCGCGATAGCATCCGCAATCCGGATGTTAATCGCGGTCGCGGCAACCCCGACCTGCTCGTCGTCAATGAAAGCGGGCTGTTCAAGCTCATGTTGAGGAGCAGGAAACCAGCCGCGAAACGCTTTACCAAGTGGGTGACGTCGGAAGTGCTGCCATCGATCCGGCGCTCCGGACATTACGGCGCTGCAGCCGCGCCGCTTAACCTGAGTGACCCGGCTGTCCTACAGCGCCTGTTGCTCGAACATACTGGCAGAGCACTGGCACTTGAAAATCGCAACAACGAGTTGGCCACCCAAGCGGCGGCGCTCGCGCAGTTGACCCATGCAGAGGGCGCGCTATCCATTACCGATGCGGCGAAAGCTCTTAATACCGGCCCGCGCGCGCTGTTCGGCTGGATGGAGCAACGACTGTGGATCTACCGTCGATCGGGCGGTTCGCGGTGGCTGGGCTACCAAGCAAAGATCTCGGCTGGGCTCATCACCCACAAAGTCACGCGGCTGGAGCGGCCGGGCCAGCCGGCGAAGTTCGTAGAACAGGTATTGCTGACGCCCAAAGGCATCGCGAAGATCGCGGAAATGATGGCATCTGAAAAGGCCGATACTTGGAAAGGCGCGGAACCATCATGATGGACGGGCACATCCAAATGAACATCGATGCTGCCGAGTTTCGCGCATGGCTGAAACAGCGCAACGGCGGGCAGGAGCCGGATTGGGACTGGGTGCGCCGGAATTACGTTTCGCTCGCCAAGGCTTATGGGAAAGAGGCTCCCATCTTTTGCTCGCCATCTCCGCCGCCAGCACCTTCAAACGACCGCTATGACGAGCTTCATTGATGGCAAAAAACGATGGGCGTGCCCTCACAGTTGGACCAGTACGCACGCGCGCACGCGCGAGCCGAAAGACGGAGAAAATCCGCCAGGAAATCCTGCAGTTCATCGTCGCCGGCGAAAGCATTCGCAGCATCTGCGATCGTGAAGGGATGCCGTGCAAATCCACCGTCATGAACTGGATTGCCGCCGATCCGGAATTCCGCGCGGGTTATGTCGCCGCCAAAGCGCTATATGCTGAGGTGCTGGCAGAAGAGATTATCGAGATTGCCGACGACGCCAAGTATGACTGGGTGGAGGGCGAGAATGGCAAAGAGCTGGATTATGAGCATGTGCAGCGCTCTCGTCTTCGCGTTGATAGCCGCAAATGGCTCGCTGCCCGACTGTCACCCAAACGGTACGGCGATTCAGCAATGCTGAAAATTGGTGAAGCTGAGGCGGCTCCTTCCGCCGCAAATGGGTTGAGCCAGAACGAAATAGCGGTCCGCTTGGCGGCTCTCGCGCAAAGCGTAAGCAAACAGAAGGGATAAGACATGGCATTTGACATCATCAGCTTCCTGGAACGGTCAACCCAAGAGCAGTGTCGAGAACTGGGGAATTTGCTGCTGGAGTATGCGGAAATTCCTCGCGGGCAGAAGATGCAAGAACAGATGATCTTGATCCGGAGCATGATGCCGCCGGAAGATCAGGATATGGCTGCTGCGATTGAGCGGGGGCGCAATCGCGTGCGCGCCCTTTCAAATGGGATGCGCGCCGATGGCATGGATCATCAGGCGCTCATCGAAGCCGAGTTGAAACGACGTGGCGACACGCGGACGTTTGAGCAGTATCGTGACGATATCGGCGGGGTGCATAGCGATGCGCATTACCGCGACTGACCGCCAAGTTTGCGGCGCAGTGCGGCGAGATGGAGAGCCTTGTCAGAAGATGCCGATGCGCAACGGACGCTGCCATCTACACGGTGGAAAGACGCCCAGCCGCAAAAGGCTCATGTCTGACGTAGTATCCTTACCTTCGCATCCATGAATCCCGCCCGAATGGGTTGCGGTTCACCGCTCGGCTTTGATCGGCAATTTCTTTGCGTCGGCGGCTGGTCTCTTCAGCGGCCGTGACGCCGGATGGCAAGTAGATCGAAACGGGCTGATATTCGTTTTTGCAAGTTGGGCATTGAGCTTTGTTCGCCAACCGCGACTGCACGGTCTGCATCACGCGACCTTCCGCTTTGCATTTCGGGCATACGGGAGCGCCCTTCGGGGTGCCATCTTCATTTGGGAGATAATAGTATCCCCCAGGCCCTTCCACCAGTTCACCTATCTGCTGGATGGCCGCCTTGAGCTCCGATATCTCTTTGTCCTTGCCCGCCAGCACTTCCTGCACCTCCGCCAGCGCCACCCGGCCGTCGGCGAGCGCGACGGTGACATCAGCCAAGCGCTGCTTCAGTGTTGCCTCATCGAGTGATTTCTCGGCAGCCCTGATGGCCTTCACGACCTCGCTCGCCGTCTTGAGCGATGATAACGCCGCGATCAAATCCATTGGTCACCTCCTGCCTTCGATCGGTCGATTCAACCGCTCGATGTCGAACCCTATCGTCGCAGCGACGATCGACAAGGAGGAGTTTCGACCGTGGCAGACAAACCGACTTTCACCGAACAGGATTATATCGCGCAGCGGGATGCGCTGGATCAGCAGATCCGCGTTGCCGAGGATGATCATCACCGTGCCGGCTATCAGCAGGTTCTCGGCGAAACGACCCAGGATGATGTCGACAAGACACTGGTGACGCTGGATGCGCTCAAGAACCGACGTCGCAGTTTGGAGGCTGCATGGCAGGAAGCCCGTCGGCGTGCGGCAGGCGATGCGCTTAGCCGTTCCCAGGCTGCACAGGCTGCCCGCATTACCGAAATTGACCGGCAACTTGTCAACCGGCTGGCAATCGCCGCCAAGATTCAGGATGCCGCCAAGCTGCTCGCACGGCTTGTCGTCGATTATGACGCGGCTGGCTCGACAATCAAAGAGAATGCCAAGCAGCTATATTCGATGGCATCTGTAACGCCAGGCGACAAGGCGCGGCACTCGCACGCTGTGTCAGCCTTGCAGGAGGATCTCTTCGACGGCCGCGATATGGCGTTACTGTCCGGTCTGCTCGCGAAAGAAGGCGTCACCTTCTCCACTGTTCCCAGCGCCAACGCGCGTACAGAGTATGAACGGGTTGGCGGGCTCACCTCGTTTGTCGCAAAGGTCAATGCGAAGATACGAGCGCGTGCCGCTTCCCTTTGCCCCCAGGGGGAGAAACTTTCATGAGCCAGCAACGCGCCCTCGTTCGCGTTCAGCTACCCCAACCTGACGATCGCATCGCCGAAATCGGCGGGACCGTCGAGCGAGAGGGGTTGGACTGGAAGTTCGAGCCGGTCGATCCTGCAGAATGGGCGGTTTGGAACGCTAACCATCGCAACGATGAACGTGTTGCCAATGAGTGCCGGCGGACTGGCCAGTTGCCGGATGTGCCGCCACCGGCTGGGGTCTACACGCCACCGGAGGCGATCCGTCGTCCAACCAGTGGATGGACGCCTGATATGAAGTGGACCCGCTGACCGTGTGCGCCCCAGTCGCAACCCTCGCGCTCATCGGAACGGCGATCTCTGCGGCTGGGACCGGCTTTGCCGCCCTGCAGTCCAGCGCACAGTCCCGATACCAAGCCCAAGTTTCGGACCAGAACGCCCGCCTGTCTGCCGAGGCCGCCCGCACCCAGCAGGACGCCACGCGCCAGGAATTGCAGACACACTGGCGACGACAGGCGCAGCTTCAGGGGCAGCAGCGTGTCGCGATGGCGGCCGGCGGGCTCGACTTGGGCTTTGGCAACGCGGCGGACCTTTCGGCCGATACGGCGATGCTCGGCCGTGAGGATGCCCAGCGGATTATCGACCAAGGCGCCAATGCCGTGAAGGGCTTTGACATCGAATCCGCCAATTACCGTGCGCAGGCGCAGGCATCCCGACAGTCAGCGTCCGGCGCACTGGTGGATGGCGCGTTCGGTGTAGCAACAACCGCGCTCAGCGGTGCGCAACAGTACGGCACTTTGAAGGCTCAGTTCGGGAGCGTCGGCCGCAACGCATATGGCATTAAAGCCGGGAGCATCTACTAATGCCGCGCATCCCCCAATACGGAGCCCCTACCGTAGGCCCAATCGCCCCGGTACAGGCGCGCTTCCGCCCGGCCGACAATAACGGCGGCTTGTTCGGCGCCGTCGCGACTGGGCTCATGAAAACCGGCGCAGCGATCGGCGACTATGCTCAGGTGCGCGCACGCATCGTCGCCGAGGAAGAGGAAACCAGCGCCAAGGAGGCCGATAACCAGTTTGCATCCTTCATCCAGAGCGCCATGGATGATCCTGAAACCGGCCTCCGCAACAAGCATGGCAAGGATGCCAAAGATGCGTTTGAGCCGACAATGAAAGAGATCGAGCGAAGACGATCCGAACTGCGCGGCACCCTCAGCACACCGATCGCGCAGCGTGCCTTCGATAGCGTCGCCGACCAGCGTATGCTGTCAGCCCAGTCTCTCGTATCACGCCATGTCGCACAGGAATTCGATAGTTGGCAGGACGATACGCAGGCTGCACGCATCGCCCTATCGGTGTCGGACGCTGGTACCGCGTATGACGATCCAGCCGTCGCCGACAAGCATATCGCCACCGCCTTGGGCGAGGTCCGCAAGATGGGCGAGCGCAAGGGATGGTCGCCGGAGATGGTGGCAATCGAGAGCCTTAAGACCGAATCGGCTGCCCGACGGCTGGCCGGCAATCGCCTCTCGGACGTCGCCCCTGATTTGGGTGAGCAATATCTGAAGGTCTACGGCGCGCGGATGGAGCCAGGTGATGTTGATGCCGTGCAGGATCAGATCCGCACCCGCCGGAGCGCTGAAGCGGCCGAGCTGCGCCGAATGCAGGCGCAGGCGCGGCAGGAACAGCGGGAAGAGGCTGCCCTTGTTTCCGAGCAGGCCCGCGATGTGCTCGACATGATCGACAATGGCCATGAGGTCGACGCCACCTCGCTGGGCAAGCTCGCCTCTCGTCTCGATCAGCTCGACAAGCCGGTCTTGGCATTGCGTCTGCGTTCGGCTGGTGAGGTCCAGACATTTACCAGCGAGGCCCGCCAGTGGCGGCCGGACCAATTGCAGGGCTGGCTCAACCAGCAGCGTGGAGAGAAGGGCCAGCGCACACCGGTGCAGGCTGCCCGCATCGATGCTGGCGAGCAGCTGCTGGGCAAGATGCGCGCCCGGCTGAAATCGGACCCGCTATCATGGGCCGCGGAGGCTGGTGTGGCTCAACTGGCACCGGTGGATTATAGGGACGCCCGCAGTATGCAGGCCCGGATCAAGACGAGCCTAGCTGTATCGGAGCGATATGGAACGCCCCCGACCTTCCTGACTGATGAAGAAGCAACGCTGATGGCGGGGCAGATCGCGAAGGCCAACACTCAGCAAAAAAGCAAGATCGCCGAAAACATCGTCACGGGCTTCGGTCGCTATGGCCGGGATGTGCTGGGCAGCATTTCGGGCGCAGATCCGATCTTCGCCCATGCCGGCGGGCTGGCGGCCACCGTGCCAGGGGGCAAGGATACGGCCGAACGGATTTTCGCAGGGCAGCAGGCGTGGAAAGATAAGGCTGTCGCCATCCCTTCACTCGATGCTTTCCAGGCGGCGCCCGGGCTTGGATCGGCATTAGCATTCACGCCGAAAACGCGGGGCGCGCTCTTCAAATCGGCGCAGGCCATATATGCGAGTGAAGCAGTCGCGGCTGGTCTCGACCCGAAGTTCGTAGATCCCGACACATGGGGTAAGGCCCTCAATCGCGCGGCTGGAGCAACCTACAGACAGGATGGCAGCCGCGTCGGCGGGCTAGGCAGCTATCGTGGAAACAATATCATCCTCCCGCCCGGCGTCGCGCCTGAAGAATTCGGCACCCTCATGGGCAGGATCAATGCCGATGATCTGAAGGCGATCGGTGCGAGGCCGACATATGGCAATGGCAAGCCTGTGAATCTGGAAACGCTGCGCTCCGGCTACCTCTTTGATGCCGGCAGCGGCCGCTACTCCGTGGCGCTCGACAAGCGCGGGACGCAATTTCTGCGCGGTCCAAAGGGGCAATTCATTCTTGATATGAATGCCCTCGTCCCACGCCTTCGCGGCCGGGCGCCACAGGGTGTACTTGAACAAGTCGGTGATTGGCTGGGGTTCTGAGATGCCGCAGGATTATTTCTTCGGGGAGGATGGCGAGACAGGCCAAGCTCCAGCCGATTTCGCCACCGGTCCCGCCACCGGTTTCCTCGACAACTTTCGAGAGGCATATCGATCCACCAGCATGGCTGGACGCACCGACAGCCGGGATCTCACATTGGCCGATGCCTACGAGCCGGTTATCGAAAGTCTCAATCAGGGCTTTCGCAAAGCTGGCGGCTGGACGCTGGTTTCCCCCGATCGCGACCGGATGTTCACCAACCCCTATCGCGGGGAGAGCAACAGTCCATGGGTCGTAGGGGACAGGGGCATCCCGGCACAGGAGCAACGGATCTGGGACGAGATCGGGCGCCGTCGCCGTTCCGACCCGAAGTTTCTCGCCGAGCTGGGTGCGGATCGTGCAGCTTTCATCCAGCAAATCAATGCGCGGGCGAAAGCGCAGCTGGAGCGAGAGGGCGACGTCGGCGACCGTGCCACGACAATGGGGACGATCGGCGGGTTCGCCGGCGCATTGTCTGGAGGCTTCTCCGACCCGGTCAACCTTGCGACGCTAGTGCTTGGCGGCGGGCCTTCGCGCTCAATCCTGAATACCGCCCTTCGCGAGGCGGGGATAAATGCCGCGACTGAAGCCGTGACGCTTCCCATCATAGCGCAGCGTCGGGAAGAGATCAGCGTACCCATGACCGCGAAGGAGGCCGCCATTTCGGTGACTGCCGCCGGCGTATTGGGCGGTGTGGTCGGGGGCAGCGTGGAAGGATTCCGGCGCCTTGGTAAGGAATTCCAGCCCGGCCGGGTACGCACCCTGTCCGATGAGGAGTTGCTGGCCGCCACCAAGGACATGCCCGATCCAGAAATTCAGGCTGCTCGTGACGTCGTCGCCGAAAATCTGGAGATCGATCGCCTCAACCCATTCGAAGATACGCCATCCGGGCAGGTCCGCCATCGTGAAGCGCTTGAGGCTGCCACGGCTCAAGCCCTTGATGACGGATTTACCGGCCGCGAGCCGCTCCCGCCTGTTACTCCTTCGGTGCAGGAGCGGCTCGCCACATTCTCAGAACCAGCCGGTCCCGGCCAGGCTGACCAAATCGCAGCTTTGACCCACGACATCCGCGCAGCGATGGCAGCGCCGCCGCCCGGGCTTCCAGCCGCCGCCGCTCCGCAGGCTGGCGCCGCGCCGGCGCAAGCGATCCCCCGCGACCGGCTCATCAACGCCGTGATAGGGCAGGAATCCCGTGGCAATCCCAACGCGGTCAGTCCCAAAGGCGCGCGCGGCCGGATGCAGGTCATGCCGGGCACAAATGCTGATCCCGGTTTCGGCGTCCGGCCAGCGGCCGATAGCAGCGAGGCAGAGCGTGCGCGCGTCGGCCGTGATTATCTCGACGCCATGATGACGCGCTATGACGGCAATGTCTCGATGGCACTCGCGGCCTACAACGCCGGACCAGGCCGCGTGGACCAGTGGATCAAAAAGATCGGCGACCCCCGCACGGGCGCTATTACCGATGCCGAATGGGCGCGGCGCATCCCGATCAAGGAAACTCGCGAATATGTGCCGAGCGTGCTGGAGCGCGCTGGCGTCGTGGCGGACGACATGCCGGCGATCGCCATCGAGGAAGCTGTGACCGACGGCCAGGCCGTGCCGGTCATGCGCCCGCTCCAGGAACTGTTCGCCGAGCATGACGCGGACGACGCATTTATTTCAGCCGTGGAAGCCTGCCTGCTATGAGCCTCGACAAATGCCTATCCACCCTCGCGGCAACCGGCGCGATCGATCCCGGCCGTGAAGAGCAGGCCCGCAAGATCTTCGAGGAGATCCGGGCCGCCATCGGCGACGAGCTGGGCGCCGACGAGGCAGCGGCTCAGGCCACGCATCGGGCGCTGGAGCGCATGAAGCGGGAGGCAGCGGAAAAGCGGAGGCAGACCCTCCTTCAGGCATCCCGCCAGCGTGAGATCATGGGCAATCTCCGTGGCTATCGCGACGCCAAGGGCCGGGAGGACTGGGCAGCCGCCGCGACTGCGCATTTCGATCGCGATGAAGCAGCCACCTTTTCCAACATGGAGGCCCGGCGCAAATCGATCCTCGGCCAAGCTCATGGCCGCATGACGGAGGTTCTCGCCACCTTCCGACGCGATCTCCTCGGCCGCGTCCGCAACGACGCTGAGATGGATGATCTGGCGCGCGCCTCGTTCGGGCAGAAGATCGACAATGCCAGCGCGCGCGAGCTGACCACGGCATGGACCGAGACGCATGAATATCTTCGCCAGCGGTTCAACCAGGCTGGGGGCCATATCCCGAAGCGCGCGGATTGGGGCCTGCCCCAGACCCATGACATGGTGGCGGTGCGCAAGGCAGGCTTCGACGAGTGGCGCGCCTTTGTGTTACCGCGGCTGGACCCATCGCGCATGTATGACGATCTGACCGGTCGACCGATGACGCCGGCGCAGGTGGAGCGGACGCTGCGGGAGGTGTTCGACACGATCTCGACGCAGGGATGGAACAGCGTCGAGCCGTCCGGCGTCCCCATCAACGGCAAGCTCGGCAATCGCCGAGCCGATCCGCGCTATCTCGCGTTCAAGGATGCCGACGCCTGGCTGGAGTATCAGGGGCGCTTCTCCAAAGGCACGCCGTTCGACGTGATGCTGGGTTACATCGATGGCATGGCTCGCGACATTGCAGCGCTGGAGGTACTCGGCCCCAACCCGAGCGCTACGATGCGCTGGATGGAGCAAATGATCACGAAGCAGGCGGCCGAAGCGGATGCCAAGACGGGCAAGGGCATGCGCAGTCAGCGAGCTCGATCGGCAGTCAAGCAGATGCGCGATATGTGGTCGCACCTGTCAGGCCGTTCAAATGCTCCAATCAACAGCAACTGGGGTAATGCACTCGCTGGCACTCGATCCATGCTGGTATCTGCGCAGTTGGGAAGCGCGTCCCTAACGGCGGTATCTGACCTTGCCTTTCAGCGCATGGCAGCGAAATTCAGCGGCTTGCCTATCACCGGGGTTCTCCGCAATTACGTCAAACTCTTCCGGCCTACCGTAACCGAAGATCAGAAACTGGCGGTGCGGCTGGGCCTGATCGCAGAAAACTGGTCGACGATCGCGTCGGCCCAGCAGCGCTACACCGATGAAGTGGCGGGCCCGGAGATCGCGCGACGGCTGTCCGACTTCACGATGCGGGCATCAATGCTTTCACCTTGGACGCAGGCAGGTCGATGGGCGTTCGGCATGGAGTTCATGGGCTTCATGGCTGATAACCGCGGGAATGGCTTCTCGGCATTGCCCCTGCCGCTTCGGAACACGCTGGGACGCTATGGCATTAGCGCAGAAGAATGGGACATCGTCCGCAAGACTCCCGTCTATTCTCACCAGCGAGCGACATTCCTGCGGCCCGACGACTTGGCCGGCCGCCGTGACATTCCGGAAGGCATAGCGAACGATCTCGCGACACGCCTGCTCGAAATGGTGCAAACCGAGACCGAGTTTGCCGTCCCCAGCGCAAGCGTGCGCGGCAAGGCACTGCTCTTTTCCGACGCGCCGCCCGGCACGTTCGTTGGCGAGTTGGTCCGTTCCGTTGCGCAATACAAGAATTTCGGGGTGACGATGATGTTCACCCATGGCCAGCGGGCGCTGATGCAAAAGGGAAGGATGGCCAAGGTCGGATACGCTGCGAACCTGTTCATCGGCGCGACCGCCATGGGCGCCCTCGCCTATCAGCTGAAGCAGATCGCCAAAGGCAAAGAGCCGATCGACATGACGGGCGAACATGCTGGCGAATTTTGGGGCGCCGCAATACTCCAGGGTGGCGGCCTTGGCATTTACGGCGATTTTCTCTTCTCCGACGTCAATCGCTATGATCGCGGGATGGCGGAAACACTGGCCGGTCCGACCGTCGCCGCGGCCAACGATATACGCAAGCTGACGATCGGCAATGCCATTGAGGGGACTTCCAATGCCTGGGAGGCGGCGCGCGGACGGCCGACGGAAGACACGAAGATCGGTAAAGAAGCCGTCCAGTTCGCGCGCAACTACACGCCCGGCGGTTCGCTTTGGTATGCGCGGCTGGCCTATGAACGCATCTTGCTCGACCAGCTCCAGAAGGAGTTGGACCCGGACTACCAAGAGCGATTCAGATCAATGGAAGCCCGCGCCCGGCGCGAGATGGATCAGGAATACTGGTGGCGGCCGGGAGAAGCGGCGCCGAACTGAACCGAAACAAGACGGGTACCAAAGCGGAACGCGTATGAATGGTTAACAATTCTCTACCTGCGCGGTGCGCAAGTGGGGAGAGGGCCACCTCTTAACCCCCTCGATTTGCCACCCAGGACGCCACCACAGTGACAAAATGGGACTCGATGGCGTCATGCCCCACTTCTTGGCGAATTGCGCCCTGCGAGCTTCTGAGGAGGATTTTTGCTTGTGCGCAATAACAAGTCGTTGCATAACGAATGCGGCCCAGAATCGCTCCAACGATTCCAGGCCGCTAACCGCGAGTGAACCGCGGTCGATTTTTGCTGAAAGCCGGTAGAAACTGACGTTCTACCGGGCAATTGTCAACCCGGTTCATCGCATTTGGTAGAAAGCCAATGCTATGAAACGCACTTCATCTCCTCCCATATCGCCTGAAATGGCGGCCCATATTAAGTTCCTGGTGCAAAGCCAGGGGCTTTATCAGCATCAGGTTGCCGCCCTCGTCGGCGTTAATCAGGGGCGGGTCTCCGAAATCATGCGGGGATACAGGTATCCCGACGTTCAGGCTGCCCAAGGCTCCTTTCCTTTCTGATGGGCAGCAACGACGGCGAATGGGTAATTGTGCAGTGTATAACGCTGCGCAATGGCAGCCGATTGTGTAAGCCGAAGGGACAGGCCTTTCGCTTTCGCGCCACTACCCCGCGCAAGCCGAAGCGCGACGAATAACCCTATCAACGAAAAAGTGGGCCGGTAACTCCGGCCCGCTTTCTTATGCGCGCGTCACCGTCACAATGCGGAGAGATCGCCAGCGTCCTTGACCATGCTCGCGACGATTTCCTCATTTGGCGCACCGCCATCCCCCCATAGGGCGAGAAATTTCAGGCGGAATTCTCGATCGTTTGACGGCCGGGTTTCTATCAGCACGCGAAAAACTGCGTGGTAAGCCTCTCCAAGGCGGCCTTCATCATCGCCGCCAGCCGCGTTGAGCGCCTCGTACGCTGCCATGAACTGCCGGCAGATAGACATGAAGGGTGTATCGCCCAACGTCGCCACCGAAATCTCCGACACGGCAGCGCCAGGCGCTTCGGCCGTGCGAAGTTTCCGCAGGTCACCCAAAATGACATCAAATTCAGCCTGGCCGAGCGTGGCGTCTTCCGCCTCGACCTGCAAAGAAAGGATTTTCCATTCGATTGCGTCAAGGTCAGGCGCCCGCATCCGGCGAAGGCGATACTCAGCATCGATCATTGCGTTACAAAGCTCATCCGAACGATCTCGTTCGTAGGCGTCTTTCGCGGCGGTGTAGGCCCCCATTGCTTCCTGCCAATTTGCTACATCGTTGATGTCTTTGACAGGTTGGCCGACATTCCAGATTCGCGTGAGATCGGTCAGCAATTCAGCATGGTCGACGTCGCATTCCTGCGATTGCAAGAATTCAACCTTCGCAACCAAGTCGCCGAGCGTAACGGCTGGAAATCTGATGACAGCATCCCAAGCCGGTTGATCGAGTTGCTCAAGCCGCTTCATCTCGGCGTCTATCGCTGGATCAAACGGCCCATCGTGACTGAATTCGAAGCGGTCTCGGATTTCCTGCTCTGCTGCGAACCTATTGTGGATCGGCGTGCAAAAAGGACCCCGTTCGCGGGGTGATCGGCGCCTAAAAGGGACCCCTCATGTCGATGGTTTAAGCAGCCGGCTGGATTTTCAGGCGGCGAGATCGGGATGGTGATTTTGGAGACAGTGGTTCGGATCTGTCTCTTATACACCATCCGGTATCGGATCGAGGCAGCATGGCGATGTGTCTGTCTCTTATACACCATCCGGTATCGGATCGAGGCAGCATGGCGATGTGTCTGTCTCTTATACACCATCCGGTATCGGATCGAGGCAGCATGGCGATGTGTCTGTCTCTTATACACCATCCGGTATCGGATCGAGGCAGCATGGCGATGTGTCTGTCTCTTATACACCATCCGGTATCGGATCGAGGCAGCATGGCGATGTGTCTGTCTCTTATACACCATCCGGTATCGGATCGAGGCAGCATGGCGATGTGTCTGTCTCTTATACACCATCCGGTATCGGATCGAGGCAGCATGGCGATGTGTCTGTCTCTTATACACCATCCGGTATCGGATCGAGGCAGCATGGCGATGTGTCTGTCTCTTATACACCATCCGGTATCGGATCGAGGCAGCATGGCGATGTGTCTGTCTCTTATACACCATCCGGTATCGGATCGAGGCAGCATGGCGATGTGTCTGTCTCTTATACACCATCCGGTATCGGATCGAGGCAGCATGGCGATGTGTCTGTCTCTTATACACCATCCGGTATCGGATCGAGGCAGCATGGCGATGTGTCTGTCTCTTATACACCATCCGGTATCGGATCGAGGCAGCATGGCGATGTGTCTGTCTCTTATACACCATCCGGTATCGGATCGAGGCAGCATGGCGATGTGTCTGTCTCTTATACACCATCCGGTATCGGATCGAGGCAGCATGGCGATGTGTCTGTCTCTTATACACCATCCGGTATCGGATCGAGGCAGCATGGCGATGTGTCTGTCTCTTATACACCATCCGGTATCGGATCGAGGCAGCATGGCGATGTGTCTGTCTCTTATACACCATCCGGTATCGGATCGAGGCAGCATGGCGATGTGTCTGTCTCTTATACACCATCCGGTATCGGATCGAGGCAGCATGGCGATGTGTCTGTCTCTTATACACCATCCGGTATCGGATCGAGGCAGCATGGCGATGTGTCTGTCTCTTATACACCATCCGGTATCGGATCGAGGCAGCATGGCGATGTGTCTGTCTCTTATACACCATCCGGTATCGGATCGAGGCAGCATGGCGATGTGTCTGTCTCTTATACACCATCCGGTATCGGATCGAGGCAGCATGGCGATGTGTCTGTCTCTTATACACCATCCGGTATCGGATCGAGGCAGCATGGCGATGTGTCTGTCTCTTATACACCATCCGGTATCGGATCGAGGCAGCATGGCGATGTGTCTGTCTCTTATACACCATCCGGTATCGGATCGAGGCAGCATGGCGATGTGTCTGTCTCTTATACACCATCCGGTATCGGATCGAGGCAGCATGGCGATGTGTCTGTCTCTTATACACCATCCGGTATCGGATCGAGGCAGCATGGCGATGTGTCTGTCTCTTATACACCATCCGGTATCGGATCGAGGCAGCATGGCGATGTGTCTGTCTCTTATACACCATCCGGTATCGGATCGAGGCAGCATGGCGATGTGTCTGTCTCTTATACACCATCCGGTATCGGATCGAGGCAGCATGGCGATGTGTCTGTCTCTTATACACCATCCGGTATCGGATCGAGGCAGCATGGCGATGTGTCTGTCTCTTATACACCATCCGGTATCGGATCGAGGCAGCATGGCGATGTGTCTGTCTCTTATACACCATCCGGTATCGGATCGAGGCAGCATGGCGATGTGTCTGTCTCTTATACACCATCCGGTATCGGATCGAGGCAGCATGGCGATGTGTCTGTCTCTTATACACATCGAGATGTGTATAAGAGACAGCCGATAGGGGGTCCCGTTTGCACGCCGATTGACAAACCTATGCCCGATTCCGCGCACCAGCTCACGACAACACAGAGTAAAATCCTCTTCGTCGTCATATCCATGAAATACCATAGCCGCGCGCACATCGACCGGATTGCCAGTCGACATATGGCGCGTGCCAGACGCAGCCTTATAAGATAGTACGGTGGTGTAGTGCGGGATCTCATCGATCTGACGCTGCAATTCACGCTCCTCCGTCTGGCGCTGCTGTTGAGCTGCGTCCCACGCCGGATCGAAAATCTCTTCGCCATACGCTCTGCGCGCCGCGTCCGTCTGCCGCCATGTTTCCACGGCATCATCCCATGCCTGAGTCGGCGCCAGCCGGCGCTTTGGGACTATCAGCGATAGCGCGTCTGCTGCATCAAACTCATATGCCGGCTGGAATTGGCTGGGTTGCATCATCTGCATATCTGACTGTCCTTCTTCAATTTTGTGAGGCGCCGCGAGGCGGGTGCGCTCACTTGCCGGAGGACAGTCAACGAGCTGTGAAGGATTGGCGGTAATTTTCCAGTGGGGTATCGTGGCCTTAGCCATGACCGTCTCCTCATGACGATATTGGTCAGGCCGGGGCGGTCGTTGGTAGCTTCCGCCTCGGCTGTTCCATTATGGAACTGATCCAATTGGTATCAATTAACGATCTTGGCATCAACCCGATATTGATACTAAAAGGATCATATGTTGATGTCAGGAAGACAGTGCAGCGCCGCGCGCTCCCTCCTCGGCTGGTCGTCCGCCCAGCTCGCCGAAGCCGCCAAAGTCGGTCAGGCGACGGTCAAACGATTCGAGGCGGGTGACAGCGTGCGGGATACCAGCGTCGGCGCTATCAGGGCCGCGCTGGAGGAAGCGGGATTGATGTTCATTGCGGCTGGCGAGAGCGCTACAACCGGTGGCGAAGGTGTCCGTCGGCGGACTTAAAAACCGCTTTCCACCTCGCGACGGAATTCAGCCAGCTTTTCCTTGTAGCCTTCCGCAATTACTTCGGACGCATATCCCATGTCCGCTTCGGCCGCGTCTTGCATACAGCGAACATAGCGCGCCGCATCGGACTTGTAGCTTTCCCAGGCGAATCGATCGTTGCCATAGGGGCGTATCGGCTTGGAGCAGTTTTTAGACGGGTCATATTCGAGCCTGAAGAACAGCGTGGAGAACCCGCCCTTTGGCCCCATAAGTGGTGCCGCTGTCAGACCAGATCCGAAGGCAACACCTGCTGCCAGAATGACGGCGACGCTGATTTTCATGCCTGTTCCCCCAAAAGCATGGTGTCGCAATAGCACAGTTTCGCGCCGAAACAGGCGCAAACGGCGTGCTTATCCAGTGCTTATCCGAAAATCAGGCCGGGAGTTGGATCAGCCTAAAAATGGCTGAAAACCGTGGAGCGGGTAGCGGGGATCGAACCCGCATCACAAGCTTGGAAGGCTAGTGCTCTACCATTGAGCTATACCCGCCCGGCCGGGAAGCGCCCTGCCATCATCCTGGGGGCTTCGTCAATATCGCAATGTATGATTGCGCCAAGATCGCCCTTAACCCGGCCCGGCATTTCCTCTATCAGACGGGGATGCAAAGCCCTTCCCTGCGCCAGCTGGATATTTTCGCGCAGATGGTCGCGGCGGGCAGCGTCGCGCGCTGCGCCGACATGCTGGGCGTCACCGCCGATGAAATCGCCCGCGACATCGCGTCGCTGGAAATGCGGCTGGGCTATCGCCTGTTCGAGGATATGAGCGGCAGCGTCCGCCTGACGCCGGCCGGACGCAAGACGGCGCAGGCCATGACATTATTGTCGCAGGACGCGCCGGAGGATTGGGACGAGACGGCTGCTCCTGCCGAAGCGCCGCCCCAACCGCCCGCGCCGCAGCGCCAGACGATCATGCTGGCGGCCCCTGCCCCGATCTTCGGTCATTTTCAGGACGCGCTATCGGCGTTCGAAGCGGCGAACGAGGATATTGCCATCACGCTGGACTTGCATGTCCAGTCGGTGACGGACGCAGCGGCAGCGTTGCGGGAGGGGCGCGCGGACATCGCCTATTTTTATGCGCTGGAGGAACCGGCAGGTTTCGCGTCCCGCTATGGCTGGTCGGAACCGCTCAGCCTCTATGCCGGCGCGACCCATCCGCTGGCGCAGGCGGACAGCGTGTCGCGCGAAGATCTGGCGGTCACGCCCATGCTGGCGCTGGAGCGGCGCAACCCCATGCGCCACATTATCGAGGATGCGCTGGCGCGCGGGCGGGTGCAGCTTGGCGCACCAGCGCTCGAATCCGATGATATGTTTGCGGTGATGACGGCGTTGCGCGCGGGCACAGGCATTTTCGCCGCCTTCGGCGCGCTGGCGCGCGATCTGGGGCGGATGGACGGGATCGAGCGGCTTCGGCTCGACAGCCAATTGCCCGCGATCGAGGTGCGACAGGCGCTTGGAGCCCGCGCGGCGGAGACACCGGCGGTCGAGGCGCTGGCGGAATTTCTGTTTCTTTAAGGGCCGATGCCGTTGGCGCGGAAAGTTGTCGGTCCATGGATCATCGGTGCGAAAAGCCCGGCATGATGAGGTCCGATTGCGCATTGTGACAATTTCGTTACAAGGCGCACTCCATGCGCCAGATCGCCGCCCTGCCCTATACGACCCATGCCGACGGATCGATGCAGATCCTGCTGATCACGTCGCGCGACACGCGGCGGTGGGTCATACCCAAAGGCAACCGAATCAAGGGGCTGGCCGGCCATCGCGCCGCCGAACTGGAAGCGTTCGAGGAAGCGGGCATTCACGGCATCGCCTGCCCCGCTTCGCTTGGCCGCTACAGCTATGACAAGCGCAAACGCAGCGGCGCGGCGCGCGAAGCAACCGTCGAGGTATTTCCGCTTGCCGTGACTGGCCAGTTGTCGCAATGGCCCGAACAGGGGCAACGCGAACTGCGCTGGTTCCCTGTGGCGGAGGCCGCCTGCGCCGTCGACGAACCCGATCTTCAGGCAATCATCGCCGCCTTTCGCAAGCCGCCCCGCGATCCGGGCCGGTTCGTGCGGATGCTGCTGTGGTTCAAGGACAAGCAAAGCGAAAGGACTGGAATGCTCGCCTGGTTTCATGCGTTGATGCCAAAGCAGGGCCGCTTTTTCGAGCAATTCGAAAATCATGCGGCCACCCTGGTCGCCGGCGCGGACGCGCTGGCCCGGCTGCTCAAGGGCGGGCCGGACATGGACGTCCATATCAAGGAAATTTCCGATCGCGAACATGAAGCGGACGACATCATCCGCGACGTGTTGCTGGACGTGCGGCGCATCTTCGTAACCCCGTTCGACCGCAGCGCCATCACCGGCCTGATCGGCGTGATGGACGACGCGATCGACCAGATGAACCAGACCGCCAAGGCCATCGCCCTCTACGAGGTCAAGGCATTCCCGTCGCAGATGCAGGACATGAGCGCGCTGATCGTCGAATGCGCGCGACTGGCGGCCGAAGCGATGCCGCTGCTGCGTTCGCTCAACCTCAACGCCACGCGCCTGCACGACCTGACCGAACGGCTGGTCAAGCTGGAGGGCCATGCCGACATATTGCATGAAGCGGGCCTCAAGACGCTCTATGCCGCCGCGCGCGAGGGCAATCCCATGGATTTCGTCGTCGGGCGGGAAATCTATTCCCACCTGGAAAAGGTCACCGACCGGTTCGAGGATGTCGCCAACCAGATTTCCGGCCTGGTCATCGACCACGCCTGACGATCCCGCCGGATACGCTTCATGGACCCCATTGCCCTCCCGCTGCTGATCGCGCTGATCGGCGTCGCGCTTGCCTTTGACTTTCTCAACGGCCTGCACGACGCCGCCAACTCGATCGCGACCATCGTGTCGACCCGCGTGCTAAAGCCCCAATATGCGGTCGTTTGGGCAGCTTTCTTCAACTTCATCGCCTTCCTCTTCTTTGGCCTGCATGTCGCGACCACGGTGGGCAAGGGGATCGTCGACGCCGCGATCATCGATCCGCAAGTGATTTTCGGCGCGCTGATGGGGGCGATTTCGTGGAACCTCATCACCTGGGCGCTGGGCATCCCCTCTTCCTCCAGCCATGCGCTGATCGGCGGGCTGCTGGGCGCGGGGACGGCCAAGGCCGGGCTGGGCGCGGTGATATGGTCGGGCGTGTTCAAGACCAGCGCGGCGATCGTCATGTCGCCCGCGATCGGCCTGCTGCTGGCGTTGCTGCTGGTACTGATCATCAGCTGGATCTTCCGCCGCTTCACGCCCCATGGCGCGGACGGCGTGTTCCGCAAGCTGCAACTCGTTTCCGCATCCCTCTATTCGCTGGGGCATGGCGGCAACGACGCGCAAAAGACGATGGGGATCATCGCCGTGCTGCTCTATTCGCAGGGCATGTTGCAGGGCGAATTCCATGTGCCCTTCTGGGTCGTGATCAGCTGTCAGGCGGCGATGGGATTCGGCACGCTGTTTGGTGGGTGGAAGATCGTCCACACCAGGGGGTCGAAGATCACGCCGCTCAGCCCGGCGCAGGGCTGTCTCTTATACACATCTAGATGTGTATAAGAGACAGGCCGAATCCCATCGCCGCCTGACAGCCTGTCTCTTATACACATCTAGATGTGTATAAGAGACAGGGGTTTCTGTGCGGAAACCGGCGGGGCGATCACCCTGTTCATGGCGACGCATCTGGGCATTCCGGTGTCGACGACCCATACCATCACTGGCGCGATCGTGGGTGTCGGCGCATCGCGGCGGCTGTCGGCGGTACGATGGAATATCGCATCGCGCATCATCGTCGCCTGGGTTGTGACCCTGCCCGCCGCTGCCCTGATCGGCGCGGGCTTCTACTGGATCACGCGCTTCTTTTGATAGCCATACGGCACCGGCCATGGCTGGCCGATGCCGTGCTGCTTCAGTCAGGCTGGGTGCCGATCAGGCGACGCGGCCAAGCCGGTGATAGAGATTGGCATATTTGACCGATTCCGGCTGGTCCTGAATCTCGCGCAGATAATGGACGATGGCGGTGCGGATCAGGCCGAAATCCTCCTGCGAGAAAACCGCGCGCGACCGGGCGGGCTGGGGGTGGCCGCCGGTGTCCGTCATATCTTGCGTCATCGTGTCCGTCGTCATGATCCTGTCCTTGTCTCAGCGAGCCGTCGTGCGGCGATGAACAATGAGTTAGACATATCGACGCGCAGCGGAAGGGCGATGAGTGGCCGCGTGTCACAATAGGATTTGGTCAATCTGTCAAACTATGACATTATGACTTTATGGCAGACGCGACAGACCGCAAACTCTATCTCGGCCCCAAACTGCGCGTCCTGCGCCGCGAACTGGGCCTCAACCAGACCCGGATGGCCGAGGAACTGGGGGTTTCTCCTAGCTATCTCAACCATCTGGAGCGCAACCAGCGACCGTTGAGCGCGCAGATGCTGCTGCGACTGGCCAATGTCTATGACATCGACATTCGCGATTTTACCGCGCGCGCCAATGATGGCGGATCGGGCGAACTGAGCGAGATATTGTCCGACGCGCTGGTGCGCGACATCGGCATTGCGCGCGACGAAGTGCTGGAAGTGTCGGAAAATTATCCCGGCGTCAGCGAAGCCATCGCCCGATTCTATCGTGCGCTAAGCGATCTGCGCCGCCTGCCGGGCGAAGCAGCGGCGGGGGAGCGCGGCCCCGCCCCGCTGGTCGCGCCGATCGACTGGCTGCGCGAGACGATCGCGCGGGCGGGCAATCATTTTGCCGAGATCGATGCGGGCGCCGAAGCCATCGCCGCGCAGCTGAGCCAAGACCCCGCGCTGTTACAGGCCGAGTTGCGCGCGCGCCTGAAAGACCGGCACGGCATGGCCGTCCAGGTGCTGCGCGCCGATGTGCTGGCGGGGACGCTGCGCCATTATGACATGCACCGGCGGCGGTTGATGCTGAGCGAGCGGCTGGCCGCGTCCGGGCGGCTGTTCGCCATCGCCTATCATCTGTGCGCGCAGGAACTGGCCGACGCGATTGCCGCGCAGGTCGCCCGCACGGCCCCGCCGGACGAGGATAGCCGCCGCCTCGCCACCATCGCGCTCACCAACTATGCCGCGGCCGCGCTGATCATGCCCTATGACCGCATCCGCCAGGCGGCGGAGCAATGCCGCCATGACCTGCCCATGCTGCGCGACAGGTTCGGCGTGACGAGCGAACAGCTTGCCCACCGCCTGACCAGCCTCAACCGCACCGGCGCGCGCGGCATCCCCTTCTTCATGGTCAGGATGGACCGGGCGGGCATCATATCCAAGCGCTTCGACGGCGAAGCCTGGCCCTTTGCCCGCTATGGCAGCACGTGCCCCCGCTGGGACGCGCATGGCGCTGGCGCAGTCGATCAGGTGAGCGTACAATTGATCGAGACGCTGGACGAGCGCCGCTTCGTCACGCTCGCCATGGCGCTGCCCCTTCCGCCGGGCGCGCGTGGCCGCGCGGTCATCGCGCTGGGGTGCGAGGCGAAACATGCGTCGCGGATCGTCCACGCCGACGGAATCGACGCGGACAAGGACGACGCGGTCGAGGTCGGCCCGACCTGCCACCTGTGCGAACGCCGCGCCTGCCCCGACAGGGCGCTGCCCCCGGTGACGCGGGCGCTCGATTTGCATGGCTATGAACGGACGAGCGCGCCGTTTCCGTTCAGGCGGGTGTGATGGGGACTTGCGGCTGGCAGGCGAATGGTCCCGCTGCATTTGGGACGGGGTGACAACGGCCATCGTCGATCATCCTCGATCGCCCAATTTGCCTGAAGCCGCGAAATCGGGTGGCCCCATCAAAAAGAGGCGACGGAGGAAAAAGCATCAGTTTTCAATGTCATTCGTCGCATAGTCCGGAAAGGTTGACGTCTTTTTAACCAGCGTGCGGGCAAGACAGGGCGTGATGCACAGCCGCCGCCCTTTCAACGGAATATTGCTGAGAAAGCCGATCGCCTTCGCGCTGGTGGGGGCGTTAGGGTATCTGATGCTTGCCAGTGGCACTATCGCGCTGACAAGCGACGGCCGTGATCACGCAACGGTGTGGCCCGCAGATGCCATCATCCTGGCGCTGCTCCTCAATTCGGGCAGACGGCATTGGCCATTGCTTCTGACGGCAGGGTGGCTGGGCAACCTTGCCGCCAACGGGCTCACCCGTGAATGGACCATCGGGATCATTCTCTATGGCGCGATCAATATGGGCCAGGTGCTGCTGGCGGCATGGTCGCTCAGACGGTCCGGCGACACCAGGAATCTGCTCTCCGATGTAAGGGCGGTCGGGCGTTTCGTCATCTGGGCAGGTCTTTTCGCTCCCTTGATGGGAGCCGCTGTCGGATCTCTGGTCGCTTCGGTGAATTACAATGTGCCGATCGGCCCGTCATTCATCCGCTGGTTTGCCAGCAATTCGCTTGGATTGCTCGTTTGTACGCCGTTCCTGAATGCCGTTTTCGATGGAAGCTACCGTCGTTGCTTTGCGGCCAAAAGTCTGTGGGAAAGAGGCGAAACATTCGCCCTGATGGCGATCCACGCCGCCGTGACAATTTTTGTGTTCGGGCAGAATCACCTGCCGATACTGTTCCTTTCCTTTTCTTCGCTTCTTCTGCTCTCATTTCGCATCGGGCGGCTCGGCACCTATGCCGGAGTCATGCTCGTTGCCATTATCGGCGCGGTGTCAGCCCTTCAGCATTTTGGCCCCATGGCCTTGATCAATGAGGGCGCGGCCTTTCAGGCCATCTTCTTTCAGGCCTATCTGGCGACGCTATTGGTGACGACACTGCCTGTGGCAGCGATCGTTGCATCGCGCGCCGAGGCGTTGGGCAATCTGGCCGCCCGCGAGGAGACGCTGCGCCTCATCATGGCGCATTCACCCGACGTCATCCTGAGCTTCGACAATGATGGCGTATGCCGATGGGCGGACGGTCCTGTCCGCGAATATCTGGGGCTTGGGCCGGAGGAGCTTTTTGGCAATCCCGCCGCAGCAATCGCCCTTCGCACCGGCGAAGAACTGCTGGTGGCGTCTGGTCGCCCTACCGATGAACGGAGCACGGAGAAGGCCATCGAGTTTTCGCCGATTTTGCAACCATCCCTCACGCTGGAAGCATCGTTCCGGGATCTTACCCGTGATGGCATGATTGTCGGGCGCGTCGTGACCTTGCGCGACGCGACAGCGCGAAAGGCCCGCGAGCAGGCGATAACGATTCAGGTCGAAACCGATGATCTGACCGGGGTCAAGAACCGGGCTGGCTTTCGGCGACATGTGCGCGCCGCATTGGCCGACACCAGCCGTCCCTGTTCGGTAGCGATTGTCGATGTCGATCATTTCAAGGTCATCAACGACCGCTACGGTCATCAGGTCGGGGATGCGGTTCTCATGGAGATCGCGCAGCGATTGACCGCGGGCATAAGGCAAAGCGACATCGTAGGCCGTATCGGCGGCGACGAGTTCGCCATCCTCTTTCAATGCGACCTGGAAACAGCGAAACTGGCCTGCGAGCGTATCGCCTATTCCGTTTCCCAACGCCCCATATTTTCCGATGAGACCCTGTTAGTCCTCACCTCGATCAGTTGCGGAGTCGCAGGCTACATGCCGGGCATGTCGCGCGATCAACTGTTCGAGGCCGCCGACACCGCCCTGTATCAGGTCAAGCGGGATGGACGAAACGGCGTCCGTGCAGCCGGGTGACGCGGACAATATCGCGTTGACGCGCTTGCCTGCGCGAACAAGCCTTCGCGCCAGATTGCGGCAACGTCATCGTCAAGCGGCATAGCCGCCCCACACCCCAACACCAAAAAAGGGGCCGCCGGGCAGGCGACCCCTTCTTTATCCTCTCCCGCGAAAGCGGAAGCGTGGCCGCTTAGTCGGCCTTGGGCTGGAGGTTGACGGCGGCATATTTGCCGCGACGGTCGACTTCCAGTTCAAAGTCCAGACGATCGCCTTCATTCAGGGCGGCCATCCCAGCGCGTTCGACGGCGCTGATGTGGACGAAGGCGTCGGGCTGGCCATCATCGCGCTGAATGAAGCCAAAGCCCTTCATCGCGTTGAAGAATTTGACCGTGCCGCTGGCGCGTTCGCCGGTCAGCTGGCGCTGCGGGCCGCCACGATCGCCACCGGGGGCGCCGAAACCACCGGCGCGCGGTTCACGCGGCGGGCCACGGTCCGTCACGGGGAGCGGTTCGCCTTCGATCTTGAGATCGGTTGCCGAAACCTTGCCGCCACGATCGACCAGGGTGAAGCCAAGCTGCTGACCTTCGGCCAGGCCAGTCAGGCCGGCCTGTTCGACAGCACTGATATGCACGAACACGTCCTCGCCGCCGTCATCGCGAACGACGAAGCCGAAGCCCTTTTGCCCGTTGAAGAATTTAACGACGCCAGTGCCTTCGCCAACGACCTGCGCAGGCATGCCGCGACCACCGCCGCCGCCGCCGCCACCGACGCCGCCGCGGTTGCCACCGCCAAAGCCGCCGCCGCCGGCGCGATCACCGCCACCGAAGCCCGCCAGGTTGGAGCGCACATAGGCATGCGGATTGATGAGCGAATAGCGCACACCGGCCTGCGCGCCGAAGCCGCCACCAAAACCACCGCGACCGCCGCCGCCGCCAGCGCCCTGATCGTAGAAATTGTCGTCGCCGAAACCGTCGCGCTTGTCCTTGCCGCGCCCGCCGCGGCGACCTCTGTCAAAACTCATGCCCTGTTAGTCACTTTCGCTTCGCCCCAAGACCAATCGGACAAACATGTCGGGCGAATGACATGCACAATCCACCGCAAAGGCGCGGTTTGGGAATCACTATATCAACTTTTCAGGGGAGCGCGAATGTTTTTACAGGCAAGGCTTCAGGTAGGACTTCGGTTGATCCTATGGCCATGTCGCACCATCGGCAAAGCCTTTGATTGCGATATCCCCGCTTTGCCCATAGAGGGGAAGCCATGACCGTCCATTTTCATGAAGAAGACCTGCCCGCAGGCGTGCTCGCCCCCGGCCCGGTTGCCGTCGACACCGAAACCATGGGGCTGATCACCCCACGCGACCGCCTGTGCGTGGTGCAGATCAGCGATGGCAAGGGCGATGAACATCTGGTCCGTTTTGCCGCCGGATCGGACTATGCCGCGCCCAATCTGCGCGCCGTGCTGGCGGACCCGGAACGGCTGAAACTCTACCATTTCGGGCGTTTCGACATTGCCGCGATCAAATATTATCTGGGCGTCGTGGCAGCCCCTGTCTATTGCACCAAGATCGCTTCGCGCCTCATTCGCACCTATACCGACCGCCATGGCCTGAAGGAACTGGTCCGCGAACTGCTGGGCCAGGACATCAGCAAGCAGCAGCAGTCGAGCGACTGGGGCAACCCGGTCCTGTCCGACGCACAGAAGGATTATGCCGCGTCCGACGTGCGCTTCCTCCACGCGCTGCGCACCGAATTGAACAAGCGGCTGGAGCGCGAAGGGCGGATGGAACTGGCGCAGGCCTGTTTCGATTTCCTGCCGCACCGTGCTGAACTCGATCTGGCGGGATGGCCGGAGATCGACATATTTTCCCACATGTAAGCGAATCGGATCGTCGTCACCATGTCCGTCCAGGCCGATCAGCAACGCGATGTGCGCCGCCACTGGGCGCGACCGGGGGGCAGCCATGACCGGCTGGTCGGCCTGCTCAAAAACTGGCTGCCGGTCGCGGTCGGGGTGCTGAGCGCGCTTTTGGCGACCGCGCCCTTTACCAGCGGTGACAAGGTCAGCTTCGTTCTGGACAAGAACAAGGTCGAAGTCGCCAAGGAACGCATGCGCGTAACAGAGGCGCTGTATCGCGGGCAGGACAGCAAGGGGCAGCCCTTTTCCCTGCGCGCAGGATCAGCGGTGCAGAAAAGCTCGCGCGAGCCGATCGTGGACCTGAACAGCATGTCCGCGCGCATCCTGCTGTCGGACGGTCCCGCCGTGCTGAGCGCGCAAAAGGGCCGTTACGACATGGAGACCGAGCGGGTCGGGATCGAAGGGCCAGTGCAGTTCGAGGCGGCGGGCGGCTATCGCCTGACCACGCGCGACGTCGGCATCGACCTAAAGACCCGGCGGATGCGCAGCGCGGGCCGGGTCGACGGACGCATCCCGATCGGCACGTTCAGCGCGGACCATCTGGAAGCCGACATGGGCGCGCGCACGGTGACATTGAATGGCCGGGCCAGCTTGCGCATCGAACAAAATGGCCTCAAAGGGCGAAACTGATGAAAGCCTCTTATCTTCTGCTGTCGGTCGGCTGCGCGGGCGCCGCGGGCCTGATGTTCGTCGGCGCCATGCCATCGCTCGCGCAAGTCGTCAGCAAGCATGACAGCAACGCCCCGGTCAACTTCACCGCCGACCGGATCGAGGTGCAGGACCGCGCCGACCGTGTCGTCGTGTCCGGCAATGTCGAAGTGACGCAGGCGGGCATGACGCTCAACGCCGCGCGCATGACGGTGGCCTATCGCAACGAGCCAGGCGGCGGTGCAAGCGGGGTGGAGATCGACCGGATCGACGCATCCGGCAATGTCGTGGTGACCAAGGCGGATCAGACCGCGCGTGGCAATGTCGCCATTTACGACCTCAACAGCAAGCTCATCACCATGTTGGGCAATGTCGCGCTGACGCAGGGGTCCAACCGGCTGACCGGCGGGCGGCTGGTGATGGACCTGAACACCGGGCGATCGACCGTCGATGGTCGCGCATCGGGCGGCGGCGCGGGCGTGACGGGCAGCGCCGGGGGCCGGGTGACAGGGACATTCTCGGTCCCGCAGCGAAAAAATTAAGCGCGGACGTTATGGAGTTTTCCTGACGCGACGAACCGTTTGAAAGTGGGTTGATCCGGGGCGTCAACCCTGTAGCAATCATGGATTGCACATTTTCATTTGTGCTGCGATAAGCTGCCTCATGACATTGGCGGCAATCGTTTTGGTGGTATTCGCCCTCGCGCTTGGTGGCGCTATTCTCAGCGCGCGCCGCTGGAACATGACCATCGGTGTCATCAGTGGCCTGGCGGTCGGGCTGGCCGGCTGGGCGATAGCCTCAATGGGCATCATGATCTGGTTTTCTAAAAGCTACTAGCAGCCTAGATCGGCGGCCTGCCGCACCCGGCAGGCAAGAGGAAGCGGAGCGCGTCGCTATCGCTTCAAGGCCGCACGTCCCATTGCACCAGCGTCACGCGGTCGTCCGCATCCAGCGCCAGCTCCCCGAACGCCCCCGTCCGCAATTTGAGCGATTCTAGCGGCAAACCGGCAGCCAGCAGCGCGAAGCGGGCCGCGCCATTGCTGGTGACGAACAGGTCCACACCCTCCCCGCCCTCGGCAAAGCAGGCGCGCCACGCCGCGATCCGCGCTTCGGCGTCGACGATCCAGTCGGCCGGGGCGATGCCGCGCTCATCCCAGTCGGCGATCGCCTGCGCGCCGATGCGCGCCAGAACCTGCGCTTCGGGCCGGCCTTCGTCGGGCCCATGATCGATTTCGCCCAGCCAGTCGCCCGTCCCGTCTGGCGCATGGCCGGTGGCGTCAGCGATCGCCTGCGCGGTTTGTCGGGCGCGCAAGAGCGGGCTGGTCAGAAGGCGGGTGATGGCGAAATCCTGCGCGGCGAACCACGCGCCCAGCCGTTGCGCCTGGGCATGGCCGCTCTCGACCAGCGGCAGGTCCGTGCGTGATCCGATGCGACAGGCCTGCGCGCTGCTGGCGAACGTGTTGCCATGACGGATGATGAAAAGGCGGCGCATGGCGTCAGGGCGGTGTCGGATCGCCATGCCGGGCGATCAGTGCCTCGACGCGGCTGATGTCCGCTTCGGTATCAATGCCGCTACTGTCGAACGACGGCGGATCAACCGGCACGGTCATGACCGGGATGCCCAGTTCCAGCAAACGCAGCTGCTCCAGCCCTTCCAGATTTTCGAGCGCCGTGGGCGGGCTGGCTTCAAAGGCGCGCAGGGCGTCCAGTGCATAGCCATAAAGGCCGACATGCCGCCAGACCGGCGAGACGGGCTGGCTGGCGCGCAGGGCATCCTCCCCCCTGATGGCGGGAATGATATTTTTGGAGAACCACAAGGCCCGGCCATCTGGCGCGCGAGCGCAGGTCGTGCCGCTGAAAGGAGAGCGGGTCTTGTGATCACGCAGGGCATCGAGCGCAGCCCAATCGAGCGCGATCACCGGGGTGGCGACCTGCGCGCCCGCCTCCAGCGCGGCGATGACCGCGCCCAGCGCACCCTGCGGCTGAAAAGGGGAATCGCCCTGGAGGTTGACGACGAAGCGCGGCGGCGTGGGCTGCGCCAGCGCGGCGGCCAGCGCGCGCCCCGATCCGGTGGCAATGGCGCTGTCGGTCATCACCGCATCACACCCGACCTCGCGGGCATGATCGGCGATTTCGTCATCATCGGTAGCGACCGTCAGCGCAACGCCCGCGCGCGCGCCGATCGCGGCGCGGGCCATGGCGATGGTGCGATGGAGCAAGGTGCGCCCGGCGATCAGACGCAGCGGCTTGCGCGGCAGGCGGGATGACCCCGCCCGCGCCGGAATGACGACAAGCTGGTTCAGGCGACGCCCGCGTTCAGCAGATCGTGCATATGGACGGCGCCGATCAAACGACCATTGTCGCAAACGAACAGCAGCATGACATTGTGCTCATGCATCAGGTGCAGTGCTTCCTGCGCCAGTTCGTCCGGCCCCACAGCGAGCGGCGTGTGCGTCATGAAGCGGCCGACCGCCTCGGTCAGATTCTGCTTGCCGGTCACGGTGCGGCGCAGGTCGCCGTCAGTGAAGGCACCGATCAGCCGCCCTTCGCGATCGACAACCGCTGTGCCGCCAAGGCGCGCGCGCGTCATTTCGATGGTCGCATCGAGGAGCGAGGCGCCTTCCCGCACGGAGGGGATGTCCGCCCCCTTGGCCATCAGTTCGCGCACCTTGATCAGTTGCGCGCCAAGACGGCCATTGGGATGGAATTTGTGGAAATCATCCGCCGAAAATCCGCGCATTTCCATCAGCGCAATCGCCATGGCGTCACCAAAGGCCATCTGCACCGTGGTCGACGTGGTGGGAGCGAGCGAATTGGGGCAGGCTTCCGGCACATCGGGCATCAGCATGCAAATGTCTGCCGCGGTGGCGACCGTGCTGTGGGCCCGCGCGGTCATGCCCAGCAAGGGAATGGCGAAGCGCTTGCAATATTGGATGATCGGGCCAAGTTCGGTCGACTCGCCCGAATGGGACAGCATCAACACGACATCATCCGGCGTCACCATGCCCAGATCGCCATGGCCAGCGTCGGCCGGATGCAGGAAGATGGCCGGGGTGCCCGTGGAGGTCAAAGTCGCCGTCATCTTGCGCGCGACAATGCCGCTCTTGCCAATGCCAGTCACGATCACGCGCCCCCGGACATTCATGATGACGCCGATCAGCCGCACGAATGTAGCGGCAAAGTCACGTTCAGAAAATTGCGCTTCCAGCGCGTTGAGGCCCAATGCAGCGACCGACAGGCTGTGGCAGGCCGCCTTCACTATTCGTCCGCCCGAACCGAACGGCACAATTTTCGAAGCAAGTGTCGACACGCGTTTGCCCTTTTTCCCGCATGTCACCGCCGGATATCCGGCTGGCACACGCGGCGACGAACCACCTTATTTGGTGCGCCGTCTATCCCTCGTTCCGCGACCCCTGGCCGGTTTGACCCCCGGCACAGGGCGACTGTCTACGCCGTTTCAGGGACTTATGGCAAATCATTTTGCAACTGCGAAAAGGGATTTCGGCGTGGTTTTGCTTCACACCGTCGCGACGCCGCGCGACAGGCCGAGTTGAGTTAGCGACGAGCCGCGGAACTTTTCTCGCCTTAATGGGTGCATTGCAACAGGATTGTCATTTTGGCTGATGATAGTCGCGATACCATGCCACGAATCGCGGCACGCCCGATTCAATTTGCGTGGTCGGGGCAAAACCGATGTCATGGGCGATGGCGCTGATGTCGGCAAAGGTGGCGTGAACATCGCCCGGCTGCATCGGCTGGAAATCGATCTGCGCCTTCTGGCCCAGCGCATCCTCCAGCACCGCGATCAGATGCATCAGTTCTTCCGGCTTGTTATTGCCGATATTGTAGAGCCGGTGCGGCGACCGGCTACCACCGGGCTTGGGCGCGCCGTCGTCGGCGGGCGGATGATCGAGGCAGCCGATGACCCCGGTGACGATGTCATCGATATAGGTGAAATCACGCTGCATCCGGCCATGGTTGAATACCGGAATGGGATCCCCGGCCAGAATCTTCTTGGTGAAGATCCACATCGCCATGTCTGGCCGCCCCCACGGCCCGTAGACGGTGAAGAAGCGCAGCCCCGTCATCGGTATGCGGAACAGATGGGCGTAGGTCTCGCTCATCAGTTCGTCAGCACGCTTGGTCGCGGCATAGAGCGAAACGGGATGGTCGGCCCGGTCCTCTACGCGGAAGGGCAGGCTGTCATTGCCGCCATAGACGGAGGAGGAAGAGGCATAGACAAAATGCCGCACCCGCCGCTCACGCGCGAGTTCCAGCATGTTGACATGCCCCGCCAGGTTGGAGCGCACATAGGCATGCGGATTGATGAGCGAATAGCGCACACCGGCCTGCGCGCCGAGATGGACGATCGATTCGATCACCTGATCGGCAAGCGCGGCTTGCAACGCATCATTGTCGGCGAAATCCAGTTCGTGAAAGGTGAACAGCTTGCCATGCGCCTGTTCCAGCGCGGCAATCCTGTCCCGCTTCAGCGACACGGGATAATAATCGTTCATATTGTCGATGCCGACCACGGCATGGCCCTGCGCCATGAGCCGATCGGCGACGGTCATGCCGATAAAGCCGGCCGCGCCGGTGACCAATATCGTCATGCTCTTCATTCTCCCACGCGAAGTCGCGCCAGCGGGCGGCGCACCCTGTCAGTCACACCAAAGTGGCGGGCAAAGTAAAGGCCTTTTCGCGCCCCATTTACCCGATAAACCATCCTGTGGCTTCGCGCCTAGCGGGCAAAGTTTAGGCTTTCCCTAATCTTTGCCATTTAAGGCGAAACCCATGGACATGGCATTGCACCCATCGCGCCCCGTCCCCCTGCCAACGGGGGCGAAGCCGCGTGCGCGCTGGGCGGCGCTAGCGAAGGAGGCGGCGGAAGCCAATGCCTTTTATGCGCCCGACATGCTGGGCGCGGCGATCGACCATCTCGCCACCGACGCGCATGTCCGGTTGATCGAAGCGCGAGTGGGCGACCATCTGATCGGGCTGTTGCCGGTCGTGGTGCAGCCGCGCCATGGCCGCATGCCGATCGGCTGCGTGTCCAACTGGATGCACGATCATTGCTTCTTTGGCGCGCCGATGATTCGCGAAGGGCAGGAAGTCGCGGCGTGGCGCAGTTTCCTGGCGCAGCTGGATGACGCCCCCTGGGCGCGTGGCTTTTTGCATATGGAGGGGCTGGACGCGGCCGGGGCGAATGCCGCCGCGCTGGAAGCGCTGTGCGTCGAACAACGGCGCGGGCGGCGGGAGATTCACCGCTATGACCGGGCGATGCTGCGGTCGGACCTGTCAGCCGACGCCTATTGGGACACCAATGTTCGCGCCAAAAAGCGCAAGGAAATCCGCCGTCTGCAAAAGCGGCTTGCCGAACTTGGCACGGTCGAGACCCGGTTGCTCACCGAACGCGCAGACCTGCCGCACTGGTGCGCCGATTTTCTGGCGCTCGAAGCGTCGGGCTGGAAGGGGCAGGAAGGTACGGCGCTGGCCTGCAAGCCTACCGATGCCGCCTTTTTCCGCGCCGCCTGCGCCGCGGCGTTCGACGCGGGGCGGCTGCATATGCTGCGCATCGACCTGGATGGCCGGGCCATCGCGATGCTGGCCAATTTCCGCCATGGTGCAGGCGCCTTTTCATTCAAGATTGCCTTTGACGAAGCGCTGGGCCGCTTTTCGCCGGGCGTGCTGATCGAGATCGCCAATCTGCACGCGGTGCAGAATGATCCCGCGATCGGCTGGATGGACAGTTGCGCCGCGCCCGACCATCCGATGATCGACAGCCTGTGGGCGGAACGGCGAACGATCGTGCAATATCGCATTGCGCTGCGCGGCACCGGCCTGGCGCGGGTCCAGCGCGCCGCCGCCTTCGCCCTTGTCAACGGCCTTGAAACCCTGGCCAGCCTATTGAAAGGACAGCGATGACCGCCCATCGCCCGATCGCCGCCACCCACGAAGCGACCTTCCCCGACAGCGCGCGCACGACCTTTGCCGCCGCCTATCCCGACCAGCCCGTCGCGCTAAGCCATAATCTGGTCGGCCACTCGCTGCTCAGCCTCGATGCGCTCGCGACGCTGGCGGAGCGGATGCCTGCGTCCAGCGTCGAATATAATCTGGGCAAGCTGCCGCTGGGCGTGCGACCGGAGGATACGCCGTCGAACGGACTGACACTGGGCGAAACGATCCGCACCATCGAAACCAATGGCAGCTGGGCCGTGCTCAAAAATGTCGAGCGCGACCCGGCCTATGCCGCGCTGCTCGATGCGGCGCTGGCCGATCTGGAACCGATCGTGGCAGCCAGGACCGGGCCGATGCTCCACCGCGAAGCCTTCATCTTCCTGACATCGCCGGGCAGCGTCACCCCGTTTCACATGGACCCGGAACATAATATCCTGCTCCAGATCATGGGGTCCAAGGTGATGACCATCTTCCCCGCGCGCTACGAAGCGCTGGTTCCGGCGCAGAAAAGCGAGGAATTTCATGGCGGTGGCCATCGCAATCTGGTCTGGCAGGACGGGTTCAAGGCGCTGGGCGCCCCCTATCCGCTCCACCCCGGCGACGCGGTGCATGTGCCGGTCAAGGCCCCGCATTTCGTCGAAAATGGCCCTGCCGTATCGGTCAGCCTGTCGGTGACATGGCGGTCCGAACGCAGTGTGGCGGAGGGGGAGTTGCACAGCTTCAACGCGCTGCTGCGACGGCGCAAACTGCCGGTGGGCACCGTCAGTGACCGGCCTGAAAAGCAGAGCGTCAGACGGCTGGTCTATCGCGTCATGCGGAAGCTGGGCGCTTGAGGATATAGCGCAGCGCCGCTTCTGCCGCCAGCCGCGGCGAAAAACGTTCGATCACCCACCAGTCCAGACTCTCCTGACAGGTCGAGAGGCTCTGCTTGTAGCGATCCTTGCCCGCGAGCAGGGAATAAAGCGCCAGGCCGCGCGCGGCATAATGGTCGACGGCGGCGGCGTGGCAGAGCAGGCCCGGCTTGTCCTTGCCCGTGCGCGGATCGGCAAAGGCGGACTGATAGTTGAGCGCCTGCCCCCGATGGACGAAATTGACGAGCAGGCCGACGACCCCGCCCGCGTCGGTAAAGCGCAGCAGATCGACCGCGCCGCTGGCCCGTCCCTGTTCGACGATGGTGGTAACAAAGCCGCGAAAGGCGGGATCGTCCCAGGCATTGTCGGCATGACGCCCGCTGTTGAGCGCGGCCATTTCCGCCAGCCAGGGGGCAACTTCGTTAGCGCCTGCCCGCGCGACATGGGGCAGGCCGCCGCCATGATCCTTGATCGCGCGGCGGATCTGGCTGCGCGTATTGGCGCTGAGCAGCGAGAGATAGTCGCCCGCCACGCCGCGCACCCCGTCCAGATCGACCTGATAGACCGGCGAGGCGTCGACCCGGCGCTTCGTCCAGCAGGGCATGTCCAGCAGCGGCGAATCCGGCGCGATCCCGCTCAGCCGCAGCGCGCGCCAGTCACGACGGCGGCTCAGCGCGGCGATGGCGGCGGTTGCGGCCTCCGCCTCCCGCCCGCGCGCGGCAAGCAGGCCATTATATTCGACATAGGGCCGGTCGGCCTGCCCATCGCCCGACTGGTTGAGGCTAAGCGTCGCCGTGCGCCCCAGCAGGCGCGGCATCATCGCGTGACCGACCAGCGCCAGCGCGACGTCCGCGCCTGCCTCATCCGTCACCGCCAGCAGTTCGGGGCGCACGTCATAGCTGGCCAGCCAAGCGCCTACCCAGGTCCAGCTGAGGAAAAACGCGGCATCCGCCTGCGCTTCGAGCGCCTTCCAGCGCGCGCCAAGCGCCGTCCGGTTCGGCAGGGGAGTAAATTGCGCGACAAGAGCCATTGCGCCCTCTTGTCGCAGAGCGCCGGGTGCGGTCAAGCAGTGGTGCTAGGCCGACACGCGCCGGTCGGGGTCCACCGTGCCGTCGGGCCGCACCCCGGCGCGCGCCAGATCGCGGCGGATATGCCCGGTCAAATATCGGTACCACATCACGAAATCGGCGCGCAGCGACCAGAATGGATAGCGGAAGGTAGCAGGCCGGTTGCGTTCGATCAGGCCATGGCCGATCCATGCAAAACCATAGCCGACGACCGGCAGGGCCAGCGCCATCCACCAGCGCCCGGCAATGGGCGCCGCCGTCAACAGCGCCACGACCATGCTGGTCCCGGTATAATGCAGGGCGCGCGTGCCAGGACGCGCATGTTCCTGCAGATAATAGGGCCAGAAGTCGCGAAATCGGGTGATGGCGGGCACGGCAATCCTCTCTATCGCCACCCTATCTCCAGAGTTGATCGATGTTAAGGGCCGTGCGTCAGACCGTGCCTCTATCAGGCGCGAACAGAAAATAGTCATAACTTGCCCGCGCGGCTTCCGCCATGATGCGGTCGCGCGTCTCATGCCCCTTATGATCCTGCATCACGAATACGGTGATCGCGAACAGCCGTCCGTCGGGCAGGCTGATGATGCCGGTATCATTGCCGGTGCCGTTGAGCGACCCGGTCTTGTGCGCCACCAGCGTACCGGGCGGCAACATGCCGGGCAGTCGCGCCTTGCCGGTGCGGCACCGTTCCATGATCGACAGCAAAGCCACCGTGCTGCGCCCCGACAGGGCTTTGCCTGTGCGAATCGCGGCGACCAGATCGGTCATCGCGGTCGGCGTGGCGGTATCGCGCGGGTCGCGGGCGAAGGCGATGTTGGGAATGTCATGTGCATCGCGTTCGCGCAACGCCGGGTCGGCCGCCATGGCAGCGGCGACATTGCGGTGGAAATTGCCCGGCTGGGGGGCAAGGCCCATGGCGCGATACAGAAGATCGGCTGTGTTGCTGTCCACCCGCAGACCCCGGATGCCCAGCCCCGCGACCCATTGATGCACCGCCGTCGGGCCGCCTGCCCGCGCGACGAGCAGGTCGGTCGCGTCATTGTCGCTACGGGTCAGCATCAGGTCCAGCAGCGTGGCGACCGAAACCGGACCCGCCGGGCTGGCGAGTTGATCCTCCAGCGTCAGCGCGCCCGCGTCGATCATCGCAAAGATCCGCCCTGCCACCGCGACCTTGTAGGCGCTGGCCATCGGGAAGAGCGTGTCGCCATTGAGCGAGAGCGTTTCCCCGGTGCCAAGGTCGCGCACGACGATGCCGACCGTGCCGTCGGTCAGGCTGGCAAAGCGCTGGAACTGGGCGATCAGCCGCGTTTCGGCGGTTTGCTGCACCGCTGTCTTGGCAGGGCCAAAGGCGTCGGCGTCGGGCAGCGGCGCGAGGAACAGGCCAAGGGCGGCGAGCATGGCGATGGGACGAAACGGAACCATGCCTCCCATGTCGCCAAAGCGCAGGCCAAGCGCAAGAGAGTTTACCGCGATTCGCGCGTTGACAGGCCTTTGCCGGGCGGGCCATCACCCGCGCCATGAGTAGCGCGATCAAGTTACATGAAAGCTGGCTGACCCCGCTGGCCGACCAGTTCACCACCCCGCATATGCAGGGACTGAAAGCCTTTCTGGCGGCGGAAAAGGCGGCGGGCAAACGCATCTTCCCCAAGGGGCGCGACTATTTCCGCGCGCTCGACCTCACCCCGCTGGACCAGGTCAAGGTCGTGATATTGGGGCAAGATCCCTATCATGGCGAAGGGCAGGCGCATGGCCTGTGCTTTTCGGTCCAGCCGGGCGTGCGCACCCCGCCATCCCTGGTCAACATCTACAAGGAGATGGAGGCGGACCTGGGCATCCCGCGCGCATCCCACGGATTTCTGGAACATTGGGCCAGGCAGGGCGTGCTGCTGCTCAACAGCGTGCTGACCGTCGAAATGGCGCGCGCCGCATCGCATCAGGGCAAGGGGTGGGAATTATTCACCGATGCCGTCGTGCGACTGGTGGCGGAGCAGGAACAGCCCACCGTGTTCCTGCTTTGGGGCGCCTATGCCCAGCGCAAGGCGGCGTTTGTCGATCAAAGCCGGCATCTGGTGCTGAAATCCGCCCACCCTTCCCCGCTGTCTGCCCATAACGGCTTTCACGGATCGCGACCCTTTTCGCAGGCCAACGCCTTTCTGGAGGCGCATGGGCGTGAGCCGATCGACTGGGCATTGCCGCCGCTGTGATTGATCTGTGAAAAGCACCCGCCTGCGTATCTGTGCCGCCAAGCGCCGTTATCCGACGCAGGAGCAGGCGCAGGCAGCGGTAGAGCAGGCGACCATCATCCTCCGCCCCTATCGCTGCGACCGCTGCGGGCAATTTCACCTCACCAGCCGGACCAAAGGCAAGCGCATCGCGCGGCCTGCGGGGTGAGTGCGCGCGCTTCTCCCTGAAAGGAGAGGGAATAGCCGCCGCCAATAAGTGAGGCCCGGTCCTGCTTGCGCAGGCCGGGCCTCTTCCCTCTCCAAACTCAATCCCGTGGATCAGCCGTCGTAATCGCCGCCGATATTCTGGTTGCGCGGCGGCGCAGCGGCGGTCAGGCGCAGGGCTTCGGCCGACTGCGCGATCGAGCCGATTTCGTCCGGCGTATCGTCATCGTCAATCTGCACCTTCTGAAGCGAGGCGACAACCGAATCATGCAGTTCGGCGGGCAGCACCGTTTCTTCAGCGATTTCGCGCAGGGCGACGACGGGATTCTTGTCCCGGTCGCGGTCCACGGTCAGCTCTGCGCCGCCCGAAATTTCCCGCGCGCGCTGGGCGGCGAGCAGAACGAGGTCAAAACGGTTGGTAACCTTGTCGACGCAATCTTCGACGGTAACGCGGGCCAAACGGGCCTCCTGCAACAAATGGAATGATCAGTTGGCCGGTTAGCAGCGCCCCTGTTACAAGTCAATGAAAAGGCCATAAAGCCATGGCGTGCGCTGCCAAAAGGCGGCATGAGGGCGCGATGGCGACCCACAGGCCAGCAGGCGCGCAAGCCGACGTGCCCGACATCGCCGTCACGCTGGACGGCAATCACCTGCGCCTGATCGTCGACGGCGCAGCCCTGCTGGATGCGCTGATCGCACTGATTGCAGGGGCGCGGACGTCGCTCAAACTCTATTATTATATCTTTTCCGGTGATGACTGCGGCATGGCGGTGCGTGACGCCCTGATCGCGGCGCGGGCGCGTGGCGTGATGGTGACGCTGATGGTCGACGGCTTCGGATCGGCGCGCACGCCCGACAGCTTCTTTGCCCCTCTGGTGGACGCAGGCGCCCATTTCGGCCGTTTCGGCACGCGCCGGTCCACCCGCTACCTGATCCGCAACCATCAGAAGATGGCGATTGCCGATGACACGCAGGTGCTGATCGGCGGCTTCAATGTCGAAAATGGCTATTTCGGCATCCCGCCGCGCGATAGCTGGGCGGACATGGGCCTATGGATAGAAGGTCCGCAGGTCGAGGCGATGACCCGCTGGTATGGGCAGCTATGGCGCTGGGTCTCGACCAAAAAGCAGCGGTTCCGCACGTTGCGGCGCATGGTGCGCCACTGGCACCCTTCGCTCCATCATGACCCGGCCGATCCGTTCCGCTGGCTGATCGGCGGGCCGACCCGGCGGCTTAGTCCCTGGGCGCAGGTGGTCAAGCATGATCTGGAGCATGCGCAGCGCGTCGACATGGTCGCGGCCTATTTTTCGCCGGGGCGCGGGATGCTCAAGCGAATCGCCCGCGCCGCAGGTCGCAAGGGCGCGCGGATCATCCTGCCCGCCAAATCGGACAATCGCACGACGATAGAGGCGGCGCGGCTGCTCTATGGTCCGCTGCTCAAGCGTGGCGTAAAGATCGCCGAATATAGCCCGCGCAAATTGCATATGAAGCTGATCGTCATCGACGATGCCGTGTTCATCGGATCGGCCAATTTCGACATGCGCAGCCTGTTCATCAATCTGGAGGTCATGCTGCGGATCGACGATGCCGGGTTCGCGACGTCGGTGCGCGGGCTGATCGATCGGTTGGCGCGGGACAGCCAGTTGGTAACGATGGAAAGCCACCGCGCCACCCGCACGATGGTGACGCTGGTCAAGCAATGGATCAGCTATCTGCTGGTCGGCGTGCTCGACTATACCGTCACGCGGCGGCTGAATTTCCGCGATCCCGACGCCGACTGAGGGACGGGGAAAGGGCAGTCCCCTCCCCCGTCGCCTCTTCACCGGCCATTATCGCTCAACACGCGCACCTGCCCGACCGGATAGCCTTTTTCGGCCATTTCCTTGGCATAGTCGCCGCGGGCGTCGGCCAGTTCGGCGCGATATTCTTCCCAGGCGTCCCGATTATCCTCCGCATCGGACGAGCGGCGCAGATCCTTGGTCAATTCCTTGCGCGCTTCGGCCAGGTCGGTCTGATAATTGAACCAATAATCATTCTCGACCCCGGCGATCGGCGACTGATAGGTCAACTGGTTTTCCACCTGCGCCAATTGCTCTTCATAGCTGATCGGGCCTTCACCCTGCGCGAAAGCCGTGGTGGAGGTCAGGGTGAACAGGGCAGCAGCGGCCAGAAAGGACGAACGCTTCATCGGGTTTCTCCTCATTCCTCATGAAACATGGAGGACACAACGCCCCGACCCCGGCCTTTTTCGCCTGAATGAACTGACAGAATGGATGAAGCGCGCCCGCGTAGCGACGAACCGAGCGGCGGTCAGCGCATGATCAGATAGAATCCCGCAGGCGTCGATCCGCCATTTTCTATCACAATATCATAGCGTTCGGTAAAGACCGGCAGCCAGGCGCAGTCCGCCTGCGGCCCGCCGACCGCTTTCGCGCACAAGGTCGCGCCGTCGCTCCCCTGTACCCGGATCGACAGGCCAGCGCCGCCAGCCCCACTCGCCGGGGCAATGGAAATCTGCGCGCGCTGCCCGGCCAGGAATAATTGCCGCATGGTGAAGCTGCCGCCCGCCTCCAGCAAACCGCGCCGGTAGGCCGGACCCAGAGCCCGCCCGCGAAAGGCCAGGGTGGACCGGGTCACGCCGCGCGTCTGCGCCTCCTGCGTCCAGAGCGCGGCGAGATCATCCTGCCCCTCGGCCGGTGTCGCGCCAAGGGCTTTGAGAATCTGCGCCACGTCCATAAGCTGCGCCGCATTGCCGCCAGCCAGCGCGGCGTCCCCCTCCATCAGCGTGCGCAGCACCGGGTCGGCGGGCAGCATGTCCGCGGCGGGCGCGGCGGGCGGCGCGACAAGCAGCAATGCGGGCAGCAACAGCCTAATCATCCCGACCCTCCAGCCGCCAGATCCTCCAACTGGACGACGAACCGCGCACCGGGCGCGGCATCCTCCACATGCAGCGACAGTTCATGCCGCTGCGCAATCGCTCTGGCAAGCGCCAGCCCCAGCCCATGCCCGCCGCCCGACCCGACATCAAGCCGAACATAGCGTTCGAAAATGCGCGTGCGGTCGGCGGCGGGGATGCCGGGGCCGTCATCCTGCACGATGATGCGGGGGCCGGGCGACAGGATCAGCGCCACCGACCCGCCGCTCGGCACATATTTGAACGCATTGTCGAGCAGGTTGGACATCAGCCGCATCATCTGCATCGGGTCCGCGCGCAGCATGACGCCGGGCGTGATCCGGGCATGAAAGCCGATGCCCAATTCTTCGGCGCTTGCGCCATAAAGGTCCGCCAGCGTCTCGGCTATGTCGCTCAAATCGACTTCCGCCAGTCCGCGCAGGTCACCGCGCAGCGCCTGCGTGCCCGCTATGTCGAGCAGCGAATCGAGCAATCGCACGACCCCGCGAATCTCGCCGCGCGACTGGTCGAGCGTGCGCAGCAACGTGCTGTCCTGCGTCCCTTCCATCGCCTTCAATATGCGGGTGTCGAGGTGCATCAGCGGGGTGCGGATTTCATGCGCGGTCTGGTCCGACACGGCGCGCTGCGCCTCTATCAGCCGTTCGACCTGATCCAGCATCGCATTGGTGTTGGCGGCCAGTTCGGCCAGTTCGTCACTGGTCCCGGCGCCTGGCACCCGTGCCGCAATCCGCCCGGCCCGGACCGCCGCGAAGGTGGCATTGACCGCCTCCACCCGAACGCGCAGGCGGCGCGCGGCAAAATGACCCGCCAGCAGGCTGAACAGCGCGATCAGCGCGCCCGCGACAGCAAAGGCCATCGCCAGCCGGGCGAGCAGCGCCTGCCCACGCATATCGCTGCGCCCGACCAGCAATTGCGCCGACGGGCCAAGCCGGGTCGCCCGCGCGAACATGCGCTGCCCATCGGGCAGGGTGACGAATCGCGCTTCGGAAACATGGGCGGACAATTTGGGCCAGCGGTCGAGATTGCCTGCGATGCGACGCCCCTGCGCGTCGGCCAGCAGATACCAGCCCTGTTCGCCATCCTGCTGTTCGACCGACAGCCGGTCGGCGATGCGCGCGCGCAATTCCGCGTCGCCGCCGCTGACATAAATATCCGCCAGCCCGGCCAGATCGGTATCGACCTCCCGCGCCAGCCTCGCCCGGCCATCATCGACGACAATCTTTTCCACCAACAGGAACAGCGCCAGCGTCGACAACAGGCTGACCAGCAGCGCCGACAGGGTGACCCGGCCAAAGACCGAGTGGAACAGATTGATCCTAGCCAACGGCCGGTCCGCTGGTCGATCCGCCGGCAGGCCCGGCCCCGACCGCGATCAGCCGGTATCCGGTGCCCCACACCGTTTCCAGCACGGGGCTGTCAAACCCCTCCTCCAGCTTGCGGCGCAGGCGGCCGACATTGACGTCGACGACATTGGTCTGCGGATCGAAATTCAGCTTCCAGACATGGCGCAGCAGCATTTCGCGCGTCACCACCTCGCCCGCATGGTCCATCAGGTAACGGAACAGTTCAAATTCCTTGGGCGACAGCGCCAGGTGCCGGCCCTGCCGATAGGCGGTGCGCGCCTTGGCATGACATTCCAGATCGCCAAACAGCAGCACCGGATCATGGCTGCGGCGACTGGCGCGCCGCCACAAGGCCCGGACGCGGGCGACCAGTTCGTCCGGCTCGAACGGCTTGGCGAGATAGTCATCGACCCCGCTTTCCAGTCCTTCGACCCGATGTTCGCTGCGCCCCAGCGCGGACAGCATCAGGACCGGCGCCCCTACCCCCGCGCCGCGCAGCCGGGTGACGATGTCGATGCCCGAATAGCCAGGCAGCATCCGGTCCAGGATCAGCACGTCATGGCTGCCGCTGCCCGCGCGCGTCAGGCCGGTCGCGCCATCTTCGGCCTGTTCCACGCTGATGCCCGCGCTGCTGAGGATCGCGGCGATATTGGCGCGCGCGGCCGCGTCATCCTCCACCAACAGCACGGAAATCTGGTCACTATGCCCCATAACGCCCCCCGCTACACGAATGAAGGGAAAGGCCGCCAGTGACAATGGCTGTTAGTGACGCCCCACGCCGTCAGATTTTCAGGGCGTTGCGGAACATGACGAAGGCGATGACGACCAGATAGACGCCGAAAATCTTCTTGAGCGGCTTGGCGGGCAGCGCATGGGCGACTGCGACGCCGAGCGGCGCGGTCAGCACCGACATGGAGGCAATCGCCAGCGTCGCGGGCACATTGACATAGCCCAGCGACCCCCAGGGCAGGCCGGTTTCCTTAAGGCCGATCAGCGCAAAGCCGATCGCGCTGGGAATGGCGATCAGCGTGCCGACGCCGGACGCGGTGGCAATCGCGCGGTGGATCGAGCGACCGCACAAGGTCATCACCATGATCGCGATCGTCCCGCCGCCGATCCCCAGCAGCGCGGAAAATGTGCCCAGCCCCCCGGCAATGCCGACCCGCGCGATCCCCGACGGCATGTCCTGGCTGATCACCTTGTCACCGACCTTGGGCAGCAGGAAGTTGAGCGACATCAGGAATACGCCCCCGGCGAAGATCATGGTCAGGATGCGCCCGTCGACATGGCCTGCCAACAACACGCCCATGCCATCGCCCAGGATGATCCACGGCGCCCAGGTCTTGAGTATCTCAAACTCCACCGCCCCGCGCTTGGCATGGGACAGGAGCGAGCGAATGGAGGTGACGATGATCGTCGCCGCCGACGTGCCGATCGCGACATGGGCGATGGCATCGTGCGTGCCGCCCAGCAGGGGCAGCACGACGAACAAGGCAGGTACGACGACGAAGCCGCCGCCAATACCGAAAATGCCCGCGGCAAAGCCGGCGAACAGCCCCGCCGCCAGCATGGAAACCAGCGGCACCAGCCAGGTCATGACATCACCGTGCATCACCGCGCCCCCTGTTCCCGTGCCTGACCCTTGATCAAGCTGTTGCTAACGCCCTTGCAGGTCAAGGGGGCGAATGTCGGGGAATCGATCATCACGGGAAACCATGCCTCTCTTCGGCGAAACCGGATAAGGGACACGGAACAGCGCCCCTTGTCTGGCTAGACGAACAGGCGCGGCTAACCCGCAACAGGAACAGGCAAAAGTTGGACGGTCGCGTATCTAGGCGACCGCCTGTGCCGCCGGAACATGGTCCAGACCCAGTGCGTCCGCGACCGCGCCATAGGTGATCTTGCCGTCCCACACATTGAGGCCCGCCAGCAAATGCGGGTCGCTGCGCAACGCGTCCTTCCATCCCAGATCGGCGATCCGCAACGCATGGGGCAGCGTCACATTGTTGAGCGCATAGGTGCTGGTGCGGGCCACCGCGCCCGGCATGTTGGCGACGCAATAATGGACGATGCCATCGACGATATAGGTCGGGTCGGCATGGGTGGTGGCATGGCTGGTTTCGAAACAGCCGCCCTGGTCGATCGCGACATCGACCAGCACCGCGCCCTTCTTCATGCTTTTGAGCATGTCCGCGCTGACCAGCTTGGGCGCGGCCGCGCCGGGGATCAGCACCGCGCCGATCACCAGATCAGCGTCCGCCACGCAATCGGCCAGGTTGGCGCGGTTGGAAAAGCGCGTCTTGGCCCGCGCTTCGAAATACATGCCCAGCCGCTCCAGCACTTGCGGGCTGCGGTCCAGGATCGTTACGTCCGCGCCAAGCCCCGCCGCCATCTGCGCCGCGTTGAAGCCGACCACGCCGCCGCCGATCACCGCCACCTTGGCAGGCAGCACGCCCGGCACCCCGCCCAGCAGCACGCCACGCCCGCCATGCGCCTTTTCCAGCGCCGTCGCGCCCGCCTGGATCGACATGCGGCCAGCCACCTGGCTCATGGGTTTGAGCAGCGGCAGGCCACCCTGATCATCCGTCACCGTTTCATAGGCGATGCAGACGGCCCCGCTGGCGATCAAATCGCGGGTCTGGTCGGGATCGGGGGCCAGATGCAGATAGGTGTAGAGGATCTGCCCGGCGCGCAGCATGGCGCGTTCGCCCGGTTGCGGCTCCTTGACCTTCACGATCATTTCGGCGCTGGCGAATATCTCCGCAGCGGTGGCGACGATCCTGGCGCCCGCCTTCTCATACAGCGCGTCATGCGCGCCGATCCCGTCGCCCGCGCCCGTTTCCACCAGCACCTCATGACCATGCGCGGTCAGTTCATGGACGCTTTCGGGGGTCAGCCCGACGCGATATTCGTGATTCTTGATTTCCTTGACGGTGCCTACGATCATCCGCTCTCTCCCGCTATCATGCTGCCGCTATAGCGCGAATGGGGCGGCGAATGTTCCTTTATGGCGTGGCGCGCACCGGCACCGGCGCATTGCACAGGTCGACGCCGCCAGCGGGGCGATCGTAAAAATCATCCATCCGGTTGGCGCGCAGCCGCAAATAGGCGGCAAAGCTGGGCGAAGCGACGTCCATCACCTGAAAATGCGGCCGTTCGGCGTCGGGCAACTCGCTCGCCAGTCGCACCGACAGGATCGGCACTGTCTTTTCGTCGGCCGTGTAGAAACCCAGTTCGCCCGATCCGCGCGGCAGGCTGGACAGATGTGCCATGCCATCGACCACCCGGCCGACCACGGCGATATTGCGATCAAGCTGGCGCGGCGCCTGCCCGTTCACGGCGTAAAGCTCCGCCCCCGTTCCCGCATCGGGCGAGACATTGCGGCCGACGCCGACAAAGCCATAGCAATGCGGCAACCATGCGCCATCGCCGTCCATCGCCATCGGCCAGCCATCGACATAGCCCGTCTTGGGCGCATAGGCGTCCGCCGAGGGAGAGGGCGTGATCGCCAGCCGGACATTGGCGATCGATCGGACATAGTCGGCCGGACTGGTGGGCGACAGGCCGGGCGGCAGCGGCTTCTTCTCGGTCGCATCGCCCCATTGCACGACATAATTATCCTGCACCCGGTTGATGCTGGTCCCGTCCCACCAGTGCGCCTTTGCCAGCGCGCGGATATTGGCGACATGGCGCGGCGCAAAGGCCGGCGCGACCTCTATCACCGCGCGCTTGCCCCCCTCGATCGTCACCACCAGCAGATTTTCCGCCGCCATCGCGCGCCAGGCGCTGGCCGGGGCGGCGGCCGCCACGGCGGCGGGCGTTGCGGGCGGATCAGCGGCGATGGCGGCAGAGGCGGGTATAAAAGCGAGCAGCGCGGGCGCGAAAAATCGGATCATGCCCCGATCAGAGCGTCACTGCGCAGGAAAGTAAAGCATCCCCTTGCCTAGCCGCCTTCGCCGCGATAGGGAGCGCGACTTCCAGTGCAATGCGGAGCGGTGGCCGAGTGGTCGAAGGCGCTCGCCTGGAAAGTGAGTATACGCCAAAAGCGTATCCAGGGTTCGAATCCCTGCCGCTCCGCCACCACATCTCTGCTTTCAAAGAATTCTCTATAATCCGGCTGGTGCGAATCTATGGTTGCCGCCCTGTTTTGATCGCGGTTGGGCATGTCGCCTGCTCGCCTACCGCGGCCCTGTGCCGCGCAAGCACGCGCCGCAAGAGGCGGGCTGGGGGCCGCTGTCACGATCATGGCGACAGGTCCAGACGGGCCGTTTCGGCGCCATTAGGAATCGGTATTGTATGACAATATAATATCGGAACTTTCACGACATTGTCATGTCCCGGCAGTCGGCGAGTCACATCCTTCCGGCAACGGCGTCCCCATCCATAAAGGGGGTTCGCACCATGACACGCCGTATGAAAATTTTTGCCGTCCTGCTCGCCAGCAGCACAGCCTTCCCAGCCATCGCCCAGACCGCTGCGCCCGACGCGGAAGTGGCCGGTGGCGAGCAGATCATCGTGACCGCCCAGAAGATCGAACAGCGCGCGATGGATGTGCCAATCACCATCTCGGCCGTCAGCGGCAAGCGGATGGAGCAAATCGGCGTTTCGGACCTTGACGAACTGTCCAACTATATCCCCGGCCTCAACATCCAGGAACAGAGCGCCAATAATCCCGGCATCGTCATTCGCGGCATCACGTCCGACAGCGGGTCGGCGCAACAGGCGCCGCGCGTCACCCTCTATTATAATGGCATCGATATTTCGCGCTCGCGCGGCTCCTATCAGGATATTTACGATATGGAGCGGATCGAGGTCATCAAGGGACCGCAGGCGACATTGTTCGGCACGGCGTCGGCGGTGGGCGCGATCAGCATGATTTCCGCCCGGCCCAAGCCCGGCTTTTCCGCCGAACTGACCGCGGGCTATGGCAATTATGATTCCAAGCTGCTGAGCGGCTTCGTCAATGGCGGGTCGGACAAGGTCGCCGGACGCATCGCCTTTGCCTGGAAAAAGCGCGACGGCTATGTGAAGAATCTGTCCGCGACGCAGGATGATCTCTATGCCCGCGACCAGCTGGGCGTGCGCGGCTCGCTGCGCCTCAAGCCAACCGACAGCTTCACCGCCGACCTCATCCTGACCTATGACCGCCAGCGCAATTCCGGCACGCCCTTCATATCCCGCGCGCTGCCGACATCGGACGGGCCGGGCAACCCGTTCGGCGCGGCCAATCTGAGCGGTTCGCCGCTGTCGTCGACCGTGCTGGGCGGCGACAAGCTTGGCCTGCACCGCGACGTCTATGACGCGAACCTGACCTTCAGCTGGGATTTCGCCGACGACTGGACGCTGACGATGGTCAATGGCTATCGCAAGTTCGACAGCAACGAAGTCTTTGACGCCGACGGGTCGGCCGCCTGGTATCTGGAATTTGCCGAGGAGGCAAAGGGCTGGCAGGCCAGTCACGAAACCCGCTTCGCCTATGCCGGCGATCATTTCCGCGGCGCATTCGGCTGGAACCTGTTTCGCGAGGATAACCACCAGCGCGTGCCCTTTTCGACCGAAGAAGGCACCTATCTTCAGTGCGCCGCGCGCCTGATCCCCGGCCTGCCCTGCGTCGCGGCCAACGGCACCGTCGCCGCGTCGCAGGCGACCGCGATCCTCACCAACGGCGCAGCCACCGTCATTCCCTACAGCTCGGTCTTTGAAAATCAGGGCAAGAATGACAGCTATTCGATGTTCGCCGACGGCACCTGGCTCGCCAGTCCGTCGCTGGAACTGACGGCCGGCATCCGCGCGCTGATCGAAGAACGCCGGTCGGGCTATGTGACCAATGTGCCCAATTCCGTGCTGACCCGCGCGCCGCTCATTCCGGGTCAGGTCAACACCAATGGTCGCGTCCTGCGGACCCAGGGCAGCTTCGCGGCCTTCCTGCCGCGTTTCAACATCCTCTATCGCTTCTCGCCCGCCCTGAACGGTTTTGCCACCGTGTCGAAGGGCCGCCGCTCGCCGACCGTCAATCTGGACGCTGCCGCCGGGGGCGTCGCCCGCATCAACCGGATCGCGGAAGAAAATGTCTGGAACTATGAAGTCGGGCTAAAGGGCAATAGCGGCATCTTTTCCGGCTCGCTGGGCGTCTACTATCAGACCTATGATAATTTCCAGGTCAGCGTGACCGGCAGCGACGGCGTGACCCGCACGGTCAGCGCTGGCACGGCCAGCAACCTTGGCGTTGAAGCGGAAGTCGCGATCCAGCCTACCAGCTGGCTCAACATATTCGCCAATGGCGGCTATATCGATGGCGGCATCGACGACAAGCCGGCCAATGGCCGCTTCGCCGGGGACCAGTTCCGCCTCCAGCCCAGATTTCAGGCGGCGGCTGGCTTCACGATCGATGCGCCGATGGGCAACGGCATGCGCGTCTTTGCGACGCCCAGCCTTACCTATCGCAGCAAAATCTATTTCGAAGTCCCCAACAGCGAAGCGATCAGCCAGAAGGGCGTGATGCTGGTCAACCTGCGCGCAGGTGTCAGCTTTGCCGAGGATCGCTACGAAATTTCCGCTTTCGTGCGCAACGCGACAGACAGGAATTACCTGCTCGACGCAGGCAATACCGGGGGCGCCTTTGGCATCCCCACCTTCATCCCCGCCGAACCGCGCTTCTACGGCGCGCAGCTGACCGGCCGTTTCTGAACGGCAGCAGGAAAGGAACCGCCATGAGCTTCACCATCGACCGCCGCCTGCTTATCAAGGCCAGCATCGTCGGGCTGGCCGCCCTGCCCGTTCCCGGCGTTGCGCAGATATTGAGCCTGCGCGGCTTCACCCATGGCGTCGCCAGTGGCGAGCCGGGCGCGAATAGCGTGCTGCTGTGGACCCGTTATGTCGGGTCGGGCGACAGCAAGCTGCGGGTCGAGGTCGCGACCGATCCGGCCTTTGCGAAGGTCATGTCGGGCGGCGAAGTCACGGCCCGCGCCGATGCCGATCACACCGCGAAAATAACCGTTACCGGCCTTCAGCCGGGCCAATGGTATTTCTACCGCTTCATCGCCCCCGATGGCCGGATCAGCCGGATCGGCCGCACCCGCACCCTGCCGCAGGGAGACGTATCCCGCTTCGGCATCGGTCTCTTTTCCTGCTCCAACCTGCCCTTTGGCTATTTCAACGCCTATGGCCATGCCGCCGCGCGCGACGATATCGACCTGGTCATCCATTGCGGCGACTATCTCTACGAATATGATCGCGGCCATTATCCCAGCCTGGAGGAGGCGGTGCCCGGCCGCATCATCGAACCGGCGAACGAGATGGTGACGCTGGCCGATTATCGCCTGCGCTACGCCTCTTACCGGCTCGATCCCGATCTTCAGGCGCTGCACGCCGCCTTCCCGATGATTGCCCAGTGGGACGATCATGAACTGGCCAATGACGCCTATAGGGACGGCGCGGAAAATCATCAGCCCGACAAGGAAGGCGAATGGGCCGTGCGCAAGGCGGCGGCGGAGAAGGTCTATCGCGAATGGATGCCTGTCTCCGACGCGATGTATGACAGTTTCCAGATCGGTACGCTGGCCACCATCTTCCGTCCAGAAACCCGGATCACCGGGCGCGACAAGCAGCTGGACGTGCGCGAAGCGATCGCCGGGCGCGGAGACGTCGCCAAGGCGCTCGCCGACTTCCGCGATGGCGCCTGGAGCGCGCAGGACCGTACGCTGATGGGCACGGCGCAGGAAAAATGGCTCTATGACGGGTTCGGCAAATCCAAAAAGGCAGGCACCGCCTGGCAGATACTGGCCCAGCAAGTGATCATGGGCTATGGCCGTTTTCCGACCAACGCGGCCGATTGGGTGCCCGCCAACGCGCCGGAGATCGTGCGCAAGTCGCTGGCCGGCGCGGTCGCCGCCTCGCAGGCGGGCCTGCCCTATAATATGGACAGCTGGGACGGCTATCCGGCCGCGCGCAACCGCCTGTACGACGCGGCGCTTGGCGCCGACGCCGACCTTGTCGTCCTGTCGGGCGACAGCCACAATGCCTGGGGCTATAATCTGGGCGATCGCGGCCCCGGTCAGGGCGGCGGCAAGGACCGGGTCGGCGTGGAATTTGCCGGTCATAGCGTCACGTCGCCGGGCTTTGAAGCCTATGCCAAGGGCGTGCCGCCAGCCGACATCGCCCGCGCCCTGCGCGCGGTCAATCCGGGCATGGCCTTCTGCGACACCAGCCAGCGCGGCTATGTCTCGCTGGAGGTGACGCCGCAACAGGTCGCGGGTTCATGGCACTTCATGAAGGACATCCGCACCCGCACGACCGAACTGGCCGGCACGCACCGCATGACGGTGCAGCGCGGCGCGAAACAACTGGTGGATGCCTGATCGGAACGACTCTCGCCTTCACGGACTATGTCCCATGGAGGCGGGGGCTCACTGGACTGGCGCTACTGGCCCAGAGTTGACTTTGGATAACGCTACCAATAGGCGATCCGGGACCGTTTTGGTTCTCGGCTTGCAGGGCTGCGGACCGATCTGGAGGCGGAGAGCAGGCTCGAAAGGCGGACGACGATCGAACCACAATTGCTCTATGTCGGACGCGAAAAAGTACCGGTCCTGATTGTCGACAATTATGTCGCCGACCTTGACGCGATTGTCAGTCGCGCGCGCGCGCTGTTGCCATACCCGCAAGCCACGGGTCCTTATCCAGGCGAGCGCCATTTCCTTAAGCCGGGTGATAGCCTGATGGCTGGCTATGTCGGCCCCATGCTGAACATCTTGGCGCCTCTTATCAGCGATGCGTTCGAAGCAGATATTTTGGGGGCCATATCCGCAAGCCTTTCAAGGGTCACGACGCGCCCTGAAAAACTTACGAGATATCAGAGCAACCCTCATTTTGATGACACCAGTGGCAAAATGATCGCCATTTTGCACTATCTGACTCCCACCATGGGCACGGCCCTCTACCGCCATCGCGCCACTGGACTGGAACGAATTACCGAAGACAAGCTCAGCTACTATCTAACCTCCATCGAGCATCTCGGAGCGCGCAAAAAATATATATGCGGGTCGAATGACGACTATGAAATGACCGCCGCCATCACTGGACACCCCGGCAGGATCGCGGTCTACCCAAGCAATGCTCTCCATTCAGGGATGATTCCGCCAGATCACTTCACGGACCAGGGATGTCAGGAAAGATTGACCACCAACGTCTTCATTCGCCTCGCCTAGGCCCTCGCATGGCGGATTCGCGCCACCGCCAGTTGGCACAGGATTACAGTGCGCCGACTTCAATCCTTGTCCCATCGGACCATCGCGACAGCCGATAGGGGTGGGGATCGACGCTGGGCTTGTCATTGGCGATCAGTTCCGCCGCCAGAAATCCGATGCCCGGCCCGACGCCAAAGCCATGTCCCGAACAGCCAGCGGCCAGATAATAGCCGCCAATCCCTTCGATCGGCGAAATCACCGGCACCGCGTCGGGGGTCGAATCGACATAGGCACCCCATGCCTCATCGACTTCTATGTCCGCCAGCGCCGGGAAGCTCGCGCGGACATTGGCCAGGATCGCAGCGACGAATTTCGGATCGGGATCGGGGTCCAGCACCCGGATGTCGGAAAAGCGGCGCTCCTTGGCGGACCACCAGCTGGAAACGGATTCCGGCCCGACAAAAAAGGATTTGCCGACACCCACCTGTACGGCCCGCAGACGCTTGAGAAACATGGGCATGAACGGCTTGGCGTAGCGCAGGCTCTGGGGCGTCACTTCCAACGTGGCCTTGCCGCTGATCGTCATCGTATAGCTGCCGTCCAGCCTGCGGGTGAGCGCGCAATCGGGGGTATAGAGCACTTCGCCGACATTGGGCGCGGGGCGGGAACGAAGCGCGGTCTGGCGCACGCTGGCCTGGGGAAAGCGCACGCCCAGTGTATGGCAAAATGCTGATGCCCAGGCACCGGCAGCGCACAGGACGGCGTCGGCCGCGATAAACCCCTTCTCCGTGTGGACGCCGCTCACGGCCCCATTGGTTATATCGAGCGCATAGGCGGCGCATTGTTGATGGATCGTCGCGCCGTGCGCGCGCGCACCTTCGGCAAGGACAGGCGCGGCCAGCGCGGGTTCCGCCTTGCCATCGCGGGCAGCGTGGATGCCACCGCGCCATTTGCGTTTGGTTTCGGGGAAGGTTTCCGCCGCTTCGCGCGCCGACAACATGCGCGTTTCGACATCAAACAGCCGCGCGACCTCCTGCCACTTTTCCCATTCGGCCAACTGCTTGTCATCATCGCTGGCATAGAGAAGGCCGGTTCGGCGAAAGCCCAGATCCTGACCGATTTCATCGGCCAACCCGTCCCAGAGCCGCATCGACAGGACCGACAGCGGCATTTCGCGCATGTCCCGATTCTGTTGCCTGCACCAACCCCAGTTCCGGCTGGATTGTTCACAGCCGATATAGCCCTTTTCCAGCAGGGCCACCGACAGGCCGCGCCTGGCGAGATAGTAAGCGGTCGCCGCGCCCACGATACCGCCCCCGATGATGACGACGTCGGCGGACCGGGGCAGACTTTCGTCGCTGGCGATCTTTTTGGTTCTGGGGGACATGATGAAGTTCCAGCCTGCGTTCAGTCAATAAGGTGGGAAAGGTTCTGGCGACAGCCCCTTCAGACGTTGGTCATGAAGGGCCGTATCCCAATATCGCCTTGGTTTCGAGGCATTCTTCCAGACCGAAAACGCCATATTCGCGGCCATTGCCCGACTGTTTGTAACCACCAAAGGCGGCATGGGCGTCCCAGGCGGGGTGATTGATATGCACCTGGCCGGATCGGATGCGGCGCGCGACCCGGCGCGCGCTTTCCAGGTCCGCCGACTGGACATGCCCGCCAAGGCCGTAGACGGTGTCGTTGGCGATGGCGATCGCTTCATCTTCCGTCGCATAGGGGATGATGCACAGTACCGGCCCGAAAATCTCCTCCTGCGCGATACGCATGTCGGTCGTGACGTCGGAAAATATGGTGGGCCGCGTGAAATAGCCCTCGCTCAATCCCTCGGGGCGACCGGGACCGCCGCAGACCAGCTTCGCCCCTGCGTCGATGCCGACGCGGATCATATGCTGAACGCGGTCGAACTGCGCCTTGTTGGCAACCGGGCCCAGAACGCTGTCCTGCGCCATCGGATCGCCAACAATCATGGTTTCCGCATGACGGCGGGCCAGCGTCTCCACCTCTTCCAGCCGGTCGACGGGTACGATCATCCGCGTCGGCGCGCTGCACGACTGGCCGACATTGCGCAGGGCTGACGCGACGCCCAACGGCACCACGCGCGCGAAATCGGCGTCGGGCAACAGGATGTTGGGCGACTTGCCGCCCAGTTCCTGCACCACGCGCTTGACCGTTACCGCCGCCGCCTGCGCCACCAATATGCCCGCACGGACCGATCCGGTAATGGATATCATGTCGATGTCGGGATGCGACGCCATCGCAGCCCCAACCTCTTCCCCGGTGCCATTGACCAGATTGAAGACGCCGGGGGGCGTGCCCGCATCATGCATGATCTGCGCGAACAGCAGCGCGCTTAGCGGTGACAATTCGCTGGGTTTCAGGACGGTCGTGCAGCCCGCCGCGATTGCCGGCGCAACTTTGGCGGTGATCTGGTAGAGCGGCCAGTTCCAGGGCGTAATCAGGCCGCACACGCCAATCGGCTCCCGCACGATCGCGGTCGATCCCTGGTGGGTGATGAACGCATAGTCGCTCAGCGCCTCCATCGCCGCCCGCACATGGGCGATGCCGAAGGGCACCTGCGCGCTGCGCGCAAAACTGATCGCCGTGCCCATTTCCGTGGTCATCGCGATCGCCAACGCTTCGGCCCGCTCCTCCATCAGCGCCAATATCCGCCCCAGCAGCGCGCGCCGTTCCTCGACCGGGGTCAGGGAAAATGTCGCGAACGCACGCCTGGCGGCGGCAACGGCATCATCGACATCGGCGTGGGTGCCCATGGCCAGCGAACCGATGACCCTTTCGGTCACCGGGCACAGGATGGCGTTCATCTTGTCGGACGATGATGTACGCCACGCGCCATCAATATAGAATTGGCGATATTCTGGGACGCTCACGCTGATCTGTCCTTATGAAGCTGTTGCCGACAGGCCCGGTATCCGGGACCGTTTCAGTGCAATATGTCCTGCAATTTATAATAGGCACCGACGAACGGCAGGAACCATGTCGGTCCGAAATGCCCCGGAATGGCCGGCCAGGCGAAATCGCCCCACGGATTGGCGGCGGGGTTGCCGTCCATCACCTCGGCCATGATCTGGCCCATATGGGTCGACATCTGCGTGCCGTGCCCACTATAGCCCATGGAATAGAACAGACCGTCATGCTCGCCCGCGCGCGGCAGGCGGTCAGCCGTCATATCGACCATGCCACCCCAGCAATAATCGATCCGGGCGTCGGACAGGCCGGGAAAAATATCGACCATCGATTTCTGGAGGATGGTCCCGCTCTTCACGTCCGAACGGGGATTGGATCTGGCAAAGCGCGCCCGCCCGCCAAAGAGCAGGCGGTTGTCCGGCGTCACGCGGAAATAGCTGACGAAATTGCGCGTATCGGTCGCGTTGCGGCGATGCGGCAACAGGCTGTCCAGCCGCGCCTGCGACAGGGGTTCGGTCACGATCAGAAACGCGCCGACCGGAACGATGCGGCGGCGAAAATAGGATAATGGCCCGACAGCGGAGGTGCCCGTCGCCAGCAGCACCTGCCGGGCCGTGACATCACCCGATGGCGTGGACAGGCGATGGGCGTGGCCGTTCAGCCGCTTCATGCCCGTGACCGGGCTGTCCTCATGCAGCCGGACGCCATGGCGCGCCGCTGCGCTTGCCAGACCATGGACGAATTTGCCCATATGCATCGCGGCGCTTCTGGGAAAGATCAGCCCGCCGAAATAGCGGTCGGTGCCGACTTCCGAGGGCATATCCTGACGCGACACCATATAGGCGTCCGGATCCGCGCCCTGCGCCATCAGTTCCTGCGACCGCGCCAGCTTGTCATAATGCGCGGGTTTCGCCGCCATCTTGAGCTTGCCGACACGCTTGAAATCGCAGTCGATCGCTTCGTCCCGAACGATCTGCTCGACCGTGTCGACCGCGCTGTTGAAGCTTTGGTAGAGGCGTTTGGCGACATCCGCGCCAAGGCGGCCGACCATGCCGGCATAATCCTGCGCAAAGCCGTTGTTGCACATCCCGCCATTGCGCCCGGATGCACATCCGCCCAGCCGCCCGGTTTCCAGCAGGATGACGCGCGCGCCTTTCTTCGCCAGCGCCAATGATGCGGAAAGGCCGGTAAAGCCACCGCCCACCACTGCCACGTCATAGTCGCCTTCGACCGGCCCTTTTTCGGTGCCAGAAAAGACGGGGGCCGTGTCGTGCCAATAGGGGATAAGTTTCATGAACTGCGCCTTCAACCGAAAGACTGGCTTGCAAGACTATAGGTCCGGACTTCTCCTGCGACGGCAGGGCGCTGTCCCCGGATCATGGTCGTGACGTGGCCGACTTCGGGCAGGCCATTTGTCGTCAGCCAGTCGCCCAGGCCGCTGTCGCCGCTAATGTCGATCCGCAGAAATGTACCCGCATGTTCCGCCATGAAATGGTGGATCAGTTGCCGCGCGTCACCTGCCGTTGCCGCGACGACCGGCCCGACCGCCTGGCCAAAACCAAAGCGCCGGCACATGGCAAAGCCCGTGATCACCCCGTCCCGTTCGATGACTGCGGCGGTGCCGATGTGGCTGAACGCCTCGATCAATCGGGGCCGCGCCGCGCCGAAGGCCTGTTCGTCCAGCCTGACGATGGCGGGCAGGTCGCTTGCCTGCGCCGTTCGCACCGCGCTGTCCGGCAACGGAGGGACGCTATCCGGCAGCCGGGCCTGATGCTGGTGAACCGTGCCGACATCGCTGAACCCGAAGCTTTCATACAGACGATGCCCCTCCACCGTCGAATTGAGCAGAAGCGCCCGGTCGCCGGTCGCGTCGAGCATCTGTTCCATCAACGTCCGGCCCAGTCCGCGTCCCTGCATGGCGGGCGACACGATGATGATGCCGCAGGTGGCAAAGGCGTCGCCATAGGGCCACCAGAGGATGGAGGCGACGATGGCGCCATCGGCTTCGGCCAGCAGGCCGTGGCCCAGTTCCAGCGCGATGCGCCAGTCATCCTTGCGATATGGCCAGCTGACCGCCTGCGATAGCGCCAGCGCGCCATCGAGATCCCGGTCCGCGCCGGTCATGGGCCGCACGATGATGGAAGGATGGGTGGAAATCGCTCTATCCTCTTTCATGTCAAGCATCAGTTCAGCGCCATCAGTCCGCGCAGGCGGCGATGGCGTCAATTTCGACAAGATAGCCATAGTGGAGATGCGGGACGGGAACGACCGACCGGGCCGGGCGAACGTCGCCCAGCAGATCGGCGTAGATGGCGTTGAAGCGGGGCCAGTTTTCGATGCCGACGATATAGACCGTCACTTTCAGGAGATTTTCGGCCGAACTGCCGGCTGCCTGCGCCACCGCCAGCAGGTTGCGGATGGCCAGCCGCGCCTGATCGTCAAAATCCGCTTCGGGACGGTGCGTGCCATCAGGGTCGATCGGCAACTGGCCGGAAATATAGGCAAGACCGCCATGCTTGATGGCCTGCGCATAATGACCGCCTGCCGCGGGCGCATTGGCCGTCGTCACGGGAAGCGGGCCGTCGCCGGTCGCGTCGATGCGCGTCATCACCATCCTCCGAACCGGGGCCACACGGCCTCGATCCTGTCGCCCTGCCCGCTGACGACATGATAGCTGTCATGCTGCGCGCCCGTCGCGCAGGCATGGTTGGGCAGGATGCGCAGCCGCGTGCCGATCGGCAAGTCGGGGAGCGACGCCGTCGAACCGGGCCGAAGCGTGATGATGCCATGCTCCTGATTCGCTTCGGACAGGATCAGATCGTCCATAGGCTGGCCGTGCACATCGCAGACCAGGCCATATCCCTGATCGACCGCCTGCTTGGCGGTACCGCGATCGCGCGACATCGCCATCCATCCGGCATCGACCAATATCCAGCCCTTTTCAGGCTGGTGCCCGATCACCGTCGCCAGCACCGACACTGCTATATCGTCGATCGCGCAGACGCCGATCCCGGCCATGACCAGATCGAAAAAGACGAACACGCCCGCGCGCATTTCCGTCACGCCGTCCAGCGTTTCGGCGAAATGCGCGGTCGGCGTGGACCCGGCGCTTACGACCGGGCAATCGAAACCCGCTTCGCGCAGCAGCGTGGCGGCCTGAACCACCGCCGCGCGCTCGCCTTCGGCCGCTGCGCGGATCGCATCGTCGCCGATCGCGCCATAGCTTGCCCCGGCATGGGTCAGCACCCCGCGCAAGCTGCCGCCATCTTCCAGCGCCTGGGCGATGTCGACCAGCAGCGCGCGATCGCCGGGCAGGACGCCCGACCGATGACCGTCGCAATCAATCTCGATCAGGGCGGGTATCCTGTCGCCCGCCCGGCGCGATGCTTCCGCCACCGCGCGCGCCTGCTCGACCGTGTCCAGCGTGACCGACAGGTCGACCCCTGAAGCACGCAGGGCCAGCACCCGGTCGATCTTGTCGGGGGAAATGCCCACGGCATAGGTCAGGTCGGTCACGCCAGCGCGTGCGAACTGCTCCGCCTCCTTCAGCGTCGAAACCGTCGCCGGACCCGCTGGCGCGGTCATGACCCGCCGCGCGGCATCGACCGACTTCGCCGTTTTCAGATGGGGCCGCAATTGCACGCCCAGCCGCTCCATCCGCTCGCGCAGTCGCGCGACGTTGCGGTCCATCCGATCCTGATCGAGGATCAGGCAGGGGGTGCCAACGGTCCTGAGCGTTTGAGCGCCCGCATCGGCGGCATATCGTGTCTTTTCATCCAACAAGGCTGGTTCCGCTTCACTCTTTAGGGGGCGTGACAGGACAACCAGTCTATGGAATTTCCCGTCGTCTTCAATTAATAGATTCGTCATTTCTAATTAAGGTCAGACTTAATGCTATCGAGTGAGGATTTCCTGTTCTTCGGGGTCATTGCCGGGTCAGCCTCGCTGGCGGACGCATCGCGTCGGCTCAACGTGTCGGCGCCAGCCGTGACCCAGCGGCTCAAGGCGCTTGAACAGCGCGTGGGCGTACGGCTGATCGAGCGTTCGTCGCGCGGGCTCATACTGACCGATGAAGGCGAGCTTCTGGCCGCCCAGGGCTCGGCGATCGTCGACGCGATCGAGCAACTGGACGAACGGCTGGGCCAACGATCGACGAGCGTCAGGGGAAAATTGAGGATCGCCGCGCCCTATGGCTTTGGCCGGGAATTCGTCGCCCCGGCTGTAAGCGAGTTCGTCCGGTTGCATCCGGAAGCCACGGTCGCGCTGGAACTGTCCGATCATCCCGCGTCGCTGTCATCGGACAGTTGGGATGTCGTCATTCATATCGGGTCGCTGCACGGGACGACCCGGCTGGTCACGACGCTTGCCCCCAATCGCCGCATCGTCTGCGCGTCGCCGGCCTATCTTCGGGATCATCCCGTCATCAAGGCACCCGTCGATCTGCAACAGTGCCGATGCCTGGCGTTGCGGGAAAATGACGAGGACGTCACGCTATGGCGATTTTTCCGACCCGACAGCAGCCCCGAAACGATCCGGATCAAACCTTTCATGTCGACGAATGACGGCGCGATCATGCGCGGCTGGGCGCTTGCGGGACTGGGCGTGATCATGCGGTCGGAATGGGATCTTGCCGACGACCTTGCGACCGGCAACCTGGTGCAGATCCTGCCTGACTGGCGCGCGCCCGACGTGGACGTGGTGGCCCTGCTGGGCGCGCGCCATGGCCGCAGCCGCCGCATCACGGCCTTCCTCGACATCATGCGCAGGCATCTGCATCCCGTGCCATGGCGGGTCAGGCCATCAGGCGGCTATTCAGCCCCGCCAGTCCCATAACGCGGCCCCGGGGAGGCTTCGGGCAACATCGCCTTCAACCGCTGGACGATGTGGGCATAGCGTGGATCAGCCGCCAGATTGCGCGTCTCGCCCGGATCGCGATCCTCATCATAGAGTTCCGCGCCCAGCTTGCCCTTCTCCCACTCCGTGTAGCGCCAGCGGGCGACGCGAACGCTGCGACCGCCCTGCACCTGGCTATAGGCGGGCTGCGTCCACGCTTTCGATGCCGGATTGTCCAGCAGCGGCTTCAAACTGTCGCCTTCAAGGCCCTCGGGCTTGGGCAGTCCGGCGATCTCCGCGATGGTCGGATAGAGATCGACCAGTTCGACCATCTTCCTCGACACGCGCCGATTGCCTTTCGCGCCGGGCATGTTGATGATCAGCGGCACCTTCACAGACCCTTCGAACAGCATCTGCTTTTCCCACTGGCCATGTTCGCCCAGCAGGAAGCCATGGTCGCTGGTGAATATGATGATCGTGTTGCGATCCAGGCCCAGCGGCTTGAGCGCATCCAGTACGCGGCCGACCTGCGCGTCCATGAAGGATGTGGCGGCGTAATAGGCGCGCACGAAGCTGCGCTGCTGATCGACGGTCAGGTCCAGATTCTGGAAGCCGACCAGTCCGTAGGATGCGGGCAGCACCTTGGCCAGCGCCGCCGGGTCCTCCGGCTCGAACTTGACCTTGTCCAGCGGATACATGTCGAAATATTTTTTGGGCGCAACTTCTGGGACGTGCGGGCGATAGAAACCGGCGGCAATGAAGAAAGGGCCGTCCCGATGCTCTTTCAACATGGCGATGGTTTCGGACGCGACCTTGCCGTCGGTCTGCTCCTCGTCCGTCCCTTCATCCGCCAGGAAAGCGAGCGCGCTGCCCAGCCGCCCGGACGGATGCGGGTTGAGGATGGTCATCCGGCCATCCCGCTCATTGATCTTGTCCCGCCCGGCAGGATTAACGACCCGGTCCCATGATGGCGTGTCGTCAGGCCCGCTGGTCCCGATGTCGCCGGGCACGCCCTGATGATAGATTTTGCCCACGCGCCCGGTGAAATAGCCATTCTGGCGGAAATATTGCGGCAGGGTCACCACGCCGGGCAAATTGTCCCGAAACTTGGTTTTCAAATCCCAGACGCCTGTGGTGTCGGGCCGTCGCCCGGTCAGGAAGGAGGCGCGGCTCGGCCCGCACCAGGGATATTGCGAATAGGCGTTGGCAAAGTTCACGGAACGCTTCGCCAGCCTGTCCAGATTGGGGGTCTGGACGGGCTTGAAGCCGGTCGCGCTGGTCCGGGTGTTCAGATCGTCGGCGATCAGGAAAAGGACGTTCATGCGCTGCTGCTGCGGGGCGGCCTGTTCCGGCGCGCTGGTCCTGGCGACAACGGGCTGCGACATGGCGCAGGGGGCCAGCGCCAGCATTGCCGCCTGCACCCACAAACTCGCCCTCTGCCTGCGCTGCCTGCTCATCATGCTTCCCTGATCCCTTCTGCCGCAGGACGAACGCACGCCCTGCCATAAACTACAAACGAATGTCGGCGGAGAACGCCCATGTGAAACTCTGTCCCGGCGGCAGCAGCACGACGCCGCCATCGGACAGCGCATTCTGCCGCCCATACCATGGCTCTGGACTGAAAAAGCCCTTCTCGACATTGCCCCAGAGATTGAAGGCAACGACATCGCGCTCCGCCGGACGCCGCGACTGTTGCATGATCATGATCGATCCCACGCCAGGCTGCGTCAGCGTGACGGCGGGGCGACCTCGAAAACCCGACCAGAGCAGAGGAAGTGCCGTTTCGGTGCCAAGCGAGGAGAGAGGTGCGGCTTTAAGGGGGCCGACCGCGCCTGTGCCTGCGGGCCGTCCATAGGCGTCCAGCAAAAGCCGCCCTCGCCCATCGGTACTGATCCTTGCGTCGGCAGCGTCGCCCTGCCCGCCAAGCGGCAAGGCGAAGGTGATGTGATTGCCGATCGAAAAGGGCATCGCCACATCGCCAGGGTTCGTGACCTGATGGGTGACGCTGATCCGGTCGCCACGCAGCGCGTAGGTGATCGACAGGCGAAACGGGAATGGGAACAGCGCGCGGCTTTCGGGCGTGTCGCGCAACGCGATCGTGACGCTCGCCCCGCTCACCCCCTTTGGCGGGGTAACGACCGACCATGCGCCATTTTTGGCAAAGCCATGGATCGGCATCGGCCAGAGCTTCCCCTGCCATTGCCAGCCGGCGGCCTTGTCAGCCTTGCTCTGCGACGGATCGGCGGCGAAGGTGCGTCCCGTTGCAGGCCACATCACCATCGCCTTGCCCGCAAAGCCGGGCTGCGGGCAGAAATCCATGCCGCGATAGAGAAGCTCATGGCTCTTGCCCGCCCGGCGCAGCTGCAATCCGACCAGCTGTCCACCCAGCGTCGGGGCGATCACGGCCGTCAGGCGCGAACCTTTAGGCTGGAGGCGGATCAGCGTCGCCGACAGGCGCTGGTCCAGGCATCCCGGTCCGTCCTGGGCCGCCATGGCAGGCGCGGCCGCAAGCAGCGCCGCCGCCGCCATGGCCAGCCCGCCCCAGCGCGGCGGGCACGTCCCCGGCGGCACCTCAGGCGTCCGTGCCGTCAATCCTTGATTCCCGCATTCTCATTCGCTTCCGGCGAGCCAAGCACCGGGAACCGAACGAACGCCTTGCCTTCATCATGCGCGCGCTGCTTGGCGACGCTGTCGGGCAGGACATTGTCCTTCCTGTCCACGCGATTGGGTTCCACCAGCCAGCTGTCCGGGAAAGGCGCAGCGCCGGTTCCCGCGCGGTTGCGCCGCACGCTGCCGATGGCGTTGCGTTCGCCATAGGGAATGGCGTGGCGACCGTCGCGATTGGCCAGTTGCTGGTACAGCGCCTTGCGCAGATCGACCTTGGCCTGAAGATAGGCCGGATCGTCGATCAGATTGTGCATTTCGTCAGGATCGCGCGCCAGATCATAGAGTTCGTCGGTGTCGTAGACGCCGTAATATTGGATATATTTCAGGTTATCGCGCTGAATGGCGAATGTACCCGGCGTCATGGGATAGGCCCATTCCCAATAATATTCATAGGTGAAGTCGGGCGCCTTCCAGTCCTTGTCCGCGACCTTGCCGGTAATGAGCGGCCATGCGCTGACCCCTTCGAACTGCGCTGGCTTCTCCACCCCGGCCAGGTCCAGAAAGGTCGGCGCATAGTCAAGATTGCGTATCCGCCCGGTGTTGACCACACCGGCCGGCACCGTCCCCGGCTCATACATGACCATGGGCACGCGCACCGACGCCTGATAGGCGGTCCGCTTGTCGATTAGGCCATGATCACCGATCTGAAACCCGTTGTCGGCGGTAAAGACGACCAGCGTATCCTTTTCCAGCCCGTTCGCCTTCAGATAGTCGGCAATACGACCAACACTGTCATCGACCGCGGCCAGCGCGCCATAATAATAGCGCAGATATTCGGTCATCTTCATATCGGTGTTGAAGAAGAAATCGATGCCGTGCCATGTGTTTCGCTGGTTATAGACCCACATCGGCTTGCCCTTGTAATTTTCGGGCGTGTTGGCGGCGCTGGCCGGAATCTTGAAATCGGTCCGATCGTACAGATGGCGGTAGCGCGGCGGCGGCAGAGGGTCCGAATGGACCGCCTTGTGGCTTAGATACAGGAAGAACGGCTTGCTCTTGTCGCGTTCCTTTTCCAGCCAGTTCATGGCGTAGTCGGTCAGTTCATCGGTAATATAGCCTTGCTGCGCGACCTTCTTGCCATCGACGTTCCACATCGTCGTTTCGCCGCCCTGCACGGCTGCATCGGGATCGCCGCTCGCAGGATAATAGCTCCCCTGCCCCCGGAAACTGACCCATTTGTTAAAGCCCGGACGCGGCGTGTCGACGTCGTTGCCCATATGCCATTTGCCGATGAAGGCGGTCTGGTAACCCGCCTTCTGCAGATAGGACGGGAAGAAGGTCAGCCCGGCTTCCGACGAATTCGCATTGTCGACGATGCCATGGTTGCGCGCGGTTTCGCCCGTCAAGATGGTCGCGCGGCTGGGGCTGCACAGCGATGACGTGACCACCGTATTGGGAAAATAGGTGCCGCCCCGCGCCAGCCGGTCGATATTGGGGGTTCTGAGTTCCGGCTGCAAAAAGCCCATGCCGTCATAGCGCAGGTCATCCAGCAGGATGAAAACCACGTTCCGCGGCTTGCGCGCCGGTTCGGCCTTGGCGGGACTGGCCGCCTTTTGCGCGGGGCGCGCGGACAGCAGGGTTGCGGGGCATGTCGCCAACACCATACCCGCCGCCAGCAACCCGTATAGACGCAGCCTCTTCATGACCCCTCCAATCTGTTTAGAGCGGTAATATCGCAATTGGCAGCGCTGTCAATGTCGCGCCTTACATGTCCTCGCCATGCACCTCAGCGGCCGCTCCCGGTTGCGTGGACCCACGGATGACGAGTTCGGGCACCAGTTCCTCCAGCGCGTCGGCATGGCCCAGAAGGACGGAAATGGCATTGCGCGCCATGCCTGGAATCGGCTGCCTCACCGTCGTCAGCGGCGGGTACATGGTGCGACTGCCCGGCGAATCGTCGAAGCCCGCAATCGCTATGTCGCGGGGTATGTCCAGGCCGATCTGCCGCGCCGCCGCCATCGCGCCCAGCGCCATCGCGTCGTTGGTGGCGAAAATGGCGTCGGGGGGTTCCGGCAGGGCCAGAAGCTGCTCGGCGGCGGCCTTGCCGGACGCGAAGGTGAAATCCCCCTTCACGACATAGCCGGCACGATAGGGCAGGCGCGCATCGGCAAGGGCGGACCGATAGCCCGTGACCCGTTCGCTGGCGGCGCCCTTGTCGAACGGCGGCGCGATGAGGGCGATGCGCGACTTTCCCGTCGCAGCGATATGCGCCACCATTTCGTGGCTGACGTCCGTATCCCTGACAGGAACGATGTCGCCATAGCCCGACAGGGTGGACGCGACCCTGACCAGCCGGGTTCCCTTGCTCTCGATCGCCCTGACGATCGCGGCGTCGTTGCAGAGCGGCGGGACCAGCATGATGCCGTCCGGGCGCAGATTGGCCGTCACCCGCTCGACCAGCCTCTCCGCAGTCTCGTCCTGATCCCTCACCTCGACCACGAGATGATAATTGCGCAGACGACATTCGGTCGATGCGGCCACCAGCATGCTCGTCTGATAGCTGCTGAAAACGTCGCTCAATATGAAGGTGATCAGGAAGGATCGGCTGGCCGCCAATTGCCGCGCCGCCAGATTGGGGCGATAGCCAAGTTCGTCGATAGCCTTCATGACCCGGTCCTTCATGGCCGGGCGGACATGGGCTTCGTTGTTGAGAACTCTGGAGACGGTTTTCATGCCGACGCCGGCCTTGGCCGCCACATCATAGATCGTGACCAAAAATCTCACCTCATTACGGACTGTCGCTGGGCGACCGGCCTATGGCAGCAGTTGGGCAGATGCAAATGTCATGATGTAGCGCAACCACGGAGTGCGACTCCATCAAGGCGGCACGGGTTTAATGGCCGCTATAGTTAGCGTTAAAGCGGGGCAGGCACGCCACGCTTGTGCATCGGGATGACGATTACCCTGTACCCGCCATCCGGGGCCATGCCCGGCAGGCTCAAAAGAAAAGGCCGCCCCGATCGAAATCGCGGCGGCCCATTATCCGGCAGTGGTCCGATCAGTAGGCCATCCGCACGCCGACGCGGAAGGTGCGACCCAGCACGTCGTAAAGATTGGCGTTGGTGCCGATATTGTTGGCCGGCGCCACCGGCGGGTTGGTGTTGAACGCATTCTTGATCGCGCCAAACACTTCCACCATGCGCGGGCCATTGTCGATGATGCGATAGCTCGCATTCACGTCGACATAGGTGACCGCCTTGACGCGATTGTCGTTGATGCTGTTCGGCAGGGTCGGGCTATAGCCGTCATCCTGCGGCCCGACATAGGTGGTGCCGAACTTGCCCTTGGGAATATAGCGCGACTGCATGCCCAAAGTCAGCGGCCCGCTGGTGAAGGTGGCCCGCGTGTTGATCTGATAGCAGGACATGCTGGGATAGGCCTGCTGCGTGACGGTGCCGTTCTGGCATTTGCCGTCCAGTGGCGATCCCGCGTTGACATAGGTCAGCTTCGTATAGGCCGTGCCCAGGATGCGCAGGTCCAGCGTACCGATATTCTCGATCTGCTTGCGATAGCCCAGTTCGACGTCGAAGCCCTTGACCTGCAACTCGTTCGCGTTGGCGGAGATGTTGCGGATAAAGGTCAGAACCCCGTTAGCGTCGCGGGTGACGAAGGCACATGCATCCTGCGCGCCCTGAAAACACTGGGTGACCAGGGTGGGGCCGCCCACGGCTGCGATATAGCCGGTGACCTTGATGTCATAATAGTCAACCGACAGCTGGAGATTGGGTATCGCCGCAGGCTGGATCGTGACGCCGAAGGTCTTGGTATGCGAAATTTCCGGGCGCAGGTTCGGGTTGCCGCCGGACTGGGTGGCGACCTGCGTGCTGGTATTGGTGGCCGGGTCCAGGATCGCGCTGTTCTGGACGTTGGGCAGGATATATTGCTCGTTCATGTTCGGCGCACGGAAGTCGCGCGAAATGGTGCCGCGCATCCGCAGCCAGTCTACCGGCTTGTAGACCAGGCCGAGCTTCCAGGTGACCGCGTTGAAGCTGGAGTCCGCAGGGCCAACGGCGCCGCCCGCCAGGGGCGCTTCGGGGCTGGAGAATTTATAATGGGCGTGCCGCACCGCGCCATTGACTTCCAGCGTCTCGGCAAGGGGAACGTTGGACAGCAGCGGCACATTGGCCTCGGCATAGACTTCGAACACCTTGCTGCGTCCGTGCAGGGCGCTGTAATTCTGAACGAAGCCACCGGCGGCCGATACCGGGTCGACGTCCGCCGCGATGCTTTCGGTACGATATTCCGCGCCCGCCGCGACCGAAACCGGTCCGCCCCAGGCGTCGAAAGGCTGACCCTGGACGTTTGCGCTGACATCGTCCAGCGTGATCCTGGACCGCTGAACGGCCGTGCCAAAGGCATATTGCAGCGCGGCGTCGCTGGCGGTGCCGACGCCGAACAGGTTGAGCGGCTGACAAGCGGCATCCGTCGTCACCGACTGGTTGACCGCGCAGACGATCCTGCCGGCATTGGCGCCCGTGCCGTTTACGGCCTGAACCGCGCGCGAGAAATTATTCTGATTGATGATGTTGCGCGCGACATTGTCCAGCTTGCTGACGCCCCGGACATAGCTGGCGTCCCAGGTCCAGCCGCCCAGATCGCCCTTCAGGCCGGTGGCGACCCGATAGCTTTCGACATGATAATCGACGATCGGAACCAGCAGACCATCGCCCGCCTTGCCGATGTTGACGTTCGCCAGGCCGATCTGCTGCATCTGGCTGCGCAGCTGGGCGGGAAGGAAGGGATTGTTGACCGACAGCGTGATCGCGCCGGTGTTGAGCGGGCCCGCCCGCAATGTGCCTGCGGCGTTCTGGTTACCCGAACGCAGCTGCGCGAACGTGCCCTGATTGTCCGTCTGACCGTAGGCGCTGTCCACCCACGCCTTCAGATTGTCGCTCAGTTCCGCTTCGGCCCGGAAGAGGGCGGCCAGGCGCTTTTGCGGCCCCTGAAGATCGAAGGCGCTGCTGGCAGGATTGATGCCGGGACGCGACCCGCCGATCATCTGGTTGTTATTGGGCGTATAGAGCTGGCCGAAGGTGAAGGGCAGCAGCGTCTTGCCATCGTCCGACACCTGTTGCCCGCCAAATGCGTTGGTCAGCCTGGAACTGACGATCAGGCCAGCGGGCGTATTCTGGGCCCAACGCACGTCGGGCGAGATGATCAGGGCCGGCAGGCCGTTTTGCGCGGAATTGGCGTTCGACATGACGCCATATTCCTGGGCGCACCAGCTGCGCGAGTAGCAGTTGCCCGTCCTTTTCCGGTCCTGATAATCAAGCCCGGCGATGATGTGCAGACGGCCATCCAGGAATTTCTGGCCCACGCCGAACGAGTATTTCTGCTCATCCCCATCGCCAGCGTCCGTCACGCCATATTGCGCCGAAGCGCGAACGCCCTCCAGCTTGTTGTTGAGGATGATGTTGACGACACCGGCCACAGCGTCCGAACCATAGGCCGCCGACGCGCCGCCGGTGACGATGTCCAGCCGCGAGACCAGCGAGCTTGGAATGAGATCAGTGTTGAACAGGCCGGTGAAGGTCGTCGCGGGAAAGCGCAGCCCGTCCACCAGCACGAGGGTGCGAACCGCGCCCAGACCGCGGAGGTTGATCAGATTGTTGCCGGGGCCGTTGCCGCCACCGCCGACGAACGCCGTCGTCGAACTGGTATCGGTGCGCACGACAGGCAGGTCGTTGATGACTTGCGAAAGCTGGGTCGCGCCGGTTTGGGCAATCAGGTCCGCGCCGACCACCGTAACCGGCGTGGGCATGTCCGCGCCGTTACGAACCACGCGCGAACCGGTAACGATGATGGCTTCGCTTGCGCCATCCGCTTCCCCCGCCTGCTCCTGCGCCATTGCAGCGCCGCAGCATGCCATCGCGGCCCCCGCGAGCAAGAATCCCAGATAATGACGATGACGCTGTGAAGCCACGATACCCTCCCCTGTTGCGGCGGCCTGTCAGAATTGGCCTGCCTGATTATGTGCCCCGACATCGATTTAGACGTTTGGGGGCTCACCCGTTGATGTAGCGGTAATTTTATATGGCAGCGCTGTCAATCACATCGTTGCAAGCTTGCCCACGATTGCCTGGCGAGCGATACAGTTTTGCAACAGTGCCTTGCGCGCCAGACACTTGCCTATACCGATCCGGATACTGCCAAATCATTTCAGACACAGGCCCGCCCCCCTGGGGAACAGCGCCTCCTCGTCGTCCGACAGGTCCGGGCGCTGGCGTTCGACCGCGGCCATGGATGCCGGAAGCGCGAAAGGCAGGTAACCGCAGGCCGGGCTGCGTCCCGACACTATGTCGAACAGGGCCACGTCGCTGGTGCCGAAATTGACGAGCACGGCCTTGGCATGCGGCATGAGGGCGGTAAGCACCGCGGGGCGATCCATTTCCACCGCGGCAATGACGGGCACATGCGCCGCCGCCCGCTTGAGCGCCACCAGTGCCGGATCATCGGCCCTGAAGTCGAGCCGCCCTTCATGCTGCCGCGACCCGAAAAAATGATAAGGGTGCAGCTTTTCGAACGGCGTGGCGGCGCGCACCAGCGCTATGTCGGCCTCGGACGGGTCTTTGACGACGACATAGCCTGCCGAAGCCGCAACAGCCTCATCCACGCCATAAAGCCAGATTTTCTTGCGCCCTTTCAGCGGCAATAATCCGCCCTCGTTGCGCAGCAGGATCTGGCTTTGCCGCTGCGCCTTGTCCGCCTCGCTCTGCCAGGCGGCATTGCCGACCAGCCTGGCGGCGGCCTGTTCGTCGACATAGGGATTGTCGAACAGACCCTGCCGGAACTTGAGCGCCAATATGCGCCGGGCCGAATCATCGATTCGCTCGACCGAAATTGCGCCGCTGCGCACGCCTTCCAATATCGGGGTGGCATCATCCACGCCGCCGAACTGGTCGATGCCTGCGTCCACGCCCTTGGCGAATCGATCGGCGACGCTCAGCGTTTCCACGCCCCATGGCATGCCGATCGCCTGCGGCGCCTGGGGATGATCCGCATCCGGCGATACGCAGGTCTGCGGGCAGTCGCGCGTGATCGACCAGTCCGAAATGATCAGGCCCCGATATGCCTTTTCGCCACGCAGCAGGTCGGTCAGCACCTGTTTGCTGAACCCTGCGCCGACCGGCTCGACCGGCTTGCCGCCAATCGAGGGGCCATGCAGCGCGACATAGGTGGGCATCACGCCCTCGCTCGCCGCTGCCAGCGGGCCATCGAACGCACGGACATGATCGGCAAATGACGCATCGGTCAGATGGACGTTGCGGCCATAATGATTGTGCCCGTCAAACCCTTCCGGCTCCGCGCCATAGCCGACCCAATGCTTGACCACGGTCGCGACGCCCGTTGGCGTCACGCCGGTCGCGCCGCCCTGGAACCCTTCCACATAGGCGCCCGCCAGGCGGGAAATGGTTGCGGGGTCGGAACCGAATGTCGCGGAAAAGCGGGACCAGCGCGGCTCGCTGCCCACATCGGCCTGGGGCGACAACGCCATATGGATGCCGACGGCACGATATTCCTGCCGCGCAATATCCCCAAACCGGCGGACGAGATCGGCGTCGTCCAGCGCCGCAAATCCCAGCGTATCGGGCCACAGGGTAAAGCCACCGCCCGTCGTGCTTGCGCCGATCGTGGCCTGAAAATGATGGCGCGGATCAGTGCTGATCGTTGCCGGAATCCCCAGCCTTGTGCCCTCGGCGATCTTCTGCACCATATTGTTCTGGCGCGCGAATTCCGCCGGCTTCACCACGATCCGGGTGATGAAGCTGTTGATCTTCCCGCCTTCGATCATGGCGCGCACCCGCGCCATATCATAGCCGGTCGATGACACGCCGATCGCCGATCCATGCCCCGGCAGGCTCGCATGCACCATCAGGCCGACTTTTTCCTCGATGGTCATGCGCGCCATCAGGTCATCGACCCGCTCCTGCACCGACAGGCGCGAATCCTCGTAGCGGTCTAGCTGGTTGTTGCGGTTCAGATCCCGCCACTGCGGCGCTTCAGGCCCAGCGGCAACCAGCGGCGTGGCCAGGGCAAAAAGCCCCGCGACACAGGCCGGAGCCAGCATTACGCCCCGATACAGCTCTTTCAAGGCCATGCCCCTCCTCTCTCGCAATGTCAGTTTAATTTAGCGCTATATTGATTATATCGCAGAAGTGGGCAAGACTGCATTTGCACAAGGCAGCATATCAAGTGACGGACCGGACAGCCCCGCAGGGTGACGCGACGGTGGCCGCAAGGGAGGATGGGATGATCAACCAACGCAAGCGCAGGTTTTTGCAGGCCAGCGCAGCCGCCGCCATCATGGCCGCGTTTCCCCGCTATGCCCAGGCGGTCGACTATGTGAAGCGTGATCCGCGCAAGCGCCCCAATCTGCTGCTCATCACCTCGGACGATGTGGACTGGTCGGCGCTCGGCTTCATGAACGGACGGCGCGGCCTCACCCCCAATCTCGACAGCCTCGCCGCGCAAAGCCATGTCTTTGAGCAAGTGCGTACCGTAGCGCCGATCTGCATGCCCTCGCGCCAGGCGTTCATGAGCGGCCTGCTGCCGCACAAGAATGGCGGCAACGGCTTCTTCCCGATGCGGGAGGGTACGCCGACGCTATGCACCACCCTGGCTGCCGAAGGCTATTATTGCGCCGCCAGCCACAAGATCGGCCATATGCAGCCCGCCTCCTCCTTCCCCTGGGACTTAAAGCAGGAAGGCAAGGACCGTCATCCCATGGTGCATGCCGACATGCTCCGCCTTGCCGTCACGGAAGCGCAGGCGCAATACAAACCCTTCTTCATCAACTGCAACATCAACGATCCGCACCGGCCATTTTATGGTGCGGAGGATGCGCAGGAAATCGATCACGAGCAGACCGGCCCCTACCGCATCCCCCGGCCGCTCAAGGCGGGTCAGGTTCCGATCCCCGCCAATCTCGAAGGCTTGCCCGATATTCGGGAGGAGATGGCGCAATATTGGAACTGTCTCTTATACACATCTAGATGTGTATAAGAGACAGGCCAAGGCCAGCGTCTATGACCTGTCTCTTATACACATCTAGATGTGTATAAGAGACAGGAGCAGACCGGCCCCTACCGCATCCCCCGGCCGCTCAAGGCGGGTCAGGTTCCGATCCCCGCCAATCTCGAAGACTTGCCCGATATTCGGGAGGAGATCGCCCAATATTGGAATTCGGTGCAATGCCTCGACATCGCCGTGGGCAATATCTGTCTCTTATACACATCTAGATGTGTATAAGAGACAGGAGCAGACCGGCCCCTACCGCAGCCCCCGGCCGCTCAAGGCGGGTCAGGCTCCGATCCCCGCCAATCTCGAAGACTTGCCCGATATTCGGGAGGAGATGGCGCAATATTGGAATTCGGTGCAACGCCTCGACATCGCCGTGGGCAATATTCTGAAGGCTCTCAAGGATAGCGGCACTTGGGACGACACGATTGTCCTGTTCGTGGCGGATCATGGCATGCCGATGCCCTTTGCCAAGGCCAGCGTCTATGACCATGGCATCCGCACGCCCGTGCTGCTGCGCTACCCCGGCATGGGAAAGCCGCGCCGCTTCGATACGCTCACGACCAACCTCGACATATTGCCGACGCTGATCGAGCTGTTGCAGGCCAAGCCGATCGCGGAGCTGGACGGGCAATCCTGGGTTCCGATGCTGAAGGGCGGCGCGGCGCAGGGCAAGCCGTTCGTCATGTCCTATGTCGACTATGTGTCGAGCGGGATGCTCTACCCTTCGCGCACCTTGCAGGACAAACGCCACGCCTTCCATTACACCGCCTGGGCGAACGGCAAGACCGAACTCAAGATCGAAAGCATGTGGGGTCTCACCTTCCCCGCCATGGCGAAGGCCGCGGAAACGGACGCGCGCATCGCCGCGCGCGTGAAGCAATATGTGATGGGCTATCCCATGGCGCTCTATGATCTGGAGGCTGATCCGGGCCAGCGGAACAATCTGATCGCCGATCCCGCCTACAAGGCCAAGGTCGATGAGATGCAGCGTCTGATGCTGGCCGAGATGGAGCGGACGGGCGATCCCCAGCTGGAGAATTTCCGCGTCTCGCTGGCCGGTGGCACCCCGGTCCTGAAGCAGGAGCCGGCCAAGTTCCGCATCCGCGGCGGTGACTGATTGGCCGAACCAGCCCGGCCAATGGGCCTGGTCGTCAGACTGTGGATTGTTTGCCAATCCCCGCTTATGACGATGTCCTCCGCCAACCGACCAGGGATGACATGACGAGCCCGGACACTACCCGTAAACGCCGGAGAGGCGCGAAAGGCCCCACGATCACGGCAGTCGCGCGGGAAGCTGGCGTATCGGCCATGACGGTCTCCAACGTCATCAACAACAAGAGCTTCGTCAACCCGGTCGCGCGCGAAGCCGTTTTGAAGGCGGTGAAGGCGCTCAACTACACGCCCAATTCCGCCGCCCGAAGCCTGGCGGCGGCCAAGACGCTGCGGATCGGCCTGCTCCACCGTGACATTGACAGCGCGCTGCTGAGCGCCATGCTGGTGGGCAGCCTGCGCGCCACGTCGCGCCTTGGCGTGCAGCTGGTGCTGGAAATATACGACTTCTCCGATCCTGTCGGCGGCATCGAAAGGATGATCCGAAGCGGCATTGACGGCCTGTTGCTACCGCCGCCGATCTGCGAGATCGCCAGCGCTGCTGGTCTGCCCGAAAGGCATGACGTGCCGATGATCGGCCTCGCGCCCGGCGGCGACCTGCGCAACATGGATTGCGTGCGCATCGACGATGAACAGGCGTCCTATGAAATGACGCGCATGCTGCTTGGCAAGGGGCACCGCCGGATTGCCATCGTCACCCTGCCGACCTCGCTGGTGGCGGCCTCCCGCCTGAAGGGCTATCTGCGCGCGCTGGGCGACGAAGGGGTCGTCGCCGATATGAAGCTGGTCTGGGAAGCGCCCCCGACGTTCGAGGCGGGCCTGGCGCTGGCGGAGCGCGTGCTGACGACGCAGCGGGATTTCACCGCCGTCATCGCGGGCAATGACGACATGGCGGCGGCATTCGTGAACGTGGCGCTGCGCAACAAGATTTCGGTGCCGGACGACCTGTCGATCACAGGTTTCGACGATACGCCGATCGCCGTCAAAATCTGGCCGGAACTGACCACCATCCGGCAGCCGCTGGCCCTGATCGCCGAACGGGCGGCAGAGCGGCTCGTCGCGACACTGCGCGGCGAGCCGCCGGAAACCCAGCCGCTGGCGATCTACGTCGATTACAAGATGATCGAACGGCAATCGACCGGACCGGCACGGGCCTGATCGTCTCCCGCTAACGACATCCTTACTCGGCGTCGGGCTGGCGATCGGGCCGCGCGGCGGCAAAGGCGGGCAAGGCATTGCAGGCCGCTTCCACAGCCTCGATCCGGGGAAAATCCGTGCGCGCGCCAAAGCGACGGGCATTGCCCAGTTGCGGGATCAGGACGATGTCGGCCAGCGTCACCTGATCGCCGAAACAATATGGCCCTTCCCGATCGGCGATCAGCCGCGAACAGGCTTCAAGCCCGGTTTCGATCACCTCGCGCGCCCAGCCCTGCACGGCGTCCTCATCCAGTCCGCGCGCTGCCAGCATGCGCAGGATCTTGAGGTTCTGGACTGGGTGAATATCGCATGCAACGGCTTGGGCGAACCCCCGCACGGTCGCCCGCATCAGCGGGTCGGCGGGCAATAGCGGCGGATCGGGATAGCATTCGTCCAGATATTCGCAGATGGCCATGCTTTGCGTCAGCACCGTGCCGTCCACTTCCAGGGCTGGCACCAAACCCTGCGGGTTGATCGCCATATAGGCGTCGGACCGCTGCTCGCCCGCACGCAGGCGATAGGTGCGATCCGACCATGTCAGGCCCTTCAGTCCCATGGCGATCCGCACGCGCCAGGACGCGGAGGATCGCCAGAAGCCGTGCAGGATCATGTCAGTCATGGGCGACCGGCGTGATCATGACCTTGGTATCGGTAAGGCCGTCGATCGACACGATGATTTCATCGCCCGGCACGACCGCGCCGACGCCAGCGGGCGTCCCTGTGTAGATGAGGTCGCCCGGCTCCAGCCGATAGGCGCGCGAGAGGAAGGCGATGAGTTCGGACACCGGATGGATCAGGTCGGCAAGGTCGGCCTGCTGCTTCACCTCGCCATTGACGGTCAGGCGAATGGCGCCGGTCGACAATTCCCCGGTCTCGCTGATCGGGTGGAGCGTGCCGAGCGGGGAGGATTGCTCGACATTCTTACCTGCGTCCCACGGACGCCCCTTGGCGCGCGCGTCGAGCTGAAGGTCGCGGCGGGTCATGTCGAGGCCAGTGGCATAGCCATAGATATGGTCGACCGCCTTGTCGGCGGGAATGTCGCGACCGCCCTTGCCGATGGCGACGACCAGTTCGGCTTCATAATGATAGTTGCCGGTCATCGTCGGGTAGGCGATCGGCCCGCTGGGCACGACCGTTTCGGCCCATTTGGTGAAGTAGAAGGGCGCTTCGCGATCCACCTCGACGCCCATTTCCTTCGCATGATCGGCATAGTTGCGGCCGATGCAGAAAATGCGGCGGACGGGGAAATCATGGCCGTCGCTCGTCGGGGCCAAAACGGGCGACTGAGGGTCGAACAAGAGGGTCAATGGTTGCACTCCCGGTAGAGGTCGAGCTTCATCTGTGAAGCCTTGTCGGAATAGCCGAACAATATCGTCTGCGAATGCGCCTGGAAGCGGTAGGGAACCCAGGACGGTATGACAACCATGTCGCGCGCGCCCAGCCGGATTTCCTGATCGCCCAGTTCCAGCGTCGCTTCGCCTTCGACCAGCACGAACACGGTGCCGTCGGTCGCCTGCCGCGTCCTGGTTTCAAAACCTGCGGGCAACAGGCGGACATGCGCGGAAATGGTCGAAAGGATGGGGCCGCCATCGGCGGGGTTCAGAAATTCCAGCGCATGGCCGAAATGCGGATCGATCTCGGCGCTCGACGCCATCGCGTCCAGCGCGGGCCGCCAGTCGGCATAGCGATAATGGAACAGCGGGCGCGCGCTGGGCCGACGGTCCGCCAGGCTCCCGCGCAACGGACGCATATTGTGGCCATATCGGGTCAGCGTGTCGCCGGCGGGCACCGTTTCGGGATGGGCCGCGACATCCAGCCGCTCGGCAAAGCTGGCGTCGAACAGGCGGACGGTGGGAATGTCCAGCCCGTCGAGCCAGATCATCGGCTGGTCGGTCTGGTTACCATGGTCATGCCACTGGCCCGCAGGCGTCAGCACCAGGTCGAAAGGCTGCATGACCGCCTTTTCCCCGTCCAGCGCGGTGAAGGCCCCGCTGCCTTCCATGACGAAGCGCAGCGCATTCTGGGAATGTCGGTGGCACGGCGCGACCTCGCCCGGCAGGATCAGCTGCAATCCGGCGTACAGGCTGGGGGTTATGGCGGACAGGCCGCCAAGGCCCGGATTTTCCAGAATGAGCACGCGGCGCTCCGCCTGTTCGGCGCTGATGATGTCGCCTGCGCGCATCAGATGGTCGCGCACCTCGTCATAGCTCCACCGCCAGGGCTTGGCCGGGGACTGCGGCTCGGCCAGGACCAGCGCATGCAGGCTTTCCCACAGCGGCAGCAGCCCTTTGGGGGCCATGGCGGCATATAGCGCCTCCAACTGGGCGCGCTGATCGTTGGCGCCGTGATCCTGGGACATGACCGTCATATCGCTCTCCTTACCAACGCAACTGTTCCTGCCCGCAAAATGGATCAACGGGACTGACGCCGGTGAAGGGCGCTTCGCCGGTCAGCCGACGCACTGTTTCGCGCAGCACCGGCTCGATCGCGCTGTAGGCGTTGACGCATGTTTTCATATGCGGGGCATCATATAGATAATAGGGCTGCCCGAACGACAGCAGCGCGGTCGGGATTTCCTGCGCGAACTGGCTCATCGCCTTGCGATTGGACCCGTGCAGCTTCACCAGATCCAGGAAGATGTGCGCCGCGCTGGGCGTTGCTTCCTGCCCGACCAGATAGAGGACAAGGTCGGTGTCCTCGCGCGTCGGCCACTGGTCCACGTCCAGCATCCGCGGCTCGAAGCCGCGGGCGCGCAATTCGTCGAGAACCGGGCCATAGCCGCGCGACAAGGCGCCGTCCCAGAAGCTGAACCCTTCTTCCGCGACGATGACGACGCGGCGGTGGGTCGCGGGCGCCAGCGGCAACAGCGATTGCGTGTCCTTGACCAGCGTGATGCTCTGCCCGGCGGCCTGCAACGCGGCGACACGATGGTCGGGCGTCTGCAAGGCGTCCCGCATCGCCTCGATCGGCATCATCCGCTCGGCCGGATCGATCCGGTGCAGCCCCAGCCGCGCCTTCAGCGTCAGAATGCGGGTCACCGCCTCATACAGGCGGCCTTCGGATAAACGGCCATTGCGCAGGCCATCGAGCATGAAGCCATAATCTCTCTGCGGCGCGCGGCTGAACAGGAACATGTCGCAGCCATTCTCGATCACCGCGGGCACCGTTTCGGATCGCTCCATCCAGCCGGTCAGCCCGCCCATGCCGGTCGCGTCCGACACGATCAGGCCTTTAAAGCCCAGTTCCTCGCGCAGCAGGCGCTGGTTCAGCAGGTGCGACACGGTCGCGGGCTGGAACGCCTCGCGCCCCGCGTCCGGCAAATGCGCGCGGATATAGGCAGGAAAGGCGATATGGGCGGACATGACCGTCATCACCCCTTGCCCGATCAGCTGGCCGTAGATGCGGCCGAACAGGCCGTGCCATTCCTCAACCGACAGCGGATTGACGCTGGTGACCAGATGCTGGTCCCGGTCGTCGAAACCATCGCCCGGCCAGTGTTTGAGGCAGGCGGCAACGCCTTCTTCCTGCAAGGCGCTGATATAGACGCTGGCCTGCGCCAGCACATTTTCCGGGCGCGAGCCGAAGGATCGCGTGCCCACGATCGCGCTGCGGAACGCATGGTTGATGTCGACCACCGGGCCAAAGGACCAGTCATAGCCCAGCACCCGGCTTTCCCGCGCGCCCAGCCGGGCAATGGCCTCTGTCGTCGCCAGATCGTCGCACGCCGCAATGCCCATGATATTGGGAACGGTCGTGGCGAAGGGATAGCTGATCGTGCCCCCTTCTATATCGCCGGTAAAGACCGGCGGCACCACCGCCTGCTCGATCGCGTGGACGGACGCGGAGCGGAACGCGGAGAGGTCGTTCCGGGGAAAACGGTTGATGCCGCCGGGCTTGAGCGCCAGGAGCGGGCCTAGCTCCTCGGCGCTGTCTTGTGACGTTGAAAAGATGAAGAGTTGCCCGATCATCTCCTCGATGCTCATGGCGTCACGCGTGCGCTCCACCCATGCGCGTGCTTGCTCGTCGATGGAGAGCGGTTCTGTCGGGGGCGGCGTGAGACTGTCCAGGAGCATGCTGTACCCTAACAAAGGAGTGGAGGAGCCGGACGCACATCGCCCGGCACCCGGCCCGATCAGAAGCGCGCGCTAAAGGTTGCCCCGAAGTAGCGGCTGCTGTCCTTGTTATAGGTCCCCACCAGATCCAGCGGATTTGCCACGGTCGACATGATGGAGTTGTGACCGATGTTCGTCAGGTAATTTTCGTCGAACAGGTTTTTCACGAACAGCGTCACGCCATAGCGGCGGTCGGACGTGGTGACGCCCACCGTCGCGTCGACCAGCGTGTAGGCCGGCTGGATCGTGAGCGGATCGAGTTCCGACGAGAAGAACTGCGCGCTGGTGAAGTTGGCGCTGACCTGCGCGAAGGCGTTGAAATTGTCGCCTTCATAGTCATAGCGCGGCGTCACGCCGATGCGCCAGTCGGGGCTTGCCTGCAACGGGCGGTTGCGCAGATTCTGCTGCGGCGTCGCGCCGGGCGCGGTGCGATAGCAGATGTTGGTCGGCGTGCCGCTCAGCACCGGCGCTGCCGCCTGAAGCTGCAATGCGCAGTTGAGGCCGTCAATGTTGATGCGCGACTGCGCGTAGGTCACGGCGGCATTGACCGAGAAGGAGTCGGACGGACGCAGCGTGGCTTCGACTTCGAAACCGCGGCTGCGCGACGAACCGGCGTTGGTGGTCACGAACTGGATGATGCCGGTGTTCGGATCGGACCGGTTGGCCTGCACCTGAAGGTTGGAATAGTCGGCCTGGAACAGGGCGGCCGAAATGCTCAGCGTACGGTCGGCCGTGCTGCCCTTGAAGCCGATTTCATAGGCGTTCACATGCTCAGGCTGAATGGCCTTCTGGTTGGCCAGATCGCCGCCAATCTCCATTTCATAGCCCAGCCCCTTATAGCCGCGCGTGTAGCTGGCATAGACCTGTGCATTGCGGTTGAATTCATATTGCAGGCCAGCCTTGCCGGTGACGGCGGTGTCATTGGCGGAGAAGGTGCCGCTGCGGGGCGGATTGCCGGGGAAGATCGCGTCACCCGCGACGATCGGCGCAATGCGATAGCCGCTGTTGGTGCCCTTTTCATACTGCACGCGGATGCCGCCGATGGCGCGCAGCCCGCCGACGATGCGATAGTCCGCCTGGCCGAACGCGGCGATGCTGTCCTGCTTCAGCCGGATGCGGCTGGCCGACGACTGCCAGACGATGTTGGCGGGCGCGCAGGGCTGGCCCACGACACCGGCGGTGCAACGCGCGCGGCGACGGTCGAAGGGACGCAGGATGTCGCTGTGCATGTAGAAGATGCCCGCGACATAGTTAAGGTCGGAATTGCCGTTGTTGGCGATGCGCAGTTCCTGCGACCAGCCCTTCAGGTCAACCGTGCCGTGGTTCTGGTTCCAGAAGGTGTAGGGCGCGAAGGCCGGCGTCCCCAAAAAGATGGGCGAGGTCGCGGGAATGCGGTCGATCGGCTGGTTCACATCCAGATCATATTTCTGGAACGCGCTGATCGACGTGATCGTGGCGCTGCCAAGATCCCAGTCGGCCTGCAACGAATAGGTCTGCGCCTTGCTGTTCGCATAGGTTTCGGTGTCGTCGTTGATCTCGCGATTCTCGCGCGATGCGTTGATCGGCCCGACGATCGACTGGAGCACAGGGTTGCGGATCTGGATCAGCGTGGAGGCGCAGCAATCGGCGTCCGTCTTGCGATATTCGCCGGCCAGCAGCAGGGTCAGGCTGTCGGTGGCGTCCCATTCCAGCTTGCCGCGCACGCCCCAGCTCTTCGACCCGTTCGTCCACTTGTTGGTGGCCAGGTTGCGGGTGATGCCCTGGACGTCGCTGTAAAAGCCGGAAACGCGGGCGCGCAGCGTGTCGGTGATCGGACCCGAAACGGTGCCGCGGGCGCGATATTCATTATGCTCGGCAATGGTGATGTCGCCCTTGCCCTCAAAGTCGCGCGACGGGCGCGCCGTCGTCACGCTGATGACGCCGGCCGACGCATTCTTTCCGAACAAGGTACCCTGCGGGCCGCGCAGCACTTCGACCCGCTCCACATCGGCGAGTTCGGAAAAGCCCTGCGCCGAACGCACGGCGACCACGCCATCGACGACGACCGAAACCGAAGGCTCAACGCCCTGGCCAAACAGCGCCGTACCGACGCCGCGAATACGGAAGCTGGTGTTGGTGGGGTTGGCGCCCTGCTGGAACGAGAGCGAAGGCACGGCCTGGACCAGCGAGTTGGTGTCGTTGATCTGACGCGATGCCAGCGTGTCCGCGCCCACGGCGGTAACGGCCAACGGCACGTCCTGCAGACGCTCGGCGCGCTTTTGCGCAGTGACCACGATTTCGCCCGGCTCATTCTCAGGCATTGCCTGGTCCTGCGCCACGGCAGGCATGGCCAGCATCGCCATGCCCATGGCCAGGGCGGAGGCCGCCGGAATTAACGTGCACTTATAGGTGGCCACTTCAGATCCCCTCATGTCGAGATTTTTGACGTCAACGGTTTGGCGACTTGGGAACCAGATCCGTGAGTCGCTTCGATGTACCGCTAAATGACTTTTTGAGCGGATTGTCAATCGGCTTTCGCATGTCCATCCATAGACGCGTGCCGCCCACCCGCCTGCTATATGCCCGATAACAGGGGTTAGAATGTCCGTCCGGTCACGCCGATATTGACAGCAGGGCCGATACAAGCTTTGTAGCGTTACATATTCGTGGAGAGGTTGAAATGGCGGAGTCGACGACAACAGACACGTGGCCACCAGCGCGTCAGGCGTGGTTCGCGGCGTTCATGCTTGCCGCTGCCAATACATTCGCCTTTGTCGACCGGCAGGCTCTGGCGCTTCTGGTGCAGCCCATAAAGGAAGATTTGCAGGTCAGCGACACCGCGATGAGCCTGCTTTACGGCCTCAGCTTCACCATGTTCTACGTGCTGGTCGGCATTCCGGTCGCGCGGCTGGCGGATCGGGCCAACCGCCGCAATATCGTCGCCGCCGCCATCTTCATCTGGAGCCTCGCGACCGCCCTGTGCGGCCTCGCCCGCAGCTTCGGGATGCTGTTCGTCGCCCGTATCGGCGTGGGCGCGGGCGAAGGGGGGCTCAGCCCCGCCGCCTACTCCATCCTGTCCGATTATTTTCCCAAGCACCGGCTGCCCGCGGCCATGGGTATCTATCAGATGGGCATCTATGTCGGCGGGGCGGCGGCGTTGCTGCTTGGGGGGCTGCTCGCAACGGTCGTGCCGCCATCCAGCATCGTGAACGTGCCGCTGATCGGCGAGACCAAGGGCTGGCATATCGCGTTTCTGGTGCTCGGCCTGCCCGGCCTGCTGCTCTCCGCGCTCATGCTGCTCGTCCCTGAACCCCCGCGCCGGGGCGAAGGCGTCCATGCGCCCAGCCCGCCCTTTCCGGTGCTGTTCGCACACATCGCCCGGCACTGGCAGGCCTATGTCGGCATCAGCCTGGGCTTCGCGCTGATGATCCTGGTCGGCAATGCGACGGGCGCATGGATTCCCGCTTTCCTTGAGCGCAAATTCGGGCTGACGACCGCGCAGATTGGCGGCCTCTATGGCACGATCACGGCGGTCTGCGGCGTGAGCGGCACGCTGATCGGCGGCTTTGCGGCCTCGGCATTGCGACGGCGCGGGATCGCGCGCGGCAATCTCTATGCCGCCCTGTTCGGCTTCATCAGCCTGATCCCGGTGACCATATTGTTCCCCCAGATGCCGACCGCGGCCTTGTCGCTCGCGCTGATCGGCGCGATGAACTTCCTCGCAGGGTTCAATTTCGGCGGTGGTCTTGCCGCCTTGCAGGAAATCACCCCCAACCGGATGCGGGCGTCGGTATCGGCGGGCTATATGCTGATCGTCAATCTGATCGGCGCGGCTGGCGGGCCGTTCGCCATCGCGCTGGTGACCGATTATTGGTATGGCGATCCGCAGGCCTTGCCCGCCGCCATCACGCTGGTCTGCGCCATCGCCTCGCCGCTGTCGGTCGCCGCCCTGCTGCTGGGCATGCGGGGCTATGGCCGCGCCATCGCCGCATCCGCCGACGCCGTCCTGCCCGCCTGACATCGCTTCGCAAGAAAGGGTCCACCCGATGGTCCAGCGCCCCCGCCGCCCCCTCGCCTCGTTGCTGCTGGCCGCCAGCGCCCTGACCTTCGGGCTGGGCGCGCCGACGACGACCGGGATCACCGCGACGCCCCAGCCAACACCTGCCACGCCAAAGCCTGCCAGGGACGTGGCGGCGGCGGCACGCCCCAATGTCGTGATCATCCTGGTGGACGATCTCGACTGGGCGGACGTGTCGACCTATGGCCGTCGCGATGCGCCGACCCCCAACATAGACCGGATCGCACAATCGGGCGTCGCCTTTTCGGACGCCTATGTCGCGGCGTCGGTATGCGCGGTCAGCCGGGCGGCGCTGTTGACCGGCCGCATGCCCCAGCGTTTTGGTTTTACCTATAATATCAATGATGAAGGCGATAAGGGCGCTGGCCTGCCCGTCGACCAGAAGACGCTGGCCGACCGCCTGCGCCCGCTTGGCTATCGTGCCGCTGCCTTTGGCAAATGGCATCTGGGATCGGACCCGCAATTCTATCCCACGCAGCGCGGCTTCGACGAATTTTTCGGATTCCTGGCCGGGGAAACCAATTATGTCGATCCGGCCACGCCCGGCATCGTCACCACCCCGACCAAAGAGGATAAATATGAAATCGGCCCCCGCACCGGCAATCATGCCATGGTGGAAGGCCCGGACGCGCGCCCGGCGGACGATTTCTCGCGCTATCTGACCAACCAGATCACCGATCGCGCGGTCGATTTCATCACCCGCGCCACGGCGGACAAGAACAGCCCGTTTTTCGCCTATGTCGCCTACAACGCCCCGCATTGGCCGTTGCAGGTGCCGCAAAGCTATTATGACCGGTTCGCGCACATCAAGGACCCTGTGCGCCGCACCTATGTCGCGATGATCGCGGCGATGGACGATGGCGTGGGCCAGATACTCGATACGCTGGAAAAACGCGGCGTGCGGGACAATACGATGGTCCTGTTCCTGTCCGACAATGGCTGCCCGCATCGCTTTGGCTTTTGCAATCCCGACCACCCCTTCGGCGCTGGCAAATTCACCTATCTGGAAGGCGGGGTGCGGGTGCCCTTCGTATTTTCATGGCCCGCGGGCCTCAAGACGCGCGGCATCAGCGCCAGCCCGGTTTCCTCGCTCGACATTGCGGCAACGGTGCTGCGCGCCGCAGACCCGGCCCATGCCCTGCCCAGGGAACTGGAAGGGCATGACCTGGTGACGACCGCGCGCAAGCCACAGCCCAACCGTCTGCTGGTCTGGGGGCAGGAGCCGGTCTATGCCGCGCGGCAGGGCGACAAGAAAGTCTGGCTCTCGCGCGACTGGAACCAGTCGCATCTTTACGATCTGAAGGCCGATCCCGCCGAAGAGCAGGATCTGTCGGCCAGGGATCCAAAGAATGACAAGCGACTGAAAGGCGCGATCGAGCGTTATCGCACGTCGCTCCCCGCCCCGTTGTGGAAGCTCCATTCCACCCGCAAAGTGACGGTGAACGGGCGGGAGACGGAGATGGTCTATTGATGGACGGGCCGTTTCAGGGCCATTCCCGGCGTCATCGGAACGCCAGCCTATTATATCCAGTTAAAGCAGATTGAGAGGACCGCGCTGTGTCGAACAACAAGAAAAGGGCACCCACGCTGCGCCGCGCGCTGACGGGCGCGGCCTGCATCATCGCCTGCTCCTTCACGGCGCCCGCCTCGATCGCCGCCGCGCCCAAAAAGGCCGCGACCGCCCCTGCCCAGCAGCAGCAGCAGCGCCCCCGCAACATCATTTTCGTGCTCGTGGATGACCTGCGCTATGACGGCATGGGCTTCCTTCAGCCGGGCCTCCTCAAGACGCCGAACATCGACCGCATGGCAAAGGAAGGCAGCTATTTTCCCAATGCCGTCGTCACCTCCTCGCTATGCAGCCCCAGCCGCGCGACCATTCTGACCGGGCAAACCGCGCGCAACCACGGCATCGTCGACAATAATGACAGCAGCGAAGCGGGCCTCACTTACTTCCCCAGCTATTTGCAGCAGACCGGCTACAACACCGCCTTCTTCGGCAAATGGCATATGGGCAGCGAAACCGACGGCCCGCGCCCCGGCTTCGACAAATGGGTCAGTTTCAAGGGGCAGGGCAATTACTGGCCGGCAAAGGCGGAAAGCGCCCATAGCTCCCCCAACCTCAATGTCGATGGCAAGGCGGTGCCGCAGCAGGGCTATATCACTGACGAACTGACCGACTATGCGATGAACTGGCTGCAGAAGGAGCGCGATCCCAAAAAGCCTTTCTTCCTCTATCTCAGCCACAAGGGCGTCCATTCCGACCCCCTGCCCCCGCCGCGTTACGCGCATCAATATGACAAGGCGCGCTTCACCCTGCCCGCCAGCGCGGCGAACACGCCCCAGAATAATGAAGGCAAGCCGGTATGGGTGCGCAACCAGCGCAACAGCTGGCACGGCATCGACTTTTTCTACAATGCCGACGTGCCGATGACCGAATATCTCAAATATTATTACGGCACGCTGTCGGCGATCGACGACAGCCTTGGCCGGATCATGGACTATCTGCGCAAGAATGGACTGGACAAGGATACGCTGGTCGTTTTCACGTCCGACAATGGCTATATGGTCGGCGAACATGGGCTGATCGACAAGCGCAACGCCTATCAGGCGTCGGTGCGCGTGCCGCTGCTGGTGTGGGAACCGGGCACGATCCCGGCGGCCACGGTCAATGAAGGCCGCATCCGCAATCTCGATTTCGCCCCGACCTTCCTCGACGTCGCGGGCGCCGCCCGCCCCGAACAGTTTGAAGGCAAGAGCGCATGGGCGCTGTGGGAAGGCAAGCAGGCCGCCAAGGACTGGAAGCCGGGCGATTTCGTCTATGAATATTATTGGGAATATAATTTCCCGATGACGCCGGGCACCTTCGCCATCGAACGCGACAATGTGAAATATATCCAATATTACGGCGTCTGGGACACGGACGAACTGTATGATCTCAACACCGACCCGGACGAGATGCACAATCTCGTCAACGATCCGGCCTGGGCCGCGAAGAAACAGGAATTGCGCGTCGCGCTCTACCAGCAGCTTGCCGACCGCAATGGCCGCCACAACATTCCCTACAGCGCGCGCCTGTCGATCGGCGCGGTGCGGCGCGATATTGACGGTCCGCGCGCGGCCGATTTCCCCGCTGACTGGTATGTGAAGCCCAACCCGGTGGACCGGCTCGATCCGATCCTGCCCGACAGCCCGGCCAAGCTCAAGGCGCAGGCCGCTGGCAAGCCGCTCATCTACACCCCGCCGCTCAGCGAAGAATTGACGCGCCAGGTCCAGGGAAGCACCAAGCCATGACCCATGACATCTCCCGTCGCACCATATTGGGGTCAGCCGCGGGCCTCGCCGCCGCCGCTGGGTCGGGCGCGCTGGCAAAGCCCGCCAGGGGTGAGCGCCCCAATATCCTGTGGATCGTGAGCGAGGATAATAATCCCTATATCGGCGCCTATGGCGACCGGCTGGCCCATACGCCCACGATCGACGGGCTGGCGAAAAAGGGTCTGTTGTACCGCAACGTCTATTCCAACGCGCCAGTCTGCGCGCCCTCACGCTTTGGCATACTGACCGGCGTCTATCCCGAAAGCTGCGCCCCTGCGAACCAGATGCGCGCCGTGGCAAAGCTTCCCAAGGACTTCCGCACCTATCCCGAACTGATGCGGGCGGCTGGCTATTTCTGCACCAACAACGCCAAGACCGACTATAATTGCGATGTCGATCCCAAGGCGATCTGGGATGGAGAAGGCAATGCGGCGCACTGGCGCTCGCGCACAGACAGGACGCAGCCCTTCATGGCCGTGTTCAACTATGAAACCACCCATGAATCCCGCCTGTTCAGCCCCACCCCTGGGCGGGTGACGCCGGACATGGTGACGCTGCCGCCCTTCCTGCCCGATACGCCGGGCATCCGGCAGGATTTCGCCAGCTATTATAACCTCATCGAAAAAATGGACGGCCAGCTGGCCGAACGCCTCGCCGAACTGGCGGCCGACGGGCTGGCCGACGATACGATCGTCTTTCATTATTCCGACAATGGTGGCGTGCTCGGCCGGTCGAAACGCTATTGCTATGATGAAGGCCTGCGGTGCGAAATGGTCGTCTATGTGCCGCCCAAATGGCGGCACCTGATGCCCGCCAAACCGGGCAGCGAGGTCGCCACCCCGGTCAGCTTCATCGACCTTGCCCCCACCGTCCTGTCGCTCGCCGGCGTGGCCCAGCCCAAACAGATGCGCGGCAAGCCGTTCCTTGGCCCCAAGGCGCGGCCACAGGCCGTCGCGTTCGGCATGCGCAACCGCATGGACGAGCGGATCGATTTCCAGCGCACCGTCACCGATGGCCGCTGGCGCTATATCCGCAACTATATGCCGCATCGTCCCTGGGGCCAGCATCAGGCGTTTGAATGGCTCGCCAAGGGCTATCAGGACTGGGAACAGGCGCATATCGACGGCACGCTGAACGCGGTGCAGGACCGCTTCTTCCAGACCAAGCCGTTCGAGGAACTGTACGACCTGTCGTCCGACCCGCACGAGATCAAGGATCTGGCGCGTGAACCGGCGCATGCCGCCACGCTCGCCAAATTCTCGCGGCTGCTCGACGATCATATGATCGCCATTAACGACAATGGCTTCCTGCCGGAGGATATGAAGGGCGAAGGCTGGGAAGACTCGCGTAATCCCGCGCTCTACCCGCTCAAGGACGTCATGGCGCTGGCCCATTCCGCCGCCGCCGCCCGGCCCGACAATCTGCCGCAACTGCGCGCGGCGCTCGCCAGCCCGGTAGAGGTCATTCGCTACTGGGGCGCCATGGGCCTGCTGATCCATGGCGATGCGGCGCGCCCGGCCCAGGCCGACATGCTGGCCCGGCTGAAGGCCGAATCATCCCCCCATGTCCGCATCCAGCTGGCCGAAGCCTTGGCCCGGCTGGGCGAAACGGCGGACTCGGTCCCGGCGCTCATCGCCTTGTGCGCGCCCTCGCAATCCTGGCAGGTCCGGCTCCATGCGATCAACGCGCTCACATTCATCGGCGAAGCGGCCCGCCCTGCCCTCCCCATCGCAAAGGTGGCGGAAAGCGATCCCAAGCTCTATCTTGCCAATGCGGCCCGCTATTTGCGGCTGACGATGAACGGCGAATATACGCCATCGACGATCATTTTCGACCGGGAGGCGATGCGGGCGGCGGGTGGCCCTGGCTAGCCGACCATGGCCAGGCCGAACTGAGTGCAAGGACGATCGGATTGACTGACAAGAACGGAATGCGGTGGATCGAAGGCGGTGCCTTCCAGATGGGATCGGTCAATTTCTATCCTGAAGAAGCGCCGGTACGCACCGTGCGGGTGGACGGCTTCTGGATCGACGAAACCCCCGTCACCAACCGGGAATTCGCCGCTTTCGTCGATGCGACCGGCTATCGCAGCTTTGCCGAAATTCCGCCTGACCCCCGCGACTATCCGGGCATGGACCCGGCGCTGGCGGTGGCCGGATCGCTCCTGTTCCAGCGGACGGCCGGGCCGGTCGATCTGGGCGATTACAGCCAGTGGTGGACATTCAGCACCGGAACGGACTGGCGGCACCCGCATGGGCCCGACAGCAGCATCGCCGGGCTGGAGGATCATCCCGTGGTCCATGTCGCCTATCAGGATGTCGAAGCCTATGCCAAATGGGCGGGCAAGACCCTGCCCACGGAGGCGGAATGGGAATTTGCCGCGCGCGGCGGCATGGACGGGGCGGACTATGCCTGGGGCGACGAACTCGCGCCGGGCGGCGCCATGCTCGCCAATTACTGGCAAGGCGCCTTTCCTTACGGCAACACGCTGGAGGATGGCTATGAACGCACCTCGCCCGTGCGCAGCTATCCCGCCAATGGCTATGGCCTGTTCGACATGATCGGCAATGTCTGGGAATGGACGTCCGACTGGTACGGCCAGCCCAGGCTCGAACGCAAAAGCCGGGGCAGTTGCTGCGTTCCGGCCAATCCGCGCGGCGCGACGAAGCGCGAAAGCCTTGATCCCGCCGCGCCGGACATCGCGATCCCGCGCAAGGTGCTCAAGGGCGGATCGCATCTGTGCGCCGCGAACTACTGCCAGCGCTACCGCCCGGCCGCCCGCCACGCACAGGCGATCGACAGTTCGACAAGCCATATCGGCTTCCGCTGCATTTCCCGTTCGCGCTGAACGGGGCATCGTCGCGGTATCAGGATCGCCAAGCAGATGACGGCCATCCCGTCGCGTCTGTCCGAAAGTTCATCTTCCGGTCACGCTCGCGACGGGACGCTGCTGCCATAAGGATCAGGCAGTCCAGAAAGGACCGCTTGATAGGAGTTGAACCCATGAACACTCGCCTGATCCTGACCAGCCTGGCTTCCCTCGCCGTGGTCGCGACCCCGCTCGCCGCATCGGCCGCCACTGCCTCGGCCAAGCCTGCCCATCATGCCATGAAGCACAAGGCCGCCAAGAAGGTCTCGACGACGACGACCACCACCACGACCGCGACGAAGCCCGCCTCCAAATAAGCCGGTAACAGCCAGCCCCGCGACGGGAAGTCGGCATCGGGTGTCCCCCCTGTCGACCCGACCCGCCTCCCGTCGCCTGAACAGTGCCGTCGCGCCACCGCGCCCCTAAGCGGGGCGCCTGAGCAGCATTTCCACGGCAAATTGTTCGTCGCGACGGTCGAAGCGCACGTCTCCTCCGTGCATCCTCGCAACCGCCGCGATGAGAGAGAGACCGAGGCCGGCCCCTGCTATCCCCCTGGCAGGGTCCAGACGCCCGAAGCGGCGCAATGCCTCGGCCTCTCGTTCGGGCGCGATGCCCGCCCCCTGGTCCGCCAGCCCGACGATGACATCGTCCCCCTCGACCGTCAGGTACAGCGTCATCCGTCCCGCCCCATATTTCAGCGCATTGTCGATCAGGTTGGCGATCGCCTGCCCCAGCAGTTCGCGATGGACCGGCAATGTGACGGGATGCTCGATCGATATGGCCAGCGTCCGCCCCTGATCCTCGCTGACCGGCTCGTACAATTCGCCCATGTCGACCAGCATGGCCGCCAGGTCGGTCGCGACGAAACGGTCGCGCCCGATGCCCGCCTCCATCCGGCTGACCTCCAGCGCGGTCGCCAGCATCGCCAGCAACTGGTCGGCCTCCCGGCTGATACCATCGATCGCCTCGCGCAGGTCTGCCGGATTGTCCGACAGCATCGCCCGGTCGATCCGCGTCCGCAACCGGGTCAATGGCGATCGCAGGTCATGGGCGATGCTATCCGTAACCGTCCGCAATTCCGCCAGCAGCGCGCCGATCTGGTCCAGCATATTGTTGATCGTGCGGCCCAGCGTGTCGAAACTGTCGCCCGATCCGTCCAGCGGCACCCGCCGGTCGATCTCGCCCGCGCCGACCCGCGCGGCGGTCGCTGCGATATGCCCGATTCGCCGGTCGATGATATGGACCACCAGCCATGCCGCGACGATCGCGAGCGGCAAAGCCATCAGCAGGGCTGTCAGCAACGTGCGTTCCACCGTCTCGCGGATCTGGTCGCTGTCGTCGGTGCTTTCGCCGACCATCAGGCGGCGGCCATCCCGCAATCGGGTGGCGACGATCGTGTAGGACAGGGCATCGGTGTCGCCGATGCGATACAGCTTCGCCTTGACCCCTTTGGTATCGGCGGGAATGACCGGCGGCCAGCCTGACAGATTGCCCGCGATCCGGCCGCCATCGGCTCGCGCGAGCAGCAGGACGGCGTCGCTTTCCTCCTGCGCCCGCGCGGTGACGGCGCTGGCCAGCGCGCGGTCCCCGTCCTGCCGCCCGATTTCCAGCAGCGTGTCGCGCGTGTCGCGCGCAATGGCATTGTCCGCCGCGTCCAGGCTGGCATGGACCAGTTGCGTCACCGACAGCAGCAACGCGCCGCCAAAGACCAGCTCCAGCAGCAGGATCAGCCCGATGAAGCGCGCATGGGACGATCGCAGCCAGCGCATGGCGCGGGTGGCGGTCATTGGTCCAGCCTCATGCACCCGGCCTCATTCGCCTAGCCGATAGCCCGCGCCGCGCACGGTATGGATCAGGGGCTGGTCGCCATCGCCGTCGACCTTGCGGCGCAGGCGGCTGATATGCACGTCGATGACGTTGGTGCCGGGGTCGAAATGATAATCCCACACCCCTTCCAGCAACATCGTCCGGGTGACGACCTGTCCGGCATGGCGCATGAGATATTCCAGCAGGCGAAACTCGCGCGGTTGCAGGTCGATGACGCGCGCATCGCGCCTGACCTCGCGCTTCAGCAGGTCCATGCGCAACGTGGCGCACATCAGGACCGTCTCGACATGCGTACCGCTCCCGCGCCGCCGCATCAGCAGTTCCAGCCGCGCCAGCAACTCGGCAAAGGCGAAGGGCTTGACCAGATAATCGTCCGATCCCGCGGTCAGCCCCGTCACCCGGTCATCGACCGATCCCAGCGCGGACAGCAGGATGACCGGCGTTTCGATCCCCGCAGCCCGCAGCGCGCCCAGCACCGCCAGCCCGTCCATGCCCGGCAGCATCCGGTCCAGAATGATCGCGTCATAACCGCCGTCGGTCGCCATGAACAGGCCGTCGCGGCCATTGGCGGCATGGTCGCCGACATGGCCATGTTCGGCCAGCCCCTTCATGATGAAGTCGGCGGTCGTCCGGTCATCCTCTACCAGCAAAATCTTGCGACCCATGGGATTGATCCTTCTAACCGATGCTGGCCTTGCCGCACTGCCAGATTATCGCCCGATAGGGAATGCCATGCCGCGCCAGCATCAGCGGCATGGCGCAATGCCCCGGCGCGCGCACCAGTCTGCGCACCGCCTCCAGCGTCGTTGCCGGTCGCCCCGCCATGCCGGTCAGCTGGTCGCCTACCGCGATGCCATCGCGATCGGCGACGCCGCCGCTGCGCAGGCTGGTCACCACGATATGACGCCGCTCGTCCTCGCCCAGCGTCAGCCCCATGCGATCGCTCACCGCCGTGGGTGCCGATGGCGCGCGCTCTAGCCGGGTCGCCAGCAGCGGCGCGAAGGACGCCAGCAATATCGCGACGGCATAGAAAGGGCGGGCGGACCAGATCATGATCGTCCTTCTAGCCCATGGCCCTTGTCCCCGCGCTGTCCGGTACATGACATAGAGTTCATGCAAAGGTCACCGATGCGATGGATAAGCGGGCGCAAAAGGGCGATGATAACAGACCAGAGGCCCGACAGATGATGCGCAAGTCTAAAAAGCGATGGATAGCAGGGATCGGCGCACTGCTGGTGGTGATCGCGCTCAAACTCGCCTGGCTCGGCTATCTGGGCGGCGACCTTTTCACGCCGATGCGCCCGGCCCATTATCAGCCGCAACCCTTAGCCCCGGTCGCGATCCTGTGGTCGGGCGACATGGGATTTCGTGTCGGCATGGGGCCAAAGGTCGCGGCCAGGCTGGTCGCGGACGGCGTGCCGGTCGTCGGCGTCAATTCGCTCAGCTATTTCAGGAAGACCCGCACCGCCGCCGATGCGTACGCGCTGCTGGAATCGGCGATCGCCCAGGCCCGCAAGATCAACCCGAAGGGACGGCTGTTGCTCGTTGGCCAATCCTATGGCGCGGACATGCTGCATGTCGCGCTCAGCAAATTGCCGCGCGCCGATCGGTCGTCGATCGGACTGGTCGCGCTGGTCGTACCGGGGGCGACGGTCCAATACAGGGCGTCCCCATCGGAAATCTTCACCTTCGCCATGGCGGAATCGGACGCGTTGCCGACCGCGCGCCAAATCACCTGGACGCCGCTGCTGTGCATTCAGGGGCGCGAGGAAGCGTCCAGCCTGTGCCCGCTGCTGCATCAGCCCAACGCCCGGTCCGTGGCCTTGCCCGGCGGCCATCGGCTGAACGGCGATGTCGACGCCGTCTATGGCACGTTGCGCGCGGCGATGGTCCGCGCCCATCTTGTGGGACGGTCGTAAACCATGCCGCGCCTTGGCCATTGGCTCATCATTGCCAGCGCCCTGTTCCTGCCTCGGCCCGGCCTTGCGGCGGAACCGATCGAGGGCAACTGGGTCAATCCCCATGGCAGCGTGGTCGTGACGACGGGCGCCTGCCGCGACGCGCTGTGCGGCTGGGTGCGCTGGGCCGATGGCCACGCGACCGCTGACGCAGCCGATGCCGGGGTCGCGCATCTGGTCGGCACCGCCTTGCTTCAGGATTATCATTATCGCGGGCCGGGGCGCTGGTCCGGCTATGTATTCGTGCCTGACAAGGGCCGCAGCTTTTCCTCGACGATCGAGCAACTCGATGCCGATCGATTGAAGATATCGGGTTGCCTGTTTCGCGGCTGGCTGTGCAAAAGCCAGATATGGACGCGGCAACGGGGATGAAGAACAGCATGACCGATCGCACGATGGCAGGCCACCCGTTCCAGCGGTATCGCATGGCCCTGTCGGTGGGCATCGTCATATTGCTGGCGGCGCTGGGCTTCGTCGCGCTCGACCATCTGTTGCAGGAGGTCCATCTGCATCAGGTCCGGGCGGCCTGGCACGCGCTGCCGACCACCGGCCTGCTGGCGGCGGCGGCGCTGACGGCGATCAGCTATCTGACGCTGACCCTCTATGACGTATCGGCGCTGCGGGCGATCGGCCGCCCCCTGCCCTATCGCACCGCGGCGCTGGCATCCTTCACCAGCTATACGCTCAGCCATAATCTTGGCCTGTCGCTGCTGACGGGCGGATCGGCCCGCTACCGCATCTATACGGCCGCGGGCCTGTCGCTCAGCGACATTGCGCGCGTGGTGACAATCGCCAGCGCCACTTTCTGGAGCGGGGTGTTCGTGCTGGCAGGCGCGATGCTGGTCTGGCGTCCACAGATGATGGCGATCGGCGCCCTGGCCGGGTCGACGGACCTGCTGCGGGGGCTGGGCATCGCGCTGCTGCTGGCGATCGCCGGCCTTGCCGTCTGGGCGGGACGGCACGGACGCACAGTCCGGCTGCGCGGCTGGAGCGTCCCGGTCCCGCCAGCCACCGGCATCCTGGCGCAGATCGGCATCGGCACGATGGATATTGCCGCGGCCAGCGCCGCGCTGTTCGTCCTGGTCCCCGGCATCGGCCTTGACCAATGGCCCGCCTTCTTCATCGGCTATACGCTGGCGATCATCGCCGTCCTCATCACCCATGTCCCAGGCGGCATCGGCGTGTTCGAAGCCGTGATGCTGGCCGCACTGCCCGGCACGGGGCGGCCGGAACTGGTCGCCGCGCTGCTCGCCTATCGCCTGATCTATTATATCGCGCCCCTGCTGCTGGCGGTTGCGATCGTCCTGTTTCAGGTTGGCAATCGCTGGCACCGGCCGATCGCGCGCACGCTGGGCGGCATGCGGGTCGTCGCCTCCGGCCTTGCGCCCATGATGATGGCCGCGCTCGTCTTTCTGGGCGGCGCGGTGCTGCTGGTGTCGGGATCGCTGCCAACCGTACCGGGCCGGGCCGCAACGCTCTCCACCCTGCTGCCCCTGCCCTTTACCGAAATATCGCATCTCGCGGGCAGCCTCGTGGGCGCGGCGCTGCTGATCCTGTCCTCTGGCCTTTATCGGCGGCTGGACGGGGCCTTCTGGCTGACGCGCCTGCTGTTGATCGCGGGCGCAGCCTTTTCGCTGCTCAAGGGGCTGGATTATGAGGAAGCGGTCGTAATGCTCCTCATCGCGGGCGCGCTGCAATGGACCCGCCCGGCCTTCTATCGCCAGACGCACCTGCTGGCCGAAGCCTTTTCGCCGGGCTGGCTGGCGACCGTCGCGGTGATGGTCGGCCTGTCGATATGGATCGGCTTCTTCGCCTACAAACATGTGGATTATCAGAACGACCTGTGGTGGCAATTTGCCCGGCGCGGGGATGCGTCGCGCTTCCTGCGGGCCAGCTTTGCCGTGGCCATCCTGCTGGCGGGTGTCGCCTTCCTGCGCCTTTTCCGCCCGGCCGCGCCTGTCCGGCAGGACATCAACGCCGCCATCGGTCCAAGCGCAGCGGCAATGGCGCTGGCCCAGCGGACCGACGCCAATCTCGCGCTGACCGGCGACAAGCGCTTCCTGCTGTCCGCCACGGGCCAGTCCTTCCTGATGTACCAGATACGCGGCCATAGCTGGATCGTGATGGGCGATCCCGTCGGTGCCGAATCGGAATGGAGCGACCTGCTCTGGACCTTTCGCGAACAGGTCGATGCCGCGCAGGGGCGCCTGCTGCTGTACCAGATCAGCGCCGCCGCCCTGCCACTGGCGATCGAACTGGGGTTGCAGATCACCAAATATGGCGAAGAGGCGCATGTCCCGCTCGACCGTTTCACGCTGGACGGGCCTGATGCCAAGCCGCTGCGCTACGCCGAACGGCGCGCCACGCGGGAAGGCGCGACCTTCGACATCGTCCCGGCCGAAAAGCTGGCTGGCGTCATGGACGAACTGGCGGACATTTCGGCGCATTGGCTGGCGGCCAAGCGGCACCGGGAAAAGGGGTTCAGCGTTGGCCGCTTCGATCCTGCCTATATGGCCCATTTCGATTGCGCGGTCGTGCGCGTGCAGGGCAGGATCGTCGCCTTCGCCAACATCTGGAAAACGCAGGACCGATCGGAACTGTCGGTCGACCTGATGCGCCATCGCGACGACATGCCCTATGGCACGATGGATTTTCTGTTCGTCCATCTGATGCAATGGGGACAGGCGCAGGGCTATGGCTGGTTCAACCTCGGCATGGCGCCCCTTTCGGGGCTGGAGGCGCGGCGGCTGGCGCCCTTATGGTCGCGGCTGGGGGCGATGCTCTACCAGCATGGCAACGCCCTGTACGGCTTTGAAGGGCTGCGCGCCTATAAGGAGAAATTCTCGCCCGAATGGGATGCGCGCTTCGTCGCCGGGCCACAGGGGCTGACCTTCGCCCGTACCCTGATCGATCTTCAGGCGCTGGTCGGCAGCGGCGGCGGATAGGGCCACCCCCCTCTATATGACGAACTTGTCATCCGCCCGTAAATGGCGGGACAGTTGCGTTGGGGCATGGTGCATCCTGGTCATTAGGGGTTACCGCTCATGCGCAAGATCATTCGCACCATGTCCAGCCTCGTCGCCGGATGCCTGCTGGTCGCCACCGGGGTCGGCGCGCCGGTCCGTGCTTCGGCCGACAGGGGCGTCAGGGAAACCGCCTATAGCCTCGCGCCGTTTGGCGGAATCCGCCTCTACCGCCCCGGCGGCCAACCCCGCGCGACCGCGCTGTTCCTGTCCGGCGACGGCGGATGGAATGCGGGCACCGCCGCCATGGCGCGCGATCTGGCGAACCGCGGCTTGCTGGTGGCGGGCGTGTCCACCCCCACATTGATGCGTACGCTGGAACGGCAGCGGGATCGCTGCATCGACCCCAACTATGCCCTTGTCGCCCTGTCGCGCGATGTCCAGCATCGCGCGGGCGTCCATGCCTATATGAAGCCCATCATCATCGGCTATTCCGCTGGCGCGACGGTCGCCTATGCCAGTCTGGCGCAATGGCCCAACGGGGCGTATCGCGCTGTCCTGTCGCTGGGGTTCAGCGCCGACATCCCCGGCAAAAAGCCCTGGTGTTCAGCGCCCGGCTTTCGCGCCCATGCCATCGCCAAGCCAGCGCGCGGGTGGCTGTTTGCCCCCAACCGCCAGATCAATCTGCCCTGGATCGTGGTGCAGGGACAGCGCGACACGGTGGTCGATTTCGCCGCCGCCCGGCGCTTCGTCGCCCAAGTCCCCCATGCCCGCCTGATCGACCTGCCGCAGGGCGACCATGATTTTGCCGATCGCGCCCGCTGGATGCCGCGCGTGATGGCGGCGCTGGCGCCGATGCTCAATCGCGTCGACGCAGCCAATGTCGACGACCTGCCGCTCAACATCGTGACGCCCGCCCCGCGCGCGACCCATGACGACAGGATGGCGGTCATCTATTCGGGCGATGGCGGCTGGGTCGGGCTGGATCGCGACATTGCCGGCCAGCTGGCGGCGAAGGGCATTCCGGTCGTCGGCATCGACAGCCTGTCCTATTTCTGGAGCCAGCGGACGCCGGCGGGCGCGGGGCAGGATCTGCGCCGCATCATCGCCGCCTACAGCGCGCGCTGGAACCGGCCGCGCGTCATGCTGATCGGCTATAGTTTCGGCGCGGACGCGCTGCCCGCCATCATGGGCACGCTCGATCCGCAGACGCGCGACCAGATCGCCAGCCTGTCGCTGCTGGGGCTTGGACCAACTGCCGATTTTCAGTTCCACCTCGCCTCATGGCTGAACCTTGATTCAGCGCAGGCCCAGCCGACCGTGCCCGCAATCATGCGCCTGCGCGACGTGCCCATTCGCTGCATCCGCGGCACGCTGGAGCAGGACAGCGCCTGTCCCGCCATTCCGCGCGGCCTGGCGACGCAGATCGTCGTGCCGGGCGGCCATCATTTCGACCGCAACGCCGCGCTGCTGGCCAACATCGTCCTCAACCCGGCATTACGGCAAAGGGTGTGACGCGAAAGCCTTACGCCCCCACCGCATCCCCCCGCGCCACCAGAGCGCGCGCTTCCTCGACATGCATCGTCTCGATCATCCGCCCCTCGAACCGCTCCGCCCCGCCGGTCGCCGCCTCGATCAGCCGCCTTGCGTCGGCCAGCGCCTGCGCGTCCGGCCCGAACACCTCGTTGGCCACCGCCACCTGTGCGGGATGGATCAGCGTCTTGCCGTCAAAGCCCAGATGGTGACCGGCCACGCATTCCGCCGCCAGCCCGTCCAGATCGTCCAGCCGGTTATAGACCCCGTCGAACACCGCGATGCCCGCCGCCCGCGCCGCCAGCACCACCGTCTGCATCGCCAGCGTCAGCCCTTCGCGCCCCGCACCGGCGGGTATGCCAAGGTCGCGGCGCAGGTCATTAACGCCGATGAACAGCGCCGCGCACCCTTCGCCCGCCGCGATGGATGGCGCGGCCAGCACGCCCTTTGCGCTTTCGATCATCGCGATCACCGGCTTTTGCGCCACGCTGAACACGTCGCGCACCTGCTTGGCATTCTCGACCTTGGGCAGCACCACATAGTCGGCGCTCGCCCCCTTCATCGCGACCATCTCCATGCCGTGCCAGGGCGTCCCTTCCACATTGATCCGCACGCCGGTGAGGCGCCCGCCAAAACCCTCGGCCAGCGCGGCCACCGCCCCGGCGCGCGCATCCGCCTTCGCCTCGTCCGGCACGGCATCCTCCAGGTCCAGTATCACCATATCGCACGGCAGGCTGCGTGCCTTGGTGATGGCGCGCGCATTGGATGCGGGCAGGAACAGCAGCGAACGGGCATGACGCAGCAACATCGAAACTCTCCTTGGTTTGACTTTCCCCGTTAACGAATAAAGCGCATAGTCCAAGCCTGTTTCGGGGAGACCATGATGCTGACGACCTTCGCCCTCACACTTACAGCACTCGTGCTCTTCTACCTCGCCGTCAGCGTAAAGGTGGTGCGGCAGGGCTATCAATATACGATCGAACGCTTCGGCCGTTTCACCGAAGTCGCCAAGCCCGGCCTCAATTTCTACCCCGCCTTCTTCTACGCGGTCGGTCGCAAGATCAACATGATGGAACAGGTGGTCGACATTCCGGGGCAGGAAATCATCACCAAGGATAACGCCATGGTGTCGGTCGATGGCGTCGTGTTCTTTCAGGTGCTGGACGCTGCGAAGGCGGCCTATGAAGTGTCCGAACTCTATGTCGCGATCATGCAGCTCGCCACCACCAACCTGCGCACCGTCATGGGCTCTATGGACCTCGACGAAACCCTGTCGAAACGCGACGAGATCAACGCCCGGCTGCTGTCGGTGGTCGATCATGCGACCAACGCCTGGGGCATCAAGATCACCCGTGTGGAGCTCAAGGACATCCGCCCGCCCGCTGACATCGTCAACGCCATGGGCCGCCAGATGAAGGCCGAACGCGAAAAGCGCGCCAACATCCTGGATGCCGAAGGCGCAAGGGCCGCCGAAATCCTGCGCGCCGAAGGGGAAAAGCAGGGCCAGATATTGCAGGCCGAAGGTCGCCGCGAAGCCGCCTTCCGCGACGCCGAAGCCCGCGAACGCGAGGCGGAGGCCGAAGCCAAGGCGACGCAGATGGTGTCCGACGCCATTTCGGCGGGCAACCCGCAGGCGCTCAATTACTTCATCGCGCAAAAATATACCGAAGCCGTCAGCCAGTTCGCCACCAGCCCCAATGCCAAGACCATCCTCTTCCCCGTGGAGGCGACCCAGCTGATCGGCACGCTGGGCGGCATCGGCGCGCTGGCGAAGGAAGCGCTGGGCAGCGACGGCACCCCCACGCCAACCCCGCCCGCCCCCCGGCGCGGCCCCTTCGGCCAGAGCCAGGGGTGAAGGCGATGGGGGGCTGCGTCGTGGTAAAACGCGCCGGGCGCGCCCTCAAGGCCGTTCGTCCTGAGCTTGTCGAAGGACCGGCTGAGCCTGTCGAAGCCCTTACCCTACCCTTCGCTCCACCCCAACCCCACCGGACCCCCGCCCCCTGACCATCGCTACCCTGCTCGAAGATCATTGGGCTCTGTCTCTTATACACATCTAGATGTGTATAAGAGACAGCCCTTACCCTACCCTTCGCTCCACCCCAACCCCACCGGACCCCCGCCCCATGACCATCGCTACCCTGCTCGAAGATCATTGGGCTTGGCTGGTATTCGCCGCCCTGCTGGGCATCGCCGAAGTGATGATCCCCGGCGTGTTCCTGATCTGGATCGCCATCGCCGCCGCCATCACCGGCCTGGCCGCGCTCGCCCTGCCCATCGGCCTGCCGCTGCAACTGCTGATCTTCGCAGCCCTCAGCATCGCCGCCGTCTGGGCCGGTCGCCGCTGGTACGCCGACCACCCCGTCGCCTCCACCGACCCCCTCCTCAACGACCGCACTGCCCGCCTGATCGGCCAGACCGTCACCGTGGTGGAGCCGATTGTGGGCGGCGAAGGCCGCGTCAAAGTCGGCGACAGCGTCTGGACCGCGCTAGGCCCGGACGCCGATGTCGGCGCACGGGTCCGCGTGATCGCGGCGGAGGGGACGGCGTTGCGGGTGGAGGGGATTTAGGGGCGGGCGCGCCACGTCCCGCAGTGCCAGGGCGACATCGCCACAATTGCGGCTTCGGCTTTAAGCGGCCCGCAACTCGGACAGGAGTTGCTGGGTAGTATGCCCCAATGCGGTCACGCGCGTGACGATCAGGTTGGTGGCATCGGCGACTTCGGCGGTCAATAAGCGCGTCCGCTCCGCCCGCCGCGCGGTATCGGCCACATCGTTATACAGGCTTTCGGTTCCATCGGCGGGTTCGTCGGCCGACAGACCGATCAAGGCGGCGACGCGCTGTTGTTCGATCACCGCAGCGGTCACTGTATCGGCTATGCCCGCGACCTCATCGACATGGCCGATCACCGCAGACACGCTATCGACCGCGCTGGCGACGCGCTCCTGAATGGCTGCCACTCGTCGTGCAATATCGCCCGTTGCGCGCTGGGTTTGCCCGGCCAGGGACTTTACCTCCGACGCGACGACCGCAAATCCGCTTCCGGTCGCGCCGGCACGCGCAGCCTCGATCGCGGCATTCAGCGCCAGCAAATTGGTTTGCCGTGCAATCTCCTCGATCAACGCGACGATGTCGCCGATCCCCTGCGCATCTGCGACAAGCGCACGGAATGCCGCCTGGGTGCCCGTTGATCGGTCTGCAGCGGCCATGGCCAGCGCGACCTGCGCTTCGACCTGCGTTCCGACCTTGCCGACAGAATCGCCAAGCTGTGCTGCGGTCTCGCGCATCATCTGTCCCGCCTGTTCGATCCGGTGGGCGACCTCGGCCGTGCGACCCGCCGCATCGGCATCCGCGACGCTGATCGACGCTAGCGACATCGTTGAATGCTGCGCCGTTTCAGCGGCTGCTCCCAGCGCCGTGACCGCGTCCGCCACTGTCCGTTCAAATTGGGTGGCCAGAGCCGTCATCTCCTGCCGACGATGCTCGACGGCAAGGCTGGTCGCGCGCGCCTGAGCATCACTTTCGCTGACCATCAGCTGCAACCGCGCTGTCTCCGCCTGCAATGCCAGGCGCTCATGCTCGCGGGTCACCGCGATGAGATCGTCATGCGACCGGATTGCGTCGGACGATGCGCGCGACATCGCCAGGATGCTCCGCGCAAACAGCGCAATGAAAACCGTCAGCGCCAGCAGCACCTCTAATGGAGCTTCCGCGATCAGGAACATGTCGACCACGGACATCACCAACCATCCGGCCATGAAGCCCAGGCTCGCCTTGGGCACGGTCGCCACATTAAGGGGGCCGATACATCCAACGCCGACCAGTGTGCAGGATATCAGCAATTCCCAATCGGTTGGCGCCTCGTAGATCGCCGCACCCAGCAATATTCCCCACAGCAGCGCAGTAACGAAGCTGACCCAAGTCAGCCGTTTCACGCTCTGCGTGGGATCGGGATAGTGCCAGCCTGCGCGTCGCTCACGACGCCACGCCAGAAAATTGCAGATAGAAAATGCGATCAACAATGTGGCCGCAACCACCACCTGCCATCGATGCCCGGTGTCGGGGACCGCAATGGCCAGCAGGAGCGCAACGGTGATGGTCCCGACAAATGTTGCGGCATAGCCCTCACGCGCGGCCCGCAATTGCCCCTCGATCACATGATCAGGCATGGGCGCCGCCTTACGAACCCGTGAAAGGAATCGTGGCGTCCCAATAGCAAATAAGCGAAAGTTAGTTGCTGCCATGCGATATAGTACTACAAATAGGCTCAAAATCTGGTTAATTTTGTAGCGGGGGCCGGAAATAGCTCATCTCTATCTATAGGAATTTTTTGCGGCGCTTCTGCGCCGAACCAGACATTCCCATTCTCGACCGCCCATGGTCTGACAATCACCCACCCGGCATTCTGGCGTCGGGCAATGGCCAGTCCGCGACCAGCCACTCGTGCCCCCTGTCCTACACACCGCCTCCCATGCCATGCTCCCCGTCATGCCCAACGCTCCCAACCTTCTCCGCTTCACCCCGGTCCCGCTTCAGCGCCGTGCGCGCGGATGGACGCCTGATGCGCAGGCGGCGTTTATCGCCGCGCTGGCCCAGTGCGGCATTGTCGCGCATGCGGCGCGCAGCGTGGGCTGTTCGCCGCGATCGGCCTATCATCTGCGTGCGCGGCCCGGCGCGGACAGTTTCGCCGCGGCGTGGGACTGGGCGATCGAAATGGGGCTGGATGCCGCGCGGGATCGCGCGATGGCGCTGATCCATGACGCCGCGCCGCGACCGCTTTTTCGGGGTAGGCGGGAGGTCGGCTATCGCACCGGGCCGGACCATCGCATCATGTTCGCGGCGCTGCGGTCGCTGGCGGGCGACGTCGAAGGGCTGCGCGCGCATATGCCCCATCGTGTGCGGATCGACCAGCGCGAGCAGACGGAACAGGTACGCAGCGATTTGTTATGATCTGTCGCCAGTAGGAAATATCATGTCGCATTTGCCGGGAAATATGCGAAGTTAAGCGGCAACTATCCTATCTCGGAGCGCTTGCATGACTGCCACTCGCCGCGATTTCCTCGTCGCTGGTTCCTCCGCCTTCGCCCTGACTGCGCTGCCCGCCTGCGCTGCCGACACCCTTGCATCCGGCCCGGACGCCCGCGCCGAAGCGACCCTTTCCGCCATGGCCGAAGCGATGCTGGTCGATGCGCCCGAAAGCGCCAGCGGCCTTGGCATCGACACTGGCCCGCGCGCCGCGCTCAAGCATCGGCTCGGCAATAAAAGCCCGGCGGGCCAGGCGCAGATCGCCGCCCATGTGACCGACCGCCTGAGCAAGCTCCGCGCCATCGACCTTGCCCCGCTCTCCCCCGTCACCCGCACCAATGTAGAGGTCGCCCGCGCCGCGCACGAACTGGCGACGGAAGGGTTCGCCTTCCCCTTTGGCGACATGGCGATCATGAACAGCAACTGGTCCTACCGCAACGCGCCCTATGCCGTTGCGCAGAATACCGGCAGTTTTGTCGAGACCCCCGATTTCCTCGACAGCAACCACGCCATCACCAGCCCCGCCGACGCCGACGCCTATCTCGACCGGCTCACCGCCTATGCCGCCAATCTGGCCGGCGAAACGCAGCGATTGCGCCATGACGCGGGCATCGGCGTCAGCGCCCCCGCCTTCCTGCTCGACAAGAGCATTGCCCAGATGGAGGCGGTGCGCGCCCTGCCGCTCGACCAGTGGGTGCCGGTCGCCTCCATCGTCCGCCGCACCGCGTCGATGCCGGGCGACTATGGGGCAAGAGCGCTTCAGATCGTGCGGGACAAGGTCGCCCCGGCGCTCGCCGCCCAGGTCGCCGAACTCAAGCGCCAGCGCGCCACCGCCACCATGGACGCGGGCGTGTGGAAACTGCCCGAAGGGGAGGCCTATTATGCCTGGGCGCTCAAAGCCGGGACCACGACCACCATGTCGCCCGAAGAGGTGCACCAACTGGGGCTGGAGCAACTGGCCGCCCTCCAATCGGACATGGACGGGCTGCTCAAGGGGCTGGGCATGACCCGCGGCACCGTGGGCGAACGCATGACCGCGATGGGCAAAGACCCGCGCTATCTCTTCCCCAATGACGATACGGGACGCGCGCAGATATTGGCCTATATCGATGGTCGCCTGACCGACATCCGCACCCGCCTGCCCCGCGCCTTCGCCACGCTGGTCCCCGCCAAACTGGTGGTCAAGCGCGTGCCGGTGGAGATAGAGGCGGGCGCGCCCGGCGCCTATGCCGGGGCCGGATCGATCGACGGGACGACGCCCGGCAACTATTATATCAACCTGCGCGACACCAGCATCTGGCCGCGCTACGGCCTGCCGACGCTCACCTATCATGAAGGCATACCGGGCCATATCTGGCAGGGCGAATATACCTACAAACTGCCGCTGATCCGGTCGCTGCTGGCCTTCAACGCCTATAGCGAGGGCTGGGCGCTCTACGCCGAGCAACTGGGCGACGAACTGGGCGCCTATGACGGCGATGTCGCCGGGCGGCTGGGCTATCTCCAGTCGATCGCCTATCGCTGCTGCCGTCTGGTGGTGGACACTGGCCTCCACGCCAAACGCTGGACCCGCGACAGGGCGATCCACTGGTTCGCCACCACCAACGGATCGACGGTCGAGGATGTCCAGGCCGAAGTCGACCGCTACTGCGCCTGGCCGGGGCAGGCCTGCGGCTACAAGGTCGGCCATGGCGAAATCAACCGCCTGCGCAGCATGGCCAAGGCCGCGCTGGGCGACCGCTTCGACTTCCGCCTGTTTAACGACGCCGTGGTCAAGGGCGGCGGCGTGCCCATGACCGTGCTGGCCGGCCATGTCGACGCATGGGTGGCGGAGCGGAAGCGCGGTTAGGTTCAAAAAGCAACGTGCTCCCGCGCAGGCGGGAGCCCAGTCCCGCCCTTTCCACTGGGCTCCCGCCTGCGCGGGAGCACGTTGCTTCAACCCCCTGACGAAAAAAAAGGGCCGGAGGATCGCTCCCCCGGCCCCGTCCTGTTCCGCTGCGCTCAGGCGTTACCCCACAAACGCCCGCTCGATGACGAATTGCCCCGGCGCGGCGTTGGAGCCTTCGGTAAAGCCATTCGCCTCGAACCAGGCGGCGAACTGCTTGATCATCTCCATGCTGCCGCACATCATGATCCGGTCGGTTTCGGGATCGAACTTCCCTGCGCCCGGAATCCCCTCGAACAGCGCGCCGCTCTCGACCAGCTTGTCGATCCGCGCGGTGTGGCCGTCAAACGGTTCGCGGGTCACGGTCGGCACATAATGGAACTGCGCCGGCGCCTGTTCGGACACCAGCGGATCTTCCGCCCATTTGGATTCCAGCTCCTCGCGGAACGCCAGATCGCTGACCCGGCGTACCGAATGGATCACGACGACCTGCTCGTAAAATTCATACACGTCCGGGTCGCGCGACAGGCTCAAGAACGGGGCCAGGCCCGTGCCGGTCGACAGCATGAACAGCCGCTTGCCCGGCAGCAGCGCATCGGTCACCAGCGTGCCGGTCGGCTTGCGGCCCAGATAGATCTGGTCGCCCGGTTCGATCAGCTGGAGCTTGCTGGTCAGCGGGCCATCCTCGACCTTGATCGACAGGAATTCCAGTTCCTCGTCCCATGACGGGCTGGCGACCGAATAGGCGCGCAGCAGCGGCTTGCCATTTTCGCCCTTCAGGCCGATCATCACAAACTCGCCGGAACGGAAGCGGAAGCTTGCCGGGCGGGTGATGCGGAAGCTGAACAGATGCTCGTTCCAGTGCCGCACCGACAGCACCGTTTCCACGCTCAGCGCGCCGGTGGGTTCCAATTGCGGCTTTTCGATCGTCACGTCGGTCAAGACCTTCTTCCTTGCCATCTATGCGCGCGGGCCGGGCGGGCCGCACCTGTTGCGTATCGTTCGCAACAACTGATATCTGACGCGAATGGAGCCATCGCCCCATGAAGGCAAGGCGAAAAAAACTTGGGGGGTCGATAGCTGCCCCCTGCAGCGGTCGGGCTGTTCAGCCAAACAGACCCTTGGCCAGGCCACCCAGTTCATTGAGCGGATTGCCGTCGCCATCGCGATCGAACATCCCGCCCAGCTTGCCCAATATCGCTTCGGGGCCACCGAACTGGGCGAGCAATTCCTGCAACTTGTCCGCCGACACGCCATGTTCCGCCGCGGTTTCGGCGAGCGCCGCCACGCTGGTTTCACCGGACCCGATCTTGCCGCTGATCTCGCTCATCAGCCCCTGCATCTGTTCGGGCGTCAGACCGATCTGCGCCGCGATCGCTTCCAGACCGCCCACCTTGCCGATTAGATCGTCGAACATGCCCATCATCGTCACTCCTGCTTCGCACCGGCAGCTACCATAGCATCGTTACGCAGGTGCAAAAAGAAAAAGGGCCGGAAGGATCGCTCCCCCGGCCCCGATTTGCGCGAATGCGTCCGATCAGGCGGCAGCGACCAGCGCCGCGCTGCGTACGCCTTCGTCCACATGATCCTCGAACTGCGCGAAATTGTCGACGAACTGCTTGACCAGCACGGCGGCGGTTTCGTCATAGGCATTGGCGTCCGCCCACATCGCGCGCGGGTCCAGGATGGTCGAATCGACACCAGCGACCGCCACCGGCACGTCGAAGCCGAAATTGGGATCGGTGCGGAATTCGGCCTGGTTAAGGCTGCCGTCGAGCGCGGCGTTGAGCAGCGCGCGGGTCACCTTGATCGGCATCCGCTTGATCCCCGGCATCGTCGCCTTGCCACCGGCCCAGCCGGTATTGACCAGCCAGCAGGTGACCCCGCCCTTGTTGATCCGTTCCTTCAGCAGATTGCCATAGACGCTGGGATGACGCGGCATGAACGGCGCGCCAAAGCAGGTGGAGAAGGTCGCGGTCGGCTCGGTCACGCCGATCTCGGTCCCCGCAACGCGCGCGGTATAGCCCGACAGGAAATGATACATCGCCTGTTCCGGGGTCAGCCGCGCGATCGGCGGCAGCACGCCATAGGCGTCGGCGGTCAGGAAGATGATATTCTTGGGCACCGGACCCAGATTCTTTTCCGACGTGTTGGGGATGAAGTCGATCGGGTAGGAACCGCGGCTGTTTTCCGCCAGGCTATTGTCGTCCAGGTCGATTTCGCGAGTCTCCTCGTTAATCACGACATTTTCCAGCACCGTGCCGAAACGCTTGGTGGTGGCGAAAATCTCCGGCTCGGCCTCGGCCGACAGGTTGATCATCTTGGCGTAGCAGCCGCCTTCGAAATTGAACACGGCGGTGTCCGACCAGCCATGCTCGTCATCGCCGATCAGCGTGCGGCTGGCGTCCGCCGACAGGGTGGTCTTGCCCGTGCCGGACAGGCCGAAGAACACAGCCGTGTCGCCGTTCGGGCCGATATTGGCCGAACAGTGCATCGGCATCACGCCCTTGACCGGCAGCAGATAGTTGAGGATGCCGAACACCGACTTCTTCATTTCACCGGCATAGGCGGTGCCGCCAATCAGGATCAGCTTTTCGGTGAAGTTGACGGCAACGACGGTTTCGCTGCGGCAGCCATGACGCGCCGGATCGGCCTTGAACGTGGGCAGGTCGATGATCGTATATTCGGGCGCAAAGCCCGCCAGTTCATCGGCCGTGGGACGCACCAGCAGGGTGCGGATGAACAGGTTGTGCCAGGCGCGCTCGTTGATGACGCGCACATTGACGCGATGTTCGGGCTGCGAACCGCCGAACAGGTCGGCGACATAGAGCGTGTCCTTTTCGCCCAGCGCCTTGAAGAAATCCGCCTTGAGCGCGGCGAAATGTTCCGGAGTCATGCCGCGATTGGTCTCGCCCCACCACACCGTCGATTCGGTTTCGGCATCGCGGACGATGAACTTGTCCTTGGCGCTGCGGCCGGTATGCTTGCCGGTCTTGACGACCAGCGGGCCGTCCTTCGACAATATGCCTTCGCCGTTGCGGATCGCCGCCTCGACCAGAGGCGCGGTGCCGAGATTCCAGAACTGGACGGCATTGGTCGTAATGCCCTGGTTGGCCAGGGTGATTGAGGATTTGGCCTGCACGCCTTTGCTCCTGATGTAATAATTCCGTGTCACAAACATTCTGTATATTCGCGACCGGTCCGCCCCTCAGCGCCGCTATCTTGCGGGCGGCGTCATTCTTGCAGACATTGGCGGCATACGGCTTTGCGTAGGGTGCGTCAAATCCCTGTGTTCAGGCGTTTGTCCCGAATAGCGACTGTCCTGCCGCATGATCGGCCGACCCCGCCTTCCTTGCAGCGCGCGCTGGCATCGTCTAACGCTCTTTCCGCCCCCGCCACGCATGTTTCTGACCACACATATTTCTGGGATGCCGCATGACAGCAACCATCGCCCTGGTGGATGACGACAAGAATATCCTGACGTCCGTGTCGATCGCGCTCCAGACCGAAGGCTTCATGACGCGGGTCTATTCCGACCCGGAAGGCGCGCTGAAGGCGTTGCTCGACAATCCCGCCGATCTGGCGGTGTTCGACATCAAGATGCCGCGCATGGATGGCCTTGAACTGCTGCGCCGCCTGCGGGAAAAAAGCCCGATGCCGGTCATTTTCCTGACGTCCAAGGCGGATGAGCTGGATGAGGCGCTGGGGCTGGCGATGGGGGCGGACGACTATATCTCCAAACCCTTTTCCCAACGGCTGCTGATCGCGCGCATCCGCGCGATCCTGCGCCGCGCCGAAGTCAGCCGGACGCCCGAAACCCCCGACCAGCCGGTCGCCGACCCGATCATTCGCGGGCGGCTGGAAATGGACCCCGCCCGCCATCGGGTGAAATGGAACGGTCAGGACGTGACGCTGACTGTCACCGAATTCCTCATCCTCGAAACGCTGGCCACCCGCCCCGGCGTGGTCAAGAACCGCAACCAGTTGATGGACGCCGCCTATCAGGACGACGTCTATGTCGACGATCGCACCATCGACAGCCATATCAAGCGGCTGCGGCGCAAATTCCGCGAGGTAGATTCCGATTTCAACGCAATCGACACACTCTATGGCGCCGGATATCGCTTCTCCGAAGAGTGACGGCCTGGGTGCTGATGGCCTGCGCTGGTCCGGGCGGATCAGCCTCACGCCGCGCATCCTGGCCGTCAACGTCTTTGCGCTGGCGCTGCTGGCGGGGGGATTTTTCTATCTCGACAGCTATCGCACGCGCATCGTCGACGCGCGGCTGGAACAGTCGGCGCGGGAACTGCAATTGCTGGCGATCGGGCTGGAAAGCGTCCCGCCCGAACGCCAGCGTCAGCTGATCGCCGCCTATGCCCGCCAGACCGGCGACCGGGTGCGCCGCTACGCGCCCGACGGCCATCGCCTGTCCGACAGTTTCGCCATGGACGCGCCGCGCTATCGCCTGCGCCAGCCGTCGGAAGAGGACTGGCAGCGCCATGTCGCCCGCTTCCTTGACAAGGCGATGGACCGGGTCGTGTCGGCGGACCGGCCGCCCGACTTCGTCGAACCCGCCGTCGATCGCGCGGACGCCTGGCCCGAAGTGCAGATAGCGCGCAAGACCGGGCGGCCGCAGGCGGTCAACCGCTATGCTCCCGACCGAACCTTCGTGATCTCCGCCGCCGTGGCGATGCGCGACGGCACCAGCCTGTTCGCGACCGAAAATGCCCGCGACATCACCCGCACCGTCCGCGCGGAGCGGCTGCGCCTCGGCATGGTGCTGGCCGTCGCCGTGCTGGCGTCGGTCCTGCTCTCGCTGTTCCTGGCGCGCACCATCGTGCTCCCGCTCCAGCGCCTCGCCCGCGCCGCCGTGCGCGTGCGGCTGGGCCGCGCGCGGCAGGTGACCGTGCCGCGCCTGCCCGAACGGCGCGACGAAATTGGCATGCTCGCCCGCGCCCTGTCGGACATGAGCCAGGCGCTGCGCCAGCGGATCGACGCGACCGATGCCTTTGCCGCCGATGTCAGCCATGAACTGAAAAACCCCATCGCCTCGCTGCGCTCCGCCCTCGACGCGCTCGAACGGGTCGACCGGCCGGACCTGCGCGCGCAGTTGATGGCGATCGCGCAGGACGATGTCCGCCGTCTCGACCGGCTGGTCACCGACATTGCCGAAGCCTCCCGCGTCGATGCCGAACTGTCCCGCACCCGGTTCGAGCCGGTGGACCTTGGCCAGCTCATCGAAAGGATCGTCGGCGCGCATGAGGCGCGCGGCGTGCCCCGCGGCGTGCGGCTTGCCTTCGCCCGCCCGCGCAAGAATGTCGCGGTGGTGCTGGGCGAGGAACAGCGGCTGGTGCGCGTGCTGGAAAATCTGATCGACAACGCCATTTCCTTCTCGCCGGACGGCGGACTGGTTCAGGTGGTCGCGACCGTCGCCGACGATCAGGTGCTTGTCAGCGTCGAGGATGAAGGACCGGGCGTCCCCGAATCGGAGCGCGAGCATGTCTTCCGCCGCTTCCACAGCGTCCGCCCCGAAGGCGAAAGTTTCGGCAAGCATTCTGGCCTCGGCCTCGCCATCGCCCGCTCGATCATCGACGGTCATCAGGGCCGCATCAGCATCGCCGACCGTCAGGACGCCCAGAGCGGCGCCTGCTTCATCCTGCACCTGCCGATGGCGGTGGCGCGCGATCCGGGAATGGTATCGGAATGATCACGATCGCCCCGCCATGGCGGTTGGCGACAGGCCGTTAGCGGGCTAGGGTGGCGGCCCATCATGTCGACCGTCCCCATCCCCCGTCGGCGCGTCCACCGCCTCGCCCTTGCTGCGCTGCCCGGCCTGCTTGCGATGGTGGGCGGCTGTTCGGCCGACAGCAACGATCCCGTCGTCGTCAGCGTCGTGGGCGATCGCGAAGATTTCGCCAAACCCTTGCAGCGTCTGCCCGATCCGGGCGCCAAGCTGTTTCTGGACGCGACCGCGCAGGGGCTGGTCGCCTTCGACGCCAGCGGCGACATATTGCCCGCACTCGCCCAGCGCTGGATCGTGGAGGATGACGGGCGCAGCTATATTTTCCGCCTGCGCCGCGCCTTCTGGGCCAATGGCGCGCGGGTCACCGCACCCGACGTGGCGCGGATGCTGATGGCACGGATCGAATCGCTGCGCCGCTTCGACCCGGACGGACCGCTCGACGCGGTGCAGGCCGTGATCCCGATGACCGGCGAAGTGATCGAGATCCGCCTTGCGACGGCCCGCCCCTATATCCTCCAGATGCTGGCCCAGCCGCAAATGGCCATCGTCTCGCGCGACGGGGGCACTGGCCCCTATCGCCGCAAGACATGGGGCAAGGCGATAATCCTGACCCCGATCGACCGGCTGAGCGACGAAGACGATGCCGAAGACACGCCGGTCCCGGCGTGGCAGACGCGCGTGCTGCGCGCCGAACGCGCCGCCCTTGCCATCGTGCGCTTCCGCGAAGGGCAGGCCGCTCTGGTGCTGGGGGGGCGACTGGCCGATTTGCCGCTGCTGGTCCCCGCCGGGGTCGATCGCGATGCCGTGCGGGCCGATCCGGTGCAGGGGCTGCTGGGGCTGGCCGTGACGGGCCGGGGCAGCCTGCTCGACGATGACGGCATACGCGCGGCGATCAACATGGCGATCGACCGCAGCCAGATCCCTGCCCTGCTGCCGATCGGCGGCTGGGCCACCAGCAACCGCATCGTCCCCGACCAGCTCGATCTTGGCCGCGCGCCGACCGATCCGGACTGGGCCGCCCTGTCGCTGGAGGACCGGCGCGGCCGGGCGAGCGCTGCCGTTGCCGTCTGGCGCGACGATCATGGCGACCCGCCGCCGTTGCGCATCGCCCTGCCGCAGGGGCCGGGCGCGACTTTGCTGTTCGGCCTGCTGCGACGCGATCTGGACGCCATCGGCCTGCCGGTGCGGCGCGTCTCCATGACCAGCGATGCGGAACTGCGGCTGATCGACGAAGTCGCCGCCTATGACAGCGCGCTCTGGTATCTGGGCCGGGTCGGCTGCGCCCGCAAAATCCATTGCAGCGACGCCGCCGATGCCCAGCTTCAGGCCGCCAGCCTTGCCAGCAAGCCGGAGGACCGCGCCGCCCGCATCGCGGAGGCCGAAGCGCTGATGGTCGCGCATAACGGCTATATCCCGCTTGGCACACCGATCCGCTGGTCGCTCGTGTCGAAGCGGCTCAACGGTTTCCAGCCATCCCCCCGCGCGCGCCACCCATTGAACCATCTGTTCCGACGCACCAACTAGGGCAGGCAACAGGAGACGCCTTGCCCATGCCGATTTCGCCCGACTCCGCAAATGGCGCCGCCAGCGCCATTCCGGGCCTTGGCCGCGACCCCGCCTCGGTGCGCCGCCGTATCGAAGCGATGGAGGCGGTGCTGGAGCGCCTGTTCGTCGTCCCCGGCATCAATCGCCCCGTCGGTATCGACAGCATCGTCGGGCTGGTGCCGGTTATCGGCGATCTGGCGACCGCATCCATGGGCATGTGGATGGTCTGGGAAGCGCGCAATCTGGGCATGTCGAAATGGCAGATCACCCGCATGTCGGCCAATGTCGGGGTCGATACGCTGCTGGGCGCCATTCCCTTGGTCGGCGATCTGTTCGACTTCGCGTTCCGCTCAAACACCCGCAACCTGCGCATCATCCGCAAGCATCTGGACAAGCACCACCCCTCGACCGCGACGATCGATGGCTAGTGGATTGAGTTTTGACATTTGAATCCCCTGGCGGCTGGGATGCGTCTGCAAATGTCAAAATCGGACCACTAGGAACTATAGCGGCGCGATCCGCAGCCGGCTCGTGAGCGGCGCGCCGCCCTGATGCGCCGGGCAGCGGGTAAACTCCATCGCCCGGTCCATGCACAGCCACACCTCGCTCAGCCAGTTGCCCCGCGTCGTCGTGACCCGCAGCATATCGGGCTTCAGCCCCCGGTTGGCGCGCGCAAAGGCCTGCGCAAACTGCCCGACGGTCAGGGACTTGCTCCGCGCCAGCGCCCCCATGTCGGGGTAGCGGATCGACTGGTACAACGCCCGCGACCGGTTGAAATAGCGCTCCGGCCTTGTCGTCATGCAGGTACCATGCTTAGCCCATTCATGCTGGATCAGCTGGACCGACGGCGTCGCGCACAGATTCTGCCGGATCACTTGCCGGGGCACCAGATTGGCGGCGCGGCAATATTGCGGCCATTCCTTGCCAAAGCCGTCCGGCCACAACCCATGCAGGGTGAAGCCGAAACGGCCATGTCGGCCATCACACTGAAGCGCGCTCCCCTTGCCCCGCGCGGCCGAACAATATTGCGGCGACCAGCTGAGCGCCAGCGTATAGCTGCCGATCGGCAGGATGCGCTTGGGCTCCTTGGCGGTCGGCCCCTCCAGATCGGGCCGGGCGATCTGCGCGGGCGGGCTGCACTGGGCCGATTGCGCCAGCGCCGTCCCCGGCATCGCGATCAGCGCCACCAGCGCCAGCCCTTTAAGCATAAGCGAAATCCAGCCCGATGTCCGCCGCCGGGGCCGACTGGGTCAGCCGCCCGACGCTGATATAGGTGACGCCCGTGTCCGCCCTTGCCCGGATCGTCTCCAGCGTCACCCCGCCCGATGCCTCGGTCGGCACGCGCCCGCCGACCAGCGCCGTCGCCTGCCGCAGCGTCGCCGCATCCATATTGTCGAGCAGCAAATGCGTGGCCCCGGCGGCCAGCGCCGGTTCGATCTGGTCGATCCGGTCGACCTCTACGATGATGCTGGCAACCCCGGCATCCACCGCGCGGCGCACCGCTTCCTCGACCGATCCGGCGACCGCGACATGATTGTCCTTGATCATCGCCGCGTCCCACAATCCCATGCGGTGATTGGTCGCCCCGCCCATCCGCGTCGCATATTTCTCAAGGACACGCAGCCCCGGAATGGTCTTGCGCGTATCCAGCAGTGTCGCGCCAGTTCCATCGATCGCATCGACATAGGCGCGCGTCATCGTCGCGATACCGCTCAGATGCTGGACCGTATTGAGCGCCGATCGCTCCGCCGTCAGCATCGCACGCGCCTTCCCGCGAATCCGCATGATGTCGGTCCCCGCCGCCACCCGGTCACCATCCTGATGCAGCAGTTCAATCACCACATCAGGATCGAGCGCCCGGAAGAAAGCGGCTGCGACCGGCAGACCCGCCAGCGTCACCGCGTCCCGCGTGTCCATCACCCCATCGAACATCGCATCGGCGGGGATCACAGCCTCGCTGGTGACGTCCCGGCCATCCGGCCCCAGATCCTCGGCCAGCGTGGAAGCGACGAAAGCGTCAAGGTCGAAACGGGGGAGGGAGAAGATCATGGCTTATCGCGCCCCCAAATCCCCCTGCCCCACCGTGCCGCTGGCCATTTCCAGCATCCGATCGAGGCTCTTCTTCGCGCCCAACCGCAGCGTTTCGTCCATCTCGATGCGCGGCTGGAGGTCGCGCAGCGCGAGGTACAGCTTCTCCATCGTGTTGAGCGCCATATAGGGGCAGATATTGCAGTTGCAGTTGCCGTCCGCGCCCGGTGCGCCGATGAAGCGCTTTTGCGGCACCGCCTTTTCCATCTGGTGGATGATGTGCGGTTCGGTCGCAACGATCAGCGTGTCGCCCGGCATCGTCTTGGCAAAGTCCAATATGCCGCTGGTCGACCCGACATAATCGGCATGATCGACGATATAGGGCGGACATTCGGGGTGCGCGGCGATCGGCGCGTCGGGATGCTGGGCTTTGAGCTTCAGCAATTCGGTCTCGCTGAACGCCTCATGCACGATGCACACGCCCGGCCACAGCAGCATGTCGCGGCCCAGCTTGCGCTTCAGATAACCGCCCAGATGCTTGTCGGGGCCGAAGATGATCTTCTGGTCCTTGGGGATCTGCGCCAGTATCTTTTCGGCGGACGAAGAAGTCACGATGATGTCGGACAGCGCCTTCACCTCGGTCGAACAGTTGATGTAGCTCAGCGCAATATGGTCGGGATGCGCTTCGCGGAACGCCTTGAACTGGGCGGGCGGGCAGCTGTCCTCCAGGCTGCAACCGGCATCCATGTCGGGCAGCACGACGATCTTGTCGGGCGACAGGATCTTGGCCGTCTCCGCCATGAAGCGCACGCCGCAGAAGGCGATGACGTCCGCGTCCGTCTCCGCCGCCTTGCGCGACAGTTCCAGCGAGTCGCCGACAAAGTCCGACAGGTCCTGAATTTCCGGGCTTTGATAATAGTGACCCAGGATCACCGCGTTGCGCTCCTTGCGCAGCCGCTCAATCTCTGCGCGCAGGTCGGTACCCTGCGGAATGCCGGTAAAAGCGTTCATGTCCCTAAAACTCCTCGGTCCTTGACGAGCGCCCTAGCGCTGCGCTCGCTTGTTGGCCAGCACCTCGTTGATCGGCGTGGTCACATCCCACCGCTCGCCATTGCGGCCCCTGCGCTCGGGCGGGAAGGTGACGATCACCCGCGCATCGCCATAGCCCGCCGCGCTGAGCGGCGCGGCCATCAACTTGCCGATCGCCGCGCGGCCATATTCACGCGCCTGCGCCATCCGTTCGGGCGAGCGCGCGGTTGCCAGCGCGCGGCTTTGCGCATGGGCGGACACGCGGCGGCTCAGCGCCTCACTCGCCTGCCGGGTCACGAACAGGCCATTGGTCTGCACCAGCGTACGGCGGCTCTCATCGACATTGGGCTTGCCCGCCATCACGTCGGGCGCGTTGACGATCAGCGTGCGAGTCTGCCCGTCCCATTCCAGATCGTCCGCGCCCAATCCGCTAACATCGACGAAATAGTCGACCGAGAAAGGCATTTTGACGACCTGGTCGGACTTGAGCAGGCCAAAGCCGCGCACATCCTGCGCGCTGCTCTGGATCGTGCCGTTAAGTTCGGACACTTTCAGGCTGCTGACCCCGGCGATCTTCGCGGCGATCACCTTGGTGACGGCAGACCCGTCCTCCTCCACCGCCACGACATAGTCGCGGTCATAGCGCTGCCAGCCGATCCACATCGCCATGCCGACGAACAGCAGCAGTAGTCCGGCCACAAACGGCCCGGCATAGCGTTTCAGCGCATCTGCCACAGATCGTCCGCCGCCATGACCAGCCCCCGCTGATGCAGGTCGATCAGATGCGCCAGCACCGATCGCCCGGCGGCCGGGTGCAGGCGCGGATCGACGCCCTTGTACATTTCGGCCACCATGTCGGGGATCAAGCTGTCGCCATTGCGCTCCAGAAAGCGCAAAATCTGGCCCTCGCGCTGCTTGCGATGGCCGATCATGCCCCGCACCAGCCGCTGCGGATTGTCGATCGGCTCGCCATGGGCGGGATAATAGATAATGTCCTGACGCTCCAGCAACCGCTGCATCGACCGCATATAATCGGCCATGTCGCCATCGGGCGGCGAAATGACACTGGTGGACCAGCCCATCACATGGTCGCCGGTAAACAGCGCCTGTTCCTCGACCAGGGCGAAGCAAAGGTGGTTGGACGTATGCCCCGGCGTCGCCACCGCCTCCAATGTCCATCCCTCGCCGGCCAGCCGTTCGCCGTCCGCCAGTATCCGGTCGGGACGATAGGCCGCGTCGAACGCCGCATCGGCGCGCGGCCCGTCATCGTCCAGCGTCAGCGGCGCGCAGCCGATCACCGGCGCGCCGGTCATGGCGTGCAGCGGCTGGGCAGCCGGGCTATGATCGCGATGGGTATGGGTGCAGACGATCGCCACCACCGGCCGCCCGGCAATGGCGGCGGTGAGCGCCGTCAGATGATCCGCCTCGTCCGGGCCGGGATCGATCACCGCCACGTCGCTCGATCCGACCACATAGGTCTGCGTGCCGGTGAAGGTGAAGGGCGACGGATTGGGCGCCAGCACGCGGGCCACCATCGGCGACAGGGGCATCGCCACGCCCGTCGGCAGGTCGGTCAGATCAAAAGGGGGTGCCATGCTTCCCATGTGCCCATTTCCCGCCGGATTTCAAGGCCACGCCTGTCCTATCGCTCCGCTTGGCCCTATGCTGCCGCCACTAGTCTGCCATTTCATCGAACCCGGCCCATGCCGGACCGGGCAATCCCAACCCTTCTTCCTGGCTCAAAAATTAGGCGAACATGCGCTGTGCAAAGCCGACCCTGGAAAATCCTCCCCTGCAAGGGGAGGGGGACCGCCGCGAAGCGGTGGTGGAGAGGCGTCGCCCTATCGAGAGCGCGATCCCCCTTCATCTGGCCTCCGGTCAACCACCACACCACTCCCGGATTTGCAACGGGCTCAGCCGTCACAAAATGTCCCAACCTTGTTCTTTTATGTCGCATTTGCCGGGAAATATGCGAAGTTAAGCCCGCCATTTCCTATTTCCCGCGCCTGCCCTAGACTGCCCTCATGCCCTCCCCCGACCTTATCGAACGCTGGCGTCATCATCTCAGCCTCGACCGGCGGCGATCGACCCATACGGTGCGCGCCTATGTCGCAACCGCCGAGCGGCTGGTCGCCTTTCTGGAGGCGCATCATGGCGAGCAAGTTACCGCTGCGCTGCTGGCGCAGATCAGCCAGGCGGACCTGCGCGCCTTCCTCACCGCGCGGCGGATGGAGGGTATCGGCAATCTGTCAGCGGCGCGGGAACTGTCCGCCGTGCGCGGTTTCCTGCGCTTCATCGGGGGTGAGGACGCCCGCGTGCCCCTATTGAAAGGCCCCCGCACCAAGCGCGGACTGCCCCGCCCCGTCTCCCCCGATGAAGCGGTCGCGCTGGCGCAGGACATTGCCGAAGGCGCACGCGAAGCCTGGATCGGCGCGCGCGACTGGGCGGTGCTGATGCTGCTCTATGGCGCGGGACTGCGGATCGGCGAGGCCATGGGCCTTACCGGCGCGGCGCTGCCGCTCGGCGAAACCCTGCGCGTCACGGGCAAGCGGGGCAAGATGCGCGTCGTCCCGCTGCTGCCACAGGTCCGCGCGGCGATCGACGCCTATGTGGCGCTCTGCCCCTATCCCATGACCCGCGACGAGATGCTGTTTCGCGGCGCCCGCGGCGGCCCGCTCTCCCCCGCCCTCATCCGCCGCGCGGTACAGGGCGCGCGCGGACGGCTCGGCCTCTCGGACCGCACCACCCCCCATGCGCTGCGCCACAGCTTCGCCACCCATCTGCTGGGGCGCGGCGCGGACCTGCGCAGTTTGCAGGAACTGCTCGGCCATGCCAGCCTGTCCTCCACCCAGGTCTATACCCAGGTCGATGCCGCGCACCTGATGGACGTCTACCGCAACGCCCACCCGCGCGCCTAACCCTTTGGCCGCCAGGTCGCCAGCCGCCACAGATAGAGGATCACCGCACCCACCACGCACAGGGTAGCGGCGGGGCCGATATATTTGTCGATCTGGCTGAAGTTCCTGCCCAGCACGAATCCGGCATAGGCCAGGATGATGTTCCAGATCAGCGCCCCGCCCGCTGTCCACGCCAGGAATTTCACATGCCCCATGCGGAACAGCCCGGCGGGCAACGATATCATCGTCCGCAGCGCTGGCATGAAGCGGAACACGAAGACGACGATCTGGCCATATTTGCCGAACAGTCGGTCCAGCGCCTCGACATCGCGCCATTCCAGCGTCGCCCAGCGGCCATAACGATCGACCAGCGGCTTCAACCGGCCAAAGCCCAGCACGTGGCCGACCAGATACCAGAAATAATTGCCGACCGTGGTGCCGATGGTGCCGGCCAGCAGCAGCCATTCCATCGCCATCCGCCCCTGACCCACGCGAATGCCGCCAATGCCCATGATCAGTTCCGACGGGATCGGCGGAAAGACATTCTCCAGCACCATCAGGACGAAAATGCCCCAATAGCCGCCCGCGTCGATCAGGCGGAGCACCCAGTCGGTCATGTCACGATGCCCGAATGAAGGATGATATTCTTCTTCCGTTCGCCCTGAGCGAAGTCGAAGGGTTTGACCGACCGGAGGGAGGTCACTTCGCTTCGCACAGCAGAGGGCTTCGACAGGCTCAGCCCGAACGGATCTGGAGACAAAAACTCGCTCAAGCCGCCGCCCGTGCCGCCAGCCGCGCGTCGATCGCGTCCCAGATCATCCCGCCCGTATCGGTGCCGTCAAAGGCATCGATCGACACGATCCCGGTGGGCGATGTCACGTTGATTTCGGTCAGCCACTCGCCGCCAATCACATCGATGCCCACGAACAGCAGGCCGCGCGCCTTGAGTTCCGGTCCCATCGCGTCGCAGATTTCCCGTTCCCTGTCGGTCAGCACGGTCTTGGCCGCCGATCCGCCAACCGCCAGGTTGGACCGGATTTCGCCCGCACCCGGAATCCGGTTGACCGCGCCCGCGACTTCGCCGTCGATCAGGACGATACGCTTGTCGCCTTGCGCGACACCGGGGATGAAGGCCTGAACCATGAACGGCTCAACCCATGACGCCTTGAATATTTCCACCAGCGAAGAGAGGTTCGCGCCATTCTTGCCGACATGGAAAACGGCGACGCCGCCATTGCCATAGAGTGGCTTGACGACGATCTCGCCATGCTGGGCCAGGAAGCTGCGCACTTCGGCCAGGTCACGGGTGATCATGGTCGGCGGCATGAAGCGGGCATAGTCCAGCACGAACAGCTTTTCGGGCGCATTGCGGACACTGGCCGGATCGTTGACCACCAATGTTTCTTCCTGCACCCGCTCCAGCAAATGGGTGGCGGTGATGTAGCTCAGGTCAAAGGGCGGGTCCTGCCGCATCAGCACGACATCGACATCACGCCCCAGGTCCAGCATTTCCGGCTCACCAAAAGCGAAATGGTCGCCTTCCACCTTCTGCACATTCACTGGCCGCGCCTTCGCCAGCACCCGGCCGTCGCGATAGGTCAGGTCGGTCGCCAGATAATGGTAGAGCCTGTGTCCCCGCGCCTGCCCGGCCAGCATGATGTGAAAGGTCGAATCGCCCGCGATCTTGATGCCCTCCATCGGGTCCATCTGGACGGCGACGGTCAGGGGGTTCAGTTGCGTCATCTTCATTCCTTTTCCGTTCGCCCTGAGCGACGTCGAAGGGCTCCGCCGAGCGTTAGCGAGGTGCTTTGCCTTCGCTGGCGCTCAGGCGAGGGCTTCGACTTCGCTCAGCCCGAACGGTTTTGGGGGGAGAGGCACATCACCCCCCATGCCAGACATTGGCCAGATGGCGTGGCGCACGGCCCGGCGCAAGGAGGATGACGTCGATTCGCATATCGTCCCCCGCTTTGGCCAGATCATGCCACAGAATTTCCGCCGCCGCCGCGACCCGGCGCAACCGCCGCTCGTCGATCGCCAGGTCCAGTTCCGCCGCCGTGGCGCGAGCCTTGACCTCCACAAAGGCGAGCATCGCGCCCTTGCGCGCGACCAGATCGCCCTCCCCCGCTGGCGTCCGCATCCGCCGTCCGACAATCTGCCAGCCCTTCAGCCGCAGCCACCAGGCGGCGATCCGCTCGGCCTGACGTCCGCGTCGCTCGGCCGCTTCCCGCTTCACCCCTTCAATTCCGTCGCCCGGTCATACAGGGTGCGCCGGTCCAGCCCCAGTTTCTTCGCGACCTCGCCCGCCGCCTTCGACACCGACAGCCGGGTCAGCGCCTCCAGCAGGGCCGCGTCCGCATCCTCGGCGCTGGCCGGCGCAGCCTCGCCGGGCGGGCCGACCGTCACCACAATCTCGCCCTTGGGCGGCGCGTCGGCGTAGCGGGCGGACAGTTCGCTCAACGTGCCGCAGGCCGTTTCCTCGAAGGCCTTGCTGATTTCCCGACTGACCGCCGCGTCCCGGTCGCCCAGATGCGCGGCCATGGCGGACAGGCTTTCCGACAGGCGCGGGCCGCTTTCATAGAAGACCAGGGTCGCCCGCAGCCCCGCCACCTCGTCCAGCGCATCGCCGCGCGCCTTGGCCTTGCTGGGCAGGAAGCCCATGAACAGGAAACGGTCGGTCGGCAGGCCCGACAGCGTCAGCGCCGCGATCGCCGCGCTGGGACCGGGCAGGGTCGTGATCCGCCGTCCCGCCGCCCGCGCATCGCGCACCAGCTTGTAGCCCGGATCGGAAATGAGCGGCGTTCCCGCGTCCGACAGCAGGGCGACCGATTCGCCCGCCATCCGGTCAACCAGCCTTTGCCGCACATTTTCGCCGCTATGGTCATGATAGGGGATCATCGGTCGGTCCGAACCGGCATGGCGCAACAGCCGCGCGCTCACCCGCGTATCCTCCACGGCGACGACATCGGCCAGCCGCAGCACCTCCGCCGCGCGCGGGGTAAGGTCACCAAGGTTGCCGATCGGCCCAGCGACGATATAAAGCCCAGGTTCAAGACCCGATGATTGTGTTTCCATAAGGACGCCAGATGACAGAGACGGATGCCTCCCGGCAAGCGGACTTGTTCGCTTCTTTGAAACGCGGCACGCGCATTGTGCTTGCCGCGGGCACGCTGCTGCTCGCCGCCTGTCAGTCGATCGTGCCCAAGGGACCGGCCCCCGTCACCCCGACCGGCCCGACAGGCCCGACCGGCCCTGATGTGACCCAGGGTCTGCCGACCGACACGCTGCGCCACCGCGTCGCGCTGCTGGTACCGATGAGCGGCCCCAATGCCGCCGTGGGCCAGTCGATCGCCAACGCGACCACATTGGCGCTGATGGACACCCGGACCGACAAGATCCGCATCACCACCTATGACACCGCGCCCGGCGCCGCAGCCGCGGCGAACCGCGCCCTGGCCGAGGGCAACCGCCTGATCCTTGGCCCCCTGCTGGCGGAGGACGCCCGCATCGTGGGGCCGATCGCCGCGCGCACCAATGTCCCGGTGATCAGCTTTTCCAACGACGCCAGCGTCGCGGGCAATGGCGTCTATATCATGGGTTACAACCCCAACCAGTCGATCGAGCGGGTCGTGGGTTTCGCCCATGACAAGGGGCTGTCGCAGTTCGCCGCGCTCATTCCGCGCGGCACCTATGGCGAACGCGCCGGCAATGCGCTGCTGCGCGCAGTCGAACAGGCGGGCGGCACCGTCGTGTCGATGCAGACGTTCGATCGTAGCCCCGGCTCGATCACTGCAGCGGTGAAGAAATTGCAGGCCTCGTCCAGCTATGACGCCTTGCTGATCGCCGACAGCGGCAAGGTCGCGATCCAGATTGCCCCGATCGTGCGCAAGAATGGCGGCGCGACCGCCCGCCTGCTCGGCACGGAATTGTGGAATACAGAAGGCACGCTGGCGGCTAGCCCGGTGCTGCGCGGCGCATGGTTCGCCAGCGTGTCGGACACGCTCTATCGCCAGCTCGCGAACAAATATCGCGCCCGCTACGGCACGGCGCCCTTCCGCCTGTCCTCGCTCGGCTATGATTCGGTCCTGCTGACCGTGCGGATCGCGCAGGACTGGAAGCCCGGCAGCCCCTTCCCCACCACCCGCCTGCGCGATTCGGGCGGCTTTTCGGGCATTGACGGCGCGTTCCGCTTTGGCCGCAACGGCGTCGCCGAACGTGCGCTGGAAGTGTCGGAAGTGGGGGCTGGTGCAGTCACGGTCATCGCGCCTGCTCCCCGCAGCTTCGCGGAATGAAATCATCCTCCCCTGCAAGGGGAGGTGGCAGGGCGTAGCCCTGACGGAGGGGTGTCACCCTATCGATAGCGGGACACCCCTCCACCACCAGCTTCGATGGTTGAATGGAGTCACGTGCCTCCATTCAACCCCCTCCCCTTGCAGGGGAGGATTTTAGATGCGCCCGGTCGGCAGGATCAAGGGCCAGCCATTGCCCGGATCGATGCAGGCGGTGATGCCATAGACATCGGCCAGCGCCTGCGTCGTCAGCACCTCCATCGGCGCGCCGTCGGCGACCAGCGCGCCGCCATCCATCAGCAGCAGCCGGTCGCACCAGCGCGCGGCCATGCTCAGGTCATGCAGCACCGTCACCACCAGCGCGCCGCTGCGCGCCTCGTCGCGCAGCAGGTTCATGACGTCGATCTGATGGCCAGGATCCAGCGCCGCCAGCGGCTCGTCGGCGATCAGCCCGCGCGCCCCGACCGCCAGCGCCCGCGCCAGCAACACCCGCGCCCGCTCCCCACCCGACAATTCGGTCGCGATCCGTCCTTTCAGGTGCAGCACATCGGCCCGCGCCATCGCTGCCTCTACCGCTGCCTCGTCTGCGTCGGACAGGCGGGACAGCGGCCCCAGATGCGGCAGCCGCCCCAGCGCCACCAGCCGATCGACGCTGAGCGGCCAGTGCAACGTCTGACCCTGCGGCAGATAGGCGATGGCGCGCGCTATCGCCCCCCGGTCGATCCGCGCCACATCCTGCCCGTCGATCAGCACCCGGCCCGCGCGCGGCTTCGCAAGGCCCAGCATCGCCCGGATCAGCGTGGACTTGCCCGCGCCATTGGGACCGATGATGCCGACCAGCTGGCCCGGCTCCAGCGTCACCGCGACATCGCGCACCGCCACATGACGGCCAAGCCGGACGGACAGCCCTTCTACCGCCAGGCTCACCATAGCCGTCGCTCCCGCATCAGGTGGATCAGGAACACCGGCACGCCCAGCATCGCGGTGACGACCCCCAGCTTCAGTTCATTGACCGACGGGATCAGTCGCACGCCAATATCCGCCAGCGTCAGCAGCACCGCGCCGCCCAGCAGTGACGGCCATAGCACCGCCGATGGCGACCGATCGGTCAGCGGGCGGACGATATGCGGGACGATCAGGCCGACAAAGCCGATCGCGCCGGACACCGCCACCGCGCCGCCCAGGCCGATCGCGACGCCCAGCATCATGCGCAACCGCGCGGCATTAAGGTTCACGCCCAGCGCCTGCGCGCCTTCCTCCCCCAATGTCAGCGCGTCCAGCGTCCGCCCGTCCGCCAGCAGCAGCGCCGCGCCGATCGCGATGCAGGGCAAGGCGACCAGGACATGCACATAGCTGCGGTTTTCCAGACTGCCCATCAGCCAGGTCATGATCTCCATCGCGGCAAAGGGGTTGGGCGACAGGTTGAGCGACAGGCTGATGCCCGCGCCCGCCAGCGTCGCGACCGCGATCCCCGCCAGGATCAGGGTCAGCGGGCTTTCCGATGGACCGGCCAGCAGGAACAGCCCGGCAATGGCGACAAGCGCGGTGGTGATGGCGAGCAGCGGCAGGACCAGCGGGTGCAACGCGCTGAGGCCGAAATAGAGCGCGCAGACCGCGCCCAGCGCCGCTGCGTTGGACGCGCCCAGCACGGACGGTTCGGCCAGCGGGTTGCGCAGATAGCCCTGCAACGCCGCGCCCGACAGGCCCAGCATCGCGCCCACCAGCAGGCCCAGCAGCATGCGCGGCAGGCGCAGGTCGATGATGATCGCACGGGCAACCGCATCGCCGCCGCCGGTCAGCACCGCCCATATCCGCGCCGGGCTGATCGCGACGGCCCCCAGCATCACCGATCCCATCGCCGCGCCGACCAGCAGGATCAGCAGCGCGGGGACGAGCAAGGGGTGGCGGCGGGCCGTCATGAGTGCTCCCCTTGGCGGTTGGCAAAGCGCCATGTTCCTGCGAAGGCAGGAACAGGTCCTACTACAAGACAGGCTCCATGATCCGTCCGTTGATCCTCGCCATTGCCGCCCTGACACTCACCGGAACGGCACACGCTGCGCCGCGGCGGATCGTGTCGCTCAACGTGTGCGCCGATCAATATCTGATCGCGCTGGCCGACAAGGGCCAGATCGCGGCGCTCAGCAGCAATGCGCTCGACCCCGAATTGTCGGCGGCGGCGGAAAAGGCGCGCGGGTATCGTACGCTGCGCCGCGCTTCGGAAGAGGTGCTCGCGATCCGCCCCGATTTGATCCTGGGCTATCCGATCGGGCCGAACATGGTCGCCGGAGCGCCGCCGGGCCAATGGACCACATTGGGCCTGGCCAGTGCGGACAATTATGGCGCGATTAAGGACCAGATACGGCAGGTCGCGCGCGCGGTCGGCCATGTCGACCGGGGCGAAAAGCTGATTGCGCAGATGAACCGCGATCTGGCAGCACTGCCGAAAGCGAAGCGCGGCGGCGTTGCCGCCTATTATCAGCGGCGCGGCTATATGACCGGCACAGGCACGCTGGTCGATGACCTGATGCATCGGGTCGGGCTGACCAATCTGGCAGCAAAACTCGGCAAGCCTGCGCTGGCGCAGGTGCCGCTGGAGGCGATGGTCGCGGCGCGGCCCGACTGGCTGATCGTGGAAAGCGGCAGCGAAGCGGTGGTCGATCAGGGGACCGAAATGCTCCAGCATCCGGCGATCAAATCCATCCCGCGCATCAGCCTGCCGCAAAGCTGGACCGTGTGCGGCGGCCCGGCCTATGTGCAGGCGGCGCGGGCCATCGTGGCGCAACTTGGGGCGCCACGCAGCAAAAGCACGGCGCGTCAGAACGCGCCAAGGTGAAGGGACGAGCAGCGCGCCCGTCCCCCCTTGTGCCATATCAGAAGCGGACACGCACGCCGCCAAAGGCGGAGCGGCCATAGACGCCATAGCCATAGGCCGTGGCGTAGGCTTCATCGAACAGATTGTCGATCCGGCCATAGACTTCCAGATGCTCGCCCAGCGGCAGCGAAGCCCGCAGGCCGACAAGCGCATAGCCGTCCAGACGGCGGGTGTTGGCGGCATTGTCGAAACTGTCGCCTACCATCGTCACTGTCGCCCCGGTCGACAGGCCGAACGACCAGACATAGTCGCTCGAAACGCTGATCGCATTGGCCGCGCGGCGCGGCAGGCGGTTGCCGTCCGTGATCCCGCCCGACCGGTCGCGCGCATCGACATAGCTGTAGCTGCCCGTCACGGTCAGCGCGTCCACCGGCTTCAAGGCAATGCTCGCCTCCACGCCCTTGGCGCGGGTGCGGTCCAGATTGCTGTAGCTGAAGGTCGCATTGTCATAATTGATCTGGTCGGTCGTATCCCGCCGGAACGCCGTGACCGACAGGATCGCCCGGCCACCGTCCAGGCTCTGGTCAAAGCCGATATCATAGCTTTTCGACCGTTCGGGGAGCAGCGCGCTATTGCCGCTGAACATGTCGTACAGCTGATAGAGCGAGGGCGCCTTGAACCCTTCGCCATAGCTCAGGCGGATATTGGTCGCGCCTGCATTGGGCGAATAGTTGGCATTCGCGCCGAACGTGGTCGCGCCGCCAAACTGGCTATGATCGTCATGCCGCACACCGCCCGTGACCGACAGGCCCGTGAAGGGCTTGACGATCGCCAGCGCATAGACGCTGTCGATATTGATCTTTGCCGACGACGTGCTGCCGAACCCGAAGAAATCATAGTCGGGCCGTTCATGCTCGTAGCCGAATACCAGCTTGGCCTGATCGACCGGGGCATAGACGCCTTCATATTCAAAGCGCAGGTTGGTGCCGGAATAGCCATAATCCGGGTCGGTGCCGCGCACGAAATAATAGTCGCGGTCGTTGCGCAGATAGGTGACGGCTGCGCGGTTCGTCAGCTTGCCATCCAGCAAAGCCAGGTTGAGGCCCGCATAGCCCACATATTGGTCCAGCTTGCTCACATCGCTGCTGTCGGCCGGTGCGCCAAAGAAGCTGTCATAGTCGAGATCGGCATGGATGTAATAGCCACGTAGATCGAGGCTCAACGCATCGCTGAACGCCAGTTTGAGCCGCGCGTTGGTGGCGATATTTTCATAGCCGTCCTTTTCCGTGCCGCCCACCGCAGATGAGATGCCGTCCGTGCGGAAATAGGCCGCGCCCACACCGCCCGACGCGATGCCGCTGGAGCCGGACACGTCCGCCTTGGCATTGACCGTATCGCTATAGCCATAATCGACCGAGGCGTTCGCGCCGAAGCCGTCCACCGGCACGCCGGTCATGATGTTGACCACGCCGCCGATCGCCTGGCTGCCATAGACGACCGAGTTGGAGCCGCGCAGCACTTCGATCCGCTTGATATTGCCGGTCAGCAAATGGCCGAAATCATACCCATCGCCGATGCCGCTGGGGTCATTGACCTTCACCCCGTCGATCAGCACCAGAGTCTGCGTCGTTTCCGCGCCGCGCAGCGATACGCCGGTCACTCCGCCGGTGGACCCGTTACGGTTGAAACGAACGCCCGGCGTCGTCGCCAGCAGATCGACCACATCGACCGCCTGCCGCGTCTGGATGGTCTGCGCGTCGATGACGGTGATCGCCTGCCCCACTTCGTCGCGCGACTGTTCGATGCCCGATGCGGTGACGATGATGTCGTCGTCCTGCGCCAGAGCGGGCGTTGCCGCCAGCAGCGCAATGAGAGAAATCCCTGTTTTTACCATGATATATGCCCTGCGCGTCCCATGCGACTTCAAGGCCAGGGCGTCCGCGCACGCGGTCGCGCCATGATGCGGGATGACGCCAGCCCCCGCCGCACGGCACGATGCGGCCCCGGCCGCACAGCGTCGCTCGACGGAAAACCACCGTGCCATGACCAATCCCCTGGATCAGGGCAAGAGCGACCAGACGCCGGCAGGTCTCCTGGCTCACGGGTCAGGGCAATGATGCACGAACCTTCCCAGACAGTGGCGTCCAGTGGCCGGGTCTTGCGACCCTTATGCATCATGCTCACCGCTTACAGTTGCAGGGACAGCTGCGGAATAGGGCGCTTCCACGCCCGCACCGCATTCCCATTTTCAGCCCCTTGCGGGACACCGGCGCGATCTAGCTGCAAGAAAGGCGAGCCCCCCTCACGCGACGCGCTCTAGGGCAAAGGCGCGGCATTGCCAAGCGGCTGTTTCGCTACGTCAGCGGGGCGTTGCCCCGGTGCAACATCGCGTCGCGTCGCGCCAGCACGACCAGCGGCAGTCCCGCCGCCGCCGCGCGCTCCGCCGCCAGCCTTGTGGGGGCGGAAATCGTCACCAGAAGCGGGCATTGGCTCAGCACCGCTTTTTCCACCAGTTCATAGGAACAGCGTGACGACAGCAGCGCAAAGCCCTCGTCCCAGCCCGCGCCCGCGCGCTTCATGGCGCCGATCAGCTTGTCGAACGCATTGTGCCGCCCGACATCCTCCCGCGCCAGACGGATCGCCCCGTCCGCGCCGACCCAGGCGGCGGCATGGGCCGCGCCGGTCGCGGCATTGAGCGGTTGATGCGCCGCCAGCCCATCAAGCGCGCGAAAGATCGCGGCGCGGTCGGCGCGCGATCGCGTCGTCACTGGCGGCAGGGGCCGAATCGCCTGCTCCAGATTTTCGATCCCGCACAGGCCGCACGATGAATCGGACGCGCGGTGCCGTACCCGGTCCAGCAGCAAATCGGTCCGCGAAGGCGGCAGAGTCGCGCGCGCCACGATGCCCTGATCGGTATCATGGGTATCGACGTCGAACGGCGCATCGTCCGGCCTGATCAGCCGTTCCGCCAGCGCAAAACCCAGCACCAGATCGGTCAGATCAGTGGGCGTCGCCATCAGCACCGCATAGCCGATGCCGTTGAATTCGATCGCGACCGGCACTTCATCGGCCAGCACCCGTTCGACCGCTTCGCCCTGCCCATCGCGGGCCAGACGGATGAAGGTCAGCGCGTCGCCGCCCTGCTTCAAGCGCTGATCCGGCGCACGGCCTGCGCCGCGATCGGCGACAGGGCGTCGGGCTGCTCCGCCGCCAGCGCCACGATCCGCGCACGCATAAGCGGGTCCCAGAAGCTGGCGATATGGCTGGCGGTGGACGCAACCGCCTCCGCATCGCCCTGCGCCGCCAGATTGCGCGCGATCTGGTTGGCCATGTAGATCAGCCGGTCGGCGGTGGACATGACGTCATTTTCGTCGCTCATCGGGCCGATCCTATTCCGCCGCTTCCAACGGCGCAATGCGGCGGCTCATCCTGGCCTGATCGGCATAGTCGAGTTGCCAGTCGCTGGGGCCGTTGGATGGCATCACCTGCACCGCCGTCACCTTATATTCCGGGCAGTTGGTCGCCCAGTCGCTATAGTCGGTGGTGATGACATTGGCCTGGGTTTCGGGGTGGTGGAAGGTCGTATAAACCACGCCCGGCGCTACCCGCTCGGTCACTTGCGCGCGCAGCGTGGTTTCCCCCGCACGGCTTTTCAGGGCAACCCAGTCGCCTTCCTTGATCCCGCGATTTTCCGCATCGGACGGATGGATTTCCAGCCGGTCCTCCGGGTGCCAGGCGGTGTTTGCCGTCCGCCGCGTCTGCGCGCCGACATTATAGTGGGACAGGATGCGCCCGGTCGTCAGCAACAGCGGGAAGCGCGGGCCGGTCTTTTCGTCCGTCGGCACATAGTCGGTGACGACGAACTTGCCCTTCCCCCGCACGAAACCGTCGATATGCATGGTCGGCGTACCATCGGGCGCAGCGTCATTGGCGGGCCATTGCAGCGATCCTTCCGCCTCCAGCCGGTCATAATGGACGCCCGCAAAGGTCGGGGTGAGCGCGGCGATCTCGTCCATGATCTGCGCGGGGTGATCATAGGTCCACTGGAGGCCCATGGCGTTGGCGACCAGTTGCACAATTTCCCAGTCGGCATAGCCATTGAGCGGGGCCATCACCTTGCGCACCCGCTGGATGCGGCGTTCGGCGTTGGTGAAGGTGCCGTCCTTTTCTAGGAAGGTCGATCCCGGCAGGAAGACATGGGCGTAATTGGCGGTTTCGTTGAGGAACAGGTCCTGCACCACGACGCACTCCATCGCTGCAAGCCCCGCCGCGACATGATGGGTGTTGGGATCGGATTGAAGAATATCCTCGCCCTGCACGAACAGCCCCTTGAACGTCCCGTCGGTCGCGGCGTCCAGCATGTTGGGAATGCGCAGCCCCGGCTCGGCGTCCAGGCTGACGCCCCATGAGCGTTCGAACAACTGCCGCGTCGCCGTGTCGGACACATGGCGATAGCCGGAAAATTCATGCGGGAAGCTGCCCATGTCGCAGGCGCCCTGCACATTATTCTGCCCCCGCAGCGGGTTCACGCCCACGCCTTCGCGCCCGACATTGCCGGTCGCCATAGCGAGGTTGGCGATGGCCATCACGGTCGAGCTGCCTTGGCTGTGTTCGGTCACGCCCAGGCCATAATAGATCGCGCCATTGCCGCCTGTGGCATAGAGCCGGGCGGCAGCGCGTACCTCGTCCGCCTTCACGCCGGTCAGCGGTTCGATCGCTTCGGGCGAACGGGCGGGTTGGGAGACGAAATCGGCCCAGTCGGCAAACTCATCCCAGTCGCACCGTTCGCGGATGAAGGCTTCGTCATAGAGCTTCTCCGTGACGATGACATGCGCCATCGCGGTCAGCATCGCGACATTGGTGCCGGGGCGCAGGGGCAGATGATGATCCGCCTCGATATGGGGGGATTTGACCAGATCGGTGCGGCGCGGGTCCATGACGATCAGCTTGGCCCCCTGCCGCAAGCGGCGTTTCATCCGGCTGGCGAACACGGGATGGCCGTCGGTCGGGTTCGCGCCGATGACCAAAATGACGTCCGACTGCATCACGCTGTCGAAATCCTGCGTACCCGCCGACGTGCCGAAGGTCTGGCTCAGCCCATAGCCGGTCGGCGAGTGGCAGACGCGGGCGCAGGTATCGACATTATTATTGCCAAAACCCTGGCGGATCAGCTTCTGGACAAGGAAGGTTTCCTCATTGGTGCAGCGGCTGGACGTGATGCCGCCGATGGAGCGGGTGCCATATTTCGCCTGGATGCGGCGGAATTCGCTGGCCGTATGGGCGATCGCCTCGTCCCACGACACTTCGCGCCATGGCTCGTCGATGCTGGCGCGGATCATCGGGTTCAGGATTCGGTCCTGATGCTGGGCATAGCCCCAGGCGAAGCGACCCTTGACGCAGCTATGGCCGCGATTGGCCTTGCCGTCCTTCCACGGCACCATGCGCACCAGTTCCTCGCCCCGCATTTCCGCGCGGAAGGTGCAGCCCACACCGCAATAGGCGCAGGTGGTGACGACGGCGCGGTCGGGGGTGCCAACTTCGACGACCTTCTTTTCGATCAGCGATGCGGTGGGACAGGCCTGCACGCAGGCGCCACAGGACACGCATTCGGATCCCAGAAATCCCTCGCCCTGCGACGCGGAAACCTTGGAATCGAATCCCATCCCCTCGATCGTCAGCGCGAACGTCCCCTGCACCTCGTCGCAGGCGCGCACGCAGCGCGAACAGACGATGCACTTGCTGGGATCGAAATCGAAATAGGGGTTAGACTGGTCCTTCGCCTGCCCCATATTGGTCGCGCCATCATAGCCATAGCGCACGTCGCGCAGGCCAACCGCGCCAGCCTGATCCTGCAATTCGCAGTCCCCGTTCGCGCCGCAGGTGAGGCAGTCGAGCGGATGGTCGGAGATATACAGTTCCATCACCCCGCGCCGCAACTGCTTGAGGCGGTCGGTCTGGGTACGGACCACCATGCCTTCGGCCACTGGCGTCGTGCAGGACGCGGGATAGCCGTTGCGGCCCTCCACCTCCACCAGGCACAGGCGACACGAACCAAAGCTTTCGACGCTGTCAGTGGCGCACAGCTTGGGAATGGAGCCACCCAGCAGCGACGCCGCGCGCATGATGCTGGTGCCTTCGGGCAGGGTGACAGACTGCCCGTCGATGGTCAGCGTGACGGACTTGCCGGTCGCAATCGCAGCGGGCGTGCCATGGTCGGTTTCGCGGGTAAAGGTCATTCCGCAGCCTCCTTCAACGGCGCAGGCGCGCCGAAATCTTCTGGGAAGTAATCGAGCGCGCTCAGCACCGGATAGGGGGTGAAGCCCCCCAGCGCACAGAGCGAGCCATATTTCATCGTATCGCACAGATCGCGCAGCAGCGTGGTTTGCGCGTCGAGCGATGTGTCGATACGGCTGGGGGAACGGGAGTAGAGGGCTTTGCCCAGAACGCCGTGCTCCTGCGAAGGCAGGAGCCCAGGGTCAGGTTGCGCTGCGGCTGCGGGAGCACGCCCCGCCATGATCCGGTCGACAATCTCCACCCCGCGCGTCGATCCGATCCGGCAGGGCGTGCATTTGCCGCAGCTTTCCGCCGCGCAGAATTCCATCGCGAAACGCGCCATATGCGCCATGTCCACGCTGTCGTCGAACACCGTGATCCCGGCATGGCCGATCAGGCCGCCAGCCGCCGCAAAGGCTTCATAGTCGAAGGGCAGATGGAACATGGATGGCGGGAAATAGGCGCCCAGCGGCCCGCCCACCTGCACCGCGCGTACGGGCCGCCCGCTGGCCGTGCCGCCGCCGACATCGTTCACCAGTTCGCCCAGCGTGATGCCAAAGCCGATCTCATACAGGCCACCATGGCGCACATTGCCCGCCAGTTGCACCGGCATCGTACCGCGCGACCTGCCAAAGCCGACGGCGGCATAGGCCTCCGCCCCTTCCGCCAGAATGAACGGCACGGCCGCCAGGCTCAACACATTGTTGATGACCGTCGGCTGGCCGAACAGACCTTTGAGCGCAGGCAGAGGCGGCTTGGCCCGCACCTGTCCGCGCTTGCCCTCGATGCTGTCGAGCAGCGCGGTTTCCTCGCCGCAGACATAGGCGCCCGCCCCTTCGCGCACTTCCAGCGTGAAGGGCGCGATCAGATGGGCGGCATGCTCGATCGCCAGTCGCATCGTGGCGATGGCGAAGGGATATTCGGAACGGATATAGATATAGCCATGGCGCGCGCCCACGGCATGGGCCGCAATCGCCATGCCCTCGATCAGGCAATAGGGGTCGCCCTCCATCAACATACGGTCGGCAAAGGTGCCGCTATCGCCTTCGTCGGCGTTGCAGACGATATATTTGTCGCCCGCAGGCGCATCCAGCACCGTCTGCCACTTGATGCCGGTCGGGAACCCCGCCCCGCCGCGCCCGCGCAGGCCCGACGCCTTGACCGCATCGACCACGGCCTGGGGCGTCATTGCGCGCGCCGCCTCCAGCCCCTTCCATCCGTCCTGCGCCGCATATTCGGTCAGGTTGACCGGATCGATCAAGCCGCACCGGGCGAAGGTGAAGCGCTGCTGTCCCGCAAAGAATGGATGCTGGTCGACCGGCCCCAGCCGGTTGGCGTGGCTGCCATCCAGCACCGCCGCTACATCCCCCGGCCCGACCGGACCATAGCCGATCCGGCCTTGCGCCGTTTCCACCTCGACCAGCGGTTCGATGCTGAACAGCCCGCGCGATCCGGTGCGGATCACCTCGCACCCCGCATCGGCAAAGGCCTGCGCGACAGCGTCCGCGCCCAGCGCCACCGACGCCATGTCGCGGCTCACATAGATTTTCATGCCGCCACCTCCGCCGCGATCCGGTCCAGCGCCGCACCGTCGATCCGCGCGACCGGGCGACCATCGACCAGCGCGTTCGGCCCGACCGCGCACAGGCCCAGGCAATAGACCGGCTCCAGACTGATCGCGCCATCGCCGCGCGTCTCCCCCATCGCCACGCCCAGCCGCTGCGCCGCCGCCGCCTCGATCGCCGCGCCGCCCCGCGCCTGGCAGCTTTCGGCCCGGCACAGTTTCACGACATGGCGGCCCGCAGGCGTCCGGCGGAAATCATGGTAGAAGGTGACGACGCCATGCACATCGGCGCGCGACAGGTTCAGCGCGCGGGCGATGACCGGCACGACAGTGTCCGCGACATAGCCAGCCTCTTCCTGCACCGCATGCAGTAGCGGCAGCAACTGGTCGCGGGTTGCGCCATGACGCGCAGTCCAGCCTTCGATAAACTCTTCCATCCCGATACCCTGCCTTATGGCTCAGCTTTTGCCGCGATTGTGCGGCGGGAAGGCGCGCCGGTCAAATCGAAGCCAGCGATGCTTGATAGAGTTTATCTATCAAATGGAGCCAAAGCCGGGCGGCAGGCGCAACCCGCGCGCCACCGCCAGCACCGCCTGCGCCAATGGCCCCATCGGCGCGCTGTCCGACACGATCACGCCCACCCGGCTGCCCTCCCCCATGTCCGGCAGCGCCGCGGTGCGCGCCCAGCGCAGCCCGTCCAGCAAGGCGGCATGGCTGTCGGGGATGATCGAACAGAGCCGTCCCTGCTGCACCAGCCCCAGCAGCGCGACATAGGAGTCGGCGGTCACCAGGGGCCGCAGCGCCAGCCCGCGCTCGGCCAGCCGCGCGTCCAGTATCCGCCGGTTCTGCATTCCCTGATGCAACAGGCAGAGCGGCAGGCTGGCCAGGTCCGCCCAGTCGAGGACCGCCGGGATCGGCACGCCATGCGCCGCGCTCACCAGCATCGCCCGTTCGGCATAAAGCGGCACCGACAGGGCATGGGCGGGCGGCTCGAAATCCAGATAGGTGATGCCCGCATCCAGCTCGAACGCGGCCAGTTCGCGCTCGATCTGGCGCGACGTCAGCGCGCGGACGGAGATATTCAGCCCCGGATGCCGGTCCAGCATCGCGGTTGCCAGACAACCGATCGCCGGCATGGCGGCGGGAATCGCGCCCAGCCGCAGTTCGCCCTTCAACGGCCCGCGTGCGGTTTCCGCCGCCTGCCCCAGCGCTTCGGCGGCTGCCACCAACTGCCGCGCCCATGGCAATATCGCCTCGCCCTCCGGCGTCAGCCCGGCATATTTGCGGTCGCGCCGGATCAGCCGCTTGCCCAATTGCGTCTCCAGCGTCGCGATCCCCGCAGACAGCGTGGGTTGCGACACATGGCATAGCGCCGCCGCCCGGCCGAAATGGCCTTCGCGCTCCAGCGCCAGGAAATATTCGACAAGGCGGGTCTGCATCTCTTTGCTATAGGGCTGATAGAGCGGCGCTATCAAGGAAGCATCATGGCGGCACGGCGGATATTGGGGGCGGTGCTGGCGGGGGGGCGCTCCAGCCGCTTTGGCAGCGACAAGGCGCTGGCGGTGATGCCGGACGGGCGGACCCTGCTGGACCATGCGATCGCGGGGCTGGCCCCCCATGTCGAAAAAGTGGTGATTTGCGGTCGCGCAGGCTGTCTGGCGGATCGGCCCGCGCCCGACATGGGACCGCTCGGCGGCCTCAACGCAGCGCTGCATCACGCGCAGGCCCATGGGTTTGCCGGGATATTGACGACAGGGTGCGACATGCCGGTCTATCCTGCGGACCTGCCCGCCCGGCTGATCGGTGAACAGGCCGCGATACTGGAGGGCCAGCAACTGCTTGGCTGGTGGCCGGCATCGCTCGCCAACGCATTGGACGCGCATCTGGCGGAGGCGAATAATCGCTCCATCTACGGCTGGCTCGACCGCATCGGCGCGCGGGCGGTGACGATGCCGGGGCTGGCACTGCCCAATATCAACCGGCCGGAGGATCTGGCGGCGCTGTAAACCAGGTCAGTGCGCGGCGGACGTGTCCACATTGGGGCGGGGACGGGGCGCCAGCCAGACCATCGCCGACGCGAAGAACAGGATCAGGGCCGATATGAAGAATATATGATCCACCGAAATGGCCGTCGCTTCCTGATCGACGATGTTCGAAATCACCTGCCGCGCCTGGTCGGTCGACATGCCGATATTCGCCAGGGCCGCCTGCGTATCGGCGGGCTGGAGGGTACCCGCCAGTTCACTGCGCGACACGCGCTGACCATTGCCCCAGCCGGTCAGCACCAGCGACGTGGCGATCGCCAGCGCCATGGTGCGCAGGAAATTCTGAAGCCCGGCAGCAGAAGCGGTCTCTTCGGGCCGCACCGACCCCAATGTCAGCGTGGTCAGCGGAATCATGAAGAAGGGCATGGCAAACCCCTGAATGAACTGCGGCGCAGCCATCATCCAGAAATCGACGCTACTGGTCCAGTGCGCGCGCCACAGCGTCATCAGGCCCAGCCACAACACGGCTCCCGAAATCATGAAGCGCGGATCGACCCCCCGGCCCATGATCCTGGCGGCGAACGGCGCACTCATCAATGCGGCCATGGCCGTGAAGGCCGTGACGATCCCCGCCCATGTCGCGGTATAGCCCCTGGCGGACTGAAGCCATTGCGGGATGATGACGATGCCGGAAAAATAGGCACCATAGCATAGCGCCAGCGACAATACCCCGGTGGTGAAGCCGACATGGCGGAACACGCGCAGATCGACGATCGGATGCTCTTCCGTCAATTCCCAGATGATAAAGACCAGAAAGCCGATCAGCGAGAGAATCGCCAGGCTCAAGATCAGCGGATCGGCAAACCAGTCATGGTCCCGGCCAAGGTCCAGCATGACCTGAAGGCAGCCGATCCAGAAAACCAGCAAGGCCAGCCCGATCTTGTCGATCGGCACCCGCGCCGTTTCCGTTTCGACCGGACGCAGCAGCGCCATCGCCGCAAATACGCACAGAATGGCGATCGGCAGGTTGATGAAGAAGATCCAGTGCCAGCTCCAATTGTCGCTGATATAGCCGCCGATAATCGGCCCCATCGCCGGACCCAGCAGCGTCGTCATCGCCCATAGACCCATCGCCCGCGCACGCCGTTCGGGCGGAAAGACGCGCAGCATCAGCGTTTGCGACATGGGCATGATCGGGCCACCGCACAGCCCCTGGCCAATGCGGCAGACCACGATCATGCTGAGTGACATCGACAGGCCGCACAGCACCGAAAACAGGCCAAAGCCGATCATCGCGCTGATGAACATCTTGACGACGCCAAAGCGCTGCGCCAGCCAGCCTGTCAGCGGCACGCAAATCGCTTCGGCGACCGCGTAGGATGTGATGATCCACGTCCCCTGATCGGGCGTGATGCCCAGATTGCCCGAAATATGCGGCACGGAAACATTGGCGATGGTCAGGTCCAGCACGACCATGAAATTGCTGAGCGCCAGCACCATCCCCGCCAATGTGCGCTGTCGCGGCGTCAGCCGGGAAAAAATATTTGCCTCGCCGCTCACGACCCGGCCTTTCAGTGACCGGAAAGGTCGATATCGACCTCCGTGGAAAGGCCGACGCGCAACGGGTGGGCCGCCAGTTCCTTGGGGTCGAGCGCAATACGGACCGGCAGGCGCTGGACCACCTTGATCCAGTTGCCGGTCGCATTTTGCGCCGGGATCAGCGACAGCGACGATCCGGTGCCACCGGAAAAGCCCACGACCTTGCCATGATAGACGACGTCGCCGCCGTAAATGTCGGCAACGACCGTGGCGGGCATGCCGACCTTCACCTGGCGCAGCTGCCGTTCCTTGAAGTTCGCGTCGACATAAACCTGCGCCAGCGGCACGATCGTCATGATCGGGCTGCCCTGCGCGACGCGCTGTCCTACCTGCACCTGCCGCTTGGTGATGACGCCGTCGATCGGCGCGCGGATGACCGTGCGGTCCAGGTCCAGCTTCGCCGCATCCAGCTTGGCCTGCGCGACCATGACGCCCGGATCGGTATCGACGCTCGACCCGCTGACCAGCGCGTCATTGGCGGCCAGCTGGCCGCTTGCCGCGCTGCGCGTCGCCTGCGCCGTGTTCACGCCTGCCTGCGCCAGTTCCAGCGCAGCGCGCGCGGCGGCATAGGCGGTGCGCGCGCTGGTCACTTCGTCACCCGACACCGCACCGTCGCCCACCAGCGCCTCGCGCCGCTGCAGGTCAATCCGCGCCTTTTCGACATTGGCCTGCGCTGTCGCCAGCTGCGCGCGCGCCTGCACGATGTCCGCGCCGCGCGCGTCGACCTGCGCCGCCAGCGCGCTGCTGGTCGCGCTGCTCTGGCGGAAGCGGCGCCGCGCTTCGGCCAGATCGGCCTGCGCCTGCGCAAGGGCGATGCGCGCATTGGTCGGGTCCAGCCGCACCAGCACGTCGCCCCGCTTCACCGCCTGGGTGTCGCTGACCAGCACCTGCGTCACCTGCGCGGAAATCAGCGGCGTCACCTGCGCCATTTCGGCATTCACATAGGCATTGTCGGTGCTGACATGATTGCGGCCGATCAGCAGATACCAGGCCGCCCACAACAGGCCCAGCACCACGACTGCCAGCGCCAGACGGGTCAGCCACAGCTTGCGCACAGCGGCACGATCCGCCTTTTTCGTGTCATCCGGCGCAGTGGCATCCGAAGCCTCTGAGGTAGAAAATTCAGGGGTGGCATCAGCCATGCGCAGCATCCTTGGGCAGTGTAGCGCTGTCGGCAAAACCGCCGCCCAGCGCACGGATCAGGGCAATATCGAGCGAAAAGGCGCTGGCTTCCAACGCAGAAACGGACCGGCGCGCGGCGATCAGCTGATCTTCGACATTCAGCACGTCAAGATAGGTGGACAGGCCACCATCATAGCGTTTGCGCGCCACGCCATAGGCGTCCTGCAACGCCGCCAGCGCCGCGCGCGCATCCACCAGCCGATCGTCGAGCGTGCGGCGGCTGGTCAGCGCATCGGCAACGTCGCGATAGGCGGCCAGCACCGTCTTGTCATAATTGGCCACCGCTTCATCATAACCGGCGCGCGCGCCGCGATACTGGCCCTGCAATGCACCGCCGTGGAAAATCGGCAGGCTGATCGCCGGACCGGCATTGCCGAACAGCGAATCCTTTTCGAACAGCCGGTTGTAGAAGGGCTTGGCCGATCCATTGACGCCGGTGCCGGTAAACATCGTGTCATAGCCCAGCGCCTGGACCCCGATCAGCGCGCTGAGGCGCACGGCCGGATAGAAATCGGCGCGGGCGACCTTGACCTGCTTGGCTGCCGCTTCCGTGCGGGCGAGCGCGGCGGCGATGTCCGGGCGGCGGGCGACCAGATTGGTGGTAACGTCCGCGGGCAGCCCGACCGGCATCAACCGGCCCTTGGGCGGACGGGTGATCGCCAGCCCGCGATCCGGCCCGGCCCCGACCAGCGCCGCAATCTGATGCTGGCGCAGCGCAATCGCCACGCGCGCCCCAGCCAGTTGCGCGCGCGCCGCTGCAACCGTCGCGTCCGACTGGCGCACGTTGCCGCGCGTTTCCAGCCCGTTCTGGCGGCGATCGGCAACCAGCTTCTGGCTGGCGGTCCGGATGTCCAGCGTGCGCTGTTGCAGTTCGGCTTCGTCATACAGCCGCGCCAGATCGGCATAGGCGTCGGCGATGCCCGTCGTCAGCGCCAGCCGCGCCTGTTGCGCGTCCAGTTGCGCCGCGCGGGCCTGTGACGTCGCCGCTGCCAGCGCGGCCTTGTTCCGACCCCAAAGGTCCAGGTCAAAGCCCAGATTGAGCGCCACCTGACCCGTACCGAGCCAGCCCTGCGGAATGAACTCCTTGGGTTGCCCCATATTATAGCTTTGCTTGGTCGTCCCGGCCCTGGCGTCCAGATCCGCCGACGGCAGCAATGTGGCGCCCGCCTGTTGCGCCATGCCCTGCGCCTGCGCGAATCGGGCGGCGGCGATCGCCATGTCGGGCGCGTTGGCCAGCCCTTCCTCGATCAGCGCGGTCAGTTGCGGGTCGCCATAGGCGGTCCACCAGCCTTCGCCCGGCCAGGCGACGTCAGGCGCGTGCAGGCTGTCCTGCGCCGCCACGCTCTGCGCCGTGCGAATCGCCGGGGCGGGGCCAAGATCAGGCACGGCCGCACATGCTGACAGCAGCGACAGGGCCGCCGTCGAAATTATGATGCGTTCGGGGGAAAACAGGCGACTCACCGACATGACAAACCGTACCATCCAGTATGAAAACCGCCATTGCCGCTGTTGCGAGGCCTTGTCAACAAAATTGCCATACTCTATGGTACGGTTTAATGACAGCTGTGGTCAAATCTCCTCCTCCCACGCGAAGGGAAGCGCGCAGGCTGGACCGACGGGACTGTATCCTGACGGTTGCGGAGCGCTATTTCCTGGAACATGGCTATGCCGGAACGACGATGTCGGGCATCGCGGCGGCTCTGGGCGGGTCGAAGGGGACGCTCTGGAATCATTTTCCGTCGAAGGAAGAGTTATTTTCCGCCGTCGTCGATCGGGTCGTGACGGCCTATCGGATGCAACTCTCGCAAATCCTTGATCCCTGCGGCCTGCTGGAACCGACGCTGCTGCGCGCCTGCCGCAGTCTGCTCGACAAGGTCTGCTCCCCCCAAGCCATCGCCCTGCACCGCCTCATTTATTCCGAAGGTGGGCGATTTCCCGAACTCAGCCGGATTTTCTTCGAGCTTGCCCCCCGCCATACCCGCGCGCTCCTCGCCGACTTTCTGGAAGGCGCCATGAATCGCGGCCAGATAAGACGGGCCGATCCAACCGACGCCGCACGCATGCTGATGGCCATGACCATGGGGGGCAGTCATCAGCAATTGCTGATGGGGCAGATGCGCGAGCCACGACCGGAAGCCTTGCAGGCGGATGTCGCCCTGGCGGTCAACCTGTTCATGCGCGCCTATGCCCCTGAAAGCACGGTCGCCACCACCGGGCAGAGCGCATAGCCTTTCCCCTTGATCGTCCGCAGCAACGGCCAGTCAAAGTCCCGGTCGATCTTGGCGCGCAGACGCGACATATGCACTTCCACGCTGTTGGTGCCGGGGTTGAACTCCAGCCCCCATATCGCCCGCAACAGCGCCTCCCGACTGATCGCCTCCCCCGGCCGTCGTGCCAGGTGGAGCAGCAGCGCATATTCGCGGGCCAGCAACGGGATGGCCCGGCCCGCCCGCTCCACCTGCCGGTCGACCAGATGGATCAGCAGGTCGCCCACGCGCAGCCGGGGCTGCTCATCACGGGCAAGCCGGATGATCCGCGCCACCGCTTCGTCTTCATGCATCCAGGGGCCAACCACATCCTGTACGCCGCTCTCCAGCGCACGGGCGCGCGCGGCGGGATCGTCCACGCCCTGCCACAATATCGTCGTGTCGCTGATGCTGACGCGCGGCGGCTCGCTGCCCGGCCCCAACATCGCCAGGTCGAACCCGCGCGCGCTCAGCGCCCGTGCCAGCGGGGCAAAATCACTGCCCAATCCGTGACAATCGACCCGCCTACCCACCTGTCATCCATCCATTGCTGACCAGCCGCATCCGACCGCCGACGCAGTCCGAAAACAAGCCAATCCCTATCCATTTCGGACCATTCGGAGCGCGGCCTCGCTCGCATGCCGGATCAGCGGGCTGCTGCCCCGCGCGCCCGATTCCCAATGGTCGATCCGGGCCGCGCCGTTCATCCCGGCGCCGATCGCGTCCCAGGCGGTCCGCCGCATCGCGTCGACCGGGTGCCGCGCCGCAAAATCCTGCGCCAGGTCGATCGCATTGTCCGTGCCGCATCCGACCGCCAGTTCCAGCAGCAATTGCGCGCTGGCCACGGTCATACATTCGGCGATCGTGCTGCGGGCGGTATCGAACCGATATTGCCGTCGCCAGCCCTGGTCGGGCGCGCTCGCCAATATGTTGAGCGAGACAGAGAGTGAGTCCGGCGGAAGTTGCGCATGAATGTCGCGATTGGCGCGATAGAGCAGCATCCGCCCCTGCGACAAATGGCTGCGCTCGACAAAGCGCAGCGCCACCGCCTCCCCCGCCGCGCCCGCGACATCGCCGTCATAGATATAATAGTCCGACCCATAGCCCGGCCCCAGATAGCCGATGGTCAGGAAATCAAAGCCATGATCGTGCGGCACATGGTACAGGAAGGGGGCCGGGCCGCTCATCCGCATCACATGGTCGCGCTGGGCGGGCCAGAAGGCGGCGCGCAGCACAAATTTGCCCCTGGGTGGACGCAGCAGCATGACCTGCGCCGAATAGGGATTGGCCTGCCGCTGCCCCGCGCAGCGCGTCTTGAGTTCAGCGATCGCAAAATCGGCCAGGAAATGCCGGTTGCGCCCCAGCGCCCGCAGCATGGGCGCGGCAGCCGCCAACCCGTCCTCGTCGGCGGGATCGAAGGCCGGACTTTCGCACCAGTCGATCAGGGCATCCAGGTCGATCATCCGCTCGTCTGGCGCTGGATCGATCAGGCGGGGCACGCCATGTCCCCGATCTGCGTCAGCGTCCGCGCGGCCAGCGCCCGCACTGCAACGTCGCTTTCCCGCTGCGCCATGGCGCGCAAGGCAGGCAGGGCGCTTGCCGTATCCAGCGCCAGATATTCGCGCATCACCGCCCAGCGTTGCGCGGCAAGCGGCATATCCAGCGCCTCGCCAAATTGCGCCGCCGCGTCGGCCCGCCCCTGCGCCCGCAACAGCGACAGCAGCATCAGCGCGCGGGCATGGCCCTCATCCGCCTCCGCCCGCGCCACCAGCGCCCCGGTCGCAAAATCGCATATGCGCGAACGGACCGGCCCTTGCGGCGCGACCTGCGCGCGCAACAGCATCAGCGGCGCTTCGTCCGGCAGAATGCGCAGCGTTTCGCGCCGCTCGTCCACTTCCAATATCTCGCCCATGGCGCAATCCCGCTGCCCGGTCGGCACCGCCCGGTCCGCCTCCAGCCGAAACCCCTCGGCCCGCAGCGCGCGGTTGAGCGGGCGGCACAGCATGTGACGACCGGAAAAATGCACCCGCGATCCTGTTTGCGGCACCGGGTCGATCACCGTCGCTGACAGCCATATCCGCTCCGTCCGCGCCAGCACCAGATGCCGGGCAGCACCGTTGCGGCTCGCGCGAAAGCCCGGCAAATGCAGCGGATCTTCGGCCAACGCCGCGCAGCCTTGCGCCAACAGGTCGGTGAACCAGCCTATGTCACGCAGGAACGGCCGGATCAGCGCCAGCGCACGGCCAGGCGGCGCATCCTGCGCCTCGGCCACTGCCCGCCCCAGCGCCGCCGCCAACGCTGCTGGCGTCACGGCTGGTCGATGATCGCAATCACAATATCCATCAGGCTGATGTCCAGCACGTCGCCATCCTGCAATCCGAACAGGCTGACCTCGCCAGGCAGGTCGGCAATATCGTCAATCGCCAGTTGAGGCACGGTCTGTGGCATCGGCATCCTCTTTCTGCGGGTCGCAGGGGCGACGCTATGGCGCGCGGGAAGGGGGGACCAATTAAATGTAATTAATCGTGGCTACCGCTCATTAACCAATTCTTTGCGCGGCCATCCTATCATGGGGATTGTAGCAAAAGGGTGGAGCCATGCCGATCTTCAAACGCGTTCGCAGCCGTCGGCCCGACGATCAGGACATGAGCGAGACTGCCCGACCGCAACGCCGCCTTCGCATATTGCTGATCGACGAAAATCCTACCGCGCGCGCCGTCGTCGCCCGCCGCCTGTCGCACCTGAACTATGACGTGGCGCTGGCGGAAAATGGCTTTGTCGCGGTCAACCTGCTCGTTACGCGCCCGGCCGACATCATCCTGATCGACATGGGGCTGACCATGTTGCCCGCGATCGCGACGATGAAGAAAATCCGCGCCGCGAACCTTTCCGCCTCCGCCTGCTTCGTCATGCTGACCGGACGGCTCGACAGCCAGTCGACTGTGGAGGCGCTGGAGGCCGGGGCCGACGACCATGTCGTCAAACCGTTTGATTTCGACGTGCTCGACGCGCGGCTGCGTCATCTGTGCCTGCGCGCAGAAACGCTCGGCACGCTCACCCGTCACAATGCAGAACTGGACGCCCGCATCGCGCGGCGCGCCGTCGAACTGGGCGAAACGCGCGAAACCCTGCGCGAACTCCAGGCCGACCGCGCCCGCCTCGTATCATCCATCCAGGCGCTGCATGACGAAGTCGAACGCCTGAGCGCGCAACAGGGCTGAGCCACGCATCGCCGTCCGTTTCGAACGGACGAGATTTAGGCTATCCCCTCGCCCAACGTCACCCACAGCGACAAGCCCTCACCCGGATGATCAGGCGGCCCGTCCGCCACGATCCGCGCCGCATCCGCGCGCGCCCGGTCGAGGATCAAGGCGGGCACTGACGGCGGATGGTAGATTCTGTCCGCTTCCCCCAGCAACCGCGCGGCGCGCAGCGTCAGTTCATCCGGATCGTCCGACGATAGACGGATGGATACCAACCGCGCTGCCACCGCCTGCCCCTCTGCCGCCAGCCACGCGCCAAGTGCATCCGCCGCGTCGGCCCGTAGCGGATCGATCATCCCACCCGGCGCAAGGCCCGCGTCTATGCCCCGCCGCCGCGCGCCGGCATCTGCCCAGCGCGCCCTGAGCGCCCCGCGCGCGGCCAGCAAGCCATCCGCCACTTTTCCCAACCGCGCGGGCCGCATCGCCTCCAGCCTCTGTCGCCTGTCTCTTATACACATCTAGATGTGTATAAGAGACAGGCGCCCTGATCGCCCCGCGCGCGGCCAGCAAGCCATCCGCCAATTTTCCCAACCGCGCGGGCAGCATCGCCTCCAGCCTCTGTCGCAGCGCCTTGGCCAGCCCCGCCGACGCCCCGCCCGTGCCGATCGCGATCAGCACCGGATCGCGGTCGACGATCGCGGGCAGGGTGAAATCGCACAGGTCTGGATTGTCGGTCGCATTGACCAGCACGCCGCGCGCCCGCAGCCGCTGCGCCGTCGCCGCGTCGCCATCCGACACGATGGCGATCCGCGCAGCGCTGTCCTCCTCGCCCACGATTTGCGCGCCCGCCCGCTCCAGCAGGCGGCGCTTGGCGTCGGCCGCCTCGCCCGCCCCGGTCAGGATCACCGGCCTGCCCGTCAGGCGCAGAAAGACGGGCAGGCTGTGCATCAGTCGGCCAGCCAGTCCGGAATGCTATCGCCAGCGATCAGCGCCTCGATCGGCGGACGCGCGCGCACCACCGCCCATTTGTCGCCCGATACCAGCACTTCGGGGGTCAGCGGGCGGCTGTTATAGGTGCCCGCCATCGTCGCGCCATAAGCGCCCGCGGTCATGAACGCGACCAGATCGCCCGCGGCCACCACGTCCATGTCGCGGCCCATGGCGAAAGTATCGCCCGTCTCGCACACCGGCCCCACCACATTGGCGGCGGCGCGCTGCCCCGCCGGGGTCACCGCGCGAATATCATGCCAGGCGTCATACAGGCTTGGCCGCAACAGGTCGTTCATCGCCGCGTCGACGATGACGAAAGGCGCCTTCGCGCCCTGCTTCACCCGCACGACCCGCGACAGCAACGCCCCCGCATTGCCCACGATCACCCGGCCCGGTTCGAACATCAACCGCACCGGCCAGTCCTGCGTTACCCGGCACACCATGTCGCCATAGGCCGCCGGGCTGGGCGGCTCGGGCAGGGCGGGGTTATAGGGGACGCCCAGCCCGCCACCCAGATCGGCGGTGCGAATGTCATGGCCCGCATCGCGCAGCGCCGCGATCAGCGCGCCAACCTTGGTAAAGGCCGCCTCCAGCGGGGCGAGGTCGGTCAGCTGGCTGCCGATATGGACGGCAACGCCCTGCACATCCAGCCCCGGCAGATCGCGCGCGGCGGCATAGCTTTCCAGCGCTCTGGCATAGGGGATGCCGAACTTGTTTTCCGACTTGCCGGTCGAAATCTTGGCATGGGTACCCGCATCGACGTCCGGGTTGATCCGATAGGCCACCGGCGCGCGCTTGCCCATCGACAGGGCGACTTGCGACAGCATTTCCGCTTCCGGTTCGCTTTCCAGATTAAACTGGAAAATGCCATGGTCCAGCGCCAGCCGCATTTCCTCAGCCGTCTTGCCCACGCCCGAAAAGACGATGCGGTCGGCCGGAATGCCCGCCGCGATCGCGCGCAGCAATTCCCCGCCCGACACCACGTCCGCGCCCAGGCCCAGTTTCGCCAGCGTCGCCAGCACCGCCGCATTGGGGTTCGCCTTGACCGCAAAGGCGATCAGCGGATTGTGAAGGCTGCCCAGTGCGTCGCGGAACACGCCGACATGGCGCGTCAGGGTCGCGGTCGAATAGACATAGACCGGCGTGCCGACCGCATCGGCGATCGCCGCCATCGGCACCTGCTCCACCTGCATGGCGCCGTCCACATAGTCGAAATGGTCCAAATTCCGGTCCTCAGTCTCTTATTGGGGCTGCTTTTCGGGCGGCAGGTCAAATTCGTCCGCCTGTCGCTTTTGCGACTGGGTCAGCAATTCCACATTGCGTTGCGGCCGTGCCTGGGTCGATGGCGTCATCAACTGCGCGGCGGTCGGCGAAGTCGCCGCGCCCACCGGCACCGCTGGCAGCTCCTGGCCCGCAACGGGCTTCAACGGTTGCCGCCCACCGCAGGAAACCAGCGCCAGCGCGGTAAAGGCCAGTCCCACGATCGTCCGAATCGTCATGATCCCAATTCCTCCTGCGCCTGCGCGATCCGCGCCCGCACCTGCATGGGCGCCGTGCCGCCATGGCTCATCCGGCTGGCGACCGACGCATCGACCGTCAGGACCGCATAGACGCGATCGTCGATCCGCGCGTCGATGCCCTGCAACGTGGCGATGGGCAGCTGGTCGAGCGGCACGCCCGCCGCTTCCGCCGCCGCCACGGCACGTCCGGTGATATGGTGCGCCTCGCGGAAAGGAATACCCCCTTCGCGCACCAGCCAGTCGGCCAGATCCGTCGCGGTGGCAAAGCCGCTTTCGGCCAGGCCGCGCATCCGGTCGGTGCGGAACGTCACCGTTTCGATCATCCCGGTCATCGCCGCGATCGACAGGGCCAGCAGGTCGTGCGCCTCGAACACGGGCGGCTTGTCGTCCTGCATATCCTTGGAATAGGCGAGCGGCAGCCCCTTCATCGTCACGCACAGCGCGTTCATGCAGCCCATGATCCGCCCGGCATGGCCGCGCACCAGTTCGGCGGCGTCGGGATTGCGCTTTTGCGGCATGATCGAGCTGCCGGTCGAATAGGCGTCGGGCAGCTTGACGAAGCCGAAGGGCTGGCTGGCCCAGATGATGAACTCCTCGGCCAGCCGCGACAGGTGTAGCGATGCCTGCGTTGCCGCCATCAGATAATCGAGCGCGAAGTCGCGGTCGCTCACGCTGTCCAGGCTGTTGTCGGTCGGCTTGGCAAAGCCCAGAGCCGTCGCCGTCGCGTGTCGGTCGATCGGAAAGCCGGTACCGGCCAGCGCCGCCGCGCCCAGCGGGCATTCGTCCGCCCGCGCCCGCGCATCGGCAAAGCGGCTGCGGTCGCGGCGCACCATCTCATAATAGGCCATCAGATGATGGCCCAGCGTCACCGGCTGCGCCGACTGCAAATGGGTAAAGCCCGGCATCACCGCATCGGCATTCTCGTCTGCCCGCGCCAGCAGCGCGCGTTGCAGGCCGATCAGCCCCGCCTGCACCTCGTCGATCGCATCGCGCACCCACAGGCGGAAATCGGTCGCCACCTGATCGTTGCGGCTGCGCGCGGTGTGCAGCCGCCCGGCGGTCGGGCCGATCAGCTGCGCCAGCCGCGACTCGGTGACCATGTGGATGTCCTCAAGGTCCAGGTCCACCGGCACGCCATCGGCTTCATATTCCGCCGCGATCCGGTTCAGCCCCTCGGTAATCGCCTGCGCATCCTCGCCATCGACGATGCCCTGCTTGGCCAGCATTGCGACATGCGCCTTCGATCCTGCGATGTCCTGCTTCCACAATCGCTTGTCGAATGGGATGGAGGCATTTATCTCGCGCATGATCGAAGCGGGGCCGGCCGCGAACCGGCCACCCCACATGCTGTTGGAGCCTTCTCCCTTGGAACCCCCATTGTCCCGATCTGCTTCACGCGCGCTGATGATACTGCTCCTGACTGCCGGATTGGCGGCCTGCGATAGGCAATCGCCGCCCGCTGGGCAAGCCAATGCAAGCATGAGCGGTGAGGTTCCCGCGTCAGGCAATGCCTCGCAGGGAGACGGCGAGTTCAGCTATCGGCTGGACCGCAGCAAGGCGGGCACCCCCGCTCCCACCTTCGCCTTCCAGAATCCCGACGGGGGCGAGGCTACCTTGCAGGATTTCGCCGGGCGCCCGATGCTCGTCAATCTGTGGGCGACATGGTGCACCCCCTGCGTCGCGGAAATGCCAACGCTCGACCGGATCGCGCAAAGCTATGGCCCCAGGGGGCTGGCCGTCCTCACCATTTCGCAGGACACGCAGGGGGCAAAGGCGGTCAAGCCCTTCTTCGCCAAGCATCCCCTGCCCCATCTCAAGGGCTGGGCTGACCCGGACAATCATTTCGGCTTCGACTATGCCACCGGCCTGCTCCCCACGACCGTCCTTTATGACGCAAAGGGCAAGGAAATGGTCCGCGTGATCGGCGCGATGGATTGGGAAGGGGCGGAAGCCAGGGCGCTGATAGAGGCCGCCATGGCGTCCTGACCACACGGCTCTTTGGCGCAGCCGCAAAATCGACTTACGCGGCTGCGCCTGCCCAATAACGCCTCGTTTCCGACATAGAAACGAAGTAGAAACAATCCACAAATCTGTAATTTTTGTGCAGCGCAATAGAGGATCGGCGCTGCCCCTTCGTCATTCCCCCTGTCATCGATAAAGCTGAACAGGGGGCATGAATGACACGGTTATCGGCGCTTAAACTCTCACTGATCCTCGCATCGTCCTGGTCCGCCTGCGCCATCGCGCAAGACGCGCCGCAGGAACCACAGGTTGACGAAGGCACAGCGATCATCGTCACCGGCACGCGCGCCGTCGGCATGCAGGCCGCAGACAGCGCCGCACCGATCCAGGTGCTCAGCCAGGACGCCATCGCCCATGTCGGCCAGCCGAACCTCAACCAGGTGCTGACCCAGATCGTACCAAGCTTCACGGCCCAGACGCAAGGCACCGACCTTTCCAGCTTCTCGCTGTCGGCCCGTCTGCGCGGTCTCAGCCCCAACCACACGCTGGTGCTGGTCAACGGCAAGCGCCGCCACGGCAATGGCATCCTTCAGGTGCTCGGTGCCTTCTCCGGCTCGGCCGCGCCCAGCATTGATCTTATTCCGCCAGACTCGGTCGAACGCGTCGAAGTGCTGCAGGAAGGCGCCGCCGCCGTGTATGGCACGGACGCCATTGCAGGCGTCATCAACTTCATTCTGAAGGATGATCCAGAGGGCGGCTCGATCAAGCTGACCGGCGGTCAGCATTATGACAGCGAAGGCGAACTTTTCTCCGTTTCCGGCAATTATGGCGTCCGGCTTGGCGAGGACGGCTATATCAACCTGTCCCTGTTCCATCGCCGCCAGGACTATACCACGCTTGGCGAAGGCCAGGTGCAGGTGACGAAGCTGGATGGCACGCTCCAGCCCAATGCCCCTGCCCAATGGTCGAACCTTACCGGCGACGCGCTGGCCGGGATCAATGGCGGCCAGCCCAAGACCGAACTCAACCTGCTCTTCTACAATGCAGGTTATGATTTTGGCGGCGTGGAAGTCTACAGCTTCGGCAGCCTCGCCCGCCGCGAAGGCTGGGCCAAGCAGGGCTACCGTCATCCCAAGCGCATCTGCTACGAATCCGGCAATCTGGGTGGCGGCGTCACGCCCGCGGCCTACAACCCCAATATCTGCTACAGCAATACCGGCACTGTGGGCATGGTCCCGCTCCAGCATGTGATCGAGGATGAATATAGCTTCACCGTCGGCGCGCGGGGCGAAACGGCAGGCTGGAACTATGACCTGAGCACCACCTACGGCAATCAGAAGAACGACATCTGGACCGAGAGGTCCGCCCATCGCGAAGTCTGGCAGGAAAGCTATGCCGCGTCGCTATTGGGCGTCGGCGTTCCCAACACGCCTGACAAGGCCTATGACGGCGGCTTCCGCCTCAGCCAGACCACAGTGACCGCCGACATCCGCAAGGAATTCGACATAGGCATGGCCACTCCGCTGACCTTCGCGTTCGGCGGCGAATATCGCAAGGACACCTATGAAATCGTCCAGGGCGATTTCTATTCGACCTACAAGACCGGGGTTCAGTCCTTCCCCGGCTACAAGGCGACCGACGCCGGGCGTTTCAAGCGCAGTTCGCGCGCGGGCTACCTGAACTTCATCGCCAACCCGGTCGAAGGCTGGAGCGTCGATCTGGCGGGCCGTTACGAAGATTATACCGATTTCGGCGATACGCTGATCGGCAAGATCACGACCCGCTACGATATTTCGGATGCCTTTGCGGTCCGCGCTACGGCCAGCACCGGCTTCCGCGCACCGACACTGGCCGAACAGAAATATTCGACCATCAACGTGGGGCCGACCAGCGCCGTCGCCCAGCTTCCCGCTGGCACGCCCGCTGCCGCCCTGCTCGGCTTCGACTCGCTTGGCCCGGAAAAATCGAAGAACTTCTCGGCGGGCATCGTTCTGCGCCCTGTGCCCCGGCTGGCGATCACCGTCGATGCCTATCTTATCAAGATCAAGGACCGCATCGCCGCTACCGCATCGCGCAACGCCGTCCAGGGCGGCGTGATCCAGCCCGGCGCAGCGGCGATCTTCGACGCGCTGGCGGCCGCCGGCATCGTTCTCGATACCGCGCTCCAGACGGTTGGCGTGCAAAGCTTCACCAACGGCATCAACACGGAGACCAAGGGCATCGACTTCTCCGCCAGCTATCCGGTCGCGCTTGGTTTCGGCACGCTCAACCTGTCGCTGAACGGCAATTACAACAAGACCAAGATTACCAAGAACAAGGTCGGCTATCCGCTGTTCAACGCCGCGTCGGAAAGCAATATCGAAGATACGACGCCCAAATATAAGGTCGGCTTCGGCGCCCTGCTGAAGGCTGACAAGCTGACTGTCAACCTGCGCGAAACCCTCTATGCCAAGCAAAGCGTGCTGGTCCGTCCGGGCGTCGGCAGCGGCGTGATCCCCGATGGCGGCTTCCTGATCGCCGACGGCGCGCTGATCAACGGCGTCAATGCGAACCAGCTCTATTTCAACGGCGTGGTGAAACGGGCAATCATCACCGACCTGGAGGTCGGCTATGATTTCACCGACAATGTCACCTTCTCGATCGGTGCGAACAATCTGTTCGACAAGATTCCAGAAGTGCCCAAGCTGGTGACCGGCACCGGGGTGGTCGTCAATCCCGGCGTGTCGCCCTACATCAACGGCTCCGGCTCCTATAACAGCCCCTATAACCACGGCGCTTATGGCACGTCGGGCGGCTATTATTACGCCCGCATCGACTTCAAATTCTGATCGACCGTTAAATCATGTCATAAAGGAAGGGCCGGTTCGGAAACGCACCGGCCCTTTTCCGTCCGACAGGGGTCCGTCCATGCAGCCATTCGCCCTCCTCGCCGCGCTCAGCCTGACCATCGCAGCACCCGCCATGGCGCAGCAGGCGATGCCCGCGGCTCTGCCCTTCTCCCCCGCCGTCCGCGTCGGCGACACGCTCTATCTGTCCGGCCAGATCGGGCAGGTGCCGCCGGGCATGGACCCGCACGGGCAAGGGTTTGACGCTGCGGTCAGGGCGGCGATGGATTCGGTCGGCAGGATATTGGCCGACAACGGCCTCGACTTTGGCCATGTCGTCAAATGCACGGTGATGCTGGATGACATGGCCGACTGGCCCCGCTTCAACGCGGCCTATCTCCCCTATTTCAAGGGCAAGCGCCTGCCCGCGCGCAGCGCCTTTGGCGCCGATGGCCTGGCGCTGGGCGCGCCGCTGGAAGTGGAATGTATCGCCGCTTACCCGTAACCATCTCCGTATTTGGCTCAGATCGCCACCGCCTCCCGCAGCAGCAGCACCGGCACGCCATCGCGCACCGGATAGGCCAGCCCCGCCGCATCGGACAGCAATGCCCCGCGCGCATCGTCCCAGCGCAGCGGCGTGCGCGTCACCGGGCAGACCAGCTTGGCCAGCAGCCACGGGTCGACCGGCGCACCAGCACTTGCCCAAGTCATTGCATCGTCGCGCCGCCATCGCGCTCGATCCGGCCGAAAATCTGCATCAGCTGGATGATCCGTTCCGACCGTTCGCCCAGCGTGTCCGCCTCCAGCAGCGTCTGCTTGGCCGCCGCGTCGAATGGCGCGATCTGGGCGATGCCGTTGACCAGCGCCATATCATCGAGACGCGACACCGCCGTCCAGTCGACGACATAGCCCAGCGCATCGGCAAAACGGCGCGATTCCTGCTCCAGCGCCGCCCGCTCTACCGCATGCAGCACCTCATCCTCCTGCGGTGCCTGCATCACATCGGCCTCGATCTGGCGGAACTGCGTCGTTACCGGCAATTCGCGCACCACCTTGAACCGCGCCAGCCCGGTCAGGATGATGTTGAACCGCCCATCGTCCAGCGCCTCGATATGGCTGACATGGCCCAGGCACCCCATGTCGAACAGCGGCGGCACCGGCCCGTCGCCACGCGGCTGGATCATGCCGATCCGCCGGTCCCGCGCCATCGTGTCCTGAATCAGCGCGCGGTATCGCGGCTCGAAAATATGCAGCGGCAAATCCATGCCGGGCAGCAGCAGCGCGCCGGACAGCGGGAATATCGAGACGCGGGCGAGAGGCACCGGCCGGGCCGTCAGGCGAACAATATCTGCGACAGCTTGCGACGCTGCGCCGATACCCAGGGATCTTCCAGCCCGACTGCCTCGAACAGGGTCAGCAATTGCGTCCGCGCCGCGCTGTCGTTCCACGCCCGGTCGCGCCGCACGATCTCCAGCAGCGCCTCCGCCGCGCCGTCCCGGTCGCCATTGGCCATCAGCCCGCCCGCCAGTTCGAACCGTGCGGCATGATCGTCCCGGTCGGCTGCGACTTTGGCCTCCAGCCCCGACAGGTCGGCCACCGGCTTGGCGTCACGCGCCAGGGCGATCGCCGCGCGTGCGCGGTCCACCGCCTGATCCTTCGCCGCATCGGCGGGCAGCGCGTCCAGCACCGCGTCCGCCTCGTCCAGCTGCCCCATCGCCACCAGCGCGCGCGCCTGGCCGGACGCCACATCGGCATGGCCGGGCACCATGTCGGCAATCTGGGCAAAGATCGACAGGGCGCGCTCGGCATCGCCCGCCGCCAGCGTTTCCTCGGCCATGGCGATCAACGGCGCGATTTCCAGTTCCTGCGCCTTTTCCTCCGATTCGATCGGCAACTGGCCCAGCAACTGGTCGAGATATTGTTTGAGCTGCCCTTCGGTCCGCGCCTGGGACAGGTCGGCGACCGGCTGCCCCTGGAACACGGCATAGACGGTCGGGATCGACTGGACCCGGAACTGGCTGGCGATAAAGCCATTTTCGTCGACATTCACCTTGACCAGCTTGACGCCCTTGGCCGCATAGTCGGCGCACACCTTCTCGATGATCGGCGTCAGCTGCTTGCACGGACCGCACCATTCGGCCCAGAAATCCACGATCACCAACTGCGTGCGCGAAGGCTCCACCACGTCGCGGCGAAACGCCTCCACGGCCAGCTTGTCGGCCTCGCTCATTCCCAGGGTCGCCACGCTTTCATCTCCTGCCACTGCGGTACGTCGCCGCCTCCATAGCCCGCAATATGGGGAGCGTCACCCTCCCCGCAAGGCAGGAGATACGCGCGCTGCAACAAACTCGCCCGCTCCCCTGCCCGGATGCCCAACGCCAGTATTCTATGGGTGGCCGGGTGGGGGAGCGGGCCGGTGCGGCAGCACAAATGCGCTCTTTCGCGCATTTTTCAAAAACTTCTCAGAAAGTATAGCCAACCCCGAGCGCGGCGAGAAACTGGTTCTTCGACCCGGCAATCGCCACCACGGGCGAATCGGCATAGCGGCCCAGCATCCGCGAATAGCCAATCGCGCCGACGATCACCCATCCCTTGCGGATGTCGCCGGACAGGGAATAGCCCCCCGTCAGATTGGCGTTGACGCGCCGGAACCCGGAACCGCTGCCGCCGCGCGTATAGACCGGCAGGCCGCTTGCCAGCGCGCCCGCTGGATCGACATCGAAATAATAGCGGCCAAACTTCTTGCCGACATAGTCGGCCGACAGGCCGACGCCCGCAAAGCTGCGGATCGACAGCGGCGTGAAATATTCGATCGCGGGGGTGACGATATAGCTTTCATGCGCGCCCGCGACATCCTTGGTCACCGCGACCCGCGCGCTCAGATTGTCATAGGCGCTGGTAATGATCCCGGTCTTGCCGATGCCGACATAGCCGCCGACCTCCACTGCGGTATCGCGCTTGCCCAGCGCTTCGACCGCGCGGTCCTTGATCTGCTTGCGGCTGGTCCGGTCCAGCCGGACGCCCACGGCCGGTCCCGCCTGAAAGTCGATGCCGCTATCATCCCGGTTGGGAATGGCATCGAAAAACAGCATGGGACCACGGGTGAAGAAGGCATGATCCTTCACCTTGCCGCGCAATTGCGGGCCAACGATCAATCGGGAATCGTCGGACCCTTCATAGCTGGGAACGGAAGCGACGCCCACGCCGATGGTCAGGCTGCTGTGATCCTCCGCCTCCTGCGCCAGCGCGGGCGCGGCGGCCATGAAAGGAAGGGTAAGGAGGAGGATGCGGGTAAGCTGGTTCATAAGGCCCCTGTTCAGCCAATGGCGGTCGGCCAGAGAATGTTTCACGTCGGTTACAGGTTCCGCCGGATATGCCTACAGGAAATATTTGACCCGGATATCCTGTTCCACCGGCGCGCCTGCGACCGCAAAACTGGCCGATCGGAAACTGGGCGCGCCAAAGCGCAGCACCGGATTGCGGGAAAAGCCGACCCCCTCGCGCGGGATGCCCGCGAATGTATCCAGCTTGCCATTGCCATTTTCGTCATGGACGATCGCGATGGCGTAGTCGCCCGGCGTCACATTGCCGATCGTCACCGCGCCGCCCCTGGCCGCTACCGCAAAATGCCGCTTGTCGGGATCATCGCTGCAATCTGGGAAATAGCGCGGCACCCGCGTCACGCACACCAATATCTGTCCCTTGGTCGATCGCAGCCCCTCCAGCGCCATGATGAGCGGCTGCGGCTGCCCCAGCGGCGCCGCGCCCAGCAACAGCGGAACCAGCAACATCAACCCACCGACCCGCCCCTTCACGCGCGCGCCTTTGCCGTAAAATCGCCCAGCCCCCGGTCCGTGCCGCACAATCGGTCCCAGACCCGGAAATAGAGGCCGTAATTGCAGGCATAAAGGTCATGATGCCGCTGATGATGGGTGGCGGTGATCAGCCAGCCGCCCAATGGCCCGCGCACCATCCAGCGCGGAAACATCTCCCACCCCATATGATTGCTGACCCCCATGATCGTCATGATCGTCAACACCGCCGCCAGCGCGCCGACATGGATCGGGATGATGAACACCAGCGCCGGTATCACGACCGCCCCGGTCAGCGCTTCCCAGGGGTGAAAACTCATCGCCGCCCAGGCCGTCGGCGGGCGGCTGGCATGATGCACCGCATGGGCGATGCGAAAGGGCTTGGGCCGGTGCATCCAGCGATGCGTCCAGTAAAACCATGTGTCATGTGCGGCCAGGTAAAGCAGCACCGACACGGGCAAATACCAGATCGGGAAGGCTGCCACATCGGTATAGATGCGCGTCCATCCACGCGCCTGCCATCCCCATGCGACGACCCCGGCGGGGATGCCGTAAATCAGCGCGGACAGCAGCGACCAGCCGATCTCCCTGCGCATCTGCCGCTCCAGCCCGCGATACAGGCCCGGCTGCCGCACCCGCGTCGCCAGCGCAAAACCACCGCTCGCCAGCAGATAGCGAACGCCGACAATGGCGCTCATCGCCAAAGCGGACCAGAAAATAGCTGCGACCATCCAGCGCCTATAGCCCAAACAAATCCCGGCATCCCAACGAAAGCTGCAATCCCGTCTTTTTCTTCGCACCACTGTGACATCCTCCCCTTGCAGGGGAGGTGGCAGCACGACGTGCTGACGGAGGGGTGTTACCCTATCGAGACGGCGACACCCCTCCGTCTGGCCTGCGGCCCGACACCTCCCCTGCAAGGGGAGGATGATCGGTTGCGCGCGCCTAAGTCCGTGGCCGCGCCTGCCGATAACTGCCCAGCATCCGCACCCATTTGGTGTGGAATTCCAGTTCCGCCAGCGCCCGGTCGACCGCCGGGTCGCCCGGCATGCCTTCAATATCGCAGAAAAACTCCGTCGCGGCGAAACTCGCGCCGCGTTGATAGCTTTCCAGCTTGGTCATGTTGACGCCGTTGGTCGCAAAGCCGCCCATCGCCTTGTAGAGCGCGGCGGGGACATTCTTCACCTCGAACAGGAAAGTCGTCATGACCGGCCCGACATTGGCAACCGGCATCCGCGGCGCGCGCGCCAGCACCAGGAAGCGCGTTACATTGTCGTCGCTATCCTCAATATTCTCCGCAATCAGCCGCAGGCCGTAAATCTCCGCCGCCAGATAGGGCGCGATCGCCCCTTCGCCGGGCAGGCGCGTTTCCGCCACCAGCGCCGCTGCGCCCGCCGTATCGGCATAGGCGACCGGCTGGATGCCCCGTTCGCGCAGATAATGGCGGCATTGGCCCAGCGCCTGGGGATGGCTGATCGCGCTTTTGACCGGGCTGTTGTCCGGCGCCATCAGGCAATGTCGCACGCGCAGGAAATATTCGTCCACGATGGACAGGCCCGATTCGGGCAGCAGGAAATGCATGTCCGCCACCCGCCCGTGCAGGCTGTTTTCGATCGGGATGATCGCCCGTTCCGCCTGTCCGTTGCGCACCGCATCGATCGCATCCTCGAATGCGAAACAGGGCAAAGGCACGCAATCGGGCGCATAGCCAAGCGCCGCCAGATGCGAATTGGCCCCCGGCGCGCCCTGATAGGCGACGGCGCGGGCCGGGTCGGCGGCGGCTTTTTCAGCCAGTTGCGCGACAATCGCGCGCGCGGGGGCGGGATAGTTTTCCATGGATGGCTGCGCGCTTAGGCAGTTGCGCGGGGCCGCGCAAGCGTCGGCGGCGCAAGCGCGACACGCCCCTGCGCATTTGTGGTGTCAAGCCGGGTTGCACGTTCGCGTGTCCGCCATTATGGCAACGGCCAAGAGGGGGCGCCAAGACAGCCGCCCGAACAGAAATGCAAGGGAAATCGAGCGAAATGGGCGATCGTTTCAATACCGTAGCGGGCTGGGCGCTGTTCGCTGGCATTATCGCGCTCGGCGGCGCGATCGTCAGTTCCAAATATTTCCATGACGAACGGCCCGAACCGATGGGCTATGCGATCGAAGGCGTCGAGGCTGAAGGCGAAGGCGCGGCTTCCGGCCCCGGCCTCAACACCCTGCTGGCCAGCGCGGACGTCGCAGCGGGCGAGAAGGTGTTTGCCAAGTGCGCCGCCTGCCACACCATCACGTCGGGCGGCGCCAACGGCATCGGTCCCAACCTGTACGCGACGGTCGGCGAGGAAATCGGCAAGGGCAAGGCCGGTTTTGCCTTCTCGGCGGCGCTGTCCGGCAAGGGCGGCAGCTGGACCTTCGAAAATCTCGATCACTGGCTGAAAAGCCCGCGTGAATTCGCGCCTGGCACCAAGATGACCTTTGCGGGCCTTGGCAATCCGGTCGATCGCGCCAACCTGATCGCCTGGATGAACACACAGGGTTCCAACCTGCCGCTGCCAGCTGCCGACGCTGCGCCGGCCGCCGAAGGCGCGAACGCCGCCGAAGCCGAAGCGGGCAACGCTGCCAATGCGAGCGAAGCTCCGGCAGCGAACGCTGCCGAGTAAAGCCCGATCGGTACGCCGGTCGACATATGCGAATTGACGGGCGCGGCACTGGTTGCCGCGCTCGATTCGTTGGCGGACCTGCGCATCGCGGTGTTCAGGGACTTCCCCTATCTCTATGACGGGGACCGCGCCTATGAGCGCGATTATCTGGCCGCCTACGCCGACAGCCCCGGCGCGCTGGTCGTAGGCGCCTTTGCCAGGACCGATCAGGGCGACAGGCTGGTCGGCGCCGCCACCGCCGCGCCGATGGCCGATCATGCCGCCGCCTTCGCCGCCCCGTTCCGCGCGCGCGGCATGGATATTGGCCATGTCTATTATTTCGGCGAATCGGTCCTGCTGCCCGAATGGCGCGGCCATGGCATCGGCCACGCCTTTTTCGACCGGCGCGAAGCCAGGGCGCGCGACCTTGGCTTTTCTATCGCCGCCTTCTGTGCCGTCATCCGCCCGGCCGATCACCCTGCCCGCCCCGCCGGCTACAGCCCGCTCGACCCCTTCTGGCACAAGCGCGGCTTTGCGCCGGTCGATGGGCTGATCGGCCAGTTTGGCTGGAAGGACAGGGGCGACGCCAACGAACGCGACCACCCCATGCAATTCTGGGTGAAAAGGCTGGACTGATCGTCCCTTAGCGCTCCGGCACCCAGACCGCGCCCTTGATGTGGCGGATCAGTCCGTCCGCATCGAGCAGATAGAGGATCAGAAACTCCACATCTGCGCTGCCACCACGATTGACCGGCGTCATGCCCGGATAGCCCTTTTCCGCCAGCACGGCCGGGGTCAGATCCTTCAGCCCTTCAAAGCGGATGACGACATGGGCGACGAAGCCGTCCTGGCCCGGATAAAAGCCGCGGAACAGCACGGTTTCGCGGATATAGTCATGGAAAAACGCATAGAATTCGCGGAACGCCGCCTTTCCCTGGACCTTGAACCCCGCATTTTCCAACGCGAAATCGTCGGCAAAGAACGTCTCCAGCGTCTTGTAGTCGCGCGCGTTGAACGCGGCGACATAGGCCAGATAATCCTGTTCGGTAAATCGCATGATCCTCTCCTTTGGGGACGATCATAACGAATGTTAGTATTTCGGCAACCGATTGTCCCGCGCGCCTCAGCGCTCTGCGACCAGCACTTTGTCGATCTTGCGCCCGTCCATATCGACAATCTCGAAACGGAAACCCTGATCGTCGACGAAATCGCCGACTTCCGGCAGGCGCTTGAGCAGCCACAGCGCATGGCCCGCCACGGTCGCATAATCGCGATCCTCCGACAGCAGGATGCCGATCCGCTCGGCCAGCTGGTCGATCGGCATCTGCCCGGATACCAGCAGGCTGCCATCCTCCCGTTCCACCACGTCGGGTTCGTCATAGGCGTCGCGATCGGACGCGAAATGGCCCGCAATCGCCGACAACAGGTCGGCCGGGGTCACGATCCCCTCGAAATGGCCATATTCGTCATGGACCATCACCATCGGCACGTCCGACCGGCGCAGCACTTCCAGCGCGTCCATCGCATCGACCTGGTCAGGCACCACCTCCGCCTTGCGCATCAGCGCACCGACATTCAGCGTCTCGCCCCGGAACAGCGCGCTCATGATGTCGCGCGCCTGGACGATGCCGACAATATCCTCCACCGATCCGCGCCCCACCGGCAACCGGGTATGGGGCGTTTCCAGCAATCGCGCGCGAATCGTCGCGTCATCCGCCGCAATGTCGATCCAGTCGACGTCCATGCGCTGCGTCATCACCTCGCGCACCGGCCGGTCGGCCAGCCGCACCACGCCTGAAATGATCGCCCGTTCGCTTTCCTCGATCACGCCCGACCGGCTGGCCTCCGCGACGATCAGATGCAGCTCCTCGGCGGTCACATGCTGTTCCGATTCGCGGTTCATCCGCAACAGCTTGAAGATCAGCGCGCTCGACCCGTCGAGCACCCACACGACCGGCGCAGTCGCCTTGGACAGCCACAGCATCGGCCCGGCCATGATCACCGCAATCGGTTCGGGCGCGCGCAGCGCAAATTGCTTGGGCACCAATTCGCCAATGATCAGCGATGCATAGGTGGTAAAACCGATGACCAGCGCAAAGCCCAGATTTTCCGCTGCATTGGACGACAGGCCTATGCCCAGATTCTGGCCCAGCGCATAGAGCCGCTCGCCGACCGGGCCGCCCAGGCTCGCGCCCGAATAGGCGCCCGCGACAATGCCGATCAGGGTGATGCCGATCTGCACGGTGGACAGGAATTTGCCCGGATCGCTCGCCAGCCGCAATGCCGTCGCCGCGCCCTTGCGCCCGGCCTTTTCCAGCCCCTGCAAGCGCGGCTTGCGCGCCGATACGATGGCAAGCTCCGACATCGCGAAAATACCGTTCAACGCCACCAGGGCGAGAATGATGAAAAGATCGGCCCAGGGAAAGGGCGTCGGATTGGGAAGGGGGATCGTGGCCATGGCGGTCAGCGACCTCCTATAACCGTTATTCTTTCAATTGCACAACATCCCCATCATCGCCCGTTCAGTTCGCTTGTGGAACAAACACATAGCTCGGTGATTTTGGGGTTATTCGGCTCATACGGGCGCCAGAACGAGATTCAGGAAAGACAAGGGATCAGGATCATGAAGATTTCTCACCGCATCATCGGCGCGGCAGGCCTGGCCGCAATGCTGGCCACCACCGCCTGCACGACCGATCCCAACACAGGTCAGCGCACCATTTCCAAGGCTGCGATCGGCGGCATCGGCGGCGCGCTGGGCGGCTATCTGCTGGGCGATCTGGTCGGCGGGCGCAATGACCGGACCGAAAAGATTCTGGGCGCTGGCATTGGCGCCATCGCGGGCGCGGGCGTGGGCGCCTATATGGACGCCCAGGAACGCAAGCTGCGCGAAGAAACCGCCGGCACGGGCGTCGACGTGATTCGCGACGGCGACAATCTGCTGCTGCGCATGCCCTCCGGCATCACCTTCGGCTATGACCGCGCCGATGTGCAGCCCCAGTTCCAGCCAACGCTCAACGACGTCGCGAGCGTGCTGGCGCAATATCCCAAAACCTATATCGACGTGCTCGGCCATACCGACAGCGACGGGTCGGACGCCTATAACCAGACCCTGTCGGAACGGCGCGCCCGCTCCGTCGCCGACTATCTGATCGGTCGCGGCGTCCAGTCCGCCCGCATCGGCACGCGCGGCTATGGCGAAACCCAGCCGATCGCGTCCAACGCCACCGAAGAGGGCAAGGCCGCCAACCGCCGCGTCGAAATCAAGATCGCACCCGTCACCGAAGCCGACGTGCGGGGTTAACAACTCATCCTCCCCTGCAAGGGGAGGGGGACCACGAAGTGGTGGAGGGGGCGTGCAATCAGGCGCCCCCCTCCGTCAGGCTTCGCCTGTTCAACAGAGGCATGTGACTCTGTTGAACTCCCCGCGCCGGGGAGGATTAAAAACTCGCCTTCAACCCGTCGATCACGAACTGCGCCGCCAGCGCGGCCAGCAGCACGCCCAGCAGCCGGGTGATCACCGCCTCTATCCTGTGGCCCAGCAGCGCCATCAGCGGCCCCGCCGCCAGCAATGCGCCCAGCATCAGCATCAGCGTCACGACGACAGCGCCCAGCACCACCATCCGCTCGCCCATGCCATCGGCGCGCGACATCAGCAGCATGACGGTAGCGATCGATCCCGGCCCGGCGATCATCGGCATCGCCATCGGAAATACCGACACATCCTCGACATGCCGCTCTTCGGCGCTGATCTTCTGCGCCCGGTCCTCGCGCCGCTGGGTGCGCTTTTCGAACACCATGTCCATCGCGATCATGAACAGCATGATGCCGCCCGCAATACGGAAACTGTCGAGCGCAATCCCCAGCACGCCCAGCAACTGCTTGCCCCATAGCGCGAACACCAGCAGGATTGCGGCGGCAATGCCGACGGCGCGGATCGCCATCGCCTTGCGCTGCGCCACCGTCGCGCCGCCGGTCAGGCTGGCATAGATGGGCGCGCAACCGGGCGGGTCGATCACCACGAACAGGGTGACGAAGGCGGAAATGAACAATTCGGTCATGATGCCGCCCCTACCCTGTCGTCGATCACAATATCATAGTCGCTGCCGTTCCACATCCGCACCGTGACGCGGCGGCCGCCATCGGGCGCAACCTGCGCCGACCAGAGCAGGCTCTCGTCGGGCGGGGGCAGCGGCGCGTCCTTTCCTGCGGCTGGCGGGCCATCCTGCGGCGGGCCTTCGCCGCGCGCGGGCCGCTTGCATGTCGCCACCTTGCCGCTCAGAAATTCCGGCGCCTCGCGCGCCTTGGCCAGCGTGTCGCCATGATCGGCGATCCACTTCCAGGCGCCCTTCTTGTCGCGCCGCCAGATGGTCGTGAAATAACCGACCGCGCCATCGGGCCGGGTCCAGTTGCCGGTGCTGGCGGCCAGATTGCCGTTGCAGGAGACATAGACGGCGGACGGCGACCATTTGACCGACGCGGGCGGATCGGCCCGCCCCTTCAGCCACGCCTTCGCCGACACCTGCTGCGGCACGAACATCACTGCATCATCGTCGGCGGTGGCGCGAAAGGCGGTCCACTGCCCCTTCTCCTGCGCCAGCCGGCTAAAGGCGATTTCTGCGGCGATCACGGAACTGGGATCGGGCTGAAAGCGCATCGGCGGTTTCGCCGCGACCAGCACCGCCGCGCCCAAAACCAGCAGCGGTGCCAGCAGCGTCGGGCGCACCCTCACAGCCCGTCGGGCTTCGCCAGCCCGGCGCGGGCATGGGCCGCGACCAGCGTATTGCGCAGCAGCACCGCGATCGTCATCGGCCCGACCCCGCCCGGCACCGGCGTAATCGCGCGGACATGGGCCAGCGCCTCGGCCGTCGCGACATCGCCCACGATCCGGCTCTTGCCATCCTCGGTATCGGCCACCCGGTTGATGCCCACGTCGATCACCGTCGCGCCGGGCTTGATCCATTCGCCCTTGACCATTTCGGCCCGCCCCACGGCAGCGACGACGATGTCGGCGCGATGGACGATGCTCGCAATGTCGCGGGTGCGGCTATGGGCGATTGTCACGGTGCAACTTTCCGCCAGCAGCAATTGCGCCATCGGCTTGCCGACAATGTTCGACCGGCCCACCACCACGGCTTCCAGGCCGCTCAGGTCGCCCAGTTCGTCTTTCAGCAGCATGATGCAGCCCAGCGGCGTGCAGGGGACCAGCGCCTCCTGCCCCGTCGCCAGCTTGCCGGCATTGACGACATGGAACCCGTCGACATCCTTGGCCGGGTCGATCGCGGCCAGAACGGCGCTCTCGTCGATATGATCGGGCAGCGGCAACTGGACCAATATGCCATCGACCCGCTCGTCATGGTTCAGCTCCTCGATCAGGTCGAGCAGATCGTCCGCGCCGATGCTGGCCGGGCGCTTGAACTCATAGCTTTCCATGCCGGTGGCGACCGTCATCTTGCCCTTGTTGCGCACATAGACCGCGCTGGCCGGGTCCTCGCCCACCAGCACCACGGCCAGGCCCGGCTTGCGCCCCGCCTGCGCGGCGAAAGCGCTCACGCCCTCCGCCACCTTGTCGCGCAGCCCCGCCGCAAAAGCCTTGCCGTCGATGATCTTGCCGATGGTCATGTCACGTCAACCTGTTCTTCTATGATGGCGATCAGGCGCGGCTGTGCGCCGCCCCGGATACGCAGCCGCTTTAGCCGGTTGCTGTCCCCCGATTCCAGCGAAATCGCCCCCTTGGGCCAGTCGAGATATTTGCTGAGCAGGGCGACCAGCGCGTCGTTGGCCCGCCCTTTTTCCGGCACGGCGGTCACGCGGGCGGACATCCATTGCGCGCCCTTTTCATCCGTCCATATGCCGCCGATCGCGGCCTTCGATGCGCCGGGGGTCAGCCGGACGGCCAGGATCAGGTCGTCGCCCGTCTGGCTCCAGACCGTCACACCAGCCCGAACAGCGGCGGCAACACAGCCTGGCGGATGATCAGGATCGCCAGCAGCACGACCATCGGCGAAAGGTCCAGAGCGCCCAGATCGGGCATGACCTTGCGAATGGGATTGTAGATGGGCGCAGTCATCCGGTCGAGCGCGGTCATGACGGTCCGGACGAAATCACTGCCCATATTCACGATGTTGAACGCGATCAGCCAGCTCATGACGGCCTGAATGATGATGATCCACCACAGCACGTCGAGCAGGATGACGATGATCTGATAAAGCGCGTAGGCCATGAGGTCTCCGAAAAATATTGCCTCTCTCTACCCCGTCCGATGGCCGGGGGACAAGCATCGCCGCACGCTTTCCGAAAGCTTTTTCGTGGCTGGCATGGGCATCACAGGCACATAGGGGATCGGGCCGAACCGGCGCATGATCGCATCGGCGCGATGCTGACCGGGCGTTCGCCGCGCCGGGAAAGGTCCGATCAGGCGGTCGGCATCGTTCCCGGCCGGATAGTGGGGAACAGGTGCGCGACATAGTCCGCCTTGCCCAGGTCCACCCCATTGGCCCGCAGGATCGCATAGGCCGTCATCAGGTGAAAATAAAATTGGGGCAGCGCCCAGTCGCGCGCATATTGCTCGGCGGTCAGATCCAAAATCATCCCGTTGGGCAGCGCATGGGCAATCATCGTGCCAGCAGCAGCATCCAGCGCGTCGGGGGCCAGCCCCTCCAGCAAGGTCAGGGTTTGCGCGATCCGGCCCTTGGCATCCGCGATCGAACCGGGATGCTCCGCCCCATTGCGCCCCTCATCGCGCAACGCGCCCAGCGAATCCGGAAAATCCTCTCCCTTCAGTCGACACATCGCTTCCTGCGCCTGCACACAGGCGAAGCGAATCTGCGTCGACAGGGGGAACATGTCGGGCGCCAGACGCGCGGACAGCAGTGCATCGCCGGTGGAACCATCCGCCTTTTCCAGCCAGGTGGACAGACGATTGAGCATCTGCACAAAGGTCGGGACTAGAAGATTGGTCAGCGACATGGATCGGCTCTCCGGACAGGGGGCAGGCGACGGCTTATTTGCGGATCAGCGTGCCCGCACCGCGCTTGGTGAAGATTTCCAGCAGCATGGCATGCGGCACCCGCCCGTCCAGAATGACCGCGGCGTCCACCCCGCCCTCGACCGCCTTGACGCAGGTTTCCAGCTTCGGGATCATGCCGCCGCTGATCGTGCCATCCTGTTGCAGCACCTCGATCGCGGCGGGATCAAGATCGGTCAGCAGATTCTTGTTCTTGTCCAGCACGCCCGCCACGTCGGTCAGCAGGAAGAAGCGCGACGCGCCCAGTTCTGCGGCGATCGCGCCCGCCATCGTGTCGGCGTTGACATTATAGGTATCGCCATCCGCGCCGATGCCAACCGGCGCGACGACCGGAATGATCCCGTCCTGCGTCAGCGTATCCAGAATACGCCGGTCGACCTTTACCGGATCGCCGACAAAGCCAAGGTCCACATTGCGCTCGATCCCCGAATTGGGGTCCGCCTCGCGCTTGCCCAGCACCTTTTCGCAGACGACCAGCCCGCCATCCTTGCCGGAAATGCCGACCGCCCGGCCACCAGCGCCCGCAATCCAGCCGACGATTTCCTTGTTGATGGAACCGGCCAGCACCATTTCGGCGATCTTGGCGGTTTCCGCGTCCGTCACGCGCAGCCCGCCGATAAATTCCGATTCGACGCCCAGCTTCTTGAGCATCGCGCCGATCTGCGGCCCCCCGCCATGGACGACGACGACATTGATGCCGACCGCCTTCATCAGCACGACATCCTCGGCAAAATCGCGCGCCGCTTCCGGGTCGCCCATCGCATGGCCGCCATATTTCACGACGAAGGTCTTGCCCGCATAGCGCTGCATATAGGGCAGCGCCTCGACGAGGGTTTCAGCCTTGGCGAGCAGCGCCGGGACGGGATCATGCGAACTGGTCATGCGCGGGCGCATAGGGGCAAAGCGGGCGAGGAGCAAGAAGCGACGCGCGCCCGCCCGCCTCACACGCCAACCGGCATCATTCGACGCCGTCAAAGCTATCGAAGCCAGACCCCCAAAGCCGCGCAACACCGCGTTTACAATTCGATTAGTTAGCTAACTAATCCATTTTTGCCATTATCGTGCATATGTTCGGCTTACTGTCGCACATTGCCGGGGTCGACTGCCGCCGCCCTCAGCGGTCCAGCCGCCGCCCCAGCGCGACCAGCAGATAAATGACCGGCGGCACCAGCAATGCGGACAGCACGACCTTGGCCAGCATCTGGCCCAGCAGCAGCTCGCCGATCGGAAAGACGCCGTAAAAGGCGATCGTCACGAACAGCAGCGTGTCGGCGATCTGCGACAGGATGCTCGCCACCGCCGCGCGCAGCCACAGCAGGCGGCCACCCTCCCGCCCCTTGAGCATCGCGAACAGGGTCACGTTCAATGTCTGCGACACGCCATAGGCGATGATGCCGCCCGCCCAGATGCGCGGCGTGCCGCCCATCATCATGGCAAAGGCTTGGGCGCGGGCCGGGTCCATATCTCCCGCAGCGGGAGCCGCCAGGACCAGGACCGACAGCAGGATAGAGGCGATCAGCGGCAGGAAGCCGATCTGCACCAGCCGGTTGGCCACCGCGCGACCGTGAAGTTCGGCCACTGCGCTGGAAATCGTCACCAGCAGCAGGAAGGCGAAGATGCCTGCCTCCACCGCCAGCGGACCCAGCCCCAATGCTGGCCCGATCGCCGACACCGGCCCCAGCGTCACCTGCTTGTTGCCCAGCACGCCCGCAATGCAGACCATGCCGCCATAAAAGATCGAAAAGCCAAAGAGCGATCGGCTGAGCGGCGCGGGAGAAGATGTCATCGCCGGGGCTTAGCCAAGATTACGCGGCAGGGGAAGGTGGGCAGTGCGGGTGTGTTGCTCGGTCCGTCATCCCCGCGTCCACTGGCATGACGAACCTGTTGAAGTCCCTACCCCTCACCCCGCACCAGCCGATATTTCACGCCCAGCGTCTGCGCCAGATGCCGCAACCGCCGTTCCACCACTTCGCCGCCCAGCGCCACATCGTCGCTGTCCAGTTCCAGCAGCAGCAGCCCGTCCCGCAACGTCAGCCGCGTATGGGTCAGTGGCCGCTCGACCCCGCCGGACAGGCGCTGCGCGAGTCGGATCGCCAGCCCCCACAGCATCGCCCGGCGCAGCGCCTCGGCACTGGCGAGCCGTTCCAGCCCCGGCGCGATCGCCGTGCCACCGCCAAAATGGCTGAACAACGCCTGCCCCAGCATCGCCCGCTCCGCCGCGGTGATACCCACCCAATTGCTGTGCAGCGCAATCTCCATGCCCCGTTCGGCGCGGAAATCGGGATTGGCGCGCCAACCGACATCGGCCAGCAGGCAGGCAGCGCGGCGGATACGGCGCGCGGCGGGCGCATCATCGGCGAACAGGGGCGCGATCCAGCGCTCGATCCGGTCGCCATGGCCGCGAAACCGCGATTGCGCCTCCCCCTCCGCTTCGGCTGCGACCAGCAGCGGATCATGCGCCCGAATTTCGGGCGGCAGCCCTTCGAACAGCAACCCCTCGCGCAGGCCATAGGCGGACACGACCAGACGGCTCGACCGCAACTGGCGCACGACCACCGACAGCAACGCCGCCGCATCGCCCAGCGTCGGCACGCGCGACCCGCTCATGCCCGGAATTTCCTTCAACCGCGCGCGATCGACATGGGACACGATACGGATCAGTTGCTCGGCGCGGGTCGCGGGCATTTCATATTGATGCACCACCGGCAGCGGAAACTGGGTCAGCTGCATGTCGAACCGCGCCAGCGCCCGCCACGACCCGCCGACCAGATAGAATGGCAGGTCAGGCGCCTGCTGCCACCCCGCATCGGCCAGCATCTTGGCCACCTGCCGTTCCAGCAATCTTGGCCCCTTGGCGCGGATTTGCGGCAGGCGCAGTACGCCCAGCGGCAGGGATATGGTGTCATGCACCTGCCCGTCCCTGATCCGCGCCAGTTCCAGACTGCCGCCGCCCAGATCGCCGACTATGCCGTCCGCATGCGGAATGCCCGACAGCACGCCCATCGCCGCGCCGACTGCTTCCTGCCGGCCCGACAGCAATTCCACCGTCAGCCCCATGGCGGCAGCGCGGGCGATGAATTCCGGCCCGTTGGTCGCGTCCCGCACCGCCGCGGTCGCCACGCAGCGAATATCGGCAACCTTCATCTGTCGGCACAGATGGGCAAAGCGTTCGGCCGCGCGCAGCCCGCGCTCCATCGGTTCCGGCTCGATCTGTCCGGTCCGCGCCAGCGCCGCGCCCAGCCCCGCCATCACCTTTTCGTTGAACAGGATGAACGGGATGCGGCGCGGCCCGTCATACACCACCAGACGCACACTGTTGGAACCAATGTCGATGATCGCGGTGCGACCCGTCGTCGGTTGCGCCGACATCGTCATCGTATGCGCCGCTTCGCGGACCCGGCTGAGCATGGAATTCATCAGGCTCAGGTCCGCCCGCGCAGGCGCAATGTCGGCACCGCTTCATTGTCCAGCGCCGCGCCGCGCCCCGACAGGGACGGGTTCGTCATGAAATAGCGGTGCAGGTTGAACGGCTTGTCGCCCGGATCGAGCCTGGTGTAATGCCCCGTGCTGTCGAGCGTCCAGCTTTGTTCGCTGTCGATCAGATTGGCGACCATCACCTGGTCCAAAATCTGATCATGCACGGTCGGATTTTCGATCGGGGCCAGGAATTCGACGCGCCGGTCGAAGTTGCGCGGCATCCAGTCAGCCGAACTGATATAGACTTTGGCACCGTTATTGGGCAGCGCCTTGCCATTGCCGAACACGGCGATGCGGCTATGTTCCAGAAAACGGCCGACCACCGACTTGACCCGGATATGCTCCGACATGCCCGGCACGCCGGGGCGCAGGCAGCAAATGCCCCGCACGATCAGGTCTATCTGCACCCCGGCATTGCTGGCGGCATAGAGTTTTTCGATCAGCGCCGGGTCGACCAGGCTGTTCATCTTGGCCCAGATGGTGCCGGGGCGACCGGCGCGGACATGGTCGATCTCGGCATCCACCATCGCGCACAGATGATCGCGCAGGCTGCGCGGGGACATGACCAGCTTTTCCAGCCCCTGCGGCTCAACATAGCCGGTGATATAGTTGAACAGCGCGGCGGCATCCCGGCTGAAGGCCGGATCGGCGGTGAAGAAGCTCAGATCGGTATAGATGCGGGCCGTGACCGGATGATAATTGCCGGTGCCAAAATGGCAGTAGCTGCGAAACTGATCCCCCTCGCGCCGGATCACCATCGACACTTTGGCGTGGGTTTTCCAGTCGATGAAGCCATAGACGACCTGCACGCCGGCCCGCTCCAGCGCGTCGGCCCACATCAGGTTCTGCTCTTCGTCGAACCGCGCCTTCAATTCGACCACGGCGGTCACGGACTTGCCCGCCTCCGCCGCGTCGATCAGCGCGCGGATGATCGCGGACTGTTTGCCCGCGCGATAGAGCGTCTGCTTGATCGCCACCACATCGGGATCGACCGCTGCCTGCTTCAGAAACGCGACGACGACGTCGAACGCCTCATAGGGATGGTGGACGACAATATCCTTGGCCCGGATCGCGGCGAAACAGTCGCCGCCATATTCGCGGATGCGTTCGGGAAAGCGCGGCGCATAGGGTTCGAATTTCAGGTCTGGCCGATCCTCCTCGACGACGCCGGACAGGTCGCCGATGCCGATGAACCCCTCCACCTCGACCACTACGGCCTCATGGCCCTGAAGCATGTCCTGCAACATCTCCTCGACCGGTTCGGGGATGCGCTCTTCTATCTCCATCCGGATGACGCGGCCCCGGCGGCGGCGCTTGATCGCGCTGCGATAGTGGCGGACCAGATCCTCGGCCTCTTCCTCGATCTCGATGTCGCTGTCGCGGATGATGCGGAACACGCCGCTGTTGCGCACCATATATCCGGGGAACAGATCCACCGAAAAACGCCGCACCACCGCCTCCAGCGCCATGTAACGCGCCGGTTCGCCGGGAATGCGGACAAAGCGTGCAAGCGACGCGGGGATCATCACCAGTTCACGGATCGGCTGCTTGTCCGACAGGCGTTGCAGGTCGAAGACGATCGACAAGCCCTGATTGGGGATGAAGGGAAAGGGATGGGCCGGGTCCAGCGCCTGCGGCGTCAGGATCGGGAAAATCTGGTTCAGGAAATGGTCCCGCAGCCAGGCTTCGCTCAGCGGATCGATCGGACTGGTAGGGCCGACCACTTCGATCCCCACCTGCGCCAGCTCGCCATGGACGACGCCCCACACCTTCTGCTGTGCCTGCATCAGCCGGTCGGTTTCCGCCGCAATGGCCGTCAATTGCTGCCCCGCGGTCAGCCCGTCGGCCGAACACATGTCCACATCCTGCAATTGCTGCCCCTTGAGGCCCGCGACCCGAACGGAGAAGAATTCGTCCAGATTGGCGCCGGAAATCGACAGGAAGCGCAACCGCTCCAGCAGCGGATGGGCGCGGTTCATCGCCTCTTCCAGCACGCGCTGGTTGAACGCCAGCCAGGACAGCTCACGGTTGAAATAGCGACCCATCGGCTGGGTCAGGCTGGTCGCGGGATCGGCTTCGGCCACTGGGATCACTCGCACGGATCGAGGGAAGGGTCGGGCGCTACTATAGGCAGATAGCCAGCGCCTTGCAGGCAGTCTTTTGCCATTGAGATGGAAATCTTACGGCCAGATGACAAAGCCGTCTGGTCGAGCAGCCGCGTAACCGCCGCGATTGCGCCATAGCTGCGCTCGATCCGGCGCAACAGCCAGTCGGGCAGGTCGGCGGCGAAGCGTGCCCCCGCCGCGCCCAACTGGCGCTCGATCAGCGCGCGCGCCAGCGCCTCGTCCGGTTCGGCGATCGCGACATGGGGCGCAGCGGCCAGCCGCGATCGCAGGTCGGGCAGCGCCACGGTCCAGCTGGCGGGGGGCGCATGGCCGATCATCAGCAATGGCTGGCGGCTCGTCTGCGCCTCGTTCCAGGCATGGAACAGCGCATGTTCGTCCTTTCCCTGCGCATCGTCGATCACACTGCCACCGCTCATCTGCGCGAAATGGCGCGCCAGCGTCGATCGGCCCGACAGGGGCGGCCCGGTCAGCACGCTCACCGACAGCGGCCAGTCGCGCCAGCGTTCCAGATGGGCGACCGCCTGGGCATTGGCGTCGCTGACCAGAAAATCTCCGCCGCTGGCCGCGCCTTGCCAGTCGAAAGGCAGGCTGATCTGGCTCATTGCTGTGATGGTGGCGTCGGCTGCGGCGCCTGCCTGCGCACGATGCGCAGGGTCGTGCCTGATACGCTGACGGTATAGCCGCGCGCCTGCAACCCGTTGCGCAGCATATCCACCGTGCCGTCAAAGCTGACCTGCATGACCGACGTGCCGCCCAGCGCCAGGCTGCTGGTCGATGCCGACCGCACGCCGGGGATCGCCCGCACCGCCGATTCGCCCGCGCTGATCGACCCGACATCGGGCGTGTCGAACTGGATCGCGAAACTGCTGGTGCCGCTCGTGCTGGCCGCCGTCGGCAGATCGTCCGTCTCGATCACCGTATCCGTCGCATTCTCGATCGCCAGCGCGTCAGGATCGACCGGCTCCTCGATGATCAGCGACGGGTCGGGGCGCAGGCGGCCATCATTGAGTGCGCGAATATACATTTCATCGATCCGCCGCGCGCCCTCGTCCAGCATCTGCGCGACGCCGCTGGCATTGGACGCGCGCAGCGTCACGCTGCCGATCAGGCTGTTGTCCGGGCCATAGCGCGCGGTGAAGGTGCCGGTCACCGGGCCGCCGGGATAGGCGCGGTCCAGCCGCGCGATCGGGATCACCACGTCGGCCGCGCCATATTGGTCGAGCAGCACCCGCCACCACAGGCGTCCGCGCCGCCCGGTCTGTCCGGCCGTCAGCAATATCGGGTCCGCGACCGACCCGGCCACGCGCACATAGTCGATCGCGCTGTCGCCGGTGCGATACCGCGCCCAGGCCTTCTGCCATTCATTGGTGCGTTCATAGGACACCGCAGATCCGCCATCCCACAGAACCGGTATCACCAGCAGCGGCGGCGACCGCATGACATTCCCCGACACGCCCAGCAATTGCCCGGTGCGTGCCCGGTCGAACAATATGCCCAATGTCGCGACATAACGGGTCGGTCCGGCCTGCTCGAAATCAATCTCTATGCCCGAAACCATCGCCTCGATCTGCGAATCGGACAGGGCCGGCGCGCCGCCGCCGCCATGGGTGCGCGTCCACAGCATCCGCCACGCCTGCCGCTGCGCCATCCGCCACCCGGCATAGCGGGCGCTGTCTGCATCCTTGGCGACGACATCGACCTTGACGCCGCGCACCTCGAAATCGCCGCCACTGGCGATCGGCGGGACGCCCCGCTCCCCCTCCATCTGCGCAAACAGCGCTGCGGCAATCAGGCCGATGGCGATGGCGAGGAGGATCTGGACCGGGCGCGACACGGCGCGCAGCAGCGCGCCGGGCTGGAACGGCAGGCGATTAAGGGTCTGGCTCAGGCTCACGAGCGCCTTTTGGCGGGATTTGCCCAGGATGCCAAGCGCCAACCTTCACTATGCCCCACCCCCTACCGTTCGGGCTGAGCGAAGTCGAAGCCCTCTGCTGAACGCAGTGAAGCACCCCGCTACGCTCGGTAAAGCCCTTCGACGTCGCTCAGGGCGAACGGATGTGCAATGATGCCGCCAAGATCGACGGTTCCGTTTTGCCCGCCTTTGCTCTAGGGCGCTCCCCCATGAGTGAGAACGAATCCTACAGCTACGCCAAGGCTGGCGTCGACATCGCCGCGGGCAACGCCCTCGTCCGCGCCATCGCGCCGCTGGCCAAGGCGACCCGCCGCCCTGGCGCAGACGCCGAACTTGGCGGATTTGGCGGCTTTTTCGACCTGAAGGCCGCAGGCTATGACGATCCGCTGCTGGTCGCGGCCAATGACGGCGTCGGCACCAAATTGAAGCTTGCGATCGACCATGATCGCCATGATGGCGTGGGCATCGACCTGGTCGCCATGTGCGCCAACGACCTGATCGTCCAGGGGGCCGAGCCGCTTTTCTTCCTCGACTATTATGCCACCGGCAAGCTGGAGAGCGGCGTCGCCGAACGTGTCATCGCCGGGATAGCCGAGGGGTGCCGGATCGCCGGTTGCGCGCTGATTGGCGGCGAAACCGCCGAAATGCCCGGCATGTACGGGCCGGGCGACTATGATCTGGCCGGTTTCTGCGTCGGCGCGGTCGAACGGCAGAAGGCGCTGACCGGCAATCGGGTCAAGGTCGGCGACGTGCTGTTGGGCCTGGCATCCTCCGGCGTCCATTCCAACGGTTTCTCGCTGGTCCGCCGCCTTGCCGCCGACAAGGGCTGGAAGCTCGACCGCCCCGCCATTTTCGATCAGGATATTTTGCTGATCGACGCGCTGATGGCGCCCACCAAAATCTATGTGAAAAGCCTGCTGCCTCTGGTCCGCGCCGGGATGATCAATGCGCTGGCCCACATCACCGGCGGCGGACTGCTGGAAAATATCCCGCGCGTCCTGCCCGACGGCTGCCATGCGATGGTCGATGCCGACGCATGGGACCAGCCGCGCCTGATGGCCTTCCTCCAGGCGCAGGGCCACATCGAACCGGGCGAAATGGCGCGGACCTTCAACTGCGGCATCGGCATGGTGCTGAGCGTCGAAGAAGACCATGTCGCAGGCGTCACCACCGCGCTCGAAGCTGCGGGCGAAACCGTCCATCGCATCGGCGAAGTGCAGGCGGGCGAGAAGGGCTGCACCGTGCGCGGCTCGGTCGAGACATGGAGCGGCAAGGCCGACTGGCGCGCCACGCATCTGGGCTAAAATCACCCCCTCCGTTCGTTTCGAGCGAAGTCGAGAAACGGTCGCGCCAGGGTTCTCGACTTCGCTCGAACCGAACGGATGTTGTTATGCAAAAGGCAAAAGTCGGCGTCCTGATCTCCGGTCGCGGGTCCAACATGGCGGCGCTGCTCTATGCGGCCAAGGCGGAAAGCTGCCCCTATGAGATCGTACTGGTCGCCGCCAACGATCCCGATGCCGCTGGCCTGACGCTGGCCGCAGCGGAGGGCATCCCCACCTTCGGCCAAAGCCATAAAGGCCATAAGCGCGCCGAATTCGACCGGATCATTGACGCAAAGCTGCGCGCGGCGGGCGCGCAATATGTGGCGCTGGCGGGCTATATGCGCCTGTTGTCGCCCGAATTCGTGTCGGGTTGGGAAGGCCGGATGCTCAACATCCACCCCAGCCTGCTGCCCAAATATAAGGGGCTGGACACCCACCAGCGCGCCATCGACGCGGGCGACAGCCATGCCGGTTGCTCGGTCCATATCGTCACCGCCGAACTGGACGATGGCCCGGTGCTGGGCCAGACCGCCGTGGCGATCCTGCCCGGCGACACCGCCGACAGCCTGGCCGCCCGCATCCTCATCGCCGAACATCAGCTCTATTCTCGCACGCTGGCCGATTTCGTCACCCGCGAACGCCAGCCCGACTGGCTGCTCAACAAGGTCCGCGAAAGCGCGCTGGCCCTGCCGCAGGCGGACGAGATTGTTTCGCACGGCATGCCCTGCTTCGGCATCGTCAAGGGCAAGAAATTCGCCTATTTCACGCGCGACCATCATGGCGACGGCATCATTGCCCTGCTGGTCAAAACCACAGCGCCCGAAGAACAGGCCAGCCTGATCGAAGCCGACCCGGCCCGCTATTACCGCCCCGCCTATTTCGGCAATGAATGGGTCGGCATCCGGCTGGACCTTGGCGACACGGACTGGGACCATGTGGCGCAACGGCTGCGCGAAAGCTGGCGTCAGGTCGCTCCGCGCAAGTTGCTTGGCCTGATGGACATTGCGGACGAATTCTGACCCCTTCCCTTTGCCCGGCCGGATCACCATAGAGTGGAGCCATGACCGAAACGCCCGCATCCGCCCCAGAGGCCGCCATCGAGATCAGCAATCTCACCAAAATCTACAAGGGCGGCAAGCGCGCGCTCGACGGCATGAACCTGTCGATCCCGCGCGGCCAGATTTACGGTCTGCTCGGCCCCAATGGCGCAGGCAAATCGACGACGATCAATATCCTTGCGGGCATGGTCAACAAGACGTCGGGCACAGCGCGCATCTGGGGCTTCGATACGGACGTCAATCCGCGCAACGCGAAAAACTCCATCGGCATCGTGCCGCAGGAAATCGTGTTCGACCCCTTCTTCACGCCCTTCGAGACGCTGGAAAATCAGGCCGGCTATTATGGCGTGCCCAAGGGTCAGCGCCGATCGATGGAATTGCTGCGCGCCGTCCATCTGGAGGACAAGGCGCACGCCTATGCCCGCACATTGTCGGGCGGCATGAAGCGCCGCCTGCTGGTGGCCAAGGCGATGGTCCATTCCCCCCCGATCCTGGTGCTCGATGAGCCGACCGCGGGCGTCGACGTGCAATTGCGCCAGCAACTCTGGGCCTATGTGCGCGAACTCAACGCGCTGGGCGTCACCATCGTCTTGACGACCCATTATCTGGAAGAGGCCGAGGAACTGTGCGACCGCATCGGCATCATCAACCATGGCCGCCTGATCGCCGACAAGCCGACCCGCGAACTGGTCGACATGGCGCAGGAAAAGGTGGTGCAGGTGACCGTGGACCGCGACATTACGACCCCGCCCGACGCCCCCTGTTTCGAGAAGGTCGAACGATCGGGCGACCGCACGCTGACCATCACCTACCTCAAGGACCGCGCCAATGCGGGTCAGGTGCTCAGCGCCGTGCAGGCCAGCGGCCTGGCGATCGTCGACGTCGTGACGCGCGACCCGGATCTGGAGGATGTGTTCCTCAATCTGACGGCGGCGGCGTGAGGGTGGGCTGTTCCAGTCTCCGCTCGGGCTGAGCTTGTCGAAGCCCTCGCCTGAGCGTAGCGAAGGCAAAACCTCACTCCGTTCGGCCCCGACCTTCGACTTCGCTCAGGACGAACGGAAAAAGAGTATCTAGGACGACGATGCCCACAACCACCCACGACGTCATCATCATCGGCTCCGGCGCTGCGGGGCTGACGGCCGCCATCAACCTCGCGCAGGATCGCAAGGTGCTGGTGCTGGCCAAGGGCGCGCTGGACGGCGGGTCGACCAACTGGGCGCAGGGCGGCATCGCCGCCGTACTCGACGCCGGTGACAGTTTCGAGGCGCATGTCGAAGATACGATGGTCGCGGGCGCTGGCCTCAATGATCGCGCTACGGTCGAGTTTGTCGTGTCCGAAGCGCCTGCCGCGATCGAGCGCCTCGCCAAACTCGGCGTTCCGTTCAACGCAGGTGAGGATTTCGGCGATCGCTGGCACCTGACGCGCGAGGGCGGGCACAGCCATCGCCGCATCGTCCATGTCGATGATGCCACCGGCCATGCGGTGCAGGTCGCCCTGCTGAAGGCCGCCCGCGCCAATCCCAACATCACCCTGATCGACGATCTGATCGCGATCGACCTCATCACCTCCCGCCATGGCGAGCGCTATTCAGGCGATGGCCATGTCTGGGGCGTCTATGCCTTCAACAAGAAGACCAAGCATGTCGATGCGCTGCTGGGCAAGGCGACGATCCTGTGCACCGGGGGCGCGGGCCGCACCTATCTTTTCTCCACTGCCCCGCGCGGCGCCACCGGCGACGGCATCGCCATGGCCTGGCGTGCGGGTTGCCGCGTGTCGAACATGGAAATGAACCAGTTCCACCCGACCTGCCTCTATAATCTGGAGGTCAAGAATTTCCTGATCACCGAAGCGGTGCGCGGTGAAGGCGGGCATCTGAAACTGCCGCCCGGCGTGCCGGGCGGCGGCGAGCGCTTCATGCCGCGCTTCGACCCGCGCGAGGAACTGGCCCCGCGTGACGTGGTGGCCCGCGCCATCGACCATGAAATCAAGCGGCTGGGCCTCGATTATGTCCATCTCGACATCAGCCACAAGCCACCGGAGTTTGTGCGGCACCATTTCCCGACCATCTATGCCCGGCTGCTGGACCTGGACATCGACATTACCAAGGAGCCGATTCCGGTCGTCCCCGCGCAACATTATACCTGCGGCGGCGTGGTGATCGACCTGGATGGCCGGACCGACCTGCCGGGTCTCTATGCCGCCGGCGAAGTGACCGAAAGCGGCCTCCACGGGGCCAATCGCCTGGCGTCCAACTCGCTGCTTGAATGTTTCGTGTTCGGCGAAGCCGCCGCCAAACATATCCGCCATCACTGGGACGAATTGCCCGCCCCGCCGCCCATCCGGCCATGGGACGAAAGCCGCGTGACCAACAGCGACGAAGAAGTCATCGTCCAGCATAACTGGAAAGAGATTCGTCGCTTCATGTGGGATTATGTCGGCATCGTCCGCACCACCAAGCGGCTGGAGCGCGCCCAGCACCGCGTCGCCCTGCTGGCGCAGGAGGTCGATGATTATTACGGCAATTTCCGCGTCACCCCGGACCTGATCGAATTACGCAACCTGCTGGAAGTCGCCCGGCTGGTCGTGCGCTCCGCACTCCATCGCAAGGAAAGCCGGGGACTGCACTATACCCTCGATTATCCCGACATGCTGGAAAAGGCGGTCGACACGGTGCTGACGCCGTAAAAAAATGGCGCGGTCGCCGGGTCGGCGCCGCGCCTCAAGGTGGAGGAGGGAGACGCTGAAAGCGCATCCGATTTCCGCCCTACCCCTGTCGCTCGCACCACGCTTTGACGCCTATCAAATATCCTTGAGGAAAGCACCGAGCGCGGCCTGAAAGCGTGCGGGCTGATCTGCCATCACCATATGGCCGCTGGGGCCAATGGCGCGCAGCACGGCATCCTTCTTGGGGGCATAGGCGCTGCGGAACCGGCTGGTGATGACCGCTGCCTGCTCCCGGTCCGCGCCGACCGCATAGACTATCTCAAGCGGGATAGAAAGGCGCGCGAGTTGCGGGCCAAGATCGATATTCGCCAGATCGCGCAGGGCGTTGGCGATGACTTCGGGATCGCTGCCCCTGGCGCCGGGCGCCTGGCCGACAATCTGCGCCAGATAGCGCCTCCCCGCGACTGTCCCGGTCAGATAGCCGCCAAGCTGGTCCGCGAGAAAGCCAAGGCCGCTGGCAGTGCCGCCGACCATCGCCGCCCCGGCTGGCAGCATGTCGACCACCATTGCCCGGCCAGCCACGCCCTTCAGCCCCACCATCATCGCCAGTGTGCCGCCCATCGAATGACCCACGATCGCCGGGCGCTTGAGGCCAGAGACCGTGATGTAGCGGGCAATTTCGTCGGCCAGCGGCTGAACCCGCGGGCCGCTGGCATTGGCATCCGCCGCCAACCCTGCAAAGCCGCGCACCTGAACCAGATGGAAGCGATAGCCTGGCATCGCGCCCAGCACCCCGTTCCAGATGCCCGGACCACTGGCAAGGCCGGGGATCAGCAGCACGTCCCGCCCAGCGCCCCGTACCGTCACCGCGATCCGGCGCGAGGTAAAGGGCGCGGCCTGCGCCGTACCGCCCCACATCAGGCCGCTCGCCGCGAGCATCCCCCCGAGCAGCGCCCGCCTGTCCATGCCTTTGTCCATCATGCCGCCCTATTGCCGCTGCGCCGCTTAACCGCAACTGAGCGGAAGCGGTTTCGTGCCGGTTCCCCGTTAAGCCTCCTTACATCGCATTTGTGGAATCATTCGTCGCATCGGCCTTGCCCGCCAACCGGGCGGCTGACCCTAAATGGCACTTGCAGAGTGCGGGGAATGGAATGAGATCGAATGATAGCCGGGGCGGTTCTGCGCGCCTGGTCCTGTTGATGGCGGCGCTGTCCGCCTGCGTAAGCGCCCCCGAACCGCGCCCGGCGCAGGCTGCCCCCGCCGCGCCCAAGGGCGTGCAGCCCACGACCAACACCTGGCCGATCCGCAAGGTCGCCAACCCGCCCTTGCCCTACAGGGACATCGACCAGACAGAAACGCCCTCCCCCGCGCTGGTCAGCGTCGTGCGCAATCTGGGGCAAAGTTTCCGGGGCAAGGTGGGCATCGCCGTTCGCAGGATCGGCGCGGACTGGACCGTGGCATGGAATGGCAATGCGCTGTTCCCGCAGCAGAGCGTGTCCAAACTTTGGGTCGCGATGACGTTCCTGGACGCTGTCGACCGGGGCAAGCTGCGCCTGGCGGACACCACGACCATCACCCGCAACGACCTGACCCTGTTTCACCAGCCGACCGCCGCGATGGTCGGGACCAAAGGCTGGACCACCAGCTATTCCGACCTGATGCGCCGGGCCATGACGCAAAGCGACAACACCGCCAACGACACGCTGCTGCGCGCGGTCGGCGGGCCGGACGCCGTGCGTGGCTTTCTGGCGCGGCGGATGATCAAGGACATCCGCTTTGGTCCGGGCGAAAGGCTGCTGCAATCGGCGACGGCGGGGCTCGACTGGCGGCAGGATTATGCGATCGGCCGCAACTTCTACACTGCCCGCGCAAGGGTGCCGATGGCCGCGCGGGTGAAGGCGCTGGACAATTACCTCGCCAGCCCGCCCGATGGGGCGGCGCCCGCCGCGATCGTCCAGGCGCTGGCAAGGCTGAAACAGGGCGATATGCTATCGTCCGCATCTTCCCGCCTGCTGCTGTCGATCATGTCGGAAGCCAAGACCGGGCCGCAGCGGATCAAGGGCGGGGTGCCGCCGGGCTGGTCCTATCTGCACAAGACCGGAACCGGCCAGGATCTGCCGCCACGCTCCACCGGATATAATGATGTCGGCATCATGACTGCGCCTGATGGCACCAGCTACGCGGTCGCCGTGATGATCGGCAGCACCACCGTTTCCATCCCGGAACGCTGGGCGCTGATGCAGGCTGTGGCAAAGGCCGTCGCGGCGAACCACGAGCCGAAATGAGATAAGGGCGCGCGCCGGTGACGCGGGGTTTGATCGATCGGGTCCGGTCGCCGGGCTTTCTGTCGACCTGACGACTGGAGGGAGGATGCGTAACCCGCTATCCCCCTTCCCCATGACCCAGAATCACCTCTATCTCGTCGATGGCAGCGGCTATATTTTTCGCGCCTATCATCAGCTCCCGCCGCTCACCAACCAGCATGGCCAGCCGGTCGGCGCTGTCTATGGCTATACGACGATGCTGTGGAAACTGGCGGAGGAACTGGGCAAGGCGGAAGGGCCAACGCATATGGCGGTGATCCTGGACAAGGGGTCGCACACCTTCCGCAACGATATGTATGACCAGTATAAGGCGAACCGCCCGCCCGCGCCCGAAGACCTGGTCCCGCAATTCCCGATGATTCGGGACGCGACCCGCGCCTTCTCCCTCCCCTGTATCGAGGAGGCGGGATATGAAGCGGACGACCTGATCGCCAGCTATACCAGGGCGGCGATTGCGGCGGGATGGCATGTCACCATCGTGAGTTCAGATAAGGATCTGATGCAGCTGATCCAGCCGGGCGTCGACATGTATGACACGATGAAGAATGAACGGCGCGGGGCCGATTATGTCGTCGGCAAATTCGGCGTACAGCCCGACCAGCTGGGCGACGTGCTCGCGCTGATGGGCGACAGCGTGGACAATGTGCCGGGTGTGCCGGGCATCGGTCCCAAGACCGCGGCCAAGCTAATCGTCGAATATGGCGGGCTGGAAGCGGCGCTGGAGGCAGCGCCGACGATGAAGAAGTCCAAGATGCAGGAAAATCTGATCGCCCATGCCGAAATGGCGCGCCTGTCGCGGCGGCTGGTGGCGCTGCATGACAGTATGGATCTGCCCGAACCGTTGGAGGATCTGGCGCTCAAGGGTATTCCCAAGGAGCCGTTGCAGGATTTCCTGACGCATCACGGCTTCAAAACGCTGCTCAACCGGCTGGGCGCCCCAGCCGCCGCCGTCGCGGTGGCCGCGGTCTCCTCCGGCGTGCCGGAACCCGTCGCCACCCCGGTCGCGCCGCCGGAACCGGCGATCGACCGCAGCCTGTATGAAACCGTCGTCAGCGAAGAAGCGCTCGACCGCTGGATCGCACAGGCGACGGCGGAAGGGATCGTCGCGGTCGACACTGAAACCGACATGCTCGATTGCGTGTCCTGCCAGCTGGTGGGGGTGAGCCTGGCGACCGGCCCCAACAAGGCCTGCTACATCCCGATCGGCCATGGCGGGCGCGACATGTTTGCCGAAAAGCCGGAGCAATTGCCGCTGGCGACCGTGCTGGCGAAGCTCAAACCGCTGCTGGAGGATGATGCAGTCCTGAAAGTGGGGCAGAATCTGAAATATGACATGACCGTGCTGCGGCGGCACGACATCGCCGTCACGCCGTTCGACGACACGATCGTCATGAGCTTCGACCTGGATGCCGGTCAAAGCCTGTCGGGCCACGGCATGGATGAGGCCGCACGCACGCACCTCAATCATGAGTGTATCAGCTTCAAGGAGGTCGTCGGCACCGGCAAGAGCCAGATCAGCTTTGCAGAAGTGCCGCTGGACAAGGCGACCGCCTATGCCGCCGAGGATGCGGACGTGACGCTGCGCCTGTGGAAGCTGTTCAAGACGCGGGTAGCCAATGAAGGCGCAAACCGCGTCTATGAACTGGTCGACCGTCCGCTGGTGCCGGTGATCGCGCGGATGGAACATCGCGGGATCAAGGTGGACCGCGAACATCTGGCGCGGCTGTCTGGCGAATTTACCGCTGGCATCGCCGCGCTGGAGACGGAGATACACGAACTGGCCGGGCAACCCTTCGCGATCGGATCGACCCAGCAACTGGGCGCGATCCTGTTCGACAAGATGGGCTATAAGGGCGGCAAGAAGGGCAAGTCCGGTGCCTATTCCACCGACGTCACCATCCTTGAGCAACTGGCCGCGCAAGGCGCGCCGATCGCCAGCAAAATATTGGAATGGCGTCAGCTTTCCAAACTCAAATCCACCTATACCGACGCGCTGCAAGCCCAGATCAACAAGGATACAGGCCGGGTCCACACCAGTTACTCGCTGACCGGGGCGCAGACAGGACGGCTTTCCTCGACCGATCCCAACCTGCAAAATATTCCGATCCGCACCGAAGTCGGGCGGCAGATCCGCCACGCCTTTGTCGCGGAACCAGGCAATGTCATATTGGCGGCGGACTATAGCCAGATCGAGCTGCGGCTGGCCGCGCATATGGCTGATGTGCCTGCGCTGAAAGAGGCGTTCGCGGCGGGAGAGGATATTCACGCGGCGACCGCCAAGGAGCTGTTTGGCGAGGTCAACCGCGACACGCGCGGGCGGGCCAAGACGATCAATTTCGCGATCCTCTATGGCATTTCCCGCTGGGGACTGGCCGGGCGGCTGGAGATCAGCGCGGACGAGGCGCAGGAGATGATCGCCAAATATTATGAGCGCTTCCCCGGCATCAGCATCTATATCAACGAAACGATCGAGAAGGCGCGGGAACGCGGCTATACCGAAACATTGTTCGGGCGAAAGACCTGGTTCCCGCGCATCCGCGCATCGATCCAGCACGAACGGCAGGGCGCCGAGCGCGCCGCGATCAACGCACCGATCCAGGGGACCAGCGCCGACATCATCAAGCGGGCGATGGCGCGCATGGAACCGGCGCTGGAGGCAGCGGGGCTGCCGGGCGTCAGGATGCTGCTGCAAGTGCATGACGAACTGGTGTTCGAACTGCCGGAGGGCGATGTGGACGCCGCCAGCGCCGTGATCCGCCGCGTCATGGAAAGCGCCGCCGAGCCGATCGTAAAACTGAGCGTGCCGTTGGGCGTGGAAATCGGCACGGGGCCAAGTTGGGGCGCCGCGCATTGAGCTTTTCAAGATCAAGCAAGCCGATGGGACCCAAAAAATAGCCGCGCTACTTACGCTCTTTGCTGTTTCGCAACAGCCCCGCCATATACGGGCTGGCCCGGCGCGGTGATAGCAATGTTCTCGTGTTTTACAGCGGCAGTAGTAATCGCGCGCTGGTGAAGCGTGTCAAAATTTCCGTCATTCCCGCGAAAGCGGGAACCCATCTCCCGATCCGCGACTGGCGTGAGTTGGATCCCCGCCTTCGCGGGGATGACGGGTATGGGTGTATGAAAACGGCCGGCCCAGCAGGACCGGCCTTTCCATCAATCGAACAGCTCTTCCAGAAAGCTCTTCTTGCGCTTTTTCGGGTAGCCCCGCCCGTCGTCGCGATAATCGCGGTCCGGGCGGTAGCTGGGTTGCGCGAAGGGCGCTGGCCGGGCGGGCGCAGCCGTGTCGGACATGGCCCGGTCGATAATCTTGTCCAGTTCGCCCCGGTCCAGCCACACGCCCCGGCATTGCGGGCAATAGTCGATTTCGACCCCCTGCCGGTCCGTCATCGCCAATCCGACGTGACAGACCGGGCAGAGCATGGCCGATACGGCCGCTTGGTCCCGCATCCGCTTACTCCCGCTCGCCGGTCAGGCTGAGGAGCATCTGGAACAGGTTGACGAAGTTCAGGTACAGCGACAGCGCGCCCATGACCTGCATCTTCGCCGCCATTTCATGGCCGGCATAGGCGAAATATTCCGACTTGATCCGCTGCGTATCCCAGGCTGTCAGGCCCGTGAAGATCACCACGCCCAGGATCGAGATGACCATCGCCATCGCCGACGATCCGATGAAGATGTTGATTAGGCTGGCGACGATGATGCCAATGAGGCCCATGATCAGAAAGCTGCCCATCTTCGTCAGGTCACGCTGCGTGGTATATCCCCACAGCGACATGGCCAGGAACATGACGGCGGCCGAGAAAAAGGCCTGCGCGATGCTGCCCCCGGTGAACACCAGGAAGACGCTGGCCAGCGACACGCCCATCACGGCGGAGAAGGCCCAAAAGGCCATGCGTGCGCCGGATGTCGTCATCTTTTCGATGCGGAAGCTGAAGAAAAAGACAAAGGCCAGCGGCGCGAAGATCGCCACCCATTTGAGCGGCGTGCCGAAGATGGCAGCGGCCAGCACCGGCGTATTGCCGATGAACGCCGCGACCAGGCCGGTAATCACCAGACCCAGGCCCATATTGCGGAAAACGCCCAGCATGTGCGCGCGCAGCCCGGCGTCGGTCTGCGCCGTGCGGCTCGCACCATAGCCCGGCATACGAACGGGATTATTCACGTAAGGTCACTCCATCCATCAAGATATGGTTCGAGTGGCCCGGTGCGGTCTCCTGCGGCATATGAGGGGGGAATTGCCGCAAAACCTGCACCGGGCGCACCCGATGCGGTCCGACATCACGGCTGGACCAGGGGGGAGAAGTCCAGCGCGTCAGAGGGGCCCGGCCCGCACCAACCATATTGGCGGAGGAACGCGCCGGTACAAGAGCCAGAGGCCGGCGCAACATTTTATTACAAATTCTCGGTTCTTCCCCCGCGCGGCGAGGATTTCTTCTTATTGACCCATGCGCCGCTTCGCGTCATCGCTCTGCGCCATGTCCGACGACCAGCATATCGCCGCGCCCTTGCGCCTGTTCAACAGCTGTCTCTTATACACATCTAGATGTGTATAAGAGACAGGCTCTGCGCCATGTCCGACGATCAGCATATCGCAGCGCCCTGGCGCCTGTTCAACAGCCTGACCCGCCCGATCGAGCCGTTCGCGCCGATCGAGGACAATCATGCGCGCGTCTATAGCTGCGGACCGACCGTCTATAATTATGCGCATCTGGGCAATTTGCGCGCCTATGTCTTTACCGACACTTTGCGGCGGACGCTGCTGTGGAAGGGGCTGTCGGTCACCCATATCATCAACATCACCGATGTCGGCCATCTAACCAGCGACGCGGACGCGGGCGATGACAAGATGGAGGCGGCGGCCCGCGCCAGCGCCAAGAGCATCTGGGACATTGCCGCCCACTACACGCAGGCTTTCAAGCAGAATATCGCCGACCTCAACATCATCGCGCCCAGCGAATGGACCGTCGCGACCGACTATGTGCCGCAGATGATCGCATTTGCCGAGCGGATCGCGCCAGCACATTGCTATGAACTGGACAGCGGCCTCTATTTCGACAGCGCGACCGTGCCTGATTATGGCGCGCTGGCAGGCGGGCGGGACGATGCCGCCCATGCCCGGATCGACCCGGTCGCAGGCAAGCGCAACCCGTCCGACTTTGCGATCTGGCGCAAGTCGCCGCCCGGCGAACAGCGGCAGATGGAATGGGACAGTCCGTGGGGCAAGGGCGCGCCGGGCTGGCATCTGGAATGTTCAGTGATGAGCCAGGCGCGCCTTGGCCATCCGTTCGACATCCATACCGGCGGCATCGACCATCGCGAAATCCATCATCCCAATGAAATTGCCCAGAATCAGGCCTTTCACGCCTGCTGCGGTCCGGATGTCGGCGCGGCCGAAGCGGGCTTCACCGGCGCGCGCTGGTGGATGCACAATAATTTCCTGGTCGATCGCAGCGGCAAGATGAGCAAGTCGAAGGGCGGTTTCACCACGCTCTTTTCGCTGATCGACGCGGGCGTGCATCCGCTGGCCTATCGCCTGCTGTGCCTGGGCGCGCATTATCGCAGCGAACTGGAATTCAGCGCGGAAGGGGTCGGTGCGGCTCTGACCCGGTTGAAGCGGCTGGTCATGGGCGTCGAGGGATTGAAAGCCCGCGCCGAAGGGGTGACGTGGCAATCGCCCCGGCTCGACTATTTGCGCGCCAACATGCATCCCAAACTCGCGCCCCTGCTGGAGCAGTTTGACGCCGCGATTAGCGATGACCTGATGACGCCGCGCGCGCTGCCTTTGCTGGAAGAGGCGATTGCGCTCAAGAAAGTGCCGGTGGATGAGAAACTCTGCCTGATCGCAGCCTTCGACGCGGCGCTGGGTCTTAACCTCATGACCCTCACCCGCGCCGACCTGCGGCTCCAGCCCAAGGATGCGCAGATCGCGCCGGAAGAGATTGAAGCGGAACTGGAACGCCGTGCCGCTGCGCGCGCCGACAAGGATTTCGCCCTGTCGGACGAGATACGCGACGCCCTGATCGCGCGCGGGGTCGATGTCATGGATGGCGATCCGCTGCGCTGGGACTGGCGCCTGACCCTGGCATGATCGTCCGGCCCGAACGCTTGTAACTTGACGCCAAAGCCCCCGCGCCCGCAAAGGATGCCGTAGGGGCAGAGTCAGGGGACAGGCGATGGGGCTTTTGGCAGGCAGGATAGCCGTGATGCTGGCGCTGGCGACGATGCCGGTGCTGCCGGGCGTCGCCCAGACCGTGCCGGGCTTCCGCGTCGACGATCCGCGCCACGCCCAATTGCGCGCGCTTGATGAAAAAGCGACGACCCTGTTCGAAAATGACGATTTCGCCCAGTCGATGTCGCAAAAGACGCGCGACGCCTGGGCCGCGTTGCACGACAAGGCGATGAAGGTGCGCGTGGGCAACCACCCTCATCCGCTGGCGGGCGTCGGCCTGATCAAGCTGGGGTCCATGGACCAGATCGAGGGCAAGAATCCCTCCGCCCTCGCCCATGTGGACAAGGGGCTGGCGCTGATCGCGCCGTTCCGCGACGCCTATCCCATCCCCTGGCTGGAAGGCATGTCGGTCAAGGGCTATGTCCAGTCGATCATCGGCGACGTCACCGCCGGGGCCGAGACGCTGGCGCAGGCCAGCGCCTATGCCGACGGCTATTTCGCGCGCGTCGGGCCAAAGGCGCTTTCCGAAGCGGACTATATGCTCAAGTCCAACATCGCCTTTTCCCACGCGCAGGCGCTATCGCGACTGGGGCGTTATGGCGAAGCCGTCGACGCCCAGCGCGCCAGCCTGGAAGCCCGCACGACCAGCCTTGGCCCCAATCATCCCGATACTGTGGCCGCGACCTACACCTATGCGCAGATGCTCTATCGCGCGGCGCGGCTGGTCGAGGCGGAAAAATATGCGCGGCTGGCGGTCAATATCGCGACCGACCATGTCGATCGCAAACATCCCAGCTATCATCGGTCGCTGGAAATGCTGGGGCTGCTGCTGGCGCGGACGGGGCGACGGGCGGAAAGCCTGGATTATATGGAGCGCTCCATCGCCATCAAGCGCGAGACGGTGGGGACGAAGAGCCTCTTCTATCATTTCGGCCTCTATAACATGGCCGGCGTGCTGTTGCCGATGGAACGCTATAGCGATGCCGAGCCGCTGTTTCTGGAGGCGGAGCGCGGTTTTCGGGCGATCGAGGGCGACAATAGCCCGCAGGGTGCGCGCGCACTGGCCTTTGCCGCCGTTGCCAGTGCCGCGTCGGGACGGCCGGAGGAGGTGATCGAGCGTACGCGCACGGCGATGGACCGCGTCCGCACCCCGACCGCCAGCGATCGGGACATGGGGCAGCGTGTCTATCCGCTGCTCGTCCCCGCGCTGATCGCCACCAACCAGCAGGACGCTGCGCGGGCCGCCGCCGCCGATTATCTGCGCGAAACCCGGCAGATCGATGATGCGCCTGCCTTCGCGCTGGCCAATGCCGCCATGATGGCCGCCTGGGCACAGGGCGACGGCGCTGTCCCGGCGGCGCGGCAAATGGCCGGGCTGCTGCGCGAAAGCCAGTCGCTCGACGATGATGGCGACCTGAATGAGGATCAACGCGCCGCGCTCGATACCATCCTCAAGATCGCGGTGCAGGCGAACGACCCGGCGCTGGCGCTGGACGCCATGGCGATTCTGGCCGGATCGCGCATCGCCCAGGCCAACAGGCTGGTGGCAGAGCGGCTGGTGGCCGATCCAGCGCTCGCCGCGCGGGTTCGCACCTTGCAGGACAAGCTGAAGGCGCTGGCCAAGGCGGACAGCGCGTTGCTCAAGGCGCTGGCGACCGACAAGGATGTAGACGCCGCGCGCGCCGCCCGCTCCGCCGTGGAGGCCATTGCCGAGGCCGAACGGGCCGCCATCGCCCGCGACTATCCCCGCTGGATCGAAGCACGCGGCGGCATCCGGCCCGACCTTGCGACATTGCGCGCCGGATTGGCGCAGGACGAAGCCTTGCTGGCGGTGATGCCCGCCTTTGACGGGGTGTATCTGCTGGCGGTCGATGCCGACGGCGCGACCGTGGAGCGCGCGGGGTTGGGCCGCGCCGCCATGGTCGCGCTGGTCGACCGGCTGCGCGGCACGATGACACCCGGCGGGTTCGACCGGACCGCTGCGCATGATCTCTATGCCCAGATTTTCACGCCCACCATCCTCGCCCGGCTGGGCAAGGCAAAGGCGTTGCGGATCGTGCCCACCGGCGCCTTCGCCTCGCTGCCCTTCGCGATGCTGCCGCAGCGGCCCGTCGTTACGATCGATCGGGATACGCCCTGGCTGATCCGCCGCTTCGCGATCGAGGTACAGCCCGGCTTTGCCACCGGCCCGGCGGCGCCACAGCGGATCGCCATGCGCAACCAGAGCTTTCTGGGCGTCGGCGCGCCTGCCCCCTTTGCCACCGGGACCAGGCCAGCGGCGCCCGCATTGCTCGCGGCGAACCATTATTTTCGCGGCGGCACCGCCGATGCGGCTGCCTTGTCCGAACTGCCGTCCCTGCCCGGATCGCTCGCCGAACTGCGCGCCGTGGCGGATCGCTTCGGCACGGATCGCGCCACCCTGCTGGTCGGGGCGCAGGCGAGCGAAGCGGCACTGCGCGCACAGGATCTCGCGCCCTATTCCGTCATCCTGTTTGCAACCCACGGACTGGTCAGCGGCCAGATGGAGGGCGTGACCGAACCCGCGCTGGTCCTGTCTCCGCCGTCCCCCGGCACCGGCGATGACGGTCTGCTGACCGCTTCGGAGGTCGCGGCAATGCGGATCGGCGCGGACTGGGTAATCCTGTCGGCCTGCAACACGGCGGCGGGCGACAGCGCGCAGGCGCCGGCCTATTCGGGACTGGCGCAGGCGTTCCGCTATGCAGGGGCAGGATCGCTGCTGGTGTCGCATTGGCCGGTGCGCGACGATGCGAGCGCTTTCGTGACGCTCGAAACGGTGAAAGCCGCCAACCGGGGGACGCCCCGCGCGGTGGCGCTCCAGAAGGCGATGCGCAAGCTGATGCGGTCAAAGCGGCCCGACGCAGCGCAACCCTATATCTGGGCGCCGTTCATCCTGATCGGGCGCTGAAAGGGTTTCAGCCCGCCTCCAGCGCCGCGCCCGCTTCCATCCAGACTTCCTCCGCCGCTTCCAGCTTCTTTTCCACCGCAGCGCGCTTCACCATCAACTCGCTGGTCGTCATCTTCGCTTCCGCCCCGGTGGCGGCCTTGGGATCGAACAGCACGGCGTCGATCCGCTTGCGCTCGGCGATCAGCGCCGCCATTTCCTTTTCGGCGCGGGAGACGGCGTTTTTGAGCGCCTTCTGCTTTTCGCGCCATTCGGCAGCCGCCTTCTTATCGGCCTTGCGATCGACCTTGGGCGCGTCGCCGCTGCTGTTGCCATCGGCCTTGCGCAGGACGATGTCGGTATAATCCTCCAGACTGCCGTCGAACGGCTGGGCCGTCCCGCCATCGACCAGCACCAGCCGGTCGGCGACCAGTTCGATCATGTGCCGGTCATGGCTGACGATCACCACCGCGCCATTATAATCGTTGAGCGCCTGCACCAGCGCCTCGCGGCTGTCGACGTCCAGATGGTTGGTCGGTTCGTCGAGGATCAGCAAATGCGGCGCATCGCGGGTAATGAGCGCCAGCGCCAGCCGCGCCCGCTCGCCACCGGACATGCTCCCGACCTTCTGGATTGCGCGTTCGCCCGAAAAGCCGAACCGCCCCAGTTGCGCGCGCACCGCGCCGGGGGTCGCGCCCTTCATCACGCGGGTCATATGTTCCAGCGGCGTGTCGGTGACGTCCAGTTCCTCCACCTGATATTGGGTGAAATAGCCGACCTGCATCTTGGACGAGCTTTGCATCTGCCCTTCCATCGGCGCGAGTTGCGCCGCGATCAGGCGGGCCAGCGTCGTCTTGCCGTTGCCGTTCCGGCCGAGCAGCGCCAGCCGGTCGTCCGGGTCGATGCGCAGATTGACCCGGCGCAGGATCGGCGTGTCGCCATAGCCGACCGCCGCCATGTCCATGGTGATCAGCGGCGGGCGCAGTTCGGGCGGGCTGGGGAAGCTGAACGCCAGCGTGGGGTCTTCGATCGCCGCCGCAATCGGCTGCATCCGCGCCAGCGCCTTGGCACGCGACTGGGCCTGTTTCGCAGTGGATGCGCGCGCGGAGTTGCGCGCGACATAATCCTGCAATTTCTCCCGCTCGGCCTGCTGCTTGACGCGCGCCGATTCAAGCTGGGCCAGGCGTTCGGCCCGCTGCCGCTCGAATGCGTCATAGCCACCGGGATAGAGGGTGACCTTGCCGCCCTCCAGATGGAGGATATAATCGACGACATTGTTGAGCAGGTCACGCTCATGACTGATGACGACCACCGTGCCCCGATAGGCTTTCAGGAAATTTTCCAGCCACATCGTTGCTTCAAGGTCGAGATGGTTCGACGGCTCGTCGAGCAGCAGCAGGTCGGGATTGGAGAAGAGCAGCGAGGCGAGCGCCACCCGCATCTTCCAGCCGCCCGAATAGCTGTCGAGCGGACGCCCCTGCATTTCCTCGTCAAAGCCAAGGCCCACCAATATGCGCGCGGCGCGGGCGGGCGCAGTATAGGCGTCGATGCTGGTCAGCCGCTCATAGATATGGCCCAGGCGATCGGGGTCTTCGGTATGCTCGGCCTCCGCCATCAATGCGGCGCGCTCCTTGTCCGCCTCCAGCACCGTTTCGAACGGGGTCGCCGTGCCGCTGGGGGCTTCCTGCGCAATATAGCCAAGGCGCGTGTCGCGCGGCATGTCGCAACTGCCATCGTCGGGATCGAGTTGGCCGATCATGACCTTCATCAGCGTGGACTTGCCCGCGCCATTGCGACCGATCAGGCCGACCCGGCTGCGTGGGGGAAGCGCCGCGCTGGCGCGGTCGAGGATGGTGCGGCCACCAAGGCGCACGGTGATACCGTTAAGATTGAGCATGGGGGCGCTTTAGCAGGAAGCCACGCACAGGGAAGGGGCTTGCGCCCCTGTCTCCATTCTCCGCCCGCAAGCGACGCTGCTTTTTCCAGGGGACTGGCCTGCGAAAGCCGGAGCAGGTCGCCGCGCACGGGCACTGGCCGGGATAAGCCGACAGCGAACCGAACATAGGTGGCGGAAAAATGTCCCGAACAGCCTTTTGGCGCGTGCAGTTCGCCTATGGCTGTTCGGGATCGCAACGTTGTACGTCTTGGAGAAGGAATGACAACGCTGTCCCGGCGCTTTAAGCAGATTTCGGCACGCAGTTCAATCGCCTTTTATCGACCCATATGTCGATCGAACGTCAGCCAGCAAATAGATGGGTCGGCAAGCCACGCACGCCGCAATCGACTTCGAACAAGCCGCCGTCATAGGGCGTCGCGTGCAGGCCGATCGCGGCTGAACTGACGAACATGCGATTGAGGTCGGGTCCGGCGAAGCAGATGTTGGTCACCTGCCGCGCGGGCAAGGCGATGGCGCGGTCTAGCCTGCCATCGGGCGTGAACCGGCTGATCCGCCCGCCGCCCCAATGGGCGACCCAGATATGGCCGTCGGCATCCACGGTCATGCCGTCGGGATAACCATCCGCATCCGTGAAGGAAATGAAGGGTTGCCGATCGGCAATTCCCTCTGCCGTTCGGGCGAAGCGATACATGATCCGGCGGGCGGTATCGCTATGATAGAGCCATTTGCCGCAGGGCGAAAAGGCCGGGCCGTTGGGGACGCGATAGCCTGTATCCATCTGTTGCCAGACAAGATCGGGGGTCAGGCGATAGAGCGATCCGCTGTCGCTTTCCTCCGCCATGTCCATCGTGCCGCACCAGATCTGGCCCTGCGCATCGGCCTTGCCATCATTCATGCGATTGCCCGGCAGGTCAGGTTCCGGGTCACCGATCGGCGTGATGGTCAGCGGGTCGAGGCTGATCTCTGCAAAACCGCTCTTGAACCCGCCGATAAAGCCGCCGCCCGTCCGCTCGGCCACCCAGCCCAGCGGTTCGGGCACTGCCCAGCGTTCGACGGCGCCGTCCTTCAGGGACAGCCGGTTGAGCGCGGGAGCAAGGATGTCGACCCAATAGACCGCATCATCACGCGCCGACCATATAGTCCCTTCGCCCAGCATGTCGGCGCCATCGCGCGCGATCATCCGCCACTGCACCATGGTTCACCGCTTGACCGAGAGGCGATAGACCATCGCGTGATGATAGGGTTTGCCGGGATCCACCCGCGCCGACACGAAATTGGGCTTGTTGGGCGCATCGGGGAATTTCTGCGGCTCCAGCGCGATGCCATCACCCATGCGATAGAGGTGACCGCTCTTGCCCACCAGCGTACCGTCGAGAAAATTGCCCGCATAAAATTGCACGCCGGGCTCGGTCGTCAGCACCTCAACCACCCGGCCCGATGCCGGGTCTTCCAGCCGGGCGGCCAGTTCGGGGGTCTTGGTCAGCCCCTTGTCCAGCGCCCAATTATGGTCATAGCCACGCCCGAAAACGATCTGCGGATCGCGGCCGTCGCGAATGCCGTCGGCCACGCGGCGGGGCTGGCGGAAATCGAATACGCTGCCATCCACCGGCTTGCGTTCACCAGTCGGGATCAGCGCTTCATCGACCGGGGTATAGGCTTTGGCCGGAATCGTCAGCACATGGCCCAGCGCCCCGTCCGGCGATCCTTCGCCGCCCAGGTTGAAAATGGCATGATTGGTCATGTTGACGATGGTGGGCTTGTCCGTCTTGGCATCGAATAGGATGCCCAGATTGCCCGCCTCATCCAGCGTGTAGGTGACGCTGCTGTCCAGCTTGCCCGGATAACCCGAATCGCCATCCGCACTGGTCAATGTCAGTACCAGCGTTGCGACCGGCCCGCTCTTGACGGAGGCGACTTTCCAGACCTGCTTGTCGAAACCCTTGCCGCCGCCATGCAGGCTGTTGGTCTTGTCGTTGAGCGGCAACTGATAGGCCTTGCCGTCGATCGAGAAGGCGCCGCCCGCGATGCGATTGGCATAGCGGCCCACGGTCACGCCGAAATAATTGGGATGGTCGACATAGTCTTTGAGGTCGTCATAGCCGAGCAGCACGTCCGCAGTCTTGCCATGCTTGTCCGGCATCGACAGCGACTGGAGCGTCGCGCCATAGGTCAGTATCCGGGCCGATATGCCCTGCTTGTTGGTCAGGCTGATCACCTCGACCGCGGTTCCGTCCGCCAGGGTTCCAGCGGGCGCGCGGCTGGCTTCGGCGGCGAGCGCCGCCCCGCTTGTCAGCGCCAGCGTGACTGCGTATGACAGCGTTGTTTTGATAATAGCGACGTTGCGCATGAGGCTTCCTCTTATGACCATGACCCATTGACGGGCGGTTTCGGGGAATATACTCAGACAAAATAAGCGGATGCAACCCCTCATAGCGGCTGTGCCGCATTGGAATTTACGGAGACGGATGAATGGCAGGACCAGTTTCCTCGACCGCCGCGCCATCGATGGCGCATAATCCCGGCGTTCGCTACGGCCCGGCGCTAGGGCTGCTGGCCAGCCTGTTTTTCATGTGGGGCTTCATCACGGTCATCAACAACACGCTGCTGCCGCATCTGCGCAGCGTGTTTGACTTGAGCTACACCCAGACAACGCTTATCGAATCAGTCTGGTTCATCGCCTATTTCTTCGCCTCCATTCCATCGGCCAAGCTGATCGAACGGGTCGGCTATCAGAAATCGATGGTGATCGGCCTGCTCATTATGGCGGCGGGCGCGGCGGGCATGACGCTGGCGGCGTCCATTCCCTCCTACGGCGTGACGCTGGTCATGCTGTTCGTCATCGCCAGCGGCATCACCCTGTTGCAGGTCGCGGCCAACCCCTATGTCGCGGTTGTCGGCAAGCCGGAAACCGCCTCCTCGCGCCTCAATCTGGTGCAGGCGATGAACTCGGCGGGCACGATGCTCGCCCCCCTGTTTGGCGCCTATCTGATCCTGGGCCGGTCAAAGGGTGGCACGTCGCAGGGCGATGTCGTCCTGACCCAGGCAGAACGGCTGGCCGACGCGCAGTCGGTGATCCTGCCCTATATCATCGTCGCGGTCATTTTGGTGGTTCTGGCGGTCATCATCGCCCGCTTCCCCCTGCCCGCCATGGGCAATGCGACATCGCGTCACAGCAAGGAAGAGCGCAAGAAACACTCGCTCTGGGTGCATCGCAATCTGGTGTTCGGCATCCCGGCCATCTTCATCTATCTGATCGCGGAAATCGGCGTCGCCAACCTGTTCGTCAATTTCGTCAGCCAGCCCGATATCGCCAACCTGACCCATGAGCAGGCGGGCAATTATCTCAGCCTGCTGTGGGGCGGGATGATGGTCGGCCGCTTTGCCGGCTCTGCGATCATGCAGAAATTCGATGCAGGCCATGTGCTGGCCGCCTTCTCGATCGGGGCGTTCATCGTCATGCTGGTGACGGTATTTACCACCGGCCCGATCGCGATGTGGTCGCTGATCCTGGTCGGCCTGTTCCATTCGATCATGTTCCCCACCATCTTCACCCTGGGTATCAAGGGACTTGGCCCCTTGACCGAGGAAGGGTCGGGCCTGCTGATCATGGCGATCGCCGGTGGCGCGCTGGTCGTGGTGCAGGGCAAGCTGGCGGACGAATTCGGCCTGCAATGGTCGTTCCTGCTGACCGCGGCGTGCGAACTCTACATCCTCTTCTACGCGCTATGGGGATCGAAAGTGACCCACGCGCTGCCCGACCAGCCAGTCGCGGAATAAGCCAAAAACAGCCGAGGGTCGCACTTCGGGGCAAAAAAGGCCGGAGCAGGACCATCCTGCTCCGGCCTTTTTCATTCCCCGTACCGGGCAGGGTCATCCCCCCATCGCGCTTGCAGTATCCTCCAGCGCCAGATCGACCAGCACGCCCATCGCCTCGGCCGCCGCCGCCGCGTCTCCCGCCGCGATCGCGTCGAACACGCGGACATGGTCGGGGATCGGGTTGCGCGGCAAGGCGCGGGCGCGCTGCTTATATTGGGTTGTCCAGTTGACCGCCGATCCGATGCTGGCGGACAACACCTGAAGCGCATCGTTGCGGGTCGCGTTGAGGATCGCATTGTGAAAATCGCGGTCGGCCGCGCGCCCCAGTTCGGTCGCCAGCGTATGGCGGCGCATCGCGGCCAGCGCGTCCTTCATGATCTTGATGTCATTCTTGTCGCGCCGCTGCGCCGCCAGCCGGGCAGCGGCCGGTTCGACGATGGCGCGCAGCTCGAACAGGTCGCGCACGAACTGGATGTCGGGTTCCCCGGCAAAGGCCCAGCCCAGCACTTCGGGATCAAGCAGGTTCCAGCGGGTGCGCGGCAACACCCGCGTCCCGGCCTTGGGGCGGCTTTCCACCAATCCCTTGGCGGTCAGCACCTGAATCGCTTCGCGATAGGCGCTGCGCGACACGTCCAGTTCCTCGGCAAAGGCGACCTCACCCGACAGGACATCGCCCGGCGCATATTGGCCAGACAAGATCGCCGTGCCCAGCTTGTGCGCGATCGCCCCGTGCAATCGCCTGCCAGGCCCCCGCGCCACTTTTGCCGAATCCCCATTTTCCGCGGCATGCGCAGTTTTTGACGGCCTGTCCTGTCCCATCCCGGCTCCTCCCACCTTGCACCTATCAGGCACGGATCGATGTAGAATACAAGCATTGCCATTACCATCTTCCTGTAATATGTCGGAGTAATTGAGAGAGTCATCACGCGAGCGCTGCTGCATATTGCAGCCGCCCAAGCACATGATCGGCCATCATTCAGGATCAGCCAGCGCCGCAAATGGCGTGCGGGAGGAGAGTTTTTACATGACATTGCGCCTGTTGCAGCATCGTGCCCCCAGCGGCGTCCGCTCCGTCATCGCGGCGCAGGGCGATGCCGCCCATATCGTGCCGGGCTATGCCAGCATCCGCGCCCTGGCGCTCGACGCGATCGCCCGTAACATCAGCCTGAGCGCCGCGGTCGAAGCGGCGGGCGCGGGCGATGCGATCGACATTGCCGCGGCCTTTGCAGCGGGCGAATTGCTCGCCCCCATCGACCATGATGATGACGCGCATATCCAGTTGACCGGCACGGGCCTGACCCATCTCGGCTCCGCCGAAGGCCGCGACAAGATGCACCGTGAGGCAGCGGCGGCGGAACGGCAGACCGATTCCATGCGCATGTTCCTGGAAGGGCTGGAGGGCGGCAAGCCCGCGCCGGGCGCCGTCGGCCAGCAGCCCGAATGGTTTTACAAGGGCGACGGGTCGCAACTGGTCGGGCCGGGCGAACCGCTGACCATGCCGGCCTTTGCCAGGGATGGCGGCGAGGAACCGGAACTTGCGGGCATCTACATCATCGGTGATGACGGCCAGCCCTATCGGCTCGGCCTGGCGCTGGCCAACGAGTTCAGCGACCATGTGACCGAACGGCACAATTATCTGTGGCTCGCCCATTCCAAGCTGCGGCAGGCCGCCCTTGGGCCGGAATTGCTGGTCGGTACCCCGCCTGCGCATATCGAGGGTGCCAGCCGCATCCTGCGCGATGGCGTCCCGATCTGGGAAAAGCCGTTCCTGTCGGGCGAAGGCAATATGTCGCACAGCTTCGCCAATCTGGAACATCATCATTTCAAATATGACCTGTTCCGCCGTCCCGGCGACGTCCATGTTCATTTCTTCGGCACGGCGACACTGTCGTTCAGCGACGGCATCGCAACGCAGGAAGGCGATGTGTTCGAAATCGCCGCCGTGCCCTTCACCTTGCCGGTGCGCAATGCGTTGCAACGCGCCCGGCCCGTCGAAGTGGTCGTTCAGGCGCTCTGACCGCCATGGACCCGATCCGCATCGCAATCGTGGGCATGGGCAAGATTGCGCGCGACCAGCATGTCCCCGCCATCCGTGGCAATAGCGCCTTCAGCCTGGCCGCGACGGTCAGCCCGCATGATGCCGGGCTGGACGGGGTGCCGCATCTGGCCAGCCTGGACGCGCTGCTGCATGACGGCCCGGCGGTGGACGCGATAGCGCTCTGCACCCCGCCGCAGGTCCGCTATGATCTGGCGGCGCAGGCGCTGGGGCGCGGCATCCATATGTTTCTGGAAAAGCCGCCCGGCGCGACGCTGGCCGAAGTCGGCACGTTGCAGGCGCAGGCGGACAAGGTGGGCGTTTCGCTGTTCGCTGCCTGGCACAGCCGCTTTGCCGCGGGCGTCGCTCCGGCGCGCGCCTGGCTGGCGGAGCGGAAGATCGAAAGCGTGTCGATCGTCTGGCGGGAGGATGTGCGCGTCTGGCATCCGGGGCAGGCATGGATCTGGCAGCCCGGCGGCCTTGGCGTGTTTGATCCGGGGATCAACGCGCTCTCGATAGCGACCCACATCCTGCCGCGCCCCTTCTTCCTGAAGGATGCGACGCTGATCCTGCCGGACAATCGCGCCGCCCCGATCGCGGCTGACCTGCATTTTCGCGACACGGGCGGCGCGCCGATCCACATGGACCTCGACTGGCGGCAGACCGGCCCGCAAAGCTGGGACATTGCCGTCGAAACCGACGCAGGCACGCTCAAATTGTCGCAAGGGGGCGCTGTGCTGCACCTGCCCGGTTCGACCGACCATGGCGAGGATGTCGAATATCCGGGGCTCTACAGCCGCTTTGCCGCGCTGATCCGGGGCGGGCGATCGGACGTCGATACCGATCCGCTGCGGCTGGTCGCCGACGCCTTCCTGCGCGGGCGGCGCGAGACCACTGACGCATTTCACGATTAAGATCACAGGAGTGGACGACATGATCAAAGCCCTGCGCCGCACGACGGCCACGCTGCTACTTTGCGCTACGGCGCTTGCCACCAGCGCCCATGCCGATACGGATGGCAAGCCGACGACCGCGACGATCAACGCCGCCAGCCCCGGCCCGGTCTATGACAAGCGCATCTTCACCCAGTTTGCCGAACATCTGGGCAACGGCATTTATGGCGGCCTGTGGGTCGGCAATGACAAGACGATCCCCAATACGAATGGCTTCCGCAACGATGTGATTGCGGCGCTCAGGAACCTGTCCGTGCCTGTCGTACGCTGGCCCGGCGGCTGCTTTGCCGACGAATATCATTGGCGCGAAGGCATTGGCGGCAAATCCAAGCGCCCGGTCAAGATCAACACCCATTGGGGCGGCGTGACCGAGCCGAACACGGTCGGCACCCATGAATTTTTCGAGCTGATCCGCCAGATCGGCGCGGAGGCCTATGTCGCGGGCAATGTCGGCAATGGCACGCCGCAGGAAATGGCCGAATGGGTCGAATATATGACGTCGCCTGCGGGAACGCTGGCCGAAGAACGCGCGAAGAACGGGCACAAGGAACCATGGGCCGTTCCCTATTTCGGCGTCGGTAACGAATTGTGGGGCTGTGGCGGCAATATGCGCGCCGAATATGCCGCCGACGTCACCCGCCGCTACGCCACCTTCATCAAGGCGCCGCGCGGCACGAGGATCATGAAGATCGCGGCAGGCGCCAATTCTGACGATTATAACTGGACCGAGACGATGATGAAGATGGCGAGCGGCCAGCTCGACGCGCTGTCGCTCCATTATTACACCATCCCAGGCGCTTGGCCGCCGCGCGCTTCCTCCACTCAGTTTGACGAGACGGGCTGGGCCAACACATTGGCCGAAGCGCTGCGCATCGACGAATTGATCACCAAGCATAGCGCCATCATGGACAAATATGATCCGGCCAAGAGAATATGGCTGGCGGTCGATGAATGGGGCACCTGGTATGCCGATGACCCAGGCACCCATCCCGGTTTTCTGCGCCAGCAAAATACGCTGCGCGATGCGCTGGTGGCGTCGATCCATCTCGACATTTTTGCGCGCCATGCCGACCGGGTGAAGATGACCGCCATCGCCCAGATGGTGAATGTGTTGCAGGCCATGATTCTGACCGATGGCAGCAAGATGGCGCTGACGCCGACCTATCATGTGTTTGAAATGTACAAGCCCTGGCAGGATGCGACCGTGCTGCCGATCAGCATCGACACACCCTGGTACCATAAGGACAAATGGTCGATGCCCGCCGTCAGCGGATCGGCGGTCCGGGGCAAGGATGGCAACGTGCATGTCGGCCTGTCCAACCTGGACCCCAACCAGCCCAATAGCGTCACGGTCAAGCTGGACGGGCTGAATGCCGCGAACGTCACCGGCCGCATCCTGACCGCATCAGCGATCAACGCCCACAACACGTTCGACGCGCCCGACACCGTCAAGCCGGTCGCCTTTACCGGGGCGCAGGTCAGCGGCGGCACGCTGAGCGTGACCCTGCCGCCCAAATCGGTCGTGGTGCTGGAGTTGCAGTAAAACCTGAAGTGCCATGTGCCCCCGCGCAGGCGGGAGCACATGGCTTTAATTGGAGAGGTCCGCATGAGGCGACCGACGTTCATCGCTTGGCTGGCCCTCGCCCTTTTCGCGATCCCCGCCAGCGCGCAGCAGCCGTCCCCGCCGCCGCGCGACACGCTCAACAGCCGCCTGACCGGCGACCTGACGCCCACCCATGATCCGGTCATCATCCGGCAGGGCGACACCTATCACATATTCAGCACCGGCCATGGCAAGCGGCTGATCGAAACCCGCACTTCCCCTGACCTCATCCACTGGACCGCCGGCGCGCCGGTCTTTACCGCCCTGCCCGACTGGGCAAAGGCGGCGATCCCCGGCAGCGATGGCATGTGGGCGCCCGACATCAGCTATGTGAATGGCCGCTACCGCCTCTATTATTCGGTCTCCACCTTCGGATCGAACCGATCCGCGATCGGCCTGGCCACCAGCCCGACGCTGGACCCTGACGCGCCCGATTATCATTGGCGGGACGAAGGCATGGTCGTCATGTCGGACAAGAGCGACGACTTCAACGCGATCGACCCCAATTTCATCATCGACCGCGAAGGCCGTCACTGGCTTTCGCTCGGCAGTTTCTGGACGGGCCTTAAACTGTTCGAACTGGACCCAAGGAGCGGCAAGCCCAAAAACCCCAAGGCCAGGCCCGTCGCCATCGCCCGGCGTCCGGCCCCGGCGGGTGGTCCGGCCCCGGTCGAAGCGCCCTTCATCATCGACCATGGCGGCTATTATTGGCTGATGGCGTCCTACGACTATTGCTGCAAGGGCGCGGCCAGCACCTATTACACCGTCATCGGCCGGTCGAAGGCGATTACCGGCCCCTATCTGGGCAAGGATGGCAGTTCGATGCTGGAAGGGGGCGGCACCATCTTCCTGCGCGCCGACCTGCAGGAACAACAGCGCTTCCGTGGTCCTGGTCATGCGGGCTGGCTGCATGACAGGGATGGCCAGGATTATGTCGTGTACCACGCCTATGACAAGCAATCGAACGGCGCCCCGACCCTGCGGATCGCGCCGGTCCGCTGGGGCGCGGACGGCTGGCCCCAGGCCGATTATTGAATACCGACCGGAGAGAAAGACATGCATTTCACCCTGTCCCGCCGTGGCTTCATCGCCAGCAGCGCCGCCCTGTCCGCCGCGCCGATGATGGCGCGCGCCAAGGTCGCCGAAGCGCCCGTAGCCGCACCGCAAAACCCGCTCGTCCGCCAGCGCGCCGATGCGCAGATATTTCGCCATGACGATGGCCATTATTACATGACCGGGTCAGTCCCCGAATATGACCGGCTGGTGCTGCGCCGGTCAAAGACGATCGCGGGCCTGACCAGCGCAACCGAAGCCGTGCTGTGGCGACATGAAAAGACCGGCCCCCTGTCCGGCTTCATCTGGGCGCCCGAACTGCACCGGATCGATGGACAGTGGATCATCTATTTCGCCGCCGGGCCCAGCGGCGGGGGCGAGGATGTGTTCCGCATCCGCACCTATGCGGTGGTGTGCGACGGGCCGGACCCGATGACCGGCAAATGGAGCCTGCTGGGGCAGTTTCAGGCGCCGTGGGACAGTTTCAACCTCGATTCGACCAGCTTCGTCCATAAGGGCCAGCGCTATTTCGCCTGGGCGCAGCGTGAGCCGGGGATCGAGACGAACAGTAACCTGTACATAGCCAAGCTGGAATCCCCGCTGAAGCTGGCGGGCAAGGTGACCCGCCTGACCGTGCCGACGCTCGATTGGGAAATTCGCGGCTACAAGGTCGCCGAAGCGCCTGCTGTCCTGCACCGCAATGGCCGTCTGTTCATGACCTATTCGGCCAGCGCGACCGACGCGCGCTACTGCCTGGGCATGCTGACCGCGGATGAAGAAGCCGACCTGCTCGACGCGGCCAGCTGGACCAAATCGCCACAGCCGGTTTTCACGACATGCCGGGAAACCAGCGTGTTCGGCCCTGGCCATAACAGTTTCACCGTGGACGAACAGGGACGCGACATCTTGGTCTATCATGGCCGGGATTATGAGGCGATCCAGGGCGATCCGCTGTTCAACCCGGACCGCCATACCCGCGTCCAGCGGCTCTATTATACCGCCGATGGCATCCCCGATTTCGGTGTGCCGGTAGGCAACGGACCACTGCCGGAGCGCTTTGCGTCAGCCACCAATGCCAGGCTGCTGCTGGCGCATGACGGCCCCCGCCTGATCGCGGGCAACCCCTTGCTGGCCCAGACGCAGTTCCGCCAGACGCCCGGCCGCGCCGGCCAGCAAAGCGTCATGCTGTCCCCCATATTGATGCCCGGCCATTATCTGGTCGCACGCAAGGACGGGTCGGTCGCGCTGGAGCCTGACAGCAACAGCGCCGATTTCGACCTGCGCAGCCAGTTCGTCCGCCTGGCCGATGCGCGGCGGGGCACCATCCGCTTTGCCGCGATCGCCGCGCCGGGCAAAGCGATCGGCGTGGCAGACGGCCAGATTCGCCTCGTACGCAGCCGTGACGCTGCGGCACGCTGGCGTGCGGACTGACGCCAACCGATATGCTCCGACAAATAGGCAATGTCGGATCTTGCACATCGGCGGGCCGCCAGCCCCTCGCCAGACCCGTTTCCGGCCGGACTATCCTTGAATATCCGGCACTTTTTGATGCAGCAATAATGTCACGCCGCGCCATCATGCGGCCCGACCGGAAAATTTCGCTTGCACTCCATTTGTCTGAGCAATAATTAGTCCGAGTAATTCAGGGCATGGCGAATGGGCCAGCCATAGGGGAGGACTTGAAATGGCACGTCTGCCGATCGCATTATGCTCCGTATCCATGTTCGCGCTGATGCTGGGCGCCACCGCCCACGCGCAAACCAGCCCCGCCCCCCAGATGGCCGCGGAGGATGACACCGCCGACATCGTGGTGACCGGCGTGCGCGCATCGATTGTCGGCGCGCTCAATGTCCGCAAGAATTCGACCCAGATCGTCGATTCGATCGTGTCGGAAGATGTCGGCAAGCTGCCCGACAATAATGTCGTCGAAGCGCTCCAGCGCGTCACCGGCATTCAGGTCACCGACCGCGCCGGGGGTGAAACGGCGGGCATCACCATCCGCGGCCTGACCGATCCGCTGACGACGCTCAACGGCCGCAACATCTTCACCGCCGCTGGCACATCCTTCGCGCTGCAGGATATTTCCGCGAACCTTGTCAGCCGGATCGACGTCTACAAGACCCGCTCGGCCGATCAGCTTGAAACCGGCCTGGCGGGCCAGATCGACGTCCAGACCCGTCGCCCGCTCGACTTTGACGGCTTCACCATTTCCGGCCTGGCGCGTGGCGTTTATTCGGAACTGGCGGACAAATATAATCCCAACGTCGCCCTGCTCGTCAGCGATCGGTGGGAAACCGGCATCGGCGACATCGGCTTGCTGGTCAATGCCAGCTATACCAGGGCGCAATATCGCAACCAGAATCTGCAGGCCGGCGCGATGGTGCCCTTCGCCACCGAAACCCCGCCCGCCGGTTCGGGCCTGACGCCGCTGCAACGCATCTTCCCCGGCGGCAGTAACGAAAATTGGACGCCCGGCCTCGACGCGGGCCTGCCGACCGCCCCCGGATCGACGCTCAACATCAATGGCGTCGCCACCCCCTATTATCTGTCGCGCGATGCCGTCATCGCGTCCGACCTGTACGGCAAGCGTGAACGCCCCTCAATCAACGCGGCGCTGCAATGGGCGCCCAATGACAGTTCGGTCTACACCGCCGAAGTCTTTTACACCGGCTTCCGGGGCGAAACCTTCAACAGCCTGCATTTCAGCTTCGCCGACTGGTGGGGCAATCTGCCCGCGGACGTCGCCAACAGCTTTGAACTCTATGAAGGCACGAACATCATCAAGTCGCGCCGGGTGGGCGCGGTCGCAGGCTTCAACAGCGGCGACATGGCAACCAACCGCACCGACAGCTATGTCTATGCGCTGAACGCCAAATGGGATGTCGGCGCCAACGGCAAGATCGTCGCCGACCTGGCCTATCAGGACAGCAAGAACGAAACCTCCTTCTTTGCCATCCGCACCGATCGCGGCCCGCTCGATCTCGACATCGATTTCAACGCAGGTGGCGGGCTGCCCGCCTACAGCTTCGGCAATCAGGACGTGCTGACCGACGCCAGCAAATGGACCGTGGGCAATCTGTTCGACAGCGGCACGAAAAATACCGGCAGCGCGCTGACCATGATGCTGGACGGCGAATATAAATGGGACGACGGCTTTCTGCGCCGGATCAAGGCGGGCTGGCGCTATGACAGCCGCAAGGCCGACAGCTATGTGCGCGATCAGGGCGCCGGTGGCCTTGGCGTCACGCTCGACGCCTTTGGCGAGGGCAGCCCCTTTACCAATAGCGGCTTCTTCGACGGGCGCGCCGACATTCCGACCAGCTGGGTGCTGGCCGATCCGCGCAGCATGAACAAGGATGCCGTGCGCCAGTTGTACCGCGCCGTCGCGCCCGGCCTGCTGCTGTCGGACCAGATGACGTTCGGCCATGTCTTTGGCATCAACGAAACGAACCTCGCCGCCTATATATTGGCCGATGGGGAGATCGAAATTTTCGGTCGTCCGCTTCAGTTGCAGGGTGGTGTACGCTTTGTCGCGATCGACACCGAATATGACTATTTTGATCGCGGCAATGGGTTCGCCCGCACCACCGTATCGACAGGGTCGGAAAAATTCCTGCCGTCCTTCACTGCACGCTACAATATCACCGACAATCTGCGCATCCGCTTCAACTATGGCGAAACGCTGCGTCGTCCGGCCTTTGGCGATCTCAATCCCAATCTGGCGCTGACGGGCGACCTGTCGCGCGTTGGTTTTGGCACCGGATCGTCGGGCAACCCCAATTTGCGGGCGACCCAGTCGAAGAATATGGACCTGGCGATCGAATGGTATTTCGGACGCAACAGCGCCATCTACGCCACCGCCTTCCAGCGCAAGATCGACGGCCTGGTCGTGCCGCTGACCGTGCGGGAGTTCATTCCGAACAATTATCTGCCCCGCAACGAAACCTATACCGAATTTTTCAACATCACTCGCCCGGCCAACGCATCCAACGGCACGCTCAAGGGGCTGGAACTGGGGCTGACCTATTTCCCCTCCTACCTGCCTTCGGTCCTCGACGGCCTGGGCTTTACCGGCAGCGCGACGATCCTGGATTCGGAACAGACGATCCCGGTCGTCGACAATGCCGGGCAAATCACCGGCACCGCCAAGTCAGCCTTTTTCGGCGTGTCGAAACTGTCCTACAACGCCACTCTGGCCTATGACAAAGGCCCGGTCGGCGCGCGCCTGTCCTATATCTGGCGCAAGGGGTTCCTGAACAACAATGAAGCCCGCGCCTTCGCCAACCCGATCGGCATGTGGCGCGCGCCGGAAAAGAGCCTGGACTTCCAGCTGACGCTGAACCTGAACGAAGATATCGGCATCACCTTCGATGCTGTGAACATCACCAAGGCGAAGCAGCAAAATTATTACAAGTTCGGCGATGTCGGCAACCCGACGGAGTTCAATTCCAGCACCTTGCTGATCGACCGCACCTTCGCCTTGGGCGTCCGCTTCAAATTCGACTAAGCGCCCCGTGCAACGCGGCAGTCATCGCCGCCTTGCATGTTTGGCGGTCGTTCCGGGTTTCCCCTCCAGCCCCGGAACGACCGCCATTTTTGCGATGTGCCTGTGGCGCATCGGCTTGTCGGCCATTTACGCCCGTGCGGGCAAGACCTGCGCCCGGCATTCGCCAAAGCCGATGGGCACGAACCCATCCGCCTGCGCGACCGCTTGCAATATGATTTCGTCGCCATCGGCCAGAAAGGCGCGGGTTTCGCCTGTGGGCAGGCTCAGCGGCTCCTTGCCCCCGACGGACAATTCCAACAGGCTGCCAAAACCGTCCCGCGTCGGCGCGGAAATGGTGCCTGTGCCAAGCAGATCGCCGGGCATCATGTTGCAGCCATTGGACGCTTGATGGGTCACGATCTGCTGCACCGTCCAGTAGAGATTGCTGGCCGGACCCTGGCTCAGGCGCATCGGCGCCATGCCCGCATCGCGCATCGCTGCGCTGAGGAGATAGACAGACAGCATCACGCCAAGCGCGCCATGCGCCTGATCATCGGCATCGGCAAGATAGGGCAAGGGCGCCGGATCGCCATCGGGCCGCGCGGGCTGGGCGATGCGGAACGGCGCCATCGCTTCCGCGGTCACGACCCAGGGCGAAATGGTGGAATGAAAGCTTTTGGAGAGGAAGGGGCCGAGCGGCTGATATTCCCACGCCTGCAAATCGCGCGCCGACCAGTCGTTGAGCAGGCAGAAGCCGGCGATGTGATCCGCCGCGTCATGAATGGCAATGGGCGCGCCCTGCTCATTGCCCTGGCCGATCCACACCCCCATTTCCAGCTCATAATCAAGCCGCACGCTGGGGCCATAGACGGGCGCGTCGGCATCGGGCGCCTTGCGCTGGCCGCAGGGACGCAGCAGCGGCTGCCCCGACGGGCGGATCGACGAAGCCCGGCCATGATAGCCGATCGGCACATATTTATAATTGGGCAGCAACGGATTGTCGGGCCGGAACTGGCGACCGACATTGGTGGCGTGGTGGATGCCAACATAGAAGTCGCTATAGTCGCCGATCTGCGCAGGCAGATGCAGCGTGCAATCGCATGCGGGGTAGAGATGCGGTTCGACCGCCGCCTGCATCGCCGGGTCGGACAGCAACATGCTGATCGCGCGGCGCAGGCTGCGGCGTGCGTCGACCGGCATCGCCATCAGCGCATTGAGCGTCGGGAGCAGCAGCCCCTCACCCCCCTCCCCGATCAGTCCCGCGTCCGCGCAGGCCGCCAGGTCCAGAACCATGTCGCCGATCGCCGTGCCGATCCGCGCCTTCCCCCCGGCTGGCGAAAAGACGCCATAGGGCAGGTTCTGGATCGGGAAATCGGCATGACCCTGCGCGCTCGCAACCCAGCTCGTCCGGGCCGGATCATGCGTTTCGTCGGTGGTCCACCAGCCGGTCATGGCAGCCGCGCCTTTGGAAAGCCCTGCCAGCAGGCGTCATAATCAGCCTGCAACAAAGGGGTTTCCATTGCCCAGCGGGTGGGGCGAAACGCCATCCTGCTCTCGATCATGAACGCCATGCTTTCCTCTATCTTGTGGGGCGAAAGGACGGCATCCACCGCCTTGCGCCAACTGTCGACGTCCGGGCCATGGCCCGACATATTATTGTGCAGGCTGCCCCCGCCGGGTCCGAAGCCACCTGCCTTGGCATCATATTGGCCGTGGATCAGCCCCATATATTCGCTCATCACATTACGATGGAACCAGGGCGGGCGAAACGTGTCCTCCGCCACCATCCATCGTGGCGGGAAGATCACGAAATCGACATTGGCCGTTCCCGGCGTATCGCTGGGGCTGGTCAGCACCGTGAAGATCGACGGATCGGGATGGTCGTAGCTGACCGTGCCGATCGTGTTGAAGCGCGTGAGATCATAGCGACAGGGCGTCAGATTGCCGTGCCAGGCGACTACGTCGAACGGGCTATGGTCAAGCTCGCTCTCCCACAGCGTGCCGCCATATTTCTGCACGATCCGGGTTGGCCGTTCGACATCTTCGAACGCTGCGACCGGCGCCTCGAAATCGCGGGCATTGGCAAGGCCGTTGGAACCGATCGGCCCCAGGTCCGGCAGCCGGAACAGCGCGCCGTGATTTTCGCAGACATAGCCGCGCGCCGCGCCATCGGGCAGTTCGACACGAAAGCGAACCCCGCGCGGGATCAGCGCGACCTGCAACGGCGCAACCTCCAGCACGCCCATTTCGGTGACGATCCGCAGCCACCCCTGTTGCGGCAGGATCAGCATTTCGCCATCGGCGCTGAAAAAGGCGCGATCCACCATGGACGCGCTGGCCGCATAGAGATGCACCGCGCAGCCGGTCCCCGCGCTTATGTCGCCATTGGATGCGACGGTGATCAGGCCATCGACGAAATCCACCCCTGCCCTGGCGGCAGGCAGCGGGTTCCAGCGCAGCCGGTTGGGCGTATCGACCTGCCCCGCTACGATCAGCGTATCGCGCCCATAGGGCCGGAACGGCGGATGCCCCGCGCTTGGTCGCATCCGGTAGAGCCAGCTGCGCCGGTTGTCATGGCGCGGCGCGGTGAAGGCGGTGCCGGACAATTGTTCGGCATAGAGTCCGAACGGCACATGCTGGGGCGAATTGCGCCCCACCGGCAAAGCTCCGGCCACTGCCTCGCTCGCATGATGATTGCCCCAGCCGGGGAGATAATGCATGTCGATCCTCTCCTCCCAAGCCTTGCCTCAGGCGTCGACGCTCACCACCCCGCGCCGTATCTGGTCCAATTCGATGCTTTCGAACAAGGCCTGGAAATTGCCGTTGCCAAAGCCTTCATTGCCCTTGCGCTGGATGATCTCGAAAAAGATCGGCCCGAACATCGGCTCGGTAAAGATCTGAAGCAACAGCCCCTCGGTTTCAACATCGCCATCGATCAGAATGCGGTTGCGGCGCAACCGTTCCAGATCCTCCCCATGGCCGGGGACACGCTTGTCGACCAGTTCGTAATAGGTCTCGATCGTGTCCTGCAACCGCACGCCGCGCGCGCGCAGCTTTTCGACCGTGCCGTAAATATCGTCGGTGGTCAGCGCCAGATGCTGGATACCCTCGCCATGATATTCGCGGATGAACTCCTCGATCTGGCTCTTGTCGTCCTGGCTTTCGTTCAGGGGAATGCGGATCGCCTTGTCCGGGGCGATCATCGCCTGGCTGGTGAGGCCGGTCGCCTTGCCCTTGATGTCGAAGAATTTCTGTTCCTCGAACCCGAACAGGGTGCGGTAGAATTCGCTCCACACCCGCATCTGCCCGCGCCGGACATTGTGGGTCAGATGGTCGAGCAGGTCGAGCCCGACATTGTTGCGCGCCTCCGCTTCGCGCCAGCCGGGAAATTCGGCCCAGTTGGCATAGGGATCGCCATGGTCGGGCATGAAATAGAGATAGGCGCCGCCAATCCCCATGATGACCGTGTCATCCTCCTCGGTCGGCTGCGCGCCATTGGCCAGTGCCCATTGCAGCGCGCCCTGCGGGTCGGCCACGCGAAAGGCCATGGCGCTGGCCGAGGGGCCGTGCATCCCGCGAAACGCCGCCACCCGGCCCGCATCGTCGCGGTTGAGCATCAGGTTGATCCGCCCCTGCTTGAAGCGGGTGATATTCTTGGTCGGGTGCCGGTGGGTCGCGGTAAAGCCCAGCGCCTCGAACTGCGCGGCCATCGCTTCGGGGTCGGGCGACGTGAATTCGACAAATTCAAAACCGTTAAGGCCCAGGGGGTTGTCAGCGCTGGTGGTCATTTCGGCTCCTCTTGCATTTTCTTATGGGCATAGGCCTGCGTCCCGCGGGTAAAGACCCGGTCGCCTGGCAATATGGTGTCGGTATCCAGATCGCTTTGCTGCGCCAGCGCGGCATAGAGCGGCGCGAAATCGGTCTCGACTGTCTGGCGCAACAGCTGATCGAAACTGTCGATGACGAAATAGCTCTGCTGGAAATCGTCGATTTTATAGCGCGTCCGCATCAGCCGCTGAAGATCGAAGCCCAGCCGGTTGGGGGAGGCATCCTCCAGCGCGAAATGCGATTCGGCATTGGACGACACGATCCCCGCGCCATAGAGGCGCAGGCCCTCATCCGTGTCGATCAGCCCGAATTCGACGGTGTACCAGTAAAGCCGCGCCAGCTTCTCGATCGCGCCCAGCCCGTCGGCGCGCAACCCGCCCTGGCCATAGGCCTGCATATAATTGGCGAACACCGGATTGGCGAGCAGGGGAACATGGCCGAACACGTCGTGAAACACGTCCGGCTCCTCCAGATAATCCTCCTGGCTTGGCGTGCGGATGAAGCGCCCGGCGGGAAAGCGGCGATTGGCCAGATGGTCGAAAAACAGCCGGTCGGGCACCAGCCCCGGCACCGCCACCACCTGCCACCCGGTCGCCTGCATCAATCGGTCGGACAGCGCGTCGAACCGCGGGATGCCCGGCTGGTCCATCCTCAATATGTCCAGCCCCGCCATGAATTCCGGCACCACCCGCCCCGGCAGCATGCGCGCCTGCCGCTCGAACAGCCGGTCCCACATCGCATGGTCGGCCGCGCTGTAGCGGTCCCAGTCCTGCGGAACGGTCCAGTCCTCTGCGGCGTGCGCGGGACGATCCAGTGGGGTTTCGGCGTGCGGGGTTTCAGCCATGGCCCCAGCATCGCAAATCGGGCGCGAAATTGCTTTTCAAAATGGCCGAGAATCAGGGTATAACTGTAATTTCAATTCACATATCGGTGATTTCATGACGAAATTTGTTGAACTGGATGCTTTGGATCGCCGCATCGTTGCAGAGTTGCAGCGTGACGCCGCGCTCAGCAATGCCGATCTGGCCGAACGGGTCGGCAGCACCGGCCCATCCTGCTGGCGCAGGGTCAAGGCGCTGGAGGAAGCAGGCGTGCTGCGCGGCGCGGTCCGCCTGGCCGATCCGCACCTGCTGGGGCAGGATGTGACCATATTCTGTCATGTGCGGATGAAGGAGTTTTCGGGCGATTCGATCGCCGCGTTCGAAGCGTTCGTACGCGATCATGATCAGGTGATGGAATGCTATTCCATGTCGGGCGAATGGGATTATCTGATGCGCGTCGTCGCCTCCAATGTCGCTGATTATGAGCATTTCCTGATGCGCACCCTGCTCAAGCACCCCTCGGTCGCGGGCGCATCATCGCAATTTGCGCTGTCGGTCACCAAATATCAGACCGCTTTGCCGGTGCGCGGCTAGACGCGCCCGCGCCTCGTCACGCCATTTTCCCCCTTGCCCCGGCGGCAATCCCATGCACAAAGAATGCCAACTGCCTCGCGGGCGGATCAATTTTTACGAGCGGTCAATCCATTGGCTGCAAGAATGGACGAACCATGCACGACGTCACCACCCAGGATCGGCCAGCCCAGGCCCACCACCCCCTTGCCCCGCAGGAATTGGGTGACGGCCTGTCGGTCATCTCGATCGCGAAAAGCTATGACAAGCGCGTCGTCCTGTCCGACGTGTCGCTGACCGTGGGCAAGGGCGAAGTGGTCGGCCTGCTTGGCCCCAATGGCGCGGGCAAGACGACCTGTTTCTATTCGGTGATGGGGCTGGTCCGCCCTGATCGGGGCCGCATCGTGCTGGACGGGCAGGATATTACCGGCCTGCCCATGTATCGCCGCGCCATATTGGGGCTGGGCTATCTGCCGCAGGAAACGTCGATCTTTCGCGGCCTGACCGTCGCGCAAAATATCAGCGCCGTACTGGAACTGGCCGAGCCGGACCGCGACGCGCGCGACGCCCGGCTGGAACAGCTGCTCGACGAATTCGGCCTGACCCGTTTGCGCGATTCGGCGGCAATGGCGCTGTCGGGGGGCGAACGCCGCCGCTGCGAAATCGCCCGCGCGCTGGCCGCCAATCCCTCGATCGTGCTGCTGGACGAACCTTTTGCAGGCATCGACCCGCTCTCCATCGCCGACATCCGCGACCTGGTCAAAGACCTTAAGAACCGGGGCATCGGCGTCCTCATCACCGACCATAATGTGCGCGAAACGCTGGAAATCGTCGATCGCGCCTGCATCATCTATGGCGGCCAGATGCTCTTTGCCGGCAGCCCGACCGAACTGGTCGCCAATGCCGACGTACGCCGCCTCTATCTGGGCGAGAATTTCTCGCTTTGACATGATGGCGGCGCGCACTCCCATTCATGACGCAGTTATGGTCTGATGGCGCTCGGTCCACGCCTCGACATCCGGCAAAGCCAGTCGCTGGTGATGACGCCGCAGCTCCAGCAGGCGATCAAACTGCTGGCGCTTTCCAATCTGGAGATCGATGCGTTCGTCGCTGGTGAGCTGGAGAAAAATCCGCTGCTCGACAGCGGCAGCGCGCCCGACGACCTGCCCGCGCCCGATGGCATAGACCGGGATGTGGAACGCCCTGCGCTTGCCGCCGAAACCGGGTCGAGCGACGATCTGATCGGTCAGGGACTGGGCGCCAGCGATTCCCCGCTCGACGTCGATTATGGCGCCGAAACCTTTATCGACGATGGCCCCGGCGATCGCATGGCCAGCGCCCATGGCACGAGTAGCGGTTCTGGCAGCGGCATGGACGCGCTGACGGGCGGCAGCGGCGAAGCGGTAGATTTCGACAGTTTCGCCAATCCCGAACCCAGCCTTCAGGAACATCTGATGGATCAGGCCCGCGCCGCTTTGTCGGGCATGGACCTGATCGTCGCTGGCCAGCTGATCGGCCAGATCGACCCGGCGGGCTATCTGGAGGCCAATCTTCTGGAAACCGCCCATGCGCTCGGCCTGCCGCTCAGCGACGTCGAACGGGTGCTGGGCGTCATCCATGGCTTCGACCCCACCGGGGTTGGCGCGCGGTCATTGTCCGAATGTCTGGCGCTGCAAGCCAAGGAGGCCGACCGTCACGATCCCTGCATGGCCCGGCTGCTCGCCAATCTGGATCTGCTCGCGCGCGGCGCGCTGCCCCAGTTGCGCCGTATCTGCGGCGTGGATGAAGAGGATATGGCGGACATGATCCGCGAACTGCGCAGCTATGACCCAAAGCCCGGCCTGCGCTTTTCCAGCGATCGCGCCGCGCCCGTCACGCCGGACCTGTTCGTGCGGCCTACCGCGGACGGCTGGGCGATCGAGATTAACAGCGCCACGCTGCCCCGCGTCCTCATCAACCGCAATTATTATGTCGAACTCGCGTCGGGCAAACAGGACAAGAGCGCCAAGGCATGGCTCGCCGATTGCCTGGCCAGCGCCAACTGGCTGGTGAAGGCGCTGGACCAGCGCCAGAAAACGATCATCAAGGTGGCCAGCGAAATCGTCCGTTGTCAGGAGGATTTTTTCCGCAAGGGCGTCGCGCACCTCAAACCGCTGACGCTGCGCACCGTCGCGGACGCCATCGCGATGCACGAATCCACCGTCAGCCGGGTGACGTCGAACAAATATCTGTCCTGTCCACGCGGCCAGTTCGAACTCAAATATTTCTTCACCAGCGGCGTCGCCAATGCCGAAGGCGACGGTGCGGTCTCGGCTGAGGCAGTCAAAAGCCATATCAAGGCGCTGATCGCCGCCGAAGAACCCCATGCCATCCTGTCCGACGACACGCTGGTCGACCTGCTGCGCGCCAAGGGCATGGACATAGCGCGGCGCACCGTGGCGAAATATCGTGAGGCGATGGGCATAGGCTCATCGGTGCAACGGCGGCGGCAGAAGGCGTTGCAGGGCAAGGCGGCTTAGAGGGGGCGGTCAGGCGGGACCGTGCCCTGTCCTACACAACCCATCCCTGATATATTCAAACCCGGCTCCTTTACATCGTCCGCCCCACCCCCTGCCCGCACCGGCGGACGACCGACTTTGCGTCAATTTCCCATGCGCGATATGGGCGAATTTAGCGAAGTTCCGCTTCCGCCCTTCCCGCCGCAACAGCGTGATATGCGACGCCAAGCCGCTTGACCCTGCCCGCCCGACCGGCAAAAGCAGGGACTTCATCGCCTAAGGAAATGCCCCGCTTCATGTCGATCGCCTATCTCAACGGTGCTTTTCTACCGCTTGCAGACGCGCGGATCTCACCGCTGGACCGCGGTTTCCTGTTTGCCGATGGCATTTATGAGGTCGCGGCGGTCATCGATGGCAAGCTGATCGACAGCGCCAGCCATCTCGCCCGACTGCAACGTTCCGCCGCCGCGCTCGACATCGCCCTGCCCATAAGCCTTGCCGAAATTAAGGCGGTGCAGAAGCAGCTCGTCGCCCGCAACGCGCTGAATGAAGGTCTCGTCTATCTTCAGCTGACCCGTGGCGCGGACGCAACGCGCGACTTCCTGCCGTCGCCCGATACCGCGCCGACCCTGTTCCTGTTCGTGCAGGACAAACCCATTCTCCATGTCCCTGCCGTCACGACCGGCATCGCGGTTGCCACGATGCCCGACCTGCGCTGGAAACGGCGCGACATCAAAAGCACCGGCTTGCTGGCGCAGGCGATGGCCAAACAGGCCGCGCGCGACGCGGGCGCACAGGAAGCCTGGCTGGTCGAGGACGGCTTCGTGACCGAAGGCGCGTCCTCCACCGCCTTCATCGTCACCGACGAAGGCATCGTCACCCGCCCCTACAGCCAGGCGGTGCTGGCAGGCTGCACCGGCGACGCGCTGACCGCGCTGGCCGTCGAAAGCGGCCTGGCCGTCATCCGCCGCCCTTTCAGCGTCGCAGAAGCGCTGGCCGCGAAAGAAGCGTTCATCACCAGCGCCTCGACCCTGTGCCAGTCGGTCGTCACCATCGACGGCCAGACCATCGGCATCGGCACCCCCGGCCCGGTCGCGATGCGACTGCGCGCACTCTACATCGCCTTCGCGCGCGCCACGGCGGTGTGATCGTACCAGATGACTCCATTTCGGATGCAAATCTCGTCAAGCCAAAGCCCCATAATGGCGAGAATATGGACCCAATGATCATGTCCGGTCGATCAGTCCCAGACGCCTTCCTCCATTGCGGAGAAAGCAGGGGCTGCATCCCGGCGTCGGAACGATAAGGTGCAGAACAGAACAGGCACAGGAGCCACGCGATGACGGTCGACCCTTTTCCCCCCGACTATGACGCCCCGTTCGGCGCACGCGATGAACGGCCCGGTCTGCTGGTCGTCGCCGATGATGCTTGGGGGGACGAGGCTGCCGCATTGGCGCGGGCAGCGGGCCTGCGCCTGCTCGACATCGTATCACTGGCCGACGCGCCGCTCAGGCTCGACATCCAGGTTGGTTGCGACATCGTCATGCTCTTCTGCCCACGACCCGACCCGACGCTTGATCACCTGATCGTCCAGCTGGAAACCGTCGCAATCCAGAATGGCATGGCCATCATCCTGCTGGCGGGCATCGAAACGCTGGACCTTGCCTATGCCTGCGTCCGCAATCCCCGCACCCAGTTGCTATGCAATCCCGACCAGACCGATGTCGCCGCTGCCCTGCTGGCCGCTGCCAAGCATGAAAGCGCCGGCCAGAAATTGCACGAAATCACCCGCGAAGGCGAAAGCACCCGCCTGCAGCAATTGAGCGAAGAGGTCGGGCGCCTCGCCCGCACGATCGAGGCTATGACCCAACGTCCGCGCGGCGTCGCCGCGCCCAGTTTCGATCTTGGTCCGCGCATCGCGGACCGGGCGAGCGATTATATCGGTATGCCTGCGATCGCGCCGATCGGCAGCGAAGTCGCCAGCCCGGACGCTCCGCCGATCAGCGCCAACCAGGTCCGCGACCTGCTGCGCGCACGCCGCATTCGCGCCGATTTCCTGCCCGGCGACCTGTTTGCCGATCCGGCCTGGGACATGCTGCTCGACCTGCTGGCCGCCAGGCTGGAACATGAGCGCGTCTCCGTTTCCAGCCTGTGCATCGCCGCCGCCGTGCCGCCGACCACCGCCTTGCGCTGGATTCGCACGCTGACCGACAAGGGACTGGTCGAACGGCAGGCCGATCCCCATGATGGTCGACGCATCTTCATCGCACTGGCCAATGAGGCCGCCGAAGCGCTGACCCGCTGGTTCGGCGCCAGCCGCCGACTGCTCACCGCCTGACTCCCGGCTTGACGCCCCGGCATTTTTCCCTAGATAGACGCTTCTCCGCAGGAGCGGGCGATTAGCTCAGTTGGTAGAGCGTCTCGTTTACACCGAGAATGTCGGCGGTTCGAGCCCGTCATCGCCCACCAGTTTTGCCCTGCTGGTTTCGCGCAAGCGAGGGCACCATCAATCAAACCGCCTGCGTATCGTTCATCCTGTAGCAAGTATCAGTGCGGCACCATCGCGCCATGCCTTTCGCAGCCCTTATTGGCGGCACCATCGCGCCTGCCCTGCTGATGCTGTCCCCCTTTGCGGTGATGGTGGCGAGCGATTGCGCCGACTGGAGGCCCGCTGCCAAGGCCGTGCAGGATAGCAAGGGTCAGCCCTGCAAAAGACCCCGCCTGCCGCTGATGTAAGCGCTCACCACATATTGCAGCGCAGCGCCGCCGCTGCTAGGTCCGCGATCATGATCCAGCCGCCTGAAATCATCCGAGTCTCCAAATCCCGCGTCTCCTGCGACGGTTCAGGCGACATTCCCGCAGCGCTTGGCCATCCGCGCGTCTTTCTCGAAATCGACGAACATGGTTATGTCGATTGCGGTTATTGCGATCGGCGCTTCGTACTAATCGGCAGCATCGCCGACACTGGCGACATCGGCAGCAAGCCCGATATCGCTTCGGGCGCCAGCCTCTAACTTTTCCTTTGGGCCTGGCTACTGTCGCCCCTATATCGGTGACATGACCGATCCGACCGCCCAATTTAGCGACGCCCGTGGCCTTCTCTATCGCCCCGGCCTGCTTGATCCCGATGGCGCACGCCGCCTGACCGCCGATGCGCTCAAAAGCTGCGACGATGGCGAACTTTACCTGCAATATCGCGCGAGCGAGAGTTTCGGCTTTGACGATGGGCGGCTGAAAACCGCCGATTATTCGACGGATGCCGGGTTCGGCCTGCGCGGCGTATCGGGCGAAATGACGGGCTTTGCCCATGCCAATGACATCAGCGAAGCCGCTATCCGCAAAGCGGCCCAGACGCTGACCCTGCTCGATCCCGCAACCGCTCCCCCCGCGCCGCCGCCCCAGCGCACCAACCGCCATCTCTATACCGACGCCAATCCGCTGGAGATCGTCCCCTTTGCCGAGAAGGTGACGCTGTGCGCCGCGATCGACGCGGCTGCCCGCGCGCGCGACCCGCGCGTCGCGCAGGTGTCGGTCAGCCTGGCCGGAAGCTGGTCGGTGATCGAGATCGTCCGCGCTGACGGCTTTACCGCCACCGACATCCGCCCGCTGGTGCGGCTTAACGTCTCGCTGATTCTGGAAGAGGATGGTCGCCGCGAAACCGGCAGCTTCGGCATTGGCGGGCGCTATCTCTATGATCAGGTGATGGAACCTGCCGTCTGGAATCGCGCCATCGACGAGGCTCTGGCTCAGGCGCAGGTCAATCTCCGCTCCGTCGCTGCGCCTGCTGGCGAGATGACCGTGCTGCTTGGTCCCGGCTGGCCCGGCGTGCTGGTGCATGAAGCGATCGGCCACGGGCTGGAAGGCGACTTCAATCGCAAGGGGACCAGCGCCTTTTCCGGTCGCATTGGCCAGCGCGTCGCCGCGCCCGGCGTCACCGTCGTCGATGACGGCGCGATTGCCAACCGCCGCGGTTCGCTATCCATCGATGACGAAGGCACCCCGACGCGCGAGAATATCCTGATCGAGGATGGCATATTGCGCGGTTACATGCAGGACCGGCTCAACGCCCGGCTGATGGGGGTTGAGCCCACCGGCAACGGTCGCCGCGAAAGCTATGCCCATGGCCCTATGCCGCGCATGACCAACACCTTCATCAAGGGCGGCAATGACGACCCGGAAGAATTGCTGTCGCGCATGAAGTCCGGCATCTTCGCCAAAAGCTTTGGCGGCGGTCAGGTCGACATCGTGTCGGGCAAGTTCGTTTTTTCCTGCACCGAGGCGTACCGGGTCGAGAATGGCAAGCTGGGCGATCCGATCAAGGGCGCAACGCTGATCGGCGATGGCCCGACCGCGCTGACCAAGGTGGTCGGCATCGGCAACGACTGGGCGCTGGACGAAGGCATCGGCATGTGCGGCAAGGGCGGGCAGAGCGTGCCTGCCGGGGTTGGTCAGCCAACCTTGCTGTTGGAGGGGCTGACGGTCGGCGGCACGGCGACCTGACGCTTTGCCGCTACGGAAGGCGGAACCGGTGGGGAGGGTCGTGAGTATAGGCCCTATGAACATGCTGACCGACAGCCACGAAGCGGTTACTGCCGATTGGGCGGCCGCCTTGCTCGACTTCTGGTTCAACCAGGTTGGGGAAACAGGCTGGTACAGCCATGATCCTGCGCTTGATCATCAGTGCCAGGCGCGATTTCAGCCTTTATGGGCCGAAAAAAAGGCGCTGCCTGCCGACGCCTTCCTCGACCGCGCCGACGATGCGCTGGCCGCCGTGATTCTGTTCGATCAGTTGCCGCGCAACATGTTCCGCGGATCGGCGGAGGCATTTGCCACCGACGCGCTGGCGCGGGACGTGGCGCGGGGGGCGATTGCCCATGGCTATGACATCCAGATCGGCGGGGCCGGACGGCTCTTCTTCTACATGCCGTTTCAGCACAGCGAGGCGCTGGAAGATCAGGAACTGTCGTTGAGCCTGTTCGAAGGTACAGGTGATGAGCGATCGATGGATTTTGCCCGCCAGCATCATGCAATCATCGCCCGCTTCGGCCGTTTCCCCCATCGCAATGCCGCACTGGGCCGGGAAACGCGGCCGGAAGCGGCCGATGCCGCTACGGAAGGCGCGCAATGGTAGGCTGATGCTGCCTATTTTTTAAGCATCAATAGATGGCTGCCCATTTTTTTGGCGCTGCCCTTCGCATCATCGCGCCATAAGCCCGCATTAACGCGTGTTTAACAAATTGGCACGCCTCTTGCTCAGTAGTCCCCTGCACACCAGTAACAGGGGGCGACATGAAACTTGTCATGGCTATCATCAAGCCGTTCAAGCTTGACGATGTCCGCGAGGCACTCTCCTCGCTCGGCATCGCAGGTATGACGGTCAGCGAAGTAAAGGGCTTCGGCCGCCAGAAGGGGCAGACCGAAATCTATCGCGGCGCCGAATATTCCACCAACATGGTCCCGAAGATCAAGATCGAGGTCGTTTGCGACGACGACCTTGCGCCGCGCGTCGTGGAAGCGACCCAGGCGGCCGCCAATTCGGGCGCCATCGGCGATGGCAAGATCTTCGTCCTCGATGTCGGTCAGGCCGTGCGCATCCGCACCGGCGAGACCGGCGAAACCGCGCTGTAAGAAGGGGGAAATAATGACCTTTTCCAAGAAACTTTGCGGGGTTGCGGGGGCAGCCGGGCTGTCGCTCTTCACCGCTCTGCCCGCTTGGGCACAGGATGCGGCGGCACCCGCCGCGACCGTCGACAAGGGCGATACGGCCTGGATGATGATGTCGACCGTCTTGGTTCTGGCGATGATCCTGCCGGGCCTGGCGCTGTTCTACGGCGGCCTCGTTCGCACGAAGAACATGCTGTCGGTCATGACGCAGATCGGCGCGGCGGCCTGCCTCGCGATGCTGATCTGGGTGATGTACGGCTATTCCATGGCATTCGGGCCGGACTATACCAGCGGCCTGTCCAACTTCATTTCGACCTTTGACAAGGCGTTCCTGAAGGGGATCACCCCGGCGTCGCAGGCCGCGACGTTCACGGCGGGTGTCGAAATCCCCGAATATGTGTTCGTCTGCTTCCAGATGACCTTTGCCGCGATCACCGTGGCGCTGGTGCTGGGTTCGGTGGTCGAGCGCATCAAATTCTCGGCCGTGATGGTGTTTGCCGCTGTCTGGCTGACGATCGTATATTTCCCGATCGCGCACATGGTCTGGGCAGCGAGCGGCTATTTCTTCAAGCTCGGCGCGCTCGACTTTGCGGGCGGCACCGTCGTCCACATCAATGCGGGCGTTTCGGCTCTGGTAGCCTGCATCATCCTGGGCAAGCGTATCGGCTTTCCCAAGGAACCGATGGCTCCCCACTCGCTGACGCTGACCGGCGTTGGCACTGGCCTGCTGTGGGTTGGCTGGTTCGGCTTCAACGCCGGTTCGGCCCTCGAAGCCAATGGTTCGGCGGCTCTCGCCATGATCAACACCTTCGTCGCCACGGCGTCGGCTGGCCTCTTCTGGATGCTTGCTGAAAAGCTGAACGGCCACAAGGGTTCGGCTCTGGGCTTCTGTTCGGGCATCATCGCCGGCCTGGTTGCCGTCACGCCAGCCGCTGGCAACTCCGGCCCGTTCGGTGCCATCATCCTGGGCGCTGTCGCTTCGATCATCTGCTTCTATGCCGTGACCGTCATCAAGCCCAAGCTTGGCTATGACGACTCGCTGGATGCATTCGGCATCCACGGCGTTGGCGGCATGATCGGCGCCATCGGCACCGCGATCGTCTACTCGCCTGCCTTTGGTGGCCCCGGCGCGGAAGATTATGTGATCTTCGACAAGCTGCTGGTCCAGCTTTATGCGGTCGGTGTGACGATTGTCTGGGCCGCCATCGGCACCGTGGTCGCCATCTTCATCGCCAAGGCAGTTACCGGCCTGCGTGTCAGCCAGGAAGTCGAACTGGAAGGTCTCGACCTCGGCGAGCACGGCGAGCGCGCCTACAATATGTAAGACTTGGCAGGGCGGGCCGCCCGAACGGGACAAGGCCCGCCCGCCCCACATTGTTCCTCCTGCGAACATGCCTCGGGCCGATGCGAAAGCATCGGTCCTTTTTTTTGGCTCGTGAGGGGCAGCGTCAGGCGGTGGGGCGGGTCCACAGGCCGGCCGGGCGCGGCGTTGTTGCGGGCCAGCGGCGCGCGCGGCCAATCACCTGCCAGCCGGACCGGGCTACCCACAGCAGCTTGTCGGATTTGGGCGTGACGACGCGATGGTCCCATGCCTGTTCGCCCCGCCTGGCGACCTCCCGCGCAATGTCGCCATAAATGCCCGCTGCGGCCAGCACAGCCCATGCCGCGCGCGGCGGCAATGCGCCGGTGCCGTGGCGCGCGCTTTGTTCATAGGCGGCGGCCATGTCGGCCATGCGCTTGCCCAATAGGGCAAGCCGCGGGCGGACCCATGGCTTCATATGCTCGCCGGGCGGAATATCCATTTCCGCGAGCCACTCCTGCGGCAGGTAGCAGCGGTCGGCGGCTTCATCCTCGCTAATGTCGCGGGCGATGTTCGCCAGTTGAAACGCCAGCCCCAGATCGCAGGCGCGGTCGAGCGTCGCCTGATCGGCCGGATCGACCCCCATCAACACCGCCATCATGCAACCGACAGCGCCCGCGACATGATAGCAGTAGCGCAGCATATCGTCCTGGCTGCGCGGCCTCCAGTCACGCGCGTCGAGCGCGAACCCCTCTATCAGGTCGTGGGCATAGCGGGCCGGAATGGCGCATTCGCGCATCACCACGCCAAATCCGTCAAAGGCCGGATCGCCGGTCGCCTCACCGCGCAGCGCCATGTCGGTCATGACGCGGATGGTCGATAATCGCGCTTGCCCGTCGCTTACGCCGGTGAGCGTGCCGCCATGGTCCTGTCCGTCGGCAATGTCGTCGCACTTGCGGCACCAGGCGTAGAGCAGCCAGGCCCGTTCACGGGTTACCCGGTCGAACAGGGTAGAGGCCATGGCGAAGGATTTGGAGCCACGCGCGATGCTCGCCTGCGCATGGGCGACGAGGGCGGGACGGTCGAGATGTGGCGAACCCGTCAGAGCCGCTCCGCCTTCATAGCGAAGATCGTTTCGTGGGGCTGATAGGCGGCCATGGTATCGAGCAGGGCATCTATGCTGTCGGCATGCAGCAGGATGCCCGCATGCTGGGCGCGGATGAAGCCTGCCGCCACCATCTGCCGGTTGAAGCCGATCAGCTGGTCGTAAAAGCCGCCGACATTGAGGAGGCCGACCGGCTTTTGATGATAGCCCAGCTGCGACCAGCTGATCGCCTCCCACAATTCGTCCATCGTCCCTACCCCGCCCGGCAGGGTGACGAAGCCGTCCGACAGGTCGGTAAAGAGCTGTTTGCGCTGGTGCATGGTCTGGACGACGTGCAGCTGCGTGCAGCCACGATGGGCGACCTCCGCACCGACAAGGGCGTCGGGAATCACGCCGATCACCTCGCCGCCAGCCTCCAGCGCCGCGTCAGCCACGGCGCCCATCAGGCCGAGACGCCCACCGCCATAGACGACGCCGATTCCACGGGCGGCGAGGGTGCGTCCGACATGGCGGGCGGCTTCGATGAAGATCGGATCGGCGGGGGTGGCTGATCCGCAATATACGGCCAATCTATTCATACTCTTCCCATATTCACCATATGGCATCGTGACAATATCGATATAATTCAGATACTTAACCTAAGGCGGCGAGATCCTCTATCATCAATGCCGCTGTCGCCTTCGCGCTGCCGACGACGCCGGGGATGCCAGCGCCCGGATGCGTGCCTGCCCCTACCAGATACAGGTTGGGAATCACATCGTCGCGATTATGCGCGCGGAACCAGGCGCTCTGGGTCAGCAAGGGTTCCAGGCTGAAGGCGCTGCCCAGATGGGCGTTCAGATCGCGGCCGAAATCGGACGGCGCATAATGGAACTGGGTGACGATGCGCGACCGGATGTCGGGGATCAGGCGATGCTGGATTTCGTCCAATATCCGGTCGGCATAGGCGGGGGCGAACTGATCCCAGTCGATCGGCAGCTTGCCCATGTGCGGCACCGGGGCGAGCGCATAGAAGGTCGAATGACCGTCGGGCGCCATCGACGGATCGGTCACGGTCGGATGGTGCAGATAGAGCGAGAAATCCTCCGGCAGCACGCCATGATCGTAGATGTCCGTCAGCAACCCCTTATAGCGCGGTCCGAACAGGATCATATGATGCGGGATGCCGGGCCAGCTGCCCTTGATCCCGAAATGCAGCACGAACAGGCTGGGCGACCAGCGCTTTTGCGCCAGCTTTTCCCCCTGCTTTGCCCCGCGCGGATGGTGGGCCAGCAGATCGCGATAGCTGTGCATCAGGTCGGCATTGCTGGCTACTGCGTCCGCCTCCCCGCGCCAGCCCGATGCTGTATGCACGGCGGTGATCCTGTCGCCCTGGGTTTCGATCCGGGTCACCTTGTCACCCAGCCGCAACGTGCCGCCCAGCCGCTCGAAATGGGTCGCCATGGCCTGCACCAGACGATTGGTCCCGCCCTTTGCGAACCAGACGCCGCCATCCTTTTCCAGCTTGTGGATCAGCGCATAGATGGCGCTGGTGTTCATCGGATTGCCGCCGACCAGCAGCGTATGGAAGGACAGCGCCTCGCGCAGCTTGTCATTCTTCACATAGGACGAAACGATCGAATAGACCGACCGCCAGGCCTGATATTTGGCGAGCGCGGGCGCGGCCTTGATCATCGAGGCGAAGTCGAGAAAGGCGACCGAGCCGAGCTTGCGATACCCCTCCTCATACACCCCGGCGGCATAATCGAGGAAGCGTTCATAGCCGGCGACGTCGGCGGGATCGAGCTTGGCGATCTCCGTGCGCAGCGACGCTTCGTCATTGCTGTAATCGAAATTGGTGCCGTCGCGCCAGTTGAGGCGGTAGAAGGGGCTGACCGGCATCAGCGTCACGTCCTGCGCCATGTCATGCCCCGACAGGCGCCACAGTTCCGACAGGCAATCGGGATCGGTGATGACGGTCGGCCCGGCGTCGAAGGTGAAGCCGTCCTTTTCCCACATATAGGCGCGGCCACCGGGACGGTCGCGCGCCTCCACCAAAATGGTGTCCATGCCGGCGGATTGCAGGCGGATGGCAAGCGCGAGGCCGCCAAAGCCTGCGCCGATGACGATCGCTTTTCTGGTCATCAGGCGGGCGGATTCAACAATGTTCGCATGGCATCCCTTATGGGCACGGGGGGGCGTCCGCACAAGATGCGGATGCGGTCGGTCAGGGTGGAGCGCCCGGCGTAGAAGCGCTGGATCAGCGGCGCGGACAGGCGGTAGAAGCGGGCGAAGATGCGCCAGCGCTGGTCGGGCCGGGCCGCACCGAACAGCATCTTGCCGAGCAGGCGATAATAGCCGCCAGCGCGCCAATGGGCGGCGGCGCGAGCGCGGGTGACGGCAGCCAGACGATCGAGCGGCTGGTCCACGAGCCAGGTCGCGAAACGGACGGCATCAGGGAGCGAATAGCCGGTCATGGGCTGAAACAGCCCCGCGCGCACACCGGCGCGGGCGACCGGATCATGCGCTGGCCAATAGCTGTCGAAATTGCCGCCATGGACGACCGGCAACACACCCTGTTCGCGGTGGACGACCGTGCCGTGCCAGCCCTTTGCCTGCGCATAGGCCGCGATCCGCGTGCCGATGCTGGCGACATCCAGCGCCGGGCTGTTGCTGTAATATGTGTCTTCGATGAAGATGGTGCGGGCGTCCCAGGGCAGCAGATAGACGAAGCGATACCCGTCAATCTGCTCCACACTCGCATCCATGATGACGGGCCGGTCGATCCCGTGCGGCGCGTCGAGCCGCAGCGTATGGCCCACGAACTTCTGCCAGCCGCAGCGCAGCGCCGACAGGTCGCCCGCACCGCGCGCATCGATCACCGCGCCTGCGGTAATTTCCAACCCGTCGGCCAGCATGACCGCATCGGGCGTCACCGACACCACATCCGCCCCGGTCAGCACCGCGTCGCCCAGCACGGCGCGGATATGCGCGTCGAGCCGGGGCGAGGCGATGCTGTTATAGGGGGTGCCGAGTTGCCGATGGTGGCCGGGAAAGCGGACATCATGCCCGTGCGGCCAGCGATGGCTGATCAGGGGATCGACCAGCCAGCGGTCGCCGGGCGACACATCGCCATCGAAAAAGGACCAGATATGGTTGCCGCCAATCCCGGCGTCGCGCTCCACCAGCGCCAGCCGCACATCGGGCCGCCGGGCAGCGAAGGCGAGCGCGATCAGGCTGCCCGCCAGGCCGCCGCCAAGGATCGCCAGATCGCATTCCACCCGGTTGGTCATGCGATCCTGTTAGGGGAGGCTGTGCGGCAAGGCCATGACCCAAATGGCGCGGCGGTATGGTTTTTGGGGAAGCGGCGGGAGACGGCGGACCTGTTCAGCACGGAATGACCATCGCTTGATCCGTTGGTTTCGAGCGCAGTCGAGAAACCTGCGCGGCGTTTCTCGATTGCGCTCGAAACCAACGGGGGTTTGTGCAGGAGGCTCTGGTAAACATCTCCCAAATAGTATAGGGGGGTACCCTATGCATATCATCGCCGATCGGGACAAGTTGCTGGCGCGGGTGCGCCGTATCGCGGGACAGATTGCCGCCGTGGACCGCCAGTTGACGGGGGACGCCGACTGTTCCGAAACGCTGCAACTGGTGGCGTCGGTGCGCGGGGCGGTCGGCAGCCTGATGGAGGAACTGATCGAACAGCATATGCGCGAGCATGTCGCCCGACCGGGCCTGACCGATGCCGAGCGGAGCGCCGCAAGCGAGGAAATGCTGGCGCTGATCCGCCGCTACGGGAAATGACGATGCACGACGGCCATGATCACCGGCATGACGATCACAGTCATGACCACGCCCCTGCCCCCACGCTCGACGCGGCGTCCATGGAGGGCGAGGACAGCCATTATTTCGACCATATCTATCTGTCCGCCGGGCATGACGAGAATGCGAAGCGTACCCTGTGGGTCGTATGGCTGACCGCCGCGACCATGGTGGTGGAGATCGTCGCGGGATGGACCACCGGATCGATGGCGCTGCTGGCCGACGGCTTTCATATGGCGACGCATGCGGGCGCGCTGGCCGTGGCGGCGGCGGCCTATGCTTATGCCCGGCGGCACGCGCGCAACCCGCGCTACACGTTCGGGACGGGCAAGGTGGGCGATCTGTCCGGCTTTGCCTCTGCCCTGCTGCTGGGCGTCATGGCGCTGTTCATCGCGATCGAATCGGGGATGCGGTTCTTCCAGCCGGTCGAGGTTGCCTTTGGCGAGGCGACGCTGGTGGCCGTCGTCGGGCTGGTCATCAACATCATCAGCGCGTTCCTGCTGGGGCATGACCATAGCCATGATCATGGCCATAGCGATCATGGGCATGATCATGCCCATGGCGCCAAACATAGCCATGCCGACAATAATCTGCGCGCCGCCTATGTGCATGTGCTGACCGATGCGCTGACGTCGGTACTGGCGATCGCCGCGCTGCTGGCGGGGCGCTATCTGGGCTGGCGGTGGATGGACCCGGCGGTCGGGCTGCTGGGCGCGGTGGTGATCGCGCGCTGGGCCTGGGGGCTGATGAAGGATACCGCCGCAATCCTGCTGGATACAGCGGAACCGGCGCTGATGGCGAGAGTGCGGACGCTGGTGGAGGCCGAAGGCGCGACCATCTGTGACCTGCATGTCTGGCGCATCGGCCCGCATGCCCATGCGTCGATCATCAGCCTGGCGCCGGGCGCGGACGTTGCACGAGTCCGGGCGCGGGTGAAGTCGCTACCGCGGATGGAGCATGTGACGGTGGAAGGCTGAGATTTCCATGCCGTAAGGGATTGCCCTGCGCACCGGCTTTGTCCGATGATGCGCCATGGATTTCATGAAATGGATCAACTCGCTCGACGAGCTTCTCTACGAAGTCATGAGCTGGCTGCTCTTCTTTCCGCTGACGCTATGGCGTTCGATCGTCCATCCCTTTGCGATGATGGACTATGCCGACGATCAGCTGGCTCTGCCCGACGACCAGCAATATGGCGCAGCGCTCAGCCCGCCGCTGTTCCTGGCGATTGCGCTGCTGATGGCGCATGTGGTTTCGCTGACGCTGGGGCAGGTTGATGCGATCGTTGCGGACCGGCACGGGCTGGGCGCGCTGGTCAATGACGATGCCAGCGCGCTGGTGCTGCGGCTGGTCGTGTTTGCGTCCTTTTCCCTGTTCACCGCCACAAGGATGGTGCGTCGGCGTGGCCTGCCGATCGACCGCAATACGCTAAGGGCGCCCTTTTACGCGCAATGCTATCCCACCGGCGTATTCGCGCTGGGGCTGGGCACCGGCGTTGCCCTGGTCCGCACAGCATGGCCCGCCACCCATATAGGCGGCATCGGGCTGGTCGTCGCGAGCATCCTCTATTATGTCATCATCGAGACACGCTGGTTCGCCATGAAGCTGGGCACCGGCTATATCTCCGCGATCGGTGCGGTCGCCATCACCCTGTTTGAAGCATTTACCCTGTTCCTTATCGTCGGATTTCTGTTCACGCGCTAATGTTTGCATCTGCGCCCCTTCAGGAGGATTGGTCCATGCGTTTCCTGCCTGTGATAGCCGTCCTGCTGGCGGCATCCGCGACCCCCGCCATCGCCCAGACGCCGCCCGATGTCGCCGACCTGGTCGGTGCCAGGGCCGCCGGGGGCGAAACCCAGCTGGAGGCGCGGGGCTATCGCTTCGTCACCACCAATGTGGTGCGGGACACGAAATGGTCCTTCTGGTGGAGCGAGCGGCAGCGGCAGTGCATTTCGGTGGCGACGGCCGAGGGCCGCTACAACGCGATCGGCACGGTTCCGGCGGCCAATTGCAATGCCGGCGGCGGCGGCGCGACGTCCCGGCCGACACAGCCCTTTGAGAGGATTTCGCTGGTCTGTATCGGCACGGGCAGCGGACCTGCGGCGCAAAGCACGTCGGGCTATCGCTACAATCGCAAGTCGCGCAAATTCGAGCCGGAATTTGGCACGACCATGGGCCGCGAAGCTTTCTCGTCCGATCTGGAGATAGAGATTGCCGATGGCGTCGGCCGGGTGCATCCGTCCGGCAAGCTGGTGTCGCCGATCCATTCGGGCGGGAATGATGGCTGGTGGCCCATCGCCGACCTGCTGGTGACGCCGGACCGGATTACGGGCAGCTATCGCATGAACGGGCTGAACAAGCCGCGGATCGACTATGATCGCCGCACGCGCATCGTCCGTGTGCGCGCAGCGACCGAATTTACCGGGCGGTGCGAAGAGCAGTGATCACTCCGCCTTCAGCGCATCCATGATCTGCCGCACCGGGGCGATGTCATAGCCTGCCGCCGCCGCCTGCGCCGCCAGCACGTCGCCATTGTCGCCTGCCCGCGCGCGGGTGAGCGCCCAGAGCAAGGTGCTGCGCGTGCCTGAGCGGCAATAGGCCAGCGTCTTGCCGGTGCCTGCCTGCTCCAGCGCTGCGGCCATGCCATCAAGCTGCCAGGGGGCAAAGCCGCCATGGGCGACCGGCACGGCGACATAGGCGATCCCCGCCGCCCTGGCCGCCGCTTCGATTTCCGCGCCGTTGACCTGACCCGGCTCCTCATTGTCGGGGCGGTTGTTGACGATCATCGTCACGCCCTGCGCTTTCGCCTCTGCCACCTGATCGATCGTGATCTGCGGGGAAACGAGGATATGGTCGGTCAGCTTGCGGAACATGGCGCGGTCTCCTTTTGCCGCAGCCATGCGCCGACGCAAAAAGGGATTCAAGAATAAACCCCAAAACCGTTCGGGCTGAGCGCGTCGAAGCCCTGCCTTGCCTGTGCGAAGAAAAACGGCCCTTCGACAGGCTCAGGGCGAACGGACGGAGGGAAGGATTTTTACAGAAATGGCCGGATCGCGGCCAGGAAGGCGTCGCCCCAGGCATCGAGCTTCTTTTGACCCACGCCGCTGATCATGCCGAGATCGCGCAGGCTGGTGGGGCGCTGTTCGGCCATTTCGCGCAGGGTCGAATCGTGGAAGATGACATAGGGCGGCACGCCCGCCTCCTGCGCCAGTTCGCGGCGGCAGGTGCGCAGCGCGTCGAACAGCGGATCGCCGACCGGATTGGCATCCGCGCCGTTGCGGGCGTTGCGCTTGCGCCGTTCGCGCCTGGGGGGCACGAGGATACGCACCTCCTCCTCCCCGCGCAGGATGGGCCGGGCGTTGGGGCCGAGCATCAGGCCGCCATGTTCGGTCGTTTCCAGCGCATCGCGCACCAGCAGCGCGCGCGACACCGGGCGCAATAACGCGGTCTCATCGCCCGACACGATGCCATAGACCGAAATCCTGTCATGGCCGCGTTCGCGCAATTTGTCGGTGACGCCGCCGGTCAGCACCGCCTCTATATGGCCGGAGCCGAAACTTTGCCCGGTGCGATAGACAGCGGAGAGATATTTGCGCGCGGTTTCGGTAGCGTCGACGCTGGCCGGAGGGGACAGGCAATTGTCGCAATTGCCGCAGGTCGCCGGCGGGTTTTCACCGAAATGGCGCAACAGGATGGCGCGACGGCAGGTGGCGGTTTCCACCAGCGCGCCAAGCGCGGCGATGCGGGTGCGCTCCCCCTGCTGGCGGGACGGGTCCAGTTCCATGATGCGCTGACGGGCGCGGGCGAAATCCTCTGCGCCCCAGAAGAGATGCGCGACCGCCGGTTCGCCGTCGCGCCCTGCACGGCCCGATTCCTGATAATAGCCCTCGATCGATTTCGGCAGTCCTGCGTGCGCCACAAAACGGACGTCAGGCTTGTCGATGCCCATGCCGAAGGCGACGGTGGCGACCATCACCATATCTTCGCTGGCGATGAAGGCGGCCTGGTTGCGGGCGCGCACGGCGGGGTCGAGCCCGGCATGATAGGCGCGCACGGGGCGGCCGCCACGGCCCAGCGTCTCGGCCATTTTCTCGGTCGCGGCGCGGGTCTGGGCATAGACGATGCCGGGGCCGGGATGGGTGGCGACCAGATCAGCGAGCTGGCTCGACAACCCGTCACGCGGATGGACGGCGTAGCGGATATTGGGCCGGTCGAAGCCGGAGATGATGAGGCCATCGCGCGGGATGCCTAGCTGGACGAGAATATCATCGCGGGTATGCGCGTCCGCCGTGGCAGTGAGCGCCAGGCGCGGGACGTCGGGAAATTCGTCGAGCAGCGGGCGCAACAGGCGATAGTCGGGGCGGAAATCATGGCCCCATTCGGACACGCAATGGGCTTCGTCGATCGCGAACAGCGCGACCCTGGCGGAGCGCAGCAGCGAACGAAACCCCTCCTGACTGGCGCGTTCGGGGGCGACATAGAGCAGGTCGAGATCGCCATTGCGCAGGCGATCCTGCGTCTCCCGCCAGTCGGCGTCCACGCTGGTCAGGCTGGCGGCGCGCAGGCCAACCGCATTGGCTGCGCGCAACTGGTCGTGCATCAGCGCGATCAGCGGCGATACGACAACGCAGCAGCCATCAAGCGCGGCGGAGGGCAGTTGGTAGCAGAGCGACTTGCCCGCCCCGGTCGGCATGATCGCCAGCGTCGGCAACCCCGCCATGACCCGCCCGACCACCTGTTCCTGCACCCCGCGAAAGGCGGAAAAGCCGAATATATCGTGGAGAAGGGTGGGAATGTCGCGCCGCATCGCATGGCCTGTAGCGGCTGAGGCGCAGGGGGGCCAGTGGGTGTTACGTTATGCTGGGGGTGATGGGGGTGTTGGGCGAGGATGGGTGGGTGGCGGTATGAATTTCACCGTCACCCCAGCGAAGGCTGGGGTCTCAGGCGCAGATGCGCTACAGTTGGATATGGCGCGAGGCGGCTACACCTATGTCATGACCAATAAGCCAAGGGGCGTCCTCTATATTGGCGTCACAGCCGACATCGCTGCGCGCGCCCAACACCATCGAAACGGCACCGGCTCCGCCTTTTGCAAGAAATATGGGTTGACCCGCCTTGTTCTGGTCGAGCCACATGATGATATTAGGATCGCCATCGCCCGCGAAGAGGCGCTCAAAGCCTGGCAACGCGAATGGAAAATCCGGCTGGTGGAAGAAGCCAATCCAAATTGGCGGGATATGTCAGACGCTGTCTCTTATACACATCTAGATGTGTATAAGAGACAGGCCTTGTTCTGGTCGAGCCACATGCTGATATTAGGATCGCCAGCGCCCGCGAAAAGGCGCTCAAAGCCGGGAAACGCGAATGGAAAATCCGGCTTGTGGAAGAAGCCAATCCAAATTGGCGGGATATGTCAGACGTTATCTTCTGACGCCTGAGACCCCAGCCTTCGCTGGGGTGACGATGAAGGAAATGGCCGATTCCAAGTCTTGGCGCAGCGTATTCCAGAGGCAATTTCTTGGTCGCTTCCAGTCATTCCCCCCTCCCCTTCAGGGGAGGGGTCGGGGGTGGGGCTTCCTCTCAAGACATGACCTGAGAGCCACCGCCCCACCCCAACCCCTCCCCTGAAGGGGAGGGGCTTTAAAGTCGCTTCTGATCACTGCCAGATCAGCGAAAACGTCCGCTTCAGTCCACCGGGTCGAGCAGGCAGCCCCAGCCGGGGCGGAAGCGGGCGGTGCGGGTGGCCATGAGGGGGACGCTGGCGTCCACGGCCTTGTCGTCCGGGCGGTCGGTCAGCCGGACCAGCGCCATGCCCGGTTCCTTGTCATCGGCACAGCTGCCCATGGCGCGCCCTTCGACATAGCGGCAGGAACAGGTCAGCCGCGCGCCATAGGCGGCGCCCAGCCGGGCCTGATCGCGCAAGGCATTCCAGTGCCAGCCCAGCGTAACGAGCAGCGCCAGGCAGAACGCAAGGGCAAGATAAATGATCGTCCGACGACCCGGCATATTCCCGACTCGGTTGGGGATGGCTAAGGCCGCGGCTTATGAAGAGGGAATGGAACAGCGTAAAGCGGCTTGGTCTGGGTGTCGCCGTGGCTGCGCTGGTCGGCGCGGGCGGGATGTGGAGCGTGCGCGCAGCCGATCCGCAACCGCTCTATCGCGTATCATCTGACGCCGTCGTGAGCGAAACCGCGCTGCGCGCCGCGATCGACCCGCTGTTCGATGAAGCCGATATGGGCGACACGCGCGCCTTGCTGGTGATGCGCGACGGGCAGGTCATCGCGGAACGTTATGCGCCCGGCTTTGGCCCGGACACGAAATTATTGTCCTGGTCGATCGCCAAGAGCGTCACGGCGGTACTGGTCGGGCTGATGGTGTCGGACGGGCGGCTGGCGCTGGACTCGCCGGTGCCGGTCGATGCGTGGCGCCAGCCGGGCGATCCGCGCGGGCGGATTACGCTGCGCCAGTTGCTGACGATGACGTCGGGGCTGGACCATGTGGAGGATGGCGACCCGCTGCCCGCTGGCGACACGGTGCGGATGCTGTTTACCGATGGCGCGCAGGACATGAGCGGCTTTGCCGAGGCCAAGCCGCTGGCCCATGCGCCCGGATCGACCTTTTCCTACTCGACCGGCAGCACCATGATCCTGACCGACCTGATGACGCGGATGCTGACCAATAGCGACGATCCCGATGCGCGGCGGCGGGCGATGCAGATGTTCATCGACGGCAGGCTGAAGGCGCCGGGACGCCTGCCCAGCCTGACCCCGGAATATGACGCCGCAGGCACGATGATCGGCGGCAGCATAGTGCATATGACCGCGCGCGATTATGGCCGCTTTGGCGAATTGCTGCGTCGCCGGGGCCGCAGTCCGACCGGCCACCAGATATTGCCGGAAAAATGGATCGACATCATGACCACGCCATCGGCCCGCAACCCGGCCTATGGCGCGCATCTGTGGCTCAACCGGGAAAGCAGCGAGAGCGCGCTGATGCCGGGACAGGCGCCCGCCAGCCTGTTCGGCTGCGTCGGCCATAATGGGCAATATATCCTCGTTTCCCCGTCACAGCGGTTGACCATCGTGCGGATCGGCATGTCGCCGCACAAGGAACAGCGGGTGGCGGTCAAGACGGCGCTGGCGCGGCTGATCGGGCTGTTTCCGGGCTAGAGCAGGAAGCGCCCCTCTATCACGGTGCGGCACCCGCCGGTCAGGATGACGCGGTCGCCCGCCAGCGTGCAGCCCAGCCGCCCGCCGCGCGCCGAGGCCTGAACGGCGCTGATCGCCGTCTTGCCCAGTCGCGCCGCCCAATAGGGGGTGAGCAGGCCATGGGCCGATCCGGTGACGGGATCTTCATCCACGCCGCCGCCGGGCACGAACACCCGGCTGATGATGTCGCTGTCATCGCCCGGCGCAGTCGCCATCAGCAGCAGGTCACCCGCCGTGCGGAGCGCCGCGAAATCGGGCGTCAGCGCGCGGATCGCGGCGGCATCGCGATAGACGAAGAGCGCATAGCCGCCGTCCCGCCAGCGCGTTTCCAGCACATCGCCGCCCATGCCCGCCGCCAGATCAGGCAATGGCCTGACCTCCATATCCCAGGCGGGAAGCGACAGTGCATAGCCCGCCCCGGCCCGCGCGACCGTCAGCACGCCGGCATGGCGGGTGCGGAAACGGATGGCGTCCCGATCGCCGATCAGCACATGGCCGCTGACCAGCGTCGCATGACCGCACAGCTTGACCTCCACCGTCGGGGTGAACCAGCGCAGCGCATAATCCGCATCCGGATCGTCGGGGGCCGGAATCGTGAACGCGGTTTCGGACAGGTTGTTTTCCGCAGCGATCGCCTGAAGCGTTGCATCATCGAGCCACTGATCAAGCGGCATGACGGCGGCCGGATTGCCGCTGAAGGGCGCGTCGGCAAAGGCGTCGACCTGGGTGAAGGGCAGGCTGGGCATGGCGGCTCCTCGTTGGACAGGGCGTTCTGATGCCGGGCGGGCCGGGGCGTGAACAGGGCCGCCCGCATGGCATTGGCCGCCTATCCCAGCACCACCAGCGCGCCGCACACCGCCAGCCCGACGACGATGTTGATCGGCACGCCGATCCGCACGAAATCGGCAAAGCGATAGTCGCCAGCGGCGTAGACCAGCGCGTTGGTCTGATAACCGATCGGCGTTGCGAAGCAGGCCGATGCGCCGATCATCAGGGCGATGATCAGCGGGCGCGGATCGACCCCCAATTGCTGCGCCAGCGCGATGGTGATCGGCGTCAGCAGCGCCGCCACCGCATTGTTGCTGAGCAGTTCGGACAATATGAGCGCGAAGAAATAGATGACGAACACCAGGGACCAGACCGGCACGATTTTCAACAGCGGCGTGATCCAGCCGACCATCAGCGCCACGCTGCCCGCCTGTTCGAGCGCCAGGCCGACGGCCAGCATCGCGAAGATCAGGATCAGGACGTCGCCGTCAATCGCCGCCCAGGCTTCTTCGGGGTCGATGCAGCGGGTGACGAGGATGATGCCGACCGCAATGAAGGCGGCCATGCCGATGCCGATTATGTTGAGCGCCGACAGCAGCACGACCGCCGACATGGCGACGATGGCGATCCACGCCTTGTTACGGCGAAAGGCGCGGGTGCGGCTGATGTCGACGCCGATCAGATGGGGATTGTCCTTGAGCGATCGGATCGCATCGTCGCTGCCCGCGACCAGCAGCCGGTCCGCGCCGCGCACCCGCGCTTCCGCCAGCGCTGGACCGGGCAGATGGCGCGAACGGTGAATGCCGATGATGCGGACGCGCAGGGCGTGGAGGAAGGGAATGTCCAGCAGCCGTTCACCGATGGAGGGATGGCTGGGCGCGACCATCGCCTCTATCACCTTGCCTTCGCGCGCTGACGTGGCGGAATCGGCGGCAACGCCCAGATCAAATCCGCCCGATTCACGCAGCGTCATGATGGCGGTGCCGTCCGCCCGCACGATCAGCCGATCGCCCGACCGCAACTCCTCGTCCAGAATCTCGCGCCGCCTGATCTCGCTTCCGCGCTTGAGGCCGAGCAGCACGACGGAGGGGCCGAACAGGCCCAGCGAGCCAATCTCGCGCCCGATCAACTCGCTATCGTGCGGCACCACCAGTTCGGTCAGATAATCCTGCACCGTGCCGCCCGTTTCCCCGCTGATGGAGGGCGGATCGCTGGGCAACAGGAAGGACAGGCATAAAAGGGCGACGATCCCCGCCGCCGCGCCTGCCAGCGCGTAGGGCGTGATCTCGAAAATGCCAAATGACGCCATGCCCTGATCAGCGGCGATGCCTGCGACGATCAGGTTGGTCGATGTGCCGATCAGCGTCAGGCAACCGCCCAGCACCGCGATCGTGTTCATCGGGATCAGCAGCTTCTTGACCGGATAGCCGGTCGCCTGCGCCAGTTTGAACATGATCGGGATCAGCAGCACGACCACGGGCGTATTGTTGAGGAAGGCCGACAGCACAGCCGCGCCAAGCGCCACTTCGGCAAGGGCAAGCCGGGGATGTATTTTCGCGCGCGCCATGATGAGGTCGGCCACGCGATTGATCACGCCGGTGCGAATCAGCGACCCGGACAGCACGAACATCGCCCCGACGGTTAGCGGTGCGCTGTTGGAAAAAACCGAAAAGAGCGATTTTTCGTTGAGCAGACCCAACAGTGCGAATGCGCAGGCCCCCACGACCGCGATCACCGTGGGCGAATAGCGTTCGCGCACGAAGGACACGAACATCAGCGCCAGGATGAGCAGGCCGATTTCGGCGCGATACACGCCCATCAGCGCGATAATGAAATGCATTTGGCCCTACCCCCCGACGGCACAAGCGCCCCCGCTCGCACAACGAGGGAAACTGGACATCGTTGCACGCAAAGCTGGCGGACAGGTCCGCCGGGGGCAAGCGCGCATCCTATAATGATTGAACGAATTCACAACATCATAACCAATATGCATTAATGTTAGCGCAATCATTAGAGACCATCAGCCTTTTCAGGATGGATATGTCGTCATCTTCTTTCATGGAATCCAAGAGATTCCGGCTGCTGCAAGATCAGCGCGGTACCGCAATCATTGAATTTGCAATCGTTGCCGCGCCCTTTATCGCCCTGCTGTTGGCGGTCATGCAGACCACGCTCACCATGTTCACGCAGCAGGTTCTCGAAACCGCGGTGGAAAAAAATGGCCGGACCATTCGCGTGGGGCAGGTTCAGGCGGACGGGATCAGCCAGTCCGCGTTCAAGACCCAATTGTGCAAGACATTGCCCAAATATGTCGACTGCGCCGACGTGATGATCGACATACGCACGGCAAACAGCATGGCGGATGTCGACAGCAGCACGCTGGCATTGACATATGACGGTTCGAACAATGTCACCAACAGCTGGAAATATCTGACCGGCGGGCCCGGTGACATCGTCATCATGCGCCTGATGTATCAGATGCCCGCGATCGGCGGACCGCTGGGCTTCACGCTTGCCAACATGAAAAATGGCCGGCGCCTGCTTGTCGCGACATCAGTATTCAAGAATGAGTCCTACTGAAATGCGCCGCCTCTTCTCATGGTGGCGCCGGTACGCCAGCGACTGCCGGGCGATCGCGGTGACGGAGTTCGCCCTGCTCGCCCCGTTCATGATCCTGCTCTATCTTGGCTGCTTCCAGCTTGCCGACGCCATTTCCGCGTCGCGCAAGGTGACCGTGACGACACGCACCCTTGCCGATCTGACATCCCAATATCGTTCGGTCACGCAGGCAACCACCGACAGCATATTGCACGCCGCCAGCCAGGTCATGGCCCCCTACAACGCAAAGGCCGGCGTCTACACGATCACGCATTTGTCGACCAATCCGTCCGACAAGCCGCGCGTGGACTGGAGCCGCCGCTTTGACGGATCGACCGTGAGCGAGGGGTACAGGCGGAACGAGAAAATCGATCTGCCGGACAGCGTTTCCGAGGAAGGGTCCAGCGTGCTGATGGCCGAGATCACCTACGAATATCAGCCGGTCGTGGCGTCCGCCATGCTGGGAAAGATCACCATGACCGACACCATCTACATGCTGCCGCGCCGGTCCGACTCCATTCCGATGAATTGAGATGATGATGCGCCAATCCCCTATGCTTTCGATCGTCCACATCGTCCGCCGCCTGCTAAGGCAGGAAGGCGGCAATGTGATCATGATCTTCGCCTTTTCGCTCATCCCGCTGGTGTTTGGCGCTGGCATGGTCATCGACTATGCGCGGGCGGCGCGTTTGCAGACCAAGATGAACGCGATCACCGACGCGACCGCCCTCTACGCCGTCAGCGCGCCGATGCTCAAGAATGACCTGGATGAAACAAAAAAGCGCGCCAATGCCTTTTTCGACGATCAGGTCGTGGGATTGAACGGGCTGATCTATGGCAAGGACGTCAAGATCGACATCACAGAAACGCTGTCCCCCACCCTGCAACGCAATGTGACGGTGATCTATGCCGCAGCGTCAGACAATATTTTCGGGGCCATCCTGTCCAGCGCCAGCATAGCGATTGGCGGTTCCGCCAGCGCCAAGAGCGTTACCGCGCCCAATATCGATTTTTACATGGTACTCGACACGTCGCCGTCCATGGCCCTGCCAGCGACAAAGGCCGGGCTGACGGCGTTGACCGCTGCGACCGGCGGCTGTGCCTTTGCCTGCCATCAAACCAACACTTCATCGACCAATCCGGGCAGAACCCGCATGGTGAACGGTCAATATGTCGATTATTATTATATCGCCAAGACCGATCTCAAACTGGCGTTGCGAAGCGACCTGGTGACGTCGGCCGTCGAAAATCTGGTGGATGTGGCCAAGGAAACGGCCCAGGCCAACGGCGCGACCTACCGCATGGCGCTGGGGCATTTCGACTGGACCTATCATTCCATCCAGGACAAGCCGGTCGATCTGGATACGGCCAAGGGGCTGGTATCCCAGGCGCAACTGCTGACCGTTTGCCAGAATAACCAGCGTGTGTGCGGCATCTACGACAGCGACATGCTGACCAACTTCACCACGAGCCTGACCAGCATCAATGCGATCATGCCTGTGCCCGGAGCGGGGACCAAGAAGGGCAGCGATTCGCCCCAGGGCGTCATGTTCCTGATCACCGACGGGATGCGGGACGAAAATGCGGGCGGTCGCCAGCTGGGACCGATGCCGACCGCCATGTGCGATACGATCAAGGCCAAGGGAATCCGGATTGCGGTGCTCTACACGGAATATCTGTGGGAATCGGCGTCCGACGGCTGGTCGATCAGCAATGTGCGCACGCCATTTCTCAATCCGCCGGAAAAGATCAGTCCGCCACTGGAAAGCTGCGCATCGCCGGGGCTCTATTACAAGGTGACGACCGACAGCGATATGTCGGCTGCGTTGGCCAGCCTGTTCCAGAAGGCAGTGCAGGCTGCACATCTGACCAAATAGTCGGGGGCATGAAAAGGGCCAGCCATGGTTGCATGGCTGGCCCGTATCGCGGCGGTATGGGGACATTTTGTCGTCATGTCCGCGCCATGCGTGGTGACGTTCCCCAGGCTTACGCTCTGCCGCTGGCCCTGTGGCGGGCTTGGGTCAGAGCCTATCCTAAATTTGCCGAGTCGTCTCGCCTTTTCGGCGCAGGATCGCTTCGCTTTGGCGTGTCAGTCGGTTTCAGGACGTTCGCCGCATTGGGCGCGGTGGAGCAATTTCTGGTCGGCCAGCACCAGCGCCATCATCGCTTCGACCACGGGCACGCCACGAATGCCGACGCAGGGGTCATGCCGCCCCTTGGTGATGATGTCCGACGCAGCACCGTCGCGCGTGACCGTTTCGACCGGAATCAGGATGGAACTGGTGGGCTTGAACGCCACGCGCAGCTTGATCGGCTGACCGGTCGAGATGCCACCCGCAATGCCGCCTGCATGATTGGCGGGGAATATGGGTCCGTCTTCGCCCGGCCGCATCGGATCGGCATTTTGTTCGCCGCGCAGGCTGGCGGCGGTAAAACCATCGCCAATCTCGACGCCCTTGACCGCATTGATGCTCATCATCGCGCTCGCCAGTTCGCTGTCGAGCTTGGCGTAAAGCGGCGCGCCCCAGCCCGCCGGGACGCCAGAGGCCACACATTCGACCACGGCGCCGAGCGAGGAGCCATCAAGGCGCGCCGCATCGACCAGCTTTTCCCACCGCACAGCGGCCTGCGCGTCCGGGCAGAAGAAGGGGTTTTGCCCGATCAGCGCCGGATCGAAATGTGCATAGTCTATCGCGTCGCCGCCAATGGCGCTGACATAGGCGAAAATATCGATTTCGGGGATGACCGCACGCGCCACCGCGCCCGCCGCCACCCGGCTTGCGGTTTCCCGCGCCGACGAACGCCCGCCGCCGCGATAGTCGCGGAATCCATATTTCGCGTCATAGGCATAGTCGGCATGGCCGGGACGATAGGCCTTGGCGACGTCCGAATAATCTTTCGATCGCTGGTCGGTATTTTCGATCATCAGGCTGATCGGCGTGCCGGTCGTCCGCCCTTCAAACACGCCCGACAGGATGCGGACCTCGTCCGCCTCGCGCCGCTGGGTGGTGAATTTGGACGTGCCGGGCTTGCGCAGGTCGAGCCAGGGCTGGATGTCGGCCTCGCTCAGGTCCAGCCCCGGAGGACAGCCATCGACGACCGCGCCGATGGCAGGACCATGGCTCTCGCCCCAGGTGGTGAAGCGGAATACGCGACCGAAACTGTTGAAACTCATTCTGCGGCTTCACTATCCCAATCGGAGCCGAAACGCTGCGCCATATAGCGCGCGCTGCCGAAACGACCGGCGAGCAATCCTTCGACGGTCAGGTCGGCATCCAGTTCTTCCCAGTGCAGGCCGAAACCTGCCCCGGCAATCTCAATCTTTCCGAGCTGTTCGGCGCTCGCCTGTTCCAGCCCCTGCGCCAAGGTGGCGGGGAAGGAAAAAGTGGCGCCGCTGACCAGATCGATCACGACATGGCCGCTATCCCGATCGTAGCGCGCGGCGCGGGCGCGCGGCTTGATCGCCAGATCATGCTCACCGCGCCTGACGGCTTCCTGAAACTGCGCCTGGGTCAGTTCACCCATGAATATCGTTCCACTTTTCGATCAGATAATCGCGCTTTTCTCGCACGATTTGCAGGGCGCGTCGACTCTCGCGCAAATCAGCGCCGACAATCCGTACGACCTGCGCTTGTTCGCCCTGCCCCATCAACGCAATCTTTGTTTCGCCAGCGCCGAACACATGAACATGGGGCGGCGCGTGATCGTCTGTATAGATCATGATGCGCAGATTGGCTTCGCGCCAGACCGTTGGCACCCGCTCACCTGTCCAGCGCGATGTCCGGGGCGTCCTCCGCCTTCATGCCGATGACGTTATAGCCGGCATCGACATGGTGGATTTCGCCGGTCACGCCACTGGCCAGATCCGACAACAGATAGAGGCCCGCGCCGCCGACATCCTCGATCGTCACGTTGCGACGCAGGGGCGAATTCAGTTCGTTCCACTTCAGAATGTAGCGGAAGTCGCCGATGCCGCTGGCGGCCAGCGTCTTGATGGGACCAGCCGAGATGGCGTTGACGCGGATATTTTCCGGCCCCAGGTCCATCGCCAGATATTTGACCGACGTTTCCAGCGCAGCCTTCGCCACGCCCATCACGTTGTAATGGGGGATGACCTTTTCCGCGCCATAATAGCTCAAGGTCAGGATGCTGCCGCCATTGGGCATCAGTGCGCGGGCACGGCGGGTGACTGCCACGAAACTGTAAGCAGACACGTTCATGGTCAGCAGGAAATTGTCCAGGCTGGTGTCGACATAGAGGCCGCGCAGCTCATTCTTGTCGGAAAAGCCGATCGCATGCACCACGAAGTCCAGCCCGCCCCAGCGTGTCTCTATCTCCGCAAAGGCAGCGTCCAGCTTGTCCATGTCCGTGACGTCGCAGTCGATCAGAAAATCTGATCCGACCTGTTCCGCCAGGGGCCGCACCCGCTTGGCCAGCGCGTCGCCCTGATAGGAGAAAGCCAGTTCCGCACCCTGTTCATGCAACGCTTTCGCGATGCCCCAGGCCAGCGACTTGTCATTGGCCAGGCCCATGATGAGGCCACGCTTTCCTGCCATCAAGCCGTTCATATCGTTGTTCCATTCCCTCAGATGTCCGCCGCCGGGGCATCTTCCTCTTCGGGAAATTCCGCCAGCGCCGCATTCAGTTCCGCGCCAATTACCACGCCAAGCCCGACGAGAAAGAAAAAAATGAGCGTGATCATGACACCCGCCAGACTGCCATAGGTACGGTCATAACCGCCCAGCAGCGACAGGGTCGGCGGCAGCAGCAGGGTCGTGGCGTACCACCATAGCGCGGTGGCGACCGCGCCGGGCCATTTGGGAAAGCGGCGATCCTTGTAGGCGGTCGGCGTCAGCGTGACGAACAATGACCAGAGCGCGACGCCCACAATCCCCATCGGCACCAGTTTGGCCGACGCGACCAGCGCGATCGCATCATCGGCCCAGGGCAATATCTGTTGCAGAAACTGGTCGATGCCGGTGATCACGACCTGAAGCGAGAAGGCGAACATCACCGCGACGACGCTGACCAGCGTGATGCCGACCGCGCCCAGACGGTAGCGCCAGAAGGGCTTGGTGCTTTTCGTGCCATAGGCGCGGCGCAGAATGTCGCGAATCGTTTCGATAAGGCTGCCCACGGTCCACAGGCCCACCAGCGCGCCCAGCCACAGCAAGGGACCGGACCGGGCGGCCAGCACATCGTTGATCGGCTGGCGCACGACATCCGCCACCCCGCTGGGCACGGTGGTCAGGAAGGCGTTGACCGCCTGTACCCCGTCCTGCGTCCGGCCAAAGATGCTGGCAACCGCCGCCGCGACGATGAAGAAGGGGAACAGCGTCATCAGCGAGAGATAGGCGAGATTCCCGGCATGGATGAACCCGTCGCTATAGGTGCCGACCGCGACCCGCTTGAAGATTTCGAACGGGTGCGATCCGGGGCGGACGCGATTGATCTGGCGGTGGATATGCCCCGCCATACGGTGGCGACGGGATTCGGGCGACAGGGGCGAAGGCATCGGCATTCCCCCGATAACGCCCTAGACGCCCAGATGGGCGCGCACCGCCCGCCGATCCTGCCATTTTTCCACCAGCGCCTGGATCGCCGGATCATCGGCAGGGATGTCCACCATCAGGGTGACCAGCTGGTCGCCGCGCGTGCCATCCTTGCCGGTAAAGCCCTTGCCCCGCAGCCGCAGCGTCTTGCCCGACGTGGTGCCGGCAGGCACGCCCAGCATCACCGGGCCATCGACGGTCGGCACCTTGACCTTGCCGCCCTTGACCGCTTCGTCCAGCGTGACGGGCAGGTCGAGCCGCACATTGTCGCCATCGCGGGTGAAGAAGGGGTGCGGCCGCACTTCGATCGTGACGATCGCGTCGCCCGCGCCGCCCGGCCCCTGCTGTCCCTTGCCCGACAGGCGCATCTGCGTGCCGCTTTCAACGCCTGCGGGCAGTTTCAGGTCGATCGTCTTGCCGTCCTGCAACGTGATGCGCTGCGGCGCCAATATGGCCGCGTCGGCAAATTGCACCGCCAGCCGATAGGCGACGTTGGCGCCCCTGGGTTGCGGTGCCTGACGGCCAAAGCCGCCGCCCGCGCGACGCCCCGCGCCACCGAACAGCCCTTCGAAAATATCGCCGAAATCGGCGCCGCCGGTTTCAAAGCCGCCCGGCTGGCCGCGAAAGCCGCCGCCGCCCCCGCCGCCAAAGCCGAAGGGCGCGGTCGGATTGCCATCCGCGTCAATTTCGCCCCGGTCGAAGCGGGCGCGCTTATCCTTGTCGGACAGCAGGTCATAGGCGTTGGTCGCAGCGGAAAATTTCTCGGCCGCCTTGGGATTGTCCCGATTCTTGTCGGGGTGCAGTTCCTTGGCCAGCTTGCGATAGGCGGATTTGATCTCCGCGTCGGTCGCGCCGCGCGCGACGCCCAATGTGGAATAGGGATCGGCCATCATCTTACCTGTTGCGAAAAAGCATCACTTGGCGACTATGTGGCGGAGGATGGCGCGACATTCAAGCAATGGATGCGCAACACCCCCGTCATACCCCGCTTGGGGTATGCGCCGCGCAACGCCAATTGCTAGCCGCCGCCTGTCTCGCGTGGGGAATGCGAGTGTTTTGGGGGTTACACCATGATCAAGAAATTTGCCTGGGGCGCTGTGGCGACCCTTTCGATGCTCGGCCCGATCACGACCAGCGCGCAGGCGCAGGTCGGCCCGCCACCGCCAACACCTCAGCAACTCGACCAGTTGCAGAGCCTGTTCCGCATTGGCGTGACGCTGGGCCTGCCGGGTGGCATCACCCGGACCGACAGCTATGGCCTGGACATTGCCAATGACGGTCAGGATTTCATGAATCCGCAGCGTTTGCGCGAACGCTATGGCGCGCAATATAATGACCTGTTCCCGGTCAGCGGCGTCATCGATTTTCGCGGCCTGCCCATCTATGGCTTTTATGACACCAACAGCCCGGTTTTCCGCATCTCCATCCCCGCGCTCGATGCAGAAGGCGAAACCTACCAGAACCGCTTTAACGGGGTGACGCGCCAGGCGTCCTACGACCTGTTCAACGAATATCTGGACGAAGTCGACAGCGCGGAAGCCGAACGGCTGGTCCGCCTGTTGCTGAAGTCGCTGGCGCGCTATTCGCCGGTCGATCCGCTCGCGGGCAATCCCAATTCGGTGCAGAGCGGGCTGGTCCGCTCCAGCCTGGACCTGTCGTCGGGCGATTCGGCGATCGAACAGGCGGCCAATGGCGGCACCAACACGGCGGGCGATCCGTGGATCGTGGGCGCCAATTACAGCGGCGGTTCGTCAAATGGCGGGCGCTATGACTTCATGCGCGTCGATGGCCGGATCGCACGCAGCTTCCGCCTGACCGAAGGCGGCCGCGCCCTGCTGAAATTCGACCTGCCGATCAGCTATTCCGAAGTGAACGGCGCGCGTGCCGCGACCGCGCAATTCGGCGTCGGCGTCGAATTTCCGCTGATCGCGCAGCGCTGGTCGCTCGAACCGCGCATCGGCTATGGCATCACCGGATCGGATCAGCTCGGCTCGCTCGGCCATATGATTTCGACGACGATCGCCAGCCGCTATGTGCTGAACGGTCTGGGCCGGGGTCGGCTGATCATCGGTAACATGGTCGGCTATACATCGACGATGAGCACCGGCTTTACCGGCTACAACGTCAATCCGGGCCTGAAGAACTGGGCGTTCCGTAACGGGGTGGCCTATGACCTGCCGCTCAAGTTCCGCGGGTTCGGGCGCAATACGTCGGTGCGGGCCAGCTATGCGCTGACCAACTATACCGGCGACAAGCTCTATTATGACACGTTCCACGAGATGACCCTGTCGCTGGGCATCCGGGGCCGCGAAGAATCGGCGCGCAACGCTCGCGACCTCATCCGCCTGAACTTCAACCTGATCAAGGCCAGCGACTATACCAGCTGGTCGGCGGGTCTGGGCTTCCGCTTCTGACGATAGGAGGGGGTGCCTGATCGGCACCCCCTCACCTTTCGGCTCCTTTCCTTCGGCAAGCCCGTATCGACAGCGTCGCGTCCCGCCCGTAAAGACCGGGCATGACTGATCCCTTTGCCCTGTTCGACGACTGGTACGCCCAGGCACGCGAGACCGAAATCAACGACAGCAATGCCATGGCGCTCGCCACAGCCGATGCGCGCGGTCATCCGTCGGTGCGGATGGTGCTGCTGAAAGGACATGGCCCGGACGGCTTTGTCTTTTACACCAATTTTGAGGGGCGCAAGGCGGGCGAACTGCTGGCCAATCCCCATGCCGCATTGCTGTTCCACTGGAAATCGGTGCGACGGCAGATCAGGGTGGAAGGCCCGGTCGGCCCGGTCGATGACGCCACCGCCGACGCCTATTTCGCAACCCGTAGCCGCGACAGCCAGTTGGGCGCATGGGCATCCGACCAGTCCCGCCCCCTGCCCGACCGTCAGACCTTCATGGACCGGTATGAGGCGGAACGGGCGCGGTTCGAGGGTGGCCCGGTGCCGCGCCCGCCGCACTGGTCGGGCTTTTGCGTCAGGCCGGAACGGATCGAATTCTGGCAGGATCGCGAGCATCGCCTGCATGAGCGGCGAGTCTTCACCCGCACGGGCGCAGGCTGGAGCGAAGGGCTGCTTTACCCCTAAAGGCTTCTGACGCCGCCATTCCGGACGAAGCGAGGCGCGGAAACCGCCCGCTGGTTCGTCTATGAAGATGCGCCCCGACGCGCGCCGATTGCCGCTGGCCCATGGGCCTGTTAGGTGTCGGCCTGACACATGTAAAAGAAGTGCGGAGCCGGTGGCTCCTGCGGCCTAGAGGGACACGGATGCGTAACAGACTGACCGCCTTCATTCTCACCGGCATGGTTTTGGGGGTGATTGTCGGCTTCGCGGCCAATCTGTGGGTTGGCAGCGACAAGACGCTGGCCAAGGATGTGGCCGGTTATTTCCACCTGCTGGCCGACATATTTCTGCATTTGATCAAGATGATCATTGCGCCGCTGGTATTTTCCACGCTGGTCGCGGGCATCGCCCATATGGGCGACAGCGCGGCGCTTGGGCGGATCGGCGGGCGGGCGCTCGCCTGGTTCGTGATCGCCAGCCTGATTTCGCTGACCCTGGGGCTGATGTTCGTCAACTTCTTCGCACCGGGCGAAGGGCTGAACCTTGTCCGGTCGGGCGTGGATTCGGGCGTGAATACCGAAGCGCTCAATTTCCGCGATTTCATCCTGCACGTCTTTCCGACCTCCATGGTCGGCGCGATGGCGGAAAATTCGATCCTTCAGATCGTCGTATTCTCGCTGTTCGTCGGCGTCGCGCTGACCGCGATCGGGGAGAAGGGCAAGCCGGTCGTCACCGTCATCGAATCGATGGTCGAACTGATGTTGCAGGTGACAGGCTATGTCATGCGCGTTGCGCCCTTCGCCGTGTTCGGGGCGCTGGCGTCGGTCGTGACGACCGAGGGGCTCGGCGTGCTCGTCACCTTTGGCGAGCTGATCGGCGAATTCTATATCGCGCTGGGCGCGCTGTGGCTGCTGCTGTTCGCGGCGGGATCGATCTTCCTGGGCAAGCGGATGTTCAAGCTGGTCCGCTATGTCCGCGAACCGATATTGATCGCTTTCTCCACCGCATCGTCCGAAGCCGCCTATCCCAAGATGCTGGAGCAACTGGATCGCTTCGGCGTGCCGCGCCGCATCTACAGCTTCGTGCTGCCGCTGGGCTATAGCTTCAACCTTGACGGGTCGATGATGTATTCGACCTTCGCGACCATCTTCATCGCGCAGGCCTATGGCATCGATTTGCCGATCGCGACGCAGATCACGATCCTGCTGGTGCTGATGGTAACCAGCAAGGGCATCGCCGCCGTGCCGCGCGCCAGCCTTGTGGTGGTCGCCGCCACGCTGGGCCAGTTCGACCTGCCGGTCGAGGGCGTCGCCTTCATCCTGGCGGTCGATCATTTCATGGACATGGGCCGTACCGCGACCAACGTGCTGGGCAATGCCATCGCGACGTCGGTGATCACCAAATGGGAAGGGATGCTGGAGGTCGAGGAGCCGATCGACGTGCCCCATCCCAAGGCACCGGCGCATACCGCCGCGCATGGCCGCGCCGGGCTGGAACTGGCCCCGGACATGCTGGAGGAAGAGCGTAAGGGGTAACCGACGCTATAGTGTTCCCGCGCAGGCGGGAACCCAGTCCAAACGTCGGAACTGGGTTCCCGCCTGCGCGGGAACACGGGCGTCTCTACCACAACACCCCACGCACAGGCTTTAGCGGTTCGGGCGCGGGATCGCCGATCGACTGGAGCAGGTCGATCTCGATCGTGCGGCACATGGCGTTGAGCGGCACGTCATGGACCGTGTTGGCGAAGGGATCGACCAGATCGTCGCCGATCCGCAGCACCGCCAGGAACATGAGGCCCGCGACCGTGGAGCCAAGCGGCGTCGCCAGCCCCAGCGTTTCGACCAGCCCCAGCGGCAGGAAGAGGCAGAAGAGATGGGTGAAGATGGTCGGCAGATAGCGATATTGCACCGGCAGCGGGGTATTTTTGAGCCGCTCCATCCCGCCCTGCGCGTTGGCGATGTCCACCAGCACCGCCTCCATCTGCGTCTGCTGGATCGTGTCGATCCAGCCCGTGCGCCGGGCGATGTCGATGCGCCGCCCGGTGCTGTCGAGCAGTCCGTTGGCGACATTCACGCGGGCGAGCGCCAGCCCCTGGTCCTTTTCCTCCAGAAAGCGGGTCACATCGTCATCGATCGGCAGCCGCCGCAACTGGCAGCGCAGCGCATTGACATAGGCGATCTGGCGCTTGACGATCTCCCGCTTCAATTCGCGCCCGTCCGGATCAGGCAGGAAGTTGCGGGTCGCGCGCGCCAGACTGCGCGATGCGTTGATCATCGCGCCCCACAGCGTGCGCCCTTCCCACCAGCGCTGATAGGCCGAATTGGACCGGAACCCCAGGAACAGCGCCAGTCCGGTGCCGAAGATGGTCAGCGGCAGTCCGGGCGCCTTGAACGGCAGCACATAGTAGGTGATCGTGACGACGCAGTCCCACACGAACAACAGGGTCAGCGGCTTCCACACCTCGGCGGCCATCCGATGCAGGCTGGGGACGGGGTCGACGATCATGCAATTCTCCAAAGGACAGGACCGCGCCAACGCAAGAGGCGCATGAAAGCTCCCTTGATGCTATAGCGAAATGACCTGTGCGTTAGAGTGCAACTCGCAGCCGGGCCGGACCGTTGGGCAGGTGCGGCAACAGGAGGACAGGCCATTGACCGGCACGAGCCAGGAACCAAGCGCTGAAACCGGCACAAGGACGGCGGCCCTGTCGCTCCAATGGCAGATGCTGGCTGGATTCGTCATAGGACTGGTGGTCGGCCTGGCCGTCTATATGGCCGCGCCCGACGCGCGCTGGGTCGATCATGTCACGACCTATGTGACCGGGCCGATCGGCCAGATTTTCCTGCGCCTGCTGTTCATGCTGGTCATTCCGTTGCTGGTATCGGCGCTGATCGTGGGGATCGCCGAAATGGGCGAGATCCGCGCGCTGCGCCGCGTGGGGCTGCGCACATTGGTCTACACGCTGATCGTGTCGGCCATTGCGGTAGCGGTCAGCTTGCTGGTGGTCGACCTGCTCCGGCCCGGTGCGGGCATCGATCCGGCCATGGCGCGGGCGATGCTGAACGACGCGGCGCCGGGCGCGAAGGCGATATTGAGCCGGGGCAATGACGCGCCGCAGGGCATGGCCGCCTTCATCGCGATGATCCCCGACAATCTCGTCGCAGCCATGGCGGGCAACGACATATTGGCGGTGATGGTCTTTGCCCTGTTCTTCGGCATCGGACTGATGCTGGTGCGGACGCCGCAGACGCAATTGCTGCTGAGCGCGATGGAGGGCCTGCTGGCGGTGACGATGCGGCTGATGGGGCTGGTCATCCGCCTGGCGCCGATCGCCATCGCCTGTTTCATGTTCAACCTGGCCGCCCATTTCGGCTGGGATTTGCTGATCCGCCTGTCCGCCTATGTCGGCGTGGTGCTGCTGGCGCTGGCGATCCAGATGTTCGGCATCTATTCGCTGCTGATCACCTTCATTGCCAAACGATCGCCGCTTCGCTTCTTCGCCGCCGTGCAGGAGGCGACGGTGATGGCCTTTGCCACCGCCTCGTCCAACGCGACCCTGCCGACCGCGCTGCGCGTGGCCGAAGAGGAATTGCGCCTGCCCCGCCGCATCAGCCGTTTCGTCCTGACCATCGGCGCGACCGCCAACCAGAATGGCGCGGCGATGTTCGAGGGGATTACGGTGATCTTCCTCGCCCAGTTTTTCAGTATCGAACTCAGCATCGCCCAGCAGATCATGGTGATGATGATGTGCATATTGGGCGGCATCGGGACAGCGGGCGTACCGGCCGGATCGCTGCCGGTCGTGGCGATGATATTGGGCATGGTCGGCATTCCGCCCGAAGGGATCGGGCTGGTGCTGGGGGTCGACCGGCTGCTCGACATGTGCCGCACCGCGCTGAACGTAACCGGCGATCTGGTCGCGGCAACGGTGATCGCGGCGGGTGAGGAAGAAGGTGGAAAGGAAGGCACGCCTGCATGACGAATAGCCGTTCCTCCGCCGCAATCATGCTGGCATTGCGGATGATTGCGCGCTGATCGCCTCCGACTTCGTAATGGCGTCCCTGCGCGGGTGTAGATCAGCCGACGGTATGACAACTATAGACGCCCAGTTTACCGCCACAATGGTCGTGCGCGCCAGTCTGCGGGGAAACCCATGGCCGACAAATCATGGAGTGGATGCGTATCGAGCAAGGCGATCAACCTGACTTTCCATTGCGAATCCGGCGAAGCCCGATCCAGCATGTAATGTATGAGCGTCAAAGCGTTGTAGAGGAGTGCCGGGCCGCCGTGATGAGGAACGAGAGATGCAGCCAGTTTGGCAGGTTTATGGGGCACACGCATCCGCAACAGAAAACCGCGATTCCACAAACGGGCATGATGAGCACAACTGTTACGAATGATCGACAAATGCTTGAGCAGAGGCACCATAATGACTTCCGGCAGGCCTAAAGGCGCAGCAATGCTGTTCCGCAAGGCTCTGTCGGCCAGCAGAGAATACCAGCGGGAAATCTGCCCGAAAGACATGAGTTCGGCCACCATCCAGACGGGGGGCATAGCCGGATCATCATAATGTTCACGATAATGCGCCATATAGGTTTCAGGCGAAGTCCCAACCTCGCGAACCAGACGGGACAAATTGTCATGAAATTTGGCGCGATCGCTATACAGAGCGGCGTTCAAATATTCATGCGGCCCACCCTGATGGGCCAATGCATAAGCCCATGCGCCTCTTACCGCGACTTCGATCCGTTCGATCGCGTCAAGGACCAAGAGCCGCAATTGTCGATCAAATTCATACAAGTCCGTAACGAGGTTGAACGACGTCCCAGGTTGAAAACGTAGGCCAGCCTGTCCCTTGGGATATTCGAACGGCAGCCAATAGGCACTGAGCCGGTAGTAGCTGACATGCTGGAGCCAGTGACGCGCCAACGCTGCATCAGACACCGCCATACCTTGCATCTTCAAATGCGCGATCTGCTGATCGATGGTCAGGGAGGGCTTTGCGAAGAAACGGGTCATCCGTCTCACATATGCCAGAAAAAAAAGACCCGCCAAGTGTGCATATCCTTGCGGATAGAGGCCTGGCGGGTTCGATTATCGTCGATGTAGTGGGAAATTTCCTACAAATCAATGAAGGCTTGAAATGATTTGTGGCAGCTTACCGCAGCTTGGCGATATTCAGCCCGTCTTCCTTGGCGCGGGCCTTCGTTGATTCCTCGGTCCGGGTCAGCGCCTTGGCAATGGCCTTGAGGCCCATGCCCTTTTTCGCCAGCAGGTGCAGCTTCTGGATCTCGTCCTGGGTCCAGGGCTGCCGGTGCCGTTCGAATTTCTCGGCCATGTGTCGTCCTTCGGAAAGATCGCAGGCTGTGCCCGCCCCCCTATACCCTTAATCCGCGAACGGATCGCGCACTAGGATGGTATCCTCGCGTTCCGGGCTGGTGGATACGAGCGTGACCGGGCAGCCGATCAGTTCCTCGATCCGGCGGATATATTTGATCGCCTGCGCCGGAAGGTCCGCCCAGCTGCGCGCGCCGGCGGTCGTGTTGTGCCAGCCCTCGATCGCTTCGTAGATCGGCTGCGCCTTGGCCTGATCCTGCGCATGGGCGGGCAGATAATCGTAGGTCTGATCGCCAATCTTGTAGCCGACGCAGATGTTGAGCGTGTCGAACCCGTCCAGCACGTCAAGCTTGGTCAGCGCGATGCCGGTGACGCCCGACACGGCGATCGACTGGCGCACCAGCACCGCGTCGAACCAGCCGCAGCGGCGCTTGCGGCCGGTGACGGTGCCAAATTCATGGCCGCGCTCGCCCAGCCGCTGGCCGGTGGCGTCCTCCAGTTCGGTCGGGAACGGGCCGGAGCCGACGCGGGTGGTATAGGCCTTGACGATGCCCAGCACGAAGCCCGCCGCGTTGGGGCCAAGGCCGGTGCCGCTGGCCGCCGTGCCCGCGACCGTGTTGGACGAGGTGACGAAGGGATAGGTGCCATGGTCGATGTCGAGCAGCGTACCCTGCGCGCCCTCGAACAGGATGCGCTTGCCCGCCGCCTTGGCGCGGTTGAGCGTCAGCCAGACGGGCTTGACGAAGGGCAGGATGAAATCGGCAATCGCGGTCAGTTCCGCCATCAGCGCGGCGCGGTCGATCGGCGGTTCACCAAAACCGGCGCGCAGCGCGTCATGATGGGCGGTCAGCCGGTCCAGCTGTGGGCCAAGATCGTCGAGATGGGCGAGATCACACACGCGGATGGCGCGGCGACCGACCTTGTCCTCATAGGCCGGGCCGATGCCGCGCCGGGTGGTGCCGATCTTGCCCGCGCCGCTCGCATCCTCGCGCAGGCCATCAAGGTCGCGGTGGAAGGGCAGGATCAGCGGACAGGTTTCGGCGATCTGAAGATTGTCGGGCGTGATCGACACGCCCTGCGCGGTCAGCTTGGCGACTTCATCGCGGAAGTGCCAGGGATCGAGCACCACGCCATTGCCGATCACCGACAGCGTGCCGCGCACGATGCCCGACGGCAGCAGCGAGAGTTTATAGACTTTCTCGCCCACGACGAGCGTGTGGCCGGCATTATGGCCACCCTGGAAACGGGCGACGACATCGGCGCGCTCCGACAGCCAGTCGACGATCTTGCCCTTGCCCTCGTCACCCCATTGGGCGCCGATCACGGTTACATTTGCCATGGATACAGATCTCCGCCCGCCGCGCGGACCGGCCATGCCCTTCGACGGGACTCGACATGCCGGTAGGATCGATTGGGCGCCCGACAGAATATGGGGCACCCGGTGCGGGCGCGGGTTAGCGGCGCGGGGCTGGCACGTCAAGGCGGAGGGACGATTACACTTTGATACAGCGCAACGGCTTTACGTGGGGAAGCAGGCGCGCGATCCTGAATATCCGTCGTTCGTGGAGATACGCCGTGCGGATAGCCTTGATCCTTGCCCTGTGCCTGTCGCTTCTGTCCCCCGCCCATGGAGCGCCGCTGCGCGCGCCGCCCGGCGAACAAGTGATGGCCTATGGCAGCGATCCGGCGCAGACGCTGAATTTCTGGCCAGGCAAAACCGACAGCAAGCCGGACATAGCGCGGCCATTGGTGATCTTCGTCCATGGCGGGGGATGGAAGCGCGGTAGCAAGGACAATGCCACAGGACGCTATAAATCCGTTCATTATCAACAGCTTGGATATGCTTTCGCGTCCATCGACTATCGTCTGGTGCCCGGCGCCACGGTCGAGCAGCAGGCGCAGGACGTGGCCGATGCCGTTGCGTTCCTGCGCCGCCGCGCGGCGACATTGGGGGTCGATCCGGGTCGGATCGTGCTGATGGGGCATAGTGCGGGCGCGCATCTGGTCGCGCTGGTGGGGACGGACATGCGCTATTTCGCCAAAGCAGGGCTGTCGCCCGACGCCGTGCGCGGCATCATCCCGCTGGATGGGGCGGCCTATGATGTGGCGGCGCAGATGGCGCAATCGGGCCGGTTCATGAAGGGCACCTATGAACAGGCGTTCGGCACCGATCCCGCGCGGCAGCAGGCCCTGTCGCCGACTCGCCATGCCGCCCGGCCCAACGCCCCGGCCTTCCTGATTCTGCATGTCGACCGGGACGATGGCACGGCGCAGTCGCAGGCGCTAGCCGCAGCCTTGAAGCGCGCGGGTACGCCCGTGGAAATACGGGCGCTGGAGGGTCGCGGGCTGCGCGGCCATATGCAGATCAACCGGCAGATGGGCGATCCGGCCTATCCGGGCACGGCCATGGTCGACGACTGGCTGGCGCGAGTCTTCCGTTAGAAGGCGCGCAGTTCCGCGCCATCGAGCCAATGCGAGCAGCGCAATGTCGCGCCATCCTCATCGCCGACCAGCGCGGCGACGGTGTGCCAGCCCTCGGCCCGCAATTCGGCGGCGCGGGCCGCGTCTGCGCCCAGCGGCAGGAACAGGCGTTTGGGTGCCTCGTCACCGAAACCAGCGTCGATCAGCGGATCGGGATAAAGGGAAAAGCCGATGGCTGGCTCCTCCTCTCCATCGGCGCGCAGGATGGCATAGCTGCCGCCCCGGCCGATCTCGCCGATAAAGCCTTCGGCAAAGATCGAGAAGCCAAACCAGTTCTGATATTCAAAACCGTGCCGCTCGGTCGGATCGAGCGTCAACGTGATGTCCCAGCCGATCGGCTTGGCGATGGCGCGCAGGCCCGCGATGCGGCTGTCGATCGCGCCGCCAAGGCTGGCATTGAAGGCTTCGAGCCGCTCCATCGCGGCGTGGAACGGACCCGTCGCCTCGATCAACGGCAGATAGGCCGCGGCCTGCGGCCCCAGCGCAACGAGGGCGCCTGCATCCTTGGCGTCCAGTTCAGTGCGGACCGCTTCCAGTTCGCCCGCCGCCAGCGGCAACGGACCGGCGGCCAGCATGTCGATCAGGTCGGGCAGGGTGAAATCGATGGTAAGGCCGCTGACGCCCGCCGCCTGCAACGCCTCGATCGCGACATTGACGATCTCGACGACGGCCGTGACGCTGTCCGACCCGATCAGTTCGGCCCCGACCTGCAACTTCTCCCGCTCCGGGCGCAGCTGATTGGCTTTGAGGCGGATCACCGGCCCGGCATAGGAAAGGCGCAGCGGGCGCGGCGCGGTGGCCAGGCGAGTCGCGGCGATGCGGCCGACCTGCGCCGTCATGTCCGGGCGCAGCGCCAGGCTGCGCTGCGACACGGGATCGACAGCGCGAACCAGATCCTGCGCGCGCATGGATTTGAGGCGCTGGGTCAGCGTATCCTCAAACTCCGCGAGCGGCGGCATGACCCGTTCATAGCCATGAGTGGCAACCGTATCCAGAACGCGGCGGGCAAGCCGGGCGGAGGCTTCGGCCTGCGGCGGCAGGCGGTCGGACAGACCCTCTGGAAGGAGGCTGGGCGGGATCATGGTCATCCTTTACTCCCTCTCCCCTGGGGGAGAGGGCTGGGGAGAGGGGGAAGCGCGCAAGGCCTGCGCAATGACGCCCAGCACAGCCTCGACATTATCCATCACATCGGGATTGGCAAAACGGATCACACGATAGCCCAGCGATTCCAGAAACTCGGTTGCCGGGCGTCATAGCGATCTTTGGCGTAATGTGTATCCCCATCGACTTCGATGATGAGGCGCGCAGCCTTTGACGCGAAATCGACGATATAGGGCGCGATGATGGTCTGGCGCGTGAATTGCCGGTTTTCAAAACGGTTGGCGCGCAGAGCCAGCCAGAGTTTCTGTTCGGCGGGCGTGGGGTTGGCGCGCATATCCTTGGCGCGCTGTTTGAGCGTTGGGTCCAGCCGCATCGTTGCTCCCCCTCTCCCAACCCTCTCCCCAAGGGGAGAGGGCTTTTAGGGCAGCTTAGGCGAAGCGCAGCACCTTCACCTGCTTCACGCCGGTCAGGTTGCAGATTTCCCAGCGCAGCGGTTCCGTGACGGTGCCGTCGACCGACAGCAGCAGCACCGCTTCGCCGCCCTGGTTGCGACGGCCCAAGTGGAAGGTGCCGATATTGACGTCGGCTGCGCCCAGCGTCGACCCCAGGCGGCCGATGAAACCGGGCGCGTCCTGGTTGACGATGTAGAGCATGGTGCCGTCGAGATCGGCCTCCACCTTGATGCCGAACAGTTCGACCAGGCGCGGGCTGGCATGGCCGAACAAGGTGCCCGCGACCGAACGCTCGCCGCTTTCGGTGGTGACGGTGACGCGTACCAGCGTCTGATAATCGCCTTCGCGGTCATGGCGCACTTCGCGCACGTCAAGGCCGCGTTCCTTGGCCAGGAAGGGCGCGTTGACCATGTTCACCGTGTCCGAATAGACGCGCATCAGGCCCGCCAGCACGGCGGCGGTGATGGGCTTCTGGTTCAGTTCGGCGGCATGGCCTTCCACCTCTACCGCAACGCCGGTGATCTGGTCGCCTTCGAGCTGGCCGACCAGGCTGCCCAGCTTCTCGGCGATCGCCATATAGGGCTTGAGCTTGGGCGCTTCCTCCGCCGACAGGCTGGGCACGTTGAGCGCATTGGTGATGCCGCCGTCGAGCAGATAGTCGGACAGCTGTTCGGCGACCTGCAACGCCACATTGACCTGCGCTTCATCGGTCGACGCACCCAGATGCGGGGTGCAGATGAAGTTGGGCGTGCCGAACAGGGGCGATTCCTTGGCCGGTTCGGTCTGGAACACGTCCAGCGCGGCGCCCGCGACATGGCCCGAATCGAGCGCGTCCTTGAGCGCGGCCTCGTCGATCAGCCCGCCGCGCGCGCAGTTGACGATACGCACGCCCTGCTTGGTCTTGGCCAGATTTTCGCGGCTCAATATGTTGCGGGTCTGGTCGGTCAGCGGCGTGTGCAGCGTGATGAAGTCGGCCTTCGCCAGCAGCGTGTCGAGATCGGCCTTTTCCACGCCCATTTCGATGGCGCGTTCCGGCGTCAGGAACGGATCGAAGGCGACGACCTTCATTTTCAGGCCCAGCGCGCGGCTGGCGACGATCGAGCCGATATTGCCCGCGCCGATCAGGCCCAGCGTCTTGCCGGTGACTTCCACGCCCATGAAGCCGTTTTTCGGCCACAGGCCCTGCTGGGTCTGGGTGTTGGCTTCGGGAATCTGGCGCGCCAGCGCGAAGATGAGCGCGATGGCATGTTCAGCGGTGGTGATCGAGTTGCCGAACGGTGTGTTCATGACGATCACGCCCTTGGCCGAGGCGTAGGGGATGTCGACATTGTCGACGCCGATGCCAGCGCGGCCAATGACCTTGAGGTTGGTGGCGGCGTCGAGAATGTCCTTGGTCACCTTGGTCGAGGACCGGATGGCAAGGCCGTCATACTGGCCGATCATGGCCTTCAACTCTTCGGGGGTCTTGCCGGTGATGACGTCGACTTCGACGCCGCGCTCACGGAAAATGGCGGCGGCGCGGGGGTCCATCTGGTCGCTGATAAGTACCTTGGGCATGGATGTGATCCTTCTGGAATAAGATAGCCGTTCGGGCTGAGCGAAGTCGAAGCCCTCCACTGAGCGAAGCGAAGTGGCCTCCCTTCCGGTCGGCCGAGCCCTTCGACTTCGCTCAGGGCGAACGGGAACAGGCAATATGTTAAGCGGCAGCCTTTACGGTCGCATAGGCCCAGTCGAGCCAGGGACCGAGCGCTTCGATGTCGGCAGTATCGACGGTCGCGCCACACCAGATGCGGAGCCCGGCGGGGGCATCGCGATAGCCCGCTACGTCGAACGCTGCGCCTTCCTTTTCGAGCGATGCGGCGAAGGCCTTGATAAAGGCTTCGTCAGCACCCGCGACGGTCAGGCAGACGCTGGTTTTCGAGCGCGAGGCTTCATCGACCGCGAGATGGCCGAGCCAGTCGCGCTCCGCCACGATTTTGTCCAGAGCCGCCGCATTGGCGTCGCTGCGGGCGATCAGGCCAGCGGCGCCGCCGATCGACTTGCCCCATTCCAGCGCGAAGATCGCATCCTCGACCGCCAGCATGGACGGGGTGTTGATCGTTTCGCCTTTGAATACGCCTTCGGCCAGCTTGCCCTTTGACACCAGCCGGAACACCTTGGGCAGTGGCCAGGCGGGGGTGTAGCTTTCGAGGCGCTCGACCGCGCGAGGGCCGAGGATCAGCACGCCATGACCGCCCTCGCCGCCCAGCACCTTCTGCCAGGAGAAGGTGGCGACGTCGATCTTCGCCCAGTCGATGTCATAGGCGAACACCGCGCTGGTCGCGTCGGCGAAGGTCAGCCCTTCGCGATCCGCCGGGATGAAATCGGCATTGGGGACGCGGACGCCCGACGTGGTGCCATTCCAGGTGAACAGCACGTCGGTGCTGAAATCGACCGCCGACAGATCAGGCAGCTGACCATAGTCGGCGCGAATGACGGTGGGGTCGAGCTTCAACTGCTTGGCGGCATCGGTCACCCAGCCTTCGCCGAAGCTTTCCCAGGCGATGGTCGTGACCGGGCGCGCGCCCAGCATCGTCCACATCGCCATTTCAAAGGCGCCAGTATCGGAACCGGGGACGATGCCGATGCGGTGGGTGTCGGGCAGGTTCAGCAATTCGCGCATCAGGTCGATGCAGTAAGCGAGGCGGTTCTTGCCGATCTTGCTACGGTGCGAGCGGCCCAGCGAGTCGGTGGCGAGCGCAGCGGCGCTCCAGCCCGGAGGCTTGGCACAGGGACCGGAAGAGAAAAAGGGGCGAGCCGGCAGAGTCGTCGGCTTGGCGGCAGGCGCAATACGGGCGCCGGCTTCGGTAACTTCAGTCATGTAGCTTCTCCTTACAGAGAGCAGCGCGGCGTTGGGACCGCGTGGCCCGTCGGCCGCCCTAGAGATTTCGGCGGACCTGTCAAGCCGGTTGCGAAAATGACCCAGTGCTAAAAACGGGACGAGCCGTGCCCGCCGTTAACCATCAGCAAGACTTGTCCTGCTACCATGGCTGGCTCCTGATAGAGCGGGCGATGACGATGACGATGTTTCGCGGCGCGGCGCTGGCCGTGACGATGGCGATGATGCTGAGCGCGTGCGGCGGCGATCTGGTGCCGCGCGGCCGTGTGGCGCGCGTCTCCAAGCCCGCGCGTCCGGCAGCGCCGCAGCCGATGGCGTTTCGCCAGTGTCTGGCCAAACTCAATGCGCAGGCGATCGCCTATACCCCCCTGCCCGACCGGACGTTCGGCGGCGGGTGCAGCGCGCTGAGCAGCGTCAAGCTGATCGACTTTGGCGTACCCGCGACCAATCTGGGCGCGATGACTTGCCAGCTGGCCGCCAATTTCGCCGCCTGGGCGCGCTATGGCGTGCAGCCCGCCGCGCGCGCCATATTGGGGACGGAGATCGTGCGGATCGAGACATTCGGCACCTATAATTGTCGGCCCATCGCAGGCCTTGGTAAATTGTCCGAACATGCCCATAGCAACGCGATCGACGTCGCCGCGTTCGTGATGGCCGACGGGCGCAAGATCAGTGTCGAACAGGGATGGAACGGCGATCGGGAGACGCGCCAGTTCCTTAAGGTCATCCACGCCAGCGCCTGCAAGCGGTTCAACACCGTCCTCAGCCCCGATTATAACGCGGCCCATCGCGACCATTTTCATTTCGACATGGGCGGGCGCGGCGGGTTTTGCCGTTGAGCGCCAAACAGGAGGGCGGGTTTTGCAGGTAATCCGCCTTGGCAATGTCATCTGCGCCCCTTAAGTCGTGGGGATGACAAAAAAAGACATTGAAGAACGCAAATTCCGCCCCGCCAGTCAGGAGGCGGCCGACGCCCGCAAGGCGATCGATACGCCCCAGACCAGCAGCAGCGCCTACAGGCTGGCCTTTCAGGACACCGAATTTCTGCTGCGCGAGGATCTGCGCCCGGTCCGGTTCCAGCTGGAATTGCTGAAGCCGCAATTATTGATGGACGAAGCGCGAATCGAATCGACCTTCGTTTTCTATGGTTCCGCCCGCATTCCCGAACCCGATCAGGTACAGGCCCGGATCGACGCTGCGACCACGCCGGAACAAAAGCGCATTGCCGAAAATCTGGGCAAGAAGGCGCATTATTATGATGAAGCCCGCAAGCTGGCGAGCATCGCAGCGCAATATCCGGTGAACGCGGCGGGATGCCGCCACTTCGTCGTCTGTTCAGGCGGCGGCCCTTCCATCATGGAAGCGGCCAATCGCGGCGCGGCCGATGTCGGCCAGACCACGATCGGCATGAACATCGTCCTGCCCCACGAACAGGCGCCCAATCGCTTCGTCACGCCGGAACTGAGTTTCCAGTTCCACTATTTCGCGCTGCGCAAGATGCATTTCCTGTTGCGGGCGCGGGCGCTGGCGGTGTTCCCCGGCGGTTTTGGCACGTTCGACGAGATGTTCGAACTGCTCACCCTCATTCAGACCGGCAAGATGAAGCCCATTCCCATCCTGCTGTTCGGCAAGGAATTCTGGAACCGGGTGGTCGATTTCGAGGCGCTGGCCGATGAAGGCGTGATTGCGCCGGCTGACCTTAACCTCATCACCTGGGTCGAAAGCGCCGACGAAGCATGGCAGGCGGTGCAGGCCTTTTATGAGGACAGCGAACCGCTGGGATGTTGAACACCCCTCTCCCCATGGGGGAGAGGGAAGCGAGACTTGGCGGCTTTGCCGCCTAGTCGCAGCCGGAGAGGCGGTGCGTCGCACGCCATGCCCATCCCCCTCTTCCAACTTCGCCTAGGCCTTTCGGGCCAAGGCTATGTATCCTTCTCCCCACGGGGAGAAGGGTTAGTGGCTTGCCCTTCCCGGCGCACGGGACTAGGGCGCGGCCATGCTTGCCGATCTGGCCCATGTCGACACCTGGATCTTCGATCTGGACAACACGCTCTATCCGGCGAAGGCGGACCTGTTTGCGCTGATCGACGTGAAGATGGGCGAATTCATCCAGGGGTTGCTGGGCTGTGACCCGGTCATCGCGCGGCAGACGCAAAAGCGCTATTTCATGGAGCATGGCACGACCCTGTCGGGGCTGATGCACCATCATGGCATCGAGCCGCGCGACTTTCTCGACTATGTCCATGACATATCGATGGACCGGCTGGAGGTCGATGCCGAGCTGAATGCCCATATCGCCGCGCTGCCGGGCCGCCGCCTGATCTTCACCAATGGCGATGCGGACTATGCTGGCCGCGTGCTCGACAAGCTGGGTCTGTCCGGCCTGTTCGAGCAGATCCACGACATTCATGCCTGCCAATATGTGCCCAAGCCCGATCCGTCGGGCTATGCCGAATTGTGCCGCGTCCATGATGTCGACCCGACCCGCGCCGCCTTTTTCGAGGATATGGCGCGCAATTTGCGGCCCGCCAAGGCGATCGGCATGGCGACCATCTGGGTCAATAATGGCTCCGAAGCGGGCAATCATGACCATCATCCCGATTTTATCGATTTCGAGACTGATCATCTGAGGCCGTTTCTGGCCGGCATTTTTGGGGAAAGCGCATGACCGATCTGCAAAGCATAATCGACGCCGCCTGGGAGGACCGGGCCAATGTGAGCCTGACCACGCAAGGGGCGGTGCGCGATGCTGTGAACGCGGCGCTGGCCCTGCTGGACAGCGGCAAGGCGCGCGTCGCCGAGCCGACCGCCGATGGCTGGCAGGTCAACCAGTGGCTCAAGAAAGCCGTGCTGCTTTCCTTCCGCCTGAATGACAATGTGCTGATCGAAAACGGTCCCGGTGGCGGTTATTGGTGGGACAAGGTGCCGAGCAAATTCGCAGGCTGGGGCGAGGCGGAATTTCGCGCCGCCGGTTTCCGCGCGGTGCCGGGCGCACTTGCCCGCGCGGGCGCGCATATCGCCAAGAACGCGATCCTGATGCCCAGCTTCGTCAATATCGGCGCGTTCGTGGATGAAGGCACGATGGTCGACGCCTGGGTGACGGTGGGCAGCTGCGCGCAGATCGGCAAGAATGTCCATCTGTCCGGCGGCGTCGGCATTGGCGGCGTGCTGGAACCGTTGCAGGCCGACCCGGTCATCATTGAGGATGACTGCTTCATCGGCGCGCGGTCCGAAGTGGTCGAAGGCGTGCGTATCGGCAAGGGATCGGTCCTGTCGATGGGCGTGTTCATCGGCCAGTCGACCAAGATCATCGACCGCGCGACCGGCGAAGTGTTCATGGGCGAAGTGCCGCCCTATTCGGTGATCGTGCCGGGATCGCTGCCCGGCAAGCCGCTGCCCGACGGCACGCCCGGCCCCAGCCTCTATTGCGCCGTGATCGTCAAGCGGGTGGACGCGCAGACCCGGTCCAAGACCGGGATCAACGACCTGCTGCGGGATTGATCCAAATTCACCCTCCCCGTGCCGGGGAGGGTCGTTCCAGCGCCAGCAGCGCGAACGTCGCCAGCCAATGTTCCCCCATATAGTCGCCAGCGACATGGGGCAGGCTGGCGGCGATATGCCGTTCCGCTGCATCCAGCGCCGATGCCGCGACCGGATCGCCCGGTCCCAGCGCAGCGGCAATCGCACGCCAGCACCAGCCGCGGCTGAGGTTCAGGCCATCGAGATGGGCGATCTTGCCATCGCTGCGGTCCGACACGGTCGCGGGGGTGAATAAGGTCGCCGGTTCACCCTGCGCCAGATGCGGCAGGAAGGCGTGGAACCAGTCGGCAAAATCGGCCCGCGCCAGCAGGCGGCTCATCAACAGCGCCTCACACAGAGCAGGCGAGAGAAATTCGTCGCCGCCCGGCTCCCATGCCTGGCAGGCGCGATCATCGCCGAACCAGTGCAGCGCCCGATCGCGGATCAGCGCCACCAGCGCGGGATCGCGCCCTTCGGCCCATTCCAGCGCCAGCGTCAGGGCAAAGGCGATGTTGAAATGGGTGCCGACGCGCAGCGGATAGGTAAGCTTTGGCAGGAAGTCGTGGAAGCGCGCGGCGAAGGCGAGCGCCAATGGTTCCAACGCCGCCGCCCAGGGCGCTTCATGCCGCGCCAGTTCGCCATGCAGGGCCAGCGCCCACGCCCAGCCATAGGGCCGTTCAAAACCCGTGGCGGTGGGCCGCGCGAGGAAGGCGAGTTCGCCCGCAACCTTTTGGGGGATCAGCATTGCGTCGGCCTGCGCCCGGATCGCGCTGGCCTGCGGCATGTCCGGGTAGAGCCGCAGCAGCCGCATCACCTGCCACCAGCCATGGACGCAGCTATGCCAGTCGAAACTGCCGTGGAAGATCGGATGATGGTCGGCCGGTTCGCGCGCATCCTGCGGCCCGGCCAGCACCAGATCCATCTTGTAAGGGTAGCGCCGTCCCAGATGGGACAGGGTCAGCGTGGCAAAGCCATTGGCCATGTCGGGGGTCAGGTGCGTCATGGGAAAGCCAGACAATAAATGAGCGCGATGTTGACGGCCAGCAGCGGCAAAGCCGTGCCGACCTGTTGCCTGATGACGCCATGCTTGTCTTTAAGTTCCAGCAGGGCGGCAGGGACGAGGTTGAAATTGGCCGCCATCGGCGTCAGCAGCGTTCCGCAGAAACCCGCCAGCATCCCGATGGCGCAGACGATCGCGGGATCGCCATGATAGGTGCGGATCAGCAGGGGGATGCCGATAGCGGCGGTCATCACCGGGAAAGCGGCAAAGGCGTTGCCCATGACGATGGTGAAGAGCGCCATGCCAAGGCCATAGGCGATCACCGCCCCAAGCAAACTGCCCTGCGGAATCGCCTGGCTCACAAGCCCGCCGACCGCGTCACCGACCCCGGCCAGCGCAAAGACCGCGCCCAGGCTGGCGAGCATCTGCGGCAGGATCGCGGCCCAGCCGACCTGATCCATCAGCCGCCGCCCCTGCTGCATCGGGACGATCGGCCCGGCGCGCAGCCACAGGCAGCCAGCCATCAGGGCGATCACCACGCCCAGCGCCAGCGCAATAAGCGTCGCCTGCTTGCCATCGACCCAGGTTGGCACGCCCTTGAAGAGCAAGGTGCCGACCAAAGCGGTGGCCGGTATGACCAGCGCAATGGCGAACAGCCCGTTGCCAAAACGCCCCGCCCGTTCCTGCCGCACCCTGTCCGGCACCATGCCGCCGCCCCGGCCCAGCCCGGACGCCGCCAGCGCCACCAGCCCCAGCACCAGCACGCCATTGCCCAGATCGCCCAGCGAATCCCCGGCCCACATCGACAGCGCCAGCAGCGCCCAGAAAGCGGCCGTCCGCCGGGCGCGCGGATTGCTGGTGTCGTTGACGCCCAGCAGCGCAAAGGCGGCGAAGATCGCGCCTGCCAGCGCATAGACCCAGTGCAGCGTGATCATGGCCGTTCCGCCCGGTTCAGGCGACGGTCGAGCCGCCACAGTCTGAACCCGTGGATCAGCAACGCGGCGATCGCGGTCGGGATGGCCCAGACCGACAGCTGGAGCGGCTCAAGGTTGATGCCATATTGTTCCAGCAGTCCCTTGATCAGCAGGATCGACCCGATCGCCAGAAATATATCCTCGCCAAAGAACAGCCCTACATTGTCGGTTGCCGCCGCCATCGCCTTGACCTGCTCCCGCTCCGCATCGTCCAGATCGCCCGACTGGCGTTCTGCGGCGGCCTCCGCGATCGGCGCGACCAGCGGGCGCACGGTCTGCGCATGGCCCGCCACCGATGTCAGCCCCACCGCCGCCAATCCCTGCCGCGCCAGCAGATAGAAGGTCAGGAAACGACCGACCGTCGCCCCGCGCATCCGCCCGATCAACCCGCGCGCGCGTTCCTGCAACCCATGCGCCTCCAGCAGCCCGACCACCGGCAGCACGATCCAGATGATGCTGACATAGCGCGCTTCGTTGAACGCCTTGCCAAAGGCGGCGAGGATGGCGAGCGGATCAAGCCCGGCAGCGATCCCCGTCACGACCGCCGACGCCAGGATGACGAGCAGCGGGTTGAAGCGCAGCACGAAACCCGCAACGATCACCGCGATGCCGAGCAGCACCCACATCAGTCGGGCGCCCTAATAGCCAGCCTCTATCGCCAGCCTGATCCCTTCCGCCCCGGTCCTGACGCCCAGCGCCTTGAGCATCGCGGCGCGGTGCATCTTTACCGTGCGTTCGGTCAGGCCCAGATCCCAGGCGATCTGCTTGTTGAGCTTGCCCGCCGCCATCGCGATCAGCACGTCACGCTGGCGCGACGTCAATGCAGCGATCCGCTCACGCGCGCCCGACGATCGTTCCGCGCCCGCCGCGTCCGGGCTTTCCACCGCCATTTGCGAGCCCAGAAAATAGTCCAGTTCGCCATCGACGCCAAAGATGGGCGCGACCATCACGGCGTTGCGGAACGGCGTGCCGTCCTTGCGGTAATTCAATATCTCCACCAGCACTGGCCGCCGTTCGCGCACGCCAGCGCGGATCGTCTCGCTGAGCCAAGGTTCGGTATCCGGCCCGGACAGGAAGCGGCAATTGCGCCCGACAATTTCATCCCGCGTATAGCCGGTCAGCGCAATGAAGGCTTCATTGCATTCGACAATCGGATTGTCGGGCAGGCGGGGGTTGCTGATCACGGCGGCGATCGCGCTGTTGGCGATCATTTCAGACAGAGACATGGACACTCACAGACTGGCGGGCGATCGGCGGATGCGGTGCCCCTTTGGGCATGTTGCCCCAAATGCCCCGCCTGCCGCAAGCAGGCTGCACCAGGCCCCTGATGAACGAAAGGGAAAGGCCATGAATTTTATCCCCACTGGCCTTGGCGGCTATGCTTTCGACGATGATGGCCGCCCGATCGTGCCTGAAGCCGTGCAGGACGCGGTGCGAACGCTGATTCGCTGGGCCGGGGACGATCCGGACCGCGAAGGTTTGCGCGATACGCCGGCACGGGTCGGACGGGCATGGCGCGATTATTGCACCGGCTATGAGGAAGATCCCGGCCGCCATTTGTCCCGCACGTTCGAGGAAGTCGGCGGCTATGACGAGATCGTCCTGCTGAAGGACATTCCGTTCCAGTCGCATTGCGAACATCATATGGCGCCGATCACCGGCAAGGCTTCGATCGCCTATCTGCCGCGCAACCGGGTGGTGGGCATATCGAAGCTTGCCCGCGTGCTGCACGGCTTTGCCCGGCGGTTGCAGGTGCAGGAACGGCTGACCGCCGAAGTGGCGCAGAGCATTCAGGACCATCTCCAGCCCCATGGCGTCGCGGTGGTGATAGAGGCGCAGCATGGCTGCATGACGGGCCGGGGCGTACGCACGCCCGGCGTCGGAATGGTCACCAGCCGCCTGCTCGGCTGCTTCCTCGACGATCGCGCCAGCCGCCGCGAACTGCTTGCGCTGATGGGCTATTGACGGTGGGCTATTGAAACAGGACATCACAGGGTGACGCTGGCAATCATAGGCGCAGGCATGGCCGGGCTGGCCTGCGCCGACCGGCTGGCGGAAGATGGCATCGCCGTGCGCCTGTTCGACAAGGGGCGCGGGCCGGGCGGGCGCATGTCTACCCGCCGGGTGGAAACCGCGATCGGCACCGCCAGTTTCGATCATGGCGCCCAATATTTTACCGTGCGCGACCCGCTGTTCCGCCTTCAGGTCGATGGCTGGGCCGCAGCCGGGGTCGCTGTTCCCTGGCCTGAAGCCGGGGCCGACGCCTGGATCGGCAACCCGGCGATGAACGCGCCGATCCGCCATATGGCGGCCGCCCATCGGGTGGATTTCCTGCATCATGTCCATGGCCTGCAACGCGACGCGGCCGGTTGGTGGGTGCGGCTGGACGCAGGCATGGAGGGGCCGTTTGACGCGGCCATCGTCGCGCTGCCTTCCGAACAGGCCGCCACCATATTGGGTCTGCACGATCTGGCGATGGCGCGGGTGGCGATGACGGCGCGATCGCAACCCTGCTGGACCGCGATGATCGCCTTTACCGAACCCGTCGACCTGCCGGTCGATCATCTGACCGGCGGCGGCATCCTGTCATGGGCGGCGCGCAACAGCGCCAAGCCGGGACGCGACGGACCGGAAGCCTGGGTCGTGCAGGCCAATGGCGCCTGGTCGGCCACCCATCTGGAAGAAAGCCCCGACACCATCGCCCCCCTGTTGCTCGATGCGCTGGGGCAGATGACCGGCGGGGCCGCGTTGCCGCCCGTGGCGTACCTTACCGCGCACCGCTGGCGCTTCGCCATGACGCGCGGCACCGACAATGGCGCGCTGTGGAACGATCATATCCGGCTGGGCGCGTGCGGCGACTGGCTACTGGGGCCGCGCGTCGAACTGGCCTGGCTGTCTGGCCGGATGCTCGGCGCGCGGGGTGCGCAGGATTTGACGCTGCCGGTTGCCCGGTCGGGCTGCCGCCTTAATCCACGAAATTGCCCGGTCGGGCGAACGTCGCGATATCCTTGCGATCGCTTGGCACCTCGCGCGCTTGCAAGGCTTCGGGCAGGGCCGACTTGTCGCCCATCCGCCCGATCGCCACCGCGGCCTCGATACGGAAACGGTCCGGCACCGCCAGTTCGGCGCGGGCGGCATCGAAATCCACGCCGCTCATCGCATGGGTGTGATAGCCCAGCCGCGTCGCCTGCAGCGCCAGCAAGGCCCAGGCCGCGCCCGCATCGAAACTGTGGCTGTGCGACGGCTTGAAATCGTCCGATCCGGGCGCGGCAGTCAGCGTGTCGGACAGGATATAGACCAGCGCGCCGGCATGCTGCACCCAGCTTTGGTTGAAGGGCAGCAGGAGGCCAAGGAACCGGCTCCAGTCGGCGCTGTCGCGATGGGCATAGAGAAAACGCCATGGCTGGTAATTGAACGCCGACGGCGCCCAGCGGGCCGCATCGAACAGCGTATCAAGATCCCCCTGCGGGATGGACGACCTGTCAAAGGCGCGGGGCGACCAGCGTTCCACAAATAACGGATCGACCGCGCGGGTCACGGTACGGGGAGTGGTGGCCATGGAGGTTCCTTGCGTGCAGGTGAAAGACCGCCTCCATATAGGGTGGATATTGCAGTTGCGAAGGGGTCAGCGGATCGCTTCGCAGGGCTGGCCAGGCCGATTGCCCGGATCATGCGCCCGCATGCAGGTATCGGCGTCCCGCTCCAGCAAAATCACCGTGGGTTCGCGCAAGAGCGCCCGCGCCAACCGCGCCCGCAATCGGGCAAAGCGCCCGTCCTGCCCATATCGTTCGATCATGCATCCCCCTGCCGACTCACGCAGCTTATCTATCGATCCTATAGACAAAAATCGCGCAAGCAATGCTGAGCAGCGAGACAGAAATGCTTTGGGGTGGGCGGCAGCGTGGCGCGCGGGGTCCGGCACGGCAGCCGGAATCGGGTCAGGCCGGTCTGGCAGGACCGGCCACCCTGAAGATTGGGGGGCACCCTGACGCGGGTGCCTGCAACAGTGTCAGCGCTGGGCCAGCTGGACGCTCGACTTGCGGCTGATGGTCAGGCCGTTGCGGGCCCATTCGCCCTTCGACTGGCACTGGGTGACGGGGATCAGCGAACCGGTCACGGTTTCGCGGAAGCAATAACGGTCGGTCTTGGCGTCATAGGTCACCTTGGCTTTTCCAAAGCTGCCCCGTGCCTCGGCAAAAGCGGGGGTGCTGGCGGCCGAAACGGCGAGCGTGGCGGCAACAACGGCGGCGGCGAAAGCGATGGTCTTCATGATGAATGTCTCCCTGAATGATGGTTGGCGATCCGTATTGGATCATGCCAACAACATTGCAGGAGGCGTGCCAGTTTGAAAAAACCCCGGAAAACCGTGACTTTTCGATCCAGCTTCTGAACATGGCGTGAATTTTTTGCCATTGGTTGGCAATATTTCCGAACTGTCCGTCATTTTTTCGCGACTGATTCAGACAATATTTTCCTCGGCCCCTACAGGCGGAAAAATCATCGGCGCGTCACCCTCGCGCCAGGGCGGGACGCGCAGCATTGCGGCGGCGAACAGGGGGCTATGCAGATGGATGTCGAGCCAGCGACGCAGATGGGGCAGCGGCTGCGCCTCGAACCAGGCCGGGTCGATTGCCGCGAACTGGCGGACGAAGGGGAAGATCGCCATGTCGGCCAATCCGCGCGCCGCGCCGCATAGCTGCGCACTCATGTGCAATCGACGGTCGAGCACATGCAGCCAGTCCAGCGCCGCGCCGCGGTGGACCACCGGATCGCTGCCATGGCGATCGGGATATTTGGTCCGGTCCAGATGCATCTTGAACGGGCCGTCATTGGCGGCGATCAGGCCAGCATCGTCCCGCATCAGCCATCCTTCCGGATCGGCCCGCCCCAGCGCCCAGCGCATGATGTCGATACTCTGGTCGATCACCTGCCCATCGGGCAGCACCAGCACCGGCACGGTCGCCTTAGGCGATGCCTGCCGCAATGCATCCGGCTTGTCGCGCAACACCACTTCGCGCAGCGCAACCACCTGCCCGCTGACCAGCAAAGCCAGCCGGGCGCGCATCGCATAAGGGCAGCGGCGGAAGCTGTAGAGAATGGGAAGCGACGACATGGGAAACACCGCCCTTATCGCGCAAAAGCACCACGACAGCAATGGATCGACAGAAAACTGGCGGAGAGGCAGGGATTCGAACCCTGGGTACCGTCACCGGCACGCCGCATTTCGAGTGCGGTGCATTCGACCACTCTGCCACCTCTCCGCAGAAGGCCGGGACATGCGGCTTTTCGCACAGGAAAAGCCCGTCCCAACCGGGTCGAGCGCGGCCATTAGCGAATGAATCCCGCCTTGCCAAGCTGGCTTGTCGGTATTTTTCTTGTGTGGCGGGCGAAGGCTCCTAAATTGGACATATGAGAAACACGATTCAGATTTTCGGCACGGGCGTCAGCGCGCCGCCGATTGTCCATGCCCGCTTCAGCATTGGCGACGTCGTCAAGCATCGCATGTTTGGCTTTCGCGGCGTCGTGTTCGACATTGACCCGGTGTTCGCCAATAGCGAGGAATGGTATGACGCCATCCCCGAACATGCGCGGCCAGACAAGCAGCAGCCATTCTACCATCTGCTCGCCGAAAATGGCGAATCCAGCTATGTGGCCTATGTCAGCCAGCAGAATCTGATCGCCGACGACAGTGACGAGCCGGTCGATCACCCTGCCATTACAGGTATGTTCGGTGCCTATGCGGACGGCAAATATCGCCTGCGCCACCTCCATCGCCACTAGGGCGACCGCCGCGCTGCTGCTGGCGCTCGCCGTGCCCGGCGCGGCTGGTGCGCAGGCGCAGGATCGGCCGCCCAATCCCGACCCCGCCTTTCCGTTCGCGCGGGAGATCGAGGCTTTTGCCAAGGCCAATGCCAAAAGCCCTCCGGTCGATGGCGCGACCCTGTTCCTGGGCAGTTCCAGCATCCGACTGTGGGACATAGCGGCAAGCTTTACCGACATTCCGACCGTCAATCGCGGCTTTGGCGGGGCCAGCACCCCCGACGTGTTGCGCTATTATCGCCGCCTTCTCCCGCCGATCGAACCGCGCACGATCGTCGTCTATGTCGGCGAGAATGACCTGGCTGCGGGCGCCAGCCCCGACCGGGTCACCACCGACATATTGACCCTGCTCAAGCGGCTGCGCAGCGACTATCCGCGCGCGGAGATCGCCTTCCTTTCCCTGAAACCCAGCCCGATCCGCTGGACCTTATGGTCCAAAATGGCGGCGGTGAATCAGGCGATCGCCCATCGCGCCGCAAAGGAGCGCTTCACCTTCCTAGACGTCGGCAGCCTGTTATTGGCGCGTGACGGCCTGCCCGACGCCTCGCTCTTTCGCCCGGACGGACTGCATATGAACCCGCGCGGCTACCAGCGCTGGACGCGACTGGTCGACAATTGGCTCGATCACGCCACCCAGACGCCAAATGCGACAAGAAAGGCCTCCTGAGCCACCCGATTGCACTTTCCGATTGATCCATAGCCAAGCAACATTATTACAAGTCCGGGCGACAAGCGCCAAGCCAAGGGGATAAAGGGTGACAATGGAGAAGGCACAGGCCAGCGCGATGGCCGAACTGACGCTGCGCGGGGTGATCCTCGGCGCGCTCATCACGCTCATCTTCACTGCCGCCAACGTCTATCTTGGGCTCAAGATCGGGCTGACCTTCGCCACATCGATCCCCGCCGCCGTCATCTCGATGGCGGTGCTCCGCCTGTTCGCAACCGGCACGATCCTGGAAAATAATATCGTCCAGACCATCGCGTCGGCCGCAGGCACCTTGTCCGCCATCATCTTCGTGCTGCCGGGGCTGGTCATCATCGGCTGGTGGCAGGGCTTTCCCTACTGGCTTTCGGCCTGCACCATCGCCTTGGGCGGCATATTGGGCGTCATGTATTCCGTGCCGCTGCGCCGCGCGCTCGTCACCGGATCGCCCCTCCCCTATCCCGAAGGCGTCGCCGCCGCCGAAGTGCTGAAGGTTGGCGCCGGATCGCGGCTGGGCGAGGAAGAAAACAAGCGCGGCCTGTCCGCGATCCTGCTGAGCGCGCTGGCTGCCGCTGCCTTTTCCATCGTCGCCAAGACCCGGCTGCTGGCTGAGGAAGCCGCAACCTTCTTCAAATTCGGTGCAGGCGCGACATCCATGTCGACCAGCTTTTCCATGGCGCTGATCGGCGTTGGGCATCTGGTCGGCCTGTCGGTCGGCGTCGCCATGTTCGTGGGCCTGCTGATCAGCTGGGTCGGCATCGTCCCCTACCTGACAGCGCCCTTGCCCGCCGGCGCGGACCTAGCTGATCTGGTCGGCACCACCTTCCGCATGAAGGCGCGCTTCATCGGCGCAGGGACGATCGGCGTCGCCGCGATCTGGACCCTGCTCAAAATCCTTGGCCCCATCGTCAGCGGCATCCGGTCCGCCATGGTCGCCAACGCCACGCGCAAGGCGGGCAATGCCGGCCTGCTGGAACTGACCGAGCGCGACCTGCCGATCGGCATTGTCGGCGGCACCATCATTGCGTCAATGCTGCCCATCGGCGTGCTGCTGTGGATTTTCGCCCAGGGCGGGCCGATCGCGGCCAATCCCATTCCGGTGATCGCGCTGACCTTGGCCTATGTGCTGGTCGCGGGCATCGTCATCGCATCGGTCTGCGGCTATATGGCCGGCCTGATCGGCGCGTCCAACAGCCCGATTTCGGGCGTCGGCATCCTGGCCGTGCTGGGCGCGTCACTGATGCTGGCGGCGATCTACGGCTCCGGCGGCGATCCCGATCGCGCGCAGGCGCTGGTCGCCTATGCGCTGTTCACCACCGCGATCGTGTTCGGCATCGCCACCATTTCGAACGACAATCTGCAGGATCTGAAAACTGGCCAGCTGGTCGGTGCGACCCCGTGGAAGCAGCAGATCGCACTCATCCTGGGCGTGCTGTTCGGCGCGCTCGTCATCCCGCCGGTGCTCGACCTGCTCAACAGCGCCTTCGGTTTCGCCGGGGCGCCGGGGGCCGGCCCCAATGCCCTGCCCGCCCCGCAGGCCGCGCTCATTTCGGCCCTGGCCAAGGGCGTGCTCGGCGGCGATCTCGACTGGGGATTGATCGGCATCGGCGCGGGGATCGGCGCGGTCGTGGTGCTGGTGGATGAATTGCTGGGCAAGGCAGGCAAGCTGCGCCTGCCTCCGCTGGCGGTCGGCATGGGCATCTATCTGCCGATGGCGCTCACCCTGCTGATCCCGGTCGGCGCGGTGATCGGCCATCTCTATAATCGCTGGGCGTTGCGCCAGTCGCACCCGGAATTTGCCGAGCGGATGGGCGTGCTGATGGCCACGGGTTTCATCGTGGGCGAAAGCCTGTTCGGCGTCGCCTTCGCCGGGATCGTCGCGGCGACGGACAGCGACACGCCCCTCGCGCTGGTCGGCGAAAGCCACTGGGCCATTCCCCTGTCGATCCTGATCTTCGCGTCGGTGATCGGCGGCCTGTACGCCAAGTTGAGGCGCTGGGCTTCCGCGCCCCTGGCCTGACGGCCTCCGTCAAGCCCTGTCCTAAAGGGAAGCGGAAACGGATCGCTATTTGTGCATTGCTGATGCTTTGGGAAGACTCACTAGACGGGCGCAGCGATGATCAACGACCATAACCAGGCAGGGCCGCCGGACGTAAACCAGGTCAGTCTGGATGATGCCGAGGCGGTCGACTATTGGACCCGCCGTTTCGGCGTATCGCGCGAGGAACTGGAGGAAGCGGTCGATACGGTGGGCGAAAGCGTCGACGCCGTCGCGGCCTATCTGAACGTCGCGCCCTGACGTGGGCCGGGATTAACCCCCTCTCGCACGAAATGGGCTGCACCAGTCGGCTTGCGCGCGCCGCTACGTCATAAATGCAGCCTTCACGAATTTGTCACGGTTCTGGAATGACGCTGTAACATCAATCTCCCAATGCGCGCCCCAACGACAGGCGGGCGGACCAATACCGCATTGCCGCGCACAACAGGGAGTCCTAACGATGAACCACCGCCTTCGCGGCGTGAGCCGCTTTGCCATCATGCTTGCGCTCGCCAGCCCCGCTGCAGCAATTGCCGGCACAATCACGGGCACCGTGTCCGACGGCACCGGCACCCGCGCCCTGCAATCGACCCAATTGCGCATTGTCGAAACCGGCCACATTGCTGAAGCCGGACGCGACGGCAGCTACCGCTTCCCCGACATGGCGCCCGGCACCTATACCATCGAAGCGCGCTATACCGGTGCCGATCCGGTCCGCACCACGGTAGTCGTGCCTGCCAGCGGCGATGTCGACGCCGACATTCGCATCGGGTCGGACATCGATTCATCCATCATCGTTGTGGGTCAGCTGGCCAACCAGGCGTCCGCCCTGTCGCGTCAACGTGCAGCCGACGGCGTCGAAAGCGTTCTGACCCGCGACGCCATCGGCCAGTTTCCTGACCAGAATGTCGCTGAATCGCTGCGCCGCCTGCCTGGCGTCAACATCCTGAACGACCAGGGCGAAGGCCGCTTCGTATCGGTCCGTGGCCTTGACCCCGAACTCAACGCCGCATCGGTCAATGGCGCCCGCCTGCCGGCGCCCGAAAGCGACGTTCGATCGGTCGCGCTGGATGTCGTCCCATCCGAACTGATCGAATCGATCGAGGTCAAGAAATCGCTGACGCCCGATATGGACGCCGACACGATCGGCGCGTCGATCGAAATCAACACCACCAGCGCCTTCGACCGGAAGAAGGATCTCTATTCCGCAAAGGTGGAGGGCAGTTACAACGATTATGCCAACACCGTCACGCCAAAGGGCAGCGTCGACTTTTCGACCCGACTGACCGATCGGTTCGGCATTTCAGGTGGCCTGAGCTATTATAAGCGCCGGTTTGAAACCGATAATATCGAGGCGTCAGACTGGACCAGCAGCGACGATGGCATCGACTATGCCGAAACGCTGGAATATCGCGACTATGACGTGGCCCGCAAGCGGATCGGCGCCACGCTCAACATGGACTGGATGCCCAGCGACACCACGAAATTGTACGCGCGCGGTATCTACAATCAGTTTGACGACCATGAATATCGCCGCCGCCTGACCTTCGTTCTGGACGAGCAGCCTGCATCAGGTGATGCCGACAGCGCAAACTTCACCGATGAGGACGGTCGCATCGAAGTGCGCCGGGATCTTAAAGACCGGTTCGAACGGCAACGCATCAAGTCGCTGGTTTTGGGCGGCACCACGGAAACCGGGCCGTGGAAGCTGATCTATTCGGGCAGCTGGTCGGAATCGAGCGAAAAGGAAGCAGGATCGATCGATCCGATCCGCTGGCGCGCCCGTTTCGACGGTGATGGCGTGGACGTGAATTTCAACTATGCCGACCCGCGCATCCCGACATTCGACGTGACCAGCGGCGCTGATCTGTTCAACGACCCGTCGGAATATGCATTCAACCGCGTCGAGCAGACAATCCTGTCCGATTCTCGCGACCGCGAATATGCGATCAAGGGCGATATTGCCCGCGCCTTCGCAACGGATAGCGGCACCTTCACCGTCCAGGCAGGCATGAAGGCGCGCTGGCGCAAGAAAAGCTATGACTTCAACATGAACTATTATGACAAATCCAATCTCGATCTGGCGGATGTATTGGGTGACCAGACCTATCGTCTGGCCAATATCGGTCCGGTCCCGGCCAAGGGCGCAGCGAGCGATTATTTCTATGCTAATCAGAGCGCGTTCCGGCTGGACCCCGTCGCCAGCGAATATGAGTCCGCCGCTGCCGACTATGACGCGAAGGAAGATGTGCTGGCCACATATCTGATGGGGCGTTGGGACAGTGAGACGCTGCGTCTGATCGGCGGCATACGCATGGAACAGACCCGCAATGTCCTGCGTGGGAATCTGGTCGATACCGATGGCGATGAAAACAGCATAACGCCCAACATCTTCACCAAACATTATACCGACTGGCTGCCCAGCCTGACTGCGCGCCTGGAACCGTCGCAGGGGCTCGTTTTCCGTGCCGCGGGCTATAAGAGCCTGGTCCGTCCGAAGCTGTCGCAACTCGCGCCGCGTTTCCTGCGGGACGAGGATGGCGCGGCCGAATTCGGCAACCCGGATCTCAAGCCATTCCGCGCGTGGAACCTGGATGCGTCGGCTGAATGGTATTTCAGCCGCAATGGTGCGCTGACCGCTGGCCTGTTCTGGAAATCGATCAAAAACTATACCGCGCAGATCCGCGACTTTGACAATGGCAGCTATAACGGCGTTGCCTATAGCGAAGCGTCCTACTTCGTGAATGGCGACACCGCCAAGGTGAAGGGCGTCGAACTGTCCTTCAGCCAGGTGTTGAACTTCCTTCCTTCGCCGCTTGACGGCCTGCTGGTGAACCTCAATTACAGCTATACCGACGCCAAGGCGAAGATCACCAGCTATGATGGTGACGATAATGCCTATCTGCGCACCATCGGCCTGCCCAACGCATCGAAGCACACCGCCAACGCCGTGCTGGGCTATGAAAAGGGTCCCCTCTCGCTGCGCGCAGCCGGCACCTATCGCAGCAAATATCTGGACGAGGTTGGCGACGCGCCCGACACGGACCGGATCGTCGACAATCATTTCCAGCTCGACCTGTCAGCCAAATATAAGGTTCTGCCGGGCGTGCGCCTGTTCGCAGACTGGGTGAACGTCAACAACGCCAAATATTTTGCCTATCAAAACTTCAACGGCAACAAGCGTCTGCTGCAATTTGAAGAATATAACTGGACCGTGAAGTTCGGCATGGCGGTGAATTTCTGATGAAAGCGATCGTCTCCGCCCTGCCCTTCCTCGCCCTCGCCGCCTGCGCGACGACGGGCGAACGGGAAGTCCCGGTGTCGGTTCGTATCGCCAATGCCACGCCCGCCGTCTCCGTGACTGCACGCGGCGAGACTGCGCCGGTCGGCACGACCAATGCCGATGCGGCGGACGATCCCGCGATCTGGCGCAATGCCGCTGATCCTGCCGCCAGCCTGATCGTGGGCACGGACAAGAAGGCGGGCCTTTATGTCTATGGTCTGGACGGCAAGGTGCGCGACTTTCTGGATGCGGGCCGGGTCAACAATGTCGATCTGAAGGATGGGGTGACGATCAATGGCAAGCGCGGCATTCTGGTCGCCGCCAGCGACCGCAACGTCGTCACCGATGCCAAGATCGCGCTCTTCCGGCTCGATCCCGCCACCGCCAAGCTGACCGCGTTGGGCAAGGTCGATGGCGGCGCTGGCGAAGCCTATGGCATCTGCATGGGGTCCGACGCTGACGGGCTTTACGCCTTCATCGTGCTGAAGGACGGGACGATCAATCAGGTCGCGCTCGACATGTCCGGCGCAGCGCCCATGGGTCGCATCGTCCGCACGCTCAAACTGGGTACGCAATCGGAAGGCTGCGCCGTCGATGACCGCACGGCACGCCTTTATGTCGCGGAGGAAGATGTCGGCCTGTGGCGTTTCGATGCGCGCGCGACCGGCCCGGCCACGCCCGTGCTGATCGCGGCGGCGGATGGCAAGAATCTGGTTATGGATGCCGAAGGCGTCGCCATCGCGCCCATGGGTGAGAAGGACGGCTATGTCCTCGTTTCCAGCCAGGGCGACAATGCCTATGTCGCCTATCGCCTGTCCGACGACGCCTATGTCGGCCGTTTCCGCGTGGTCGATGGCGCGATTGGCGGGTCGGAAGAAACCGACGGCATCGAGCTGATGCTGGGCGATTTCGGCCCGCAATTCCCCGGCGGGCTGTTCGTGGCGCAGGACGGCCACAACGCGGCGGCGGCGCAGAATTTCAAACTGGTGGCGTGGGACGATATCGCGAAGGCGCTGGGGCTGTAATGCCCCTCCCTTCAGGGAGGGGTTAGGGGCGGGGCTGTACACGCCCTCCCCCGACCCCTCCCGCAAGCGGGAGGGGAGCGATCAACTTTTACTTTTGCCCGGCGAACCAGGCCGCCAGCGGCGCCTTCAGCCGATTGCGCGTTTCGATCCGCGTCTTGATCGCGGCGATGGACCGATCCACCACCTTGCGCGATTCGGGCGTCAGATATTGGGTCGCATAGGCGTCCAGCTTGGTCGCCATCGCCGGGTCCGCCGATCCGCCGCCGAGTCGTGCGAGGGCTTGGCTGCGCGCCGACACGTCGATCAGCGCCTCATATTGCGCCCGGTGCGCCAGCACATAATCGACCGCCAGCATCGGATGTTCAGCGCCGACCTGCGCGATGATCGCCGCACTGGTCGTCTTGCCCGGCTCATCGGTCAGCGCCAGATCGAGCGCCTGCTGACCCAGCTTCTCATCCTTGGCCGCGCCCAAAAGCGCGAACAGGCTGCTCTTGTCCAGATCGGTCTTGGCACCCTTGGCCATTGCGCGCAGCTTGTCCCAGGTTGCCTGGTCCGCATTCTTCGCGATGATCGCCAGCCACACATTGCGCAGCGGCCCGTCGAGCGCGGCGGGATCGCTCGCCAGCGCGGCAAAGCGACGGTTGGCTTCGGCGACCACCGCCTTGTCACCCATATCGCCCAGCGTGGATACTAGTGCCGATCGCAGCACCGGCACCTGCGCGCCTTCGCCCGCCTTCGCATCATAGCCGATGGCCGTGAGCGCCGGGGTCAGCTTGGCCGACGTATAGGCCGCGACCCGCCCCTGCGCCGCCTTGTCGCTTTCCAGCATGGCATAGGCACTGTCGAGATAGCCCGGCACCTCCGCCAGCACGGCGGGGCTGGCGGCCATCGGCACCGCGTCGATCAGGTCCAGCGCAAGCCCGATCGGCTGATAGCCGGCCAGCCCCAGCTGGAAATTATCCGCCAGCAATCCGGTCTGGTCGATCGAGGCCAGCCTGGTGAAATCCTTGGCCAGCGCCTGCACATTGGCGGCGGGATAGAGCGAGCGATAATAGCCCGTCTGCCCCGCATTGACGACATAGGCGCCGCAACCGGGCAGCGTCATCTGTCCCTTGCCCTGCAAAATCAACCGCTGCGGCGCGCCGCCGATCGTCTGCGCCATCACCGGCACATTCCATTTCAGCGGCGCCTTGCCCTTGGCATCGCGGCTATATTCGCCCTGGCTCAGGCTCAGCACCGTCTGCCCGCCCTGGCATTGCGCGCTTTCGACCGTCACCAGCGGGATGCCCGGCTGGCTGGTGAAATCATGGGCGATCGCGACCAGACCCTTGGCGCCTGCACCTTCGACTGCCTTCCACAGGTCATCGGTCACGGTGTTGCCATAAGCGTGCGCCTTCATATAGCTGCGGATGCCATTCTTCCACACATCCTCGCCGGCAAAGCCCTCCAGCATGGTGATGACCGCCTCACCCTTCTGGTAGGTGATGGCGTCGAACGCCTGATTGACCTGATCGACCGTGGTGATTTTCTGCACGACCGGATGGGTGGTCGCGAGCGAATCGAGGCTCATCGCTGCCTCCCGCCCGTCCACGCGGGTCAGCAGCATTTCCCAGTCGGGTTGCAGCTTGTCGGTCACCTTGGTCGCCATCCAGCTGGCGAAACCCTCGTTCAGCCAGAGATCGTCCCACCAGGCCATGGTGACCAGATCGCCGAACCATTGATGCGCCATTTCATGCGCGACGGTTTCGTAGATACGCCGCTTGGTCGCTTCGGATGTGAAGCGCGGATCGACCAGCAGCGCGCGTTCGAAGGTGAAGATGGCGCCCCAATTTTCCATCGCGCTGAAAAACTGGCTCTGGCCCGGCCCGGCAACATTGTCGAGCTTGGGCAGCGGATAGGGCACGCCGAAATAATCGTTGAAATAGGGCAGGATATTGACCGACGCGTCCAGTGCCAGCGTCGCCTTGCCGCTATTGCCCTTGCCCGTGATCACGCCCACTTCGGTCGCGCCCGACATCTTAGTCGCGCGCTCCAGTTCGCCAAGGCCGAAGAAGAGCAGATAGGAGGACATTTTGGGGCTGGTGCCGAACGTCACCTGGGTCTTGCCGCCGCCAAGATCCTTGGTCGTTTTCACCGGCATGTTGCCGACCGCCAGTTCGCCGGTCGGAATGATCGCGCTCAGATCGAACGTCGCCTTATAGCTTGGCTCGTCCCAGCTCGGCACGAAACGACGCGCATCGGGCGCCTCGAACTGGGTGAACAGCGCGCGCTTCGCCTGGCCTTCATTATTGGTATAGTCGAGTGCGAACAGCCCGTTCGCCTGCGTGTTGATGACACCGGCATAGGTGATCGCAAGCTTATACTGGCCCGGCGTCAGCGGCTTGCCGAAATCCAGCGTCACGGTCTGCGCCTCGGCATCCACCTTGGCGCTGCCCTTCATCGCCTTGCCCTTTGCCGGGGTCAGCATGACGTCGCCAATGCTGAGGTCAGCGGCGTTCAGCACCAGGGTGGGCATCGCCTTGCTGACTGTGACGTCGATCATCACCTTGCCGGTGAAGGAGAGGTTCGCCGCATCGGGCGTCACTTCAATGGCATAATGAGTCGGCGCAGCGCCACGCGGCAATTGGGTGGTGATTCCGGCAGCGGGACCGGCGGCGGTACCGGCCGACGAACCAGATTGCGCCAGCGCGGGCGTGGCAAGGGCGATGGGTGCGGCCGCGATCAGCAGCGGCAGGATTTTGGCAAGCGACATAGGATTTCAGACTCCGACACGTCAGACAGGCTTGGGTCCGATCGGACCGGCACCGTGATGAAACGCGGGATAGCCCGTTTCGCTGCATCGGTCACGCGATGACATGGCGTCGCGATGTCGCTGGTCGAACATTGTTGTGCGTTCGTCAAACAGTGGGAGGCGCACAGCGCCGCCCTCGGTTCGCCCTGAGCCTGGCCAAGGGCCGCAGAGCGACGAGGCTTCGACAGGTTCAACCCAAACGATTTGGTTCTTCATCCCCGCCCGCGATAGCCGGGCACATCCTGCGCGGGCAGCCATAAATCCTGCGGCGGCGCGCCCGATTGCCAGAACACATCGATGGGGATGCCCCCGCGCGGATACCAATATCCGCCGATACGCAGCCAGACCGGCTTCATCTCCGTAAACAGCCGTTCGCCGATGCCCACCGTGCAATCCTCGTGAAAGGCGGCATGATTGCGGAATGAGCCCAGAAACAGTTTGAGCGATTTGGATTCGACGATCGTGTCGCCGGGCGCATAATCGATCACCAGATGCGCGAAATCGGGCTGGCCCGTCACCGGGCAGAGCGATGTGAATTCCGGCGCGGCAAAGCGGACCAGATAATTGCGGCCGGGGCGCGGATTGGGGACATAATCCAGCACCGCCTCTTCCGGGCGGGCGGGCAGGGCGCTGGTCTGGCCCAGATGGAGCGGGGTCAAGGCAGGGGCGGTCATGGCGCTGCCCTACGCGATCGCACGGCTGGTGTCATCGGCTTCTCATTGTTCACTTGCGGTTCAGCCGCGCTTGTGCCTTGGCTCGGCCCATGGGGTATCATCGTTCGTTCCTGTTCGCCGCGCCGTTGCTGCTTGCGCTGCCTGTTCATGCCCAGCAGGCGGAGGACGCCGCGCCGGTCTTTACCCTGCCCCCCGCCAGCGCGCCGCAACCGGCCAATCCCAACCGGCAGGGACCGGAACTCGACGTGTTCCGCGCACCCGCGACAACATCGGCCCCGCCGCCGGTCATAGCGCCGACGATCACGCCGACGCCCGCACCCGCCCAGCCCGCGCCACAAGTCCCCGCTCAACGGGCCGCGCCACCGCCTGCCCGCCCGTCCCGCGCTACCCCGGAACAGACAGCGCCCCGTGCGGCAGCGGAACGCGCAACGCCTGAAGCTGAAAGCAGGTCCGCCGCCACTCCAGCGCCGGAACGAACCCAAGACCCAGCGCCGGAATCAACGCCCGCGCCGCAGCCTGCCCCGACGCCCGCCGCCAGTGCGCCAGAAGAAACACCGCCGCCACCCGCGAACGCGAACACCACGCCCTGGCCGTGGATCATCGGCGGTGCGCTCTTGCTGCTGGCGCTCGCCGCCTTCATCCTGCTGCGCCGCCGTCGCCCGACTGCACCGGATGCGGCAGAGGTGGAGATCGCGCCGCCCGCGCCTGTTCCGGCTCCCGCCCCGCCCAAAGCCGCGGCTGCGCCAAAGCCCACGCCGACGTCCGAACCCGCACCCGAACCTACACCCGCCGCCGCGACACCTGACGCACCCGATCGCCCATGGCTGGACATGGCGCTGGACCTCAGCCTCGCGCGCTATTCGCTGGTCGGCATGACCGTGGGCTATACGCTATTGCTTCACAATCGGGGCGATACGCCCGCGCAGGATGTGCTGGTGCGCGGGATCATCGGCAATGCAGGGGCGGAGCAGCAGGCGCTGCTCCAGTCCTTCTTCGCCCAGCAAAGCGGCCTGCCGCTCCATTCCGCCATGGCGATCATGCCGGGCGAAACCCGGCGACTGACCGGCGAGTTGCGACTGATGCCCGACGAGATCGTGCCGGTGACGATGGGCCAGCGCAGCCTGCTGATCCCGCTCGCCGCCTTCGACGCCAGCTATCACTGGGGACCGGATGGGGGCGAACCGCAAGGGCATGGCCGCACCGCCCGCGCCTTCATATTGGGTCAGGAGCAGGAGCCGCCCGCCGACCGGCTTGCCCCGTTCCGCCTTGATCAGGGACCACGCCAATATCGCCGCCCCGCCACCCGCGCCGCAGGGGAACTGGTCCCGTCCTGATCCCCCTTTCCAGCCCAGCCTGCGCGCCCTACTAATAGGGTGTAGCGCCACGAAATCAGGCCAAAGGGCATTGCATGGACATTCTCGTTTCGACCGACTGGCTGGCCGCAGAACTGGGCAAGCCGGACCTTTGCATCCTCGATGCCAGCCTGTTCCTGCCCGGCACGCCGCGTGACCCGCGCGCCGAGTTCGAGGCCGCCCATATCCCCGGCGCGGCCTTTATGGACCTGCCGACCCTCAACGACCCCGACGATCCGACCCCCGGCATGCTGCCGCCCGATGCGCTGATGACGCAGCGCGCGCAGGCGCTGGGCATCAACGCCGACAGCCGCGTCATCGTCTATGACAACAGCCCCACCCGCAGCGCGGCGCGCGGCTGGTGGATGGTGCGGCTCTATGGCCTGGGCGCATCGGCCGCGATTCTGGACGGCGGCCTGCCCAAATGGGTGGCCGAGGGCCGCGCGACACAGAGCGGCCCCGTCACCCCCGCAATCGGCAACGCCATCGCCCGCCGCGCCCCCGGTCAGGTCCGCACCAAGGCCGACCTGATCGCCAATCTGGCAAGCCATGACGCGCAAGTGCTGGACGCGCGCGGCGCGGGTCGCTTCACGGGGGAAGAGACCGAACCGCGCCCCGGCATGGCGTCTGGCCATATCCCCGGATCGCGCAACCTGCCCTCCGCCGCGTTATTCAATCCCGACAACAGCATGAAGACGGGGGACGATCTGCGCCAGTTGTTGCACGACGCGGGAATCGACCTGGACCGCCCGGTCATCACCACCTGCGGCAGCGGCGTGACCGCGGCGATCCTGCTGGCGGGCCTCGAAATGCTGGGGAATCGCGACGTCACCCTTTATGACGGCAGCTGGTCCGAATGGGGCTATGATCCCGCCACGCCCAAGGCGACCGGCCCGGCATGAGCAAGGGGGGATCGGACAAGGACGCGCGCAAGCCGCTGACCAAGCTGGCGCAGGCGGGGCGCAAGCCCGAATGGACCGGCATGCCCGGCCAGCCCGGAGCGATCGTCAGCCCGCCGGTCTGGCGCGCATCGACCATCCTTTATGATGATGTCGCCCATCTGCGCCGCGCGGCAGGCAGCAGCACGCATGAGCGGCTGTTCTACGGGCGCAAGGGGACACCGACGGCCTGGAGCCTCGCCGACGCGCTCACCGAAATGGAACCGGGCGCGGCGGGCACGATGCTGTTTCCGTCGGGCGTCGCGGCGATCGCCTGCGCGCTGATGGCGGTGCTCAAGCCGGGCGACCGGCTGTTGATGGTCGACAGCGCCTATGACCCGACCCGCAACTTCTGCACCCAAATGCTTGATAGTTACGGTATCGAAACTATATTTTACGATCCGCTCGATCATGTTCAGCTTAGTGTCGCCTTAGCCGATGAGAGGGTCCGCGCCCTCTTCCTGGAAAGCCCCGGCAGCCTGACCTTCGAGGTGCAGGACGTGCCCGCCATCACCGCGCTTGCGCGCCAGCATGGCGTCACCACGCTGGCCGACAATACCTGGGCGACGCCGCTCTATTTCCCCGCCCTGTCCCATGGCGTCGACATCTCGATCCTCGCCTGCACCAAATATATTGTCGGCCATAGCGACGTCATGATGGGCAGCATCACCGCCAACGACCAATGGTTCGCCAAAGTCCGGCAGACCGCCTATCTGCTGGGACAGATGGTCAGCCCCGACGACGCCTGGCTCGCGTCGCGCGGGCTGCGGACGCTCGGCGTACGCCTCAAACAGCATCAGGACAGCGCGCTTGCCGTTGCCCGCTGGCTGAAGGATCAGCCGGAGGTCGCCCGCGTCCTTCACCCCGCGCTGCCCGACTGCCCCGGCCATGCCCTGTGGCAGCGCGATTTCAGCGGATCGACCGGCCTGTTCAGCTTCATCCTGAACGGCGGGGACGATGCGGCCCGCGCCGCCCTGATCGACGGCCTGGCCCATTTCGGGATCGGCTATAGCTGGGGCGGCTTTGAAAGCCTGGCCCTGCCGATCGATCCCGCCCGCTACCGCAGCGCGACCGTCTGGCAGGCGCAGGGACCGGCCATCCGCCTTCATATCGGACTGGAAGATCCAGCCGACCTGATCGCCGATCTCGCCGCCGGCCTTGCCCGTTTCCGCGCCGTCCGCGACGGGTCGTAGGGCGATGCTATCGGGCATAGACTGGCTGTTGGCCCATGTCCCCGACGACAGCGGCATCATCCATCCGCTGATCGCATTGGCGTTCGCGCTGCTGCTCCACCTGGCCGCCGCCGGGTGCGCCCGCTTCATCGGCCCCCGCCTCCAGCCGCGCGCGCAGGTCATGGGACCAGCCTTCGCCCTGCGGCTCCGGGCGATGCTGCGCTATGCCATTTCCGCCCTGATGATCGGCATCGCCGCCGCCTTCTGGCCCCATGATTCGGTCGGCCACCTGGTCCTGGGCATCGGCCTTGGCCTCTCGGTCGCGCTGCTCGCCGTCTATGCGCTGCGGACCCTGGCCATTCCCCGCTGGGCGGTATTGCCGCTGGCGCTCCTGCTGTTCCTCAGCATCGTGTCGGGCACCAGTGGCGGCCTTGCCCCGGTTGGCGCAATGCTCGACACGGTCGGCATCAGCCTTGGCAAGCGGCGCATCACCCTGCTTGGCCTGCTCTCCATCGCCGCCACCTGCGTCGCGCTTTTTGCGCTCGTCCGCCTCGCCAACCGGCTGATCGGGCGATCGATCGACCATACGCAGGGCTTCGACCCGACCCAGAAGCTGCTGGCGCAAAAGCTTGCCGCGATCGCCGTCATCGTTGCCGCCTTCTTCATCGGCGTCGACCTGCTGGGCATAGACCTCACGGCCTTTGCCGTCTTTTCCGGCGCGCTGGGCCTGGCCGTGGGCTTTGGCCTGCAAAAGACGTTCGGCAACCTGATCGCGGGGATCATCCTGTTGATGGATCGCTCGATCAAGCCGGGCGACGTCATCGTTGTCGGCGACAGTTTCGGCTGGGTGAACAAGATCGGCGTCCGCGCCGTCAGCGTCATCACCCGCGACGGCAAGGAACATCTGATCCCCAACGAAAATCTGATGACGCAGGAGGTGGAGAACTGGTCCTATTCCAACCGGAATGTGCGCGTCCGCATTCCCGTGGGGATCAGCTATGATTGCGATCTTGCGCTGGCGCAAAGCCTGATGCGGCAGGCCGCGCTCGATTGCCGGCGCGTGCTGCGCGAACCCGAACCCAATGTCTGGCTGATCGGCTTTGGCGACAGTCGCGTCGATCATGAGATTCTGGTGTGGATCAGCGACCCGGAAGGTGGCGTCAGCAATGTGAAGTCGGACGTCCTCAACCGGCTGTGGCACCTGTTCAAGGATAATGGGATCATCATTCCCTACCCCCAGCGCGTAATACACGCCGCCCCGGTGCGCCCGGCCTCGCCCGGCCCCGACCTTTCGTCCACCTCGTAGCTTTACGGGTCGCGCCAGCGCGCCCGCCCGCCTATATGGATGCCATGTCGATCCTGCTGCCAGCCCTCGTCCTTCTAGCGACCGTTATTGCGATGGAGGGCTTTGCCTATGTCATGCACCGCTGGGTGATGCACGGGCCGGGCTGGTTCCTGCATGCCAGCCACCATCGCCCGCGTTTGGGAATGTGGGAGGCCAATGATCTCTATTTCGTGATCTTTGCCCTGCCCTCCATCATCCTGCTGCTGGGCGGGGTGCAATGGGGCTGGGGCAATCTGGCCACCGCCTGCGGTGCCGGGATCGCGGCCTATGGCGCGATTTACCTGGGCTTCCACGACATCATCGTCCACCAGCGGGTGAAGAACCGTTATGTCGCCCGTTCTCCCTATATGAAGCGCATCGTGCAGGCGCACCGGCTGCATCATGTGGTCGAGACCAAGGAAGGCACGGTCAGCTTCGGGTTTCTCGTGGCCCCGCGCCCGGAGGATCTGAAACGCGAACTTGCCAGCCGCAATCGGGCGGGCGTGCGGACAGCGAGTGGCGCGGCGAAAGGCAGCTAACACAACATCCGTTCGTTTCGAGCGTAGTCGAGAAACTTGCGCTGAACGTTTCTCGACTACGCTCGAAACGAACGGAACAATGTCTATTTACTCCGCCGCGTCCGGCAACGCCCGCAGCGCCTCGGCCGAAGCTGGATCACGCACCAGCGCATCGACCGGCGCCAGTTCCTCCAATTCCTTGCCACCCGTCTCGATATTGAGGTCGCGCAGCTTGCGCCCGGTCACCAGCACCCGGCTTTCGAAGCTGCCGACAAAGGCGTTATAGTCGCCCACCGCGCCGTGCAGCCGGTTGCCAAGCTTCTTGAGCGATGCTGCCGCCGCCGCCAGCCGCTCATATAATTCCTTGCCCAACTGCCCGACCTGACGCGCCTGATCCTGCAACTTGGCCTGCCGCCAATGCCCCGCCAGCGTGCGCGCTAGCGGCAGGAAGGTCGCAGGGCCGCAGATGATGACCCGGTTCTTCGCCGCCCGTTCCCACAGGTCCATGTCCGCCTCCAGCGCGGCGGTGACAAAATTGTCGCCCGGCACATACATGATGACGAAATCGGGCGCCTTGTCGAACTGCTCCCAGTAGGCCTTGCGTCCCAGCGCGTCGGCATGGGTCCGCATTGCGCGGGCATGGTCGGCCATATGCGCGTCGCGAAGCGCGGGATCGACCTGATCGACGGCATTGAGATAGGCGACGAGCGAACATTTGACATCGACCACCATCTGCTGGTCGCCGGGCAGGCGGATGATGAAGTCGGGGCGCAAACGGCCATCCTCGACCGTCACCGATACTTCCTCGCTGAAATCGACGAAGGGAGACAGGCCCGCCGTTTCGATCAGATTCTTGAACTGCTGTTCGCCCCAGCGACCCCGCGTCTTGGGCGCGGCGCGCAGCGCATTGACCAGCTTGGCGGTCTCTTCGCGGACCTGCCCCTGCCCCAGCTGCACCTGGTTTACCGCCTCGCGCAGCTCGGCATAGCTGCCGACGCGATCCTTCTCGACCCGCTGGAGGCCTTCCTCATAGCGTTTGAGCGTCGTTTCGACCGGGGACAACAGCGTCTTGAGCTGCGCCTCGCTCTTCTCGTTCGCCTGGGCAAACCGCTGGTCAGCGCGATCGAGGAAGGTCTTTTGCGCTTCCCCCAGCAGCTTGCCGCCAATTTCGCTGAACTGGGCCGACAATTGCTCCTTGGCGTCGCGAAGCGCCACGATCTGCGCTTCGAACGCTTCCGCCCGCGCCTGCGTATCCGACTGGAGCGCCGCCAGGTCGCGCAAGGCCGCCTCGCGCTCGGCCTGCGTGGTGTCGAGCCGCTGGGCAAGCGCGGCCTGCGCCGCTTCCAGCCGCTGCGCCGATGCCGCCGCCTGCGCCACCCGCTCCTTCTCCACCGCCAGTTCGCTGATCGCTGCGTTGCGCTGACTGACCGCCATCTCCAGTCGGCCCGCAAGGTCGGTTTTCTCCGCCATCAGCGGGCCAAGCGTCTTCCCGCGCAGCAGCCAGCCAACCGCCAACCCGATGAGCAACGCAACGACAATCAACAGGATTGGCAGGATTTCCATGAGCAGCCCTTTTGGAACGAAAAGGGAACTTAGCGCCCTTCGCCAGACCCTGCAACCACCCGTCGGCGAAAGTCGGCCAGTCGCGCAACCGCCTCATCCAGCACAGCGTCCGCCTTGGAAAAGCACAGACGGACCAGATGGGTGACGGGTTCATCGGGATAGAAGGCGGAGATCGGGATCGCCGCGACCCCGGCGTCGCGGACGATGCGCTCGCAAAAGGCGCGATCGTCCATGGCGATGCTGCTGGCGGGCAGATCGACGCAGACGAACCATGTCGCCTGGCTGGGCAACAGGACAAACCCTGCCGCCCGCAGTCCCGTTACCAGCCGGTCACGCGACGCCTGATAGTCTGCGCGCATCGCGCCGAACCATTCGACCGGCTTGGCCAGCCCCTTGGCAACCGCCCATTGCAGGTTCGGCGGGGTGGTGAAGGTGAGGAATTGGTGCGCCCGCGCCAGCAGCGTGACAATCGGCGGCGCGGCGCACATCCATCCGACTTTCCAGCCGGTCAGGGAGAAAATCTTGCCCGCCGATCCGATTTTCACCGTCCGCTCGCCCATGCCCGGCTGCGCCATCAGCGGGTGGTGGCGCAAGCCGTCAAAGGTCAGATGCTCCCACACCTCGTCGCATATGGCGATCAGGTCGCGATCGACACAGAATCGCGCCAGCAGCGCCAATTCGCCGTCGCGCAGGACGATGCCGGTCGGATTGACCGGATTGTTCATCAACAGGAAGCGGGTGCGGGGCGACGCCGCCGCCTCCAGCGCCGCCTGCGTGATGCGCCACTCCGGCGGGGTAAGCCGCACGACCTTCGCCACACCGCCAGCCCGCTCGATCAGGGGCAGATAGGCGTCGTAAAGCGGGGCCAGCACCAGCACCTCGTCGCCCGGCTGCACCAGCGCCAGCAGGGTCGCGGCAATCGCCTCGGTCGCACCGGACGTCACGATGACGTCCTGCGGGGTCAGCGCCAGACCTTGATGGGCCGCATAATGGCTCGCCACCGCAGCGCGCAGTTCCGGCAGACCAGCCATGGGCGGATATTGGTTGGACCGGCTGAGCAGCGCGTCGGCCGCGACGTTCAGAATATCCGCCGGTCCCGGCGTGTCGGGAAAACCCTGTCCCAGATTGATCGCCCCGGTTTCACGCGCGAGCGCCGACATCTGTTCGAAAATGGTGGTCGGCATGTCCCGATAGACGGGATGGCCAAGAGCGGCGCCGGTCATGTCAGTCTCCACCGCTGCGGCAGCTTGCGCCAACGGGTAAATCGGTGCCGTCCGATTATTCCCACTCGATCGTGCCCGGCGGCTTCGACGTATAGTCATAGACCACGCGGTTGATGCCCTTGACCTCATTGATGATCCGGGTCGCCACGCGGCTGAGGAAAGCTGCATCGAACGGATAGATATCCGCCGTCATGCCATCGGTCGAGGTGACGGCGCGCAGGGCGCAGACGCTGTCATAGGTGCGCAGGTCGCCCATCACGCCAACGGTGCGGACGGGCAGCAGCACGGCGAAGGCCTGCCAGATCGCGTCATAGAGCCCCGCGTTGCGGATCTCCTCCAGATAGACCGCGTCCGCCTTGCGCAATATGTCGCAGCGTTCCTTGGTCACTTCGCCGGGGATGCGGATGGCGAGGCCAGGGCCGGGGAACGGATGGCGACCCACGAAAATTTCGGGCAGGCCCAGTTCCCGGCCCAGCACGCGCACTTCATCCTTGAACAGTTCGCGCAACGGCTCGACCAGCTTCATGTTCATGCGTTCGGGCAGGCCGCCGACATTATGGTGCGACTTGATCGTCACGCTGGGGCCGCCGGTGAAGCTGACGCTTTCGATCACATCGGGATAGAGCGTGCCCTGCGCCAGGAAATCGGCCCCGCCGATCTTTGCGGCCTCTTCCTCGAACACGGCGATGAATTCGCCACCGATGAACTTGCGCTTCTTTTCAGGGTCGGTGAGGCCAGCCAGGCCGCCCAGAAAGCGATCCTCCGCATTCACATGGACCAGTTTGATGCCATAATGTTCGCGGAACAGGGTAACGACCTGTTCGGCCTCGCCCAGCCGCATCAGGCCATGGTCGACGAACACGCATGTCAGCTGGTCGCCGATCGCTTCGTGGATCAACACCGCCGCGACGGCACTGTCGACACCGCCGGACAGGCCGCAAATCACCCGGCCAGAGCCAACCTGCGCGCGAATATCGGCGATCTTGGTCGCGCGAAACTCCGCCATGGTCCAGTCGCCTGCCAAGCCGCAGACATGACGGACGAAGTTGGCGAGCAGCTTGCCGCCATCGGGGGTATGGACGACTTCGGGATGGAATTGGGTCGCATAAAAGCGCCGGGCTTCGTTGGCGGTGACGGCGAAGGGCGCACCCTCGCTGGTGGCGACGACCTCAAAGCCGTCGGCCAATTGAGTCACCTTGTCGCCATGGCTCATCCACACCTGATGCTTCTCGCCCGGCGCCCAAAGACCGTCGAACAAAGCGCAGGGCTTTTTCACCTCGATGAAGGCACGGCCAAACTCGCCGCTCTCCCCGCCTTCGACATTGCCGCCCAGCTGCTGCATCATCGTCTGCTGACCATAGCAGATGCCCAGCACCGGAACGCCCGCGTCGAATATCGCCTGCGGTGCGCGGGGACTGTCATCCCACATGACCGAAGAAGGGCCGCCCGACAGGATGACGCCCTTGGGCTGCATCCGGGCGAAGGCTTGTTCGGCGCTGTTGAAGGGGGCGATTTCGGAATAGACCCCGGCTTCGCGCACGCGCCGGGCGATGAGCTGGGTCACCTGGCTGCCGAAGTCCACGATAAGGATGGAATCCTGAAGGGGCAGCGTCATCGAATCGCCTTTATATCGAGCGGTGGAAGGGATTCGCGCCCGGTTAGTCGTCCCGCCCCGATATGTCCAGTTTTCGCGACCTATGCGGTATCGGCATCCAGTCCACGGCCTGCCGCCCAGCCCAGCAATGCCGCGCTGCCCAGCACCGCCGCCGCAATCAGGAATGCGCTGCCGATGAAGGGCAGGGTCGGATTGCCGCCAACCGACAGCGCGTAAATGCCGCCGAAGAAGAGGGGCGATACGATACCTGCAATACTGCCCACACTGTTGTTCGCGCCCTGCAACTGGCCCTGTTCGGATTCGGACACGCGCTGCGTCATCAGCGACTGGATCGTCGGCATTGCCAGCCCCCACAGCGCATTGGGCAGCATCGCGGCGACAAACAGCCAGCCGGTCGGCGCGAGCCCCATGCAGGCGATGCCGACCGCACCGAAGGCCAGGCCCGTCACCATAGTCGTCCGGTCGCCCAGCCGCTTGACCACGGGACCGACCAGCAAGCCCTGCACGCCCATGTCGAGCAAGCCGACCAAGGCGAGCAGGCTGCCGACCTGCCACGCGCCCCAGCCATAACGATCCCCGGCATAGAGGACGAACACGGCGGAGAAGAGATGGTGGGCGAAATAGAGCAGGAAATTGACGATCGCCAGGCTCGACAGTTCCGGGTGAGACCGCAAAAGGGTGAGCGCGCCGAATGGGTTGGCGCGGGCCCATGAAAAGGCCATCCGCTTTTCTTGCGGGAGCGATTCGGGCAGGACGACCAGACCATAAAGGAATGCCAGTCCCGACAGACCAGCCGCCGCCCAAAAGGGCGCGCGCAGCGAAATCTCGCCCAATATGCCGCCCAGCAGCGGCCCGGCAACAAAGCCGCCGCTGAATGCCGCCCCGATCAACCCATAGCCGCGCGCGCGATCTTCAGGTCGGGTGATGTCGGCCATATAGGCAAACACGGAGGTGAAGCTGGACGAGGTGACCCCCGCCAATATGCGCCCCAGAGCCAGCCACCATAGATTGGGCGCGACGGCCATCAGCACATAATCGAGCGCCAGACCGCACACCGACAGCAGAATGACGGGCCGCCGCCCGAAACGGTCGGACAAGGACCCGATAATCGGCGAGCAGATGAACTGCATCCCCGCCCATAGCGCTACAAACAGGCCATTCCACAGGCCAGCCGCGCTGCTGGAGCCGGACAGGGATTCGATCAGTTGCGGCAGCACCGGGATGACGATTCCCATCGACATGACGTCGAGCAGCGCCGTCACCAGGATGAAGGCGATGGCCGCATTGCGGCGGGGAAGGAAAGGAGCGGGCATGGGCAACCGCCTAGAGCGGATGGACAGTCATGCCAAGCGGTCGGTGCGCGGCAACGGCCCCAGCCAGAGGCTCCACGCCAGCAACAGCAGGCACCAGCTACAAGCCACCCACAAAGCGCCAAGGTCCATCCGCCCAAACAGCACAGCCCCGGCCACTGCGCCTGCGACAAGACCCAGCCAGAGCAACAGATGGGGCAGCCAGCCAAACGCCGGGCCACCGGTCACGGCGCTGGCCAACGCCTGTCCGAGCTTCACCAGTGCGCCGGTCATATAGGTGACGCCAATGCTTACCTCGCCATCACGCTGGAACATATTGTTCACAGCGCCCATAGCCGCCGCCATCAGCAAGGTCAGACCATCCCCGACTGATCCGGCCAGCGATGCCGCGATGGTCAACAACGCCAGCACCAGTGCCAGCACAGCTTGCTTGCGCCACCGTCCGGCCATCCGCGCCAGGAGCGCGCCGACAAATACCCCGCCGACAAAAGCGCCGATCAGCCCGGCGGCCGCCCATGCCAGCGTCGGCTCTGTCGCGATGCCCACTGCCATTCGGGTCGAATTGCCGCTCATGAACGACACGAAGAGCCCGCCCAGTTTGAGCAGACCCAACGCATCGACCATCCCCGCAAGCGCCGCCAGGCCAAAGGCCAGGACATGGCGCGACGGAGGGTGACGACGCACGGCCGCGGCCTAGCGCATCACGACATCGCGGCTCAGATAGACCTCCGCGACGCGGCCATCCTTGATCGTGCAGGTGAAGCGGCGGGTCGTGCCGGTTGGAGCGCGATAGTTGGCGCGCGATTCGACCTCTCCGTCGATATTATACCCGCCTTGGGCGGCGCGCGGCTCGTCGATGCGCCGCACCTCGGCATAGCCGCCATTCTGGCCCTGCGCTTCATCGCGCGCGGCGACGGCGCAGGCGTCCGTCATCTGATCCTGATCGCCATAGGCGGCGGCGACATCGGAGAAATCATCGTCGCGCCGGACATCCGCGCCATAATCCGTGCCATCGACCGGCGGGGGAGCCGCGGCGTCACTATTGCGCGCTGCCTTCTTGTCCTTCGACATGGAAGAGGCGACGATCGCCACCGCACCGATCAGCGCTGCAACCCCGACGGCATCGCCGAAGCCGAAGCCATTGCCGCGATCGCGATGGTGATGATGGCCCCAATTGCGGTCATAACGCGGACGCGCCTGCGCCGGACCTATGCTGCCAACCAGCAGCGCCAGTCCAACCAGCGATCCTGTCATCCAGCGCGTCTTGCCCATGCCTGTGTCTCCTGCGGTCAAACGGTATCTATCCGCGTCCGGCTGTCGCGCGGCTGAACGATTATTGCGGATCATCCCTGATCTGCAAACCCGTGAATGAGGCCAGAAAGGCATAGCTGTCGGCATATTCGTCGATCAGCTTGTCGATCGGCTTGCCAGCGCCATGGCCGGCGCGGCTTTCTACCCGTAACAGGTGGGGCTTGCTGCCCACATCGGCAGCCTGCAAGGCGGCGGCATATTTGAAACTGTGGGCGGGCACGACCCGGTCGTCAGTATCGGCCGTGGTGACGAGGATCGCGGGATAGTCCTTACCCGACAGGATATTGTGATAGGGCGAATAGCCGTAGAGCAGCGGAAAATCCTCCGCCCGTGCCGGCGATCCATAATCGTCCACCCAGTAACGCCCGGCCGTGAAGCGGTCAAAGCGCAGCATGTCCATCACGCCCACGGCTGGCAGGGCGGCAGCGAACAGGTCGGGACGCTGGTTGACTACTGCGCCGACCAGCAGGCCGCCATTGGATCGCCCCTCGATCGCCAGGCCATCCGGCGTGGTATAGCCATTGGCCTTCAGATATTCGGCCGCGGCGATGAAATCGTCGAACACATTCTGCTTGTTCGGGCCACGGCCAGCCTCATGCCATGCCTTGCCGAATTCACCGCCGCCGCGCAGATTGGCGATGGCATAAACCCCGCCCTGTTCCAGCCAGGCCAGCCGCGTCGCCGAATAGCCCGGCGTCAGGCTGATGTTGAAGCCGCCATAGCCATAAAGGATCGTCGGTGCCGCAATCGCCCGGTCCGCCAGCGCCTTTTTGCGGATCACGGTCATGGGCACGCGGGTGCCGTCCTTTGACAGATAGCTAATCTGTTCCACCCCGAATTCATCCGGATTGAAGGGCAGGTCGGGCTGGGCGAACAACTGGCTTTGCAGGGTGGATGTGTCGAAGCGATAGATGCTGGACGGGGTGGTGAAGCCCGAAAAGCTGAAAAACGTCTCCGGGTCGCCATCGCGCCCACCAAAACCCGCCGCAGTCCCCATGCCGGGCAAGGGCACGTCGCCTACCTTGCGCCCATCCAGTTCGACCAGTTCCGCAATCGTTTCGGCCTGCGTCATATAGGCGAGGATCAGTCGGCTGCCGACGAGCGAGCCGCCCGCCAGCGTATCGGCGCGTTCGGCCACGACCTGTTGCGGCCTGCGCCGGGGCTGCGCCGCATCGAGCGTCACGACTTTCAGATGGGGCGCATGATCGTCGGTGATGAAATAAAGGGTCGACCCCCGACTCCCAATCAGCCGCCAATCCTGTACCGGCCCCTTCACCAGACGCCGAGGCTTAACCAGCCCGCCGTCGAGCGCCGCGACATGGATTTCACGGCGCGGGTCGATCCCCTGAAACGAACTGATCACCAGCCAGCGCCCGTCGTTGGTGACCTGCGCGGTATGGCTCAGTTTCGGCCGGTCTGGCGTGGCGTAGATCAGTTGATCCTGCGCCTGCGCGGTGCCGACGCGATGATAGAAAAGCTGCTGATCTTCATTGGCGGCCCTGAAAGCCGTATCTCCCTGCGGCGCAGGGTAGCGGGAATAGAAGAAACCCTCGCCACGTCCGTCCCAGGCCAGGGTCGAAAATTTGACCCAGTCTATCCGGTCTTCCAGCACCTTCCCCGTATCGACATCCAGCAAACGCAGGGTCCGCCAATCGCTGCCCGCTTCCTGCACGGCAAAGGCCAGGGTCCGGCCGTCCGGCGAGGGAGCCCATTCGGCCAATGCGCTCGCACCATCCCTGGCCCAATCATTGGGATCGATCAGTAACCGCTGCGGGCCGTCCAGCCCTTCACGTACGTAGAGCGGGGTCTGGTTTTGCAGCCCCTTGTTATAACCGTAGAAATAGCGCCCGCCGGCCTTGCGCGGGACCGTGTAGCGGCCATGCGACAGCAACGCCTGCATCCGCGCCTTCAGCGCCGCCCGGCCCGGCAGGCCGTCGATATAGCGGCGGGTCAGCGCATTTTCCTGCGCCACCCAGTCGCGTACGGCCGGGTCCGCACGCAGATCATTTTCCAGCCAGCGATAGGGATCGGCGACCTTTACCCCGAAATGATCCTCGACCAGATCAAGACGCCTGGCGATGGGGTAGCGCAAGCCATGCCCAGCCGCGTCGATGGCGACCGTTTCCGGCCCCGCAACGACCGGGCTGGCCGCCAGCAGCAGCGGCAGCAGGAACAGGCGGGCCGTTGCGCGCATCCTCTTTTTCGTCTCTTTTTAACCAGAACAGGCCGTGGCTCCTAAAGAGCCACGGCCTGTCGGTAAAGCATCCAGTCCTCCCAGGGAGGACCGCACTCAATCAGGCAGCTTCATATTCATCTTCGTCGGCGGTCTGCACCGGGCCGCTATCCTGCCCCTTGGCGCTGACGTCGCGGTCGACCAGTTCGATGATCGCGATCGGCGCGGCGTCCGACGCGCGGATGCCAGCCTTGATCACGCGGGTGTAACCGCCGTTACGATCCTTATAGCGTTCGGCCAGAACCTCGAACAGCTTGGCCAGCTGCGCATCGTCCTTCAGGCGAGCATCGGCCAGGCGACGGTTGGACAGGCCACCCTTTTTCGCCAGCGTGATCAGCTTTTCCACATAGGGGCGCAGTTCCTTCGCCTTGGGCGTGGTGGTCAGAATCTGCTCATGCTTGATCAGCGAAGCGGCAAGGTTGCGGAGCAGCGCGACGCGGTGACCGGTGGCGCGCTGAAGACGACGTTGACCCATTCTGTGACGCATAGTTCATTCCTTCGTTCGTTAAGGGCCCGTTTCAGGTAGCCCAGACCAGGCGGTGACGTGGCCGCCATTTGTTCGTCATTCCCGCGAAGGCGGGCACCCATCTCCGACCCCATCCCCAAGCGCAAGGCCGGGAGATGGGTACCCGCCTTCGCGGGAATGACGGAGCTTTTTAGCCCAGCAGCTCTTGCTCGAGCTTCTTGGCCATTTCCTCGATATTTTCAGGCGGCCATCCAGGGATGTCCATGCCGAGGCGCAGACCCATGGACGACAGCACTTCCTTGATTTCGTTCAGCGACTTGCGACCGAAATTGGGCGTACGCAGCATCTCGGCTTCGGTCTTCTGGACCAGATCGCCGATATAGATGATGTTGTCGTTCTTGAGGCAGTTGGCGCTGCGGACCGACAGTTCCAGCTCGTCCACCTTCTTGAGAAGGTAGCGGTTGATCTGGTTGGTGTCGCTTTCGCCTTCCGACGCCGATGCGACCGCATGGCCACCCTGCGAAGGCGCGGCGGTGGGTAGCGCGTCCTCGAAATGGACGAACAGCTGGAGCTGGTCCTGCAGGATGCGCGCGGCAAAGGCGACCGCATCCTCCGGCGTGACGGTGCCGTCGGTTTCGACGGTCAGCGACAGTTTGTCATAGTCCAGTTCCTGGCCGACGCGGGTATTGTCCACCTTGTAGGCGACCTGACGGACCGGCGAGTAGAGCGCGTCGATCGGAATGAGGCCGATCGGCGCGTCTGCGGGACGGTTGGCGACGGCTGGGACATAGCCCTTGCCGACATCAGCGGTCAGTTCCATGTTCAGCGTCGCGCCCTGGTCGAGGTGACAGATCACCAGGTCCGGGTTCATCACTTCGATGTCGCCGACGACGCTGATGTCGCCAGCCTTGACCACGGCAGGACCGGTAGCCGACAGCTGAAGCCGCTTGGGACCATCGCCTTCCATCCGCAGGGCGACCTGCTTGATGTTGAGGACGATGTCGGTGACATCTTCACGCACGCCAGCGAGCGACGAGAATTCATGCAGGACGTTCTCGATCTTGATCGAGGTGACCGCCGCGCCCTGAAGCGAGGAAAGAAGAACCCGGCGTAGCGCGTTGCCAAGCGTCAAGCCGAAACCGCGCTCCAGCGGCTCGGCAACGAAGGTCGCCTTGCGCTTACCGTCGCTGGTTGGCTTGATTTCCAGCGCGTTGGGCTTCTTCAATTCCTGCCAGTTCTTCATGTTGACAGTCATGTACTTCCCCTGGGGATGTGGCCGAAACGCTTATGATCCTGGACCCGACAGGACGTTGCGGCCGATGCAGACGGGTAACGGGCGGCGCGTCCGCCGCCCGCCATATCGCTCAGCCGAATTTAGACGCGGCGGCGCTTGGACGGACGCACACCGTTGTGCGGGATCGGCGTTACGTCGCGGATCGAGGTGATGTGGAAACCGACGGCCTGAAGGGCGCGCAGGGCCGATTCACGACCTGAACCGGGACCCTTGACTTCGACTTCCAGCGTGCGGACGCCATGTTCGGCGGCCTTGCGACCGGCATCTTCCGCGCACACCTGAGCGGCGTAGGGGGTCGATTTGCGGCTGCCCTTGAAGCCCATCATGCCAGCCGAGGACCACGAAATCGCGTTACCCTGGGCATCGGTGATGGTCACCATGGTGTTGTTGAAGCTGGCGTTGACATGTGCCACGCCGGCCGAGATGTTCTTGCGCTCACGGCGCTTAATGCGCTGGGGTTCGCGTGCCATTTTGCTCTATCCTACTCGAAATACTGACAAAAGAAGTCGGGAGGGCACGGCCGCAAGGCCCGCCCTCTGGCGCTTACTTCTTCTTACCGGCGATCGCCTTGGCCTTGCCCTTGCGGGTGCGGGCGTTGGTGTGCGTGCGCTGGCCGCGAACCGGCAGCCCCTTACGATGACGCAGGCCGCGATAGCAGGCCAGGTCCATCAGGCGCTTGATGTTCATCGCGGTGTTGCGGCGAAGATCGCCCTCGACGGTCAGGTCAGCGTCGATCGTTTCACGGATCTGGAGCACTTCGGCGTCCGACAGGTCCTGCACGCGACGGCTGTGGTCGATGCCCAGCTTGTCGGCGATGTCTACGGCGGTCTTACGGCCGATGCCGTGAATGTAGGTGAGCGCGATGATTACGCGCTTGTTGGTCGGGATGTTAACACCCGCAATACGTGCCATGGTCAATTAATCTCCTGCTCCACGGGGCGATTGGCGTCACCCCATCTCAAAGCGTCAGGGCCGCGACCCCATGGCGTGGGACCGCAACCAATGTATAGCCCCGGACGCAAAAAAGACGGCCAGTGCGCGAAGCACTGCCGCTCACCAGCGTGTCGGGATGTGCGCGCCCTAGCGATTCGGCCGGACGGTGTCAATATCGGCGCGGCAAGCAAACGCGTCGGCCCGGCCTGCCCCCGCGGCTCTTCCGCTCATCCTTTTCCAGTTGAGCCGCCTGCGCCGGGCGGGCATGGGAGGGCGATGCGCTTTACCACCCACCTTGCCCTCGCCGCACCCTTCCTCATCCTGCTCGGCTCGTGCGTCGGCCCTGCAACGCGCCCGGCCAGTCCTGCCCCCGCGCCCGCCCCGCGACCGGCCCAGGCGTCCGCGCCGGTCCGACCCGTCGCCCCCGCCGCGCCATTAGCCAGCGACTGGCAATATCGCCCCACCGCGCCGGGGGATTGGCGCTGGCAATCCGACGCAGCCATGTCGATCGCCCGTTTCGGTCCGACCGCGGCCGCCCCCCGCCTTACTATCCGCTGCGATCGGGCGGCGCGGCGAATCAGCATTATTCGCGCAGGCGCGGGGCAAGGGACGATGACGCTGCGAACCAGCTATGGTGCGACCAGCTGGCCCGCGACAGCCACCACAGCCCCCGTGCCACAAACCGTGACGGTGCGGGCCGCTGCCGATACTGCGCTGGATCAGATGGCCTACAGCCGGGGCAAATTCGCGATCGAGGTGATGGGACTGGAGCCGCTTATCGTACCGGCATGGCCGGAAGTGTCGCGTGTGATCGAGGATTGCAGGGGATAGCGACGCGACGCCGGCATAGGGGACGCGAAAGTATGATTCGAAAAAAGAATAATACAAGTCTTGATCATGCCTTCGGTCTGATTCACATTCCATCCCGTGGCCGCAAGAAGCGCAGTCGAAGTCGGCCATAACGGGCTTCAACATAGCGAAAGGAGGTGATCCGATGTCTCATGGTTCAGCAATGGGGTCGGTCAAGTCCATTCGGGGAACGCGCCGCTGAGCGACGCCATGCCGTCGATCTCCCTCCACATCGCGAGATAAAGCGCGCCGATATACAGGCCGTCTCCCGGTGGAGAAGATAGCGCGACCTTCGTTTCCCCTGGGCGGCACTTCCGGCCGCTGACCATGCACATGATGGGCCGTCGGGCTTTGACCCGGCGGCCCCTCTCATTTGCGTTTCTCACCGCCGCGATTCCTTTCTTTCCTCACAATCGACTTGCCATGCCCCATATATCCATTAATCTGGATATATGGAAAACGAATCCGCCATCGCGGCTTTAGCCGCCCTCGCCCAGTCCACGCGGCTCGACAGTTTCAGGTTGCTCGTCCGCCATGAGCCCGATGGCCTGCCCGCCGGGGAAATCGCCCGGCTGGTCCGGGTCCCGCAAAATACCATGTCGTCCCATCTGGCGATCCTGTCCCGCGCTGGACTGGTCCGGGCGGAGCGGCAGAGCCGATCCATTCATTATCGCGCAGATCTGGAGGCGTTGGGCGCACTGACATTGTTCCTGCTCAAGGATTGTTGCGGCGGGAACGCGGCTTTGTGCGCCCCGATCATTGCTGAACTGACCCCTTGCTGCTGATCCAAAGGACATCCCCTTGGCCACCGACATCATCATCTATCACAACCCAGCTTGCGGCACGTCGCGCAACACGCTGGCGATGATCCGCCATGCCGGAATCGAACCGCATGTCATCGAATATCTCAAGACGCCGCCATCGCGAGCTTTGCTGGAGCAATTGATCGCCCGTGCCGGCATCGCGCCGCGCGCCCTGTTGCGGCAGAAGGGCACGCCTTTTGCCGATCTGGGGCTGGACGATCAGACGCTGCCCGACGCGGCGCTGATCGACGCGATGATGGCGCACCCCGTATTGATCAACCGCCCGCTGGTCGTATCGCCCAAAGGAGTGCGACTATGCCGCCCGTCCGAGGCGGTGCTGGAGTTGTTGCCCCATCCGCTGCCCACACCCTTCGTCAAGGAAGATGGCGATGTGGTGGGAGCCGCCTGATGTCATTGTTCGAACGCTATCTCAGCCTCTGGGTCTCGCTGTGCATCGTCTTGGGGATTGGACTGGGGCATCTGTTCCCGTCGGCCTTCGCGCTGATCGCTGGAGCCGAGATCGCCAACATCAACCTGCCGGTAGCGGCGCTGATCTGGCTGATGATCATACCCATGCTGCTGCGGATCGACTTTGCTGCGCTGGGCAGCGTAAGGCGGCACTGGCGCGGTGTCGGGGTGACGCTGTTCATCAATTGGGCGGTCAAGCCTTTCTCCATGGCGCTGCTGGGTACATTGTTCATCGGCCATCTGTTCGCGCCCTACCTGCCTGACGGACAGGGGCCGTCCTATATTGCGGGCCTGATCCTGCTGGCCGCCGCCCCCTGCACCGCGATGGTGTTCGTCTGGTCCAACCTGCTGGATGGCGATCCTGGCTATACGCTCGGTCAGGTGGCGCTCAACGACCTGATCATGCTGTTCGCCTTTGCGCCGATCGTCGGACTGCTGCTGGGCGTCGCCTCGATCAGCGTGCCATGGGATACGCTGCTGCTGTCGGTCGGCCTCTATATCGTCGTGCCCGTGATCGTCGCCCAATGGCTGCGCCGGGCGCAGTTGCGGGTAGGCGGACAGGCGGCTCTGGAACGGCTGCTGACAAGGCTCGGCCCATTTAGCCTGCTAAGCCTGCTCGCTACGCTCGTGCTGCTCTTCGCCTTTCAGGGGGAGCAGATCGTCGCCCAGCCGCTGGTCATCGCGCTGATCGCAGTGCCGATCCTGCTTCAGGTCTATCTGAACGCTGGCCTGGCCTATTGGCTCAGCCGCAGCATGCGCGTCGACTGGTGCGTTGCGGGACCGGCTGCATTGATCGGTGCATCCAATTTCTTCGAACTGGCGGTCGCCGCAGCGATCAGCCTGTTCGGCCTCCACTCTGGCGCCGCGCTGGCCACCGTGGTCGGCGTGCTGGTGGAGGTGCCGGTGATGCTCTCTATCGTCGCTCTCGTGAAGCGTTCGCGCGGCTGGTATGAAGGGCGCGCGGCGGCGTAGAGGGCGCTACCGCTCCGCCCCCTTCGCCTTGCCCCATGCGCGCGCGGCGGTGTAGCCCAGATAACCTGTGCCAAACAAAGCGTAGAGCGGTTCAGGCAGGGCGTTGAGATAGTCGCGCATTCCCGCCGTGATCGCCGCCGCCATAGCGGGTCGCCACCCCGCGATGACGCCCATCGGCAGCGACCAGAGCAGCAGCGCGTACATGACATAGAGGAAAGTGGGCCGCGCGCGCGTAGCCCAGGGATCGGGATCAATGGACTCGGAAACCATGGCTTCATATCCTGATTGAAAAGGCAGTTCCGGGCGACGTTCGCGCTATAGCTTGGCGCAAAACGCACGAGTGCCCATGAGAGCTAACCGATTCGGTTGGCCAGCCAGCCGTAAAGAAAGGCTTCATTGGCGGGGCGGTTTTCCGCGAGCGCGATATAGCGTTCACCCTGCATCGCTTCGATCGCCTTCAGCAGTACCGCCTCCCCCGCCTTGCCCCGCAACGCACGAAAGGCGCGCAATGCCCCCAGCGTCCTTGCGCCGATCGCCCGATCCAGCGTCAGATCCGGATAATCGCGCTGGTTGCGGTTGAGCGCATTAAGGGCGCGCTGGAGAAAGCCGGTCGCGGTTCCCACGCCCATATTGACCGCCGTATCGAACAATTCGGCAGCAACGGAGGGCGCCATTTCCGCGACAAAGGCGTAACCGGGCTGATCCCAGTAAATCCGCCGGTAAATCGCCACCGCCGTCGCGCGCGGCAACGCTCGCATGTCGCCGACAAAGCCATTGTCCCGCGCCACCGCCTGGGTAATCCCCCAATTGGGCGGCCCGCCCCGATCCGCCGGATGGTTGGAATAACCGCCTTCGCGGGCGATAACATCGTCAATGAGCGTAAGGATGTCCATGCTGCGCCTCTCTGTTTCGAACGAGGCGGATCATTTATCCCATATGGTTTGTTGTAGGACAGGGGAAATTCCGGTCGAAGAACGGAAACCGAACCTGTCAGCTTTCTGCGCGCAGTTTTTCCGCCAGTTGGGCGATTTCATCCGGCTCCAGCAGCCAGGTGCGCGTCCGGCGGCCCTCTCGATGAACCGGTTGGGTCAGCAACACACGCGCCTGCGCCTTGGCCTCTGCCTTGAAGATTGCGAAATGCTGCGCGCATTGGCGGATCGTGCCGATCAAGGGCGCCTTGCCATCCAGATCAATCATGGTGGCCGGCTGATCCCAGTCTATGGCGGACATGGCAGCTTCCTTTCATCTCGTCATCCGGGTCTGTCCCGCGCGCTCGCGTCAGATAAGCGGTCGAACCACGCCCCTGCAAGGTCCGTGCGATCAAGCGCAATGCCCCTGCCCTTGCGGGGCGGGGACTGTCAATTCCGGCTGATCCTGAGCATCAGGCAAGTGAATGGTGCGGCCAAGAAGACTCGAACTTCCACGGGCTTTCGCCCACAACGACCTCAACGTTGCGCGTCTACCAATTCCGCCATGGCCGCACATTCAAAGGGAAACCGGCAGGACCGGCATCTGGTAGGCGCTGGCCATTAGCAAAGGCTTTTGCGCCATGCAACAACCGATCTGCATCTGCGTTATGATTGATTGTCGTGCAGGATGCGGCACGCCGAAAGGCCAGTGCCCGCAAGCAAAAGGATGGAAAGCAGGACCATGCAGCATTGGATACTGTCAGGCGTGACAGTGGCCGCAGCGACGGTCATGGGACTGGGTTTGGGCGCCTATGTCACCAGTCCGCAATCCTCTGCTCCAAGGACACAGAAAGATGTCGCCTATACCGGGCCCAGCGATAGCAGCCTGTCCGATGAGGTCGCCGACCCGGCCGGTCGCGGTCCCGCCATAATCCGCTGTACCGGTTGCGGACCAACGCTGGCGGAACGGCAAATGGCCTCGGACATGGCGGGGCTGGACGCAGACGGCATGATTAACGGCACCAGCGATCCGGTCGTGCATGACTATCTGGCGCAAGGAGAGGCGGCGGAAGCGGTCTATCCCGTCCCACCGCCATCACCGATTCATCAGCTGCCACCGCCAATTGCGCGCTTCGCCGCTGGGGAGGCGGCCACGCCTCCACCGACTCTGCAACCTGCCCAAGGGAAAGCCCCTCCTGCCGTCATGGCGACGGCAGCAGGCAGTTCCTTCCCTTAGAACGCCTATTCGGCAGCGACGACCTCCGCCGGCGCATCGCTCAGCGGATGAGCGAGGCGGCTGATCATCTCCTTGGGGCACACTTGCCAGATATAGCGCCGCCAACGGTCCCAATCCTCCAATATGGTGCTGGACCATTTGCTGTCGGTCGCCTTGGCGTGCTGGGCGATCAGATCCTTGACCTGCGCCTCCCAATGCGCGCTTTCCAGCCGCTGCCAGACGATCCCTTCCGGGTTGGCCCGCGACGGGAAGCTGCCATCCTCGTCCAGGATGAATGCCATCCCGCCGGTCATGCCCGCGCCGAAATTGGCGCCGGTCTTGCCCAGGATCACGGCAATGCCGCCGGTCATATATTCGCACCCATTGGCGCCGCAGCCCTCGACCACGACCTGCGCGCCCGAATTGCGGACCGCGAAGCGTTCGCCCGCCTGCCCTGCCGCGAACAGCTTGCCACTGGTCGCGCCATAAAGGACGGTGTTGCCGATGATCGTATTATCCTTCGACGACAGGGGGCTGGAGACGGTCGTGCGCACCGTGATGATGCCGCCTGACAGGCCCTTGCCGACATAGTCATTGGCGTCGCCGAAAATTTCCAGCGTGATCCCCTTGCACAGGAACGCGCCCAGCGACTGGCCCGCGGACCCGCGCAGGCGCACGGTCAGATGTCCATCGGCCAGCGCCGACATGCCGAACTTGTCAGTCACCGCCGACGACAGGCGCGTGCCGACCGCGCGGTGCGTGTTGCGCACCGTATAGGTCAGCTGCATCTTCTCGCCTCGCTCGAACACTGCCTTGGCGTCGCGCATCATCTGCGCGTCCAGACTGTCGGGCACGTCGTTGCGCCATTGCTTCAGGCTGAAACGGCGCTGGTCGTCGGGGGCGTCCACCTTGGCCAGGATCGGGTTGAGATCCAGATCGTCCAGATGCTCGGCACCACGATTGACCTGCTTCAACAGTTCGGTCCGCCCGATCACCTCGTCCAGGCTGCGGAAGCCGAGCCGGGCCAGCACTTCGCGGACTTCCTCAGCGATGAAGGTCATCAGGTTGATGACCTTTTCCGGCGTGCCGGTGAATTTGGCGCGCAGCTTTTCATCCTGCACGCACACGCCCACGGGGCAGGTGTTGCTGTGGCACTGACGCACCATGATGCAGCCCATGGCGACCAGCGACAAAGTGCCGATGCCATATTCTTCCGCGCCCAATATCGCGGCGATCACGATATCGCGCCCGGTTTTGAGGCCACCGTCGGTGCGCAGCTTCACCCGATGCCGCAACCCGTTGAGGGTCAGCACCTGATTGGCTTCGGACAGACCCATTTCCCATGGCGTCCCGGCATATTTGATCGATGTTTGTGGCGATGCCCCGGTTCCGCCGACATGGCCCGCGATCAGGATGACGTCGGCATGCGCCTTCGCCACGCCCGCCGCGACTGTGCCGATGCCCGCCTGGCTCACCAGCTTGACGCAGACGCGTGCGCGCGGGTTGATCTGCTTGCAGTCGTAGATGAGCTGCGCCAGATCCTCGATCGAATAGATGTCATGATGGGGCGGCGGCGAAATCAACGTCACGCCGGGCGTCGAATGGCGCAGCCTGGCGATGAATTCGGTGACCTTGAAGCCGGGCAGCTGCCCGCCCTCGCCCGGCTTGGCCCCCTGTGCGACCTTGATCTCTATCTCTTCGGCCGACGCCAGATATTCGGCATGAACGCCAAAGCGGCCCGACGCGATCTGCTTGATCACGCTATTGGCATTGTCGCCATTTTCATAGGGTTTGAAGCGCGCGGCGTCCTCGCCGCCCTCGCCCGACACCGCCTTCGCACCGATCCGGTTCATCGCGATCGCCAGCGTCTCATGCGCCTCAGGTGAGAGCGCCCCAAGCGACATGCCCGGCGTCACGAAACGCTTGCGGATTTCCGTGGTGGCCTCCACCTCGTCGATCGGCACGGCTTCGCGCGCGAAATTAAACTCCATCAGGTCACGCAGATAGACTGGCGGCAGATCGCGCACCCCGCGCGAGAATTGCAGATAGGTCGAATAGCTGTCGGTCGCGACCGCCGTCTGCAACAGATGCATCAATTGCGCGGAATAGGCATGCGCCTCCCCACCGTTGCGCTGGCGATAGAAGCCGCCGATCGGCAACCGCACGACCGATGCGTCATATGCCTGCTGATGGCGCAGGATCGCGCTATAGTGGAGCGAGGCATAGCCTTCGCCCGAAATCTTCGCCGGCATGCCGGGGAACAGATCGTTGACCAGAGCGCGCGACAGGCCGACCGCTTCGAAATTATAGCCGCCGCGATAGCTGCTGATGACCGCAATGCCCATTTTGGACATGATCTTGAGCAGGCCTTCGTTGACCGCGACGCGATAGCGCTCGAAACAGGCGTCAAGATCGAGAGACCCGAACAGCCCGCGCGCATGGCGGTCGGCGATGCTGGCTTCGGCCAGATAGGCGTTCACCGTGGTCGCGCCCACGCCGATCAGCACCGCGAAATAATGGGTATCGAGCGCCTCGGCGCAGCGCACGTTGATGGACGCATAGGAACGAAGCCCCTTGCGCACCAGATGCGTATGCACCGCGGCCGCCGCCAGCACGCCCGCAATGGCGATGCGCGTCTCGCTGACACCCTCGTCGGTCAGGAAGATTTCCGTCCGCCCTTCCCGTACCGCCTGCTCGGCTTCCTCCCGGATGCGTGCGATTGCCGCGCGGAGCTGCTCCTGCCCGCCATTTGCCGGGAAGGTGCAGTCGATTTCCGCGACCGCCGGACCGAAATGCGCCTTCAGCCGCGCCCATTCCGCGCTGGTCAGAACCGGCGATTCCAGCACGAGCACATGGCTGTTCTGCGCATCCTGCTCCAGGATGTTGTGCAGATTGGAAAAGCGCGTTTTCAGGCTCATCACATGCCGTTCGCGCAACGGATCGATCGGCGGGTTGGTGACTTGGCTGAAATTCTGGCGGAAGAAATGGCTGATCGTCCGCGGCTTGTCGGAAATGACGGCAAGCGGCGTGTCGTCGCCCATCGATCCGATGGCTTCCTTGGCATCCTCCACCATCGGCGCCAGGATCAGTTCCAGATCCTCCAGCGTCAGGTTGGCCGCAACCTGCCGCCGCGTCAGTTCCGCCTTGTCCCAGTCGGGCAGCGCGGTCGGTGCATCGGTCAGGTCGCCGATCGCCATGAAGTCCTTGATCAGGTCGCCATAGGGGCGCTCGCCCGCGATCCGATCCTTGATCGCGGCATCGTCGTAGATTTCGCCTTCAGCCAGATCAATGGCGATCATCTGGCCCGGACCCATGCGCCCCTTGCGCACGATGGTGGTTTCGGGAACCACGACCATGCCGGTTTCCGACCCGACGATCAGCAGATTGTCGCCAGTCAGCGTGTAGCGCAGCGGGCGCAGCGCGTTGCGATCCACCCCGGCCACGACCCAGCGCCCGTCGGTCATCGCCAGCGCGGCAGGGCCATCCCACGGCTCCATGACGGAGGCGAGATAATCATACATGTCGCGATGCGCCTTGGGCAGTTCGCCATTGTCGGCCTGCCAGGCTTCGGGCACGAGCATCAGCTTGGCGGTGGGCGCATCGCGGCCCGACCGGCAGATCGCCTCGAACACCGCGTCCAGCGCAGCGGTATCGGACGCGCCCGCCGGAATGACCGGCTTGATATCCTCCGACTGCTCGCCGAACGCGAGGCTGGCCATCTTGATCTCGTGGCTCTTCATCCAGTTCTTGTTGCCGCGGATGGTGTTGATCTCACCATTATGGGCAAGCGTGCGGAACGGCTGGGCCAGCCACCATTGCGGGAAAGTGTTGGTCGAATAGCGCTGGTGGAAGATCGCCACCCGGCTCTCGAACCGCTCGTCCTGCAAATCGGGATAGAATACCGACAGCGATTCGGCGAGGAACAGCCCCTTGTAGATGATGGACCGACACGACAGACTACAGACATAGAAATCATTGATCTGCGCCGCGATCACCTGCTTTTCGATCCGGCGACGGATCAGATAGAGGTCCTTTTCGAACTCGGCCTGATCGCGCACTTCGGGCATCGGCCCGGCGATCATGATCTGCTCGATTTCGGGGCGCGTGCGCTGCGCCTTTTCACCGATGACCGACACGTCCACCGGCACCTGCCGCCAGCCATAGATGGTATAGCCCGCGTCGATGATCTCGCTCTCAACGATGGTGCGGCAGGTTTCCTGCGCACTGAGGTCCGTACGCGGCAGGAAGATCATGCCGACAGCCAGGCGATTGGGCAGCGGCTTGTGACCGGAGTCCGCGATCGCATCGTCAAAGAAGCGTACCGGCAGGTCGACATGGATACCCGCGCCATCGCCGGTCTTGCCATCGGCATCGACCGCGCCCCGATGCCACACAGCTTTCAGCGCATCGATCGCGGAGGCGACGACGCGACGCGACGGGCGGCCATCGGTGGCGGCGACGAGGCCGACGCCACAGGCGTCGCCTTCCATGTCCGGGTGATACATACCCTCAGCGGCGATCCGCGCGCGTTCTTCGGGGCTTGCGGTGAAGTTGCTCATTGGGTTTTCCCCTCGGTCTTGTCGCTGGTAGGCGTGGCATCTGCGGACGAAGCTGGGCGCGCAGGAGGAAGATCGGCAGTTGCTGCCTTCACCTTCTCCATTACTGCTGGCATTGCGTCAGTAACGGCAGGCGCGATTTCGCGTTGCAGAGCAATCACGGCTGGATCGGTCACAAGCGAAATTGCGCGTTGAGCAAACTCTCTTCCGACCGGCGTTTCGTAGAAGGTCAAGACTTGCTTTAACGCCGCTTCGTCGAACTGCCGGGAATATGCGGTAGCATAGGCATCGCGTAATTTCTGCTCAAATGGGCTGACGATGATGCCCAGTTCAGTTGAAACAATTTCAGATGATCGACGAAGCCGCTCTTTGAAATCTTCATCATTCTTGCGAGCATCGAAATCGGCATTTCCCAATTGGCCACGAAACATGGCTTCGATCATTTGTGGAACGAGCGCATCATACGCTTTTTTGAAAAGGCCGGGCGGTGCAGTAATTTCGGCAATCTTTTGAGCAACGATGATCGGCGTTTTTGCCGCTTCAGCATGAACAGACTGCGGCATCAACGTCGCTACCGATCCGACGGTCAAAAGGAGAAGGGCAGACAGCCTCACGCCGCAACCCTCTCGCCCGCCGCCTTTGCCTTCGCCTTCAAATAGCGGTGCATATGCTCCGTCACATCGCGCCCATCACGGATCGCCCACACCACCAGTGATGCACCGCGCACGATGTCGCCTGCTGCGAACACGCCGTCCACGCTGGTCATCATCGTCTTGTGATCGACGCGCAGCGTGCCCCAGCGGGTGACCGACAGGTCGTCCGCGCCGAACAGCTTGGGCAATTCTTCGGGGTCATAGCCCAGCGCCTTGATGACCAGATCGGCCTCCAGCGTATGTTCGCTGCCCGGATCGGGTTCGGGTGCGCGACGGCCTGAGGCGTCGGGCGCGCCCAGCCGCATTTTCGTGACCTTCACGCCGGTGACATGCTCGGTGCCTTCAAAGGCGATCGGTGCGGTCAGCCAGACGAATTCGACGCCTTCTTCCTCGGCATTGGCGACTTCGCGCTGCGATCCGGGCATATTTTCCCGGTCGCGGCGATAGAGGCATTTGACCGATTTCGCGCCTTGGCGGATCGCGGTGCGGACGCAGTCCATGGCGGTGTCCCCGCCGCCGATGACGACGACATTCTTGCCGGTCGCGAGCAGGCTGCCGTCCGCATGTTCGGGGACGTCGTCGCCAAAACCGGCCTTGTTGGAGGCGGTGAGATAATCGAGCGCCTTGACCACGCCCGGTGCGCCAACGCCCGGCGCGCGGATGTCGCGGGGCTTGTACACGCCGGTGGCGATCAGGATCGCATCATGCTTCTCGCGCAGCGCTTCCAATGTCGCGTCGCGGCCAACCTCGAAATTCTCGTGAAACACGATGCCGCCATCGCGCAACCGCTGGACCCGGCGCATGACCACGTCCTTTTCCAACTTGAAGCCGGGGATGCCGTAGGTCAGCAATCCGCCAGCGCGATCATGCCGGTCATAGACATGCACCTCATGCCCCGCCGCGCGCAGATATTCCGCCGTGGTGAGGCCAGCCGGCCCCGCGCCGATCACACCGATCGACTGGCCGGTGGGCTTGCCGGGGACCAGCGGTTCTACCCAGCCTTCCTTCCAGGCGGTGTCGGTGATGAATTTTTCGACACTGCCGATCGTCACGGCGCCATGGCCGGAAAATTCGATGACGCAATTGCCCTCGCACAGCCGGTCCTGCGGGCAGATGCGGCCGCAGATTTCGGGCATGGTGCTGGTCAGGTTGGACAATTCATAGGCTTCACGCAGGCGGCCTTCGGCGGTCAGGCGCAGCCAGTCGGGGATGTGATTGTGCAACGGACAGTGAGTTGAACAATATGGCACGCCACATTGCGAGCAGCGCGACGCCTGTTCTTCCGCCTTGTCGAGAATGAAGCTGCGGCTGATTTCCAGAAAGTCGTCGGCGCGGGCATCGGCATCGCGCTTGTCGGGGTAGGCTTGTCCCTTGCCTACGAATTTCAGCATTGGATTGTCGGCCATGATACGCCCCTGACTCCAGTTACAAGGGCGCGCATACCAGAAAAACCCGCGGAGTCACGCGGATTCTGCATTTTAGGTCAATAATGCTGTCTAAATTACACCCTGTTTCCACTCTAGTTGCGAAATGATCGCAGGAACTTATCGCATAAATAGACCGTTTCGGCCCTATCTCATCCCCAGCCATATCAGAGCGGCCACGCCAGCGACGATTCGGTACCAGGCAAAGGGCGCGAAGCCATGTTTGGACACAAGCCCGACGAACCAGCGAATGACCAGCAACGCGACAATGAAGGATACGACAAAGCCCAAGGCTATACTGCCCCAGCCTACCGCTGCGCTGGTGATCTGATCGCCCTTCTTGATCAATTCCAGCGCGGTCGCGCCAAGCATGGTCGGAATGGCGAGAAAGAAGCTGAACTCCGCCGCCGTGCGCCGTTCGACCCCGAGCATCAGCGCGCCCATGATCGTCGCGCCGGACCGGCTGACCCCCGGCACCATGGCCAGACACTGGATGAAGCCGATCGCCAATACGCGCACCGTCGGAATATCGGCGATGCCATGAAATCGCTGATCCTTGACCGCCCGTTCGATCAGCAGGATCGCGATGCCACCGGCAATCAAGGCCCAGGCAACCACCTGCGGCGCGCCAAGCAGAATTTCGATATAATCGTGCAGGGCAAGGCCGATAACGGCCGAGGGCATGAAGGCGATCAGCAGATTGCGCAGGAACCGCCAGCTTACCGGCTCACGCCGCAAAAGACCCATGCCGACCGCCCAGAAAGTGCGCCAGTAGAGCACGACGACCGCCAGAATGGCGCCAAGCTGGATGACGACGTTGAACATCGCCCAGGTCGACGCATCATAGCCCAGCAATTCGCTGGCCAATATGAGGTGCCCGGTCGAGGATACCGGCAGAAATTCGGTCAGCCCTTCGACAATACCCAGCAGGATGACGGTCAGATAGTGCAGGTCCATGATTGGGATCGTCCTCCGATAATCATCCCGTCACCCCGAACGTCATGCTGAACATGCTTCAGCATGACGATGAGGGAGAAGATTGTCTTGCAGCTGATAGCCCCGCGTCACGGCGGAGCAATGCCCTTAGGCGCTCACCCGACCGGCGAAGCGACCATGCTTGCGGTAACGGACCATCCATTTGTCCGCGACCCCCGCCATCGGCGTTGCGACGATGCCCAGTGCGTCCAGCCCCTTGGCCCCCGGCGCCACGACATTGTCACGCCCCAGCATCGCCAGTTGATCGCTGGTGATCGGCCCGCCCGGCAGCATCGCAAGCAGCTTCGCAGCCGCATGCGGCACATCGACCAGCGCCTTGTCCCGGCCAGTCGCCCTGGCGATCCACTGGTTGATGTCCTTCATGCTCAACACCTGCGGCCCGCCCAGTTCGTAGGTCTGACCGCCATGGACACCGGGCTGTTCCGCCGCATTGGCGATAGCCTGCGCGACATCGGCGACATAGACGGGCTGGAACCTGGTCGCGCCGCCGATCACGGGGACCACTGGCAGCATGGCGACGATCTGCGCGAAGCGGTTGAGGAACTGGTCCTCCGCGCCGAAGATGATCGACGGACGGATGATGGTGGCGTTGGGGAAAGCAGCCTTTACCGCCGCTTCACCTGCCGCCTTCGACCGGCCATAGGCAGACGGGCTATCGGCGTCGGCACCGATCGCCGACATATGGACCAGCGCACTGACACCGGCGTCTGCCGCCGCCTTGGCGACATTGGCCGCGCCGCGATGGTGAAAGGCGTCGAAATCGCCCTTCAATATGCCCACCAGGTTGATGACGATGTCGCTGCCGGCCACGGCCCGCGCCACGCTGGCGGGGTTGCGGATGTCGGCGGCGATGAACTGCACCTGGCCCAGCCCGCCCAAGGGCTTGACCCGCAGCGCAGTGGCGGGATCACGCTGGGCAATCCGCACCCGCGCGCCGCGCGCCAGCAGCACCTGCGCCACCTGACGACCGACAAAGCCGCCGCCGCCGAATATCGTAACCAGATAGTCTTTCATCACCTGACCCACGTTCGTCCGAGAGGGAATATGCTGCCCATTCCCTTGCCCCAGCCGCGCCGCGCTGACAACCGCTTTACCCGACCCAGCCGACCAAATCGGCGATCATCCACAGGCCCAGCAGCAGGAACAGCAACGCGGCGCCAACCTGCAACGCGCGCATCGGCACTTTCCTGGCCAGCGCCTCGCCAAACAGCACGGCGGGAACATTGGCGATCATCATGCCGAGCGTCGTCCCCGTCGTCACCGCGATCAGATTATCGAATCGCGCGCCCAGCGCGATGGTCGCCACCTGCGTCTTGTCGCCCATTTCCACCAGGAAGAAGGCGACCAATGTGGTCAGGAACACGCCCGCCTTCGACGGCGCCTTGAGCGGCGCATCTTCGTCAATCTTGTCGGGCACCAGCGTCCATGCGGCCATGGCGATGAAGCTCAATGCCACGGCATAGCGGAACCAGTCCTGCGTCAGCACGCCCGCAATGGAGTGGCCCAGAAGGGCGGCGAGGAAATGATTGGCGATCGTCGCGATCAAAATTCCGAAGATGATCGGCACGGGCTTGCGAAAGCGCGTCGCCAGCAACATCGCCAGCAATTGCGTCTTGTCGCCCATTTCGGCAAGGGCGACGAGTGCGGTGGAGGTAAACAGAGCTTCCATCAGACAATATCCGGGGCCGGGCGGAAGTGATAGACGCAATGCCACCGTCGCCTCCCGCCCGGCCGGACAGAAAAGCGCCGATGCCATTGGTCTCGCCTTACGCAGATTGTTCCGCGTCCCCCATGCCATGACCTCTCGGCCAAATATGTTGACATAAGGCCCGCTCCATTTGCGCTGGAACGGCTGGCTACTCCCCAGATGACAGGCTAGCCTCTACGCGTTGAAGCCGGGGATGACAAGTCATGGGTTGGGACAGCAACAAGACGATCGAGACCGATAGCGACGCGGCAGCGTTTCTCGCCGCGGTCGAACCGCCCGAACGGCGCGAGGATGGGGAAAGGCTCGCCATGCTGATGCAGGCCGTGTCCGGCGAGCCGCCGCGCCTGTGGGGATCGTCGATCATCGGTTTTGGCCGCTATCATTATCGCTATGACAGCGGGCGCGAGGGGGATGCGTCGCGTATCGCCTTTTCCCCGCGCAAGGCCGAACTGGTCCTCTATCTTTCGGGCATATCGGACGAGGATTGCGAGCCGCTGGGCAAGCATCGGCGCGGCAAGGGATGTCTCTACATCAAGCGCCTGTCGGGCATCGACATGGATGTTCTGGAAGCGCTGATCCGGCAGAGCTGGTCCTATATGGCGGACAAGCATCCGGCCTGAACGAACAGGTCAGAGCGGCAGCAGCGCTGCGACGATCCAACGTTCTTCGGCACGCAGCACGCCCCACGCGCGGGCGGCAGCGCGGCTGTCCATTGCCTCTACGCCGATCCCCAGCGCCTCGACCGCGCGGACAAAGGGCCGGGGCGGCTGGCGCAATCCCGCGCCGGTGCCCAGCAACAGAAATTCGGGGCGCGGATCGCCGTCAAACAGGTCGCCCAGCGCGGCAAGTGTCAGCGCGTCGATCGGCGGGGCATCGTCCCAGGCCATCGCCCGCACCGGGCTGAGCAACAGCCCGGTTGGAAACACATCATCCCGCACCCGAAAGCCGCGCCCCTGGAAACCAGTGACGATAGGCCCCTGGCCGCTATCGTCGCGGCGCAGTTCGATGCCGATGCGCTTCTCGCCGCTCAGGGCTGCGCTCCGTCCCGTGGGCCGACCCGTTCGGCCTGCGCGGCGATGTTGGCCTTGCTCGCTTTCTTTTCCGACGACATCGGGGTCAGCCCCAGCGAGATCAGCAACGAAGAGGAGACATAGACCGACGAATAGGTGCCAACGACAATGCCCAGCATCATGGCCGCGGTAAAGCCACGCAGCACATGACCGCCAAACAGCAGCAGCGCACCCAGCGCCAGCATGATCGTCACCGACGTCATCACCGTACGCGGCAAGGTTTCGTTGACGGACAGGTCAATCAGCGCCTTCATGTCCATCTTGCGATATTTGCGCATATTTTCGCGGATACGGTCGTCGATCACCATCTTGTCGTTGATCGAATAGCCGACGATCGTCAGCACGGCCGCGACGATGTTGAGGTCGAATTCCAGCTGCGTCACGGCGAAAAAGCCCAGCGTCATCAACACGTCATGGACGATCGCGACGAAGGTGGAGACGCCGAACTGCCATTCGTAGCGGAACCAGCTGAACACCGCGATGCCCAGGATCGCCAGCACCACGGCCAGTACGCCATTCTGGATCAGTTCGCCCGATACCTTGCCCGATACCGTGTCATAACGGGAGAAAGTGACGCCGGGGAATTGCGCGGTCATCGCCTTGCGCGTCTTTTCGACCACAGCGTTGGCCGCGCCAGCGCCGCCCTGTTCAGGCAGGGGCAGGCGGATCTGCACCGTCTTGGGATCGCCAAACTGCTGGAGCGAGCTTTCGCCTACACCCAGCGATCCTATCGTTGCGCGGACCTTGTCGGTTTCCACATTCTGCAGAAATTTCGCCTCGATCATCAGGCCGCCGACAAAGTCGACGCCCATGTTCAACCCCTTATAGGCCGTCGCGCCAAGGGCCAGCACGGTCAGCAAGGCGGTGAGCGCGAACGCCCATTTCCGCATCGCGACGAAACCGATATTGGTATTGTCAGGGACGAGTTTCAGAAGTTTCATGGCAGGCTTCCTTCGTCATCCCGGACTTGATCCGGGATCCAGTGCCCGGAGCGCTGCGCTTGGCGCTCTGGATCCTGACTTTCGTCAGGATGACGGGCAGGGAGGGGGAATGGCGCGATCATATCGTGATGTCCGTCGGCCGGGTGCGGCGCACCCAGTTGGCGACGATCATGCGGGTGAAGGTGACGGCCGTGAACACGCTGGTCGCGATACCGATCAGCAGCACGATGGCGAAGCCCTTGACCGGGCCGGAGCCGAGCGCGAGCATGATGCCGCCGGCGATGGCGTGGGTCACGTTCGCCTCGAAAATCGTGCGGCTCGCTTCCTTATAGCCATGTTCGATCGACTGGACGACATTGCGCCCGCGCCGCCTTTCTTCGCGGATACGTTCGTAAATCAGCACGTTGGCGTCCACCGCCGTGCCGATGGTCAGCACGAAGCCCGCAATGCCCGGCAGCGTCAGCGTCGCGCCCAACATGCCCATCACGCCCAATATGACCGCCACGTTGATGGCAACCGCCAGATTGGCATACATGCCAAAGCGGCCATAGCTCACGAACATGAAGAGCGCGACCGCGACCACCGCGATGACCGACGCGATCAGCCCCGCGCGGATCGAATCGGCGCCCAGCCCCGGCCCGACGGTGCGTTCCTCCACCACCGTCAACGCCACCGGCAGCTTGCCCGACCGCAGCGCGATCGCCAGCTGGTTGGCGCTTTCGACGGTGAAATTGCCGCTGATTTGCGCGCTGCCGCCCAGGATCGGTTCGTTGATATTGGGGGCGGACAGCACCTTGCCGTCCAGGATGATGGCAAAGGGGCGGTTGACGTTCTGCGACGTCACCTGCCCGAATTTGCGCCCGCCAGAGCCATTGAAGCGGATGTTGACGATCGCCTGGTTATTCTGGTCATAGCCCTGCGTCGCGTCGGTCAGATCCTCGCCCGACACCATCACCTGCCGCTTGACCGCGATCAGCGGCACGCCCGATGGATTGTCGGGATAGGGCAGCACTTCGCTGCCCACCGGCGCGCGACCCTGCGCCACTTCGGCGGGGTTGGCGGTGAAATCGACCAGCTTGAATTCCAGCTTCGCGGTCTGGCCCAACAGATCCTTCAGCGCCTTGGGATCTTGCAGGCCGGGCACCTGTACGACGATGCGGTTGTCGCCCTGCTGCTGGATCGTGGGTTCGCGCGTGCCCATCTCGTCGATGCGCTTGCGGATCACTTCGGTCGCGACTTCCATCGCGCTCTTGACCGCATTGTTGATCCCCGCTTCGGTCGGGGTGATGACGATGGTGGAGCTGTTGACCACCTCGACATTGAAATCGCGCTGTCCGGTAAGGCCCGCGCCCTGCGTCAGCGGACGAATACGCTCGACCGCGGCGTCCACCTGCGACGGATCGCGCACCATGAAGCGGAGCTTCCCGTCGCGGCTGGAGATGTCGCCGATCGCGATCCGGGGGTCGCCCCGGCGCAATTCGGTGCGAACCTGCTCCTCCATATTGGTGAGCCGCTGCTTGGCGACATCCTGCGTGCTGGCTTCGAGCAGCAAATGGCTGCCGCCGGACAGGTCGAGACCCAGATTGACCCGCGTCTGCATGAAACCGGGCAGCCGGGTGACGACCGAATCCGGCAGGAAGCTGGGTACGGCGCACAGCACGCCGATCGCCAGCGGCAGGATGATCGCAAAGACCGCCCAGCGCGAAAAGTTCAGCATCGTGAGATCAGTCGTTCGCTGGCTTGGCAGTGGTCGGATCGAGCACGTCGGTCAGGGTGGACTTGACCGCCTTCACCTTCATGCCCGGCGCGATTTCGACTTCGGCGTAAATCTCGTCCACGCGCGTGACCTTGCCCAGCAGGCCGCCACCGGTGATCACCTGATCGCCTTTTTTCACTGCGTCGATCTTCGCCTTGTGCGCCTTCATCCGCTTTTGCTGCGGACGGATCAGCAGGAAATAGAATACCACGAAGATCAGGACCAGCGGCGCCATCTGCACCAATATGCCGCTGCCGGATGCTGGCCCGCCCGCAGTCTGGGCAAAGGCTGTCGATATGAACATGGGTGGGACTTTCCTGAAGCAGGTCGCGCCTTGGTTTCTGTCGGCCGCAGGACGCACATAGCGCCCACGGATCAAGCCGCGGCGGCTACCACAGATGCAGGCGGGGAGGCAATATGATTAGGCCGATACGCAGCAGCCGCAAAAGAGCAGCATCGGAATCCCTTGCAACTTGGCGAATGTGCTTCTAAGAGCCGCCCTCCGGTCGGGACGTAGCGCAGCCTGGTAGCGCATCACACTGGGGGTGTGGGGGTCGGAGGTTCGAATCCTCTCGTCCCGACCAAATTTTTGAAAAAGTGCGGCCGTTCGGCGGAAGGGCGCACGAAAATCTCCCAGGCGCTATCGCGCGGGAGCCCATGTTTAGCAGCGATGATCGTGTTGGGTGGCGGACGCGGCCCTAAATGAGAAACATGGCTGCCAGAATCAGCAGCCAGATGGTCAAGGCTGCACCAGCGACTATCGCCAGTTTTTGCGGTGGGCTGAGACCCGCTGTTTCTTCGGACAGTTCAGAACCATCCTTTTCCGCGATATTCGCGGGAGCAGCCTGATATTTGAAGTTTTCCTGGACGACGGAACTGTCGAAGCGGAGAATCGTGTCTAGCTCAGCGCGATTGAGTGGCTGCACGAAGGCGCAGCCAGCGATCGTTCCTTCGACACGGACGATCCGCACCGCCCTGATACCGACGCCCGGCACGCCGATGGTCGTCGCCTGATCGGGCAAAATCTCGAAAGGCAATTGCATGCGAAAGCCGGTGAGCGAGATATCCTCGATCTGCACGTCGAACGGCGTATCCTCACCATCGCGCAAGGTCGAAGCGCGGTCCAGCTGCATTCGCTGCGCGCCACGATTATCGCTGTACAGGGTCGCTCGAACTGACATTGGCAGGCTCCATAGCCGGGGACGGCAATTTGGACGCATTCGCCTAAGAAATCGTAAAGATACCGTTGAGGATTGAACGACAAGCCGCAGAAAGCAGGCCGACTGTCGGTCGGCAAGCATGGTGGAATGGCGATCGACCTGGGCAGCGACGCGCAGCCCCGCCGGTATTCACCCCTTCAGAGCGCTGACGTTCCGCCTCGTGACCGCAAATGGGCAAACAGCGCCATATAATTGTCGACCGCGCGATCCAGCGTGAAATCGGCTGCGCGCGCTTTGGCCGATACCCTGTCGAGCGGCATATCCAGCGAAGCGCCTATGGCCTTGGCCAAGGCGTCGCTGTCATCGACAGGAACGAGCCGTCCGAACCTGCCGCCTTCCAGCACTTCGAGCGGGCCGCTGGGGCAATCGGTCGCAACGATATTGGCCCCGCAGGCAAGTGCTTCGATCAATACGGTCGGCAAACCTTCCCAACGCGACGACAATATGAAGGCATCGGCAGCGCGCATCATCGCGAATGGGTTGCGGCTGAAACCCGCCAGATCGACGTGATCGTCCAGGTTCAAGGATTTGAGCTGCGCCTCCAATTGCGGACGCAGCGGGCCTTCGCCCAGAATGACCAACCGGACGGGGCGTTCATCCAGCACCTTGCGCACAGCGCTGATCAGGACATCGAAGCCCTTCTGGTGATGCAGTCGCCCGCAACCCAACAGAACGGGTATGCCCGCCCCGTCGGTCAACCAGCGATGTTCCGGCGCTTCGCCCGAAAGCGCCACCAGCCCGTCAGTGACGACAGGATTGTGGATGACCTGATGATTGTGCGGGTGACCGCGCGTAAAGGCCAGGACAGCCGATTCGACGCCCTGAGAGACGCTGACGACCCGCGAAATGCCCGGATAGACGAATCGCGCCAGACGATAGGCCGCCTGACCGAGCGGTTGGTTAACAGCGCATAATTCTGCCCCATCTGATTGTGTTCGACCGCCACATGCGGGGTGCCCGCCCGTGCGATCCGGTTGGCCATCGCAGCGGCGACATTAACATGGGTGAGATGGCTGACGAGAATATCGGGTCGCACCGAACGCAGCAAGCGGGCAAGCGGGCAAGCGGGCGAATGCTGGAAATGGAACGGCGATTGCCAAGATCGACCAGTTCGATCGCCGGATCGAGATCGTCGAGACAAGGGCCTTCCCGCCGCGCTAGGATCAGCGTAACCCGTTCGCCGCGCACCACCAGTCCGTTCATCAGCAGGACGGCCACGCGCTCCGCCCCGCCGCCGGCAAGGTCCTGAAGAAATGTCGCGACGTGCATAAGTGACTAGCCCACCAGCAGTTTTATACCGACCAGCATCAGCACCAGCGCCAGCACCGACCGGACCAGACGGTCGGGCAGTTTGGACGACAGCAGCGATCCGACGATGATGCCCGGTATCGATCCGACCAGCAGCGACCCCAGCAAGGCAAAGTCGACATTGCCGATCCACAAGTGGCCAATTCCGGCCACAGCCGTCAGCGGCACAGCGTGGATGATATCAGTGCCCACGAGGCGCGCCGCCGTCATCCGCATGGGATAGAGCGCGATCAGCATGGTCGCCCCCAGTGCGCCCGCCCCCACCGACGTCAGCGTGACGAGCACGCCCAGGATGAATCCGGCCAGCACCGTCAGCGGCAATTGCATACGCCGGAAGCGTTGCGCCGTGTCCTCCTGCATATCGCGGGCATAATCATGGATTTGCCGACGCGAAAGCGTGGCGATCGCCGTCATGATCAGCAATACGCCGAGCGCCGAAAGGATAAGATCACTCTGGAAGGAACTGCGGGGCAGTTTGGACAATAGTGCGATCGTCAGGACGGATGCCGGAAGGCTGCCCATCAACAGGCGGCGCACCACGGTCCAGTCGGGCTTCCCGAAATGATGATGGACGACGCCCCCGACGGTCTTGGTGATCGCCGCGAACCACAGGTCGGTCCCGACGGCAGTGACTGGCACGATTCCAACCAGCAGGATGAGGATGGGTGCCATCAGCGACCCACCGCCCACGCCGGTTATTCCAACGAGCAAGCCCACGAGCAGGCCAGCCAAGCTGTGCACCCAATCGATCATCAATACGCGTCCCCCTTGCCCGCTCAGTGACGGACGACTGGTCGGAAATGCACGATTGGCTTGTGCTTGGGAAGGCGCAACTTGGCCTTGACGCACTTGTAAATGGATCTCTGCTCCCTTCGTTGGCCAATCAATTTGGCCAATATCCATTCAATATATGACCATGAAGCCGGGCACGGGCGTCTTGCGAAGCAAATTCGTGGTTTTCCGCCGTTAAACCTAACGAGTGATTCGGGTTTAAGGGAGGCGGGCCTTTGCCGTTTTTGGCGGCATCATACAAATGTAGTGTGCGGCGAGAGCGTTGAGAGCAAGCGGCGAACCAGGCTCGCTCACCCAGGGTGTGTCATCCTGTTCCCATACATTATGGATTGATGACCGGCGCGTGCTAGGCGCATAAGCTTGGCCGCAAAGACGACATCGTCAGGGTAGCTTGGCGATACGGGGTTCATGCCCCTTGTCACCCAGCCAGCCTATCAGGGCGTCGAACGGTATCGCGATCGTCGCCGTATTGCGCAGGGGATGGACGGCGATCAGCGGCTGATCGTCGAAGCTTGCATCGAACACCACGGTCAATTCTTCGGCCGACGCATTGGGCGCAGCGAGGGGTGAAACCGCGCCGGGTGTGATGTGGAGCAGGCGCTCCATATCGTCCGGCTTTCCGAACGAAAATTTTCCCGCGCCCAGCAGTTCGGCAAAGGCTTTCAGATCGGCACGGCGATCATGCGGCAGTGTGATGAGCCAGAAATGCCCCTTTTGTCCTTCAGAAACAGATTCTTGGTATGTGCGGCCGGCAGCGCCTCATGGATGGCAGCGCTTTCGTCGACCGTATAGACAGCCGCATGTTCGTGCTTCTGCACAGGGACGCCGCGCGCGGCGAAATCGGCATAAATGTCATCTTCGTTCATCGGCGGCAGGATGACGAGGCCGAATGGCAGCCGCGCGGACAAAGGCGTCACGCTTTCCGGACATTTGCGACACATCCTCTCCCAGCCGCAGCGTGGGCATGAGCCAGCGGACCCCTATGCCAGATCGCCAAGCGCCTTCCTCAGATCGCCCAGCCAGGGCTCGAAAGGTTTCCAATTGTCCACGCCTTCCCGGTTGATGGGACGGCGAACCTGCTCGGAACTGGCGGTGCGGACCGCCCGGTCTGTCTTGTGGAAATCGAGGCAGGACTGTTCGAACGGAACCCCCACATAATCAACTATTCGTCGCACCTCCGCTTCTAGATCCGCCAGCACATCTTCATGCTGGACGCGCAGGATACGGCCGGGTGGAAGCGCACTTTCCCAATGAGCCATCAGATCGACATAGTCGCTATAATATTGCCCGATCTCGGTCAGCCCATAGGTGAATTGCTGGCCATCGGCGAAGAGTTGTTTGAAGCCCGAAAAGCAGCAATCCATCGGCGCGCGCCGGGCGTCGATGATCTTTGCGTTGGGCAGGATCAGGTGGATAAGGCCGATATGCCGGAAATTATTGGGCATCTTGTCGATGAAAAAGGGCGCACCCTTGCGATGGATGCGGGTATTTTCAATATAGGCTTCACCCATCTGCCGCAGTTGATCGGCGGGCAGATCATGCAGGATCGCCGGATAGGCATCGCGCCCCCGCCCCCTTAACTGCTGCGCCAGCGCCAAAATATCGGGCAATTCCAGCGTGCCGTCGATTTGGCTGTGTGAGGCCAATATCTGCTCCAGCAGCGTCGAACCAGCGCGCGGAAGGCCCAGGATGAAGATCGGGTCTGGCGCAGAGCAGCCATTGCCCGCATTTTTGTCGAACAGATCGGCTGTGCACGCTTCGGCCTGCGCCCGCAGTTCCGCTGTCATCTGGTCGGCGCTGTAGCGCAATTGTTCGCGCTTCAGCCTGTTGCCAGCGTCGTAGAAGCGGAAGGAATCCGCATATTCCCCCCGGTCCTCATGCGCTTTGCCAAGTGCGAAACTCAGGTGGACACGGTCCATCAGTCGCAGGTCGTCGCGGGCAAGTTGGGCATGCATCGCCGCCACCTCCCCGTCCTCGAACCGGAAAGTTTTAAGATTGGCCAGCGCGTACCAGGGATCGCCCAGGTCAGGGCGCGCCGCGATGGCGGCACGATAGGAAGCTATGGCTTCCTGCTGCTGCCCACAGGTTTTGAGCGCATGCCCCCGCGACGTCAGCGTGGCCGGATCATCCGGCATGCGGGCCAACACGGACTCGAACAGGCCAAGCGCCTTGTCATATTTGCCCGTCTGCATATTTTCGATCGCGAGATGCGACTGAAACAGCGGATTGTCGGGCTGGAGGTCGACCAGATGCTGCGCCTGCGCTTCCGCCGCCGAGAATTTCTGCCGTCTGCGCAGAACCTGCATATAGTCGAGCCGAAGCTGGATATTGTCCGGTTCGAAAGCGACCGCGCTTTCCAGCAAAAATTCCGGATCGTGGAATATGCCCAGCCGTACGCCGATATCGGCGAGCAGGCGCATCGCTTCGACATTATGCGGATTTTCGCGAAGGAAGTGGCGGCACAATTCCTCCGCCTTGAGGATGCGTCCTTCATGGATATGGTTGAGGACGGCAAGCAACATGCGCGGCAATCCGGCAAGCCGCTCCGCCTGCGCCATGCAATTGCGCGCCTCGCCTTCCCTGCCGCGTTGGGCGAGCAAATTGGCCTGGTGCGTCCAGCTCGCCTCCAGCGATGGGTTGAATTCGCAAGCCCGGCGATAGGCGACGATGGCGCCCTCCGGATCGCCGGTATCGCGCGCCAGATGTCCCGCCTCCTGCCAACCACGGCCATGTTCAGGATGGGACTGGCGCAGACGCCGTACAAAATCACGCGCGCTATCGAATTTTCGCGCATAGCGCGCGGCTACGGCGGCGCTGTAGAGCGCGTCGCCATTGGCCGGGTCGTCGCGCAGCAGCCCTTCGCACAGGTGGATGGCTGTCTCTTATACACATCTAGATGTGTATAAGAGACAGGCGCGCGGCTACGGCGGCGATGTAGAGCGCGTCGCCATTGGCCGGGTCGTCGCGAAGCAGCCCTTCGCACAGGTGGATGGCGCGGTCATGCGCTTGCTGCTGCAGCGCCTGCCTTGCCTCAGTCAGCACGTCGTCCTTGCTTTCGTCGGTCGCCGCACCGTTCATATCAGTTCCATCGCCCCAAGGTGGGAAGCGGCCCGGAAAGGCCCCTTCCCTCTATCGTAGCAACAAGGCGTCGGTTCAATAGTTGAACGAGAGGCGCATGCCGACCGTCAGCGGACGGGCCACGACTACCCGCGATACGCTGTAGACCGCATCGCCGCTGGTCTGCGCCGCCTTGTCCGTCAGATTGTCGCCGAACAGTTCGACCGACCAGTTGTCCTTCTCCACACCCGCCGACAGGCCGAAGGTCGTATAGCTGTTCAGCTTCGTCCGGTTGGGAAGGATGACGTCGGTATATTTCGATGACGAATGCACCATCTGCGGCATGATATGGGCCCGCATCCCTGTGTCACCCAACTGCCATTCATAACGGGCGCGCAGATTGCCCTGGAAGGATGGAGCATAGGCCAGTTTCTGACCGACCTGCACATAGCTGGTCTGGAGCAGGACTTTCGTGATCTTCGTATCGATGATCGAGAAGCCGCCCGACACCGTCAGACCGTCAACCGCAGCCGGTGCGAATGTGACCTCGCCCTCCACGCCTTTGGTCCAGGCATTGGCCGCATTGTCCGAAAAGAACAGGTTGGAAATGCTGGGATCGAGAATGCTGGTCTGCAGCCCCTTGATATCGACGAAGAAAGCGCTGCCGTTGAACAGCAACTGATTATCGAACAGCTTGGTTTTCCAGCCGATTTCATAGTTCCGGACGTCGTCCGTACCGACCGCATAAGGCACGGTGTACCCGTTGCGGGTCGTGCCGCCGGGCCGGTTGAGGAGCCCCGGACGGAAGCCTTCGGAATAGGTGGCGTAGAACATGACATTTTCGACCGGGGTCAGCTTCACCGTCCCCTTGAAGATGACGCCGGTGGCCTTGGCCTGGTCCGGAATGCCGGCAATATCGCCGGAATATTTGACGCTCAGATTGGTGCCGTAAAGCTGGCGATCGACCGAACCCGAACCGAAAGTGGGCGAAATCCTGTTGTTGAAAGAGGAGTTTGCGCTGCCTTCCAGATCGTTGGTCACATTATAATAGCGCGCGCCGAAGGTCGCGGTCAGAAGGTCCGGCACGACATCGAAGCTGGCTTCGCCGAAAATGCCAAACTGCCTGTCGCTGCGCTTCACATCGTTACGGAAAATGACGCCTGCCGGGAACGGCCCCGGATCGCTGAAATAACCCGGTCCGGCATTGCCGATCAGACCCGTGACCGATGTATTGGTCAGCGGGTAGTTTGGCAGGAAGCCCGGCGTGACCCCGTCGGCGCCCAGGGCACGGATCGATCCCTGATAGTTGAAGTCGTTACGTTCCTTGAGAATCTGGTTGCTGAAGAAGCCGCCCGCTGTGACCCGGAAGCGATTTTCAGCCGGGGTATTGAACCGCAATTCCTGCGTGAAGCTCTTCAGTTTCGACTTGGACGTCACGAAGAGATTTGGCGGCTGGCAGGTGCCGGTCGGGTTCATGCCACCATAATAGACCGTGGTGTCGCATACATAATAGGGAATGTAGGGACCAACGAACAAATAGTCGGTATAGTCGACCCGCTGGTTGGTTTCACGTTCCGTATAGGCGCCGGAATATACCATTTCGAGCGCGCCGAGACGGCCTTCGACAGTCCACGCCGTATTGCTGAAATTATCCTTGGTCTTGTCCTGCTCAAAGCGCTCGATCTTGTATTCGCCAAGGGTCGGATCCTCGGAAAATACGCCATCCGTATCAAGACCCTGGCGGCTATGCGCGACCTTGAGCGACCAGTCGGGTGCGAATTTCCACAAGGCCGTCACGCGGAAACCGCGATAGTCGGCGTCGTTGAAATTATCCTCCACCAGACCGCTATTGTCCGCCTGCAGGAAGGTGACGCCAGACAGGTTGGCGCCGCCCTGGCCGGTCGCCTGATTGCCGACCAACGTGCCGTTCTGACGAAGATCGGTAGCCCTGCGGAACCGTCCGCTCTGGGCAACGCTGCGCGTGCCGCGGACGTTGTCGATATAGCCGCCCTGATGATCGAGATAGGCGACCGCACGTACCGCGAAATTATCGGCAACGGGAATATTGACGACGACCTGGGCATTGTTGCTCATGTCACCGCCCTTGGTGAAGGATACACCGGCCTGAGCGCGGCCTTCAAACTCCCCGATTTTGGGCTCGTTGGTGATGAAGCGAACGACGCCGGCCTGGCTACTCGCGCCGAACAGGGTGCCCTGCGGACCTGCAAGCACTTCGACGCGGGCAAGATCGGCTGCATAGACGTCAAGGTTGCGACCCGGTTGGGACAAGGGTTGTTCGTCCAGATAGGTGGCGACGTTGGGTGCAAGGCCCGATACACCAGCGGTCGTCAGGTTCGGCGTTGTCGAGGCGAGACCGCGAATGTAAATCGTATTCTGGCCCGGACCGCCGCCGCCCGCCGTTACGTTGGGCATCTGCGCGATGATGTCGGCCGTGTTGGCGACCCCTAGTTGGGCCAACGTTTCGTTGCCCATCGCCTGGACGGCGACGGCGACCTTCTGCATGCTTTCGCTGCGCTTGGTGGCGGTAACGACGATTTCCGCAACGCCGGATCTGGGGGACGCGTCGTCACCCCCTTCGTCCTGAGCAAAGGCGGGCATCGCAACCATATGTGAAGCGATGATCGCGATGAAAGAGGTAGCCCCGAATAGCGTCTTCATACAATCCCCCATCTAAGGATAGAATATTATTTTATGAATTTTTTCGACCTTAAATTCGCAAATTATCACAGAATATTCGACGACGAGTATTTGCCCGAAATAAAGTCCGGACAATCTGTCATTTTACTGTCGCTTAACTGTGCAAATTTAACGATATGCACGAATAAATCTTATAAATTTTGGAACAAATTAAAGATTCAAATCATTTCGCATTTGATCTGCCTATCCCAGGAAGATCATCGGATATTTGGAGTGTCTCGAAGCATGATCCCCTGACAGGGTAACTGCGTGAATGGATGCGCCATCGCTCTTGAAGATTTGCGTCATTCTTGACATCCGGCCGGCCACAGCCGGGCTCTTCACTATGTCGATTCGTCAAACGGCACCTTACATCCCATAGCGGACGGCGATCCGGTTTAGCCATGTCGTTTAGCTGCGACGCGGATGACGCAAACATACTGTCTCATTCGTCACCACCGCATGATGATGCGCAATCAACATTGGAGGGATGGCGTGACGCGCTTTTCTTGGACATCGCTGCTCACCAACGCGCTGACCGGCCACAAGAACTGGGACCAGCAATGGCCGGACTCAGAACCGAAGGCTGAATATGACGTCGTTATCGTGGGTGCGGGCGGGCATGGGCTGGGCGCCGCCTATTATCTTGCCAAGGAACATGGCGTCAACAACGTCGCGGTGATCGACAAGGGTTGGCTTGGCGGCGGCAATACGGGCCGCAATACGACCATCATCCGGTCCAATTATCTCTACGACGAAAGCGCCGCGCTCTACGAACATGCCATGAAGCTGTGGGAAGGGCTGTCCCAGGAACTGAATTACAACGTCATGTTCTCGCAGCGGGGCGTGATGATGCTGGCGCACAACGTCCATGACGTGCACAGCTTCAAGCGGCACATTCATTCGAACCGACTGAACGGCATCGACAATGAATGGCTGACGGCTGAGCAGGCAAAGGCATTCTGCCCTCCGCTCAACATTTCGCCCGATGCGCGTTATCCGGTGGTGGGCGCCGCGCTTCAACGGCGCGGCGGTGTCGCCCGCCATGACGCGGTCGCCTGGGGCTATGCACGCGGTGCAGCTGCGCGCGGCGTCGACATCATCCAGAACTGCCCGGTCACGGCGATCCGCCGCGACGCCACCGGCAAGGTCATCGGCGTGGAAACCGCGCGCGGTTTCATACGGGCGAAGAAGGTGGCGGTGTCGGCGGCTGGCAATACGTCAGTCGTGATGGATTCGGCCAATGTCCGCCTGCCGCTTGAAAGCTATCCGCTCCAGGCGCTGGTATCGGAGCCGGTCAAGCCGATTTTCCCGTGCGTCGTCATGTCCAACACAGTCCACGCCTATATCTCGCAATCCGACAAGGGCGAACTGGTGATTGGATCGGGCACCGATCAATATGTGTCCTACAGCCAGCGCGGCGGCTTGCCGCTGATCGAGCATACGGTCGCGGCCATCTGCGAAGTGTTTCCGATCTTCAATCGCATGCGGATGCTGCGCAAATGGGGCGGCATCGTCGATGTGACGCCGGACCGTTCGCCGATTATCGGCAAGACCCCGGTGCCGGGCCTCTACGTCAATTGCGGTTGGGGCACCGGCGGGTTCAAGGCGACGCCGGGTTCGGCCAACGTCTTTGCCCACACTATCGCTCGCGACGAGCCGCACCCGATCAACGCGCCTTTCACGCTGGAGCGCTTCAAGACCGGCCGACTGATCGACGAAGCGGCGGCCGCCGCGGTCGCGCACTAAAGACGGAGCGCAGCAGATGCTTCTCATCCATTGCCCCTATTGCAATGCCGAACGTCCCGAAGTGGAGTTTGCCTATGCGGGCGAGGCGCATATCGCGCGCCCGACCGATCCTTCGCAGCTCGACGACGATCAATGGCGCGACCATCTTTACATACGCTCAAACCCGCGCGGCCTGCATTATGAACGCTGGCGCCATATCCATGGCTGCGGGCGCTTCTTCAACGCGGCCCGCGACACCCTCAGCGACAAGTTCGTAACGACATACAAGGCCGGTTTGCCCCGTCCGCAGATCGTGCAAAGCGAGGATACCCCGTGACCAACCATCGCATCGCAGGCAAGGGCCGGGTAGACCATGGCCGGCCGGTCCATTTCACCTTCAACGGCACCCGCTATGAAGGGTTTCAGGGCGATACGCTCGCTTCCGCCCTGCTGGCCAACGGCGTTCATCTGGTGGGTCGGTCGTTCAAATATCACCGTCCACGCGGCATATTGGCGGCAGGGTCGGAGGAGCCGAACGCGCTGGTCGGCGTCACGCACGGCCCCGGCCGATTCGAACCCAACACCCGCGCCACGGTGCTGGAAATCTCGCAGGGGCTGTCGACCAATAGCCAGAATCACTGGCCTTCGCTCAAGCGCGACATAGGCGCAGTCAACGACGCGGCCTATATGCTGTTTTCGGCGGGCTTCTACTACAAGACCTTCATGTGGCCTAAGTCCTTCTGGAACAAGGTTTACGAGCCGTTCATCCGCGGTGCGGCGGGCCTTGGCGTGTCGCCGACGCAGCCGGATCCCGACACCTATGCCAGCCGCCATGTCCATTGCGACGTGCTTGTGGTCGGTGCAGGGCCAGCGGGGATCGCTGCCGCCCTTTCCGCCGGTCGCAGCGGCGCAAAGGTCATCCTGCTCGACGAACAGGCGGAATTTGGTGGTTCGCTGCTGTCTGAAACCGACGCGAACATTGACGGGCGTTCGGGCTGGGACTGGCTGACCATGGCGATGACCGAGCTTGCCGCACTGGACAATGTAACCCTGCTCCCACGCACGACCGCCATTGGCTATTATCACCAGAATTTCGTCGGCCTGTGCCAGCGCCTGACCGACCATCTGGCCGATGTTGCGCAGGGTACGCCGCGCGAACGCATGTGGAAGGTTCGTGCAGCGCAGTTGGTACTGGCGCAGGGCGCGATCGAGCGTCCGCTGGTTTTCCACGGCAACGACCGGCCAGGCGTGATGCTGGCGGGTGCAGCCCGCACATATCTCAATCGCTACGGGGTTAAGGTGGGGCAAAGCGCCCTGGTCGTGACCACGCATGACAGCGCCTGGCTGGCCGCTTTCGATCTGGCGAAGGCGGGGGGCAAGGTTGTCGCCATCGTGGACCTGCGCCCCGACATCTCCTCCCATCTGCGCGCAAAGGCGGACTCGCTGGGGATCGAGGTGCTGGCGGGCTGGACCGTTACCGGCACCAGCGGCCGGCTGCGGATCAAGTCGGCACGGGTGCGCCCTGCCGACCCGACAGTCGGCGGCGCGCGTACCATCGCATGCGACGTGCTGATGATGAGCGGTGGCTGGACGCCCAGCGTCCATCTTTTCTCGCACACCAAGGGCAAGCTCAACTGGCATGAGGAAGAGCAGGCTTTCCTGCCGGGCGAACATGCCGAAGCCAGCCGCACCGTCGGCGCAGGCAATGGCAGCTTCGGCCTGGCCAAGGCGCTGGCAGAAGGGACCGAGGCCGGTGCCGACGCAGCCTCCGACGCGGGCTATAATGGCCGTTCCGCCCAATATATGGTGACGGACGAAACCGAGCTGACCGGCATTCGCGTCCGCGAGCTGCCGACCGACCAGAATCCGGGCAAGGCCAAGGCGTTTGTCGACTTCCAGAACGACGTGACCGCCAAGGACATCCGTCTGGCGGTGCGCGAGGGCTTCAAGTCGATCGAGCATGTCAAGCGCTACACTACCAACGGCATGGCAACCGACCAGGGCAAAACGTCGAACATCAACGGCCTGGCCATCGCCGCGGACGCTGTGGGTGCGCCGGTTCCGGCGGTCGGCCTGACGACATTCCGTCCGCCATATACGCCGACGACCTTCGGCGCCTTTGCCGGCTATAACCGGGGCCGCCTGTTCGAAGTGACCCGCAAGACGCCGATCGACGACTGGGCCGAGGCGAAGGGGGCTGCCTTTGAACCTGTGTCGCTGTGGCGCCGCGCATGGTATTTCCCCCAGGCTGGCGAGGATATGCATGCCGCGGTAGCGCGGGAATGCGCAGCGGTGCGCGCGTCGGTGGGGATTTTCGACGCATCGACCCTGGGCAAGATCGAAATTGTCGGCCCGGATGCTGCGGAATTCATGAACCGCATGTACACCAACCCCTGGACCAAGCTCGCCCCCGGCCGCTGCCGTTACGGCCTGCTTCTGGGCGAGGACGGGTTCATCCGCGACGACGGCGTGATTGGCCGTATGGCGCCGGACCGGTTCCACGTCACCACGACGACTGGCGGCGCAGCGCGCGTGCTCAACATGATGGAGGATTATCTCCAGACCGAATGGCCCGATCTTAAGGTCTGGCTCACCTCCACGACCGAACAATGGGCCGTCATCGCGCTTCAGGGTCCGAACGCCCGCCGCCTGCTGGAACCACTGGTCGAGGGCATCGACCTGTCGGACGATGCCTTCCCGCATATGGCGGTGGCCGAAGGGCACATCTGCGGCGTGCCGACCCGCCTGTTCCGGGTGAGCTTCACCGGCGAGCGGGGCTATGAGGTGAACGTCCCCGCCCGCTATGGCCGCGCCATTTGGGAAAAGCTGTTTGCCGACGGTCAGGCCTATGGAATCACACCCTATGGCACAGAGACCATGCACGTCCTGCGCGCGGAGAAGGGCTATATCATTGTCGGCCAGGATACGGACGGCACGCTGACCCCCGACGACGCCGCGCTCGGTTGGGCGATCGGCAAAGCCAAGCCTGACTTCGTCGGCAAGCGATCCCTCACCCGCCCCGATATGCTGAAGAAGGACCGTAAACAGCTGGTCGGGCTGCTGACTGACGATCCCATGATGGTGCTGGAGGAAGGCGCGCAGATCGTGTTTGATCCGAACCAGCCCATTCCGATGAAGATGGTTGGCCACGTAACGTCCGCTTATTGGAGCGCCAGCCTCAATCGCTCGATCGCCTTCGGGGTCGTAGAGGGCGGACATTCGCGCATGGGCGAAACCATTTACATCCCTATGCCCGACCGAACATTGTCCGCGAAAATCACCGGGATGGTCTTTGTCGACCCCGAAAACTCCCGCCTCAACGCATAAGGAAGCGCCATGACGATGCATCCTCATCACCCTTTGAGCGGCGAAGGCATTACGCTCCACAAGCCCTTTCCGCTCACCATCCGGCCGCTTGCGGACAAAGCACGCTTCAGCCTGCGCATCGACCCGGATCAGCGGATCGCAGCCTCTACCGTTCTGGGCCTCAATCTGCCCGGCAATATCGGCGACGTAGCATATGCCGGCGAAAAGACGGCCGTGTGCCTTGGTCCCGACGAATGGTATGTGACGGTTCCGGTTGCGGACCAGGCGGAAATCGAGGGCGGCTTCGCCGCGCTTTATGCGCAGCAGCCCCACAGTCTGGTCGATGTCAGCCATCGGGAAGTGAGCATCGGGATCGAAGGCCGCGATGCCGCGCTCGTGCTGCAATCAGCGATCGCCTTTGATGTGGACGCGATGGCGCCTGGCAGCGGTTGCCGAACGATATTCGATGGCAAGGCGCAGATCATTTTGCTCCGCGATGCGAAGGATCGGTTCCAGATCGACGTCTGGCATTCCTTTTCGGAGCATGTGTGGCATTTCCTGCAGGTCGTGGTCCGCGAAATCGAACTCGACATCTAGGCCCTGGGTCTAGCCCTTGGCCCTGTCGATCGGACCAGTAGGACAGACTGCACTTTTTCATTCGCGCGATTTCCGAGCCGGTACCCCATTGGCTGAAATCGCTCCTGACCATGCTATTTTCGGAGATGTCGATATGACGCAGAGCACGTCCCATGCAGGCATGAAAGATCGTGCCGTTGCGGAAGCCATCGAACGCGAACTGGGTCGCCAGAAGGACCAGATCGAACTGATTGCATCGGAAAATATCGTTTCCGAGGACGTCATGCGGGCACAGGGATCGGTCCTGACGAATAAATATGCCGAAGGCTATCCTGGCAAACGCTATTATGGCGGCTGCGAATATGTGGATGAAATCGAAACGCTCGCCATTGAGCGGGTAAAACAGCTTTTCGGCGCAGCCTATGCGAATGTTCAGCCGCATTCAGGCGCTCAGGCCAACCAGGCCGTGTTTTTCGCCCTGCTTCAGCCCGGCGATCGTATCATGGGCCTCTCGCTTGCCCATGGCGGCCATCTTACCCATGGTTCGCCGGTGACCATGTCGGGCAAATGGTTCGACGTCGTCAGTTATGAAGTGCGCGAGTCCGACCAGCGGATCGACTATGACGATCTGCGCGCCAAGGCGCTCGAAACCCGGCCCAAGCTGATCGTCGCGGGCGGCTCCGCCTATCCGCGCGAGATCGACTTCGCGGCCTTCCGCAGCGTCGCTGACGAAATTGGCGCCTATCTGATGGTCGACATGGCCCATGTGGCTGGTCTGGTGGCAGGCGGCGTCTACCCCGACCCGATCCCCCATGCGCATATCGTCACTTCAACCACGCACAAGACGCTGCGGGGGCCACGCGGCGGCATCATCCTCACCAATGACGAAGCGCTTGGCAAGAAGATCAATTCAGCGGTTTTCCCCGGCAATCAGGGCGGCCCACTGATGCATGTCATCGCGGCGAAAGCGGTGGCGTTCGGTGAAGCCTTGCAGCCCGAATTCAAGCTCTATGCCCGCAATGTCCTGAACAATGCCCGCGCGCTCAGCGACACGTTGATCGAAGGCGGCCTGAACATCGTTTCGGGCGGCACCGACAGTCATGTCGTGCTGGTCGACCTGCGCCCCAAGGGCGTCAAGGGCCGCGACGCGGAACATGCGCTGGAACGGGCTGGCCTCACCTGCAACAAGAATGCGATCCCCTTCGATCCTGAAAAACCGGCAGTCACCTCCGGTGTCCGTCTGGGCACGTCAGCGGGCACGACGCGCGGGTTTGGGGAGGCGGAATTCCGTCAGGTCGGCGCGCTTGCGCTGCGCGTGATCGACGCGCTGGCCCGCAACGGTGCGGAAGGCGACCCGGTGGTGGAGGCGGAGGTTCTGGCCGATGTGCAGGATCTATGCCGCCGCTTCCCCATTTACCAATGACCGGGAAGCAGGCAAGCTACACCTGACCTGACATCGACGAGGCCTGCCATGTTTCTAAGCGTCTTCGATGTGTTCAAGATCGGCATCGGTCCCTCATCCTCTCATACGATGGGGCCGATGACGGCGGCGGTCGCCTTTCTCGACCTGCTGCGGCAATCCGCGGCATCGCAGAGGGCGGTTCGGATTCGGGCAACGCTTTATGGTTCGCTCGCCTTCACGGGCAAGGGCCATGCCACAGACCGGGCCGTCACGCTCGGCCTGCTGGGATGGCTGCCGGCCGATCTCGACATGGAACGGGCCGAAGCGGAACTGGCGGACCTCAGGGAAACCACCACATTGCGCCTGCCCGGCCTGCCCATTCTGGCCTTCGACCCAGCGAAGGACGTCATCTTCGACTATGGCCCTCCCCTGCCCGGCCATGCCAACGGCATGATCCTGTCCGCCATGGACGAAACCGGCGATCCGGTATTGAGCGAAACTTATTATTCCATCGGTGGCGGTTTCGTCGTCAGCGCAGCGGAACGCAACGCACCACGGCAGACGGCCGCCGACGAAGTGGCGGACTGGCCGTTTCCGTTCGAAAATGCCGCCGCCATGTTGCGGATGGCGGATGCCAGCGGCCTGTCCATCGCCGAAATGAAGCGCCGTAACGAAGCGGTGTCTCGCGACGAGGCCGATGTCGAGGCGGGCGTGGCGCGCATCTGGTCGGTCATGAACGGATGCATCGAGCGCGGGTTGAGGCAGGACGGTGAGCTGCCTGGCGGCCTGCGCGTCAAGCGTCGCGCCGCCCATATTCACCGCCAATTGATGGAAGAGCGCAAGTCCAACTCCATCCAGCCTCATGCCTCGTCCGACTGGCTCAGCGTCTATGCCATGGCCGTGAACGAGGAAAATGCGGCGGGCGGCAAGGTCGTGACGTCGCCGACCAACGGCGCGGCGGGCGTGGTGCCATCGGTGCTGCGCTATTATCTGGATCATTGCCTGGGAACGGACCCGTCGAAAGTCTCCGACTTCCTGCTGACCGCCGCGGCGATTGGTGGGCTGATCAAGCATAACGCCTCTATTTCCGGCGCGGAAGCAGGCTGTCAGGGAGAGGTTGGATCAGCAGCGGCCATGGCGGCTGCGGGGCTGTGCGCCGTATTGGGCGGTACGCCGCAACAGGTTGAAAATGCCGCGGAGATCGCGCTGGAACATCATCTGGGCATGACCTGCGATCCGGTTGGCGGACTGGTTCAGGTGCCCTGCATCGAACGCAACGGCATCGGCGCGACAAAAGCCGTCGCGGCGGCTTCCCTGGCGCTGCGCGGCGATGGTTCGCATTTCATGCCGCTCGACAATTGCATCGAGGCCATGCGGCAGACCGGCGAGGAAATGAGCACGAAATTCAAGGAAACGAGCCTGGGCGGCCTTGCCGTCAATCTGCCCGAATGCTGACTAAAGCCGGTTAGCCCCGCGACATGGCGCATTTGTAATTGCCTGCGTCGCAGTCATGATGGCCCCCGGCGAACCAGAATGCTCCTCTTTGCAGCAAGCCGACGAGTCGATCCACGACGGAAGGAGCCAGCCGGAAATTCGAACATCTCGTCGCGACCAAAAGTACGAAGCAGAGAGGATAAGGATATGAGCAAGAACCGAGGTGTGGTGTATCTGGAACCGGGCAAGGTCGCGGTACAGGACATTGCTGATCCGAAACTCGAGGCGCCGGATGGCCGCCGTATCGACCATGGCGTCATTCTGAAGGTCTTGTCGACGAATATCTGCGGTTCCGACCAGCATATGGTGAGAGGCCGCACGACGGCCCAGCAGGGGCTGGTGCTGGGTCATGAGATTACCGGCGAAGTGATCGAAAAGGGCAGCGATGTCGAAATGCTGGAAATCGGCGACATCGTATCCGTGCCGTTCAACGTGGCGTGCGGTCGCTGCCGCACCTGCAAATCGCAGGACACGGGCGTCTGCCTGACGGTCAATCCTGCACGGGCGGGTGGTGCCTATGGCTATGTCGATATGGGCGGATGGATCGGCGGACAGGCGCGCTACGTCATGGTGCCCTATGCCGACTTCAACCTGCTGAAATTCCCCGATCGCGATCGGGCGATGGCAAAGATTCGCGACCTGACGATGCTGTCCGACATTCTGCCGACCGGCTTCCATGGCGCGTTGCGTGCGGGCGTCGGGGTCGGCTCCACCGTTTATATCGCGGGCGCGGGTCCGGTGGGTCTTGCCGCCGCTGCATCGGCGCAGATCTTGGGCGCGGCGGTCGTGATGATCGGCGATTTCAACAAGGATCGCCTGGACCACGCCGCCAAGGTCGGCTTCACGCCCATCGACCTGTCGCAGAGCGACCGGCTTGGCGATCTGGTGGCGGAGGTTATCGGCACCGACGAAGTGGACAGCGCAATCGACGCCGTTGGTTTCGAGGCACGCGGCCATACGGGCGGAGAACAGCCCGCCATCGTCCTAAACCAAATGATGGAAATCACCCGCGCGGCCGGATCGATCGGCATTCCGGGCCTCTATGTGACGGAAGATCCCGGCGCTGTCGACAATGCGGCAAAGCAGGGTAGCCTGTCCTTGCGGTTCGGGCTGGGCTGGGCAAAGGCGCAGTCCTTCCACACCGGCCAGACGCCCGTGCTCAAATATAACCGGCAACTGATGCAGGCCATTCTGCACGATCGTCTGCCGATCGCCGACATCGTCAACGCGCGCGTCATCTCACTGGAGGATGCGCCCCAAGGATATGAATCATTCGATCACGGCGCGGCAACCAAATTTGTTCTTGATCCGCACGGACTGCTCAACGCCGCATGATCTTTCCTGCGCTCCTGATCGGCCTGTTCCGATTGCGGCGCGAAGGTTGAAAAGTGACAATCCGGTCGGCCTCCGAAACATGTCGGGGGCCGAAACCGGCATAGTGAATTCATTCGGCAGCATAACGAATTGGGGGCGTGGTGATGTTCCGGTTTATCATAAATCCACCGGTGTTTTTCGGATCGGTGAGCATCATTCTGCTCCTGCTGGGGGTCGGCGCCTTTTTCCCCCATCAGGCGGAGGCCCTGCTGTCGGACGTAGAGGCGCGGGTTCTGGCCGAAGTAGGCTGGTTCTATCTGCTGGCCGTCGGGATTTTCCTGTTCTCGGTCACGATCCTGTGCATCAGCCGATATGGCAATCTGAAACTTGGCCCGGACGATTGCGAGCCTGACTTCCGTTTCGGGTCCTGGGTCGCGATGCTGTTCGCGGCGGGCAAGGGCATCGGCCTCATGTATTATGCCGTGGCCGAACCCATGATGCATTATGCAGCGCCGCCTGACGCCGATCCTATGACGATCGCCGCGCAGAAGGATGCGATGAGCATCACCTTCTTCCATTGGGGCATTCATGCATGGTCGATCTATTCCGTGGTCGGCCTTTCGCTCGCCTATTTCGGCTATCGCTACAATCTGCCGCTGACGATTAGGTCGGGCCTGTATCCTCTCCTTAAAGAGAGAATTCGTGGTCGGATCGGCGACGCGGTAGACATTTTCGCTATCTGCTGCACCGTATTTGGACTTGCGACATCGCTTGGTCTGGGCGTGCAGCAAGTCAATGGTGGCCTCAATTATCTGTTCGGCCTGCCGATGACTATTCCGATTCAGGTGATGCTGATCGTCATCATCTCGACCATTGCCACGCTGTCGGTGCTGTCGGGCCTTTCCAAGGGCATCAAATTGCTGAGCGAGATCAATATCATTCTCGCACTGGGCCTGATGCTGTTCGTGCTGATTGCGGGGCCGACCATCCAGTTGATGCGCGATCTGGTCCAGAATATGGGGCTCTATCTTACCTCCTTCGTGCCCCGCACCTTCAACATCTACGCCTATGAGCCCAAGCCTTGGATCAACGCATGGACGCTGTTCTATTGGGCATGGTGGATCAGTTGGGCACCCTTCGTCGGCATGTTCATAGCGCGCATTTCGCGCGGCCGGACAGTGCGCGAATTCATTCTGGCCGTCCTTCTCTTGCCCACCGCCTTCACCTTCATCTGGATGACCGTGTTCGGCAACACGGCCCTAATTCTGGATCAAGGCGTGGCCGCAGGCGCGATATCGAAGGCCGTATCGGGCAATGTTTCGATCGCCCTGTTCAAATTCTTCGAATATTTGCCCTGGGCCACGGCGACGTCCGCGCTGGCCGTGTTCATGGTGGGCATCTTCTTCATCTCGTCCCAAAGCTCCGGCTCGCTGGTGATGGACATCATCGGATCGGGCGGCAAGACGCAGACCACGACCTTGCAGCGGCTGTTCTGGTGCGTGCTGGAAGCATTGGTCACGATCATTCTGCTGATCGCGGGCGGCCTGGCCGCGCTGAAGGCGGCGACCATCATTGCCGCCCTGCCCTTTGCGCTCGTGATGCTCGTCCTGATCTTTGGTCTGTTCAAGGGCATGAAGGCGGATGTCGCGCAATATGAAGTCGGCAACGGCCGGTCGCGCGGCGCCCCCTCTTTCGCGCCCGAACCCACTTGGCAGGCCCGGCTCGCGCTGGCGCTCCATACACCCAAACAGGCGGATGTGGCCGACTTCATCGGCAAAACCGTGCTTCCTGCGCTGGAAGCGGTGGCAGCGGAGCTCACCCGTAGCGGTCGCACCGCCTTCGTTTCCAGGGAGGATGGCGCAATTTGCCTGAATTCGGCCACGCCCGACTGCCGCGGCTTCCTGTATGGGGTCCGGCCGGGGTCTCACAAGCTGCCGATATTCTCACCCATTGAGGCGGCGAACATCAGCGAACGCCATGAGGCGCGGACCTTCTTTTCGGACGGAAGCCGGGGATATGACATTATGGGCATGTCGCAGGAACAGGTCATTGCGGACATATTGGCCCAGTTCGAACGCTATCTGGCGGTGTCCTGCTCGCCCGATGCCAGTCTGCTGGCCAAGGCGCCCGCACATGGCGGCATCGCCACCGCCTGATCGATCGGAGGCAGGGGGGTCGCTCCCTGCCTTCGACACAGCTAAGCCAGGTTAGGGAAGCCCGGTCGCAGCGCTTGGCCGCCGCCATGCACAGTCAGATCATGGCGGAGTGATCTTTGCCGATCGTGATCCAGTCGGTGTCCGGAATAAACGCTTCGCCCATATCCTCTACCGCAGCACAGTCCAATTCCAGCGGCATCGTGCCAGCCCGGCCCGGCGATGACACCCGGCTCTCGAACGGAGAGTGGCCGAACCTGCGACGGAACATCCGGCTCATATGCGACGAGTCGCAAAAGCCGCATTCCACCGCAATCATGGTGATGGATTTATCCGTTTTTTCAAGGAAATGGCGGGCGATCGACAGCCGCACGTCCATGAAGGCGACTTGGGGAGACATGCCCAGACTTGTCTGGAACCGGCGTTCCAGCTGTCTTTTGCTCTTGCCCATCCTGCGGGCGATTTCCGCCACAGACAGCGGCGCATCGATATTCTGCTGCGTAATCAGCAGGGCGCGGCGAACGATCGGATCCTGTGGCTTGAACTGGAGGGGAATGCCCGGCTGGGGCTTTTCAGCATTAAGCGCATCGTCGATGATCATGATGTGCAGGCTTTTGCTGGCCTGCGCACGGCCGATATGCTTTTCGACAAGATAGGCCGCGAGATGCGCGGAACTGGCCCCGCCCGAACAGGTCAGCCTGTCCCTGTCGACGATGAATATCTGATCGGCAACCGGTTCAAGACCATCGAACTGTTCCAGAAAATCGCGGTGATGGAACCAGCTGACGCAGCATTTATAGCCCTTGAGGACACCTGCCTCGTGCAGGATGAAGGCGCCGGTGCAAATACCCACCAAAGGTATCCCCGCGGCCGCAGCCTTCCTCAGATATTCCAGATAGTCGCTGCCGACATTGCCTATCTCATCCACCAGGCCGCCGACGACCACGATATAGTCGAACTTGGCGGGATCGCCCAATCGCTCATTGGGTTGAACGGTGACACCAGAACTGGAGGACACCGCCTCCATCGTGTTCGACAATATCTTCCAGTCGCACAATATCTGCCTGCTGCGGTCCCCTTCGTCAGCAGCCAGTCGCAGGACATCGATAAAATTCGCAAATGCGCACAGGGTGAAGCGCCGCGTCAGGATGAAGCCCACAGACAGGCGCGTGCCGTTCGCCTGACGCCGCATCGCGGCGTTCAGCGCTGCCGGAGAACGGGTTTCCGCTTCTCTCGACGACAGAATCATCGCCGGCCTCCCTTTTTATGAACTTTATCTGACATGTCGTAGAGATAGCAAGAAACTGACGCAAATGTTCTTTTCCCCACCAGACTTGCGTCGCAAAACTACTCCTTACTGACGGCATTCCTGAGCGATCCGCAGACTGTCCGGCCGCTCTGTCACGGGAGCGGCTTCCCGGTCCCGGATCAACCGAATGGGAGGTCGCAACGCCTTGATCCATATGGATGTTGGAGAGGATTGCCGAATGAAAGTGGTGGTACCCGTCAAGCGTGTGGTTGATCACAACGTCAAGATTCGCGTCAGAACCGACGGCTCCGGCGTCGACCTGTCCAATGTAAAAATGTCCATGAACCCCTTCGACGAGATCGCTGTCGAGGAAGCCGTGCGCCTGAAAGAGCCGGGCGCGGTAGATGAAATCATTGCGGTGACCGTCGGCTCCGCTCAGGCGCAGGACGTATTGCGCACGGCGCTCGCCATGGGGGCCGATCGCGCCATCCTCATCAAGAGTGATGGGCCGGTAGAGCCACTCGATGTCGCAAAATTGCTGAAAGGGGTGGTCGTGGCCGAAGCGCCCCGCCTGGTATTGCTCGGCAAGCAGGCGATCGACGATGATGCCAATCAAACAGGACAGATGCTTTCGGCGCTGCTTGGCTGGTCCCAGGCAACCTTCGCTTCGCAGGTGGCGCTGAACGGCGACCATGCGCAGGTGACCCGTGAAGTCGATGGCGGCCTTCAGGTGATTGACGTCAGCCTGCCGACCATCGTCACCGTCGATCTGCGCCTCAACGATCCACGCTATGCCTCCCTTCCCAACATCATGAAGGCGAAGAAGAAGCCGATCGAGGAAAAGACCCCCGCCGATTACGGCGTCAATGTCGATGCGAGGCTGAAAATCCTCAGGACCGAGGAACCTGCCGCGCGCGCGCCCGGCATCAAAGTCGGCAGCATCCCTGAGCTTGTCGAAAAGCTCAAGAACGAAGCCTGCGTCCTTTAATCCGGGTTGGAGCAACCTCCATGACCATTCTTCTTTTCGCCGAACATGACAATATCAGCCTGTCCGAACAGACGGCACGCGCGCTGACGGCGGCGGCCCGGATCGGCGGGGACATCGACATAGTGGTGGCCGGCAAGGACGCCGAGGCGGTCGCGCAAGAAGCGGCCCGCCTTGACGGTGTGCGCCGGGTGCTGCTCGCGGAATGCGACGCCCTGGAACATCGGCTGGCAGAACCCACCGCCGCGCTGCTCGTATCGCTGGGCGCGGAATATGACGTTGTGATCGCTCCGGCGACCACCACGGGCAAGAATGTGCTGCCGCGCGTCGCGGCGCTTCTGGACGTGATGCAAGTCTCCGAAGTCGTGGAAGTCGTTGCTGCCGACACGTTCAAGCGACCGATCTACGCCGGCAACGCGATCCAGACCGTGCAGGCGACCGATGCCAGGACGGTCATCACCGTACGCACCGCCAGCTTCCCGCCGACAGGAACGCAGGACACCCCCGCGCCGATCGAGATTGTGGAGAGCGTCGAAAACGCGGGCCTTTCGCGGTTCGTCGAAAACCGCTTCGCGCGCAGCGAACGGCCTGAACTGGGGTCGGCGCGGATCGTCGTTTCCGGCGGACGTGCGCTGGGGTCCGAGGAGAAATTTGCTGAAATCATCCTGCCCCTGGCCGACAGGCTGGGCGCGGCGGTCGGCGCATCGCGTGCCGCCGTCGACGCAGGCTATGCGTCCAATGACTGGCAGGTGGGGCAGACCGGCAAGATCGTCGCGCCCGACCTCTATATCGCCTGCGGCATTTCCGGCGCGATCCAGCATCTGGCCGGCATGAAGGACGCCAAGGTGATCGTCGCGATCAACAAGGATGAAGAAGCGCCGATTTTTCAGGTCGCCGACTATGGCATCGTCGGCGACATTTTCGACCTCGTTCCCCAGTTCGAGCGCCAGCTGTGATGCGGCCCCACACCCTTTCCGAAAAGGAATAATCATGAGTGAAAAAGCCTATATCATTCAGCTGAGCTGCGACGACCAGCCTGGCATCGTTGCCAATGTCACCACCATTATCGCTTCGTTGGGCGCGAACATCCTGGAATCCAATCAGTTCTGGGACCGACAGGCAGATCATTTCTTTCTGCGCATCGCCATCACCGTGCCGGCGGAAGTGACACGCGAAGCCGTTGCGCGCGCGCTGGAGCCTTCGATCGACCGTTTCAAGCTCGACCTTAAGGTAACGGATGTCGATCAGCGTCCCAAGATCATCATCATGGTATCCAAATTCGACCATGCGATGCATCACCTGCTTTATCAGATAAAGGTAAACTGGCTCAATGCTGAGGTCGTTGCGATCGTGTCCAATCATGAAGCATCGCGGGCGGCAGCAGAAATCGAAGGCATAGCCTATTATCACTGGCCGGTGACCAAGGAGAACAAGGCGGAGCAGGAAGAGAAGCTGCTTAACCTGGTATCCGAAACCGGCGCTGAACTAGTGGTGCTGGCCCGCTACATGCAGGTTCTGTCCAACGAACTGTCCAGCAAGCTGTTCGGCAAGATTATCAACATCCACCACAGCTTCCTGCCCAGCTTCAAGGGCGCCAAGCCCTATCATCAGGCGCATGAGCGTGGCGTCAAGCTGATCGGTGCGACGGCACATTATGTGACGCCGGACCTGGATGAAGGCCCGATCATCGAACAGGAAACCCAGCGCGTCAGCCACAGCCTGACCAGCGAGGATTTCGTCGCCACGGGTCGCGACATCGAATCGCGGGTGCTGGCGCGGGCGGTCAAATATCATCTGGAGGGGCGCGTGATGCTCAACAGCCACCGCACGGTGGTCTTCACCCCCTGAAGATGCTCGCCGGGCCGAGCAAGAGCGTTGATCAGCAGGGAACATAATCGATGACGAAGATCATTGACGGAAAGGCATTCGCGGAAGGATTGGGCGCGAAGATTTCCCAATCCATCCCGCATTTTGCAGAACAGACGGGTCGGCGTCCGGGTCTGGCCGTCGTTCTGGTTGGCACCGACCCCGCCAGCGAAATCTATGTCCGCAGCAAGGGCCGGATGGCTCGCAAACTGGGCATGGAAAGCTTCGAGCATATACTCGACGAGGGTGTGTCGCAGGAAGAATTGCTGGCGCTGGTTGCACGGCTCAACGCCGATGACAGCGTCGACGGCATTCTGATCCAGCTTCCCCTGCCCGGCCATCTTGATTCGCTTGAACTGGTGTCGGCGATCGACCCGGCCAAGGATGTCGACGGCCTGCATCCGGTCAGCGCGGGCCTGCTCGCTTCCGGCCTGCCCGGCCTTGTGTCGTGCACCCCGCTGGGATGCCTGATGCTGCTGGAATCCGTACTCGGTTCGCTTTCCGGCCTCGACGCCATCGTCGTGGGCCGTTCCATTCTGGTGGGAAAGCCGATGGCGCAGTTGCTGCTCGCACGCAATTGCACCGTGACGATTGCCCATTCCCGCACCGCCAACCTCGCAGCCAAGGTCGCGCAGGCCGACATCGTCGTCGCCGCCGTGGGACAGGCGGACATGATCAAGGGCGACTGGATCAAGCCGGGCGCGACAGTCATCGACGTCGGCACCAGTCGCGTCATTCGCGACGGGCAGCAGAAACTGGTCGGCGATGTCGAATTCGCCAGTGCCGCCAAGACGGCGGGCGCCATTACACCAGTGCCGGGCGGGGTCGGCCCGATGACCATCATGACCCTGATGCACAATACGCTTCTGGCCGCCTATCGGCGCAACAGGCTGGCGGACCCGGCGCTATGACCGGCTCCGATTATTCGCGTCCATCCATCATTGCCCCCCATCCCTGACGAAGAGGAATGAAAATGTCTGCATTTCCTGAGAAGGCCCGTATCCTCATCGTCGGCATCGGCGGTATCGTGGGCGCATCGGTCGCCCATCATCTGGTCGAACGCGGCTCGGATGACATTGTCGGCAGCGACAAGTCCGGCATCCCCCCCGACATCGGTTCGACGGCGCCCGCTTCGGACTTCTGCCTGTCTCTTATACACATCTAGATGTGTATAAGAGACAGCCCATCATCTGGTCGAACGCGGCTGGGATGACATTGTCGGCATCGACAAGTCCGGCATCCCCACCGACATCGGTTCGACGGCGCACGCTTCGGACTTCTGCTACGCCACCAGCCATGATTATCTGACGACCTGGACCACTCTCTATTCGGTCGATTTCTTTGAAAAAATGGGTCATTATGCCCGCATCGGCGGCATCGAGGTCGCGCGCGTCGGCGACCAGCAGCGCATGGACGAAATCAAGCGCAAGGTGGCTTCAGGCAAGGCCTTTGGCACCCGCGCGCGGCTGATCAGCCCAGCCGAGATCAAGGAAAAATTCCCCCTTATCGAGGAGGATCTGATCCAGGGCGGCCTGTGGGACCCTGATGCGGGCCTCGTCATCCCCCGTTCGCAGACGGTCGCCGGCAAGCTGGTCGATCAGGCGGTGGACGCAGGCAAACTCAACATCTTTGCCAATACATCGGCTCTCTCGCTGATCGTCGAGGATGGGCGCATCAGGGGCGTCAAGACCACGCGAGGCGAAATCCGCGCCGATCATGTCGTCGTCTGCACCGGCCTTTGGGGTCGCCTGGTCGCGGAAATGGCGGGCGAGGATCTGCCGGTCTATCCGGTTGACCATCCTTTGACTTTTTTCGGCCCGTACAAGGAATTCGAAGGTACCGGCAAGGACATCGGCTGGCCCCTGCTGCGCGATCAGGGCAATTCAGCCTATATGCGCGACACTGGCGATCCCAGGACGGCCGAGGGCGGCCAGATCGAATGGGGCTATTATGAGGAGAAGGCGCCGCGCCTCGTCCATCCGCGCGACCTGCTCGAAAAGGAGTTCGCCCGCCTGTCGCCTTCACAGCGCGATCTGGAGATGGAGGAAGTGCTGGAACCGCTGGAACGGGCGATCGAACTGACGCCTATCCTTGGCGAGTTGGGCTATAATGAGAGCCACAGCTTCAACGGCCTGCTCCAGACCACGACGGATGGCGGCCCATCGATCGGCGAAAGCCAGAAAATCCGTGGCCTGTGGTATGCGGTCGGTATCTGGGTCAAGGATGGGCCGGGCATGGGCAAGCTGGTGGCCGACTGGATCACCGACGGTCGCACCGCCATCGACCATGCCAGCATCGATTATTCCCGCTTCAACCCCTATCAACTGGAAGAATCCTTCATCCGGGCGCGCTGCCTGGAAACGGCCGCCAAAATCTACAACCCGCCCGTCCACCCGCGCGAGCCGTTCGAAGGTGGCCGCAATATCCGCCGTTCGCCCTTCTACGAACGCGAGAAGGAACTGGGCGGCTATTTCATGGAACTGGGCGGCTGGGAACGCGCGCACGGCTATGCCGCCAACGAACATCTGCTCGACAAATATGGCGATCGCATTCCCGAACGTGAAAATGAATGGGACAATCGCCATTTCTGGCGGGTTTCCAATGCCGAGCATCTGGAACTCAGCGAAAATTGCGGCATCATCAACCTGTCGCACTTCCATATCACCGACATTGAAGGGCCGGACCATGTCGCGCTGCTGGAATGGCTTTGCGCGGCGAAGATCGGCGGCGACAATAATATTGGCAAGGGCATCTACACCCACTTCCTGGACGACGAAGGCAATGTGCGCGCCGACTTTACCGTGATCCGCATGGCGGACCGCGGCCGCCTGATCAACGGCGCGGATGCCGGGCCGCGCGACATCAATTATATGCGCCGGGTCGCGCAGGATAAGGGTTTTGACGTCACGATCACCGATGTGACGGAAAAATATATCACCATCGGCATCTGGGGCCCCAATGCCCGCGAAAATCTGCAGAAGGTGGTCGCTGATCCCGATGGCCTCTTGCCGGAAAATTTCCCGTTCGCCTCCATCAAGCCGATCAGCATCGCGGGCAAGGATGTAGCCGCCTTCCGCATTTCCTATGTCGGGGAACAAGGCTGGGAGCTGCACATGGCCTATGAGGATGGCCTGGCGGTGTGGGATGCACTGCGGTCGACCGGGGTCATTGCCGTGGGTGTCGAAACCTATGCCAATTCGCGCCGCCTGGAAAAGAGCCTGCGCCTCCAGAATGCGGACCTGCTGACCCATTACAATCTGCTGGAGGCAGACCTGAATCGCCCCAAATGCAAGGAAGCCGACTTCCGGGGCAAAGCGAAGCATCTGGAACATCGCGCACGCGCACATCAGCCTGCCAAGCTTTGCACGCTCATCATGACCGACAATGTCGATGACAAGGGCGTGGCACGCTATCCGGTCGGGATATTGCCGGTACTTGATCCGCAGACAGGCGAGACCCTGATCGACGAACTGGGCCGCCGTTCCTACACGACGTCGATCGCCTACGGCCCGACAATCGGCAAGAATATCGCATTGGCCTATCTGCCATGGTCTTACTGTCAGGAAGGTCGCCAGCTTCAGGTCGAATATTTCGGCGAAATCTATCCGGTGGAGGTCGCTTCAATCGGGTACAAGCCGCTCTACGATCCGGAGAATAAGAAGCCGAAAAGCTGACGCGGTCGGTTCGACACTGCATGGCGCGGCACGACGTTGCCAAAGGCCGCGCCAGCCATTTCTCCGCGCCATCGGCGCAGGGTTTCGAAGGACGACATGATGCTAGAATTGACCCAATGTCTGAAGGCGAATGATCCGCCCCGGCTTCGAGCATCTGAAACCCTGTACGTCATACGTCTGAAGAACTGCGCCTTTTACGCCAATCATGGCGTGTTCGACGAGGAAAAGGCGCTGGGACAAAGATTCCATGTCGATGTGGAGTTGCACGTCAACGCGCTCCAGAGCCTGGAAAATGACGATATTCGCGGCACGATAGATTATGGGGCCGTGTTCGCCGCTATCGAACAGATCGTCTCAGGCCAGCGCCGCTTCCTGATCGAGGCGCTGGCGCTCGACATGGCCAAGGCGCTGTGCCACCGCTTCACGCAGGTCGAGGCGGCGCAGGTGACGATCAGGAAACCCAATGCGCCCATCCGTGGCGTCCTCGATTATGTGGAGGTCGAAGTGCGTTGGCCGTTCGCATGACAGGATGGGCTATTTGCGCTTCGATACCGGCCGCTGGCCATGTCGCGGATCGGTAGAAAAATGTCGCATCCATCCTATGGAATGGACGATGTGGCGCGATAGCCTGAATCTGTCAGGGGGATCAGTACAGGCCGGGATAAACGGCCGTTCCGATCGGGGTTGAGCACCATCAACCCAGAGAATGTAAGCAACATTGCCGTACTGTGTGAGAAAATGTCATCACCAATCGGCAGGATCTGAAATAGTGGGGAAGGAAGCGATATGACCGCGCGTGACGAGATGCTCAGCCTTATCCAGGGCCGCAAGCCCCAATACTCGCTTCCCCAGCGCTTCTATGTCGATCAGCAGTTTTTCGACCTGGACATGGAGCTCATCTGGTATCGCGACTGGTTGTTTGCGGGGCATGATTGTGAACTTCCCAAAACGGGCAGCTATTTCACACTCCAGGTCGGCGCCTATCCGATCGTCGTCCTGCGCGACAAGGATGGCGGGATTCGCGCGTTCCATAACAGTTGCCGCCATCGCGGCAGCCGGGTCTGCAACCAGCCCAAGGGGACGGCGCCAAAGCTGGTTTGCCCCTATCATCAGTGGACCTACAATCTGGACGGCAAACTGGCCTTCGCCCGCCAGATGGGCGATGATTTCGACCCTTCAGACCATGCGTTGAAGCCTGTCGCCTGCGAAAGCGTTGCCGGTTATATCTTTATCTGCCTGGCGGCAGAGCCGGCCGACTTCAAGCCCTTCCGCGATCTCATGTCACCCTATTTCACCCCGCACAATTTGTCGGAAGCAAAGGTTGCCCATGAATCGACGATCATCGAGAAAGGCAATTGGAAGCTGGTCTGGGAAAATAATCGCGAATGCTATCATTGCGCTGGCAGCCATCCAGAATTGTGCAAGACCTATTCGGAATCCCCCAATGTGACTGGCGTCAGCGGGGGCGGCGAAGATCCTGAAATGGCGGGGCATTGGGCGCGGTGCGAAGCCGCAGGCCTGCCCGCGCAGTTCCAGATCCATGACAGTGGCCAGTTCCGCGCGATCCGCGCTCCGCTGCTGCGCGACGCGGAAAGCTACACCATGTCGGGCAAGCGGGCGGTACAGCGCCCCCTGTCCGATGCCGTAACGGCGGAAAAAATCGGTGCGCTGATGCTGTTCAACTATCCGTCGACCTGGAATCATGTGTTGATCGACCATGCGGTGACGTTCCGCGTCATTCCGATCGGGCCCAATGAAACCGCGGTCACGACCAAATGGCTGGTTCACAAGGACGCGGTGGAAGGCGTGGACTATGATCTGGACGAACTGACCCATGTCTGGAAGCAAACCAACGATCAGGACCGCCGCATCGTAGAGGAAAATGCCTTCGGCATCCGTTCGCCCGCCTATGAGCCCGGCCCCTATTCGGCCCTGCATGAAGGCGGCGTGGTACAGTTTGTCGACTGGTATGCCAGCTTCATCGAACCGCGCCTGAAGGGTTCTGCGCCGAACCACCTCAAGCAAGTCGCATAACCGGCGCGGACCGGACGGTTTCAGCCCGCCGAGGGAAGAACTGCAGCGTGGCGTCGGTTTCGCCGTGAAGCCTTTGCGGTGGAAAGGTTCCCGTAACGCTCGTAGCGGCGGTCTCCCTGAAGCATCCCCGTCGTTGTGGCAGGTGTGCCGCGACGGCGGGTTTTGCCCCATCGGGTATAGGGAATGCGCGGCCAGCCGAGAAACGCTGTCGCGCGTTCTTACCCATAATCGCCCTGCGCTCTTCGAAAGCGCCCGAGCGTCAAATTGACCGATAAGCGTCTTTGCGCGCCAGATACCGATGCCGGAGCTGCGTCAGACCCCGTCGCTGAAAAACAGACGGGCAACATGCCGCGCCTGGCTATTCAGACAGGTTAGCAAGTAGAAGTAAAGGAACACTCAGCGCAGTCGCTCCAGAAATCATTGATTTTTCGATGATTTCTGGAGCGGGCGAAGGGATTCGAACCCTCGACCCCAACCTTGGCAAGGTTGTGCTCTACCCCTGAGCTACGCCCGCTCGACGCTTGATGGAGACGCTGTCCCCGTCGGGTGAGGCGGGCAACTAGCAGCGCTTTTCGGGATGGGCAAGGGGAGAATTGCCAAGATCGTGAAATTCCTGCTCCGACTGGCAAAGTGGGCGACTTTGCAGGGCTTTGCGCCCGTGTCGCCCGACGCGAAAGGCATGCGCGGCAATGCCAGGGCCGCCGATTGCTGCCCATGATTGATTCGCTCTGTCCGAAAAATCAACATGGGTGGCATTTCGCAACTTTGCCTGGGTGGTCATTCTGTTAATCTGGGGATCAAACTCCATATTTATGTCCAGCGGCGGATCATTTGTCGCGTCCCTTCGTATGACAGACCAAGCAAGAGGAAGCACCCGCGATGCCATCCGATCATCTCACGCGCCGTTCCCTGTTGCAGGGGAGTGCGGCGGTTGCCGCAGCGGCCCCCACGCTGGCGTCTGCCGGTGCGGCCACTGCACGACCCACAGCCAAGGGAGAAACCGGGATGATCCCCGTGGAATTGACCGTGAACGGGCGCGAGGTGCATCTGCAACTCGATCCGCGCACCACCCTGCTCGACGCGCTGCGTGAGCATCTGCATCTGACCGGGACGAAGAAGGGTTGCGATCAGGGGCAGTGCGGTGCGTGCACCGTCATCGTCGAAGGCAGGCGTATCAACAGCTGCCTGACGCTGGCGGTCATGCATGATGGCGACACGGTGACGACGATCGAGGGGTTGGGAACTCCCGACAAGCTCCATCCGATGCAGCGCGCCTTCATCACGCATGACGGTTATCAATGCGGCTATTGCACACCGGGACAGATATGCTCGGCTGTCGCGGTGCTGGAAGAGATCGCGGCAGGAGTCCCGAGCCATGTGACCGATGATCTGGATCAGGTTGCGCTATCCGACCGAGAATTGCGCGAAAGGATGAGCGGCAATATCTGCCGCTGCGCCGCCTATCCCAACATCATAGCCGCCATGAATGAAGTGGCCGGGGAGAAGAAGGCATGAAGCCTTTTACCTATAGCCGCGCGACCAGCGTTGCGGATGCCGCCAAGACCGCAGCTGCGATGCAGGGTGCGCGCTTCATTGCCGGCGGCACCAATCTGCTCGACCTGATGAAGCTCCAGATCGAAACGCCGACTCACCTGATCGACGTCAATCATCTGGGCCTCGACCGGATCGAACCGACGCCAGAGGGTGGATTGCGCATCGGCGCGCTGGTCCGCAATACCGACTTGGCGGCCGACAAGACGGTGCGCCGCGACTATGGCGTGCTGAGCCGCGCGCTGCTGGCGGGCGCTTCGGGACAATTGCGCAACAAGGCGACAACGGCAGGCAACCTGCTTCAGCGCACCCGATGCCCTTATTTTTACGACACCAACATGCCTTGCAACAAGCGCAAGCCCGGCAGCGGTTGCGGCGCGATTGGCGGGATCAGCCGTAGCCTCGCCATATTGGGGGTAAGCGACGCCTGTATCGCCCAGCATCCCAGCGACATGGCAGTGGCGATGCGGTTGCTCGACGCGCAGGTAGAGACGGTCGGGGCGGACGGCGTGGCGCGCGCCATACCCATCGCCGATTTCCACACGCTGCCCGGTGACACACCCCATATAGAATCCGCGCTCAAGAATGGCGAGATCATCACATCGGTGACCTTGCCCAAGCCAATCGGCGGCACCCATGTCTATCGCAAGGTGCGCGACCGGGCGTCCTACGCCTTTGCGCTGGTGTCGGTCGCCGCCGTGTTCGGCAAGGACGGCGGAGGCCGCTTCGCCTTTGGCGGCATCGGCGCAAAACCATGGCGAACGCCAGCGGCAGACGCTGCCGCCTCATCCGGGGCGAAGGCGGTGGCGGAAGCGACACTGAGCGGCGCGCGCACGACCCATCACAATGCATTCAAGAAAACGCTGGTCGAACGGACGCTGGCGTCGCTCTATCGGCAGAAGGAGGCCCGGTCGTGAAATTCGATACGCCCGCCACCACCAATCCCATCGACAAGGGCCGCGTCGTCGGCGTCGCGCAGGACCGTATCGACGGCCCTGCCAAGGTTACCGGCAGTGCGCCCTATGCCTATGAACGGCATGATGCTGCACCCAACGCCGTCTATGGCTGGATCGTCGGGTCCGCGATCGCCAAGGGAAGGATCGCGGCCATGGACCTGCGCGCGGCTGAAGCAGCGCCCGGCGTGCTGGGGATAGTGACCCACGCCAATGCCGGTAAGCTGGGCAAGGGAAATTATAATACCGCTCCGCTGCTGGGCGGCCCGGCGATCATGCATTATGATCAGGCGGTGGCGCTGGTGATCGCCGACACATTTGAAAATGCGCGCGCAGCCGCCAAGCTGGTGCGGATCGATTATACGCCGCAGGATGGCAAGTTCGATCTGAACACCGAACTGGACAATGCCGTCAAACCACCAGACAGCGGCTTCGGCGGGGCCGCCGACACTGCCGTTGGCGATTTTGACGGAGCCTTTGCCAAGGCAGCGGTCAGGATCGACGAGCGCTACACTACCCCAGACCACAGCCATGCCATGATGGAACCGCACGCTACCACCGCCGCGTGGAACGGCGACAAGCTGACGCTGTGGACGGCAAATCAGATGATTGCCTGGAGCGTGGGGGAAGTCGCCAAGACGCTGGGCATTCCCAAAGACAATGTCCGTCTCGTTTCGCCCTATATTGGCGGAGGTTTTGGCGCCAAGCTGTTCCTGCGCGCCGACGCATTGCTTGCGGCATTGGGGGCGAGGGAAGTCGGACGTCCGGTCAAGGTCATGATCGCCCGCAACCAGATACCCAACAATACCACCCATCGTCCCGCGACGGTCCAGCGCATCCGCATAGGTGCCGACAGGAATGGCGTGATCGATGCCATCGGCCATGAAGTATGGTCGGGCGACCTGCCCGGCGGCGGCCCGGAGACGGCGGCGATGCAGACGCGGCTGCTCTATGGTGGCGCGAACCGCCTGACCGCGCATCGCCTCGCCACGCTCGACCTGCCCGAAGGCAATGCGATGCGCGCCCCCGGCGAAGCCGTCGGTCTGCTGGCGCTGGAAATCGCGATGGACGAACTGGCGGAAGCATGCGGCGTCGATCCGGTCGAACTGCGCATCCGCAACGATGTGCAATATGATCCCGAAGCGGGGCCGCAACGCCCCTTTTCCAGCCGCAAGCTGGTCGAATGTTTGCGCGCCGGGGCTGTCCGGTTTGGATGGAGCAAGCGCAATCCCACACCTGGCAAGGTGCGCGATGGTCGCTGGCTGGTCGGCATGGGGGTGGCCGCCGCATTCCGTAACAATATGGTCGGCAAATCGGGCGCGCGGATCGGCGTGGATGGCACCGGCAAGGTCATAGTCGAAACCGACATGACGGACATCGGCACCGGCAGCTATACCATCATCGGCCAGACCGCGGCGGAAATGCTGGGCGTATCGCTGGATGACGTCATCGTGCGGCTGGGCGACAGCCGCTTCCCCGCATCCGCCGGGTCTGGCGGTCAATGGGGAGCGAACAGTTCTACAGCCGGCGTCTATGCCGCCGCCATGGCGCTGCGGGCAAAGCTTGCGGAAAAGGCGGGCTATCCGGCCGACCAGGCGCAGTTTGAAGATGGTCTGGTGAAATTGGGCAATCAGTCGCAAACGCTGGCTGCGCTCGCCGGTCGCGAGGGTCTATGGGCGCAGGACAGTATCGAATTTGGCGATCTGGACAAACGCTATGCCCAGGCGACGTTCGGCGCGCATTTCTGCGAAGTCGGGGTGGACATCGACACCGCCGAAGTGCGCATCCGCCGCATGGGCGGGGCATTTGCGGCCGGACGCATTCTCAATCCCAAATCCGCGCGCAGCCAGGTGATCGGCGCGATGACCATGGGCGCCGGTGCGGCATTGATGGAGGCGTTGGAGGTCGACACCCGCTTTGGCCTGTTCATCAATCATGACATGGCCGAATATGCCGTGCCGGTCCATGCCGACATACCCGAACAAGATGTGCTGTTCATCGACGAACTGGACGACAAAAGTTCACCGATGAAAGCCAAGGGCGTGGGCGAGTTGGGCATTTGCGGCGCGGGCGCTGCGGTTGCCAATGCAGTCTACAACGCCACTGGCCTGCGGCTGCGCGACTATCCGCTGACCATCGACAAGCTGTTGAAAGCGCAGATGACCTGACGATGGACCGACCCAAGGTCTAATGGAGCGCCGTCCCCTGTCCCCCTAGCCTTCCTCCCATAGACATAATGGAGGATGGCATGAGGGGTGTGACGGCGCTGTTGGCAACCAGTGCGATGGCGCTGTGCGGCGGCATCGCGCGGGCGGATGAGGCAGATGCCGGTCGCCAGCCCATCATCGTGACGGCGCCGGGCGGCGGCATCGACAGCGACGACGGCCTGTCGCTGTCCGCCGCCGACATCGCCAAAGGCGGCAGTCCCGATCTGCTGGGCGCGCTGGTCCGTAACTTCGCCGGTGTCACCTTGCAGGACGCGCAAAACAACCCGTGGCAGCCCAATCTGGTCTATCGCGGCTTTGTCGCTTCGCCGCTTCAGGGACAGGCGCAGGGGATCGCCACCTATCTGGACGGCGCGCGCTTCAACCAGCCGTTCGGCGACACCATGCAGTTCGACCTGTTGCCCGAAGCCGCCATTGCGCGGATTAGCCTGCTCGACAAAAGCGCGGTTTATGGCCTCAACGCTCTGGGCGGGGCGTTGCTGATCGACACCAAGACCGGGCTGAGCGATCCCGGACTGGAGGCCAGCGTTTCACAGGGCCGGTTCGGCATGACCGAAGCGAGCATCGCGGCGGGCGGGGCACGGGGCGATTTCAGCGCCTTCGCGGCGTTTCAATACACACGGGACGATGGCTGGCGCGCCTTTTCGCCCTCGACATTATATAATGGCTATCTCGACCTGGGCTTCGACGCGCCTGGTGGTGGCCTGCACATCAAGCTGGTCGGGGCGGACACCGACCTGACCGGCAATGGCGTTTCGCCGGTCGAACTGCTCGCGGTCGATCGGCGCGCGGTATTCACCTGGCCCGACAATAGCGCCAGCCGCTATGGCCGGGTCAGCCTGCATCCCTGGGTCGCGCTATCGGATACGACCCGGATCGAAGGGACGCTCTACGCGCAAAAACTGACGCTGCGCAGCGTCAATGGCGACGCTGCCGATATCGAGGGTTGCGAGGAAGAGGATGAGGCTGGCCTGCTGTGCCTGGAAACGGTGGGGGATACCGAAGATGAGGAGGAACAGGCGGTCCTGACAGACGCCAATGGCGATCCGATCGCCGATAGCCTGGGGGGTGAAGGCTATGGCGTCCTCAATCGCGGGCGCACCGCGACGCGGGCGATGGGGGCGCTGGTGCAACTGATCGACCAGCGGGCGTTGGGCGCGGGGGACAATCATCTGGCGCTGGGGCTGAGTTACGACACAAGCCGCACCCGGTTCGACACATCGACCGAACTCGGCGCGATGACCGACGAGCGAAGCGTCGAAGGGCTGGGACCGATCATCATCCAGCCAGACGGCGCCATCGCGCCCGTGGGATTGGTCGCCCATACCGATTATTGGGGGGTATTCGCCCAGGATCGGTTACCCATCACCCCGCGCCTGTCAGCCGAAATCGCACTGCGATATAATTGGGCGCGGGTGGTGTTGCAGGACCAGATCGGCACCGCGCTCAATGGCCGGCATCATTTTTCCCGGCTGAATCCCGGCATCGAGTTCGACTATGAGTTGTCCGACGCTTTGGCGCTGCGGGCGGGCTATGCGGAAAGCAACCGCGTGCCGACTCCGGCCGAACTGTCCTGCGCCGATGAAAATGCGCCATGCAGCCTGACCAATTTCTTCATCGCCGATCCGCCGTTGAAGCAGGTGGTCGCCAAAAGCTGGGAAGCGGGTGCGAAGGGCAAGGCGCAGCTTGGCGGCTTTGCGGTTGATTGGCTGTTGTCGGCCTGGCGGACAGACAATCGCAACGACATTCAATATGTCGCGTCGGAAATCCGCGGCCGGGCCTATTTCCGCAATATCGGCAGTACCAGGCGGCAGGGGGTGGAAGCGACGATCCGCGCGCATCGGGGCGGGCTGCAAGCGGGCCTCAGCTATGCCTTTACCGACGCCACTTATCGCGCGCCGCTCAGCCTATCCAGCCCGGCCAATCCGACAGCGGACGAGGACGGCCTGATCGCAGTCGAGCGCGGCGACCGCCTGCCCGGTATAGCCCGGCATAGCGCGACGCTGAACCTGGACTATGCCGGACAGGGCTGGAGCATCGGCGGCGATGTGATCGCGCGATCGGGCCAATATCTGGTCGGCGACGAAGGGAATGATACGCCCAGGCTGGGCGGCTACGCCATCGTCAATCTGCGCGCGAGCGTGGATGTGGTGCGCGGCGTCAGCCTGTTTGGCGAGGTGCGCAACGCGCTGGGCAGGCGCTACGCGACCTTTGGCACGTTCAGCGAAGTCGATGAGATCGAACTGGAGGAGGTGCCGGGCGCATCCAATCCCCGTGCCTATGGACCGGGCGCACCGCGCCGCTGGCAGGGGGGGATCAGGGCGCGCTTTGACGTCGATACGCGGCAGCACTGCCGCTTCGATGCCAGGATAGAGATGCGACACGCTGCGCGGCACTTCGTAGCGGGCGGCGGCCATCCGGGCAAAGCGGGCGGGGATAGGCAGAGATGTGTATAAGAGACAGGGATCAGGGCGCGCTTTTGACGTCGATACGCGGCAGCAATGCCGCTTCGATGCCAGGATAGAGATGCGACACGCTGCGCTGCACTTCGTAGCGGGCGGCGGCCATCCGGGCAAAGCGGGCGGGGATAGGCAGGTCGCCCGCCTCCACCATGTCGAGACCATCGCGCACCGCCTGCGTCAGTGCGCCTTCCAGCCAGTCGATCCAGTCGCGCGTCTGGGCAATGGCCGCCGTCCCGGTCGGGTCGAGCGGCCCATGGCCAGGCAGGACGCCGCCATGGGGCAAGGCCTTCAGCTGGTCCAGACTGGCGCGCCAGGCCGCAAGATCGGCGGTCGGGGTGCTGGGCGCGCGATCATGAAAAACCAGATCACCCGCCAACAGCAGGCCGCTTCTTTCGTCCAGCAGCGCCAGATCCGCACTGCTATGGCCGGAAAGCGCAAGCAGGCGCAGCACCCGCCCGCCAAAATCCTCCTGCGCCGCCATGATGGTCCGGCCCGGCAGGATCAGGTCCGTGCCGCGCATCCAGTCGCCCAGCAGCCTGTACATGCCATCGGCATAGCCCTGCCCCTGCGCCGCCAACGCCGCGATCGTGCCCGGCAGCGCGGCGACGATGGCAGAATCGAAGGCGGCCAGCCCCAAGCCATGATCGGGATGGAGATGGCTGACATAGACCCGTATTATGCGCTGGCCCGTCAATTGCTCGGCCACCTGGCGCAGGGCGCGGCCATAGCGAAGCGAAGGGCCGCATTCCCATAGCACCGTCCCGGCGGGCGTTGCGATGATGGCGATATTGGCGATCGCCCCGCCATTATGCTCTTCGATCGGCTCGTCCGCGCCGCGCACCATCCAGATGCCATCGCCGACCGGCACCGCCGTAATGCTATAGTCGGCCGCACGAGCGGGCATCGTCGCCAGACCCGCTATCCCGCCCAGCATGGCGCGTCGCGACAGCTTCATCGTCCGCCCGGCATCGGCGACTGACGCGCCAAAATGAGGTTGGCCCGGTAGTCGCGCCCGTTGGTGTCACGCGCCGCGACCCGCAGCGCCGCATCCGGGCCGCCGTCCACCATCAGCGTGATCGCCGGGTCTTCCGCCACCGATGCCCATATATCCATGTCGCCCAGCACACGCCCCTCCCCGTCGGTCACAGCCAGCGCCTCCAGATGATAAGTGGCGATATTTTCGACAAGGCCGGTGTCCATCGGATGCCGGAAGCTCAGCCGCACCCGATTATAGCCCTGCGCGATGGGCCAGACTTCGCCACGTATCTCGCCCAGATGGTCAGCCCAGTCGCCCTTGACCCGGCTGACGGGTGGCGCGGAACATCCGCCGCCTGCGGCATCGACCCAGCCGCCCGACACCAGCCATTGCCCGCTGTCCAGTTGCACCGCACCGCGTACCGGAGTGCGCTGATCCAGCTTGATCCGAGTCGCGACATAGGGCGCGGCATGCAGGGGGCGATAGTCGATCGCGACCGGAATGGGATTAAGGTCCGCGAGCAGGATCATGCGCCTGACCCCCGCTATTCCGCGCGCATCAATGACCACCGGAAAGGCGCGCTGGTTTTCCGCGATCATCGGGAAGGACACATGGACTCGGGGGTCGAACCGCACTGGATCATCACCGAACAGGGTGCGCGCATGGGCTATCCACATCGGTGAGCCGAGCGGATCGGCAGGCGGAGTGGCCCCGACACCGGCCGGCGCCAGCGTCAGCATGATCGCGACCCATAGGCTCTTTGCCCTGCGCATATCCTTCTCCCTTATGACAGGGTCTAATAGAGGGCGCGACGCGCTACCATTGGCCCTTGGGTCATAAGCCGGGGAGAGGATCATGCGGCGCTTCATCATGGCGGCGATGCTGGTTGCGTTGCCCGCGCTGGCGCAGGAGCCATTGTTCGACACGGAGGGCTATCGCATCGCGCATTATCGCGCGCCAGTGCGCCAGCCGCCCGCCGGCGTCGGCCGAATCGCGCTCGCAGCAGCGGCGCAGCTTGTGCCGGACAGGGATGCCATCTTCATCGATGTCCTGCCGGCCGAAGGTGGTCATCGTGAACCGGACGGGCGCTGGCGGCTGGCGTCATCGCATGACTCCATCCCTGGCGCGCACTGGTTTCCCGATGCCGGGCGTGGCCAGCCCGATCCCGCCATTGCCGGGGCTTTTGCCACAGGCGTTGTCCGGTTGACGGCGCGCGCGCGCGGCAGGATGCTGATTCTGTTCTGCCGCTCCGACTGCTGGATGGGCTGGAACGCTGCCAAAAGGTTGCGATCGATGGGCTTTGCCAATGTCTGGTGGCTGGCGGAGGGGACGGATGGCTGGCGCGACCTTGGCCTGCCGCTCACGCCAGTCCAACCCGAAGGCGGCACGGCCACATAGGACCAAAGGCCCATTGTGCGCAGGCGCGCTCCGGACGCACTCTTGGCGCAATCTGGCGGCCATTAGCCGCGTGCATCTTTGGAGAGTGATGTGATCCATCTGCGCCTGTCAGCTGGCCTTGCCGCTGCCCTGCTCCTTTCGCCGCTGCCCGCTGCGGCAAAGGATATTGTGGTCCATATGAAAAATCAGGGCGCGGACGGGGCGATGGTGTTTGAACCATCCTTCGTGAAGGCTGCGCTGGGCGATACCATCCATTTCAAGCCGACCGATGCCAGCCACAATGCCGAAACGATGGCGAACATGCTGCCCGCGGGCGTAACCCCGGTGAAGGGCGCGATGAACAAGGAGATGGTGCTGACCGTCGCCAAGCCTGGCCTCTACGGCATTAAATGCATGCCCCATTATTCGATGGGCATGGTCGCGCTGGTCCAGGTGGGCAAGGTGTCCGCCGCCGACCTGACAGCGGCCAAGGCGGTCAAGCTGCCCCCCTTTGCCGCCAAGCGCATGACGGTGGCGCTCGCAAAAGTGAAATAGACCCAAGGTGCAATGGCCCGGCACAGGTCGCCGCGCCATGTTTTCAGCCAATTTCGACAGGACAGGAGTAGGACGATGCTGCAGCAGGCGATGGAGCGGTTCACCGGCAAGACGCTGATCCGCAACCAGTATGACAATTATATCGACGGCCAGTGGGTCGCCCCGGTCAAGGGCGGCTATTTCGAAAATATTTCCCCCGTGACGGGCCAGGTCGTCGGGACCATCGCGCGCGGTACGGCCGAGGATATCGAGCTGGCGCTCGACGCGGCGCACAAGGCGAAGGATGCCTGGGGCAAGACCTCCACGACGGAACGCTCGAACATCCTGCTCAAGATTGCCGACCGGATGGAAGCCAATCTGGACCTGATCGCGATGGCCGAGACGATCGACAATGGCAAGCCGATCCGCGAAACGACCCATGCCGACATTCCGCTGGCCATCGACCATTTCCGCTACTTTGCAGGCTGCGTTCGCGCCCAGGAAGGGTCGATCAGCGAGATCGATCATGACACCATCGCCTACCATTTCCACGAGCCGCTGGGCGTGGTCGGCCAGATCATTCCCTGGAACTTCCCGATCCTGATGGCGGTGTGGAAGCTGGCCCCGGCGCTGGCGGCAGGCAATTGCATCGTGCTGAAGCCCGCCGAACAGACGCCGATGTCGGTTCTGGTGCTGCTGGACATTATCGGCGACCTGCTGCCGCCTGGCGTGCTGAACGTCGTCAACGGCTTTGGCGTCGAAGCGGGCAAGCCGCTGGCCAGCAACAAGCGGATCAGCAAGATCGCCTTCACCGGCGAAACGACGACCGGCCGCCTGATCATGCAATATGCGTCGGAAAACCTGATTCCCGTCACGCTGGAACTGGGCGGCAAGTCGCCCAACATCTTCTTTGCTGACGTGATGGATGCAGACGACGATTATTTCGACAAGTGCCTGGAAGGCTTTGCGATGTTCGCCCTCAATCAGGGCGAAGTGTGCACCTGCCCCAGCCGGGCGCTGATCCAGGAATCGATCTACGAAAAGTTCATCGAACGCGCGATTGCGCGCGTGAAGGCGATCAAGCAGGGTAGCCCGCTCGACCCGGCGACGATGATCGGCGCGCAGGCGTCAAACGACCAGCTGGAAAAGATCCTCTCCTATATCGAGATTGGTCTGGCCGAAGGCGCGGAACTGCTGACCGGCGGCGCGCGTGCGCAGCTGGATGGCGAACTGAGCGAAGGCTATTATGTCACCCCGACGGTGTTGAAGGGGCATAACAGGATGCGGATATTCCAGGAGGAGATTTTCGGTCCGGTTCTGGCCGTCACCACCTTCAAGGATGAGGCCGAAGCGCTCGCCATCGCCAACGACACGCTCTATGGTCTGGGCGCGGGCGTGTGGACGCGCGATGGAAGCCGCGCCTATCGCATGGGCCGCGGCATCCAGGCCGGTCGGGTGTGGACCAACTGCTATCATGCCTATCCGGCCCATGCCGCCTTTGGTGGCTTCAAACAGTCGGGCATCGGTCGCGAAAACCACAAGATGATGCTGGACCATTATCAGCAGACGAAGAATTTGCTGGTCAGCTACAGCCCCAAGGCGCTGGGCTTCTTCTAAAGGGTCGCAACGAAGGCGCTTGCCTTTCCCCTGTAAGCGCCTTCGTCCCAGGCGGGCGTCCCTAACGGACGTCCGCCCCTTTTTGTAAAGGAAAGCCTGGCTGTGACGAACCCGCTTCCTCCCCGCATATTGGCGACAGATGCAGCGCTGGCGCTGATCGCGCAGCTGACCGACAGGCATGGGCCGCTGATGTTTCACCAGTCGGGCGGCTGTTGCGACGGGTCCGCGCCAATGTGCTTTCCGCGCGGCGAATTCAAGGTGGGCGCGCAGGACGTGCTGCTGGGGCATGTCGGGGGCGATGTGCCGGTATGGATCGGCGCGGCCCAGTTCGAATATTGGCGCCATACCCAGGTGACGATCGACATTGTGCCAGGGCGCGGCGCGGGCATGTCGCTGGAAAGCCCGGAAGGGATGCGCTTCATCGTCCGGTCGCGCATTTTTACCGACGACGAAAACGCCCTGCTGGAAGCGGCCGGCGATCCGCCAAGAGGCAACGCCATCGCCTGACGTGACAAATGCGCAGCACAGTGCATAACCCCTAAGAAAAAGGGGAATGCGATGGGAGAGAGCGAAATGAGTGTGGAGGCGGCGGATATTGTCTTTGCGTCGAGCCACATGCCTGATCCGGCTGATGCGATGGCGCAAGTCGCCCATGCCATGGGTGACTCACCATTGGCCGGCATGCTGCTATTTTGTTCGCACCGTTTCGATCGCGACGCGCTGGCCCGTGCGGTGAACCGCCATGGCGAACAACGGGTCGCGATCGGCTGTACCAGTTCGGGCGAACTGACCGAGCAGGGCTATGACGAGGATAGTCTGAGCGTCATCGGCTTTCCGGCCGCCAGCTTTCATATGGTGTCCCATTGTTTCGACGATATTGATGCCTTCGATCCTGTCGCAGCGCGGGAAGCCATTCGATCGCTCGCAGCGGTGGCGGAGCGGGACAGCCGCCATCTGGGTGACCGGGTCAATCATGTCGCGCTGTTTCTGGTCGATGGCCTGTCCCATCGCGAGGAACTGCTGACGATGACGATCCAGGATGCGCTGGGCGACGTACCGCTAATCGGCGGATCGTCAGGCGACGGGCTCGATTTCCGCGAAACAGCGATCTTCCACGGCGGCCGTTTCCACCATCGCGCCGCCGTGATCGCCATCCTGTCCACCCCCCGGCCGATCCATGTGTTCAAGGGGCAGCATTACCGCCCTGGGGCGGCCAAAATGGTGGTGACGGGCGCTGTGCCGCAGGACCGGATCGTCACCGAAATCAATGCCGAGCCTGCTGCGCAGGAATATCTGCGGCTGGCGGGCCATGCCGGGGAAGCGCTGGGCCTGGCCTTCTACGCCGCCCATCCGCCGATGGTGCGGGCGGGCGGGGACTATCATGTCCGCTCGATCCAGAGCGCCAACCCGGACGGCAGCCTGACCTTCTACTGCGCGATCGACGAAGGCATCGTGCTGACCGTGGGTGAGCCGGTGGACCGGATCGCGGGGATGGAGGCGATGTTCACCGACATTGCCGCCCATGTCGGCACGGTCGACCGGATCATAGCGTTCGATTGCGTGCTGAACCGGATCGACGCCGAACAGCGGCAGATCAGCCGGGCCGTATCCGAACTCTATGGCCGTCACCGCGTCATCGGCTTCAATACCTATGGCGAACAATATCATGCGCTGCACGTCAACCAGACCTTTAGCGGACTTGCGATCGGAAAATGAGCCAGCGGGCGGAAACCGACACTGAACTGGACAGGTTGCGGGAAGACAATCGCAAGCTGCGCAAGATCAATGCCGCGCTGATCGACCGGGTCGAACGGTCGAGCGATATGGTCGGCAATGCCTTTTCGATGTTCGAGACCGCGATCACGCTGGAAGCCATGGTGCGGGAGCGGACGGGCGAACTGGAGGATGCGCTGGGCCGTCTGGCCACCGCCAATGCGGAGCTGGCCCAGGCCCATGCGACCGCCGAGGAGGCCCAGACCCGGCTGCGCGACGCGATCGATTCGATCAATGAGGGCTTTGTCCTGTTCGATGCAGAGGACAGGCTGGTCCTGTTCAACGAGGCCTATCTGAGTTTCTGGCCCGAAATTGCCGACCAGATTCGCCAAGGCCAGTCTTTCGACGAGATTGTCCGGCTCGCCGCCGCGCATCATCACGCGCTCGGATCGCTGGTCGCGCCCGACCGCTGGGTATCGGACCGGCTGGCGCGCCACAGCATTGCGGACGGCGGGCATGTGCAGGCGCTGTCGGATGGCCGCTGGGTCCAGATCAACGAGTTGCGCACGAGCGAAGGCGGTATTGTCGGCATTTATACCGACATTACCGAGGTGAAGGCGCAGGACGCCCGCAACCGGGCGCTGGAACTGGCCGAGCGTAACCTGATCCTGCAATCCACGCTCGACAATCTGTCCGAAGGCGTCTGCCTGTTCGACGCGCAGGGGCGCGTGGCGGCGTGGAACGACGCGCTCCAGCATCTGCTCGACCTGCCCGGCGGCTGGGCGCAGGAAAGCGGCAGCCATGGCGCGCTGGTCGCCTGGTGCCGCGAGCATCTGGGCATGGCGGATGAAGGGTGCCTGGACTGGCGGGGCGACCAGCCCGGCGGAGATCCGCGCCACGCGCTGGTCCATGCCGGGACGCGCAGTTTCGAGCTTCGCAGCACTGCGCTGGAACGGGGTGGGCAGGGAATCGGCTTTACCGACGTAACCGCGATGTTGCGGGCGCAGGCGGGCTTGCAGGAAACGGCCGAGACGCTGGAACGCCGGGTGGCCGAGCGGACCGCCGAACTGGAGACAGAGATCGCCGAACGCCGCGCGATCGAGGCGCAGTTGCGCGACGCCAAGACAGCGGCGGAAAAGGCCAACCTGTCCAAGACCAGCTTTCTGGCCGCCGCCAGCCACGACCTGCTCCAGCCATTGAACGCCGCGCGGCTGTTTGTCGCCGCGCTGGGCGACCGGCGACTGGCGCTGCCGACCCGCGCGCTGGTCAACCAGACGTCGACGGCGCTGGATTCGGTCGAGGATCTGCTGGAGGCACTGCTGGAAATCAGCCGTCTGGACGCAGGCGCGATCCAGCCGGAGGTTGGCGATTTCCGGCTCGACCGGCTGCTCGACACGCTGCGCGTCGAATTTGCCCCTATGGCCCGCGCTGGCGGACTGGAACTGGTGATCGCCAGCGAACCGGCATGGGTGCAATCCGACATTCGGCTGTTGCGACGCATCCTGCAGAATTTCCTGTCCAACGCGCTGCGCTATACCCAGCAGGGATCGGTACGGGTGGATTGCAAAAGCGGGCCGGACGGCGTCCGCATCAGCGTGACCGACAGCGGCCCCGGCATTCCGCTCGACAAGCAGGCATTGGTGTTCGAGGAGTTTCGCCGGCTGGACACCCGCACCAGCGGCAAGGGGCTGGGCCTGGCCATCGTCAAGCGGGCGAGCGACATGCTGGGCCATCCGATCACGCTCGAATCGACGCCTGGTCGTGGATCGACCTTTGCGATTTGCCTGCCGGCGGGTGAGCCGGTGACCGATCCCGACAGCGAGCCGAACATATCCGGGCGCGATCGCACGATGCGGGGTCTTAACGTGCTGGTCATCGACAATGAACGGGCTATCCAGACCGGCATGTCGACCCTGCTCGGCGGCTGGGGATGCAGTGTGCGGACGGCGGGCGGCTTTGCCGATGCGACCGCCCTGTTCACAGATGACGCCAAGCCTGACATCATCCTGATCGACTATCATCTGAATGACGGCGAGACGGGCGACCATGTGATCGACCGGCTGCGCGCTCATTTCGGCGGGCCGGTGCCTGCGGTGATGATTTCGGCCGATCGCGGCAAGGATCTGAAGGTCCGCCTGGACGCCTGCGGCATCCCGCTGCTGAGCAAGCCGGTCAAGCCTGCACAGTTGCGCGCGCTGTTGCGGACGATGCTGAAATAGATGGAAGGTCGTGCCGGGTCAGTCGGCGCGGAAATGTACCCGGTTTGCCTTGATCACTGCCTGGGTGCGGCTGAGCACGCCCAGCTTTTGCAGGATCGCCGATACATGCGCCTTGATCGTCGTCATCGACACATTGAGGTCGTGGGCGATCTGCTTGTTGAGGCGACCGTTGACCAGATGGCCAAGGACCGTCTTCTGCTGCGGCGTCAGGCTGTCGATGCGACGGGTGATGTCATCTTCGTCGGCGGACGGCGCTGCCCCTTCCCCCATGGTTTCGGGCAGGTAGATTTCACCCGACACGACCCGGTGCAAGGCGTCGACAATGGCGCTGCGCTTGAGCGATTTGGGGATGAACCCGGCCGCGCCGGCGGCCAGCGCCTCCTGCACGATCGCGCGGTCGAACGCCCCCGACACCATCACCACCGGCAGGATCGGGAAGCGATCGCGCAGCAGCTTGAGGCCATCAAGCCGCCGCACGTCGGGAATGTGGAGATCGAGCAGGATGAGATCGAAATTATCCTGCTTTTCCAGCGTGGCGATCGCCTCGTCCAGGGTCGCCGCCTCGAAAATCTCGATATTGTCGAAGCTGATCGCGATGACGCTGCGCAAACCGTCGCGCACCAGCGGATGGTCATCGACGATCAGCACGCGTTCCATGATCGCTTCGCCGCCCATATATTGGCCCATATCCTGCCCCTGGCCCGAATGATCGACCAAGTCATGGGATGTGGCAAGCCGCAAAGCGCAAGGCGGCAGTACCGGAGCCTGCATTGCATAGCTGCCACGTCCCATGACGATCATGACACTCTCTCCCTTATGACTTTGGCAGTTTGAACACCCAGAGCGCGCCGCCCTGATTGATGTCCTTGAACGATTTGGCGACTTCGCCGCCCCACAGAGGCACAGCGCCGCCCCAGCCGGACATGACGGCCACATATTGTTCGCCATCCTGTTCCCAGGTGACAGGCGAACCGACCACGCCGGACCCGGTCTGGAATTTCCACAATTCCTGGCCAGTCTTGGCATCGAAGGCCTTCAGATAGCCTTCGGGCGTGCCGGTGAACACCAGATTGCCCCCGGTCGTCAGCACCCCGCCCCACAACGGCGCCTTGTTCTTATATTCCCACACGATCTTGCCGGTCTTGGGGTCCATGGCCCGCAGCACGCCGATATGATCTTCGGCAATCGGCTTGATGGTGAAGCCCGCGCCCAGATAAGCGGCCCCCTTCTTGTAGGCGATGGGCTCGTTCCAGATGTCCATGCCCCAGTCGTTGGACGGGATATAGAAAAGGCCGGTGTCATGGCTGTAGGCCATCGGCATCCAGTTCTTGCCGCCCAGGAAAGACGGCGAAGCGAATACCGGCTTGCCCTTTGCATCGCCCGGTGCCGGCGGACGGCCTTCCACGATGTAATTCGGCTTGCCATTCTTGTTGAAGCCATCGGCCCAGGTCGTCTGCATCACAAACTTGCTGGCGCTGACAAACTTGCCGTTGGTGCGGTCGAGCACGAAGAAATAGCCGTTGCGGTCCGCCTTCGCGCCAAGCTTCATCGGCTTGCCGTTGATGGTGGCGTCGAAGGGAATGAATTCGTTGACGCCGTCGAAATCCCAGCCGTCGTGCGGCGTGGTCTGGAAATGCCATTTGATGACGCCGGTGGCCGGGTCGATCGCAATGGTGGACGCGGTGTAGAGATTGTCGCCGGGACGCAGATGGCTGTTCCACGGCGCAGGGTTGCCGGTGCCGAAGAAGAGCAGGTTGGTTTCAGGATCATAGGTGCCACCCAGCCAGGTCGCGCCGCCACCGGTTTTCCACTGGTCGCCCTGCCAGCTGGCGTTCAGCTTGCCAGTGATGCCATTATCCTTGCCATTGAGCGTGCCCATATGGCCTTCAATCACCGGGCGGTGCCAGATCAGCTCGCCAGTGTTGACGTCGCGCGCATCGACCGCGCCGACCACGCCGAATTCGCCACCCGAATTGCCGGTGATGACCATGCCGTTGACGATCAGCGGCGCGGCGGTGGCGCTATAGCCTTCCTTATAGTCGGCGATCTGCTTGTTCCAGATCACCTTGCCGGTCAGGCGGTTGAGCGCCACGAGGCGCGCGTCGAGCGTGGCGAAGATGATCTTGTCGCCATAGATCGCCGCGCCGCGGTTCACCACGTCGCAGCAGGGCATGATGCCGTCGGGCAGGCGGGCGTCATATTGCCATTTTTCCTCGCCAGTGCGCGCGTCAAAGGCGAACAGGCGCGAATAGCTGCCGGTCACATAGATGGTGCCGTCGTAGACGATCGGCTGCGCTTCCTGGCCGCGCTGCTTTTCACCACCCAGCGAGGCGGAGAAGACAGGCACCATTTTCGACACATTGCCGCTGTTGATCGCGTTGAGCGCACTGAAGCGATGCGCCTGCGGTCCCATGCCATATGTCAGCACGTCGCCCGTCGATTTGGCGTCGTTCATCAGATCGGCATCGGTCGGCCCGCTTTGCGCCACCAGCGGCGCGGCCCCCATCGCCATTGCCATCGCAGCGACGCCCGACAGCGCCCGCATGATCGGTCCTTTCATAACCATCCTCCCTGTGTAATCGGGCGCATTGGGCGCCCACGATTTCTGTGCAGACTATGCCGCTCCCGATCAGCGACAATTAGACCTTGGGTCGGGATATTGGCGGTCCGCGCTCAGCCTGCGGCGTTGGCCGCAGTCCAGTTGACCCCGTAGCGCGCGAACAACGCCTTCATCTCGCCGCTTGCCGCCATGGCGGTAACGATCTCCTCCACCGCGTCGCCCAGCGTGCGGCTATTTTCCTTGACCGCCATGCCGATGTCCCAACCAGGCGAGGTGAAAGCGGGCAGCGGCCCCTTGCGCAGCGTGACGCGGCCAGCGCCCGCACCGTGCAGTCCGTGTTCGATCTGCGCCCGGCTCGCCAGCACGGCGTCCGCCTGCCCGGCCAATACCGCCGCCACCGCCGCCGATCCGGTCGGATAATGGACGACATCCTTGGCCAAAACGCCGCCAAAAGAGCCTGTCAGATAGAAGTCGGGGATGGAGTCGAGTTCAGCGGCGAGCTTGCGGCCGCGCCACTCGGTCGGCATCCCTTCCAGCGCGACCGCGCCACCGGAACCGGCCAGCGCGAAACTCTCGCGATAATAGGGCGCGATGATCGCAACCTGATCATTGCGCGCCGCGAAGGTCCGGTCGAAGGGGACATGCAGCATCAGGTCGCCGGGCATGAAGCCCAGCAAACCGCCCTTCCACACGCCGTTGCGCAGATCGTCATCGGCGCTTTCGTCCGCGACCAGTTGGGCCACATCGGCGCGCACGCCCAGCCTGCCCGCGATCGCCTGCGCCAGGTCAGCGTCCAGACCGACGATCTTGCCGCCCTCCTCCCACGACCAGGGCCGGTTGTCCTGATAGACGATCACGCGCAACGTACCGAGCGCCTTGACCTTCGCCAACGGGGCCGCGCCGCCGCGGCCCGCAGCCAGCGCGAACGCCACACCCGCCCCGCCAATCAAGGCGCGACGGGTGAGCATCGCCCTATCCCTCATGTTTGGTTTCAAGCCAGGCGCGGATGGCCCAGCCGGCCTTTTGCCCCAATACGTCGCCAAAGGGCGGCATATAGACCTTGCCGTCATGGCTGGAGCCGTGGCGGAAGCGTTCGGCGAACCATTGATCGCCGGATTCGCCTTCCTCCAGATAACGCAGGTCCGGCGCGATACCGCCGGATTCCGCATCCAGCCCGTGGCAGCGCGCGCAATTTTGGCCATAAGCCGACTGGCCGATCTCGATCGCCTTGGCGTTGCCGCTATAGGGGTTTTTTTCGAGCCAGGCTTCGCCAATCTCCGGCAGCGCGCTCGTGTCGACTGCTTGCGGCGTGACGTCGCCATGCGCCAGCAGCGCGCTCGCCCCGGTCATGCCCAGCGTGGCAATGGCGCCCAGCAGCGCGATCCGTCCCAGTTTCATATGCGTCATCCTCTCACGCGGATTCTCGTTGAGCGGAATATCGGCTAAGGCAGGCGCGCGGCCCATTGGCCATTGGTACAATCCCGTCGATCGTTACCAGCCGATAGGATGGCGGCCAAAGCGGTGAGAGGATCAGGATATGAAGCGCATCGGCATTGCCGTCGGGGCCGTCTGGCTGGCGCTCCCCGCCGCCGCGCAGGGGGAAACCCTCTATGTCTCCAACGAGCGCGGGGACAGCGTGTCCGTGGTCGATACCGCGTCGGGGCAGGTGACTGCGACCTGGGCCGTGGGCGGCCGCCCGCGCGGCATCACCCTGTCGAAGGATGGCCGCTACCTCTATCTGTGCGCCAGCACCGACCATGCGGTGCAGGTGATCGACCGTGCAACCGGCAAGCTGGTCGCGGAATTGCCATCTGGGCAAGACCCGGAGCAATTTGCCCTCTCCCGCGACGGCAGGACGCTGTTCGTCGCCAATGAGGATAATGCCGCGCTGACGGCGATAGACCTGGCCAGCCGCTCCGTCGCCTTTCAGGTCGATGTCGGCGGCGAGCCGGAAGGGGTGGCGCAAAGCCCGGACGGCCAGTGGGTGGCGGTGACGTCCGAAGAGGATAATGTCGTCAACTGGATCGACCTTGGCACGCGCCAGATGGTCGCCGAAACCTCGACCGACCAGCGCCCGCGCCATGTCGAATTCACCGCCGACGGCGCGCAATTATGGGTCGCGGCCGAAATTGGCGGCACTGTCCAGATCATCGACACGACAAGCCGTGCGGTGCGCGAGACGCTGCGGTTCGAGATACCGGGCGTCCCGGCGCATCGCATCCTGCCGTGCGGCATCCGTTTCACCCCCGATGGCAAGACCGCCATCGTCGCGCTGGGCCGGGCCGATCATGTCGCGCTGGTCGATGTCCCGACCCGCAAAGTCCGCGCCTATGTGCCCGTGGGCAAGCGGGTCTGGCATGTCGCGGTCAGCGCCGATGGCACCCAAGCCTATACAGCCAATGGCCTGTCCGATTCGGTATCGGTGATCGATCTGGCCAAGGCGCAGGTGAGCGCGACGATCGCCGTCGGGAGCGCGCCCTGGGGGATCGTCGCCGCACCCTGACCGGGCAGCAGCGCGATTGCAGCGACCCGCGCCAGATGGCATGGCGGGGCTATGACACGCATCGGCCTGCTCGGCGGCTCCTTCAACCCGGCCCATGGCGGGCATCGCGCGATTTCGCTGTTCGCGGCAACGGCGCTGGGACTGGACGACATATGGTGGCTGGTGTCGCCGGGCAATCCGCTGAAGCCCCGCGCAGGCATGGCGCCCCTGCCCGCCCGGCTGGCCCATGCGCGCAAGGTCGCGCGGCGCGCCCCGATTCGCGCCACCGCGATCGAGACGCAACTGGGCACGCGCTACACGGCAGACACGCTGCGCGCGCTGACCCGCCGCTACCCGCGCAACCGGTTCATCTGGCTGATGGGGGCCGATAATCTGGCGCAGTTCAGCCAGTGGAGGGACTGGCGCGGCATAGCGCGTCAAATGCCCATTGCCGTGATCGCCCGTCCGGGCTATGATGGTGCTGCTCGTGGCTCTGTGGCCATGAACTGGCTGCGGCGCTTCGTCCTGCCCGCTTGCCAGAAAGCAGGCTGGACGAATTGGAGACCGCCGGCGCTCGTGCTATTGCGCTTTCGCCCTGATCCAAGATCGGCGACCCTGTTTCGGCAGGCGAACCCCCTCTGGCATCGCGAATATGAACATGCACGTGTGCGGGACCCGCTCACGCGTCGGCTGATCGTCTAGAATGGAGCTTTTTTGACCAGACCCCTTATTGCCAACGATACGGCCGCAGCGGCCGATAGCGTGGCCGCCCTGCACGCCCTCGTCATGCAGTCGCTCGACGACGACCAGGCCCAGGAAACCATCTCCATCCCCCTCGAAGGCAAGAGCAGCATCGCCGATTATATGGTGATTGCGAGCGGTCGTTCGTCGCGCCAGGTCGCGGCGATCGCCGAGCATCTGGCCGAGCGGGTCAAGAAAGGCACGGGCCGTTCGTGCCGCATCGAAGGGCTGCCGGTCGCCGACTGGGTGCTGATCGACGCGGGCGACGTGATCGTCCACCTGTTCCGGCCCGAAGTGCGCAGCTTCTACAATCTGGAACGGATGTGGGGCTTCGTCGACGCGCCAGTGGCGGGGACGGCGTAACCCGACGCCGTTCGGGCTGAGCGAAGTCGAAGCCTTCCACTGAGCGTAGCGAAGTGGTTTCGCCTGCGGCTCAGCCGAACCCTTCGACTTCGCTCAGGGTGAACGGATTAAGGCTGAATGCTCCTCCATATCATCGCGCGCGGGAAGATCGGGCGGTCGCCCGAAGCCGAACTGGTCGACCGCTATGTCAAGCGGCTGACCATGCCGCACAAGATCACCGAAATGCCCGATCGGGGCGGCAAGCTGCCCCCGCAGGCGCCCGGCACCGTCACGGTGATGCTGGACGAAAAGGGCAAACAGCTATCCTCCATGGACTTTGCCCGGCGGATCGAAGGCTGGCGCGACGCGGGAACGCGCGAATGCCGCTTCCTGATCGGCGCGGCGGACGGGTTTGACGACACCGAACGGGCGAATGCGGACCTGCTGATCGCCTTTGGCAATATGACCTGGCCGCACATGATGGCCCGCGCGATGCTGGCCGAACAATTGTGGCGGGCCTGCTCCATCCTTGCCAACCACCCCTATCATCGCGAAGGATAGGCGGGTGACACGGGGCGGGATCATGATCGTGATGATGGCGGGCCTTGGCGTCCTGGCCGCATCGCGCCTGCCCGCCGCCGATGACGACGCCATCATCCTGCCCGGCACCGCCGGCACCACATTGCAACAGGAACAGGCCGCGCTGAAGGCCGCGCGCCGCCAGTCGGACGAGGCGCGCGATCGGTCCGCCCGGCTCGACCAGCAGGCGAGCGCAGCGCGCGATGAGGCCGAGCAGGCGCGCCGCCGCGCCGCCGCGATCGCCGCGCGCATCCAGCAGGCCGAAGCCGACATAGCGGGCGCACAGGCGCGCATCGCCATCGTCGCGCGGATGCAGCGCGCGCAGGCGGCCCGGCTGGCGGCCAAGCAGGAACCGGTCGTGCGCCTGACCGCCGCGCTCCAGATGATGGCGCGCCGCCCGCTGGCGCTGGCGCTGGTCCAGCCCGGCTCGATCACCGACGCCGTGCATATGCGCGCGGTTCTGGGGCAGATACTCCCGGTGATCCGCCAGCGTACCGCCGGGCTGCGCGCCGAGCTGGAACGCAGCCGGGCGCTGCGCGCCACGGCCCAGCAGGCGGCCGATGCGCTGGCCAGCAGCCAGCAACAGCGCAAGGAAAGACAGGCCCAACTCGCCGCGCTGGAGGCGCAGAAGCGGGTGGCCGCGCGCGACTATCGCAGCAATGCGGGGATGGAGAGCGAGCGGGCGCTGGCGCTGGGCGAGCGGGCGCGCGACATTGTCGACCTGATGGACCGGCTGGAGGAAGCGAGCGACCTGCGCGACAAGCTGGCTGCGCTGCCCGGTCCGCTGCTGCGCCCGGCTCGCCCCGACCAGACCGGCGCCCCTGCCCCTGACCGGGCCGTGGCGATGCGCGGCCCGCCGCCCTATCGCCTGCCGGTCGTAGGCCAACTGGTCACGGGCATGGGCGAGGTGAATGATGGCGGCGTCCGGTCACGCGGGCTGACGCTGGTGACGCAGCCGGGGGCGCAGGCCGTCGCGCCGACCGCCGGACGCATCGCCTTTGCCGGGCCCTATCGCGGCTATGGCCAGATATTGATCATCGACCATGGCCAGGGATGGACCACGCTCATCACCGGCCTGCATCGCGTAACCGCGCAAGTGGGCGACAGCGTGCGGCAGGGCGAGCCGGTCGCCATCACCGGCCCCGGCCGCCCGACCATCACCATAGAACTGCGCCGCAACGGCCGTCCGGTCGACATCGTGCCGCTGGTGGGGCTGGGATGAGGATCGCGCGCTCATTAACCTGACGCTCATCGACCCTGCGCAACATTCGTCGAAGCGCGCTTTTGCGTCGGGACGCGAATCGGCTTATGATGGAACGCAGATGCCGGAATCAAGGACAACCATGAAATCCACCTTCCTCCAGGGCGCACTTGCGCTCGGGGCGCTTGCGCTCATTCCCGCCACCACCGCGGCGCTCGCCGATGGGGAGGCGTCGAGCTACAAGGCGCTCGACGAATTCATGGACGTGTTCCAGAAGGTCCGCAGTGATTATGTCGAGAAAGTCGACGATGAAAAGCTGATCAAGGGCGCGATTGACGGGATGCTGGCCAGTCTGGACCCGCACAGCAGCTTCCTGGACGCGCGCGATTTCCAGAATCTGCGGACCCAGACCGAGGGCAGCTATGGCGGCCTGGGCCTGTCGGTCACGCAGGAGGATGGCGCGGTCAAGGTGATCGCGCCGACGCAGGATACCCCGGCCTGGCGTGCGGGGATCAAGGCGGGCGACTATATCACCCATATCGACGGGCAGCTAATCTATGGCGGCACGCTGGACGAAGCGGTCGACAAGATGCGCGGCGCACCGGGCACCAGCCTGAAGCTGACGATCGTGCGGGCCGGACGCGACAAGCCGATCGACCTGACGCTGACGCGCGAGATCATTCAATTGAAGCCGGTGAAATGGGAAGTGAAGAACGGCATCGGCGTCATCAACATCGTCAGCTTCTCTGCCAATACCGGTGCCGATGTACGGCAGGCGATCCGCAGCATCGACAAGTCGCTGGGCCACAAGCCGACCGGCTATGTGCTGGACCTGCGCTCCAACCCCGGTGGCCTGCTGGATGAAGCGGTGTCAGTCAGCGACGCCTTCCTGGAACGCGGCGAGATCGTGTCGCAGCGCGGCCGGGCCAAGGGCGATGTCGAACGCTATTATGCAAAGCCGGGTGACGATGCGAAGGGTCTGCCGGTGATCGTGCTGGTCGATGCAGGATCGGCGTCCGCATCCGAAATCGTCGCCGGTGCGTTGCAGGACCAGCATCGCGCGCTGGTGATGGGCGAACGCAGCTTTGGCAAGGGCAGCGTGCAGACGATGTTGCCGCTGTCGAACACCACCGCGCTCAAGCTGACCACGGCGCGTTACTATACGCCTTCGGGCCGCAGCGTGCAGGAAGGGGGTATCCAGCCCGACATCCGCGTCCCGCAGCTGTCGGACCCCGATTACAAGAACCGCCCCAAATATCGCGAAAGCGACTTGCGCCGCCATTTGATCAACGAGATCAAGACCGACGACAAGACGCTGGAGGAAGATGCCAAGGACGATCCGCGCTTTGCCATGTCGGCCGAGGAATTGAAGAAGAAGGGCGTCGAGGATTTCCAGCTCGACTATGCGCTCAAGACGATTGGTCGCCTGGCCAGCACGCCGGGCGCAACCATCGCGCAGGCTGCGGCCAGGAAGCCGGGGGCGAAGTAAGGGGGTCCCTATCATTCCCGTTCGCCCTGAGCGGATGGTGTGGGAATCCCGCAAGTTCAGCATGACGAAAGGTGCCTGGGGGTTTAAGCGGGGATGATGAGCAAACTTCCCCTCGCTCGCGCCCTGGCGCTGCTGATCCCCGTGGCGCTGCTGGGCGGTGCCTATGCGTCGCAATATGTGGGCGGATTGCATCCGTGCGAAATGTGCTGGTGGCAGCGTTATCCGCATATGGCCGCGATCGCGCTGGCGCTGCTGGCCTTTGCGGCAAAGGGCAATCCGAGGACCAGCGCGATGTTCACGACGCTGGCGGCCATCGCCATCGCCATAAGCGGCGCCATCGGCCTGTTCCATGCCGGTGTCGAATATGGCTGGTGGGAAGGGCTGACCGCCTGCTCCACATCGCCGACCGGCGGCAATGCGGCCGACATATTGACCCAGATCATGGCGACGCCCATCACCCGCTGCGATGTTGCGCCATGGAGCCTGCTGGGCATATCGCTGGCGGGCTATAACGGCCTCTTGTCGGTCGGTGGCGCACTCGCCATCTTGGCGTTGCTGGGACGCAAAGGACGCAATGCATGAGCGCGAAGCAGGATTTTCCCCGGCCCGGTCGCCGTCCCAAGCCCGCCGATCGCGCGTCGATGCTGCGGGTCGATCAGGCCGGTGAGTTCGGCGCGACCCGCATCTATGCAGGGCAGCTTGCCGTGATGGGCGATCGGCATCCCGATGCGCGCATCATTGCGGGGATGGCCGCGCAGGAAGAGCGCCACCGCCAGACGTTCGACGCCATGATCGCGCGGCGCGGCGTACGGCCGACCGCGCTGGCGCCGATCTGGAACGTGGCGGGCTTTGCGCTGGGTGCGGTGACGGCGGCGATCGGTCCCAAGGCCGCCATGGCCTGTACCGCCGCGATCGAGACGGAGATCGACCGCCACTATGGCGAACAATTAGTGCAATTGGGCAGCGACGATCCGGAACTCTCCACCGCCATCGCGGATTTTCAGGCAGAGGAAGTCGAGCATCGCGATGCCGCGCTGGCGCATGGCGCGCAGCAGGCCCCTGCCTACCCCCTCTTGTCGGGCGCCATCCGTTTGGGATGCCGGGCCGCCATCGCGCTGTCGAAGCGCATCTGAAAAGGACCGACGGATGACCAGGATACCGATGATCGCCGCGCTGTTGCTGATGGGCGCTGCCGGCCCCGCACTGGCCCAGCCGTCAAGCGCGCCCACCGCGGCGGCCGCGCCGACGACGGAAAAGGTCAACCTTGTCATCGTTTATGGCGACGATGCTTGCCCGCAAAGCCAGGGCGACGACATTGTCGTGTGCGCGCGCAAGGGGGAGGAAGAGCGCTATCGCATCCCCGAACCGCTGCGCGGCGATCCCAATGAACCCAGCAAGCAGGCCTGGGGCGAGCGGGTGCGATCGATGGAATATGTCGGCCGGTCCGGCACCGAAAGCTGCTCGCCAGTCGGCGGTGGTGGCGCAACCGGCTGCTTCGCACAGCTGGCGCGGCTGGCCAAGGCGGAACGGCAGGCGCTCGACAATGCCAGCTGGAAGGATCTGGTAGAGGCCGAGCGCGCCAAGCGCTTGTCCACCATCGATGCCGACAGCGAAGCGATCGAGGCGCGGGTCGTGGCGGAGGAAAAGGCCAAGGATACGGCGCCCGCATCGCAACCCTGACGGGTCCGGCCGCCGAACGGCGTCTGGAGAAGGAGTCTCCACTTTCGGGCAAGGCGGGCAATGACAGGGGCGAATGAAGGATTTTCCGATGATGCGTCTGTCTATGTCCCTGGCCTTGATGGGGGCGGCCCTGATCCCGGCGACGCCCGTGCTGGCGCAGCCTGAACCGCCGCCCGACCGTATATTCAACCTGATCGTCTATGGCGATGATCCCTGCCCCAAGGGCAAGGATGACAGCGAAATCGTGGTGTGTGCGCGCAGGCCCGAAGCTGAGCGCTACCGCATTCCCAAGAAGCTGCGTGAAAAGCCGCCGGTAGCTGGTGGTCCCGGCTGGGGCAGCCAGGTGGCGACGATGGAACAGGTCCAGCGCCAGACCCTGCCGGGCAGTTGTTCGGTGATCGGCAGCAACGGCTTTACCGGCTGTGCGGCCCAGAGGCTGCAACAATGGTTCGCCGAGCGACGGATGCTGGAATCGAAGGGCGAACCCTGAGCTTTTAACGGCCTATGCCGGGCTGATAGCGCTGCTTGGCCGCGTTGACCTTGTCGATCAGGCTAGAAAGCGGTTCGGATGCTGGCATCGCACGGCAGGGTTGCTTCATGCTGCTCATCCGCTGGCTGAGTGTGCCGAAAATATAGTCGATGCGATCCATCAGTCTGTCCCGACAAGTGATAGCCCGCTATCGCGCCCCTGTGGTTAACAAGTGGTAATCGGCGGCCCGCCTTTGCGCCGAAGCGAATCACGCACCCGTCGAGTCGCAGGCAGCAAGCCCCTGCACATAGGTCGGGTAGCGTGGCGACCAGCCAAGCAGGCGTTTTGCGCGTCCATTGGCGATGCGGCGGTTCTCTGCATAAAAGGCCAGCGCCATGGGCGACAACGCGGCCTGTTCCAGCGTCAGCAGGGGCGGATGGGCCATCCCCAGCATGTCGCAGGCGGCCTCTATCACCCGGTTTTGCGCGCAGGGCAGGTCGTCGGCCAGATTATAGATGCCCGGCGGCCCATCGAACGAAGCCTTGATCCCCGCGACAATGTCATCGACATGGATGCGGCTGAAAATCTGGTCGGGCAGGTCGATGCGATGCGCTTTCCCCGTCCGCACCCGGTCCAGCGCCGAACGGCCCGGACCGTAGATGCCCGGCAGGCGGAAACGGCGCATATCAGGCCGCAACGCCCCCCATGCCTGATCAGCCTGCGCCCTGGCGGTACGGCGGCCGGTGCCGACCGGGCTGGCTTCGTCGACCCACGCCCCGCGCGTATCGCCATAGACGCCGGTGGAGGAGAGATAGCCGATCCAGCGCGCCGGTGCGGCGGCTATCCCGGTACCGTAGCGGGCCAGCACCGGGTCGGCGTCACCTGCGGGCGGGACGGAGGAGAGGATATGGGTGGCGCTGGCGATGGCCGCGCGGACAGAGGGATCGTCATCGAAGGCCAGCGTGTCTGCGTCGGCATGGCGGCGGGTGGCGGTGATGCGCCAGCCATCCGATCGCAGGCGGTCGGCCAGCCGGGACGCGGTATAGCCAAGGCCAAAGATCAATAGATGAGGCAATATACTCCTCCGTTCGTTTCGAGCGCTTCGACTGCTTGCCAAGGCAGGCGCTCAGGACAGGCAAGGTCGAGAAACCTGTGCGTACCGTTTCTCGACTTCGCTCGAAACGAACGGAGACAGAGACTAGACCGTGAAGCTCTCGCCGCAGCCACAGGCGCCCTTGGCATTGGGATTGGCGAAGGTGAAGCCGGCGGTGAAGTCATCTTCCACCCAGTCCATCGTCGATCCGACCAGATAGAGCACCGACGCGCCGTCAATGTAGAAGGTGCCGCCGGGGGTCTCTATCTTCTCGTCGAATTTGGCTTCCTCGCTCACATAATCGACCGAATAGGCCAGACCCGAACAGCCGCGCCGGGGCGTGGAAAGCTTGACGCCGATCGTCCCCTCCGGCGCGTTGGCCATCAGGTCGGCGATGCGCTGTTCGGCGCTGGGCGTCAGCGTGACGGCGGCGGGGCGGGCGCGGGTCCTGGTCTCGGTCGTCATCACAGCATCCCCAGTTCCAGCTTGGCCTCATCGCTCATCTTGGCCGGATCCCATGGCGGGTCCCAGACCAGATTGACCTGCGCATCGCCGACGCCGGGGACGGCCCCGACACGCAGTTCGACCTCGCCGGGCATGGATTCGGCCACGGGGCAATGCGGCGTGGTCAGCGTCATGGTGACGACGACATGATTGTCGGGCGACACATCGACGCCATAGATCAGCCCCAGATCATAGATGTTCACCGGGATTTCCGGGTCGAAAATATCCTTGAGCGCGTCGATGACGCCATCATAGACATCGCCGCCCGGTTCCCCCGCCGGGCTTTCGGCAGGCTTGGCGGCCAGGAAGCCGTCCAGATAGTCGCGCTGGCGCGGCGCTTCTTCCACCCGTGCCTTGGGCGGGGCATCAACGGCCTCTACCTCTTCCACCACGATCTTGTTCGCCTCGGTCATCCGAAGATCTTCCTTACCCGTTCCAAACCCGCGACCAGCGCATCGACGTCGCCCTGATCGCTATAAATGCCAAAGCTGGCCCGCGCGGTCGCTTCCACGCCCAGATGGCGCATCAGCGGCTGGGCGCAATGATGCCCGGCGCGGATCGCGACGCCTGCTTCGTCCAATATGGTGCCGACATCGTGCGGATGCACCCCCTCGACTTCAAAGGAGAGGATTCCCGCACTGTCGTCCGGCCCGAAAACCCGCACGCTGTTGAGATTGTCGAGCGCCGCGCGCGCCTGCGCCACCAGCGCACATTCATGCGCGTGGATCGCGTCCAGCCCGATCGCCTGCACATAATCGATCGCCGCCGACAGGCCGATCACGCCGCTGATGTGGGGCGTTCCCGCTTCGAACCGGGTCGGCGCAGGCGCGTAGGTCGTTTTTTCAAACGTCACCTTGTCGATCATCGATCCGCCGCCCTGATAGGGGGGCATGGCGTCGAGCAGTTCCTGCCGCGCCCACAGCACGCCGATGCCGGTCGGGCCGTAGAGTTTATGCGCGGAAAAGACGTAGAAATCGCAATCGAGCGCCTGCACGTCGACGGCGAGGCGCGGCACGGCCTGGCAACCGTCGATCAATATCCGCGCGCCGACCATATGCGCGATGTCGGCCGCGCGGCGGCAATCCAGCACGCTGCCCAGCACGTTGGACACATGGGCGAGCGCGACCATGCGGTGCCGGGGCGTGATCATCGCGCGCATCGCGTCAAGATCGATCCGGCCTTCATCGGTCAGCGGCACGACGTCGATATGGGCGCCGACCTTTTCCGCCACCATCTGCCACGGCACGATATTGCTGTGATGTTCCAGCGTGGACAGGAGGATGCGGTCGCCCGCCTTCAGCTGTTCGCCCGCCCAGCATTGCGCGACCAGGTTGATCCCTTCGGTCGCGCCGCGGACATAGACGATTTCGCTGTCCGACTTCGCGCCGATGAAACCGGCCACCTTGCGCCGGGCCGATTCATAGGCGAGCGTCATGTTGGCGGACCGCGCATAGACGCCGCGATGAACGGTGGCATAGTCGGGGCCATAGGCGCGGGCGATGGCGTCGATCACCGCCTGCGGCTTTTGCGCGGTGGCGGCGCTGTCGAGATAATGCCAGTCGAGGACGCCGGGGAAATCGGCGCGGAGTTTCAAAACACCGTTCGGGCTGAGCTTGTCGAAGCCTTGTTCTTCCTTGGAAGAAAAGGACGACCCTTCGACAGGCTCAGGGCGAACGGATGTTTGATCGTCGTTCATACCATTGCCTCCAGCTTGGCGATCGCCGCTGCTTCGAGCCTGTCCTTCACCGCCTCGTCCGCCACGCTGTCGAACACGCCCGCCACGAAGGAGCGCAACAGCAGCGTCTTGGCGGTCGCCGGGTCCATCCCGCGCGAGGCCATGTAGAAAAGCGCCGCCTTGTCCAGTTCGCCCACGGTCGCGCCATGGGCGCATTTCACATCGTCGGCATAGATTTCCAGTTCCGGCTTGGCATTGGCGGTCGCGGTGCGATCCAGCAGCATGGCCTTGACCGACTGGAAGGCGTCAGTGCGCTGCGCGTCGCGGGCGACCGCGATCCTGCCGAGATAGCTGCCGGTGGCGCGCTCGCTCAGGATCGAGCGGATCGTCTGGCCGCTGGTCGCGTCGGGCTGCGCATGGGTGACGCTGGTGACGATTTCCAACGTCTGATCACCGCTGCCCAGAATGGCGCCGCCCAGCTCGAAATGGCTGCCCCGGCCCAGCGTCACGTCGATCGTCACCCGCCCCAGCTGGCCGCCAATGTTGAGGACGTGAAAATCGCAGCGCGCGCCATCAGCCACGGTCACGACATAATCATGCACCGCCGTCGCGCCATCGGCTGCGTCCTGCAACAGATGGTGATGCGCCGCTTCGCCCGCCGCAACGTCGATTCGCACCGGCGCGGGCAGCGGCCAGACGCTCTGGAGCGCCGAAAGGTCGCTATAACGCCAGCTTTCGTCGCGGCGGGTGGGAAGGTCCAACATGTTCATCGCTTTGTTTTCAATGCCTTGCGGTTCAAACTCGTCCAACTTCGTCCATATGCACGGTATTTCGGCATAAGCCTTTGTAACTTAAGTATATTATCCCGTATTTCACCGCGATAGGACAGATATTCCGTTATCCGACCACCTCGGCCCCAACCACATCAGAATAGCCTTCACGTTCCAGTTCGAGCGCCAGTTCCGGGCCGCCCGACTTCACGATCCGCCCGCCAGCCAGCACATGGACATAGTCCGGCTTCACATAGTCGAGCAGGCGCTGATAATGGGTGATGAGCAGCACGGCCTTTTCGGGCTTGCGCATGATCGCATTGATGCCAGCGCCCACGATCTTGAGCGCGTCGATGTCCAGCCCGGAGTCGGTTTCGTCGAGGATCGCCAGCTTGGGATCGAGAATGCCCATCTGCACCATTTCGGCGCGCTTCTTTTCGCCGCCCGAAAAGCCGACATTCACCGGGCGCTTGAGCATATCCATGTCGAGGCCGAGCAAAGCGGCCTTTTCCTTGGCGAGGCGGATGAATTCGCCGCCATTCAGTTCCTTTTCCCCGCGTGCGCGCTTCTGGCTGTTGAGGCTTTCGCGCAGGAACTGGAGGTTGGAGACGCCGGGGATTTCGACCGGATACTGGAAGCCCAGGAACAGACCGGCGGCGGCGCGCTCATGCGGGTCGAGGTCGAACAGGTCAGCGCCATCGAACGTCGCGGTGCCGCCGGTCACTTCATAACCCGGCCGCCCGCCCAGCGTGTAGGCCAGCGTCGATTTGCCCGCGCCGTTCGGCCCCATGCTCGCGTGGATTTCCCCCGCGTGGCTCTGGAGCGACAGGCCTTTCAGGATCGCCTTGCCGTCAATTTCGTTGGTCAGTTGGTCGATCGTCAGCATCATTTATCCTTCGTGCGCGCGCTGGAGCGTGCGGGCGGTCCAGAAGGCCATGTCCCGCACGTCACCGGGCGCCGGAAACAGCGTGTCGATATGCCGCTTGATCGGCATATAGGGCCACCAGTCGACATTCTCTTCCGGCGGCCCTTTTTCGAGCAGCGCCACCACGAATTCGCTGACCGGACCCATGCGGGCCAGGTTGGGAGCCTTCGCCTTGTGGAACGCCTTGTCCTTGCGCAGCTTCTCGGTCATGGCGGCGTCCGCCTTGTCCAGCGCGGCGCGGCTGTCGGCCTCGAATGTGTCGAGATCGCCGAAATCGGCGCGGGCGCGCTGTTCCAGCTCGCCGTCCTCCAGCTCATAATCCTCGGTCAGGATGCGGATCGCGGCGGTCCATGACTGGCCATTGCCAACATCCTCCGCAAAATCCGCGAGGGCATCCTGAATATCGTCTTCGTCGCTCAAAATTCTGTTCCTTGAGAGGGAGAAAGCCCCTCCCCTTCAGGGGAGGGGTTGGGGTGGGGGTATGCCCAACGATCCGGCGCCTGTTCAAGCCGATGCAGGATCGTTTCGCACACCCCGTCAAGATTGCGGATCACATCTGCATTGCCGACATGCAGCACCGAAAGGCCAAGCCTGTTCAATGCTGCATCGCGCTTGAGGTCCGCCAAAATATCATGCGTGTCGCCATCCACTTCGATGACCAACCCCTTTTGCGGACAAAAGAAATCGGCAATGAACGGGCCTATGACTGATTGGCGGCGGAATTTATGGCCACCGAGTTGGGAACGGGACAAGCGAGTCCATAAGCGCTTTTCCGGTTCGGTGGGATCACGACGCATGTCGTGAGCGAAGCCATCCAATTGAGCGAGGCGCTCAACCGACAGCCCCCACCCCCGGCCCCTCCCCTGAAGGGGAGGGGAGTTTAGGCGGTACGCCTGATCACGAGGCGTGAGCGACATCATCCCACGCTGCCTTCCAGCGAGATCCCTAGCAATTTCTGCGCCTCGACCGCGAACTCCATCGGCAGTTGTTGCAGCACTTCGCGGGCGAAGCCGTTGACGATCAGGCCGACGGCGCTTTCCTGGTCCAGGCCGCGCTGCATGGCGTAGAAGAGCTGATCATCGCTGATCTTGCTGGTGGTCGCTTCATGTTCGATCTGGGCGCTAGGATTCCGCACCTCGATATAGGGGACGGTATGCGCGCCGCACTGGTCGCCGAGCAGCAGGCTGTCGCACTGGGTGAAGTTGCGCACGCCCTCCGCGCCGGGCGCGACGCGGACGAGGCCGCGATAGGTGTTGTTGCTGCGTCCCGCGCTGATCCCCTTCGACACGATGGTCGATCGCGACCCTTTGCCATTGTGGATCATCTTGGTGCCGGTGTCGGCCTGCTGCCTGTTGTTGGTGAGCGCGACCGAGTAGAATTCGCCCACGCTGTTTTCGCCGTTCAGTACGCAGCTGGGATATTTCCAGGTGATCGCGCTGCCGGTTTCCACCTGCGTCCAGCTGACCTTGGAATTGCGCCCCTGGCAGAGTGCGCGCTTGGTCACGAAATTATAGATGCCGCCCTTGCCGTCCGCGTCACCGGGATACCAGTTCTGGACGGTCGAATATTTGATCTCCGCATCATCGAGCGCCACCAGTTCGACCACGGCGGCGTGAAGCTGGTTCTCGTCGCGCATCGGTGCGGTGCAGCCTTCGAGATAGCTGACATAGCTGCCTTCGTCGGCGACGATCAGGGTGCGTTCGAACTGGCCGGTATTTTCCGCATTGATTCGGAAATAGGTGCTGAGTTCCATCGGGCAGCGGACGCCCTTGGGGATGTAGACGAAGGTGCCGTCAGAAAAGACCGCGCAGTTCAATGTCGCGAAATAATTGTCGTGCATCGGCACGACCTTGCCCATCCACTTCTTCACCAGATCGGGATATTCGCGCACCGCTTCGCTGATCGAGCGGAAGATGACGCCCGCTTCCTCCAGTTCCTTGCGGAACGTGGTGGCGACCGATACCGAGTCGAACACGGCGTCGACCGCGACGCGGCGGCTGCCCTTCACCCCGGCGAGCATTTCCTGTTCGGCAATCGGGATGCCCAGTTTCTGGTAGGTGGCGAGGATTTCGGGATCGACCTGGTCCAGCGAATCCAGTTCCACCTTCTTCTTGGGTTCGGCGTAATAATAGGCGTCCTGATAGTCGATCGGCGGGACGTTGAGCTTGGCCCAGTCGGGCGGCGTCATCGTCTGCCACATCGCAAAAGCCTTCAGCCGCCAGTCGAGCAGCCATTGCGGCTCGTTTTTCTTGGCGGAGATGAAGCGGACCGTGTCTTCGTTCAGCCCCTTTGGCGCGAAGTCCTGTTCGATGTTCGACGCCCAGCCATGTTCGTAGGTGGACGCACGATCGGCGGCCTCCTGCGCCTGGGCATTGCGCGCTTCTCTGGTCGTCACTTCGGTCATGCCAATTCTCTCGTCAAACTCGCGATCGTTACCCCGGCCAGCGCCGAACGGATCGCCATGTTCGCCACATTCATATGCGGGCGGATGCGGCAGTCCTGCTCCAGCGTGCAGTCATGCGCGCCGGTGTCGGCACAGGCGGTCATGGCGATCGGCCCTTCGACCGCCTCCACCACGTCGGCCAGCGTGATCGTGGCGGGGGGACGCGACAGGCGCACGCCGCCCCCGGTGCCACGACTTGATTCGAGCAGGCCCGCAGCAGACAGGCGGCTCACCAGCTTCTGCGCGGTAGGCAGCGGAATGCCGGTTTCCGCGCTCAGCGTGGTCGCGTTCATCTTGGCCGCGCCGCAATGGCGCGCGGCGGCCGACATCAGGACCACGGCATAGTCAGCGAAGCTGGACAATTTCATGCGCGTTGCGAACCATTCTCAAATCAGACTAAATTCGTCTGATTGGGCATTTGGTCCCGCCCGCATCAATTATCAAGGCTTTTTTGGCTTTGCCCTTGCCTCAGCTCAGCCGGTTGAGCGTCGCCACATCCCCGCCCAGCGACCGGCGGAGCAGGGTCAGTTGCGCGACGGCGGACGGTTCGGTCTGCAACTGGTGCGGGGTCAGGCCGATGAAATGCTTGATTTCCCGGATGAAGTGGGACTGGTCGTAAAAGCCCGCTTCTTCGCACATGAGTTGCCAGCTTTCCCGATCGAGCGCGATCTTGGCCGAACAGCGCAAAGCGCGATATTTGCGGGCCAGCAATTTGGGCGGCGCGCCATAATATTTGTTGGTCAACCGGGCGAGCTGGCGCGGGGACAGGCCAGTGGTTTCGGCCAATATCTCGATCCGCGGCGACCCTTCGTCCATCAGCCAGGCGTCGACCGCATGGAGCAGCGTCCAGATGGCCCGGCGCGGCGGCTTGATCTTTGCGCCCAGTCGCGCCCAGCACAGCGCCGCCATAACGTCCGCCTGATCATCGTCCAGCGCGCGCAGATCATCGAGCAGGCGGGTATAGGCATCGCCCTTTTCCGCCGCCATGTCGCACAAGCGGTCCGCCAGCAGACTGGCATCCTTGCCATAGAGAGCCAGCCAGCCGGCGGGCAGCAGCGAAATGCCCACGACGCGCGCGGGCCGGTCCAGTTCGAACCGGGTCGCGCCCATGGTTGGGCCAAGCAGGCAGACGTCGGGCGTCGCCATCGCTACGCCGTCCTGAAAATGATAATGGCCCCCGCCGCTCAGCATGAAGCGCAATTGTGGCACATCGGCACGGGTCGCGTCGGCATATTGGTCCGCCGACACAGTGAACAGATAGAGCGAGCCGAAATAGGCGCGTAAATGTTCCGGTGGGGCAAAGTAACGCAACCGCACCGGCCCCTGCGCAGCCGCCACGGTATAGGATAGTGGCCCCCGGTCGTCCGGCAGAGCGACACCGCCCCCGGTCCTGTCGATGTTATGCGACCCCATATTCTTACCCCAGTTGGGATTTACTATGCGCCAACATCGCCGCCGCGCAAGCAGGATGGATAATGAATCGTAACTTTTGTTGTTTTCTGTTGCGTCGCACAAAAAAATGACCCGGCAATTTGCATTGCCGGGTCAGGAAAAGGTCTCATCGGCTGGAAGCCTAAGAGCCTTCGGGTCGCAGGGACGCTTTACCCCCGAATCGCGGCAATATTATTGGACGGATCAGACATTTTTTCGCCGAAAACGATCCCAAACATGACGTTTCCTGTTATGAAATGACGTGGGGCGAGTCTGTTGCCATGCTGCAACAGCGACTCGACGGGCCGCCCCGCCGCTGGCATAGCGCGGCCATGCCATACCGCCTGATCCGCCCGCTTTTGTTCGCTCTGGATGCCGAGCGCGCCCATAATCTGTCGATCGCCGCGCTGCGCCTGATGCCGACTCCGGCCCCGCTGACGCCCGATCCGGCGCTCGCCAGCACGGTTGCGGGACTGCATTTCCCCAACCCGGTCGGCCTGGCGGCTGGTTATGACAAGGAAGGGCGAGTCGCGCACAAGATGCACGGGCTGGGCTTTGGCTTTGCCGAACTGGGGACGCTGACCCCCCTGGCCCAGCCGGGCAATCCCCGCCCGCGGCTGTTCCGGCTGGTCGAGGACAGGGCGGTGATCAACCGTTTCGGCTTCAACAATGGCGGACAGGGCGCGGCGGCGGACCGGATCGCGCGCTATCGCCGCCCGGTGGGGGAAGGGCCGGTGATCGGCATCAATATCGGCGCGAACAAGGATGCGACCGACCGGATCGCCGATTATGTCACCGGGGTTCAGGTCATGGCCCCGCTGGCGGACTATCTGACGGTCAACATCTCCTCCCCCAACACGCCGGGCCTGCGCGCCTTGCAGGATCGCACTGCGCTCGACGAGCTGCTGGGCGCGGTGATGGCGGCACGGGGTAGCCGCGCCACGCCGATTTTCCTGAAGGTCGCGCCCGATCTGGAACCGGCGGATGTGGAAGATATTGCCGCCGCCTGCCTCGACCACCGGATCGACGCGCTGATCGTGTCCAACACCACGATCACGCGCCCGGCGCTGCGGTCGGCCCATGCAGGAGAAACGGGCGGGCTGTCCGGTGCGCCGCTGACTGACCTGTCATTGCAAAAATTACGCGATTTTCGTCGCTTGCTGGGCGATCGGCTGCCGCTGATCGGCGTTGGCGGGATTGGCAATGCGGAGCAGGCCTATGCCCGCATCCGCGCAGGCGCGTCGCTGGTCCAACTCTATAGCGCGCTGGTCTATGAAGGGCCGTATCTGGCGAAGCGGATCAATCATGGTCTCAAGACGCTGATGGCGCGCGACGGCTTTGCCACCATCGACCAGATTGTCGGCATCGACGCCTGACGGGCGCTGTCATTTAGAGTCTGTGTCGAAATGCGCGAAAGAGCGCATTTCAGTTGCCGCACCGGCCCTCACCCCCACCCGACCTCCCATTCAGGATACACTCTGTGGGCGGTCGGCTGGGGGTTTGGGCCGGTGCGGATGCATCAAAGGCGCATTTCGAAACAGACTCTTCAGATCAATCGGTCCGCCTCCAGCGCGAGCGCCAGCGAGTCGCGGCCCCTGGGGGTCCGTGCGTGAAGATGGGCGTCCGCCTGGACCAGCCGTTCCACGCCGATCGCAAGCTGGGCCTCGGGCAGGGTGAAGGGCAGGCGCAGAAAGCGTTCGAACGCACCGCTGACGCCGAAGCGCGGCCCGGCAGCGACCCGCACCCCCAGGCTTTCGGCCAGCGCGGCGAGCGCGGTTGCCTCCGCACGGGGCAGTTCGGCCCAGAGCGACAGGCCACCCGCAGGCGATTCGACCCGCCAGTGGGGCAGATGCTGTTCGAGCAGCGCCAGCAGATGGTCGCGCCGCCCGCGCAGCATGTCGGCGCGCGCGCCCAGCCCCTCATCTGCGTCGATCAGGTGCGCCACGGCAAGCTGTTCGACCACGGGACTGGCCATATCCGTCGTCGTGCGCAGGCGGCCAAGGGCCGCGACGGTCTGCGGATCAGCGCGGATCCAGCCGACCCGAAGCCCGCCCCAGAAAATCTTGCTGGCCGACCCCATGGTGATGACCTGCCGCCCGGACGGATCATGGATCGCGACCGGCGGGGGCGGGGCGAAATCCAGCCCCATCGCCACCATCGTTTCGTCGATCACCAGCGGCGTGTGGCTGCGCGTGGCGGCCGCGACCAGCGCGCGACGAGTCGCCGGGTCCATGCTACGCCCGGTGGGATTGTGGAAATCGGCGATCAGATAGGCAAAGCGCGGTGCGGTCTGGCGAAAAGCCGCGTCCATGGCGTCAATATCCCAGCCATGGGCCGGCAGGCCGACCGGCACCGGCACGACATGCGCGCGCTGCAACGCCTGGATCGCGTTGTGATAGGTCGGGTGGTCGATCACGACGCGATCGCCCGGCCCGGCAAGCCAGTGGAGCAGCAGCGAAAAGCCCTGCTGCGCGCCATTGGTGATGATGATCTGATCCGCATCCGTCGGGCAGCCGCGCCGATCGAAATGGGCGGCGACCGCGCGCCGCAATACGGGCAGGCCAAGCGGATCATAGCCCAGATCGCCCAGATAGGCGGGCAGCGCCTCGACCGCCGCCTGCATCGCGCGGCCGACGCCCGGCGCAGCGGGCAGCGCGGCATGGGTCCAGTTGAGCAGATTGCCGCCGGTGATCATGTCAATGTCCGCCTGGGGCGGTTCGACCCGACCCGGCGGCAGGCGGGTGACGCTGCCCGACCCCTGCCGACTTTCCAGATAGCCTTCGTCCCGCAGCCGGTCGAACGCCGCCGCGATCGTCGTGCGCGACAGGCCAAGCGCGGCGGCCAGTTCCCGCTCGCCCGGCAGGCGGACGTTCAGCCCCACCCGCCCGTCGAGCACCAGCATACGCAACGCCTGCGCCAGTTGGCGATAGGCGGGCTGGGCGCTGTCCTGCGCGCGCCATGCACCCAGCAGGCGGAGCAGGGAAGGCGGGCGAAGGAAGGAAGTGGACATGATGATTTGATCCAATTGGCGGATGGTCAGGGCCATTTATGTCGAAATGGTCCTTTTGGAAAAGGCCAATTGTGAAGAAGAAGCCTGCCCATGATGATGCACCGCCGCCTATTCCAGCTATTCTGGGGTCTTGGCCTCTATGGATTTTCGATGGCGCTGATGCTGCGCGCCAATCTGGGCCTCGATCCCTGGGACGTGCTGCATCAGGGGATTGCGCCCCGGCTTGGCTTAAGTTTCGGCATGACGGTCAATCTGGTCGGCGCCATCGTTCTGTTGCTGTGGTGGCCGCTGCGCCAGCGGCCGGGCATCGGCACGGTGACCAATATCATCGTGATCGGCATGGCGGTGGACCTGTCGCTGATGCTGCTGCCGGTGCCGGAAGGCTATATGATGCGCGCGACCTGGCTGGCTGCGGGCATCGTGCTCAACGGCATTGCCGGGGGCGCCTATATCGGCGCGGGGTTGGGGCCGGGGCCGCGCGACGGGTTGATGACCGGATTTTGCCGCCGCAGCGGGTGGCCGGTCAAATGGGTCCGTACCGGCATAGAGATCAGCGTGCTGGCGATCGGCTGGCTGTTGGGCGGAACCGTGGGCGTCGGGACCATTCTCTATGCCATGAGCATCGGCTGGATCGTCCACCACGCCCTGCCCTGGTTCCGCATAGATGCGCCGGAGCGCGCAGCTATCGCCTGAACAATGATTGACCGGGGCGGCTATCCGGGCATGATCCTCCTGCCCCATCCTGATAGCGGAGCCGACCGATGCGCCCCCTCCTCGCCGCCGCCTTGTTACTGACCCTGACCGCAGCGACGCCCGATGAGCGCGCGCTCGCCCCGCTGGCCTTTGAACAGGTCGCGCCAGCGGGCACCAAAATGCCGCGGTTCAAGTTCGATGCGGGCTGGCCGACCATGCCCGCCGACCTGCTGCTGGGCCAGGTGAGCGGCGTGGCGGTCGCGCCCGACGATTCGGTCTGGGTCGTTCATCGCCCGCACAGCCTGACCGCGACCGACACGGGCCTGGCGCAAAGCCCGCCGATCGCGGTCTGTTGCAAGCCAGCCCCGCCTGTGGTCCATTTTGCCAGCGACGGGCGCTATCTGGGCGGCTGGGGCGGGCCGGACAGCGCGCCAAGCGTCGGCGGCGTCAACCAGTGGCCAGCCAGCCTGCATGGCATCTTCGTCGATGCAGCGGGAACAGTCTGGTTCGGCGGCAATGGCAAGGACGACCATGTCGTGCTGAATTACCGTGCCGACGGCACCTTCATCCGCGCGTTCGGCCAGCGCGGCAAGACCGGCGGCAATGATGCGACGGACCAGTTGGGCAACCCGTCCGATGTCAATCATTCCGACGGCATGGTGCTGATTTCCGACGGCTATGTGAACCGGCGGGTGATCGGATATGACGCGCGCACCAATGGCTATAAGGGCCGCTGGGGCGCCTATGCCAGGCCGCCGATCGCGCCGACGCGGCAGGGCGCGTTCGACCAGAGCCATGCCGTCGACCCCAGCAAGGTCGCCGATCCCAAGGCGCAGACCTTCGCCGACATCGTCCATTGCGTCGTGCCGACCAGGGACGGGCATGTCTATGTCTGCGATCGCAACAATAATCGCGCGCAGCTCTTCAAGCGGGGGAAGGATGGCGACCTGACGTTCGTGCGAGACCTGGTGATCGCGGGCGAGACGGGCGGCACCCACACAGTCACCGACATCGCCTTTTCGCCCGATCCCGACCAGACCTATCTTTATGTCGCGGACATGATGAACGGGCGCATCTGGATATTGGAGCGCAAGACGCATGCCGTGCTGGGCGCGATCGGCCGGGTCGGACGGCAGGCGGGACAATTTACCTGGCTGCACAGCATTGATACCGACAGCGAGGGCAATATCTATGCAACCGAGGTCAATACCGGCCGGCGCGTGCAGAAGCTGGTGTTCACCGGCATCCAGTGAGAGGGGGACGCTTCATGGCGACCGCATTATATGATCTGACCGTGCCCGCCTTCATCCGCGGGCTGAACGCGCTGTCGGCGCTGCTCGACAAGGGTGCTGCCTTTGCCGCCGAAAAGGGGATCGACCCGGCGACGCTGACCGGCGCGCAATTGATCGCCGACATGAAGCCGCTGACCGCGCAGGTGCAGTTCGCCTGCGATACCGCCAAGGGTACGGTGACGCGGCTGGGCGAGCTGGAGCCGGTGGCAATGGCCGACACCGAACAGACATTTGCCGAGTTGCAGGCGCGGATCGCCAAGACCATCGCGCTGCTGGAAGCGGTGCCGCGCGACCGGATCGACGGGCGCGAGGATGCCGATGTGGTGTTGAAGGTGCCGGGCGCCGACATTCCCTTTACCGGCCGGTCCCATGTGCTGACCTTTTCCCTGCCCAATTTCTATTTCCACCTGACCATGGCCTATGCGCTGCTGCGTCAGGCGGGTGTGCCGATCGGGAAAATGGACTTTCTGGGCGGGGTCTAGTGGTCCACTAGCGCTTAACCGGCGATCAGCCGGACATAGGCGCTGGCGACCCAGCCGCTGACGCAGGGGCCGTCATAGGGCTGTTTGCGATCGACGGGGGAGGAGACGCCGCAATCGGGGGCTTGCGCGCCATTGTCGGCGGCAGGCGGCGGTGCCAGCACGACGCCCAGCCATTTCTGGTCGAGGCTGCGGGTGCAGATATAGGCGCGATCGCCTTCGTTGAGGGTGGCCAGCACCTTCGCATCGCCAAAGGGGGCGGCGCGCAGCGGCTGCCCCCCTGCCCCGGTGCGCAGCACCTGTCCCATGCCGCCGCAGGCGTCGAGGCGCGGGCCATCCTCCCCAATCGTCACGGCGCGTGCGACCGGCGCGTCCATGCGGCTTTCCGACACGTCGGCGCGTGGTGCGCCCGCCAGCGAACTGTTGGGCAATTCATCCAGCACCTCGCGGCTGTCGGAACAGGCGGCGAGCAGAAAAATCAGGGCGATGGCGCGCGTCATGGCACAGGGGATAGACTGGTCTGGCGTGCGGGGAAAGGCACCATGTTTCGCTTTAGTTTCAGCGAGGCTTTCCCTATATGCTCGGCATGAGCGACGAACCCCAGAATAGCCCGAACAGCAACGCATATGGCGCCGACAGCATCAAGGTACTGAAAGGGCTGGACGCCGTGCGCAAGCGGCCCGGCATGTATATTGGCGACACGGACGACGGATCGGGCCTGCACCATATGGTGTTCGAGGTCAGCGACAATGCGATCGACGAGGCGCTGGCCGGCCATTGCGACCGGATCGACATCACCCTGAACCCCGATGGATCGGTCAGCGTCATGGACAATGGCCGGGGCATCCCGACCGGCATCCACAGCGAAGAAGGCGTGTCGGCGGCGGAGGTCATCATGACCCAGCTGCACGCGGGCGGTAAGTTCGAGAATACGTCGGACGACAATGCCTACAAGGTGTCGGGCGGCCTGCATGGCGTGGGCGTGTCCGTGGTGAACGCCCTGTCCGACTGGCTGGAACTGAACATCTGGCGCGACGGGCAGGAACATTGGATGCGGTTCCGCAACGGCGACGCCGAAGCGCCGCTCAAGGTGCTGGGTCCGGCGGCGCCGGGGCAGAAGGGGACCAAGGTCACCTTCCTGTTTTCCGCCGAGACGTTCAAGAATGTCACCGAATATGATTTCGACAAGCTGGAGCATCGCTATCGCGAACTGGCGTTCCTCAACAGCGGCGTGCGCCTGTTCCTGACCGATGCGCGGCATGAGGAAAGCAAGACGGTCGAGCTTTATTATGAAGGCGGCATCGCGGCCTTCGTCAAATATCTCGATCGCAACAAGGCCGCGATGATGCCGGAGCCGATCGCCATTTCCGGCACCCGCGACGATGTGACCATCGACGTCGCGCTGGAATGGAATGACAGCTATTATGAAAATGTGCTGTGTTTCACGAACAACATCCCGCAGCGCGACGGTGGCACCCATCTGGCCGCATTCCGCGCGGCGCTGACCCGCACCCTCAACAATTATGCCGATAAATCGGGCATGTTGAAGAAGGAGAAGGTGTCGCTGACCGGCGAGGATATGCGCGAAGGGTTGACCGCGATCGTGTCGGTCAAGCTGCCCGATCCCAAATTTTCGTCGCAGACCAAGGACAAGCTGGTCAGTTCCGAAGTGCGCCAGCCGCTCGAAAGCCTGATGGCCGACAAGATGGCCGAATGGCTGGAAGAAAATCCCACCCATGGCAAGATGATCGTCCAGAAGGTGATCGACGCCGCCGCCGCGCGCGAAGCGGCCAAGAAGGCGCGCGAACTGACCCGGCGCAAGGGGGTGCTGGACATTGCCAGCCTGCCCGGCAAGCTGGCCGACTGTCAGGAACGCGATCCGGCCAAGTCCGAACTGTTCCTGGTCGAAGGCGATTCGGCAGGCGGATCGGCCAAGCAGGGCCGCAACCGGCACAATCAGGCGATCCTGCCGCTCAAGGGCAAGATATTGAATGTCGAGCGGGCGCGGTTCGACCGGATGATTTCGTCCAAGGAAGTCGGCACGCTGATTCAGGCGATGGGCACCGGCATTCGCGACGATTTCAACATCGAAAAGCTGCGTTACCACAAGATCGTCATCATGACGGACGCCGACGTCGACGGCGCGCATATCCGCACGCTGCTGTTGACCTTCTTCTACCGCCAGATGCCGCAGATCATCGAGGCCGGGCATCTCTTCATCGCCCAGCCGCCGCTGTACAAGGCGACGCGGGGGCGCAGCGAACTATATCTGAAGGACGACGCAGCGCTGGAGCAATATCTGGTCGACAATGGCGTCGAATCGATGGTGCTGGATGGACCAGGCGGCAGCCGGACCGGCCATGACCTTAAGAATCTGGTCGATCATGCGCGACGGATGCGGTCGGTGATGCGCTATGTCCCGCGCCGCTATGATCCCGCGATCATCGAGGCGCTGAGCCTGACCGGCGCACTGGACCCCGAATTGTCGCAAGATGCGCAGGCAGAGCGGCTGGCGGCTGCGGTTGCATGGATGGGCGCGCAGGATGCGGAGGGCAAATGGACCGGCCGGATCGCGGAGGAAGGCGGCTTCCATTTCGAGCGGCTGTGGCGCGGCGTGACCGACCATCATGTCATCGAGCATGGCTTTGTCGGTTCGGCCGAAGCGCGCAAGCTGCACACGCTGGCGAGCGAGGAATCGCAAAGCTATGTGACGCCGTCGCGGCTGGTCAGTGCGAAGGCTGCGCAGGCGGCCGAGGATGCGGGCGAGGATGATCTGCCAGCGGTCGCGGCGAAGGGTTCGACATTGGTGACCCGGCCAAGCGAATTGCTGGCCGCGATCCTGGCTGCGGGGCGCAAGGGTCTGGCGATCCAGCGTTACAAGGGTCTGGGCGAGATGAATGCGGAACAGCTGTGGGAAACCACGCTGGACCCCGACAATCGATCGATGCTGCGGGTGGAGGTCGAGCAGGCGGATGTCGCCGACGAGATTTTCAGCCGCCTGATGGGCGAAGTGGTCGAACCGCGCCGCGAGTTCATTCAGGACAATGCGCTGAACGTCGCCAATCTGGACGTCTAGACATGATCGGGCTGCGGCTGGCTGGCCTCGTGGCGATGGGCGCGGGGCTGGCTGGCTGCGACAGTAAGCCGAACAATGATGCAGCGTCGGTCATGCAGACGGTGCCGGTGGTGGTGAACAGCGCGCCGCCGGAGAATATCGCTGCGCCTGTTTCGCAGCCCAAGAATCTGAAAAATAATCGCTTTCCTGTTTCACGTGAAACGCAGGCACCCCCAAAAGCACCCCCGGTGAAAGCGCAGCCGCAGCCCGATTATCGCGCCATCGGCACCGAGCCGTTCTGGGCCGTGACGGTGCGCGGAACGGTCGCGACGCTTGAACGACCCGACCAAGGCCCCATGCAATTTGCAGTGGCGCGCGCGAGCGAGAAACGCACGATCCGCTACATCGGCGACGGCTTCGCCATGACGATCAGCCAGGGGCCGTGCAGCGACGGCATGAGCGACGCGCTATGGTCAGACCGGGTGGCGGTGGCCTTTGCCGATGGTGTGCTGAAGGGCTGCGGGGGTGAGCGGGACACAGGCGACAGCCCGCCTGTCTAATCCGCGCGCATGGCTGTATTGACCAGCGCCTCCGCCTCCATCAGCAGCGCGTCCTCCGCCGCGCTTTGCGCGACCTGCTCGCGACCGATCAGGATCAGCACCGGGACGGCGAGCGGGCTGACCCGGTCAAGGCTGACATGCAGCATGGTCGTGGCGGCACGGTCGATCAGGTCGCCCAGCCGCCCCACATCGGTCATGCGCGCGCGCGCATCGGCCCAGGCAGCCTTCAGCCACAGATGGTCAGGCTGATATTTGCGCAGCACGTCGTAGATAAGGTCGGTCGAAAAGGTGACTTGCCGCCCGGTCTTGCGCTTGCCCGGATGCTGGCGCTCGATCAGGCCGGATATGACGGCGACGTCGCGGAAAGCGCGCTTCAGCAGGCTCGACTGTTCGACCCAGTCGATAAATTCATGGTCGAGAATGTCGGCGGAAAACAGGCTTTTGGGATCAGTGACAGGCTTCAGGCCATAGATGGCCAGCGCATAGTCATTGGAAACGAAGCCCAGCGGCATCAGCCCCTGGGCATCCATCCGCCGGGTCAGCAACATGCCCAGCGACTGATGGGCATTCCAGCCTTCGAAACTGTAGCAGAGCAGATAATGACGCCCTTCGTGCGGGAAGGTTTCGATGAGCAGCTGGCCCGGTTGCGGCAGGACGGAGCGCAGTTTCTGCATGTCGAGCCATTCGCGCACGTCCGGCGGGAAGCGGTGCCATTGATCGGGCTGTGCCAGAAACGTGCGGACCCTTTCGGCAAGGCGCGTGGACATGGCCATGCGGGTGCCTCCCCAACTGGGGATGCGGGCCTGTTTGGAGGTCGCCCGCACGATCAGGTCGCTGGTGTCCATCCTGACGACTTCCAGCGCCATGCCGGAAAAGAAGAAGCTGTCGCCGGGGGTAAGCTGGGCGGCGAACCCCTCCTCCACCGTGCCAAGCTTGCGACCATTGGCGAAACGGACGGCGAGCGCTGGCTGATCGACGATGATGCCCGCATTCAGGCGATGCTGCTGAATGAAACGCGGGTGGGACACGCGCCAGTTGCCATCAGGATCGTGCGTCAGCCGCTTGAACCGGTCATAGGCGCGCAGGGCGTAGCCGCCGCCTTCGATGAAATGGAGGACGGAGGCGAAGGCGTCGGGCGTCAATGCGCTATAGGGCGTTGCGGACTGGATTTCGGCCAGCATCTCCGCTTCACGGAACGGCCCGGCGCAGGCGAGACCCATGACATGCTGGGCCAGCACGTCCAGGCTGCCCGCGCGAAAATCATCGGCGTCGCGTTCGCCCGCTTCAACAGCGTCGAGCGCCGCGCGGGCTTCGAGATATTCAAAGCGGTTGCCGGGGATCAGGATGGCTTCGCTCGCCTGATCGAGCCGGTGGTTGGCGCGGCCGATGCGTTGCAGCAGGCGGGAGGAGCCTTTGGGCGCCCCCATCTGGATCACGCAGTCGACATTGCCCCAGTCGACGCCAAGGTCGAGCGAGGCGGTGGCGACAAGCGCGCGCAGCTTGCCGTCGGCCATGGCGCTTTCCACCTTGCGCCGCGCCTCGATCGACAGGCTGCCATGGTGGATGGCGATGGGCAGATTGGCGTCGTTCGCCGACCATAATTCTTGAAAGATGAGTTCGGCCAGGCCACGCGTGTTGCAGAATACCAAGGTCGTCTGGTGCGCGGCGATTTCCGCCATCACCTGACTGGCCGCATATTTGCCCGAATGGCCCGACCAGGGGCCGCGCCCTTGGGGGATGAGGATGGTGACGTTCGGCTCCGCGCCGGCTTCGCCCAGCACCGTGGCGACCGTGTCGATATCGCCATCGGGCGCGAGCCAGGCCCGGTAGGCGTCGACATCCGCGACGGTCGCGGACAGGGCGACGCGGCGCAGGCCGGGATTGATCCTCTGGAGCCGCGCCATCGACAGGCTGAGCAGGTCGCCGCGCTTTTGCGTGGCAAAGGCATGGACTTCGTCGACGATGACCGTTTGCAGATCCGCGAACATCAGCGCCGCATCGGGATAGCTGAGCAATAGCGAGAGCGATTCGGGCGTGGTGAGCAATATGTGCGGCGGCTTGATGCGCTGGCGCGCCTTGCGATCCGATGGCGTGTCGCCGGTGCGGGTTTCGACGCGGATCGGCAGCGCCATCTCCTCGATCGGGGTCAGGAGATTGCGGCGGACATCGACCGCCAGCGCCTTGAGCGGGGAGACATAGAGGGTGTGCAGCCGATCGGTCGGCTGTTCGATGAGGTCGGTGAGCGTCGGCAGAAACCCGGCCAGCGTCTTGCCCGCGCCGGTGGGGGCGACCAGCAGCGCATGATCGCCCCGGCGCGCGGCGGCGAGCATGGCGCGCTGATGGGCGCGCGGGTGCCAGTCGCGCGCGGCGAACCATTGCTCCAGCACGGGGGGGAGGATTTCCATGAACAGGATGTAGGGAGACACCCGTCCGGTGTCACCGCCTTCGTCCGCATCGCCGCCTGCGCGGTAACTAAAATACCAAAAGATGAAATATTCTTACGCGACCCTCTGGCCCTTCGGCCCATCCCTGCGTTATCATCGCGCCATCAGGAGCGGCGCAGCAGACGCCGTATCGAGCAGGAGATTATATATGTCTGGCGAAACCGAAGCCGACCTTACCGGTGTCGAATCCAACCGCCGCCGTCCCAAGCCGCCGATCATGGAGATTGACGGGCGTCCGCTGAAACCCGCGACGCTGATGATGGGCCATGGTTATGACCCCACTTTGTCGGAAGGGTCGCTCAAGCCACCGATTTTCCTCACTTCCACTTTCGCGTTCGAGAGCGCGGCGGCGGGCAAGCGGCATTTCGAGGGGGTGACGGGTATCCGGCCGGGCGGATCGGACGGCCTTGTCTATTCGCGCTTCAATGGCCCCAATCAGGAAATCGCCGAAGACCGCCTGTCGGTGTGGGAGGAAGCGGAGGATGCCCTGCTCTTTTCCAGCGGCATGTCGGCCATCGCCACCACCCTGCTGGCGATGGTGCAGCCCGGCGACGTGATCGTCCATTCAGCGCCGCTCTATGCCGCGACCGAATCGCTGATCGGGCGGATATTGGGCAAGTTCGGCGTACAGTGGCTCGATTTTCCCGCTGGCGCGACCGAGGAAGAGATTGGCGCAGTGATCGAAAAGGCCAAGGGGCTTGGCCGTGTCGCGCTTATCTATCTGGAAAGCCCGGCGAATCCGACCAACGTGCTGGTCGACATCGAAGCGGTTGTCGCGCGGCGCAACTTCCTGTTCGACGGCGAAGCGCATGTGCCGCCGATCGCGATCGACAATACGTTTCTGGGGCCGTTATGGCTGAAACCGCTGGCCCATGGCGCGGATCTGGTGATTTACAGCCTGACCAAATATGCCGGCGGGCATAGCGACCTGGTCGCAGGCGGGGTGCTGGGGTCCAATGCGCTGATCACCACCATCCGGCTGATGCGCAACACGATCGGCACCATATTGGACCCGCATAGTGCCTGGATGCTGTTGCGGTCGCTGGAGACGCTGGAATTGCGGATGAGCCGGGCGGGCGAAAATGCCGCCAAGGTGTGCACCTGGCTGAAGGACCAGCCGCAGGTGGAAAAGATCGTCTATCTGGGCTTTCCCGAAAGCGAACGGCAGCGCGATATTTATGCGCGCCATTGCAGCGGGGCGGGATCGACCTTCTCGCTTTACCTGAAAGGTGGCGAAGCGGAGGCGTTCGCCTTTCTCGACGCGCTCAAGATTGCCAAGCTGGCCGTGAGCCTGGGCGGGACCGAGACGCTGGCGAGCCATCCCGCCGCGATGACCCATTTGTCGGTGCCGGCCGCGCGCAAGGCGGCTTTGGAGATTGGCGACAATATGGTCCGTATCTCGATCGGCTGCGAGGATGCCGATGATCTGATCGCCGATTTTGCTCAGGCGTTGCGGGCGATCGGCTGAGATGGGCGACAAGGTGGATCGACCGCTTCTGTTGGTGGGCCAGCCCTTGCTGGCCCCCTTGCTGCCACTGCTGGCAAGCGATCATGACGTCATCCCCCTGTGGGAAAAGCCCGACGCCACGCAACTGGCGCGCATGGATGCGGTGATATGGGCAGGCGAATTCGCGCTGGACCGATCGCTGATCGACGCGATGCCGCGCCTGTCGCTGATCGCCTGCTTCACCGTGGGCTATGACGGGGTGGATCTGGCGCTGGCCAAGGCGCGCGGCATTGCGGTCACCCATGCGGGCGACGCCAATGCGCAGGATGTGGCCGACCATGCAATCGGGCTGATGATCGCCCATCGTCGCTGGATCGTCGGTGGCGACCGGCATTTGCGAGCAGGATTGTGGACGATCGAAGCCAAGACGCGCACCCGGTCGATGGGTGGGGCGCGGCTGGGGATTATCGGCATGGGGTCGATCGGCATTGCAGTGGCGGAGCGGGCGCAGGCGATGCGGATGCAGGTGAGCTGGTGGGGGCCACGCGACAAGCCCGCCCTCCCCTGGCCCCGTACCGACAGTCTGGAGGCGCTGGCGCGGCAGAGCGACATATTGCTTGTCGCGGCGCGCGCGGACGAGAGCAATCGGGGCATGATCTCCAGCGCGATCATGGATGCGCTGGGGCCGGACGGGCTGCTGGTCAATGTCGCGCGCGGGCAGTTGGTGGACGAAGCCGCGCTGATCGCTGCGCTGAAATCGGGGGATCTGGGGGGAGCCGCGATCGACGTGTTCGACCCCGAACCGACCGACCCCGCGCGCTGGGTGGATGTGCCCAATGTGGTGCTGACCCCGCACACCGGCGGGGCGACGCACGAGGCGGTAGGGCGGATGGCGCAGATGCTGATCGCCAATCTGTCCGCCCATTTCGCAGGCGAGTCGCTCCCCTCCCCCGTTCGTCTCTGAACCCTGCGGCAAGTCGTGCGTTGAGCGCGGCACGGCGATGAGGCCGTTGCAGGAGGGGGTGCGCCGTGGGGATGACAGCAGGATCGCGATGGGCTGTCCGCATTGGCGTCGGGCTGCTTGTCCTGATCGGGCTGCTGATCCTGCTGCTGGCGGCATTTCCATGGGGCATGTTCAAGGGCCGGATCGAGGATCGCCTGTCGGACCGGATCGGCAAGCGGGTCACGATCGGCTCCATGGTGCGCGAGGATAGCCTGTCCTTTCACCCGGTCGTGCGCCTGACCGACATAAAGGTGCCGCAGCCCGACTGGGCGCCGGGCAGTACCGATCTGGCGCGGGTTGGCGAGGCGCGGGTCGGCTTTTCCGCGCTGGCACTGCTGACCGGCGGGCCGGTGCTGGAACGGCTGGACCTGGCGCATGCGCGCCTGTCCTTCTATCGCGCCGCCGACGGACGCGAAAGCTGGAGCGGCGAGCGCAGCCGCGCGAGTGACGACAAGGGGCAGCGCCCTGCCCTGCGCAGCCTGACGGTCAGCGACAGCCGGATCGCCTATCGCGACGACAAGCGCGGTCGATCGATCGACGCGGCGCTGACGGTCGACGCCAGCGGATTACGCCTGTCGGGCACGGGCGATGTCCGCGGCCATCCGGTTAGGGTGACCGCCAGCGGCGCGCCGATCGTGGGGTATCAGGCGGGTGCACGCTGGCCGTTCAAGGCGGAGATTGCCGGCGAGGCCGTGGGCATGACCATCGACGGCACGATGGATGGGCCGCTCGACATCGGCCATTTGCGCGGCAGGGTGACTGGCCATGCGATCGACCTGCGCGTGCTGGATGCGATCATAGAGGCGGGCCTGCCCGGCACCCAGCCCGTGCGGCTGGCGGCGCAGGTCGTGCGCAACCGGCCCGACTGGACCATCGAAAATCTGAAAGGCACGATCGGCCGGTCCGACATTGCAGGGCACGCCACCATCCGCAAACGCGATGGCCGCACGCGCATCGACGGCGCGATCGCGTCGGCACGGTTCGATTTCGACGATCTGTCGTCCAACGAGGGCAAGCGCAAGGCGGCGGCCAAGCGCGCGAAGCTGGGCGAACGGCTGATCCCCGATACGGCGATCGACCTGTCGCACATGGCGCGAACCGATGGACGCCTGGATGTGCGGGCCGACAGGCTGTTATGGCCCGGTTCCAGCCCGTTCCGTTCCTTGCGCGGCACATTGAGTCTGGAACGCAGCCGACTGGTGGTCGAACCGCTGCGGCTCGGCCTGACGCGCGGGATATTGACGGGCCGCCTGGCGGTCGATCAGCGGCAGGGTGGGCCACGTCTGGAACTGGCGCTCAATCTGCGGTCGGCGCGGTTGCTGGATTTCTTCCCCGAAGCGCGGATCGATGGCGGGCTGGCCGGGCGGGTTGCCCTGAATGGACCGGGCCGCACGATCCGGCAGGCGGTGGGGCGATCGTCCGGCACCATCGCGCTGGTCGGGCGCGACGGATCGATCCCGGCGCGCACGGCGGCGCTGATGGGACAGGATGTCGGCAAGGGGCTGACGGTGGACAAGGACAAGATGGCGGTCCTGCGCTGCGTGGTGGCGCGCTTCGACGTCAGCAATGGCGTAGCGCGCGCAAACCCGGTGCTGATCGACACGTCACGCGCCCAGACGCGCATTGCCGGGACGATCCGCCTGACGGACGAGGTGATGGCGCTGGAAGCGAGCGGTCAACCCAAGCAGGGCAGCCTGTTGCGGCTGAACGGCATGGTGCCGATTGGCGGGACGATCAAGCAGCCCGATATTCGCGTGCCGACCGAGGCGCGATCGGCCAAGGGCATATTGAAGATGATCGGCAAGGCGATTGCGGGTGACAAGGTGCCGCGCGCGCGCGACGCGGACTGCGAGGGGCTGGCCAAAACGGCTATGCGCTAGACACATATTTCCGTTCGTTTCGAACGGATGTGGGGATATTAAACCCAGTCCACCCGCGTCCAGCCGCGCTCCGCCGCCAGTTTCGCCAGCTTCCTGTGCGGGTTTGATGCGAAGGGGATGTCGGCGAATTCCAGCATCGGCGCGTCAGAGACATGGTCGGAATAGGCGCGGATATGCGCCTGGCCACGATCGATCGCCTCGGCCGCCATCCATGCCTTGATCATCCGCAGCTTGCCCGTGTCATAGCAATTTTCACCGGCAATCTTGGCACGGACATAGCGCAAGTCCTGCGAAAGATGATCGGTGGCGATCACGGCGTCGAAACCCAGTCGCCGGGCGATCGGCTCGACATACAGGCGGTAGGATGCGGTGGCGAGGACGAGGCGATAGCCATCGGCGCGGTCCTGCGCGATCTGGGCCACCGCGCCCTGCCGCAAATTGGTCGCCACCACCTTGTCGGCATAGGTTTCGACATGCGGCATGAGCCGCGCACGCTCGACATTGAAGCCGATCATCAGCGCCTGATTAAGCTCCTTCAACCGCTGGCGCGTGATCAGTTTGACCACATAAGCGAGCATCAGCAATCCGACGCAGGGGAGCAGCGCCAGTCGCCACGGGGCCATGGCGCGCGCCATGTGAATGAGGAAGCCGGTATAGGTGCCGCTGAACGTCACCGTGCGGTCCATGTCGTAAATTGCCAGACGGTGCGTCATGCCGTGTCCGAAACTTTTGCCCTTGTCCTTCGTTCTGACTTGCAGTTGGGCCGTTTCGGCTTGCCGCGCAACCGATATTGGACCAGTAATCCCATCGCATGAACAAAGCCGCCGATCTTGCCGAAGAAATGCGTGACGACGGCACAGTGATCCGACTTTCCGGATCGCTGGCCGTTGCCTGCCTGCATGACCTGCCCGGTCGGCTGGATGCGGTGCAGGGCCCTGTCAGCGCGATCGACCTGTCGGAGGTCGACCATATCGACACGATCGGCGCATGGACCGTGCATCGCACGGCCAGGCGACTGAGCGCCCCGATCACCGGCGGGCGCGACGATACGATGCGGTTGATCGACGCGGTCGGGGCGCTGGACGAACCTGTATCGATCCGGCCCGATCATGTCCCGGCGATCCGCCGCGTCGTCGGCCAGATCGGCGAGGCGGTCAGCATGGCGGGATCGACCATGCTGGGCCTGCTGGGCTTTTTCGGCGGCACGCTGGTCGCGACCTGGAACATCATCCGCCACCCCAGCCGGTTCCGCGTCAATGCCGTGGTCCAGCGGTTCGAGGTTGTCGGCGTGTCGGCGCTGGGCATTATCGGCCTGATGAGTTTCCTGATCGGCATCGTCATCGCGCAGCAGGGATCGGTGCAGTTGCGCCAGTTCGGCATGGAGATGCTGACGATCAATCTGGTCGGTCGGCTGACCTTCCGTGAACTGGGCGTGCTGATGACCGCGATCATGGTCGCGGGCCGGTCCGGATCCGCGTTCGCCGCGCAACTTGGCACGATGAAGCTGACCGAGGAAGTCGATGCGATGCGCACGATCGGCGTATCGCCGATGGAGGCGCTGGTGCTGCCGCGCACGCTGGCGGTCGTCGTCATGATGCCGCTGCTGGGCTTTTACGCGTCGATCATGGCGGTTATCGGCGGCGGTTTCCTCTGCGCCATCGCGCTCGACATACCCCCGATCACCTTCGTCCAGCGCCTGCGCGAAGTCGTGCCGATCACCGACCTGTGGGTGGGGCTGATCAAGGCCCCGGTATTCGGCCTGATCATCGCCATTTCCGGCTGTTTTCAGGGGATGCAGGTCAAGGGCAATGCGGAGGAAGTGGGGCTGCGCACCACGGCTGCGGTCGTGCAGGCCATCTTCCTGGTCATCGTTCTGGACGCGATATTCGCCGTGTTCTTTACCTGGGTGGGGTGGAACTGATGGCCGAGCATGACGACATCGTCGCCGAGGAAGAGCGGATCGAAACCGTGATGGAGCAAAGCGACATCGCGATTTCGGTGCGCGGCATCCGCAACAGTTTTGGCGATCAGGTGGTGCATGACGGGCTGGACCTGGACGTGCGCAAGGGCGAGATCATGGGCGTTGTCGGCGGGTCCGGCACCGGCAAATCGGTGCTGATGCGGGCGATCATCGGCCTTCAGACCCCGGACGAGGGGGAAATCCACGTCTTTGGCGAATCGATGATCGGCCGTTCCGACGATGAGGCGCTGGCGATCCGCAAGCGTTGGGGCGTGCTGTTTCAGGGCGGCGCGCTGTTTTCCACGCTGACCGTCGCGGAAAATGTCGAAGTGCCGATCCGCGAATATTATCCCAATATCGGCGCGGAACTGCGCGACGAAATCGCCGCCTACAAGATCCGGATGACTGGTCTCCCTGCCGAGGCTGGTCCCAAATATCCGTCGGAACTGTCGGGCGGGATGAAGAAGCGGGCGGGGCTGGCGCGCGCGCTGGCGCTGGACCCGGACCTGTTGTTTCTGGACGAGCCGACGGCCGGGCTGGACCCGATCGGCGCGGCTGCGTTCGACGAACAGACCCGCCAGTTGCAACAGACGCTGGGGTTGACGGTGTTCCTGATCACCCATGACCTTGATACGCTCTATTCGATCTGCGACCGTGTCGCCGTTCTGGCCGACAAGAAGGTGATTGCCGTCGGCACGATCGACGAATTGCTGGCCACCGATCATCCGTGGATTCAGGAATATTTCAACGGCCCGCGCGGCCGCGCCGCGACGGCGGCGGTTACCCGTCAACATGACCGCGAACAGGATAGGGTGGCCCAGACGTCGCCCGATGGAAGGCAATAGGATATGGAAACCCGGTCCAACCATGTGCTTGTGGGCACGGTCACGCTGCTGCTGCTGGCGGCGATCATCGGTGCCGCCTTCTGGTTTTCGCGCCTGTCCGATGGCGAGAATAAGGAATATGACATCTTCTTCAAACAGTCGGTCAACGGCCTGGCGAAGGGATCGAGCGTCAATTATTCGGGCGTGCCGTCCGGGCAGGTCGAAAAGATCGAACTGTGGAAGCGCGATCCCGGATTTGTGAAGGTTCGCATTTCGGTGAAGGACGGCACCCCCGTCCTGCAAGGCACGACCGCGACGATCGCGGGTGTGGGCTTTACCGGCGTCAGCGAAATCGTGCTGGATGGCGCGGTCAAGGGCGCGCCGCCGATCATTTGCCCGGCCAACAATCCGTTGACGGTTTGCCCCGATGGCGTGCCGGTGATTCCGACCAAGCCGGGCGCGCTGGGCGAATTGCTCAACAATGCGCCGCAACTGCTGGAACGCCTGTCGACCCTCACCGAACGGCTGACCGAATTGCTGAACGACAAGAATCAGCAGTCGATCGCCGGCATACTGGCCAATGTCGAGCGTATTTCGAGTTCGCTGGCGGATCGCAGCCCGGAAATCTCCGCCACGCTGGCTGAAGCGCGCATCGCGGTGCAGCGCACCGGGGTTGCGGCCGAACAGATTGGCAAGCTGGCCGCGACGACCGATTCGCTGCTGACCGACGAAGGCAAGCCGCTGATGGCCGACCTGCGCAAGAGCGTTCAGTCGGCGACGCGCAGCATCGACACGCTGGACAAGACGATTGCCGAAGCCCAGCCGGGCGTGCGCGCCTTCAGCAATCAGACCATGCCGGAGGTCAACCAGCTGGTCCGCGACCTGCGCGAAATGTCGCGCGCCTTCCGCGGCGTGGCCGAAAAGCTGGACCAGCAAGGCGCTGGTTCGCTGGTAGGATCGCCCAAATTGCCGGATTACAAGCCATGATGAGAGGGACAAGGCGTATGTTCAACCGCCAAACGCGCAGCGCCACGGTTGCGCTCACCGCAGCCTTCCTGTTGGCTGGCTGCGTTTCCTTCGGCGCCAAGCCGCCAGAACAATTGCTGGCGCTGAGCGCCACGCAGACGGTCGCGCCGGGACGCTTGCTGACCGGCGCGCAGGGACCAAGCCTGACCGTGGCCGATCCCGAAGCGCCCAAGACGCTCGATACGGTGCGGGTGCCGGTGAAGCTGTCGCCCACCTCGATCGCCTATGTGACCAAGGTGCAATGGGCCGACACGCCGCGCCACCTGTTCCAGAAACTGCTGGCGGAGACGATTTCCGCGACCAGCAACCGCATCGTGCTGGACCCAGGCCAATATACGGGCGACGCTGGCCAGCGGCTGATGGGCGAACTGGTCGCCTTTGGCCTGGATGCGCCGGGCAACAGCGCGGTCGTGACCTATGACGCGATATTGACCAAGGGCAGCGGCACCGTGATCGCACGGCAGCGCTTTACGGCCACCGTGCCGGTCGGCGCCAAGATCGAGGCAGGCACGATCGGCGTGCCGCTCAACGCAGCGGCGAACAAGGTCGCGGCGGATGTCGCGGCCTGGCTCGCGACGCAGCCGGGTTAAAGTTGGGTAGACGCACGCCAACTTCCGTTCGTTTCGAGCGAAGTCGAGAAACTGCGTACTAACGTTTCTCGACTTCGCTCGAAACGAACGGATTGATGTGAAGGCGTCGCACCCTAAGCCCGCTCCAGCGCTTCATTCACCTCGCCGCCTGCCGCTTCGAGCAGGCGGCGCTCAAGCGTTTGCAACCGCGCCTTGCTCTCGATCTTGCCGCCGAGCAGGTCGGTGACATAGAATGTGTCGACCGCGCGTTCGCCATAGGTGGCGACATGGGCGCTGTGGACCGTGACCTTCGACTGGAACAGCGCATTGGCCAGGCTGAACAGCAGGGCTGGCCGGTCGGCAGCGTTGATTTCCACCACGGTGAAGCGGTTCGACGCCTTGTTGTCGATCAGCACGTTGGGGACGATGCGGAACGCTTCGGCGCGGGTCCGGGTCAGCGGGCGCGCCGACAATTTGGTGATCATCCGGTGGCGGTTGGACAGCGAATCCTCGATCGCGTTGCGGATGCGAGTCAGCTGGTCGGGATCATGAAAGGCCCCGCCGAACGGGTCCTGCACCAGAAAATTGTCGATCGCCACGCCGTCGCGCGTCGTGTGAATGCGGGCGTCGATGATGTTGCCGCCCGCCAGGTGGATGGCGCCCGCGATGCGATAGAACAGCCCCGGATGGTCGGTGGCATAGACCGTTACCAGCGTCGCGCCGCGCTGCGGATAATAATGGGCGGCGATCGACAGGGGCGCATCGGCAGAAGCCAGGATGTGCTGCGCATTGTGGATCAGAATATCCTCTGGCTCGGCGATCCAGTAGGATTCGGGCAGCCGACGACGCAGCCGTTCAAACTCCGCATCGGGCAGCCCCAACGCCTGCCGCGTCGCTTCCTGCTTGGCCGCGACCCGCTCGCTGCGGCCCTTCTGCTTGTGACCCAGCCGCAGCAATTCTTCGGCGGCCTCGTACAGGTCGCCCAGCAACTGCCGTTTCCAGCTGTTCCACACCCCCGGCCCGACCGCGCGAATATCCACCACGGTCAGGCAGAGCAGCAGGCGCAGCCGCTCCGGGCTTTGCACGACATCGACGAAATCGAGGATCGTCTTGTAATCGGCCAGGTCGCGCTTGAAGGCGGTGGCCGACATCAGCAGATGATAGCGCACCAGCCAGGCGACCGTTTCCGTCTCCGCCGGGGTCAGGCCCAGCCGCGGGCACAGTTGCTTGGCGACGTCTGCGCCCAGAATACTATGGTCCCCGCCCCGTCCCTTCGCAATGTCATGCAGCAGCACCGCGACGTACAGGACGCGGCGCGACAACAGCTTGCCCATCAGTTCGGTCGCCAGCGGATGATCGCCGGGCAGGTCGCCCTTTTCGATCCGGGCCAGCAGGCCAACGGCGCGGATCGTATGTTCGTCCACCGTATAATGGTGGTACATGTCGAACTGCATCTGCGCCACGACGCGGCGGAAATCGGGGATGAAGCGCCCGAAAACGGTCGATTCGTTCATCCAGCGCAACACGGTTTCGGGATCGCGCGGGGATGTGAGCACATCCATGAAGGCCGCATTGGCGCGCGGATCCTTGCGCACCTTGGCGGTGATCAGCCCGGCGTCGCGGCTGGCCGCGCGGATTGCGCCGGGGTGGATGGCCAGGCCATGGCGGTCGGCAACGGCGAAGATTTCCAGGAGCCGGACCGGATCGACCTGAAAGAAATCATCGCTGGGCAGCGACAGCCGACCGCGTTCCAGGACGAAGCCGTCCAGCTTTTTGGGTCGGCGAAACAGGGCGGGGATGTAGCGCCGCCCCCTGGCCCCCAACTGATCGTCCAGATGGGCCAGGAACATGGCCGTCAGGTCGCCCACAATCTTGGCGTTCAGGAAATAATAGCGCATGAAGCGCTCCACCCCCGACCGGCCATGCCGCCCGGTAAAGCGCATCCGCGTCGCGGTTTCCAGCTGGAGGTCGAAGGTCAGCCGATCCTCCGCCCGGCCAGTGATCGTGTGCAGGTGGCAACGCACCGCCCACAGGAAATCCTCCGCCTTCTGAAACTGGCGCAGTTCCAGCTGGGTCAGCAGCCCGACATCGACCAGTTCGGCCACCGAGCGCACCCGGTTCACATATTTGCCGATCCAGAACAATGTGTGCAGATCGCGCAGGCCGCCCTTGCCCTCCTTCACATTGGGTTCGACGACATAGCGGCTGTCGCCCATCCTTTTGTGGCGCTCTTCACGCTCGGCCAGCTTGTCGGTGACAAAGGCGCGGGCAGTGCCCTGCATCACTTCCGCGTCGAAGCGGGTTGATGTTTCCTCATACAGCGCCCGGTCGCCCCAGACATAGCGCGCCTCCAGCAGGGCAGTGCGGACGGTAAGGTCGGCCTTGGCCATCCGCATCGTCTCGTCAATCGAGCGGCTGGAGTGCCCGACTTTCAGACCGAGATCCCAGAGCGAATAGAGCATGGATTCGATGACCTGCTCGGTCCAGCCGGTCGGTTTCCATGGGGTGATGAAGCCGATGTCGACGTCGCTATGCGGCGCCATTTCGCCCCGGCCATAGCCACCAACCGCGATCAGGGCGATCCGTTCGCCCGTGCTGCGATTGCCCGACGGGTAGAGATGATGCGTCGTCGCGTCATAGAGCAGGCGCAAAATCTGGTCGATCAGGAAGGCAAAGGCCGTCACCGACTCCCGCCCGCGCGTGGGCTTGGCATGCAGCCGCCGGGCGATTTCGGCGCGGCCGTCGTCCAGCGCTGCCTTCAATTCCTTGACGATCACGCCGCGCAGCAGCATCGGATCGCTCCGGTGCAGTTGCGCCTGTGCGGTAATATTGTCGGAAATCGCACGCCGATCGATGATCGCGCGGCGCGATCCCAGCGCGGGAAATTGCATGACCATGATGGCTATCTAGTCTTGCTCGCTGGTCGCGGCCAGTTGTTTCAGCCGATATATGTGATCGAGCGCTTCGCGCGGCGACAATGCGTCGGCATCAATGCCATCAAGCGCGGCGCGCAGCGGATCGACCAGCGGTTCGGGCTGGGCGGCGACGGCGGCGAACAGCGGCAGGTCGTCCAGTCCCGCCGCGATGCCGCCCGTCCTGGCCTTGCCCGCCTCCAGCCGGGCCAGCACATCCTTGGCACGCTTGAGGACCGCAGCCGGGAGGCCCGCCAGCCGCGCGACGGCCAGGCCATAGCTGCGATCGGCCGGCCCGTCGGCCAGTTCATGCAGCAGCACCAGATCGCCCTTCCACTCGCGCGCACGCACATGATGGAGCGAGAGCGAGGACAGGCTTTCCGCCAGCCGGGTCAGTTCATGATAATGGGTGGCAAACAGGCAGCGGCAGCGATTGACCTCATGCACTGCCTCCACCACCGCCCATGCGAGCGCAAGCCCGTCATAGGTGGATGTGCCGCGCCCGACCTCGTCCAGAATGACGAAGCTGTCGGCGGTCGCCTGCGCCAGGATCGCGGCGGTTTCCACCATCTCGACCATGAAAGTGGAGCGGCCCCGCGCCAGATTGTCGGACGCGCCGACCCGACTGAACAGCCGGTCGACCAGACTGAGCGTCGCGGCCTGCGCCGGGACATAGGCGCCCGCCTGCGCCAATATAACGATCAGCGCATTTTGCCGCAGGAAAGTGGATTTGCCGCCCATGTTGGGGCCAGTGACCAGCCATAGCCGGTCGTCCTGCACCAGACGGCAATCATTGGCGACAAAGGGTTGCCCTTCGCGCCGCAGCGCGTCCTCCACCACCGGATGCCGACCGCCGACAATGTCCAGGCATGGCCCGGCCCCGTCCGCCACCACGAAATGGGGCCGCTGCCAGCCGCCCTCCGCCGCCCGTTCGGCGAGCGCCGCGGCGACATCCAGCCGGGCCAGTGCCTGCGCGGCGCGCGCAATGTCCGCCTTGCGATCCAGAACGGCGGCGATCAGGTCTTCCAGATGGGCCGCTTCGGCGACCAGCGCATGTCCCCCCGCCTGCGCGACGCGCCCGGCTTCCTCATGCAGATCGACCGAGTTGAAGCGCACGACGCCCGCCAGTGTCTGGCGATGGGTAAAGCCGCTGTCGGGTTGCATCAGCGTGTCGGCGGCGCGGGCGGGGACTTCGACATGATAGCCCAGCACGCCATTATGGCGGATCTTGAGGGCGGAGATGCCGGTTTGTGCGCGATATTTCGCCTCCAGCGCGGCGATCGCCCGGCGGCCATCGCCCGCCATGCGGCGCAATTCGTCCAGCGCCGGATCATAGCCATCGGCAATATAGCCGCCACTCGCCGTTTCGGTAGGCGGGGCAGGCACCAGCGCGCGCGCCAGATTGTCGACCAGCGCGCCATGGCCATCGAGCGCGGGCAGCAGGCGGGCGAGCAGCAGCGGCTGGTCGGGCAAGCGTCCCAGCCGCTCCCGCAACAGGCGCGCTTCGCCAAGTCCGTCGCGCAACTGGCCAAGGTCGCGCGGGCTGCCCCGGCCCACCGCGACCCGGCCCAGCGCCCGGCCAATGTCCGGCAGCGCGCGCAAAGCGCCACGCAACTGGTCGCGCAGCCCCGCATCGTCATGGAACAATTGCACCAGTCCCAGCCGCGCATCGATCAGGCCCATATCCATCAGTGGCGCGGACAGATCCTGCGCCAACAGCCGCGCCCCCGCCCCCGTCACGGTGCGATCGACCGCGCCCAGCAGGCTGCCCGCCCGCGCGCCATTCATCGTCGCGACAATTTCCAGGCTCTCGCGCGTCGCCGCATCGATGGCGACATGGCCGCCGCTCGTCTGGCGCAGGGGTGGCGCAAGGAAGGGCAATGTCCCCTTGCCCGCATGGTCGAGATAGCCGATCAACCCGCCCATCGCCGCCAGTTCGGCGCGGCTGAACTGCCCGAACCCGTCCAGCGTCGCGACCCCGAACAGCCGTTTGAGCGCGGTTTCGGCGCGGCTGCTGGAAAAGGCGGCGCGATCAAACATATGCGCGTCGGCTATGTCGAGCGTCGCCCCTTCCGCCACCGCTGTCTCGCTGGGGCGCAGGCGGGCGAGTTCGGCGGGCAGATCGGCGGGCCGGCAGGTCATCGTTTCGAACCGGCCGGTCGAGATGTCGGCGGCGGCCAGGCCGACCTCGCCCTCTCCGCCCACCTGCGCCAGCGCGACCAGCATGTTGTCGCGACGGGAATCGAGCAATGTTTCCTCGGTCAGCGTGCCCGCCGTCACATAGCGGACGATGTCGCGCGCCACGAGCGTCTTGCCGCCCCGCGCCTTGGCCTGCGCCGGCGTTTCGGTCTGTTCGGCGATGGCGACCCGGTGGCCCGCCTTGATCAACCGGGCAAGATAGCCTTCCGCGCTGTGCACCGGCACGCCGCACATCGGAATCGGCACCCCGCCATGTTCGCCCCGACTGGTCAGCGCAATGTCGAGCGTCGCGGCCGCTGCCTTCGCATCGTCGAAGAATAGTTCGAAGAAATCCCCCATGCGGTAGAAGAGCAGGCAGTCATTCGCCTGAGCCTTGAGCGCCAGATATTGCGCCATCATGGGCGTGGGGGCGGGCTGGATCGCGATGTCGTTCGGGGCGCTGGGCATGAAGCCCGGATAGCGCCAAGCTGCACAGCAGGAAAGAAGCCTTCTCGCACTTGCCCACAAGGCGCGCTTGCCGCTAGGGCCGACGCAACGGACAGCAAAGGGCGGATGAGTGATGACCGACAAGTCGAGTGTGGAATTTTCCGAGCGCGAGGCGCTGTTTTTCCATTCGACCGGACGCCCCGGCAAGATCGAGATCATCGCATCCAAACCCATGGCGACCCAGCGCGACCTGTCGCTGGCCTATTCCCCCGGCGTTGCGGTGCCCGTGCTGGCCATCGCTGCAGACGCCGCCACCGCCTATGATTATACCGCCAAGGGCAATCTGGTCGCCGTCATCACCAACGGCACGGCGATTCTGGGCCTTGGCAATCTCGGCGCGCTCGCATCCAAGCCGGTGATGGAGGGCAAGGCGGTGCTCTTCAAGCGCTTTGCCGACGTGGACAGCATCGACATTGAGCTCAAGACCGAGGATGTCGACCGCTTCATCGAGGCGGTGGAACTGATGGAGCCGACATTCGGCGGCATCAACCTTGAGGATATCAAGGCGCCTGAATGTTTCATCATCGAACAGGCGCTCAAGGAGCGGATGAACATTCCGGTATTTCATGACGACCAGCATGGCACCGCGATCATCGCGGCCGCAGGCGTCATCAACGCCGCGATGCTGACCGGGCGCGAATTGAAAGACCTGAAAGTCGTGGTCAATGGCGCGGGCGCGGCATCGATCGCCTGCACCGAGCTGATCAAGGCGCTGGGCGTGGCGGGTGACAATGTCATCATGTGCGACAGCAAGGGCGTGATCTACCAGGGTCGCACCGAAGGCATGAACCAGTGGAAATCGGCCCATGCGGTCAGGACCGACGCGCGCACGCTGAAGGAAGCGATGAAGGGCGCGGACGTATTCCTTGGTCTGTCGGTCAAGGGCGCGGTGACGCCGGATATGGTCAAGGATATGGGCGAAAAGCCGATCATCTTTGCGATGGCCAATCCCGACCCGGAAATCACCCCGCCCGATGCGAAGGCGGTGCGCCCCGAAGCGATCGTGGCGACGGGCCGGTCGGACTATCCCAACCAGGTCAACAATGTCATCGGCTTCCCCTTCATCTTCCGCGGCGCGCTGGACGTGCGGGCGACGACGATCAACGAAGCGATGAAGGTCGCCGCCGCCCATGCCATCGCCGAACTGGCACGCGAACAGGTGCCGGAGGAAGTGGCCAAGGCCTATGGCCGTTCGCACAGTTTCGGGCCTGACTATATTATCCCCGCCCCGTTCGACCCGCGCCTGATGGAAGTGGTGCCGTCCGCTGTCGCGCAGGCGGCAATGGACAGCGGCGTGGCGCAAAAGCCGATCGCCGACATGGCCGCCTATCGCCAGTCCTTGAAGGGCCGGCTGAACCCGACCACATCGGTCCTGACCACGGCCTATGAAGTGGCCAAGGCCAATCCCAAGCGCGTCGTCTTTGCCGAAGCGGAAGAGGAAGTGGTGTTGCGCGCGGCGATCCAGTTCCGCGACCTGGGCTATGGCATCCCGGGGCTGGTCGGTCGCGGCGATGTGGTCGACAAGCTCAAGGCGCTGGGCGTGCGCGATCCCGACAGTTTCGAACTGCACAACAGCGTCAACTCGCCGCTGGTCCCGCAAATGGTCGACCTGCTCTATGCGCGCCTGCAACGGCGCGGCTATCTGCGCCGCGATTGCGAGCGGATGGTGAACCGCGATCGCAACATTTTCGGCACATTGCTGGTCAGGATGGGCGTGGCCGATGCGATGATCACCGGCATGACTCGTCCCTATGCGCAGACATTGCGGGAGGTGAAGCGGGTGATGGACCCGGCGGCAGGACGCACCCCGTTCGGCATCCATGTCATGGTGGCCAAGGACAAGACCGTGTTCCTGGCCGACACCACCGTCAACGAGCGCCCGACGGCGAACGAACTGGCCGACATAGCAGAAGGCACCGTCGCCGTGGCCCGTCGCATGGGCCATGACCCGCGCGTCGCCTTCCTCTCCTACTCCAATTTCGGCAACCCACCCGGCGCGTTTCTGGAAAATGTGCGCGGCGCGGTGAAATTGCTCGACGAACGCGGCGTCGATTTCGAATATGAAGGCGAAATGACCGCCGATGTGGCGCTCAACCCGGCGGTCATGAAGAGCTATCCGTTCAGCCGCCTGTCCGGCCCCGCCAATGTGCTGGTGATGCCCGGCCTGCAATCGGCCAATATCTCGGCCAAGCTGCTGCGCGAACTGGGCGGCACGTCGATGATCGGCCCGGTGCTGGTGGGCATGGAAAAATCGGTACAGATTGCGACGATGGCGTCCAATGCATCGGAACTGCTGACGCTGGCAGTGCTGGCGGCGGGCGGGATTGCGCTTTGATCGACATAAAATCGCACCCCATCCTGTGGCAGCAAGGAAACATGATGGGGTGCAGGGGAGAGTCCGCATGAATGACGTGATCAGTTTCGACAGCGCAACCTTCCGCCGGGTGCTGGGCCATTATCCCACCGGCGTATGCGTCGTCACCGCCGTAGAGGCGGAGGGCGCGCCCGTCGGCATGGTAGTCGGCTCCTTCACCTCGGTCTCGCTTGATCCGCCGCTGGTCGCCTTCTTCCCCGCCAAAACATCGCAAAGCTGGCCACGCCTGGCTGCGGTCGGCAAATTCTGCGTTAATGTGCTGGCCAGCGACCAGCAGGCGCTGTGCCGCCAGTTGTCCGGGCGCGGCGAGGACAAGTTTGCCGGCGTCTCGCACCGTGTATCGGCCAATGGATCACCGATATTGGACAATGTCGTCGCCTGGATCGACTGCACGCTGGACGCGGTCCACGAGGCAGGGGACCATTATATCGTGCTGGGCAAGGTCATCGCGCTGGAAGTCGACCGGCCTGAAAGCCCCTTGCTGTTCTTTCAGGGCAATTACGGGGAATTTTCGCTGCTCGCGTGACGGGGTGGTCATTGTCGCAGCGTAGGATAGGGATGGCGGCGGATTGACGGCCCGATGCTATCTTTCCAATATGTGGACCAGAGGACATATTGGGGACATATCACCGGTCCTTAACTCCTGATCCCTATTGCTGTCCAATTGCCTCCCCCCACGACCGGATCGCCCATGACCGCGCTGCTCATCACCGTCGATACGGCACTGTCCGCCTCGCTCCAGCAGCGCGGCGTCGACCTGGATGACAATATCCGCCGTTCGATCTGGGCCGAAGCGCAGGGGCAGGCGCATGGCATAGGCTGGCAGATGGACATGCTCGACCGCCATGGCCTGAAAGGCGTGTTCTTCCTCGATCCCCTGCCCGCGCTGGTCCACGGCGCCGATTTCCTGGCCCCGATCGTCACCGCGATCGTGGAGCGCGGCCATGAAGTGCAGATGCACATCCACACCGAATGGCTCGCCTGGGCGAAGGAATCGCCGGTCGGTGGACGACAGGGCCGCAACATCGGCGATTTCACGCTGGCGGACCAGATCGTCCTGCTGGGCCTGGCCAGGCAGCTGCTGGAACAGGCTGGGGCTCCCGCCATCACCGCCTTTCGCGCGGGTAATTTCGGGGCCAATGACGACACGCTGCGCGCCCTTGCGGCAATCGGCCTGTCCTGGGACAGCAGCGTCAATCCCGCCTATCTGGGCCATGACTGCCATATCGATGCCGATCCGGGCGAGATAGGCGCAAGCCGCCTGCACGGTATCAGTGAATTGCCGGTATCGGGCATATCCGACCGGCCCGGCCGCTTTCGTCCGGCGCAAATCTGCGCCATGTCCGCCGCCGAAATGCGCGCGGGGCTGCGCCATGCCGCGCAGGAAGGCCATGATGCCTTCGTCATTGTCACCCATAGTTTCGAAATGCTGTCCCGCGACCGGCAACGCCCCAATGGCGCGGTCAAGGCGCGGTTCGTCGCGCTATGCCGGGAGGCGGCCCGCCTGCCGCAGATCCGTGGCGCAGGCTTCCACGACCTGCCCGACGATCTGGCCGATCGCGCTGGCCGCAGCCTGACCCGCGTGCCGCCCAGTCGTCTGCGCACCGGGTTGCGGATTGCCCAGCAGGCCTGGTCGACATGGCGCTACGAACATCGGCTGGTGCCTGCGTGACAGCCCTGCCCGGCGCCATCGTCCTGGGTCTGGAAAACGCCATCGGCCTGACGGTCGTGCGTGAACTGGGCGAGCATGGCGTGCCCGTGCACGGCGTCGCGGGCGATGCGGACAGCGTGGGCGCGGCCTCTCGCCACTGCACCCGGTCGCATTTGCGCCCCGACGGCCCTGCCGCGCTCTGGTTGCCGGACCTGATCGCCCGCACCGGCGCGGGCGCGGTGCTGGCCGTGTCCGAATCGGACCTGCTGGAACTGGCGGAGCTGCCCCCAACGATCGGCGATTGCCACATATTGGTGCCCCGACCCGACCGGCTGGCCAAGGTCATCGACAAATTCCGAACGCTGGACATTGCCGACAAGGCTGGCCTGCGCGTGCCGCAGACCTGGCAACCGCAGATCGGCGAGGATTTTGCCGCCCGTGTCGCGACGATGCATTATCCGCTGGTCGCCAAATGGGCCAATCCGCCCGCGATAATGCCAATCTTGGAGCAGGCCGGGCTCGAATGGCTCAAGACCGAATATGTCCACACGCCGCAAGAGCTGGTCGCACTGCTGGACCGCTACGCGCCTGTAGGCCTTTGGCCGTTGATCCAGCAATATTGCCGGGGCGTCGGCCTGGGGCAGATGCTCTACATGGAACAGGGACAGGCAACGTTGCGCTTCCAGCATCGCCGCCTGCACGAATGGCCCCCCGAAGGAGGCGTATCCACGCTGTGCCGGGCCGAACCGGCGGACCTGCATGGCGATCAGATGGCGCTGTCCGAACAATTGTTGCGCGCGCTCGACTGGGACGGGCAGGCGATGGTCGAATATCGCTATGAGCCGGACAGCGGACGCTATTGGCTGATGGAGGTCAATGGCCGTTTCTGGGGCAGCCTGCCGCTGGCCCGCCATTGTGGCGCGCATTTCGCCTGGGAAGCCTATCGCCGTACCGTTCTGGGCCAGCGTGACCCGGCGCCACCGCCGCGCGATGATCTGCGCGCGCGCTATATGGTGCCGGAAACCAAGCGTCTCATACGCCTGTGGATCGCGCCGGGACGCATCAGCGATCCGTTCTTCAAACGGCGGCCAGTCAGGGATCTGCTCGGCTATGTGCTGGGCTTTTTCGATCCGGCAACCCGCTATTATGTGCTGACGCTGTCCGATCCCCGCCCCTGGATGCGGGATTTGGCGCAGATGTTCAGGAAAGCCGTGCGCGGGGGAAAGCGCTGACCAGCCGCTCGACCGCCTGCTCGATTCGGGCAAGGCAGGTCGCCATATATGGGTCGTCCAACCCATAGGGATCGTGCAGATGCGGCAGCACCGGCACCGTCCACCGCCCAAGCAATGTCCGCGGCAGATGGTTGAGGCGCGGATCGGCGGCAAGCCGGTGCAATTGCCGCACCTCCATCGCCAGCAGCAGGTCGCCCGCCAGCGGCACATAATCCGCCATGTCGACCGCACGATGCTGCGCCAGATCATGACCCAAGGCACGGGCGGCGGCGATGGCGGGATCATGCGCGGCCCGCCCCGTGGTGGTCGACAGCCCGAATGACGCGGACCGCAGCCCTGCCCCGCGCGCCACGACATCGGCAAAGGCGCTGCGGCAGATATTGCCCTGACACACGAACACCAGCCGCCGCACCTGCGCAGGATCAGCCGGGCGACTGGCGGACAAGCCCAGCGCCAGTTGCGGATAGGACAGGATCAGGCGGACCAGGCCGCGCAAAGTGCCGAAACGGGCGCGGATCATCGGTTCAGTCCGAAAAAGGGTGGCGGAGACGGAGGGATTATAAACTCCAACCCTAAGATTTTGATAACAAAATCAATTCTCTAAGCCTAATTCCAGCTTCCCACATCTTTTACCACGCGCATCTTCCGTCCATAGTTTTCCATCGACGTTCGCGCACTTTGAAACGGCAGATTCCATTTGTCCAGAGCGGATTTGAATGGCGCATTTGCCGTCTGAGAGCAGCTTGCTAAGCGAAAGATAAAACAAGGAAGGATGGCGTCGGGCTGATGTTCAACAGGGTCATGATAGGGAAAAGTTGAACTGCGCAGGCTTCGCGCCCCGTTGCGACGAGGCAAACGTCGTGTCGTCCTTCTCCATTTCGTTCTGAAGCTCGTGGCGAGGCATATCCGAACGACCATGGTGAAACTCGTCAACAAAAATGGTGGCAACGCATATTGCTATTTGACCCGATTCCGCGACGGCAGCTCGTTGTCGTTTGTTGCGCGCTAAGGCAAGCGCCTGACTGAAAATCGGTAAGAATAGATCTGAATTACTCTCGTTGCACTGCACCGGATAACCATTACTCCCTCCGTTAGCGCATCAGCCAGATTAGGTATATTGGTCATCTCGATGCCCGCGTTCAGTGGCTGGATGCGACACGCAAAGCAGAATAGTTGATTCCGCTAACTAAAGGAGCTCGGTCCGGAGCCGACCTTCGGAAAGGTTCCAGTCTTTGTCCTATATCTGCCTATCGGCGGTGCCGGACCGGGCATTTATACCCTGCGACCATGTAGGTCGCAAAAGAAGCCCCGGCAGAGTAGATACAAGGGCGGGGCCAAGGTTCAGGGAGGGCCGCTCCGGAGGGGGTAGAGCGGCAGTCATGAACGCCACGGGATATGGAAAGCTGTCACAGGGTATAATGCTATGTCTATGGTGGTAGCGTTTCGCGCCGCTGGCGCGCGCCTGCTCTATGCCCCTGCGCGCCACCGAGCCGCGCGTGCCGCGCGTCTCGTCCCATTCGGGTGACATGAGACACTGGACGCCCCTGGGGATCTTGTCAACGGGCACCGAAGATTCCGCAAAAGTGGGCATCTAAAATTCCCTAGTTTGGCGGGAGGGTTTGTATCGGTGATCAGCCGTGATGGAGATCGGGCTTTTCCTTTGCTGGCGGGCGGCCGCGCCGTTTCGGCAAGGGCGGTGAGTTGATGGACGGTGCTATGCGCGCATGCTCGGGCAGGAGGTCGGCGTGCTGTCGCATGCGATAGCTGGAGCCCTCGATCTGGACGACCACAGCGTGGTGAAGAAGGCGGTCGAGCAGCGCTGTGGCCACCACCGGATCGCCAAAGACATCACCCCATTCGGCGAAGCCGCGGTTGGATGTCAGGATCATGGCACCCTTTTCGTATCGGGCGTTGACGAGCTGGAAGAAGAGATTGCCGCCGCCGGGCGTGACGGGAAGATACCCGATCTCGTCGACGACGAGCAGGGAAGATCGGCATAGGAAGCGGATCTTCTCGCGCAACGTGCCCTCGCGTTCAGCCTTGGTCAGTGAAGCGATCAGATCGGCGAGCGGGATGAAGTAGACGCTCTTGCCCGCCTTCACGGCCTCGACGGCAAGGGCCGTGGCGATATGGCTTTTCCCGGTACCGGGCGGGCCCAGCAGATGCACCACCTCGGCCCGGTTGATGAAGTCCAGGCCAGCGAGCGCCAGGATGCGGTTCCGGTCGAGCGATGGCTGGAAGGAGAAGTCATATCCGTCCAGCGTCTTGATGATCGGCAGCCTTGCCATGCGCAGGGCTGCCTTGATCCTGCGGTTCTCCCGGAGCGACAGTTCTTCGTTCAGCAATATGTCGATGGCCTCGATGCCATCGATTTTGCCCTGCTCTATGCCGCGCAGGGTGGCGTCGAGCATCTCCAGGGCGCGTGGCATTTTGAGATGGACCAGGCTGCGGCGGATATTATCGACGCGGGATGCGGCACCCCCATGGTTCATGGCCGTTCTCCCCGCGCCAGTTGGCTGCCGATCGCTTGATAGATGGCCAGGGAGCGCACGGTGACATGCTCGCCTACACGACCGATGGCGATTACCTCTTTGCCATGGATACGGCGCTTGGCGCCGCTGCTGCCTGTCCGGTGCGCAGGATCGATCCTGTACTGCCGGCGCCCCTCAAGAACCGGGTGCTCGGCAATGACCTGGCCCAGGTCTACGATCCGGATCTTGTCGGGCAACTGCTGGATTTCGACGACGCGCCGGGTGCGATCGGGAACGCTGTAGTAATTGCCGCCGACCGAGACCATCCCATCGTGGCTGACGCGGCGCTCCAGCTTCAGAACAGCGTCAAAGCGGCCCGCCGGGAGCAGCTGCAACTCAGGCTGCTCGGCGGCGAAGGCTTCAGCAATAATCCGCTGCGTCGTGCCGTGGACACGGACGTTGGCGACGGTATCGAGCCAGTCGATCAGCTGGACATTGAGATCGTCCAGATTGCGGAAGCTCCGGCCCAGGAAAAAGTCCTTGCGGATATAGCTGAATGGCCGCTCGACCTTTCCCTTGGTCTTGGCCCGATAGGGACGGCAGGCGCGCGGCACGAAGCGATAATGCCCGGCCAGAGCCAGCAATGATCGATTGTAGATGATGTGGCCCTGATCATCTTCCCCGGTCACAGCGGTTTTCATGCGATCGTAGAGGATCTCGATCGGGACGCCGCCGAGCGCTTCAAAGGCCTGCATATGACAGCGCAACAGGCTTTGGAGATCCTGATGCATGACGTAGCGCGCAAACAGGAAGCGCGAATGTCCCAGCACCAGGCTGAACAGCCAGACGATCCGGCTGACGCCGGGCTCATCGGTAAATTCGACGACGAACCGGGCAAAGTCGACCTGTGCCTGCACGCCAGGCGGCGTCTCGAACCGAACCTCAAAGGGCTTAGGCCCGTTTCCCGGCCGGATCGCTGCCAGGAACCGCTTTACCGCGGTATAGGCGCCCATATATCCCAGCTCACGGATTTCCCGCGTCAGGCGCGCCGCCGTCAGATCGGGAAAGGCCGTCACTCGCTCACGCAAAAATTCCAGATAGGGTGCCAGTTTGTTCGGTCGACCCAGCATGCGAGGGCCGTAAACCGGGGCCTCGATGCCCCGTTCGATATATTTTCGGATGGTCTTGGGATCGCGACCAGTGCGTCGGGCAATGGCGGATATCGATACGCCCTGCCGATGTAGTTCGAGGATCATCATCAATTCTCCAAGTCGGATCATCGGCCCCGTCTCCGCGTCTGCAAAGGAGATGAGGACAATGTCGGCTCATCTCATTCTGCCGGGGCTAGCCCCGGCAGAATGAGATGAAGGGGCCACCAACTAGGGAATTTTCAAAGCCCACTTTTGCGGAGAATTGCACGACCGATGACAGCTCTTGTCGACCCGCTTGCATGCAGCTTGGCATCGACATGGCGCAGGTCTGGCAGGCGGACGACGCGCTGCTCGATGGCCTGCGCGACCGCACCGTCATTGGCGCGATCATTACCCAGGTAACAGGACCGGATTTTGCCGAGGCGAATGCAAGAGAAGCCTGCAAGACCAAGCGGCAGATCGTTCGCGATTGCCTCACCGGCAGCAACAGACGCGCTAAGGTTGAGGGCTGGGTGCCGCGCTGGCTGCGTTTTCCCGCCAGCAGCTAAACCGAGCAGGGCGGCGTCGCCAGCGTCGGCCGGACAACCAGTGCGTCACAGGCCATAGCCTTGCCCGATGCCGCCGACACCAGACTAATAGCACCCCGCGATCTGCGTCGGGCATCAACCTGGACTTTTGGTGCCATCTGTCCTACTGAAGGAAAAGGTGCCGGGCTTGTCATGCCCCATTGCACCAGTGAGGCAATGGGGCATGCATCTGGCCGAGATCAGCAGAAGGTGGCACCGGGTGCCCATGCCGTCCTCATGCTCGATCAGGCTAGGCGGCATATGTCCGCCGCACTGACGATCCCCACCAATAGCACATTACCGCCGTTCCCGCCCAAATGCCCGTAGTTGAATCCTGTCAAAAATCTATGGCAGTTTATGCGCGACAACTGGCTTTCGAACCGCATCTTCTCGTCCTACGACAATATTGTCGATCAATGCTGCTTCGCTCGGAACCGCCTCATCGATCAGCCATGGCGCATCATGACCATCGAACTGCGCCAGTGGGCGCACAGGTTTTGATCAAAGAGTCTTGGTATTAATCGCTTCGGCCCATACGGCAATTCGCGACCAGAATGCGTTGTTCGGATGACCTCCTGTGAATGGCGGATTTTATAAAACCCGCCGTTCGCCATCTCCTTTCTTACTTATCCTAATTTGCTCGCAAGCGCTGCCAGACCATCGTCATAAATGCCCTTGAACAGCCCGACGGTCTCGTCTTCTGACAGGCTGGAGGGGTCAAACAGCCGGACCACTCTACACGTGCGATGCGTCCGCCTTCGATGTGCAGAACGCGCAAGGTTGCCAGATAGTTCGCTTGCGGAATTGGCGCCTTCAAGATGTGATAGTTGTAGCTACGCGTGCTCTTGTCGAATGCCCTGAGGCGGTCCACATTCGGCAGCAAGCGGGGGACACGATCAACTCAGAACCTACCCTTCGTTGCCCGTTTGCGGACGATTTAGCCTGAAATCGCGCCGATCGAAAAAGCGGGGTAATGAGAAAATGCGCTTGGCGTTGCACCTGACTTTTTCCTTCGCAACGCAACATATGCAGACGTGATGAAGTGAACGTCAATTTTAGCGGAATCTGTCAAAACACGAATGTGGGCCAACCGATCTGATTCAAAAATTGCTCGATCAGGTGAACAAGACAATGGCGTATTGTGGGGAGTAATCAATCTCTGCATAGAGGTGTATTGTGGTGACGAAATGGCGTCAGGGTTATTGAAAGGATCATATGACACGGGCGCGACTTATCAGTTCCGACATTCGCATTACTCCGGTCATTCTGGCGGGTGGATCAGGCACACGGCTGTGGCCGTTGTCCCGCAAATCCTATCCCAAACAATTCGTGCCGCTGGTGGGCGACACAACCCTTTTTCAGTCCGTAGCCCGGCGCCTGTCGGGTGGGACGGAATATGTCACCTTCGCACGGCCGATGGTCCTGACCAATGCACTGTTCCGCGTCATCATTGCCGAGCAACTAGCACAGGAAGGCATCGATCCTGTCTCTTATACACATCTAGATGTGTATAAGAGACAGGCCGATGGTACTGACCAATGCCTGTCTCTTATACACATCTAGATGTGTATAAGAGACAGGCCGATGGTACTGACCAATGCACTGTTCCGCTTCATCATTGCCGAGCAACTAGCACAGGAAGGCATCGATCCTGATGCCATCTTAATTGAACCGGAAGGTCGCAATACGGCGCCAGCCATATTGGCCGCCGCTTTGCATCTGGCAGCGCGTCAGCCCGACGCCATAATGCTGGTAGCGCCTTCTGACCATGTTGTACCCGATATAGCCGCCTTTCAGGACGCCGTGGGCAAGGGTCTGGGTGCCATAGAAAGAAGCCATCTGGTCACTTTCGGTATACAGCCAACCAGAGCGGAAACCGGCTATGGCTATTTGCAGATCGCTGATCCACTGGACGGGTCAGGACAGCCGATCATCCTGACCAGCTTCGTCGAAAAGCCCGATGCCGCCCGCGCGCAAGAGATGCTGGCGACGGGTAGTTACCTGTGGAATGCCGGGATTTTCATGTTTGCAGTCAAGGACATCATCGCCGAATTCCAGCGCCATGCCCCCACGATGTTGGAAACCGTACGGCTTGCAGTGGAGCAGGCTGACGCAGATCTGGGCTTCCTGCGCTTGGCGGCAGAGCCATGGAGCAGAGTCGACAATGTGGCGATCGACGTTGCTATCATGGAGCGGGCCGACAATTTGTCCGTGGTCCCCTATGATGCGGGTTGGTCAGACCTTGGGGACTGGGACGCGGTTTGGAGCCACATGCAGCCCGACGAACAGGGCGTGGCCCTGTCGGGCACCGCGACGGCACTGGATTGCCGGAATTCATTGTTGCGATCCGAAAGTGACGGGTTGGAAATCATAGGCTTGGGCCTCGACAATATCGTCGCGGTGGCGATGAACGATGCGGTCCTGATTGTCGACAAGTCCCGCACGCAGGACGTGAAGCAAGTGGTCGAAGCACTGCAACGCAAGGGCGCGGTCCAGGCGGAGACCTTCCCCAAAGATCATCGCCCTTGGGGCTGGCACGAAAGCCTGCTCATTGGCGGACGCTTTCAGGTCAAGCGCATCACCGTGCTGCCCGGCGCGTCGCTCAGCCTCCAAAGCCATTTCCACAGGTCGGAACATTGGATTATCGTGGAGGGGACAGCCAAGGTCACACTTGACGGCAACACGTCGGTGCTGACGGAAAATCAGTCTATTTATATTCCGCTCGGCGCGCAGCACCGAATCGAAAATCCGGGCCGCATCCCCATGATCTTCATCGAAGTGCAGACCGGCCCCTATGTGGGGGAAGATGACATCATTCGTTATGAGGATCGCTATGCTCGGACATGACTATGGCCACCGGGCCTGAAAACAGGCCGTGATGAACGACCTGACGGCCTATTGTTCTTTCGTCGCCAAAGGTGCGAGCGCGAAATTGTTCGATATCGGCAATGGGCAGGCGCTGAAGCTGTTCCGCGACAGCGTGTCAGATGAGATGATCGCGCGCGAGGCCGAGGCATCCATCCATGCCGGTGCCTGCGGCGCGCCGACAGCAGCGGCGATCGGGGGGAGGACATGGGTCGGGCGGCGGGGCATCTTCTATCCCCGGCTTGAAGGAGTGACGGCGATGGACTGGATCCATCGCAATCCGATGCGCGCTGGATAGGCGCTGAGTCGGATGGGCGTCATACACGGCGCGATGCACCGGGTCGGAGGAGGGAGCTTGCGTCCGTTGAAGAAGGTGCTGGCGACCGACATCGCTTATGGTCCGGCACCGGTTACGCTGCAACAGGCGGCCATCGCCTATCTGGAAATGCTGCCGGAGGGGGACGCGCTGACCCATGGCGACTTTCATCTGGGCAATGTCTTGGTGACATCGCCGGGGATGATGGTAATTGACTGGTCAAAGGCGGCGGCGGGGCATCCGACGGCCGACGCAGTGCTATCGGAAATGCTGATGCGCTTTGGCATTGGGCCGACCGACTGGGCAACAAATCTGTGCGCGATTGGCCCGTAGGGCGTTTGCACAAAAGCTATCTGGGATCGAATTCCGTGACGGCGCAGGAAATTGAACGATGGCGCCCCGTCGGGGCGCTGGCTTGGCAGCGCGCGCCCGACGCTAGAGCATCGAGCCTTTAATCGGACGCATATCCAGCGGCTTTGAGGAAGTTTCGGCATTCGTCAGGGGTGTAGATGTCGCAGATATTTCCGATAGCCTTCCAGAGGGCATCGATGGTTCTGGCTCCTGTTCGGCGAAGATGTGCCTTGAGTTTGGAGAAGGCCATTTCGATCGGATTGAGGTCGGGACTGTAGGGCGGTGTGAAGAGGAACCACGCGCCGCGCGCTTTCAGGATCGCCTTGGCTTTCTCGCTTTTATGGCTGGAGAGATTGTCGAGGATGACCACGTCGCCGGGTTGAAGCGTCGGGGCGAGTTGCGTTTCGACATAGGTCTCGAAAGTCGTGCGGTTCATGGGGCAGTCGATGACCCATGGCGCGGTCAGTCCATCGCAGCGCAGGGCTGCGATGAAGGTCTGGGTTTTCCAATGGCCAAAGGGCGCACGCGCTTTGAGGCGCTGGTCACGGCGCGCTCGTCCCCGTAGCCGCGTCATCTTCGTGGTGGTTGCGGTCTCGTCGATAAACACCAGCCGATGCGGCTCCTTGCGCAAGGCGGGCTGCCGATAGACGCGCCAGGCCCGGCGCGCCTGGACCACATCATCGCGTCCGCATTCCGATGCCAGCAGCGTTTTTTTTGAAGCTGTAGCCGGCCTTGAGCAAGGCGCGCGACAGCGAGGCAGGGTGCGCCCGAACACCGGTGGCCGCGGCAAGCCGGGCCGACAGTTCAGGCATGGTTATATCCGGCTCGGCATCAACCCACCTGACCAAAACCGTCATGTGGGGCGCCAGCTTGCCCTCACCGGGCGGCCGTCCTTGCCGGGCAGGCGCCGCCGATCCCGTCCTCGCCACGCGCTGCGCCAGTTTCACCGCACAACTGGGGCTTACCCCAAAATGACGGGAAGCTGAGCGGCGCGATTGCCCCGATGCAATGTGATCCGCGATCCGATCCCGAAGATCGGTTGAATAGGACTTTCCCATGATCCACCTCCAACAACGGTGAATCACATTCCAGACCTTCTGGGAATCCCTCGATTCCTATTTCAAGCGTGATGCTCTAGGCGCACCCCGGCGTTTATGCGCTATATAGACGAAGCGTTGCAGCGAGTGAGTCTGCCGATGCTGCACTGACGCGGATCAGGCCGGCTTTTCCAGTACTGTCAAGCTTTGCCAGAAAGGTGGATGATCCATGCCGTCCTGCCCGTCGGTGAAGCGCGGCACGGCAAAACCTGCATCGCGAGCGAAACGGCGAATCCAGTCGCGGTGCAGAAGGGCGTCCAGATGCTTAGCGGGGTGGCCTGTGCCTAATGCTCTAGATTGGCGTTCCACACCCGGTCATGTTCCGGCTCCTCCAGTTCGAGGAAGGAGAAGATCATCTTGCCGCCGGGCTTCAACGCGCGAAAGGTATTGACGGTGTAGAGATAGAATTCACCGGGATAGAGATGGGTGAAGACCGACCAGTTAAATATCACGTCCAGCGATGCGTCGGGCGCGACGATCCGAGGCTTGACGTTGAGAACGATATCATAGCCCGGACATTGCCGGGCCAATTGGTCGATCAGTTCCTGAACGACGTCCGCGCCAATATATCGGCCCTGCCATCCGGCGCGTTTCAGCGTCGGTAGAGGCTCTGCTGGGTGTGAAGGCCGGGACTCACGCGTCGCGTTTAGCGCTGCCCGCCTAGATCGAGAGCGGGTTGCCCGTGGCGGCGCTCGACCATCTGGCCGACAGTGTGGCGCCGGGCGATGCGCGCTTCAAATTCCGCCTGATCTCCAAGGAGGCGCTGGAACGACGGCGCAAATCCGCCACTAAGCGGCTGACGAGCGAGGAGGGCGATCGTCTGGCGCGCTTGGTCAAGGTGTTTAGCTTTGCGCTCGACATCTATAAGGTGCCAGAGCGCGCCCGCGTATTTTCTGGGCCGCCCGCGTCCGATGCTGGACGGGAAAGCGCCGCTGGACCTCGCGCTGGCGACCAGTCGGGGCGCGGATCTGGTCATCAATCTGCTCGGCCGCGTCGCTTATGGCAGGGGCCTGTGACAGGGGGGGCGGACCCGCCGGATAGTAACGGCCTATCGCATCGGTGGCGCCGATGGTGTCCACCCGATTTTGGGCGGTGGAATGTGCTGGCCAGCCCGATCATCTACACGTCGGAACATTATTCTACTGCGATGCTGGAAAAGCTGGTTAATGCAAACAGCGTGCTGCCACCCCAGCCAGCATCATGTCCGCATCACCATCGCCAATGTCACCAGCCACGAATTCTTCCAGACTGCTGTGCGTCTGGAATGGGACGGAAAGGATGAACGGCTCTGCAAGGCGTTCGAGCAGGCATGGTATGAGGAACAGCGCAGCGCGATATTATTGGTTCCGTCGATGGTGGCACAGGTGGAGCGGAATATCCTGATCAACCCGGCGCATCCTGATACAACGGGATTAGCCATAAATTGCGGGAGCCGGTTGGTGGGACGAGCGGCTTTATGAGTACGGCGGCTTCGGGTAGAGAGTTCACACAATTGTATCGCCGGAGATTTATGACTCAATTCGTTACCATTGCCGACCTGATGGCGAAATCGGGCGTTGCGTTCGGCACTAGTGGTGCGCGCGGGCTGGTCAGCGCGATGACGGATAGGATCTGCTTCGCTTATACCGCCGCCTTCCTGCAGCATTTGGCCAATATCGGCCAGTTTCCCTCCGGCGCCCATGTGGCGATCGCGGGCGATTTGCGCTCGTCCAGTCCGCGCATCATGGCAGCCTGCGCCGCGGCGGTGCGGCATATGGGGGGAGTGGTCGAATATTGCGGGTTTGTGCCGTCGCCCGCCGTGGCGGCCTATGGATTCGACAGGCGCATCCCGTCGCTGATGGTGACAGGAAGCCACATTCCCGACGATCGCAACGGCATCAAGTTCAACCGCATCGATGGCGAGGTGCTAAAACCTGACGAACTGGCCATCCGGGCGCAGGACGTGGCCCTGCCCGACCTGTTCGACGCGGAGGACATGCTGAACGACGCGGTCCCCGCCGAACCGCTGGTGGATGTCTCTACCGCATATATCTCGCGCTATGTCGATTTCTTTAGAACGCAGGCGCTGGCGGGCCTGAAGCTGGGCGTGTACGAACATTCGGCGGTTGGGCGTGACATATTGGTCGCGCTGGTCGAGGCCTTGGGCGGCACGGCCGTGTCGCTGAGTCGATCCGATCAGTTTATCCCCGTCGATACTGAGGCGGTTCGGGCTGAGGATCAGGTGCTGGCGCGGCAATGGGCGGTGGACCTCAAACTGGATGCGATCTTGTCCACTGACGGGGATAGCGATCGTCCACTGTTGGCCGACGAGCATGGCGTTTGGATGCGTGGCGACGTATTGGGCATTTTGAGCGCGCGCGCGCTCGGCATTGCGGCGATCGCGACGCCGGTTAGCTGCAATAGCGCGGTCGAGCTGTCGGGGCTGTTCAGCGCCGTGCGGCGGACGCGGATCGGGTCGCCCTTCGTGATCGAAGCGATGAATGTGCTGGTGGCTGAAGGGCAGGGAAGCGTGTGCGGCTATGAGGCTAATGGTGGCTTCCTGCTGGCGACACCGGTCCAAGTCAATGCGCGGACATTGGGCGCGCTGCCAACGCGGGACGCGGTGCTGCCGATCCTGTCGGTGCTCGTCGATGCGAAGCGGCGCGGCGCGACACTGTCGGCGCTGCAAGCGCAATTGCCCGAACGCTATACGTTCAGTGAGCGATTGCAGAATTATCCCACGGCACAGAGCCGGGCGCTGATCGCGCATCTGGACGAAGGCGAGGAAGCGGCGATCCTGGCGCGGCTGACGGGCCTGTTTGGCGCATTGGTGGGAGAGGCCGATGGCATCGACCGGACCGACGGGTTGCGCATTCATTTTGCGAGTGGCGACATCATCCACCTGCGGCCGAGCGGCAATGCGCCGGAACTACGTTGCTATACCGAAAGCGAAAGCGTCGAGCGGGCGAAGACGCTCAACGAACAGGCGCTGGCGGTGGTACGGGGTTATCGTATTCCGGCCTGATTACGGAGTCGTGGCGATGTCTGATCTGAGCGCTGGAAGTGAGAAAGCAAGTTAGAGCCGGATTCGGAAGTTTCTCAATCCTGACAGTAGCTTGCGGTTCTGCGTGTGAGCATGCGGATTGAGGCGATGGGGGTCCAAGCTGTTGACGAGGCGATGGATCGCTCCCAGTCTTTCGAGAGCCGACGACAGCGCCCGAGCCAGGCAGAAGTCCGTTTGTCCACCCATCTGCGGGGCAGAAGGTGGAAGCCTTTCGCCTTGTCCGATCGCTTGATGATTTCGATCGTCCATTTGCCCATGCCAACCAAGGCGGATCGCAGCTTGTCGCCAGTGTAGCCGCCGTCCGCAAAGACGTGTCGCAGCCAGGGAAACCGCTTGCGAATGGCTGCCAACACATCGACAGCCCCATCTCGATCCTGAATATCGGCGGCGTGTACGAGAATGACGATGAGGAAGCCACAGGTGTCGGTTGGGATATGTCGCTTCCGGCCTGCCACCTTTTTGCCCGCGTCATAGCGCGGAATTCCGCCACCTTCGGTGGCCTTGACCGACCGATTGGTTGACAATCACTCCGGCGCTGGATGAAGCGTCACGCCCTTCAATCTCCCGCATGTTCATGACCAGCACCGTGTTGATCGCGTCAAACTGACCGGCATCACGCCAGGCATAGAAATAGCGCTGCACCGTTGATACCGGAAGAAAGCACTTCGGCAGAAGCCGCCACGCACACCCGCTTGCCGCGATGTAAAGCATTGCATTCGCATTCAGAACTTCGCGCATGTCGGTAGTCGGGCGTTGGTCACCTCGCCTCACTGGTGGAACAAATGGCGCTGCCGGCGCCCACTCCGTGTCCGTCATATCCGATGGATATCGCAAACCTTCCCGACTATGCTCCCGCCAGGCAAGATCAAGAGGTGGCCTGGCAAAACTGCACATCCGGATAAGTGGATTTTTTTGCCTGACGGCGGCCAGGATGGCCGCGTGACAGGAGTAGAGATGAGCAAACAACTTCGCCGGAATCATGGCCCGGCACTCAAAGGCAAAAGTGGCATTGGCCGCCGTTAAGGGCGAAAAGACGCTGTCTGAACTGGCATAGCAGTTGGACGTTCACCCTAATCAGATCACGCAGTGGCGTGGTCAGCTTCTGGAAGGGGCTGCCGGTGTATTTGGCGGTGAGACGCGGAGCGAGGAGACAGAGCCGACGATTGACGTGAAGACGCTCCACGCCAAGATTGGCGAACTGACGCTGGTGAACGATTTTTTGTCCGGGGCGCTCGGGCAGGCGGGACTGTTGCCGAGCGCAAAGCGATGATCGACCGTTCGCACGCTTTGCCGTTAGAACGGCAGGCCCGGGAGCTGGGGATCAGCCGCCGCAGCATTTATTACCTGCCCAAGCCGGTGTCGGCTACTGATCTGGCCATCATGCGGCCGATCAACGAGCTGCATATGGAGTTCCCATTCGCCGGCAGCCGGATGCTGCGCGATCTTCTCCGGCAGGGGGGCATTGCGATCGGTCGCCAGCATGTCGCCACGCTGATGAAGAAGATGGCGATAGAGGCGATCTACCGCCGCCCGAACACGTCGAAGCCGGCACCGGGACAAAGATTTACCCGGATTTGCCGCGCAAGCTGCCGATCGTGCGCCCTAAGCAGGTCTAGGCGACCGACATCAGCTACATCCCTATGGCGAAGAGGTTCGTCTATCTCGTGACCATCGTCGATTGGACGCCGCGAAAAACCACTGGTCTGTAGCGCGTTGGCGTGATTCTCTGAGCTTGGCAAAGAGCGGAGGCGGTGATGGCGCGGCAAGCAGGGTTCTGGGACTACGAGGAACATCTCGCACGGCTGACGAAGGGCGGGGATCCCCTGGTAACGCTGACTGGGGTGGTCGATTTCGAGCCGTTCCGCTACCGGCTGGAGAAGGCGCTGAAGCGCTCGGATGGGGCGAAGGGCGGCAGACCGCCCTATGATCCCGTTATGATGTTCAAGGTGCTGGTCCTTCAGGCGCTGTATAATCTGTCCGACGATCAGGGAGAGTTCCAGATCCGGGACCGGCTGTCGTTCCTGCGGTTTTTGGGCCTGACGCCCAATGCACCGAGCCCTGATGCCAAGACGATCTGGCTGGTCCGCGAGCACCTGGTGCAAGCTGGACACCCGCAAAAACTCTGGCGGATTTGGTGCATTGATGATTCATTGAGCGGGTAGCCATTGGAGGCGATCTGTGATGGATCCGAAGTCCCTTTTCAGTCTGAACGACCACCTTGAGATGCTGAGCCGTCACGGTGATCCGCTTGAGATGCTGGAACGGACGGTAGATTTTGAGTATTTTCGGGACTGGCTGGTCGAGGGGCTGGGTTATGGCGATGGGGGCAAGGGTGGCCGTCCGCCGTTTGATCCTGTCGCCATGTTCAAGATCCTGATTTTGCAGGCCCAGCACAATCTGTCGGATGCGCGGATGGAGTATATGATCCGCGACCGGCTGAGTTGGATGCGGTTTCTGGGTTTTGCACTCGGCGATCGCACCCCCGACGAAAGCACCATCCGACATTTTCGCAACCGGATGACGGAAACCGGAACGCTCAAACGGGTGATGAAGGCCTTCGACTGGCAACTGCACAAGAAGGGCTACATCCCCATGTCCGGCCAGATCATTGATGCCAGCCTGGTGCCCGCGCCCAAGCAGCGCAATACCGATGATGAGCGGCAGGCCATCAAGGATGGCAAATCGGCACAGGATATCTGGCCCGACGACCCGGCCAAGGCGGCACAGAAGGACACAGATGCGCGCTGGACACTCAAGATCGGCGGGAAGGTCCGCTACAAGGATGGTAAGCCGCTACCGATGATCGCCTTGCCGGTATTCGGCTATAAAAGCCATATCAGCATAGATCGCCGCTATGGGTTCATTCGTGCCGGTGAGGTCACTTCGGCGGCCCATGCCGATGGGCGCATGTTGCGCCATGTGATCGCGGAAAATAGCAGCAGCGAGGTCTGGGCCGACACAGCATACCGCTCCAAGGCCAACGAAACATGGCTGGCTGATCGCATGCTGACCAGTCGCATCCACCGTCGCAAGCCAAAGGGAAAGCCGATGCCCAAGGCCACCGCTCGCGCCAATGCGGCAAAGTCTGCGATCCGGGCCAGGGTCGAGCATGTGTTTGCGCATCAGAAAAACCGGTTCGGGCTGTTCATCCGTACCATCGGCATCAAGCGCGCTGAGGCGAAACTCACTTTGGCCAATCTCGCCTACAACTTCGACCGCCTGATCTTCCACGAACGACGTGCCGTCACAGCATGAGTCTGCCCTGAAACCCGTAGACGCCCGTAAAATGGCCCATCCGATGACCAAAAGGGCCAAGTAAAGCACGCTGCACCTTGGTCATTGCGCCATCAGCGCAACCCTCCCTTCATTTAGCCGGTTTTTGCGGGTGTCCAGCTCGGGCGATCGAGAGGCTGTTCGCGCTGTTCGATGTGCGACTGAAGGCCAGCGGCTATCTGGCGCAGGGCGGTCAGATAATCGATGCGACGGTGATAGCCGCACTGCGCCAGCACCTGACCGACGAGGAGAAGGTCCTGATCAAGGAAGGCAAGGCGGCGGAAGAGATTTGGCCGGACGAATCGGCCAAGGCGAGCCAGAAAGACATCGACGCGCGCTGGACGATGAAGCGCGGCAGCCTCAAGCGCAGCGAAACCGGCGAGGCGCGCGCGGCGGTTCCGGCGCAGATCATGGTGCCGATGTTCGGCTACAAGAACAACGCCGGGATCGACCGCACTTTCGGGTTTATCCGCAAGTGGGTGGTGACCCATGCGGCACGGCATGACAGCGGCGCGTTCGAGGATGTGCTTGACACCGAAAGCATCGCCCGATCGGTCTGGGCCGACCCGGCGTACCGTTCGGCGAAGAACGAGACCGCGATCCGCCGCGCCAGGCTCAGATCGATGATCCATTTCCGCAAGGCCAAGGGCAAGCCGATGGACCAGCGCCGCCAGCGCGCTAATGCCGCCCGCTCGAAAGTGCGCTCGGCGGTCGAGCATGTCTTCGCCACGCAGAAATCACAGATGGCCCGTTTGTGCGCACGATCGGCATCGAGCGCGCCAGGATGAAGATCGGCATGGCAAACCTGGCCTACAACTTCAAACGCCTCGTATGGCACGAAGGGAGAAGTGCGCCCGCATGATGTCGAATACCGCGCTGAAGAGGCCGCAGTCCTTCCAAAATCAACCGGAAATCACGATCCCAGACGACACCGCCACGCCTGCCATCAACGCCAAAGCCCAATCACGCCAAAATCACCCGGTTCTTCGAGGCATCCAATTGATCACGATGCGCTCGGTTTCGATAAAGACCTCCTCCACGATCAGCTGGCGTGGAATAAGCGGCATAATACGCTTGGGCACGGCAATACTGGCTCCCTCTATGGAGCCTCGATGAATCAACCAGATCCATGGTTCGTTCCCGACGCCTGCACCAAAATTGCGGGAGAGCCCACTTTTGCGGAATCTTCGGGACCCGTAGACAGACGGTAGGGGAACGGGTCAAAATCAACCACATCGGCCAATGTCACCAGCGGATCGCCGCCCATGGTCAACCACGCCAGATGTTCCTCGTAGTCCCAGAAACCTGCTTGCCGCGCCATCGATCACCGCCTCCGATCGTCGCTCAGTGAATCACGCCAGCGCGCTGCAGACCAGAGGTTCTTCGAGACCTCCCATTGAATATCTGCGCGATTTCATAGCTGGACACCCGCAAAAACTCTGGCGGATTTGGTGCATTGATGATTCATTGAGCGGGTAGCCATTGGAGGCGATCTCTGATGGATCCGAAGTCCCTTTTCCGTCTGAACGACCACCTTGAGATGCTGCGCCGTCACGGTGATCCGCTTGAGATGCTGGAACGGACGGTAGATTTTGAGTATGTTCGGGACTGGCTGGTCGAGGGGCTGGGTTATGGCGATGGGGGCAAGGGTGGCCGTCCGCCGTTTGATCCTGTCGCCATGCTCAAGAGCCTGATTTTGCAGGCCCAGCTCAATCTGTCGGATGCGCGGATGGAGTATATGCTGTCTCTTATACACATCTCTAAATGAAGGGAGGGTTGCGCTGCTGGCGCAATGACCAAGGTGCCGCGTGCTTTACTTGGCCCTTTTGGTCCTGTCTCTTATACACATCTCTAAATGAAGGGAGGGTTGCGCTGCTGGCGCAATGACCAAGGTGCCGCGTGCTTTACTTGGCCCTTTTGGTCCTGTCTCTTATACACATCTCTAAATGAAGGGAGGGTTGCGCTGCTGGCGCAATGACCAAGGTGCCGCGTGCTTTACTTGGCCCTTTTGGTCCTGTCTCTTATACACATCTCTAAATGAAGGGAGGGTTGCGCTGCTGGCGCAATGACCAAGGTGCCGCGTGCTTTACTTGGCCCTTTTGGTCCTGTCTCTTATACACATCTCTAAATGAAGGGAGGGTTGCGCTGCTGGCGCAATGACCAAGGTGCCGCGTGCTTTACTTGGCCCTTTTGGTCCTGTCTCTTATACACATCTCTAAATGAAGGGAGGGTTGCGCTGCTGGCGCAATGACCAAGGTGCCGCGTGCTTTACTTGGCCCTTTTGGTCCTGTCTCTTATACACATCTCTAAATGAAGGGAGGGTTGCGCTGCTGGCGCAATGACCAAGGTGCCGCGTGCTTTACTTGGCCCTTTTGGTCCTGTCTCTTATACACATCTCTAAATGAAGGGAGGGTTGCGCTGCTGGCGCAATGACCAAGGTGCCGCGTGCTTTACTTGGCCCTTTTGGTCCTGTCTCTTATACACATCTAGATGTGTATAAGAGACAGGAGTTTTTGCGGGTGTCCAGCTCTATGTCCACCCGCGCACAGGTCTCTAACATAGAATCGGTTAGATGCTCAAGACTGGCCGGCATCATGTCGCAGGCCGGTCTTGAGCATTTTTCAAATAAACTGGCTGAGACGGGTTTTCTCGTAAGTGCGCCAGCTAGACTCGCCCATACCCGCTTCCCGCTCAAAAAACCGCGTTTTATCAATCTGTTGCAGGAACAACTCGAAGTAACCTGGCCAATTTTTTGCACTGGGGAACAGTCGATTGGCAGATTCCCCTCTGATTCCGCGTCGCATGAAGCGGCGGAACACCACCTCGGACTCCAGACCTGCTACATGTGCTAATGACGCAAAGGAATTACTTCCATGTAAGCGATAATGATAAAGCGGCTCCAAAACCACTTCAGGTTCCGTATAGAAACAGGATTGTAAAATGAAATCCCAATCATGACAATATTTGAGAGGCAGAAATGGCCCGACTTTGTCGTATAGAGCACGAGAAAACAGAAGGTTTCCAGTTGACGTAGCAACGTTCGATCGTAGTAGAGAAAAAGATACTGTGGGGTCTCTTGCTATCTCCATCCTCTGCCGTAACGGGAAAAGAAGAAAATTATGGGGATATTCATCACCACCGCTATCGGCATCTTCTTCCTCATTGGAAAACACGTTCACGAGCGAGAAAGCAATTTCAGATCCCGCATCGGTCATCGCCGACATCAAGCGCTCAATGCGCGTGGCGGCATATAAATCGTCAGAATTTATTACGGCTATATACATCCCGCTTGATAGGGTTATGCCGTGATTGATTGACGCATGCGCACCTTTGTTTTGCGTATTTTGCCTTAAAATAACGTTGTTAAACCGCTTTGAAAATCCGGTTTTTAAAATTGACGACACGATATTCATCGTATTGTCGTTTGATAAATCATCAATAACGATCAGTTCTATATTCCTATAGCTCTGATCATAAATCGACTGCAAGCACTCCAGTATAAATGGGGCATGACAATAGCTTGGTACTATGACGCTAACAAGCGGATCATTGTTCATCTTCTCATCCGATCATGAGAGTGATATCGGTCTTGGCGGCTACAGCGGTATCCAACGAGTTAGTGTCGGCAACTAGCAATTCCAAAGCATAGCGGCCTGGAGGCACTTCGGTGATATCGCTGGTTATGTTGAAGCCGCACCAATAATTCGAATGACCGGACACTTCCGGAGTCAAGTCATCACGAATGTTGCGATCATGGATAGTGGCAATCAGACGCATTTCAACTCCACCGACTTCTTGTTCGGGACGAAGGCTGAGAAAGAATGGTACAGATTGCCACAACCGCATATGCGGCATGTTGACCCAGCCTTGAACGACCAAGCCCTGATGACGCCCGACGACCAATAACGAAACGCCGTTTGGCGACCGTCCATTGATTCTATCGACAAATGCGCGATTTTCCATCTTGGGCCGCTGTACTTTCAGCCAAGTGGGGTCGCATCGAACAAAATGCGACGTCCAATTGATCTGCCATCCATAGCGTCCATATGCCTCTCGAAGGCCTTTATTGAGCAGTTTATTGGCGCTGATCAGCCGTTCGGCATATGCTTTAGCATTGGCGTCGAGGTCAGGGGCGGTCGCGATCTGAGCCATCGCCCGGCTTGGAGATGATAATGCGTTGCGCACGGCCTGCAAGTTGGCATGGCCGCTTTTACGGTCCGGCTCGAGATGGGCACCTTCAGCCCATTCATTCCAAGCGTTGATGAAGATGATACGCTCACCTTCCGCTAGGTGGCGCCGACTATGGTCAATGATGTGCGCCAGCCAAGTTTCAAAAACACGTGGCGATGATCCGTGGAACACGTTTGCGTTGACTCCCTTTCGACTGGTATTGTCCCAACTAGGCATGGCGCAACGGAACCGGCGATGCGTCGCTGCCGGCCGAGCAATTTCTGCTCTTACGATCTCGTCATAACTATAGACGTTCCCGGTAAATTCCGGATTGATATTCTCGACCTCGGCGACATGGTTGCCGCCAATCAGACCGTGCGGCGGGAACTGACTGCTGCTGTCGCAGCCATAATGGTAAGGCTGATCGAGGCCGAAGCTTTCCACCATCGACACATGGAGGTCTGGGAAGCCTTCCGCCTTTACGATCTCGCGCCATCGTTTAATCGTTTCGGCGGGATCACTCAGCAGCGAAACGCGATAGATCTGAAGTAGCGGCGCTCCGTTGATTTTAATGTAACGATCGGACTTGAAATATTTAAGGCAGGACTTGATGAAATTGACGTCATCCTCCTGCTTGTGGCTCTGCCCGATTAGGACATCATTTTCCGAGCCATCCCAGCGGCGTGACCAGTTTTCATTCGCCCAGCAGAGACAGAAATCCATGTCATAGTTGCGTTCCAGATGTCGGTCGATCGGCAAAGTCATCAACGTCTTGCCGGAAAACCAATAATAATAATAACAGAAACCTGTCAAACCATAGCTTTTTGCCAAGTCGATCTGTTGTTCCTGAACGCTTTCCAGCCTTAGATCATAATATCCCAGATCTGCCGGATAATGGGGTTGGTAGTGACCTTCAAACAACGGTTTAGCCGTTACGACATTTGTCCATTCTGTAAACCCTTCGCCCCACCATTCGTTATTTTCCGCAAATGGGTGAAACTGAGGGAGATAATAAGCAACTACACGGACATCATCTACCGACGACGTTGGAATTTTACCGTAATTCAACAGTTCGTCCCGCAATGTGATGTAATTATTGCGGACGGCTTCGCCGACGATGCGGTCATAGGCATGACCGAGACTTTCTACATCAAGTTCGGTAGATTTCAGTTTGGCGACGAGCGGAAGCGTAAAATCGGTTCCCTTTACTCGCACTTTCACAACGTCAGCGAACAGCAGTTGCTTTGGGGACAACTCTTTGATGTGAGTCAATAATCCGGCGGCGTTATCCGAAGATGCGTCTTCCAAGGATAGCCGATACCCGGATCGAGTCGGAAATCCCAGCATCTGATCCACATCGGGCCGCTCTTGGGTCGGCGTTATTTGTGAAATCACCTCACCAAATAGGGTTAGCTCCAGTTCTACAGCACGGAGTGGATTATCAAGATCAAGCACCCATCCACTGATCGAGAAACCTTCGATTACGTCGACCCACCCTTGTAAACTTGACGCAGAATTATCACCAATTTTTTCAAGACTGCCCTCGTTCGAACTGCCCTCGCTCGACGGGCCAACTTCGGGTTTCATTCTGCCTCCTAGTCTATGCTATAAAATTCATTAAATATAATATAAATGATGACCGCAGTAAGTAATTAAACTTACCCGACAGCAGTAGGAATTCGCCGAGACCATAACATCTACATTCCAAACGCTACAGAGAGTCATACCTCGCTACCGCATCATGAACGTCATCAAACAAAATTGCTTGTCCATCGTGAATGATGACAGCTTTATTACAAAAGCTTTTGATAAACTCTGGACTATGCGATGCCACCAACATGGCCCGATCCTGCCGTTTTTCGAACATTTCCGCTTGGCATTTCCGCTGGAAACTTTGATCACCGACTAGAATGATTTCATCTATGAGATAGCAATCAAACTCAATAGCAAGAGATAACGCAAACGCCAGACGCGCACGCATGCCGGACGAATAGGTCTTCACAGGCATGTTTAACTGCCTGCCCAATTCGGTGAAATCCTCTACGAATTTGCGTATATCCGCGTAGCTGCGCCCATATATACGCGCTATGAAACGGGCATTGTCATATCCGGTCAGGCTACCCTGAAAACCACCAGCGAAGCCCAGCGGCCATGAAACCGTCATCGATCGGGTAATTTTCCCCGCGGTCGGCATTTCCACGCCACCGATCAACTTGATCAATGTGCTCTTACCCGCTCCGTTACGACCCAGCAAGCCGACGCGATCACCTTGACGGATAACGAGGTCAATCCCATTCAGCACCTGCTTTTTTCGGCCGCCATGGGAATAGGACTTCCAGATATCCCGGCAAACAATCATTCGACGTTCAGCTTTCTGCGCACACGGCGGCAAAGAATAAGCCCGACCATGCCGCAAAGCACTGAACAGATGATGGGGTTCCAGACGTCATAATAGGCTGTCACCTGTTCGCCCCATATGCCCTTACGCATCATCTCCATACCGTTCACAAATGGCGAGAACAGCATAAATTCCCGAGCACTTGGCGTGAGCCAGGACACCATAAAAAACAAGCCCGAAAACGGGATCATGACATACGTCGCTACCGGAATGAATTTTTCCATCGCTTCCGACATTTCTGATAAGGGCGCCATGAGCAGACAAAGGGCAAAGCAAAACATTGTGTAGAGCAACCAACCCGCGATCAACAGGCCGATATCTGATGGGATTGGGAATTGATCGAAGGCTATCAGCACCACCGCCATGAAAAGATAGGCCATCATACCGCCCAGAAATTCGATAATGAATCTGGCCAGAATGAAATCAACGACCTTGATCTGCCTATGATAAAGAAGGCTTTGATTAGCAGTGAAGGCCGCCACGCTACGACCAAGACAGTGACGAAACAAAGTGATGGGAATGTAGCCGGTCGCAACGAAAGCGATGATATTCATCCCGTGATCGGTGGGACCTTTGGCGAAATGCCAGACCAGACCCACGAGCCCCGCAAACAGGAGCGGCTCCGCCATGATCCATAGAAAGCCGATATTCTCGCGCCCGAAACGGGTGATGAGTTCTCGTATCATCAGCGCATGAATCACCCGGGTTTGCAAACCCCAGCTTTTCCGCAGTCTGCTAAAGCTATTTGAGATCATCATTCTTCCGGAGCATGTTCGAGAATGCCAACCGTGAACATCCAGGCAATGAAATAGAGACATAGCGCGGCGGCGAACACCACCAATATGTTGATGGCGCGCTTTGGCAGCAAGGGTGTGTCAGGCGTGTTCGGATCCACGACGCGCTCGAGATAGAATTGTTGACGCTGCGCATCGGCGCGCGCTTGAACCAAAGCCGTATTGGCTACGTTCAGGTTCTGTGTCGCGAATTCCTGCTCCACTAGAAGGTTTTCATACCCGCCCATTTTGGAAGCAATTCCGTTGCCGGTCCCCACAACCCGGCTATCTTGCGAAGCAATTTGCGCTGAAACGGCGCTTACGCGGCTACGCAGCGCGGGAATGGAAGGATTGCCTGGGGTCAGGCGCTGCATCAAATCCAACTGCGCTTGTAGAACAGCGCGTTCAGCGATCAAGGTATTGGAAATTTCCAATACGCCGACGGCTTGTTTGGTGGGATCGATCAGTGCCTGGGTGTTCCGATAATTCGACAGCGCTACCCGGGCGTTGCGAACGCGCTGCGTTGCCAGTTCGGTTTGCTTCTGCGCTTCCAAAATAGCCTTACCCTGCGCGCGCCCGTTTAATCTGTTGACGAGCTTTTCGCTAAGATTGAGCAACTCCCGATTTATGATGTAGGCGTCTTGAGAGCTAAATGCTTTGACCTTAATGATTGCTGTGTTGGTTTCCATGTCCATACGCGCATCGACCATCTTGCCATAATATTTGAAGAGGCTTTCAAAGCTGTTGTCGGAAAATGGCTGAGGGAAGCGTGACAGGATATCGGCTTGCGCATTTGCGAATTTGTCACGCACAGCGACATCGCTTTGCAAAGCCTTTAAGGCATCACGGGACCGGACATAGGTCAAAACTTCATTGGCCTGCTCCTGCCCTCCAGACAGACCTGTGGTCTGCACTAAGTTGGCCAGCGTCGACACCTGGGAGCGCTTCTGATCAGGGCTTTTGATAACGAAGCGAGATTCCGACACATATATATCAGAGGCGATGAACCCGTAATATATTGCCGCCAGGAACGTGGGCAATGCTACCATCAGCAGGAACCAGCGCCGTTTTCCTAGCCACTGAACAACGGCGGATCGAGAGGCCGGTGCTTCGGCTTCAACGGGGAACGAAGTATTGACGTTCATAAATATATGCAGCACCTTAACGAAACTGAGCGGTCTTGGGGTAGGCGAACCCGGCGCAAGGCGCAAGGCTCACATATTCTTTATGTGGCAAGTGCGAGAGGACTATTGTCCAATCTTTCGTCCTGGTGCTAAGGCGGGGTGCCAATCGCCTCAGCCTTTCGAGACCATAGTTTGATGCAACTTAAAAATAGTATATGTTTGGCGTTCATGGCTGGGCTTGCGGGATGCGCGACTCTGCCGTCAAGCGGCCCTACCGGCAAGCAAATAGAGCAGTCTGCTGCTGCACCGAAGGACGGATCGGCATCGATTCAGCTGGTGCAAATCCATGCCATGACGGATTTGCCGACCCCTTCGACAAATGTATCCCCTACAGACCTACTGTCTAGGCATGCAGACACCCCTACCGATATGGTAGGTCCTAGCGACATTCTCGACATTAGCATTTACGAAGCTGGTGTCACTTTGTTTGCCAGCAGCGGCATTGCTTCACAAGCAAGCCAAATGAGCACGCCCGGTGTTCAGGTCCAGAAGCTTCCGCCTACCCGTGTGGATGATATGGGCGACATAACCATCCCTTATGTCGGATCCCTGCATGTTGCCGGTTTGACTACCAGCGGGGTCGAAACAGTTATCAGAAAATCCCTAACGCGTTTGTCGCAAAATCCCCAAGTCATCGTAACTTTAAGCCAGACCATCACCAATTCGATCATCATCGGCGGTGAAGTGTCAAGGCCGGGACGGCTGGTACTTCAGACGAACAAGGAAAGCCTTTCCGACGTCATCGCCTTAGCGGGCGGCTATCGAGGCAGTTCCAAGGACTTGATGGCGCGCATCATGCGCGGCGCTTCGAGTGCCGACGTTAGAATAAACGATATTATTGAAGATCCAGCGCTCGACATACGAATTCATCCTGGTGACCGGCTCATGCTGGTAGATGATCCGCGGACCTATTCGATCCTGGGCGCGTCGGGGCGGGTCGAACAGGTCCCATTCAGGCGGTCTTCGGTCTCGCTTGCCGAAGCGGTTGCCACAGCTGGCGGTACCAATCCCAATCTGGGAGATCCTGCGGCCATCTTCTTGTTTCGCTACGTAAAGAATGCCAAGGGCCAAGAAACCCCCCAGGTGTATCATCTCAACATGATGCAGACCGGCTCCTATTTCCTGGCGCAGAAATTCGTAATGCAGGACAAAGATGTCCTCTATTTCGGCAACGCGGCGGCCAATCAGCCCAGCAAGCTAGTTCAACTCATTAGCCAGCTCTTTTCGCCGATCCTGACTGTCACAAGCGCGGTGTCGGTGATCCAGAACAGTAATAACTGATCGACGCTAGGTCGCGCTTTTCGGGAGAATATATGGAAGTTCAGACCTTCGACATTGCGGGCGTCACGCTTTTGATCCCCCGCCATATCGGTGACGAGCGCGGCTATTTCGCGGAAACCTTTCGCGCCGATCTGTTCGCTAAGCATATCGGCAATTACAGCTTCGTGCAGGACAATGAATCCCGCAGCGCGAAGGTCGGCACCATTCGCGGCCTGCATTTCCAGAGCGACCCTCATGCTCAGGGCAAGCTTGTCCGCTGCACCGCAGGCGCTTTGTTCGACGTCGCCGTCGATATTCGCGCCGGATCGCCCACCTATGGCCAATGGGTCGGCGAAACGCTCACCCCTGACAATGGCAAGCAGCTCTGGGTGCCGCCGGGCTTCGCCCACGGCTTCTGCTCGCTCAAGCCGGATACCGTCATCTGCTACAAGGTGACGGGCGGCTATTACAGCGTCGAATGCGACAAGGGCCTCGCCTGGGACGACCCGGCGGTCGGCATCGTCTGGCCCGACATCGCCGACGCCGAAACCTTGTCCGCGAAGGACCGCAAGCAGCCCCTGCTCGCCGACCTTCCTGCCTATTTCAGCTGGAGCAACTAATCCATGCGTGTCATCGTCACCGGCGGCGCCGGCTTTATCGGCTCTGCCCTCGTCCGTTATCTGGTGCTGCAAAAGGGCTATGACGTCCTCACCATCGACGCGCTGACCTATGCGGGATGCGAAGCGTCGCTCAAGGAAGTGGAAGGCAAGAACAGCCACCAGTTCCTGCATGCCAATATCTGCGATCGCGCGGCAATGGACGCAGCGATCACCGGGTTCCAGCCCGACCGCATCATGCATCTCGCCGCCGAAAGCCATGTCGATCGTTCGATCACCGGTGCGGCCGATTTCATCCAGACCAATGTCGTAGGCAGCTTCACCCTGCTGGAAGCCGCCCGCGCCTACTGGAACGGCCTCGAAGGCGCCGCGAAAGACGCCTTCCGCTTCCTCCATGTGTCGACCGACGAAGTCTATGGCTCGCTGGGCGACGAAGGGCTGTTCGAGGAAACGACGCCCTACGATCCCTCCTCGCCCTATTCGGCGTCGAAGGCTGCGTCCGATCATCTCGCCAAGGCGTGGCACCGCACCTATGGGATGCCGATCGTGGTGTCGAACTGCTCGAACAATTACGGGCCGTACCACTTTCCCGAAAAGCTCATTCCGCTCACCATCCTCAACGCGCTCGAAGGGCGCAAGCTGCCGGTCTATGGCAAGGGCGAGAATATCCGCGACTGGCTCTATGTCGACGATCATGCCCGCGCGCTCGACATCATCGTCGAAAAGGGCGAGCCGGGCGAAACCTATAATGTCGGCGGCCGCAACGAGCGCAAGAATATCGATGTGGTCAAGCGCATCTGCGCGGTGCTCGACGAACTGCGCCCCACGGATAAGCCCCGTGTCGATCTCATTGAATATGTGACCGATCGCCCCGGCCATGACGCTCGCTACGCGATTGACGCGACCAAGCTGGAGAATGAATTGGGCTGGCGCGCGCAGGAGAATTTCGACAGCGGCATCGAAAAGACGGTGCGCTGGTATCTCGACAATGAATGGTGGTGGCGCCCGCTGCGCGACGCCTATGACGGCCAGCGCCTGGGTCTTGAGAAAGCGAAGGCGTGAGGATCGCCGTCACCGGGACGGCAGGCCAGGTCGTCACCAGCCTGATTGAACGCGGCGCGGCGCAGGGGCATGAGGTGATTGCCATCGGCCGCCCCGACCTCGACCTCGCCGATCCCGCCTCGATCGCCCGTGCACTGGAAGCGGCGAAGCCCGACGCGATCGTCTCGGCCGCCGCCTATACCGCGGTCGACAAGGCGGAGAGCGAGAGCGATCTGGCCCACGCCGTCAACGGCGCGGGCGCGGGCGCGGTGGCGCAGGCGGCCAAGGCGCTGGGTGTTCCGCTCATCCATATCTCGACCGACTATGTGTTCGACGGGACGCTGGACCGCCCCTATGTCGAAAGCGACCCCACTGGTCCCACCGGCGTCTATGGCGCGTCGAAGCTGGCGGGCGAGCAGGCGGTGCTTTCGGCCTACCCGGAAAACAGCGCGGTGCTGCGTGTCGCCTGGGTCTACAGCCCGTTCGGCGGCAATTTCGTCAAGACGATGCTGCGGCTTGCGGGTGACCGCGATGATCTCGGCGGCGTGGGCGATCAGGTCGGCAATCCGACCAGTGCGCTGGCGATCGCGGATGGCATCATTCAGGTGGCTACCAATATGGTAGCCGATAGCTATCCCGAGCAACGCGGCGTCTTTCACATGACGGCGCAGGGTGAAGGCAGCTGGGCCGATTTTGCCGAAGCGATCTTCGCGGCATCGGCGGCACGCGGTGGTCCGTCGGCATCGGTGCGGCATATCGGCACGGCCGACTATCCGACGCCCGCCACCCGGCCCGCCAATTCGCGGCTCGACTGCGCCCGGATCGCGAAAGTGCATGGCGTGACGCTACCCGACTGGCGCGTCTCGCTCGACGAAGTGATGGACCGGCTGCAACCGGCGACCAACTGAATTATCTGGGGAATTTAGAGCTATGAAGGGTATCATTCTTGCAGGAGGCAGCGGCACGCGCCTCTATCCCATGACGCTGTCGACGTCGAAGCAACTCATGCCGGTCTATGACAAGCCGATGATCTATTATCCGCTCAGCACGCTGATGCTGGCGGGTATCCGCGAAGTGCTGATCATCTCGACACCGCGCGACCTGCCCGCCTTCCAGTCGCTGCTGGGCGACGGGTCGGCCTGGGGCATGACCCTGGAATATGCCGTACAGCCCAGCCCTGACGGTCTGGCCCAGGCCTATATCATCGGCGCCGATTTCGTCGCAGGCCAGCAGTCGGCGCTGATTTTGGGCGACAATATCTATCATGGCCACGGCCTGCCCGAAATCCTCGCCAGCGCTTCGTCGCGCAAGGAAGGCGCCAGCGTCTTCGCCTATCATGTCAACGATCCCGAACGCTATGGCGTGGTGAGCTTTGACGCGAACATGAAGGCCGAAACCATCGAGGAAAAGCCGGAAAGCCCCAAATCCAACTGGGCGGTCACGGGCCTTTATTTCTATGACGAGCAAGTCGTCGATATCGCCGCCAACATGAAGCCTTCGGCGCGCGGCGAGCTGGAGATCACCGACGTCAACCGCGTCTATCTCGAACGCGGCGACCTGCATGTCGAAATCATGGGCCGCGGCTATGCCTGGCTCGACACCGGCACGCCCGACAGCCTGCTTGATGCGGCCGAGTTCGTCCGCGTCCTCGAGAAGCGTCAGGGCTTCAAGATCGCCGCGCCCGAGGAAATCGCCTACCGCCAGGGCTTCATCGACGCCAACGGCCTTGAACAGGCGATCGGCAAGCTCGGCAAGTCCGACTATGGCCGCTATCTGCGCGGCGTCCTGACGGAAAGCTGACCTGACGACTTGCCCCCTGCCCCATAGCGATCAATAGTGACGATATGCTAATGCAGAAGCTCTTTCCCCATTATGTCGAAAAAACCATAGGCCGAACCGACCTCCCGCCGATCTTCGCGGCTGCGGGTGTCGGTCGCCAGATTGGCGAAGTCTGGTTCGAAAGCGCAGCTGGACACCCGCAAAAACCGGCTAAATGAAGGGAGGGTTGCGCTGATGGCGCAATGACCAAGGTGCAGCGTGCTTTACTTGGCCCTTTTGGTCATCGGATGGGCCATTTTACGGGCGTCTACGGGTTTCAGGGCAGACTCATGCTGTGACGGCACGTCGTTCGTGGAAGATCAGGCGGTCGAAGTTGTAGGCGAGATTGGCCAAAGTGAGTTTCGCCTCAGCGCGCTTGATGCCGATGGTACGGATGAACAGCCCGAACCGGTTTTTCTGATGCGCAAACACATGCTCGACCCTGGCCCGGATCGCAGACTTTGCCGCATTGGCGCGAGCGGTGGCCTTGGGCATCGGCTTTCCCTTTGGCTTGCGACGGTGGATGCGACTGGTCAGCATGCGATCAGCCAGCCATGTTTCGTTGGCCTTGGAGCGGTATGCTGTGTCGGCCCAGACCTCGCTGCTGCTATTTTCCGCGATCACATGGCGCAACATGCGCCCATCGGCATGGGCCGCCGAAGTGACCTCACCGGCACGAATGAACCCATAGCGGCGATCTATGCTGATATGGCTTTTATAGCCGAATACCGGCAAGGCGATCATCGGTAGCGGCTTACCATCCTTGTAGCGGACCTTCCCGCCGATCTTGAGTGTCCAGCGCGCATCTGTGTCCTTCTGTGCCGCCTTGGCCGGGTCGTCGGGCCAGATATCCTGTGCCGATTTGCCATCCTTGATGGCCTGCCGCTCATCATCGGTATTGCGCTGCTTGGGCGCGGGCACCAGGCTGGCATCAATGATCTGGCCGGACATGGGGATGTAGCCCTTCTTGTGCAGTTGCCAGTCGAAGGCCTTCATCACCCGTTTGAGCGTTCCGGTTTCCGTCATCCGGTTGCGAAAATGTCGGATGGTGCTTTCGTCGGGGGTGCGATCGCCGAGTGCAAAACCCAGAAACCGCATCCAACTCAGCCGGTCGCGGATCATATACTCCATCCGCGCATCCGACAGATTGTGCTGGGCCTGCAAAATCAGGATCTTGAACATGGCGACAGGATCAAACGGCGGACGGCCACCCTTGCCCCCATCGCCATAACCCAGCCCCTCGACCAGCCAGTCCCGAAAATACTCAAAATCTACCGTCCGTTCCAGCATCTCAAGCGGATCACCGTGACGGCTCAGCATCTCAAGGTGGTCGTTCAGACTGAAAAGGGACTTCGGATCCATCACAGATCGCCTCCAATGGCTACCCGCTCAATGAATCATCAATGCACCAAATCCGCCAGAGTTTTTGCGGGTGTCCAGCTGCATTGCCTGGGCAAGCCGACGGACCCCGGACGTAGCGGAGGGACAGCCGGCTGTTCATGGAGGCAGTGCTGTGTATTGTCCGGACCGGCAGTCCGTGACGCGATCTACCTGCGATGTTCGGTAACTGGAGTACGGCCTATCGCCGGTTCAGGGATTGACGCGAAGCCGATGTTTTCAATCGGATTTTCGATGCCTAGTCAGAGCAACCGGACATGGAATACGCCATGGTCGATGCCACCATCGTTAAGGTTCACTGGCACGCCCAAGGCGCAAAAGGGAGACTCAGAGCCAGGCCATTGACCGCTCAAAAGGCGGCATTACGACCAAGATTCTGGTGCTGACCGATGCCTCCGGCAATCCTGTGCGCTTCGTCCTGCTGCCGAGAAACGCTACGACACCATTGGCGTCGCACCGCTATTAGATGGCATCGACTTCGATGCCCTGCTCGGAGACAAGGCCTTTGACGCCAACTGGATCGTCGAGGAACTCGACCAGCGCGGGGCCAAGGTCCTCATCTCGCAACGGCGAAAAGGCCTCAGCTCGCTCACCCTCGACGAAGAGATGTACAAATGGCGACATCTCGGCGAAAACGTCTCCTGCAAACTCAAAGAGTTCAATCGCATCGCAATGCGCGCATGGAAACCGATCAGAGCTCCGGGGCGATAATCTATCTCGCTGCCGCAGTCATCAACTCACGGTGAATCCCCACAACGCCTAAAAGCGTTTCGGAAAGTGAGGCCCTTCCTAAAGCCCCCTTCTGATCGACTAGTGAATTGCCGGGTCGAGCTAAAGTCTGCCTTAAGGGGCTTTAGGTCGAAGCGGTCAGACAGCCAACGGTCCATTTTCTTTCGATCTGCGACGCCGGTCAGGCAACCAGTGAATGTCCGCGCCTTACGATAGCCGCTATTCGAACTATCGCTCTGGAACGGCAGGTTTGTCCCCAGATCGGCGTCCCAAGCCTCGCCGATCCTGGTTGAGACTCAACATCGCCGATTTCGCTCAAGCAGCTTTTCAAGACTGGCTACCGGAATGAGCGTCGACGACCCGATCTTCACGATGTCGATGGCGCCTTCCTGAATGAGTTCGTAAAGCTTGGACCGACCGATACCGGTCATCTTTACGGCCACCGGGATGCGCACACTCAGGGGGGCTGGGATGCAGCTTTGCGGGTCCGATTGCGCCGGTTCGCTTTCCGATGGCATGGGCCTGTTGCGCGTAATGCGTGGCATGAACGAATTCCTTTCAAAGAGGGAAAATGGCGAAAGTCACGCGGGGTTGGCAGGCCGGAACGGGCCGTTGGGTCGGCTCTGCTGACGGATCGATCCGCCCGCACCGCTACGCGGTCCGATCAGGCCCTTGCGGGCGGAGGGTAATGGCGCCTCGGACTCTTCTGATGCGACCCCTGCGACCTCCACTGCCGTCGCTTCGGCAAGCTTTACGGATCGCTTGAACCCCTTCGGCTTCTTGGCGGGCCGATCATCGATCGCGGGATAGGGGGCCGGATCAAGCCTGATGGGTGGTTCTGTGCGATCGATATAGGCCGGTTCCCTGACCTTGCCCGGGTGATAGCGGTCGGTGAACCGGATCACCGGCAGGTCACGCCCGAAGCGCAGATAGCCGGTCAGGTTGGGCAGGTTCACGATCTCGGTCGGCAGCACCAGCGGCCGCGTCACCTGCACCCGCGAAAGGTTCACCCCGTCGCGCATGTCGTTGACGCCATAGGACATGCCCTCATTTGCTTCGACCTGCTCTACCTGTCCCAGATTGTCCGATATGTGGCGGGCGGTGGGAGTGTCGTTGGCCCGCAGCGCGATCCAGGTCGAACAATAGCCGGTCAGCGCCGCCGCCTCCTGCCGACCATAGGTTGCTTCAAGCTGCGGATAGGACTGGAACCCCAAGATGCCGCAGCCGCCATATTTTCGCGCCCGCGCGAGAAAGTCGGACAGGGACGGCAGGCGCTGCAAGGAGGGCAGTTCGTCGATGACGCAATAAAGCCGTCGCTGCTGGTCCGGCGCCATGCTCATGATCGCGTTGATGGCGATATCCAGCCACATGGTGATGAGCGGGCGGAGGGTCGGAAGCTGGTCGGCCTTCACCGTGATGAAGAGCCACCCATCATCATCCTCGTTGGTCACCCAATCCCGGATCGAGAGACCCGCGACGGTGTCGTCCAGGTAGCGGAACCCGCGGAGGACGGAGGCCAGTTCGGCCTGGATGCCCGCCGATGTGCGCTCTCCCTCGGGAGAGACGAAGGCCGCGCCATCGGTGTTCTCAACGAACTGGGCAAGGATCTTGAGGCCCGACCGTGTGATGATGTCGAGCAGAGCAGAAATGCGCAACCGATCCTGATGAACAAGGGTACGCATGACCGCGACCAAGGTCCCCCGCGCCGATTTTGCCCAAAAAGGATCCTTGCCGCTATCGGGGACAACCGATTCCGCGATCTGGTCATAATGATAGTCTTGCGGGGTATCGAGCCAGGGGGACCATTGCGCCGATCGGATGTCGAATGGGTTGAGGATGATATCCTTGTTCGGTCGATAGAAGCGCTCGACGAAACTGCCGGCGGTGTCGTAGACGATCGCCCGCCTGCCATCCTTCCGGATGCCTTCAAGCATGACATGAAGGACGTTGGTCTTGCCTGTTCCGGGGGCGCCGCTTAGCAGGATATGCTCAGGTTCATAGGCAGCGGGAATCTGGATACCGCCCACCTTCAGACTTCCCTTGGGTAATTTCCTCAGGCGCCGCCGCAACTGCCTGACGGTCGCGAAGCTCGCCCCGCGCAGGAACTGGTTGGAGCCGAGCCCTCGCCCCGAGACGGTGAAATAATACCAGGCCAGGAATAGCATCGCGAGGACGAAGACCGCCGTGCAACCGCCAACCAGTTTCAGACCATATGTGAGTTCATCGATGGTGGTGTTGGCGATCCCGGAGGCAAGCAACGCATCGGCCCTGGTCCAGTAGCGCGGACCGCCAGGCGCGGTGAACAATATGGGGCTGGACGGACTGCCCACCACATAGAGCTGGATCCATGCCTCCAGCATCTTGCCCAGCACCGCCCGCGTGGAGGCGTGGAGCGTTTCATAGGTGAACCACACCGTCAGGATGATCCACAGCACCAGACCGGTAAGCACGGTCTGTTTGAAGACCTGCGTGGTCATGCGGACATTGTGAACGGTGGCCTGGCCACCTCGGGTCCAGGACCCCAGAGTGTCGTTGCGGAAGATGCTCATTGTGCCCCCGCTTCACTATCGACGAGGGCCGGGCGCATTCCCGAAAGCGTCTCGGAAAGGGGATCGATCAGTCCCCTGTCGCGAAGCATGGACCGCGAAGCAGCAACGGCCCGTTCCAGAATGGCGGGAGATTGCTCGGCCGCCATTTCGGCCAGCAGGGCATAGGTCTGGATCGCGACACCGAGAATTTCATCCTGCCCGGTATACGCATATCGGCCACCGGGAAACGCAAGATCCTCGATCGCAGGTCGAAGGAATTCGGAGATGGACAGGTGGGCACCGGCTGCGCGAATTTTGACGCGACGGTGCAATTCCTCATCGAGGCGTATGGTAATAATGGGCATTTGACGATCCTTAGATGGAAGGTCTGCCCGCCATGGATCGATATATCATCAGGTGGACCGGCATGTATAGACGGAGATCGCAAAAACGGAGCGTCTCCGCGTATTTTATCTTTCGATGTTACTCTTGCAACACACGCCGATCCCCCATCTATTTCGAGCTGCGGAAAATACATGTATTCGTTATGTCGATTACATGTATTCATCTCAAAAACCCTATATTCTGCGGATGTTTGCAGGCTATCTGCTGGACGGTATCGAATACATGTAGGCAGATTTAGTGATCGGGTACTTACGTGTATTTCGGCTTAAACTATTGAAAATTAGTGCAAATTCCTCGCAGCACCCGTGCGTACGGTGCATTACAAATTACGCCTTCGGGCGTGCGTCGTTGCTTCGCATGAGCTTGCGAATGCGCCCGCTCGAAAATGTCGCTGGGCGGCACTTTCGCATCATCGAATCGCCATCGGTTCTACCCGGCGAATCGATCGGCATCTGCTGCTGTGGGTCAGCCTGCCGCAATGACAGAGGTCGACCGAGGCGCTACAGCGCCCGTCCGATAAAGGAGATGGCATCATGCTTCCCGCGCGCACCTACAGCATATCGATCGATCGCAACTGGCGGGACCGGTACGAGGCGATTTGGCAACCGGAGATATTCCCAAAATGGGCGTGCGGCCTCACCGAATCCGATCTTCGCCGGGGCAGGACCGGATGGCTTGCCGATGGTCCCGACGGCACTGTGACGATCCGTTTCACGCCCCATAACGACCATGGAGTGGTGGACCATTTCGTGGAGACAGGGGACGGAAAGGAGGTCCATATTCCGTTGCGGGTAATAGCCAATGGCGAGGGCGCGGAGGTTATGCTGACGCTGTTTCGTCAGCCCGGCATGACCGACGAGGATTTCGCCCGCGATGCCAAATGGATCACCCGCGATCTGCGAGCGCTCAAGACTTATGCGATGGGCTGAGCGCAGATTCCAGTTCCGCAATCCGGGCAGTACACAGCTCGCTTACCAACGCCTGCAACATCGCTACCCGTTCGGCCAGCCAGTCCAGCTCGTCCGCGCCGATGACATATTCGCGGGAGTAGCGCGCCTTGATGTAGGCCTCCCGCAACAGATTATAGGCCCGCTTCTCGGACTTGCTCTCGGTCGGCCAGACCGACCGGAGCCGCGGTTCCAGCTGCTCCGTCAACGCCCGCAAACGGTTCAGATTGTGGGTCTTGGGGGAATAGAGGGTCCGCACCAGAAAGATGCAGTGATAGAACCGCTCGGTAGCTTGGTGGAAGAGAAACGCGGCTAACTTACGGTCGTCGTCTTTGACCGCGTACCCCGCGTTGCGAATAAACCCTCCCGCACTCTCGAACCATTCCTCGAAATAGTCCCGCGTCTCCCGCAGCGCCTCCGCTGACGATAGCTGTTTCGGTTCGGCAAACGGATGACCGGCCTCCTCATGCAGGACGATGCCGTCCCTGAGGATATCCATGAAGAAGTAGCGCCCGAGCCGCAGCTTCTCGTTCACATCGTCAAGGCTGTGATAGATGAGGCTGACCTGAGTGCGCAGCACCTTCCCCTCGGTCAGCTCCTCCAGCAGCCGGTCCTCAGTCTTCGACCAGAATTCCGGAATGTCGGTGAGGTCTTCATGGTCGACCACCACGAGAATGTCATAGTCGGAGAAATAGCGGCCGACCGGATCCTCGACCCAATCGCCGCGCGCATAGCTGCCGAACAGGATGATCTTGAGGATATGGCCGTTGCGAAAACGGGGCTGGGTGCGGTGACGGATGGCGCGGGCAAACCCATCCCGAATGATCTCGACGACATGCTCCAGCTCCCGGCGCTTTGCGCCGGGCAAATTTACATCCGGATCGTCGAGGCTTCGCATGGTGCCGCGCAGAATCGCGGCAAATCATCGCCTTGCCAAGCCCCCGCGAGCCGGCAAGGCAAGTTTAGTCATTCAGGGCGTGTCGCGGGTAATGATGCGGATGGCCCGGAGCATGTGGCGCTTCACCTGCCAGAGGAACATGCCTTCCCGCTTTGCGATCTCGGCATAGCTCAACCCTTCCACGCGGTTAGCCACAAAGACCCTCCGGGTTCGGGCGGGCATCCGGTCCAGCGCGGCCCTCGCGCGAGCGCTCCTGGCGGGATCAGGATCGGACATGGTCGCCTCCCTCATCACCGGCGAAGGCAAGGAGATAGTCGGCGGCCTTGCTGGCCTGACTGGCGGCGCGGAAGATCGCCCTGCTGTCCTTGCGCAGCACGGCCAGCCATGCGCCCAGATAGTCGGCATGGCGCACGGTCGGGACAATCCTGAGTTCGGCGCAAAGGAAGGCGCTCGACATCTCGGCGACGAGCTCCTCCCGCGCATAGGCGGGACTGCCAAAGCCGCTATCGGGAAGCCGATCCAGCCGCGAGATATGCCCCGTCCAATGCCCCAGTTCGTGCAGCGCGGTGCGATACCAGTTGATCGGCTCATAATAATGTTCGGGCCGGGGCACGCGGATATAGTCGTCTTGCGGGGCATAATAGGCTTCGGCTCCACCGACGCGAAAATCCGCGCCGGTTGCCGTGATCAGCGCCTGTGCGCGGGGGACGATAAGCGCCTTGTTCCATGTCGTGGCCGGGTCGGCCTCCGCCTCGTCCAGCCCCTCGCACTGGTCGAGATTGAAGACGGTAAAGCGCTTGAGGAAAGCGATCTTGCGTGGTTCGCCATCCGGCCCGCTCGGGGCATCATTCCGATCCTTGGGCGTGAACCGGTCGGCATAGCAGACGGTCGTGCCCTGCTCCCCCTTGCGGACATTGCCGCCCAGCGCCTGCGCCTGCCGGTAAGTCAGCCAGCGCTGCGAACCAAAGCCCTGTTCGAACAGGCGGTGCCAGAGGATCAGCACATTGATCCCCGAATAGCGCCGCCCGGTTCCGGCATTGCGCGGCAATCCCAGTGCTGCCGTGCCACTATCCCATGGCCGCACCCATGGCAGGGTGCCCTCCTCCAGTTGCGCGATGATGCGGTCAGTCACTTCCGCATAGAGGCTCGATCCATGACGCTGCGGCCGATCCCGATCTGTGCTGTCCCGATAAGCCATATCTTCCTCCTTCCCGCATCGCACCGGCCGCCGGAGTGGCGGGGGGGGGCGGCAGGAGCGGACCGGCAGGCCCACTGAATGAGGCGGGCCGCACCCGTCAGGGCCGCAACGAAGAGGAGGAGCCCAGCAGGGCTTGCGGCTCGCCGCAGTGGGACTAGAGGGCAGCGACGCCCACCCCCGCCGCGCCGACAGGCCGATCAGGCAATATCGAAACGCCATCGCGCCGCATTCGCGCGGTGCCCTTTGTCAGACCCTTCGCGCTGCCTCTCGCAGCGCTCCACATCGCAGGGATAGACAGGCCCGCGCTTTCCCTACCTGCGCCAATTCCGCTCAGGAAATTTCCTCGTCCGCAGACCATCCACGCCGGGCGGCGAAGCCGACCGGCGCGAAATGCCGATCCCGCAATTGGGAAGAAGCAGGCGACGTTTGTTCGCCGCCCGCTTCTGTCGATCTACGCCGCGTGCTGAACCGGCTCTTCATCGAAGTCCGCCGCTGCCGCCGTCGTGTCTTCCTCCGGCGCCTCGCCTTGCGCTGTTGTGTCCTTAATCATCGGAGCCACCGATTCCCACCGCTCGGCGCTGCCTACCCCGCCCCGTTCGGTATACGCCGAAGGCGGAAAAGCCATCCAGCGCAGCACCCAGCCATCCCGTGTTTCCCGACCATTGGCCCTGGCAAGACAGTCCCGCACTATTTGGCGCTGTACTTTGGCGGTCGCGCCCGCATTGCTCGATGCGATTCCTGAGCAGCACTTTCGAGCTTTGTCCGGGCGAAGCCCTGTCCACTCTGCGTGTCATGCGGCGAGACTATCGAAATCCGCCTTTTTCAGCGGGGCGAATTCATCTTCGAGCTTCAGCGCAAGGGCCTGCCCAAACTGGCATCCATGCTTAAGGAGCAGATCTACCTTCTATGATACGGGCGGCCAAGCCCGAAAGATGGCGATCCACCAATAGAGGAGCCAGAAGATCCGTCGCCGAGCCAGCCGCGAACCGGCGATCGCGTCAGGCAGCGTCTTCACCTAGAAGCTCACCGATAGGCCGTAGGCAAAAAGCCGACATGATCGGTCAATGGCGGCTCGAACTCGAAAGCCTTGGCCGACCCCGCAAATCATAGACGCGCTGCAACCGGAAGGCATTCGGCCGCTCCTGAGAGACGGCCAGCTCATTGCTCAACAGATAAAAAGGCGTCCGCGCATGTCCAAGCGTGGTCTTGACCTCCAGTGGCCGATCGCCGCCATTCAGGCCATAGGAGCGAATATCATAACCCGCGCCATCGCCATCCTCTTGCGCGACTGAGCGCACCTTGCTCGCAAGATATGTCCGCCCGACAGTCGAAAGCCGCAGTCGCTCGGTATGAAAGGCCTGCTCCTCGTCTCGCACACTCAAGGATCGATTTCGCGCATTCCGCGCCGTCGGATCAAATTTACGCACCAACCTCTCAGGCGGCTGAGTGCTGTTCTGTCGCTGACAACAAGCTTCGGCTGATCGACGATATGCAGAGCTACGATGTCGTCGACGGCATACCAGGCAGAGATGAGAATACTAGTCCAGCGTGTCGCCGGGTTGTTGAGCAGGGTCTTGAGTTTTGATAATGCTCGTCCTTTCTGCGCCGGTCGCCCCATCGTGCGTGCCGTTCGCCCCGCAGGCTGAGCAAACAAGTTGGCGTCGAGCCGCAGTCGGCTGATGAGTGTGGCCCGGCGGGTGATCGCATGTGCCAATTCGTGGACAGCAAAGCTGCTGTCGCCAATGAAAATGTTTCGCCGACCTGGCAGCCAGCGAGACAGTTGCAGCGCGCCCTGCCGGGCACAGTCCGTCAGCAATTTGTGACGACAGCCGCGTTGACGGTTCGATCGCTCCGAAGGAGCGAGCAACGTTAAGACTGGTAGCGCCTTAATCGAGCGGGTCCATGACACCGGGGTGACCACCATGAAGCTGAGCCAGCGCAGTCCGCTGGCTTTGACGAATGGCCGTGACTGGAGCTGACCGGGTCGCGGTAGATACCCCGTGCGGTGATCTATATCTACGCTGCATTCAGAGTGTTGCGATAAGGGTGATCCACCTTTACGCAAGTGCTTTCTGAGGTAATTGAGTGGGGATATCGTGGATCAAGCGCAAAGTTCTAATCTTGGTAACGTCGACGGTGTCGCATTTGGAATGATAAGTGGCTGGGTCGCAACCTGCGACGACGGCGTACCGGTCGATATATCGATCCTCCATAATGGGGATGTGATCGCCGTCGTGCAGCCGTCTATTCCCCGCCCGGACGTCATGGAAGCAGGCTTGGGAGCTATGAATAGCGGTTTCGCATGGAAAATCCCAATTGATATGTATGATGGCTTAGAACGCGAATTGACGTTCGAAGCACCATCCCACAACGGAATTTTCAAGCAAGTTAAAGTTTTTCGCTTTGATCAACCCCTCGTCAGCGAAATTCATCTTCGAAATGGTAGGATTTCTGGACGACTTTTAGCTGAGGTGGATACCGGTGTTCAGACGAGCATCGCGCTTTGTCGTCCTGAGAAGCCCCAAGGCGAGTGGCCCTCTGTTGCCGTATCGGATTGGGAAATTTCGGCTGAAGGCATACTGGCAGATTTCGACGTCGACGCCGCTGACTTATGTATCGAAATTGACGATTTAAAGGGCGATCTCGTTCTGCTCCCATTTGGTACAAAAATTGCTTCCGTCGCAAGCCTCATAAATGCTGGCGTTTCAGCCTCCTTTGAACGGGTCAGCGAGTATGAGCTACTGGTTAGAATAAGTTCGGAGCTAACGACAAGTTGGCAATCCGGCAGCATTCTAATTAACGGGGTTTTTGCCGGAAAAATAAATTTAAGCTGCGATGATTTCTCGAGTATGGGAGTTGCTAAAGTTTGGCTAGACGAGCCGACATCATTGGAAAGCGGCGATCTCGTATTTGTACTTGATGGTCAATCTTCGTCAGTTCCCGTAGTTGAAGTTTATAAACACTACGACGATCCTAAAATTTTGACGGCAAATCCCTATCTAGCTGCAAGCGAGCGAAATACTCTAAATCCATGGAAGATCGTTGGCAAACCAACCTTGGCAAGCTTAGAGGAAAATTGTAATTTTTTCCGATTAAAAAAGCTTGGGAAATCCCAGATAGCGGTAAGTCAGTTTTTTGATATCCAACAACCTTTGCCCAAATTGGTCGATGTAGCAGTATCGCTCCGGTCAAATAGGAGGACAAAGGTATCAATATGTATCGAGCAAGATGGCGGCGCTGATAACCTTAAAGTTGCGCAGCGGGAAATTACGGTACACGATTTTTTTTCTTACCGAATTGTCAGACTCGATTTGAGCGATTTCGATGGATTGCGTGAGCGATTTAATCTGACTTTATGCTGTGAATCCCGAGATATTTTGTGGCTAGACATCGAGCTCTTCTGTTGCGGCGAAGCAGGGTTCACTTCTCCTTCTTCAAATTTTGTGCGTCCAGAGTTTTTCAGCGCATCCGCAGCTCCAACTTCAGATCCTAATTGGGACTACCTTTTTCTGAGTGATAGCTTCTTCCGAGACCAACTTTCGCAAACTCAGATAATAAGATACGATCGGGACCCCGTCGCCTTTCTTCAGGAGAACCCCGACTTCTCACCGCATCCCATTTTCGACGTAGCGTGGTACAGAGAGCGATATAACATTGCTGAGAACCTAAGTCCGGCGCTACACTATTTGCGGTCAGGGGCTGCCGAGGGCAATTGGCCAAACTCTGTTTTTGACCCTGATTGGTACCGCCAAAATCTTACTGACCAAGAGAATGAGCAGATATCCGATCCGCTGAAGCACTACATTGAATTTGGCAAGGCAAAGAACTATTCAACACACCGTTTCTTCAACGCTGCGACGTATCTCGATATGAACGCGGATGTTAGGGTGCGGGGTGTGGACGCCTACGCACACTATCTAAGTCATGGTCATAGGGAAGGAAGGAAGACCTCTCCGCTGCTGGAGGCCCGCTATGTGGCCGAGAAGGGACAGTTGCCACTCGACAAGAACTTCCTCAATCGTGTGGTCGAGGAATACTCAAATACGCCCCACGAATTATCCCCCCTGTTGTTTACCGACATGACGGTGTCGAAGCGTGACAGTGGCTACAAGATACCTCCTAGAATTTCCTCAGCACAATCCTGGAGCGAACTCAACAGACCGTCCCTTGTCCGACGCATATTCGAACAACGAAGCCCGGTTTCCTTAGCCTCCGGACGGCCTAGATTTTCCATTGTCATTCCTGTTTTCGATCCTCCAGTCGACATTCTGCGCCAGTGTTTTTTCAGCGCCCTTGATCAGACGTTTCGTGACTTCGAAATAGTCCTTGTGAACGACGGAAGCACCAACTCGGCAATCGCGTCCGAACTCGAAAGTTATGCGAAGATTGACCCTAGAGTCATTGTGAGGAACCGGAGAGAAAATAAACATATTTCCGCAACTACGAACGAGGCGGTAGATTTATCAAACGGCGAATATATCGCATTCCTAGATAATGATGACATGCTTGTGGAAGATGCACTAGCAGTTGTCGATAAAACAATTCGCGAAAATGGCAGTCCTGATCTCATATACAGCGACGATGCGCGGTTCAATGAACAAGGTTCTGTGCTTGAAAGCTTGAGATTCAAGGTAGGATGGTCACCCGAGCTATTGCTTTCCTATTCTTATATTTCTCATTTCCGAATAATCAAAAGAGAAACATACGATCAGATCGGCGGCACTCGCATTGGAATGGAAGGGTCACAGGACCATGACATGTTTCTTCGCGTCGCAGAAGTGTCGGATCATGTAGTCCATATTCCTCGTATCCTGTACCACCGTCGTGCGCTAGCCGGCTCTACGGCAAGCGGTGGAGATCAGAAACCGTACAGTCTTGAAGCCGGTAAGAACGCTGTAAAAGAGGCATTCAGCCGCCGTGGACTAGATGTTGAGGTTGTAAGGCCTGATTGGGCTATCAAACAGAATGCCGGAATTTTTTGTCCAGTCATGCCCGATACTGGCCCATCGGTTACAATTATTATCCCAACAAAGAATAACTTCCTTAAAATATCGCGCCTCATTCGTTCATTGCCTCAAACAACGTACAAAAATTACGATGTTTTGATCATAGATAATGAAAGCGATGATCAAAGGGTATTAAGTTTTTTTAATTCCTTGCCCTACAAAGTGGTAAAAATTGCTAGCGGACCAGACGGCTTTAATTACTCAGCGCTCAACAATAAGGCAGTCGAGACGGTGAATTCCGATTACTTGCTTTTCCTAAATGACGACACTGAGATAATAGATCCCCATTGGTTAAGCCAAATGGTTGGCTGGGGCAGATTAACTGGAGTTGGGGCAGTGGGAGCGCGCCTTCTTCTTGGGTCAGGGCGTATCCAACATGGCGGAATTTCACCGACTCTCGCAGTTGGTTACACAATGTTCAGAGGGCTACCTGACGCGGAGGCCGGCTATCTTTCCTATGCCAAGGTAACAAGAAATGTTGCGGCAGTGACCGCAGCTTGCCTGCTCACTCCCACCCAACTTTTCAAATCTCTAGGTGGCTTCGACGAGAAACAGTTCGGTGTGGCGTACAACGACGTCGACTACTGCTTGCGCGTGCGCGAATCCGGCTTTCGTATAGTTTATTGCGGAGAAACGGCCTTATATCATCACGAAGGATCATCCCGGCCTAAGCAAGACAAACCTCGCGAGATTGCGGCATTCCGAGCAAAATATCAAGACTATGAAGACCCTTATTTCAATCCAAACTGGTCGCGATGGCACGCGAGCGTCCAGGTCCAACCGAGCGTGCCAGCGTTACCAGATTACGGGGATGCGCTTAAAGTGCTGCTGGTATCCCATAATCTTAACCTTGAGGGCGCGCCACAAAGCCTGTTTGAACTAGCAGCAGGTCTGCGGAGTATGGGCTTAAAAGATATCACTGTTGCATCGCCGCAATCAGGTGAACTCGGACAACGCTATGCTGCCGAAAATATCGACCTATTGATCTCCGCTCCTTTGGCCGCTGCGTGCCGGGCGAAGTCAGCTACAGATTACACGATAGCGATCTCCAACTTAACTACAGAATTTCGGAGTGGCAATTATGACGTAATCATAGCGAACACTGCAGAAATGCATATGGCTATACACGCTGCAGCCGGTGCGCGAATTCCATCTATTTGGATCATCCGCGAAGGGAATAGTTGGAATTCTTATTACCAGAACAAAACATCTGAAATAGAGAATATTGCTTTATCTGCTTTTTCTTTGCCATATCGAGTGGTGTTTGTTTCTGCAGCTAGTCAATTGAGGTGGTCCGATATCAATATTAAAGATAATTTCACTTTGATCCGTAATGGTCTCGATGCAGAGAGATTTCGTCAAAAGGTCACGATGAATAATCGGGTATCATTACGGAGGGATTTGGGAGTAGATGACGGCGATTGCGTTGTTGTTTGCATTGGGACGATGTGCGCTCGGAAGGGTCAACACGACCTCCTATTGGCTTTTCTGAACCTACCGGACGACCAGCAAAAGAGAACGCGCCTATTGTTTGTAGGAGAACGCCGAGGTGCCTATTGTGAAGCATTCAAGGCCTTTGTTGCTACCTTGCCCGTGGGTATACAAGAACGAATTTCCATAGTGGCGGAAACGAGCAATGTCGGAATGTACTACTCTGTTGCCGATGTTTTCTTTTGTGGGTCCCGTGTCGAAAGTTACCCGCGCGTTATTTTAGAAGCCGAAGCGGTAGGGCTACCAATTATAACGACGCCCATTTCAGGCATTCCGGAGCAAGTAATGGAGAATATCAATGCCCTATTTTATTGGCCCGGCAATGTCAGCGAGCTAGTCGAAAGGCTTTCCCAGATGCTTGATCCGAAGCTTCGTCAAACGATGGCAGAAGAGTCGGCAGAAGTGTTTAAAACGCTCACAGACTATGATGAAATGGTGTCATCATACCAGAGGATCCTCATGCAGGCAGCCGCCGCGTCACCAGGTTCAATTGTGCTATGACAACATCTTCTGACTGGTATTTCGAACGCAGTCTCCCTGATCTGAACGAGGAAGAAGCGGCGCAGATCAGGGACTTTCAATGTCTTTATTATGATCGCTGGCGAAAAGGTGGCGGTACCTATGACGTATCATGGCTAGGCCATCAAACCGTAAAAACTCCTAACGACTTAATTATCTATCAGGAAATTATTAGCCAATTACGACCGGACGTAATTATTGAGACGGGCACTCGTTGGGGTGGAAGCGCGTTATTTTTGGCAAGCATCTGCGATCTGATCGGTAATGGCCAAGTTGTGACGGTGGACGTTGAGGATTCGGTGAAACGCCCGGAACATCCGCGCGTAAGCTATATATTGGGATCTTCGATTGACCCGAAAGTCTTTGAAATCGCGCGGTCCTATGCAGCGAGTGGTAAATCCGTCATGGCCATTCTGGATTCGGATCATTCAGCAACCCATGTCGCGGTTGAATTATCGATGTACGCCGATCTTGTTTCTATCGGTCAGTACCTCATCGTTGAAGACACCAACATAAACGGACATCCTGTTCGCCCTGAATTCGGTCCAGGACCTTGGGAAGCAGTAGAAGAATTTCTTGAGGTCGATACTCGTTACGTCCGCGATGAACAACGCGAGCGATTCCTTATTACGGCGTCTCCAGGCGGATTTCTTAAACGGGTCGTATAGGTGTGAGGAGAAATTGGCGTTTATGACGAAGAAGAATTTATTATATTAATTTTAGATATTTTCTAATATTATTTAGTAAATCACAACACCCTTTGTTTATCGTATTCTAACACATTGATACGAGGTGTTTTCATGTCGAGATTTCAAGTTGTCGATTTGCGATATATAGGTAATGGTTCCCATGATTTTTTTGTTGCTGCCAAATTAGAGACGCCATCTGCTAAGGCATCATTTGAAGAAGCAAAGTTAAAGCTGCGAGGGTGGGTTGTCCCTAATATTGGCGTAGGCGTTGATATCATCGTTCGGTACGACGATCAGATAATTGAATCTGAGCTAAATGTTGACCGGCCGGATGTTGGTGTCTCGTTCAATACGAATTTGCGCAATACTAAGTTCGGCTTTGATCTAATTTGCCCAATATCAGAAGATGGGAGCACTATGACTATCGGCCTTAAGACAACGCATGAAGAATGGCCTTGGCTGGAAGTTGTGGTTATACAAGATAACTCAAATTTATCGAATTCTTCCGTCGAATCCATGAGCACCGTTAAATCAAAGAGGAAAAATATGAAATCACGGTCTACTGTCAAAAAGAAGTAATTTCATCGTCGCATATCTAAATTTTGTCTTTTAGAGCAGTTTTCGATCAATCTGGTTCGTAGCCGCATGATCTGAAGTAGCTGGCGCATTCCTGAGGCTGGAAGATATCGACGAGTTTGCCGATCAAGCTCCACAGGCCGCTGACCGTTCGCTCGCCCGCTTTACGGAGCATGGCCTTGAGGCGGGAGAACGCCTTCTCGATCGGGTTGAAGTCGGGGCTGTAGGGCGGGAGAAAGCGCAGGGTTGCGCCTGCGGCCTCGATGAGCACCTGCACCGATGCGCGCTTGTGGCTCGACAGGTTGTCCATGATGACGACGTCGCCGGGCTGCAGTTCCGGGACGAGGACCTGAGCGACGTAGGCTTCGAACCAGTCGCCGTTAATCGGTCCATCAAGCACCATGGGCGCGACCATGCCGGTCATGCGCAGGCCGGCGACCAGGGTGGTCGTCTTGCGGTGGCCGTGCGGAAAGCCCATCCGCAACCGCTCGCCTTTCGGGCAACGACCGTGGCTGCGGGTCATATTGGTCGCGGTCCAGGTTTCGTCGATGAATACCAGGCGCTCCGGTTCGAGATCGAGTTGCCCCTCGAACCAGTCCTGACGCTGCTTCAGGACGTCTGGTCGATCTTGCTCTATCGCATGGCCTGTCTTTTTTGCGCGTCAGTCCACGGCGAACAAAAAAGCGATGTAATACCAACCTGCATTGATCACGACCCACGCGCCCATTTTCGGCGTCCGATCGTCATGATGCGCCAGGGCTGATCGATCAGCCTGTTCCATGCTTCGCAGCAAAGGTCGATGATGTTGTCGTGGGACGTGAAGATCCGGTTGGACAGCCAGTTGTCGCGCATGAACTGCCAGATATTTTCGACCGGGTTGAGTTCGGGGCATTTGGGCGGCAGCGGAATGATGCTGATATTCTCTGGCACTTCGAGCTTTCCGGTCATGTGCCACCCGGCTTGATCCATCAACAGAACGCCGTGGGCACCGGGTTCGATAGCGAGCGATATCTCCGCCAGATGCAGCGACATGGTCTGGGTGTTGCAGAACGGGAGGATCAGACCTGCCCCCTTGCCAAGCTCTGGGCAGATGGCGCCGAAGATGTAGGCCGATTTCGTCCTCTGGTCCTTGGGCGCCGACGGCCGGGTGCCCCGTCTGGCCCAGCGGCGAGTGATCTTGTTTTTCTGGCCGATCCGCGCTTCGTCCTGGAACCAGACTTCTAGCGGCGTGCCGTGCGGGAGGGCAGCTTTGACCTTTGCCAGTTCGGCTGCAAAGCCCCCTTTTTGAAATCCTCCATCGCATATTCGTTCTGGGCATGGTGACGTGGGCGTGCCGTCAGTTTGACATAGCCCAGCTGGACACCCGCAAAAACTCTGGCGGATTTGGTGCATTGATGATTCATTGAGCGGGTAGCCATTGGAGGCGATCTGTGATGGATCCGAAGTCCCTTTTCAGTCTGAACGACCACCTTGAGATGCTGAGCCGTCACGGTGATCCGCTTGAGATGCTGGAACGGACGGTAGATTTTGAGTATTTTCGGGACTGGCTGGTCAAGGGGCTGGGTTATGGTGCCGCGCGACAATCAGGATGAGAGAGCAGCATCAATCAAGATGAGAATCGCCACCTGCTGATGCGGCGTAGGGCGTAGCCCGGAGCCGGGTCAGCAGGTGGCGATGTCGCCCTTTCCGGGGCGTTTCTGATGGTTGCGGCCGGTCCGGTATTCAAAGGCATAACTTCGCGAGAGGGGATGTCGTTCATGCCGGGCCGCCACGTCAACGATCATCAGATGAGGCTCTACATGAAGCTCCGACATACCCATGCCGTTCCGATTGCCGCCGCCAAGGCCAGTATCAGCACGGCGACCGCATATCGCATCGAGGGAGATCCTCGGCTTCCCTCACAGAGGCAGGTCAAACGAGAGCGGCGACGCCCTGACCCGTTAGCTGGGATCTTCGACGAGGATGTGGTCCCCATGCTCCAGGCTGCGCCTGGTTTGCGGTCAGTGGCAATTTTCGAGGAGATATGTCGCCGTCACCCTGAGCTTGATGGGCGCATCCGGCGCACATTGGAGCGAAGGATCCGAACATGGCGGGCGATCCATGGTCCCGAGCAGGAAGTGATCTTCCGGCAGGTGCATGAGCCGGGACGGCTTGGCCTGTCGGACTTCACCGAGATGAACGATGAGCACGTAACGATCGTCGGCGTGCCGCTCGATCATCGCCTCTACCATTTTCGGCTGATATGGTCGGGCTTCGAACACGTCCATGTCATTCTGGGCGGCGAGAGCTATGTCGCGCTTGCAGAAGGGTTGCAAAACGCCCTGTGGGCCGTCGGCGGTGCCCCGGTTGAGCATCGCAGCGATAGCCTGTCGGCCGCGTTCCGCAACTTGGACGCTGATGCCCGGCAAGATCTGACGCTGCGATATGACGCGCTGTGCGAACATTATGGCATGACGCCGACGCGCAACAACCGCGGCGTTGCCCATGAGAATGGCGGGATCGAGAGCCCGCACGGGCATTTGAAGGCAGCCATAAAGGACGCGCTGCTGATGCGTGGTTCGCGAGACTTCGATGATCTGGCGAGTTACCGGCACTTTATCGACGAAGTCGTCAGCCGCAAGAACCGGCGCAACGGCCCACGCATAGACACCGAGCGTGCGGTATTGCAGCCCCTGCCTGGCGCGCGCACCAGCGATTATGAGGAGACGATCGTCACGGTCACCTCGACCAGCAGCTTCACGCTTCGCAAGGTGTTCTACACCGTGCCCTCACGGCTGATCGGGCATCGGCTGCGCGTTCGGCTTTACGATGATCGCCTCGATCTGTTCATCGGCGGCACTCACCTCATGACATTGCCGCGGGGGCGGTCGTTCAATAACGGCTCCCACGGCCATGTGGTCGATTATCGGCACGTCATCCATAGCCTGCGGCGCAAACCCATGGCGCTCCTGAAGTTGGTCTATCGTGACCAGTTGTTCCCACGGGAGCCTTATCGTCAGACCTTCGACCGGCTCATTGCCGCATTGCCTGAACGGGTCGCTTGTCGGCAGATGGTAGAACTGTTGGCAATGGCGCACGAAAGAGCCTGTGAAGCCGAACTCGCGGAACTGTTGGCAGCCAACGTGGCTGCCGACCGGCTGCCCGACATGGATGCCTTGCGGATACGCTTTGCTCCCGATCCGGCGGCGCTTCCCGATGTGGTGGTAGAACTGGTCCCCCTCGTCACCTATGATGTTCTCCTGTCGGGAGAAGCCGCATGAGCCGGAACGCTCCCGCTATCGACGCCCAGCGCCTGAGCCTCATCCTCAACGACCTGCGCCTGCCGGCAATCAAACTGATCTGGCCCGACTTTACCACGCGGGCCGACAAGGAAGGCTGGCCTGGTGCCCGTTTGCTTGCGGCGCTCGCTGAGCATGAGATCGCAGAACGGGACCGACGCCGGATCGAAAGGCATCTGGGCGAAGCCCGCCTGCCACCCGGCAAGACTCTCGACAGCTTCGCCTTCGATGCAGTGCCAATGATCTCCCGCGCCCGGGTGACGGCGCTGTGTTCTGGTGATGGCTGGCTCGAAAAAGGCGCTAACCTCATCTTCTTTGGTCCACCAGGTGGGGGTAAAACCCATCTGGCCGCCGCAATCGGCCTTGCGTTGATCGAAACTGGCTGGCGCGTCCTGTTTGCCCGCACCTCCGATCTGGTCCAGAAACTTCAGGTTGCCCGCCGTGAACTGGCGCTCGAAGCCGCGATAGCCAAACTCGACAAATATCATCTGCTGATCCTCGATGACCTCGCATATGTAACCAAGGATCAGGCCGAAACGTCCGTCCTGTTTGAGTTGATCAGCGCACGGTACGAACGGCGTTCTACGCTCATCACCGCCAATCAGCCTTTTGGTGAATGGAACCGGGTCTTCCCCGATCCCGCCATGACACTCGCCGCGGTGGATCGCCTCGTTCACCATGCGACAATCTTCGAGATGAATGTCGAGAGCTACCGCCGCCGCTCGGCGATCCAGCGACAATCACGCGCTGGTCGGCCACCGACCTTCGCGACAATCAAGTCCAACGAGGAAATGTCGCGCAGCGACAATCAAACCTGCGAGTAGCGCTTGCCAGCGTCAATCAAAGCAGGCACCACTTGAAAACCGCGACGATCAGTTCTCATCCTGATTGACGGAAACTTCTCATCCAGATCGCCGCGCCATAGTTATGGCGATGGGGGCAAGGGTGGCCGTCCGCCGTTGGATCCTGTCGCCATGTTCGAGATCCTGATTTTGCAGGCCCAGCACAGTCTGTCGGATGCGCGGATGGCTGTCTCTTATACACATCTAGATGTGTATAAGAGACAGGCCCAGCACAATCTGTCGGGTGCGCGGATGGAGTATACGATCCGCGACCGGCTGAGTTGGAGGCGGTTTCTGGGTTTTGCACTCGGCGCTCGCACCCCCGACGAAAGCACCAGCCGACATTTTCGCAACCGGATGACGGAAACCGGAACGCTCAACCGGGTGATGAAGGCCTTCGACTGGCAACTGCACAAGAGGGGCTACATCCCCATGTCCGGCCAGATCATTGATGCCAGCCTGGTGCCCGCGCCCAAGCAGCGCAATACCGGTGATGAGCGGCAGGCCATCAAGGATGGCAAATCGGCACAGGATATCTGGCCCGACGACCCGGCCAAGGCGGCACAGAAGGACACAGATGCGCGCTGGACACTCAAGATCGGCGGGCAGGTCCGCTACAAGGATGGTAAGCCGCTACCGATGATCGCCTTGCCGGTATTCGGCTATAACAGCCATATCAGCATAGATCGCCGCTATGGGTTCATTCGTGCCGGTGAGGTCACTTCGGCGGCCCATGCCGATGGGCGCATGTTGCGCCATGTGATCGCGGAAAATAGCAGCAGCGAGGTCTGGACCGACACAGCATACCGCTCCAAGGCCAACGAAACATGGCCTGTCTCTTATACACATCTAGATGTGTATAAGAGACAGTCCCTTCATTTAGCCGGTTTTTGCGGGTGTCCAGCTATGGATCCCAAGTCCCTGTTCAGTTTGAGGGATCACCTTGATGCATTGAGCAAGGAGGGCGATCCGCTCGAGGTTTTGGAGACGGTGGGTTTCGAGTATTTCCGTGAGTGGCTGGTTGAAGGGCTTGGCTATGGCGATGGTAGCAAAGGCGGCCGCCCACCGTTCGATCCGGCGATGATGTTCAAGGCGCTGATCCTGCACGCGCAGCATAATCTGTCAGACGCTCGGATGGAGTTCATGATCCACGATCGGCTGAGTTGGCTGCGGTTTCTGGAGCTGTCGCTCTGGGATCGAACGCCGGACGAGAACACGATCCGGCATTTTCGCAATCGCCTGCCCGAGGCGGGAACGCTCAAGCGGGTGATGAAGGCCTTTGACTGACAACTCCAGAAGAAGGGCTACATTCCGATGTCCGGGCAGACCGTGGATGCCTCGCTGGTGCCTGCACCAAGACAGCGGAACACCGAGGGCGAACGCCGTCCCCCGATCAGGGGTTGATCTCAGCAACCAAACCGTTTCATCAGGAGGCCATTCAGCCAATACCTACAGGACTCCCGCGTCAGCGGGTTGGTTCAATCCCTCTTTCATCAACGCGGCGCAATTATTATAAAAAGTCGTCACGATTTATTACACAGGCGAAGTAAAAATTCATACCCGCTTCTGCCATAAAGTGATCAAGCCGCATTGCATTTCGTAACATTGGCTCATCCTTTTCATCAAAATTGTTGATGATATCTTCAAGGGCAAGCGCATAAATGCACCCACCCAAGAATGCGATATGCGCTTTTGGAGCCAGATCCTGAATTGCCGGGATAATACCTGCTGAGTCGGCGCATTCAGTAGGGTCAATCGCCTTCCAATGCTCAATTCCTGGTGGCGTGAGCCTGGAGGACATTAATGTGCTACGATCAAACGGACTAACAAGATAAGCTGTTGGCAAAGATTTTCTATAGAGTTCAACCCAATCAAGAACTGTTTCGCTCCATTGCATATAATTAGGAGGGCACGCATCGTTACAATAAATCGCACCATTTACTGCTAGGTTTGCACGACACCACTTAATGGCAGCCCTTGTATCAAACATATGGTGAAGGGAGTGGCGCCAGTATATTAAATCAAGAGGTTCATGATAATTTTTGGAGAGATCGACATAGTTTAATCGAATAATCCGATTTGCATCTATTTCTTGCTCTTGTGCGAATATCATCGCACGATCGAGTTGCTCATTGGATATATCGCACAGAATAAGTCTATCGAGAACACCTTGCTTAAGTAGCAGTATTTCATCCTCTGCCGTACCGCATCCTATCGACATTCCTAACCCGAGTGATTCTCGTCCCGTTTTACGCCGAATATATTCTCCTGCATTACCTGCTCCCGTCGCGCGCCACCAGTTTTCGTCAACAAGCTTACGGAGAGTTGGACTTTCCCACCACCGCAATATTGGTCGATCATCCGGCCGTGCCGCCATCTGGTCCCAGTGAAGTGCAGCCTTTTCCAGTAATTCCATGATTAGACCGCCTTAATTGTGATTTCATTTGGACAATATTACGTTTAGAAACGCTTCATCAATGAAGATCAAGCCACGGATGTCTATTTTTCATAAAGTTATGAAGGTTGGTTATGTTTTTACCGACATTTGTTTCGGTACGGAGCATTGAATTGTCGTGCTGTCTGTATCTGGCTAGTATCTCAGGGACATGCAGCGCGATCCTGTCCATCTCCACTAGCCGCAGCCACAAGTCATAATCTTCCCATCCGGACGGCATATGCTCATAGCCTTCCAGTTCTAGCAGAACGGATCTGCGAAACATGGCCATGGCATCGATGAAGTTGCCATGGCTGAGCGCTTCGCGGATAAACACGCCAGCTCCAATAATATCGCGATCGCCTTCGAACACTTCCAGCAGGCTGTATGCAGCGTCGGCGTCCGGACGGGCCGAAAGAGCGTTGCTTAGTTTTTCGATACAGCGGGGATAAAGGATATTGTCAGCATCCAGCATAAAACAATAATTGGATTTCGATAGTTGGATACCGGAATTTCGCGTAATCGATAGTTTCGCATTCGAACGATTTCGCACTAGCAACATGCTCATGCCAATATCCACCCGATGCTGCATCCATTGCTTGACAGTGTTAACCGAATGGTCAGTGCTGCAATCATCGATGACGATCAAAGCGATATCTTTGGTTGTCTGGCTCGCTACCGAATTCAAGGTCTCGCCAATAACATCAGCGTAGTTGAATAGCGGTACGATAATGGAAACCAGGTGTTTGCCTGTGCCATGACTGAATATGATATCATTTTCTTGAGTAATCACATCTTTTCCATTCTGACCATCAATTCACGGCCATTTTGATGAATCCTGTTCAACTCTCTTTGCCCAGCTGGTGTATCCAGTAGCCACGCCATGCGATCGGCCATTTCCTCGATGCAAACCGATATATAATGTTCGCCGGGCTTTACTATCTCGATATCACTGCAGGGCTCAGACAATGGTACACAACCTTGAGCTATCCCAGAAACAACAATTCGATGCCATTCAAAATAATGACTTTCGCCTTGATGTATATTCAAAAGTATTTTGGAGTTCCTAGCTAACTGTGCGAGGTCAGAACCGTTGATCATGTTTGGACTGTCGGGTGTTACAGGCACCCCCCGCAAACGAGGGGCATGCAGAAAGCAATCATATTTTGCAAGCGTAGGGGCAAGGGTTGCTAGCACTTGCGCGCGCCGCTCGTTCAAGGCCCCAGCAAACAATATGTCGTAAGGCCTGTCGGCAAAACTTGGAGGAAATACGAGCGGCTTGACTGCACGCAAGTGCGTCACTTGCGGGGAGAGCTTCGCTTGTTTGAAATCGAACACACCATCTGGACGGGGCAAAAGCGGGACAAATCCTGCCTTTATACCCATGCGGGCGAGACCGTGTGCGGAAAGCGGATTGATATCAAGGGCACGCTTGGATTTAAGCATTTTGTCAAGCGCCAGGGAAAACCAGGATGTATGCCACTGCTCGGTATTGATATAAATCACGCGCTGCGCCAGATCGTCCGGCAAGTCCGCGCCCGGTCCATGAACGCAATATTCATGTGGGGCGACCACGATTACGTCATGCTCTGTAACGTCGATCATGGTATGGTCTGTCTTTAGGTTTGCTTCACGGCCCGATGATTGAACGACTTCCGCAATGTATTGTGCTATGTCCTTAAAGAAAAAATTACCGTCAGCCCAATAAAGAATCGTTACTTTTTTGTCGATGGAAAGAAAATCGCTTAAGCTGGGCAATGGGGTAGAGTTTTCATCCGCCATGAAGCGGTCCGCTCTTGAGGCCTTGAACGCCCTTCGACCTTCTCGCATGCCATATAGGACATAATGCTCCAGCGGATGGATAGAAACTGTATCGGGATTCTCAGCACGATAAAAAGAGCCAGAAAACAAAGGCCCCGGCTCACAAAGAGGATCCTTTGTCGATTTTTCGAGGTAATTTTGCAACAGTTCCATCGGGGAGCATTGCAGTTTATATGTTCGCGCATACCAGTCTGGATCAAATAATCCGCTGGACAACAGGAGAGGCAACACGCTGGAACCAGTCCGAGGAAGATGGGCGGCCTTGAAGTCAGGGCCGCCTTCTCGACGTTCCGCCAGCCCATGTTGCAAAAAATGATGGACAGGTTCGTTGCGCGATTGGACGACATCTGGATAACGACTGGCGTACCGATCTGCATCGAACAAGCCCAAACGTTTCAATCGTCTTTCGATTCGGCGCCCGACAATCCAATAAGGCAACCAGCGCCGCCATCCGTGTTGAGGCCGCGCCAATTCGACAGCCATTCGGTGAAACCAAAAAGCTCTAGCCTGTTGCTCCAGTGCGTTGCTATAAGATTCCTGATAAAGATTTTTAATCTCATCGATCTGTTGCTCGATAATTTCTTGTTCGATTTTTAGTGAAACGATTGAATCTTTACCACCATGCTGAAAAATTGCATCGCGCGGTTTCCCGACGGACGCCAGTTCTTGTCGATAGCCTTTACCACTTACGCCCATCATATTCTCTCAGAGCCAGACTCAAAAGTTCTTGAGAAATACCAGAACTTCGTCATTCACGTCGTCCTGCGAGAGATGGAGTGAATGATGGCATGGCCTGGTATTGCCCGGCAGGAGCATAGCCGAAAAGGCCTGTGCTATTCCAGCGATATGACCGACCGGGAGTGGGCGTTAACAGCGCGGTTCATTCCTGTTGCCATCGGGGAGGTCGAGGCCGGACAACGGACATGCGCGACGTCCTGAACGCCTCGCTCTACATCACGGCGGGCGGTTGCGCTTGGCGGCTTCTGCCCACATGCTTCCCGCCGGTCTCGACGGTCCAGCGCTATTTCTACGCCTGGCGCAACGCTGGCCTGCTCAAAGTGATGAACACGGTGCTGGTCATGAACCTGCGCGAGATCAAAGGACGTGTGCCGATGGCGGCTATGCGGGCGCCAAACTCCGCGATGCCATCGCTAGATCGGGGCAATGGACGATCGAAATTATCAAAAGGTCGGATCAGGCCAAAGGCTTCAAGGTCCTCCCGCGTTTCTAGGTAGTCGAGCGAACTTTCGCATGGCTTGGCAGTTGCCGCCGTATTGCTAAGGACTGGTAAACAACCATTGCCTCGTACATCACATGGACAACGATCGCCTCCATCCGCATGCTCACACATAGAACGGCAAGGTATTGCTATGTTTAGTGAACTTTTGAGTCAGGCACTTAAGTGTTACGAGAAACTGCGCTTGTGGAGCAGCCCCTTGCCTTCCCTGCCTGCGGAGAAAACATCGATGTCAGACATGGACCGAGGCCAGCCTCTTGGCGAAAATGAGGCATTCGCAAACATGAAGGGAATCTTGGATGGCGAAAGGATGACTTTGCAGTTCGACCTTGACTACATAAAGGCTTAGCGCGACTTTCGCATCATGAATCCCGTAGAGAAAGCTGCCCGTAGCGTTTGCCGCCTTGAGGGCGAACTCGAGGATGATGTATCAGTCAGCGCACCGCGCTGTGCGGCTTATCTGCTGCAAGTAAAGGTCGTACTCGAAGCACTGCATGAACCCAATGCATCGATAAAGAAGGCAGGATCCGAAATCATCCGTCATGTAGGCTCTGAGGAGAGTGATCTGGGTTACCAAAGCGACGCTGCAAATGTCTGGCGATTCATGATAGACGCTTTGCGGCAAGACACGCATAATCTGAGACAGGATTTTCAATCTCAGTAAAACATACTATTGCGATCCGGTGCCTCCCCTTAATTCAATGACGTATCGATCCATCTGGCTTTTGATAAGGGCGTACTCAACCTCCCTAACGATGCTGATAGCAGCTACGAAATCAGAACAATGTGCCAGTGGCGAGAATTCCTTTTTCTTCTCGGTCAGAACGACTAATCGCTAGAAATCCATGTCCCTAAAATCACTAATTGCTCTTTTCAAACGCGCTGCGGACGCATGTTTGACCGTGCAGGTTCATTTCGATGCATTTCAGTCAAACCCACGGGCCTATTTCATTGCCGCAAAATGGTGGATCAAGCGCAAACGTGTTCGATCCCGTAGTCAGTTTGCGCTATTACTTGGCCGATCGCCCAAAGCCTACAAGCTGTGGCTTTCACGCCATCGGCAACGTGAGCAAATACATCCTGCGCCCCATCTTGTCTATCCGATCGTTGCCTTGGTTGATTTGACGGGCAAACATGATCCGACAATTCTGTCGATCACACTAAAAAGCCTGAAGGCGGAAGGCCTGACTACACTGCTGATTGGCGCTGTAGACACCCCCGACGTCGCCTCAGCCATTGAGAACATCGACTGGACTGTTTCACCATGGCTGTTCCCGCTCCAAGCGGGCGACAGGATCGCGCCCGGCGCGGTGTCCGCCTATCTCGCCGCAATGGCCAGCCCGACATTACGCATCATCTACGCCGACGATGATCTGTTGGTTGGGGGCCAACGCTGCAAGCCCTATTTCAAACCTGACTGGAACAGCGAATTGTTCCGGCACCAGGATTACCTTACAGGTGCCTGCATGGTTCGCGCGAGCCGATCAGATATGGAGGCCGTGGCCGATTCCTCAGAATGGGCGGCGCGCTTGGTCGCCAAGCTAGTCGAAACTAGTAGACCGCTTCATCTCCGAGACGTGCTGCATCATCGCCAGCATCGCCCCACACAATATTTGCCGGCCCAACCTCTCGAACCCGCACGAGACCTGCCGCTCATCTCGGTCATCGTGCCGACTCGGAACCGGGTGGATCTGCTGCGTACCTGCCTCGCGGGCGTGGCGGCGGCCGATTATCCCGATATTGAAGCGATCGTGGTAGATAATGACAGCGACGATCCTGAGACATTGGCTTATTTGGCTGCGCTCGATCCAACACGGTATCGAGTACTGCGCCACGGTGGCGTATTCAACTATTCGGCGATCAATAACCGGGCTGTCGACCAAGCCCGAGGGCGACTGCTCTGCCTACTCAACAATGACATAGAAATGATAGAGCCACACTGGCTTGCAACCCTTGCGACCCAAGCATTGCGGCCTGAAGTCGGCGCCGTCGGCGCGCGCCTGCTTTACCCGGATGGCCGCATCCAGCATGCGGGCGTGGTGATTGGCGTTGGCAATGCAGCGGGCCATGCCCATCGCTTCCTGCGGCCGGATGAAGAGGGCTATTTCCATCGCCACAGCCTGCCGCAATTTACTTGTGCCGTAACTGCCGCCTGCCTTATGGTAGAACATGATAAATTCTTGGCCGTCCGAGGCCTAAATGAGCGGGATTTTGCGGTCGCTTTCAATGATGTCGATCTATGCCTGCGATTAAATCAGCGAGGGTGGCAATCGCTCTATGAACCGCGCGCCACCCTTATCCATCATGAATCGATATCGCGCGGGCTAGATCGCGATGCTTTGGGGGCGGCTCGCTTCGCTGCGGAATTGGCGGCGCTAAAGCGTCTTTGGAAGACTGACGAGATTTACGATCCTTTTCATCACCCGCAACTCAGCCGTGACAGCGAGCAGTTTGCGGTCGCGCTGTGACGACCGCTCCTGCCCGGCTTTTCCTACCGGAGGTCACGCTATGCGCGGTCAGTTCGGTCAATGTGCCTGCAACAATCCGGGCTATGGAATGCTGCCTGGATCAGATAGATGTCGCAGCAGCCTTGCTCCTTACCGACAGTCCGATCAAGCCGGATCATCCAGGCATCATCGTAGCGCCGATCGACCGCATCACGTCGTCGCGAGCCTATTCTGATTTCCTGCTTACCAGATTGGTCGATTACGTTGCGACGTCCCATTGCTTGATCGTCCAATGGGACGGGCATGTACTGAACGCGGCGCGATGGCGCGCAGAATTTCTCGAGCAAGACTATATCGGAGCCAGTTGGCCCCAATTTTCTGATGGCCATGATGTGGGCAATGGCGGCTTTTCCCTACGCAGCCGTCGCTTGATGGAGGTGTGCCGCGATCCCGCTTTCCAAGCTTATCATCCCGAAGACATCGCGATCGGACGCGTCAACCGCAACTGGCTGGAGGCCAAGGGCATGCGTTTTGCTTCACGTGCGCTTGCGGACATTTTCTCGACCGAGCGATCAGGGGATGTATCCGCTAGTTTCGGCTATCACGGCGCTTGGCTGATGCCCCGCGCGATCGGGGTAGCGCCATTCTGGAATCTATACCGCGAACTGGACGATCGGGGAACGATCCGGCATGACTTTGTCACTATATTAAAGCAGATAAAGCAAGAACGAGGTGGCTGGATACGCGCTTTGCGTCTGATTCTCGATCAGGCCAGGCGGTAATTCCACTATTTGCGATATGCCTTGCAAGGAACCGACTCCCTTGACCAATATCTTTCCTGGCCTGCCTTTGATTGAATCTCCGCTATTTCCCTCATTGAAAGCAGAATGGGGGTTAAGCACGGAAGAAGAGCGAATCGCCGACGACCTGCATCGGAAAGGTTATGCCGTGTTCGACTTTCCGGATAGCGACCTCAGCAGCCGCATTGACCGTATTCAACAGCACCTTGGGCCGCGCTACGGCATTGATTTCGCCGATCCGCAGAGCGACAAAACTAGCGGGGAACGGCGCGTGCAGGACGCCTGGCAGTTCGATGAGGATGTGCGCGCCATTGCCGCCAACCAAGCTGTCATCGATCTCCTCAGCAAACTTTATGGCCGCAAAGCTTTTCCCTTCCAGACTCTTAATTTTCCAGTTGGTACGCAACAGGATGCGCATTCAGATACCGTCCATTTTTCCAGTCTCCCCGAACGCTTCATGTGCGGCGTCTGGCTGGCAATGGAGGATGTAGGGCCTGATGCCGGTCCGCTCTTTTATTATCCTGGCTCGCATAGTTGGCCCATCATGACAAACGCGCTGATCGGCCGTCGTGGTTACGGCAGCAACCTTGGATCGGCGCAGGATCCCTATGGCCCGGCTTGGCAAGCCCTGCGCGAGATGCATGGGGCGCAGGAAGAGCGGTTTTTACCCCGTAAGGGGCAGGCGTTGATTTGGTGCGCAAACCTGCTGCACGGGGGTAGCCGCCAGAATAATCCAACGTTGACCAGGTGGTCACAAGTGACACATTATTATTTCGATGACTGCATCTATTACACCCCTGCTTTTTCAGACGAAGCGCTAGGTAGGCTTGATGTGCGGAATGTGATAGCGATTACTGATGGAAATAATCGGGCCAACAGTTATTTGGGAGAGATGCTCTCTACTCATAAGAAGAAAGAAAAAAGTATAATTAATAGAATAAGATATTTATTTTAGCGGCTGTAGGGATTTAAGATTCCCATTTTTTTGAGATGTGATTTAGACTTTCGAGGTCGTGTCCCACGGGGTGGTGTAGCAAGGTTTTCCTGAAAAGGGCGGCCACCGTCGATCTTCTGGTAGGATTCGGATGCGAACTCGAACCTGGAGAAGAAGACGATGACCGACGACAGAATGGCCCTTGTTGAGCTGATTGAGCAAGGGGCTGACAGCGATTTGGTGCGCGATATGCTGGCGTTCGCCGCCGAGCGCATGATGGATCTGGAGATCGAGGCCAGGACTGGTGCTCCGTCTGGCTCTCGCGGCGCGGCGCGGCTAACCACCGTAACGGCTATCGCGAGCATGGTTGGGACACCCGCGCTGGCCGGATCGATCGGGCGATCCCCAAGCTGCGCAAAGGCAGCTACTTCCCGAGCTTCCTAGAGCCGCGCCGTACCGCCGAGAAGGCCTTGGCTGCGGTGATTCAGGAGGCCTATGTGCACGGTGTCTCGACCCGTTCAGTCGACGATCTGGTCAAGGCGATGGGCGCCAGCGGCGTATCGAAGAGCCAGGTCAGCCGTCTGGTTGCCGAGATCGACGAGCGGGTGAATGCCTTTCTGGCGCGGCCGATCGAGGGCGAGTGGCCTTACCTGTGGATCGACGCCACCTATCTCAAAGTCCGCGAGGGCGGGCGGATCGTCTCGACGGCGGCGATAATCGCCGTTGGCGTCAACACCGATGGCCGCCGCGAAGTGCTGGGCGTCGCCACTGGCCCTTCGGAGGCGGAGACCTTCTGGAAAGCTTTCCTGCGCTCGCTGGCGGATCGGGGCCTTCGCGGGGTGAAGCTGGTCATCGCCGACGATCACAAGGGACTGCGCGCCGCCGCCAGCAAGGTGTTCGCCGCGAGCCAGCAACGCTGCCGGGTGCACTGGATGCGCAATGCGCTGACCCATGCCGCGCCCAAACAGAGGCCCGCCGTGATCGCCATGATCAAGACGATCTTCGCGCAGGAGACGACCGAAGCGGCACATCAGCAGTAGGAGCAGGTCGCCGATGCCCTGCGCGAGAAGTTCCCGAAGCTGGCCGACATGATGGACGCATCGCGCGAGGATGTTCTCGCCTACATGGCGTTCCCGAAGGCCCACTGGGCGCAGATCGCGTCTACCAACCCGCTGGAAAGGGTGAACGAAATCAAGCGAAGGGCCGATGTCATCGGCATCTTCCCGAATGACCCCGCAGTCATACGCCTCGTCGGCGCGCTGATGCTGGAGCAGAATGATGAGTGCGCAGTATCGCGCCGCTACATGACGCTGGAAACAATCGGCTCGGTGAGCCATAACCCAATCGTCAGCCTGCCAGCTCTGGCCGCCTGACCCGAACCCGATCCTGCCGTGGATCGACGGTTCCTACACCACCCCGTGGGACACGCCCCTCTACCTACAAAGTCGAGCTTAGAGTCTGGAATCTCAGCCAGCTGAATGTCGCGAAACACATTGAGACGCCTTGCTCTCCGTGCCCTCCGTTACGCAGCGGCCTTGCGCTCACCGCGGAGAGAAGCGAGTGATTCATGGGAACAATCACGTAAGTGAGGAAGCAGCTTGACCCAAAGGAGCCCATCAGAGAAGATTCTTAGAAAGGTCACCCGGATCGCGGAGGCGGTGCTGATCCAAAAAGCCGGAATCAGCCTCGATCCCTCCGCGCCGGGTTAGCAAGAAGCCTAAGGATTCTACTGTTGGCATTCTTAAGGGCCAGATTCGTAACCGAAATTCAGGATGTTAAGCCGATTTTCGGTTTCCGATAGGCCAAGTCCAACCCCTGTCTTTTTTCTTTTCTGAAGGGATAAAAGACATGGAAATGTGCCGATCGTGCGGGATAGGATTGGCCGGCGCAGACGCCTTCTACCTGCCTGATGGTGTTGCCCATGGCAGCGCCCTCACTTGATCGTGGTGCAGTAGATGGACCAATCGTCCATCAGCTTGCGGCGCTTCTCCAGCAGGCTGCCACGGCGATAGGCAGCTTCGGTCTTGTCCCTGACCATATGCGCCAGCGCTGCCTCTGCGACCTCGCCCTGCACGTCCGTCTCTTCGCTGGCCCAATCGCGAAAGGCGGAACGGAAGCCGTGGGCGGTATAATGCTGCTTCATTTCGCGCAGGAGCTTCGTCAGGGTCATATCGGACAGGGGCTTGTCCCCTTTCATGCCGGGGAAGATCAAAGGGCAATCGCGAGTCCGAAGCTCACGGCAACGCTCGATGATGCGGATTGCCGGTTTCGACAGTGGGACGACATGCTCGCGTTGTGCCTTCATGCGCTCCTTAGGAATGGTCCACAGCGCGTTCTCGACGTCGATCTCGGTCCATGCCGCGCCGCGCACCTCCCCGGATCGTGCAGCAGTCAGGATGGCGAACTGCAAGGCAAGGCGGCTGAACGACTCCCGTTCGCGCAGCCGGGCCATGAAGGCCGCCACATCGGCATAGGGCATGGCCGCAAAATGCCCATCCTTCTTGGGCTGGCGCGGAAGCCCCTTGGTGATCGAGCGCATCGGCGCTTCGGTTTCGCGGTAGCCCGACGCAAAGGCCCAATCTAGGACAGCGCCTATCCGCTGGCGCACCCGGCGCGCCGTCTCAGGCTTGGTCAGCCAGATTTCTGCCAGGACATTGCGGATCATCGGGCCAGTGATCTCGGATACCCGGATATCGCCAATGATGGGGAAGGCGAAGGCTTCCAGCGTTCGCAGCCATTGCCCCTCATGCTTCTCGTTGCGCCAGGTCTTGCGGTTCGCCGCATAGACCTTGGCCGTCGCCTCCCTAAATGTGGGGATGCCGCCCGCCTTGCGCTTCTCGAACACCGGGTCGAGGCCAAGCTCTACCCAAGTCCGCACCTCGCGGGCTCGATCGCGGGCGACGGACAATGTTACCTTCGACGCGCTACCCAATCCTATGTCGCGCCTGCGTCCATGCTTCTGGACGCGGCACACCCAGCTTTTGGAGCCGGTCGCGCCGACCACGAGAAACAGGCCATCGCCATCACCGAAGCGGCCTGGTCGCTTTGCTGCCTTTACACCTGTTACGGATAACTTTCCCATGCAGTTATTCTCCCACGCTTTTTACCACACGCCAAATCGGTCACCGACGGACGCGAGGGGATGAGGTGGGACGCGAATCAGTCCGAAACGCCCGGAAACGCAGGGCTTTTTCGGTTCGCTAGGGATGTAGGAAAACAAGCTATTGGCGGAGACGGAGGGATTCGAACCCTCGGTAAGGAGTTATCCCTACGACGGTTTAGCAAACCGTTGGTTTCAGCCACTCACCCACGTCTCCAAACATGGCCTGAACGCCCGCTTGGGGCGGGGCTGCGGCTAGGCGACGTGTCCTATAGCGACGGCTTTGGCGCATGGCAACGGTCCTGTTCGGGGATTTTTTGCGCTAATGTCATGCTTGTAAATCGTTCCGGCCCGGAATCGACTCAGGTGGACGTTCGTTCATTGTCGTTTCAGGTTGAAAGCCGATAGTCTGGGGGATGGTTAAAATGGAAATGTGCGGGGAGCATCGGGCATGATCGGGATTATGGGACGGAAAGGCGCCCGCCTGGCACGCGCAGGCGCGCTGGTCGTGGCGCTGGCGGGGCTGGCGCTCAGCCCGTTGGCGTCTGCCCAGGTGCGCACCATCGATCCCAACACCGCGATCGACGCCGATCTCGCGCCGCCGCCACCCGCGCGCCCCGCCCCTACAGAACCCGGCGTCGATCCCAGCGTCTATAATAACAGCCCGGCCAACAGCGCCGTCACGTCCGACACCACAGCAACCGGCGCGCCCGTTACGGAATCATCCCCGCCTGCCGCCATCGCGCCCAGCGATTCCTATCAGCAGGACGATCTGATCGGCGCGGCGGAAGGCGTGTTCGGCAAGGGCGCGGAAGGGCTGGCGGGCCTCATCGAAAAAATATTGAAGGATCAGGGTCGCCCCAACGCCTATATCGCCGGGCGTGAGGCGTCGGGCGCCTTCGTTGTCGGCCTGCGCTATGGGTCCGGCACGCTCAATCACAAGGTCGAGGGCAAGCGCGAAGTCTATTGGACAGGGCCATCGATCGGCTTCGATGTCGGCGGCAACGCGGCCAACACCTTCGTGCTGGTCTACAATCTCTACGACACGCAGGATCTCTATCACCGCTTCCCGGCGGCCGAAGGCACCGCCTATCTGGTCGGCGGCTTCACCGCCAGCTATCTGCGCTGGGGCAATGTCGTGCTGATCCCGATCCGTCTTGGCGTCGGCTATCGGCTGGGCGTCAATGCCGGTTACATGAAGTTCAGCGAAAAGCGGACCTGGCTGCCATTTTAAGGGGCGATCATCGGCGGGCGGACTGACGGCTGGGGCTTATAACCCCAGCGCCAGTTGATCGCCCTGCCCCGCTTCTTCCTCCACTTCCAGATTATGCACCCCCAGTCCCAACAACCGCGCGCCCATGCGCAGCGGTAGCTGGGCCAGCAGCAAGTCCCGCGCCGCTTGCGCCAGCAAGTCGGGCGAACGCACCGGCGTAGCAAAGCTGCGTGAGCGGGTGATGATACGAAAGTCGGCGAATTTGATCTTGAGCGTCACCGTCCGGCCCCAGGCCTGCGCCTTTTCGATCCGGCCCCACAGACTGGCGGCGATTCGCTCTATCTCCGCCACCAGCCGATCCCGATCGGTCAGGTCGTCGAAAAATGTATCCTCGACGCTCACCGACTTGCGCTGCTCGCGTTCGCGCACTGGCCGGTCGTCCTGCCCGCGGGCGGCCCGGTAATAATATTGGGCGGCGTTGCCGAAATGCGCCTGAAGGAAGGGCAGGTCGCGCGCGCGCAGGTCTGCCCCCGTCTCGATCCCCAGCGCGTGCATCCGCGCCGCCGTCACTGGCCCCACGCCATGAATGCGCCGCACCGGCATGGCGGCGATAAAGGCCGGGCCTTCGCTTGGCCGCACGACACATATTCCGTCGGGCTTGTTCTGGTCCGACGCCAGCTTGGCAATCAGCTTGTTATAGGACACGCCGGCCGAGGCGGTGAGCCCGGTTTCCGCGCGAATCAGCGCGCGAATCTCCGCCGCCACCTGCGTCGCGGACGCGATGCCCGGCTTGTTCACGGTGACGTCCAGATAGGCTTCGTCGAGCGAGAGCGGCTGGATCATGTCGGTAAAGCGCGCGAAGATCGCCCGGATCTGCCCCGACACCGCGCGATAGGCGTCGAATCGCGGCGGCACGAAGATGAGGTCGGGGCAGAGCCGCCGCGCCCGTGCGCCGGGCATGGCGGACTTCACCCCGAACGCCCGCGCCTCATAGCTGGCCGTGGCGACCACCCCGCGGGGGCCGCCCCCGCCGACCGCGATCGGCTGGCCGCGCAGCGCGGGATTGTCCCGCTGTTCCACCGACGCATAGAAAGCGTCCATGTCGATATGGATGATCTTGCGCGGCGATGGCGGCGGGGCGTCCATGGCCCGATCTTATGCCATGACAGGAACGAAAGGGAAACAGCGTAGCCGCGACCGCGACTTATTCCTTGCCCTTGAGTGCCAGCAAAGCGGCAAAGGGACCGGCCTGATCCTCCTGCAACACGCCTGCTTCGCGCAAAATGGCGTCGGCATCGGGCGCGCGGGGATAGGGCGCCATCGCCAGCGCCACTGTCTCGGCGACGGCTTCGCCCATGTCGATGCTGTTGCCGCTATAGCCGATCGTGTCGCAATCTTCGGCGTCCAGCTCCATTTCGGCGCCTTCGACGACATCCTCATCGTCAGGAACGAAACGGAGCAGGAATTCTGTGTCGATGGTTTCTGCCACCGGCTGGCCAGTTGCGACACAGGCCTGCGCCAGGCTGGCCCGCACCCGACCGCGCGCGAAGATGCTGCCATTCTCCTCACTGATTCGATAGTCCGCCTCCAGCGCATCGAGCGCCAGCAGGCCGAACCGGCGCATCAGCGCTTCCCGCTCGGCCGCGTCGGCGACGATGCTGGTGCTGCCGCTGATATGGCCGATCTGGTCCAGCCGGACGGGGCGCGAAAATTCGGGCGTCGGCAGCGCGCTCATCCCAAGTCCCCCGCCAGCATCGCATCGCGGGTCAGGCAGCCCAGCCGCGTCCAGCGTTCCCGCAACGCGCCTTCGACATGGGCCAGCGCGGCGTCGCTCACCGGTGCGCCGCGATAGAGGTTGCGGCGCAGCGCGTCGGCCATGTCGGCTTCCCCGGCCAGCGCGGCACGATAAGCACTGATCCGGCCACCCAGCGCGCTCACCATCCGGCCGATATGCTTGCCGACTACGACATCGCCTATGCCTTCCTGGCGCAACTGGCCGTCCATGTCATCGACGAACAATTCGGTCAGCCAGACGCTTTCCTGCGTTGCCCCCTGCTGCTCCAGCCGCATCAGCACCTGCGCCAGGACCGCGACGATCATGTCGAATCGTCCGTCCAGCGTGTCGGGCACCGCACCGTCGATATACCAGTGCGGCTGCCGCCCCTGCGCGACGATGACATTATAGAGCGGCAGCAGTCCATCTTTGGGATCGGTGCGGCCAAACAGGCGCTGGAGGAAGGAAGGGGAGGCTGTGGACATGGGGGCTATGCTTTTTTTAAGATGGATCGTTCGACGGAGCACCGTCTTGCCAAGTGTCGCCCCTTGCCGGGAGCGACGCATTTCCATATTGATCGAGCCGCTGCCCAATGCAATGGCGGCGTCATGTTTATTGGGTTCGCGGGAGCGTTCCGCCAGGAGAAGTCCATGCGTCAGTTCAGCCGTCATTCCACACGCGGGCGTGTCCTGTTGGCTCTTGGCCTGGGCGCGCTGGTGCTGGGAGCATCGGGCTGCACCCGCATCCGCACCCATCAGGGCTATCAGGTCGACAAGCTGCTGGTCGATTCGGTTCAGCCGGGCATCGACAATCGCGCATCGGTGGAAGGCACGCTGGGTCGTCCCAGCTTCGTCTCGCAATTTGGCGAGCAGGACTGGTATTATGTGTCGCGCGACATGCGCGCGCTGGCCTTCTCCAACCCCAAGCCCGTCGCCCAGACGGTGCTGCGCGTCCATTTCGACGCGGCGGGCAATGTCGCAGCGGTGGACCGCATGGGGCTGGAACAGGTCGCCCATATTTCGCCCATGGGCGACAAGACGCCGACGCTGGGTCGCAATCGCAGCCTGTTTGACGAGATCTTCGGCAATATCGGTGCGGTCGGCGCTGGCGGCATGGGCGGCAATGCCGGCGGCAGCGGTCCGGGCGGCGGCCCGAACGGCAGCTAAGCCAGCCTGCCCCTCACTCCAGGCTTTTGCTGGCCTGTTCGGTGACATCCTTCGACAGGCCCGGCTGCGCCAGGATGCGTGACAATTGCGCGCGCATCAGCGCAGCCCGATCAGCGTCGAAACGCTTCCAACGCCCCAGGGGCGGGACCAGCCGTGCCGCGGTCTGCGGATTGCGCTTGTCGAGCGCGATGATGCAGTCGGCCACCAGTTGATACCCTTTGCCCGACCGATGGTGGAACGCCCATTGGTTGCCCGAAAATGCGCCATAGAGGGACCGCACCCGGTTTGGATTGGACAGAGTGAAGGCCTTGTGCCGCCCCAGTTCCTCGACCTGATCGACCGTATCGGGATGCAGCGCGAACGCCTGGGTCTGGAACCATTTGTCGAGCGTCAGCGCGTCATGGCCATAGCGGTTGTAGAATATGTCGATCGCCGCGTCGCGTTCCATGCTGGTTCCATTGGCCAGCGTGGCGAGCGCTGCCTGCCGCTCGGTCATATTGTCCGCCTCGTGAAACTGGGCGAAGGCAATGGCGGGGCCATCCTCCGCGCCCGACGCCACCAGATAATGCAGCGCTGCGTTGCGCAGCTTGCGCGCGCCTTTGGCCGCCGGTGACAGCGAAAAGCCGTTCGCCTTGGTGCGGCTGTGCATGTCGCGCCATAGCGGCGCCAGATCCGCGCCGATCCGCCGTTGCAGCGATTCCCGCGCTGCATGGATGGCATCGGGGTCGACCACCGCCATCTGGTCGCCCAGATAGGCTTCGCTGGGCAGACGGATGGCTTCGGCGACGAAGGCGGGGTCCAGCAGCGGATCGTTGATCGCATTGCGCACCGCTGCGACGACGGCGGCGTCATCGACTGGCTGCCCCGCGATCGCGCCGACCAGAACGTTGACCATCAGCTGCTGCATCGCTTCATAGCGCGCGAAAGGATCGTCATCGCGCGCCGACAGAAAGGCAAGATCATCCTGGCTGCGGTTGGTTTCCACGATCACCGGGGCGGAAAAGCCGCGGTTGATCGACAGGATCGGCGCGGCGGCGAAACCTTCGAAACGAACATTTTGCTGCGCCTCCGTCAGCATCAGCAATTCATCGCCATGATGCGTGCCGGTAGCGGGATCGAACAAGGCGACCCGCAGCGGAATTGCCATGGGCTGCTTGTCGGGCTGGCCGGGGGTTGGCGATATGCTCTGTTGCAGATCAAGGTCAACCGTGCCGGTCGCCGCGTCATGGCGCAGCAGCGCGCGGACATGCGGTGTACCCGCCTGCTCATACCAGCGGCGGAATTGGGTCAGGTCTATGCCTCCGCCTTCTTCCATCGCGACCACAAAATCCTCGCAGGTCGCGGCCTGCCCGTCATGCCGGTCGAAATAGAGATCGCTGCCGACGCGGAAGCGTTCAGCACCCAGCATCAGCGCCATCATGCGGATGATCTCCGCCCCCTTATTATAGATGGTCGCGGTGTAGAAGTTACTGATTTCCATATAGGATTCAGGACGAATCGGATGCGCGAGCGGGCCGCTATCCTCCTGGAACTGGGCGGCGCGCAAGATGCGGACATCCTCGATGCGCTTGACCGCGTGACTACCCATGTCGGCGGAAAAATTCTGGTCGCGAAAGACCGTGAATCCTTCCTTCAGGCTCAACTGGAACCAATCGCGGCAGGTGACGCGATTGCCCGACCAGTTGTGGAAATATTCGTGCGCGACGACGCCTTCGACCCCGTCATAATCAATGTCGGTCGCGGTTTCGGGATCGGCCAATATGTAGCGCGAATTGAAGATGTTGAGGCCCTTATTCTCCATCGCGCCAAGATTGAAATCGGCCACGGCGACGACGTTGAACACGTCCAGATCATATACCCGGCCATAGTCGCGCGCGTCCCACGCCATGCTGTTCTTGCGCGCCTGCATGGCGTGCGCGGTGCGGGGCCGATCGGCTTCGCGCACCCATATGCCCAACCTGTCTCTTATACACATCTAGATGTGTATAAGAGACAGCGTCCAGATCATATTCCCGGCCATAGACGCGCTCGTCCCACGCCATGCTGTTCTTGAGCGCCTGCATGGCGTGCGCGGTGCGGGGCAGATCGGCTTCGCGCACCCATATGCCCAACTGCACCTCCCGTCCGCTCATCGTCACGAAGCGATCGGCGTTGCAGGCCAGGTCGCCGGCAACCAGCGCGAACAGATAACAGGGCTTGGGAAAGGGATCATTCCAGAGCGCCCAATGGCGATCATCATCCAGCACGCCCTGGTCGACCGGATCGCCATTGGCCAGCAAGATGGGATAGCGCGCCTTGTCGGCGGTCAGCCGGACACTGTAGCGCGACAGGACATCGGGCCGATCGGGGAAGAAGGTGATGCGCCGGAACCCTTCCGCCTCGCACTGGGTGCAGAGCAGGCCGCCGCTGGCATAGAGGCCCATCAGCTTGCTGTTGCTTTCCGGGGCCAGTTCAACGAGCGTTTCGATGCTGTGCGCCGCGCCGGACAACGCGATGATCAGCGACCCGGCCTCCATATGCCAGTCATCCGCAGCCAGCGCCGTACCATCGACCTTTACCTCCAGCGGCACCAACCCGTCGCCGTCGAGGCGCAGCGGCCTGTCATGATCGCCATTGCGCGTGACCGACAGCGTTGCGCGAACGATCGTCAGCGCCGGGTCGAGATCGAAATCCAGCGCGATGGCGGGGACCAGCCAGTCGGGCGGGCGATAATCCGAGCGGCGGATGATCGTGGGAGCGGCGGTGGAGCTTTGCATGTCGGCCATGCCCGCAACCTAGGGAGCGGGTGGGTAAAAGACCAGTCTGCTTTGGTTCAAACTCTTCAAACTTCGCCCATGTCGCATATGGCGATTCACGGTCGGCAGCGCGCTACCCCATGGTCGCTTAAATGCGTTCGCCCGACAGACGCTGGCACAGCATATCGAGCTGGTCGAGCGTCGAATAGCGCAGCGACAGCGTGCCGCCCGCGCCGCTGGCATGATCGATATCGACCTTCAGCCCCAATATGTCGGCCAGATGCTGCTCCAGCGCGGCAATATCCGCATCCTTGTCGCCCGAACCGCCGCCGCGCCGTGCGGCGGGTGCGTCCTCGCCCTTCTTGACCCGGCGAACCAGCTGTTCGGTATCACGGACGGACAGCCCCTTCTGTTCGACCTGCCGCGCCAGCGCCTCGCAATCGGGCGCGCCGATCAGCGCGCGGGCATGGCCCATGCTGATTTTCTGTTCGACCACCTGCTGCTGCACCGTTGCTGGCAGATCGAGCAGGCGCATGAGATTGGCGACATGGCTGCGCGATTTGCCGACCAGGCGGCCAAGCGCTTCCTGGCTATGGCTGAATTCGGCGATCAGCTTGCGATAGGCTTCCGCCTCTTCGATCGGGTTGAGATCCTCACGCTGGATATTCTCGATCAGCGCGATTTCGAGCGTTTCGGCCTCATCGAAATCGCGCACGATCGCGGGGATGCGGTGCAGATGGGCGCGCTGGGCCGCGCGCCAGCGGCGTTCGCCCGCAACGATCTGGAAGCCACCACCATGGGGCCGGACGATGATCGGCTGGATCACGCCGCGTTTGCCGATGCTATCGGCCAGTTCCTGCAACGCGCCTTCGTCGAAATGGCGACGCGGCTGTTCCGGGTGCGGCTGGATCAGCGCGACCTCGATGGACTGGATCGCCTTGCCCGATGGCGATGGCGCAACCGCCGCGACAGGTTCTTCGCGCGCGACATCGCCGAGCAGCGCGGACAGGCCCCGGCCCAGCCCGTGCGGGCGCTTGGCCATTTTGGGCTTTTCGCTGGTTTCGTCGCTCAAGCCGCTACCTCCTGCCGGGGCAGGCGCGCGATCAGTTCGCGCGCCAGTCGCATATAGGCTTCCGACCCCGAACAGCGGAAGTCATAGATCAATGCCGGGACGCCATGGCTGGGCGCTTCGGACAGGCGCACATTGCGCGGGATGACGGTGGAAAATACCAGATCGCCCAGGCAGGCGCGCACATCGTCGGCAACCTGATCGGTCAGCCGGTTGCGCCGGTCATACATGGTCAGCGCCACGCCCATGATCGACAGGCTAGGATTGAACCGGCCCCGGATGCGCTCGACCGTCTGGAGCAGTTGCGACAGACCTTCCAGCGCGAAAAATTCGCACTGCAACGGCACCAGCAGCGATTGCGCCGCCACCATCGCATTGATCGTCAGCAGGCCGAGCGACGGCGGGCAATCGATCAGGCAAATGTCCCATCGACCTGCCGGGGCTTCGGACAAGACCCGTTCCAGTCGGTGCGTACGCTCTTCATATTCGATCAGCTCAATCTCGCAGCCGGACAGATCCTGCGTCGCGGGTACGATGTCCAGCTTGGGCACGCGGGTCGCGACAATGGCGTCCTCCAGCGCGCAGTTACCGACCAGAAGGTCGTAGCTGGACTGCGCCCGATCCGCCTGCATGACGCCCAGACCAGTCGACGCATTACCCTGCGGATCGAGATCGACCAGCAACACGCGCAACCCCGTGGCCGCCAATCCCGTGGCCAGATTGATGGCGGTGGTGGTTTTGCCCACGCCGCCCTTCTGATTGGCGATGGCGATGCAGATCATGCGCGGCCTTTCCTCCTGGCGACGGGTTTGACGGATCGGGCGATCAGGATGGCGCTATCGGCATCCGTTACGCTGGCTTCCATGTGAAAGTCACCTTGCCACGATGGGCGCACGGCCTCCAGTTCATTTTGCGCATTTCGTCCCTTCGGCAGCACCCACAGCGTTTTTTCATTCGCCAGATGCGCCGCGGACGACAGAAGTTTGGGCAAGGGCGCATAGGCACGCGCGCTGATGACCGCCGCTGCCGTTGGCGGAACCGCTTCGACCCGGCCACCGAACACATGCGCGCGCTTGAGCCCCAGTTCGTCGATCACGCCGTCCAGAAATTCGATCCGCTTGCGCCGCGATTCCACCATCATAACTGGCCGCGTAGAAAGGCAGGCGATGACGATGCCGGGCAGCCCCGCACCCGAGCCAAGATCATACCAATACCCCTCCCCTGCATCCTCCGCATGGCGTAGCAATTGCGCGGAATCCACGATATGCCGCGCCCAGACATGGGGGCGGGTCGATTGGGCGATCAGATTCTGCTCGTCCATCGCGACCAGCAGGATCGCGACATAGCGCTCCAATCGATCCCATGTTTCACGTGAAACATCGAACTGTGTATCGAGCCAGGTCCGCGCTTCATCCTCCGTCACGCGGCCACCCGGCGGACATGAACAAGGATTGCTGCCAGTGCTGCCGGGGTGATGCCCCTGATCCGGCCAGCCGCTGCGAGCGTATCGGGTCGCGCCGCATCGAGCCGTTCAATCATCTCCGTCGACAGACCGCCGATCCGTGCAAAGTCGAAATCGGCGGGAATCATCACCCGCTCGTTGCGGCGCATGTCGGCAATCTCGGCATTCTGCCGTTCGAGATAGGGGGCGTAATGGGCGTCCTCCAAAATCTCGGCGCGCAGATCGTCCGGCGCATTGCGCAGACCGGGCACCAGTTCGAGCAACAGCGCCTCGTTCACTTCGGGGAAGCGCGCCCATTCGAACAGGCTCCGCCGCGCGCCATCCTGCCGAACCGATGCCCCCGCACGGGCGATTTCCGTGGCGGTCATCATGCGCGCCAGTTCGGTTTCGATGGCCAGACGTTGCGCCGCGCGACTCCCCAACCGCGACTCTCGCACCGAGCCGATCAGTCCATGCGCCAGGCCGATCGCACCCAATCGCGTTTCGGCATTATCGGCGCGGAGGCGTAGCCGATATTCGGCGCGCGCCGTCAGCATGCGATAGGGTTCCGTCACACCCTGCAAAACCAGATCGTCGATCATCACGCCAATATAACTGCTCGCGCGATCAAGGACCAAAGCCGCCTCCCCGCGCGCCCGTGCCGCGGCATTGGCACCGGCGATCAGCCCCTGGGCCGCCGCTTCCTCATAGCCAGTGGTGCCGTTAATCTGTCCGGCGCAGAACAGGCCGGAGATGGCGCGCACTTCAAGCGAAGAGTCCAGCGCGCGCGGATCGACATGATCATATTCGACGGCATAGCCTGGCACGACGATCTCGGCCTGCTCCAACCCGCGCATGGAGCGGACCATCGCGACCTGCACATCGGTCGGCAGCGACGTGCTGATGCCATTGGGATAGACCAGCGGATCGTCCAGCCCTTCCGGCTCCAGAAAAATCTGGTGCCCGTCACGATCGCCGAAGCGCTGGATCTTGTCCTCGATCGACGGGCAATAGCGTGGCCCCCGCCCCTCGATCGCACCGCTGAACAGAGGCGAACGCCCCAGCCCGTCGCGGATGATCTGATGGGTGCGTTCATTGGTGCGGGTGATGGCGCAGGCGAGTTGCGGCAGGACGCGGCCATCCGATAGTGGGGACATGGTCCAGTTCGCACCGTCGGAAGGTTGCGCCTCCAGTCGCGCCCAATCGATCGTGCGACCATCGATGCGCGGCGGTGTGCCGGTCTTGAGCCGCCCGATCGGCAAGCCGATCTTGCGCAGTTGAAGGCCGAGCGTCGTTGCCGCGCGCTCCCCTACGCGACCGCCGGTCTCGCGTTCGTCACCCCGGAACAGCCTGCCGCCCAGAAACGTCCCGGTCGCCAGTACGATGGCGGGGGCGGACAAGAGCCGCCCGTCCGCCAGCTTCAGCCCGGCAACAGCCTCCCCGTCGAGCAGCAACGCATCCGCCTCACCCTCCACGATCGTCAGTCCCGGCTGCGCGTCGAGCATCTGATGGATCGCCGCGCGATACCGCTTGCGGTCGGCCTGAACGCGCGGCCCCTGAACCGCAGCGCCTTTGCTGCTGTTCAGCATGCGATAATGGATTGCAGCGGCATCGGCGGCGCGGGCGATCAGTCCGTCCAGCGCGTCGACTTCGCGCACCAGATGGCCCTTGCCCAGACCACCGATGGCCGGGTTGCAGGACATCGCGCCCACGGTCGTCCGTTCAAAGGTGAGCAGCGCCACCGTCGCGCCTTTGCGCGCTGCGGCAGCGGCCGCCTCACACCCGGCATGGCCGCCGCCGACCACGATCACATCATAGCTTGTTCGCATGGTGCCGCCCTTATCAGAAAGGGGCGCGCGGAGCAAAAGCGTTCCACGTGGAACATGCCGCTCATTTGCCGATACAGAAGCCCGCAAACAGCCGGTCTAACATATCCTCGGTTCCGGCCTGCCCCGTCAGCGCATCGATCTCGCGTCGGGCCTGTCGCAACTCCTCGGCCAGGATCAGCAGGTCAGACGCGCCAGCGGCGGAATCAAGAAACGCCGCAATCTGTCCAACGCGCTGGCGCTGTCGCGCGTGCAGCGCATAATCGCCCTCGCCCGGCAGCATGTGCGCGGCGCGCTCCAGCAGCAACGCCACCAATCCGTCCATCCCTTCACCCGTGCGCGCGGACAGGCGCAGGCCCGGATGCGCCGCCTGCCCGTCGCGGTCGCATTGCGCCGCGATCAATATCGCATCGTCGCGCGGTGCCTCTGCCTCATCGCCCAGCCACAGGATGATATCCGCCGCCGCCAGCGCCGATCGCGCCCGGTCGATGCCGATCGCCTCGATCGCGTCGCCTGTCTCGTCCCGCAATCCCGCCGTGTCGGTGAACAGGAAAGCGACGCCGCCGATCGCCGCAGGCACCTCGATCCGGTCGCGCGTCGTCCCGGCAATGTCGGATACGATCGCTGCATCCCGTCCGACCAGCGCATTGAGAAGGGTCGACTTGCCCGCATTGGGCGGCCCGGCCAGCACCACTCGCACACCGTCACGCAACCGCTCGGCAGACGGCGCGGCGAGCATGGCGGCGACATCTTGCGCAAGGGCGGTGATGCCCGCGCCGATCCGCGCCTCGATCGCGGCGTCGGGCACATCATCCTCATCGGAGAAATCGAGCGCAGCTTCGGCCATCGCCGACAGGTCGAGCAGGGTCGAGCGCCAGCCCTCTATCCGTCGGGAAAAATGCCCCTCCGCCATCATCAGCGCGGCGCGGCGCTGTTGCTGGGTTTCGGCGGCCAGCAGGTCCGCCAGCCCTTCCACCGCATTCAGGTCCATCCGGCCATTGGCGAAGGCGCGACGGGTAAACTCGCCCGCTTCGGCGCGGCGCAGCCCCGCCATCGCCGCGAGCGCCGCTTCTACTGCCGCCACGACGGCGCGGCCGCCATGGCAGTGCAGTTCGACCAGATCTTCGCCGGTGACGGTTGCCGGACCGGGGAGCCATAGGGTCAAGGCCCGGTCGAGCGGCGCATCGTCCCGCGGGTCGACCAGCAGCGCAAGACTGGCGGTACGCGGCGGCGGGACGCGGCGGGCCAATCGTTCCAGCGCAGCGCGGGCGGCGGGACCACTGACGCGGATCACCGCAATCCCTGCGGGCGGCGCGCCGCTCGACAGGGCGAAAATCGTGTCGGTCACGGTCGGTGGCGTGGCTTATTTCTTCTCGGTACCGGACATGCCCGACAGGCCGATATTCATCATCTGCTGGAACAGGCGCACGCCCGCATCGCCCATGGGGGAGAAGCTTTTGAACAATGTTTCCATCTGTTCGGCGCTGCCGACGCCTTCAAACCCTTCCAGCATCGTCTTGATATATTTGTCGTGAATCGGGGTCACGTCCGGCAGGCCCAGGAAAGCGCGCGCTTCGGCCGGGCTGCAATCGACATCGACGGTCACTTTCATGTTCAAAGCCCTTCCAGCGCGGAAAATTCCGTTGCGCCCGTCATGCCGCAAGTGGGGCGGTCATGGCAAATATTTTGGGCGATACGCCCGTTGCGCTGCCTGTCGATCAGGCCAATATGGGCCGGGCACAACAGTTGGAAGGGATTCCCATGGCAGGCTTTATTTCCGTCCCCACGCTGGAAGAGGACGGCGCATTCGACGCCTATGTCGCCAAGCCGGCAGAGGACGCCACCGCCGCGATCATCGTCATTCAGGAAATTTTCGGCGTGAATGAAGGCATACGCCGCAAGTGCGACAGTTGGGCCAAGGCGGGCTATGTCGCCTATGCCCCCGACCTGTTCTGGCGCGAAAAGCCGCATGTCGAACTGGACGCCGACGTGCCGGAGGATTTCCAGGCGGCGCTGGGCCATATGCAAAAGCTGAATCAAGACCAGGCGATCCGCGACATCGAGGCGACGATCCGGGCGGCGCGGACAGCTGTCGGCGGTGGCAAGGTCGGGCTGGTCGGCTATTGCCTGGGCGGGCGACTGGCTTTCATGGCCGCGTGCCGGACCGATGGCGATGCGTTCGTCGCTTATTATGGCGTGGGCATCGACGGCTTGCTGGGTGAGCAACATGCGATCGGCAAGCCGACCATGCTGCATATTCCAACCGCGGACGGCTTCGTCCCCGCCGAGGCGCAGGCCGCGATGCATGCCGGGCTGGACGATAATCGCCATGTCACGCTGCACGACTATGACGGTCTGGACCATGGCTTTGCCGCTGAAATGGGCAATCGCCGGGACGAGGATGCGGCCCAACTGGCGGACAAGCGGACGGCGGATTTCTTTGCCGAGCATCTCGCCTGATGACGGGAGCGTGGCGCATGGTCGCGCGCAGCCATGGCGGGCCGGAGGTGATCGTGCGCGAGGATTTCGATCCTGGCGCACCGGGTGAAGGCGAACTGCTGGTTGCGCAGGACGCCGTCGGCCTCAACTTCATCGACACCTATTATCGCACCGGCCTCTATCCCGCGCCCCTTCCCACCCCCCTGGGGTCGGAAGGCGCGGGCCGCGTGGTGGCTATTGGCGCGGGCGTCGCGGGCTTTGCCGTGGGCGATCGGGTCGGCTGCGTCAGCGGGCTGGGCGCCTATGCCAGCCACCGCATCATCGCCGCCGACAAGGCTGTCAGGATTCCCGATGGCGTGTCGAACGAAGATGCGGCCGCGATGATGCTGAAGGGCATGACCGCCTGCTACCTTGCCGAGGACAGTATCGACCTGCACGCCGGGCAGGTGGCGCTGGTCCATGCGGCGGCTGGCGGTGTCGGATCGGTGCTGGTCCCCTGGCTGCGCGACAAGGGCGTGACCGTCATCGCCCATTGCGGGTCCGCCGAAAAGGCGGCGCAGGTCGATGCCGATCATAGCCTGCACGGTCCCTTTGACGAGTTGGCCGCGACGGTGCGCGACTTGACGGGCGGCAAGGGCGTCGATGTCGTCTATGATGGCGTGGGCAAGGATAGCTGGGCCGCATCGCTCGCCAGCCTCAAGCGGCGCGGACTGATGGTCAGCTATGGCAATGCGTCGGGCGCGGTGCCGCCGGTCAGCCTTCTGGAACTGAGCCGTGGCGGATCGCTCTATGTCACCCGCCCTACCCTGTTCGATTATATCGCGACGCCACAGGAACTGGCCCACACCGCCGAGCGATTGTTTGACCGGATGCAGCGCGGCGTGGTGAAGGCGGTGATCGGCCAGCGTTTCGCGCTGAGCGATGCCGCGCAGGCGCACCGCGCACTGGAAGCGCGGCAGACGACCGGGGCGACGGTGCTGGTGGTGTGATCCTCCCCCGATGGGGAAGCACCGCCATCGCGTACGGAACGGACCTCATTTTACTTCGTCATGCTGAATTTATTTCAGCATCCATTGTGCCCCAAGAGCCACCGTTTGGGGCGAGAAATGGACCCTGAAACAAGTTCAGGGTGACGAGTATAGTGGGGATGGCTCCATATGCGACAGCCTCATTGGGGCCATAAACGCAACAGAAAGGGGGCGGAACCTGTGTGGTTCCGCCCCCCTTCTTGTGGCGTCGCTGCGTTCCGCCTCAGGCGAACAGCGTCAAAATTCCGACCTGATGATCGACAAAGCCTTCGTAGATCATCTTGACCGCGACATAGACGATCACCGCCAGGCCGAGATAGGCGATCCAGCGGAAACGCTCGATATATTTGGCGATGATGTTCGCCGCGATGCCCATCAGCGCCACCGACAGGATCAGCCCGATGATCAGGATGCCGGGATGATCCTTGGCCGCGCCAGCGACCGCCAGCACATTGTCCAGGCTCATGCTGACATCGGCGACGGCAACGGCCCAGGCGGCGGCGGCGAAGCTCTTGGCCGGGCGCAGGCCCGATATATCATCGTAGCTGGTGTCGCCGGGCGTTTCGCCGCCCCGCTTGGGATGCAGTTCACGCCACATTTTGAAGCTGACCCACAGCAGCAGCAGGCCGCCAGCCAGGATCAGGCCGACAATCTGCATCAACTGGCTGACCACCAGCGCAAAGGCGATGCGCAGCACCAGCGCGGCGATGATGCCGATCAGGATGACCTTCTTGCGCTGGGCGGCGGGCAGGCCTGCCGCCAGCGCGCCGACGACGATCGCATTGTCGCCCGCCAGCAAAATGTCGATCATCAGCACCTGGCCAAAGGCGGCCAATGCGCTGGGTGATGTTATATTGCTGAAATCGTTGACGATATGCGCCCAGATATCAGCGGGCGAACCCAGCCCCTGAGCGGCGGCGGCTGCGGTGGTGAGAAGGTCGAACATGTCGGCGCAGTCCCGCTTACTGGTTCATCGAATCGAAGAAATCTTCGTTGGTCTTGCTGTCCTTCATCTTGTCCAGCAGGAACTCCATCGCGTCGATCGTGCCCATCTGCATCAGGATGCGGCGCAGCACCCACATTTTGGAAAGCTTGGCCTTGTCGACCAGCAATTCTTCCTTGCGGGTGCCGGACTTGCCGACGTCCAGCGCCGGGAAGATGCGCTTGTCGGCGACCTTGCGGTCCAGCACGATTTCGGAATTGCCGGTGCCCTTGAATTCTTCAAAGATGACTTCGTCCATCCGGCTGCCGGTATCGATCAGGGCGGTGGCGATGATCGAGAGCGAACCGCCCTCCTCGATATTGCGGGCCGCGCCGAAGAAGCGCTTGGGCCGCTGGAGCGCGTTGGCGTCCACACCGCCGGTCAGCACCTTGCCGGACGAGGGAACGACCGTGTTGTAGGCGCGGCCCAGGCGGGTGATCGAATCGAGCAGGATCACCACATCCTTCTTGTGCTCCACGAGGCGCTTGGCCTTCTCGATCACCATTTCGGCGACCTGGACGTGGCGGGTGGCGGGTTCGTCGAAGGTGGAGGACACGACCTCGCCCTTCACGCTGCGCTGCATGTCGGTCACTTCTTCCGGGCGCTCGTCGATCAGCAGGACGATCAGGAACACTTCGGGATGATTGTCGGTAATGGCCTTGGCGATGTTCTGGAGCATCACCGTCTTGCCGACGCGCGGCGGCGCGACGATCAGCGTCCGCTGGCCCTTGCCCTGCGGCGACACGATGTCGATGACGCGTGCCGACTTGTCCTTCTGGGTCGGGTCGCCCGGATCGAGCGTCAGCTTCTGTTCGGGATAGAGCGGCGTCAGATTGTCGAAATTGACGCGGTGGCGGACCACATCGGGATCGTCGAAATTGACGGTGTTGAGCTTCACCAGCGCGAAATAGCGTTCGCCGTCCTTGGGCGCGCGGATTTCGCCGTCCACCGTGTCACCCGTGCGCAGGCCAAAGCGGCGCACCTGATTGGGCGAGACATAGATGTCGTCGGGACCGGCCAGGAAATTGGCTTCCGGGCTGCGCAGGAAGCCAAAGCCATCGGGCAGCACCTCGATCGTGCCCTCGCCCATGATCTGCTCGCCATTTTCGGCCTCGGCCTTCAGGATCGCGAACATCAGATCCTGCTTGCGCAAGGTCGACGCGCCCTCGACGCCCAGTTCCTCTGCAAGTTGCACGAGGTCGGCTGGCGCGGTTTTCTTGAGGTCCTTGAGATGCATTGCGAGTCGGTCCGATGACGAGAGGAGAATTGTGCCGGAAACGGCGAGATACAGGCAAGCAGGACGCCGCCAGACGCCTGCCCAGGACGGACAGGGTCGATAATGCGCGCATTTAGCGAAGCGGGCCGGGCCAAGTCAAGGCGGGACTATGGGCAGGGACCAGAGAAAATGGCTTTTCAGCGCGGTTTCGGGTCAAAGAGTGTCGCTGGTGCGACCACGCGGCTTCATGCTATAACGGGCCGATAAAATCGGGAAAGGATGCGGCAATGGGACGGCACCGGCTCACAGGGTCAGGGGCCATGGGCCTGGGGGCGCTGGCCATCGGCCTGGCGATGGTCGGCCTGATGACCGCCGGAGCGCCGCTGGCCGCGCAGGACGCGCCGGCGCTCGATCCCGCCGTGCCGCCAGCCATCGTCCGTACCGGCCCGTCGCCTGACGAACGGGTGACCATCCCCATTCATATCGACGGCAAGGGGCCGTGGAACTTCATCATCGACACCGGATCGCAGCGCACCGTCATAGCCCGCGATCTGGCCGAGCAACTGGCGCTGCCGCCCCGCGCCAATGTGACGATCCTGAGCATGACCGGCCGGACGGAAGCGGAGACGGTCGCGGTGCCCAAGCTGGGCTTTGGCGGCGGGACGATCGACGATATCGAGGCGCCGGTGCTGGAGGGCGAGAATCTCGGCGCGCCGGGCCTGCTGGGGCTGGACAGCCTGCACGCCAAGCGGCTGCTGCTCAATTTCCGCACCGGGCGGATGGAAATCAGCGCCAGCGGCGGAGCACGCCGCCGCATCGCCATAGACCCCGACGCCATCGTGGTGGAGGCGCGGCGGCGGCGTGGCCAGCTGATCCTGCTCGATTCCGAAGTCAACGGTATGACGGTCGCCGTCATGCTGGACACAGGCAGTCATTTCAGCATCGGCAATCTGGCGCTGCGCGACCGGCTGATCGCCAAGAAGCGCGCGCCGGACATGGCGGAGGCCGTGCTGACCAGCGTTACCGGCGGGCAATTGACGGGCCAGGTCGGGCGGATCAAATCGGTGCGGATGGGCCGGGTCAACCTGATCCAGGTGCCCGTGCTGTTCGCCGACGCCAGCCCCTTTGCCGAACTGGGCATGAAGGACAAGCCTGCCTTGCTGCTGGGGATCAGCGCGCTGCGGATATTCGACCGGGTGGCGATCGACTTTGGCCGGGGCAAGGTGGATTTCCTGCTGCCCGACGCCAGCGCGATCAGCCAGACGCAGCTGGCGGCGGCAGTCCCGCCGGATAAGCTGCCCGGTCAGTAATCGAGCGAGCGGAGCAAAAACCTCCGTTCAAGGTGACGTGATCAAACCCTACGGTCCAGGCGCTGGCCGGGGAGGCGGCTGGCGCTGACGGTCGCGGCCCAGCACATTGTCGATCCATTGCTGGTCGATCCGCTGCGACGACAGCCGGTCCTGCGGATCGACCTCCATGTCCTGATCGTCGCGCGGATCAGGCTGCGCGGGACGGGCGCGCTCGATCGGCAAGCCATTCTCATCCACCATCATGCCGTCATCGACGCCATTGTCGGGGCTGCCATAATAGGCTTCGGCGTCCGGCTCCAATTGCCATTCGGGCAAGGTCACTTCGGTTTCGAACGGTTCGACCGGACGTTTGGCGACCGCGACCTTCATATAGTCGGCAAAGGCGCGGGCCGGGGCGCGCCCCCCTGCAACCCGCCGACCGCGCGGGCATCGTCGCGGCCCATCCATACGCCGGTGGTGACGCCGCTGGAAAAGCCCAGGAACCAGCCATCCTTGTTGCTGGTGGTCGTGCCGGTCTTGCCCGCCACGGGCCGTCCGATCTGCGCCGCCTTGCCGGTGCCGGTGCTGACGGCGGTCTGCATCAGATCCGTCATCCCCGCCGCGACCCAGGGCGCGACCAGCACGCGGCTGGTATCGTCCTGATGCTCGTACAACAGCCGCCCGTCGGCGGTCGTCACCTTGGTGATGCCATAGGGCGTCACTGCAATCCCCTTGCGCGCGATCGAGGCGAAGGCGCGGGTCATATCGATCAGGCGCACGTCCGACGTGCCCAGCACCATCGACGGATGGGTGTTGATCGGCGTGGTGATGCCAAAACGGCGCGCCATGTCGGCGACGGTCGGAAAGCCGACTTCAACGCCCAGCTTCGCCGCGACCGTGTTGATGGAATAGGCAAAGGCGGTGCGGATATCGATATCGCCGGAAAAACGCCCCGAACTGTTGCGCGGCTTCCAGCCGTTAATGTCGACAGGTTCGTCCGTGATCCCGGTGTCGGGGGTATAGCCCGCCTCCAGCGCGGCCATGTAGACAAAGATTTTCCACGCCGATCCGGGCTGGCGCGTCGCAGTGGTCGCGCGGTTGTAATTGGACGTCACATAATCGAGGCCGCCGACCATAGCCCGCACCGCCCCGTCCCGGTCGAGCGACACGAGCGCACCCTGCGTGCCCGCGGGCACATTGGCCTGGATCGCGGCGGTCGCCGCCTTCTGCATGTTGAGGTCAATGGTGGTATAGACTTCCAGCGGCTCGTTCGGCTCGTCGATCAGCACGTCGAGCTGGGGCAGCGCCCAGTCGGTAAAGTAGCGCACGCTGTTCTGCGGCGGTTCGGGGGCCAGCTTCACCCCCTGCATGTCGACCGCCGCCCGTTCCGACGCGCTGATCACGCCATTGTCGCGCATCAGGTCCAGCACCACGCCCGCACGGCCAATCGCGGCTTCGGCGTCGGCGGTGGGCGAATAGCTGGACGGCGCCTTGACCAGCCCCGCGATGATCGCGGCTTCGGGCAGGTCGAGCGTCGTGGCGGAGTGACCGAAAAATTTGCGGCTGGCCGCGTCGATGCCATAGGCGCCGCCGCCGAAATAGACCTTGTTCAGATAGAGTTCCAGGATCTGGCGCTTGGAAAATTTGCGCTCCAGCGCCATCGCCAGCACCATTTCCCGCACCTTGCGGCCCCAGCTATAGCTGTTGTTCAGGAAGATGTTGCGCGTCACCTGCTGGGTGATGGTCGATGCGCCCTGCCAGCGGCGGCCCTTGCCGCGATTTTCCACCGCAACCCAGGCCGCGCGCGCCATGCCGATCGGGTCGACGCCGGGATGAAGGTAGAAACGCCTGTCTTCGGTAGAGATCATCGCGTCGACCATGACCTTGGGGATCTGGTCATAATCCATCCAGCGCCCGAAACTTGGCCCCAGCGATACGATGACGCTACCGTCGGCGGCATGCACGCGGATCATCTGGCCATTGGGGGAGGATTTCAGACTATTATAGTCGGGCAGCGACTGCATCGCGATGACGACGGCGATCACCACCGCCAGCAGCCCGGCGACACCCGCCGCGACGCTGATCTTCAGGCCGCGAACCAGCCATCGCTTCGCCTTGCCCGGCGTGCCCTTGCTCTTGCCTGATCCTGCCATCTGTGCGCCCCGGATACCTGCTAATCCCGGCCCCGGCCAGCATGTTTCATGCGTCCCGCCCGGAAAATTGCCAAGATCGTCTCCATGACGATGGCCGCTTTACGGGCGATGAACGATCCATCCATGAAATTGCGCGCCAAAGCGCATTTCGTGCCGAACGGCTACGCGTCGCCGTCGCGCGGCTTGAAGTCCAGCGAAGCGCTGTTCATGCAGTAGCGCAGACCGTTGACGCCCGGACCATCGGGAAACACATGGCCCAGATGCCCCTCGCACTTCGCGCAGCGCACCTCGGTACGGATCATGCCATGGCTGGTGTCGCGGATTTCCTCGACCGCGTCGATATCCACGGGCGCTGTAAAGCTGGGCCAGCCCGACCCGCTGTCATATTTTTCTTCCGCGTCGAACAGTTCCGCGCCGCAGCCGGCGCAATAATAGACGCCGTCGGCCTTGTTGCTGTTGAGCTTGCCGGTAAAGGCCCGCTCCGTCCCGCCCTCACGCAACACATGATAGCGGTCGGGGGAAAGGCGCTCGCGCCATTCGGCATCGGTCAGATTGATCTTGTCCATGGCCGCAATATGGGCGCTGGCAGCGCGCCGATCAAGCATCCGCGATCCGGGTGAGCCGCATCGCCAGGCGTGCCGCACCCGGCGTCGCCGTCAGCAGTCGCAGCAGCCCCGGCGAGCGTCCCAGCGCGCGAAACCCGGCCGCCGCGCGCAGCGGCAGTATCGCGCGACGGGAAAAATCCCTCTGATAGCGGACCGCGCCATCGCGCCCCTCCCCCTGCCAGCGCGCCACCGCCGCCGCCGCGCTGGCCAGCGCGATGCCGATCCCCTCCCCCGCCAGCGACGGGATCACCGCTGCCTGATCGCCCAGCCGGTAAAGCCCCGGCCAGCTTGTCGTCGCGCGCCAGCCATAGGGCACATCGCCAATCGCATCGACCTGCGCATCGTCCGGCACTGCGCCCAGCCGGTCGGCCAATGCGGGCGAGAGGTCGGCCAGCCGCGCAATCAGGGCGATCGGACGCCCGCCCGCCGCCGCCAGCGCGCTCTTGCGTACCGCCATGCACAGATTGGCGCTGCCATCCTCCTGCAACAACAGCCCGACATAGCCACCATCGATCCAATGAAGTTCGATCCGGCTGCCGATCAGCCGGTGCCGCGCAGGACTGGACGGCAGGCGCAGGCGCAGGCCGAGTTCCGGGTCCGCGCCGCCATGGGGCCGCGCCGCGCCGCGCAGGTCATGCTTGCCCGTCGCCAGGAATAAGCTGTCCCAGTCGATCGCGTCGCCATCGTCCAGCGTGATCGTGCTGGGCGTCAGCGTCCGCACCGCGCGACCCAGGCGGAACGCAACGCCCGCTTCCTGCGCCGCAGCCCGCAACATCGTGTCGAGCCGGTGGCGCGACAGGCCCATGCCCGCGGCAGGGAGCGGCAGGACGATCTCCTGACCGCCCGCAAACAGCGCCAGCCTATCGACCCTGTGGCCGCCCAGCGCCGCCGTGTCTATTCCCAGCGCCTCGATCTGCGCGATTGTCGCCCAACTCAGGAACCCGCCGCACAGCGCATCGCCCGGCACAGTCTGCCGGTCGATCAGCAACGGCGCCGCGCCTGCCCGCGCCAGCCGCATGGCCGCCGCCGCGCCTGCCGGCCCCGCGCCGACGATTATCGGCGCCGGGATACGCACAGCCGGAACGGAAAAACGCGCGCGATCCGCGCGTCGCCGATATGCGCCGCATCCAGCATCGCCCGCCATTCGGCGGCGACGAAGCTTCGCGCGATGGAAAGTTGGCCGTCCGCCCGCACGATCGGATGCACCCGCAACAGCCGGGCCAGCCAGGGATAGCCATGATAGGCAAAGCCATGGCGGTGCAGGTCGTTGACGAACCAGCCCATGCGCGCCTGATCCTCCATGAAGCGCAGGAACGCCAGCCGCTCCGCATCGTCCATATGGTGCGTCACCAGGCTGGAAATCAGTATGTCCCATGGTTCATGCGCCAGCGCGGCATAGTCGCCGGTGCGATAGTCGATCGCCATGGCCGGATCGGTCCGCGCCTGCGCCACGGCCTGACTGCGCGGATTAAGGTCTATGCCCACCAGTTCGCAGGCCATGCCGCGCCGCTTTGCCCAATGCGCGACCTGCCGCAGCATACCGCCATCGCCATAGCCGACGTCCAGCAGGCGGAACGGCCCGGTCACAGCGCGATCCAGAAAGGCCAGCGTCGGCCGCGCCGCCATCGTCACCCGGTTCACCCGGTCGAGATCGGCCAGCACCTGCGCATAGACATTGGCAGGCAGGTCGGCTGCGTCCATCTGCTCGTCGGCAAGCGACCGTTTCATGGCGCTTCGCGGCGAAAGGTCAACCCCTCCGCCGCTAGGCCCGGCCCGAAGGCAAGCGCAACGCCCTGCCCCGTCGCCTGCCCGGCCAATATCCGCGCCAGCACGAACATCAGCGTCGCCGACGACATATTGCCGAACGCGCGCAGCACCGCACGGCTATGGTCCAGCGCGTCCGGGGCAAGGTCCAGCGCGCGCGCCACCGCGTCCAGAATGGATCGTCCCCCGGCATGGACGGCCCACATGTCGACGCTGTCGGCCGGAACCGGCAGCGTCACCGTTCCCGCCAGCGCCTGCGCGATCGCGCCCGGCACTTCGCCCGACAGATGCATCGCAAAGCCATGGTCGCCCAGATCCCAGCGAATAAGGCCCGCCGTATCCGGCACGGTCATGGCAAAGGGCTGGTCCAGCGCGATGCCGCCCGGCGCGGCGCTCACCAAGGCCGCCGCCGCGCCATCGCCAAATTGCAGCATCGCCAGCAACGGCTCGACCTCCGCATTCGCCTGCAAATGCAGGCTGCTCAGTTCCACGCACACCACCAGCACCCGCGCGCCCGGTTCGGACCGCACGATATGCCGCGCGGATCGCAATGCGACGATCGCGGCATAGCAACCCATATAGCCGACCATCAGCCGCTCGACCGAAGGATCGAGCCCCAACAGCCTGATCAACTGCTGGTCGATGCCCGGCGCGGTAAAGCCCGTGCAGCTGGCGACCACCAGATGGGTGATGCCGTCGATCGCGACCTGATCCCCCAGCGCCGCCACAGCCCGCGCGGCCAAGGCCGGCGCTTCATCGGCATAGATGGCCATGCGCTGCGCCGTCGTCGGCCAGGCGTCGCCGTAAAAGCCGCCCTGCGCGGTCGGCGATCCGCCGCCGCCGTCCAGCACCGACCAGCGATGATGGATGCCGCTGCGCTGCGCCATTCGCATGAACAGCGCCCGCTCCCGCGGGTCGGTTATGCGCGCGCCTGCCCAGTCGATAAAGGCCGGGTGGACGTCAGTGGCGGGGACGGCTGTGCCGATGGCTTGGATGGTGGCGGTGGACGAAATGATGCGCTGCCTTTGTTGCGCGCTGGCACATGGCCACGCTCTACCCTGTCTTATTCGCCAAAGCGCACGTCGGCGTCTATCGTTCCCGTGCCGCCTGCCGCGCGATCGTCAACAATTCGTGCCGTACCAGCAGGTCGCCCGTGCCCCGGCCGGACCGGGTCGCGCGCTCGGCCTGCGCCAGCCTCTGGATGACACGGGCGATGCCGGTTGCGTCCCACAGCCGTACCTGCCGCGTGACCACGCCCTTTTCCTTCCAGAATACCGCTTTGCCCGCCGCCTCGACCGCGCCTTCCAGCCGTCCGCTACTGTCGAAATCGGCGCGGATATTGGCCAGCAACATGGCGCGGGTCAGCAGCGGTCGAATGACCGACGCCATGCTTGCGCCAACCTCCGACAGGCTGGTGAGTTCGCGGTGCATGGCTTTCAGGTCACCGCCCAGCACGGCATTGACCAAGGGGGCGACCTCCGTATCGGGATTGTCGGCCGACAATGCGTCCAGCGCTTCCGCCGTCGCCTCGCGCGGGCGGTCGGGCGCGGCATCCAGATAGAGGATCAGCTTTTCCACCTCGCCGCTCATCAGCGCCCGGTCGCCATTGGCCAGGTCGACGATCCGCCGCGCCAGTTCGGTCGACAGCCGCAGCCCGCCTTCGCGCGCGATGCCGATCGCGATCTGCTCCGATTCGCGCGCATCGGGCTGGTAGGAAACGAAGGCCAGCGCCCCCTTGTGATCGAGCGGCAGCTTGAGCAGCTTGGACGTGGCTTTCAGCGCGCCCGCCACGGCGATGACCGGATTGCCCGCCGCCTCCGCCTCCAGCAGGGCGGTCAGCGCAGGCAGCGATTCCTCGCCCATGCCATGCACGCGAATCCAGCGCTTGTCGCCGAACATGGAAAAGGATGCGGCTTCGTCCGCCAACCGGGCCGGATCGTCGCGCAGCGTCGACCCGTCCAGGTCCACCCGCTCCGCCCCCGGCCCCATCGCCCGTTCCAGCCGCCGGACCAGCACCTGGCTGGCGGCCTCGTCGGGGCCATAGAGCAGGATGAAGCGCAGCGCCGCCGATGGCGCGTCGAGCGCCTTTTCAATCTGGCCGCGATTGGCCTTCAAGGGGCGGCGTCCCGGCTGGCATAGAGCGCCAGCCGCGCGATGATCTGGTCCGCCACGGTCTGCGACAGGCGTTCCAGCGCGGTATCCTCCGCCGCGATCGTCGCATATTCGCTGGACGTGACGTCGATGCCCGCGTCCGATCCGGCGCTGTCGTCCAGCAATTGCGCGCCGGTCGCTTCGTCCACCAGTTGATAGCGCGCGCGCAAAGTGCGGCGTTCGCGGGTGACGGCGGCGTCGGACCGCAGACCGAAACCGCTGATCTGGTCGTCCAGCTTAACCACCAGCTTGTAGCGCGGCCCGGACCCGCCCTGCTGCATCGCGGCCAGCCGGTCATTGAGCGCATTGCGCACCAGCCAGCCATTCTTGCCCGCGATCGGCTGAACATCGACATGGCCCAGCGTCTGCGCCACCGCCCCGTTCGCGCCCCCGCCATAGACCGGCCGCAGGCCGCAGGCGGTGAGGAGGAGCGGAAGGCTCAGGAGCAGGGGCCAAGATTTCATGCCAACCTCCATAACCGTTCGCCCTGAGCTTGTCGAAGGGCCGTTCTTCTACTGAAGAAGGAAAAGGCTTCGACAGGCTCAGCCCGAACGGACATTGTTAGATAACCAGATTCACCAGACGATCCGGCACGACGATGACCTTCTTGGGCGTCGCCCCGTCCAGAATGCGCATGACATTGGGCGCGGCCAGCGCCAGACGCTCCAACTCGTCTTTCGCAGTCCCCTTGGGCACGGTGATGGTGTCGCGCAGCTTGCCCATCACCTGGCAGGCGATGGTCACTTCGTCATCCACCAGCAGCGCCGGATCGACCGCGGGCCAGGCAGCGTCGGCAATCAGGCCGGTTTCGCCCATATCCGCCCAGGCTTCTTCCGCCAGATGCGGGGTCATCGGCGCGACCAGCAGCGCCAGCGCACGAATGGCGGCGTTGCGCGACGCGGACGGCGCCGCCTTTTCAACCGCGTTGGCCAGTTCGTAAATCTTGGCGACCGCCTTGTTGAAGGACAGCGCCTCTATGTCCTTCGCGATCCCGTCGATCGTCTGGTGCAGCTTGCGGTCGAGCGCCTTGTCCTGGCCTTCGGCCCCTGCCTCGATCTGCCCGAACAACCGCCACAAGCGGTTGATGAAGCGCCACGATCCCTCGATCCCGCTTTCGGTCCAGGGCAGGTCGCGCTCTGGCGGGCTGTCCGACAGCATGAACCACCGCACCGCGTCTGCGCCATATTGGGCGATGATGTCATCGGGATCGACGACATTCTTCTTGGACTTGGACATTTTCTCGACGCGACCCCGAATAACATCCTTCCCAGTCGCTATTTCGTACCACTTCCCGTCAGGATTTTTCCCCACCTCAGCAGGTGAGAGCCAACGCATCAAAGCGCCTGGGGCAAGCTCATCCTCGCCAAAATATGTGGCTGCATACGTCTCATGCGTCACCATCCCCTGCGTGAACAGGCCAGTAAAGGGTTCGGCAAAACCCAATTGCCCCATATGTTGCAGCGCACGCGTCCAGAAACGGGCATAGAGCAAATGCAGGATCGCATGTTCGACCCCGCCAATATATTGGCCGACCGGCAACCACTGCTCCACCGTCGCACGGTCGAACGGCTTGTCCTTGGGCTGGCTGGCGAAGCGGATGAAGTACCAGCTTGAATCGGCGAACGTATCCAGCGTGTCGGTTTCGCGCACCGCCGGCTTGCCGCACGATGGGCACGCCACATGCTTCCAGGTCGGATGGCGATCGAGCGGATTGCCGGGGATGTCGAACGTCACATCGTCGGGCAGCACCACCGGCAATTGCGCCTTGGGCACCGGCACCACGCCGCAATCGGCGCAATGGATCACCGGGATCGGCGTCCCCCAGTAGCGCTGGCGCGACACGCCCCAGTCGCGCAGGCGAAACACCGTCTTGCCCGCGCCCCATCCTTCGGATTCGGCCCGCGCGATGACCGCGGCCTTGGCCTCCTCGACCGCCATGCCGTCGAGGAAGCGGCTGTTCACCAGCCTGCCCGGCCCGACATAGGCTTCGTCGTGGATCGGCGCTGCTTCGTCCCCCTCGGCTGCGACCACGCGCTCGACCGGCAGCATATATTTGCGCGCGAAGTCGAGGTCGCGCTGGTCATGCGCGGGAACGCCCATCACCGCGCCGGTGCCATAGTCCATCAGCACGAAATTGGCGATGAACACCGGCAGTTGCCATTCGGGATCGAACGGATGGGTGACGGTCAGGCCGGTGTCGAAACCTAGCTTTTCCGCCGTTTCCAGCTCCGCCGCCGTGGTGCCGCCTGCCTTGCACAGATCGATAAAGGCCTGCGCCTGCGCATTGTCCGCCGCCAGCTGCTGCGCGACCGGATGGTCCGCCGCGATCGCAACGAAGCTCGCCCCGAAAATCGTGTCGGGCCGGGTCGAATAGACTTCGATCTCGCTATCGAACGGCGCGACCGGCTGAAAGCGGAATTGCAGCCCGACCGACTTGCCGATCCAGTTTTCCTGCATCGTGCGGACCTTGTCAGGCCACTGGTCCAGACCTTTAAGACCCTCCAGCAGATCATCGGCAAATTGCGTGATTTTCAGGAACCATTGATTGAGCTTGCGCTTCTCGACCGTCGCGCCCGATCGCCAGCCCTTGCCGTCGATCACCTGCTCATTGGCCAGCACGGTCATGTCGACCGGATCCCAGTTGACCGCCGATTCCTTGCGATAGACCAGCCCTGCGTCCAGCATGTCCAGGAACAGCGCCTGTTCATGGCCATAATAATCGGGGTGGCAGGTGGCCAGTTCCCGGCTCCAGTCCAGCGCAAAGCCCAGTTTCTTGAGCTGCGCCTTCATATTGGCGATATTTTCATAGGTCCATTTGCCCGGATGAACCTTTTTCTCCATCGCGGCATTTTCGGCCGGCATGCCGAAGGCGTCCCAGCCCATCGGGTGCAGTACCTCATGCCCCGTCATCCGGCGGAACCGGGCCAGCACGTCGCCCATCGAATAGTTGCGGACATGGCCGATATGGATGCGCCCGGACGGATAGGGGAACATCTCCAGCACATAGGATCGCGGCTTGGGCGAAGCATCGTCCGCCCGAAAACTCTGCTTCTCGTCCCAGATCGCCTGCCAGCGGGCGTCGGCCTCCAGCGGATTGAAGCGCCTTTGCATGTCCTGTCCTACCAAATGCGAGGGGGCTGGGCCTTTGCAAGCCCAGCCCCGAACCGTCGAAAAACCGGGGCTTCGCGCACGCAAAACCCGGGCGAAGAAATATCAGCCGGAAATCGCCGTGCGGCGCAGGTCGCGGGCCTTAGTCAGGATGACCTCTTCCAGCTTCTGCACCGTCGCCGCCTTCACCGGGGCGTCGATCCACTGGCCATTCTGGTTCACCTGACGGCTGGCCGCGACACGCAGCGCGTCGGCGCGCAGATCCTGATCCAGGATCGACACGGTCAGCTTCATCCGCTCATTGGGGCTGTTGGGATTGGCATACCAGTCCGTGACGATGACGCCGCCGTTGGAATCGGTCTGCACCATCGGCATGAAGGACAGCGTGTCCAGGCTGGCGCGCCACAGATAGGCGTTGACGCCGATCGTGGTGACCCTGGACGCGGCCAGATCCGCCTTGGGCCGGTCCTTGGCCCCGCCACCGCAGGCGGCCAGCGGCAACAGGGCGGTCAGCAGCAGACCTGCGGAAACGGAACGAAAAAGGCGGCTGGCCATCAGGCATGTCCTAGCTGAAAAGACGAAAAATGCTCGCGCCTTCTATAGTGGTCCCGCGCCAAGGAGCAAGGGGCGGCGGGCGACGGCGCATGCGATCCGGCACGGATCATTCTGCGCGCCTGTGTGTTCCGTGCAACATCTCTGACAAAAAGGGGTGCAAGAAGGGGGTGGCACTAGCCAGTGGCGGCTTTGTACGTGTAGAGCGTTGTGCAATATAAGTGGCGGGGAAAGAATCGAATCATGCGCGTGAATAGGGGACATTTGGCATTGGCGGGCGCGGCGGTTGCCGTGGCTGGCTTCATGCTGTCTCCTGCCATCGGCGCAGCGACCGATCTGGTGCGCACGCAATCGCCGGTTTCGCTCGGCGCGCTGGGCAGCATCTCTTCTTTCACGCCCACGACCAAAGACCCGCGCCTTGCCGCCGCCTATGCGAAGATCGCAGCGTCGGCCAGCCGTCAGGGCTTCCGCTTCACGCCGACCAGCGGCTCGCTCAGCGGCCAGCGGGCGATCACCGTGATGGTCCGCGCGGGCGACAATGATCGCGTTGCGGTCAACACCACCCTGACCCCGGTCAATATCGCGCCCGTGGCCTTCAGCCTGAACGGCGCGCATGGCTGGCGCAAATTCGCCCTGCCCGAAGCGATCGGCCGCAAGGCGCTTGATCCGGTGCCGGTCGAAACCATGGTCGATGCCAAGAATTTCTCGCTGGATAGCGGCAAGAAGGATCGGTTCAGCACCAAGATGCTGATCGAAACCCGCCGCGACGCGGTTGCCGCGACACGCAATCCGGCGGCCGACAAGGATTATTCGCTGGATCTCGCCAGCTCCTATTCGCTGACGCGCAACCTGAACGTCACCGCAGGCGTGCGCTACAACAACAGCGTCGCAGGCCGCCTGACCCCGATGACCGACGACCGCCAGGACAGCCAGGCCGTCTATCTGGGCACCGTCTTCAAATTCTGATCGGCTGAGGTTTCGGCTATCCGCACGCGCGGATAGCGACTAAGCCATCCCTTGTCTGCCACCCGCTGCTCGAAAATTCCGCGCTTAACCGATGCGAAACATGGCGTCGGTCGCAAGCGCAGTTGAAACAGGTCGTTCAGCCCTAGCGGCGCATTGATCTCCAAATCATTTCCCGACAAACGCACGGCAATTGCTGTCGCTGTTTCCGGCCAGAATCGCATGGCATCGCCCACACTTTCATAGGGTGCATCGCCATTGCGCAGATGCATACGCGCCTGATTCTTGACTGACCATTCTATGGTCGGTGTCCGCGCCTGCAACACTTTCTCTATGGCCCGGTCATGGGCCGAATTGTTGTGCGCGCGATCGAACCACACAATGTCCACGTCGCCCGTCGGCATCGCAACGGAACGCCCGTGCAAATGATCCCATATGGTATCGCGCACAAATCCGGCTCCGATCCAGCAATCAGGCAACGCCAGAGATGCAACAAGTTCCAATGCATGGCGACGCAGCGGTTCCTGAAGGATGATTGTGCGCAAATCCGTTGCGAAGCCCACAACTATCTCCCGTTTACCCAGCCAATCCATCAATCCCCGCCCATCCAGCAGCCCCGATGCCGCGCAACATCCGGCCATGCTCGCGCGTCACGCCACCCAGCGCAACAACCGGCATCGTCGCCCACTGCGCCAAGGCAGCAAACCGCACCCGACCCAAACTCGCCCCACCCGGATGCGAGCGTGTCGGAAATAAGGGCGACAGCAGCACCATGTCCGCCCTGCCCCGCCGCGCCGCCGCCATCTCCCGCGCGTCATGCACCGGCGCGCTGTGCCGCATCGGTCGGCCTGCCCGGCGTACGTCGCGCCCGTGCCAGCCATCCGCTGCCCAGGCCGCGGCCTGCCGCGCCGTCCCCGCCAGCAGCAATGTCAGCCGCCGCCGCCGCGCGATCGCCCGCACCGCATCGAACAGCGCCCGCCGCGCGCCCGGCGCCGTCCTGTAATGGCGAAAGATGATTCCCGCCCGCCCCCTGGGCAGTCGCGCCGCGGCCGCCAGCAAGGCCGCCTCGCCGATCCGCTCGTCGGTCATCAGCCAGATCAGCGGCATATTTTTGCGGTGGCGACAGGTCATGACCCTGCCCTATAGCAGCGCGCATGACGACAGACAGCAGCATTGCCACCCAGGACGCCGCCAGCCGCCTGGCCACCATTCAGGATGAGATCGCCAAGGCCGCCCGCCTGACTGGCCGGACCGCGGACGCCATCACCCTGATCGCCATATCCAAGACCAAGGATGCCGCCGCCATCCAGCCGCTGATCGATGCGGGGCAGCGCGTGTTCGGCGAAAACCGGGTGCAGGAAGCGCAGGAGAAATGGCCCGCGCTGCGACAGGCGCATCCCGACATTCGCCTGCATCTCGTCGGACAGCTGCAATCCAACAAGGCCGCCGATGCCGTCGCCCTGTTCGATGTCATCCACAGCCTTGATCGCCCTTCGCTGCTGAGTGCGCTGGCCAAGGCGATGGACGCGCAGGGCAAGCGCGTCCCCTGCTATGTTCAGGTCAATATCGGTGCGGAGCCGCAAAAGGGGGGCTGCGCGATCGCCGACACCCCCGCGCTGATCGCCGCCGCCCGCGCCGCCGACATTCCGCTGCTCGGCCTGATGGCCGTCCCGCCCGCCGATGTGGAGCCAGCCCCCTATTTCGCGCTGCTCGCAAAAATGGCGCGGGAAGAAAGCCTCCCGCGCCTGTCGATGGGCATGTCGAGCGATTATGAAACCGCGATCATGCTGGGGGCGACCGATATTCGCGTCGGCACCGCCCTGTTCGGGGATCGTCCCCCGCCAGCCCGCCCCGTTCCCCGGAGCGGGCTGGGGATGCTTAGAAACTCCCCCGGAGCGTGATGCCGTAGGTGCGCGGCTCGGCGAGGTAGGAGGAGATCAGCTGGTTCGCCATCGGCGCGCCCGCTGCGAACTGGCCGGTGGTGGAGGTTGCCGGGCTGCTCGACTGGAGCGGGCTGCTGAACGACACCTGGGTATAGTCCTGGTTGAAGATATTCTGACCCCAGAACTCCACCGCCCAGCGCTGGTTGGGACCGCGGATACCGACGCGCGCGTTGACGATGGCAAAGCCATCCTGCCGCTTTTCGGGGAACAGGTCCGACCCGGTATTATAGTCGCTGGTCAAGCGGCCATCGACATAGAAGAGCGCTGACAGGCCGCTCGTCCCGATGTCGGGCGTCCATGCCATGCTGGCGGTCGTCACCATCTTGGGCGCGTTGCTGTTGATGGAGCCGGGCAGCAGGAACAGGGCGGGGTCCAGCGGGACCGCGCCATTGCCGCTGCCCACCAGCCGGTTGGCGAACTTCGCTTCGGCATAGGTTGCGCCGCCCGCCACGCGGAAATTGCGCGCCGGGGTCACCGACCATTCCAGTTCGACACCCTGGCTGATCAGGCCCGGCCCGACATCCCCCGCCGCACAGGTCCGCGCCGCGCTCAGCGCACTGTCGCAGCCATTGATATTCTGGACGACGAAGCTGGTTCCGTTGAAGGTGTTGAGCTGGAAATTCTTGAACTCCTGCCGGAAGCCGGCCAGGTTCACGCTCCATTTGGGCGCGCTATATTTCAGGCCCACCTCGAACGAATCCACCTTTTCCGCGGCAAAGCGCAGGCTGGTCACGTCGGCGTTGGTGCGCGGCGCGAACACGGCGGGGATGACGTTCAGCCCGGTCGATCCCAGCTGGAAGCGATCGAGGTTGAAGCCGCCCGCCTTATAGCCCTTGGAATAGCTGCCATAGACCATCAGGTCGTCGGTCGCCTTCCAGGACAGGACCGCCGTGCCGGAAAATTCGCCGTCGCTGATCTTGTCGTTCAGGTCGAGCGCATTGAGCGTGGTCGATCCGTTGCCCAGGCATCCCAGCGTCAATATGCCACCCGCCAGTGCCGCCGCGCTGCCCAGCGCCGGATTGGTCGCGATCGGCGCCAGTCCGGGCTGCAATGCGGCGCAGGTCGCGTTGTTATTGTTGAAATCGGCGGAGAATGTCTTGCTCTCATGCGTGTAACGCAGGCCCAGCGTCAGATCGAGCCGTTTGGTGATGTGCACGATATTGTGGGTGAACAGCGCCCAATTCTCGCTCTTCTGGCGATAGATGGACGCAATGTCGCCCGTGCCCGACGGGATCGCCGCCAACGCGCGCAGACCGTTGCCCAGACCCGTCGAGATCGCGGCCGCCTGCCCCGCAGCGACCGGCGCTGGCAGGCCGGCGTTGAGGAAAGCGGCGTTCAGCCCGGCGTTCAGGTTCGCCTGCGTGCCCGTGATCAGCGCGCCGGTCGCCAGCCCGCTGCCACAGGCAGCCAGCGTCGACGCCGGGAAATTGCTGTTCACGCCAGCCCCTGCCATCAGGCGGCAGGCGGCAAAGCGACCATAATCCGCGCCAAAGCGGATATTATCCTGCAAGGTCAGCCGTTCATTGGCATAATAGCCACCGACCAGCCAGTCGAGCATGTCGCCAAAGGCCGAACCCTGCGCCCGCAATTCCTGGGTGAAGGTCTTGAACTGGCGATAGGTATTGGGATCGCGATAGAGCAGGTCGGCGCGGTTATAGTCATAATCGCCATAGTCGCTCGACTTGTAATCGCGATAGGCGGTGATGCTGGTCAGCTTCACGTCGCCCAGGTCATAATTGACCTCGCCCGACACGCCCCAGTCCTTCAATTTGCTCACATAGTCGCGACCCGGCGTGATCGTCAGTTCGCGATCATAGGGGTCGGCCGCAATCACGCTGCCCTGCCCAGCCAGAATCGCGGCGATGCGGTTGAACGGCGCGGTGTTGTATCCGCCACCTGCCGCCGGGGTCCGTTCGCGCGCCTCGGTATAGGCGGCGCCGCAGCAGCTTTCGTCGCGATTGGTATAATCGCCGATCAGACGGATCGACAGATCGTCGTTCGGCTCGATCAGCGCCTGTCCGCGCAGGAAATAACGGTCGCGGTCATTGGTGTCGCCCACCTTGTTCCCGGCCGTGTCGACCAGCTTGTAGAAACCGTCACGCTTGGACCATACCCCGTCCAGGCTGAGCGCGATGCCATCGGCCACCGGCCCGGTGACACGGCCCGACAGCCGCCAATAGTCATAATTGCCGTAGGTGATCTCACCCTTGGCGCTGAACGTGTTTTCCGGCGCCTTGCTGATGATGTTGATCAGGCCCGCCGACGCATTGCGGCCAAACAGCGTCCCCTGCGGCCCGCGCAGCACCTCGACCCGTTCGATCTCGCCCAGTTCGTTGAGGCCCGCGCCGGTGCGCGAGCGATACACGCCATCGATGAACACCGCGACCGAGCTTTCCAGGCCGGGATTGTCGCCGACCGTGCCGATGCCGCGAATACGCGCCGACGCATTGGCTTCCGATCCGGTCGATGACACCAGCAGCGACGGGGCCAGCTGGTTCAATGTGCGGATGTCGCTGGCGCCGCTATTCTGCATCGCCTGCGCGCTGACGGCGGACACCGCGATCGGCACGTCGGACAGGGGACTCGCGCGCCGGGTGGCGGTCACGATGATTTCCGCACTGTCCTGATCGACGGCGGCTTGCGGCGCGGTCGTGTCCTGTGCGGCGGCGGGCATCGCCATCGTCAATGCGATCATGCCGGCGGTCGTCAGCCAAAGGCTCTTGTCTGTCATCATGGTCGTTCCTCTCCTGCCCGCACGCCTTTTCGACGTATCGGGTGCTGCCCTAGTTTATGATGCCACAGCAGGGCGAAGGCAAGAGAGCCTAGCTTTTCTGCGCCTTTTGCGATGTCTGGTGGCGTGATATTCACACCCTGTTGCCTATCAGCAACAGCTTAAAATCCGGTTTCCGTAGCGTTTCTTTACGATAACGGAAAGCGTAACAATCGGTCAGAAACAGGGACCAAAGCGCTCGCACCCGGTCCCACCACCCGCCGAATCTCTCCATGACCCGCATCCAGCCCTCCCGTCAGCGCGCCCAGCGCGGGTAGAATCAGCTTTGTCGACGACTCCACGAAGCAGCGGCGCGCGACATGGCGTCCACGCACCGACAGGCGGAATTTCGGGTGGAAATGGCCGGAGATTTCAGGCCGTGGATCGTCCGGTTGCGCTTCATGGCGCAGGATGATCCCGCCCAGTTCCGCCTCGACCAGCCTGCGTCCTCCCGGCATGTCCGCCACGCCGACGTCATGATTACCTGTAATCCAGGTCCAGTCCAGCCTTTCCGTAAGGGAAACCAGCCGTTCGCGCGCGCGCGGGTCCAGCCGCGCGGCGCCATCTGCATCGTGAAAACTGTCGCCCAGCGACCAGACCGACCGTGCGCCCGTCTGCGCCACCAGCCCCTCGATCAGGTCCAGCGTCGCCTCGCTGTCATGGGGCGGCAGGAACTGGCCGAAGCGCGCATACCAGCTCGCTTTCTCGAAATGCAGGTCGGCGACCAGCAAGGCCGCGCGCGCGGGCCAGAAGAGCGCAGCCTGCGGCAGCGCCAGAAACGCCTCACCAGCGAACGAAAGGGGAACCATGGCCCGGCTATGCGCCGATGCAGTCCCGCTTTCAAGAGGGCCGATGAACGCCTATAGCGCCGCCATGTCCGATACCGCGCCTTTCACCGTCGCCGCCCTCTATCGCTTCGCCACCTTCGATGATCCCCAGGGCATCGCGGCGGATCTGCGCACCCTCTGTGGGGCGCTCGACATGCGCGGCACGCTGATCGTCGCGGGCGAAGGGATTAACGGCACGGTCGCTGGCCGTGCGGACGCGATTACGGCCTTGATCGATCATCTGCGCCAGTTGCCCGGCTGCGCCGATCTGGACGTCAAATATGCAACCGCGCAGGCCGCGCCCTTCGCCCGGATGAAGGTGAAGGTAAAGCGGGAGATCGTGACGCTGGGCGTGGGCGATCTTGATCCGGCGAACCAGGCCGGCACCCATCTTGACCCCGCCGACTGGAACGCGCTGATCGCTGATCCCGACACGATCGTCATCGACACGCGCAACGCCTATGAAGTCGCGGTCGGCACCTTCGATCGCGCCATCGACCCCGGCACCCGCGCCTTTCGCGACTTTCCCGGCTGGTTCGACGCGTTCGCCGCCGACCTGAAGGCACAGGGGCGCAGTCCCAAGATCGCGATGTTCTGCACCGGCGGCATACGCTGCGAAAAATCCACCGCCCTGGTCAAGTCGCGCGGTTTCGACGATGTCTTCCACCTGAAGGGCGGAATCCTGCGCTATCTGGAGGAAATGCCCGAAGGCGATAGCCGCTGGCAGGGGGATTGCTATGTGTTCGATGAACGGGTGGCGGTGGGCCATGGCCTCAAGGTTGGCGACTATGTGACCTGCCGAGCCTGCGGCCTGCCCTATCCCCGCGACGCGGCCCATGCATGCGCCGCCGACGGATCAGGGGTGTGGCCGCATCGGGGATAGAAACACCCAACTCCGTTCGTTTCGAGCGAAGTCGAGAAACGTAGCGCACCTGTCTCTTATACACATCTAGATGTGTATAAGGGACAGCATCTGCTGCATATGGATCCTGTCTCTTATACACATCTAGATGTGTATAAGAGACAGGCCTAAACCCGTTCGTGTCGAGCGAAGTCGAGAAACCTGTGCGCTACGTTTCTCGACTTCGCTCGACACGAACGGGTTTAGGCGCTGTCTCCGTCTCCACCAGTTCCGCAATCTCGAACGCATAGCTTTTCCAGCCCCGCATCCGCGCGCCGTCCTCCGCTGCCCCACGCTTCTTCTTCGCCTCGGCGAGCGAGCGCACATGGCCCCAGAACACTTCCGTCTTGCCATTGTCCAGCACCGCGACGATCCGCCAATAATGGGTGAAGGGGTCCGCCGTCGGCCCGATCGTCTTGACATAGCCGTCCGCCATGGTGGCGGTCAGATAGCGTTTCCGGCGCGCCATCGGCTCAGGCCCGATAGCGGTGCAGCCCCGCCCCGTTGGTGCGCAGCCACGCCCGTGCAGGCCGGGGGTCCGCCCCAAGGATTCGCGCATGCGCCGCGTGAAAGGCCGCGCTATGATCCATATGCAGCAGATGCGCCAGTTCATGCGCCACGGTCGACCGGCGTACATCGGGCGGGCAGAGGATCAGCCGCCAGCTATAGCGGATCGCACCGGACGAAGTGCAACTGCCCCAGCGGCTGCGCGGATCGCCCACGCCCACCGACGCGACGATCAGGCCATGTTCGCGCGCCAGTTCCGTCGTTTCGGTCTCCAGCACCGCCCGCGCCCGCGCCACCAGCCAGCGCTGCACCCGCGCGCTGACCGACTCCGCCGCCCCGCCCAGCATCAGCCGGTCGTCCGCCAGCCGGATCGTACGCGACGCACCCTCGATCCAGCAGATGCGGACGTCCCGTCCCTCAAGCGGAAATGTCGCGCCATCGTCCAGCAGGGTGATCGCCGGTTGCGCCGCCATTTGCGTGCGCACCCAGCCTTCATGCTGCTGCGCCCAGCCCAGCGCGCGCTTCAGGTTCGCCCGCACCGGCATCGACAGGCGCAATTCGCCGCGCGCGCCGTCGATCGTCAGCCGGTAGGCGCGCGCCCGTGCGGACCGGCGCACCCGCACCGGCATCGCCACGCCGTCGATCAGGATCGCGACGTCGGGATCAGATGTCCCGGTCGACAAGATGATTCTCCAGGTCGCCCGCTTCCGCCTCCGCCACGGTCCAGCCGCGCACCGATTCCTGCGCGCGATGCACCGCTTCCCGATCGCCGCAGACCAGATAATGCCAGTCGGGCAACGGCTCGCCCGCCTCGCGCAGGCGATAGGCGCAGGTGCGCGGCAGCCAGCTGATCTGCTTCACCTTGGCCGGGGTCAGCCGCACGCAATCGGGCACGAATTTGCGGCGGTTCCTGTAGCTGGTGCATTGGCCGCTATGGCGGTCGAGCAGGCGGCAGGCGACATTGGTGGGGTAGATATGCCCCGTATCCTCATCCTCCGCCTTGTGCAGGCAGCATTTTCCGCACCCGTCGCACAATGCCTCCCACTGGGCGGCATCCAGCGTGTGGAGAGGCTTTTCCCAGAAGTCCAAGCCCTATTTCACCCATTTCCTGAGGGCAGCCAGCACCTTGTCCGGCGCGCCTTCGTCCACGTCCGGCGTGCCCGGATCATCGACCGGGACCAGCGCAACCGGCTTGCCGTCGGGATCGAACAGATATGGCGTGCGGCTGTGGCTGACCAGATAATCCTTGTCCCCCGGCTTACCCTCCACATTGTAGAGGACGACGAAATCCTTGGCGACCCTGGCGATCTGCTCCGGCGTGCCGGTCAGGCCGATGAGGCGCGGGTGGAAAGCCGCGACATAGGGTTTGAGGACCGCGGGGGTATCGCGCGCCGGATCGACGCTGATGAAGATCGGCTGGACCTTCGCCGCCAGCGCCGGCTGCGCCTTTTCGAACTGGCTGAACGCCTGCATGATGCGTTGCAGGTCGACCGGGCAGACATCCGGGCAATAGGTGTAACCGAAATAGACCAGGCGATACTGGCCCTTGAAATCGTCCCAGCTTCTGGGCTTGCCATCCTGATCGGTCAGGGTGAAAGGCGCGCCGATCCGCGCGCCCGCCAGTTCGCCCTGCGCGCTATCGCCGCTTGATGCGTTCCCGTCCGTCCCCATATTGCACGCAGCCAGCAGGGCCAGCAGCGGCAGGGCGATCGCAATCTTTGCTTTGTTCATGGTGCCGCCAGCCATGCCTTGCTATGGGCCGATTTGCAAATGATACGGGGCAGATGATGAGCAAGACCGGGTTGAGCGCATGGATGGGTCTGGGGCGCGCCGCCGCATTGACGCTGGCGCTGCTGTCCCCGGTCGCCGCGCAGGCACAATTTTCCGACAATTATAATTTCCTGAAGGCCGTGAAGGATGCCGACGGGCAGAAGGTCACAGACTTGCTGCAAAAGCCCGGCTCCACCGTGGTCAACAGCCGCGACGTCACATCGGGTGAGACCGCGCTGCACATCATCATCGCCCGGCGCGACGCCACCTGGCTCGCCTTCATGCTGGCCAAGGGGGCGAACCCCAATCTGACCGACAATGAAGGCAACACCCCGCTGATGAAGGCGGTGCAGGGCCGGTTCGAAGAGGGCGCCCGCACGCTGATCGCGCGCGGCGCGCAGGTGGACAAGACCAATGGTAGCGGCGAAACCCCGCTGATCCGCGCGGTGCAACTGCGCGATCTGGGGCTGGTCCGGCTGCTCGTAGCGCAGGGGGCCGATCCCGACAAGCGCGATTCCATCGCCGGCATGTCCGCCCGCGACTATGCCAACCGGGACAACCGCACGCCCGGCCTTGCCGAAGCGCTCGCCGCCGCCAAGACCAGCACGACGCCCAAAGGCCCGGTGCAGGGTCCGGTATTCTGAGCTAAAGCCCGGCCTACCAGCCGATCTCCGCCGCATGATCGGGATCGTTGATCGCCGTCAGCCGCCGCGCCGCCCGCCGGGCGAAGCGTAATGTCTCCGCCTTGCGCCGGGCCGCGGCCAATGGCTCGATCGGCGCGGGACGGACCAGTTCGGCGTCATATTGATCCGCGACGATCAGGCCGGTGCGCGCGGGCCACAGCGATTCACTGTCGAACAGCGACAGGTCGAACCCCATAGGCACTGCCCAATAATAGCGGTCGCAATAGTCGAAATAATCGGGCCATTTCATGTCGCCCAGCAAATCCGCCCGGCTGCACTTGATCTCCACGATCGTCAGCCGCCCCGCCCCGTCGATCGCCATGATGTCGGCGCGCCGCCCGTTGGGCAGCGGCACTTCCATTATGCCGCTCATGTCGTGGCGGAAAAACAGCCGCAACGTCCCCCGCGCCACCGCCAGCGCGGTGCCGTCGGTCAGGGGGGAACAGCTTTCGATCGGGGCGCTACTCATGGCGCGACTTTAGAACAAGTCAGGAACAAAAGAAAAGGCCGATTCGGTAGAACCCGAACCGGCCTTCTTTTCATGATCCACCCCAAAGGAAGCGCGCCAATCGCGCGCCGTCGCTCAACGATAGAAGATATGATTGTCGATCATCGCCAGCTTGGCCTTGCCCCAGCCCGGCGAAACGCGGCGGGCGTGGAAGAACAGGGCGCCTTCGGCCCGGCTGTTCCAGCTGTCGTCCATGGCGATCTGGGCGATGGCGACGGCCTCGCGCCAGGCGTTGCTTTCCATGCGGATCGGCGGCATCCCATGCCCGCGCACGAAGCTGAACTGGCTGGGCTGATAGACGACGCCGCACAGGCTGTCGGCAAAGCGGCCCGATTTGGCGCGGTTGATGATCACCCGTGCCACGGCCAGCTGGCCTTCCAGGCTTTCGCCCTTGGATTCGAAATAGACCGCTCCGGCCAGGCATTTCATGTCGCCGTCCACGGCTTCGGCGTCGCCATGGGCGTCGACCAGCGCGGCCAGGCTGCTCGCCTGCATGTCGGATTCGGTGGAATAGGTCAGATCGGCCTTGGAGGCCGAAGCCAGCGGCTGCACGATTTCGCGCGGCGCGGCAAAAGTGATTGCGGGCTTCTGTGCGGCCGCAGGCGCTGTCGTCGGCGCGTCGCCGCTGGACAGGGAGGCTACCGAATGGATCGACTCACCGGCGATCGACATGTCGGAAGCGGTCACCGCCGCTGTAGCGGACAGCGCAAATGCCACGATGATCGCGGCCCTCAATCGAAAACTCATTATGACTCAAAAACGTGCGGTTCTTGGCCTTGGACGTCGTCTTATACCCATATTCCTTGACGTCTGGCCGCCCCCCGTCTGCGTGTTTACCAAATCCGCCCCCCTTGGACGAATGCAGCAACCTGCGCGTTCAGCGTTGGCGGGGCCTCTGCACGGACCATTGCACTAAGTCAACGATCAGCAGATCGTTTCAGCGGCGAACCGTTCTGCTTCCGGGATATCGAGTTCGATTATCCACAGGTCGGGGTCCGACCTGCGCCGACGCGCCACATAGGTGGCGAGCGCCTCCGGGCCATCCTCCGGGGACGGTCCACAGCGCATCAACGCATAGCCGCCGGCAAAGTTCGATACACGCTCGAACAAACCAGTTTCTTTTCCCTTTTCAAGGGCTTGAACCAATATGACGCCGCTCGTTTCGTCGCCCTTGACGATGATCGTGGCAAAGCCGCCAGCCGCATTGGTGCGCCGCACCAGCGCATTGACCAGGATCGCGCTGGTCAGCCGCGCGCCACCCTGCGACTCAGCCACCATATCCCGGCAGCGATGACAGCGGGAATTGCGACCGCATGAAGGTGCCAGTGCCGCGCCCGACCTCCTCGCCATCGGAATCGATCAGGCTGGCCTCGGCCACATAGACGCGGCGCTTGCCACTGATCCACCGTCCCTCGGCCCGAATCCGACCGGGCGCGATCGGCCTGGTGAACAGCAGGTTGAACGCGGTGGTCAGCAGGAATCGGTCACTGACCAGGCTGTTGGCCGCGTAAAAGGCCGCATCGTCCAGCATCTTGAAATAGACGGTGCCGTGGACCGCCCCGGCGGCATGAAACTGGCTTTCATCGACATCGAAATCGATGATGCAACGCCCCGGTTCCTGAATCGCGATATCCGACCGGAACAGCCGGTTGATCGGCGCAGAGCGATAGAGATTTTCCAGCGCACGGAAATGCGCGGTCTCGCCGCTTGCGGGCGTGCCTGACTCAGGCAGCGTCACGCGCCCCGCCACCGGCCAGCAGCGCATGCAGCGCCGCGTCCGACTTGGCCCCGCGCAACCGCGCGACCTGATTGTCGTCACGCAGATAGCGCGAGACCCGCGCCAGCGTCTTGAGATGTTCCGCTCCGCTATCGACCGGCGACAGCAGCGCAAAGACGATATCGACCGGCGCATCGTCGACCGCATCGAACGGCACTGGCGGATCAAGCAGCACGACCAGCCCGCACATCCGGTCCAACCCGGCAATCTTGGCATGGGGAATGGCGACACCGCCGCCAAATCCGGTCGAACCCAGCCGCTCCCGCTCGAACAGGGCGTCGCCAACCTCGTCGGCGTCCAACCCATAGGCGCAGGCCGCGAGCGTCGCGATCTTCTGGAACAACTGCTTCTTGCCGTTTACCGTCAGGCCGGTGGCGAGCGCGTCCGCTGAAACGATGTCGTGGAAATCAACCATGGTCTGTCCGAACCAGCCGAGCCGCGCTCAGCCTGGGGTCTAGATGCGCGGTGATCGGGGAATAGAAAGCCCGGCCCCATAAGCCGCCTGCACCATCAGGTCAACAGGCGGCCCATGGCGACTGGCTGGTTCAGCGCGCCGTCATGCGCGGTTCGACCCAACCGATGGTCCCGTCATGGCGACGATAGACCATGTTGTAGGCCGCGGTGCCGGCATTGACGAACAGCAGCGCATTGGTGTTGCGCAGGTCCAGCATCATCACCGCGTCGGACACGCTGGCTTCGGGAATATCGACGCGCGTTTCCGCAACGATCAGCGGGGAATCCTCGACCTCCTCCTGCTCGTCCGCGGGCGAGGCGAAGATGGTGTAGCCCGCCCCGTCAATATCATCGACGCTCAAGCTGCTGACCCGCTGCGCTTCGGCCGCACTGGCCTGGCTGTGCCGGTCCTTCAGGCGGCGCATATAGCGGCGCAGCTGCTTTTCGATCCGGTCCGCCGCCTGGTCAAAGGACGGATGCGCCTCCTGCGCCTCGCCTGCTCCCTTCAGGATCAGGCCGGTCATCACATGACAGATGATGTCGCAGTGGAAGGCGCCGTGCGGCGCGGGTCGAAAGGTCACATGGGCCGAAATCGTGCGGGAAAAATATTTCTCGGCCATCGCCTCCATGCGGTCTGCGACATGCTGCTTGAGCGCATCGCCCGTGTCGACCTGATGCCCGGAAACACGAATATCCATATGCCTTCTCCTTATTCTTGCCGGGTCGCAGGAAGCGGCCCGGATAAACTGGAGGCACGGGCACGGGCTTTTGTGTCAGCCCGCCTGCGCCTCCTCCAGCCAGATCGGCTTGTCCAGGGTCGCGATGAACCTGCCATGCCGTTCCAGCTCCGCCGCGCTCGCTGCAAAAACGCGCGCGGGACGAACAGGGCGAACCATGGCGCCAGCGCCAAGTTCCCCGTCGATGGCTGCTTTTTCCTCCTCCTGTGCAAGACCCAGGCCGATCTGACGGCCGCCGGTCAGTTCGATGTAAAGCTGCGCCAGCAATTCGGCGTCCAGCAGCGCGCCATGCTTGATGCGATGGCTGCGATCGATGCCGTAGCGGGTGCAGAGCGCGTCCAGGCTGTGCTTGGCGCCCGGATGCAGCGTCCGGGCGATCGCCACCGTGTCGATCATCCGCGTCATCGACACGTCGGGCCGCCCGCACAGCCGCAATTCATGGTTCAGGAAGCCGAAATCGAAGCGCGCATTATGCGCGACCAGCGGGCTATCCTCCAGAAAGGCGAGCAGTTCGTCCACGCCGCTGGCGAACAGCGGCTTGTCCTTCAGGAAAATCGACGACAGGCCATGCACCGCCTCGGCCGCCGCAGGCATGTCGCGCTGCGGGTTGTAATAGGCATGGAAGGTCCGCCCGCTTGGCACGCGATTGATCAGTTCGATGCAGCCGATCTCGACCAGTCGGTCGCCGGAGGCCGGATCGAATCCGGTCGTTTCGGTATCGAAAATAATCTCGCGCATCGCCCTCTTCATATCGACTCTTGGGCAAACCCTTATCGGCCTATCTTTGCCCCAAGGCAAGCGACCAGACGCCGCACCTGCGCGCGAGTCTGGGTAAAGGTCGTGCCGGTGTGGATGATATGATCGGCCCGCCGCCTTTTTTCCGCGTCGGGGGTCTGGAGATGGACGATCCGGCGGAATTTGGCGGGCGTCATGCCCGGCCGCGCCAGCACCCGCTTGCGCTGTTTCCACGCCGGCGCGGTGACGACGATGACACCGGCCAGCCGCTTGTGCCCATGGGTCTCGAACAGCAGAGGTACATCGAGAATCACGAAACGGCGCGAGCGGTGCCGTTGCAGGAACCTGCGCCGCGCCGCCTGCACCGCCGGATGGACGATCGCTTCCAGCGCCCTGAGTTCATGGGGGTGGCCAAAGACCGCCGCGCCCAGTTTCGCCCGGTCCACGCCATCGGGTCCGGTCGTGCCGGGAAAGCGCGCCTCGATCGCGGGAATCAGCGCGCCGCCCGGCCCTTGCAGCCGATGGACTTCCGCATCGGCATCGAACAGGGGCACGCCCTCTCGCCGGAACATCGCGGCGACCGCGGACTTGCCCATGCCGATCGATCCGGTCAGGCCGTAAATCTTCATGACGCTATCCGTCAGTCCGCCGCCAGCAGCAACGCGCGCAATTGCTCGTCCAGCTCGCGCGGTGCCTGCGCATCGAAGAAGATGTCAAAGGCCAGCGCCGCCTGCCCGATCAGCATTTCCAGCCCGTCGAGTGTCTTGAGACCCTGCGCCCGCGCCGCCTTCAGCAAATCCGTTTCGAGCGGCGCATAGACAATGTCGTAAACGGTCGCGCTGGCGGGCAGGGGGGTGAGGTCCAGGTCCAGCACCGGCTGGCCGACCATCCCCAGCGACGTGCTGTTGACCAGCAGGTCGCAGGCGGGCAGCGGATCGGTCATGCCGATGACACGACCTTTCAGCCCCGCCCGGTCGAACAAGGCCTGCCCCTTGGCGACATCGCGCACCATGACGGTCAGGTCGGCCACGCCCAGGCTCGACAGCGCAAACAGGATCGCCCGCGCCGCGCCGCCCGCGCCGATCAGCACGGCGCTCTGCCCTTTCCATTTGTCGCGCAGCAGGGGCTGGAGGAAGCCGCCCGCATCGGTATTGGTGCCGATCAGCGGCCCGCCGGTTTCGCTGGCGATCGTATTCATCGCCCCGATCCGCGCGCGCACCCCGCCCGGATCGTCGGTATAGTCCATCACCGCAATCTTGTGCGGAAGGGTGACATTGCAACCCAGCCAGTCGGGATCGGCGCGCCGTTGCAGGAAATAGGCGGCCAGCCCGTCGGGCGTCACATGCGTCTTGCGATACTCCGCCTCTATATCCAGCGCCTTCAGCCAGAAATTATGGATCAGCGGCGATTTGCTGTGCGTGATCGGGTCGCCAATCACTTCGGCATAGGGGAGCGTGTCGGTCATGCCGCCAGAACGCCGCGCACGCGCAGAAAGTCAAGCAGGGGCAGCAACGGCAAGCCCTGAATCGCAAACTGGCTGCCCTCTACCTTGCTGAACAGCTGCGCCCCCGGCCCCTCGATCCGGTAACAACCCACGCACCAGCGGCATTCCTCCCAATCGCTCTCCAGATAGGCGTCGATGAAAGCGTCGGACAATGGCCGCACCGTCATCCGCACCCGCTCGACATGCCGCCAGATCGGTTCGCTATTCAGCACGATCACCGCTGCGCTGTGCAGATGATGCACCCGCCCCGACAGCAGGCGCAGTATCCGCGCCGCGTCCGCCCGGTCGACCGCCTTGTCGATCATCGACCCGTCGTCCAGACTCAAAGTCTGGTCGCACCCCAGCACCAGCCCGCCCGGCACCCGGCGCGAAACCTTGAGCGCCTTCAACTCCGCCAGCGCATCGGCCAGCGCCCGCGCGTCCAGCCCGTCGGCGCGCAACGCCTCCTTGGCCGCCTCCTCGTCCACGCCTGGCGAGAGCGCCTCGAACTCTATCTTCGCCGCCTCCAGCAGCGCCCGGCGGCTTGCGCTTTGCGACGCCAGCACGATCATGATGCCGCCCCTTCATCCAGAACATGGTCGTTGAACAGGTTGATGATCGCCGCAGCCGCTTCCTCGATCGACCGGCGCGTCATGTCGATCACCGGCCAGCCATTGTCGGCGAACATGCGCCGGGCAAAGGCCAGTTCCTCCTGCACCTTCTCATTATCGACATAGGCGGTTTCCGGCGCCTGATTGAGCGAGAGCAGGCGATTACGCCGTATCTGGATCAGCCGATCCGGGCTGACCGTCAAGCCGACGATCATCGGATGTTTCAGGCTATAGAGGCTTTTGGGCGGCGGGGATTCCGGCACCAGCGGGATGTTGGCGGTCTTGTAACCGCGATTGGCAAGATAGATCGACGTCGGCGTCTTGGACGCGCGCGACACGCCCGCCAGCACGATGTCGGCCTCCTCCCAATTTTCATGGCCCACGCCGTCATCATGGGCGATGGTGAACTGGATCGCCTCGATCCGGGCGAAATAGGCTTCGTCCAATATATGTTTGCGCCCCGGCCGGGTCCGCGTTTCCTGCCCCAATATGTTGGACAGCGCGTCCGCCACGCTGTCCAATGCGGCGACATGGGGCAGGCCCAGCGCCCGGCAGCGCGTTTCCAGCCGCCGCCGCAACATATGGTTGGTCAGCGTGAACAGCACCAGCCCCGGATTGGCCGCGATTTCCTGCATGATCCGGTCGAGATGGACTTCGGATCGCACCATCGGCCAGAAATGCCGGATCGCTTCCACATTTTCGAACAGGCCGATCGCGGCCTTGGCTATATTCTCCAGCGTTTCACCGGTGGAGTCCGACAGAAGGTGCAGGTGGATGCGCGACATGGCCCATATCTGTGTGGGCAGGCTGTGGATAAAGCAAGGGAGGAGTTGGGGACAAAATCCCGCCTTTCGCTCCGTCCACGAAGCCCGGAATCTTATCCACAGACCCCCAACAGACCGATAATTTCATCCACAGGCTGTGGATAACGGGGATAGAGCGACTGACTCGGACGGCAAAGCGTCAGGCAGGGGAGTCAAGCTGTTGGCAAATCCGGGCACAGCGCATAAACCCCGCTGCCAACGTCCCTACTATCTCCATCATCCTTCTGAATCCTATATTAAGAGAGAATAGATGAGCCTCGACGCGCCGCCGGTCCTTGCTACCAAGCCTCTGCTTGGCGTCCTTTCTGGCGACCGTCCGGCCGTGCCGCCCATGTGGCTCATGCGCCAGGCCGGGCGCTACCTGCCCGAATATCGCGCGCTTAGGGCCGACAAGGGCGGATTCCTCGAACTCGTCTATGACAGCGCCGCCGCTGCCGAAGTGACGCTGCAACCCCTGCGCCGGTTCGGCTTTGACGGGGCGATCCTCTTTTCCGATATTCTGATCGTCCCCTACGCCATGGGACAAGATTTGTGGTTCGAGGCTGGCGAAGGCCCGCGTCTCGCGCCCATCCTCGCTGAAACCGACCTTGCCGCCCTCAAACCCGATTTCAGCCGCTTCGACGCGGTCTATGAGACGGTCCGGCAGGTCAAGGCAGCGCTCGACCCTTCCGTCACCTTCCTGGGCTTTGCAGGCAGCCCCTGGACCATCGCCACCTATATGGTCGCAGGGCAGGGCAGCAAGGATCAGGGCGCGGCCCGTCGCCTCGCCTATGGCGATCCTGTCCGCTTTGGCGCGCTGATCGATGCCATTGTCGATGCGACGGTCACCTATCTGTCGGGCCAGATCGATGCCGGAGTCGAAGCGGTGCAATTGTTCGACAGCTGGGCCGGCAGCCTGGCCCCGCTTCAGTTCGACCGCTGGGTGATCCAGCCCAATGCCGCGATCGTGCGCAAGTTGAAGGCGCTGCATCCTGCTATCCCGATCATTGGCTTTCCCAAGGGCGCAGGCGCGAAGCTCGCCGATTATGCCGCTGGCACCGGGGTCGATGCGATCGGTGTGGATGAAACGGTCGATCCCCACTGGGCCAACCGCGTCCTGCCAAAGGGGCTGGCGGTGCAGGGCAATCTCGATCCGCTGGCGCTGATCGCAGGCGGGCAGGCCGTCGAACAGGCGGTGGACAATATCCGCGCGGCCTTCGCCGACCGGCCGCACATCATGAATCTGGGCCATGGCATCCTCCCCGACACGCCGATCGCGCATGTCGAGGCGCTGATCGCCTATGTCCGCAACGGAAAGGGCGTCTGATGGCTTATCTTGGTGCCGCTTATCTCTGGGTGAAGGCTGCCCATGTGATTTTCGTCATCTTCCTGATGGCGGGATTGTTCATGATGCCGCGCTTCTTCGTCTATCATCAGGAAAGCGCGCCGGGATCGGACGAGGATCGCAAATGGATCGATCGGGAAAAGCGGTTGCTCAAGATCATCCTCAACCCCTCGCTGGTGCTGACCTGGATTTTCGGGCTGATGCTGATGGTGGAGATTGGCGCGTGGAGCTTTGGCTGGTTCCACCTCAAACTGCTCTTCGTGCTGGGCCTGTCGGCCTATCATGGCTGGATCGCTGGCTATGCCAGGAAACTGGCCAAGGGACAGCGCACCCTGACCGACCGCCAGCTGCGCCTGTTCAACGAAGTCCCCGGCATCGCCGCCGCGGTCATCGTCATCGCTGTGATCGTCAAGCCCTTCTAACGGGCTTTGGGGCAGGGGAGGGGCAAACTGTCCTACACTCTGCCGCCCTGCTATCATCCCCCGGTCGCTTTCCGATAGGATCGGCCCGGCGCAATAAAATGTCCGATTCACCGGGAAAAGTGCGAAGTTAAGCGGAATGACTTCACTTTGATCCGGTTGAGATAGTATCTAGGCTGGATCGACGGCGATATTGTCGATGAGCCGCGTCCTGCCCAGTTTCGCCGCGCCCAGCAGCCGGGCCGGGCGATCCAGTACATGCATCGGCTCCAGCGTCACCGCATCGCACAGCATCACATAGTCGACCGGATCAAAGCCCTGGGCGATCAGCGTCGCGCCGGCTCTGGTCAGAGCTTCCTCGACCGATCCGCCCTTTTCCATCTGCCGCTTCGCCTCGCCCAGCGCCCGTGGCAAGGCCAGCGCCGCCTTGCGTTCCTCATCGTTCAGATAGGCGTTGCGCGATGACAGGGCCAGGCCGTCCTGCGCCCGCTGGGTTGGCAGCCCGATAATCTCTATGCCCAGATCCAGATCGGCCACCATCTGCCGGATGACCGCCAGTTGCTGATAATCCTTCTCGCCGAATATCGCGACGTCGGGCCGGACCTGGTTGAACAATTTGGTCACCACCGTCGCCACGCCATCGAAATGACCCGGCCGCGCCGCGCCGTCCAATCCTTCGCTGACGCCGCTGACGCTGATATTGGTGGCAAAGCCTGCCGGATACATGACGTCAACCGTTGGCGCCCATAAAATGTCCACCCCGGCGGCGGACAGCATCTGCGCGTCCTTCGCCTCGCGCCGCGGATAGGCGGCCAGATCCTCGTTCGGGCCGAACTGCTTGGGATTGACGAAGATCGACACGACGACATGCCGCCCGTGCCGCCGCGCTTCCTCGACCAATGCCATATGCCCGTCATGCAATGCGCCCATGGTCGGCACCAGCGCCAGCGGCTTTCCGTCGCTTTTCAGCGCGGCGATGGCAGCGCGCAGCGCTGGCAGGTCAGACAGAGTTTGCACGGGAGGAACGGCTCCGATAAGGGCAGGGGTGACAAGGACGTCCTGCTAGGCGCGCAGTCGCTGGACGGTCAAGAATCATTGCGACAATAACGGGGTTATCAGGGGTCCAATGGCCAATTCGCAGCCACATCTCATCGTGTTCGCCAATGAAAAGGGCGGAACCGGCAAATCGACCACGGCCGTCCACACCGCGATCGCGCTGACGGCGCTGGGCCATCGCGTCAGCATGATCGACCTTGATCCGCGCCAGCGCACCGTCACCCGCTATCTGGAAAACCGCGCCGAAACCGCGCGCCGTCGCGGCATCGAACTGGTCGCGCCCAGCTTTACGGTGTTGAAGGGCGACAGTATCGACGCGCTGGAATCCGAAGCCGCCGCCGTGTCGCAGGACGCAGATTTCCTGATCGTCGACACGCCGGGCCGCGACGATCTGTTCGCCCGCCACATGGCCGCCCGCGCCAACACGCTGGTCACGCCGATGAACGACAGTTTCGTCGATTTCGACCTGATCGGGCAGGTCGATGCGGAAAGTTTCAAGGTCAAGCGCCTGTCCTTCTATTCCGAACTCATCTTTGAAGCGCGCAAGACCAGGGCCAAGGCCGATGGCGTGTCGATCGACTGGGTCGTGCTGCGCAACCGCGTCCAACATCAGGATGCCCGCAACAAGAAGCGGGTCGGCGACGCGCTGATGGAATTGTCCCGCCGCGTCGGTTTCCGCGTCATTCCGGGCCTGTCGGAACGCGTGATCTTCCGCGAACTGTTCCCGTCCGGCCTGACCTTGCTGGACAAGGGGCATCTGGGCGAACTGGGCGTCAGCCACATCGCCGCGCGGCAGGAGTTGCGCGAAATGGTAGCGGGCCTGGCGCTTCCCGAACGCAGCGGCGTCGGCTCCATGGACTTGATCGGCGCGGCCTGATGGGCTGGCTTGCGCTGTTGCTGGCGGGCCTTGCGGGCTGGCTGATCTGGACAGGAAGGCTGCAACGCATGAGCGCAAAGGACGGAATGGCGCTGGGGGCGGCGCTGGTGGGCGCAGTGCTGTCGGCCAAGGGCAAGCCGGTCATCGGCGCGCCCATGCTGATCGGTGCGGCGCTGTTTTTCGCAGGGCAGGGCAAGCTGCGCCGCAAGGGCAGGACCGCCACGCCCAAGCCCCTGCCGCCGCAGGATATTGCCCAGGCCCGCGCCCTGCTGGGCGTCGCGCCCGATGCCGATGCGGACATGATCCGCGCCGCCCATCGCCGCCTGATCGCCTCGGTCCATCCCGACAAGGGCGGGACGGAGGCATTGGCGGCCCAGATCAACGCTGCCCGCGACCTGTTGCTGCGTCATCAGGCGGAGCGTTGACTCACCGGTTCGATCCGACGCTGCTGCGCGACTATGATATGCGCGGCACGGTCGGCGAAACGCTGGACGCTGCCGACGCCTGGGCGCTGGGGCGCAGCTTCGGCACGGTCATCGCGCGGGCAGGGGGATCGCGCATCGCCGTGGGCTATGACGGGCGGCTGAGTTCACCCATGCTGGAAGAGGCGCTGGTCGACGGGCTGTGCGCCAGCGGCATCGACGTGCTGCGCATCGGGGTGGGACCGACCCCGATGCTCTATTATGCCGAAATGGTCGGCCAGGTGGACGGCGCCATTCAGATAACCGGCAGCCATAATCCCGGCGATCAAAATGGCTTCAAGCTGGTGCAGGGCCATGCGCCCTTTTTCGGCGAGGCCATCCGGCAACTGGGCGTCATGGCGGGGGCGGGCGACTGGGACGACGGTTTTGGCCAGAGCCGGAGCCTGTCGATCATCGACCGCTATGTCGATCGGCTGGTCGATGGTTTTGACGGCTGCGGCTGGCGCATCGGCTGGGACGCGGGCAATGGCGCGGCCGGGCAGGTGGTCGAGCAGCTGGTGCAGCGCCTGCCCGGTGAGCATCATCTGCTCTTCACCCACATAGACGGCCATTTTCCCAACCATCATCCCGATCCTTCCGAGGAACGGAATCTGGCCGACCTGCGCGCCCTTGTCCTTGCCAAGCAACTCGATTTCGGTGTGGCTTTCGATGGCGATGGCGACCGGCTTGGCGTGATAGACGGGCAGGGCAGGGTGATTGCGGGCGATCAGCTATTGGGCCTGTTCGTTCCGGCGGTGCTGGAAAAGCGGCCCGGCGCCGCGATTGTCGCTGATGTGAAGGCTAGCCAGGCACTGTTCGACGGCATCGCCACGCTGGGCGGTCGCCCCGATATGTGGAAAACTGGCCACAGCCATATCAAGTCCAGAATGAAGCAGATTGGCAGCCCGCTGGGCGGCGAGATGACCGGGCATCTCTTCTTCGCCGACGATTATTATGGCTATGACGACGGTCTCTATGCCGCTGTCCGCCTGATCCGTGCCGCTCGCCCCGGTCGCAGCGTCACTGATTTGCGCGGCGCGATGCCCGAGCTTGCCAATACGCCGGAGCTGCGCTTTCCCGTGGCGGAGGATCGCAAATTCGCCGTGATCGACGAGATATTGGCCCGGCTGCGCGGGGCGGGCGCCGATGTGAACGCGATCGACGGTGCCCGCGTCCGCACGGCCGATGGCTGGTGGTTGCTGCGCGCCTCCAATACGCAGGCGGCATTGGTCGCCCGCGCCGAATCGCATGATCAGGCGGGGCTGGCGCGGCTTGTCGCCCAGATCGACGCCCAGTTGCACGAATCGGGGATCAGCCGGCCTTACGTCGGCTTGGGGGCGTGAGCCGACACCGAAAAATTCGATATCGCTATCATATCATCCTGAGCCTTTCCCTTACGGAAAGCTGACAACGCAGTCGTCGTTGCATTTTATGCAATCACTCCATCATATTTCGCATTTGCAACAATCGTCGCTGCGCCGCAAAAGAAACTCGCCTTTCAGGCATCCTCTCCTAAAACTTATACAGCCGTCCTTCGGGGCGGCTTTTTTTGTCCAGTCGCCGCGCGGGCCTGCCGTAGCGTCCGGCCGCCCCCAACCCACGCAACCACCTGTAAATGCGATGAATCGGACAGGCCTGATACTGGAAATTAACCATGATGCTGCTATCCGCGCTGCGCAAAGTCGACCTGTGCGCGCATCAGCGTGACGGCGTCGGCATGATAGTCAAAAGAGGATCGCCCATGTCGTTTAGCCGTCGCCTTCTTCCCTTCCTCCTGTCAGGCATGCTGGCAGCCCCGGTCCCGGCGCTGGCGGGCGGCTTCTATCTTCAGGAACAATCGCCCAAGGAAACCGGGCGTGCCCTGTCGGGCGGTGCGGCGGCGGGCGATGATCCATCGACCATCTATTTCAACCCATCGGCCATGACTCAATTGCCGGGCATCCAGACGTCGGTAGGCGGCGTCATCCTGTCGGCGAGCGCGCAGCAGAGCAATCGCGGGTCGAGCCGTTCCGTGCCGGGCCTGCCTGTATCGGTGCCGGTCACCGGCAATGATGGCGGCAACCCGTTTGCCAAAGTCATTCCCATTCCCAGCTTCTATGCCACCGCACAGGTCAGCGACCGGCTCTGGCTTGGCCTGGGCGTCAACGCCCCCTTCGGCCTGAAGCTGGATTATGACGAAAGCTATTTCGGCCGTTATGATTCTCTGCACACCGACCTGAAAACCTATAATATACAGCCCTCTGCCGCCTATAAGCTGACCGACAACCTCTCCATCGGCGGCGGCGTCGACGTGCAATATGTCAAGGTGAAGCTCACCAACGCGCTGCCCCAGCTGTCCCCGCTGCTCGCCGACGGCCATGCCTCGGTCGAGGGGGACGATCTGTCGGTCGGCTGGAATGCGGGCCTGTTCTACACGACCGGCGATACCAATTTCGGCGTCCATTATCGTTCGCGCATGACCCACAATCTGAAGGGCGACCAGACGATTTCGGGACTGGTGGGGCCGCTTGCCGCCGCCAACGGCACGTTCGACGCCAATGCCCCGCTGGAACTGCCCGACATCGTGACCGTCAGCATGATGCACCGGCTGACCCCGAAATTGCGGGCGATGCTGACCGCGCGCTGGTATAACTGGTCGGTGTTCCGGGCGATCACCATCAACACCGCCACCGGCGCTTCGGTCAAGGAAATGCATTATCATGACAGCTACAGCGTCAGCGCTGGCGGCGAATATGATGTCAGCGACCGGCTGACCCTGCGTGCGGGGACGATGTTCGACCGCACGCCGACCAATCCGCAATTTCTCACCACCCGCGTTCCCGATGGCGACCGCGTCTGGCTGAGCGGTGGCGCGACCTGGAACATGTCGTCCGCAATGGCGCTGAACCTCAGCTACGCGCATACCTTCGTGGAAAAGGCGAATATCATTCGCCCGGATCATTATTATCCCGCGCCTGCCACGGTGACGACCACGACCCTGTCGAGCGCCAGCGGCAATGCGGACCAGTTGGCCGCGTCCCTGACGGTCCGTTTTTGACGGGCCGCACCAGCGAGTCAGCGCTGCGCGTTTCGGCTTGGCTGAAACAAAAAACAGCAACGGTTTTAACCGTCACCAAACATCCCTATAGCGGCTCCATATTGATGGAGCCGCTTACAGATGTCCGACCATAATCCCGGCCTGCGCCCCTGGCGCGACATTGCGCGGCGCAACAGCCGCCAGATCATGGTCGGCAATGTGCCCGTCGGTGGCGGCGCGCCGGTCACGGTCCAGACCATGACCAACACGCTGACCCACGACATCAAGGGCACGATCGACCAAATCCGCCGTTGCGAGGAGGCGGGCGTCGACATCATCCGCGTGTCCTGCCCCGACGAGGAATCGACCGCAGCGCTCAAGCAGATCGTCCGCGCCGCGCGCGTGCCGATCGTTGCCGACATTCATTTCCACTATAAGCGCGCGCTTGAAGCCGCCGATGCGGGCGCGGCCTGCCTGCGCATCAACCCCGGCAACATTGGTTCGTCCGCGCGGGTCAAGGAAGTGGTGGACGCGGCAAAGGCGAACAATTGCGCCATTCGCATCGGCGTCAACGCAGGAAGCCTGGAGCGCGACCTCCTCGAAAAATATGGTGAACCCTGCCCCGAAGCGCTGGTCGAAAGTGCGCTCGACCATATCAAGCTGCTGCAGGACCAGGATTTTCATGAATATAAGGTCGCGGTGAAGGCCAGCGACGTGTTCCTGGCGGTCGCTGCCTATATGCAACTGGCCGATGCGGTCGATTGTCCGCTGCACCTTGGCATCACCGAAGCCGGCGGGCTGATCGGCGGTACGGTCAAGAGCGCGATCGGCATCGGCAACCTGCTCTGGGCCGGGGTCGGCGACACGATCCGCGTCTCGCTGTCCGCCGAACCGGAAGAGGAAGTGCGGGTCGGCTATGAGATTCTCAAATCGCTCGGCATCCGCACCCGTGGGGTCAAGGTGATCTCCTGCCCCTCCTGCGCGCGACAGGGATTCGACGTCATCCGCACGGTCCAGGCGCTTGAGGAACGGCTCCAGCATATTCACACGCCGCTCTCGCTTTCGGTCCTGGGCTGCGTCGTCAACGGTCCCGGCGAAGCCCGCGAGACCGACATTGGCCTCACCGGCGGCGGCAATGGCAAGCATATGGTCTATCTGTCGGGCGTCACCGACCACACCATCCAGGACGAAAATATGATCGATCATATCGTCCGGCTGGTCGAGACCAAGGCCGCCGAGATCGAGGCGGCCAGCGCCGAATCCGACATGACCGACGCAGGCAAGGCGGAGGCGGCGGAATAGCGCCGGGCATCGCAGCCGCCATGTCGTCATCGCGCGCATTTCTCATTCCCTTTGCCGTCTGCTGCATGGGCGTCGCGCTGTTTTCCGTGATGGATGCGGCGATGAAGGGCCTCAGCCTCGCCATCGGCCTCTATAACGCCCTGTTCTGGCGAGCGCTGACCGGGACGCTGCTGGGGCTTGGCCTGATGCTGATGACCCGCCAGCGCTGGCCCGACGCCATGGTATTGCGCCTGCACCTGCTGCGCGGGTCGGCCGTGGCGCTGATGGCCGGCTTGTTCTTCTGGGCGCTCATGCGGATGCCGCTGGCCGAAGCGATCGCTCTATCCTTCATCGCGCCGCTGATCGCGCTGTATCTTGCTGCCCTGCTGCTGGGCGAAACCATTGGACGACAGGCGATCTTCGCGTCGCTGCTGGGGCTTTTGGGGGTAGGGGTGATCCTGTCGGGGCGTTTGCAGGGCAGCTATGATCGCGACGCCTTGCTTGGCGCGCTGGCGGTGCTGGCGTCGGCGGTGCTCTTCGCCTGGAACCTCATCCTGCAACGCCAGCAGGCGCAGCGCGCCTCGCCGATCGAGGTCGCCTTCTTCCAGCATCTTGTCATGCTGGGCGTGTTCGCCATCGGCGCGCCTTTTTACGCGCGACTGCCAGTTCCGTCAGCCATACCGCTGATCCTGCTGGCGGCGGGTCTTGCCTTCACCTCGCTCGCCGCACTGGCCTGGGCCTATGCGCGCGCGGAGGCGCAGCGGCTAATCCCGGTCGAATATAGCGCCTTTCTCTGGGCCGCCGTCGTCGGCTGGCTGGCCTTTGGCGAGCGGTTGACCCTGACCACAGTGGCGGGCGCGGCCCTTATCATCGCCGCCTGCCTGATCACCGCGCGCGGCAAGCGGGCCGCCATCGCCCATGTCGAACCGGGAACTGCCTGAATGACCCTGACCATCCGCCCCGCCATGCCGGACGACATCGACATGATCATCGGCTTCATCCGCGCGCTGGCGGACTATGAAAGGCTGTCCCATGCGGTGAAGGCGGACCCGGCGACGCTGGCGCATTATCTGTTCGGCCCGCGTCCCATGGCCGAAGTGCTGATGGCGGAATCGGGCGGCGCAGCCATCGGCTTCGCGCTTTTCTTCCACAATTTCTCGCCCTTTGAAGGGCGACCGGGACTCTATCTGGAGGAGTTGTTTGTCCAGCCGGAATCGCGCGGCGTCGGCGCGGGCAGGGCGTTGCTCGCGCGGCTGGCGCAGATCGCGCTGGAGCGCGGCTGCGCCCGGCTGGAATGGTCGGTGCTGGACTGGAACGCGCCAGCCATCGCGGTCTACCGCGCGATCGGCGCGCAGCCGATGGATGAATGGACGGTCCAGCGGCTCGATGGGGAAGCCCTGCGCGCGCTTGCCGCCACGGCAGCGATCAGCGTTTGATCGCGTCCTCGACGCTGACGAAAATCAGCATGGCGGCAAAGGCGCCCAGCGACAGGGCAACCACGGTGGGGAAATATTCGGCGATCATGGCACATTCCTTTCGGGCCTGTTCCTGCCCTGCCGCGAACCCCGTTCGCCATACGGAATGTTACGGATCGGGCGGGACGAGCCGTGGGCGCGCACCCTTGACGCCGACTCCCCGCTCGGCGCAATGTGCGCAAACGGAACATTTGGGGGACATGGGGTTAAGATGGCTGTCAGCCGCACAGTGAAGCGCACGCCCGAATGGCGCGAAATGCTCAAGCGCAGCCTGCTTCGCAGCGGTGCGCTGATCGGGGCGATCGCGCTGATGCTGGCGACCCTGTTCCTGGCGCTGGCACTGCTCAGCTATACGCCCAGCGACCCGTCGATGAACACCGTGGCGGGCGATCATGTCGCCAATGTCATGCAGGCGCCCGGTGCCTGGACCGCGGATTTCCTGCTCTGGCTGCTGGGCGTGCCCATCGCGCTGATCCTGCCGCTGATGGCGATCACCGCGCGCCGCTTGTGGGGCGATCAGGATATGAGCGCGTGGAAGGGCCAGTTTGGCCAGTGCCTGTTTGGCATCATCCTGATCGGGATCGCGCTGGCCCTGTTTCAGAGCAATCCGCTGGTTGGCTTGCCCGCTGGCTGGGGCGGGGTGATCGCGCTCGTCACGGCCAAGGGGATCATCAGCCTGACCACGCAGGTGCCGGTGGCGCAGCCGTGGATCATCGGCGCTATCGTCATCCTCGCCATGATCGGCGGCCTGTTCGCCTGCTATCGCAGCCTGGCGCTGGAAAAGCCGATCCTGGCGCTCCGTCGCCCGACCCTGCCCAAGCTTAGCCTGCCCCGGCCCAGCCTCGGCCTTGCCGGCAGCAGTGCTGAGGATGACGATGAGGACGAAGTGATCGGCGAACGGGTCATCGCCCCGCGCAAGACCGTGTCGAACGAACCCAAGCCGCCCATCACCATCCAGACGCCCAAGCCCGCACCGGCCCAGCGGCCCATGGCCCCGGTCAGCCAGGACGACCTGTTCGGCCACAGCTCGCTGCCGTCGCCCGACCTGCTCAACTCGGTTCCGGTCAGCCAGGGCGGCAAGATCGACAAGGCGGCGCTGGAGCGCAATGCCCGGTTGCTCGAATCCGTGCTCGACGACTTCCATGTGAAGGGCAATATCGTCGAGGTTCGCCCCGGCCCCGTCGTCACCATGTATGAACTGGAACCAGCCCCCGGTATCAAGGCCAGCCGGGTGATCGCGCTGGCCGACGACATCGCCCGCAACATGTCGGCGCTCTCCGCCCGCGTCGCGACGATTCCGGGCCGCACCGTCATCGGCATCGAACTGCCGAACGCCCATCGCGAAGGCGTGTCCTTCCGCGAACTGATCACCAGCGAACAATTTGGCGGCGAAGGCACGCTGCCGATCATATTGGGCAAGAATATCTCCGGCGAACCGATCATCGCCGACCTTGCCCCCATGCCCCATCTGCTGATCGCGGGCACCACCGGGTCGGGCAAGTCGGTCGGCCTCAACGCCATGATCCTGTCGCTGCTTTACCGCATGACCCCGGATCAGCTGCGCCTGATCATGATCGACCCCAAGATGCTGGAACTGTCGACCTATGACGATATTCCGCATCTCCTCTCCCCGGTCGTGACGGAACCGCAAAAGGCGATCCGCGCGCTCAAATGGGCGGTCGAGCAGATGGAGGACCGCTATCGCATGATGGCGTCCATCTCCGTCCGCAACCTGGCCAATTACAACGAAAAGGTCCGCGCGGCGAAGGCCAAGGGCAAGCCGCTCGGCCGACGGGTCCAGACCGGCTATGACCCCGAAACGGGCAAGCCGATCTATGAGGAAGAACAGCTCGATTTCCAGCCATTGCCCCAGATCGTGGTCGTGGTGGACGAACTGGCGGACCTCATGATGACCGCGGGCAAGGAAGTCGAATTCCTGATCCAGCGTCTGGCGCAGAAAGCGCGCGCGGCCGGTATCCACCTGATCCTTGCGACCCAGCGCCCTTCGGTCGACGTCATTACCGGCGTCATCAAGGCCAACCTGCCGACCCGGATCAGCTTCTTTGTAACGTCGAAGATCGACAGCCGCACGATTCTGGGCGAACAGGGCGCCGAACAATTGCTGGGCAAGGGCGACATGCTCTACATGCACGGCGGCAAGGGGTTGATGCGTGTCCACGGCCCGTTCGTGTCCGACGATGAAGTCCGCGTCGTCGCCGATCACTGGCGCGCGCAGGGCCAGCCCGACTATATCCAGGCCGTTACAGAGGAACCGGAAGAAGGCAGCTTCGCACTCGATGGCGTGGACTTGGGCGACGACAGCCCCGACGCGCAACTCTTCCGCAAGGCGTGCCAGCTGGTGTTCGAAAACCAGAAAGCCTCGACCAGCTGGCTGCAACGCCAGCTCCGCGTCGGCTATAACAGCGCCGCGCGCCTGATCGAGAAGATGGAGGAAGAAGGACTGGTCGGTCCCCCCAACCATGTCGGCCGCCGCGAAGTTCTCCGCGATGAAAATGGCAATCCGCTATAGCCTGACCGGACTGTCTGGCTGAACGGCAGGGAACGGGGGAGTTCACAGGTCGTTCAATCGCTTCGTTCTACACGGCATCCGTAACAACCGGAGAATATTCCATGAAGCGCATCAGTCTCGCGCTGGCCGTCGCGCCTGTCCTGCTTGCCGTCCCGCTCGCTGCGCCGCTGCTTGCGCAGCAGGACCAATCCGAATTGAGCCGGGTCAACGCCTATATCCGCGCGGTCACCAGCATGACTGCCGATTTCAGCCAGACCGATCGCAACGGCCAGACGCTGACCGGCCAGCTGACGCTCAAGCAACCGGGAAAGATCCGTTTTCAATATCAGAAGGGCGTGCCGCTGCTGATCGTTGGCGACGGCAAGGCGCTGACCATGATCGATTATGAAGTGCGGCAGGTGCAGCGCTGGCCGATCGGCAACTCTCCGCTGGGCGCGCTGCTCGATCCGAACAAGGATCTGTCCAAATATGGCAAGGTCGTGCCGACCGGCGACCCGTCGATCCTGAGCGTGGAGGCGCGCGATCCCAAGCGGCCCGAATATGGCACGATCACCATGATTTTCCGGCGGGACGCGGCCAGCCCGGCTGGCCTGCAACTTTATGGCTGGGTTGCGCTCGATTCGCAGAATAATCGCACGGCCATCCGCCTTTCGAACCAGCGCTATGGCGTACCGGTCGCTGATTCCGCGTTCCGCTGGACCGATCCCCGGCCAAAGGGCCGCTCCGCAGGCGGCTGAAACGAGCGCCCTGCACGATGGACGGAAAAACTTGGCTTTCCGTTCATCTGCCGCTCATATCCGGAGCGCTATCTAGAACTCCACGGCGAGAGGCCAACCGGGATTTCCCCCCTGTTACCCGGCATACTCCTCCCGTCGCATAGCGCTTCAAGGGCGCGATCGAGACCCCCGTTCCATGCCCCCGGAGCGGGGGTCTTACTTTGTCCGCGATCCATGCAGCCCATGGCCGAGCAGCGATCTTGCAAGCTGCGGATTACGCCCCTAGTGCCGGACCATGGCCGACACTCTTTCCATCGCATCCTGGAACATCAATAGCGTTCGCGCGCGTATCGACATTGTCGAACAATTCCTGACCCAGGAAGCGCCCGACATATTGTGCCTTCAGGAAACCAAGGTGGTGAACGAGACTTTTCCGGCCGATATGTTCCGCCGGCTGGGCTATGTCCATCAGGTGCTGAACGGGCAGAAAATGCACCATGGCGTCGCAATCATGAGCCGGGTGCCGATTTACGAGGATGACCGGCTCGACTGGCAGGCCAATGGCGAAGCCCGTCATGTCGGCGTCCGGCTCGACAATGGGGTGCGGATCGAAAATGTCTATGTCCCCGCTGGCGGCGACATTGCCGACCGGGATCAGAATCCCAAATTCGGCCAGAAACTCGATTTTCTCGAACGCATGATCCAATGGTCGTCGACGCTGGCTGACAAGCCCACCATCCTGACCGGCGATTTCAACATCGCGCCGCTGGAATGCGACGTATGGAGCCACAAGCAACTCATCAATGTCGTCAGCCACACGCCGATCGAATGCGAAACGCTCGCCCGCCTTCAGGCATCGAACGACTGGGTCGACATTGGCCGCCATTTCCATCCCGCGCCGGCGCGGCTCTATACATGGTGGAGCTATCGCGCGAAGGACTGGGCCGAATCCGATCGCGGTCGGCGGCTGGACCATATGTGGATGACCCGCGACGTCGCCGACAAGGCGGTCGCCCACCGCGTCGTCGAACCCGCGCGCAACTGGGGCAAGCCGTCCGACCATATTCCCATCATCACCGACTTCGCCTTCTGATGGGTGTGCGGGCGACAGGGCGTGACGCGGCGCGCGCTATCGACGCGCTGCGCCGTGGCTGGGCGGTGCGGGTGTCGGCCGCCGACGGTGCGCTGCGGCTGATGGCAGTGGAGGGCGCTGACGCGGTAACGCTGGCCGATTTCGATCCGGCGGGCAAAGCCGACATTTTGATCTCCGCCGCGCGTGGCCAGACGCTCAAACTCGCCAACCAGATCGCGGCGGCCGATCCCGACATGCCCGTGATGATCGCCCGCGCGCCATGGATCGACGCCGATGTCGCGACCGCCATATCCGATCCCGTGCTGGACCTTGCGTCGCCGCTCAAGGGACCGTTTCAGGCCTGTCTCTTATACACATCTCCCACCGCGTCGTCGAACCCGCGCGCAACGGGGGCAAGCCGTCCGACCTGTCTCTTATACACATCTCCCACCGCGTCGTCGAACCCGCGCGCAACGGGGGCAAGCCGTCCGACCTGTCTCTTATACACATCTCCCACCGCGTCGTCGAACCCGCGCGCAACGGGGGCAAGCCGTCCGACCTGTCTCTTATACACATCTAGATGTGTATAAGAGACAGGCTTGCGGGCATCCTCCCTGCCTATTTCGCGCTGGATGGCGACGGCGACGGGGACATCGACGTCAGCGTCGATGCGATCGACGCCTATGACAATGCCATCCACCTTGCCATCGCCACCCGTGCCAGACTGCCGGTGTCGGCCAGCGAAAGCGCGGAAATCATTGCCTTTCGCAGTCCAGATGAACCGCGCGAACATGTCGCACTGATTGTCGGCAAACGGGACTCCTCGCCCCCCGTCGTTCGCCTCCACAGCGAATGTCTGACCGGCGATGTGCTTGGCAGCCTGAAATGCGATTGCGGCCCGCAACTGCAAGAGGCGCTTCACCAGATCGCCGACGCGCCCTGGGGCGTGCTGCTCTATCTGCGGCAGGAAGGGCGCGGCATTGGCCTCGTCAACAAATTGCGCGCCTATGCGATGCAGGATCAGGGCTTTGACACTGTGGATGCCAATGTCCGCCTGGGCTTTGCCATTGATGCGCGCGATTTTTCGGTCGCGGCGCGCATGCTGGACCTGATCGGAGTTCATACCGTCCGCCTGCTCACCAACAATCCGCAAAAGGTGGCGGGGCTGGAGGCGGCGGGGATCAGCGTGGCCGAACGACTGTCGATCATCCTGCCGACCAACCCGCATAATGAACGCTATCTTGCCACCAAGCGCGACCGGACCGGCCACCAGCTATGAGGCTGATCCGCGTCGATAGCGGCGCGGGCCGCCTGAGCTTCGGCACGATCGCCATGCCCTGCGCCATCGGCCGGAGCGGCGCTTGTGCCGCGAGTGACAAGCGGGAGGGCGATGGTTGCACCCCGCTGGGCGTCTGGCCGATCCGGGGCATATTGCTGCGACCCGGCAGGATCGATCCGGCGGGCATCCGCTTGCCATGGCGCTGGGTGCGGGCAGGCGATGGCTGGTCGGATGACCCGGCCGATCCCGCCTATAACCGCCCGGTTCGCTTGCCGCGCGGCTTTTCGGCCGAAAATCTGATCCGCGCCGACGACGCCTATGATGTGATCGTCATTCTGGGCCATAATGACAGGCCGCCGATACCAGGGCAGGGCAGCGCGATCTTCTTCCATTTGTCGGAAGGACGGCCGACCGCCGGCTGTGTTGCGATGGAACGCGGTGACATGGTGCAATTGCTGCCGCTGCTGGAACCTGGTGATGCCATGGAGATTGTTTGACGCCCAGGCGGCGTGTTCGATCGTCCGTCGACTCGCTGGTGGTCGTGAAGTTGATAGCGATATTGCCGGACATCGTTAAGATTCGAGACGGAGGGCATTTCAACTGCATGATATTTGTATGTGGTCGCGCATGGCTTGCGCGCTGTGAATGGAGTGACGTTCCCACATCGCGCTGTGATCCCGACTTGAAATAGCAAATGGCGGACGGCCCTCGGTTCATCCTACACCCGTCTCAGCCAAGGCATATTGTCTGATCAAAGTGCTTTTGGCTGGATATTGTGCAGCGCAGTAACGCTTGCGTATTTTTTTTGATGTAAAATGCCTATGCAGGACATGAATCATTATTTGGGTGACGACGTAGGTTTCACCGGGTTTGAGCAATGCGAGGAAGCGACGACAGATGAAAATCGCGGTTTTTGGGCTTGGATATGTGGGTCTCTCCAATGCAGTGTTGCTGGCGCAGCATAATGAGGTGGTCGCCGTCGATATCACGCCTGAACGGGTCGACATGCTCAATGCGCGCAAGTCGCCGATCATCGACGCTGAACTCGAAGAATTCCTTGCCACTCGTCCGCTCAACCTTACCGCGACGCTTGATCCGCAGGAGGCTCTGGACGGCGCCGATTATGTGATCGTCGCTACGCCCACCAATTATGATGTGAGCAGCGACAAATTCGATACATCCTCGGTCGAAGCCGTGATCGAGACAGCCAAGGTCGGCAGCCCCGCTGCCACGGTCGTCATAAAATCGACGATCCCGGTCGGTTTCGTCGAAGATGTGCGCAAGCGCCTGGCGACCGAACAAGTCATCTTCAGCCCGGAATTCCTGCGTGAAGGCCGGGCGTTGCATGATAATCTTCATCCCTCGCGCATTATCGTGGGCGAACGGTCAGAACGGGCGCGCATCTTTGCCGATATGCTGTTGCAGGGCGCGGAAAAAACCGACGTCGAAATCCTGTTCACTGATCCCCGCGAGGCTGAGGCGATCAAGCTGTTCGCCAACACCTATCTTGCCATGCGCGTCGCCTTCTTCAACGAACTGGACAGCTATGCCATCGCGCACGGCATGGATTCGCGCCAGATCATTCAGGGCGTTGGCCTCGATCCGCGCATAGGGTCGCACTATAACAATCCCAGCTTCGGTTATGGCGGCTATTGCCTGCCCAAGGATACCAAGCAGTTGCTCGCCAATTATTCCGAAGTGCCGCAGAATCTGATCCGCGCGATCGTTGACGCCAACCGCACCCGCAAAGATTTCCTGGCCGACCAGATCATCGCCAAGGGGCCGAGGAAAGTCGGTGTTTTCCGTCTCGTCATGAAGGCGGGTTCGGACAATTTCCGCCAGTCTTCGATCCAGGGCATCATGAAGCGGATCAAGGCAAAGGGTATCGAAGTGGTGATTTTCGAACCCGCGATGGCAGACGATCAATTTTTCGGCTCAAAGGTGGTACGCGATCTGGCTGCCTTCAAGGAAGATTGCGACATCATCATTGCCAACCGCATGACGCCGGACGTTGCCGATGTGGCGGACAAGATCTTCACCCGGGACCTGTTCGGATCGGATTGATCCTCCGCCCGACGATTGCATCACACCGTCTGAGATGATGCACGACCGGCCGCTGGACCTGTCGTGCACCATGCCGTTTGGGTGAGAAATGACGACGCCCTCTGCCCAACGGGTTTAATCCCGTCATTTGTTGATAGCGAAACGGGCATCTCCTATTGTCGCACCATGTTGGAAATCGGGACTAAAGCCCGACAGGATATTGATGCTGAAGCTTCGCACACATTATGTCGAAAAGCCGTGGGGTCGGACGGACCTCCCTTCCATTATCTCAGCGACCGAAGGCTGGCAGATCGGGGAAGCGTGGTTTGAAGGTCCAGATCTGTCTCTTATACACAGATGTGTATAAGAGACAGCGCATATGGCGCAAGGTCTGTCTCTTATACACAGATGTGTATAAGAGACAGCGCATATGGCGCAAGGTCTGTCTCTTATACACAGATGTGTATAAGAGACAGCCCTTCCATTTTCTCAGCGACCGAAGGCCGGCAGATCGGGGAAGTGTGGTTTGAAGGTCCAGATGGACAGGATTTGCCGCTACTGGTGAAATATATCTTTACCAGTGAAAGGCTGTCGATCCAGGTTCACCCCAATGATGCGCAGGCCATGGCCAAGGGCTTGCGTCGGGGGAAGGAGGAAATCTGGTATATATTGGATTGCGAGCCGGGTGCAGTATTGGGGATCGGTTTGATCCGCCCCATGACGACCGAGGCGTTTCGCGCGGCCGCGACGGATGGATCGATCGAACAGCTTATCGACTGGAAGCCGGTGAAACCGGGCGATTGCTATTTCATTCCTGCAGGGACGGTTCATGCGATCGGGGCAGGCATTACCTTGGTTGAAATTCAGCAAAATGCAGACATCACCTACCGGCTTTATGATTATGGCAGGCCGCGTGCGTTGCATCTTGAGGATGGTGCTGCCGTGAGCCACCTTGCGCCATATGCGCGCGACCTAATCGAAGCGCCGTTAGGCACTGAACGCCAAATTATCGCCGATACTAAGGCGCCGTTCACGCTCGACCTGGTGCATTGGCACGGCGAAAAGTCGGCAAGCCTGCCCGATAGCAAGCAGATGTGGTTCACGCCGCTAAGCGGGGCAGGGACGGTCAATGGGGAGGTATGGGCGAAGGGCGATTGCCTGCTGCTGACTGGCGACTGCACAATCGACGTCACCACGCCTGCCTCGATCCTGCTGGCGACCCCGCGATAGAGGCGCTGTGCCAGGCGACGTGATTGACCTGCCAATATTGTCGATCGCATGGAGCCTCTAATTGAGGCTCCATGCGTCCCAAGACGATGTGACGATGTTATTACGCTCCGAACCCTATCCTGCTACAATCTCTTACGGCAGGCGCGGTGAGGTGCAGGTTATTTAGGGCACATTCTGCTTATCGGATTGGGACCCTTGGCAGTGATCACGCCGAGCCTGTAGGGCAACTGGATATATTCATATGTCTTGCCCTTCTCCATATCGAGCCCCTGGTAGAGAAACTGGAGAGGCTTGCAGGGATCGATCGCCATGGTCTGATCGCTCGTCGAGCGGATCATTTCACCGTGGGAAACGCCTTCTGACCAGACCCGGCCCTTGAAGCGCACATTGTCGGCACTGGCGAATATATTCATCGGGTCCGGGGTTAGCGGCTTCCATTCGCCGGCCAGACTGTCGCTGGTCCACGCGCGGAAATAGCGGCCCTTGGGACCAATTGCTTCGATCAGCGTCAGATAGTTGTTCGTGCCGGCGATCTTATAGGTATTGCTGGCTTCGAATATATCTTCCTTCCTGCCTTCCATGACGCGGGTGGTGTTGTGGAATCCCTTGGGAAATTCCGCCAGCGATGTTTCGGCGCGGTAGAAGCTGCCATTGTCGTTCGTGAAGAAGAGATAGCAGTTCTGGTCGTCGCAGATCGTCCAGAAATCAAGCCATCCCGGCTTGCCGTTCGGCTGCTTCACGATTTCGGGCACTGTATCGTAAAAGGGCTTGGGCGCGCTCCACGAAGTGGGGTCGCTGATGTCGCTGCTGGTCGAATAGAGCGGATCCCCACCCTGATAGACCAGGTACCACAGCTTTTGTGGCGCGAAGTAGAAGACCTGCGGCGCGGCGCGATAGCCCGGCCCCATCGGTGCCTTTTCCAGCCCGACGATTGGCGCTTTCGGTGCGTCTTTCCAGTCTGCGAACGAGGTATAGGAGACCCCCCAGCCATTGCTCGTCGCTGTTGTCAGAAAGACATGATATTTGCCGCCATGATAGACGATCGACGGGTCTTTCACGCCGTGAAAGCCCGGCGCGCCATCCGCCGGGGGCGTAATCAGCGGAAGAGAGGATTCCCAGCGAAACCCGGCCGGTTGCGAAGAACCGGCCCATGCGCTTGCCGATGCTATTGCGCCCAGTGCGGCAATGGCTGTCAGGATCGATCCGGAATAACGCCTGTTTCTCAATGTCCTAAATCCTCTCATGATGGTTTCCGGCTTTGCGGCCCAACGCTTGGCAATCGCTTCAGACCGCCGTGGCATGTCAGGTTGATGGCGCTTTCCCGCCGGCAACGGTCCTGCATTCATAGACGGTCACCCACTGGTCGCTGCTCGCCTCGAAACGGACGGTGATGTCGCGGCCGCTCAGCAGATGATCGGGCAGGGAATAGCTGACGATGTTTCGCTGAACGGTCGGCTGCCCGGCCAGCCTCTCCCTGACGAGCGGTTCGCCGTTGACTAGGATGGCGAAGTCTCTGTGGCGATCCGGCCCGGCATAGACCACGCGCAGTTCGACCGGCCCAGGCCGGATCGCCAGCTTGAACTGGAAAAAGCCTTTCATGACGACGCGGCCGCGCTCGGCGAGATGCTCGACCGTCCCTGTGTTGGGCGTGCCGGAAAAGGCGTGGTCGCGCTCTGGCTGCATTTCCCCTAAGCGGATCGTGTCGATGGTTCGCGCCAGCGCTTCGGCCTGCTCTCGCGCGTTCGCCAGATAGCCGGCCTCCGCCGTCGTCCATTGCGTCGGGGTGAAGTGGCGGAAATAGACGGCAGTGCGGTTGTCGTGCTGATTGAAAAAGGGCTTGAGCATCAACTCTTCCGGCCTGCTCTGGCCGCCAAGCGCAAATACGGGCTCCCCGCCGACCTGGCGCACACCGTCTTTGGCGCTACCGGAAACGACCACGGGATCGAAATATTGATCGCGGGGCTTGTCGGACGGGCCAAGGTCGGCGGCAAGGACCATCGGCCCGTAGAGATAGGCCAGGATGCGGTCGTCGTCGGGCATTGTTTGATGATGAAGGCTCATTGGCAGCGTCAGGTCGATGACATCGCCCGCTGCCAATTGGTCCAGCATCAGATAGCGGTTCGCGATCTTCGCCCGCGCGGGCTTGCCATTGATCCTGATCCGGGGCGCTGCGCACCAGAGCGGCACGCGCAGGCCCAGGTCGACGGCGGCATTCGCTTTGACCAGACGGATGCGCACCCTGTCCTTGAAGGGGAAGCCCGTGTCCATTTCGATCTGGACGCCCTTTTCCGTCCAGTCGAGCGAGGAAGGGTAGTAAAGGTTGACCAGCACCCTGTCGTCCCGATGCCACCAGATGCTGTCGCCATGCTTGGAATGGCTTTCCATGCCGGAGCCGACACAGCACCAGAAGGAATTGTCGGGCGTGGAACGGACGCGACCGAAACCGGACGCAAGCGGGGTGAAATAGCTGTACATCCCCGTCGCAGGATGCTGCTGCGACATGATGTGATTGAGATGGGCGCGCTCGTAAAAGTCGAAATAGCGCGCATCCCCGGTCCAGCCGTAAAGATGACGGCTGAGCTTGAGCATATTGTAGCTGTTGCAGGCCTCGCAGGTTTGCTGGCCCAATCGTCCCGCAAGTTTGCGCGGCTCCCCGAAATGTTCATAGTTGGAATTGCCGCCGATCACATAGCTGTGGTCGCGCGTCACCGTGTCCCAGAAGAACATGGCCGCCCCCGCGCTGTCATGGCGATGCTGTTCCGATGGCGCGACTTCGTACAGGCGTGCCAGGCCGATCAGCTTGGGAATTTGGGTATTGGCATGCTTTCCGTTCAGTTCGTCGCGCCCTTGCGCCAGCGGATCGAGCACCGCGCGATGGCGGAGGCGTTCCGCAATCTTCAGCCAGCGCGCGTTGCCAGTGCGCGCATAAAGTTCGGCATAGCTTTCATTGATACCGCCATGTTCGGCGACCAGTATCTGCTGAACCTGATCATCGCTCAGCCCTTCGATAATAGTGCCGAGATAGTCGGCGAGGCCAATCGCGACATCAAGTGCGACACTGTCCTGGCAATGCAGATAGGAGTCGAGCGCGCCCGCAAAGACCTTGTGATAGGTGTAGATGGGCACCCAGCCATCATTAAGCCCGAACCCGGATGTGCGAATGTCTCCGCGTCGAAGCTCTTCGAACACAGCCTTGCCGTCCACCGTCTTGCCATCGCGATCGACCGTGGTTGCCCCGGCATAGCCGTCGCCATGTCCCGCCTGCACCGCCGCCAGTTCGCCCGAGATGGCGAGAGAACGGTCGCGAAAGCGGCTGTCGCCCGTCTGTGCAAAGACGAGGCTGAGCGCGGATTGATAATGGCCCAGGCTGTGTCCGGCGATTCCCTGCGCTTCCCAGCCGCCATATTTCGCACCCTTGGGCGCGATACCGGCGAACAGATGGAAATTATGGAGCAAACGGTCTGGATCGAGCGAGAGCAGATAACGTTTGTTGGCTTCGACCGAATCAAGAAAAATGGATGGCCTCAGGCGGACCTGCGACAGGGGAAAGGGCTTGGCGGGCCCGTTGGCCGCAGCCAACTGGCCAACCTCCTCCGCCGCCAGTCCGGCGCTGGCCATGGTGGTCAGGCCGGTCATCCCTGCAAGGACCCCGCGCCGCGAAAAGCTGCTCATCCAAATCCTCTGCCATGCATTGTCGAGATCATGCCGAGTCTATCTGCGCGAGGGTGGTCTGTAAATACTCAGACAAAATCTTTGAACATGAAATTGCGCTATTGCGACAGCGTGAGCCGACTAGTGCCATTTTCTGCCAGTTTTACCCCGTGGACCACGCCATCGTAGCGCAAGCCGAGTTCGCCCCCATCTCCTTCATTGCTGAATGGGCGCCTGGATCTGTGCGGTTGCCCTCAATGGCCGAACCGCAACGTCATCGCGTGCCCGTCATAGGTGACGCTGCGGTCAGCGCGGGCGGGGGCTATGGCCGTCGCATTGGCAGGATCGACGATGACGATATTAAGTTGTCGCCGCCGGATCATGCCCGGAAAGCTGCCTTGCCGTGCGCCGATGGACAGCGTCCGCTTCGCATCGTTCCAGTGCAAATCGTAACGGGCGGACTGACCATGCTCATAGGCGTAGGTCTCATTATCGTCTTCATAGATGGTGAAGCGGCCGTCTGCGCCGGGATAGACCCGTATTTCCAGCGGAGCGTCCGGCTTTTCGGTCGCATATTGCACGATCGGCCCCATCGGGATGATCGACCCGGCGCGGACGTACAAGGGAATGACGTCCAACGGTGCGTCGCGCGTTACCCTTTGCCCGCCCGCCTGGCGCTGGTTCGTCCAGAAATCATACCAGTCGCTGCCCTTGGGCAGGTAGGTGGTCATCGACAGGTCTTGCGCCGGCTTGGTCGCCGCCATGGTCCGCAGCTCGCCCGGCGTGCGCCATGCCAGCCGCAGCGATCGACCGCCCCCGCCCTGATAATAGTCGATGCGGATGGGGACGCGCTGCCCCTTGCGCAGCACGCGGTTCACGCCAGCATAGCGATTGGGCCCGTCGTTCCAGTCATCCAAGACCTTTTTGCCGTCCAGAAACAGGCGATAGCCATCATCGCCCGACAGGCCGATTTCATATTCGCCGTCCTCTGGCGCGACCAACTCCCCTTCCCAACGCGCCGAAAAGTCGGTCAGGGCGGTAAGTCCGGCGGGCATTTCCGCAAGCGGCGGTCCCGGCCAGATATGGTCGACCCGCTCGTCGACCTGCCCGGTCCCCCTGGGCGCGTCGAAGTTGCGACCCTGGAAATATTGCAGGTTCAAACCCTGTTTGCCGTCCCCGGTGCGCAGATAGGCCGCGGGGATCGTCGGGGGTGGTGGCGGCTGGATATGATAGATGGCCCGCGTGACGGGGTGGACCAGCAGCGACGATCCGAACATGAAACTGTCGTTGATGTCGTAGGTTGCCGGGTCGTTCGCAAAGTCCATCGGCAACGGTCGCATCAGCGTATAGCCATCCGACGTCACTCTGGCGCTTAGGCTGTATATATAGGGTAGCAGGCGGTAGCGCAGATGGACGGTGTCCAGCAGCGACTTGTACATCGCCGGGTCCATATCCTTGAAGATATAGGGTTCCCGCTCGATGCTGGTGCCGTGCACGCGCATCAACGGATTGAAGGCGCCATATTGGAACCAGCGCGCGAACAGTTCGCGGTAGGCCGGGTTCTTTTCGCCGCCGGGGAAATCATCGACGAAAAAGCCGCCAATATCCTGCGTCCAATAAGGGTTGCCGGTAACGGTGACGTTGACGCCGCCCGCGACCTGCTTCCTGAGCGTATCCCAGCTTGCCTTTGTATCGCCGGACCAGGATGCCGCCGCCGTCCGCTGTGCGCCCGCCCAGGCGGATCGCGTCAGCGTCAGTACGCGCTTGTCACTTGTCGCGCGTTGGCCGTCATAGGTGCCCTGCGTCGTCAGCAGCGTATATGGGTTCAGGTATCGCGAAAAATCGCCCATGGCGTTGCGGCCCAGCGCCTTGGTATCGACGACGTTGGAGTGGGGGTCCCACATGGCGGAGCTTGTCTCCACTTCCGTTCCGTCCATCCACAGGGCGTCGACGCCCTTGTCGAGCAGGCCCGATTTGATGTGCTTGAAATAGATTTCGCGTCCCTTGGCGCTGTAGGCGTCATAGACGCGCGCCTTCTTCGAAATCCAGTGCAGCGGGGCGAAGCGCAGGCCATATTGGTCCAACTCCTTCGCCAGCGCCGTGTCATTGCCCACTGACGGCCAGATCGAGATCATGAATTTCATGTGGAGATCGTGGATCGCCCGCGTCATCCCTTCGGGGTCCGGATAGCGTTCCGGGTTCCAGATCATGCCCGACCAGGTGCCATCCTTGTCGCTGCCCCAATATTGCCAATCCTGCACGATGTAATCGAGCGGGAAGCCTTCCTTGCGAAAAGTGCGGGCGACCTCGACCAGGCGGTCTTGCGTCGGGTAGCGCTCCTTGCTCATGAACAGGCCGAACGCCTGTTTGGGATACATGGGCGCCTGACCCGTCAGCCGGCGATAGGCGCCGACCACATCGTCCATGCTGTCGCCCGCCATCAGATAATAGTCGACGCCGCCCGGCGCGTCCTCGGCCCACAAGCGCGCGCCCTGCGCATTGTCGGTAAAGCGCATTTGCGAATAGGTGTCCCATAGGACGCCATAGCCTTCGGTCGACAGCATGACGGGGATGATGATGCCGATATTGGTCTGGACGAGCAGCAGATCCTTGCCGCGCCGGTTCACCTCTGCATCGTCGGTAAAGCCGAAGCCGTAGATGCCCTCGCCGGGTTTCAAGGTGAAGCGATTCTCGACCTCATAGGTCGGTGAGTCAGCGACGGTGCGTGCGGTGATGGACTGCGGCGCGCCGGCTTTTTCGCGCGTCAGCAGCCGGCCCTTTGCGTCGAAGAAGCTGATCGCCCCGTCGCGCTTGTCGATCGCCACCCGCACCTTGTCGCCAGTCAGGCTCAGCGTTGCGTCCGTTTCCGCCACGGCAAAGCGGACTGGCTGGGGCGCTTGGGTGACGACCAGGCTTGGCTGGCCCCAGTGTGACTGGCCAAGGCCTGCATTCACGCGCACGACGTCCGGCCCGTAGAAAAGGACCGTCTTGACCGTTCCGTTCAGTTGAAACTGAACGCCGTTGCGCAACTGGACGAAATGGAAGGCGGGCGAGGACGCAATCGCGACATTGGCGATCTCGCCGGTCGCGGTAAGCCCGCTATGGACCTCTTCGGCCGCTGCTGGCAGCGCAAGCGCTAGACCAACAATCGCCACAGACAAGCGTAACCGATACCGCATCCTGACCCTCAAATTGTATGAGTAGTTTTTCCGGCTATGTCATGACTGAGACGTCAGTTCAAGGTGAGAGCAAAAACCGCAGGGCCGAGGGCAACACGCTGTTGAGCGACGGTTGAATAATGGAGACATAGGCATTCAAGGGATCTTAATTGACGCATATTAGCCATACGCCTGTGGGGAGCGGGTTGCCACATCCCGCTGATATGGCGCGTGCAATCATCGACCCGGTATGAGACCAAATGCATGCCAACCGGTCGGCTTTCATATTGACGAACTTGCCATCCAGTTATACTCATACAAATATATTCGCCCGTAAATGTGATGGGCGCTGGATCGGACGGGCGCGGTCATCACCGTTAGCCACCCGACAGAGAGGATAGTATGACGATCACCCGACGTATGGTGATAGGTGCCGGTGCGGCTCTGGCGACGGTGCCCGTACGGGCGTTGGCGCAGTCGGCACCGTTAGCGTCCGCGCTCGTGGTGTAATTTCCGGTGTAGATTGAGGTTGTCGCATGGGGTGGGGCATGCCCCACCCCATGCGATTTCGATCTCGGTGGCCACCGGGCTCATCGGTAAGGTGGAGTTACCACACTTCACACGCCCACCGAGGAGTTGATCCCGATGACCGACGACAGACTACCGCTTGCTGAACTGATGGCGAAGACCGGAGATGGAGATTTCCTGCGCACGATCGCCGAGAGCGTGCTGCAGATCATTATGGAGGCCGATGTCGACGGTCTCGTTGGCGCTGGCCGGCACGAACGCTCCGGCGAGCGCACGACCTGGCGCAATGGCTACCGTGACCGCAGCCTTGATACCCGGCTCGGCACGCTTAACCTGAAGATCCCCAAGTTGAGGACCGGCGCCTACTTTCCCGGCTTTCTGGAGCCCAGGAAGACCGTCGAGAAGGCGTTGGTCGCGGTCATCCAGGAGGCATGGATCGCCGGCGTCAGCACNCAGGTCGCTGATCAGTTGCGCGCCCGCTGGCCAAAGCTGGGCGCGTGCATGGACGATGCCGAGCATGACGTCCTCGCATACATGACCTTCCCCGAGCAGCACCGGGTCAAACTCCACAGCACCAATCCGCTGGAAAGGCTGAACAAGGAAGTGAAGCGCCGCGCCGACGTCGTCGGCATCTTCCCCAACGAGGACAGCATCATCCGCCTCGTCGGCGCCGTCCTCCTTGAGCAGAACGACGAATACCAGCTCCAGCACCGCTACATGCAAATCGAGGGCATGGCCGCCCTTACCACACCAACAATCGAGGAGGTTCAGCCGCTACAGATTACACCCAAGGCCGCCTGAAAATGCAGCCCGCTGGCCACACCCGAATTTACACCACATTGACGGACGCGACCTCGGCACCCGCCGACGAAGTGATCGACCTGTGGCCCGCTTCCCCACCCAGTGCATCCGGAAACAAGATCGCCCGCAAGGTTGAGGATCAATCGCGTGATCCCGCCAAACCTGACCGCTGGATCAGCGGGATCGATCGGCCCTTCCTGGTCGTGCGCCGCCCGAAACATCCCAACGGTACTGCGATGCTGGTCGTTCCAGGCGGAAGCTACTGGTTCTTGTCCTACGACAATGAAGGGGTCAGCCAGGCCGACTGGCTCAATGCGCAAGGGGTGACCGCGTTCATCCTGATGTATCGTCTGCCGGGCGAAGGCTGGCGGCAGCGGGAAAATGTGCCCTTGCAGGACGCGCAGCGGGCCATCCGCCTGATCCGGTCGCGGGCGCAGCAGTTCGGCATCATGCCGGAGCGCGTGGGGGTGCTTGGTTTTTCGGCTGGCGGTCATCTGGCAGGATCGCTCGCCACATGCCATGCCGAGCCCGTCTATGCTCCGGTCGATGCCGCCGATGGCCTTTCGGCGCGGCCCGATGTTGCCGGCCTCATCTACCCGGTGATCAGCGTCGATGCGCCGTTCACGCATGAAGGGTCGCGCGCGGCCCTGCTTGGTCAGAACCCGACGGAAGCGTCCCGCAAGGCGCGATCGGTCGAACTGCGGGTCACGGATGACACGTCACCGGTCTTCCTGATGCATGCCGCCGACGATGGAGCGGTGCCGGTAGCCAACAGCATCGCCCTGTTTCAGGCGATGCAAGCCAAGGCACGGCCAGTCGCGCTGCATGTCTTCGAACATGGCGGGCACGGATTCGGCGTGCGTTTACCGGCAAGCGAACCCGCGTCCATATGGCCCACATTATTTGCGGCCTTCGCCGCCCGGCACGGCATTTTCCCGCCACAGCAGCTTTGATCCTTCGCCGTGCCAGACAGGAAATAACAGGTTTGAGAGGAAAGTCCGTGTCGGGCAGCCAGTCGCCGATTGTCCTCAAACGCAGGGAATTCATGGTGGCTGCGGGATCGGTCGCCGCGATGGCTCCTGTGGCGGGAGTCGAGGCGGCCAGTGTCAGGACCGGTCCGCATCCGGGCCTGCCGATGCCAGCGTCACGAACGGTCCTGCCCCCCCGTCCGGAGCCTGATGAGCCGGGACGCCTGCTGCTGGATCGCGCCTGGCAATTCCATCAGGGCGACATCCCCGCTCCTGAGATCAAAGGCCATGGCTGGAGCTATTCCAACGCCAAGGCAGGGCAGGCGCAAGGCGCGGCGGCAACCAATTTCGACGATTCGGACTGGCCGAATGTCGACCTGCCGCATGATTGGGCGGTGGCTATGCCGTTCGACAGAGACGCCAACCCGTCGCAGGGATACCGTCGACGCGGCTATGCCTGGTATCGGCGCACCCTGCGGCTGGAGCCGGAGGACCGGGGCAAATATATCGAGTTGCAGTTCGCCGCGATCGCGACCAACGCCACGATCTGGTTCAACGGTTCGGTCATCGCGCATAACTGGAGCGGCTATAATTCCCTCTATCTCGACCTGACTCCCACCGCGCGCTTTGGCGATCATCTGAATACCATCGTCGTGCGCGTCGATGCGGAAAAGATGGAAGGCTGGTGGTATGAAGGCGCGGGCATCTATCGCCATGTGTGGCTGGCGAAGCGTCCGCCCGTCTATATCGAGACCGATGGCATTCATGCCGATCCACGGCTGGGGCCGGACGGTCGCTGGAGCGTGCCCGTCACGGCGACGCTGGGCAACATATTGAAGGCAGAGGCAAATGCGACTGTCTCGGTCGAACTGACCGACGCCGGAGGCCGCGTGGTCGCACAGGGAAGCACCGGGGTGACGGTGCCGCCACTGGCCAGGCGGGAAGCCCAGTTTGATCTGGCGGTACCAGATCCCAGGCTCTGGTCCGTCGATGCGCCCAACCTCTACACCTGTCTCTTATACACATCTAGATGTGTATAAGAGACAGGGGAAGCACCGGGGTGACGGTGCCGCCCCTGGCCAGGCGGGAAGCCCATTTTGCTCTGGCGGTACCAGATCCCAAGCTCTGGTCCGCCGATGCGCCCAACCTCTACACGCTGCGCGCCCGTCTGACGCGCGAGGGTCAGCCGGACGACCGGCGCACCCTGCGCATCGGCTTTCGCACCTTCCACTTTGACGCCGACAGGGGCTTTTTCCTCAACGGGGAGCCGCTCAAGATCAAGGGCACTTGCAATCATCAGGATCATGCGGGCGTGGGCGTCGCCGTTCCCGATGCGCTGTGGGAATGGCGGATTGGGCGGCTGAAGGCGATGGGGTCGAACGCGATTCGCTGCTCGCACAACGCGCCGCCGACCGAGCTGCTCGATGCGTGCGACCGGCTGGGGATGCTCGTCATGGACGAGAATCGCAATTTCAACACCAGCCCTGACTATATCGAGCAACTCCGCTGGCTGATCCGGCGCGACCGCAACCGGCCGAGCGTCTTCATCTGGTCGGTGTTCAACGAAGAACCGATGCAGGGCAGCGAAGCGGGCTACGAAATGGTCCGCCGCATGGTCGCCGAGGTGAAGGCGCTGGACGACAGCCGGCCCGTCACGGCGGCAATGAACGCGGGCCTCTATGCGCCGAAAAATGTCAGTCAGGCGGTCGATGTGGTGGGGTTCAACTACCAGCCCGGCGAATATGACCGGTTCCATGCCGCCAATCCGCACCTGCCAATGATCAGTTCGGAGGATACTAGCGCCTTCATGACGCGCGGCGCCTATGAAAGCGACCCGGCGGCGCATATCTTTGCTTCCTATGACGATGTGCAGTCAAGCTGGGGCAACACGCATCGCGAGGCGTGGAAGGCGATCGCCACCCGCCCCTTCGTCGCGGGCGCGTTTGTGTGGACCGGGTTCGACTATCGCGGCGAGCCCTCCCCCTATGAATGGCCGTCGGCGTCGAGTTTCTTCGGGATCATGGATCTGTGCGGCTTTCCCAAGACGGCTTTCCTGCTCCATCGCGCGCAATGGGTGGACGACCAGCCGCTGATCGACATCGTGCCGCACTGGAACTGGCCGGGGCGCGAGGGACAGCCTGTCACGGTAATGGTGCTGACCAATATGGATCGGGTGCGGCTCGTCCTTAACGGCAAGACTATAGGCGAGCAGGACGTCGATCGGTTCGAGATGCCGCGCTGGCAAGTGCCCTATGCGCCGGGGCGGATCGAGGCGATCGGCTATCGCGGCGGGCGGGAGGTCACGCGCGCGGTGGTGGAGACGACAGGTGCGCCCGTGGCATTGCGCGTGACGCCAGACCGGATGCTGATGGCCGGCGACGGCGAGGACGTGCAGCCGATCACGATCGACGCGATCGATGCCAAGGGACGCCACGTCGCCACCGCGAACCTGGCGGTCAGCTTCACGATTTCGGGCGGGGAGATTATCGGGCACGGCAATGGTGATCCCAACAGTCATGAGGCGGAAAAGGGTAAGAGCCGCCGTCTGTTCAACGGGCTGGCGCAGCTGATCGTGCAGACGCAGGCGGGCGCGGGGCCACTGGTGGTGACGGTGAACGCGCCAGGTCTGCGCCCAGCGCGGACTAGCATAGGCCGCCTTCCAGCGACCCCACGCGCTCAGGTTCCGCCGACGGCGTCGGTGCAGGTGATAGAGGGCTGGCGCCAGTCGCCCACTTTCCCCGAAAAGCCTGATCCGAACATGAAGCCTGCCGAAACCGACATGAACAGCTGGCTTTGGCTGGGCGCGGGCGAGCTTCAGGCCGCCCCGGAAGACAAGCGCTGGATCGTGCTGCGCACAAGCTTCACGCCGCGCCGCAGGGTGCAGGCGCGTGGCGGCACGCTGAAATTCGGCGGGATCATCGGTCGCGCGGAAATCTGGCTGGACGGCAGGCAGGTCGCGACCAAACCGGGATATGACGAGGCTGCGCTGGCCATTCCGCTACCACCGGGGAATGGCGAACGGATTGTGACGCTGCTGGTGGAAAATGAAGCCGCCAAGCCGGGGGGGCTGGTCCAGCCGGTCGCGGTCGCCAATCACTGATACCCCCGCTGGCCTGCGCAGCGCGATGTCCCAATTCACTTTGCTCACCCATGTGGCAGGCATCAGCTCCTTCGGAAGAGGGCGACTATGACATCCCGATGATTACCACCGACCATTCGACTCCTCCATAGTTGGATGATAACTCCGACATTACGGCGCAATTTGGACGAACTGGCGCACAAAATGAATTTGTAGCTGGACAGGATTGAACATGGCCAGACGAGTTTGAGTCAGCACCCTGATCCCCGCCAAGGCTTTATGATCCCCTGGTCAAAGCTCTCGACGAAGTATGTGGATCATGCAGCATCCTTTCACGTCATCTCGATCCCTTACCACAGCAAAAAACTGATGCATTTTGCCTGACATTTTGTACGAGAAATAAACACCGAGTCGAGGACGGGCGATTGGCGCGCCGATCCGTGGGACTCCCTGTTGACCGGCGTCCTGGGAGGGGCAGCACGCATGCACGGAACCATGTCCACGACGGAGGTCTTTCTCATCGCGTTGCTGATCATTTTCTCGATCCCCTATCTCGTCTGGCGCATCGCCTGTATCGACTATTATGTGCCCTTGGTCGTCATGCAGATCATCGGCGGTGTGGTGCTTGGCCCCGGTGTCATCGGTGCGGCCTTCCCTGATTATTACAGCTTCGTATTTCGGCCCGAAGTGGTAGCGGCGTTGAACGGCATTGCCTGGTGGGGGGTGATGATATTCGTATGGATTGCCGGCCTTGAGCTAGATTTGAGACATGCGTGGCGGCATCGTTATGAAACGGGTGTGACGTCCGGCCTGGCGCTGATGGTACCGCTTGTGTTGGGATGCGTGGCAGCCTTGGTGCTGCTGGCGCTTGACGACGGTTGGCGCGGCCCACTTGGCGAAGATTGGCAGGTTGTGCTCGGCATCGGCATGGCTTGTGCGGTGACGGCGCTTCCTATCCTCGTCCTGTTTCTGGAAAAGCTCGCAATTTTGAGAGAGCCCCTGGGCCAGCGGATCCTGCGCTATGCCAGCCTGGATGATATCGCTATCTGGGGCGTGCTGGCGCTGATCCTTCTCGACTGGGATCGCATCGGTCGGCAAGCGATGTTCATCATGGCCTTCGTTGCTGCGGCATGGCTGGTTCGTCGGGTGGTCCCGCGACTGGCTGAGCGCGATCGCTGGTATGGCGCGCTTGTCTGGCTCGCCGCCTGCGGGTTCGCGGCGGATTGGTGCGGACTGCATTTCATGGTCGGGGCTTTCCTGGCCGGCGCCGTGCTCGATGCGGAATGGTTCGATCGGGAACGAATGGACCTCTTCCGCGATCATGTCCTGCTGGCGGTCATGCCGGTCTTTTTCCTCAGCACGGGGTTGAAGACGCAGTGGGACGTCGGGGGCATCGCCGTTTTCGGCGCGGCGGCGCTGCTGCTGATCGCTTCCGTTGGCGGCAAGCTGCTGGGTTTGTGGTGCGCGGGCCGCGTCCTGAAATGGCGCAAGGGCGAAGCCACTCTTATCGGCTGGCTGCTCCAGACCAAGGCGCTGATCATGATCATCTTCGCCAACATCCTGTTGGACCGGCAGATCATTTCGCCGGAAAGCTTTACCGCCCTGCTTTTGATGGCAATTGCCAGCACGATGCTGAGCATCCCGCTGGCGGCGCCGAAGCTTCGGCTCTTGATGGCCGATCCGGGGGCTGCGCGGGAACCGGCCGAAGCGAACCGGCATCGATGAATCCAACGCACCGTCAGGCCGCACCGATGATGCTGAACGGATCGGCCTGTCCAAGGCCGAAATTGAAATTCTCTTGACAAAAGACGTACACACAGGAAATGGTAGCGTTATCATAATGTCTAGCGGGAGGAACAGTAGGTGAAGGACGCTTCCACAGCGGCAGATTTGCTGTGCGCCGACTGGCGGTCGGCGGTATTTGTCGGGCGAATTGCGACAGTTGCGGGACCGTCACCGATCCTCATCCGCGATGGCCAGGTCTATGATGTGGCGACCACGGCACCGACCGTCTCCGCGCTGCTGGCCATGCCTGATCCCGCCGCCGCAACGGGCGACCATCTGGGCGCGCTTGACGACTTGCTGCCCGGCTTGAAAATCCTTTCGCCCGTCGATCTGCAATGCGTGAAGGCCGCAGGTGTGACCTTCGCCGTCTCGGCGGTGGAGCGGGTGATCGAAGAACGGGCCCGTGGCGACGCCGATGCCGCAGCGGCGGTGCGCGCCAAGCTGGAAGACCGGATCGGGGGTAGCATCCGTTCCGTCGTACCGGGCTCGGCAGAGGCGGCTGCGCTCAAGACCGCATTGGCGGATGAGGGCCTCTGGTCGCAATATCTGGAAGTCGCGATCGGCCCGGATTCGGAAATTTTCACGAAGGCTCCCGTCCTTTCGACCGTCGGTTGGGGTGATGACATCGGCGTGCGTTCGGATTCATCATGGAACAATCCAGAACCTGAAATCGTCCTGATCGTCGATCCGCGCGGGCGTATCATGGGCGCGACGCTGGGTAACGATGTCAACCTGCGCGATTTCGAGGGACGCAGCGCGCTGCTTCTGGGCAAGGCAAAGGACAATAATGCGTCATGCTCGCTTGGTCCGTTCATCCGGTTGTTCGATCAGGACTTTACGATGGATGATGTGCGCGATGCGGTGGTGGAACTGACGATCACGGGCAGCGACGGCTATCATCTGGCCGGTGTTTCTTCCATGTGCGAAATCAGCCGCGATCCCGAAGAACTCGTCCGTCAGGCGCTTAGCGAACATCAATATCCCGACGGCTTCGCGCTGATGCTCGGCACATTGTTCGCGCCGACGCAGGACCGCGACGTGCCCGGCCGCGGTTTTACCCACAGGACCGGCGACGTCGTGCGTATTTCCTCCGAGCGCCTCGGTACCCTGGTCAATCGCGTCACGACGTCGAAGAGCGCGCCGCCCTGGACGACGGGTATCGCCACGTTGATGGCTAACCTTGCTGGCCGTGGGTTGTTGCAGCCGCATGTCATGCAGGACCATGCCTGACATGCGCCCGGCCCGTCCAATCCAATTCCCCGTTTCTGCCGGAGACCATCATTGTTGAAGCTCAAGACCCCGACAGCTGTGCGCGCTGTCTATCCCAGCCTGACGGACAAGCATGTGCTTGTGACCGGCGGCGGCGCCGGTATCGGAGAGGCGCTGGTGGAAGCCTTTGCCCGTCAAGGTACCAGGGTCTTGTTCATCGACATTCTCGATTCCCCTTCACACGATCTTGTCGAACGGCTGAGCGGCGACGTGGCGCACGCCCCCCTGTACCGCTACTGCGACCTGCGCGACATCGAAGCGATCCGGCAGACGATTGCTGATGTTGAACGGGAACAGGGCGCAATCGACATTCTGGTCAACAACGCTGCCAATGACGACCGCCACAGCATTGACGATGTTACCCCCGAATATTGGGACGACCGCATTGCCGTGAACCTGCGACACCAGTTCTTCGCGGCGCAGGCGGTTGTTCCGGGAATGCGGCGTTCGGGTGGCGGGGCCATCATCAACCTTGGTTCGATCAGCTGGCATCTCGCGCTGGCCGACCTTGTACTCTACCAGACCGCCAAGGCGGGGATCGAGGGTTTGACCCGCGCACTGGCGCGCGATCTTGGGCCGGACAATATCCGCGTCAACACGATCGTTCCCGGCAATGTCCAGACTCCGCGCCAGATGCAATGGTACACGCCGGAGGGCGAAAAGGAGATCGTTGCAGCCCAGTGCCTCAAGGATCGAATCCAGCCCGATGATGTCGCCGCGCTCGCCCTGTTCCTTGCCTCTGACGATGCGCGCATGTGCACGGGCCATGAATATTTTGTCGACGCGGGCTGGCGTTGATGCCTGGCCCTGTCGAACAGGCTTGCAAGGTCGGCGCGACGCTGGGCGAAGGACCCTATTGGTCCGAGGGTGAAGGCAAGCTCTGGTTCGTCGATATCAAGGAACAAAAAATCCATTGTTTCGATCCGGGGACGGATCGGCTCGAAAGCTGGAATGCCCCTGCCCAGCCCGGCTGGATTTTTCCGACCGACAGCGGACGGATGGTGGCGGGCCTGCAAAGCGGCATCCATATGTTCGATCCGGCAAGTGGCAGCTTTGAATTGCTCGCCGCGCCAGAAGCGTCCGAGCCCGGCAACCGGCTGAACGACGCAGTCATCGATCGTTTTGGCGCCATCTGGTTCGGCAGCATGGATGATGGCGAGACGCGGGCGACGGGCCGCGTTTACCGCTTCGCTGACGGGAAAGTCGTCGCCACGACCATCGCGCCCTGCGCGATCACGAACGGCCCTGCATTGTCCCCTGACGGCAGCACCCTCTATCATGTGGATACGCTGGGTGGATCCATCTACGCCTGTACGCTGGGCGATGACGGCTTGCCTATTTCTCAACGCCGTCTTGTCACCATCGACCCCGCACAAGGGTATCCCGACGGGCCGTCCGTCGATTCCGAAGGCTGCATCTGGATCGGCCTTTTCGGTGGATGGAAAGCCCATCGCTATGCCCCGACAGGAGAATTGCTGGACACCGTCAGCTTCCCCGTGGCCAATGTGACGAAGATCGCGTTCGGCGGTGCGGATCTTTGCACGGCCTATGCAACGACGGCGCACAAGGGTTTGTCGGCGGCCCAACGTGCGCAGCAGCCTGGTGCGGGCGACCTTTTCAGTTTCCGTGTGGATGTGCCGGGCCTTCCGGCACCCAAGGTCGCCCTGACCGCCAGCTAGATCAAAATCGTTGCGCAATGTTCCGACGGAATGGTGCGCGCCAGGGGGAGAGAAGGACATGCCCGAAACCGCGTCGGCGCAAGTCAATATCCCGCGGCGGCAGTGATAAACGAATAAGGAAAGGAAGACGGACGTGATCCCCATTTTGCTGGCAGCCGCGACTGCGCCGGTGGCCGTAGCGTCGCCCGACAAGAGCATCGTCATCAGCGTCGCCCCCGACGGCAAAAGCTATTCGGTGACTCGCAAGGGTGAAATCATCATCCGCAATGCGCCGCTGGGCCTAGAGATGGCGAATGAGTCGCAATTCTCCAACCTCAAGTTCGTCGATGCCAGTAAGCAGGCGGTCAATCGCACCATTCCGCTAACCGCCACGAAGGCGAGCGAAGCCAGGGATCATTATAACGGCGCTGTCATCCGTTTTCGCGAAAAGGGCGGCAGCGGGCGGACCATGTCGATCGAGGCGCGCGCCTATAATGAGGGTGTCGCCTTCCGTTACGTCGTGCCCGGCGGCAAGCCGGTTGCCATCGCTGGCGAAAAAACCGGCTTTCGCCTGGCTGGCGACACGCGCTGCGAGGTGACCGAATTTGCCAGTTCGCACGAGTTGCCATGGAATTCGATGACGATCGCGGCGCTTGATCGGGCCAAGCTTTATGACCTGCCCATGGTCTGCGCCTCATCCACCGGACGGACCCATTTCGCTTTCGCCCAGTCGGGGATTGCAGGCTATGCAAGCTCGGCGTTGCAGCCGGTCGAGGGCGGGTTAGACGTTCATCTGTTTTCGCCCAAGGATCGCCCGAATGTGGCTGTCCGCTCTGCTGATGGTCTTCATAGCGCGTGGCGCGTCATCATGGCCGGCGACCGTGCAGGCGACCTGATCGCCTCCCCCATCATCGGCAATCTGTCGCGGCAGGCCACTGGTGACTTTTCCTGGGTAAAGCCGGGCAAGGCGGCGTGGGACTGGTGGTCCGGTCCGTCGACGTCGGAAAAGCCGAGCATGGATCGGTATCGCCGCTTCATCGATTTCGCGGCGCAATCGGGCTTTCAATATTTCATGGTCGATGCTGGCTGGGCCTATAATTCGGGCGAGTGCTGCGGGGTCGAACCGAACCCGGATACCGACATCACCCGCGCCGAACCCGGCATCGATATCCCCGCTCTGGTGCAATATGCCAGGAGCAAGGGCGTGGACCTGCTGCTGTGGGTGCATTGGGCGCATCTCAATTCCCGCATGGAGCAGGCGCTCGACCTCTACCAGCGCTGGGGGGTCAAGGGCGTGAAGGTCGATTTCATGGAGCGCGACGACCAGGAGATGGTCGCTTTCTATGTGCGCGCGGCGGAAGCGACGGCAAAGCGGCATTTGCTGCTCAACATGCACGGCGCCTTCCCGCCTTCGGGGCTTCAGCGCACCTATCCCAACTATATCACGCAGGAAGGCGTGATGGGCGCTGAATGGAACAAGTTCGGCTGGGGTCGCATAACGCCAACCCATAATGTGAAGCTGGCCTACACGCGGATGCTGCTGGGGCCGATGGATTACACGCCTGGCGGGTTCCGCAACGGCGCGAAGGCCGCAGGACCGGGCGATGGGTCCATGCCGACGACGCTGCATACGCGCGGACAGGCGCTGGCCCAATATGTGGTGTATGACAGCCCGCTCCAGATGGTGTCGGACAAGCCGGAAGCCTATGCAAACGCCAGCGGCTTCGATTTCATCGAGCAGGTGCCGACTGCCTGGGACGAAACGCGCTTCATCGATGGCACGCCGGAGAGCCATATTGTCCTTGCCCGTCGCAAGGCGAAGGACTGGTATATCGGAGCCATGACCAACGAAACTGCGCGGCGCGTCGAAATCCCGCTGTCTTTGTTGGGGGCCGGTCGCTTTGAAGCGACGCTCTGGCAGGATGGTGCTTCGGCCAACGATGTGGCGCGCACGACGCGGCAGGTTACCAGCGGCGATACGCTGTCGGTCCAGATGAGCGCTGGGGGCGGTGCTGCCATCCACATCAGGCCCATTCGCTAACTGGTGCGACACGCCAGCCTGAGCTCCACCAAAGGACAATCGTGATGATTCCCCTTCTACTGGCGGCAGCAGCGCCCGTCGCCATCCTGTCGCCCGATCATAGCATTGCCATCAGCGTATCACCGGATGGCAAAAGCTATTCGGTGACGCGCAAGGGCGAGATGATCGTCAAGGACGCGCCGCTGGGCCTGGACATCGCCAATGAACCGGACTTTGGGCCGCTGACGCTCGTCGATGTCGCGAAGCAACGGGTGGACCGCACCATTCCCCTCGTCGCCACGAAAGCGAGCGAGGCCAGGGATCATTATAATGGTGCGGTCATTCGCTTTCGCGAACGTGCGGCAGGCGGCCGGACGCTGTCGATCGAAGCGCGCGCCTATAATGAAGGGGTGGCCTTCCGTTATGTCTTGCCCGGCGGCAAGCCTGTGGAAATTGCCGGTGAGGAAACCGGGTTCCGCCTGGTCGGCGATCCGCAATGCGAAGTCTCGGAACTGACAGGCTCGCACGAACGGCCGTGGCAATTGAAGGCGGTGTCCGCGCTGGATCGCTCGAAGCTCTACGATCTTCCCATGCTTTGTGCGTCCGCATCGGGCAAGACGCATTTCGCGCTTACCCAGGCCGGCATAGGCGGCTATGCCGGCTTTGCTCTGAAGCCGGTCGCAGGCGGCCTCGACGTTCGCCTGTTCCCGCGCAAGGGACGCCCCTATGTGGCGGTGCAATCGCCTGACGGCCTGCACAGCGCCTGGCGTGTCATCATGGCGGGCGACCGCGCAGGCGACCTGATCGCCTCCCCGATCGTGGGCAATCTGTCGCAACAGGCCAGTGGAGATTTTTCCTGGGTCAAGCCGGGCAAGGCGGCGTGGGACTGGTGGTCGGGCCCGATGGAAACACCGCCCCCTACCATGGATCGCTATCGGCATTTCATTGATTTCGCCGCGCAATCGGGCTTTCCCTATTTTTTGATCGACGCCGGTTGGGCCTATAAGACCGGCCAGTGTTGCGATCTGTGGCCCCATCCTGAAAATGACATCACCCGCGCGGAGGCGGGCATCGATATTCCTGCCCTTGTGCAATATGCGCGGGGCAAGGGCGTAGACCTGCTGCTGTGGGTGCACTGGCTCCCCCTCGATGCGCGGCTCGACGAGGCGCTCGACCTCTATCAGCGCTGGGGGATCAAGGGCATCAAGGTCGATTTCATGGACCGCGACGATCAGGAGATGGTCGATTTCTATGTGCGGGTCGCGGAGGCCACGGCGAAGCGACATATGCTGCTAGACATGCACGGCGCATTCCCGCCTTCGGGACTTCAGCGCACCTATCCAAATTATATCACGCAAGAGGGCGTGATGGGTGCGGAACATGACAAGTTCGCCTGGGGCCGCGTAAACCCGGCCCATAATGTGAGGCTCGCTTATACGCGCATGCTGCTGGGTCCGATGGACTACACGCCGGGCGGGTTCCGCAATGGCGCAACAGCGCCAGGACCGCGCGACGGCTCCATGCCGACATCGCAGCACAGTCGCGGCCAGGCGCTGGCAATGTATGTGGTCTATGACAGTCCGCTGCAAATGGTGTCGGATGCGCCCGAAGCCTATGTGAATGCCAGCGGCTTCGATTTCATCAAGCAAGTGCCGACCGCGTGGGACGAAACCCGCTTCATCGAAGGCACGCCGGAAAGCCATATCGTCCTCGCCCGGCGCAAGGGGAGGGATTGGTATATCGGGGCCATGACGAACGGAACCGCGCGGCGCGTCGACATTCCGCTCTCCCTGCTGGGATCGGGACGTTTTGAAGCGACGGTCTGGCAGGACGGCGCCTCGCCCAACATGGTGGATCGCACGACGCGGCAGGTCACCAGCGGCGATACGCTGTCGGTCCAGATGAGCGCTGGGGGCGGTGCTGCCATCCACATCAGGCCCGTTTCCTGAACCATTCCGACGCAACAAAATAGGCCGCCATGCTCAGTCAGCATGGCGGCCTTCCTGTCATTTGGTACGATTATCCGCGGGTATGATTTCCCATCCTCGCAGATGCGGACCGTTCGCCGTGCCATGCGGCGATCCGGCCGCCGCCCGCCATCATTGCCTGGCCGGAGGATCGACATTCCCGACCGGCAGATTGGGGAGCGGGGCGTTAGGGTCATAGGTCCAGAGGGCCTCGTCCCGCAGGTCACCCGACGACAGAGCGATCCGGTTGCTTCCCGGCGTCATGGCCACGTCGGTCCAGGTCGCCACATGATCGACCACGGGGACTTCGGGATAGGATCGACCATTCACGGTCAGGCGAACCGACGGCTGATTGCTGTACGCGCGGACGGTCACCCGATCCCGCGTCCGGTAGCTGTGGCGGCGTTCGGTCAGGTGCAGCATCGGTCGGTCGGACCAGTTTGCCTGATACCAGTAATAGGCGTCCTTTTTGACCGCGCGGTCATATGTCACCAACCCCTTGTCATTGATGCCGCTACGATCCCCTTCGCTTCGCCCATCGGAGGCCAGATCGAAGGCGACCCAGATGAAGGAGCCCCACAGATAGGGAAGATCCCGGATTCCGCGCCAGCTCTGTTCATGGGAAAGCGCCTGATATTGTTCGGGATGCCAGGCGCTGGTCGTGACAGGTGGGGCGGGGTCGCTTTCCTGCGCACGAATACCGCCACCCGCGCCATATTCGCCAATTGCAAAAGGACGGTCGGGGAAAGCGGCATGGAATTTCCGCGCCCATTCGCCCAGTGAGCCCTTCTGGTCGGGATACCAGCCGAAATAGCGGTTGAAGGCGCTGAGGTCGGCGACGAGCGCCTTGGGGTTGTCGTCATTCTGGCAGCAATGCGCATAGCTGGTCGGACGCGACGGATCGGCGGCTTGCGCCGTCGCCTGCGCAGCGCGCAGCAGGCGCAGCACATCGTCGCTCACTTCATAAACTTCGTTGCCAAGCCCCCAGACTGCGATGGACGGATGTTGGGCATTCTGAGCGATCAGTTCGCGCATCTGCTGAACCACATTGCGTTCGAAAGATTCGCCCGTATCGATCACGCCGTTCAGGGGAATTTCCGTCCACACCAGCAAGCCCCGGCGATCGGCCTCTTCATAGGCGCGCTGAGGGTGTTGGTAATGCACGAACCTGACCGCGGTCGCGCCCATATCGGCGATGATCTGCATGTCATCGGATATTTCCTCGTCAGTGACGGCTGTTCCCCGGCCGGGCCGCTGGGCGTGGAAATAGTTCAAGCCATGGAGGCGATAGGGCTTGCCGTTCAGCAACAGCCCCTTGTCGGCGGTCACCTCGATCGAGCGGATGCCGAGCGGCAGTTCGATACGGTCGCGGACCTTGCCCCTGGCGTCGGACAGGGTCGCCACGACCGTGTAGAGATAGGGATCGGCGATGCCGTTCCAGAGGTGCGGGTTTGACAGCGCCATGTCTGCTGTCACCTCGCTCGTGCGGCCCGATCGCAAGCGGGTCCGGTCTTCCGCACGCGCGACTTCGCGGCCATCGGCATCGTGCAGGCTTATATGAAAGCGCACGCCTGCGTCGGCCTTCATATCATTGGCCAGCCGCAACCGCGCGCGAATCCGGGCGGCGCCCGCGGTTACGTCGGGTGTGGAGACATAGACGCCGGGACCGCCGCTATCCTTCATGTCGAAATGCAGCGCATCGGCCGATACCAGCCAGACGCGGCGGTATAGCCCCCCGAAAACCGTGAAATCCCCACCCAGCGGAGCGATATCGGGCAGGCGGGTGCTATCCACGCGGACGGCGACGCTGTTGCGGCCAGCCTGCAACGCATCGGTGACATCGAAACGGAAGCGGGCATAGCCGCCTTCGTGCCGACCGATCCGGTGACCGTTGACCCATAGGTCGGTGGCCAGCGCAGCGCCGTCAAATTCCAGGAAGTAACGGCGATCGGACGCCTTTATCGGCATCACTACATTCGTGCGATACCAGGCCGGACCCCGATAATAGCTGCCGCCATCATCGCCATCGCTGCCATTGAAGCTGTGGGGCAGGGTTACCCGCGACCAGCCTGAATCGTCAAAATCTGGCGACGCAGCGTCGGGCGCATCTGCGCGCAGGAAGGACCAGACGGCGTCAATTGGCGTCCTTCCGCGCTCCGTCGCCAAGGCTTCGTCCATTGCCAACAAGCCAGAAAGACCGAGAAAAATCGACAGCAGAAGCTTGAGATGCCGGGCGATGACGTTGCCGATGCTGCAGGACATAGCGATAATTATCTCCCCAAACCCACTTCGCGGGCTTTTTTCTCTGAACAAGGCCTGTGATGGCGAAGGATATGAGGGCAATCGTATAGGTCGTTGACCCGGACGCCATTAATGGTATCGGTATCATTCGATAATCAAGAAGTCCACTCAGGGGAGGCGCCGCAGTCCGGATCAGCGAAAAAGTGAAGCGATCGTAAGCCGTTGGGCCAAAAGCTGCACGGACATTGTTTGCCGACCAGAGCTTCATCCATACCCAATGCGCTGCGCACGGTATCCGCTCCGAGCGGTTGTCGGGACGAAACACGCCGCACAAATCCATCTGATGGGGCCTGATCCAGGTCGGACAGAAGCGGCAAATCCAGATTTTTACTTGATAGCGCTATCATTTAATAAGTATGAGTAATAAGAATTGCAGAATGGCGCTCAAGGGAGAGTGAGTGAAATGCTATTGAATCGTGCGCAAACCGCCTTGCTTGGCGTCTCCTTGTCCGCGGCGAGTCTTGCGCTTTGGGCGGCGTCCGCCGGTGCGCAGTCAGCCGAGCCGGGTAAAGCCCACCCGGCACTTTGGCCCCAGGCCAAGAGCCAGGGTCTGATCGACGCAAAAACCGAATCCCGCATCACCACCCTGTTGAAGCGCATGTCGCTCGAGGAAAAGGTGGGGCAGATGATCCAGGCTGACACGGCATCGATAAAGCCCGAGGATCTGCGTCGATATCCGCTAGGTTCGATCCTGGCGGGTGGCAGTTCGCCGCCGATCAACGCGCCGGACCGTTCGGCGGCCGGACCGTGGATCAAGACCGCCCAGGCATTCAACGCGATCGCGATGGAAAAGCGGCCGGGGCATGAGCCCATTCCGATCATGTTCGGGATCGATGCGGTGCATGGCAATAATAATGTCGTCGGTGCCACCTTGTTTCCGCATAACAGCGCTCTTGGCGCCGCACATGACCCTGACCTGATTCGCCGAATCGGTGAAGCCACCGCCCGGGAAACCGCTGCCGCCGGCATGGATTGGGCCTTTGCTCCGACGCTGGCGGTCCCCCAGAACGATCGTTGGGGGCGGACCTATGAAGGCTATTCGGAAGATCCGGCGCTTGTCCGCGCTTACTCCGCCAAGATGATTGAGGGGCTTCAGGGCGCGCCGGGGAAGGGCAAGCTTCAAAACGGCTATGTGTCCGCGAGCGCCAAGCATTTTCTGGGCGACGGCGGCACCCTGAACGGGGTGGATCAGGGCAATACCGATATTCCTGAAAGCGAATTGATCGCCATTCATTCCGTTGGCTATCCACCCGCGATCAAGGCCGGGACCCGCACGATCATGGCCAGTTTCAACAGTTGGCAGGGCGTCAAGATGCATGGCAACAAAAGCCTGCTGACCGACGTGCTGAAACAGCGCATGGGTTTTGACGGGTTCATCATCGGCGACTGGAACGGCCATGCGCAAGTGCCAGGCTGCACCGCGACGGATTGCCCGCAATCCTTCAATGCCGGTCTGGACATGGCGATGGCTCCGGACAGTTGGAAGGGTCTGTTCGAAACCACGGTCAAGCAGGTCCGTGATGGCGTGATCCCCATGACGCGGGTGGACGATGCGGTGCGCCGTATCCTGCGCGTGAAGTTCAAGTCCGGATTGTTCGATCCTGCGCGCCCCTATGAAGCGCGTACCGATGTCATCGGTTCGCCCGCGCATCGGGCGATCGCTCGCGAGGCGGTGCGCAAATCGCTGGTCCTGCTCAAGAATGACGGCGTTTTGCCGGTCAAGGCTTCTGCCCGCATCATGGTCGCAGGCAGCGCGGCAGACGATATTTCGCAGCAATCGGGCGGCTGGTCGCTGTCGTGGCAGGGTGATGGCAATACGAACGCCGATTTCCCCAACGCGCAGTCCATCTATGCGGGCATTGCCGAAGCGATGAAGGCCGGTGGCGGCAGCGCAACCCTGAGCGTTGACGGAAGCTTCACTCAAAAACCCGACCTTGCCATCGTCGTGTTCGGCGAAAAGCCCTATGCCGAGGGCCTGGGCGACCTACGCAGCCTGGAGTTCGAGGCGGGCGACAAACAATCGCTAGCGCTGCTCAAGAAGCTGAAATCGGCGGGTATCCCGGTGGTGTCGGTGTTCCTGTCCGGGCGGCCGCTATGGGTCAATCCCGAACTGAACCAGTCCGACGCCTTCGTCGCGGCCTGGCTGCCTGGCAGCGAAGGCGGCGGCATTGCGGACGTGCTGATCGGCGATGCCAAGGGCAAGCCGAGGGCTGATTTCACCGGTCGACTGTCCTACAGCTGGCCCAAGACCGCCGCGCAGTTCACGCTGAACAAGGGACAGGCAGGCTATGATCCGCTGTTCCCGCTGAACCATGGCCTCAGCTATGCGGCGCCTGGCAAGGTCGGTCAGCTAAGTGAAGTGGCAGGCATCGACGCGACGCCTGCCAACAAGAGCCGCTATTTCGCGGACGGTCGGGTGCATGCGCCCTTCTCGCTCGCTCTGGGCGCCGGCATTACCCAGCGTCCGGTCGATTCCGCCAGTCGGCAGGAGGGCGCGATTCAGCTCAGCTGGAACGCGGGTGCCATGGCCAAGGCAAGCATCGACGGCGAGGGCGTCGACCTTCGTTTTGAATCCAGCGCGGAAATGATGCTCAAGATGACCTATCGCGTCGACACCCCCGCGGGCGGCAGCATCAAGCTGGGCATGGGTCAGGGCATGGTGAATGCGGATGAGATCTTCAAGGCCGGGGCGGGCTGGCGCACGGTTCGGATTCCGCTGAAATGCTTCGCTGAAAGGGGGGCCGACATGGCGCATCTCCAGCCTGTGTGGACGCTGTCTTCTGCCGGTCCCCTGACGATTTCCTTCTCCGAAATCGAACTTGCCACCCAAGCGCCTGGCGGCGTCTGCCCGTCACAGCCGTAAGATCATGGAACGGAGATTTCCCATGCGCCGATGGACCAGCTGGCTGCTGCCGATTGCCGCCACATGCGTGCCGGTCGCTGCGATGGCCGCCGAGGGCAATGCGCTGCCGCGCCTGGAAAGCCGCAACGGCCAGCATGCGCTGATCGTAGACGGTGCGCCTTTCCTGATGCTGGGCGCGCAAGTCAACAACAGCGCCAACTATCCCGCCATGCTGCCCGAAGTGTGGCCTGCGATCGAAAAAATGCATGCCAATACGGTCGAAGTGCCTGTCGGCTGGGAACAGATCGAACCGGAAGAGGGCAAATTCGATTTCTCCTTCCTCGACGCCCTGTTGCCCCAGGCACGCGAGCATAATGTGCGACTGGTGCTGTTGTGGTTCGGCACATGGAAGAACACGGCGCCCAGCTACGCGCCTTCATGGGTGAAGCTGAACCAGAAACGCTTTCCGCGCATGATTAACGCCAAGGGAGAGGTGCATTACGCGCTCTCGCCGCACTATCGCACGACGTTGGAGGCGGACAAGCGCGCCTTCGTCAAGCTGATGGAATATCTCAAGCAGAACGACCCGCAAAACACCGTGATCATGGTGCAGCCGGAAAATGAAGCAGGCAGCTATGGTAGCGTGCGCGACTTCTCGCCTGTCGCTCAGAAGCTGTTTGACGGACCGGTTCCCGCGCCGCTGGTCAAGCAGATGAAGAAAAAGCCCGGCACATGGCGCAATGTGTTCGGCGCGGATGCAGACGAATATTTCCATGCCTGGTCGATCGCCAGCTATACCAGCGAGATCGCCGCCGCAGGCAAGGCGGTGAAAGCGCTGCCCATGTATATGAACGCTGCGCTGGCCGCAGCTTCTGGCCGCCAGCCGGCGATGACCTATGCCAGCGGCGGGCCGGTGCATCATGTCATTGATGTCTACAAGGCCGCCGCTCCGGCGATCGATATCGTAGCGCCGGACATCTACGCGCGCGATCATGCCGACTATATGGCGTATCTCAACTTTTATGACCGGCCCGACAATGCACTGTTCGTGCCGGAAACCGGCAATGACAAGGACTTCGCCCGCTTCTTCTTCCCGACCGTAGGCAAGGGGGCGATCGGTTTCGCACCCTTCGGCATGGATTATACGGGCTATCAAAATTTCCCGTTGGGCGCGAAAAAGCTAGACGACGAGACGATCGAACCCTTTGCGCGCAATTATCGCCTGTTTGGGCCGATGCAGCGGGAATGGGCTGCCTGGGCGGCTCAGGGCAAGACCTGGGGCGTCGCAGAGCCTACCGATCCCAAGGCCGAGCACACCCAGCATATCGCCATGGGCAAATATAATATGACCGTCACCTTCGGTCAGTGGCAGTTCGGCACCGACAAGCCCACCGGCAATCCGCAGCCTTCGGGCGGCGTGGCGGTGGCGCAACTGGGCGAGAATGAATTCCTTGTCACCGGTTTCCACTCCCGCGTCTATTTCGGCCTCGCCAAGCCCGCGCCGCTTGAATCGATGATGACGCTGCGCGTGGAGGAAGGCTATTTCGACAAGGGCAAATGGGTTTTCCGTCGCGTGTGGAACGGCGATTCCACCGACTATGGCCTGAATTTCACAGACCGCGAGCAAGTCCTTCGTGTCACCCTCGCAACCTACAAGGGCACGCCGCCTATCCCCGTCGGGAATCCCAATTGAAGAACCGGAGCAGGATAATGAAAACGCTTTCCCGCCTCGCCCTTTGCGCGCTGCTTGCGACGTCGAGCACCGCCGCACTCGCGGGCAGTTTCCAGAAGGTCGATCACGGCATCATCGTATCGCCCGACAAGGGCCCCGCCAAGCGGGTCCGTATTCTTGCGTTCGGCGATGAGGCTTTTCGCGTCACCGCTATTCCTAACGAGAATTTCGAGGCCGTGTCCGATGGTGTGATGGTCACGGCCAAGCCGGACGGCAACCCTGTGGTCAGCGAGGACAGAGGCACGGTTACGCTCAAGCTCCCTTCGGCGACCGCGCGCGTCAATCTGACCAGCGGTCAGGTCAGCTTTCTGGACGGTAGCGGCAAGGCCATTCTGAGTGAATCGTCCCGCGCCGCATTCGAGCCCAAGACGGTCGAGGGGCAGAAGTTTCTCGCCGTTCGCCAGCAGTTCAACCGGGGGACGGACGAAGGCTTTTACGGCCTTGGCCAGCACCAGAACGGGCAGATGAACTATCGTGGCGAGGACGTCGAACTTGCCCAGCACAATATGGACATTGCGGTTCCATTCGTCGTTTCGACGCGCAACTATGGCCTGCTCTGGAACAATAATTCGATCACCCGTTTCGGCAACCCCAAGTCCTACGCCCTGGCAGGCAGCGAAGGCGACGGCCTGAAGATCGTGGGCACCGATGGCAAGCCCGGCTGGACCGCCCAATATTATCTGGGCGACAGGCTGGCCGTCACGCAGAGCGAGAAGGTCATCAATTACCAGTATATCCGCGACAATATGCGCTGGCCCGAAGCCGCCAAGGCGCAGACCGTCGCCTCGACCGCGGGGCAGAACACCGCCGGCAACGCGGTCCAGACGCAGCGGGTGATCTGGTCCGGCAAGGTCACGCCCGGCAAGAGCGGCCTCCACCGCTTCCGCCTCTATTCGTCGAGCTATGTAAAGGTGTTCGTCAACGGGAAGGAGGTGCTGGAACGCTGGCGCCAGAACTGGAACCCCTGGTATCATAATTTCGACGTGCCGCTGACGGCGGGCAAGGCCGCCGACATCCGGGTCGAATGGGAGCCCAATGCGGGTTATATCGCGCTCGTCCACAATGATCCGATCCCCGATGCGGATCGTTACTCGCTCTCCTTTACGTCCGAACTGGGACAGGCGGTCGATTATTTTGTGACCGCGGCCAAGGACATGGACGGCGCGATCGCTGGCTATCGCAAGCTCACCGGCAAGTCTGCGATGCTGCCGGAATGGGCCTATGGCTTCTGGCAGAGCCGCCAGCGCTACGAAACGCAGGATCAACTGCTGGACGTCGTGCGCGAGTTCCGCCGCCGCAACCTGCCGCTCGACAATATCGTCCTGGACTGGCGCTATTGGGAGGATCCTAATTGGGGTTGCCATTGTTTCGACAAGACGCGCTTTGCCGATGCCAAGGGCATGGTGGATGAGGTCCATGCGCTCAACGCGCGGATCATGATTTCGGTCTGGCCGAAATTCTATCCGACGACGGACAATTACAAGGAACTCGACAAGATCGGCGGCATCTACCGCCGCATGGTCGAGCAGCGGCCCGGCGAATCAAAGGATCCGAAATATATATCGAAAATGTACCGCGACTGGGTCGGGCCGGGTTACGCTAACGCCTTTTACGATCCCTATAATCCCAAGGCGCAGGACATTTACTGGCGGCAAATCCGCGAAAATCTGGGCGATCTGGGCTTCGATGCCTGGTGGCTCGACGCGGACGAGCCGGATTTCCACTCGAACCTTTCGATCGAGGAACGCGCCTACCGCATGAGCCCGACTGCGAAAGGACCGGGGGCAGCGCTCTTCAACAGCTTCCCGCTGGTGCATAGCGAAGGCGTCTATCAGCGGCAGTTGATCTCGAAACCCAATGTGCGTCCGTTCATTCTGTCCAGGTCCGGCTTCGGGGGCATCCAGCGTGCTGGAACAGCGGTCTGGTCCGGCGACGTCGCATCGCGCTGGGACGACCTCAGGGACCAGATATCCGCGGGCGTCAATCTGTCGATGTCGGGCATTCCCAACTGGACGCACGATATAGGCGGTTTCGCGCTGGAGGATCGCTATACCAAGCAGGATCCCGCCCATATTGACGAATGGCGGGAGCTCAATCTGCGATGGTTCCAGTTCGGCGCCTTTACGCCGCTGTTCCGCAGCCACGGCGAAGCCCCCAAGCGCGAGATATACGAAATCGCGCCCGCCGGCTCGCCCATGTACTCTTCGATGGAATGGTATCTGAAGCTGCGGTACCGGCTGATGCCCTATATCTACACGCTGGCGGGCGATACATGGCAGAAGGACGGCACGATCATGCGCGGCCTGGTCATGGATTTCCCTGCCGACCTCAAGGCCCGCAACATCAACGACGAATATATGTTCGGCGGTGCGTTCCTGGTGGCGCCGGTGACGGAGTTCAAGGCCCGCAGCCGCAAGGTTTATCTGCCAGCCGGTGCCGACTGGTATGATTTCAACAGCGGCGCCTATTACAAGGGCGGTCAGGAAATCAGTGCTGAAGCGCCCTATGAACGCATGCCGCTGTTCGTGCGCTCCGGTTCGATCGTGCCCACCGGGCCAGAGATCGAATATACCCGCGAAGAGCCCGATGGTCCCATCGTGCTGCACATATTCACCGGCGCTGACGGCAGTTTCTCGCTCTATGAAGATGATGGCACCAGCGAAGGGTATAAGCGCGGCGAATATACGCGCATTCCCATCCAGTGGAACGAGGCTAAGGGCGAACTGACCATCGGCAAGCGCGAAGGCGGTCATGGCGGCATGACCTCCAAGCGTGCCATTTCCGTCCGGTTTTATGACAAGGGCACGTCCCGGCCAGTCGACTTCGCGGAAAATGGGAAAAGCGCAATCGTCTATGACGGAAGCGCGGTCACGGTGCGCAAGCCCTGATGGCGGGTGCTGGCGGGACGTTGCTTCGACACCATCCCGCCATCCTTGCATAACGGCATATAGTGAAAGAGCCGGGTGCGATGCTGTCGCGCCCGGCTCTTTCATGTGTTCCTCAAAATCCGTGCTCAGGCCAGACTGGTGAGCCCCTCGCCGCGCAACCGGACGACGGGAACCATCTGGCCGGGCTTGGCCGGCGGGAGCGTCAGCACCAGTGCATCCTCCTCCTGCTTCCAGGAAAGGTTGCCGCCGCCTACCAGTTCTGCCTTTGCGATCGAGGCACCACCCAAGGCACGACGACCCAGCGACGCGATACGCAGCGTGCTCTTGGGCCAGAGCATCAACACGGTGTAGAGCGCGCCCTTGTTGACGGTATAGCGCACATCCTGCTGGGTGAAGTCGCTGGCCTTGTCTTCCTCCATCTTGCCACCGGGCAAGTCTGTCGGCCCTTCGCCGAAGATGCGCCAGGGGCGACTGCCGAAAATCGCGGCGTCGCCATTGATCTGCAGCCATGCAGCGATACCGTCGAGAATCTTTTCCTCTTCACCGTCGAGCGTGCCTTCACCCCGGAGCGGGACCGAAAGGAGGAGATTGCCGTTTTTCGAGACGATGTCGCACAGGCGCTGGATGACCTTTTGCGCCGGAACATAATATTTATGGTCGTAGCGCGCGCGATTATAATGCCAGTCGCCGATGCAGGTGCAGGTCTGCCATGGCTGCGCGCGCATCACGGGCGAAAAGCCGCGTTCGACGTCATTCATCAACCCGCCCTGCATATAGTCGGTCAGCAGTTTCGACGTCAGGACGACGTTGGGACTGCCATGCCATTCGATGGCGCGGTTGTAATAATGCGCGATCGCCTCCAGCCCCACGGTTCCGAACGGAATTCTGGTGTCGTCGAAATAGATCATGTCGGGTCGATATTTATCGACCAGGTCATTCTGGCGCAGGAGCCATTTCTGGATGAACGCCGGGTTCCGCGAGGCAGCATGTTCCAACCAGCGCCCGTCGTGCACCTCATGCCACGCCTCCATCGAGGCATTGCTGGCGATCCCGTCGGGTGCCACGAAGCTGGGGCCGGTATAGAGATCCTGGGGATCGAGTCCATCCCACCATTTGCCATGGCCTTGTTCGCGTCGCAGCTTGAACGCGTCGTAGCGCTCTCCTGCCCTGGCGCCCTCCGCATCATAGCCATAGCCGGTCTGATACCAGTGCCAGGCATGACTGATATGGTTGCTGACGCCAAAGGGCAGGCCTTCGGCTCTGGTCGCCTTTTCCCAACCCCCTACGATGTCCCGCTTTGGACCGACCCGCGTTGCGTTCCACGCGTGATGCGCGCTGTCGTACAGGTCGAAATTGTCATGATGGCCCGCCATAGCCATGAAATATTTCGCGCCAACCTGCTTGTAGCGCCGCAACAATGCCGCCGGATCCCATGCTTGGGCCTTCCATTTGCCGATAATGTCCATGAAGCCGGTATCGGCCGGATGCCCATAATTGGCGACATGATGCTTGTAGGCGGGACTTCCGGGCACATACATCAGGCGGCCATACCAATCGCCCGCTTCCGGCTGGCACTGCGGCCCCCAATGCGCCCAGATTCCGAATTTGGCATCGCGGAACCATTCCGGGGTGTCCCAACCCGCGACAAGAGACGACCAGTTCGGCTTAAACGTTGCGGCATGCGCCGATGCAGCGCCGCTCATCGCAACAGCGCCAGCGATCAAATCGCGCCGACCAATCTTCCACATTTCAGACCCGCTCCCTTCAATTTCCGCTTGCGTGCAGACGGCTATTGTTGGTACCGCTACCATATAAGCTAGGGCATAGGAAGAGGACATAGGGCGCGGATGGATCGCAATCGCACGACCTTGATGTGCGCCGGCAACCGCTCTTTGCATGAAAGGCACGTTATGAAGATCGTTCCGGCAATCCTTCTGGCCGCACTGCCGGCAGCCGCCCATGCGGCGCCGCTTGTCCTTGACCCGGTCTATTCGTCCCACGCCGTTTTGCAACGCGGCCGGGCAGTCCCGGTCAGCGGCACCGCCGAGCCGGGGAGCACCGTCAGTGTCACATTCGATGGCGAGGCACATACCGCCAAGGCCGACAGTAAAGGCCGGTGGCAGGTCTCCCTGTCCAGCCGTGAGGCGGGTGGCCCCTATGTCATGAATGTGAGCAGCAACGGCGAAGAGCAGCGCCTGGATGACCTCATGGTCGGCGATGTCTGGCTCTGTTCAGGCCAGTCGAACATGGAATTCGCGGTTCGCTATGCAACCAATGCCGCTTTCGAAGTGCCTTATTCCAATCGCCCGATGCTGCGGCTGCTCAACGTGCCGCGCCAGTCGAGCGCCAAGCCCCAACCGAGGTTTTCAGCCGCAACGGGCTGGCAACGTTCAGCGCCGGAGAGCGTGGCCGATTTTTCGGCTGTCTGCTACTTCATGGGTCGTGAACTCCAGGCACAGCAGAAAATTGCCGTCGGTCTGATCGCGGCAAGCTGGGGCGGGTCGCCGATCGAGGAATGGATCAGTCGCGATGCGTTGCAGACAGTGCCGCGCTATCGCGCAGACCTTGCGCTGATGGACGAATATGCCCGCGATGCGGGTATCGCCGCAAGTAGCTGGGCCAAACTGTTGCAGCAGTGGTTGGGTGGCGATGCCACGGCCCCTGCCAAGGCGGCCTGGCGCACGGTTCCCAACAAGCAGATGTGGGAACAATGGGGTGACGCCTCGCTCGCGACCTTCGATGGCATTGGTTATTACCGTGCCCGTGTGAAGCTGACCGCGGCGCAAGCGGCAAAATCCGCACGGATCGTGATTGGAGCGGTCGACGACATCGACGTAACGCGGATCAACGGCAAGATCGTGGGTGCCGACCAGGGTTGGCAGAAGAAGCGGGATTATGAGGTGCCTGCCGGCGCGTTGAAGGCTGGAGAAAATATCATCGACGTGACGGTCGTCGACACGGGCGGCGGTGGCGGCCTGGTGGGTGATGCGGCGCGTACGCTGACCCTGGGCGACGGCACGGTGCTGCCGCTTTCCGACTGGACCTTTGCCAAGGGGCGGCCGCTCAAGAACGGCGAGGCGCCGCCAAGCGTGCCGTGGACCGGGGGTGCAGGTCGTACGACACTGTTCAACGGCATGATCGCGCCGCTGGGCGGCTATCCGTTGAAGGGTTTTGCCTGGTATCAGGGCGAAGCCAATGCGGGGGACGCGAAGGGGTATGCGGAGTTGATGCCCTTGCTGATCGCCGACTGGCGCAAGCGGTTCGAAACATCTCCCTTCCTGATGGTGCAACTCGCCAATTTCGGACCGCTTGCCTCCACGCCTTCGAACGATTCATGGGGCCAGTTGCGCGATGTTCAGCGGCGCGTTGCCGATGCCGATCCCAAAGTGGGCATGGCGAGCGCGGTGGATATCGGCCAGGTCACCGATATCCACCCGACCAACAAGCAGGATGTAGGCAAGCGGCTTGCCTTGGCCGCGCGGCATATCGCGCTCGGCGAAGCTGTCGAGGATCGGGGCCCCTCGCCGATTTCCGTCACGCGCACGGCAAAGGGGATCGCCGTTCGCTTCGCCCATGGCCCGCTCAAGCTTGTCGGCGGCGGGTCCGCGATCGGATTTGAGCTATGCGACGCCACATCCAGTTGCCGGTTCGTCAATGGCGATCTTAGCGAGGACACCATCTTGCTGCCCGCCGATGCCAGCGCTCGCACGGTTCGCTATCTGTGGCAGGCCAGCCCGATCGTGAACCTCTATAACAAAGCGGAATTGCCTGCGACGGGGTTTTCCATGCCGATCGAATGACCATCGGCGCTGGCATCGCGATGTGGGCGGGAGGGCATTCAGGCCGACGCGCGATACCGGTGCCTTTCCAACAACCTATAAAAAGACGCATCCGTTTTCAAAGCTCGACCGGCCGCAAGAATGATCCGGAATAAACAGAGTGACATAATGATTGGGGAGAGCATGCAATGAAAATCGAAGGTACACGCCGTTGGTCAGGCAAGGTTTTGCTGGGATGTGCTGTCCTGCTGCCCAGCATGCTCACCGCCGCGCCGTCATCGGCGCAGAAGGCAACACCCTATGCCTGGCAGACGGTGCCCTTTGGCGGCGGCGGCTATGTCGACGGGTTCGTGTACCATCCGCGTGCCAAGGATATTCTCTATACGCGCACCGATATCGGCGGACTTTATCGTTATGATTATGAAGCAAAGCGCTGGTTGCCGCTGCTGGATCATCTGAGCCGCCAGGACGGCGATCTTATGGGCGTGCTCGGCATTGCGCTTGATCCCGCAAATCCCGACCGTGTCTATGCCGCCTGCGGCCTCTATCTAACCCGTATAATTCATCGGGGGTTGGCGGATGGAGCGTAAGCATCTGATTTAACGTATGATTTGGTTGTCTAATCCGATCAACGTCATTTCAAGAAAGCTACACCCGCCATGGACGATCCTACGCTGCCGCTACGTGGTCTGTCACCTGTTTCGGGCAAGCGGTTGGACGTCAGATTTGACGGCGGTCGGCTATCGTCAGACGGCGGGATTTTGCTGTTGCGCGAGGTGGAGCAGCGCGTTGGCGTTGCGGATCGCATGGCGGCCTGCATCAAAGATCCCCGCGCGCCGGATCTGATCACCCACAGCCTTACCGACATTATCCGCTTCCGGCTGATGATGATTGCGGCGGGTTACGAGGATGGCAATGACGCCTCCAGTCTGCGCGTCGACCCGATGTTCAAGCTGGCCCTTGATCTGGCACCTTCGGATCGCGCGCTATGTTCGCAGCCGACGATCTCGCGACTGGAGAACCTGCCTGATACGCGTGCGTTGCTGGGCCTGTCTCTTATACACATCTCCTGGGCGTCGCGCCGACCTCGACATTGCGCCGCCATGTCACCGCTGTCTCTTATACACATCTAGATGTGTATAAGAGACAGGCGCCTGCACCTCATCAAGATCGCTGCCCGTGTCGTCGAAATGAAGCCCTTGATCCGCGTCCAATGGCCCCTGTCTCTTATACACATCTAGATGTGTATAAGAGACAGGCGCCTGCACCTCATCAAGATCGCTGCCCGTGTCGTCGAAATGAAGCCCTTGATCCGCGTCCAATGGCCCCTGTCTCTTATACACATCTAGATGTGTATAAGAGACAGGCGCCTGCACCTCATCAAGATCGCTGCCCGTGTCGTCGAAATGAAGCCCTTGATCCGCGTCCAATGGCCCCTGTCTCTTATACACATCTAGATGTGTATAAGAGACAGGCGCCTGCACCTCATCAAGATCGCTGCCCGTGTCGTCGAAATGAAGCCCTTGATCCGCGTCCAATGGCCCCTGTCTCTTATACACATCTAGATGTGTATAAGAGACAGGCGCCTGCACCTCATCAAGATCGCTGCCCGTGTCGTCGAAATGAAGCCCTTGATCCGCGTCCAATGGCCCCTGTCTCTTATACACATCTAGATGTGTATAAGAGACAGGAATTATACGGGCTAAACCAATGGTCGCGCAAGGGCGCAATCCTGCGTTCGAATGATCGCGGCAAAACGTGGCAGGTCGCCGAACTGCCGATTCATGTGGGCGGCAATGCAGACGGACGCGGCAGTGGTGAACGCCTGGTCGTCGATCCGCGCAATCCCGACACCCTCTATTATGGTTCAAACGAAGACGGGTTGTGGAAAAGCGTCGACGGCGGGCGGAGCTTCGCCCGTACGGGCGCCGGCTTGCGCTCGTTCAGCCTGGTCGCGGCCGACCCGGTTGACGCCGCGTCGCTGTGGGCCGGGACCGCCGATGGCCAGGGTGGCCTCATGCCTGTCTCTTATACACATCTAGATGTGTATAAGAGACAGAGCTTCGCCCGTACGGGTGCCGGCTTGCGCTCGTTCAGCCTGGTCGCGGCCGACCCGGTTGACGCCTCGTCGCTGTGGGCCGGGACCGCCGATGGCCAGGGTGGCCTCATGCTGAGCCAGGATGGGGGGCAATCGTTCAAGCCTGTGGCGGGGCCGCCGGCGATGGTGCCGCAACGACTGGCCTTTGCGCCCGATGGATCATTGTACGTCGCCTTTTCCACGGGCGATGGCAAAGGAACGATCAACCCCAATAATGCCCAAAAGGGTGCGGTATGGAAACGCGATGCCAAGAGCGGCGAGTGGCGCGATGTGACGCCCAAGGGGCCGGGTTCCAACGCATCCGGCGGATTTTCCGGCATCGACGTTGCCCGCGACGGAACTGTCGCTGTTTCGACCCTGGGGCGCTGGTTTCCAAGTGACGACATCTACGTGTCTCGTGACGGCGGTGAAAGCTGGACCGGCATGCAGGGAAAGGCGCGACACCGGCCCGACGACTATCCCTGGCTGGTCAATTACCTCAATGGCGAGGATAAAATGGGCCATTGGATTTCAGACCTGAAATTCAACCCCTTCAATCCCGACGAGATGGTGTACGGCACGGGTTACGGCGTCTGGATGAGCCGCAACTTTGCATCGGCAAAGGGGGACCAGAAGGTCGATTTCGACTTCGCGGTCAACAATCTTGAAGAAACCGCGACATTGCAGCTGGTTGCGCCGACCCGCGGTGCGCGGGTGATGGCCGCGATGGGCGACATCGCTGGCGGGGCGTGGGATGACCTGACGCAAACACCATCGAAGCGCCTGTTCACTCCGAACAGGGAGAATGTTTTCAGCGTCGATTATGCAGGATTGAAGCCCGATATGGTTGTGCGGACGACCGCCAACTCGCCGAATAACGGTTTTCATTCGCGCGACGGTGGCGTGACGTGGGAATCCTTTGCATCGACTCCCTACCGGAAACCCGCGCAGGGGGAAGGTTGGCGCAACCCCGGCAGCATCGCGATTTCCGCAGGTGGAACCGCGCTGGTCTGGGCACCGGAAAAGGACGGCGCCTATTATTCGGGTGATGGCGGGAAAAGCTGGCAGCGTTCCGCTGGATGGCCGGTGGACAAGGAACAATCGCTCAAACCCGTTGCCGACAAAACATATGATCGCATTTTCTATGTATTTGACCGGTCGACCTCGCGCATCCTCGCGAGCGGCGACGGCGGCGCGCAATTCAACGTCCTTGTCGAAGGGTTCCCCAAGCTTGAGCCCTGGCAGCAGGCGAAGCTTGCCGTAGTACCGGGCCGCGTCCGCGACCTGTGGCTGGCAACGTCGATCGGCCTGTTCCATTCGCCAGACAGCAAGTCGAAAATGGCCCAGATCCGCAATGTAGATGAACCCTGGGCAATTTCATTCGGCGCGCCAATGGTCAAGGGCAATTACCCTGCCATTTATCTGTGGGGCAAGGTTAAGGGCGCCGAGGGATTGTGGCGGTCGGACGATACGGGCGCAAACTGGGTCCGCATCAATGACGACGCGCACCGTTATGGCGAATTGAGGGCGATTGCAGGTGACATGGTCGAACCGGGGACGGTCTATCTCGCGCCGCATGGCCGCGGCGTGATTGTGGGGCGACCGGCGGGGCAGGGAAACTGATCCGTCGCCATGTCGACGCCGCGCGACTCGCGCGGGTGACAGGCAGTCAGATTGAAGGCTGGCGGGCGAAATTCAGCGACTTGCGCGTAGAAATCGACATTTTCTGGAACAATTTGGAAATGTTTTGGTACCGCTATCAGATTCTATCTTGACTAGTCAGACAAATAGCAGGATCAGAGAATGGTTCAGCGTAAAAACGGGACAATAAAGATCACACTCTGGGAGGGGCAGGCGGCGATGTTTGCGAAGAAATTTTCGGTTGGTGTCAGCAGCGTAGCGCTCGCGATATGCGGAGCCGGGCTCGTGTTGCCCGCTTATGCGCAAGATGCTGGTGCGACCAAGGCATCCGACGCCGGGGCGACCGATGAATCGATCATCGTCACGGCGCGCCGGCAAGCATTGAAAGACGCAATCAGCATCAAGAGGGACTCCAACACGATCGTTGATTCCGTCGTTGCCGACGACGCGGGCCAACTGCCCGACAATTCGGTCACCGAAGTTCTTCAGCGCGTGTCGGGTGTCTCGATCTCTCGCTTCGCGGGGGCAAACGGCGGTAATACCGCATTCCAGATCGAGGGGTCGGGAATTACCGTGCGCGGCCTGCCCTTCAATTCGAGCATGCTTAACGGACGGCAGGTGTTCAGCGCCAACGGTGCAAGCTCCATCAGTTGGAACGAGGTCACGCCCGAGTTGATGGCGGGGGTTGACGTTTACAAGGCGGCACGCGCCGATCTGATCGAAGGTGGCGCATCCTTGATCAATCTTCGCACGCATGTGCCGTTCGATTTCAAGGACACCCAGTTCAACCTCACCTTGGGCGGCAGCTACGGTACTCAGGTGAAAAAGAACTCGCCCCGCATTTCCGCAATGTATTCCAAGCGTTTCGATACCGGGATTGGCGAAATTGGCGTGCTGTGGGATTTGGCATTCAGCCGTCTGTATCAGCAGAGCAGCAATCTCCAGGTAGGCGCCATGTTTGGCGAATATGCGCCGACTTCCGTGCGTGAGGATGGTCTGGCCTTTATTCCTGGTTCGTTTAACTGGAACTACAACCGGAGCAAGCGCGACCGTTACGGTGCCTACCAGGCCATTCAGTGGAAGCCGTCTTCCAACCTTACGCTGACCAACACGGTATTCTTCTCGCAATATATCGACGATAGTTATGGGATCAGCGGTTCCTTGGGCAAAAGACCATCCGCGACGATTGCGGTTATGCCGGTGCCTGGCAGCCCGGTCGAATATGATGCCAATGGTGCCTTCAGGAAGGGAACGCTCGCCGCGCTATCTACTGGCAAGGCAAAGCTGTTCGACAACACGACGTTCGGTAGCTGGCTGCCCGCCCATTATCAGATAGATTGCGGCGCTACCTATGGCACTCCCGCATCGTCGGTCCTGTGGGACTGGACGGCTAATGCAGGTATCGATCCGTCGAATCCTACCGAAGGATGGGATGGGAGGATTCTGGCCCAGTGCACCCCCCCCAACACATCACTGCAGCCCAGCGGCAGGACGTCGACATCGCATACCAAGAATTCCACACTGGATATTTCGGAAAGTTTCGTCTGGACCCCTGCTGACCGGCTGGCGGTGCGTGGCGGCGTGCAATATGTCCGTTCCACCTCGATTGGGAAGAGCATGTCTGTCGGCATTTCCCAGGACAGCCCCTTGGTTGGTTCGATGGATGTTGACCTGACGGGATCGCTGCCAGCCGTATCCGGTTTGTCCACTGACGGTTTGCTCGATCCGAGCACGGCATATCTCAGCAGTATGTCTTATCGTGAACCCCATAATAAAGGAACGATGCTGGCGGGCAATCTCGACCTTGAATACAGGGTCAGCGATGGTGGATTTCTGCGCAAGATCGGGGTTGGTGTTCGTGCCTCCAGGCGCAACGAAAACGACAACTTCATAGGGACATATTATGCACCCCTCAGTCAGCCGTGGTTGAGGAAACCGCTGGGGCCGGAATGGGCTGAGGCGGGGCCGGGTAACATTCAATTTCTCAACAACCCAAATGTCTCACCGTCGGACTATAATATTTCACGATTCCCGAACTACTTCGGCGGCAGAGGGGCCGTTCCGGCACAGCTATTGGTTCCCAGCAAGTCGCTCATGCAGAGTTACGATTGGTACTATTTACTCCAGAAGTATAATGGCCAGTTGCCTGAGACGGACGCTAACGGCAATGTAACAGAAGACACGCCAGAGAATTATTGGACAAAATATATCGATCAAGGTCTTAATAAGACCAATACCCGCGTCAAAAATATGGCTGCCTATGTCCAGGCCAGTTTCGCGCATGATCGTATCGGAATTATTCCGCGATTCTCGGGCAATATCGGCGTTCGTATATTCCGTGATTCAATACGAGCGAGTGGTCTTCTGCACACACCGCTAACAGCTAATCTTGCTTTGACCGAAGAAGACAGTACAGCATATTTTAACGCATCAAAAGGTATTCAGGGTGCGACGACATTCCCGACGCTCTATAAGCTAACCGAAGCTTATAGCATGCAGACACGCAGCTATGATTACACCCGCGTTCTGCCTTCGTTCAATATTAAGTTTGACGTGACTGACAAATTCATTGTTCGCGGTGCGGCGTCGCTGGCGTCTGCTCCGCCGAATCTCAATGACATTCGTGCGGGCGGCTCGATCACTGCCCGCTCACTCGAGAATCCCTTGAATTCGCAAGCGCCCAACATTCTCACGGGTGTTGTAGTCAACAGCGGTGGTGCAACGCTGAAGCCGACCATGATCACGAGCCAGGATCTGGTGTTCGAATACTATCCGTCATCATCCAGCCTCATCTATCTCGATGTGTTCGCCAAGCAGATCAAGGACCACCCGCAGTTCTATTCGTTCATTGCCAACAATCTTCCCATTCCGGCGACGGCAATAGAAGGTGGCCCAAGCGGGGTGGAAACGGATACGACTTTGGACGTTCCGTGGGTCTATCTGCAAAACAGAACCGCGACGGAAAAAGCCTATATCAAGGGTTTTGAGATTGGCGGACGGACATTCTTCGACAAGCTGCCAGGATTGCTTAGCGGGTTTGGCATTGAGGCAAACCTGACTTACATTGACAGCAAGAACCCGGCCCAACAGGCTAACAATATGTTGAGCCCTGCCACGCCCAACGGCGGTCTCAATCCGGACGGCACGGTGCCGCAGACCTATCCCAACCTGCCTTATGCCGGATTGTCGAAATGGGCTTACAACATCCAGTTGTTGTACAGCCGTAACAAACTCAATGTCCGTCTGGCGTATAACTGGCGTGACAAGGCATTGCTGTCGACTAATGTTAATCCGTTGTCTTATGCGACGAGCGGCAACAACCCCTACACGCTCAATACAAGCCCGACCAACTTCGATGCCGATCATTCGTGGCCTGTGTACAACATGGTTCCAGCGTGGACTGCGGCGGCCGGTTATCTGGATCTGGGCGTGGATTACAAGGTGAGTGACAAGGTGTCGTTGTCGTTCCGCGCGAACAACATTCTTAACACGATTTCGAGAACATATCAGGAGCCTGTACCGGGCGTTCTCGTACCGTACGACTATAATGTTAGCGATCAGCGATATGATCTCACCATAAGAGTGAGGTTCTAACGGCTTGAAGAGGAGGAGGGCGCTTCTTGATAGGGCGCCCTCCTCAGTTTCGTATATTGGTTTGTTTAGGTATATCGACTCGTAAGCATAGCCGCATGGCATGTACATTGACCGATATTTCGAATGCCGCATACCCTTGATACCTGTTCGATAAAGGCACTGAGATATTCATGGTAAGGCATGTTTATGAATAGTGGTCATCTTCGGGATATTGTCATTCTGGGTGGTGGTGCGGCGGGGTGGATAGCGGCCGCGTTGCTGGCCAAGAAAATTGATTGCGAACAAACGCGCATCACTCTGGTCGAATCGGAGCAGATCGGTACTATCGGCGTTGGCGAAGCAACGGTCCCTATCCTGGCGCAGTACAACGCCATGGTCGGCATTGATGAATTCGATTTTGTTCGCAGCACCCAGGGAACCTTCAAGCTGGGCATTGAATTTTGCGACTGGGGTACTGCCGGAAACCGCCATTTCCACGCATTCAGCGATTTTGGTCACCCTGTCGAAGGAATTTCGACCCACCACTATTGGCTGAGATTGCGCCAATCAGGTGAAGATTATCCGATCGAGGATTATTCATTTGCCTATGCCGTCGGGAAAAACAACAATTTCGCCCCGCACAACGAACGCTATCACTACGCCTATCATTTTGATGCCGGACTATATGCCCGTTATCTGCGTGACGTCGCGACCGAACTGGGTGTGCAGCGTATCGAAGGCAAGATGACGCATTTCGACCTGGACCCCGAATCCGGCAACATCTCCGCTATCCATCTTGCCGATGGCCAAACGATTCCCGGCGACTTCTTTCTGGACTGCACCGGATTTGCGTCCGAATTGCTGGGAAAAGCATTGGACACGCCTTTTGTTGACTGGTCGCACTGGTTGCTATGCAACAGCGCCATTGCTGTGCCGTCAACCCGCATTGACACCCCCATGCCGTTTACCCGGTCTACCGCGCACGCCGGCGGGTGGCGCTGGACCATCCCGCTGCAGCATCGCAACGGCAATGGCATGGTCTATAGTTCGGATTACTGGAGCGACGACGCGGCGCGGGATGACTTGCTGGGTAGCATCTGCGGCGAACCGCTTGCCGAGCCGCGGCTGTTCCGCTTTACCTCCGGGCATCGCAAGCAGTTCTGGAACCGCAATTGTGTGGGGATCGGCTTTGCCTCCAGTTTTCTTGAGCCTTTGGAGTCCACGGGAATACAATTGATCGTTATGGGTGTTTTGAAGTTGCTCAGATACTTCCCCCAACGGGTCATCGACCCCGTTTTGCGCAACGAATATAACCGACTCTCTACCATTGAGATCGAACGGATACGCGATTTTATCATTGCTCATTATTACCTTTCGCGCCGTCCCGAGCCGTTATGGGCCGCGTGCCGCAATATCGAAATTCCCGACAGTCTTCGGCACAAGATCGAAATCTGGAAAGCAAGCGGGCAAATTCCGTTGGGAGATTTGGAATCTTACATGGAGCCGAGTTGGGTCGCCATCTTGTTGGGCAACAACCTCGTGCCATCTCGCTACTCCGTATCGGCCGACAAGCACCCGCTCGACCAGATCCGTAACGGTATGAAACTGCGTCGTGAGGAGATTGTGCGTTCGGCGCGAGCGGTCACGTCGCATCGGGATTTCATTGATGGCCACTGCAAGGCGGCTCAATTGGAGTTTGATTGATATGACCTTGTGGCGATTACCCTGCCTGCAGCACCGTTCCGCGACCTCCTTGTCGCAGCGGAGTTTCACTGATCTTAATGGAGATATTGTGAACCATCGTCTCAGAAATCGCGCCGGGTCTCTAAACTTGAGACTTCTGGCATGCGTCACTGTGCTTGCCGTGCCGGTCACCGGTGTTAGCGCCAAGGTATCAGCTCCAAGCACCATATGGGCCAAAGCCGGTGTCGGTCGTGAACAGTTCAGCGCCGATGCGTTGGAATGCGGCATGCAGGGTCTGGCGGTGAACATCGATAATACGGAGGAAGTCAAAACACTGGCGCGGGCGTCGGAGCAACTGGAGGCAATCGACGCTTCCGCAATGGCCGCATTGACCGATGGCTCCAGTCAGTTTGGCCGACCTGATTTGGACAGTGTACGAGTTCAGAACGGGCTGGATGTTGCTGCACGCAAGGCTGCCGACCAGCAGACTGTTATTGCGACTGCCCAGCCGGAGCAGCAATATGCGCGAAACAAGGAAATGATGTTTACGGTCGTGCGCAAATGCATGCTTAAGTTGGGTTACAACAAAATCGTCCTGACCGCGGATCAGCGCAACGAATATAGCAGTATGAAGGGCGGCGCCGATGCGCGTCGGAACTATATCCACCAATTGGCCAGCGATCCCCAGGTGCTCGAAACCCAGCGAGAAACGCCTGCGCCGTAAAGCGGTCTACACTCTGGTTGGCTGCGCCCGATTCTTCAGGCGTTCTGCTATCCGCGGCGGAGAGGCCGATGAATCGATTAAGGAAATGGTTGACGCCGCCAGCAGCGGCGCTTCTTGGCATGGCTACGGTCATGTCGGTGCAGGCCGCCAGTCGCCCCGGTGAAGAAAGACCGGCGTCGATCACGCGCCAGCGCAGCAATTTCAACGCCGACTGGCGCTTCCAAATTGGCGATGCGCCCGGTGCCAAGGAGGCGGGATATGACGATCGAGCGTGGCAGCCTATCGGCCTGCCGCACAGCTTTGGCATCCCATATTTCCAGGCGTCTCAGTTCTACACCGGCTATGGTTGGTATCGGAAACGTCTGACCGTGCCCGCCGCATGGCGCGGCCGACGGATCGCCCTGGAGTTTGAGGGTGCCTTTCAGGACGCTGAAATCTTCGTCAACGGCACCCCTGTCGGGCGTCATCGCGGCGGTTATACAGGCTTTTCCGTCGACATAACATCGGCCGTGAGGACCGGCGAGAATAGCATCGCGGTGCGCGTCAACAATCTATGGGATCCGACCCTCGCCCCACGAGCGGGCGAGCATGTGTTTCAGGGTGGCATTTATCGCGACGTCTGGCTGGTGACGACCGATCCGGTGCACGTCGCCTGGTATGGAACCAGAGTGACGACGCCTGCACTGTCTGAACGAAGCGGCAGCGTTGCGATCGATACCGAAGTGCGCAATGATAGCGGCAAGGCCGTGACCGTATCGCTGCGCACCGATATTCACGATCAGACGGGCAAGATCGTTGCAACGATGAACGATCGCAGACGGCGGCTTGAAGCCGGTGCGCTCGCCACGTTGAGCCAGTCGTCCGGGCCGATCATGGCTCCAGCACTTTGGAGCCCGGAAACACCCATCCTCTACAAGGCGGTGACCACGGTGCTGGCCAATGGCCGGTCGGTGGATCGATACGAAACGCCATTCGGGTTCCGCTGGTTTGAATGGACCGCCGATCGCGGTTTTTTCCTGAACGGGAAACACCGCTATTTGAAGGGCGCCAATGTGCATCAGGACCAGGCTGGTTGGGGCGATGCCGTGTCCAACCGCGCCATGGAACGCGACGTGCAAATGATGAAGGATGCCGGTTTCGATTTCATCCGCGGTTCGCACTATCCCCACGATCCACATTTCGCCGAGGCAACCGACCAGATCGGCATGTTGTTCTGGTCCGAAGCGTCGTTCTGGGGGATTGGCGGTTTCGGGCCTGACGGAAGCTGGATGTCCAGCGCCTACCCGGTCGATCCCAGATACAAGGCGGGTTTTGAAGAGAGCGTCAAGCAGCAGTTGAGGGAGATGATCCGCATATCCCGCAATCATCCGTCGGTCATCGCCTGGAGCGTGAGTAACGAGCCATTCTTCTCGGCGGGCGAGGTCATGCCGGAGGTGCGGCATTTCCTGAAAGATCTGGTCGCATTGAGCCATAAGCTCGATCCGGCAAGGCCCGCCGCAATCGGTGGCGCGCAGCGCGGTGAGATCGACAAGCTGGGCGATGTGGCCGGTTATAATGGCGACGGGGCTGCGCTTTTCCCCAATCCGGGCATTCCCAACATGGTGTCGGAATATGGCTCCACCATGCTGGATAGGCCCGGCGAATTCGATCCAGGCTGGGGCGATTTGCCCAGAACGCCCGGCGCGGCGGAGGGGGAAGGGGATTACCCCTGGCGCCTAGGGTGGCGGTCGGGTGAAGCTGTCTGGGCCGGGTTTGATCACGGCTCCATCGTGGGACGCAAATTCGGATCCATGGGGGTGGTCGACTATGCCCGCCTGCCCAAACGCAGCTATTATTGGTACCGTCAGGCCTATCGCGGCGTCGCGCCGCCCCAATGGCCTGTACAAGGTGAGCCAGCGGCGCTGCGCCTGACGTCTAACAGCGCAGTAATCGAACGGGCCGATGGGACCGATGACGTGCATGTGGTGGTCACCGTGCTCGACGCGCAGGGCCGCGCGCTGAGCAACAGCCCGCCTGTAACGCTGTCGATCGAATCGGGGCCGGGCGAATTGCCCACCGGCCGGACGATCCGCTTTGCGCCTGACAGCGACATTCCCATCCGCGATGGGCAAGCGGCCATCACGATGCGGAGCTGGCAATCCGGGAAGAGTATTTTGCGCGCCCGTTCGCCCGGCCTCAAGGACGCAATACTGACGATCGAAACGATCGGCGGACCGGCATTCGTCCCCGGAGTAACGCCGATTGCGCCCGATCGACCTTATACCGAAGCCAAGCGAACCGACGCTGAATTCATGTTCGCACCCGATGCCAGTTTTGGGAAGGATAACCCGACAGGCGCGAGTTCCAGTGAACAGGGGCATTCATCCCGACTGGTCAATGACGGCGATCCGGGAACGTCGTGGATGGCGGCGAAGGGCGATGATGCGCCATGGGTTTCGGTCAGTCCGGAAAAGATTCTGCAGTTCCGAAAGCTGGAAATCACTTTCCCACAGCCCGGCAATTATCGCTTCGTTGCTGAGGTGGAAGATCAGAATGGACAGTGGGTCGTCGTGGCCGATCAATCGGCAACCACTGAGACCGCGCAGAAGCGGATCATCGATGTGAAACGGGTCGTCGGATCGCGCCTGCGGATGAAAATCATGGCGCCGGCTGGCGCTGCTGCGGGTGTTGCCGACATCCGCATCATCGGCGCGATGTAGGCTTGGCAACATGGAAGAGAGATTTTCTCTTTCAGTTCAGAATGAATGAAAGGCACTTTCCAATGAAATCTCTCGCCGGGAAAATAACGATCGTGACGATGGCGGCAATAGTCTCGCTAACGTCCGCGCAGGCGTCGGCACAGGGCACGCGCATAATTTCTGCCAACATGAAGTCGATTTCCGGGCCTATGAGCACGGTCTGGCGGGATTGCGTGGGGTCCGGTCATGCAGGGCTGTTGCTGCGCAAGGAAAATCAGGACCAGATGCGCCTGGTGCATGACGAGACTGGTTTCGAATATATCCGCTTCCACGGCATTTTTACCGAATATACGGATGCTTATCGCGAGATTGACGGACGGCCCTATTATAATTTCGATCGGGTCAACCAGGTGTACCGCGAGGTGCTGAAGGCCGGTTTCAAGCCGATGATCGAAGTAAGCTTCATGCCCAAGGATCTGGCGTCGCAGGACCGCACCATCTTCTACTGGCGGGGCAATGTGTCGCCGCCCAAGGACTGGAAGAAATGGTCCGACTTCATCACGGCCTTCGTCCAGAATCTGGAGGCCAATTTCGGCAGGAAAGAGGTCGAAAGCTGGCGCTTCGAAATGTGGAACGAGCCTAATCTCGACGGGTTCTGGGTCAATGCCGACCAGCAGGCCTATTTCCGTCTCTACGGGGAAACGGTGAAGGCCATAAGGGGCGTAAACCCCGCGCTGAAAGTTGGCGGTCCGGCTACCGCAGGCGTTGCATGGATTCCCGAATTCATCGCCTATGCCGAAGCGAACAGGCTCCCCGTCGATTTCATCGCCACCCATACCTATGGTGTCGCGGGGGGCTTCCTCGACGAAAAGGGCCAGGGCGACAACAAGCTGGTGCCAGATCGAAATGCCGTGATCGGCGATATACGCAGGGCGCGCAGCCAGATTGATGCGTCATCCAAGCCGGGTCTGCCGCTCTACATTACGGAATGGAGCACCAGCTATAATCCGCGTGACCCCATTCACGATGCTTATCTGAGCGCCCCCTTCATCCTCAACAAGCTGAAAGGGACGGAAAAGGACGCCCAGTCGATGAGCTACTGGGTCTATTCCGACTTGTTCGAGGAAGCCGGTCCGCCGCCGACGCCATTCCATGGTGGCTTTGGCCTCGTCAACCGGGAAGGCATCCGCAAATCTGCCTTCTTCGCCTATAAATATCTGCATGCGCTGGGTTCGCAGGAGTTGCGGAACAGCGACCAGGAATCCTGGCTGACGCGCGATGGAGACAATTTCGCCGGGGTGATCTGGAATTATACGATCCCCGACCAGAAAGAGAGCAACCGCCCCTATTTCACCAAGGTCCATCCAGCGACGAATCTGGCGCCGGTTGACCTGAAACTCTCTTCGCTCAAGCCGGGCAGCTACAGGTTGCGGGTCTATCGCACTGGTTACAAGGCCAATGACCCCTATACGCAATATATGGAATGGGGCCGCCCTGACAAATTGACGTCGGACCAGATCAGCACTTTGCAGGGTCTGACCAGTGACGCGCCGGAGATTGACCAGACTGTCAAGGTGGGCGCAGATGGCGGCATGCGCCGCAGCATTCCGCTCCGAAGCAATGATGTATTGCTGGTGAAACTTGAGAGAGCCGGGAGCTGACCATCGCGGCTTTGATCCGGCACCCGTATTAGGACGTCCCCGACAAGGGCGCATGGGCTATCGGCCTCGATCAGACGTTTTCGGGTGACAGCGCAGATTTGCGCGGCCGTCATGAGGCTCGGACAGGTTTGGACTGCGAAAGTTCAAAACCTGTCCGCATCAGGATGGGTCTATGTCGCCGGCCGAGACGACGACCCCGCGCATATTCTGCGTGAAATGGCCAACAGGCGACGGATGGACAGAGAGTGACGGCCGCGAGCGATATAGCTGGACACCCGCAAAAACTCTGGCGGATTTGGTGCATTGATGATTCATTGAGCGGGTAGCCATTGGAGGCGATCTGTGATGGATCCGAAGTCCCTTTTCAGTCTGAACGACCACCTTGAGATGCTGAGCCGTCACGGTGATCCGCTTGAGATGCTGGAACGGACGGTAGATTTTGAGTATTTTCGGGACTGGCTGGTCGAGGGGCTGGGTTATGGCGATGGGGGCAAGGGTGGCCGTCCGCCGTTTGATCCTGTCGCCATGTTCAAGATCCTGATTTTGCAGGCCCAGCACAATCTGTCGGATGCGCGGATGGAGTATATGATCCGCGACCGGCTGAGTTGGATGCGGTTTCTGGGTTTTGCACTCGGCGATCGCACCCCCGACGAAAGCACCATCCGACATTTTCGCAACCGGATGACGGAAACCGGAACGCTCAAACGGGTGATGAAGGCCTTCGACTGGCAACTGCACAAGAAGGGCTACATCCCCATGTCCGGCCAGATCATTGATGCCAGCCTGGTGCCCGCGCCCAAGCAGCGCAATACCGATGATGAGCGGCAGGCCATCAAGGATGGCAAATCGGCACAGGATATCTGGCCCGACGACCCGGCCAAGGCGGCACAGAAGGACACAGATGCGCGCTGGACACTCAAGATCGGCGGGAAGGTCCGCTACAAGGATGGTAAGCCGCTACCGATGATCGCCTTGCCGGTATTCGGCTATAAAAGCCATATCAGCATAGATCGCCGCTATGGGTTCATTCGTGCCGGTGAGGTCACTTCGGCGGCCCATGCCGATGGGCGCATGTTGCGCCATGTGATCGCGGAAAATAGCAGCAGCGAGGTCTGGGCCGACACAGCATACCGCTCCAAGGCCAACGAAACATGGCTGGCTGATCGCATGCTGACCAGTCGCATCCACCGTCGCAAGCCAAAGGGAAAGCCGATGCCCAAGGCCACCGCTCGCGCCAATGCGGCAAAGTCTGCGATCCGGGCCAGGGTCGAGCATGTGTTTGCGCATCAGAAAAACCGGTTCGGGCTGTTCATCCGTACCATCGGCATCAAGCGCGCTGAGGCGAAACTCACTTTGGCCAATCTCGCCTACAACTTCGACCGCCTGATCTTCCACGAACGACGTGCCGTCACAGCATGAGTCTGCCCTGAAACCCGTAGACGCCCGTAAAATGGCCCATCCGATGACCAAAAGGGCCAAGTAAAGCACGCTGCACCTTGGTCATTGCGCCATCAGCGCAACCTTCCCTTCATTTAGCCGGTTTTTGCGGGTGTCCAGCTAAGGTGCGGCGGGGGCAGGGTGGTTCGACCGATTGGTTTCGTTCGCCAATCCGATCATCGTGCCAACAAAGCCTCCCGCCTTTTTCGTGCTGAGGAACGTTGCGTCCCCACCTGTCTGCAAAGGCCTCCATCCCGACCTGCCCCAGGCATAGGATGCGCTGAGCGCTCCACCGTCGATTGTCAGCTTGAGCCGGACTGTCCGTGCCCCGCGTGGCAGGGCCACCAACGAAACGGCCTTCCCGGCCTGCGGATCGCCCGCCGTTTCGCGGCGCATGACGGCAATCTGCCGCTTGCCCTGACTTTTGATCACGCCGAGAAAGAGATAGGCATTATCGCTTTGCAGCGCGACGAGGCCTGCACGGTCGCCTTCATGGTCAGGCTCATAGTCCAGCGCAGTCGATACTTCTGCCGTCGCGTGTGCCTGTTTGCGCGCAATGAAGGCTGGCGCTGCGGAAAGATCGCCGAAGCGATGACCCGGCGCCAGGATCAGGCGGCCTTCACTAAGGTCGTAAAAGGACTTGGCCGGTACGCGAATGCCCATCCAGCCCAGACCCAGACGCTTTTCGTCGAAATTGTCGACAAAGGAGAAATCGCCATTCTGCGGTGCGCCGGGTTCAGTCACGCCCGCCGATGCTGGCTTGTCCAGAGCGAAAGGGATCGCTGTCCCATGTTGCAATATGGTGGGCCATCCGTCGGCCGACCAGCTGACGGGCAACAGATAGGTTTCCCGCCCGATATTATAGAAGGTTGGCGCGTAGGCGCGGGCTGCCAGAAAGACTGCCCACCAGTCACCTGACGGCGTGGTAACGAACTTTGCATGACCGGCAGCTTCGACCGGGTAGGGCCGCGTCGCCGGCAGATCGGCCTGCGTCAGGATCGGATTGCCCTCGAAGGCCTCATAAGGCCCGCCGATCATGCGACTGCGGAAAACGATTTGGGAATGTTTCTCGTCCGGGCCTGTGCCGCCCTCGGCAGCAATCAGATAATACCATCCATCTTTCTTGAAAATGTGCGGCCCCTCTGGCCAGAACAGATGCGGCGGATTTTCCCCGCCCCCTACCAGGGGGATGCGCGGCCCGACCGTCGTTTTGGCAACCGGGTCGAATGCCTGGAGCCATAGAACCCGGTGTCCGGGAAATTTTGCAGGGCCGTCGGGCGGGCCATTGTTTACGATGTAGGCCGTTCCGTCCTCATCCCAGAATAATGACGGGTCGATCCCGTCAAAATCCAGCCACACCGGATCCGACCAGGGCCCTTGGGGAGACTTTGCCGTGATCACGAAATTGCGGATATTTGTCGAGACGATGTAGAAGGTGCCGTTATGATAGGAGATGTCAGGCGCCATGATGCCGCCCGAAACCCATTGATTTGAAAAATCGAACTGGCCGAAACGGCTTATGGCGTTACCAATCTGGCGCCACGTCACCAGATCGCGAGAGTGATAGATCGGTAGGCCGGGAAAGTTGGTGAAGCTGGAATTGACCAGATAATAGTCCTGCCCCACGCGGACGATGCTTGGATCCGGTGCATAGCCTGACAAGATCGGGTTGCGATATTGCCTTGGCCCCAGAGTAATTCTTTCCTGACTGCGACCGGCATAACTGAAATAGTCAAAGCGTGCGTTCCCGGCGGCGGCGCTCTGAGGCAGAACGGTGGTGAATGCGATGGTCGCAAGGGCGGTGAGCCTGATCATCGGCATCTCCGTTTCATTTGGTGTGTCCAGGCAGGTCGATGGACGGCACAGTCCAGCGTACCACGCTGCCATATGTCATTGCGTCGCACAGTCGGGAGGGGGGCGGAGTTTGAACCGTTCCGGCCAATCACATGCCTTCCCGTGATAACGGCTGCTATGGTAGCCTCTTGCGCACCCAATTATGTTGCCTCCGTCCCCCGCGAGCCGTTGATGGGGCGCTCTATTTCAGGGGTTTGGATGCGCCTTGGCCCAGTCCAGTGCGCCCTGCAGGGTGGTCACCCAGACATCGCTGCGATGGGCGGCGAGCCAGTCGATCAGTTCGCGGTGTGCCGCTTTGGAAACCTGAAGATAATCGCCGCCGACACCATGGAACAGATAGACGGCCATGCCGCCACCGGCTTCCGCCTCTTTGGCGAACTCGATCAGCTTTGCGCCCGTGACGCCCTCTTCGAACCCGCGCGAGGGCATGCGCATCGGGTCCATCTTTGCGACGTCGGCGCGCAAATTCTCAGGCGAAGTGTAGACGCCGCGCACATATGTCACCAGCTTTGCGTCCCGCAACGCCTCCAGATAATTCACGCCGCCTGCCAGGGTTTGACCGCATGGCGACGCGAACCCATGGGTCGACTTGCCATCCAGCGAGGTCAGAAACACATTCTGTTCCTCAATCTCCTTCAGCATCTGCTCGGTTGTATAGACGTTGGATGTGTGGCTGAGATCGGTGGCGTTGCTGGAAGCTGGGCAGGCATGATATTTGGTGTGGTTACCAAGTTCGTGCCCCTCGTTCGCCACATCCCGCCAACGCGACAGCGCGGAGGGTTTTACGCTGGCGAGGAAGAAGGTGGCCTTGAACCCGGCCTCGTCCAGTACCGGCACGGCGTTGTCGAGTTGGGAATCCAGCGCATCGTCATATGTCAGCACGATGGCCGCCTTGGCCCCATTGGGCCATTCATTTGCCGACGCCGCAGACACGCCGCACACCAGACTCAGCGCGAACGCCAAAAATCTTTTCATTATCATCCCCTCGATCAAGCAGCTTATTGATTCTGATAGCGGTACCATAAACTGTCTGCCGGCAATACATCAATATGCTTTGGTATGGGCGATGAGGATCGAAGCGCTTTGGATATTGAGCCACGCCGGGCGAGGATAAAACTGTCGGCGTGTCTTCAGCCTTAGGACGCACTGACTGTTGATTTGCACTGAGAAGTGACCCGGGAGGGTTATAAGTTTTCACTGAGATTTGACCCATGTTTTCCTCGCCCCTGGCTGACAGTCAGGAGGCATCGGAGTGATCGACATGGACTTACTCAGTGTGATCCGCCGCTGGCATTTTCGGCAAGGCATTCCCATTCGCGAGATCAGGCGACGGACTGGATTATCGCGCAACACGATCCGCAAATATCTGCGCGATGACGCGGTGGAGCCGACGTTCAAGGTTCCCAAACGACCGAGCAAGCTTGATCAGTTTGCCGAAAAATTGACGACGTGGCTGCGGATGGAATCGGGCAAGTCGCGCAAGCAAAAGCGAACAGCCAAGCAGCTACATGCAGATCTGGTTAAACTGGGCTACGAGGGATCCTACGGCCGTGTTGCCGCCTTTGCTCGAGCGTGGAAGGCCGAACGCCAATATGAAAAGCAAACCAGTGGGCGCGGCACATTCGTACCGCTGATCTTCCAGCCCGGTGAGGCCTTTCAGTTCGATTGGAGTGAAGATTACGCCCTTCTCAATGGCCGGCCCGTCAAGCTGCAGGTAGCCCATACCAAGCTTTCCCACAGTCGGGCGTTCATCACGCGAGCCTACCTGTTGCAAACCCACGAGATGTTGTTCGACGCGCTGACACAGGCCTTCCGGGTGCTGGGCGGCGTGCCTCAGCGTGGAATATTCGACAATATGAAGACGGCTGTAGACCGGATCGGCCAAGGTAAAGTCCGACAGGTCAATGCGCGGTTCGCTGCCATGGCCAGCCACTACCTGTTCGAGACGGATTTTTGCAATCCGGCCTCAGGCTGGGAGAAAGGCCAGATCGAGAAAAACGTTCAGGATGCGCGTCGACGGTTATGGCAGCCAATGCCCAACTTCCCGGATCTTGACGCCCTCAATGCCTAGTTGGAAGAGCGGTGCATCGCACAATGGGGAGAAATCCAGCATGGCGTCCTGCCCGGCACAGTTGCCGATGTGCACGCTGCTGAGATCATCAGCCTGATGCCGATGGGAAGAGGCTTCGATGGCTTTGTCGCTGTCTCTTATACACATCTAGATGTGTATAAGAGACAGGCTATAGCGTGCCTGCCTCCTTTGCGAACCGGCCAGTGAGCCTGCGGGTCTATCCTGATCGCTTGGTCATCGCGGCCGAGGGGCAGATCTTGTGCGAGTACAACCGGATTATCGACCGCTCTCACCAGAAGCCGGGGCAGACGATCTATGACTGGCGGCACTATCTGGCAGTTGTTCAGCGCAAGCCTGGCGCTTTGCGCAATGGGGCGCCATTTCTCGAAATGCCCGAAGCCTTCCGGCAATTGCAGGGGCATCTGCTCAAGCGGCTTGGTGGTGACAGGGAGATGGTCGAAATCCTCGCCCTTGTTCTACATCATAACGAACAGGCTGTGCTCAGCGCCGTCGAACTGGCCCTTGAAGCTGGGGTGCCGACCAAAACCCACGTCCTCAATGTTCTGCACCGCCTGATCGATGGCAAGGCTCCACCGGCATCCCCAATCGATGCCCCGCAGGCCCTGCGCCTCACCCAGGAGCCTGTGGCCGATGTCGAACGCTACGACACGCTGAGGACGTTACGCCATGCGTCATGATCCCGCCAGCGCCGCAGTGGTTGTCATGCTCCGCGGTCTCAAAATGTATGGCATGGCGCAAGCCGCCGGCGATCTGATCGAGCAGGGCGCACCAGCCTTTGACGCCGCCGTTCCGATCCTCTCCCAGCTTCTCAAGGCGGAGATGTCCGAGCGGGAGGTCAGGTCCATTGCTTATCAGATCAAGGCAGCCCGGTTCCCGGCCTACAAGGATCTGGCAGGCTTCGACTTTGCCGTCAGTGAGGTCAACGAGGCGCTCGTGCGTCAACTTCACCGTGGTGACTTTATGGATAGCGCCGACAACGTCGTACTGATCGGCGGACCAGGCACCGGCAAAAGCCACATCGCGACGGCTTTGGGCGTCCAGGCGGTTGAGCATCACCGCAAAAAGATCCGCTTCTTCTCCACCGTCGATCTGGTCAATGCGTTGGAGCAGGAAAAGGCCGCAAACAGGGCAGGCCAGTTGGCCGAGCGTCTGTTGCGCCTCGACCTCGTCATCCTTGATGAGCTGGGATATCTACCCTTCAGCCCTTCAGGCGGGGCCATGCTGTTCCATCTGCTCAGCAAACTCTATGAGCGGACCAGCGTCGTTATCACCACCAACCTGAGCTTCAGCGAGTGGTCCAGTATCTTTGGCGATGCCAAAATGACCACTGCCCTGTTGGATCGCCTCACGCATCATTGCCACATCCTTGAAACAGGCAATGACAGCTTCCGCTTCAGGGCCAGTTCCGCCGCCCCAAAATCCAGAAAGGACAAATCACCCGCTTGACCCTGCTCGTCGCAGGTAGCACATCATCCACGCCCACCCGGGTCACTTCTCAATGAAAATCCCGGGTCACTTCTCAGTGCAAATCAACAGGATGTAGGTCAGCATGGTCGTTTTCCCAGCAAAGCCGGGTCGATCCGAGAGCCCCAAAAAGAGCAACATTTGTTGCTGCTGCTGGTGCTCTTAGCCGGATTTCGCCGGACGGTGTCTGCGATTTTCGGTCTAGAAATGCTGTGAAACCAGCCGCTTACTGGACTTATCTGGACGTATCCAGAGCCAGTATTGGTGCCAGAAGAGGACTCGAATTGAGAATTTACTCAATTGTTTTAACATCTTAGTCGTCGAAAATGATTTGTGTGGATACCCTCAATTGTACCCGCAAGCAAAAAAGCAGCGCGGTGCGATGCCCATTTTCGCCGATCTAACAATTTTTTTCTATCTATCTGCGTCTACCATAATCCACGGCAATCTGCACATGACGAACGTGAATTTGCATAGCACCATTGCTTCGACGCGGCCTTGGGGCAGTTCGCGACCAGAATGAGCCGTTCCGCTGTGGCGTCTGGAGCGTCGGCTCATGCCGAAACCGGTCCTTCAGAAATTGAACTTCCGCCAGTCGGCTACGCGCCCCTTGTTAGGCGTTCCTGACCTGACTGGAACTTCCCGAAACCTGCCGGTCCGGTATCTGTTGCCCGCCAGTTTCGTCCCAGGTGGAGATGGGGTGGTGAGCGGAAAGTCGCCTCCCCGTATTCCACGGGCGTGCTATAGCTCGGCCCATGACAGACGTACCGACCGAAGGACCCGCGTTCGAAGCAATGATGCGCGGGATCGATGCGAAGCTAAAGGCTGAGGGTGTGGGCATTCCGAGCCGACCAATCTCAGCCGTTGGCGAGGTCAGCATCCGCTACGGGGACATCCCGATCCCGCTCGGTGATGGGATCGTCAGGGGACCGCCAGAGCTCGAGCGCTACCGACCGCTCGCGAGAGCTATCCGCAAATGGTACGACGACACGTATGGCAACCGGATCAAGATTGACATGTCGGTGGGAAAGATCGTCCTACTGCTTGAGGGAGACCTGTACGCTCTGCGGATTCCTCAGTTCTTCGGCAGTGTAAATTTCACTGCGCAGAGAGAATGGATTCAGAAGGCACAAATCGGTCCCGGTCCCGGTCCCGCAACCACCAACGTCGTGCAGCTTGTGGACGGCATGACACCGGGGATGGCTAAAAGCCTATCCGACGAGGCGCTGCTGGCGATTTGGTCCGCGTTCGAGATCGGCCTGCCTGCCTGCTATACCCTTGTGAGCACACAGAGCGAGTTGGTGGCCATTGCGCGCAACGACGTAAAGATGGCGGTATCGAACCTGATGGAAAGACACGATCACTTCGGCGCTTCGAAATGGGCATCGCTTCAGTCAGCTGAAAAGGTTCTGAAGGCGGCGATCGCGCTGAAAGGCGCTCGCTTCAAGCCGGTGCACGACCTTGAGCAGCTATGCCATCAGCTTGCCGGACTAGGCGTCGCCTTCGACCAAGCTCAGCTCGTCGTCGACATTCAGTGCTCGCCGAAGATCCGCTACGGTGAGGAGTCCTGCACGCGCGAACAGGCACTCGCGGCGCATCAAGCTTCGCTTGTATTGGTCAACCGACTACGGAACGCTGGCGCAGGCTTCGAACTTGGTCTGGGCGGATGAAGCTTAGCGCGCATTTGCGCCACTTAACGCCGTTCGACTGCGATTTCGTTTTGCTTGGCAACAGACATTCCAAGAGGTGCTAGACTGGCTTCCAGGGAAGACGAGGTTTGGGACTAGGCAGCAGTCTGTTAACGATTTGTCGGTATGTAGGTTTTGCCAAGAGCCGACAATGTGGTTTCGCTCGCTTGGCCAGAAACAGCGAAAGGAACTAGGCCGATTGCCCACTGTCTGCCTCTACATGTTGGCTGCTAAAAAGCCGTCATTCCGCCAACGAGAAAGTGAAAGTGATCTTCGACCACAGAAGTTCATCACTTCGGCAGGAAGCCCAATTCATAGACATCCGGGCGCACTTTATTGCCGAGTGCAGCGTAAGCGGCCTTGAATGGATCGAAATCGGTTAGAGCGATATCGCCATAAGCCTCTAGTGCGCGGCGCACCTGATACCATCCGGCATCGGCGCGGTTCAGCTTGTATTCCTCGCGGATGCGGTTGGGGAACTGCGTGGCATGAAACCGCGCCCACAGCTTGCGCCCTTCATCCAGCACCGCGCGGGCTTCCGGCGAGAACGCCATGCCCGCCATATAGCGCACCATGAAATCGCTCTCGAACCGCGCCTTTGCCCCTACTTCGGCCTCGGAGAACGGGATGAAGTGATTGACCAGCGACCAGTCCCGATCATTCCAGCGCAACCCGTCTGCCCCTGCGGTGAGATTCTTGCCCGCGAACAACATCCACACAAGGCAGTCGGCCTTGAACTCGTCCGTCTGTGCAACGACAAATTCGGTAGCCGGGTGACGACAAACGAGATGGCCGGATTTCATGGTTCGAAACGAAAGCGATAGCTGCCTTTTGAATGCCTGATGGCTTTGGCGATGGCCTTATTGTTGACGTCGAGGTTGAAGCGTTCGGGGTTGAAGGTCCTTCCAGCCCATCGACGCATATCTTTATGGTCTTGGTGGCGGGTGTCGTGCCAAGCTTCGAGAAAATCGAAGTAGCCAGAGGGGCCTCCGACGTCCTCGGGCGGCGCGCGGCGCGATCCGGCGACACAGCGCGGATATTTGACGCCTGGTTCTTTTGCTTTGCGGGTGAGTTCGATGACATGCATCCAGCTGTCGCCGAAATCATATTCGTAGAAGATGATGAGCGGCGCTGGACCATAGGTTGCAAAGTCACACAGGCGGACGTCGCTTGCTTCGAAGGTGCGACGATCAGACCAGTCTCCTTCGTCGAACTCGGGAGCACCATAAGTCAGGCCGCCGATATCGAACTGATGAAGGTGGCTGTCGGTCCATTCGAACGAGGCCTGTATCACCTCATGGAGCTGAGCCAGGTTGAGGTTGCCGGGAAGCTCGAACCGGCGGCTGATGACAGGCTGGATATCGACAATATGGATATCGGCCTGGATGATGATGTCGTCGGGTGCGAACATGGCAATAGCATGACGCGATGCTGGCGCGACGACAACTGTCGACGACAATTACCCTGCGACACAGTCCGCGACACTTACGGTGTGAGCTGGGCATTTTTGGCGGCCGTCCGGCGGCGATAGCTCTCGGCGTTGAACTCGAGGATGGTGGCATGATGGACGAGGCGGTCGACGGCAGCGATCGTCATGGCGGCGTTTGGAAAAATCTGCCCCCATTCTGAGAAAGGCTGGTTGCAGGTGACGATGAGCGATCGGCGTTCATAGCGTTCGGCGATGAGCTCGAACAGGACACTGGTCTCGGCCTGATCCTTGCTGGCATAGCCAAGATCATCGAGGATCAAGCAGTCGAACCGATCGAACTTGGCGATCATGGCCGGCAGCGACAGGTCGCGCCGCGCAGCCTGGAGCTTCTGGACCATGTCGGTGGTACGAATGAACAGAACCCGGCGGCCACCCTCGACGAGCGCATGCCCGATTGCGGCTGCCGCGTGGCTCTTGCCGGTGCCCGAGGGACCAAAACACAGGATATTGGCGCCTTGGTCGAGCCAGGCGTCGCCATCGGCGAGCGCCATGACATGGGCTTTGCGAATGGTAGGGACAGCGGCAAAATCAAAGGTCGAGAAAGTCTTGCCTCGTGGCAAGCCCGCCTCTGCCAGGTGTCGGGCGATACGACGGGCATCACGATCGGCGATCTCATGTTCGCATAATGCTGCCAGATACCGGGCAGCGCCCCAGTCTTCGCGGTCTGCGCGTGCGGCAAAGCCCTGCCAGTGCTGACCAAAGCTTGGCAGCCGTAGGCTCGACAACATCACTGGAAGGCGGGCGGCGTCGATCATAATGTCATTAGAAGGCTTGGACATCGGGGGTCTCCTGATGCTGGAAGAGAGAATCATAGATGGTCAGGTCAGTCTGCTTGATGCTGACATCAGGCGATGCGCTTGGCGGTGGCGCCACAGCGGCTCGCGCGACCTCGACATCGGGCAAGTCACCTGCCGCCAGTACGGCCTCGAGATGATCGGCAAGCAGCGCTTCGCAGGCATGCGTCGCTGCCAGATGCAACAGGCCGACATAGACGCGACAGGCGCGCCGAGGCTCCAGCGTTGCATCAAGGATATCCCAGGTGCGGCGAAAGACCTCGCGCGGGAACATGCCATCGCGCAGCACCGAGCGGCGAAATGCCTGCGGCTTTTTGACGAGTGACCCAATGATGTGGCGATAATCGACCACATGGGTTGGCCCCTGCGCGTTACGCCGGCGTCGCGGCAGTGTCAGCACTTGTGTGTTGCCCAGATAGCAAACGAGCCGACCGTCATAGATATGAACCCGCAGCCGGGAGCCAATCAAGCGAGAGGGCACCGTATAGAGGACATCGCGTACAGCGATCGTCGACGTTCGCGTCACGGTCACGGTTGCCAGGCTGAAGTCTGTCGTCTTGAAGCTGGGCAGCGGCTTCATCTGCGCCAACTCGAGCGCAACCTCTCCACGACGGCGCGCATTGCGCCGAGCCACATGCTCGCTGATGAAGGCCTGATAGGCAGCGACATCGGCAAAATCACGCGATCCGCGCAAGGCCAGCCCTTCGCGCAGTGACCGCTTGAGATGGCCATGCGCGGCCTCGACCGAACCGTTCTCATGGCTGACGCCGGCATTGTTGCGGGTCGGCTCGATGCCGTAATGGTCACAAAATGCCTGGTACCCGGCTGCAGCGTCATCGTGCGGGGAAAGGTTGCGGTACGCTGCCGACAAGCGATCGGTGCGGTTGGTCGCTGGCGTGCCGCCCAACTGCCAAAGCGCCTCCTGCATCCCTTCGGTAAGCGCGGTAAAGCTCTCGCCGCCTTCGATCACCTTGACATACTGCCAGCCTGAAAAGGCCAGCCAGAAATGGAAAAGCAGATGATCAAACGGCAAGCCGTCGATAGTTACGTCGAAATCTGCCGGCTCGGTAAAATCACATAGCGACTGATAACCAGGCGGATGCTCCTGCCGGAAGATGACTTCGCGTTCAGGACCTTCGCTCGCGCGCCAGGTCGCAATCCGTCGCTGCAAGGTGCGTAGATGACGCTCATGCAGCCGACCAGGATGTTCACGATCCAGCTCCTCCATCACGCTCGTTGCACGAAGCATTGGCACCTGGCGCAGCATCGGCACGACAATCTCGTCCCACACATCCGCAAGCGGGTCTAGCCGCGTCCGTCCACGCGCTTTGCGACACTGGCTTGGTAATGATGCTGCCGCGCTGATCCGGCGCGCGCTGCGTTCACTAATCCCTGCCCGGCTCGCCGCCAGGACCTGCGTGTCACCCTGCTGTTTACGTTCCATATACCGCCTGTACTGGCGGTCCGTGATCCACTCACCTGGCATCAGCTTTGCCCCCTGCGATCGCAGGGGGCAAAGCTGACACAAATGTATCACGATCCGGCCATCTCGTTTGTCGTCAGGCGGCCAACATAACTGTCGTCACACATCCGTCAGCGGCTGGGAGGGTTGAAGGAACTGGTCGTTGTGGTTCTGCCAAGTATGCGGGATCAGCAGACGGACCGCAAAAATGATTGCCGCCTTCCATAGATTTTCAGGTGTTATGAAGTATCCTCCCGCATGACCAATCGAATGCACTGAAGAGAAGATCGCCGTCATCGTACCTGAATTTTGCAGATCCGTGCCGTTACAGAAGAAATGCGCGATAGCCCCGTCAGACCAGTGACGGTTTCGGACGCCTGCAGTCTTCAAAAGCGGCGTTATTGCGTTTGTCAGTGGGATAGCATCAACACGATTCTTGCGGGTTCGTGGCAGCCATTCCGCCATCAGATAATCGTTTGGAAAATCAAAGAAGCTTTTTTCGCCGATGACCTCGCCAGCTTTATTTAGTGCAATGGTCTGGATCACTCTGCTCGGAACATTTTCTGCTAAATCCCAAACGAGAAAACCAATGGGAAAGTTGCCCTTCAGATTGTCGAAGGCCTTGCTATGAACGATAAAGCCGTCGAGATACTTGGCAGTCCACCGCTTGCGAAATAGCTCGAAATTGGGGGCGTTGACATATTTAAGCGTGCTGAACATTGCCAGCTTGGCGGTGGGCAATTCGCTGACAATCCTATGAAGAAACTGGACGAACAATTCCCGCGCGGCGTAGCCGAGATCGTTCATGCCATAGCTAACACGATTGGTAGCAATACCGGCCTTGCCAGCATTGCCAATTGAGTTCCCCGCCTCGCCATAAGGCGGGTTAATCAGCACCAGAATCGGCTTCGCGCCCTTCTTGCCCTCGCGCGCATCGGCAATCGCCTGCCGCAGCGCTTGTGGCACCTTGTTCGACAGGCTGTAATCGATAGCGCCAAAGTCGGTCACATCGTCGTTCAGGTAATCGTACTGGAATATCTCCGCCCCGGCGAAGGCCGGGTTGCTGCGCATGATCGTAACGTCTTCCTGATCTAGCGTGGACATGAACACGTTGCGCAGGTTGCTGTGCTTGGCTTCAAGATTGCCCACGCCCGCGCACATGTCCCACACGATGTACTTCTGCTGCCAGTCCGCCCCCAGCGTCGCCGCCAGCTGGTCATAGGCTTTGTCCACGATGTGCAGCGGGGTATAAAACGCGCCCTTGAACTTCTGGTCGTCCATCGGCAGCAGACTGTCGCGCCGTTCCAGCAGGTAATGCCGGTGCTTCTGTTCGGGCGGGCGATGGTAGATGTTCCAGAAATTGCGATAGCCGCGCTCACTCGCCAGTTCATACTGATCAGCCCCGATGATGAACACCGGCTTGTCGCCGCTGAACAGCAGGCGCGCGGGCAGGTTGCGCATCGCCTCGTTGCGCCCGTCGTGCATGATGTCGGCAAAGAACAGCACGGCATAATCCGCCGCGCGCTTCACCCCCAGCTCCACGCCCACCATCGCCACCCACTTGTCGAACACCTGCCGCAGGTTGTCGGGCGTGATCGGGGTGCGGATGATCCGCCCTTCGCGCACCGCATCCTTGGCCGCCTTGATGAATTCGGCCTCGTAAGTGCCGATCTCGTACAGCACGAAATGCGTCTCGATGGTCGGCGCGATCTGCGCCGCCAGCGCCTTGTCCGCCGCAGAGCCGGACTTGGGCCAGACAATGCTCTTGTCCTCCAGCAGCGGCAGCGCGTGTTCGGTCGGCATCAGCGCCGCCTTTTCGCGGTCGATTACGCACAGGAAACCGGGAATCGCCTCACCCCGCTTGCGCGCCGCGCGCACATAGGTCAGCAGTTGCGCGAACATCAGCAGCGGCGGCGTCGGCGCTTCCTTGGCCTCGAACCAGATTTCCGGGGTCTGGATATCGACCAGCCCCTTGAACACGCTCTTCAGCCCTAGCGCCTTGATATAGGCGTCCTTCACGTCCTCTTCGGTGCGGGCAGTGGCAAGCGACTGTGCCAGAGTCATGAAGTGTAATTCCCCGTTCTGCGCTCGAAAATATGACAGGCGGGTATAAGTCAATTTTGGCGATTGGCGATGCTAAAGTCCTTGGTCTGCTCCTCACCTTATCCCCTGTTATCCAGCCGTTCACCATGCATCTCTGAAAGTTGCCAATAAGTTCGATGAAATGGCAATGGTGAGTTTCGGCAAAAGCAGTCATTCTAGCGCGGGTGGGCAACGGCAAAAGTTGGTCGGGGGACGACGGCAAGGGAACGGCAGCTATCCATGCATCCGCACCCCAAACCAGTCAGTCGCCTATCGGCCAGTCCTGCGCATTCCCGGGGAAGATCATCGGGGCCTAAGAATGGCAGGTGTTGGATAAGGACCTGCCATTCCTGTCCGGCTCGCGAACCTCGGTTTTGTCCCACGACGCGGCGTTGGTCCAGGGTGAAATCGACCATTCTTTGCCGCTCAGGGGCCAAATTTCGCTCCCCAGTAGCGGACATCTCCATTGCCGCACTTGGGTCGGTCATCATGTCCGCTTTGTTGGACACCGCGTAATTGATTTAGCCACCCTCCTGGATGAGACGAAGTCGCCATGGCGCTTCAATGCTGGAGGGTGACCAATGGCGATCTTTGCTGGTTTGGATGTTAGTGACAAGACCACCCACATTTGTGTGGTCGACGATGATGGTGCGATCCTGAAGCGCGATGTTGTCGCCAGCGATCCTGACGCACTGGCCAAGTGGCTGACCAAGCATTGTGAAGGCTTGTCCCGGGTGGTGCTGGAGACAGGCCCGCTATCGACCTTCCTTGACGGGCCGGCCATTGAGAAGGGCGTAATCTTCACTCCAATCGAACTGAAAGGCCTCACCGGGCTGGAAGATCAGCGGTACGAATGTGCCGCGCCCACTGGTTTGCTTTTCATATTGGCGTTCGGCCTTCCACGCTCGAGCAAAGGCGGCAACACGGCCGTAGGATCCCTCGTAGCCCAGTTTAACCAGATCTGCATGTAGCTGCTTGGCTGTTCGCTTTTGCTTGCGCGACTTGCCCGATTCCATCCGCAGCCACGTCGTCAATTTTTCGGCAAACTGATCAAGCTTGCTCGGTCGTTTGGGAACCTTGAACGTCGGCTCCACCGCGTCATCGCGCAGATATTTGCGGATCGTGTTGCGCGATAATCCAGTCCGTCGCCTGATCTCGCGAATGGGAATGCCTTGCCGAAAATGCCAGCGGCGGATCACACTGAGTAAGTCCATGTCGATCACTCCGATGCCTCCTGACTGTCAGCCAGGGGCGAGGAAAACATGGGTCAAATCTCAGTGAAAACTTATAACCCTCCCGGGTCACTTCTCAGTGCAAATCAACAATCATCTGGTTGTTGCTTATCAGCAGTACGACCTGGACCGGCCGAAAGCTCTCGCTGTTGATCGAAGCGATGGCATCATGCGCCATCGAGCATCGCGCTGCCCAAATTCTCGCATTGGAAATCACGGACGACATCTTGCAGTCGGCGAATACGATCCGTTCCCTCGATGTTGAGAAGACAGGGTCCGTTTGAGCCTGCAAATCTTCAGTGCCGAGCCTGATGCCATCGGGCGATGCTGGCGATGAGATCGACCGGCACATCGTGCCCACCCTCATATTCCAGGATTGTCGCATCGGCGCCGCTATCGTGCTCAAGATAGGAACGCGCCTGCGCAAACTTCGCGGGCGGGATGACCCAGTTGGAGCGTCCCTGGCAGAAAAGTACCGGCATGCCGTCCAGTCGTTCCGCTGGCAGTGCATCAGTAGCAAAGCAGCCAGCAATCATGATGAGGCCGGCATAATCGGAGGGCGCAGAAAGCGCGATGCTCGCGGCCATCGCGGCGCCATTGGAAAAGCCGCACAGCCAGGGCTTATTCGCACCGTTATCTGCGCTGATCCAACCCGCAACTTTTGGGATCTCGCGCGCCAGGCTTTCTGGGTGGGCGACCCCGATCGCGCGAATGGTGAACCAGGCAAAGCCGCCTCCTTCCCGGATCGGCCCGCGGTAACCACGCAATGTCGCGTCGGGGAAGGCCGCTACCAACGCGCCCGTATCTCGCTCCGTGCCCCCGCGTCCATGCAAAAACACGACATCGGCTGCGTTCGTCCGACCTGGCGTATTAAAGTGAACGACAATGGCTTTCTGCCCGCTTGTTGCTTCACCCATGATCACAAATCGCAGCGTGCAGCATGAGAAGATCGAGCACTGTCGATGGATTTCTGCGGCCAAAGCCGCATTCAGTGGCGATATCGAAGTCCCGACAGAACCGCTGGGCTGCGCCGATGCGCCCCATGGTTCCGGACACCCCATCGCCGTCATGCACGAGACCCAGCGCAATGCGCGTCGGTTCTTCCTGGAGGCTTTTCAGCGGTGCGAAATAGCTGTCGTCGTTGCGCGACAGCGGAACGGGCATGTGCGCAAAATCGAGCGGGCGCCGCGCGGTCCCGTTGATGGCCCGCAAGAGGTCGGCGACGACCGCGAGAGATTCTGGTTCGACGATATGGCGATTGGCCGCATCGCCATAGCAGAAATGGAACCCCAGCTCGACGTCATCGGCGACGAGATCGCAAAGTAGCGCCAGACGTTCAACCGTTCCTTCGAACGGTGGAGCATAAAAGAGGCCCTTGCCGGTTTCGGTGCCGACGACTTCGAAGACGGCGTCCCACTGGATCGCGAGACTGTCGCCCGGAATAGCGGACTGGATTGTTTCAAGTTCCCGCGCGAGCGCATCGAAGAACGCCGGTTCCACATTCTCCTGGTCTTCTGGCAGGAAGAAAGCGCAAGCTAGGCTTGCCGGTGTCGGTAGCGAAACCTGGAATCGACAATCGACCGGCATTTCCCCCTCGGCACGCAAGTGCGAGAAGGATAGCCACGAAGCGATGGCCTCCCGAGCGTAACCCAGGTCCACGAAGCGAACGGGCGTCGTGCGATCGCGGATCCTGAAGAATGTCCGTTCGACGCCGTCGCTTTGGATGAAGCCCGGTATCGCCTCGGTCACAGTGACTGTCTCGAGGTTCGGATTTTGCAGCAAATGAGCCGATTGCCAGCGCACCCAGCGGCTACGAACACCCGTCTCACCATCAGGAATGCGAGAGCAATGCCTGCCAATAGTCCTTACGATCGTCGTGAAGACCGTTTCGGCATCCGTCAGACCGACGCTTCCAACCAAGTGCACATTCATGGGCGATCGCTCCCGCCTGCTTTGTCTTTTTGAATGGCGAAGAGCGGCAGGCCCCTCCAAAGCATGATGAGGAGCGCCATGCCGCCTGTCAGCCGGGAGAGGAGCGATCAACCGGACCAACCCGCCCGGCAATGCCGGATGGCTGATAGTGGATATGGGAAAATTGTGATGGCCCTTCCCGGTCATGCATGAGTGTCGGTCTATGCATATGACTCGCCTCGCCAAGCGGATGGCCCGGCACCATCTGCCCGCAATTGGGAGACATGATGGGCATGCCCTCCGGCGGCTCGGTACGCTTGAAGAACCCGCGGGACGATGATCTCAGCCGATGTGGCGATCCCAGCGGACCAGCTTCACCGTTTCGAAGAGGCCCACGCTGGTGAACGGGTCGCCTTCATGGAAGGCCTCTACTTCACGCAGACTGCCGGCCTCGAGGATGATCATGCTACCGACCATCGACCCGTCCTCGGCCAGCAGGGGACCGGCCTGGACAATCTTGTCCGCGGCGGATGCGAGGTAGGCGCGATGCCCCGGTCGATGCTCGTCGCGAAGGCTTTGGGAATGTGGCTTGTCGAGGCAGAGGCGCAGATAAAGCATCATTCTATCCTTGGTCAGCGGGAGTATCGGGTCTGGGCGCGAGTACAAGCCGATTGCACAGCCGCATCCCGCCGCCGTTCGGTTCGAAGCGGCAGATTGTCGAGTTGAGCACGCCGAATACCGCATCATCGTCGAGATGGGGGTCGAGCTCATCGAACGCATGGGTGACGAGGGTCGAGAAGCCCGCATGCTCCACGCGGAAATGCAAATGGGCCGGGCGGTAAGGCGAACGGCGGGTGGCACGCATATAGTCGCCCACCGGGCCGTCCATCGGAATCGGGTAGCTGACGGGCATGATCGTGCGAAAGCGAATCCTGCCGTCGAGACCGGTTCGGAAATTGCCGCGAAAGCGAACGCGTTGGGGCGTCCAGTCCGGATTCTGCGTATCATAGGTGCCATGCGTATCGGCATGCCAGACTTCGACCAGGGCGCCCGTGACGGGATCGCCCGAAGCCGTTTCCACCCTCGTTTCGACGATCAGCCTTTGTCCCGGCGCTGCTTCGGAAATGTCGTAGCCATGGGGACGCTCCGGCGCATCTTTGACATGAAATGGCCCGAAGACGGTTTGTTCGGTCGCCCCCTTTATCCGGCGATGAGCCTTCGACACGACCAGTTGTGAAAGGCCTAATACATCGGATAGCAGGATGAACTCTTGCCGCCGATCATCACATGCATGGCCGGTGCGGGTCAGGAACGCGATGCCTTGCAGCCATTCCTCCTCTGTAAGGTCCACATCCCGTGCGAAAGCGTGAAGATGCTCGGTAAGGGATGCGAGGATGTTCCGCAGACGCGCGCCGGGCATGCCTTCCATGCGCCTGAGCACCTCTGCGGTGATGCTCTGCGTGTCCAGATCGCGCATTTATATCCTCCCGCCCAGAACGCGGCAGCCGCCGCCCTGCAGCACCATCGCGAGGAGCGCCAAGCCAATAGCGCCCAACGCTGCAGTGCCGAGAAAGGCGACAGCGTCATGCGGAGCGGAAAATGCAAAGGCGGCGTTTGCCATGGCGGGTGGATGGAGAAGATCGGCCAGCATCACGATCGCGATGCTGATGGCGACCGCGGTACCGAGCGAGCAGGGGGTCGCGGCAAGACCGCTGCTGCAGACAAGGCCGACCGTTGCGGCGGTGATATGGCTGGCCGCGATACGCCGGGGATGGCACGCTCGCGCCGCCGGAGTCGACAGCAGGATCGCGGCACTCGATGCCCAGGATGTGAAGAAGATCGCGGTGCCGCCCAAGCCCGCGATGCTCCCCAGGGTCGCGATGACCAGGCCCGCTGACGCCGCTATCAGCAAAGTGCGCCGGACGGACCCTGTTGGCGGCATCACCGCGTCGATCCAACCTGTCAACGTGGGTGAAAGCCTGACAGAAAGGCTGGGGTCGCCTGCCGTCCCCTTGTCGTCGCGCACCATTCCGACCTCCTCAGGCCGCTTCCATCACCGGCACCGGTCGCAAGCCGGCGTGAGCACGGGTGAGAAGACGAACGATCCCTTCCTTCGTGATCGGACGCGGGTTGGGATAGGGATTGCGCACGGCAAGTTCCGCTGCGCGTCCGATCCCGTCCTCGGGCATCCCCAGCTTTGCGAGCGACATCTCCGCGCCCAGCGACTTTGCCAGATCGTAGAGGGCAGCCGCGGGATCTTCCCCCCCAAGGGCACGCTTTGCTCGCGCCATCGCCTCGGGGGCTGCTGGCGCGTTGTAGGCGATGGCATGCGGCAACACCGCAGTGTGCGTTTCCGCATGCGGCATGTCGAACGTGCCGCCCAATGTGTGGCAAAGCTTGTGGTGGAGCGCCACGCTGGCAGCGCCAAGGACCATTCCAGCGAGCCAGCATCCGTAGAGCGCTTCACCGCGAGCCGCCCGGTCCTGAGGGTGTTCCCTGATCACGGGAAGACTGCGCGCCAGCGTGCGAATGCCTTCTTCGGCCATGACGGATACGATCGGGTTGCCGTCCACCGCATAAAGCCCCTCCATGCAATGCGCGATGGCATTGAGGCCGCTCGCAACCGACAGAGCGGGCGGGAGCGAAAGCGTGAGATTCGGGTCGTAGATCACCGTTGCCGGCAACACGCGCCGGTCGCGCCCTGTGGTCTTGACGCCGTTTTCCGTCATGCCCCATATCGGCGTCACTTCCGAACCGGCATAGGTCGTCGGGATCACGACCGAGGGAAGGCCGATCTTGAGCGAGAGCGCCTTTGCCAGCCCCGTCGTAGATCCGCCGCCGAGCGCTACCGTGCAATCGGCGTCGAGTTGTCGCGCCAGGCTGATTGCTGCGTCCACTGTCGGCGCGGGCACGTGCATCACGGCTTGGTCGAACAGTCCCACACCCAATTCGCCAAGACTTTCACGCAGACGTCGTGCGTCAGCGCCCTGTTCCGCGGTAGATAGAACCAAGGCGCGCTTGCCTACTCGCTCGACTTCAGCCGGAACCTGGTCGATCGAGCCGGCACCGAATATGATCCGATAGGGCAGGGGTTCATACAAGAATTGCATCGCGCAGTTCCTCTCCGCTTGCCGCCTCGCGGACGGCGGTGGTCTTCAATAGGTGTGAAAGCCGCCGGCCGGGATGCCGACGGCTTTCGCGGCGATCAGACGAGTATCGGGTCATCGTCCATCGCTTTCTGGATGAGCTCCTTCTTGTCGTCGAACTGCGGGGACACCTTGAGATCCGTGCCGAGCGTCGCCTCGGGCTCGTCATGCGTGAAGCCGAGGCTGTGGGTCGCTTCGAACATCACGCCGCCCGGCGTGCGGACATAGATCGATTCGAAATATCCGCGGTTCTTGCGATCCGAGAAGTCGGTGAAGCCCATTCCTTCCGTGTCGAACTTGAGCTGGGCCTGGATGTCCATGTCCGGAACGGCGAACGCTCCGTGGTGGATGATCCCTTCCGAAATCGTCCAGCTTCCCTGCCGCTTGCCGGGTTCGTGAAGGATGTCGATCAGCTTGCCCGGACCGTCATCGCTCCGCACCGCGTAGCGATACATGTCGCCTTCTTGGCCGACCTTCTCGAAATTCCAGGCGTTGTTCATGAACCAGTCCATGTCCTCCATCTCGTTGACGGAGGCGGTCCAGCTGTGGAAGCCCCGGACGGCATGCTCGATCGGGACATATTCGGATTTCCAGGGGGTACGATCATCGTTCGCGTCCTCGACTACCTCGAACGCGATGCCGCAATCGGGATGCTCGAAACCGACGAACGCCTGACCGAAGCGCTCGCGCGGCTCTGAGGTCAGGATGCCATGGTTGGCGAGATGGCGCACCCACCAGCCCAGCGAGCCCTTCGGAATGGCATAGGACACGGTGGTGAACTGGTTTGCGCCCCTCCGACCCTTGATGCCCGTCCGGCGGGTGGGGAAGGTCGTCATCACCGTGCCGGGCGTACCGAGTTGGTCCGCGAAATACAGATGATAGATGGGAATGCTGCCGTCGTAGAACAGCGTGCGCTTGACAAAGCGCTGTCCCATTACCTTTACGAAAAAGTCGATGTCGCCCTGCGCAGTTCCAGTGCAAAGGGTAATATGATGCAGGCCAGTAACGCGGTTCTCTGTCATAATCACTCTCCCATGACGCGAGTTTGATGGGTGTATTCGGAAGGCACCTGTTCAGGCGGTCGATGGTTTTCTGTTCGACCAGCGCAGTGATGCGCTTCCAACGTGGCGTCACACTAGCAGCTGGGAAGCGTTTGACGACGCAGATCGCCGAATACCCAGTATTCGGAAAATGGATGAGGCAGCACCATCATGCCGTCTGGATCAGGCCTTCAGCGACCATGGCGCGCCTGATCGAAGGCCTGTCCACTAGCCGTTCGCAAAGCGCGTCCAAGCCGGGCCTCGGTTCCAGTTTTCCAGCCAGAACGGGACGCTGCATCCAGAGCAGAAATACGAACAGATAGAGATCTACAAGACTGATCCGCTCCCCCAGCGCATAGGTGCTCTCCCCGATTTTGCGTTCGAGAGCGGCGAGCGTCCTGTTGAGCGACGCCAAGCCGACGGCCGCGACATCCGCTTGGCCGGCCTCCGTGGTTGCAAGCCGTCCGGGTCGGAAAAGGGGCCGGAATGCGACATGTACCGTGCTCGAGAGCAGCGCGAGCCATTCCAGCGCCCGAATCCTCTCGAATGAGCCTATGGGCGGCAGTAGCGTGCCCTGCTCCGCGCGATCGGCGATGTAGGAGAGTATGGCGATATTTTCGGTCAGGATGATGCCGTCCACCTCCAGCGCGGGGACTCTGCCCCAGATATTCTTTTCCAGATATTCGGGCGCCTCATTGGCGCCCGCGGCAAGGTCGATCTTGACGAGACGATGTTCGATCCCGGCCTCCTCCAGAGCCGCGTGAGAAGCGAGCGAACAGGATCCGGGATTATAATAGAGCGTGAGCATGGACGTTCTTCTCCTGGCTTCAGGTCTCAAGGCCCCGTAGCCTTGCGATGGTGTGGCGCAGCCACATGTTTCCCGGCTCCCGGTCGAAGCGATCGTGCCAATATTGCTTGACCGTAAAGCCCGGCAGATCGATCGGAGGCGCCATCGTCCGCGCCGCACCGGCGTTGACGATCTCGGCCACCCGCGACGGCGCCGTAAGAATGAGATCCGAGCGCTCTGCGATATGCGCGCTGAGCAGAAAATTCTCCGAGACGACGCGGACTTGGTTCTCGCCGATGATTTCGAGGATGCGGCGCTCGACCTCTTCGTGGATGTGTCCCAGCGGCCTTCCGTCGACCAGGATGTGACGAGCGCGGCGATAGGTGTCGAGCGACAGCTCTCCATGCGTTGCGAGAGCCTTGGGTACCACGCAGACATATGTTTCCGTAAAGAGCGTCTGCTCGCGGATTCCACTGTAGAGCGTGGGGAAGCTGCCGATCGCAACATCGACTTCCCCCGCTTCCAATTGTGTGATGAGCCGTTGCCGGCCAAGCGGCGTCGCAGTGAATCTGACGTGCGGCGCGGAGGTCGCTGCCCATTGCTCGAGCCTGGGCAGCGTCAGCAGATGGCCCATATCCGATGCCGCGATGAAGAAATTCCGGCGGGACGATCCTGCTTCGAAAATCGAATCGGAAACGAGGCGCGTGCGATAGATTTCAAGCGCTTCGGACACGCCCGCCGCAGCAGAAATGGCGATCGAGGTGGGCTCAAATCCATGGCTGGTCCGCACGAAGAGCGGGTTGTCGAAATGCTCGCGCAAATGGCGCAGGTGGCGGCTGATCGTGGGCTGCGGCATGTCGAGCGCCTCCGCCGCCTGGGTGACGCTCTTGAGCCTCATGAGCGCTTCGAAGACAGTAAGGTGCAGGAAAGACAGCATGGGATCCGCCTCGTCGGTGCCGATGCCTCGAGTCAGGCCCGGCTGGCTGCCAACGCCGCCTCAGCTGCCGGAGGCCTTACGGCGAACAGAAGCAGAGCGGATAGGGCGGCAGCCGGCGCGATCACCATGATCGATTGACCGGCCGAAAAGCCCAGCCCGAGCAATAGCCCTCCGATCAGCGGGCCCACCACAGCTCCGCCGCGTCCGATGCCGGTCGCAAAGCCGGTAGCGGTGGCACGGAATGCGGTCGGGAAGCGCTGCATGAAAATCGCGTAGAACCCCGTCACGGCGCCGAAGAGGAAAAGGCCGAGCACGAAGCTGGAAGCGATCATGAGGCCGAGTTCATTTGGTATCCCGCTGAAAACGCAGAGCATGCCGGTCGTCGCTATGAGGAAGAATGCGACGAGAGCCTTCATCGCGATCATTTGCGCGAGATAACCGATACACACGCCCCCCACGACACCGCCAACACTGAAGATCGCCGACAACCGGATGGCAACGCTCGCTTCAAAGCTGCGGCTCGCGACGATGGAAGGAAGCCAGCCGGAAAAGAAGTAAAAGGTGAGCATCACCAGAAAATAGCTAAGGGTCAGTTGCAGGGTCACGTTGCGGATCGGCGATCGCATCAGTTCGATCACATTCGCCCGCGGCGTTGCATTCGCCGCCCGCGGCAGGCTATCCACGGGCGTGTGCCCGAGTTTCACCAGGACGCCGTTGACTCGCTCCAACGCGCCCGGCCCTCGATGGGTGACGAGATACTGGATCGATTCGGGCATGCCCAGTATCACCAGCGGGATGGTGACGGCCGACGCGATGCCTCCGAAAGCCAGGATCGCGCGCCATCCGAAGGTCGACATCAATTCGGCCGAAGCGAGCCCGCCAAAAAGGCCGCCGAGCGGGTAGCCCACAGCGAGGATGCACACCACCAAGTCGCGCCGGCGGGCATTCGCATATTCCGCGCCTGCCGCCGTGGCAGTCGGCAGCATGGCCCCGATGCCGATACCGGTCAGGATCCGGCACAGAGCCAGCGTCACCACGGAAAAGCTCGCGGCCGATGCCAGCATCCCGACGGTCATCAGCGCGAGGCAGAGAAGCATGGACGGCCGGCGCCCGATGCGATCCGCGAGCGGCGCCAGCAGCAGCGCGCCGATGGCCATTCCGACCAGCCCCGCGGAAAGGATGACGCCGATCTGGGCCGGCGCGATCCTCCAGTCGGCCGCGATCCCGGGCGCTGCAAAGGAGATTGCCAGGACATCGAAGCCGTCGAGGATGTTCAGGACGATGGCGATGCCGACCGCCAGCTTCTGTGCGCGGCCCATCGGCGCCAGGTCGAGCCGCGCCACGATATCATTTGGTTCCATAGGGTCCTCTCCTCGCGCAGCGGAAGTGGCAGCGCATTTTTCCGATGCGTAACGTGGAATGGTCCATCGGCTGACGCCGCTGTTCCGATAGTCACTATCGATTTTGCCGATGTCAGTTGAGCGGCATGGAGAATTGCAGCCAAAGCCGATTGCCCTTGGCGCGGTTCTCGACGGCGAACTCATGTTGCCATTTGAAGAGCAGGCCGCCGCGTTCGAACAAATTCAGCTTCACTTGGGGACCGATCGCCGCAGACTGCCCCCGAAAGCCGCCAGGGACAGCCTCTCCGTTCAGCCGGTCATCCTGCACCTGTTTGTGGAAATAGCCTTGCAGCCCCACCTGCAGGCGCTGGAAATCCGGGAGCGGTCGGTAGCTGGCGCTCGCGTCGATCGTGACGGCATTGCCCGACCGGTAGTCGGTGGCCTTGTTCTTCCAGTTGATTTCAGGGACAAACGATGCCGACAGTTCAGCGCGCCGGGTGGGAAGCCACGTGACGTGAAGGGCCGGAGCAAGCGTGTAGTAGTTGTAGCCCAGATTGACCATGCGGCCACGGCGATAGCTTCCGGTGGGCACCCAGAAGTCCGTCCCGATATAGGCGCCGAAAGTCTTCGACTTGTTGGTATAGCTAATATAGAGCAGTTCTAGGTTCAGGTCGGTAAAGCCTGTCTTCGACATGCTTCGCCCGTTCGAGCGTACCGAAGTGCGCGCGATCGTCGGAATGATGCCGGACGAGAAATGGAGGCCGCCTATCTCGACTGGGTAGGGGTAGGCGATGCGCGGGGCATCGACGGCGACTTCCGCGTGGAAGTCGGGAACGACCGACTGACCTGTCTCTTATACACATCGAGATGGGTATAAGAGACAGCGCGGCGGCCTGCTCTTCAAATGCTGTCTCTTATACACATCGAGATGTGTATAAGAGACAGGGTGTAGACGATGCGCGGGGCATCGACGGCGATTTCCGCGTGGAAGTCGGGAACGACCGACTGACCGTGCCCATCGACGACTTCGTCCGCGATGTAAAGTTGGGAATAATTGTAGAACTGGAGTTTGCCGGGCGGCGGCAACATTCCGTTTGCGGTCGTGTTGACGCCGGTGGGATAGTGACTGAGGCCGCCCTCGCTCGCAAGGGCAGCGCCAGGCGAGAACGCCACCAGCAAGCCGACCACGACTGGGATCAATCGCCTTTCGATTTGTTGGTCATGCTTCGATCGCGCGGCGCGGGGGTAGTCCAAGCCCACATCACTCTCCTGTCAGTTTCGCTGTATGGTGGCCATCGCTATCCGCGATGCCACTTTCGATGGGGCCTGACGCCGTCATCGGGAGAGACTTTGAATGAGCCCATTCAGTATCTCCAATATGGAGAGCGGATTGGCTCTATGGGAAAACCGGATAGAAAAATGTTCTACGGTCGTGCGTTAAGGCGCGCCGCTGCATGACGTGGTCCGCAGCGTCTATGACCTTGGCCAACGGTAAAAGCCCAGCCTTGGACGCCCTTCGTTCAGGCGAACCCGCCTTCCAGAAAAGCGCCCTTCATCAGGCATTCCGACCATTCCCCCATGGGCTGTGAGTCGGCAACGACCGCCGAGCCCAGGCCCATTGTTGCTTCCGTCGCTGTGCCTTTGCAGGCGATCGTCCTGATCGCCAAGTTGAAGCCGCTCGTTCCATCCGGCCCGGCGAAGCCGATCGAGCCGGTGTAGAGACCCCGCGGGCCGCTCTCCAGTTCGGAAATGATCTCCATCGCCCTCATCTTCGGAGCGCCGGTAACGGAACCGCACGGAAATGCGGCCGCCATCAGGTCGAACACGTCGCGTCCCTCGCTCAACATCGCCGTGATCGTCGATGTGAGCTGATGAACGGTGGGATAGGTTTCCACCTCGAAGAGCCGCGGCACTGCGACCGAGCCTGCCCGGGCAACACGACCTATGTCGTTGCGAAGCAGATCGACGATCATCAGGTTTTCGGCGCGATCCTTCACGCTCTTTTGCAACGCGGCTGCGGCGGCGCCATCCAGGCGGCAATCGTCGTGCCGGCGGGCGGTCCCTTTCATCGGCCGGGCGACGATTCTTCCCTGCGGCTCGATCGCGAAGAACAGTTCCGGGGAAAAGGACAGGAAGAGGTCGCTGCCGGTATGGACCAACCCGCCCCAACCTGCTCGCTGCGCACCACGCAGCAGTCGGTACCGACCCCATGGATCGGTAAGTTCCAGCCGGTTCTGAAACGTCAGATTGATCTGGTATACGTCGCCCGCTCGGATGAATTCGAGTGCTTGCTCGGCTGCGCGCGCATAATCGTCGAATGTCCAGCAGGGCCGCAGGTCCAGGGTATTGTGTGTCTTTCCAGTCGGGAAGGCGGTCGCAGCAACACGCCGAGGTGCCGGGAATATGCCGAACCAAGCGAGGGGCGATCCGGCGCCTGCGGCGTGCAAAGGCTTGCGCGCGGGATTGAACGCAAGGCGGGCTTCATAGGTCAGATAGCCAGCGACATAGTGGCCATCGGCTAGGGCCCTGCGCGCAGCATCGAGCAAGGGGGCGATTTCGCCCGGCTGGCTCGCCTGCAAGACGGCCATGGGATCGCGAAACAGGAACAGGCCATCCGAACGCGCATCATCGAGGAGAACCAGGGGGGCGGATGTGTCGATTCTTCCCCCTGCGCCTGCCTTGCCATGCAACAGGTCGAGCCAGCCGCGCGGAAGGGGAGTACCGGTACGTCCCTTCCGCGCGGCTGCAGATGTCGGATCAGGTTCTCCCATTGCGGGCTCGTCCGGGTCACTCGATCTCGGCCGCGGCCCTCACCGAATTGATCATCGATGATTCCAGAAGATGGCTGAGCGCACGCTCGGGACTGCCGGCGATCGCACCAAGTTCCTCTTGAGACCGGCGGCGAACTTCGGGATCGCGCTCGTCGATCATCTTCTTGTTCCGGATGCTCGCCTTCTGGACGAATTCGATATTGCTCGTCCGACGCTGCCGATCGTAGCGGTCAAGCACCGTGTCATCGGATCGGCCGTGCCACACGTCCGCAAGCTTCGCGGCGAGATTGGCGGCATCCTGCACACCGCTGTTGAGGCCAAATCCGCCGAGCGGATTGTTGATATGGGCGGCATCGCCGACCAGCATGACCCGACCGCGACGGAATTCGGCGGCGACGCGCTGGTGCACCCTGCAGATGCCCGAATAGCGGACAGTGAGCTTCTCCGCGCCCGAGATCACGTCTACGAGCCGTTCCTGCACGCTCGCAGGATCGAGTACCTCTTCGTCGGAGAGCGCAGGATCGGTTGGATAGGTAACACGCCAGTTCGGCTCACCCGCCTCGTCCTCCAGCCGCAGAACCACGGCCCAGCGATCCGGATCGGTTACATAATTGGTATAAGCAAAGCCATATTTCTCCAGGTCATCGGCGAGATTGGTCACAACGAAGCGCTCGGGCCATGTAAAGCCCTCGAACGCGATGCCCGACGCCTTTCTGACCTGGCTGCGTGCGCCGTCTGCGCCGATCAGCCATCGGCCGGTAAGCTCGGATGCAGCGCCCACATCGTCCGTATAGTGGACGATGACGCCGTCGGCCTGCTCCTCGAAGCCGGTCACGCGATGGCCGAAGCGTACTTCGGCCATCGGCTGCTTTGCCAGCGCGGCGAGCAGGACCGGAACCACCTTCTGCTGGCCCAGATGGAAACGATAGGGATAGGCGGTGTGATCCTTCAGCACGCCCAGATCGAACTCGGCCACGATACTGCCGTCGCGGTTGCGAACCTGCCAGAGCGGGATTTTGAGGCCGATCGCCATCAGATCGTCCAGCACGCCGAGCCGTTCCAGGACTTCGAGCGTGGGTGGATGAAAGGCAGCGCCGCGTGGATCCTGGATCGGCGTGGTCTCCGCCTCTAGGACGAGAACCGGGACGCCTCTCTGGACAAGATCGAGCGCGGTGATCAGGCCGACCGGCCCACCACCCACCACAATCGCGCGATCTTCAAAGGTCTGCGTCATCCTCTACCCCCGGAATCTGTTTTCGCGGGAGCGCACGGTGCGATTCCCGAAATTCGAATTTGGTCGCCCGTCCGACGGCTCTCCAGATCGAAGATCAGATAGTCACAATTCGGAATTTGAATGTGACCCTGCGTCTTGGGCGTGACAAAAACGAGGCCGTTGGAGGCATGCGATGATCAGACTGGCCGATATTGGCCTCGCGGAACTACAGGTGTTCGACGCGGTGTATCGCTATCGGAGCGTGATCGAAGCCAGCCGCTCGCTCGACCTGCCGCAGCCGACCGTCAGCCGCTGGCTGGCCAAGCTGCGCAATCATTTCCGCGACACCCTCTTCGTCCGGACACCGCGCGGCATGGAACCCACCCGCACGGCTGAAGCGATCGCCGGTCCGGTGCGCGACATGCTCCAGATATATCGGGATCGACTGATGCAGGAGCGAAGTTTCGATCCTGCAACGACCGCCCGGAATTTTCGCATTGCCGCCTCCGACTTCGGTCAGTTGACGGTATTGCCGGCTCTCGATCGCTGGGCTGCGCAGACCGCGCCCCGCGCCCGCTTCTCGGCCATTGCGCTGGGGCGGGAAACGCTTCCGGAAGGGCTGGAAACCGGCGAGATCGACCTTGCGGTCGGCGGCTTTCCGGCTTTGGCGTCGGGAATCATCGAACAGACGCTATACGAAGATGAATATGTCTGCGCCTTTCGTCAGAATCATCCCCTGGCCGGGGACGGCGCGCTTACGCTTTCCAGCTTCCAGTCTGCGCGTCACATTGTCGTCAGCGCGCGGATCGCGGGTCATGTCCACCAGCAGGTCGAGGATCAGCTTCTGGCGACACTTGTGCCCGAAAATGTCAGGCTGACCTCCTATGCTTTCTCCCTCGCCCCGATGCTGATCGGCGAAACCGACCTGATCCTGACCATACCACGCCGCGTAGCGGGCTTTTTGCAAAGCCAGCTCGGCCTGGCGATCGTCCGTCCGCCGATCGAGCTGCCACGGTTCCGGGTCAAACAATATTGGCACGAGCGATCCAAGCACGATCCGGGACACCGTTGGCTGCGTCAGGGCATTGTGGAGCTGCTTTCGAACAGGGCCAGGAAATAGGCGTCAGAGATGCGGCCGGTTCTGGCTGATCGACGCGACAAGCGAGCGGAGCCAGACCAGCCGCTTCCCGTTGTCGAAGCGCCGATGCCAGACCTGCTTGATCTCGCGCTTGGGGATCTCGAACGGCGGGGAAAGCATCTTCACCGGATAATGTTCGGCGAAGCGGCGGGCGAGCGGAGTGGCAAGGGTGGCCACAAAATCCGACTGGGCGACAAGAGCGGGAACGTTCACATAGTGCGAGATGGTCAGAACCACGTCGCGCTGGATGTCCTGCTGCGCCAGCGAAAGCTCCACGATGTCGTGATGCCGGCTCTGCTGCTGGACGGTGATGTGCCGGGCGGCACGATATTGTTCCAGGCTGATCCCCTCGCCGAATTCCGGATGGTCGGCGCGAACCACGGTACTGGTGCCGTGAGAAAAGAGGACCTGCCGTTTAAATACGGAGGTCGTAAGGTCGGGATCTGTCTCTTATACACATCTAGATGTGTATAAGAGACAGGAGCGGGAACGTTCACATAGTGCGAGATCTGTCTCTTATACACATCTAGATGTGTATAAGAGACAGAAAGAGGACCTGCTGTTTAAATACGGAGGTCGTAAGGTCGGGATAGTAGCCGATCGCGATGTCGATTTCCCCTGCATCCATCGCATCGGCGAGAGCCTCCGGATTGCAGGAGATCGTCTTTACGCGGACGTGGGGCGCGGCCTTTGCCAGCTGGTCCATCAGCCCTGGTAAAAATTCGAGTTCGCCGATGTCCGACAGGCTGATCACGAAGGTGTCGCGGCTCGTCCCAGCCTCGAAGCCGGAACGGGCGAGAATGTCGTGGCGGATGGAGCGCAGGACATTGCTGACCGGCTCGCGCAGCGACATCGCGAGGGCAGTTGGATTCATCGTTCCGTGCGAACGTACGAAAAGCTCGTCTCCCAACACCTCCCGCAATCGGGCCAGCGCGGCGCTCACCGTGGGCTGGCTAAGCTGAAGCCGTTGCGCGGCCCGCGTAATCGTCGGTTCTTCCAAAAGGGCGTCGAGAATAACGAGCAAATTCAGATCGAGGCGGCGCAACTCCACATGAAATCCTTTCATCTCCTCTCGGTTGCCGGGCCCGGTCCGGCTCGTCTTGCCGGCCTATAGCTCCTTTGCGCGCGATCCCAGCATATAGCGCCCGATAGTCACTATTGCCAAAGCTTTGTGGAGCGCGAAGTCGGCCCATCCTATCACATCATCAACGATCGTCAGGCCATTCATGTGGATGGTGGTGCTGGAAGGCGGACGGATCGGCGAGGGGAGGAACGAGCCGTCGCGACCAGAGCGCCACGCCGGTCTGCCGTTCTCGCCCGAGCCGCCTGCTCGTCGATCGCCATGACGACTGCCGTATAACAGGAGAGACGAATGAGCGTGGTGAGCCTGCAGGACAAGATCAATGCAGCCGGTGGAAATCCGCTCGAGATGATGCGGCAGAGTCAGGTTGGCGCCTATATCTTTCCCCTTGAACCGGAGTTCACCAACTGGCGGGACGAACAGCGGTCCTGGCGGGAAACCGCGGTGCTGTTCGACCAGTCGCACCATATGACGGACCTTTATGTGGAGGGGCCGGACACGCTGCGTCTCCTGTCGGATCTGGGCGTCAACAGCCTCGGCAATTTCGTCCCCAACCGCGCAAAGCAGTTTGTGGCCTGCAACTATGACGGCCAGATGATCGGCGACTGCATCTGTTTCTACCTTGAGCCCAACAAGGTACTGCTGATCGGCCGGCCCACCGTTCAGAACTGGGTGGAATTCCACGCGAAGACCGGCGGTTATGACGTCACGACGCTAAAGGATGTGCGCAACGTCGAGAACCAGGGCCGACGTCTCACCTTCCGCTTTCAGGTCCAGGGGCCGAACGCCGCCGAAATCCTGGAGCGGGTCAACGATGGGCCGCTTCCTCTCATCAAGTTCTTTCACATGGGCGAGATCACGATCGCGGGGCACAAGGTGCGTGCGCTCAAGCACGGCATGTCCGGAGAACCGGGTCTTGAACTATGGGGGCCGTCGGAACTCTACGCCGAAGTGCGCAACGCTCTGATGGAGGCGGGTAAGGACTTGGGGCTTAAGGCGGCGGGCGGCCGTGCCTATGCAACCAGCATGCTCGAGAACGGGTGGATCCCCTCGCCGATGCCCGCGATCTATTCAGGCGAAGCGATGAAGGCCTATCGCGAGTATCTGCCCGCCCGAGGCTTTGAGGCTATGGCTTCGCTCGGCGGAAGTTTCGTGTCGGACCGGATCGAGGACTATTATCTGACACCATGGGATATGGGCTACGGTAATTTCGTGAAGTTCGACCACGACTTCATTGGTCGCTCTGCGCTCGAGGAGCTCGCCCAGCGACGCCACCGTAAGAAGGTCACGCTCGTCTGGAGGGACGAGGACGTGGTGTCCGTCCTCGCCTCGCAATTCCAGAAGGATCCCGCCATGCGGGGCAAATATCTCGAGTGGCCGGCATCCAACTATTCAACGCTGCCCTACGACCGCGTGATGGATGACCGGGACAGGATCGTCGGCCTTTCGACCTACTCGGGATACAATGCGAACCTTGGCGAATGGGTGTCGCTGGCTATGCTTGACGAGGAAAGCGCCGTCATCGGCAGCCAGGTCACCCTGATCTGGGGCGAGGAGCATGGCGGCACTTCGAAGCCGGTCGTAGAGCGCCACACCCAGATGGCGATCCGGGCAACGGTAGCGCCGGCGCCGTACAACGCGACGGCGCTGGGCGCCTATCGCGAAGCCATCGGCCAGGCGGCGGCGAGATGATCGCGCCGGCCTGATCACCGGCCGGTCCGTCCTCGCGGCCAGCCACATTTCGTTCGATCCTTTGCCGCAGCCCGCATGGTTTGCGGAGAGGTGGGCGCGTGCCCGCCCGATCCGACCCAGGAGAATATGATGAAGACCGCAACCGCAGCTGCTCCGGTGGACCATATTTCGCCCCGGTCCCTGACGCAGTTTTTTTCGCTCGAGATGACGGCAAGAGACGTGGGCGCGCTGCGGGAGGCGGCTCCGCTCATCCCGCAGGGCACGCGGCTGTCGATCACTTTCCTGCCGGGAGAAGAGATGCCGGCGCGTGTCGCTGCCGCAGCCGCTGCACGCGAGCTGGGCTTCATCCCTGTTCCCCATATCTCGGCAAGGCGGATCGCCAGCAAGACCGATCTTGAGACCTATTTGGACGCGCTGATCGACCAGGCGCAGGTGGAAGACGTGTTCCTGATCGCGGGTGATCCGCCGGAGCCGTTGGGCCCTTATGAGGATTCGCTCGGCATCATCCGCAGCGGGGTGCTTTCACGCTACGGCATCAGCCACGTCGGTATCGCCGGACACCCCGAAGGACATGGGCAGGTAGGTCCGCAGATGTTGCGGCAGGCGATGCTGGACAAGAAGTCCGAACTCGAAGCGCAGGGCATCGGCTATGCGATCATGACCCAATTCGGCTTCGACGCCGATCCGGTGCTGGAATGGCTCGCGCAGATCCGGTCGGACGGAATCCGGGCCCCCGTGCGGCTCGGCGTGCCCGGGCCTGCATCGATCAAGCGGCTGCTGTCCTTCGCCGCTCGGTGCGGCGTCGGCACATCGACGAGCGTGCTGAAGAAATACGGCATCTCCATTACCAAACTGCTGGGCACCGCCGGTCTCGACCGTTTCGTGAACGGCCTCGCCGAAGGCCTTCGTCTCGATATCCACGGCGAAGTCGCGCTGCACCTTTATCCCTTCGGCGGCCTGCGTGCGACGGCCGAATGGGCCGACAGCTTTGTTCGTACCGGGCGTGGTTGACGCCGGATTTAACTGACTGACGACAGCAGCTGCCGTGGCCGGCAGCTGCCATTGAGAGTGGGAGCCCATTTCCGTGACCGAGAGCTATGTCCTGACACTGTCTTGCCCCGACCGACCCGGCATCGTCGCGACGGTCAGCGGAGCGCTGTACGATATCGGCGCGAACATACAGGAGGCGCAGCAGTTCGACGACCCCGAAACCGGAAATTTCTTCCTGCGCACGGTCTTTTCCCTTGCAGGTGAAAACGCCGGCGGACTGGAGACGCGGCTGGCGGAGATCGCCGGACGCTATTCGATGACCTGGTCGGTTCGTGCGCTCGCGAGTCGGCGCAAGGTGCTGATCCTGGTCTCCAAGTTCGATCACTGCCTAGGTGACCTGCTCTATCGATCCCGTATTGGGGAACTCGAAATGGAAGTAGTGGGCATTGTCAGCAACCATCCACGCGAAGTCCTGAATATCTCGCTGATCGGAGACATTCCGTTCCATCACCTTCCGATTACGAAGGAGACCAAGCCGGAGCAGGAAGCCCAGATCAAGGCGATCGTGAACGAGACCGGCGCGGAACTCATCATTCTTGCCCGCTACATGCAGATCCTGTCCGACGATCTCGCTACCTTTCTGTCGGGGCGGTGCATCAATATCCATCACAGCTTCCTGCCGGGCTTTAAGGGCGCCAAGCCCTATCATCAGGCCCATGCACGCGGGGTCAAGATGATCGGAGCTACAGCGCATTACGTCACGGCCGACCTGGACGAAGGGCCGATCATCCACCAGGACGTCGAACAGATCAGCCACGCCGACACGCCCGATGATCTCGTGCGGAAGGGGCGGAACATAGAACAGCGCGTATTGTCGCGCGCTGTCCTCTATCACCTTCAGGACCGAATTCTCGTGAACGAGAGCAAGACGGTCGTCTTCCGGGATTGAGAGGATGGTCGAAATCATCTCCGGTACAGCGATGGCTGCGACAATCACCGACAGCTTGCGAGAAGAAGTGAGTCTCTTTGCGGGCGAGCACGGCTATCCGCCGACGCTAGCGGTCGTGCTGGTCGGGGATGATCCGGCGAGCCAGATCTATGTCCGGCGAAAGATCGGCCAGTGCGCCAAGATCGGTCTGCGATCCATCGAGCACCGGTTTTCGCGCGATCTGTCCGAAGCAGACCTGCTGGGCCTTATCGCGCGATTGAACGAGGATCCTGAGGTGCACGGGATCCTCGTGCAACTGCCGCTGCCGGCGCATATCGACAGCCACATGATCCTAGATGCGATCAATCCTCTCAAGGATGTAGACGGGTTTCATCCCGTTAATGTCGGGCGACTTTCAATCGGAAACCGCGGCCTGCTTCCGTGTACGCCGATGGGATGCATGATGCTGCTCGAAAGTCTCGTCGTTGACTTCAGAGGGAAGAAGGCTGTCGTCATCGGGAAGTCGAACATCGTGGGCAAGCCCGTGGCCCTCCTTCTTCTCGAGCGGGAGTGCACCGTCACGGTGACCCACCGCTACACGGAAAACCTGCCCGAGATTGTGCGCACCGCCGACATTCTGGTGGTTGCGGCCGGCAGTCCGGGCCTCGTCCGCGGGGATTGGGTCAAACCCGGGGCCATCGTGATAGACGTGGGGATCAATCGCACGATCGACGGCGACGGGCGGCCCAAGATCGTCGGCGATGTCGCGTTCGAAGAGATGGACCATGCAGGCGCTGTCACGCCGGTGCCCGGCGGCGTCGGCCCCATGACGATCGCGTGTCTGCTCGTCAACACTGTGAAGGCGGCGACGACGCTGAACAGCCATTGTGAACCAATCTCTCTGGTCGATGGATGAAGCGCATGAGCGCGTGGAAGACCGCTAAAGGGCCACTTTGCAGGATCGGCGTCGACGCCGTGAACGTCCATGCGCGCATCGGTGCTCATGCGCATGAGAAGGAATATACCCAGATGTTGCGGGTGTCGGTAGAACTTGTCACTCGCCCACCGGTGTCGGACAGTCTGGCGTCGGCGTTCGATTATGCCTGCATACCTGGCATCATCGCGGAACTGGCCCGTTCTCATATCCAACTGATCGAGAAGTTTGCATCGCAGGTTGCCGAGCGCTGCCTTGCCCACGATCTTGTCGAGGCGGTCGAGGTTCGGGTTGAAAAGCCGTCCGCTTTGTCGAACGGACTCGCCTGGGCCGCAGTAAGTCTGGAAAGACCGCTTGCGTGCAGAACGGAAAATGGGTCTGGCAGCGGCGGCGCTTATGTCGGCCCTTATGGCAGTTCCTTCAAATCATCAAGAATCACATAGTCATTATTCGCAAACTCTCGTGGCGCGTATGGATACCGTTCGCCACAGTCTATCGTAGCCGATCCATCGAAGATCGGGGCAATTCGATAAGAACGATCACAAGCTATTCGCCATGAAGCGAAGGAAGTGATCCGAACTGGAGGGGAAGGGTATCATGAAAATCTTTACGTTCCGCGCAGTCCTGCTCGCGACCGCCGTATCTTTCTTCACGAGCAGTGCTGCCTATGCACAGTCGGAGCAGGTGGCGGAGCAGAGTGGATCGGGCGACGATGTCTCGATCAGCGACATCGTCGTCACCGCGCGGCGAAAGGACGAACGACTTGTCGATGTTCCCGTCGCGGTGAGCGCCCTGGGGAGCGAATCCCTCGCCCGCTACGGCACCCGCCAGCTCACCGAGATCGGCATGCAGATACCGCAGGTGGCCTTGAACAAGGGCGGGGCGGGTCCGGGGGTCAACCTCCAGATCCGCGGCGTCGGCAGCCAGGCCAATGACGCAGGTGTTGAACAGATGGTGGCCCTGAATGTCGATGGCGTGCTGGTCAGCCGCGGTCGCGGCATCATCAATGCGGGCATGCTCGATGTCGCCAGCGTCGAAGTGCTGAAAGGGCCGCAGGCCCTATTCTTCGGCAAAAACAGCCCTGGCGGTGTCATTTCGGTCAACGGCGTCCTGCCCGGCCGGGATCTGAGCGGCTTCGCCCGCATCGGGTATAACGAGAACGACCACCAGCGCTTCATCGAGGGAGCCGTCACGCTGCCGGTAACCGAAAGCCTGGCCGTCCGCGTAGCAGGGCGCACCGACGACAGCCGCGGCTATATCCGCAACATGGCCCAGACGGCGCCCGATCCCTTCCATCCGGGTTTCAATTATACGCCAGCGGCCAAGTGGTCGGACGGTGCCGCAAGCACCCTTGGCCGCGTCACGATCGCCTATCGCCCGGACAATGATTTCGACGCCACCTTGAAGGTTTATGGCAGCCATTACACGGACAATGGTCCATCTTCGCGCGCGGAACTGTTGCGATGCGGTAACGGGTCCCTGACTCGTCCGACTCTCGCCAACGGAGCGGTCGATCCCTATGGCGACTGCGTACCCAATTTCAGGCGATCGGTCTCGGCCCTGGATCCCCGGCTGGTGGCGGGGTTTCCGCGCACCGGTGGCGCTCCGTTCAGCAATATCGAAACCTATCTCAGTTCGCTGAACATGAACTACAACAGCGATACGCTGACCATCACCTCGACGACGGGATTCTTCCGGTTCCTCAGCGACTATGAAGAAAGCTTCGACTATACGAGTCTGGCCCGGCTGCTCGGTTCAGCGAAGGAGCGGACGACGACGATCAGCCAGGAATTGCGGGCGATCACAAAGCTGGACTTCCCCGTGAACTTCACGTTCGGCGGCTATTATGAGCACCTCAAGCGCGAATACCGGCAGGACACGATGCTGGCGCTGGTGCCGCTGCCGATCGATCCAGCCACCGGGCGCTACGATACCGCCGACGGCGTCTATTCAACGCGGGGCGACACCTATTCCATTTTCGCCCAAGCCAACTGGAAGATAGTCGAGAACCTGGAGCTTGCCGGCGGCACCCGTTATACCCATGAGCGGCGATCGGGGACGCTTCAGAACATCTATGTCCATCCCAACCGCCTTCCGCCCGTGGTCGCCGCCCCGACCAACCTGCCCCCCGGAACGGTGCTCCGGCCCAGGCTCAGCAACGACAATGTCTCGCCGGAAGTCACGCTCAGCTGGCACCCGATCCGCAACACGACACTTTACGCAGCATACAAGACGGGATTCCTGTCGGCGGGCATTTCCAACCCCGGCAATCTCGCGGGCTCGGCCACCGTCGACAATGTGCAGTTCCGGTCGGTCAAGGCGAAGGGTGGCGAAATCGGTGCGAAGGGCAGCCTGCTGGGCGGCGCGCTCAGCATCGATGCCACGGCCTATCTCTATGACTATGATGACCTGCAGCTCACGTCCTTCGACGCGCAGACCTTTGCCTATGTGACCCGGAACGCAGCCGGGGCGCGCGTGAAGGGCGCCGAACTGCAGGTGAACTATACCGCGTCGAGCGCGCTCTCGTTGCGGGGTTTCGTCGCGTACAACCACGCCCGCTTCCGCAGCTTTCCCAACGCCCAGTGCTTCGCCGGGCAGACGGCGGCGCAGGGGTGTGTAGCCGGCGTGCAGGATCTGTCGGGGCAAAGGCTGGGCACCTCGCCGGCAGTCTCGGCAAGCGCGGGCGCGACGTACATCATCGACCTGTCTCGCGATTGGAAGTCGTCGCTTTCGGGCGACCTGTTCTACAGCAGCAGCTACAATCACTCCGCGGGCGGTTTCAACTTCCGGCCCAATTCCATCCAGGATGGCTTTGCCCGCGTCAATGCAACGTTGAAGGTCTATTCAGACACGTTCGAATTCGCGGTGATCGGCAATAACCTCACCGACAAGACGTACATCATTTCCAGCGCCGATGCTGCCGGAAACGTGCCCGGCACGACCTACGGCTTCCTCGGACGCCCGCGGGAAATCCTGTTTCAGGCGACTTACCGTTTCTAGGATGTCCGGCCCCGGGGGTGGGGGACGGCAGGTGGCTGGCGCGTCGCTTCAGGGCGGCGCGCCAGCCACCGTGCGCGAGCGCGTGAGGCATGACATGACCGTTGCTGCGCGGATACTGGGGATCGAAGCCCGGGAGGAGGATATCAACTTCCTCGCAGAGCGCGTGGCATCTGCCTTCGATTTTCGCGACTGAGCAATCGCAGTCGTTGTCCGCCCACGCCAGCGGCGGAAGGGTTTCCTGCAATGGGCACGACTGGCCCTTGTGGGGCATCATTGGAACATTCAAGGGCGCACTGTCGAGTAAGTGGTCAAACCCGTTCAACCGCCAGCGCCAGGCCCATCCCCACGCCGATGCAGAGCGTCGCAAGCCCGCGCTTTCCACCGCACTTTTCCAGCTGGTGCACCAGGGTCATCGCGATGCGAGCGCCCGACATGCCAAGCGGGTGGCCAAGCGCGATCGCTCCGCCATTGGCGTTAACATGGGGCGCGTCGTCGGCCAGACCCAAGGCCCTCAAGACCGCTAGGCTCTGGCTGGCGAAAGCCTCGTTGAGCTCGATCGCGTCAAAATCGCCGATCGACAGGCCAAGACGCGCCATCAGCTTCCGGGTGGCCGGTACCGGCCCAATCCCCATCACACGCGGTTCGACGCCCGCGGAGGCAAGGCCGAGAATCCTGGCGCGGGGCGTCAGACCCTGCGCCTTGGCGGCCGCCTCGCTGGCGACGATCATGGCCGCAGCGCCGTCATTGATACCCGACGCGTTTCCGGCCGTGACAGTGCCATTCGGGCCGAAGAGCGGCTTCAGTTTCTGAAGCGCTTCGATCGTCGCATCGGCGCGGGGATGTTCATCGACGCTCGCCTCGATCCTTTCCCCCCGCTTTTTGCCGGGGATCGTCAGCGGGACGATCTCCTCGGCGTGAAGGCCATTTTTCTGCGCCGCGATGGCCCTGTTCTGGCTACGCAGGGCAAAGGCGTCCTGGTCCTCGCGGCTGATGCCGAAGTCCTCGGCCACATTCTCGCCGGTGCGGGGCATCGTTTCTGTGCCGTAAAGCGCATCGAGCGCCGGGTTTACGAAACGCCAGCCCATGGTCGTATCTTCGAGCTTCTGGTTGCGGCCGAATGCGCTATCGGCCTTGGCCATCACGAACGGCGCGCGGCTCATGCTTTCGACGCCCCCGGCGAGAGCGAGCGCCATTTCGTCCGAGCGAATTGCCCGGGCCGCGGCGCCGACCGCCTCCAGTCCCGAAGCACATAGCCGATTGAGCGTCACCCCGGGAACGGTGTGGGGCAGGCCTGCAAGAAGCAGGCTCATGCGCGCGACATTGCGGTTGTCTTCGCCGGACTGGTTGGCGCAGCCATAAAATACCTCCTCGATCGTCGCCGGATCGAGGCCAGGATTGCGCGCAAGGAGCGCCTTCATCGGCTCGGCGCCCAGGTCATCGGCGCGTACGCCTGCCAGCATGCCGCCATAGCGACCGATGGGAGTACGGATGGCGTCGCAGATGAAGGCTTCGGTCATGCGGATCTTTCTGTTCAGGATTGGGCTGCGAGCGACAAACCGGTGAGGCGCCGCAGATCGGCAAGGCCAAGGCCGTCGATCATCTCGATCACGCATGCGCCACCGGGCCCGACGTCGAAGACTGCCAGGTCGGTATACACGCGGGAAACGCAAGCTAGACCCGTCAACGGATAGGTGCAGCGCTCTACCAGCTTGCTCTCGCCCTGCTTGGTGAGCAGTTCCATCATGACGAATGTCTGCTTCGCGCCGATCGCCAGGTCCATGGCGCCTCCGACCGCAGGGATCGCCCCCGGCTCGCCCGTGTGCCAGTTTGCGAGATCTCCGTACACGGAAACCTGGAATGCGCCCAATACACAGATGTCGATATGCCCGCCGCGCATCATGGCGAAGCTGTCGGCATGATGGAAATATGCGCCACCGGTCAAAAGCGTGACCGCCTGTTTGCCGGCATTGATGAGCTCCCAATCTTCCTCTCCGGTAGCAGGGGCAGGGCCCATTCCGAGCAGACCATTCTCGCTCTGGAGGAAGATATCCCGGTCTTGCGGCAGATAGTTTGCTACCTTGGTCGGCAGGCCGATCCCCAGGTTTACATAGGCACCTTCGGGAATATCCCGGGCGACGCGCGCGGCGATCTGATCGCGGCTGAGGTGGTTCATCCTTGCTCTTCCTTCAAGCTGCCCGCGCCTGGCCAGCGATGGGAACCTCCACTACGCGCTGGACGAAGATGCCCGGGGTTACGATCACCTCCGGATCAAGGGCGCCGAGCTCGACGATTTCGCTGACCTGGGCGATGCTGGTTTTGGCCGCCATCGCCATGATCGGGCCGAAGTTTCGGGCCGTCTTGCGAAAGACGAGATTGCCCCACCGGTCTCCCCTGTGCGCCTTGATCAACGCGAAATCGGCCTGGATGGGGTATTCAAGAACATAGTCGCGGCCGTTGATGCTTCGGGTTTCCTTGCCGTCGGCGAGTGCCGTGCCGAACCCGGTTGGCGTGAAAATCGCCCCGAGACCTGCTCCAGCGGCCTGGATGCGCGCGGCAAGGTTGCCCTGGGGCACGAGTTCTAGCTCGACTTCCCCGGCGCGGTAACGCGCGTCGAAATGGTGGGAATCGCTCTGACGGGGAAAGGAGCAGATGATCTTCTTTACGCGGCCTTCCCGGATCAGGGCGGCAACGCCCTGTTCCCCATTGCCGGCGTTGTTGTTGATGATGGTGAGATTGCCGACGCCGCGCGCGATCAACGCGTCGATCAGCTCGTCTGGCATGCCCGCAGTGCCGAAGCCGCCGATCATTACTGACGCGCCGTCGAAGATGTCGGCCACGGCCGCGCGCGCGGAGTTATAGCTTTTATCGATCATCGGGCTCTCCTGGCCATCATCGAGCCGAGCATTCCGGATTGCGCCGTTACGAGTCAATCGATAAACGACGATATGTTCGATAATCGGTGATTGAAATTGCTATGCACGAAGAAGTCGGCGCGGAATGGCAGGGTGACCCAGAGTTCATGATGTCGCTCGCCCGCGGCCTCGCGGTGCTGCGCTGCTTTGCCGAGCAGGAGCGCCCGCTGACGATCGGTCAGGCGTCACAGATGACCGGCCTCAGTCGGGCGGCTGTGCGACGATGCCTCTATACCTTGGTTCGGCTGGGTTATGCGGCGCAGGAGGATCTGAGCTATGTCCTTCGGCCCAAGATCCTGTCGCTGGGCTATGCGTACCTGTCGTCCAGTTCGCTGGCAGCGCGAGCGCAGCCTATCCTCGATCATCTGCGTGATGAACTTGGCGAGTCCTGCTCACTCGGCGTGCTGGAGGAAGACGAAGTCTATTATGTGGCGAGAGCCGAAGCGGGACGGATCATGTCGATAGCGCTGCGCGTGGGCAGCCGGCTTCCTCTTTATGCAACATCCATGGGGCGCGTTCTGCTTGCGGCCAAGGCACGCGAGGAGCAAGAAGCCTATCTGGACCGAACCGAGTTGGCTGCTTTCACGCCCAAGACGCTTTGCACCAAGTCCGCTTTGGTCGAACGCCTTGGGCAAGTGCGCGACGACGGGTTTGCGATCGTCGACCAGGAACTGGAGCTTGGTTTGCGATCGATCGCGGTGCCGGTGATTGGCAAGGGCGGCGTCGTTGCAGCCCTCAACATGGGCACGCAGGCGGCTCGAATCTCGGCGGCCGACCTTCGTACCCGTTGCTTGCCGGCGCTTCGCAGGGGAGCGCAACGTCTCGGCATGATTGCAATGATGTGAGCTTGAACTCAAGCCGGCCGCGCATGGCACAGCATCGTTGTCTACTTAGGACGATCGTTATGCGGGCGGAGGGCCCTTCAATTTGCACTCGAATTCGATGCTGTTTGCCGATGCCGCTTGCGTGGGCGGCGTTGCCTGGCAAATCGGCGAGATATATCTGCTTTGGCATGGTATCGATCCCGTCTTCAAGCAGATGAGTGGCGAAGCTGTGTCGCAACGTATGTGGCCCGACACGCTTCGTGATGCCGGCGGCGCGTGCCGCCTCGGCCGCGATACGATGCACCTGTCGGTAACAGATAGGCTTGAGATAGTGCTGCCCCGGGAACAGCCAGCCATCGCGGTGCATGACGCTCTGATCCCGGCCCTCCTTCCACCACGCACGCAAGAGAGTCAGCAGATATTTCGGGAGCATGGCATTGCGATGGCCACCACCTTTGCCGCATTCCACCCGGAGCAAGATGCGTTCGCCATCGACATCGCTGACCCTGAGTTTGGCAACCTCCGAGGCGCGCAGACCGGCCCCATAGGCGACGGACAGGATGGCCTGATGCTTGAGGCTGGTGGTCGCTCCCAGCATCCGCGTCACTTCCTCGCGGCTGAGCACGGTCGGCAATGATCGTGGATGCTTCACCCGGTAGAGCTTGCGGGTCAGGTCGGGGCGGTCGATCGTATGCGTGTAGAAGAACCGCAGCGCAGACACGATGCTGTTCAGCGTCGGCCCGCCTAGCCCTGCTTCCCGTTGGTCGAGCTGGAACTGCCGCAGCTCTTCACCGCTCGCAGTATCGGGCGGACGGCCAAGCCACATGCCAAAGCGCGCCACATCCCGCAGGTAGTTGCGCTGCGTGGCGCGTGACAAACGGCGCAGGTCCATGTCTTCGGCCATGCGCTCACGCAATGTCCGGACGGGCATCATCATGGTGGAGGTGTTTATCGTTCGACTCCTCAGTTGAAGGAGTCGATAGGGTCTGCCTGTGCTCGCCCCCGCTCAAGCCAGTCGCATCGCCAGCATGATCAGCATGACATTAGATCCCGGCGCCAATCCCGCGCAGCGGGTTCGTACAAGTCCCAAAGGTTGCCGGTCACAAATCGTGCGCCGGCGACCCAGACTGGCGAACTGGTGGGCCAGCAGTTGCTCACCGCACCGGATATCTTACTGCCGCCTGTTTCGAGCGATCAGATCCCGCAAGCTGTCTACCGGTATGAGTGTCGAAGCGCCGATCTTCACGATGCCGATGTCGCCGGACTGTATCAGTTCATACAGCTTGGACCGGCCGATCCCTGTCATGCGCACCGCTTCCGGGATACGAACCGTAAGAGTTTCAGTTTTGTCGATCCGCAGAGCCTCATCAGCCTCAACAGGAGGAATTTGCGACTTTCGGCGTGTCTTGATGATGTGAACCATGTGATGGTCATCCTGCTAAATAAGGGGTAGCCGGATCGATCCGGCGAATAGGCGAAGGTGTCATTTCGAGGAAAAGAATGTCGCTCGGCCCTTCCCTGCGAAAGGAAGGCGCCTTTCAGCTCACCCCTCTTCGAGCAGACCATGATCCCGCAGGACCGCTTTCGCGCAGTCCATGCCCAGCTCGAGCGTCTCCGGCGATCGCCGGGCTAGATCAACGTGGATGAGTTCCCGCATCTGGAGGACGGCGACAAGCAACTCCTCGCCCGGCGTGCGCAACATCCTGAACGTGGTTTCCGGCAGTGCGAGCTTCCTGAGCATGAGCCGAATCATGGAAGCACAGGGCATTCCTGCACGCGCAGCCCGGTAAAGGAGCTGATCATGGAGATCATCTTCAAGCCGTATCGTAATTCTAGCCATAAGCTATCCTATCATTTGGATGCCTGGCCTGCGTGATGAAGCAGAGGAAATGTATGCCGCTGTCTGCCGTTGGTAAAGGGTGGGATGCCGCGGCAGCCAAGGAAGTCAAAAAATTGGTGGGGGCGTCAAATGTTGCCAAGGAAAATCAATGACTTGAATTTTTTTGGCTGCCAATCGGCGTCAACGGCACCAAACAGTGCCAACGGAGATGTCTGCCAAAATCCGTTCAATGTACTGATTTTGTTGTGTAATTTTCTCGCAGCACCCGTGCGTACGGTGCATTACATTT